>NZ_CP090431.1:0-3752500 GCF_021441905.1 Priestia flexa | reverse complement strand
AAGTGATAGCCGAAACCATCTTTCAATTTTCTCTTATGCAAGAGAAAATGTTATCCGGTATTAGCTCCGGTTTCCCGGAGTTATCCCAGTCTTACAGGCAGGTTGCCCACGTGTTACTCACCCGTCCGCCGCTAACGTCATAGAAGCAAGCTTCTAATCAGTTCGCTCGACTTGCATGTATTAGGCACGCCGCCAGCGTTCATCCTGAGCCAGGATCAAACTCTCCGAAGAAATGTTTGACTTGCTCATAAAAGTTTAAAAAATTAACGTTGACGTTTGTCGCTTTGTTCAGTTTTCAAAGAACTCTTTTTTCATGTCGCTCAAAAGCGACCTCTATAATATAACAAGTTTTGAGCTTGTTGTCAACAACTTTTTAACACTTTAATTTAAGAGCTCGTTGCTGACTTTTTATATACTACCAGATTCTTTTTGATAATACAAGCTTTTCTATAAAAAATAAAAGGTTTTGACATTCCTGTCAAAACCTTTTGCCTATTTACTCATTTTCAGGTGATTCTTCACTGGTAACGTCTAGTTCTGAGTCGACTTCTTCGTCAAGCTCCTCATCTTCTTCAGATGTTTGAACTTTTGCTACAGTAGAAACAAACTCACTATCTCCTAAACGAATCACTTTAACGCCTTGAGTGTTCCTTCCCATTTGAGAAATTCCAGAGACAGACAGACGAATTAATACACCGCTGACTGTAATCACCATAATCTCCTCTCCAGATGTTACACACTTCAATGCGACTACATCACCATTTTTATCTGTAATATTACATGTCCTTAGACCTTTACCGCCTCGAGTCTGTATGCGGTATTCATTAGCTGGTGTTCTCTTACCATATCCATTCTTTGTAATAATTAAGATATCTGATTCTTCTTCAAGAATCTCCATCCCAATTACTTCATCTTCTGAATCAAGAGTAATTCCTTTTACACCAGTTGCTGTTCTCCCCATTGAACGGACATCATTCTCATTAAAGCGAATCAACATACCATTTTTAGTACCAATAACCATATCACGTTTACCATCTGTTAGTTTTACAGAGATTAACTCATCCTCTTCTCGTAAACTTAATGCAATTAAGCCACTATTACGGATGTTTTCAAAAGAAGATAATGGGGTACGTTTTGAAATACCTTGTTTTGTTGTAAAGAATAAATACCAGTCATCAACGAACTCATCAACTCGAATAATAGCATTGACCCATTCACCTTTATCTACTTCTAATAAGTTAATAATAGGGAGCCCTTTAGCAGTTCTTCCGTACTCAGGAATTTCATATCCTTTTGTTTTGTATACTTTACCTTTATTCGTAAAGAATAAAATTGTATCGTGTGTAGAAGTTGTTAAAAGATGTTCAACAAAATCATCTTCATTGGTATTCATTCCTTGAATACCACGCCCCCCACGCTTCTGACTCTTATAAGTAGATACAGGTAATCGTTTAATATATCCGTTATGTGTTAAGCTAATAACAATATCTTGTCGCGGAATAAGATCTTCATCTTCAATAACTTCAGAACCACCCACTATAATTTCTGTACGACGCCCATCATTAAAGCGATCTTTAACTTCTATTAATTCCTCACGAATAATTCCCAACACTTTTTCATTATCTGCTAGAATCGCTTTTAATTCAGCAATTAAAGCTAGTAAAGATTGATACTCAGCTTCAATTTTCTCACGCTCTAACCCAGTAAGCTTTTGCAAACGCATATCTAAAATAGCCTGTGCCTGCTTTTCACTTAGTGAGAATTGTGTCATTAATCCTTCTCTAGCAATATCGGTTGTCTGAGAAGCTCTAATTAATGCAATAACCGCATCGAGATTATCTAAAGCAATCTTTAAGCCTTCTAAAATATGAGCACGTGCTTCTGCTTTTCTTAACTCAAATTCAGTACGTCTGCGAATAACAACAACTTGATGGTCTAAGTAATACTGTAGACACTGTTTTAAGTTTAAAACCTTCGGCTGCCCTTCCACTAAAGCAAGCATATTAATACCAAAACTTGTTTGTAAAGATGTTTGTTTATATAAGTTATTTAGTAAGACATTGGCATTTGCATCTCTTCGAACTTCGATTACAATACGCATACCAGAGCGATCTGATTCATCGCGTAAATCTGTAATACCTTCAATCTTTTTATCTCTAGCAAGTTCTGCAATCTTTTCAATCAACTTCGCTTTATTTACTTGATATGGAAGCTCATTAACGATAATCGTTTGTTTTCCATTTGATTGTTCTTCAATTTCTACTTTTGCACGAATAATAATAGAGCCTTTTCCTGTTTCATAAGCTCTACGAATTCCACTAATACCTAAGATTTGACCTGCGGTTGGAAAGTCTGGGCCCGGTATGATTTCCATTAATTCTGGAATTGTAATATCTTGATTTTTACTAACAGCTAGTACACCATCAATAACTTCTCCGAGTTGATGGGGTGGAATATTTGTTGCCATACCTACCGCAATACCCGCTGAGCCGTTTACAAGTAAGTTAGGAAACCTAGCTGGTAGTACAACCGGCTCTCGCTCAGATCCATCATAGTTATCTTGATAATCAATCGTATCTTTGTTGATATCTCTTAATAACTCCATAGAGATTTTGGACATTCTTGCTTCTGTATAACGCATCGCTGCTGCTGAATCACCATCGATAGAACCAAAGTTACCATGACCATCTACAAGCATATTGCGATAGCTGAAGTCTTGAGCCATACGCACCATTGTTTCATAGACAGCTGAGTCACCATGAGGATGGTACTTACCTATAACTTCCCCTACGATACGAGCTGATTTTTTAAATGGTTTATCCGAAGTCATACCTAAGTCATTCATCGCATATAGAATACGACGATGAACAGGTTTTAAGCCATCACGTACATCTGGAAGCGCACGTGAAACAATAACGCTCATTGCATAATCTAAAAACGAAGAACGCATTTCTTGGCTAATGTTTACTTCTTTAATTTGAGAGTTTGGTTTATCTGACATCGATAAGAACCTCCTTCACGAAGTTCAGTATAGTAGTTCACATATGTAAACGCAGGATAGAAATCCCTCTACCCTGCCATTTAACATTCTTTTTAATTCTAAAAAATATCTTGTTTAGATATCTAAATTCTTAACGTATTTTGCATTTTCTTCAATGAAGTTACGGCGTGGTTCAACCTTGTCCCCCATTAAAATTTCAAATGTTTCATCTGCTTCAATCGCATCCTGTAAGTTAACTTGTAGAAGCGTACGCGTATCTGGATCCATTGTTGTTTCCCACAGCTGCTCTGGATTCATCTCCCCTAGACCTTTATAACGCTGTAGGTTAGGTTTAGATCCTTCTGAGAACGTTGGCAGGAGCTCTTCTAGCTGTTTATCGTTATACGCATATTCTACGCGTTTCCCTTGTGAGATCTTATATAATGGCGGCTGTGCAATGTAAACATAACCGGACTCAATAATTTGTCTCATGTAGCGATAGAAGAATGTTAATAACAGCGTACGAATATGAGCTCCATCGACATCAGCATCTGTCATAATTACAAGTTTGTGATAACGTGCCTTAGAAATATCAAAATCTTCTCCAATACCTGTACCTAATGCCGTGATAATTGTACGAATCTCGTTATTAGATAAAATTTTATCTAGTCTTGCTTTTTCAACGTTAATAATTTTACCACGCAAAGGTAGGATAGCTTGGAAATGACGACTACGCCCTTGTTTAGCAGAACCACCTGCAGAATCACCCTCTACAATGTACAATTCACTGATGGAAGGATCCTTTGAAGAGCAATCTGCTAATTTACCAGGTAGATTTGAGATCTCCAATGCGCTTTTTCTTCTTGTTAATTCTCTTGCTTTTTTAGCTGCCATTCGAGCACGTGCTGCCATAACACCTTTTTCAACAATTTTCTTAGCTACTACTGGATTTTCTAGTAGGTAAGTTTCAAAGTGCTCTGCAAATACAGAATCAGTAATAGTTCTTGCTTCACTATTCCCTAATTTTGTTTTTGTTTGACCTTCAAATTGAGGGTCTGGATGTTTAATTGAAATGATTGCAGTAATTCCCTCACGTACATCTTCACCTGTAAGGTTTGTATCGCTATCTTTAAACACATTGTTCTTACGTGCATAATCATTAATAGCACGTGTTAAAGCTGTTTTAAAGCCGGCTTCATGTGTACCACCTTCATAGGTATGAATGTTATTTGCAAAAGAATACAGATTGCTTGTATAGCTATCATTGTATTGAATAGCAATCTCAACTGAAATACTGTCGCGATTTCCCTCAATATAGATTGGCTCTTCATGTACAACTTCTTTTGAACGATTTAAATGTTCAACATATGATTTAATACCACCTTCATAATGGTATTCACGCACTTTGTTTTCTTCACGTTTATCTTCAATCGTAATTTTAATTCCACGATTTAAGAAAGCCAATTCACGTAATCGGTTTGCCAATGTATCAAAATCATACTCTAACGTTTCGTTAAAAATTTCACCGTCTGGCTGAAAGTGGATAACTGTACCAGTTTTATCAGTTTCACCAGTTACTTCTAAATCTGCTACGGGAACACCTCGTTCAAATTTTTGATAATGTACTTTCCCGTCTCGGTGTACATTTACTTCTAGGTAAGTGGAAAGCGCATTTACAACAGATGCTCCTACACCGTGTAGACCACCTGAAACTTTATATCCGCCACCGCCAAATTTACCGCCAGCGTGAAGAACGGTTAAGATAACTTCAACAGCAGGTCGTCCCATTTTTTCATGCATACCAACAGGAATTCCACGCCCATTATCTTTAACTGTGATGCTATTATCTTTCTCAATTATGACATTGATTTCATCACAATAACCAGCTAACGCTTCATCGATACTATTATCAACAATTTCCCATACGAGGTGGTGTAAACCCTTAGCACTCGTAGAGCCGATATACATTCCCGGACGTTTTCGTACTGCTTCTAATCCTTCTAACACTTGTATTTGGTCAGCATCATATGATTGCTTTTCTTTTTGTTCCATTGCCAAATGTATCACCTACACTTTTCATTAACAGCGAACTGTTTATAATTGTATTCTTTTTAACGTATCTTAAATAATTGAATGGAAACCACTTAGGAGCTTCAGACAAGCAAAACTCATCTTTCGTATTTTTGAGGGTAAGCTTTAAAACATTAGACTTAAAACTATAATGATATCATACTTTGTTAAAATTAACGTTGAAAAGCTATCAGTATGAAAAAACTATTTAATTTTTTGTATGACCCCAGCCTCTACCTCAAACGTAGCGGCTTTGTCTAAAGTTTCATGATGAATTCCTTCAATACTGGTGGTTGTCACAAATGTTTGAACCTTTCCCTGTATCGTGTTTAACAAGTGAGACTGACGGAAATCATCAAGCTCAGATAAAACATCGTCTAGTAATAAAATGGGATACTCGCCAATCTCTTGATTAATTAGCTCAATCTCCGCCAATTTTAAAGACAAAGCCGTTGTACGCTGTTGCCCTTGGGACCCAAAGGTTTGAACATCTTTTTCATTGACGTAAAATAGCAGGTCATCTCGGTGAGGACCAATTAAGGTAACGCCTCTATCAATTTCTCTACTCTTTATTTTATCAAATTTTTCATGATATGCTTCTATCATTTTCGACAAATCTGCATCTTCTGATACATCAATCGAATTTTTATACTCGATACGCAGATTTTCAAGCCCTCTGCTAATGCCAAAATGAATGGGTTCTGCCCATTTTTGC
Source organism: Priestia flexa (assembly GCF_021441905.1). Classification (NCBI taxonomy): domain Bacteria; kingdom Bacillati; phylum Bacillota; class Bacilli; order Caryophanales; family Bacillaceae; genus Priestia; species Priestia flexa. The sequence goes on along the minus strand of NZ_CP090431.1, from coordinate 3,746,735 downwards.
AAAAGCTGCAAAAATTCAAATCGCTTTTTTAAAATACGAGCTGCTACTTCTGTAAGCTGAGCAGTTAAGATATCAAGCAAAGATAGGTCAGATTGCTTTCGTGTTTGAAGTTGTTTTAAATATTGATTCCTGTGCTGTAAAACTTTTTGATATTTGCTTAAGTCATGCATGTATACAGGGGAAACTTGGCCAATCTCCATATCAATAAACCTTCTCCGCACTTGGGGACTACCCTTCACCAGATTCAAATCCTCAGGAGCAAACATAACCGTATTCATAGCACCAATGTATTGACTTAACTTTTGTTGCTCAATGTAATTATATTTTGCTTTTTTACCTTTTGTTGAAATGATTAAATCCAACGTCACAGGACCGCGCTCTTTTTCTACAACACCAGAAATCTTTGCAAATTCACTTTCCCATTTGATCAATTCTTTATCGTTGGAGGTACGATGTGACTTTGCCATTGATAAAACAAAGATTGATTCCATAATGTTTGTTTTCCCTTGCGCATTTTCTCCTAGAATGACATTTACTTTGTTTTCAAAAGCAACCGTTGTTTTTTCATAATTACGATAGTTTGTTAACGCAAGTTCTTTAATGTACAAACCATTCACCAACTCTTAAGATATAATGATAAACTCACCCATATCTGGGATTATTACTTCATCGCCTGGATATAGCTTTCGACCACGGCGTTCCTCTAACTCACCGTTCACATAAACTTCATGCTCACTTAAAAACCATTTCACCATTCCACCAGTCTGAATAACATCAGCTAGTTTTAAAAACTGACCTAATGTAATATGTTCCGTTGAAATCTGAATTTCTGTTGTCATCATATTCCGCTCACTTCCCTAATTATTTTATCTATCATTATTCTACTAAATAATTGTCCTTGAGAAAAGAAAGCTACTAGAAACAACCTAGTAGCTTTCAACATCAATATGTTCTAACCGGCAGAATTAGCTGTAGCATTGAGTCATTCTCTAATGTTCGAATAACAAATGGACGCATTGCTCCGGTAAAGTTAATTTTAATATCTGTACCTTCAAGGGCTTTTAATGCATCAAGCATATACTTTGCACTAAACGAAATCTTTAAATCTTCTCCCACAATTGATTCACTTTGAACTTCTTCAATAACTTTACCGATTTCTGGAGAATTTGATGAGATTTCAATAATCCCGTCTGGTAAAGTTGATAGTTTTACTACGTTATTACGTCCTTCTCTCGCTAAAAGCGAAGCACGATCAATAGACTGAAGAAACTCTTTAACGTTTAAAACAACGTCTGTCTTACTGTCAGCTGGGATAAGACGAGAAGTATCTGGGTAATTCCCATCTAGTAGACGTGAGAAGAACAGAAGATGTTTCGTTTTAAATAAAACTTGATTTTCAGTCATAACAATATCAACCAGTTCATTGGAATCATCTAGAATTTTACTAAATTCATTTAAACTTTTTCCTGGAATAACAACATTATAAGAAACATCATGTTCAGATTGAATATTTGCTTTACGCAAGGCTAAACGGTGGCTATCTGTTGCAATACACGTTAGTGCTTTGCCTTCCACTTTCCAGTTTACACCTGTCAAGATAGGGCGTGTTTCTGAGGTGGACACAGCAAAGACAGTTTGTCGAATCATGTTTTTAAGTAAATCTGTAGGAATTCTAAATACGTTATTTTCTTCGATTTGTGGTAGATGTGGATACTCTTCAGCATCTAAACCATTTAAATTAAACTCTGCTTTTCCAGAACGAATAATTGTTAAAAACAAATTTTGAACATCTAGCTCTACAACTTCTTTTGGCAATTTCTTTACGATTTCACTGAAGAAACGAGCAGGTAAAACGACACTTCCTGTCTTCTCTATTTCTACAATTTCTTTTCCATCTTCTTCTTTTGGGATGAATGATTCAATGGAGATATCAGAGTCGCTTCCAGTAAGAGTCACTCCTTCTTCTGTTGTAACAATTTTAATTCCTGTCAAAATAGGGATCGTTGTCCGAGATGAAACAGCCTTCATTACATCTTGAACACTTTGAACTAGGTAGTCTTTTTGAATTTTAAATTTCATGAAATCCTTCCTCCTTTTTATTTTAAAAGTCGGTTTAAACAGCTTATTTATTTATTATAAAAAAGGTAGTAGTAGTAATAGGGCGTGTGGAAATGTGGATAACCCCTTAAAACGCCAGTACACAGCCTATCCACCTGTGGACAGACTGTGTACAATCCTATCTCACTTATACACAAAAAACAAGAGAAAAAATTAGATCTTTAAAGAGTCACTGATTTCTTTAATATGTTTTTGGAGCTGTGAATCAGTTTGAACCAACTTTGAAATCTTTTCATGAGCATGGATAACCGTGGTGTGGTCTCTTCCCCCAAATTCTTCGCCAATCTTTGGTAATGAGAAGTCTGTGAGCTCACGAGATAGATACATTGCAATCTGTCTTGGAAATGCTACAGATTTTGTTCGTTTCTTGGCTTTGAAGTCTTCAAGTTTTACATTAAACTGCTGTCCGACTATTTGTTGGATATCTTGAATGGTAATAATTTTTGGCTTTGAACTCGGAATAATATCTTTTAAAGCTTCAGCAGCCAAGTCTGCATTGATATCTTTATTAATTAATGAGGAGTATGCTACTACACGGATTAAAGCACCCTCTAATTCACGGATGTTTGAGTCGATTTGATTAGCAATATAAAGCATTACTTCATTAGGAATTACTAACCCATCAGCTTTTGCTTTTTTACGTAAAATAGCAATCCTCGTTTCAAGATCTGGTGGCGTAATGTCTGTAATCAAACCCCATTCAAACCTAGAGCGAAGACGATCTTCTAAAGTTGGTATCTCTTTTGGTGGTCTATCGCTTGAAATAACAATTTGTTTACTTTCTTCATGTAACGTATTAAACGTATGGAAAAATTCTTCTTGAGTTTGTTCTTTACCAGCTAAAAATTGAATATCATCTATAAGTAAAACGTCGACATTTCTATACTTATTACGAAACTCCACCGCTTTGTTGTCACGAATTGAGTTAATAAATTCATTGGTGAATTTCTCAGAAGATAGGTATACAACTTTTGCATCTGGATTATGATCAAGCACATAGTGACCTATTGCGTGCATGAGGTGGGTTTTTCCAAGCCCTACTCCCCCATAAATAAAAAGTGGATTGTAAGCTTTGGCTGGTGCTTCTGCAACTGCTAAGGAAGCAGCATGAGCAAAGCGGTTACCAGAACCAATAACAAAAGTATCAAACGTGTATTTGGAATTAAGCATACTTTGTGGGAATTCGTGTCCATCTTCTTTGCTTACATTCTTTTTAGGAGGAGTTAAATCAAACTCTTCTTCAGATTGATTTAAAGGGATAATAAATTTTACATCTAGTTCTTCCCCGGTCAAATCGTACAATGTTTCAGCAATTAAGTTAGAATACCTAGACTCTAGCCAATCTCTGGCAAAGTCATTGGGCGCTGTGATAATAAGTGTATCACCTTGTAGAGCGTGAGCTTTTGTTGATTTTAACCATGTTTCAAAACTTGGTTTACTCAACTTCTTTTCAATTTCAGCTAATGCTCCGTTCCATAAATCATGAATATTTTCCAAAGAAGTCAGCCTCCTTTTCCATTAAAATAACGACTTGTACAAGTTTTGTACAAGTAACAAAAACGTTTATGCATAAAAAGTTTATATTTATTCAATTGCTATTATGTGGGTAAATATATATTATAGAAGAAAAGCAACTATTCGACATATTCCACATGTTGTGGATAACAGTTCATAACAAGGGTGGAAAACATGTCCACAACTTTTCCACAATATGTGGATAACAATGATATGTGGAAAAGTAATTAAGAGTGAAAACAAAAATATAATATCAAAGAATAACGGTTGTTGCAACGGATTTTCGAAACTTATCCACAATCACTACACCTTGTGGAGTAAAGTTTTCCACAACACAAGATGATGTGTACCACTTGTAGATAAGCAAAGTGGATTGTTAAATTTGTCGAAAAAACTTATCCACAGTACAAAAAACGACTTTTTATGAATAAAATCTTAGAAAAATGTCGTAGTTTTGTTTAAGGGGTTAAAAATGAGGAAGAGATTGAGTTAATCGGTAGTTTAAGTAGAGATAGAGATCTGTCTATAAAAAAGAAGAAGGAAAGTATCGATTTTCTATGGACAAGTAGACGGCAACAATATTACAATGGAGAAGATTTTAAGAAGAATGTTGAGAAGGATTTAGAAAAAGCATTTATTATTTTATAAATAACATTGCAATTTCTACTTATTTTCATTATAATTGTTAGGACTGTCTTTTTCAGTTATTCCTCGAGGAGGTGTTTATAGATGAAAAGAACTTACCAACCAAACAGACGTAAGCGTAGCAAGGTACACGGTTTCCGCTCTCGTATGAGCTCAGCAAACGGACGTAAAGTTTTAGCTCGTCGTCGTCGTAAAGGAAGAAAAGTATTATCAGCATAATAGACCACTGAGACGTCAGTGGTCTTTTTTTCACTTAATGGACAAGTTTGCCTCTAATCCTTTATGGAATTCATGGTGGAAACGTGCCTGAAAAAGGGTAGGAGTGTTAAAATGAAAAAAAAATACCGGATCAAGAAAAATGAAGAGTTTCAAAAGGTTTTTCAAAAAGGACATTCATTTGCGAACCGTCAATTTGTTATATATGTACTAGATCAACCAGAACTTCAGCATTTCCGTGTGGGTTTTTCCGTCGGTAAAAAAATTGGAAACGCTGTTACTCGAAATCGAGTGAAGCGACTAGCTCGTCAGGTCATGTTTGAAATTGCACCATATCTCAAACAAGATAAAGACTATATTGTGATAGCTAGAAAGCCAGCAGCAGAGATGGAATATGAAGAAGTTAAAAAAAGTTTACAGCATGTGTTTAAAAGAGCAAAGCTTTATCAGCATAGGCTCAATAGTTCACGAACTGAGGAAAAGAACTCACAATAAATGTTGTTTTTCTACTATATCCTTATATAATGGTGTTTGACAAACTCTCAGTTTTGGGAGTTGGAACTTATTAAAGGAGGAGCAAAGGTGAGAAAGAAAGTTTTACTAGGAATTACACTTGCCTTTCTTTTGACGGTTTTGGCTGGATGTACGGAAATTAATCAGCCGATTACTGCTGATAGCAAAGGTTTTTGGAATGAGTATGTCGTTTATCCGCTTTCTATGGTAATTGTATACTTTGCGAATTTACTTGGTAGCTACGGTTTTTCCATCGTCATTGTTACTATTCTAATTCGATTATTAATTTTACCTTTAATGGTTAAACAAATGAAAAATACAAAAGCAATGCAGGTTTTGCAACCTGAAATGCAAAAGTTAAAGGAAAAGTATAGCTCAAAAGATGCAAAAACTCAGCAAAAGTTACAGCAAGAGACGATGCAGCTTTTCCAAAAGTACAATGTAAACCCTTTAGCAGGTTGTTTTCCAATCTTAATTCAGATGCCTATTTTAATTGGTATCTTCCATGCTATTACTAGAACGGAAGAGATTGCAAATAACAGCTTTTTATGGTTTGATTTAGGGTCACGTGATCCGTATTTTGCATTACCAATCATTGCGGGTATTACAACATTTATTCAGCAGAAAATGATGATGGCAGGAAATGCAAATCAGAATCCTCAAATGGCAATGCTTCTATGGTTAATGCCAATCATGATTGTAGTCTTTGCAATTAACTTTCCGGCAGCTCTATCATTATACTGGGTTGTGGGAAATATCTTTATGATTGTACAGACGTACTTTATCAAAGGACCAGACTTAAAAGCAGGTTCTCCTGCCTCTCAAGGAGCTAAAAAATGAAAGATATAACGGTAACAGCTCCAACTGTTGAGGAAGCCGTCAATCAAGCTCTTTCAAAATTAAATATTTCAAAAGAAAAAGCAGAGATTACCATTATTGAACAAGGTAAGAAAGGTTTTTTAGGAATTTTTAAAGGGAAGCCTTTTGTTGTTCATGTAAAGAAAATAATAGATCCTGTTGAAGAAGCTGTAGCATATATTAACGATGTGACAGCGCAAATGGGAATTGAAACAGCAATTGAAGTGAAAAAAACCTCAAGACAATGTGAAATTCATATTTCAAGCTCTTCAATTGGTCTATTAATCGGTAAGCGTGGACAAACGATTAACGCGCTCCAGCTTTTAACACAACTGGTAGCAAACCGTTATAGCAAACATTATTTTAAAATTACTTTGAATGCAGAGAATTACCGTGAGAGAAGAGAAGAAACGCTGGTTCAGTTAGCAGAAAAAATGGCCCATCAAGTACTACGTACAAATCGATCAGTGCAGTTGGAAACTATGCCTGCACATGAGCGAAAAGTTATTCATCAAGCACTTGCTAAGAATAAAAAAGTAGAGACTTTATCTGTTGGAGAAGAACCAAAGCGATGTGTACTCATGCGTCCTGCACATTCAGTCTTTAAAAGTACTAATCACAAGTGATTAGTACTTTTTTTATGTTTAAAAAAACAAAAACGAAAGATAGCAATTGTTATTCACATGTGGATAAGTTAAAATAATACGTACTGTTTATTTTGAGATTGTGCATAACTACTATTCATTTTTTTATTGATTGAATTGTGGTATCCTAGTTAGTTGATTGCCTTAATTTTAATAAGGCATGTTTTTGTTTTTATAAAAATGTGAACGATAGTAAAAAATCGTTTTAATAATAGTATAACTAGTCCAAAGGGATGAGGTGAAACTCAAATGTTAGATTTTGATACTATTGCTGCAATTTCTACTCCAATGGGAGAAGGAGCAATTGCGATTGTAAGATTAAGTGGAGAAGAAGCGGTAAGTATTGCAGATCGTATTTTTAAGAGTGTTTCAAATAAAAGCTTAAATGAAGTACCTTCTCATACCATTCATTATGGTCATATCGTTGATCCTAAAAATGGACAAACGATTGAAGAGGTGATGCTTTCTATTATGAAAGGCCCTAAAACGTTTACGAGAGAAGACATTATTGAGATTAACTGCCATGGTGGAATTGTTTCAGTTAATCGTGTGTTACAGCTTGTTTTGGCAAATGGTGCACGCCTGGCAGAACCAGGAGAGTTTACCAAACGTGCTTTTTTAAATGGTCGTATTGATTTATCACAGGCGGAAGCTGTTATGGATTTAATTCGTGCTAAAACAGATAAAGCGATGAATGTAGCGATTGGACAGATGGAAGGTCGACTTTCTAATTTAATCCGCCGTTTACGTCAAGAAATCCTTGAAACGCTTGCTCATGTGGAAGTAAATATTGATTATCCTGAATATGATGATGTGGAAGAAATGACACATCGTGTATTAATTGAAAAAGCTACTCGAGTTCGAAATGAGATTGATAATCTTCTACAAACATCTCAGCAAGGTAAAATTTTGCGTGAAGGGTTAGCAACAGTGATTGTAGGTCGTCCAAACGTTGGAAAATCTTCGCTATTGAATAGCTTAGTTCAAGACACTAAGGCAATTGTAACGGACATTCCTGGAACTACCCGCGATGTAATTGAGGAATATGTCAATGTTCGTGGTGTACCTCTACGACTAGTAGATACAGCTGGAATTCGTGAAACAGAAGATATTGTTGAGCGAATTGGAGTAGAGCGTTCAAGACAATATTTAAAAGAAGCGGATTTAATCTTACTTGTTCTCAATTACAATGAGGAATTAACAGCTGAAGATCGTAAGCTGTTTGAAGCAGTTAAAGGAATGGACTACATTGTCATTGTTAATAAGACAGACTTAGAACAAAAGTTAGATATGGAAGAAGTAAAAAATCTTGCTGGAAGTCGTTCAGTTGTCACAACTTCCTTGTTGCAAGAACAAGGGATTTCAGAGCTAGAAGAAGCTATTTCTTCTTTGTTCTTTACGGGAACAATTGAATCACAAGATTTAACGTATTTATCAAACACAAGACATATTGCATTATTAGCACAAGCTCAAAACGCAATCAATGAAGCAATTGAAGGTATTGAAAGCGGAATTCCAATTGATATTGTTCAAATTGATTTAACAAGAACGTGGGAGCTCCTTGGAGAAATTATTGGTGATGCTGTACATGAAAGTTTAATTGATCAGTTATTTTCTCAATTTTGTCTTGGAAAATAAAAAATTGTTAAAAGGAGGTTATTCTTATGCATTATGAAGGTGGACAATATGATGTGATTGTTGTTGGAGCTGGCCATGCCGGGTGTGAAGCTGCACTAGCATCTGCAAGAATGGGCGCAAAAACACTAGCTTTAACAATTAATTTAGATATGGTTGCATTCATGCCGTGTAATCCATCTGTAGGTGGTCCGGCAAAAGGAATTGTAGTAAGAGAGATTGATGCACTTGGTGGAGAAATGGGACGAAATATTGATAAAACGCACATTCAAATGAGAATGTTGAATACAGGTAAAGGTCCCGCTGTACGAGCTTTACGAGCACAAGCAGATAAATTCGCTTATCAACATGAAATGAAAAAAACACTTGAAAATGAAAAGAATCTAACACTTGTTCAAGGGATGGTTGAAAAATTAATCGTTGAAGATGGTGTTTGTACAGGAGTAGTGACACAAACAGGAGCGGAATATAAAGCAAAAACAGTTGTTATTACAACGGGTACGTTCCTTCGTGGAGAAATTATTTTAGGGGAACTGAAGTATTCAAGTGGTCCTAATAATCAACAGCCGGCTATTAAGTTATCGGAACACTTAGAAGAGATTGGTTTAGAGATGGTACGCTTTAAAACGGGTACTCCTCCGCGTGTTAACAGCCAGACGATTGATTACAGTAAAACGGAGATTCAGCCTGGTGATGATTTGCCACGCGCTTTTTCATATGAAACAACACAATTTATTATGGATCAACTACCTTGTTGGTTAACATATACAAGTGAAACAACTCATCAAATTATTGACGATAACCTTCACTTATCACCGATGTATTCTGGAATGATTAAAGGGACAGGTCCACGTTATTGTCCTTCAATTGAAGATAAGGTTGTTCGCTTTAATGATAAACCACGCCATCAAATTTTCTTAGAGCCTGAAGGCCGCCACACTCAAGAAGTTTATGTACAAGGTTTATCAACAAGCTTACCAGAACATGTTCAACGTAAGATGCTTGAAACAATTCCTGGGTTAGAAAAAGCTCAGTTAATGCGTGCTGGTTATGCGATTGAGTACGATGCTATTGTACCAACACAACTATGGCCAACATTAGAAACAAAACAAGTGAAAAACCTTTATACAGCAGGTCAAATTAATGGAACATCTGGTTATGAAGAAGCGGCGGGTCAGGGTCTGCTTGCTGGTATTAATGCTGGTTGTCGCGCTTTAGGTAAGGAAGAGCTAATTTTAGGTCGAGCAGATGCTTACATTGGGGTTTTAATCGATGATTTAGTAACAAAGGGTACAAATGAACCTTATCGTTTATTAACATCACGCGCAGAATATCGTTTACTTCTCCGCCATGATAATGCAGATTTACGCTTAACGGATGTTGGATATAAAATCGGTCTAATTAGCGAAGAGCGCTATGCTTCGTTCCAAGCTAAAAAGGCAGAGATTGAAGCTGAAAAAAATCGTCTGCATGCTGCAATCATTAAGCCGAATGAACACGTACAAAGCGTAATTAGAAGCGCAGGTGGTAGTGAATTAAAAGACGGTATTCGTGCCCTTGAGCTGCTAAGAAGACCAGAGATGACATATGATCATATTGGCCAACTTGTCCCTGCAGAAACGGAAATTCATCCAGAAGTAGCTGAGCAGGTTGAAATTCAAACGAAGTATGAAGGTTATATCCAAAAATCATTGCAGCAAGTCGAACGTTTGAAGAAATTAGAAAACAAAAAAATTCCGGATTTAATTGATTATGACGCTATTCATGGTTTAGCTAACGAAGCGCGTCAGAAATTAAAAGAAGTACGGCCTCTAACAGTAGCCCAAGCATCACGTATTTCCGGAGTTAACCCAGCAGATATTTCAATTCTTCTGGTTTATATCGAACAAGGTAAAATTGCAAAAGTTTCAAACGACTAATCTATTTGTAAAAGAAAGGGTAACGCGATGAATATTTCACAGTTTCAACAGTTGCTAGAGGAGAAAGGAATTACTCTTTCTTCCGCTCAGCTGGATCAATTTGAACGTTACTATAAAATTCTCGTTGAGTGGAATGAAAAAATGAACTTAACAGCTATTACAGAACATGGTGAAGTGTATGAAAAGCATTTCTATGATTCTGTATCAGCAGCTTTCTTTCAAGATTTTCATTCTATTGAGAGTGTTTGTGATGTAGGAGCGGGTGCTGGTTTTCCAAGTATTCCATTAAAAATCTGCTTCCCTCATCTTCACGTTACAATTGTGGACTCGTTAAAAAAACGAATTACATTTTTAACACATTTAACGGAAGAGCTAGGTCTTGAAAATGTGTCACTTTATCATGATCGAGCAGAGGAGTTTGGAAAAAAAGCAGGAATTCGTGAATCTTTTGACTTAGTAACAGCTAGAGCTGTAGCGCGTATTTCAGTTTTAAATGAATTCTGCCTACCTCTTGTAAAGGAAAACGGTCGATTCATTGCAATGAAGGGATCTTCTGCACCTGATGAATTAAAAAATGGTGAAAAATCTTTTAAAGTGTTAGGTGGAAAAGTGCAAAAAATTGAACATTTCCAGTTGCCATTTGAACAAAGCGAGCGTTATATTGTTTTAGTAGACAAAGTAACAAAAACGCCAAAGAAATATCCAAGAAAACCAGGAATGCCTATTAAATCACCACTCGAATAAGTGGGACAAAAGGCACTCTAATGTAAAGAATGTTTCTTAAGAAACATTCTTTACATTAACATTTTCCTAGAGCAAAGAAGGATATTAACGACAAATATCGAATTAGTTTTAAGGCGGGATTTTCCTGAAGGTGGTGTAGGATTATGAAATCTGCTTTTTCACGTTTTTTTAATTTAAAAGAAAAAGATGAAGCTATCTCGGTAGCCTCAGAAAAACCTCAAATTGAAAATGTCGAAAAAGTTTTAAAAGATGAAGTAAAGCAAATTTTGGTTTCAAGTATTACTCCCAATCGCTATCAGCCACGTACGGTTTTTAATCAATCTAAAATAGAAGAGCTGGCACTTACTATTCATACACATGGTATTATACAACCAATTGTTGTTCGACCAGTCGGTGATAATGAGTATGAGTTAATTGCTGGTGAGCGTCGCTGGCGAGCAGTTCAGTCACTTGGTTGGGAAAGAGTTCCTGCTATTATAAAAGATTTTAATGATACTGAGACAGCGTCAGTAGCATTAATTGAAAATTTACAAAGAGAAGAGTTAACGGCGATTGAAGAGGCATTAGCCTATGCGAAATTATTAGAGTTACATAATCTTACGCAAGAAGCGCTTGCTCAGCGACTAGGCAAAGGCCAATCAACGATTGCGAATAAACTTCGATTATTAAAACTTCCTTCTCTTGTACAAGACGCTATTAAACAAAAACTAATTACAGAAAGACATGCACGAGCACTTATTCCTCTTAAAAATGAAGAAAAGCAACTTCAGCTTTTGAATGACATTATAGAGGGTAAGCTTAATGTTAAACAAACGGAAGAACGTGTAGCTAAATTATTAGAAACACAGGTGAAAAAGCCACGGGCAAAACGAAAAGCATTTAGTAAAGATACTCGTATTGCTATGAACACAATTCGTCAGTCTTTAACAATGGTTAATGATAGTGGAATTAAGCTGAATACAGAAGAAGAGGAATTTGAGGAGTACTATCAGTTTACGATTAAAATTCCAAAGAAATAAAGATTAAAATAATCCTCATCCGTTTACGATGAGGCTTTTTTATAATTAGTCTAAGCACTAAATGAAAGTAAGAACAATAATTGGATAGGAAATGAAAGCAGGTGACAACTTGGGGAAAATAGTGGCGGTTGCTAATCAAAAAGGTGGAGTTGGAAAAACGACTACTGCTGTCAATCTAGGTGCATGTTTAGCGCAGCATGGTCAAAAAGTACTGTTAGTAGATGGTGATCCGCAAGGAAACGCAACAAGCGGTGTAGGAATTGAAAAAGCAGATGTAGATGCTTGTGTCTATAATGTTGTTGTAGAAGATATGGATACAAAGCAGGTCATTTGTCCAACAGCTGTTGAAAACTTATCAATTATCCCTGCAACAATTCAATTAGCAGGTGCAGAAATTGAGCTTGTTTCAACTATTTCCAGGGAAGTACGCTTAAAAAGGGCATTAGAAACAGTGAAAGATCAATATGATTATATTATTATTGATTGCCCCCCTTCTTTAGGTTTATTGACATTAAACGCCTTAACAGCAGCAGACTCAGTATTGATTCCTGTTCAGTGTGAATATTATGCGTTAGAAGGTCTAAGTCAGCTACTCAACACAGTAAGATTAGTACAAAAACATTTAAATCATCACCTTCGAATTGAAGGTGTCCTATTAACAATGTTAGATGCACGCACAAATTTAGGACTCCAAGTTACTGCTGAGGTAAAAAAGTATTTCCAAGAACGTGTTTATCAAACGATTATTCCAAGAAATGTTCGTCTTAGTGAAGCACCTAGCCATGGTGCACCAGTTATTTTATATGATGCAAAGTCTAGAGGGGCTGCGGTATACATGGAACTTGCGAAGGAAGTGATATATAATGGCGAAAGGATTAGGTAAAGGGATTAATGCCTTATTTTCAGGGTTAGATACACAAGCTACTGATTCGATTCAGGATATCGATATCAACGAACTAAGGCCAAACCCTTATCAACCGCGTAAAACGTTCCAGCAAGAAGCAATCGAGGAGTTAAAGCAGTCCATTTTACACCATGGCATTCTACAACCGATTGTTGCTAGAAGAAGTATTAAAGGATATGAGATTCTAGCTGGAGAACGTAGATTTAGAGCAGCAAAAGAAGCGAATTTAACAACCGTTCCTGTTATTGTAAAAGATTTTTCGGAAAAGCAAATGATGGAGTTAGCACTGCTTGAGAATCTACAGCGTGAGGACTTAACTCCAATTGAAGAAGCAATGGCCTATCACCTTCTTATTGAAAAACTTGATATGACACAAGAGCAATTAGCAGCTCGCTTAGGAAAAAGTCGACCGCATATTGCGAATTATTTACGCTTGTTACAGCTTCCAGAAGAAGTACAAATGCTCATTTCAAGTAACGAAATTTCAATGGGACACGGCCGTACATTAGCCGGATTAAAAAACAAATCATTACTTCCAAAAGTAATTGAAAAAATAAAAAAAGAGCATTTAAATGTTCGACAATTAGAAGTTTATGTATCACAGCTCAACCAATCTGTTTCACGTGAAACAGATAAAGAAAAAGCTAAAAAAACAAAAGATATTTTTATTAAAGAAAATGAAACAAAGTTGCGAGAAAAGCTAGGTACTCCCGTAAATATTACGAGAAACAAAAAAAAGGGAAAGATTGAAATTGAATTCTTTACTCAAGATGATTTAAATCGTCTATTAGAGTTATTAGAACATATTTCAATTGATCAAGAATAAAAAGGTTGTCCTAATAATTAGGACAACCTTTTTATTTTTCATATTCTAATCGATAGCTATGAGATGACAAGGAAACAGATGGTCCTCTACTGGTTTGGTAAGCATATTGAATACTAGTAGCAATTAGTTCCGCAATGCTCATTACTAAATAAAGCCTTGTATTTTGTAGTACAAAAAACTCCATAAAACCGCTAACATTTACAATCCCAGTCATATGAATATCACCTACAGGAGGTAACTCTTTATTGACGCCTGCCCCAGGCTTTACCGGCCCTATTCCTAATGAAACAGATCCTACGCTCTTCATCCTTCCTAAACAAGCATCAATGCCTATAATAAAAGGATTATCAAATTCTTTCTGAATGATTTTTAAAGTATCTTTTAAATTTACAGCATGAATGGGGTCTTTTAATGTGCCGTATATATGAAAATGAGAAAGGCTTTTTTCTTTTAATTTCGTACCTACTAATGGTCCTAATGAATCTCCAGTTGAGCGGTCTGTTCCGATACAAACAATCACGACCGGTCTAGCAGGATCAGTTGGAAGTAACAGTCCTAGCTGTTTGCTTAATTGTTGAGCAGCAAATTCTTCATCATGGAAAATGCGAATTGAACGTGATGTTTTCTCAAAGAAGGAGGATTTTAGATTCATAGGTTCCACTCCTTATACATAGTAGTAACAGTATACGAAGATTCTTAACATTCTATACATACATTTGGCTTAAAGGAGGAATTTATGTTGAAGCAGGGCTTTAAATGGATGTTTCTTATTTTAGGTACAATTATTGGAGCGGGCTATGCATCTGGAAGAGAACTTTGGCAATTTTTTGGCGAAGAAAGTGGACTGGCTCTGCTTTTGTTTACTGTTATCTTCATTATTTGCTGCAACGTGATTATGAGTATTAGTTTTCAATTGAAAACTAATCAATTTTATCCATTACTTATTGAAGTGTTTGGAAAAAGGTGGGCGTTTCTTTATGATAGCTTAATCATTTTTTACTTATTTTCAACAACAGTTATTATGATTGCAGGTGGAGGTGCTACGTTAGAAACATTTCAGCTTCCTTATTGGTTGGGAATTATGACCTTTAGCTTGTTAATTATTCTTGTGTTTATTAAAGGTATTCAAGGAATGCTTTCGATTAATTCTTACATTATGCCTGTACTCGTTATCGGTTTAATTAGCGTCCTTCTTTTCTTTATTTTAAAAAGTCAGCATGTTTTGGACATTGACTGGCATCATCAGCACAATTGGTCTTCAGGATTTACTTTTACAGCTTTAAATATCCTCCCTCTCGTTGCAGTTCTCACAACCATTGGAAATGAGATTAAAACAAAAGTAGAGATTCATATCGCTTCCATTGGAAGTGGTTTGTTAATTGGTGTTTTATCCTTTGTTTATAATGAATCACTTTTACAGGTTTCAGATTTGTTACCAGATTACGAAATTCCGTTATTTGCTATAATGAAAAGTTTCCCGTTTTTTATGCTAATCATTATGAGTGTATTATTATTAGTTGCTATCTATACAACAGCGGTATCGGGGATACTAGGTTTAACAACTAGGTTTCGTAGGAGTGAAAATACTGCGTTATGGAAAATGGCAATTATATTTGTCATCATTATGATTCCATTTACAAAGCTAGGTTTTTCTAAGTTAATTGCTGTTCTATACCCGTTATATGGTATGGTTAATCTATTCTTATTAGCGGCTTTACTAATTTATCCGATACGAAATATCTACAAAAATTAAATAAAACTTGCTAAAATAAACTAAAATATTATGACAATCATGAGAATGGGAGCTTGCAACATGGAATCAATTCAAGCTTTTTTTAAAACAGCTTTTCAAACGTTCTTTAAAGAAGAAACGTGGGCTAACATAGGTATAGGTTTTATTAAAGTAGTACTCATTATTATTGTTTCAATGCTGTTAATTCGATTTGGGAAAATGTTTTTAAACAAAATGATAGAGGTTCGGACAAAGAGCCCACTGCGTATTTCAGAACGAAGAGAAGCAACGCTAGTACGTTTAATTCAAAATGTATTTACGTATGCGGTATACTTTATTGCGCTTGTCATGATTTTAGAAACGATGACAATCGAGGTAAAAGGACTATTAGCAGGAGCTGGAATCGTTGGTTTAGCAGTAGGATTTGGTGCTCAAAATCTAGTAAAGGATGTTATTACAGGCTTCTTTATTATATTTGAAGATCAGTTCTCTGTAGGAGATTATGTACGAATCGGTGCATTTGAAGGCACTGTCGAAGAAATTGGTTTGCGGACAACTAAAATTAAAAGTTGGACAGGAGAAATTAATATCTTGCCTAATGGAAGCATTATAGAAGTGACAAACTTTTCGCTGCATAATAGTATCGCATTTGTGGATGTTAGTATCTCATATGAGGAAGATATTCAAAAAGCAGAAAAAATTATTCTGGAGTTATTAGAAGAATTGCCTGGGAAATATGAAGATATGGTAAAAACACCAGAATTACTAGGAGTTCAAACAATGCAAGCAAATGAAGTCGTTATGCGTATTACAAGTGAAGTGAAGCCGATGAGACATTTTCACATTTCACGTATGATTCGTAAAGAAGTAAGAATGAGATTAAACGAATATGGTATTGAAGTTCCTTTTGCGAAGATGATTATGTATAATCGTGGTGAAGATCAAAAAAGTGTATTAAATCATCGAGAAAATCAAGGAGGTCACAGTAATTGAATCAAAAAGAATTTGGTTTAAATGACATTGTAGAAATGAAAAAGCCCCACCCTTGTGGAGAGAATAGATGGAAAATAATTCGAATGGGAATGGATGTTCGAATTAAATGCGAAGGCTGTGGTCATAGTGTCATGATTCCTCGTAAGGATTTTGCTCGAAAAATGAAAAAGATTTTAGTAAAGCATGAAGAATAACTGAAAAAGTAATTCATATAAATGAAGGATTAGGACACGCTTTTCCAGTCAATAAAGCTTGTGTTTTCAAATGTGAATTACTATAATTGTGAAAGGTTAACTGGTTTTCGGTTATATAAAAGAGGAGTGAATAATCATATGGCTTTAACAGCTGGAATTGTTGGTCTTCCGAACGTTGGAAAATCAACTTTATTTAATGCAATTACACAAGCGGGAGCAGAATCTGCTAACTACCCTTTCTGTACAATTGATCCGAACGTTGGGATTGTAGAAGTTCCTGACGAGCGTTTAGATAAACTTACTGAGCTTGTAAAACCTAAAAAGACAGTTCCAACAGCATTTGAATTTACAGATATTGCCGGAATTGTAAAAGGTGCGAGTAAAGGCGAAGGATTAGGAAATAAATTTTTATCTCACATTCGTGAAGTAGATGCGATTTGTCACGTAGTACGTTGTTTTGAAGACGAGAATATTACTCACGTTTCAGGGAAAGTAGATCCTATTTCAGATATTGAGACAATTAATTTAGAGTTAATTCTAGCTGATTTAGAAACGGTGGACAAGCGAATTGGTCGCGTTCAAAAGATGGCAAAGCAAAAAGATAAAGAAGCGATGTATGAGTATGAAATCTTAGAAAAGTTAAAAGAAGCTTTTGAAGCTGGACAACCTGCTCGCTCTGTTTCATTTACTGATGAGCAATTAAAGCTTGCTAAGCAGCTACACCTTTTAACAATTAAACCAATTCTGTATGTAGCGAACGTATCAGAAGATGAGGTAGCGGATGCATCATCAAATCAATATGTAGCGAAAGTACGTGAATACGCGAAAGAAGAAGGCGCAGAAGTAATTGTAGTTTGTGCTCGTATTGAATCTGAAATTGTTGAGCTTGAAGGTGAAGAAAAGGAAATGTTCCTTGAAGAGCTTGGAATTGAGCAATCAGGTTTAGACCAATTAATTCGTGCCACTTATGATTTATTAGGCCTTGCAACATACTTCACAGCTGGTGAGCAAGAAGTACGCGCATGGACATTCAAAACAGGCATGAAGGCACCTGAATGTGCTGGTATCATTCATACAGACTTTGAGCGTGGGTTCATCCGTGCTGAAACAGTATCTTATGAGGATTTACTAGCAGCTGGAACAATGGGAGCTGCACGTGAAGCGGGAAAAGTTCGTCTTGAAGGAAAAGAATACATCGTTAAAGATGGCGATGTTATGCACTTTAGATTTAACGTATAAAAAAGTACGGCTCTAGGCCGTGCTTTTTTTCTTTTGAATGAAACTCTTTTAATATCATTGCGTTTCGAAAGTTCACATGATATAATTTTAAATTGTGAGTAATATAATTATTGCTCCTTGCCCGTTTAGGGCCGTTAGACCAAAAGGAGGTGACAGTGATGAGAAAGTATGAAGTAATGTACATCATCCGTCCAAACATTGATGACGAAGCAAAAAAAGCATTAGTTGAACGCTTTAACGGTGTTTTAACTGACAATGGTGCAGAAGTTGCAAACGTTAAAGAATGGGGTAAACGTCGTTTAGCTTATGAAATCAACGATTTCCGCGATGGTTACTACATGATTCTTGACGTGGCAGCGACTTCAGAAGCAGTTTCTGAGTTTGATCGTCTTGCTAAGATCAACGAAGACATTATCCGTCATATCGTTGTTAAACAAGAAGCTTAATTTTTCGTTTAAATAAATAGTTTTTTCCTTAAGGAGTGGTTCTGATGATGAATCGCGTAATTCTCGTAGGACGCTTGACGAAAGATCCTGAATTACGTTATACCCCCAATGGAGCTGCAGTTGCAACATTCACGCTAGCAGTAAACCGCGCATTTACAAATCAACAGGGTGAACGTGAGGCAGACTTTATTAACTGTGTCGTATGGCGTCGTCCTGCTGAAAATGTAGCAAACTTTTTGAAAAAAGGTAGTTTAGCTGGTGTTGATGGACGTTTGCAATCTCGTAGTTATGAAGGACAAGACGGTCGTCGAGTTTATGTAACAGAGGTTGTGGCAGAAAGTGTGCAATTCTTAGAACCAAAAAGTGGTGGCGGGGATATGCAACGCAATAACTTTGCTAACACTGGTGGATCTGGACAAGGCTCTCCATTTGGAGATAATCAGAACCGTAACTCAGGTAATCAAGGTTATACTCGCGTTGATAATGATCCATTTGCAAATAATGGTGAAACAATCGACATCTCTGATGATGACTTACCATTCTAAAAAGTGATAAGTGCGAAGTATACAATCGGATAGAGTTTAAAAGGGAAGGAGGCGTATTTCAATGGCAGGTGGACGTAAAGGTGGACGTAACAGACGTCGTAAAGTTTGTTTCTTCACAGCAAACGGCATCACTCACATCGACTACAAAGATGTAGATATGCTTAAAAAATTCGTTTCAGAGCGTGGTAAAATTTTACCTCGTCGTGTAACTGGAACAAGCGCTAAATACCAACGTAAATTAACGATCGCTATCAAACGCGCTCGTCAAATGGCATTATTACCATATGTTTCAGGTGAATAATGAATATAAAAAGAGACAGTGAGGACTTCCTTGCTGTCTCTTTTTACATCTAAATAGATAAACTGGTGAAATAGTTGCTTCTCTTGTATTGAATCGATACAATAAGTAATAGTTTATACAATACGAGGTGAAGTTGTGAAAGGGATTCGTTATATTACCGAAGGAGCAGCACTTTTAGCCCTTTTTGTAGCGCTGTTGTTGTTTCTCCTATACATACCGGTTATTGGTGGGTTTTTAACTCTTGCTCTTGCTGTACCGTTTATTGTTTATACAGTTAGACATGGTGTAAAAAGATCTATTCTGTTTTTTATTGTATCTTTATTGTTAACATTATTATTTGGGACAGTTGTAACATTACCAGCAACAATGGTTTTTGGTATAAGCGGTATTGTAATTGGCTACTTGTATCAACAGAAAAAAGCGCGATACAGCGTATTGTTAGGTGGAACCATTGCTTTTAGCCTTGCATTTTTGCTAATGTTTGTGCTATCAAGTTTGCTTATGAATGTTAACTTAATTAGTGAAATGAACAATGCGTTGAATCAGTCAATTGATCAAAGCGTTGATATGATGAAAAGTTTAGGACAAACCGTTACAGATGAACAGATTCAACAGTTGGAACAAACCATTACAACTTTTAAATATTTACTTCCACTGTTTATTGTCATGTTGGGGGTTGTTTGTGCCTTCTTTTCTCAGTTAATCGCTGCATCTGTATTAAAGCGTTTGAAGCATGATATTGAATCATTTCCACCATTTCGTGAACTGCAATTACCTAAAAGTGTAATTTGGTACTATTTAATTGTATTAATTTTATCATTTCCTTCATTTAATTTTGAAGAGGGATCATTTATGTTTATCGCCATCTTAAATTTAGCGATGGCCTTGCAAATGTTAGTCATGTTACAAGGATTTTCTTTTATCTTTTACTTTTCATATCAAAAAGGTTATTCGAAAGCAATTCCAGTGGTTGTAACAATTTTGGCATTTATTCTGCCGATTCTCCTTCAATTTGTACGTATCTTAGGTATAATTGATTTAGGATTTAATTTACGCAAGCGTATCGGGAATGTCGATAAATAAAAGTTAATGTGGAACTTAAAGATTAGGAGCTGAAACAGATGCCTGTCTTTACAAAGAAAAATATCATTCGTTATCCATTTTATTTACTGTACAGTATTGCTCTTATTTTAGTAGGAGTAGTGACATATCATAACTGGATGATTGGGGTAGGGGGATTTGTTCTTTTACTTATCACCTTGCTGCTATTTATTAAAATGGAGCGAATGTTAGTAGACGAGCTTGAAAAATATATCTCAATGATTTCTCACCGAGTAAAAAAGGTGGGAGAAGAGGCATTGATGGAGATGCCTATTGGGATTATGTTGTTTAATGATGAATATCAAATTCAATGGACTAACCCTTTCTTAGCTTCTTGTTTCGATGAGGATTCATTAGTAGGACGTTCTTTATATGATGTAGCCGAAAGTGTTGTTCCGTTAATTAAACAAGAAGTTGAGACAGAAGTAGTCACTTTGCATGAAAGAAAATTTAAAGTAATTATCAAAAGAGAAGAACGTCTACTTTACTTTTTCGATGTTACAGAGCAGATTGAAATCGAAAAATTGTATGCTGATGAGAGAACCAGCATTGGTATTATTTTCTTAGATAACTATGATGAGCTTACACAAGGAATGGATGACCAAGTGAAAAGTAACTTGAATAGCCAAGTTACTTCTCTGCTTAATCATTGGGCTCAAGAATATGGTATCTTTATCAAGCGTACATCTTCTGAGAAGTTTATTGCAATCATGAATGAGCAAACGTTACTTCATCTTGAACGCAGTAAGTTTTCAATTTTAGATCAAGTGCGTGAAGAAACATCCAAACAGAATATACCGCTTACACTAAGCGTGGGAATCGGCACTGGAACCTCTCCATTACCTGAATTAGGTGCATTAGCCCAATCCAGCCTTGATTTAGCATTAGGACGTGGTGGGGATCAGGTAGCGATTAAGCAACCAAATGGTAAAGTTAAGTTTTATGGTGGTAAAACAAATCCAATGGAAAAGCGTACGAGAGTACGTGCACGCGTCATTTCTCATGCCTTAAAAGAGCTTATCACGGAAAGTGGTCAGGTTATTATTATGGGCCATAAATATCCAGATATGGATGCGATAGGCGCTGCGATTGGTATTTTAAAAGTAGCACAAGTAAATCAAAAAGATGGATTTATCGTTTTAGATCCTCAACATATTGACACTGGTGTAAAGAGGCTTCTAGAAGAGATTAAGAAAAATCCGGATCTTTGGGAACGATTCATTACCCCTGATGAGGCGCTTAATCTGGTGAGTGACGATACGCTACTTGTCGTCGTCGATACTCATAAGCCTTCGCTTGTAATTGAAGAACGATTATTAAATCGGGTTGAAAACGTTGTGGTCATTGATCACCACAGACGAGGTGAGGACTTTATTGAAGATCCCTTACTCGTATATATGGAACCATATGCTTCCTCTACTGCAGAGCTAGTGACAGAGCTGTTAGAATATCAGCCTAAGCGTTTTAAAATTGATATGCTAGAAGCAACTGCTTTATTGGCAGGGATTATTGTAGATACGAAAAGTTTTACGCTTAGAACCGGTTCTCGAACGTTTGATGCTGCGTCCTTTTTAAGGTCTCAAGGGGCTGACACAGTCCTTGTTCAAAAATTCCTTAAAGAAGACATTAATCAATATGTGCAAAGAGCTCGTTTTATCGAGCATGCGGAAATTTATAAAGCAGGGATTGCTATCTCAAGAGCAGATGAAGCCGAAACGTATGATCAAGTGTTGATTGCACAAGCTGCTGATACGTTATTATCGATTAGCGGAGTTGTCGCTTCATTTGTTATTTCAAAAAGAAGAGATCAGCTTGTTGGAATCAGTGCTCGCTCGCTAGGTGATATCAACGTTCAGGTAATTATGGAAAGCTTGCAAGGCGGCGGTCATTTAACTA
The DNA here is from genome assembly GCF_021441905.1 of Priestia flexa. Lineage (NCBI taxonomy): Bacteria > Bacillati > Bacillota > Bacilli > Caryophanales > Bacillaceae > Priestia > Priestia flexa. The sequence goes on along the minus strand of NZ_CP090431.1, from coordinate 3,724,732 downwards.
ATGCAGCTACTCAGTTACAAAACATGACGTTAGATCAAGCAGAAGAGCTACTAAAACAAGCAATTGATGAATACTTGGATGGAGGGAAAAAGTCATGAAAGTAATTTTCTTAAAAGATGTAAAAGGAAAAGGTAAAAAAGGAGAGGTTAAAAACGTAGCCGATGGTTATGCACATAACTTCTTATTGAAAAATGGATATGCTGTTGAAGCAACAGGTGGTAATGTAAAAGTATTAGATGCTCAAAAGAAAAAAGAGCAAAAAGAAGCTGCTCAAGAGCTAGAAAATTGTAAAGAGCTAAAGAACACGCTCGAATCTTTGACAGTAGAATTAAAAGCTAAATCAGGTGAAGGCGGCCGTTTATTTGGTTCTATTACAAGCAAGCAAATTGCAGAAGAGCTAAAGAAAAAGCATAATATCAAAATTGATAAGCGTAAAATTGAGCTAGATGATGCAATTCGTGCGCTTGGCTATACAAATGTACCTGTGAAATTACACCCAGAAGTAACGGCTACAGTTAAGGTTCATGTAACAGAACAAAACTAATGGTAAGCGAGATTAGTCTATAAATAGTAGGGTTAAAATAAGAATAAATCAAACGTTGGCGCGAAGAATTTCGCGCCAACATTTGCGATAATCGAAAAAACGATAGAGGGGCATAGAAACTATGAATGATCTTTTTGCTGATCGTCTACCGCCTCAAAATATCGAAGCTGAGCAGGCGGTATTAGGGGCAATTTTCCTAGAGCCATCTTCTTTAACATTAGCGTCTGAATTATTAATTCCAGAAGACTTTTATCGAGCAGCTCACCAAAAGATTTTTACGTGTATGCTAAAACTTTCAGATCAAGGTGAACCAGTTGACTTAGTTACGGTTACATCAGATTTAGCAAATCAAAAAATCTTAGAAGAAATAGGCGGAGTGGCGTATCTAAGTGATTTAGCTAATTCCGTACCAACAGCTGCTAACATTGAATATTATGCGAAAATTGTAGAGGAAAAATCTATTCTTCGCAGGCTTATTCGAACGGCTACTGATATTGCTTCAGAAGGTTATGCGAGAGAAGATGAAGTCGAAGTCTTATTAAATGAAGCGGAAAAAAATATTTTAGAAGTAGCACAGCGTAAAAATACGGGCGTGTTTCAAAATATTAAAGATGTTTTGGTGCAAACTTATGACAACATCGAAGTTCTTCACAATCGTAAAGGTGATATTACAGGCATTCCAACAGGATTTACGGATTTAGATCATATGACTGCTGGATTCCAGCGAAATGACCTAATTATTGTTGCTGCACGTCCATCAGTAGGTAAAACAGCGTTTGCATTGAATATCGCACAAAACGTAGCAACCAAGACAGATGAAAATGTAGCGATTTTCAGTTTGGAGATGGGAGCGGAGCAGCTTGTCATGAGGATGCTTTGTGCTGAAGGTAATATTGATGCACAAAGACTAAGAACAGGATCCTTAACATCAGAGGATTGGGGAAAGCTAACCATGGCGATGGGTTCTTTATCTAATGCTGGTATTTATATAGATGATACGCCAGGTGTACGCGTAGGAGAAATCCGTTCAAAATGTAGACGTCTGAAGCAAGAAGGCGGTCTAGGAATGATTTTAATTGATTATCTACAGTTAATTCAAGGGAACGGTCGAAGCGGCGAGAATCGTCAACAAGAAGTATCAGAGATCTCTCGCTCGTTAAAAGCATTAGCACGTGAACTTCAGGTTCCTGTTATTGCATTATCTCAGCTTTCCCGTGGGGTTGAGCAACGTCAAGATAAAAGGCCAATGATGTCCGATATTCGTGAATCAGGGAGTATCGAACAAGATGCCGATATTGTAGCCTTTTTATATCGTGAAGACTACTATGAGAAAGATACTGAAAATCAGAACATCATTGAAATCATTATTGCTAAGCAGCGTAACGGTCCAGTTGGAACGGTTCAATTAGCTTTTGTGAAGGAATATAATAAGTTCGTAAACTTAGAAAGACGCTTTGATGATTCGGGTGTACCACCAGGTGCATAAACCTCTCAATCCGAGAGGTTTTTTTGTTTATATTAGTATATGTTCGGTAAAAAGCAGTATATTATCTTTGATTTAGATTAAATAGTTCGGATTTACATTGACTTTACTATAATAAATTGATACACTTATTTACGGTTAAATTATGTCGTAGTAGGCTGTTGCTTACTAAGCGGAGGTGCTTAAGATATGTCTTCAGTTGTTGTAGTAGGAACACAATGGGGAGATGAAGGAAAAGGGAAGATTACAGACTTCCTATCAGAAAATGCAGAAGTAATTGCACGTTACCAAGGTGGAAACAATGCTGGTCATACGATTAAGTTTAATGGTGAAACGTACAAATTACATTTAATTCCTTCAGGGATTTTTTACGATGATAAAATTTGTGTAATTGGAAATGGTATGGTTGTAGATCCAAAAGCACTTGTTCAAGAATTAAAATATTTACACGATCGTAATGTAACAACAGATAACTTACGTATTAGTAACCGTGCGCATGTTATTTTACCTTACCACTTAAAATTAGATGAGGTAGAAGAAGAGCGTAAAGGTGATAATAAAATTGGAACAACAAAAAAAGGAATTGGTCCAGCATATATGGATAAAGCTGCACGTGTAGGTATCCGTATTGCAGATTTATTAGACCGTGAAGTGTTTGAAGCAAAATTAACACAAAACTTAGCTGAAAAAAATCGTCTTCTTGAAAGAATGTATGAAGTAGAAGGCTTTAAATTAGAAGATATCTTAGATGAATACTACGAATATGGTCAGCAGGTAGCAAAATATGTTGTTGATACATCCGTTGTATTAAATGATGCTCTAGACGAAGGTCGTCGCGTATTATTTGAAGGTGCACAAGGTGTTATGTTAGATATCGATCAAGGAACATATCCGTTTGTAACATCTTCTAACCCTGTTGCTGGTGGTGTAACAATCGGTTCAGGTGTAGGGCCTTCAAAAATCAAGCACGTAGTAGGTGTTTCAAAAGCATACACAACTCGTGTTGGTGACGGTCCATTCCCAACAGAACTAACAAACGAAATTGGTGATCAAATTCGTGAAGTAGGTCGTGAATACGGAACAACAACGGGTCGTCCACGTCGCGTTGGTTGGTTTGACAGCGTAGTTGTTCGTCACGCACGTCGCGTAAGTGGTATTACAGATTTATCATTAAACTCAATCGATGTTTTAACAGGAATTGAAAAATTGAAAATCTGTGTAGCATATCGCTATGAAGGTAAAATTGTTGAGGAATTCCCAGCTAGCTTAAACGTTTTAGCTAAATGTGAGCCTGTTTATGAAGAGCTTCCAGGTTGGACGGAAGATATCACAGGTGTGAAATCTTTAGATGAATTACCTGAGAACGCACGTCATTACTTAGAGCGTGTTTCACAATTAACTGGTATTCCATTATCTATTTTCTCAGTGGGACCAGATCGCAAACAAACAAACGTATTACGCGGAGTTTATAGCTAATACTTTTAAAAAAAACCAACGTTTAGTTTTTTAAACGTTGGTTTTTTATATTGAATTCATTTTTTAAAAATATTTTTCTAAAAAAACTATTGCATTCAGTGTTTAAATCATGTTATTATTATACATGTCGCTGATATTCATAGTATGAGCCATTAGCTCAGTTGGTAGAGCATCTGACTTTTAATCAGAGGGTCGAAGGTTCGAGTCCTTCATGGCTCACTTTTGTTACTATGGCCCGTTGGTCAAGCGGTTAAGACACCGCCCTTTCACGGCGGTAACACGGGTTCGAATCCCGTACGGGTCATTTTTATTACATATTATAAGCTGAGGGTCCCGTGGTGTAGCGGTTAACATGCCTGCCTGTCACGCAGGAGATCGCGGGTTCGATTCCCGTCGGGACCGCCATTTGATAATGGCTCGGTAGCTCAGTTGGTAGAGCAAAGGACTGAAAATCCTTGTGTCGGCGGTTCGATTCCGTCCCGAGCCATAAAAAGCATGACTTTTAAAAGTCATGCTTTTTTGTTTGTATATGGTTGAAAATTAATGAGGTTATTGTATAGTAGAGGATGAATTTGTGACGATTACTATGTTATGAAGTATAATACAATTAGTGTATTCAAACATTATGAATACTTACTTTCCTATTTTTGTTCGAAATGATAAAAGGAGAACGATGATCATGGATAAACGTATTTTAGTAGTAGATGACGAAAAACCAATTGCAGATATTTTGAAATTTAATCTGCAAAAAGAAGGTTACGAAGTATTTTGTGCTTATGATGGTGTAGAAGCACTTGAAAAAGTTGAAGAAGTACAACCAGAAATGATTCTGTTAGATATTATGCTGCCACAAAAGGACGGCATGGAAGTCTGTCGAGAAGTTCGAAAAAAGTATGATATGCCAATTATTATGCTGACAGCTAAAGACTCTGAAATCGATAAAGTGCTTGGTCTTGAGCTAGGTGCAGATGATTATGTAACAAAGCCTTTCAGTACGAGAGAGCTATTGGCGCGAGTAAAAGCGAATTTAAGAAGACATCAACAGATTTCAAATAATGTTGAAGAAGAAGAGAGTAATGAGATAACAATCGGTGCACTTGTCATTCATCCAGATGCTTATATTGTTTCAAAGCGTGGAGAAACAATTGAATTAACACATCGTGAGTTTGAATTGCTGCATTACTTGGCGAAACATATTGGACAAGTCATGACGCGGGAGCATTTGTTACAGACAGTGTGGGGATATGACTACTTTGGTGATGTTCGAACAGTTGACGTTACGGTTCGAAGATTGCGTGAGAAAATTGAAGATAACCCAAGCCATCCAATGTGGATTGTAACAAGACGTGGGGTAGGTTATTATTTGCGTAGTCCAGAACAGGAGTAACGCTATATTATGAAGAAAGTCCGTTTTTTTCAGTCCATTCATTTGAAGTTTGTGCTAATTTATGTATTGCTTATTTTAATTGCAATGCAAATTATTGGTGTCTACTTTGTACGTCAGTTAGAAAAAGAACTTGTTAATAACTTTACAAACTCATTAACGGAACGTGTAGGTCTACTTGCTTATAATATTGAACAAGAGCTAGAAAAAACACGTAATGATACTTCCCCTACGTTAGAAGAAGATTTAGAAGTAGTATTGAGAGATTTTGCTTCTATGCAGGGGATTTCCTCTAAAGACATATTAGAGGTACGCGTTATCGATCCGAATCGACGTATTATAGGGACATCAAACCCAAACCCTGAACAAATAGTAGGGAAAAAAATAAATGACTTAGCCGTTACGAATGCCCTTTTAGCAGGAACATCTTCTAATAAAGTATATCGTAAAAGCGGTGACAGAATTAGAGTATTGACGGTTCCTATTCGTCTGCAGGATGATGTGGGAGGAAATGCTTCTACAAATCCAAATAATCGAGAAAGCTTACAGTCAGAACAAGAGATACTAGGTGCTGTTTATTTAATTGCGACGATGGAGCCGGTCTATGAGCAAATGAGGAAAATTAATAGTATCTTTGCTTCTGGTACGGTTATATCGTTAGTTATTACTGCCCTTTTAGGTGTTTTTCTGGCTCAGACGATTACGCGACCAATGTCTGAAATGCGTAAGCAGGCATTAGAAATGGCTAAAGGAAACTTTTCAAGAAAAGCAAAGGTCTATGGTTATGACGAGATAGGGCAACTTGCTTTAACGTTTAACAATTTGACAAGAAAGCTTCAAGAGGCACAAGCTACTACTGAAGGAGAGCGACGTAAGCTCAGCTCCGTACTTGCTCATATGACAGATGGCGTTATTGCTACTGACCGAAAAGGTAGAGTAATCTTAATTAATGACCCAGCTGCGTCAATGTTAAACGTTTCACGTGAAACGGTATTGTCAGAGCCAATTGTGACGCTTTTAGGTTTAGATGAAACACATACATTCGAAAGCCTATTGGCTAATCAAGATTCACTTATTCTTGATTTTAGTACGAAAACAGAGCCTTTTATTTTACGAGCAACTGTTTCAGCTATTCAAAAGGAAACGGGTTTTATCAACGGAATCATTATCGTCTTGCACGACATTACAGAGCAGGAGAAAATTGATCAGGATCGCCGAGAGTTTGTAGCAAACGTCTCTCATGAGCTTAGAACACCATTGACAACAATGCGAAGCTATTTGGACGCTTTAGCAGAAGGCGCATGGCAGGATAAAGAGATAGCACCAAGTTTTTTACATGTTACCCAAACAGAAACAGAGCGTATGATTCGATTAGTCAATGACTTGTTACAATTATCTAAGTTAGATAGCGAAGACTATCGCTTTAGTCGAGACCCGGTTAACTTTGTAAAGTTTTATCATTACATCATTGATCGCTTTGAAATGACTATTGAACAAGGAATTACGTTTGTTAGAGAGCTTCCAGATGAAGCCATCTATGTAGCAGTTGATCAAGATAAAATTACACAAGTATTAGACAATATTATTTCAAATGCAATTAAGTATTCACCAGAAGGTGGAACAATTACATTTTCTATTGAACAACACACGCATGAAATTGTGGTAAGTATTAAAGACCAAGGTATGGGAATACCAAAATCAAATCTGTCCAAAATCTTTGAACGCTTTTATCGTGTGGATAAAGCAAGAACTCGCAAACTAGGAGGGACAGGTTTAGGTTTGGCTATTGCAAAAGAAATTATTGAAGCTCACGATGGTCGAATATGGGCAGAAAGTAAAGAAGGGGTTGGGACATCTATTTACTTCACACTTCCAATTGAAAGTGAGAATGATGAAGAATGGGAATGAGATATGAAAATATAAAAACCATTGTGCTAGTTATTTTGGTGGTTTTAAGCTTATTCCTCACTTGGAATTTATGGTCCTATCAATCCCCTTCTGATTTAAATACTGAAACCCAAAACCTTCAAGAAGCTGAGGTAGGTGGAAAGAGTGAGCTAGAGGATTATATACGTCCTACAAAGGTACTCTATCACCAAAGTGGTAGTCACTATTTATCACATGAAGAAAAGCGAATAGACTCATGGTTACAAGAAATGAGAACGTGGAAATTAGGGGATATTACAGACGTTTCGAGTGCTATTGAGCCTAGTGGCTTTTTAAATTATGTCCATGATAATAACTCTGTGGAAATTGTATATCCAGACCTAATACCAGTTGAAACCTTTCAGCAAATGTTTAGCTTTACGACGGATAAATTGCCAAGGGTAGATTTTGATCGTGTAGTCATAAAGATAAAAAAGACCCCTAATTTATCTGTAAATATGTATTTGGTGAACTATAGCCAACAAAAAGTGTATGCGGTGAAAATTAGTAATGTAGTCAAGAACGATGTGCAGAAATTAGCGGATGCAGGAACATCAGCAGAGCGTTGTCTGGTTTATAAAAAGAATGAGAATCGCTATATCTTCATACCAGCTCAGACTTCTCACATGCATAAACTGTATGCATATGAAGCACCTTTAGATATTCGTAAGTTTCAAAATGCGCTGTTTACAAATCCAAGTTATGCTCGTACAGAAAGCTTAGCATATAGAGAATTATATACAGAAGGAACCAAAGTTATTAATGTAAATACCAGGACAAACGTCATGGAGTATGTAAACTTGGTGAATTCGAATACGGAATCAAATGATGACGCAAATTTATTAAATCGTAGCTTTAGCTTTGTTAATGATCATGCCGGATGGACAGAGCCAGATTACCGTTTTGATAGTTGGAATCGTGTAACAAAAGAGATTACATACCGGTATTATCATGATAATCACCCTGTATACAGCAATCAGGGCATGACAGAAATCTATCAAAGATGGGGCAATGCTGAGGTCTTAAATTATCGTCGACCTTTGTATCGATTTGTTCAAGTATCCTTACCTGAAATGAAAGTACAGTTACAGTCTCCTCAAGAAGTAATTGAAATGATTGAGAAGCATCAGGATTTTGATCCTTCTCTGTTAAATGATATATCAATTGGATATCAGCTTGAGGAAGGTATTGGGGATAATCAGCAGCAAGATACGGATAAAACAGAGTATGATTCAAACTCGGTTACATTGGTTCCTTCTTGGTTTTACTACTATAATAATAAGTGGTACCGAGTTACGTTACCTGATGAAGGAGGCGTAAACGGTGGATTGGAATAAAACGAAATCGATTTTTATCGTAACGTTTCTGGTTTTAGATCTGTTTTTAATTTATCAATTCATGAAAAAGCATGATCAAGACCAGTATTCGTTATTTGTTGAATCAAGCATTGAAGATCAATTAGCAGCAGAAGGAATAACGTATACGGAGCTACCTAAGAGTGAAAAAAAAGCATCTTCATTAAATGCAAACAGTAAAAGGTTTAGTGAGAATGACTTGAAGAAGCTTAAAAAACAAAAAGCAAAATTAATTGATGAAAAAACAATTGAAAGTACGTTAGATAAACCAATTCCTGTTCCAGCAAAGAATAAAACATCAAAGTTAAATCAGTTCTTACAAGACTATGTTCTTTCCGGAAATGCATATACGCTGTGGAAAATTAACGAAGATAAAAATACGATTACATTTTACCAACAGTATAAAAATAAAGTTATTTATGATAACGAAAATGGCATTGTCATTGCTCATTTGAATGATAAGAATGAAATTACTTCTTACGAGCAGACGTTTATGGAAAATATCGAGCCTTTAGATGATGAACAAGAGGTTCTTGCCCCAATTAAAGTCCTTGAAAATCTGTATTTGAAAGAAGAATTAACCGAAAAAAGCACGGTAACAAAAGTAGAGTTAGGTTATTATACCTTCGATTTACCTCTGCCAAGCTCCCAGGTTCTTGCGCCTACTTGGCACGTTGTCGTAGATGAAGATGTTGACTATTTTGTAAATGCTTTTGAAGGACAAATCATCCAAAAAAGCTTGAAATAGTATATTGGAGTGAGAAAAATGAGTTTGCATTTTAGCGTGCTAGCTAGCGGTAGTACTGGAAATGCGATTTTTGTAAGTGATGGAGACCAATCGCTATTAGTCGATGCAGGCTTAAGTGGTAAGAAAATGGAGTCACTTTTTCAAGAAATCGATCGAGATATTCACAACTTATCAGGAATATTGGTAACCCATGAACATAGTGATCATATTAAAGGGTTAGGCGTACTAGCTCGTAAATATAAATTGCCTATCTATGCAAATGCAAAAACATGGAGAGCTATGGATGGGTTAATTGGACAAGTATCAACTGACCAACAGTTTCATTTTGAAATTGGTGAAAATAAAACATTTGGAAGTATCGATGTTGAATCGTTTGGTGTATCTCATGATGCTGCTGAGCCAATGTTTTATGTTTTTCATCAAGGAGATAAAAAACTTACGTTAATTACGGATACAGGCTATGTCAGTGATCGCATGAAGGGCATTATTAAAAATAGTCAGGCTTTTGTTTTTGAAAGCAATCATGATGTTGAGATGCTTCGTATGGGAAGGTATCCTTGGAGCGTTAAGCGTCGTATTTTAAGTGATGTAGGACATGTTTCAAATGAGGATGCAGCACTGGCAATGGCGGACGTTATTGGTGATCAAACAGAGAGAATTTATCTAGCTCATTTAAGTCTAGATAACAATATGAAAGAAATTGCGCGAATGTCTGTTTCACAAGTTTTAGCTGAAAAAGATATTGATGTGAAAGAACAGATAAAACTTTATGATACAGACCCTAATAGACCAACATCGATTATTTATGTATAGTCTACATAAACAAAACAAAAAATAACTTCATTTAGATGGTTAGAAAGAAGCAGGAGTGTCTAAAAAAGTAATAGTTCATCTGTTTTGGTACTTATAATCATAATAAATGAAAAGGTCGGTGATGTATATGGAACATTATGATGAGAATCGGGAACCATCTCCTTCACGTCAAAAGCCAAGAAGACGTGGGGGCTGGTTTCTGTCGTCATTAATAGGAGCAATTATTGGAGGAATAGTGGTTGTCACTGCACTTCCATTTTTATCGAATTTAAATTTACTTCCAAACCCTCCAGCAGAAGAAAATCAAGGCTCTATTCAAAATGGTGAAGATATCGTTCAAAAGACGGTTTCTGTCGATGTAAACACAGATATTACGAAAGCTGTTAATCAAGTTAATGAAGCAGTTGTTGGAGTGGTAAATATCCAGCAAGGAGAAAGCTTTTGGAACGAAAGCGGGCAAGACGCTGGCACCGGTTCTGGTGTCATCTATAAAAAGCAGGGAAATAAAGCCTTTATCATTACCAATCATCATGTAATTCAAGGTGCTCAGCAAATTGAAGTCAGCTTATATGACGGCTCTAGAGTACCCGCGCGCGCACTAGGAAGCGATGAGTTAATGGATTTGGCTGTTATTGAAATTGATGCTGAACATGTAACAAAGATCGCCAGCTATGGGGATTCAGATAAGCTGAAAGTCGGAGAGCCCGTTATTGCTATTGGGAATCCTCTTGGACTACAGTTCTCTGGTTCTGTAACACAAGGGGTTGTCTCAGGTGTAAACCGTGTCATTCCACAGGACCTAAATAGTGATGGAAGCCCGGATTGGCAAGCAGAAGTTATTCAAACAGATGCAGCAATTAACCCTGGAAATAGCGGTGGTGCCTTGATTAATATTGACGGCAGGCTGATTGGAATTAACTCGATGAAGATTGCTCAGCAGGAAGTTGAAGGGATTGGTTTGGCCATTCCAATCAATATGGCAAGACCTGTTGTGGATGATTTAGAAAAGTATGGAGAAGTAAGAAGACCTTATTTAGGTGTTGGAACATTATCATTAAGTGAAATATCGGGCTACCACCTAAAAGAAACGTTAAAGCTCCCAAAAGATGTTGTGAATGGTGTGGCCGTATTAAATGTTGCCACTGGCTCACCAGCTGATAAAGCAGGTTTAAAAGAATATGACGTTATCGTCGCTTTGGATGGAGAAGATATTAAAGACTTAGTAGGGTTACGTAAGCACTTATATATTGACAAAGAAATAGGTGACAGCATGGAAGTGACTTTTTACAGGCAAGGTAAAAAGCAAACAGTAACGGTTAAGCTATCACGAGAGTCATTATAAACAAAAAAGTTATCCACAGAGGAACTTTCTCTGTGGTCTTTTTACTGATACTTATAAAAAAGAAAGGAGATTGCAATTTGAAAATTTATTGTTGCTTAGAGCATACAGAATTAGCGTTAGATGTAGCCGTAGATGAGATTGAGTTAGCACCGGTTTTTAAAGAAATTGATGAAAATGAACGCAACCATACATGTGAATACTGCGAAAACCTAGCGTTATACACAGTGGAAAACTAAAAAAACACAGATTGTGTATATATCTTGTGGATATGTGGATAAATTCTGTGGATAATTTACAAGGGAGATTATTTTGAATATTTCAATTGTATCAATCGGAAAATTAAAAGAGAAATACTTAAAGCAAGGTATTGATGAATACTTAAAACGATTAGCTCCGTATGCCAAAATTGAGATTATTGAACTTTCGGACGAAAAAGCACCTGAAAACTTAAGTGATTCGGAAATGGTTCAGGTGAAGCAAAAAGAGGGAGAGCGGATATTAAGTAAGATTGGTCAAGATGTACACGTCATTGCTTTAGCCATTAATGGTAAGCAGCGCTCATCTGAAGAGCTTGCAAAAGATTTAGACTCACTTGCTACATACGGAAAAAGCAAGGTAGCCTTTGTTATCGGAGGATCACTTGGACTCAGCGATGAAGTGATGAAAAGAGCAAACGCTACGCTCTCTTTTTCAAAGATGACGTTTCCGCATCAGCTTATGCGTTTGGTGTTAGTTGAACAGATTTACCGTGCGTTTCGGATTAATCGTGGTGAACCGTACCATAAGTAAATGAGGTTTTAGAGTTTATCCTAAAAACAGTCTATCCCCAATTAGTGAAGGTAGACTGTTTTTTTTATGAAATTAAATGGTTTAATATGTATATGTAAGCAATAGATGGAGGATATATTTATGAATAAGTATAACGAAATGAAAGAATTATTTGAATTAGCTAATAGAAAATATTTAATTGAACAAAAGGAGCTCATACAAAGTGGAGTCTCAGAACGAACTTTATGTGGTCAGTTAATGCTTTATCTAAATAAAGTAAAAGATAAGGCTCTATATAGGCAATACTATGTTGATGTTGAGTACAACAGAAATATTAATGGAAGACTAAAGACAATAAAAGATGGGGAAGGAGAAATTATTACAATCAACTGTGATTTAATTCTTCACAGTAGAGGGGAAAATCTGGTACAAGATAATTTGATTGCTTTAGAAATGAAAAAGTCTAATGGAAGAAGAAGTGAGAAAGAAAAAGATAGAGAGCGACTAAAAGCTTTAACAAGACAATCTTTTGATAACATTTGGAGCTATGATGGAAAATCCTTACCAGAACATGTTTGCAGATACATACTAGGTGTTTATTATGAATTGAACATTTCTCGAATGGAAGCATTAGTGGAATATTATCAAAATGGGAAACTAGTGCAAAGCTACACTTTAAGTATTTAGTAGTTTTTTGAACAAAAACTATTAAATATGTAAAACACAAGTTTAAGTTTTGATGATTTTAATTAATTAGTCAAATGACAGAATTGTAATATAGTTTATTAAAAAACAAAAAAGAGGGGAAACGTTAATGGGGCAAAATTGGCCGAATAATAATCCGAATTTTATGCAATTGGGTGACGTTGAAGAGAACATCATAACCATTAGTGGAAACAGTAATTTACAAGAAGAATTTTTTAATTATGCTTTGAAATTTAAAGAGTCTTCATATCTAATAACTGATTATATATTAGAAGTGTCAGATATTAGCAAATTGGATAATTACTTTTTCTCGTTAGCATATCTTTATAGACATAGTTTAGAATTAATTTTAAAGGCAATAGGATTTAAATATATAACAGCATTAGAAGATAGAAAATTATTTGTTAAAGAAACTTTTCATAATTTATCTCGAATACTTGAATTCGTTAGCCCACATATTGAAAGTTGCATAGAGAAAAACAAGGATGCTTATGATTGGCTTGTTTTATTATTTGAAGATATGAACCAAATCGATAAAGAATCAGATTCATTTAGATACCCATTCGGTATATCTGTAAAAAAAGGTGATGCTCTTCTTGATACACCAAAGCAATTTATTATTAACATATTCATTGAAAAACAAACACATATAGATTTAGTAGCTTTCGCTAATAAAATGGAAGTAGCTTTTGATATTCTTAAGAGTTATTATTCTGACGATACTAAAATAACAACTGATTACTTAGACTTTAAACCGTTACTATTAGAAGAAGGCGGGAGCTACTATGGTCAAAGTGTTCTCGGATATTCTTATAGTAGAAATAAGTTTTACTCATATGTTAAAGCCTATACTGAATCAGCTGATTTCTTTTACGAAAAGATATGTAGTAATAACCATTTAAAAGAAACACTTTTTATACCTATGTGTTATTTATATAGAAATGGTATTGAATTAGCTATGAAAGAAATTCTATTTGAAGAGTGTTCATATGATTTTCAAAAAGCTATCCAATTACTTAAAAGTAATAAGCATAATCTATCAAAACTTTGGAAAGCGATAAAGGTTGATGTTATAAAACATGCAAATGCTTCTGAAGATGATTCTACTATAATTGATGTTGAAAAATACATCAAGCAGCTACATGAAATAGATAGCTCTTCAGACAAATTCAGATATCCAACTAACAAGCATTTATGTTTACATTTTAAGAGAAAAACAAAGTTAGATATAAAAAACGTTGCAATGTTTTTTAAAGATATAGCTTCATTTTTAAGTGGAGTTTGTATGATGATGTCAGCTCAAAATGAATGGAAGGCAGAAATGCAAGCTGAATACGCCTCGTATTATGACCCCTCAGACTACTCATAAAAAAGATTGGACTAGAAGTTGATAGAACTCAATCCCAATAGTTATAGCTAAAATAGAATGCACATGCGATAGAAGCATGTGTTTTTTTGATTTCCAATTTATTGGATTAAAGAATGGTCATTTATATGATAAAATTGTACTAAGTACTATTTTTTTGGGGGAAACAACGTGAATAATCAAACTTATAATCAAATTGTTAGTTTTATATGGAGCATTGCTGATGATTGCCTACGTGATGTATATGTACGTGGAAAATACCGAGATGTTATTTTGCCAATGACCGTTATTCGTCGTTTGGATGCTGTTTTAGAACCAACGAAAGATGCAGTTTTACAGATGAAAAAAAGTCTAGATGAAGCCGGTGTTATTAATCAAACAGATGCACTATGTAGTGTAGCAGGGCAGTCGTTTTGTAACACTTCACCTTTCACTCTTAAAGATTTAAAATCACGTGCTAAGCAGCAACAATTGAAGGCTGACTTTATTGCCTATTTAGATGGCTTTTCGCCAAACGTCCAGGAAATCCTTGAAAAGTTTAAGTTTCGTAATCAGATAGATACGATGATTGAAGCAGATATCTTGGGAGCTGTTATTGAGAAATTTGTCAGTCCTACTATTAATCTAAGTCCGAAACCAGTGTTAGATGATAATGGTGATGTTAAAATTCCAGGACTTGATAACCATACAATGGGTGTCATCTTTGAGGAACTTATTCGCCGCTTTAATGAAGAGAATAACGAGGAAGCTGGGGAACACTTTACTCCTCGTGACGTAGTGGAACTGATGGCGGACATCACGTTCTTGCCGATTGCAGATAAAATTAAAAATGCACCATACCTTGTATACGACGGAGCCTGTGGAACGGGTGGAATGTTGACGATTGCCGACGAACGTTTACACCAGTTGGCAAGAGAACACGATAAGGAAATCAATACTTATCTGTACGGACAGGAAATCAACCCAGAAACATATGCTATTACAAAGGCGGACTTACTAATTAAAGGAGAGTCACTACAGGATGATAATGTAGCTTTCGGTTCTACCTTATCAAATGATGGCTATCCAACACTTAACTTTGATTTCATGTTATCCAATCCCCCTTACGGTAAGAGCTGGAAAACTGATTTGGAGAGATTAGGTGGAAAATCGGATATTTCAGACCCACGTTTCATTGTAACTCATAATGGGGACCCAGATTTTAAAATGATTCCTCGTTCGAGTGATGGACAAATGCTATTCCTTGCAAACAAGTTAAGCAAGATGAAACATGATACTGAACTAGGTAGTCGGATTGTTGAAGTACACAATGGTTCTTCTCTCTTTACAGGTGATGCGGGTCAAGGAGAAAGTAATCTAAGAAGATATATTATTGAAAACGATTGGTTAGAAGCTATCATTGCTTTACCAGAAAACATGTTTTACAACACGGGTATTGCAACGTTTATATGGGTTGTGACAAATAGAAAGGCAGTTCATCGTCGCGGAAAGGTACAACTTATTAATGCGACCAGTTATAAAAATCCACTCAGGAAGAATTTAGGGAACAAAAACTGTGAATTAACACCGGAGTTAAGAAAGGTAATCTCTGATATACTTATAAAATTTGAGAAAAATGAAGTTTCTATGATTTATGATAATCAAGAATTTGGATATCACAAGTTAACTGTTGAACGACCATTACGTCTAAGTATTGATTTAACAGGAGAAAATTTAGAGATGATTGAAAAAGTATGTGAAGAGCAAAATGACCTCACTTTAGCAAAAATAATAAAAAAACTTGCTGAGAGATACAATTATACAATTGTGACTGATTTTAACGAATTTATTCTCGAATTAAATAATATAGCGAAAGAAATAGGTGAAAAATTACCTGCTAAAAGGGTAAATATAATAAAAAATTATATAGCACAGGTTGATGAGAACGCTGAAAAAGTTATTAAAAAAATCCATAAGCCAGGGAAAGTAGAAGCTAACCCGCTATACGGATTATATAACACTGTAATAGATGGCAAAAATTATGTTGTTGAATATGAACCAGATAGTAATTTAAGGGATTCAGAACAAATTCCATTGTTACATGATGGTGGAATAGAGAAGTTTTTTTATGATGAAGTACTTACTTTTACCTCTGATGCTTGGATAGATGAGAGTAAAACACAAATCGGTTATGAAATTAACTTTAATAAGTACTTTTACAAACCTGTACAGCTACGGACGCTTGATGACATTGCAGCGGAGATTAAATCTCTTGAGGAACAAACAGAAAATTTACTTCAAGAAATTATAGGTGGTATGTAACATGGTCAAGCATTTGAAGCCTTATGAAAAATATAAAGAGACAGGGTTACAATGGGTTGACAAAATGCCAGCTCATTGGGAATTAACGAGAAACAAAAATGTACTGAGATTAAAGAAAGAAGTAGTTGGAAACGAGCATGGTAAATTTACCCTTCTTTCTCTAACGCTAAAAGGGATAATCGCAAGAGATATGAAGAACCCAAAAGGTAAATTTCCAAAGGATTTTTCAACCTACCAAATCGTAGATGCCGATAATTTAGTTTTTTGTCTTTTTGATATTGATGAAACACCTCGGACAGTAGGTTTATCTTCGTTACGTGGGATGATAACAGGTGCTTATACAACATTTAGTGTAATCAACAATACTAATCCAAAGTACCTGTACTATTATTACCTTTCATTAGACCAGAATAAATTATTAAAACCTTTATATACAGGACTTAGAAAAGTAATAAATACTGATACCTTTCTAAGAACAAAAATGCCTTTGCCGCCTCGTACTGAGCAAGACCAAATTGTAAGGTATCTTGACCAACAACTTACCAAAATAAATAGATTTATTAATGTAAAGAAAAAACTTATACCTGTGTTAAAAGAACAAAAGCAAACCATTATTAATGAAGCAGTAACAAGAGGACTAAACCCTAATTCAAAGATGAAGAAGAGCAAAATTGAGTGGTTAGGAGAAATTCCTGAGCATTGGGAGGAAAAAAACTTATCGCATCTTTCTAAAATAGTTCTAAGTGGCCTTGATAAAAAAACATATGAGAATCAGAAGTCTGTTTTGCTTTGTAATTATGTAGATGTATATAAGAACGATTATATTACAAAAGAAATAGACTTTATGAATGCAACTGCTAGTGAGGAAGAAATCAGAAATCTTACTCTATTAAAAGGTGATATTATAATCACCAAGGATTCAGAGTCATGGGATGACATAGCTGTACCTTCCTACGTTTCGGAAGAATTAGAAAATGTACTATGTGCATATCATCTAGCTATTATTAGGCCTATTTCGAATTTAATAAAACCTGAATTTCTATATAATGCTTTTTTGTCTCAATATGTATCAGTCCAGTATAAATTAAAAGCAAAAGGAGTTACCCGATATGGGCTATCGTATCAGTCTATAAGAGATATTAGTATATTTGTCCCCCCAATTTGTGAGCAGGAAGAGATAATAACTTTAATAAGTGAAACTCTGCGTAACGTAGAAAATACTATAAAAAAGATTCAAAAGGAAATTGACCTAATCACTGAATACCGAACTCGTCTTATTTCAGACATCGTAACAGGTAAGATTGATGTTCGTAATATAGGGATAGAAGATTCTGAGATAGAAGAACTCTTAGACAAAGATGAAGACATTATGGAATTGGAGGAAGTCTTAGAAGGCGAGGAGTGTGAGGTTTAATGGCAACCAACACCAGAGAATCAGGACTAGAGACATTAATTGTAAACCATCTTGTGAATCAGAACGCGTATGAACAAGGACAAAACAGTGATTACAATAAAGACTATGCAATAGATGAAACTAGGTTGTTTAGATTCTTAGAAGAAACTCAGAAAGAAAAGTTAGAGATGTTAGGCATCTATAAAAGCGATAGCAACAAAGCAAAGTTGTTGAATCGCTTGCAGGGGGAAATTACGAAAAACGGTGTAATTGAGGTCTTAAGAACCGGCCTGAAAATCTATCCAGTCACACTCGATTTATTCTATCTGACTCCTTCTGAGGCAAATGAGACAGCCAAAGCTCTGTATGCAAAAAATATATTTAGTGTAACGAGACAGTTGATGTATTCGAGAGACAACATGAAACTTGCTCTTGATTTTGTTATTTTTCTTAACGGTCTTCCTATTATTACATGTGAACTTAAGAATCAACTGACGAAGCAGAATGTTGAGGATGCGGTCTATCAGTATAAGATAGACCGTGACCCACGTGAATTGCTGTTTCAATTTGGAAGATGTATGGTTCACTTTGCAGTTGATGACAATGAAGTCCGAATGTGTACAAAGCTCGACGGTAAGAAATCCTGGTTCCTACCTTTTAACAAAGGATATAAAAATGGAGCTGGGAATCCTCCTAATCCTGATGGAATAAAGACGGACTATCTTTGGAAACAAATTTTTGTAAAGAGTGAACTTGCAAATATCATTGAAAACTATGCACAAATTGTTGAGGAAAAAGACCAAGAAACTAAAAAGGTAAAACGCACTCAAATTTTTCCTCGATATCATCAGTTGTCTGGTGTGAAATCTATCCTAGCTGATGTCAGTGATAAGGGTGTAGGTCAAAAATATCTCATCCAACACAGTGCAGGAAGTGGAAAATCGAATTCGATTGCTTGGCTTGCTCATCAACTGGTTTCATTGTCAAAAGACGGTAAGAGTTTCTTTGATTCAGTTATCGTTGTCACTGACCGAATTAATCTCGATAAGCAGATTAAGAATACCATCAAAGGGTTTATGCAGGTATCAAATACCGTGGGGCATGCAGAGAGCTCGGGAGATTTAAGGAAACTACTTCAAGACGGTAAGAAAATCATCATTACTATTGTGCATAAATTCCCTTACATTCTAGATGACATCGGAAACGAACACCGAAAAAACAGGTTTGCTATCATCATTGATGAAGCTCATTCTAGTCAGAGTGGAAACATGTCGGCCAAAATGAATATGGCACTTTCTGACCAATATGAAGATGAGGAAAATGAAACGACAGAAGATAAGATTTTAAAGATACTAGAGGGGAGAAAAATGCTTAACAATGCGAGTTACTTTGCATTCACAGCAACCCCGAAGAATAAAACGCTTGAAATGTTTGGTGTTCCTTATCCAAAGGACGGAAAGATTAAACATCGACCTTTCCATGTCTATACAATGAAACAAGCCATTCAGGAAGGCTTCATTTTGGACGTATTGAAAGACTACACGCCGATTAAGAGTTATTACAAGATTGCTAAGATAGTAGAAGATGACCCGAAATTTGACAAAAAGAAGGCACAAAAAAAGCTGAGAAAGTATGTTGAGTCCAATGAAAAGGCAATCGAACTGAAGTCGGAAATCATGGTAGACCATTTTCATGACCAAGTGATTGCAAAAGGAAAAATTGGCGGTCATGCTCGTGCTATGGTTGTAACTAGCAGCATTGAACGAGCAATCCAGTACTACTATTCAATATCTGCATATTTGGAAAAACGTAAAAGTCAGTTCAAACCGATTGTTGCCTTTTCAGGTGAGCACGAATACGGTGGGAAAAAGGTAACAGAAAGCTCAGTTAATGGGTTTCCGAGCAGTGAGATTGAAAAAAAACTAAAAAAGGACCCGTACCGTCTCCTTGTAGTCGCAAATAAATTCCAAACGGGTTATGATGAGCCGCTTCTTCATACCATGTATGTTGACAAGGTCTTAACTGATATTAAAGCAGTTCAAACCCTTTCACGTTTAAATCGAGCTCATCCACAGAAACATGATACATTCGTACTTGACTTTGCTAATGAAACGATTACGATACAAGATGCTTTTTCTAAGTATTATAAAACAACGGTACTCTCAGAAGAGACAGACCCGGATAAACTTAATGACTTAGAGAGTGACATTAGGCGTTATCATGTTTTCACAGATACACATATTGATAACCTGGTAGAGTTTTACCTCAATGGGGCAGAACGTGATAAGTTAGACCCCATTCTCGATGTTTGTGCTAAGCATTATGAAGATGATTTGGATGAAGATGGCCAAATAGACTTTAAGAGCAAGGCGAAGGCGTTTGTCCGAACATACGGATTCTTGGCATCCATCTTGCCATATGGAAACCCTGAGTGGGAAAAACTTTCAATCTTCCTAAACTTCTTGATACCAAAGCTACCTGCACCAAAAGAAGAAGACCTATCAATTGGTATCCTCGAAGCGATTGACTTAGATAGTTACAGGGCGGAAGCACAAGCTAAAATGTCCATTGTACTAGAGGATAAGGAAGAGTATGAAATTGCACCAGTACCTACATCGGCAATGGGTGGGAAATCAGAAGTAGAGTTAGATTTACTGAGCAATATTCTCGAAACCTTCCATGACCTTTTTGGGAATATTCCTTGGAGGGACGAAGACCAGGTTAAGAAACATATTGCTGCTATCCCGGAAATTGTCGCAAAAGATAAAGATTATCAGAATGCGATGAAAAACTCTGATAAGCAAAATGCAAAAATTGAGAGCCAAAAAGCCTTAAATCGAGCTGTCATTAACCTTATGTCTGACAACATGGAAGTGTTTAAGCAGTACAATGATAACGACTCTTTTAAGAAATGGTTATCAGATATGGTGTTTACACTAACATACAATACAGATGGCGATGTGTACTCCGGCAGTCCGAAAATTAGCTGATAAGCGTAATGAGAGCGAATTTAAATATATATTATAGTTATGAGTTTAAAAGAGGATGTTCTAGCGTCAATTAGACGTGGGGCATCCTCTTTTTATTTTGCCTAAGGAGAGATAATAAATGAAAAAATCATCTGCAAAGAGAGTAAACATTGTATCAGTAAAATTGGTAAGGGAGTCTTGTATCCTTTATGCAAAAAGGAGTATCCGTTCTCCTCAAGATGCGTATGAGTTACTTAAAAGTTTCTTAGAGGATAAAGACCGTGAGCATTTCATTGTCGTGACCTTAGACACCAAGAACCAACCGGTATCTATAAATGTCTGTCATATTGGCAGCTTAAATGCGAGTATCGTCAGTCCTCGTGAGGTAATGAAATCTGCTATTTTATCGTCAGGAGCGAGTTTTATGATAGCGCACAACCACCCTTCAGGAAACACCACTGAATCCAGGGAGGACGTGGAAGTTACAAAACGACTTGCTGAAGCTGGAAAGTTGATGGGAATTGAGCTATTGGACCATATAATTATTGGTGATGGTAAGTATAATTCTTTAAAAGAGAAAGGCGTTATTTGAAAGGAGTAAAAAGACAGTGAAAACAATAAAAAACACGCTAAAAACAGAAGTCACTTATGATGATGAAATGAAAAACAAATATCTTATCAGGAAAGAGTGGGACAAGAGCAAGAAAAAAGCACTTGTCATCATGAAAAGCGCTGGTCAAGCAGATGAAATTGTGCAAGACCAAACAACAATGTACGTCATTAATAATCTTTCAAAATTGGAATACGGTGTTGCAGAAATTGTGAATTTATTCCCATCGATGGATGGTAATGAAACGAAAGAGTCCAGTGTTGAAAATCTGAAATGTATTCAAGAAGCTATCGCCAGAGTAGATGATGTCATAATTGCGGTTGGAAAGGGAGTAGAGACGAACAAGAAAGCTGTTGAACGGTTAAAAATGATTTTAGCTCTATTGCTAGACAAGAAAGCAAACATCCTGCAACTAGAAGCAAAATTTGGCCGGAAAGGTTTCCATCCCCTCTATCCTGCATTGAAACACCAGTGGAAATTAGTAGGGTATGAGGATAGCGAGAAGGTATGCTAAAAATATATTGTATGAGAGGTAAAAGCCATGTGTAGTATTGAACAACTGAAGGTTTTCATGGGAGAGAAGTTTGGTGTGGCAGTTGAATCAGATGCAGTAGGAGAGGAAGTGGTACTTCTATATCATGAGGAACTGGACGAGGAACTTATTTCAAATGATGTGAAGCGGATTTTACCAAATCCAGTTTCATTTCAAACGTATATATACAATGAAGAAGAATCAGAGTGGATTATTGGCGTTGCTATAGAAGCAGAAACCAATAGTCCGCTCTTTTTAGTTTGTCTAAAAGACGGAGAGCGGATTTATGAAGAGATTATTATTCCGAGAAAGGGATAATGAGAGATGATTTATACAGCGTATGTTAATGAATTAGAAGAACGTTCCTATCAGCACGTGACCTTTGATATGGAAGGTTGGTCTTCTGTCTATTTTATAGCAAAAGATAGGGTGAAGAAATCGAAATAAAGATTTGTCTCGAAAGCGAAAATATCTATCAACGTAAAATGGGATTTGAAGACTGGTGGTATGTGGATTACTTAGAAGGGGATATTGCCTCAAGTGAAATTGGTAAAATGTAAAGGGAAAAAAATCGGAAACGAGATTCCGATTTTTTGTATCTACCTTAATAAAAGTTTTCAGATGCCTTCTTCGTGAATTTTTTCCTTAATCTTCCTCACAAGTTTATAAAAGTAGTCGATAGAGAAGTCTGTGATAATATTTGGCTTCTCTTTTTTTTGCTTCTGAAAATCCTCAAATAATTCTTTTATATTTTTTGCATCTTCTAAACCCATCCTAGCAAGTTTTTCATTATTTAAAACCATTTCTTCTATTAAGGATATTGTTTCTGGAGTTAATTTATAGGGTGTACGCGTTCTTTGTATTGAAGAAGCAACTACAATTTCATCAATATGGCTAAATAAGTCAGCGTCAAATGTTAGTTTAAGAGCTCCAATCCTTTCTTGACACTCCTTTATAACCTTATCAACCGTTCCCCTACTCACATTTACTTTTCTGCTAATTTCTCTCTTAGTATGTCTCTTTATAAACCAAAGAATAAAAACATCTCTTTTTTTGTCTAAAGGAATCATATTGTTTTCTCCAAGTTAATTTTCACTTAGTATAACGTGTCTATTTTAAAATTACAATTTGGTATTCGCATAACTATAATGATTTACTCCGAACATATTATTATATAGCCAAATAGTATAAGCAAACTTGGAAGATAAAGATGCTATATTAATATCCTCTTATGATTGCTTAAAGTGGCTACAAAAAAGGAGGAATAGTAAAATGCAAAATTTCTTTAGTATTGGTGAATCAATGGTAGATTTGCGAAGTAGAACAAGGTGGGATTTGAACTTTATTGAAGGGTATCAGTCCTTTAATAAAAGAAACCATGAGTTTGAAAATATTTATGCTAAATTTTCTTATAAGTCCCATTTGGATGAAATAGAAGTAAATATGGAGGACTGGGATGCTTTTAAGAACTTTATAGCGAATGATTTTAATAACTTAAAATACCCACCATGTCATTTATATATTGACAGAAGTGAGGTTACGGCTTTTTGGTTCATTCCCGATATGCTTCTACTTTATGAACTTGGAAGTAAAGAAGAACAGATAATAATAGAGAACCTGAAGAAGCAATTAAAAGAATTAAAGCATTGTATATTAGAAAATATTTCCGCTTGCGGAGGAGATAGAGAAATCGCAGAGGACTTGTTTTTAGAGTACCATCGAAAGAAATGTTTATTGGAGGCTTTACTTTGTAACGATGTTGAGAAGCCTGCCATAATTTCTACAAAGGGGGAAGCATGATGTCTTTAACTAAAGGAGAGCTTCAACCTTTAATCCCTGAGAAAAAACTTAATTTACACAGCTATCTCCCTCGTAATGTGCATGTTCCAGCATTGCCAGAGGGAGTATCCATATTAACAATAATCAATTGTCTAATTAAGCCAAGTTCTCAGGGATACAATTTGATGAAAGAGCGAATTGAGGTAGACTTTATTGATGAAGACAATCGACCGCTTAAACAAGTTTTCTATCTCGATACGGGGATGGTAAACTTCGCAAAATTTGTAGACAATATTTTAGGGGAAGTACCCATTGAAGAGTTTGACCCACATATTCTTATTGGAATTAAAATCAAAGCATTCATTTTTCATAACTATTTAAGTAACGGAAAAGGCTATGCAAACATAGCAGCTTGCGAGCTTTATAAACATAACCAATCAGAGAGTGAGACTAGGTGAGCCAACCTAGTCTTTTTATAATTCAAATTCATTTAAAGGAGTAATATCAATGGGATTAAAAAAAGTTAAACGTCCAGTTATACAAAAATCAGATAGCTCTGCAGGGAATAATCTCCCTGCAGTAAGAAAAGCAAAACTATTGCAAAGACATACAGTTAACCATGACATCGAAGTTTCTCCTTATCGAATAAAAGGAAATGATTTAATGGTTTGGAGTGAAAAGAAAGAGCGATATGTATATGTTTCTAAGGCAGTGAAAATAAAGGCAATAAAAAGAAATATTGAGACAAAGGAAATTCACATAGAACTTGT
Organism: Priestia flexa; assembly: GCF_021441905.1. Classification (NCBI taxonomy): domain Bacteria; kingdom Bacillati; phylum Bacillota; class Bacilli; order Caryophanales; family Bacillaceae; genus Priestia; species Priestia flexa. Next base: position 3,700,468 of record NZ_CP090431.1, on the reverse strand, counting down.
ATTTTGGGCTTATGACAAATGGGAAACTATAGCTATTGGTAGAGGGGAATTGACTAAAAGAGAGCTGAAAAAGCTGGCATCTATAGGGTTAGACGTTTTAGAGGATTTTCAGGCGGCAGAGGTTTCTTCCTTTCTTAGTAAACAGGAAAAGTTACTAAAGCCGACTAATGTTCATAGTGGTATAGGCTGGGACATAGTTAATGGTCAGCTTGTATATAAACACTACAATATTATAACTGAACCTTCTGCTTCACCAATCGATTCAACGTATTCAGGAGAGTACATGCTGAAGCCTGCTGGAAATAAAAATGATTTCTTTAATTTGTATATACAAGAAGTGAAAGGTCATACTCCACTTGAATTAATGGTTTGTATAGCGATTTCAGCACTTATTATTGGTATGTTAAATCGCTCCAAGATTGGCGGCTTTGATAGTTTGCTAGTTCATCTTGTTGGGTCGTCGACGACAGGAAAAACTACTGCAGGTATGTTAGGTGTTTCTTTAGCTGGGAGTCCAAGTCCAAATGAAGGGTTATTACAAACCTACAATGGAACAAAAAATGCTATGGCTCGCAAGCTTGCTTGTAATCATGGTGTTCTTACTGTTTTAGATGAAGCTACTATGAACCTGATGGATTCACAAAATCTCAGTTCGTTTATCTATGAATTGGCACAAAACAGTGAAAAGTCGAGGCTAAATAAAGACTCTGAATTAAAGGAAACACAAACGTGGAATACAACTATAGTATCTACTGGAGAAAGCTCCATACTCAGTAAAGCAAACAATAATGAAGGTTTACGTGTGAGATTATTTGAGTTCTCCGTTGATAAGTGGACAAAGAGTGCAGAGAATGCAGAAAACCTAAAAAAGGGATTGCTCAAAAATTATGGTCATATAGTTCCTGAAATAGCAAAAAAAATGTTGGAACTTGGTCCAGAAGAGGTTGCCAAGATGGTGGAGGACAATAAAGAGTATATCCAAAAAAAAATGCCTATTAGCAAGTTTCGTGACCGTATCGCAACTAAGTTTTCATTAATACTTACAGCTGCGGAACTCTTTGAATTGACATATAACCTTGAACTTTCAGGTGATGAAATTGTAGATATGTTGATTGTGCAGGAGCAAAAGTCAATGACTGATAGAGACATGGCCCCTAAGTTTTATAGTCAATTAAAGCAATATATTATTCGATATAGAAGGAATTTTAAAAGTGATACTCATGAAGTTAGTCATCCTCAGGAGATATGGGGGAAAATTGAAGTCAGTTCAACCGAAACACGTTGCTTTATACTGCCAATCATATTTGACTTAGTCGTAAAGGAACTAGGGTACTCCGATACAAAAATTTTAATAAATGAATTGAAAAATATGGGGGTACTTATTCACGACAAAAACAAAAATCAAAAAAGGAAATTCATTTTCTCTAAGCATGAAACAAAACAAAGGCAGGAAGTGCTTGGTCAATCTGGATATGCAGAGAAAGGTGATTACACTTACTGTATTACATTTGAAGGCAATATTTTTGAAGATGCCTTTTAATCAATAAAACATTGTACTCCCTTTCCCCCTTCTCTCCCTCTATTTTTTGTATAAATTATTCATATGTGTATTACATGGTTATCTGAAAAATTTGTATACAAATTTTTGGGAGAATAGGGGGAACAGGGAGAATTAAAAGATTTATAAAAATATATTATTAATTCGTTTAATCACGAGGGGGATTCTACGTTGGAATATAAGAGTAATGAGGATATCTACGATTATGAAATTATGATTGATATTTTAGCAGAAATGGTCACATCCTACCTTACTAAACAACCAAAAGGAGAAGAATCCAATGAAAAAACAAAATGAAATTGTACAGCAAAACCTATACAAATTAGTAATTTACACACCAACTAAGAGAAACATCCCTTTGTCAGCACTAGCGAGATTAATCATTACCAGAAGGGCAAGTATGAAAGGGGGTGAAAATTATGCAGCACAATATTAAACAACTGCACGACCAAATTGACCATTTCAACCGGACTGGAACACAGAAAAAAGCTGCTATCTATGCCAGGGTCTCAACATTGGAACAGGCAGAAGAAGGATACAGCATAGACGAGCAAGTGCGAGTATTGAGAGATTTGTGTGAACGTGAGGGATATGTCGTTCATAAAGAATACGTGGACCGAGGTAAAAGCGGAAAGAATATCAAGGGAAGACCTGCTTTACAGGAACTACTACATGATGCCAAAAGTAAAGACTTTGATTTGGTGCTTGTCTGGAAGGTGAACCGCTTTTCTCGAAAGACAAAGGACTTACTTAATATTGTCGAAGAACTTGAAAAGAGAAACATTGATTTCCGCTCTTATACGGAACGCTACGAAACAGAAACTCCAGCTGGAAAAATGCAATTTCGTATGTTGGCGGTCATTGCTGAATTTGAACGAGATAATATTGCTCAGAATGTGAAAATGGGAATGTTGGCAAGAGCAAAGGAAGGCTCTTGGAATGGTGGCCAGGTTCTTGGTTATGATGTAGTAAGTGTTCCAGGGGAGAATCGCAAAAGAAAGCTTTCTAAGCTTGTTGTTAATCCAACAGAGGCCCAAACGGTTCGAAAGATATTTAACCTTTACGTTGAAGGAAATGGTTACAAGTTCATTGCAAACAAACTCAACAAAGAAGGACATCGAACAAAAAAGAACAAAAACTTCTCCATCAACGGTGTGAAAACGATTCTATGCAATCCCATCTATGCGGGATTCATACGGTACAACGTTCGTAGAGATTGGAATGAAAAGAGAAGAAACAATATCAACCCTCACCCTGTTATAGAAAAGGGGCAGCATGAAGCAATTATTACAGATGAAGTATGGGAAAAAGCGAAAAGCATCATGGCGAACAGAAGTGGTAAGCCTAATCGAATACATGACGGTGAGTTCCCGCTCACAGGCATTATGAAGTGTCCTGCCTGTGGGGCCGGAATGGTGATTGGGCGGACAACGAATACGCTCAAAGACGGTACAAAAAAGGTTTTGGAGTATTATGTTTGTGGAGCTTGGAAGAACAAAGGTTCAGCAGTTTGTCGTTCTAATGGAGTAAGAACTGACTATGCTGACAAACATGTACTCCAAAAACTATCAACCATCGCTACAAATGAAGTTCTTATAGAGCAGATTGTTAAAAGGATTAACAACAAGAAGGAGATAAATTCCTCACCACTTCAACATGAATACGAGACGTTGAAAAAGGCACTAGAAGCCAATCATCAAAAAAAAGAAAAAGTCCTTGGTTTGTACGAAGATGATTTGATTCAAAAAGAAGACCTAGTACAACGCTTATCTACTCTGAATGAAGAAAAAGAACATCTTGAAGAGAGACTTTCTCCTATTGAACTGCAGATAGGGCAAGGTTGTACACAACTCATAAACTTTTCAATGGTCAAACAGGTCATGCAAAACTTCAAAAGTGCCTATCAAGAATCATTGACCAGGGAGCAGAGGAAAAGACTGATGCACCTGCTCATCCGTCAAATCACCATCAATGAGGACCGGAAGATTGACACGATACAAATACAACTTAATAAAGAAGTTGCAAAACACTTCACCTTTAAAGGGGGAGAGGATTCATCTATTACGGATGAGTTCTCTCCCCCTTTTTCTATTTTAATCGACCTATGAAAAGGAGCAAATAACCTATGAGCATTATTAATGTATTCAGGAATTACATGGAGGAGCATCATCCACATTTAGCACAGAAGGACTGGAAAGCCGACGTTAGGACCCTATCAGTGGATGACATAAGCAACGAAGAGGTTAAGGCTACTATTCCAGATGAAAACAAACCAGAACTAACATGTTGGGTATTCTTCTACGATGGCGGTGCATCGAACGTTGTGTTCTTATTACAGGATAAGCATGGTTTGAAGGATATCGGAATTGGTTTGCTGAAAGATGGTGAACTTGTTAAGCCTATTAGCTTCGTATGAAGAAATGGCAGTCGGAAAGGTAGAACAATCAATACGTTTACAAGTCAGAGAGGTTTGCTCTATAAGAGTTTTCGTCTCTTTTTACGTGTTTGATTTTCTGGTAAAGGAGGTGAGTTCATGACACCAATTGACCTATTCAAAGCAGGCGTGGCGTTTGGCGTATCTATTTACGTATATGTGAAGAAGAACACTAATCTGAAAAAATAAAGGGGGAATAATAATGCAATACTTTTTAATGGGAACAGTCGTTGGAATCGTAGCTTGTATAGTATCAGAGCTTACACAGAGTCCTTCAAGGAGTTATCGTTAATGAAAATGATTTATTGCTTAAAGGACCTTAATAACCTTGCAGGTGATTTACCAAATGAAATGGTAAACTACTTACGCAGTGAGTTTTCCAGTCTATTCGAGTATCTAAGTAATGGAGAAGAGATTCAAGAATTTAAGTTACCAACGTATCAAGCCATGGTGGTTATTGAAAATGAAAAGGAGCTCGATATGTTATTCAAAAAAACATCAGAAATAGAGTTGGAGTTTATTGATGGAATACATTTAGAAAATATCTATATTAAGAGAATTGGAATACAGAATTTTCAAGATATCCAACTCCATTATGCATTGAACTTTTAAATTCAAGAGCCTTCGTTTAAAGAAGATTGTGATAAAATAGTAAATATGAATCACTAAACTACTTTGAACGAGGTTATTGTATGGAAACTAACTTTAAGGTTTTACAAGATATTTTCGTTAATTGTACTGAAAACTATTCAATTAATGGTTTGTCAGCATTTCTACTTTCAGATGAAGAGGAACCTTTTAAATTATATAAGCTGAATATGTCCACCCATGAAGATTTAAGGACAATCATTTGTAAGAATCTAGAAAATGCTATTGATGCTCAATTGTTCGAATATCACAATAATACATCACCAGATGGTAATGAAAGTGTTTCGTGTTTGAAGAAAGGTGAAGTACCGAACTTTCTAGATATTGAGCAACTCATCATAGAAGATAACTCTACTGGACTTACTAAGAAGGTTTTCGAAGAGTCTTCAAGCTCTATGAAGGGATACGTTATTGATGTGATTGTAACAAATAATAACACAACAAAAGAATTCCATGTTCAAATATTTTCGACACTTTCAAAATCTAACTTCTATAAGCCGAAAAAAAGCTTATATAGTTTTGGAAATGAAGATGGTGACCTGCTTCAAAAAGTAGAAGTATCACACCTAGAGTTAAATGAAAAATGTTGTGCATTTAGTATTGATGATGAGATTTTTGTAACGCATGGCTTTTTCTTTGAACGCTTATTTAAGTACGAAGAACATATAAACATGCACTCCGAGGCTATCTTAGGAAGTATTAATGGGAGCGGCTTAATAGATAACTTTCTTGTTTTAGAGTCTCATTGTAACAGGAATAAGAACTTTAAGAAGAAGCTCTTTACGATAAGTTCTGCGAGTAAGTTTGAGAATGTTACGTTTGAGACTTTTAAGAAGGTCAAGGAAGCAATACATGAAGGTCTATTTTTTAGTTTGGATTCAGAAAAGGAAACAATTAGCATCGATGAAGAAAATAGTTATAAGTCAGTGGACCAAATAATAAGGATTATTAATGATGAGGCAGCAGAAACATTAGTAAGTGAGACAAGGATATTTGCTAACCAAAGAATAAACATAGGCTAACTTATGAGGAGAGAGGATAATATCATGGGGGATAAAGTAGAATTTATGATTAATAGAGTATTTAGGTATATGCTTTTCTTAAGTTCTTACTTGCCTCTATTTATTATCTTGTTCCTAATGAACATAAATAACCTTGTATTGTGTCTATTTATTTGGTTGATTATGTCAATCACTCTTTTAACTTTAAAATTATATTTAGAGAAACCATTAAAGGCAAGTCCTAATTTTCGAATTAAATTAGTCATGATAAATAGTAAGGGCAGTGAAGCTTTAAATTATATAGTAACTTATATAATTCCTTTTATTTCATTTAACTCAAATATTACTAACAGCGACGGAGACTTTAATATCCCAACGATATTTGCATTTATAGTGCTTTTTCTAGTAATAGGATATCTTTATATGCATAATAACCTTTACCATATCAATCCGATATTAAGTTTATTCTATGATATTAATATTACACAAGGTGAAAATGGTGAAAATCTAATTGTAGTATCAGAAAAAGGAAAAGATGTCCCGCTAAATTCTACCATATATACGAGAAATTTATCTCCTGGTGCTGTAATGTTTGTGGATGATTCCAAAAGCCGGCTTTCATATAAAAAGGTTGTTATTTTTCTAGGAAGTTTCTTGGTATTCTTAGCCCTATGGAATGAGCAAATGAATGATTACTTATTTAAGGCTATAGAATTTATTAATACAACGATAAAAAACCTCATTTAGATACATCACGGAGAACCGTACCATAAGTAAAGAAATGTTTTTATAAGCTTTATAATATGAATAACACCTATTTATATAATTGGAGTTTTTAACCAGATTCAATTGAGAGTATTTTACTCATCTAAAAAGACAGATTTACTTAAATGCTCTCTAGCAACAATTAGGCTCATCGATTATTGGTAGCAAACAAACGGTAAAAGAAAAGCCGCAGACATTTTTGGAGCAAAGCCAGGCGGATGTGATGAAATTATGGTCATTTCCCAAATTTTCGACCACAACGCTTGCTTGTGTTATTGTATAATTATGACAGATATCACACAAAGCGATAGATTGTAAACAAAATGCCCTAGAATCGTTAGATTCTAGGGCATTTTGTTTGCGTTATGAGTTATTCGATAGGAAAAATTAAAGGTTTTACCTTTTTGAATTTGCATCGGTCAAAGGATCGATGTTAATATTGTATTTTATTTTAATATCCATCTTCTCAAACATTTCAATCCATTTTTTTTCTTCCATTGGTTTTGAGAATGGTCTTTTTGTTTGTTTGCCAAGCTGTAATGGATCCACTTTCAATTCTTGCATCTTTTTAACTAGTTCATGTGTTTGTTTTTCAAGATAGATTTCGATATCTTTTTTCATATTTTCTAACTCCTTTGGGTCAAATAATTGCTTCTCTCCCCGGTATTCCTCAACCCTAGTGTCTATATTCACGGTATAAGTCATTGTAGAATAGCTGCTATCGATATCTACTTTTATTTTAGATCTAACATGACCCAGTACAACTTCAAATTCTTGAATCGGTAAAACTTCTAAGTAGTGATCGTTGTTTATCAGCTGGAAGATACGATCATCTAAAGATGAAATAGTTTTAACTAGCTTGTCATCTTGAAACAAGGCTGTACCTTCATAGTTGACCCCATCCTCTTTTATTTTGAATACAGGCAAGAAAGGATCTGAATAAGGAGTATAGAGCAAATTTTTAAATTGATGAAGATTAACGACAGTTAATTCTCCTTGGTTTTTTTCCTCATAATGCTTCAGCATTCGGTAAAACGAGTAATCAAAGTTTTTATCTTTGCCCAATTGACTTTCCAAGTATTCTTCAAAATTTCCTTTTACGATAACTAAATAGATTCTCAAAGGAATATCCGGATCAGTCAATAATACATTTATAATGGACATAATCCCGTCTTTTCCAAGTTCATCACTAATTACCAGCATCCGCATTTGTCCGGATTTAATTTCCTGGTAGAAGTTTAAGTTGTACTTCTGTACATCCTCCTTTAATAAGCCGACTTCTTGCGACATAACAATCTTATTTTCTTTACTTAGAGGAGGCAAAATTGTACTGACTTTTAATTTCCCTTTATCCCCCTTACTAATTGACAAAAAGGTAATGGGGGAAATTTCTTCAATAAGGTTATTTTCGGTAAAAGGGGCACAGCCAGATAACCAAAAAGTCATAAAAAGGAGTATCAATCTTTTACATATCTTTTTATGTAGACGCATGTTTTTTAACCCCCTCTTTTTTTCATTACTAAAACAATAACAAGTGGAACTAGAAAATAGCTTATGCTTCCAGTTATAATTTGAAGATTAAGTAAAGAGTTCTGCTTCTCCCAAGACTTCCAAAATAATTCATTTATAAGAATCATTCCGATAAAAATAAGGAATACACTGAATAACAAACCTTTTCCACTGGACGGCTTGCTCATTGTATTAAAAGCTATTTTAGATGCTCCATAAAACAATAGTAGAAATAGAGAAACTGCAAAAACTAGGTTAAATAATTCAAAGGAAAGCATGATCATATCAATTCGTTCAAACACTGGGTTTTGAAAATAACGGGCCATATCAATAATTGGATATTGACTTTTACTTAAATAATTGGAACCGAAATAAAGTAGGGATGCTATAAATAGGAATACATACTCTACAATGGTGAGAGCGTTGCCGTAAGACAAATAGCGAAAGGTTTTATTGTTTGTTTTAAGCCATGGTCCCAAAAATACCAGAAATTCCGGACCAGAATAGGAAGACAAAATTAAAAAAAAAGCTTTCCAATTTTCTACTTTCCACTCCATTGGAATAAGTGGATACAAATCACTGAGTTGAGCTATTGGAGGAAAGAATAAAAAAATGAAAAATGTGATTATCCAAAATGTAAAGAAAAAAGAAATTAACACAAAACGAATGGTATGTTCAACGCCCTTACCTGCGACATAAAAACAGAACAACAAAATAAAAAAGACAAGAAAATTTGTATCTGTTGATGGAAGCATAAATGTTTGAACAATTTCACTGAATCCTAATGTTATGACGGAAAGTTTAAGTAGAATAAAGAACAACCCGATGAAAGAGAGAAATCGCACCAATTTTTTTCCAAACAATTGGACAAATCCATTATATCCATTGCTAGATAAACGGGTTAAAAGCCACTTCGATAAAAGAAGAAGGTTTAGTTGGGATAATATCCCGACAGCTATAAGCACCCAAATCATATATGGATTGATCAAGATATTTGGCATAATCAGAAAAAAGTATAGCATTTGGAGGCGATTTACCAACAACATGGCATAGAGCCCATTATAGGTTTCATTCTTTTTAAATAATTGGTGGGTTTCCATCAAGTCATCTCCTAGTTTTATATCTCTTCAGTTTTAGAGGTTTAAGATGCTTTGGACGCTCCAACATTTTAACTAATGGTCCTCGAATAAATAAGTCAATCCAATCCTTTCTAAAGAAAGGGGAAACTGGTGAAAAATAGGGTTGCCTGATTGAAGACAAGCTATTAAGATGGGCTAAAATAGCAATACTTCCTAGTGTAATCCCAATTATCCCAAGTAAAGAAGAAAAAACAAGAAGCATCAATTGAATTAATGAATTTGCTTTTGTCATAAGGTAGTTGGGAATAAGAAAGGAAGCGATCGTCGAGATTCCAACCAGGACAATTAATACTTTGCTAGCGAATCCAGCCTCAACAGCCGCTTGACCAATCACAATACCACCAATAACCCCAAGTGTTTGACCTGTTTTTGTAGGCATCCTTAAACTTGCTTCTTTTATGATTTCAATAAAAATTAACATGATAAATGCTTCCCAAAAAGGAGTGAAAGGAAGCTTGCTCCTTGAGTCGACCAAGACCATAAGCATTTGTAGAGGAATCATTTGATAGTGATGAGTTGTCAACGCCACATAGAAAGGAATCAATGTGATTGACAGAATAAAACAGAGATAACGGATGATGCGCAAAAAACTGGCAACTACCCATCGATTAATATAGTCCTCGGGTGATTGGAACAAATGGAAAAAAGTAATGGGTGCAACAAGAGCAAATGGTGTATTGTCTACCAGAAGGGTGATCTTTCCTAATCCCAGAGAATAAGCAACTACATCAGGCCGGTCAGTTTGCTGAAACTGAGGGAAAATACTGTTTTGATGGTCCTCCATGAATGCCGCAACTTGAGAGGAGTCAAAGAAGAGATCAAAATTAATTTCAGAAATCTTCTCTTTGACTGTTGAAACAAACTCTGGATTAGTCAGCCCCTCTATGTACATTAAAACAACACTTGTCTCACTCATAGAACCGACAGTAAACTTCTCTGTTTTCAGTTCATGTATGGGGAGTCGTCTTCGAATAAGCGTAATATTTTGTTCTACTTGTTCACTAAAGCTGTCTTTTGCTCCGAACATGATGGTTTCTGTTTCGGACGTTTCAATGGCACGTCCAATAGGATTTTTTAATGGCACAGCTAACCAAAGGTTTTGCGAAGAATCAAATAACAAAATGGACCCTGAAAACAACTGTTTTTTTGCCTCTATAAAAATAGAAATGGGAATAATTGAGGAATTCATAATGCAATCTTGAATAGACGGTTTGGAACAATTAGTTAAAGGTTTTATAATGCTTTCATTTAATTTTTCTTCGTCAATGAGAGTTCGTATGTAAACAAGATGAATTTTTCGAATATCGGAAATGTCAATTTCTACAAATTCTGCATCATCCATTTGAACGAGGCTTTTTTTCAGAGCTTCTATCGATAATTCAGATTCAGCTATTGATTGAGCAGCAAGCTTACTTTCAATCTGTTTTTTTTTCCAAAACATGTACATCTCACCCCTCTTATTGAGAAAAAACATTTCTATTCGTACTTAAAAACTCCATATTCGTACACATTATTAGCAATTTAATTTTAAAATATACAAAACACGAATCTTACTAGCCAGGGAGTTAAAATTAGAGATGAATAACAAAGATATAGCAGAGATTCGAAAACAATTTAAGTTGGATAACGATTTACTGAAAATCGCTGACATTTATAGCGTTTATATCAAGCCAATCCCGTTATTAAACTTGTCTCTCGAATTTGTGGATTTCTGTTCCTTAGCTTTACGGACAACGCCGCAGGCATTAATCACATCCTTTATGCTGGGAGCAAAGCGAATAAACCGTATCGAAAATGTGTTGAACTGCAATGAAATCATGACTGCCGAGGAAGATAAAGCGGTGTTTGAAGAAATTATAAAAGCAGTGATTGGTGATGAAGTAAATTCGAATACCTTCGCCAATGTATATGATGAAATCAATAGTATGTTAGTGGTGGAAGAAGACACTGAGACATAAGTAGTGGAGCCCCTACTATACCTGAACGATTGAGAGTTTATCACTTTTAATCGTTCAGGTTTTTTGTTGATTGTGAAAACAATGTTGGAAACAGGGTGGAATGGAGCGTAGGACACTCGGCTCCTGTGGAAAACTGAGATCCCAAAGCGCAGCGAAGAAGCTCAGGTTCCTCCCCGCGGAAAGCGAATGGCCGTAGCGCAATGGAACGAACGTGTTCAGATAACCTAAAGAGATGGGAACATCTATTGTTCGTCTTTTAGAAGCAATCATTTTGTTATGTCCCAAACTCAAACTCTTTTAATCAAAATTTAATTATCAAAACATCTAAGCAGACAATAAAATCTTCTTTTCCACTTCTAGCTTCCGGTACATAAGCGCAATGCACATCGCAGGTAAGCTACACGCAAGCATTCCAATGAAAGCATATCTTGGCTCAATTTCATATAAGAAGCCACCGAAAACTGTGAATACAGCTGTGCTCCAGCTGAGTGCGAAAGCTGAGTACATGCCTTGAGCTTTTGGAATATGTGTATGTGGAATGTTTGCTGTTAAGTATTTCATGAAAGCATAGTGCCCCATCGCAAATGAAAACGCATGTAGGGTTTGCGCTATACAAAAGACAATAATGTTTGGAAAAATAAATACTAACACCCATCGCAGAGAAGAGCCAGCTGCAGCCAATGCCAATAAGGTCCCTGGTGAAAAGCGGCTAAAGCGTTTATCTGCAATCGAAAAGAAAATAATCTCAGCAATAACGGCAATATTGATAATGACACCGATTAGATAGATTGGCGCATCGATTTCTTGTAAAAAGATATAGCCATAGTTGTAATAAGTAGCATGGGCGGCTTGAAGCAGCACCACAATAATAAGTACAACTAAGAAATGTTTGGTGCGAAATAAATCTATGATATTTACCTTTTTACCTTGGTTTATTTGTGGTTTCTTCGATAAAATGTCCGGAGCACTTGTGAAACTAAGAGCGACAAAGCAGCTAATCCCAAGCAGTAGCGCCCAAAAGATCACGTTATCTCCAAGCATTCCTGTAAATACAGTTAACAGGATACCTACAGACACAAATCCAATGGATCCCCATTGACGACTTTTTCCGTAGTGTTTCAGCTGTTTACTTTGTACAAGAACACCAGCGACGCTATCTAAAGCTGGCATTAAGGTTGGGTAAAAAATATGCAAAAAGACGGTTACGACTAGTAAGCTTGTAAACGAATTAGCTGGAATGTAACAAAGAATCCCAATCAACGTGCCAATTCCCGCAATATTTAAAAGCGCTTTATTGCTGACTCGTTCTAATAAATAAGGAAAAGCAAATAGTGTAGAAATCCCCCTCGCCACTAAGCCAATACTCATAATAAAACTAGCTTCTGAAACGCTAATTCCTTTTGTTTGAATCATCCAGCCCGACCAATAGGGTAGAAAAATTCCCCATGTCAGAAAAAAACTAAAAAAATGTGTGCTCATCCACCGTTGTGTATTCATTCGTATCCTCCTTATCAATCGCATGATATCATGAGAATAAATATAATTACTATGAGATATCTCATAGTTTTGAGGTGGCAGATGGAAATTTACAAAGGTGAAAAAAAGCGGTTGTATCTAGAAAGGCATTCAATTGCTAATCAGTTTTCTTTTGAAATTGAAGAGTTTCTTGAGGTACGAGAGTATAAGCGCGATGAGTGGATTATCCGCGAAGGAAGGAGACCAGATTTTTTATTTTATGTGACAGAAGGAAAAGCGAAAATATACGTAACACATCAAAACGGGAAAGTATCGCTTCTTAACTTTATCAATGCGCATGATTATATCGGTGAAATGGAATTATTAAACGATGTGTACTATACAAAAGGAATTCAAGCCGCCACCAAAACAGTTTGTTTGGTGTTGCCTTTCTCCCAATGTCGCACCAGGTTGCTTGAAGACGCTAAGTTTCTTCGAGAATTAACAAAGTTTTTGAGTGTTAAAGCAACGTTAATGGCAGCTAAATACTCACAGAGCTTAGCTTTCCCTCTAGAGAACAGGCTTGCGGACTTTATTATACAGACGGCTGATAACGGAGTTTACCGAGAAAAGCACGTCATTGTTTGTGACTATCTCGGTGTTTCGTATCGCCACTTGTTGCACGTATTGATACAGTTCTGTGAGAAAGGATACCTGCAAAAAGAAGGTAGAACCTATAAAATTAAAGAGCAGTATGCTTTATATGAACTTGCCGAGGCGATTAAGAATAAAAGCATGTAAGCTCAAGCTGAATATATAGTAAAACCTCATAAAATCGCATAAAATAATGTTAAAATAAACAGCGGTGAATAATTTCTATTTTAAGTGCAGCTGTTCATAGGAATGTTCTCACCCTTCAACTAAAGAAAGGAGGGGGTTTTCATGATTAAATTAAATCGTGTAAGTAAAAGATTTGCACAGTTTCAGGCGATTAAAGAGTTATCTTTAGAGATAAATAGCGGTGAGATTCATGGAATTATTGGAGCGAGTGGAGCGGGGAAGTCAACGTTGCTTCGTCTTATGAACCTACTTGAAATTCCAGATGAGGGAGAAGTAGAAGTGAATGCTCAAATCTTAACAAAGATGAGTGGGAAGAAGCTTCGAGAAGCGAGAAAGTCGATTGGGATGATCTTTCAACACTTTAATCTAATTTCTAATAAGACAGTGTACGATAACGTGGCTGTTTCATTAGAGCTAACAAGATCTCCAAAAGAGGAACAGAAAAAGCGCGTGCTAGAATGCTTAAGCTTTGTTGGCTTAGCTGAGCTAAAAGATAAGTATCCAGCTCAGCTAAGCGGTGGCCAAAAGCAGCGTGTGGCCATTGCAAGAGCCTTGGCAAACAAGCCGCAAGTGTTACTTTGTGATGAGCCGACCTCATCTCTGGATTCTAATACTACAGCTGATCTATTAAAAGTATTAGAGGATATTAATCAGCACTTAGGTGTGACCATCGTGATTGTCAGCCATGAGATGGAAGTCATTAAAAGCATATGCAATCGCGTCACCGTTCTCGAAAATGGATCTCTCTATCAAACGGTAACGACAAAGCCAAAAGGTGTTCAAATGAAAGAGAATCGGGCACAATATTTTGTAGATCAATTAACAGAGGGAGAGGAAATAGACAATGCTTGAAGTTTTGGCACAATATGAAACTGAAATATGGCAATCTATTGGTGAAACCTTTGTGATGGTTGGTGTTTCAATTTTAGCTGCAGTTCTCATCGGACTTCCCGTTGGTACTTTTTTATTTCTTTGTCGGAAGGGGCAATTGATTGAAAATCAACTCATATTTTCAATCTTAAACCTAATGGTAAATACAATTCGCTCGTTTCCATTTTTATTACTGGTCGTCTTCCTCATACCGTTTACTCGTTTTGTCCTCGGGACAGCAATTGGAACAGCAGCAGCAACAATTCCACTCTCGATTATTGCCATTGCGCACTACTCACGTCTTGTTGAGCAATCGCTGTTAGATGTGCCTAAAGGTGTTATCGAAGCAGCGATTTCGATGGGGGCATCTGTTCGAGAAATTATGTTTAAGTTTGTTTATGTAGAAGCACGCTCGGGTCTAATCCTTGGACTGACGACATCGATTATTAGCTTTATTTCGTATTCGACTATTATGGGAGTTGTTGGCGGAGGAGGAATTGGTGATTTCGCCATTCGGTATGGGTATCAACAATTTAAAACAGATTTAATGATGTACATGATTATTATTATGATTGTGTTGGTGCAGTTCGTCCAATTTGTTGGAATGACTGTGGCCAGAGTGTTGGATAAAAGATAAATAATGGAGGAAAAAAATGAAAAAACTATTCTTTTTTATGCTTGTGCTTGTTGTAGCACTAAGTGGTTGTGGCCAAGCAAACGAAACAAATGAAAATAAAGATAAGCAAGGACAAGATGGAGAAGAAGTTACGTTAAAAGTAGCCTCTTTAATACCACCAATGACAGAGATTTTAGACCTTGTAAAGCCAAAGCTAAAGGAAGAAGGCATTGACTTACAAGTAGAAGTCTTGAGTGATAACGTACAGCCCAATAGCGCGCTTGCAGCTAGAGAAGTAGATGCAAACTTCTTTCAACACGTGCCTTATATGGAAGAATTTAATCGTAATAACAACGCAGAATTAGTAGCCGTTGAGCCAATTTATTTTGCAAATTATGGCGTATATTCAAAGAACTATAAGTCAGTAGAAGAATTACCTGATGGTGCGACTGTGGCCATTGCTAATGACGTTTCTAATATTGATCGTTCTCTTTCTTTGCTTGCGCAGCATGATGTTATCAAGTTAGGTGACAAGAAAGATACGTATTATACGAAGGCGGACATTAAAGAGAATCCCAAAAACCTTAAGTTTAAAGAAGTTGATTTACTGATGCTATCGAGAATGTATGATGATGCGGATGCGGTAGTCATGACGCCAGCTTATGCCGCGCCTCTTGGTTTAACACCAAAAAGTGATGCACTTCTTACTGAAGGAGTAGACAATGATTTTGCAATTACCTTAGTAGCGCGCAAAGATAACGCTGATTCAGATGCAATTAAGAAGCTAGCTGAAGCAATGACAAGCCCAGAAGTTCGTAAATTCTTAGAAGAAAAGTACGATGAAACAGCTATTCCAGCCTTTAAATAAATAAAAAAGTCATTTGAATATTTGTTCAAATGGCTTTTTTATTTTATATTCCAGCAATTATTTACTGTCATTTAGAAAAATTAGACAAACAATTTGATTTTTTTAATTACAAAACTTTAATAAGTTTCATAACCTATCACCGCGCGTTAAAAATCATTTAGAATGTCTATAAGTCAATTGAAAACGATTACAAAAAGGGGATGGAGCGTATGGAAAAGCCATTGAGAAAGTCAGATGCCTTAGATAAAAGGCCAAAAGTATATGATCTTTCGCAAAATAATATGCAGCCGGCAATTATGGGCATGCCCATTTTATGGTTTGCTTTGTTTTTAGCCATCACAGTCGTGACGGTTTATACCGGTAATCTACCTGCTGGTATGATTGGAAGTTTACTTGTCATGGTTGTATTCGGTGAAGCTTTAGGTTGGATTGGAGATCGCTTACCAATCATTAAATCTTATTTAGGTGGAGGAGCTATTGTTGCCATATTTGGTTCCGCTTATATGGTATATAGCGGGATTCTACCGGAAACCGTAACAACAAATGTGACGGATTTTATGACAACTGCTGGGTTTTTAGACTTTTATATTGCAGCTTTGATCACGGGTAGTATTTTAGGGATGGATTCGAAAGTACTCATTAAAATTGGTGTTCGCTACTTTGTTCCAATTTTTGGTGCAGTAATTGGAGCTATGGTGATTGCAGGAATAGTAGGGGTTCTAATTGGTTTTTCACTGCAAGATGCAATTCTAGTCATTACACTGCCAATTTTAGGTGGAGGAATGGGAGCTGGAGCAATTCCGATGGCTCAGGTTTACTCAGAATCACTTGGAAACTCTCCAAGCTATTATATTTCAATTCTTGTTCCAGCATTAGCATTAGGTAACGTATTCGCTATTATTTTTGCGAGTCTATTAAACAGCTTAGGTAATAAGGTCCCTTCATTGTCAGGAAACGGTCAGCTTATTCCAGGTTTAAAAATAGAAGAAAAGAAGTCAAAGTTTGATATTTCGAAAATGGGAATTGGATTATTAGCCGCTCTACTATTCTTTGCTTGTGGCCATTTATTAGGTGCAATTATTCCGCTTCATCCGTATGCATTGATGATTATCCTTGTTGCTGTTGCTAAAATTGCCAACCTAATTCCTGAAATTGTTGTGGAAGGTGCGAGCCAGTGGTATCAATTTGTTGCTAAGACATGGACACTCGCTCTACTATTTGGAATTGGTGTAGCGTATACAGATTTAAATGCTGTGTTAGAAGCGCTAAGCCTTCAGTATATCTTACTAGTAGCTGGCGTTGTGTTAGGTGCTGTAATCGGAGCAGCATTGCTTGGGCGACTAGTTGGTTTTTATCCGATTGAATCGGCAATTTGTGCGGGTTTATGTATGGCAAATATGGGGGGAACTGGTGACGTAGCCGTTCTTTCAGCATCAAAGCGTATGCAGCTCATGCCATTTGCACAAATTGCTTCTAGGTTAGGAGGAGCTCTTATCCTTCTGTTGACAGGCTTAATTATTCCGCTCTTTATGTAGAAGATTGTAGGAGACCTTATGTTAAAGAGGTCTCCTTTTTTATGTGATAAAAGTCAGATAATTCTAACTAAACCTACCAATCAGTTACATCTCTAGTTATACTAAAATAGTAGGGGGCGTTGCAAAGTGAAGGCTCGTTGGCCGTTAGAACGTAAATTTATGTTCTTGGTTTGTATTTTAGTTACGATGATTATGTTAATGGTAGCAATTGTATATATTTACTTTGAACGAAAACAGACGCGCGAATTGCTAGGCGAACAAGCATTAACAACAGCGATTGCTGTTTCAGAAATGCCGTTCGTAAAGGAAGTTATTCTGCAAAATGAAAACGCTACGATGATTCAGCCACTCATTGAGCGAATTAGAAAGCAATCAGGCGCAGAGTTTATTGTAATTGGTGATGCAGATGAGGTTCGTTATACTCATCCTGATAAAGAGAAGATTGGTCAAAAGATGATTGGCGGAGATAATGAACGAGCTCTTATTGAAGGAGAAAACTATATTTCATTTGCCAAAGGATCTCTTGGGATGTCAGTAAGAGGAAAGTCACCTATCTATGATGAAAATAACCAGATTATTGGCGTTGTATCAGTAGGTTTTATGCTATCATATGTGGATTCTTTATTTGAGCAAGGGCTTGCTGCTTTTTCTATTTGGCTTGCTTTTATTTTTATTAGTGGTGTTGCGGGGAGTTTTATGCTTGCCAAAAGTATTCGTAGGGACACGTTTGGTCTGGAGCCTTATCAAATCGCTAGGCTGTACAAAGAGAGAGGAGCTATTTTAGAAGCGCTAAATGAAGGGTTAATTGCGACAGACCAAAAAGGGAATGTGACGCTCATTAATCATTCAGGCAAAAAGATTCTTGGAATTAGAGAGAATATCATTGGCCAACCGGTTCAAAAAGTTTTAAGAGATTCGGAAATTTCGCATGTGCTCGCTAATCAGCTGGCCACCGGTCACTATGAGACAATCTACGATAAAAAGCCGTTGATTGTACATTATAAAATAATTGGTGAAAAAGATAGTTACGCGGGCAAATTGGCTAGCTTTCAAGAGAAATCTGGTGTTCAAGAGCTAGTCAACACTTTATCGGAGGTTCAACAGTATTCTCAAGACCTGCGTGCACAAACTCATGAATATACGAATAAGCTATATGCCATTTCTGGATGGCTGCAGCTGGGGTATAGTGAAAAGGCCAAGCAATTCATTCACGAAGAAATTGGCCAACAAAAAATATATGAGCGTGTGTTATTCGAACGAATTACTGATTCGACTATACAAGCAGTTTTAATTGGCAAGCTTTCTAAAGCTTCTGAAAAGAAGATTGACTTTATTATTGATGAAGATAGCTTTATTCAGATGACTTGGCCAATTAAGATGACGGCAACTTTAGTCACTATATTAGGAAATATTATTGATAATGCGTTTGATGCTGTGGCAGAAGAAGCAGAACCACTTGTCGATTTGTTTCTAACAGATATAGGCGATGAATTAGTTATTGAGTTAGGAGATAATGGTTGCGGTATTGAAAAGGCGGATATCAACATGATTTTCAACGAAGGGTACACCACAAAAGCAGGGAGACATAGAGGTTTTGGATTAGCGCTTGTGAAAGCTGCTTTAGATGAACTCAATGGAACAATCCATCTATCAAAAAATCAGCCATACGGAACTGTTATTCATATACATATACCAAAAACAGGAGCGACATGATATGAAGGTTTTAATTGCAGAAGATGACTACAGAGTAGCAGATATTCACTGTCAGTATGTAAAAAGCTTAAAGCAAGTAAAAGAAGTGAAAACAGTTGCAACAGCGAAAGAAACTCTAGATGAAGTAAAGCGTTGGCAGCCTAATTTAATCTTATTAGACGTATATTTACCTGATCAAATAGGAATTGACTTGATTCACCAATTGAAAGAACAGTGTTTAACCGTACAGGTGATATTAATTACAGCTGCAACTGATATAAGCGTATTGAAAGATGCATATAACCTTGGTGTCATTGATTATCTAGTTAAACCAATTGAGCTTCAACGTCTTTCTGATGCTATTGAGAAGGTAAGCAGAAATAATCGAGTCTTAAATTCTCAGCAAAAAATTACTCAAACGATGGCAGACCAACTTTTTCAGTTTAAAAATACTAAAAAAATAGATGGAAATCATCTTCCAAAAGGTATCGATCAGTTAACTTTAGAAAAAGTGAGAGAATTATTAAAGCAGCAAAATGAAGGGATTACAGCAGAAGAACTTGGCAAACTTCTAGGCGCTTCTCGCACTACTTCAAGACGATATTTAGAATATCTAATCTCTATTCATGAAGTGAAAGCTGAGCTGGTATATGGGATTGTTGGAAGGCCAGAGCGAAAATACTATGTTGTTTATTCCGAATAAGGAGCTTTCAAAGAGTTCACTCTTTGAAAGCTTTTTTTGTGAACAAAATGAACTTAATTTGCAAAATAACCTTAATACACTTTAAAAAGAAAACGGTTACAAAAATGAACTCGGTAGGTAAAATTAGTTAAAAATAAAAAGGAGGCGCTTTCATTGATTAAAAAATGGTTAGTTTTACTTAGTGTAAGCTTAGTTGCATTAACCGGTTGTTCCATGCCAGTTCAACAAGGAAAAGTTAATGAACAAGGAGAGTGGGAGCCAGACCGATCTATTGAAATTATTGCGCCATCTGCAGCAGGTGGAGGATGGGATACTACAGCACGTATGTTAGCACGTACAATTGATGAAGAAAACTTAGCAAACAAAGGATTTGGCGTTGTAAATAAGCCAGGTGGGGGAGGCGCTGTTGGTTGGGCATACATTCATAAGCGAAATGACCCTCATAATCTGTTTATTAGTTCACCTCCTCTACACTTTGTTGCATTGAATGGACAGTCTCCATATGGTTACAAAGACTTTACGCCTATTGCAAATTTAATTGCAGATTACGGAGCTTTTGCAGTGCGCGGTGATGCTCGTTGGGACAGTTTAGATGAGCTTTTTGAAGAGATGAGAAAAACGCCAGAAAAAGTTACTGTTATTGGAAACTCATCACCAGGAAGCATGGACCATATGCAGTTTGTGTTATTCGCAAATGCAGCGGGTGTGGATATTACAAAAATTCGCTATATCTCTGATCAGGAAGGTGGAGCGATGACGGCTGTTTTAAACGGTAGTGTAGATGTGGTGTCAACCGGCGTATTGGACGCGGCTGAACAAGCACGAGCTGGGAAAATGAAAGTTTTGGGCATCACTTCACCTGAAAGGCTAAAAGGAGATAAGTTTTTAGGTACTTTGCCAACAGGAAAAGAACAAGGAATTGACGCTGAGTTTATTGTATGGCGTGGTATTTTCGGACCACCTAATATGACAAAAGAACAATTAGATTACTATCAAAAAATCTTTAAGAAAGCATCCGATTCAAAATCTTTTGCAAAGGTTCGCGAATCGTACGGCTGGGATGAACAATATATGGACAGCGAAGAATTTAAATTATTTTTAGATGAACAATCGAAAGAGCTAGAGACTTTATTAAAAGAGCTAGGGTTTATAAAAAAATAAAGGAGGTAACCGCATGAAGTGGTCTGTTAATAAGGGGTTAGGTTTAGCATTAATGACTCTATCAGTCGTCTATTTATTTTTAGCATTTAATTTACCTGAGTATGCGTTTGTTCCTGTAGATTCAGATCTTATTCCAAAAATGCTCGGCTTTGGCTTATTCGTGTTAGCTATCGTTCTCTTTTTTAGTCCAGATAGTGATACAGAAGAACAAAAGAAAAAGCGCGTCATTAAGCGGAACGAATTATTTATGCTTTTAGGGGTTATGGCTCTTATTTTAGCTTATATTACCGTACTAGAAGTAGTCGGCTTCGTTATTATGACAACGGCCTTTATTATTTTCTGCTCTCGATTTCTCGGTTATAAAAATTGGGTGGCGAATATTTTAACCGCCTGTATTTTTTCGATTGGGTCTTATGTTTTATTTAACTATGGTTTAGCTATTCGATTACCCGCAGGTATTTTGCCATTTTAATGAGATAAGAAAGGGGGAAGAGAGTCATGTTTGAAGGAATTGTACAAGGGTTTCAAGTTGCTTTTAGCTGGGAAGCTATACTATTTGTCTTCATTGGTGTTTTTATTGGAACAATTATCGGAATGATTCCAGGTCTAGGACCAATCAGTGCAATTGCGATTATGATTCCAGTGACGTATGGAATGGATACAACAAGTGCACTGGTTATGATGGCAGGAGTGTATTATGGTTCGATGTACGGTGGATCGACATCTTCCATTTTATTAAATGCCCCTGGAGTAGCAGGAACCGTTGCAGCATCATTCGATGGTTACCCGATGTCTCAGCAGGGAAAAGCGGGTAAGGCGTTAGCCATCTCAGCTATTTGTTCATTTATTGGGGGTACTGTTAGCGTTGTGCTCTTGATGATGTTCGCACCGATGCTGGCCAGCGTGGCCATCGTATTCGGTCCTCCAGAATACTTTGCGCTAATGCTCCTTGGGCTGACGGCCATTGCTAGCCTATCGGAAGGTTCAACAATTAAAGCGTTAATTTCAGCAGTTGTTGGTTTTATGGTTGTGACTATTGGAATTGATGCACAAACGGGTACGAGTAGATTTACATTTGGCAGCGTGAACTTATTAGATGGAATTGATTTTTTAATTATTGCACTTGGCGTATTTGCTTTAGCTGAAGTTTGCTTTTTAATATTAAACCGTAAGCAAAAACTAAAAGGATTAAATAATATCGGTAGTTTAAAGTTAAGTAAGCAAGACTATAAAGACATGGCTGGACCTATGACGAGACAATCCTTTCTTGGCTTTATCTTAGGGGTTTTACCGGGTGCAGGTGCGACAATTTCTTCGTTTGTAGCTTATATATCTGAAAAGAAGCTAGCTAAAAAGCCAGAGGAGTTTGGGAAGGGCTCTATTAAAGGTTTGGCAGCACCAGAAACAGCGAATAATGCAGCAACAAGCGGTGCGTTTGTACCATTATTAAGCCTAGGAATTCCAGGTTCAGGTACAACTGCTGTTATGTTGGGCGCATTTCTTGTTTTAGGTGTTCAACCAGGTCCATTACTCATGACGGAAAATCCATCTATATTTTGGGGAATTATTGCAAGTATGTATATCGGAAACGTATTTTTGTTAATTTTAAACCTTCCGTTGATACCATACTTCGTAAAAATATTAAAAGTGCCGCGTCCACTTTTAATTTCACTCGTTATTATTTCAAGCTTGGTGGGAGTGTACGCTGTAAGTTTCAGCACGTTTGATTTATATCTCCTCGTTTTGTTTGGAATTCTAGGTTACTTAATGAGAATCTTTGTGTTTCCAGCAGCACCATTCATTTTAGCTTTTATTTTAGGTGGAATGATGGAAAATTCGCTTCGTCAATCGTTGACGATTTCAGGGGGATCCTGGAATATTTTCTTGACGAGTCCATTGGCTATGTCACTGATTGTACTAACGATCTTAGCAGTGATAGTGCCAGCATGGAGAGGGCGTTCTAAGCGTAAAAAAGAAAATACTCAAATTGAAATGTAACTATAAAAAAAGAACCCTTGTCCAAAGACAAGGGTTCTTTCAATTGGATAAATCGTTAACTTTTAATCAGTTACGGATTAGATAATCAAAAGCACCTAAAGCTGCTGTTGCACCTGAACCCATGGAGATAATAATTTGTTTATAAGCACTGTCTGTGCAGTCTCCCGCAGCGAATACGCCAGGGATGTTAGTCGCACCATGCTTATCAACAACGATTTCTCCCATACGTGTACGTTCTACATCATCGCCTAACCAATCAGTGTTTGGTACTAAGCCTATTTGAACGAATACACCTTCTAATTCAACGTGTTTTTCTTCCTCTGTCTCACGATCAATGTAAGTAATACCGTTTACTTTATCAGTTCCGGTAATTTCTTTTGTTTGAGCGTTTTTCACGACAGTTACGTTTGGAAGGCTGTTTAGGCGCTCTTGTAATACAGCATCGGCTTTCAGTTCAGACATATATTCAAAAACAGTTACGTGATTTACGATACCTGCAAGGTCAATCGCTGCTTCCACGCCTGAGTTTCCACCGCCAATAACGGCTACGCGTTTACCTTCGAATAAAGGACCATCGCAGTGTGGGCAGTAAGCTACACCTTTGTTTTTGAATTCTGCTTCTCCAGGTACACCAACATTACGCCAGCGAGCACCTGTTGAAAGGATGACTGTTTTACTTTTTAAAACAGCGCCATTATCCAGCTCAAGTTCGACAAGGTCTTTTTTCTTTAAGCTACGAGCGCGTACTAAATTCATTACGTCAATGCCGTAATCTTTAACATGCTCTTCTAAGCTTGCTACGAGTTTAGGACCTTCTGTTTTCTTAACGCTAATAAAGTTTTCGATGCCCATTGTGTCCATAACTTGTCCACCAAAGCGCTCGGCTACAATACCCGTGCGAATACCTTTACGCGCTGCATAAATCGCGGCACTTGCACCAGCCGGACCGCCACCAACAACAAGTACATCGTAAGGATCTTTATCAGCAAACTCTGCTGCATCTGGGCCGCTGCCCAGTTTATTTAAAATTTCTTCGATTGTCATACGACCGCTGCCAAACTCTTCACCATTAAGGTAAACAGTTGGAACTGCCATAATATCTTTGCTTTCTACTTCTTCTTTATAAGCCGCACCGTCAATCATTGTGTGAGAGATACCATTGTTTAAGATACTCATTAAGTTTAGAGCTTGTACAACATCTGGGCAGTTATGGCAGCTTAAGCTGATATAAGACTCAAATTTGTATTCGCCCTTAATGTTCTTAATCTGGTCAATCACTTTTTGATCAACTTTTGGTGCACGTCCACTTACTTGTAATAAAGCAAGAACTAATGAAGTAAATTCATGTCCTAAAGGGACGCCAGCAAATGTTACACCTGTATCTTCACCGATACGATTTACGCTAAAGCTCGGTGTACGCTCTAATTCAGCTTTTTCAACTTTAATGCGAGATGACATTGTTGCTAGTTCATCTACTAATGAAAGCATGTCGCGAGATACTTTATCTTCTCCCGCGCTTACTTTTAGCACAATGTCACTTTCTAATAATTGAAGATACTGATCTAGCTGTGCTTTGATATTTGCATCTAATAACATGTAATCAAACTCCTTAGATTTTACCTACAAGGTCAAGTCCTGGTGTTAGTGTTTCAGAACCTTCTTGCCATTTAGCTGGGCAAACTTCACCTGGGTTTTTACGTACATATTGTGCTGCTTTAATTTTGTTAACAAGTGTGCTTGCGTCGCGGCCGATACCACCAGCGTTGATTTCAATAGTTTGGATAATGCCATCTGGATCGATGATAAATGTTCCGCGATCAGCAAGACCTTCTTCTTCGTTTAATACTTCAAAGTTACGCGAGATTTTTTGTGAAGGGTCACCAATCATAATGTATTCAATTTTGTTAATTGTTTCTGAATGGTCATGCCATGCTTTGTGTGTGAAGTGTGTATCTGTAGAAACTGAATATACTTCTACGCCTAATTCTTTTAATGCTGCGTATTGGTCTTGTAAATCACCTAATTCAGTTGGACATACGAAAGTGAAATCTGCTGGGTAGAAGCAAACTACGCTCCATTTACCTTTAAAGTTTTCTTCAGTAACCTCAAGGAATTCACCTTGTTGGTAAGCTTGTGCTACGAATGGTTTTACTTCAGTTCCGATTAATGACATATCGAAATTCCTCCTCAATAAATTATAATAATTCTAATTCAATACTCATTATTATATAAAACCTGTTGTTTTGTCAAAGGAAATATAGCAAGTTTTTTAAAAAAGTTGTCTGATCGTCTGATTTCCTTTGAAAAGCAAGGTTTTGTACAGTGTTTCTACATATATCTTATCACTCTTGTGCGTTTTTTATCTAATAATATGATTGTATAAACTGGAAATGTATAAGTGTCTTTTTTATCTAATGGAGGAAAGGAGGTATGAAAATAAAAGGTGATGATTGAGAATAATTGAAGCCCGTTACATTAGCTTCATTTTGCTGACAACAGAAAAGTATACGGTGTCATTTGAAATAGGATAAAAATGGTATTTTATTTATATTCTAATTACATTTTTTGAGTTTAAATACCTATATAAAAAAATATCTTAAGAAGAAAATGTATAAAAATTCATGAATTATAAATAGTAAATCTTATAAAAAAACCAGTATAAACCAAAAAAACATTATTTTACATATTTTTAGGGGTAGTAAGTATTACTTCGGTATGATTGACGTAATATAAGCCCTGTTATAGTCTATAAATGCTTTAGGAAGGGCTTTTCAGGTGGTTTAACAAGATAGAAAAGGAGCCAATAAATGAGAAGCTTTCAAGTTCGATTATTACTGCTTCTAGTAATATTTATTATCTTACCATACTTCCTGTCGGTGTTTATTATTTATGGAAATACAAAAAGTAGCATTGAGAACAAGGAGTTGGAAAAAAGCCGTGAAGAGCTACGTGAAGCGGGAAATGATCTTGAGCAACACTTTGAAAAAATGATTACATTGCCGTATTCCGTTTATAACATGCCAGATATACTACAAGTTTTTGATGAGGGCTTGCCAAAAGAAAATAGCAGTAATTTTTTATCTTTTGAAAAGAGTATTGAAACATTTTCAGCGACAAGGCCAGAATTGGTGCAGCTCCGCTTTTATTTTCACAAGGAAAAAGAATCATTGATTGTTTATAAATCAAATTTGAGCGCACCAAAAACACAAAGTAATTATGTCAAGCACCCTCCATTTAAACAGCTTTATCAATCAGAGCAAGATTATGTGATTGAAGAACCGCATAAAGCTAAAAATTATGACAACGTTCCAATTATCCCTAAGACAGAAGATTCCATGGTAGTAACAATGCATCATAAAATTAAAAACATTTTAAGTGAAGAGTTTCTTGGCTTTCTAACAATGGATATTGATATTACTTCGTACTCTCCATTAGTAAAACAGCTTGAGGGAGACGATGGTACATCGGTTTTCTTACTTAACGAAGATTATAAAGTAATGTATTCCAGTGATTCAAAGCAAATGGGACAAATGATTAGTAAAAAGGAGCTTACAGCATTGAGTGAGTCAACAGAGCTTGTACTCACTGAAAGCTTACAGGCACCACTGAATAACTGGCGAGTAGTGAAGATTATTTCTAAAGATGCCTTGTTTCAAGATGCTAAAAAAGCGGCTTATACAAACGTTGTGTTGGGATTGGGCGTGGTAGTGCTGGGAGTAATTATGGTTTTTCTAATCTCACGCATTGTCACAAAGCCAATAAGAGTTTTGAGTGATAAAGTACGATCCATTGAAGGTGGAAACATGGATGTGATGCTTACAACTTCTCGCAAAGATGAGATTGGCCATTTAGAAAATCATATGCAAGAAATGCTGCACCGTATTAACAATCATATTGATCGGGAATATAAGTTGGAGATTGAAGTAAAGAAAAGTCAGCTAAGAGCGCTCAAGTCTCAAGTGAATCCACATTTCTTATTCAATGCTTTGCAGTCAATAGGCGCTGTTGCTTTAGATTCTGGAGCAAAAGGGGTTTATGGATTGATCATTTCTTTATCAAAGATGATGCGTTACTCATTGCAAGCAGATCAATTAGTAACAGTAGATAAAGAGCTAGACTATATCCATTCTTATTTGGTGCTACAAAAAGAGCGGTTTGGTGAAGAGGTCGATGTTCAATTCTCAGTAGATAAAGAAGTTGAGAATGAGCTTATTCCGAGTATGCTCCTACAACCTTTAGTTGAAAATTATTTTAAGCATAGCTATGAAAAGTATAGTGACGAATCACGTTTAGAAATTATTGGTGAAAAAGAAAGGGGAGTTATTAAGCTAGCAGTGAAAAGTTATGGTCCAACCCTTCAAGAAGCTGAGCTGAATTCACTTCGTCAAACCATTTATAACCGTAGTGCTACACAAAAAGGTATAGGGTTGAAGAATATTTATGATCGGCTATTGCTACATTTTGGTCATGAAGCAGCGTTTCATATTGATAGCCTAGAGGGAAAAGGCTTTGAGGTAATGATGACAATTCCTATTAATAAGTAGAATTTCAATTTGAATAAAACAGCTATTGATTTGACTGCTAAGGGAGGTAAATATAGTGAAAGCGTTGATTGTTGATGACGAGAAAAATGTTCGTAAAGTGATGCGCCAACTAGGAGAATGGGAAAGCGTAGGAATCAATGAAGTGTTAGAAGCTACTAATGGCATAGAGGCTTTGGAGATAATTGAAAAAGAAAAGCCTGGTGTGATTTTTACGGATATTAAAATGCCAAAAATGAGTGGTTTACAGCTGATTGAAAGGTTAAATCAACATTCGTATACAGGAAAAGTCATACTTGTTACGGGGTATGATGATTATACATTTATGCGCAAAGCTATTCAATTAAATAGCTTTGATTACTTGCTGAAACCAATTGACCCCGAAGCTTTTCAACAAGTGTTAACAAAAGTAGTAGACTCTTTAGAGGCAGAACAAGAAGAAAACGAAGAAATACTAGCCGAGGCTAAAAAACTTCGTCACAGTCAACTAATGACGTCCTTATGTTTAAATGAAGGAACAGATACAGCATTTTTACATTCAATAATTCCAGAAGCGGAAGACATAGATTTTACACTGCTATATTTTTATCAAGGACATCAACCTGATCCTTGTATTAATGAGCTTTCAAATGAATTACAAGCGCGGAATATGGGAGCAACTTTTACATTTCAGGGTGAGGAGAATCTGTACATTGTCCTAACGGCAAAACATCAATGGGTTTATGTAGAGCGGTGGATAAGTGAAAATATTTCAATTCCAATTCGTTTGGTTCAAGATTCATTCTCTTCCTTTAATCAAATTCCAGAGGTGTTTAACGGTCTTTTGACAGCACTAAAGGGCAATCAATATCGAGCAATTCGTCAAGTGGATGAGCTAGAAGCACTGAAGCGTATGCAAGAAATAGTAGCATATGTAGAAGACTATTATATGGAAGATATTAGCCTCCAGAAACTATCAAAAATGTTTTTTTTAACAAGAGAACATATATCAAGGAAATTTAAAAAAGAAACGGGTATGACGCTATCTAAATATGTAACAAATTTAAGAGTAAGACAAGCGAAACAGTGGTTATTAGAAACGGCTGAAACCATTCATTCTATTTCGTTAATGCTTGGTTATCAGGATGAAAAGTATTTCTCGAAGCTGTTTAAGAAGGTAGTTGGTTTAACTCCTTTTGAATACCGGGCTTTATACGCCAATGTAAGAGATAGTGAAAAATCATCTATATAGGCTAAGAGAGGCAAGGGTGAATAAATGAAAGAAAAAATATGCTACCTGTTTTTTGTCTCTCTTTTACTGAGTGTGTTGACAAGCTGTGGTTCTTCAAACGCTCAAACTGAAACGGAAAATAAAGAAACAGAACAGGTCGTCTTAACTATACGTAATCCTAAAGTCGAAATTGCAACGCAGTTTGAACAAATGGTACAGGAGTATGAAAGACAGAACCCAAATGTCAAAATCCATGTCGAAACGGTGGGTGGAGCATCAGATGATTTCTCTGATATTATTGCCCAAATTGCTGCAGGTCAAGGGCCCGATATCTTTACAAATATCGGCTATGATGCGACAAAAGAATGGATTAATTATTTAGAGGACTTGAGTAGCCAGCCTTGGGTTGAAAAAGCATATCCTGATACGTTAAAGCCAATTACGGTAGAAGACAAAGTATATGGCATGCCGATGGATATTGAAGGTTTTGGAATTGTTTATAATAGAGAGCTATTTCAAAAAGCTGGTATTCAATCTATTCCTCGCACGTATTCAGAGTTAAAAGTGGCAGCAGAGAAGCTTAAAAACATCGGTGTTACGCCTTTTGCAAACGGCTATTACGAAGAGTGGAAGTTGGGTTATCACTTAACTAGCCTTGCTTTTGCAATTCAGCAAGATCCAATAAAATTTAATCATCAGCTGAAAAAAGGGAAAGAAAGCTTTACGACAAACGTAATCGCAAAAGATTTGCTATCATTCTTAGACTTAACTCTCCAATATGGAAATCAATCTGCAACGAAAACAGATTATTATACTGAAGTGGAGATGTTAGCAAATGAAGAAGCAGCGATGATA
The DNA here is from genome assembly GCF_021441905.1 of Priestia flexa. Lineage (NCBI taxonomy): Bacteria > Bacillati > Bacillota > Bacilli > Caryophanales > Bacillaceae > Priestia > Priestia flexa. The sequence goes on along the minus strand of NZ_CP090431.1, from coordinate 3,671,112 downwards.
CTGCAGGGAAGCTGGGTACAGCCGCTATTAGATGAGGAAGCTCTCGATAAGTCGTTTGGTATTTTTCCAGTTCCATTAAATGATAAAGCCAACAGCAAAATCTTAACAGGTGTTCCAAACTACTGGGTTGTGAATAAAAAAGCATCTTCAATAAAAAAGCGAGAAGCTAAAAAATTCTTAAATTGGATGGTTTCATCAAGTGAAGGTCAGCAATTTATGACTGAACGGTTTGGCTTTGCTCCAGCTTTTAAGCATATAAAAACAAATGATATAGGTCCCATTAGTAAAGAAGTACTGAATGTTTACCACACGAAAGAAACCTATAATTCCAATTGGTTTGCTTATTCATCATCTGCTAAGCGAGAAGCAGGTCGTACGCTAAAAAGATACTTAAATCGAGAGCTTTCAAAAGATGAAACACTTAGACAGTTAGATGAAGTTTTACGAGAAGATAGCAAGCCATAATCATTGAAGTCCTTTTTCAATTTGAGAAAGGGCTTCTTTTGTCATTCTTTTGTCATGTATATCAATTTAAGACGAAAACTCAATCAATTTATGCCGTATTCAGCCAAAGCATTGTTTTTTATACTTAATGTATCAGGTATGGAACGAACGATCAATCAAGCCAAAACTAATTAAAGTCAAAGAAGTATCGTCCGTGTCTTGCCAAAGCATGAAAAACTATCTACTAGGAGGAAAACTTGATGAACTTTCGTAATTTTGCGTCAAAAGCAACGGTAGCATCCCTAAGTGCAGCAATTTTATTAGGAGGTAGCTTTACACCTGCTTCTGCTAAAGGTAAAGGTGTAGATGAAGCACAAGCAAAATCCTATAAAGAAACGTACGGTACTTCACAAATTACGCGTGAAGCAATGAAGAACATGGTAAACCAACATGGTGACAAGCGCTATACGGTACCAGGCTTTGATGAATCAACAATCAAAAATGTAGAATCAGCTGTTAAAACAGATAAAAATGGAAACAAAATTAAAATGGACGTATGGGATACGTGGCCATTGCAAAATGCTGACGGTACGGTAGCGGAATATAACGGTTATCACATTGTATTTGGTTTAGCTGGAGATCCTAAGAACCCTAACGATACATTTATCTACATGTTCTATAAAAAAGCAGGAGACAATTCCGTTGACGCTTGGAAAAATGCTGGTCGTGTATTTGACGATAATGACAAGTACGAAGCAAACGACGAGCACTTAAAAGGACAAATAGAAGAATGGTCAGGATCTGCATTATTCACAGATGACGGTGAAATTCGCTTATTCTATACAAACCGTGGTGATTTTAATGAAAGCCAAAAATTATTCGGTAAACAAACTCTTACAACAGCACAGGTTAATGTTTCTGAACAACAAGAAAACACGCTGAAAGTTGACGGTGTTGAAGATCATAAATCAATCTACGAAGGTGGAGACAGCAAAACGTATGAGTCTGTAAACAAAGCTTTCGAAGATCGTAACTTTATGAACAACCATACGCTACGTGACCCTCACTACATTGAAGATAAAGGTCGCAAATATTTAGTTTTTGAAGCAAACACAGGTACTGAATATGGTTATTCTGGTGAAGAGTCTCTTTATAATCGCGCTTACTACGGCAACGGTATGAAGTTCTTCCGCGATGAGTTTAAGAACCTTGACAATAGTGACAAGAAAGATGAAGCAGAGCTTGCAAACGGTGCGATTGGTATCGTTGAAATTAACGATGACTACACGTTGAAAAATGAAATGAAGCCACTAATTGTATCAAATACAGTAACAGATGAAATTGAACGTCCCAATATCTTCAAAAAAGATGGCAAGTTCTATTTATTTACAAGCACACGTGGTTCTAAAATGACGACTGATGGTGTCGATGATAAAGATATTTACATGCTTGGCTATGTGTCAAATTCTTTAACAGGTCCATATAAACCAATGAATGACACAGGTATTGTATTGCATCAAGATTTAGATCCAAATGATGTAACATGGACATACGCACACTACGTGATTCCACAAAAAGACTCTGACAAATTTGTTGTAACAAGCTATATGACAAACCGCGGATTCTTTGAAGATAAGAAATCAACGTTTGCACCTTCATTCTTACTTGATATGAAAGGCAACAAATCTTCAGTTGTCCAAAATGGTACTTTAGAACAAGGTCAAATCACGTATGATGAAAAGAAAAAATAATCTTTGATATGAAATGAAAAAGAAAATGTCATGATAGTGGCATTTTCTTTTTATTTATTGGGTAAAACCATTGGGTGACATAATACTTTTAATGAAGCGTGGTGATAGTATGGGCAGGTTGAATTCAATACAGAGAAGGTGGACTATGCTAGTTATCATTTTAGCAATCATAATAGGCGCTAGCATTTATGTATGGATGAATCAAATGAATAAAGAAGATAAGAGCGAAAAAAAACCTGTGGAATCAACATTTTATCGCTCGTCTTACCATTTTACGGCACCTGATAAATGGAAAAATGATCCACAAAAGCCGATTTTCTATAATGGACAGTATCACTACTATTACCTTTACAATAAGGATTATCCCGATGGTAATGGAACTGAATGGCGCCATGCAACTTCGGAAGACCTTGTTCATTGGAAAGATGAAGGAGTAGCAATTCCAAAGTACACGAATAAAAATGGAGATCCATGGTCAGGTTCTGTTGTTGTTGATCGTAACAATACAGCTGGATTTGGAGAGAATGCATTTATCGCAGTTGTAACGCAACCTTCAGAAGACGGAGGGAAGCAAGAGCAGTATTTATGGTATAGCACAGATGAAGGAAAAACGTTTCAAAGTGCTGGCGATGAACCTGTATTATCCAATCCTGGCATAGAAGATTTTCGCGATCCCAAAATTATATGGGACGATGAACGTGATAAATGGGTGATGCTGCTTGCAGAAGGTTCTAAAATTGGATTTTATGAATCAGGGAATCTGAAAGAATGGAAGTTCACTGGTGACTTTCAAACGGAGGATTATGGCGTATTAGAGTGTCCAGATTTATTCCAAATGAGAGGCCCTAATGGCACTGTTAAGTGGGTGCTTGGTATGAGTGCAAATGGTGAAGCAGTCGATAAACCAAACAACTATGCTTATTGGATCGGTGACTTTAATGGAGAGAACTTTGAAAAAGAGCATGAAGAGCCTCAGTGGCTAGATTACGGTTTTGATTGGTATGGTGGCGTTACATTTGAAGATGGCCAGGCTGACGACAAGTTAAACAAGCGTTACGGACTTGCTTGGATGAACAAATGGTCATATGCAGACAACACTCCTACCATGGAAGCCGACGGATTTAATGGAACGGATTCAATTGTTCGAGAAATTACGCTACAAGAAGATGAACAGTACGGTTACGCATTAGCCTCTCAGCCTGTGGCTGATTTAAAACAGCTTGTAAAATCGGAGAAAAAATATAATGATATAACATTAATAGATGAATCTAACACACTGGACATGAAGGGAGAAACGTACCGAATAGAAGCTGATGTGTCTTGGGAAGACAGCGAAAATATTGGTTTGCGTTTACGTGAATCAGAGGACAAGTCTCGACATATTGATGTGGGATTAGCTATTTCTGAAAACTATTCCTACGTAAATCGAGCGTTTGTAGAAAATCCAGACGAAGAGAAAAAGTTTCAAGAAAGCCAAGCGCCTTTTGGTGGTAATAACAAAAATGCACGTCTTACGGTTCTCGTTGATAAAACAAGCGTAGAAGTGTTTATAGACGGTGGGAAAGTGGTGCATACCAATTTAGTATTTCCCTTAGCTGAAGACCAAGGCATTTCGCTATTTTCTTCTGGTGGTACAGCTACGTTTGAAAATGTGAAGGTTGAAGAGTTAGGAACAAATCAAAAAAAGTAAATAAGAATATGAAAAAGCTTCGGCCATAAGTAGCCGAAGCTTTTTTATTGTTTGTTCTCTCTCATAAATCGTTTATACTAATAAAAGCTTATAAAGTGAATTCTATATGTAACAAGGAACGTTAAATAATAAAAAAGCGAGGAACCATATGTCCAGTTCAACATTTACTGAATACGCAATTAGTGATCCAATCATAAAGGCCATAGATGCCTTAGAATATAACCAACCAACACCAGTTCAAGCGCGTGTTATTCCCAAAGTATTAGAAGATAAAGACGTAATTGTAACCTCACAAACAGGAAGCGGAAAAACGGCTTCCTTTGCCATTCCACTATGTGAAAAAGTAGATTGGCTTGAAAACAAGCCACAAGTACTTGTGCTGACGCCTACCCGTGAATTAGCGGCACAGGTTAGTGATGAAATGAAGAGTATCGGTCGCTATAAGCGTGTTAATAGCGTGGCCATCTACGGCCGACAGTCTTTTATGAAGCAAAAGACTATGCTAAAACAAAAAACGCATATCGTAGTGGGGACACCCGGCCGCGTCTTAGATCATATTGAAAAAGGCACGTTATCTGTTGAATGTTTAAAATATGTTGTATTAGACGAAGCAGACGAAATGTTAAATATGGGTTTTATTGATCAAGTATCAGCGATTCTAGATAAGCTTCCGACTAGTCGAACTACGATGCTTTTCTCTGCAACGTTTCCAGCTGATATTGAAGGTTTAGCTAAGAAATATATGATTAATCCTGAGCGTATCCAAATCGAAACAGTAGGAAAAGCACCGCAGCTTATTACACATCACGTGATGGAAGTGGAAGAAGGGAGTAAGCTTTCCTTGTTATCAGATGTCACGGTTGCTGAAAACCCAGATAGCTGCATCATCTTTTGTCGAACACAAGAACGAGTAAAAGAAGTTTTTCAGTACTTAGACGAACGTGATTATTCTGCTGATTTACTGCACGGAGCGATGGTTCAAGAAGATCGATTTGAAGTAATGGATGACTTTAAGCGAGGTGAGTTTCGCTATCTAGTAGCCACTGACGTTGCTGCTAGAGGAATTGACGTCGAAGATATTACGCTTGTCATTAACTTTGATTTCCCACTTGAAAAAGAAAAATACGTGCATCGTACGGGTAGAACAGGACGTGCTGGTAAGTCAGGAAAAGCCATTACGTTTATGACGTCTTATGAGCAAAAGTTCTTAGAAGAAATTCGTGAATACAGCCAAGCTGATATTCAGTTAAGTAACCCACCATCTGTTGAAGAAGTAAAAGCTAACAGAACGGCTTTTCAAGATAAAATGGAAGCACCGGTAGTTCTAAGAGAAGAGAAGCGTGAAAAAGTTAACCAAGATATTATGAAGTTATATTTTAATGGCGGTAAGAAAAAGAAAATTCGTGCGGTTGATTTTGTGGGAACTATTGCTAAATTGCCTGGTATGTCCGCTCAAGATATTGGGATTATTACCATCCAAGATAATCATTCGTACGTTGAGATTCTAAACGGTAAAGGTCCATCTGTATTGAAGGGATTAAAAAATAAAAGCATCAAAGGCAAGAAGTTAAAAGTGCATGAAGCGAAAAAGTGAAAAAAGCTCATCTACACGTTGTAGATGAGCTTTTTCTATTGTTTAATCCATACGGATACACTTTGACTATTAACTGTAAAACAACCATAGCCATTCTCATCAATTGTAACCTGATCGTCTCGTTTTTCAAGCATATCAATCCAAGTACTACCAGCGTGCTCTTTTCCTACAAACATTTGCTTATCTCCTTCATCTCCATTTGAAAGAATGACAGCACAGCCAGAGCCTTCAATAGAGGGGTCTCCGTGACGAACCCAGCCAATTGTATTGGGATGATCGAAATAGTCATCTTGGTCTCCATACGCTTTGTGGTAGCGCACCGATAAAAGCTTTGTGAGCATGTCCTTTTTTGCATCCATAGGGTTGTCCCCAGAGATACCGAAGAAATCCCCATAAAATATGCATGGGTATCCATCTTTTCGAAGTAAAATTAAGGCGTACGCTAATTCTTTAAACCAGTCTTCTATCCATGATTCAAGGGACTCGTTGGGCTGCGAATCATGATTATCTACAAAGGTAACCACATCTAATGGATGGATTTGGACAAGTGTATCATCAAATACTGTTTGTAAATCAAAATCTCTTCCTTTTTGTGAAGCTTCATATAACTTGTAGTGAAGAGGAACGTCGAAAATATCAATACCGTGTTCAACATGATCTAAAAAATCTGCTGCTGTTCTTAAGTCAGGATGCCAAAACTCGCCTATAAAATAAAAATCTTCTCCTTGCTCAGCAGCGACTTCTGATACAAATTCTTTGATAAAGTTATAGTTAATATGCTTAATGGCATCCAGTCGGTAGCCGTCACAATTTAACGTTTCTGCTAGCCATTTTCCCCAGGAAATCATTTCACCCTTAACATCGGGATGGTCGTAATCAATGTTGGCATACATGAGATAATCATAGTTTCCAAATTCCTGATCCACCTCTTCGTTCCACTTTTTATTTTCACCAAGGATTTTAAAGATACCAGAACGATCTTCTTTAGCATCATAGTCTGTTCCATTAAAATGTGTAAAATTCCATTGGAAATCTGAGTACTTATTGTTTCGACCGTTAAACGTAAATTTTGTCCACCCTTCAATATCAAAAGGCTCAGATATTTCGTTTGTTCGATTATCAGCATCTACTTCAATTACCTGAAAGGTCTCTGTTTCATCAGCCCCTGCTTTGTGGTTCATGACAATGTCAACATACACGCTGATTCCGTGGTCATGACACGCTTGAATTGCTTCGTGTAATTGCTCTTTTGTTCCATACTTTGTAGCGGTGCTTCCTTTTTGCTCAAATTCACCTAGGTCATAGACGTCGTATACGCTATAGCCATTGTCATCAGGTGAAGATGCCTTTGTAACTGGAGGAATCCAAACAGCATCAATGCCAGCTTCCTTTAGCTCAGGTGCTACTTCCTTTAAACGATTCCAATGATTTTGGTCAGCTGGCAAGTGCCATTCAAAAAACTGAATCATTGTGTGATTACGTTCCATTCATCTCATCCTCTCACACCCGTTTTCTAGTTATATTCCTACTATGCGTCTTATCTAAACCATGTATAAAGGAAATAATTTCAAAAACAGAAATTATCGAGTAATCAAAAAGAATAAGACTTTTCTGATGAAGTCTGCTATAATTTTTTAAAATTATAAGCTTTTGGAGGAATGAACAGCATGGGGTATCGAGATCAATTACATAGCTGTAAACGTATCGTTGTCAAAGTAGGGACATCAACTTTAACATACGACAATGGAGAGATTCATTTAGGGCGCATTGAAAAATTAACGCGTGTTTTGTCTGATTTAATGAATTCGGGTAAAGAAGTGGTATTGGTTACATCAGGTGCAGTGCAAGTAGGAGTCAAGAAATTAAAGTTAGCAAATCGACCAACGTTAATTCGCGACAAGCAAGCAGCGGCCGCTGTAGGACAGTCTGAATTAATGCATATTTATAGTAAATTTTTCGGAGAATATAGTCATATTGTGGGGCAAGTGTTGTTAACCAAAGACGTTATTGAAGATGAACACGTTCGAAATAACGTCGTCAATACATTTGAAAAGTTGATTGAAGACCGCGTCATTCCAATTGTTAATGAGAATGATACCGTAGCAATTGACGAAATTGAGAATATTGTACGCTTTGGAGATAACGATAATTTATCGGCTATCGTTTCAGTACTTATTCAAGCTGATTTATTGGTGATTTTATCAGATATTGATGGCTTCTTTGACTCAGATCCAACAAAAAATGAGAATTCGATGCTTATTAAAGTCATTGAAAAAATTACGCCTGAGCTAGAAGAGTTTGCGGGAGGCAGTGGAACTTCTGTGGGAACAGGTGGAATGGTAACAAAATTAACGGCTGCGAAGCGTGCTACGGTAGAAGGGATTAACGTGATTTTAGCAAACGGTAAAGACCCTGCTATCCTACGCGATTTAATTAATGGTAAAGAGCTAGGAACGCTGTTTTTATCTCAAAAGCAAAAAGTCCGTTAAGAAAAAAAGTGTGGGAAATCCACACTTTTTTTAATTAAGCATTGCGTATCATCCTTTGTTTCTTATACACTGTATGCTGTAAGAAACAAACCAGACTTTAGACGTTTGGAGTGAGAAGATGAAAGAAAAGAAATTAGATAGATATGACATTATGGACGTCTGCTTACTGGCAGGGAAAATTATGCTAGAAAGTGGAGCAGAGACATATCGAGTAGAAGATACAATGATGAGGATTGCTGCTTCATTTGGCATTAAAACATCACATAGCTATGTAACTCCAACCGGAATTATGTTTTCTCTGGAGACGAGTGAGCCCACTAAAACGAAGCTCATACGTATTTCTGAACGTACAACAGATTTAAAGAAAGTAACGTTAGTTAACAGCGTATCGCGTCAAATCAGTCAAGGTCAACTGCAATTAGAAGAAGCATATGACGCTTTAGAAACTATCGCAGAATCCAACGTTGCGTTTCCTTTATGGGTCCAGCTCGCGGCTGCTTCTATTTCAAGCGGCTGTTTTTTAATCATGTTTCAAGGTCAATGGTTAGACTTCATTCCAGCTATGTTAGCCGGAGGACTTGGCTTTTTAGCACTTGTCTATTTCCATCGTATTATTCCAATTAAATTCTTTGCCGAGTTTACTGCTTCTCTAACCATTGGTACGCTTTCACTGCTATTTGTCACAATCGGTGTTGGAAGTGAACTTGATAAAATTATTATTGGATCGGTTATGCCTCTGGTGCCAGGGCTTTTAATTACCAATGCTGTAAGGGACCTAATGGCAGGACACTTGTTATCGGGTTTGTCTAAAGGTGCAGAGGCTTTCTTAACGGCTTTTGCGATTGGTGCTGGAATCGCAGTTGTATTTACATTGTTATAAGAAGGAGGGCTGCATATGACAATCATTGAGCAAATTATTACAAGCTTTATCGCTTCTGCTGCGTTTGGTATTATTTTTAACGTTCCACGTGAATCATTATTAAAGTGTGGTTTTGTTGGAATGATTGGCTGGTTAATTTACTTTCTGATGACGATGTACAATATTGATGAAGTACCAAGTACAGTAGCATCTGCGTTTTTTATTGCAATTATTAGCCAAATTTATGCAAAGGTATATCGCATGCCCATTATTATTTTTACAGTTGCAGGTATTATCCCACTCGTACCGGGGGGAATTGCCTATGACGCCATGCGAAACTTCGTAGAAAATGATTACAATACAGCAATTAGCTTAGCTGCAAAAGCATTTATGATTTCAGGATCAATTGCCATTGGAATCGTGTTTTCGGAAGTAGTTAATCAAATTATTCGACAGTCGAAATTAAATGTGAAAGCAAAATATCGTCCATAAAGAAAAGAGGTCCCCCAACCTCATTGAAACGAATCAATTGAGATGAGAGACCTTTTTTATTTATATAATGACTCTTTTCCATATTGCTTTCCGGATAAGGTGTCGAATTCTAATAGTTGATATTGCTTCATATATTGAATAGCGTCTCGCTTTAAAGAAGAAGTGTCATGAACAACTTCTCCTTCATCATTTAGATAAATTTGCTTACGAAATGCTGGAATATGTTCTTTCATTTTTGATAAATAGCTATAAAATAGAGTTGGCTTATAGTTTAATTCATCTACAATCATTGGCGCAAAATACATAGGACTAATCGTTCCTAACTCTTGCTCCATGTTTAAATTAAAGTTCGCCATAAATAAGAGTGGTGTTTCATAAAATTCTTTTGATTTTTGAAATTCGTCTGTGTTGCCAAACCCACCCTCTATATAGCCTTGAAGATTTTTTCCTAGAGCAGGTAAATGATCTCCCCAAAATACAACAAGTGTAGGTTCATCGAGTTTTTGTATTTCAGTTTCTAATTTCTTCAGGGCGTCATCGGACTGCTTAATACCTTCAGCATAAATTTCAATTTCGCTTTTCATTTCAGGAGATAAGTTGTCACCTTCAACAGATATTGTTTTTTCACCATTATACTTTGTAGTTGGATATGGAAGGTGATTTCCGATTGTCACGGCGTGAATAAAAGCTGGCTTATCTGATTTTTTTAACGTATCTAAAACTTGATTAACAACTGAATCGTCCGAAACAAATCCTTCGTTATCTTTTTCCGTAAAGTCCATTTCATCAATAAATAAACTTTTTTCAAATCCTAGGTTTGGATAGACGTTTTGACGCATGTACATAATGCCGTTATTTGGATGCATTGCTTCCGTATAGTAGCCTAATTGATTTAGATAAGAAGCAAACGAAGGATATTCTTTTTTGCTTAAAATGTGTTGAAAAGGCAAACCACCAGGGTTAAACGTATTCATTGAATAACTTGTTAGTGCTTCAAACTCTACGTTAGCTGTTTCGCCACCAAATGCAGGGCTGAGCATGGACCCAGAAGGGTACTTCTTCATTAGTTCTTTTGTGTGCTCTAATGGATCTTTTGAAAAAGAAAGGTCTAGCTTGGTAGGGTCCCAAAAAGATTCATTCATGACAAAGACAATGTTTGGTTTTTTGTCTGCTTTAGAATCACTACTGAATGGCTTCACTTCTTTTTTCATATTCTCGACAGCAGCTGTGACGCGTTTTTCAGAGTAACCCTCAGGTTCTTCCAAAATATTTGTCTTGATATTCGAAATCATGCCGATAATGGGACCGTTATAATAATAATTATTTTGCTGATTCCACGGCATAATGGCTGAATATTTTTCATAGTACTTTTCCGCAAAGGTATCTTCAAAAAACAGGAATGATTTTGAGATAAACATGATTGGAAGAATGAGTATAATACGGATTCGCCAATCAATTTTTAACTTAGGTGAACGTAACCATAGAACGAACAAGGCTATTACGCTAATAACCACAAATATGGTGGTTGAAAGGGAGATAGACTCTCGAATCATTGGTATAACCTCTTTTAATTGGGTAACTTGAATGAAATCATTCGGGAAGAGCGGTTCGTTTCTAAAAATCTTTTTGTAGTGGTTCGTTAACGCAAGGATAAAAAACAATAGAATTGAAATTCCACTACCAATATAGACTTCCCCCGTCAGCAAAATGACTCCAAATGCTAGTAAACCAAGAATAAATGAGCTTAATAAATAGCGATCTGTATACTCTTGAATCCATTCAATCGATTTACCAAGCTGATGTAAATCAATATGATAAATGAGAAATAAAAGGGCACCTACCAACCCAATAAACGTTGCAAATAAAAATGCAGAAATGAGATGGTAAACTCTAGAATTAGCAACCTGAGTAATTAGTTCTTTTTTAACAAGTATCCAAACAGTTAGAAAGCTTAATAATAAAGCGATAAGGCTAACAAGTATCGTAAAAAAGGCGGTGTGAATCTGCGCCCAATCAAAAGCGAGATTGTAGTCACCTGTAAATGAAATTATGGTTATCCCATATAAAAATATCGTTAGGAATAAGTAAAAGATAAAGGTAGGTAAAAACTGAATGATGCGCTGATACATAAAGCATTCCCCCCAAAAAATAATAGCTTTACAAGCTTAACATAAAATTAACATTTTTGAAGGGAAAATGTTTTGGGAAGCTTAAGCAAAGGTAAACAAAGAAGAGGAAATTAGTTGTACTGACTATAAAAGCCGCTAAAGGCAGATGACCTCTAACGGCTTTGAAATTAATCTAACGCATTTGATTTATAAAAGTGAATACAAGCAAGATAAGCTGCTGTTACAGCAAAATAAATGGTTACAGCAGGAGCTGTAAAGACATGACCTGCAACAAATGCAATACCTAATGCTAAAACAACAGAGGTACTATACATCATAAATGACTCATTCCAAAGCTGAGAAGGCTCACGAATGAATCGTTTTATTACGTATAGAGCAATTATTAGAAGAGGTAAAATCCACAGAATAAATCCAATAATTCCAAGTGAGAAGAAAAGGTCATAAAAGTCCATTTCAATCATTTTTGGCTGCTGTTCTTCTGTGTAATTTCCTGCATAGCCCATTCCGACAAGCTTACGGGCGATAGGAGCTTCTGCATACTGCTCTTTATGGTGAGCTAAAAAGTCTTCGCGACTACTTAAAATAAGATTTTCAATATCGCTATTGTCTAACTTTTGTCGCTTTTTCTTTTTAGTATCAGTAGCATCATCTTCTTCTGGCTGCTCTGGTTGCTGCTCTTTCTTTTTATTTTCTAGCAAATCGATATGCGCATATGTGTTTGTGAAAGCAGGAGAGATAGGAGTTGTAACTCCAACTACTACCAACAAAATAATTGAGATAACTAAATTAGATTTTACTGCACGTTGTTTTGTTGCAAAGAGTTTAAGTACTAATACAACAAATGCAACCCCTAACGATAAAATAACAGCTCCTAATCCTACCTTTGTTCCAATCATAATTGAAGATACTGCAAGTAAAATAAATGGAATCCAAAAGTAAAATTGCTTTAACGACTGTGTTTTCTTTAAGCCAAATAAAAGTGTTAAAGGTAATAATAGAGCAACGATTGCTCCAAGTTCGTTAGCAGCGTAAAACCAGCCTTTAAATCCAGTTTTATTGTATTGATAACTTTCTAAAGCTGTACCAGTAAGCATGGTGCCAATGAACACAATACTGATAATAAGAGAAGCAGTTAATAAGTTTTTATTGAGAGCTTTTGAGACATTTACAGATTGGCGATACATTGTAAAAACCACAATAGCTCCTAAGAGCGTTACGTTCATATAAACAACTTTATTAAAGAACTTTACTTCTTGAGCTAAATAGTAAGGGTCTTTCCATTGACTATTAAAGTAAATATTAACACCAAGGAATAGTGCAAAGACAATTAAATAAAGAATTGAATATCTGGCCCACTTGGACTTTTTGAAAAATACCAGTAAGATAATCCCCACAAATACCATATACATGAACCGGATAATAACACCGATTGAAAGAGGACTTTCTACATTTAAAATCATGTATGTTGTTAGCATATCAATAATTGGCTGTATTGAAATAAAACCAACAAACAGAAAAAATAACCAGTATGTGTTCTTCATATAGTAATCTCCTGTTTTAGTGAATTTAACGTTTTCGTTTACGTAAAACCATCATAATGCCATCTACTTTAAATATAAACGTCGATATTAAGTATACTAAACCTCCCACTAAGCATACAACCGTAAATCGAACCAGAACATGCAGGTTGTTTAAAGCTTGTATATCCTTCAGGATGTACATAGCGACCATAACGGGGATGCTAGCTACTAAAATTTTTGTTGTTTCCTTTAGTAAATAGCGGAAGTGGAAGCCATTGATGAGACGATTTAGCATAACGAACACAATGGCAGTATAGAAAAACCCCACAACGGACATTGAAAGTGCAAGCCCTTGATAACCTAAAAACTTCGTGAATGTTAAGTTAAAAATGACATTCAGTAGGATTGACAGTAGTCCGATACGCATTATAACGTGGCCTTTTCCTAATGAATAGAAGCCTTTTGCTAAAATTGCTTGTAGTGAGTAAAAGAACACCGATCCAAAATAATAATAAGAAGCATCAGTAGTTTTCAAGGTAGATGTAGTGTCAAATGCACCACGTTCATAAGCAATTTGAACAATATCTTTCATATAAAAGCTCATAATCACAAGTGTCGGAACAAGTAACATCAGCATAAATGTTAGCCCTTTTTCGATTCCTGTTTTAAACCGCTCTTCATTTTTATCGTTCAGAGCTTTTACAATGAGTGGGTAAATGATTGTCGCAACGGTCACACCAAAGATTGCTTGGGGAATACTAACTAATCGAAAGGCATAGTTCAAGTAAGAAATAACGCCTTCTCCAAATGACCCTGCAAAAAAGAAGTTAACTGTTAGGTTAATTTGTCCCACCATGATGGTAACACCCACAGGAATAAAAACTTTATAAAAGATCTTAACTTCTTCTCTATCTATCTTCTGCTTCCATAGCAGCAGATTCTTTGGTTTAAAGTACACAACTTTAATGAGAAAGGAAGCAAGAGTTCCTAATAGATATCCTAAGGCAATAGCGTATCCACCCATTACATCCTGAAGTAAAATCGTACTTAAGATAGTAAATAAGACAACAACGGTTTGAGAAAATACAGAGAAGGAATATTGACTGTTAGCATCAAATACACCTTCATATACCGCGTTTACCCCAACTAAAGAAAGCGATAAAAAGTATAAAATTGCGGTATAGATACCAATATCAATCGCTGCTTTAGAAAAGTTAGGGTAGCTAGCAGGAAAATAAAAGAATGCTGCTATCGAGCCTAAAATAGAGATGACTAAGCAAATAAAAAACGTAGACTTTACAATGTTTGTAAGGTGCGATTTCCCTTTTCCTTCTTTTTCGTAGCGCAAATAGCTAGGGATAAAAGCATCTTTCATTCCCGTGAGCATAAATAGAATAAATGCGTTGGGAATAATCATCGCTGCGTTATAGGCATCTACGATATAGCTTGTACCAAAGTAATTGGCGATTACTAAATCTCGAATCATACTGGAAAACTTTAAAAACAAGGTTGAAACAAGTAATAAAATACTTGCAATCTTTAAGCTTTTCATAAATTAAAACTCCTGCCTTTATGCTGTTTAGCTATTAGCAATAATAAAACAACCAATGATGATAAGAGCGCATCCAATCATTTGTTTGACAGTTACTTTTTCTTTTAACAAAAAGTAGCCAAACAATAGTGTCCATACATAGGTAATGGACGTTAACGGGAAGACAACAGAGTAAGGCAGCAAGGTTAAGACATATACGTTTAACAATGCTGATATTCCGTAAAATGAGCCCCCACCTATCAAGTAGATAATAGCCATTTTCGTGTTTTTAGCGCTTAAAGCTGTGGAGATCTGTTTGAAAAAGACAGCTCCAACTGAACCTAGAAGTGTCATAATAAGTAAAATCGGTATACTAATCATCATGGCCACCTACCAATAGTACCCCAACAATAATAACAGCTGTACCAATTAGTTTCGTAAAGCTAACAGCTTCATTTAATAAAAAGAAACCTAATGCAATACTGATGACATATCCTAAACTTAAAAAAGGGTGAAGAAGTGAAACTCTTTCATATTTAAAGGCTAAAATCATAAAAATAGCTCCAAATCCGTAGAGTAAGAAGCCAATTATTAACATAATGTTGAATGAACCATTGGACAACTTCCAGAGAAGCTGCCCAATGGCTGTAAACATGGAGGCAATGATAATTAAAAATATGCCTAATTTTCTATTGTACTGTACGTTGTTTGTCAAAACTGACCCCTCTCTTCTTCACCTTTTCTAACAAAAGCTAATCCGACAAAGAAGAAGCTGACAAATACGCTTGCTAGTAAGTAGCGGAAGTCTTGTGCAGGTAACGCTGCTAAAACTGATAACGTATTTAATAGCCATGGAAATAAAACAATGGAAGACGTGATTCCCTTTCTTGCAATGAAGAAAAGAGAAAATAATAAGATAACACAGTGATAAAAAGCAGGCTTCCATAAGAAAAATAAAGAAGGGTTTTTAAAGACTTCCAAATATGCTTTTGCTGTGTTTGTAATCAACGGTGAAACCACGGTATTTTCAAGTCCAAATTTATTTCCGTAGTATACGTTGGTTACATACGTGTCGGTATATCCATCTTCAAATGGCGTTGTTTGCCATACCAGTGCCGTTTGTTTTAGAAATCCTTCCATTGCTAGATATGGATTCTTGATAACAATGCTCATGTAATTTTTAAAATATAAACCAAGGTCTTGAAAAATAAACTCTCGGTCGTAATATTCCCACGTGAATTTAATTGGGTCACTTTTATATGGATTATATTTTTCTTTCCAAAGCTCAATCGGGAGAACGTTGTTAAAGTATTCACGCTCAGATTTAGACATCTCTCCATCATTGACAATAATGTTGGCAATTTGTTGTGTCGGAATCGATAACGCTTCATTAGGATCAGAAGGTTTAACATCTAACCAGTTGAACACAGGGCCTGTGATAATTCGTTGTAAAATAAAAATCACTAAAAATAGCGGAACCAAGCGTTTCCAATACTTTCTAAACAATACGATTAAACATAAAAATGTAATAACGAACACAGGGAATCCATTATGTCTAAAAAAGGCTACACCAAAAGATGATAAAAGAAGCATAAAGATTCCATATTTAGACTGAATAAATGCTCCGTTTGATAAATACACTCTCGCAATATTTACCGTAAAAAATAGCAAAAAGGCGCTGTATAGGATATCTTTCCAGATAACAATGGAAAAGATTAAAAAACTCGGTATTAATAATACGAGTAATGTTAGAATTCCTAAAACAATAGGTGGAACTTGCTTTTTAATAAGAAAGTGAAACGTGTATAAATAAATACTAGACACGACTAAGATTTGAACAATCGTAATCATTCCAGGGTGATCCCATATTTGAGTTAGTATCATAATTAACCAAGTGATCATGATCGGGTGCCAGTCATTAAATTCACGAGTATGTGCTTGTTCCCACTGAGCCAGAGAATCGGGCGTCATTCCACCTGGGAAAAAGGCTAACCAATAAAAGGCGCTCATAGCTAAAATACAAATGCCAATAATCCATTTATATTTGTTTGGATAATCAACAGACGAATCTGGATTAAAATGTGCTTTAAAGGTTGTTGCACAAGCAATTACAAACCCTAATGCAATCACCCATCTTCCAAGAATATAAAGAATAAAGTTGAAGATAGTGGATGCTGTCATATGCAAGTTACTTAATAAAGAAAACTGTATGATGAAGCTGACTGCTATGATCAGGAGCCATTGTATTGATGTAAATGAAGCATAAGCTCTATTTTTATAAATAAAAATAGAGCTTATGCCTACTAATACTAACAACATAAAAACAGAAGAAAAACTTACTCCGTCAGGGGCTCCAATAAAAATACCTATCAATGCAAAAGCAGTCGCTATTAAATAAAGAATAGGTTTTTTATTCACGGTAATTACTCCCTTATTTGTTCAATCTTCTTATTTAATTCTAGTTCATATTGTTTGCGGTTTAACGATGCAATTGTATCTAGGATAAGTCCGGAAACAAACGATAATACACCAAGCAGAATTAAGCCCGTTGCTAGGATTGATGAAGGGACCTTTGTAATAAAGCCTGTTTTGAAAAATTCATAAATAACAGGTGTTCCTACCGCTAATCCAGCAACTAAGAATAATAAAGTCCAAAGTGAGAAGAACTGTAACGGCTTGTACTCCTTGAATAGAGTAAAAATCATTTTAAGTACTTTATATCCATCAGAGAAGGTGTTTAGCTTTGACTCACTACCCTCTGGACGATCTCGATAATCAATAGGAATCTCTTTCAAACGGAAGCGTTTGTCCAAAGCATGTAAGCTCATTTCTGTCTCAATTTCAAATCCAGGGCTCATGACAGGGATTGATTTTACAAATAGCTTGTCGTAAGCTCGGTATCCTGTCATGATATCGGTAATGTTACTTTTATATAGCTTATTAATTAATGAACGAACTAGGTTGTTTCCAAAGTTATGGAATGGACGTTTATTTTCTTCAAAATACGTACCGTTTGAAAGACGATCACCAATAGTCATATTTGCTTCTTTGTTTCTAATAGGTTCAATAAGCTGGTGAACAAACTCAGCTGGGTACGTGTCATCACCATCAACCATTACATAACAATCAGCGTCTATATCTTGGAACATTGATCGAACAACGTTTCCTTTTCCTTGCTTTAATTCTTTTTTAACAATAGCCCCATGAGCTAATGCAATTTCACTTGTTTTGTCTTTAGAATTGTTATCATAGACGTAAATATCAGCTTCGGGTAACTCTTGCTTAAAGTCATCAATTACTTTTCCAATTGTTACTTCTTCGTTGTAACAAGGAATTAAAACTGCGATTTTCATTCTTACACCTCATTAAAGAAAATTGTTGGTAGTTGCTGAGAAATCTCATCTACACTGTATAACTTAGCTGTTTTCACAGCTTGTGACGACATGTTTTCCTTCTGTTCCGCAGATGATTCCATAAAAAGGCGCAATTTCTCCTTCAGCTCTCCTGCCTGACCAGGTTCAAAGAAAAGGCCATTTTGACCATCAATAATGTAATCTTTGAGTCCACCGATACGGCTACCGATTACAGGAGCTCCACAGGCCATGGCTTCTAATCCTACTAGACCTAAGCTTTCTCCTTTACGGATTGTTGGAAAGACAAATGCGTCGATTACATTATAGACATAGGCTAAAGAGGATTGTGGGAGCAAAGGAAAGTGAATGATTTTATCTGCTAAATTCAACTCTTGAACCATCTGTTTAAACTTTGGCTCGTCCTTTCCACTACCAACATAAATGTATTTATAATCCGTAAGGCTTTCAGCTTCTAACTGCGCGATGGCTTGTAAATAAAACTCCCATCCTTTACCGACATCAATGCGACTTACACAGCCAATATAACGTTGCTTTGGATTTAAATTCAACTCTTTATAAGCCTCTTCTTTAGTAGAAAATGAATAAAACAATTTAAAATTAACGCCTCCGCTAGGAAAGATATAAATAGGCGTTGTCACTCCATACTTCTCTTGAACTAGTTCTTTATAGTAAGGAGATGGAGTAATAATTTTATGTGAACGATGCAACAGTTCTTTTACCCGTGGCTGAAACTTTTCTTGTGAAGGGACTTCGGGAACGACATCTGAACCGTGAACGTTTGTTACAATCTTCACACGTTTATTTAACTTCTTTAAAATAAGCAAGGGTAGAGCATTGTGAGAAGCATAATGCACATAAAGGTAGTCATACTTTTTTGTTAAGCCACTTGCTATTATTTTTAAATAATGCGAAGCATATCCAACTAGCTTTCCGAGTTTGCCTGTTCGTTTTGTCATGACAGCTTTGTCTACTGAAACACCATTATCAAGTAATATCTGCTCAGTATTTTTCACAAAGACACCATAGCTTGGAAAATCTTTAGATGGATACATATTAGAAATGAGCAAAATTTTCATTTTGATTCTGCACCTATCTTCTTTGATTTTAGTATTTTCGCTATGTTAACACATGAATTAAATGTTAGATAAGTAAATAAAAGGAATATTAATTCTTGTATTAACAACAACACATTATAGCATATTTACATTTTTAAATGTCAAAGTATTATACAATCAACAAAGATTTAATAAAGCTTTATATTATTATCATGTGCATTTACTATCATTCCATGTGAAAAGCTGTTGAAGTCTAGACTTCAACAGCTTTGTTTAACGTGATTATGTTAATGCTACTTCTACGCCAAAATGGTCGGAAACAACAGGTTTATTAGTACCATTAAAGATGACGTGGGATTTAGCTGTCTTATAAGGGTCACTTGTTAAGATTAAATCAATACGAAGCTTCTCTTTGTTTTCATCCCATCCAGCAATTTTACCTTGGACCGTAATTCCTTCATCTTTTTCAAGAGCAAGGTCATAGGTGTCGTATAAAGGGTGCTTTTTCATATAGTCATATCCTTCATTTCGAATAAAGGCATTGTTGTTAAAGTCACCTAATAAGAAAAATGGATGATCTTTTTTTATGGAAGTCCATAGAGAGTCAAACTGGTCTTTAAACGGTTCTTTATCATCTTCCCACCAACCTAGATGACAAGAGTAAAATGATAGCAGTTCGTCGTTATAAGAAATTGTTGCTCCAACAACTCTTCTTGTTTTCCAGTCGTTTACGTCAGATGTTCTTGAAATGAAGAAAGAGTGCTCTTCAACAACAGGGTGCTTTGTTAAGATAGCCAAGCCTTCCTCGTAAACTTCATACCCGATGTGAGCCATGTCCCATACAAGCTCATAATCGTGAACACCTAGCTTTTTCAATTCTTGTAACAGAACATATCCATAATTATCGGATTTAATATGCTTATTCACATAAGGAGCCTCCATATGCTGGCTAACTTCTTGTAGAGCAATTACATCATAATCTTTCTCTTTAATTACAGAAGCTAGACAAGAAATCTTGTCTAGCTGGTTTTCTTCTTGCCAAGAATGGCAGTTTAAAGTGAGTAATTTCATCTTCACGCTCCTAGTAAGTCTTGAATATCAGATTTAAGAACATCAGCTTTTGGACCATAAATAGCTTGAACACCTTTATCTTTTACGATTAAGCCTAGAGCTCCGTTTTGTTTCCATTCCGCCTCAGTAGCCACGGAGCTAGTATCTTTTACTGTTACACGAAGGCGAGTCATACAAGCGTCAACATCTTCAATGTTTTGTTGACCACCTAACAATTCAATAATAACAGGTGCTAGAGAATCATTTTTTACGTTTGAAGTACCGCTAGTTGAAGCTTCATCTTCGATATAGTTTCCGTTACGTCCCGGAGTAGGGAAGTTGAAACGTTTAATCATAAAGTTTGCTACTGCAAAGTTTAATCCGAAGAATACAAGACACGCAATAATAAAGTTCACTAAATCTAACCATAATCCTGCTTTAACAATCATTGGCGTACGTGTAATCAATTCGATAACACCGAATGCGTGAACGCGGACATCAATAATATCAACAATGGCAAAGGCCATACCTGTCATGATTGCGTATACAACATAAAGAACTGGAGCAGCAAACATGAACATGAATTCGATTGGCTCTGTAACGCCAGTTAGGAATACAGCTAGTGCAGCAGAGAAGAACATTGATTTATACTTTCTGCGTTTATCTGCATCAACGTTGCGGTACATTGCAAAAGCAATACCGATTAACGCAGCACAAGATAGAATCATTTGACCAACTTTAAAGCGAGCTGGCGTTACTTCATTTAACAATTGTTGATAGCTAGCTGTGTCACCAGCTGCTAGGAAGTTATTTAAGTCAGCAATCCAAGCTAACCATAATGGATCTTGACCAGCTACTGTTGAGCCAGCACCAGAACCTGTTAAAATTTGATACGTTCCACCAAGTTCAGTATAGTTGATTGGAACCGTTAACATATGATGTAAACCGAAAGGTAATAATAGACGTTCTAATGCACCAAAAATAAATGGAGCCAAGATTGGTGCTGTGTCACGAGATGTTGCAATCCACTGACCAAAGCTGTTTAAAGCACCTTGGATGAATGGCCATACAATCGATAAAATAATTGCTGTAACAATTGATCCACCAATAACAACAAAAGGTACAAAGCGTTTACCGTTAAAGAATGATAAAGCTTCAGGTAATTTATCGTAGTTGTAATACTTGTTAAATAAGTTGGCTCCAAGGAAACCGGCAATGATACCAACGAATACGCCCATGTTTAAAGCAGGAGCACCTAAAATTGATGTGAAGTAATCTTTTACAACAAGTTCTTGTCCGAATAGAGACGTAATTTTTGCTTCAGGATCTGCTAGCATATCGGCGTTAACCCCGAAGATTGCACCAGTAATACGGTTAATCAACACAAAAGCGATTAGTGCAGCGAATGCTCCACCCGCACGTTCTTTTGCCCAAGATCCTCCAATCGCTACCGCAAACAAGATATGGAGGTTTGTAATAATACCCCAACCTATATCTTCCATCACTCGGGCAATCGTTTGCACAAGTGCCATTTCTCCACCAGTCATACCAACTAGCTTTCCAAGTGAAATCATAATACCTGCAGCTGGCATAACAGCTACAACAACCAGTAAGGCTTTACCAAACTTCTGCCAAAAATCAAATGAAAAGAATTTCTTCATGACTATTTCCCCTCCCCGTTGTATGGGCTTTCAATATGTTGTGTGCGTTTACAGTTATTTTATAGCTGAAACGAATATAAATAGTGCAACCGTTTGCATAAACTTATTTTAATAAAAGGGCTTTCATAATGCAATACTTTTTTGAAAAATAAAAGTAGGAAATTTATTTCAATAATCGATATGATAAAAAGAATAGATAGTTGAAGAGGAGAGATTTCATATGCAGGCACAGTTTGAAGCGCTTATTTTTGACTTAGATGGTGTAATTGTTGATACAATAAACTTATACTACCAAGCAAATAAAATGATTGCTGATGAAACAGGTGTTCATTTTACACACGATTGGAATCAACAAATCCAGGGAATTAGCCGCTATGAGACAGTTAAGCAAATTGTAAGACAAAGTGACAAATTTTATTCTGAAGAAGAGATGCATGCATTAGCGGAAAAGAAAAACCGTCATTATCAAGTGTTAATTGAAACGTTAGATGAAAAGGCCATCTTACCAGGCATTTTTCAGTTGATAAAAGAAGCAAAAGCAGCTGAGACCAAGCTTGCAATCGCTTCTTCTAGTTCAAACGCGATGCATGTATTAGAAAAAATCGGTTTGCAGTCTTATTTTGATAAGGTTGTAACCAGTAGAGACGTAACGCGTGGGAAGCCAAATCCAGAAATTTTTTTAACAGCAGCAAAAGCGATAGGTACCCACCCTAAAAACTGTGTTGCGATTGAGGATGGAATTGCAGGCTTAACCGCGATTAAACAAACGGATATGTTTTCCATAGGAGTAGGATTACATGAAGGAATGGAACAAGCGGATTGGCAAGTAGCTTCTACTCATGAACTAACGTTTAAGAGCGTGAACAAGAAGTTTGTAAACCGTTAATTGGCTGAATGTAACGTCGTCTATACAAATACTTATTATATTGTTTACATAGAAGTCAAAGACTACGTAATAAAACATGTTAACCTAAAAATAAAAAACAGCAGGGGGACTCAGAATGATTAAATGCGTTGCAACTGACATGGATGGAACATTAGTAAATAGCGAACAAAAAATTAGTGTAGAGAACAGCAAAGCAATTAAAGCTGCACAGCGTGAAGGTGTAGAAGTTATTGTGGCGACTGGACGCTCTTATGAAGAAGCTGCTTTTTTACTAAAAGAAGCTGGCATTGAGACGTTTCTTATTTGTACAAATGGAGCAGAGGTAAGAAATAAAAAAGGTGAGAAGTTAGAAGCGTTTGGAATGTCTCTGGATAAAATTAAAGCTGTTGAAGAGGTTTTTAATAAGCATGAGCTGTACTTTGAGGTGTATACAAGTGATGGAACATACTCAAATGACTATGATAAAGCACTTTCTGTTGTAATGGATATTTATATGAGTGCTAGCTTAAAAAATCAATACGATGAGTTATTAAAAGCAGCTAAAAAGCGATTTGAAGAAGGAAAAGTAAAGTTAATTGAAGAGTATGAGCCACTCTTTCAGGATTCAAATATATTGATTTATAAAATGTTGGCTTTCTCATTCGATGATGAGAAGCTAAATCGTGCGCGTGAAGAGTTAAAAGCTTTTCATGGAATTGCTGTAAGCTCTTCAGGTAAAGAAAATATTGAAGTGAATAGTGAAGAAGCTCAAAAAGGAATTGCATTAGAAAAGTTCGTCAAAAGCCGAGGTATCTCCTTACAAGAAACAATGGCAATTGGTGATAATTATAATGACCTTTCGATGTTTCATAAAGCAGGAAGAGCCGTTGCAATGGGCAATGCACCGGATGAAATAAAGCGTCATGCTCATGTCGTAACAAAAACGAATGATGAACATGGTGTAGCGGAAGCTATTGAGAGTATCTTTAAGCCAGTATAAAAAGCACGCTTGCGCGTGCTTTTAATTTGTTATTAACACATTTTTACGACGATAAGCACCGTGGTTTGTTGGACCTACGTATTGGTTTAATGGGAAAGAATGGCGAATTGCTTCAGTAATAAACTCTTTAGCTGTATAAATAGCTGATTTTACATCATTACCTTTGGCTAATTGTGCTGTAATCGCTGCAGAGTATGTGCAGCCAGCCCCATGAGTGAAAGTCGTTTGGATTAGTTCAGATTCTAACAGTTCAAATGTTTGGCCGTCATATAGAACGTCTACAGCCTTATCGTGATTTAGTTTACTTCCGCCTTTAACTAATACAAACTGTGCACCTAGTTCATGGATTTTTTTCGCAGCTTCTTTCATTTCATCAATTGTTTTAATAGCTCCAATGCCGCTTAGTTGTCCTGCTTCAAACAAGTTTGGAGTAACAACCGTTGCTCTTGGCACTAATACATCGCGTAGACTAACTGCTGTTTCTGGGTGTAATACTTCATCTTCCCCTTTACACACCATAACAGGATCAATTACTACATTTTTAAGAGCGTGCTCATCAATTACTTTTGCTGCTAGCTCAATAATTTCAACTGAGCCCAGCATGCCTGTTTTAAGAGCCTGCACACCTACGCCTTTTACAATGGTATCTAACTGTTTGGCAACAGTTGATGTTTCTTGTGGAAAAACATTGTGTGACCAGCCGTTTTCTGGATCCATTGTAACAATTGTAGTAAGAGCGGTCATGCCATAAACACCTAACTCTTGAAATGTTTTTAAATCGGCTTGAATACCTGCACCACCACTAGTATCTGAGCCAGCAATTGTTAGTACTTTATTCATACTCATGGAAAATCTCCCTTCGATCTAAGCTATTTATTTTCTTCTATTCTAGCGCTTTTATAGTAGAGATTCAATTTACAAAATTAAACTTTTTAGAATTAACAATAACTATTCAATGAGAGGTAATAATATTTTACTAATATATAATTCAAAAGGGAGGAATAGGAGGGTGAGAGATGATGGATGTTTTCTTTGAATAACTCGTTATAAACAACAAAGGCCTCTCTAGATAGAGAGACCTTGATTTATTAAATAGAAGTTAATTCTTTGTTTAAAGCAACTTCAACCGGTACATAATCATAGCCTAGGTCGCGTGCAACTGCTTCATACGTAATTGCGCCATTTGCTACGTTTACACCTAATTTAAGTGCTGGGTTTTCTTGAATTGCTTTATAAGCACCTTTAGATGCAATTTGTAAAGCGTATGGTACAGTTACGTTTGTAAGAGCAATTGTAGATGTACGAGGTACTGCACCTGGCATATTTGCAACAGCATAGTGAACTACACCGTGCTTTTCGTACGTTGGTTGATCGTGAGTAGTGATATGATCAACTGTTTCAACAATACCACCTTGGTCAATTGCTACGTCAACAATAACAGATCCTGGTTTCATTGATTGTACCATTTCTTCTGTTACAAGCTTAGGTGCTTTTGCACCTGGGATTAACACAGCGCCAATCAATAAGTCTGCTTGAGCAACAGCATCAGCGATGTTATAAGGGTTTGAAACCAGCGTATTGATTTGGTTTCCGAAAATATCGTCTAATTGACGAAGGCGTTCAGGGCTTAGGTCAATAATTGTTACATCTGCACCAAGTCCGATTGCTAACTTAGCAGCATTTGTTCCAACAACACCGCCACCAATAATTGTTACTTTTCCACGGCTTACTCCAGGTACGCCAGCTAATAGAATTCCTTTACCGCCGTTTGATTTTTGTAAGAATTGAGCACCGATTTGAGAAGCCATGCGTCCCGCTACTTCACTCATTGGTGTTAATAATGGCAACGTTCTGTTTACTGCAACTGTTTCATATGCGATAGCTGTGACACCTTTATCTTTAAGCGCTTGTGCTAAAGCAGGTTCTGCAGCTAAGTGTAAATAAGTAAATAAAATTAAACCTGGGCGGAAATAATCATATTCGCTAGGTAGAGGCTCTTTTACTTTCATGACCATTTCAGCTTGAGCCCAAACGTCAGCAGCTAATTCAACAATTTCTGCTCCAGCTTTCATGTAGTCTTCATTCGTAAATCCACTTCCGATTCCTGCTTCTGCTTCTACTAAGACACGATGACCTGTACCAACAAATGATGCTACTCCTGCAGGCGTAATCGCTACACGGTTTTCGTTGTTTTTAATCTCTTTTGGTACACCAATAATCATAATATGTTTCCTCCCTTAAAATAGACGAAATCTTATTTCTAGCTACAGTATATAAAAAACTTCTTTCTTTTTCTTTGTCAGGAAAAAAGAAATCAATCGTATTATTTTGTGAAAACACACAAATGGAAGCGTTTACTATTTTGATTTTTCTGATTATTTGTTAGTTGTTCTGACATAGGTTGGGTCTTTTGGTCTATCAATAAGCAAAGAGCCATCCTATATGCAGAATGGCTCTTTTACTTAATTTGATGGGTTATTTTTATATTTTTGTAATTTAATATCTAAATAAAGCGTAATTTTTTGGTTTGTATCTTTTAAGTTAATATCACCAATCTCTGAAATACGCTTTAAACGGTAACTTAAAGTATTAATGTGAACGTTTAAAACTTTAGCAGCATCGTTAATGTTGTTGTCTGAATCTAAAAATACTTCGAGTGTTTCCACTAAGGTACTATTGTGGCGCAAATCATACTCGTTTAATTTAGCTAATGAGTAATTTTCAAAGTGATCTTGCGTTCTTTTCTCTAGCAGTACATCTAAAAATTGATAGATCCCTAATTCTTGATAGCCTGCGATGTGGGCCGTTTCTTTCGGGAACTTTCTCTTAATGTTCAATACGTTTAGTGCTTCATTGTAACTTTTGGCGATATGATCATAAGAAGAATACATGCTGCTAAAGCTAGCTTCAATTTGCTCAATTGAGAACCTTTCTTTCATTGTATCTTTAAAGAATGTTACAAAATCATGCTGATCTTTTAATGGAGTTAAAATTGAATCCAAAGAAAGGAACAGAATAAGATCATTGCAATCAATTGTATATAGAATAATTTTCAAACGATGCATGGTTTTTAGTAAATAAGAAATTTGGCGTTCAGCTTCTGGCATAATATCTTCCTGAAATCGAAATACTGCAATTGAAAAAGACGTGGGTGGAGTAATTTGCGCATCATAAAAAGCTTGCGTGATATCCTCTTTTGACTCCATATGTCCTGTGAGCAGCTTCCAAAAAAACTCTTGTGAACGTTCTTCGCGCTTATATTTACGAATTTGAAGTTGAAGTAATTTATTGCGAAGTACGGTAGCAGCTTTTTTTAATAGAAGTAACTCTTCTTCATTTAAGGTTTTATCGACTTCTACAGCCCAAATAAAACCTAATACTTCGTCGTTTTTCCAAATTGAAATAGCTACACGATTCCCTAGTCCAATTTCATTGATATTTTCAACGCGAATAGGGTCATCCGTTTTTAATAATTGAGGAATAATACCTTCTTTCCACAAGTTATTAATTACTTTCTCGGGTACGCGTCGACCGATAATCGTTGCGATACGCGCCTGATCTGTCCGCTCGTCATGCGTACTATATGCCAAAAGACGGTGGTTCGAATCTTCAATAGTAATTGGGCATTGTAAAACTTCACTAATACGGTCTGCAAACTCTTCAAGTGTGTCAAAGTTTTCCTTAAATGGATCTCGAATCGGTTTGTTCATATTAAATCCCTCTTTAATAAAAATAATTACATATTGATTTATCATAAATCTTTTGATAATCTTTTGACTATTGATTAAAAACATTTTGTGAAAATAGACAAAAACCAACTATCCTTTTTAATGATTTTAACAAAAAAACTTGTCTGAGAAAATGTTAAAATTATATCAGGGAATCATTTATTAGAGCTTATTTAGAATGTAAGCGCTAACAGATGGGGAGGAAGCATCAATGGACATTCTAGATATTTTAGGGAAAATCAATGGAATTCTTTGGGGAACACCGAGCTTAATTCTTTTATTTGGGACAGGCTTATTTTTAACCTTTGCATTAAGGGGTCTACAGTTCCGTAAGTTGATGTATGCGTTCAAATTAGGATTTACAAAAGAAAAAGAAGAAGATGCAAAAGCTGAAGGTGATGTAAGTAATTTTAAAGCCTTGATGACAGCTTTAGCTGCAACAATTGGTAACGGTAATATCGCTGGTGTAGCCACGGCTATCACGTTAGGTGGCCCAGGGGCAATCTTCTGGATGTGGATTGTAGGTTTACTGGGTATGGCTACAAAGTACGCTGAAGCCTTATTAGCAATGAAATTTCGTGTGAAAAATGATAAAGGTGAGTACTCAGGCGGTCCGATGTACTATGTGGAAAAAGGGCTGGGACCGAAATTTAAAATTTTGGCTATCGCATTTGCTCTTTTTGGAGCCTTTGCAGCATTAGGTATTGGAAACAGCGTTCAGTCTAATACCATTGCAAGCGTTGTAGATGAAAGCTTTGGTATTAGTGGAATTGTGACGGGAATCGTATTAGCGGTTTTAACAACTCTGATCATCTTTGGTGGTATTCAACGCATTAGTACCGTAGCAGGGTTTTTTGTACCGATGATGGCTTTACTATACATTGCAGGGTCATTATTAATTATTTTCTTAAACGTTGATAAAATTATTCCATCATTTGCATTGATTTTCGAATATGCATTTTCACCAGTAGCTGCAACAAGTGGATTTGTTGGTATCGCGGTTTCTGAAGCAATTCGTAGTGGGGTATCACGTGGAATCTTCTCAAATGAAGCGGGTTTAGGAACAGCAGCTTTAATTGCAGGAAATGCTCGGTCGGATCATCCGGTTAAACAAGCCCTTGTAGCGATGACGGGTACATTCATTGTTACCATCATCGTTTGTACGATGACGGGGTTAGTACTAATTATTACAGGCTTCTGGGATCCAACAGGAGGTGCTATCTCTGGTGTGGCGCATAATGCCAACTTAGATGGCGGAGCTTTAACTTCAGCAGCCTTTGCGTCGTCCTTAGGTCAAATTGGTGAATATATTGTTGCATTTTCTGTTATTTTTTTCGGGTTCTCAACAATTGTAGGTTGGTATGTATACGGAGAAAAATGTTTTGAATATTTATTTGGTACGAAAGCAACAGGTCTTTATCGTACAATTTATGTAGCGGCTTGTGGCCTTGGAGCAGTAGCAAACTTAACGGTTGTTTGGGCGTTTGCAGATATGGCAAATGCGCTGATGATGATTCCAAACTTAATTGCTCTTGTGTTGTTATATAAGGTTGTTGTTCATGAAACAAACGATTATTTTGAAAATCATTACAAAGTAGCAACAATGAAAAAAGCAAGCTAATATTAAAAAGCGTCTGCATAAGCAGGCGCTTTCGTTTTTTTTTTAATACAACCATGGTACTATACAAATATGTATAATAGATGATATGAAGGTTGCTGCATTCTAGCTTGAATGTTTTTATGTGGTTCAGTTAAGATTAAAGTGACTAATTCATATTAAAAAACGAAGGGAAGAGAGAACATGACAAAGCAGCAAATTGGTGTTATTGGCTTAGCGGTTATGGGGAAAAACCTTGCGCTAAACATTGAAAGCAGAGGCTATTCAGTATCTGTTTACAACCGCTCACCGGAGAAAACAGAAGAGTTTTTAAAATCCGAGGCAGAAGGTAAAAACTTTGTTGGTACATACAGTGTCGAAGAGTTTGTTAATTCTCTTGAAAAACCACGTAAAATCTTATTAATGGTTAAAGCTGGTGCAGCAACAGATGCAACAATTGATTCATTAAAACCATACCTTGAAAAAGGTGATATTTTAATTGACGGTGGTAACACATTCTTCCAAGATACAATTCGTCGAAATAAAGAATTAGAAGAGCTTGGTATTAACTTTGTTGGTACAGGCGTTTCAGGTGGAGAAGAAGGTGCGCTAAAAGGTCCTTCAATCATGCCTGGTGGTCAAAAAGAAGCTTACGAGTTAGTAGAGCCAATTTTAAAGTCTATCTCTGCTAAAGTAAACGGAGATGACTGCTGCACATACATCGGACCAAATGGTGCGGGTCACTATGTAAAAATGGTTCATAACGGAATTGAATATGGTGATATGCAACTGATTTCTGAAGCGTATTTCATTATGAAAAACGTTTTAGGTTTAGAAGCAGATGAATTACATGAGGTATTTGCTGAGTGGAATAAAGGAGAGCTAGATAGCTATCTTATCGAAATTACAGCTGATATCTTTACAAAAAAAGACGACGAAACAGGCAAGCCGCTTGTTGATGTGATCTTAGATACAGCAGGACAAAAAGGTACTGGTAAATGGACAAGCCAAAGCTCATTAGACTTAGGTGTGCCTCTACCAATCATCACAGAATCTGTATTTGCTCGTTTTATTTCAGCAATGAAAGAAGAGCGTGTAAAAGCAAGTAAAGTATTAAGTGGTCCAGAAGCAACTTCTTACGAAGGCGATAAAACAGAACTAATCGAAGCAATTCGAAAAGCGCTATATATGAGTAAAATTTGTTCATACGCACAAGGATTCGCTCAAATGAAAGCTGCGTCTGAAGAGTATGATTGGAATTTACAATATGGGGATATTGCGATGATCTTCCGCGGTGGTTGTATCATTCGTGCACAATTCCTACAAAAAATTAAAGAAGCATACGATCGTGATGCAGACTTAACAAACCTATTGTTAGACCCATACTTCAAAGACATCGTAGAAGGATATCAATCTGCGCTTCGTGAAGTTATTTCAATCGCGGTTAAACAAGGTATTCCAGTGCCAAGTTTCTCAAGCGCGTTAGCTTACTATGACAGCTACCGTACAGAAACACTGCCAGCAAACCTTTTACAAGCGCAACGCGACTACTTTGGAGCTCATACGTACCAACGTATTGATAAAGAAGGCGTATTCCACACTGAGTGGTTAAAATAAGAAGAATAAATAAGAAAGGGGATTGCTGTTGAAAGCAATCCCCTTTCTCTATTCGACAAAGGACCTGTCGAATAAAAACGCAGCGAAATTCGCTGCGTTTTTATTTATATTATTTATCGTTTGAGAAGTTACTTTCCCCAACAGGCCACCATTGGAAGCCTTCTTCAGCAAGAAGAGCATCTGATGCTTTTGGTCCCATTGAACCTGATTCATAGTTCGGGAAGTCTTTTGCTTTGTTTTGTTCCCAAGCTTCTGAAATAGTATCAACAAACTTCCATGATAGAGCAACTTCATCCCAATGTGTAAAGTTTGTTGCATCCCCAAGCATGCAATCGTAAATTAGGCGTTCATAAGCTTCTGGCGTATTCATCTTATCTCCGCAGTTGTTGCAGTAGTTAAGGTTAATTGGTGTAGAAGCCGTTGCTCCTGGTGTTTTACGCGCATTTAGGTGAAGAGTAATTCCTTCTTCTGGTTGAATATGAATTACAAGCAGGTTAGGGTGAATATCTTTACCACGATTGAAATATAAGTTCATTGGTAAATCTTTAAATTGAACAACAATCGTTGTTGCTTTTTCTTTCATGCGTTTACCTGTACGAATATAAATTGGCACACCAGCCCATCTAAAGTTGTCAATCATCAGTTTACCTGAAACGAATGTTGCAGTATTAGATTCTTCATCTACAGAATTTTCTTCACGGTAGCCAATTACTTCGTTTTCTTCCACGATACCTTTTCCATATTGGCCGCGTACAAAGTATTGATCTACCTCATCTATTGACATTGAACGAAGTGCGCGTAATACTTTTACCTTTTCGCTACGAATTTCTTCTGGTGTTAGTTTAATTGGTGGCTCCATAGCTAATAAAGCAACCATTTGTAAGATATGGTTTTGAACCATGTCACGTAGTGCACCTGAAGATTCGTAATAGCGTCCACGATCTTCTACACCAAGCGTTTCACTTGATGTAATTTGGATATTTGAAATATATTGGTTGTTCCAAAGTGGCTCAAATAAAGCATTTGCAAAGCGAATGACTTCGATGTTTTGAACCATTTCTTTTCCAAGGTAGTGGTCAATACGATAAATTTGATCTTCAGAGAAAGCGTGACGAATTTGTTCGTTAAGCTCTTTAGCAGATTGATAATCGTGACCAAATGGCTTTTCAATTACTAGACGGCTCCAGCCTTCAGTAGCTGTTAAGCCTTCATTTTTTAAATTAGACGCAATTGTTCCAAAGAATTCTGGGGCCATTGCTAAATAGAAAATGCGATTTCCAGGAACGTTATATTGTGTATCAAGCTCTTCTGTTAATGTTTTTAACTCTTGATAAGATTCTACGTTTGTAACGTCAAATGGCTGGTAGTAGAAGTGTGAAGCAAACTTATCAATATCAGTGTCTTCTGTTTGCAGATTACCCACAGACTTTTTAACATTTTCACGCAACTCTTCGTTTGTCCATGGTCTTCTGGCTACTCCAACAACTGCAAAATCTTCGGATAGTTTATTTTCTCTGTATAAGCGGAAAATAGATGGAAATAGTTTGCGTTTTGCTAAATCACCTGTAGCTCCAAAAATTACAATAATTGATTTTGGTTGTTCATTTGTCATTGCTTCTAGACCCTCTCTTTATCAAAATTACGTTTAGTGTACGCTAATATATCTAATATAAAATTGTAACGATTTATAAATGGTAAAGCAAATCTATATGATTTGTAGTTATTATTCCATGTTTTGAATGAGTTTAAAAGTATTTTGTTTGGTAAATGAAAAAAGCTACGCCAATTGAATGGCGGTAGCTAGGTTTTGAAAGCGCTATTTGTATTGATATAATGCACCTAATGATTTTTTACCATCTAAAAAAGAATGCGAAGAGTCCGTATATAAAAAAATTGGACAATGTTCTAGCAACGGGTGCTTTTGAAAGAATAATTTTTCAGAATGATATAGGGTATTTAGATAGACAGGCAAAATTTCTAAGAGGTGAATATAACGCTCTAGTGCTGCATCTTCTGAAATAGTATGGTCAATATAAAAATAAAGTGAAAGTGAATAGAAGCCTTTATTAAATAAAAAAGACGCCAAGCATTCATTACGACTTTTGCTGATATGATCGTAGGCAAATTCTAAACCGACGTAAATGGATGGTATTGACGATTGATGAGATGGGAAAATGGTATATTTTCGAGGAATCATCGGTTCGGTAGATGTAATTCCTAATCCATATGTGACATCTACTTGGCGGGGACTAGCAATTATCATATAAACCCCTCCTTATATGAAAAGATGCACTCCTTATAGTGTATACAAAAGCGACTTGAACATGACTTCAACTGGAGAGATATGGTGATTATAATGTGCTCTTCACTGAAAGTGTAGAGTTTAGGTACAATAACAAAAGAGTGAATGGTTACACAATGATTAAATATGAAGGGAACGAATGGGATGTCTATTTTAAAAAATGATTGGAATGAGTTATTAAAGGCAGAATTCGAAAAGGAATATTATATCCAACTTCGTCAATTCCTTGTAAATGAATATAATAGTGAAACTGTATATCCTGAACGTTATGATATTTTTAACGCTCTACATTATACCCCTTACAAGGATGTTAAGGTTTTATTATTGGGTCAAGACCCTTATCACGGACCTGGTCAAGCTCACGGTTTAAGCTTTTCAGTTCAGCCCGGAGTGAAAACGCCGCCTTCACTTGTCAATATTTATAAAGAATTACATCAAGAGCTTGGTTGTGAAATTCCCAATAATGGATATTTGATTAAATGGGCTAAGCAGGGAGTGTTGCTTTTAAACACGGTATTAACGGTTCGACGCAGCGAACCGAATTCCCATAAAGGAAAAGGGTGGGAGATTTTCACAGATCGCATTATTGAACTGGTTGCACAAAAAGAGGCACCTGTGGTGTTCTTACTTTGGGGTAAGCATGCGCAAGCCAAGAAAAGCTTAATTACGGGAAATCACCATTTAATTTTAGAGAGTCCTCATCCAAGTCCATTCTCTGCTAACCGTGGATTTTTTGGCAATAATCATTTTCGCTTAACGAATGATTTTTTACAAAAGCATGAGTGTACGCCAATTGATTGGCAAATTGATAACATCAAATCGTGAACATTTATCGAACTACAATTGAATCATCGCTCAGCCTGTGAATTTTTGATAAACTATAAACAGATTAGATTCGCAATGGGCAAAGTAAAAGAGGTGAAATAATGGAAATAAAGTTAGAACAGCTATTAGATAAAATGAGCGCAGAGCTAGCAAAAGCGAAACAAGAAGCGCATCATTCTGCTCGTGTGAGAGATCAATTAATTGCAATTAAAACATTATGTGAACTGGCATTAACGGATGGAAAGTCTTCTTCAGTACAACCAACGGCTCCATCAAGCGTTGTTATGCCTTCACAAATTCAAGCTCAGCCTTCGATGCAACAACAAATTATTCAATCATCTACGCAAAATTTTGAAGGGAAAACGCTTGTTTCAGACGATGCTAACGGGGATAGCTTATTTGATTTTTAAAAAAGGGGTAGAGACATGAAAATCTTTGTTATTTTAGGTGCTATTAATGCAGCTTTAGCTGTTGCGTTAGGTGCATTCGGCGCTCACGGTTTAGAAGGTAAGATATCGGAGAAATATTTAGAGGTATGGAAAACAGGCGTCCAGTATCATATGTTTCATGCTATTGGTTTATTCGTAGTCGCTCTTTTACTTGCAAAAGCTCCTCAGTCATCATTGTTGTCAACGTCAGGTTGGCTTATGATGGCTGGTATTATATTATTTTCAGGTAGCTTATATGTTTTAAGTATATCCGGAATTAAGGTACTAGGTGCCATAACGCCTCTGGGTGGAGTGGCTTTCATCACAGCGTGGATATTGATTGTTATTGCAGCCTTAAAGTGGTGAAAAAAAGGCCCCTAGCGTTCAGCTAGGGGCCTTTTATCTATTATCGAGGTGAATAGTTGCTTAATGGAGGTCCGCTACTGTTAAATGGATAGGTATACTGAATTTCCTCATCGAACGTAATATAATCTAAGTAAACCATTAATAGTAAGTAGCGTTTCCCTGTTTGTGGATCACTTAAGATTAAGTGGTCACGCCCAGCAGCTTCAATAATACCTTTAAAGACTTTAGCGTTCCATTGGTTATTATTTTCAAATGTCATATAAACCGTTGCAACTTTTCCGCGGTTTAGACGCAAAATGTTTTCAATATATGACTCTTCTAGTGGTAGCTGACCAGGGTCTTGAGGCGCCCCTGATCCTCCGGAAGGAATTTGAGGAGGCATTTGTCCCGATGGACTTTGTTGCTGACCTCCACCAACTCCTTGTGGCTGTTGATAAGGCGTATAGTAAGGATAGTTATAGCTCATATATGGGTTTTGCATATAAGGCTGGGTCTGATTTTGATTACCTTTTGGCTTTTTCATAGTACCCTCCTTTAATTCTACATGTATTTAGTAAACGCTCGGACAATCTGCTCGAGTTGGTGCAAAAAAGCAATGAGACTTGAATCTTCCGGTATTTGGTTGGTTATACCATGTGGCGGGACAGCTACCGCCTGGTTTAAAAAACCATAGAGAATTCGTAGCTGGTGAAAATCTTTCTCCTCTTAATACACGGCGAGCTAAATCAATATCTGCTTGCCGTGCACGCTGATAAAAATATCCTTTCTGCGTGGCTTCAAAGCCTCCAGGGCTTTGGAAGACCATCTGTCTAATAGTTCGAATATTTTTAAAGTCTAAACAAGAGGCTCTTGCTCGGTTAACACCCACATTACCTACAAGGAGCATTCCTTGTTTTCCTTCACCTTCAGCTTCAGCTCGAAGAAGTCTGGCTAGAAGCTTAACATCTTCTTCGGTGTGCGCGACAACCGCCATTTCCTCACCTCACTTACCTGTGACGCTATTGTATGTATATGAATAAAAGAAGAGAATATGACCATAAAAAAGGCACAAAAAATGCTTCCCCTAATGAGAGGGGAAGCAAAAAGGTTTAGACTGAAAGGAAATGACTGAATCGATCAATTTCAAGTAAGTTACCAACAAAGAAGCTACCAAATTCTCCGTAGCGTGCACTTACCTCATCAAATCTCATTTCATATACGAGTTTTTTAAATTGTAATACGTCATCAGCGAATAGCGTAACGCCCCATTCGTAGTCATCAAAGCCAACAGAGCCCGTAATGATTTGTTTTACTTTACCTGCATATTGACGACCAATCATGCCGTGACTACGCATTAAGCTACGACGCTCTTCCATCGGTAACATGTACCAGTTGTCGTTACCTTGACGGCGCTTATCCATTGGATAGAAGCAAACATACTTCGATTTTGGAAGAGTCGGGTATAAGCGTGCACGGATATGTGGATTTTCATACGGATCTTCACCTGCTGGTAAGTAGTTACTTAGCTCAACAACGGATACATACGAGTAAGCTGGCACAGTAAATTCTGCTAGCTTTGTTTTATTAAATTCATTTTCAATTTCATTTAGTTCTTCCATTGTTGGACGTACAAGCATGATCATAAAATCTGCTTTTTGACCGACAATACTATATAGTGCATGACTTCCTTCAGCTGCATTTTCCGTATTTGTCCATTTTTCTGTTAAAGCTAAAAATTCATGGATAGCTGTTTCGCGTTCTTCATTTGATAACTGTTTCCATGCTGTCCAATTAATTGTTCGAAAATCATGAAGAGCATACCATCCATCTAGTGTTTGAGCTGCTTCTGCCATATTCTTTCACTCCTAAATTACAGTATAATGACTTCTAGTTTTACTATATCATAGTTTATCCGAATGTTCGGATTGAAAAACTCATGAATTGTGATTAAAAAAGCACAATTTACGCTATGATAAAAGGGAAGTTGAAAGTATATTTAATTGAATTTTAGGAATTTAAAGACTTTTTACGGTTATCAAATTGTTAAAGGACATGCCTTTGATTTTTTTTCGAAGTGGAGTATCCTATTACGTGGAAACTGTTTTTTAACATATTGAGGAGGACTTAGTTTGAGCAATTTATTTACTGGTTTAAAAGAAAAGGTATCTGCAAGCAATGTATCAATCGTATTCCCAGAAGGTTTAGATGAGCGTGTTCTTGGAGCGGTAGCTCGTTTAGCTGCAGATAAAGTCGTAACGCCAATCGTTGTTGGAAACGAAGAAGAAGTACAAGCTAAAGCAAAAAGCTTGAACTTAATTTTAGATGGAGTGCAAATCTTTGATCCTCATAACTACGATGGATTTGATGAAATGGTAGCTTCATTTGTAGAACGTCGTAAAGGAAAAGCGACTGAAGAAGCGGCGCGTAAAATTTTATTAGACGAAAATTACTTCGGCACAATGCTTGTTCATATGGGTAAAGCAGATGGCCTTGTAAGCGGAGCTGCACATTCAACAGCTGATACAGTGCGTCCAGCGCTACAAATTATTAAAACAAGAGAAGGCGTAACAAAAACATCAGGCGTATTCATCATGGTTCGTGGTGACGAGAAGTACGTATTTGCTGACTGTGCAATTAACATTTCGCCAAACAGCCAAGATTTAGCTGAAATTGCAATTGAAAGTGCACGCACAGCTGACATGTTTGATGTAGATCCACGTGTTGCAATGCTTAGCTTCTCAACAAAAGGATCAGCTAAATCACCGGAAACTGAAAAAGTAGCGGAAGCTGTTAAAATTGCAAAAGAGATGGCGCCAAGCCTAACTTTAGACGGTGAATTCCAGTTTGATGCAGCATTTGTACCATCTGTTGCTGAAAAGAAAGCACCGGGTTCAGATATAAAAGGTGATGCAAACGTATTTGTATTCCCAAGTCTTGAAGCTGGTAATATTGGATACAAAATCGCTCAACGCTTAGGTAATTTTGAAGCGGTTGGTCCTATTCTTCAAGGTTTAAACAAGCCGGTTAACGACCTTTCACGTGGTTGTAACGAAGAGGATGTATACAAATTAGCTTTAATTACAGCTGCTCAAGCACTGTAAAAGCATAAAAAAACGCCGTTAAACGGCGTTTTTTTATGTGTTTAGAACAGAACCTAGTGCTTTTTCATTTCGGTCATACATTCGCTGTAGCTGTGTATCAAACAATTCAAGTTCCGCTGCTTGTAGGGGAATCATTTCTAACGAAGCTCCGGTGGATTGTAATGTTTGGAGCGTTAGCATCATTAGATCGCTTACGGTTAATTCAACGTTTAACAGCTGTGAAAGAGAAGCCATTGTCTCTGGAACAATCGTTGGGTATGTAAACTTTGTCTCAGCTTCTTGTAGGCCTCTTTTGTAAAATTCTTTAATAACACTGGCTCTTTTTGCTCCATCACCTGATACGCAGAGATAAATCTGTACAGCTACTCCACCTCGTACACGACGCTGTGAGATACCTGCAAATTTTTGACCATCGATGCTCAAGTCGTAGCTTCCAGGACAGTACGAACCGACAATTTCTTTTGCTTCAATATCAGTTGTGTGAGAAGCAAACATCGCTTTAATTAAATCAAACATCGCATCATATCCTCGGTCGATATCAATGCCTTTTTCTGCATCCGGAAAGATAAGTGAAATGTTCAGTACGCCTTCATCAAGTACGACGGCTAGCCCTCCAGAGTTACGAACAATTGGTTTATAGCCTTGTTCTTGCAAATAGTGAATGCCCTCGGCTAAATGCGGTAGCTTTGTGTCTTGGATACCAAGAACAATCGTATCGTGATGCACCCAAGAGCGAACCGTAGCTGGAGACGCGTTTCTTCCAACACTTGTGCAAAGCGTATCATCTATCGCGAAAGATTGCTTTGCATCAAAGCCCGGACCTAAGCTTGATTGATCAATGATGCGCCATTTTGGCTGTAGTAAAAGATTTGGTTTATATATAGACATGTTCCATAACTCCTTTATGAAGTAAACGAACATATTATAGCACATTTAAACGTTAGGGTTTGGTATGCCTCAGGTTATAACCCATGAAAAAAGGTGGCATAGGAATGCCGCCTTTGGATTGGTATTATTCAGCTAATTTTTCTAAATTCCCGTTGCGATCCATTTTAAATGAAGTCGCTGAGCGATCCTCTTCATCAAATAACACCAGTTTGCGAGCACGGTTCATGATTTGCATCAATGTTTCATAGTCTTCTTGAATAGTAGTAGCATTTGCTTCAAGCTGAGTTACTTGTTTTTCAAGCTCTTGGATTTTACGATGTAGGTCATCATTTTCCTTACGTAAACGAGAATTCTCATGTTGAATTGCTTGCATGTTTCCAGTTTGGCCTCTAAATGTTTCTAAATAGCGGATGACTACGTCAATCGATAAATCGTCGTTAGAAGTTGTTATAGTAGGGGAAGAGACTGGGATTGCCTCGTACACTTCCTCTGTAACATTTTCTATACTTGGTGTAGGTGGTGTATATAAAAGCTTTTTCTTACCTTGTTCTTGTCCGAGGGCACGCATGCGTTGCTTACGCTGTTTTTTCGCGAGCTGGAGCGCTTTTTCATACTGATGTCTTACCACGGCATTCCAGCGAAATCCGCAAGCCGCAGACGTACGATTTAGTTCATCTCCAACTTCTTCAAACGCGTTTAACTGAGTGCTTCCTTCTCTTACATGTCTTAAAACTGTTTCTGCTAAAAGTAAATCATTTTCTTCTGTCCACGCATCTTGTCTATCTTTCACGTATTTCACTCCTCATTTTTATATGATTGGTAGCTACCATGTTTTGTAGTATTCAGTATGTACAGATTAGCGTATAGTTATACTATTTTTTCTAGAAGTATGATAGATTTTGGCATTTTTCGAAACTTGCACTCCTATGCAAATAGCGGTAAAATACCCTTTAGGCAAAAAAAGATATGTGTAAGCACTTTTGAAAGGATTGTGTCAGCATGGCAAATGAATTTAGAATTTGTGATGATTGTCAGGCAACAAATGTGAAGACGTTGTTACCTCGACTTCAAAAAATAGATGCATGTGCAGATGTGAAAGTGGGCTGTCAATCGTACTGTGGTCCAGGACGTAAAAAATCATTTGCATTTGTAAATAATCGCCCTGTAGCTGCACCAACAGAGGACGAGCTAATTGAAAAAATTGAGAAAAAACTAAACAAATAAAATAAAATCACCTTTGTTCTAAGCAAAAGGTGATTTTTTATTCTGACTAGGAATTTTTAAACACCTTGTCGAAGAAGACATACTAACAACGTCAAGATAGAGAGGTATGTAAATGGCATATCTAAATGAAAAACTTAGTGAAGAAAAAGTATTTAAAGACCCTGTACATCGCTACATCCACGTACGAGACCGATTGATTTGGGAGCTGATCGGTACATCTGAATTTCAGCGTTTACGTCGAATTCGCCAGCTTGGAACAACCTATTTAACGTTTCACGGTGCCGAACATAGTCGTTTTAATCACTCTCTAGGAGTATATGAGATTGTTCGCCGAATCATTGATGATGTGTTTCGAAATCGTCCAGAATGGGACGATGATGAACGACTTCTTTGTTTATGCGCAGCGCTTCTACACGATTTAGGGCATGGTCCATTCTCTCATTCTTTTGAAAAAGTATTTCACCTTGATCATGAAGAGTTTACTCAAGCGATTATTTTGGGGAATACAGAAGTAAACCGTGTATTGAAAAAAGCTGGAGCAGATTTTCCGAAAAAAGTAGCAGAGGTTATTGCAAAAACGTATAAAAATAAGCTGGTTGTAAGCTTGATTTCAAGCCAAATCGACGCCGATCGAATGGATTATTTACAGCGTGATGCCTATTATACGGGGGTGAGCTATGGACACTTCGATATGGAGCGTATCCTGCGCGTAATGCGTCCACAAGAAGATCAAGCTGTCATTAAGCATAGCGGTATGCATGCAGTTGAGGATTACATCATGAGTCGCTACCAAATGTATTGGCAGATTTATTTTCACCCTGTAACTCGTAGTGCAGAAGTTATCTTAACTAAAATTCTACATCGTGCGAAAGAACTTCATCAAAAATCCTATGAGTTTCGCCAGCCGCCTGTTCATTTTTACTCTATTTTTAAAGATGAAATATCGCTCGAAGAGTACTTAAGGCTGGACGAGTCTGTTGTCATGTTTTATTTTCAGGCTTGGCAAGATGAAGAAGATAATATTTTAGCAGATTTATGTCGCAGATTTATGAACCGTAACCTATTTAAATACATTGAGTTCAATCCAAACCTTCAAATGAAGATGTGGATGGAGCTAACAACATTATTTAAAAAAGCTGGAATTGACCCTGATTATTATTTAGTTGTTGATTCATCCAGTGACTTACCGTACGACTTTTATCGTCCAGGTGAAGAAGAAGAACGCTTGCCAATCCATTTGTTGATGCCAAATGATGAAGTAAGGGAGCTATCGCGACAGTCTGAAATTGTTGAATCGATTTCGGGGAAAAAACGAACGGATCACAAACTTTATTTTCCACAAGATTTAATTGACCAGCTATCGTCAAAAAGAAAAGTGAAAGACCAAATTTTACAGCTATTAAAAAGTAATTAGAGTTAAATAGTATAGGAGTTGAAGGGGCTGTGTTAAATGATCACGCGAAGATTATTAAAGTGTTCTCAGCAGCAGGAGAAATTGTAGGGAGAAAAAAGCTCCAAAAAATGATTTTTATTGGAAAAAAGCTAGAGTTTCCTTTTTATGAACGCTATAATTTCCATTTTTTTGGTCCATATTCAGAAGAGCTTACCCTTCGAGTAGAAGAATTGTGTAATCTAGGCTTCTTGCAGGAATTGAAAGAAAATAAGGGTGGCTACATGCAGTACCGATACGCGCTAACTCAGGCTGGAAATGAATTCTTAAGCCATTATGAGCTAGAGTTACCCCACCTAGAGGAAGTCATGACGGATATGAACAACCAGTCTTCAAAATTTTTAGAGCTTGTCTCAACGATTTTATACTTTGATGGGTTATCGAAAGAAGAAGTGAGTGAAAAAGTGTTTACGTTAAAGAGTAAACAGAACTATACAGAAGAAGATATTGAACAAGCATATGCATATATTGAAAATTTAAAAGCAGTGACGTTTGACCGTGTTCACTAATACAAAGCAAAGCCCTCTGCATCCGTTCAGAGGGCTTTGTTCAATGAATAAACGATATGTAGTTTATTGGTCGCTTAAGCGTTTACCGTTTACTGCATAGTGGTTTTTTGACATTTCTTCAATAAAAACCGCAATCTTTTCAGAAGGGGCACCTGTTGTTTCAGATACAGCAGCCGTTACTTTTTCAACAAGGGCTTTTTTTTGATCTTCAGTGCGACCTTCAAGCATTTTTACTGTTACATATGGCATACTAATTTCACTCCTTTTCTTCAGTGTCTTCTTCAGTGTAGTCCTTTTACATTGAAAAATACACCCTCATCTAATGATGAAATAATTAAATTATAGTATACTCGATGTATTATTGTAATTCAGAATGATTATAAAGGAGAGAGCGAGTGAATCAATTTTTAGCTTTTCCGCTTGAATATATTCCGTACGTTGCTATTACGCTAATTATCGCATTTACGCTACATGAATTTGCCCATGCTTTTGTTGCATACAAGTTTGGAGACGAGACGGCAAAGAAACAAGGGCGTTTGACACTATCGCCTCTTTCACATTTAGATCCACTAGGAACAATTCTCCTACTGGTAGTGGGATTTGGATGGGCTAAGCCTGTACCAGTTAATCGCTTTTTCTTTAAGAATCCCCGTCTAGCTGGCGTATTGGTTTCAATTGCAGGGCCGCTTAGTAACTTATTCCTTGCATTTTTAGGGGTTCTTGGTTGGTTTTTGATTTTGCAGTTTGCTGGTTATATAGATCCACTATATAAGTTTTTTAATATGTTTATCACCATTAATATTGTTTTATTTTTATTTAATTTGCTGCCATTTCCGCCGCTCGATGGCTACCGTATCGTAGAAGATCTTGTTCCAAACACAGTGCGAGCAAAAATGACGCAGTATGAGTCGTGGGGAATCTTGTTATTTTTAGTGTTAATTATTACACCGCTCGATCGCTATATCATTGCCCCTATATATGACATTGGAATCCCATTTTTTGTTGAGCTATTTCAACAACTTCTGGGACCTTTATTAACTTAAGTAAGGAGCGTTTTAACAATGGATCAACCGAAAAAAAAGAAGAATATTGGATTTAATATTATTAAGAATGATTCAACAGATGGACATGGAGGCTTTGGGGTTGGTGCGCTAAGCTTAGAAAATATTTCACCTGTTTTTGTATGCCCATCAGACGAAGAAGCTTTTGTTGATATCGGTGCGATGCATGCTCGAAGCGTGGTTGAAAAGGGAATTAAGTTTTTATCCAACAAAGACGAAGTTCCTAACGGCAAGCTCTATTGGCTTGTCTGGGTAACCATTGACCGCAATCCAGCAGGCCCTTATTATGCTGGCGTAACGGCATGTGAAATGACCGTAGATCGTGAAATTCGCCGCGGTTATAAGTCGCTTCCAGAGCATGTAAATAAGATGGATAAATCTATGAAGCGTCGCATTATGGTAGACGAAATGGATAATAAGTCAAAAGCAATCTTAAAAGATTTTCTATCTGCTCATGATAAGGAAATATGGGAACGTTCTAGTGATGAACTAAAAGAAGCTTTATCATAAAAAGGAGAGGCCCTCAGCTTAGACTGAGGGCCTCTCCTTTTTAAAACCAATCGCGGAGGCGATGAAAGAATCCATCTTGTTCTTTCTGCTTCTGTGGCGCCTGGTTTTTCTCTTCAGAAACGCCTTTATCGCGACAATACGTAGTCGGTTGGGTACCTGTTAAATAGTATGCTTTATATTTTTTCGAACAGGACTTTGTTGCGATATCCCCCGTTTCGGGGTTAATATTTACGCTGACTAACCCTTTTGGTGCTTTGAATGCTTGTTTCTTTTTTCCTTCAAGCGCATCTTCCATAAACAATGCCCACATTTTTTTTGCATAAGCTTTTTCTTCAACACGCTCAATCTGTTTGCCTTGGTCATAGCCTACCCAAACACCTGATACAAGCTGAGGGGTGTAGCCAATCATCCAGCTATCTGTCGGCGTAGTACCAGATTTAC
Organism: Priestia flexa; assembly: GCF_021441905.1. NCBI lineage: Bacteria > Bacillati > Bacillota > Bacilli > Caryophanales > Bacillaceae > Priestia > Priestia flexa. The sequence goes on along the minus strand of NZ_CP090431.1, from coordinate 3,627,582 downwards.
CAGCATAATCTCTTGACAAGTATTTTAGAATTGGCTTTCCAGTTACTGTTGTATAGCCGTTTAATTCTTTTTGGAACATGCCTGTCATCAAATGCGTTGTTAGAAATGCTAATCGCTTGTCAACAATTTGTTTCTTTTCTTGAGGTGCTTCATACACCATGTCTCCATCAGCTGTTTCAATGCGCTTAATGAATGTTGGTGAAATTTCTTTTCCACCGTTTGCAAAAATGCCATATGCATTGACCATATCAATCACGCGAACAGGTGATGTTCCAAGAGCAAGGGACGGTACCTGCTTCAGTGGAGTAGAAACTCCTAATGACTTAGCCGTTTCGACCAATCGGTGCTCCCCGATAAATAAATGTGTTTTAACAGCATAGATGTTATCTGACAGCGCAATAGCCTGTGCTAGTGTAATGGGATTGTTTGCATAGTAGCTGTTATAGTTACTGGGTTTATATGTTGAAACCCCATCATCTAACGTGAAGGTTGTCTCTTCACTTTGCATCGCGGTAGATTCCGTAAAGCCGTCTGCTAAAGCAGCATAATATAAGAATGGCTTCATCGTAGAGCCCGGCTGGCGCACAGCTTGAGTTGCTCTGTTAAATGGGCTTTTCTTATAATCTCTACCGCCAATGAGCGCTTTAACTGCACCTGTTTTTGGATCCATTGCGACAAATGCTGTTTGAATATCAGAATCTTTATTCATAACGGTATTCATTGCTTCTTCTGCTTTCTTTTGCACGTCAATATCAAGCGTTGTGTAAATGCGTAAGCCATTTGAATGGATCATTGCTTCTGTAATTCCCAATTCATTCGTTAACTGAGATAAAGCTGCACTCATGAAGTAAGACGCATCTTGTTTCTTTGCGTTTGCTTCATCTTGTGCTTTTTTTGCATAGAACAAAGGTGTTACAAATGCTTTATCCGCATCTTTTTGTGAAATTTTTCCTTGGTCAACAAGTAAGTTTAAGATGATGCGCTGACGCTCTTTTGCATTTTCTTCATGAAGAAGAGGAGAATAGTAAGTAGGCCCTTTCGGAATCCCAGCTAGCATACTAGCTTCACTTAGCGTTAAGTCCTTTGCTTTTTTATTAAAATACGTTTTTGAAGCAGCCTCAACTCCATAGGCGCCGTGTCCATAGTAAATGGTATTTAAATAACCTTCAAAAATTTTATCCTTGTCATAATTAAATTCCAGGCGAATGGTATAAAGCGCTTCTTGGAATTTTCTTGTCCATGTTTTATCGTGTTCTAAAAAAAGATTTCGTGCGTACTGCTGCGTAATTGTGCTAGCACCTTGTACCTTACTCATTGCTTTAATATCGGCAACAATTGCCCCGCCAATACGTTTAATATCAAAGCCGTTATGATCATAAAACCGCTTGTCTTCAACTGCTAATGTAGCTTCTTTAATATTGTCAGATACGCTTTCTAGAGGGACCCAATAGCGTTTTTGACCGTTGTGTAATTCGTCTAATACTTTGCCATTGCTGGAATAGAAAATAGCGGTTTGCGGGACAGTTAGCGTAGGTGGACCAGCGATTTTTGCATATAAAAATATACTGATATAAGCAATCCCAATACATACAGTACATAAAAGTGCAAGAACAAGTAGAATGCGAAAAAGACGTCTAGCTTTCTTAAAGTGTTCAATTAATACAGTTTCCATTGTCATCACCTCATGAGTTAACTCCTTCGTTTCCTAAAAAAGTTACGTTTTAAAGGGTACCCAGATTGATACAGTCTTTTTATTATCAAAAGATTTTTTTACGAGCTAGATCCATTTATTTAAGCCTTTTAATGTGTAGGTTTATATAGGTAATTTAGGTAAATATAGACTTTTGAAATGAGGTTATAGCAATTTAAAGGAATATATAGTTTAGTATGAAAAAGAAAAAGCTCTTTTAAACCTAGAAGTCTAAAAAAAACCTTTGCTTTTCACTTAAATTCATCTATACTTTTTTTCATGTTTGTATAAATTATGTTAGGGTAATCTATGCATAGGCTAAATTCTCAAAATAGAAGGGAAGAGTTTAAATGGAATTATGGTTTACTGAGAAACAAACGAAGAATTTCGGAATTACGGCGAAAATTAAGCGCACTTTACATACAGAACAAACTGAGTTTCAAAAGCTAGACATGATTGAAACAGAAGAGTTTGGTAACATGCTAGTTCTTGATGGAATGGTAATGACAACTCAAAAAGATGAGTTTGTTTATCATGAAATGGTGGCACACGTGCCATTATTTACACATCCCAATCCTGAAAATGTCTTAGTAGTAGGCGGCGGAGATGGTGGCGTAATCCGTGAAGTATTAAAGCATCCTAGCGTAAAGAAAGCGACGCTAGTTGAAATTGATGGAAAAGTTATTGAATACTCTAAGAAGTATTTACCGGAGATTGCTGGTGAATTGGAGAATGAGCGCGTTGAGGTAAAGGTCGGCGACGGCTTTATGCATATCGCAGAAAGCGAAAATGAATATGATGTTATTATGGTTGATTCAACTGAGCCAGTAGGTCCAGCGGTGAATTTATTTACAAAAGGCTTCTACGCTGGGATTTCAAAAGCGTTAAAAGAAGACGGAATTTTTGTAGCTCAAACGGACAACCCTTGGTTTACTCCAGAGTTAATTACAAACGTACAGCGTGATGTAAAAGAAATTTTCCCGATTACTCGTCTTTATATAGCAAACATTCCAACGTATCCAAGTGGTCTGTGGACGTTCACAATCGGTTCTAAGAAGCATGATCCACTAGAGGTTAGTGAAGATCGCTTTATTGATATCGAAACAAAGTATTACACGAAAGAGCTTCATAAAGCAGCATTTGCTTTACCGAAGTTTGTAGCAGATTTAGTAAAATAAGGTGAAGCTTCAATTGGTGGGAGGCTTCATCTCCCGCTCATTGTTAGTGCAACCAATCGGGCTTTTAAGGACAGTGTAGCCCTCTGCTTATCTTCCAGCGATTTTCCCTGAGCTTGGAAGCGGAAGCCTTACTGCCAGTTAAGCTCGGATAAAGTACAAACTATAGACAAGATGTCAGTCAAAAGGCTTGGCGTCTTGTTTTTATGACAAGGAGGCATTCTCATGCGTTTTGATGAAGCATATTCAGGTAATGTATTTATAAAAAGTCACCCTAGCTTTGAAGAAAGCGAAGTCGTACTATACGGTATGCCAATGGATTGGACAGTAAGCTACCGACCGGGGTCTCGCTTTGGTCCAACTCGTATTCGCGAAGTATCAATTGGGTTAGAAGAATATAGCGCATATTTAGATCGTGAGCTTGAAGAAGTAAAATATTTTGATGCTGGTGATATTCCACTTCCTTTTGGAAATGCACAGCGAAGCATCGACATGATTGAGGGCTATATCGATGAGCTATTAGCAGCCGATAAGTTTCCGCTTGGAATGGGTGGCGAGCACTTGGTTTCATGGCCAGTTATGAAAGCGATGTATAAGAAATATCCGGATCTTGCTATCATTCATATGGATGCGCATACGGATTTACGTGAAGAGTATGAAGGTGAACCTTTGTCTCACTCCACACCAATTCGTAAAATTGCCGAGCATATTGGGCCAAGCAACGTTTATTCATTTGGTATTCGTTCAGGTATGAAAGAAGAATTTGTATGGGCGAAAGAGAACGGCATGCATATTTCTAAATTTGAAGTATTAGAACCTTTAAAAGAAATCTTACCTAAGCTAGCGGGCCGTCCAGTTTATGTAACGATTGATATCGATGTGTTAGATCCAGCCCATGCCCCAGGTACAGGTACAGTAGATGCGGGGGGCATAACATCAAAAGAGCTATTAGCATCTATTCATGAGATTGCTAAATCAGATATCCGCGTTGTGGGTGCAGACTTAGTAGAAGTTGCCCCAATCTATGATTCCTCTGAGCAAACGGCCAATACAGCTAGTAAGCTTATTCGTGAAATGATTTTAGGTTGGGTTCAAAAGCGCTAAACAAATATATAGAAGAGTAGGTTGCATTGATAGAAATGTGGCCTACTCTTTTTTTACAAGATGAGCGAAAACTTGAAGTATTATTGAATTCTTGTCTCGGAATGTTTATACTATTTAAGTTATAAAGTATTCGTAAAAATTAAGGAAGTGTCTTGAGATGAATAACGCTTCAACGATTAAAAAGCCAATCGCAATTAAGATTGTGACGGACATTCGAGACGGACACATGAAGGAAACAACGGCGGTTGAGGCTCAAGGAACGTATTATAAAAAAGACGAAGTCGTTTATTTAACGTATACGGAGCATCAAGAAGAAGTAGGGGATATTAAAACGTTACTGAAGATTAAAGAGGATGAAGTAACGATTAACCGTACCGGTGCCGTAAAAATGAAGCAGTCTTTTCGTAAAAAAGTTAAGCTTGAAGGAACGTATATGAGTCCTTATGGCCGTATGGATATGATGACATATGCTCATAACATTGAATATAAAAAGCTCCAAAAAAGAGGTCATCTCTTTTTTACGTACGATTTGACATTGCAAGGTCAATCGGTAGGGAAGTACGCTGTAACGATAACATTCAAGGAGGAAGAACATGAACATTGTTGAACAAGTGCAAAGTAAGTTAAAAGCTGAGATTCAAGATGCAGTTGTAAAAGCTGAGTTAGCAACAAAAGATCAGCTACCAGAAGTCGTGTTAGAAGTACCAAAAGATAAAGCCCACGGTGATTATTCTACAAATATGGCGATGCAACTTGCACGAATTGCAAAAAAAGCACCTCGCGCTATTGCAGAAGAGCTAGTAGCACAGTTTGATAAATCAAAAGCTTCAATTGAAAAAATTGAAATTGCGGGCCCTGGATTTATTAACTTTTACATGAACAACTCATATTTAACAGAATTAATTCCAACCATCTTAAAAGCAGGAGAAGCTTATGGTGAATCAAACGTTGGAAACGGTGAAAAAGTTCAGGTTGAGTTTGTATCAGCAAACCCAACAGGAGATTTACATTTAGGGCATGCTCGCGGCGCAGCTGTAGGAGATTCTTTATGTAATGTTCTTGCTAAGGCAGGTTATGATGTATCTCGTGAATATTATATCAATGATGCTGGTAACCAAATTAACAACTTAGCGTACTCAGTGGAAGCGCGTTATATGCAGGCTTTAGGTATGGACAAAGAAATGCCTGCCGATGGCTACCATGGTGAAGATATTATCAACATTGGTAAAGAGTTAGCTGAAAAGTATGGAGATCAGTATGCAAAAGCTGATGAAAAAGAGCGCTTTGAGTTTTTCCGCCAGTACGGATTAGATTATGAGTTGGAAAAATTGAAGCGTGATTTAGAGCAATTTCGTGTAAAATTCGATGTATGGTACTCTGAGACATCTCTATATAAAAACGATAAAATTCAAGTTGCGCTTGATACGTTAAAGCAACAAGGTCACGTTTATGAAGAAGAAGGAGCAACATGGTTCCGTTCAACAACATTTGGTGATGATAAAGACCGAGTATTAATTAAAAACGATGGTTCATTTACTTACTTAACGCCGGATATCGCTTATCACCAAGACAAAATTCAGCGTGGCTTTGACAAGTTAATCAACATTTGGGGTGCTGACCACCACGGTTACATTCCGCGTATGAAAGCTGCAATCCAAGCCCTTGGTTATGGAAAAGATACGCTAGAAGTTGAAATTATTCAAATGGTTCAGCTGTATCAAAACGGTGAAAAGATGAAGATGAGTAAGCGTACAGGTAAAGCTGTAACGATGCGTGACCTTGTAGAAGAGGTTGGCTTAGACGCAACTCGCTACTTCTTTGCAATGAGAAGTGGAGACACGCACTTAGACTTCGACTTAGACTTAGCAGTTTCTCAATCCAACGAAAATCCGGTATATTATGCACAATATGCACATGCTCGTATTTGCAGTATCTTAAAGCAAGGTGCTGAAATTGAAGCATTAACAAAAGGAAACGTAGAGTATACGCTAATTCAGTCTGAGAAAGAAATGGACCTACTAAAGAAAATTGGTGAGTTTCCACAAGCTGTTTCTGAAGCGGCAACAAAACGCATTCCTCACCGCATTACAAACTATATCTTTGACTTAGCATCAACGTTCCACAGCTTCTACAACGCAGATAAAGTTATTGACACAGATAATATCGAAACAAGTAAAGCACGCTTAGAGCTTATCAAAGCAGTGCAGGTTACTCTACAAAATGCATTGAAATTAATTGGTGTTTCGGCTCCTGAAAAAATGTAATAAAAGATCCCCTTTCAAAGGGGGTTTTTTTATATCTTTAGCGTAGCTCCACCAATTCTTTTTACACCGCGAATTTTGGATAAGTCCTCTACAAGCTTTAATAGTGCTTGGTCTTTTAGTTTCGCTTCAATCATCACATCAAAATTTTGATTCAGCTCTTTGGCTAGTTGGAAAAAAGGCTTCACAAACTCAGAAGATACGTAATCAGCATGACTGCGAAATGCTTTTTCGGACTTTGGTGAAGAGATATGTACCTTAGGTCTGATATTTACATGCTTCCAGGTTTCAAAAATCCGTGGTAGTAAATCTTCAAGAGGCTGTGTTCCCAAGTTTGCTTGATGGTGGTGAAAGTCAAATACAAGCGGAATTTGCTCTTTTTCACAAACTTCTAACGTTTCTTCTGTTGTGTAGGTTTTATCATCGTTTTCAAGCGTCATCTGCTTTTTAATATGCATTGGAAGCTTCTTTAAGTTTTGTTGAAAACGCTCCAAGGCCTTAACCTTATCTCCGTAAGCTCCACCAACATGAATGTTAATTAACGATCCATCTACCACATCCATTGCTTCTAGCATTTGATAGTGATAGTTCATATCTAAAACAGCATTGTCAGTAATCTGCGGCTTATCACTCGTAAACAAAGTGAACTGGTTAGGATGAAAGCTTACCCGTAGATGATGAGACTTTACTAAGTGACCAAGTTCTTTCCATTCTTGTTGAAAAGGTGTTACAAAATCCCATGCGACTTCAGGATGAGTAGCTAAAGGAACAAGGGAAGAAGAAAGACGGTAAAGCATGATTTCATGTGCAATGTTATAATGTAAAGCTCGTTTTGTATGGTACAAGTTCTGTTGCGTAACTTCATATAACTTCTCTATGCGTTCCTCTTTTGAGAGTTTACTCCAGCGTGCAAACGTTAACGTTTTTGCAGGTGAGCAGTCCCACAAGGACAAAGCGTGGGAAACATAGCCAAATCTGATATTCATGTCTGTTAACTCCTTTTCATAGCTATAAAAGTGGGGATATAAACGTAGCTACCCCTTGTTTAAATTTATCAAACCAAGTCCGCTTTTTTATATCAGATAAAGAAAGAAGAGGACAGTCGTGTAAACAGGTGTGGAACGTTTCTTTTACATGCTTAATAAAAACAGGGTCAAAGATAAAGCAATTGATTTCTCCGTTTAAAAACAAGCTTCTTTTATCAAAGTTAGCAGTTCCCACATCACAAATTCGCTCATCAGCAATCATCACTTTTCCGTGATAGAAACCATAATAAAATTGATGAATCTGGCACCCCGCTTCGACTAAAGCAGGAAGATAAGAGAAGGCTGCATCGCGAACGAGTGGGTGATCTGCTCTCATTGGGATAAGGATATACACCGTTACGCCTCGTTTACGCGCTTCTAAAATAGCCGCCATTAAAGATTCTGTTGGGATAAAATAAGGAGTTCCAATACAAAGTTCATTTTTTGCTTCATTGATGATGTGCAAGAAATGATCTTCTAAGGAAACACCTTCCGTTGAGCGGAATTGCACGATTTGCATAGAGGGGTCTTTTATTTGTCTGTCAATTACCTCTTCGTGCTGCTCTTCATCGTTCATAGATGAGCTCCAATCTCTTAAAAACTGCGTTTGCAAATCATTTACTGCTTCTCCCGTTACTTTTAAGTGATAATCTTTCCACGTCCCTAATGTGGGATCTAAGCCTAAATATTCTTGGCCAATATTAAACCCTCCAATGTAGCCGATGGACTGGTCGATAATAGTCATTTTTCGATGATTCCTTGCGTTTATTGTATAAAATAAATAAGGGAATTTTAGCCGACGACTAAATGAAAACTTCACTCCGCAAGCCAGAAGGTGTTTTCTCATCTTCCGATTGAGCTTTATGCTACCGATGCGGTCAACGAGTAGCCGAACGTCAACTTGCTGATTTGCCTTTTCGCAGAGAAGATCCACAAATTTTTTGCTAACCTCATCGTTTTTGACAATATAAAAAGAAATGTGAATGGAATGTTTTGCTTGTTCGATTGATTTAAACAAGTCATTGTAAAACTTCGTTCCATCAGTGAAAAGTTTGAGAGATGCTTGACGCATTGGAAATGTACGCTCTTTTTGCATGAGTTCCTTTTTGCCAACACCTAAATCAATGGCAAACCATGCGACAATCAAAATAACGATTAAAATAATTACAGTAGCCAACATTTCCTTTCCCACCCTCCATCAACCGAATAATTCACGATAATCATCTGATTTCTGTTCTTAGTTTCACCTCGTTTAAATAGAATATGAACAAAAAAGAAAGAAAACATGTTGACTGAATGTTCATTCATTATATAAAATGAAGAAAAGTTCATTATTTTCTAAATTTTCATCAGGGAGAAGGAGGGAATTATGTGTCAGCTTTATTGTGGGCCAATTTAATTTTATTTCTAATTGTAACCGCTTACGCAGGGTCGTTGTTTATTTACTTAATTCGAACGAGGTTAATGTACATCCAATTAGGTAAGAAAGTGGAGTTTGATCAAAAACTAAAAGAAAGACTGAACAAAGTATGGGTAAATGTTTTTGGCCAAAAAAAATTATTAAAAGATAAGAAAAGTGGAATCATCCACGTTCTCTTTTTCTACGGATTTATTCTAGTTCAGTTCGGTGCGATTGATTTTATTTTAAAGGGGTTAGTTCCTGGAGCGCATCTGCCATTAGGTCCGCTATATCCAGGCTTTACATTCTTTCAAGAAATTATAACTGTCTTGATTTTAGTTGCGGTTATATGGGCTTTTCACCGCCGTTATGTTGAAAAGCTTGTTCGATTAAAAAGAGGGTTTAAATCAGGTTTGGTTCTTTTGTTTATCGGTAGCTTAATGCTTTCAGTACTAATTGGAAATGGGATGTCACTAATCTGGCACAACCATGACTTAGCGTGGACTGAGCCAATTGCATCATCCGTTGCCTTTCTTTTGAATGGAATTGGCGAAACCGCATCTATTGTCATCTTCTATGTAGCATGGTGGATTCACTTACTTGTTTTATTAGCATTTTTAGTTTACGTACCGCAGTCTAAGCATGCCCATTTAATTGCAGGTCCAGCGAACGTGTTTTTCAATCGCGTTTCTAAGCCAGGGAAGTTAGAGAAAATCGATTTTGAAGACGAGTCTCAAGAAACATTTGGTGTAGGGAAAATTGAAGATTTTACACAAAACCAACTCATCGACTTATATGCATGCGTAGAGTGTGGACGATGTACAAACATGTGTCCAGCGACTGGAACAGGGAAAATGCTTTCACCGATGGATTTAATTTTGAAACTACGCGATCACTTGACTGAAAAGGGTGCTGTCGTAACGTCCAGAGCGCCTTGGGTGCCTACGTATGCTTTTGCCAATACAAAAGGAAACCAGCTTGCGGTCATGGGAGCAAGCCAAAGCAGCAGCGAAGTAGCAGCTACTTTGGAATACAACCCGTCTTTAATAGGAGAAGTCATTACAGAGGAAGAGATTTGGGCGTGTACGACCTGTCGTAATTGTGAAGATCAGTGTCCAGTAATGAACGAACATGTGGATAAAATCATTGATCTTCGTCGCTTTTTAGTTTTAACAGAAGGGAAAATGGATCCAGATGCTCAAAGAGCGATGACGAACATCGAGCGTCAAGGAAATCCATGGGGATTAAATCGTAAAGAAAAAGAAACTTGGAGAGAAATGCGAGAAGATATTCATGTACCGACGGTTAAAGAAATGAAGAAGAGTGGAGAAGAATTTGAATATTTATTTTGGGTCGGTTCGATGGGAGCTTACGATAATCGAAGTCAAAAGATTGCGCTTGCTTTTGCAAAACTGCTAAATGAAGCAGGAGTTAAGTTTGCTATCTTAGGAAACAAAGAGAAAAACTCTGGAGATACGCCGCGTCGATTAGGAAACGAGTTCTTATTCCAAGAGTTAGCTTCTAAGAACATTGAGGAATTTGAAAAGAACGAAGTGAAAAAGATTGTCACGATTGATCCTCATGCATATAACATTTTCAAAAATGAATATCCAGACTTTGGGTTAGAAGCAGAAGTGTATCATCATACGGAGCTTTTAGCACAGCTTGTGAAAGAAGGAAAGTTAAAGCCCAACTTTCCAATTGAAGAAACCGTTACGTTTCATGATTCCTGCTATTTAGGCAGATATAACGAAGTATATGACCCGCCGCGTGAAATTTTAAAAGCAATTCCAGGAGTGAAAATGGTTGAGATGGCTCGAAATCGTGAAAGTGGAATGTGTTGTGGTGCAGGAGGAGGGCTCATGTGGGCAGAAGAGACCTCTGGTCAACGAATCAACGTCGCGCGTACAGAACAAGCCCTGGAAGTAAACCCAGGCATTATTAGCTCTGGCTGTCCGTACTGTTTAACGATGATTAGCGATGGTACAAAAGCGAAAGAAGTTGAAGAAAAAGTAGGAACATATGATGTAGCAGAGCTCTTAGAAAAATCAATTTTTGGCATAAACGAAGCAAAACAACCTGTATGATAAGGGAGTTTATTACAGAAGGTTGAAGGTTTAAAGCCCCCAAATGCTACTAAAAGCACGGGGGCTACAACCTTGTAAGAGATAGAGATTTTGTTTGTCATCAAGTTGAGCAAACGTTCAATAGGAAAAGGGGGAGTTATAGATGAGGAGATCTGTCATTGTCAGTGCTGTGCGTACGCCTTTTGGTAAATTAGGAGGAGCTTTAAGCTCACTAACTGCCTCAGAGCTCGGTGGCCACGCTATAAAATCCGCGGTTCAGCATGCTGGTGTAGAAGCGGAAAACATTGATTCGGTTATTATGGGCTGTGTGCTTCAAGGGGGGCAAGGACAATTGCCATCTCGTCAAGCGTTGCATCATGCTGGTTTACCTTGGAGTGTGCAAACAGAAACCATTAACAAAGTATGTGCATCAGGAATGAGAAGCGTGATGTTAGCAGATCAGTATATTCGTTTAGGAGAAGCTTCAGCGGTTGTGGCCGGAGGAATGGAGTCTATGAGCAATGCACCATATCTGTTACCAAAAGCAAGATGGGGCTTTCGAATGGGAGATGGCCAAGCGAAAGATTTGATGATTCATGATGGCTTAACATGTAGCTTTACAGGAGTTCATATGGGGACTTACGGAAATCGATTGGCAAGTGAACTGAATATTTCCCGGGAAAAGCAAGATGAATGGGCATTGCGTAGTCATCAGCTGGCCGTTCAAGCCGAGAAAGAGGGGAAGTGGCAGGATGAGCTTGTGGCCATTGATGTAAAGACGCGTAAAGGAACAGAAGTAGTTAAGCAAGATGAAGGGCCTCGTCATGATACTTCATATGAGAGACTTAGCACACTGCGACCAGTATTCAATCATGATGGAACAATTACTGCGGGAAACGCACCTGGTGTAAATGATGGCGCAGCAGCTCTACTTGTAATGGACGAAGAAGAAGCAAAGAAAAATGGTTATCAACAAATCGCAACAATTGTAGGTCATACATCATTAGCTGTTGAGCCACAAAACTTCCCTATTACGCCAGGGTTAGTAATAGAGAAGTTGTTAAAGCGTTGCAATAAAACCGTTCAAGATATTGATTTATTTGAGATTAATGAGGCTTTTGCAGCCGTAGCGCTTATGAGTATGCAGGTAGCTAACTTACCCGCTGATAAAGTGAACGTAAACGGAGGAGCTATCGCACTTGGCCATCCAATTGGAGCAAGCGGAGCGAGGATTCTAGTTACTCTTATTCACGAACTAAAGCGCCGTGGGGGTGGCTTAGGAATTGCGGCAATTTGTAGTGGCGGTGGCCAAGGGGACGCTGTGATGGTAGAAGTACATTAAAAAGGGGAGAAGGCCATGGATATTAAGAACGTACTTGTAATCGGAGCAGGACAAATGGGACTAGGAATTGCTCAAGTTTTTATGACGTCAAATTACCACGTTTCACTTTACGATATGTCAGAAGAACAGATCAAAAAAGGAATCGCATTTATCGATAAGCAATTAAATCGTCAAGTAGAAAAAGCAGCTATGACAAAAGTTGAAAAGGATGAAGTTATGAATAGGCTTTATCCAATTTCGTCCCTTTCTAATGCAGCGCAAGTGGATTTAGTAGTGGAAGCCGTCGTGGAGAAAATGGAGGTTAAGCAATCACTCTTCAAAGAGCTAGATCAACTTATGCCACCTCATACAATCTTGGCTACCAATACATCTTCACTGCCTATTACAGAAATTGCAGCCGCAACGAGCCGACCTCAACAAGTCATTGGAATGCATTTTATGAACCCAGTACCTGTGATGAAGTTAGTTGAAATTATTCGAGGGTTAGCTACAAGCGATGAAGTGTATAAAGTGATTCACGAAACGTCTGAGCGCTTAAATAAAGTTCCCGTAGAAGTAGAAGATTTTCCTGGATTTGTATCAAACCGAATTTTGATGCCGATGGTTAATGAAGCCATTTATACGTTATATGAAGGTGTTGCAAGGAAAGAAGATATTGATGCAGTGATGAAGCTTGGCATGCGCCATCCAATGGGGCCGCTGACGCTAGCTGATTTTATTGGCTTAGATACCTGTCTATTTATTATGGAAACACTTCACAAAGGATTTGGAGACGATAAATATCGACCGTGTCCGTTGCTAAGAAAATATGTAAAAGCAGGTTGGCTAGGAAAGAAAGTAGGCCGTGGCTTTTTTACATATGACAAGTAAGGAGTGGTGAGATGCTTGCTTTTACGGATAAACAGCTCAGCTTTCAACACCTCATTCGTAAATTTGTTGCGGATGAAGTGATAAAAGTGGTTCCAAAAATGGAAAACGGAGAGTTTCCAAAAGAGACCTTAAAAGTAATGGGAGATGCAGGCCTACTTGGGATTCCCATTCCAAAGGTTTACGGTGGTCAAGAGCTCGATTTTATTTCATATACCATGGCAATTCATGAAATATCCAAAGTAAGCCCTGCTTTAGGCGTTATTTTATCCGTTCATACGTCCGTTGGTACTAATCCAATCCTTCGTTTTGGAACGGATGAACAAAAGCAGAAGTATGTCACGAAATTATCCCAAGGAATATATTTAGGCGCTTTTGCTTTAACCGAACCAAATGCAGGATCTGATGCATCTAGTCTAAAAACAAATGCTGAGAAACAAGGAAACCACTATATTGTAAACGGTTCCAAAGTTTTTATTACAAACGGCGGAGAAGCAGATACGTACATTATGTTTGCAAAAACTAACAGCAGCTTAGGTTCCAAAGGAATCACGGCTTTTATTATAGAGAAAAATATGGTTGGGTTTCACGTTGGAAAAGATGAAAAGAAGATGGGCTTGCATGGATCTCGTACTGTGCAGTTGCACTTTGAAAATATGAAAGTACCAGTTTCTAATCGCCTTGGGAATGAGGGAGAGGGCTTTAAGATTGCGATGGCCAACTTAGATGCAGGGAGAATTGGCATTGCAGCGCAGTCCCTGGGAATTGCAGAAGGAGCCCTTTATGAAGCGAACAAAAATATAGTATTCACGGAAGAAAAGGAGAGTATTCTTCAACAAGGAAAGCTTGCTGATATGGAAACTCAAGTGGAAGCAGCTCGGCTACTCGTTTATCGCGCAGCTTATTTATATCAGCAAGGCATGAAGTGTACAAAACAAGCTTCAATGGCAAAGCTTTTTGCTTCGCAAGCTGCAATGAATCTTACGACGGAAGCCATTCAACTTATTGGAGTTGGAGCAGTGATACAAGGAAATGTTGTAGAACGTTTATTCCGAGATGCAAAGGTATGTGAAATTTATGAGGGAACAAGTGAAATTCAGCGTATCGTAATCAGTAAATCTTTATAAACTGGGGGAGTTTAACATGTATTTTAAACTATCAGAAGAGCATGAAATGATTCGTAAAATGGTTCGAGATTTTGCTAGGAATGAGGTAGGACCTACAGCTGAAGAGCGAGATGAAGAAGAGCGTTTTGACCGAGAGATTTTTCGAAAGATGAGTGAGTTGGGATTAACTGGCATTCCGTGGCCTGAAGAGTATGGGGGAATTGGAAGTGACTATTTAGCGTATTGCATAGCTGTTGAGGAGCTATCACGCGTATGTGCATCAACAGGGGTGACACTGTCAGCCCATACATCTCTTGCTGGGTGGCCAATCTTTAAGTTCGGGAGCGAAGAGCAAAAGCATAAGTACTTAAAGCCCATGGCGCAAGGAGAAAAAATAGGTGCTTACGGACTTACTGAGTCGAGTGCAGGATCTGATGCGGGAGGCATGAAAACGACCGCTGTAAAAGAAGGCGATTTCTATGTATTAAATGGCTCGAAAATCTTTATTACAAACGGTGGAGAAGCGGATATTTATGTCGTATTTGCCCGCACAAATCCAGAAGAAAAACAAAAAGGAACGAGCGCATTCATTGTGGAGAAGGATATGGAAGGATTCTCTGTTGGAAAGAAAGAAAAGAAGCTAGGCATTCGTTCATCGCCCACAACGGAAATTATTTTTGAGAACTGCCGAGTGCCAAAAGAGAACCTACTGGGTAAGGAAGGAGACGGCTTTAAAATTGCCATGATGACGTTGGATGGTGGTCGAAACGGTATTGCTGCTCAAGCGGTAGGGATTGCTCAAGGAGCTCTAGACGCAGCAGTTGCGTACGCAAAAGAGCGTCACCAGTTTGGTAAACCAATTATTGCACAGCAGGGAATTGCGTTTAAGTTAGCTGATATGGCAACCAGTATTGAGGCATCACGCTTATTGACGTATCAAGCAGCTTGGCTAGAGGGAGAGGGGCTACCTTACGGAAAAGAATCAGCCATGTCGAAACTCTATGCAGGCGATACTGCTATGAAAGTCACGACAGAAGCTGTTCAAGTATTTGGTGGATACGGATATACAAAGGATTATCCAGTTGAGCGATATATGCGTGATGCGAAGATTACCCAAATTTATGAAGGGACTCAAGAGATTCAGCGTTTAGTTATTTCTCGTTACCTTTCAAAATAAAGAGCGGAGAAGGTGGATGTTAATGAGCAAAAGGGAAGTGCTTACCTCTATTAAGGATGAGCGGTTAATTGAAGAAAGACGGACGCAGATGGTGAAAGGCGCAGTTAGTCTTTTTAAAGAAAAAGGTTTTCATCGAACGACCACGAGAGAAATCGCAAAATCATCAGGTTTTAGTATCGGTACGCTTTATGAATACATCCAGTCAAAAGAAGATGTTCTTTATTTAGTTTGCGACAGCATTTATGAAGAGGTAAGAGAGCGCTTAGAAGAAGAGATGCACCTTGAAGGCTATACGGTTCAATGCTTAGAAAAGGCAATTACGCATTATTTTAAGGTTATTAACGAACTTCAAGATGAAGTCCTTGTTATGTACCAAGAAGCAAAATCATTATCAAAGGATGCTCTTCCTTATGTATTAAAGAAAGAGCTTGAGATGGTGGGCATGTTTGAGGCATTAATCCGTGGTTGCATCCAAAGCGAGCAATTCCTTCTAGATGACAAAGAGATAAAGCTGCTATCCCATCATATTTTTGTCCAGGGGCAGATGTGGGCATTTAGACGTTGGTGGCTGCAGCAACACTATACGCTGGAAGAATACACAAACATACAGCTGAAGTTTTTGCTAAAAGATTTTTCAGTCCAATCTGTTTAATGGGGAGGCATTATTATAATGGAGCAAAAGAAAAGAGTACGTTTTGTAACGGCGGCTAGCTTATTCGATGGCCATGATGCGTCCATTAATATCATGAGGCGTATTTTGCAATCGTTAGGAGTGGAAGTCATTCACTTAGGCCATAACCGATCTGTTGAAGAGATTGTGAGCGCGGCCATACAGGAGGATGTTCAGGGAATTGCTGTTTCGTCATACCAAGGAGGTCACGTCGAGTACTTTAAATATATGTATGATTTGCTAAAAGAGAAAGGTGCTTCCCACATTCGTATTTATGGAGGAGGTGGTGGGGTTATCATTCCAAGCGAAAGAGAAGAGCTTCACCATTACGGAATTGCTAAAATTTTCTCTCCAGAGGATGGACGCTTAATGGGGCTGCAAGGCATGATTCAATATATGGTAGATGAGTGCCAGAAGATAGTTTTGCCTGAAATACCTTCGGTCGATCAATTGGAAAAAATCAACCATCAAGCCATTGCTCAGTATATTACAGTGGTTGAGAACGCGCTTTTAAATGGGGCTATGCAAGAACAAGCGGCAACCCTAGAAGCTATTAAAAGAGATTTAAAACAGGCGTCCAATATTCCTGTTCTAGGTATAACAGGAACAGGAGGAGCTGGTAAAAGTTCTTTAACGGACGAATTAATTCGTCGCTTTTTAGAAGAAGATGAGTCCCTTCATATTGCCGTATTATCAATTGATCCAACCAAGCAAAAAACAGGAGGAGCGCTGTTAGGAGATCGAATTCGAATGAACAGCGTTTCATCCAATCGAGTTTATATGAGAAGCTTGGCAACACGTTCTTCTAAACATGAGCTATCAGCAGCTATTAAAGATGCAGTTGATATTGTAACGGCAGCTGGTTTCGACATGGTTATTGTCGAAACGAGTGGTATTGGGCAAGCGGATGCGGAAATTAAAAATCTGGCCAACGTATCCATGTACGTCATGACGAGTGAGTTTGGTGCCCCATCGCAGCTTGAAAAGATTGAGATGCTTGATTATGCCGATTTTGTTGTTATTAATAAATTTGAGAAAAAAGGGTCTGAAGATGCGAAGCGCCAAGTTCAAAAGCAATACCAGCGCAACCATGAACGTTTTGAAGACTCACTAGGTGATATGCCTGTTTATGGCACAATTGCAAGTCAATTTAACGACCCAGGAACAAATCATTTATATAATGAGTTGATTCGTACGATTAATCAACAGTTCAATATTCAGCTTAAGCCAACCCTATCTACAGATGAAAAACAGTCACATACCATTATTCCTCCAGATAAACAGCAGTATTTACAGGAGATTGTAAATACAGTGCGAGATTACCATAACTATGCAAAACAGCAAGGGGATTTTGCGCATAAAACTCAGCAAGTAAAAGACGTTATCAATAAGGTCAAACATAAAGACAGTCAGCATGAACTGAAGGGGCTCTTGCAAAACTATGAAAATCAGCTATCCAAAGAATCAAAAGAGAAGTTAGAAAGGTGGGCAGAATTAAAGAATGATTATCGTCAGCCCATCTTAAGGACATATGTGCGAGGAAAAGAAATCAAAACAGATTTACAAATTGAGACATTGTCAGGGTTAAAAATTCCAAAGGTAGCGTTGCCTACATTTCGAGATGATGGAGATATCTTACATTGGTTATACCGAGAGAACGTTCCAGGTGAATTTCCATTTACAGCAGGAGTTTTTCCATTTAAGCGAAAAGGTGAAGACCCGAAACGACAATTTGCCGGAGAAGGCACACCAGAAAGAACGAACCGTCGCTTTCATTATTTGTCCAAAGATGATGATGCGAAGCGTTTAAGCACGGCTTTTGATTCCGTGACGCTATACGGTGAAAATCCAGCGGAACGGCCTGATATTTTCGGTAAAATTGGTGAAAGTGGCGTTAGCGTATGTACATTAGATGATATGAAAAAGTTGTATGAAGGCTTTGATTTATGTGCACCTTCTACATCTGTTTCCATGACCATTAACGGGCCGGCTCCTATTATATTAGCGATGTTCATGAACGTAGCGATTGCTCAGCAAGTGAATAAAAGGGAGACAGAACTAAAGCGCCAGCTGAGTCTAGAAGAATATGAAACGGTGAAAAGCAAGGCGTTAAGTACAGTTAGAGGAACTGTCCAAGCAGATATTTTAAAAGAAGATCAAGGGCAGAATACATGCATTTTCTCTACAGAGTTTGCGTTGAAGATGATGGGGGATATCCAAGAGTATTTTACGAAGCATCATGTGCGTAACTACTATTCTGTATCTATTTCTGGCTATCATATTGCAGAGGCAGGAGCTAATCCAATTTCTCAACTTGCGTTTACGCTTGCTAACGGATTTACGTATGTCGAGTACTACTTAAGTCGCGGCATGAATATTAATGATTTTGCACCGAATCTTTCCTTCTTTTTCAGCAATGGACTTGATCCAGAATATACGGTAATTGGTCGCGTAGCTCGTCGTATTTGGGCTATTGTTATGCGTGATAAATATGGAGCAAACGAACGGAGTCAAAAGTTAAAGTACCATGTACAAACGTCTGGTCGCTCACTTCATGCTCAAGAGATTCAGTTTAACGACATTCGTACAACATTACAGGCATTAATGGCTCTTCACGATAATTGTAATTCTCTGCACACGAACGCGTATGATGAAGCTATTACAACACCTACGGAAGAGTCAGTGCGCCGTGCGATGGCTATTCAATTAATTATTACGAAAGAAAATGGATTGACAAAGAATGAAAACCCGCTTCAAGGCTCTTTTATTGTAGAAGAGTTAACAGATTTAGTAGAGGAAGCGGTTTTACAAGAGTTTGAACGTATCAACACACGAGGTGGAGTGTTAGGTGCTATGGAGCTACAATATCAGCGTGGCAAAATTCAAGATGAGTCAATGGAATATGAAATGAGAAAGCATAATGGTTCTTTACCAATCGTTGGAGTAAATACGTACCGTAATCCCAATGAGCAAGGTGATACAAGTGTTAATGATATGCAGCTTGCTCGTGCATCTTGGGAAGAAAAGAACTATCAAATTGAGCAGCTAAAAGCGTTTCAAGAAAAACATGCTGACAATGTAAAGCCAGCGCTTGAAAGGTTAAAAAAAGCTGCCAACAACGGAGAAAACATTTTCGCAGAGCTCATGAATACCGTCCAGTTTGCAAGTTTGGGTGAAATTACACAGGCGCTTTATAAATGTGGTGGACAGTATCGTCGAAATATGTAAATCGGTTTAGAAACAGAAACTATTAGCCATATGGCGCTAGTAGTTTCTGTTTCATTTTGCAATTTCCAAGAGATTTTTAGAATCGAGGCTAGCATAAATGTATTGAATTTGTTTATAATGAATGGTATGTATTTATTCGTGTCCATCATTTGAACTTATGATGAATTGATTTAATAGATTTTAGATATACATAGAAAGGGCGTGTCACCTTTGAGTTTAGAAAAATACTCAAAAGAAGAATTAAAAGAGATGTCAATGATCGAAATTGCGTATGCGCTGTTAAGTGAGAAAACAGACCGTCAAGCTATTTCATTTCAAGAAATTATTGATGAAATCGTAAAAGCAACAGAGATGTCAGATACAGAATTAAAATCAAGAATTGCTCAGTTCTATACAGATATTAATATCGATGGTCGATTCCTAACGGTTGGTGAAAACTATTGGGGGTTAAGGGGTTGGTATCCTTTTGATCAGGCAGAAGAAGATATTGTGCCAGCAGCTAAGCCGAAGAAGAAGAAAGCGAAAAAAGCTGTTGTAGACGAGCTAGATGATTTTGATGATTTAGAAGAAGAAGATCTAGATTTCGATGATCTTGATGAATTAGCTGAAGAAGAAGATGACGGTGATTTTGAAGATTTAGATGAAGAAGATGTTATTGAAGAAGAGGAAGAAGACTTTGACGATTTAGATGAAGATCTAGATGAAGAAGAAGCAGATGAAGAAGCCGAAGAAGACCTTGAGTATGAGGATGAAAAATAATCTATCATAATGGTTCTTGACTTTTGTCATTGAAATATGTAGAATCTTTTTTGGGCTCTTTAAACGAGTATTTAAGAAGTTTAAACATATTATATAGAACATTGCTCCCAATCCTGTTATGGCATTGGGAGCAATTTTTTTTTTAAAACTTGGCACCTTGGAGCTAGAAACCATACAGGCTCATCTTGCGGTCGAGTTTTTGCTTTTTCGTACTGAACAGTTGAATTCTTATTCTTCTTCAATAAGCATTCCCAATAATGCTTTTAATAATTTCATGCATGATGATGAATGAATTGTGATTGTTTATGTAAAAACTTTTAGTATTGTACACTTTAACAAATTTAGAGGGGGAAGACCAAATGACAAAATATATTTTCGTAACAGGTGGCGTTGTATCTTCTTTGGGGAAAGGGATCACTGCTGCTTCTCTAGGTAGACTATTAAAAAATCGTGGATTAAACGTAACTATTCAAAAGTTCGATCCATACATTAACGTAGACCCAGGAACAATGAGCCCATACCAACATGGTGAAGTATTCGTTACGGATGATGGTGCAGAAACAGATTTAGATTTAGGGCACTATGAGCGTTTTATCGATATTAACTTAAATCGCTATAGTAACGTAACAACAGGGAAAGTTTACTCAACTGTATTGAAAAAAGAGCGTCGCGGTGACTACTTAGGTGGAACAGTTCAGGTAATCCCTCATATTACAAATGAAATTAAAGAAAAAGTATTCCGTGCAGGTAAAGAGACAAACGCAGACGTTGTTATTACGGAAATCGGAGGAACGGTAGGAGATATCGAATCTCTGCCATTCTTAGAAGCTATTCGTCAAATTAAAAGCGATATCGGTCGCGATAATGTAATGTACATTCATTGTACATTAGTGCCATACTTAAAGGCTGCAGGCGAGATGAAAACAAAGCCAACACAGCATAGCGTTAAAGAACTTCGTAGTTTAGGAATTCAACCAAACGTTATTGTTGTACGTACAGAAATGCCAATTTCTGAAGATATGAAAGAAAAGCTAGCTCTATTCTGTGATATCGATAAAAAAGCAGTTATTGAATGTGCAGATGCGGAGACATTATACGAAATTCCACTATCGCTACAAGACCAGCACTTAGATCAAATCACGTGCGATCACTTAAAATTAGATTGTAAAGAAGCCGATATGACGGAGTGGAAAGAGCTTGTAGCTAAAGTAAAAGGCTTATCTAAAACAACGAAAATTGCTCTTGTTGGTAAATATGTAGAGCTTCAAGATGCTTACATCTCAGTTGTTGAAGCAATGCGCCATGCTGGTTATGCATTTGATGCAGATGTAAACATTCAATGGGTTAACTCAGAGCAGGTTACGCAAGAAAACGTAAGTGAACTATTAGGTAATGTTGACGGTATCTTAGTACCAGGTGGATTTGGTGACCGCGGTATCGAAGGTAAGATTGTAGCTACTCAATATGCTCGTGAGCAAAAAGTTCCATTCTTAGGTATTTGCTTAGGTATGCAACTTGCATCTGTAGAGTTTGCTCGCAACGTATTAGGTTTAGACGGAGCGCACTCTGCTGAAATTGCTCCAAGCACAAACTATCCAATCATTGACCTATTACCAGAACAAAAGGATGTTGAAGATTTAGGTGGAACACTTCGCTTAGGATTGTATCCTTGTAAGTTAACAGAAGGTACATTAGCTCATCAAGCATACCAAGATGAAGTTGTTTACGAGCGCCATCGTCACCGTTACGAGTTCAACAACGAATATCGTCAAGAGATGGAGAAGAAAGGCTTTATCTTCTCAGGTACAAGCCCAGACGGTCGTTTAGTGGAAATCGTTGAGTTAAAAGACCATCCATGGTTCTTAGCAGCTCAATTCCACCCAGAGTTCACGTCTCGTCCAAATCGTCCACAACCTCTATTTAGAGAATTTATTCGTGCATCAATTGAATTAGGACAACAACAATAAAAAGTAACAAAAAAGACGCTGTGACAGACAGCGTCTTTTTTGTTGTTACTCATTTTCATCCATGATTTCTTTTAATGTAAAGGATAAGCCATAATACGCATAAAGAGTAGTCATAAGAGCTGGAAATCCAAAGCGTTCCCCGCTATCATCAGGGATAAGTGGCTGTAAAAGATACGTATTAATATGCACATCTGCTAGTTCATGAATACTGTCACCTTGAACCTCTTTGGGAATAGCTCCAATGCTAACAAACGGAATTCCTTGTTCCAGTAGAGTATGTGCTACTTGAACTGCTTTTTCGTCTGTAGAAAACCTTGTAACAATGAGTACTCGATCTACGGATGTTAAGCGACTAATGTCATTGAGCTCTAGAGATTTTGCATGAGCTAACGGCTCTGCACTCTGCGTCGCTTCGTACATCACGGCTTGCATTTCATTTACTCCATAAATATAAATGTTTCCTTCTCCAATGGCTGCTTGAGCTAAAATACGAGCACCATCTTCCAAGTTGAATTCTTCTTTTTCGCCTATGCGTTTAAAATAGCTAGACAATTGTGTTGTGAAAATTTTAAGCATGATAAAGTCACCTTTCTCTTTCTCAAGAGTGTTTGCTAATCATTATATCGAAAAAATATATCCATATTCTAGTGTAAAACAAGTTATAATAAAAAAGTATGGAAAAACAAAGTAAGAATAATGACTAAAATTCCTGTATTTTGTAAGATTTTCTTAAATGAGCAGGGATTTGTCGCTTTATAACGAAATACATATGTTAGTTTTGTCTCAACAAGAGGCTGTATAGAAGGTGGGATTATGTTGACTGAAAAAATCTTAATTGTAGATGACCAGTACGGAATTCGTATTTTACTAACAGAAGTATTGCAAAAGGAAGGGTATCAAACTTTTCAAGCAGCGAATGGGTTTCAAGCGATTGACATTGCAAAAGAACAACAACTTGATCTTGTCTTGCTTGATATGAAGATTCCAGGGATGGACGGAATTGAAATTTTAAAACGATTAAAAGAGTATGATAAGACAATAAAAGTAATTATAATGACTGCTTATGGTGAATTAGATATGATCCAAGAAGCAAAAGATTTAGGTGCGTTAACGCATTTTGCAAAACCGTTTGATATTGATGAAATTAGACAGGTTGTTAGGGAATATATACCATTAAAGTCTAAGTAAGTGCTTACAAATAGGCGTGTTTCTAAGAAATTTTCAATATTAACCTAAAAATCTTGCTGTTTTGTTTTTAAGTTGGTATCCTAATTACTGTATTAATCATTCGACAACATATTGTGTGCAGATACACCGCATTTCTACATGGAATGTCAGATTCAAGAGCATACTACTTTAGGTAGGCTTTTGGTTAGTATCTAACTCACATAGATTATTAAGGAGGATTTCAACATGCCTTTAGTATCAATGAAAGACATGCTTATCAAAGCAAAAGAGGAAGGCTACGCAGTAGGCCAATTTAACCTAAACAACTTAGAGTTCACTCAAGCTATCTTAAAAGCAGCTCAAGAAGAAAACTCTCCAGTTATCCTAGGTGTATCTGAAGGTGCAGCACGTTACATGGGCGGTTTCAAAACTGTAGTATCAATGGTTAAAGGTTTAATCGAAGACTACAACGTAACAGTGCCAGTTGCAATTCACTTAGACCATGGTTCAAGCTTTGAATCATGTGCAAAAGCAATTCATGCAGGATTCACTTCTGTAATGATCGATGCTTCTCACCACCCATTTGAAGAAAACATTGCAACTACTGCTCAAGTAGTTGAACTAGCACACTTCCACGGTGTATCTGTAGAAGCTGAGTTAGGAACTGTTGGTGGACAAGAAGATGACGTAATTGCTGATGGTGTTATCTACGCTGATGCAAAAGAGTGTGAAGAGCTTGTTAAACGTACAGGTATCGACTGCCTTGCTCCAGCATTAGGTTCAGTTCATGGTCCTTACAAAGGTGAGCCAAACTTAGGTTTTGCTGAAATGGAAGAAATCGGTCAAATTACTGGTTTACCATTAGTATTACACGGTGGTACTGGTATCCCAACAAAAGACATTCAAAAAGCTGTTTCTTTAGGAACTGCTAAAATTAACGTAAATACAGAAAACCAAATTGCTTCAGCTAAAGCTGTACGCGAAGTACTAGCTGCGCAACCTGAGCAATATGACCCACGTAAATACTTAGGACCAGCTCGCGATGCAATTCAAGCGACAGTTCAAGGGAAAATGCGTGAGTTTGGTTCTTCAAACAAAGCATAATTACCATTCCACATTAAGTGATTAATGATGAGATGGTGCAAAGCCGCCTTGCTCAATAGTTGTAAGGCGGCTTTATTTTAATTATAATTTTCATATAATTAAGAAAAAGGGGATAGGACAGATGAAATTTTTCATTGATACAGCTAACTTGTCAGAAATAAAGGAAGCGCATTCATTAGGGGTTATTGCTGGTGTTACAACAAATCCAAGTTTGGTAGCAAAAGAGAATATCACATTTGAAGATCGTCTTCGTGAGATTACAGAGCTAGTTGAAGGGTCAGTGAGCGCCGAAGTCATTTCTTTAGATGCAGAAGGAATGATTCGAGAAGGTAAAGAGTTAGCGGCCCTTGCACCAAATATTACGATTAAAGTACCGATGACTCCTGATGGTCTAAAAGCAGTAAACGAATTTACGAGTCTTGGAATCAAAACCAACGTCACGCTTATCTTTTCTGCTAATCAAGCATTATTAGCTGCAAGAGCTGGTGCAACATATGTTTCACCATTTTTAGGTCGCCTTGATGACATTGGATTTAATGGTATGAACTTAATTTCAGATATTGCAGAGATTTTTGCTATTCACGATATTCCAACTGAAATCATTGCTGCTTCTATTCGTCACCCAATGCATGTAACGGAGGCTGCTAAGCAAGGAGCTCATATTGCAACAATTCCTTATAAAGTAATTATGCAGCTTTTCAAGCATCCTTTAACGGAAGCAGGAATCGAACAGTTTCTAGCAGATTGGGAAAAACGACAAAAATAATGTAAATAAGATGGTATGGCATTTGCGAATAAATTGAGTAAATGCCATATTTTCTTTAAAATTGTCGAAATTATACATGATTTTTGGATTTTCGTGTACACTAGTAGATAAGAGGAAAAATACAAGTAGTCTACATAGTGGTAGTTCCAATTTTTTCCTTAACTACAGAGTCGAAAACTTTCTTTCGCTGGAAGGGAGCTATAAATGGAAAAGCTGAAAATACAAGGTGGCTTTACTCTAAGTGGAACAGTTCGTGTAAGCGGTGCTAAAAATAGCGCTGTGGCGCTGATTCCAGCTACGATTTTAGCGGAGTCACCTGTTACAATAGAGGGGCTACCTCGTATATCAGATGTTGAATTGCTGAGTGATTTAATTGAAGAAATTGGTGGCACTGTCACAAGTGATAATGAAGAATTAACGGTAAACCCAACTCATATGACGGCCATGCCTTTACCAAGTGGAAAGGTAAAAAAGCTGCGTGCTTCTTATTATTTGATGGGAGCAATGTTAGGGCGTTTTAAAAAAGCTGTTGTTGGTCTTCCAGGCGGCTGTTATTTGGGACCGCGCCCAATTGATCAGCATATTAAAGGTTTTGAGGCACTAGGTGCTACTGTTACAAATGAACAAGGTGCTATTTATTTACGTGCTGAAGAATTAAGAGGAGCTCGTATTTATTTAGACGTGGTAAGCGTTGGTGCAACCATTAATATCATGCTAGCTGCTGTCAGAGCAAAGGGACGTACTGTTATTGAGAATGCAGCTAAAGAACCTGAGATTATTGATGTTGCGACGTTGCTAACGAGTATGGGAGCAAAAATTAAGGGTGCTGGAACAGACGTTATCCGCATTGATGGCGTAGATACTTTACATGGATGCCGTCATTCAATCATTCCAGATCGTATTGAGGCGGGCACTTACATGGTAATGGGTGCTAGTATGGGGAAAGAAGTGATTGTGGATAATGTGATTCCACAGCACTTGGAATCTTTGACAGCTAAAATGAGAGAAATGGGTATTCATATTGAAACAAGCTCAGACCAAATTTTGGTTGCTACAAGAGAATTATTAAAGCCTGTAGACATCAAAACATTGGTTTATCCAGGATTCCCAACAGATTTGCAGCAACCTTTCACTACTTTATTAACAAAAGCATCTGGTACAAGTGTAGTAACAGATACAATTTATGGAGCTCGTTTTAAGCATATTGATGAGCTAAGACGTATGAATGCTTCGGTTAAAGTAGAGGGTCGCTCTGCAATTATTAATGGGCCAATACAGTTGCAAGGTGCGCGTGTTAAGGCTTCTGATTTACGAGCAGGAGCAGCTCTAGTAACAGCTGGTTTAATGGCTAAAGGAATTACTGAAGTTACCGGATTAGAACATATTGATCGAGGATATAGTCACCTCGTGGACAAACTATCAAGTTTAGGCGCAATGATTTGGCGAGAAGAAATGACTGAAGAAGAAATTGAACAATTCCAAAATTCTTAATCACAAATTTTCTCATCATGTCATCTACTAGACATTACGTGAATTTCGTCTATAATAGAGTAAGTTGAAAATCAGTGAGGGAAATCCCTCACTGATTATTTATTCGTTATAAATAATAAATCGGTGTGTGCAATGTATTTGTAGCTATCATTTCTTATTTAATATGAATTGAAAAGGTTTTCAGTAGAAGCTAGTAAACTATAACATGTTTTTTTTTTGTTGAACGCTATGCGTCAAAAAAAGATTGATTAAAAAGATAGAAAAAGGTTAGAATATAAGTTGCTACATTAAACAATTCGTGGTTTTTGCCACTTCGTTATGAAAGTAACCTGTTTTTTCTTCTAATAAGTGTATAATTATAATTGATTCTACTTATGTATACTTCTAGATTACCTTCTCCATCTTTAACACATTGTTCCGACCGTATCATTTTCTAATAGATAGTAACTTAATATGGAAGGAAACTCAAAAATTATTCATTAAAAGCGTGGTGTCCTAATGAACTTAACATTATCCAGTTTAGAAAATATGAAATTAAAAGAGCTATATGAACATGCGAAAGCATATAAAGTTTCTTATTATAGCAAGCTAACGAAAAAAGAGCTTGTTTTTGCAATTTTAAAAGCACAGGCAGAGCAAGACGGTCTGCTTTTCATGGAAGGTGTCCTTGAAATTATTCAATCGGAAGGGTTTGGGTTTTTAAGACCAATCAACTATTCTCCAAGCTCTGAGGATATTTATATTTCCGCGTCTCAAATTCGCCGTTTTGATTTACGAAACGGAGATAAAGTATCTGGTAAAGTTCGTCCCCCTAAAGAAAACGAGCGTTACTATGGCTTACTACATGTAGAAGCAGTTAATGGTGAAGATCCAGAGACATCAAAAGAACGTGTGCATTTCCCAGCGTTAACGCCTATTTATCCAAATGAGCAAATGCGTTTGGAAACACAGCCTAGAAGTTTCTCAACTCGAATTATTGACCTTATCTCACCGATTGGTTTTGGTCAAAGGGGATTAATTGTTGCACCACCTAAAGCTGGTAAAACAATGCTTCTAAAAGAAATTGCAAACAGTATTACAACAAATCATCCAGAAGCAGAGCTCATTGTTCTCTTAATCGATGAGCGTCCTGAAGAAGTAACAGATATTGAAAGATCTGTTGATGGGGATGTTGTAAGTTCAACGTTTGATGAGGTACCAGAAAACCATATTAAAGTCGCTGAGCTTGTGCTGGAGCGTGCAATGAGATTAGTGGAGCATAAAAAAGACGTTGTCATTTTAATGGATAGTATCACTCGTCTAGCTCGTGCTTATAACCTTGTTATTCCGCCAAGTGGAAGAACATTGTCAGGTGGCATTGACCCAGCTGCTTTCCATCGTCCAAAGCGATTCTTTGGTGCTGCCAGAAACATTGAAGATGGCGGAAGCTTAACAATTCTTGCAACAGCTTTAATTGATACAGGCTCTCGTATGGACGATGTAATCTATGAAGAGTTTAAAGGAACTGGAAATATGGAGCTTCACCTTGATCGTTCACTTGCGGAAAAACGTATTTTTCCGGCAATTGATATTCGTCGTTCAGGTACACGTAAAGAGGAGCTTCTTATTCCAAAGGAGCAGCTTGATCATTTATGGGCTATTCGTAAGTCAATGGCTGATGCGCCTGATTTTGCTGAAAAGTTCTTAAAGCGTCTTCGTCAAACAAAATCAAATGAAGAGTTTTTTGCTTTGTTAACTGAAGAGAAGAAAGCTCTATTAGCTAATAAACGATAACAGAAAACATATGTAATTGGTTTTATAAAGATTTTAAATGAAGTGTCAGTTGATGGAAAAAGATGTTTTGAATAGGTGGTTGCAAAACGAAACAACCCTTGTTATAATTTCATCATGTGTGTTGATAAGATACACGATGGTGCGATTATGCTCATCATTTTTTCTTATCAATAAACTCTGTTTCAGAATGATTCAGGGCGGAAGGAGATGAAAAGAATGAAAACAGGAATTCATCCAAAGTACAACAAAATCATGGTGAAATGCAGCTGTGGTAATGAGTTTGAAACTGGTTCTGTAAAAGAAGAGATGCGCGTTGAGACTTGTTCACAATGTCACCCATTCTATACGGGCCGTCAAAAATTCGCTGAAGCTGGTGGCCGTGTTGATCGTTTCAACAAAAAATACGGTCTTAAATAATCAAGATTGTCGAAGCAAACAGGCAAGTAGCTTATCTCTTGCCTGTTTTTTTACTTCTAAAAACACGAAATAAGTAAAATATTTCCACTGTGGGTGGAGAAATCTTTTTATATACATGTTCTACATAATTAAAGGTAGACTAGATAAAGTTAGTAGCGGTTCGCTCATAATGGAGTGATAGGAAGGGAGAGTCCCGCATGGTGTACGTAATGAAACAAAGCGGTTGGATTGAAGTAATTTGTGGAAGTATGTTCTCAGGGAAATCAGAAGAATTAATTCGTCGTGTTCGTCGCACGCAGTTTGCCAAGCAAAATGTGCAGGTGTTTAAGCCAGCAATCGATGATCGATATAGTGAAGAAGCGGTTGTATCACATAATGGAACATCAGTTATTGCCCATCCTATATCTATTTCTACTGACATTTTAGATATAGTTAGCGAAGATACAGATGTAGTGGCAATCGATGAGATTCAATTCTTTGATAATCAAATTGTTGAAGTTGTACAAGCTCTTGCAGATAAAGGGTTTCGTGTCATTGTAGCAGGACTTGATCAAGACTTTCGTGGTGAGCCTTTTGGACATGTACCTCAGCTGATGGCAATAGCTGAATCGGTTACAAAACTGCAAGCTGTTTGTGCATCATGTGGATCTCCAGCAAGTCGTACTCAACGTTTAATTAACGGAGAGCCAGCTTCTTATGATGATCCCATTATACTAGTGGGCGCATCAGAATCTTACGAACCTCGCTGTCGCCATTGTCATGTGGTGAAAAGTTCAAAAGCAGCAAGTAACTTTCAAGAACTAACCAAATAAAAAAAGCAAGGCCAATTGGCCTTGCTTTTTTTTATGAAACTGGATGAAAAGGGAGGAATGTGGAAAACTAACAAGATAGGAGGGGGATAGTATGAAACACTTAATTGCAATACTGTTTACCGCTTTTCTTTTAGCCGCATGTAACCAAGGAGACCAGCCCCAAGACACTCAATCAAAAAAAGAGCGAGCTGAGCTTGAAAATTATGAAGAATTTACGGATCAAAACCCTAATTTTTTAAATACAACCAATGAACAAACTGCAGTAAAAGATGATGCTACTAAAATTGAAGAAATTATTAACGTCAAAACTCCTTATAAGGCTGGAAATATTGTTATTAGTGGAAAAGATGCGTGGGTGACAGTATACGTTGGAAAAGAATGTAGCGCTCGCGAGAAAAACAAGATTATAAAAGATCTCAATGAGGTTTTCTATGAAGGTTTGCCTAGACTTCAATTTCATGTAAACGTCAAGCCATAATCCTTGGTAAAACTCACTTTGTTTTGACTGAATCCATGAGCTATACTATAATTAGAACGTTATGGATAAAAAATGAGGTGAATGACGTGTTTGATCGTTTAGAAGCCGTGGAGGCACGCTATGAGAAGTTGAATGAGCTTCTTAGCGACCCTGAAATCGTAAATGACCCATCTAAATTAAGAGAGTATTCAAAAGAACAATCAGATATACAAGAAACCGTTACGTGTTATCGAGAGTATAAAGAAGTAAAAGAGCAGCTGCAAGATGCAAAAGCAATGCTCGAAGAAAAGCTTGATGCTGATATGCGTGAGATGGTTAAAGAAGAAATTCAAGAGCTAGAGCCGCAAGCAGAAGAATTAGAAGATAAACTTCGCATTCTGTTAATCCCGAAAGATCCAAACGATGACAAAAACGTTATTATGGAGGTTCGTGGTGCTGCAGGAGGCGATGAGGCAGCTTTATTTGCGGGTAACCTATACCGCATGTACTCACGCTTTGCCGAGGCTCAAGGCTGGAAAATTGACGTAATGGAAGCTAATACAACAGGTGTTGGTGGATATAAAGAAATTATTTTCATGATTAACGGTAAAGGTGCTTATTCAAAAATGAAGTTTGAAAACGGCGCACACCGTGTTCAACGTGTACCTGAAACGGAATCTGGTGGACGTATTCATACTTCAACAGCAACAGTTGCATGTCTACCGGAAGCTGAAGAGGTAGAGGTAGAAATTCATGAAAAAGATATTCGTGTTGATACGTTCGCATCTAGTGGACCAGGTGGACAAAGCGTAAATACAACCATGTCAGCTGTTCGTTTAACGCATTTACCTACGGGAACGGTTGTATCGTGTCAAGATGAAAAGTCACAGATTAAGAATAAAGAAAAAGCAATGAAGGTATTACGTGCACGTGTTTATGATAAGTTCCAGCAGGAAGCTCAAGCTGAATACGATGCAAATCGTAAGCAAGCAGTAGGTTCTGGGGATCGTTCAGAGCGTATTCGTACGTATAACTTCCCTCAAAACCGTGTAACGGATCATCGTATTGGTTTAACAATTCAAAAGCTTGATCAAATTCTAGAAGGTAAGCTAGATGAAGTCATTGATGCATTAATCATGGAAGATCAAGCGAGAAGAATGGAAGATTCGAATTAACAATGAAAGTTTTTGAAGCCCTAAAATGGGCTTCTTCTTGTTTAAAAGAAGCGCAAAGAGATGAAAATGCTGGTGAGATGTTGTTGCTTCATCACCTTGGCATGACTCGAACTTACCTACTTGCTTCATTGCAAGAAGAAGTCCCAACAGAAATCATGCAAAAATTTCAGCATGATGTTAAAAAACATGTAGCTGGGATACCAGTACAATATCTCATTGGTTCGGAAGAGTTTTATGGAAGAACGTTTCAAGTAAATCAGGAAGTGCTTATACCGCGTCCGGAAACTGAAGAGCTTGTATTAGGCTTAATTGATCGTATGAAACAAAAGTTTGGACACGCTCCAATTCAGGCTGTTGATATTGGAACAGGTAGTGGTGCAATAGGTGTTACACTTGCTTTAGAAGTTCCAGCGATAAAAATGACGTGCACAGATATTGCAGAAGAATCGCTAGCAGTAGCCAAAGAAAATGCTAAACGCTTGGGTGCGAAGGTTCAATTTTTACATGGAGATTTATTAAAGCCTTTTATTGAGGCATCTCAGCGATTTGATGTTGTCGTGTCTAACCCTCCATACATTCCTGATAGTGACGAACTATCAACCGTTGTGAAGGACTATGAGCCTAATCGAGCTCTTTTTGGTGGTCAAGACGGTTTGAATTTCTATCGACGTTTTATGGAAGAGCTCCCGCTTGTTATTAACAAACAGGGAATTATTGCATTTGAAGTAGGGTTTGGACAAGCTGATGCAGTATCAGATATGTTAAAAAAGCAGTTCCCTAATGCAAAAGTTGAAGTTGTTTTTGATATCAATGGGAAAGATCGAATGGTATTTGCTTCTTTATAAAAATAATAGATTTTAATAAGTTGCTAGTTTAGGATAGAAAATCATTGTCCATACTATCTTGTGAAGGGATGGTGGACATAATGAAAAAACAAGCAATTATTTATTTTCTTTTACTTATTATTGGAGCGAATATCCAAATTCTATATACAAATCAAAAGGTTGAGGCTACTGAGCCGATGGTTATTCCAGATGAAGCAATTCGTTTACGTATTCTTGCAAATAGCGATAGTGAGAAAGACCAGCATGTAAAACGATTAATTAGAGATGAAGTAAATGCACAAATTACTACATGGGTTCAAGAGTTAACGTCAGTGGAAGATGCAAGAGATGTAATTAAAAGCAACTTACCCACATTAGAAGCGATTGCTAAGAAAGTTATGAAAGAACAAGGTATGGATCAGTTTATACACGTTGATTTTGGAAAGGTGAGCTTTCCAACCAAGCTATATGGTCAATTTCTTTATCCAGCTGGTGAATATGAAGCAGTTTTAATTACGTTAGGTGAAGGTGAAGGAGCAAACTGGTGGTGCGTACTGTTTCCACCTATGTGCTTTTTAGATTTCTCAAACGGGGAAGCTATTGAATCACCAATGCCTGAAGAAGAGCAGCCTGTGGAAAAGAAAGAAATGATAAAAGCGGTAGCTGAAGAAGTAGAAAAAGTAGATGCTAATCACACTGACCATTCAAACCTTGTTGCATCAACTTCAAATCTGGCACAAGAAGTAGCTGTAAAAGAAGCGAAAAAAGAAAAGCAGCAGGAGAAGTCTAGTAAAAAAGTACAGGAGAAAGAAGAAGAAGTAGAAGTGAAATTCTTTATTGTAGAACTAGCTTCATCTTTATTCAAATGATAGAAAATAAAAGTATATAGTTCTATTTGTTTCTCATATTTCATAGTTTTGTTACTAGAAACTAAAATGAGGTGATGAGAAATGAAGGAACAATTAAAGTTAGCAGAAGTGAAAGATTGTGGGCGAATTCAATCTTTCTTAACAAAAGCAGGTATTAGTTCAGAAGGTGTAGCAGAAAGCATTCATCATTTTGTTATTATGGAAGATGAGAATGACGAGCTGTTAGCAACTGTTGGATTTGAAAAAGATGGAGAGCATGGGTTATTACGTTCTCTTGTTGTTTCACCTTCCCTCATGCGATCGGATATTCTATTGTTATTCAAAAGCATTGTACAGCTAGCTAAAAAAAATGATGTTCATCAATTATATTTAGTGACGAACAAGGCTTCGTCCGTACAGTTTTTTTCAATGATGAATTTTCAGCAAATCAGTTACGAAAATTTGCCAGATGGCTTGAAGTATCATTCTTATCTACGAAATCTTTCAAGCTTAGAGCAAGTATATGTAATGGCTTATCAAGATTGAATTTCACACATGTGGATAAAGATCATCCACAAAGTTATTAACAAACAAACAAGCTTTATCCACATTTTGTGGATAAAGCTTGTTTGTTGCAACCGTCTATTGATAAAATAAATTAAAATCTTGTATAAATAGTAGGTAATATAGATGTTTTTACCTATATATAGTTGTACCAATAGGAGTGAATGAAATGAACACAAAAATCTGGTCTGTGGATAAAGAAATGAAAAATCAGGATGGTTATCCACAGATAGAAGAAGCATCTTTGTTGTTAAGAAACCAAGAAGTCGTTGCGTTTCCTACAGAAACAGTCTATGGGTTAGGGGCAGATGCAACCTCTGAACAGGCTGTGGATAAAATTTTCAAAGCGAAAGGTCGTCCGAGTGATAACCCGCTTATTGTACACATTGGTGACGTGGAACAGTTAGATAGTATTGTAGCCGAGGTGTCAGAAACGGCTCGGGAAATAATGAAAGCTTTTTGGCCAGGACCTATTACGCTCATTTTTCCTAAAAAAGGATTTGTAGCAGAGAACGTTACGGCAGGTTTGGATAGCGTTGCCGTCCGAATGCCTTCGCATCCCGTAGCTCTAGCTTTATTAAAAAAAGCAAGTGTACCAGTAGCTGCACCAAGTGCGAACCTATCCGGAAAGCCAAGTCCAACAAGTGCTCAGCATGTTATGAACGATTTGGAAGGTAGAATTAGTGGAATTGTTGATGGTGGAACGACCGGAGTTGGTCTAGAATCTACGGTACTGGATTGTACGGAAGACATCCCAGTCATTTTACGTCCTGGTGGCGTTACAAAAGAACAATTAGAAGCTTTAATTGGAGAAGTAAGGGTAGACCAAGCTCTTAAAGATGAAAAGGAAGCGCCAAAATCTCCAGGAATGAAGTATACACATTATGCTCCTAATGCGCCGCTCATCATTGTGAAAGGTTCAGAGAAATTTTTACAGGAGCAAGTTGAGTATTTTCAAAAACAAGGAAAGAAAGTTGGAGTTTTAACAACCCATGAAAATAAAAACTCTTATCATGCAGATCAGATTTTAACTTGCGGCTATCGAGATAAGTTAGAAACGGTTGCGAGTGAACTTTATCATGTTTTACGTTCTTTTAACGACTATGACGTAGACGTTATTTTAAGTGAAAGCTTTCCTGAGCATGGAGTAGGTCAGGCTTTAATGAATCGGTTAGTGAAAGCGGCTGGTCATCAGTTTATTGTTCAATAATTTTAGATTCATCTTCTAAACCATTTCGTGCGTGCATAAGGTGAAATAGGCACGTCCGAGGAGGTTGAAGATGGATATTTCAGGATTAATTAGTGAACTGATTACATTAGTTATTATGGCATTTGCGTTAGGAATGGACGCCTTTTCGGTCGGACTCGGAATGGGTCTAGTCCGTTTACGCTTTCGCCAAATTTTTTACATCGGAGTAATAATAGGTCTTTTCCATATATGGATGCCCCTTTTGGGTATGTTTATTGGAAAACTGTTGTCTGATAAGCTGGGAATGTTAGCTACATATGGTGGAGGCGTATTACTTCTCATATTAGGAATACAAATGATTTACTCATCCTTCAAGCGTGACGAAGAGCCGTTTATTAAACCTGTAGGATGGGGATTAATTATCTTTGCATTGAGCGTTAGCTTAGATAGTTTTTCTGTGGGCTTAAGCCTTGGGATTTTTGGAGCAAGAACATTTTTAACAATTATGATTTTCGGCGTAGTAAGTATGCTGTTAACATGGTTAGGTCTTTTGCTTGGAAGACGTGTTCAAGGTTGGTTAGGTTCGTACAGTGAAGCGTTAGGGGGAAGCATTCTCCTTGCATTTGGAATCAAGCTTCTTTTTCAATTATAAATAGCTTATTAATTTAATACTCTAAAAAAGCAAGCATAAAAAAGCAAGCTCTATTAGCATAGAGCTTGCTTTTTTATGCTTACATTTAATGAAAAGTATCATAGGTCATGGGTGTTGAACTCTTCTATCTATTAAGGATAAAATAAAGGCAATGTAAAAAGGGTTTATTAGTAGTAAAATAAGGAGAGATTTTAGATTGAAAAAAGTCTTATTTGTTTGTACAGGAAATACATGTCGAAGTCCTATGGCGGCAGCTTGGTTAAGCAGTCAAAAAAAGCATGGAATAGAAGTAAAATCAGCGGGTTTATTTGCAATGGACGGTCAACCGATTTCTGCGCATGCAGCAGCAGTTTTAGCGCAGCAAGGTATTGATTCATCGCATACATCATCTAGTATTACAAGAGAAATGTTAGATTGGGCAACTCATATTTTTACTATGACAAGTAGTCATAAACAGATGCTGGCAAACCAAGCTCCAGATACTATAGACAAGCTGTTTACGCTAAAAGAATTTGTAGGTGAAAATGGAGACGTTGTCGACCCTTACGGAGGCGATTTATCTGTTTACCAAATGACATTTGAAGAAATGCAGCAGCTTATTAATCGAGCTGTTAAAAAATTAGAAAATTAAAAATGGTAGCTATAAAAGTTACTTTTAATAGCTTATAAGGAGGATCCATTATGAAAGTAGCGATTGCATCAGATCACGGTGGTATAAATATTCGAAAAGAAATTATGCAGTTAATGGAAGAACTAAATGTTGAGTATGTTGACTTAGGCTGTGAGTGCAGTGATTCAGTAGATTATCCAGACTATGCAATTCCAGTTGCTGAAAAAGTAGCAGGTGGAGAGGTTGATAAAGGAATTCTAATTTGTGGAACAGGAATTGG
The DNA here is from genome assembly GCF_021441905.1 of Priestia flexa. Classification (NCBI taxonomy): domain Bacteria; kingdom Bacillati; phylum Bacillota; class Bacilli; order Caryophanales; family Bacillaceae; genus Priestia; species Priestia flexa. The sequence goes on along the minus strand of NZ_CP090431.1, from coordinate 3,591,617 downwards.
AATGAGTATTGCTGCGAATAAAGTAAAAGGTGTTCGCTGTGCACTTGTCCACGATACGTTTAGCGCAAGGGCGACCAGAGAACATAATGACACAAATGTACTAGCGATGGGTGAGCGTGTGATTGGCCCAGGTTTAGCTAGAGATATTGTTAAGATATGGTTAACAACGGATTTTGAAGGCGGACGTCATGAGAATCGTGTCAACAAAATTAAAGCATATGAAAAGTAAATGATGTAAAGGAGGCGCTTTAGAATGTCTAATGCTCAAGATTGGGCCCGTGAATTAGAAGTTGTGCTAGCAGATTTTTCACAACAGGTAACACTTCAGCAAGATAGTTTGTTTGTAGTTGGTTGCAGTACAAGTGAAGTTGTTGGAGAGCGAATCGGAACATCAGGAACTGAAGAAGCAGCTGAGGTAATCTATGGTAAGCTTCAAGAGTTTGCAAAGGAAAAAGGCATCGATTTAGCGTTTCAATGCTGTGAACATTTAAATCGAGCGCTAGTGGTAGAACGAGAAACCGCGTTAAAGCAAAACTTAGATCTTGTAACGGTTATCCCAGTTCGAAAAGCAGGTGGAGCAATGGCTACGTACGCATATCATCATTTCAATGACCCTGTTATTGTTGAATTTATTAAAGCCGATGCAGGTATTGATATTGGGGATACGTTTATTGGTATGCACTTAAAGCATGTGGCTGTTCCTGTTAGGTGTTCCCTTAAACAAATTGGTCAAGCGCACATGACTATTGCTTATACTCGACCAAAACTAATTGGTGGACCTAGAGCTATTTACGAACGATTGTAAATAAATATATTAATATAATGCACATTTTTTGTTTTTTATTCTAAATAAACCATGTTACAATGTAGATGAATTAATAAAAAACGAACATTGTTCATACGAAACGAAACGAGGAGAGGATTTCGATGGAGAAAAAGTTAGTGCAGCAAGATCCAGCAGTTTATAATGCAATTCAAGATGAATTAGGGCGTCAACGCACAAAAATTGAGTTAATTGCATCAGAAAACTTCGTTACAACGGCAGTAATGGAAGCTCAAGGTTCTGTACTTACAAATAAATATGCAGAAGGTTATCCAGCAAAGCGTTATTATGGTGGCTGCGAGCACGTAGACGTAGTGGAAGACTTAGCTCGTGACCGTGCAAAAGAAATCTTTGGTGCGGAGCATGTGAACGTTCAACCTCACTCAGGTGCTCAAGCAAACATGGCTGTATACTTTACAATTTTAGAGACAGGAGATACGGTTCTTGGTATGAACTTATCTCACGGTGGACATTTAACGCACGGTAGTCCGGTAAACTTCAGCGGTGTGCAGTACAATTTCATTGAATATGGTGTAGATGCAGACACACATCGTATTAACTATGAAGATGTATTAGAAAAAGCACGCACTCATAAACCAAAGCTGATCGTTGCTGGTGCTAGTGCGTACCCTCGTGAAATTGACTTTAAGAAATTCCGTGAAATTGCAGATGAAGTGGGAGCATATTTAATGGTAGACATGGCTCACATTGCTGGACTTGTAGCAGCTGGCCTTCATCCAAACCCAGTTCCACATGCTCATTTCGTTACAACAACTACGCATAAAACATTACGCGGGCCACGTGGTGGAATGATTTTATGTAAAGAAGAATTTGCAAAAGCAATTGATAAATCAATCTTTCCTGGAATCCAAGGTGGACCATTAATGCACGTTATTGCTGCTAAAGCAGTAGCGTTCGGTGAAGCGTTACAAGCTGAATTTAAGCAGTATGCACAAAATATCATCGACAATGCAAATCGCTTAGCAGAAGGGCTAACAAAAGAAGGCTTTAAGTTAGTTTCTGGCGGTACAGATAACCACCTCGTTCTAATTGATGTAAGTTCAATGGGATTAACGGGTAAAGTTGCTGAAAAAGCGTTAGATGAAGTTGGAATTACAACGAATAAAAACACGATTCCTTACGACCAACAAAGTCCATTTGTAACAAGTGGAATTCGTATCGGAACAGCTGCTGTGACAACTCGTGGATTCGGTGCTGAAGAAATGGATGAAATTGCTGCTATCATTGGCTTAACACTAAAGAATATTGATAATGAAGAAAAGTTAGCGGAAGCAACAGCTCGTGTAGAAGCATTAACAAGCAAATTTGAAATGTATGCATCTCTATAATCTATAAGAAATAGTAAAATGCGAAAAGAAAAGTTGGGAATTTACCCAGCTTTTCTTTTTGTGTCAACGTTTCAAGATGAATGATGTGGTTACACTATTGTTATAGAAAAATATCTATTTTTGGATTAAGCTTGAACTCAAAAATAATTTTCTGTAAAATAGATGCAATGCTTAAGTTATGTTAACGTTATCGTTTTTTTAAAAAGTAGGTACCATTCAAGCGCTTGAATGGTATTTCAATGTGGACATTTTTAAATTCAAAGGAGAGATTTCAGTGGGCAAAGTATACGTATTCGATCATCCTCTTATTCAACACAAATTAACATACATACGTGATGTAAAAACGGGAACAAAAGAATTCCGTGAGTTAGTAGACGAAGTAGCAAGCTTAATGGCTTTTGAAGCAACTCGTGATTTACCTTTACAAGATGTGGAAATTGAAACGCCAGTATGCAAAACGACTTCAAAAGTAATCGCTGGTAAAAAACTAGGGATTGTACCAATTTTACGTGCAGGTATCGGAATGGTTGATGGTTTCTTAAAATTAATGCCGGCAGCAAAAGTAGGGCATGTTGGCCTGTACCGTGATCCAGAAACACTTCAACCAGTGGAATACTATGTTAAATTACCAAATGATGTAGAAGAGCGTGATTTTATTGTTGTAGATCCGATGCTTGCAACGGGTGGTTCAGCAGTAGAAGCTATTAATTCATTGAAAAAGCGTGGCGCAAAAAACATTAAATTTATGTGCTTAATCGCTTCTCCAGAAGGAGTAGAAATCGTAAAAGAAGCACATCCAGATGTTGATATTTATATCGCAGCTTTAGATGAAAAATTAAATGACCATGGTTATATCGTTCCAGGTTTAGGAGATGCGGGAGACCGTTTATTTGGTACAAAATAATTTCTCAGATACGGGTGATAAATAATGAAGCAACCAGTTAAAGTAATGACGATATTTGGTACTAGACCGGAAGCTATTAAAATGGCGCCACTTGTTCTTGAGCTAAAGAAGCGTCCCAAGGAATTTGAAGCAATTGTGACCGTTACTGCTCAGCACCGTCAAATGCTGGATCAAGTGCTATCCATTTTTAATATCGAACCAGATTATGACTTAAACATTATGAAAGACCGTCAAACATTAATGGATGTAACAACTAGAGGATTAGAAGGTTTAAACGATGTGATGCAAAAAGTAAAGCCGGATATTGTGTTGGTTCATGGAGATACAACAACAACATTTATTGCTGGACTAGCAGCGTTTTATAACCAAATTCCTGTAGGCCATGTAGAAGCAGGTCTTCGCACATGGAATAAATATTCACCTTATCCTGAAGAGATGAATCGCCAGTTGACGGGTGTACTAGCAGATTTACACTTTGCTCCAACAACGAAGTCTTCTGTTAATTTGAAAACAGAAAACAAGAATGAAGAAAACATTTTTGTGACAGGAAACACAGCTATTGATGCGCTAAAAACAACTGTAAAAGATTCGTATGAGCATGAAGTCTTACGTAATCTTGGCAGCGATCGCCTTATCTTATTAACCGCTCACCGTCGTGAAAATTTAGGTGAGCCAATGAAAAATATGTTTAGAGCGGTAAAGCGTATTGTAACTGAACATGATGACGTACAAGTTGTCTATCCTGTGCATCTAAATCCTGTTGTACGTGAAACAGCTAATGATATATTGGGCGATGATGATCGCATTCATCTTATCGAACCGTTAGATGTAATCGACTTCCATAACTTTGCGAATCGAGCACACCTCATTTTAACGGATTCCGGTGGCGTTCAGGAGGAAGCACCTTCTCTTGGTGTACCCGTATTAGTATTGCGTGATACAACGGAGCGTCCAGAGGGCATTGAAGCAGGAACGTTAAAGTTAGCTGGCACAGAAGAAGAAACTATTTACAACTTAGCTAAAGAGTTATTAATCGACAAAGCTGTTTATGAAACAATGTCTAAAGCATCTAATCCTTACGGAGACGGCCATGCTTCTGAGCGTATTTGCGATGCGATTAGCTACTACTTTAAACATCGTGAAGAAAGACCTGAAGAATTTAAGCCACTATAAAAAATAAACCTAACACCTCTCACATGAATGCGGTCTCTTTGTGACACGCTATGTAGAGAGGTGTTTTTATGTGGAAAATAACCATTTTATTACTGTTAATGTTTGGAATAAACAGCACAAGCACGTACGGTGAAAGTGTAGAGTTTCCAGATATTCAATCATTTGAAAAGCAGGTGCAAAAAACATACATTCTCATGCTGAACGAGCAGAATGTAGCGATTGCCAAACAAGAAATAAAAAAAAAGTATCCAAATGTGAGCATTAACCACGAGTTTCGGGAGGTCTTTACAGGGCTATCCGTATCGGGGACTTTATATGACTTACAAAGACTTCGAGAAGAACCTTATATTGATAGTTCGCATGCTTCTGTTTCGTATCATGCAAAAAATGAAGGAAGTGCATCCTACATTGGCAGTGAAAAGGTAAGGGGCATGTTTGATAAGAAAAACCAGCGCTTGACGGGTCGAGGGATAAAGGTTGGAATAATTGATACTGGAATTGACTTTAATCATCCTGATTTAAAGTCAAATTATCGAGGTGGCTATGACGTTGTGGACCAAGATTATTCTCCAATGGAAACAGTAAGCAAGCAAGGAGAACCTACGCTTCATGGTACCCATGTGGCCGGTATTATAGGAGCAAACGGGAAGATGCGCGGAGTAGCATCCGAAGCTGAAATTTATGCCTACCGAGCCCTAGGTCCAGGTGGGTCTGGCTCGTCTGAAAATGTTATTCTAGCTGTTGAAAAAGCAATTCAAGATGGGGTCGATGTCATTAACTTATCGTTAGGAAATGACATTAATGGTCCAGATTTACCTACAAGCTTAGCGTTAAATAAAGCTGTTGAAAAAGGGATCGTAGCAGTAACTTCTAGCGGTAATTCAGGGCCTGGTTTGTGGACCGTAGGCTCTCCTGGAACGGCTCAACAAGCTATTTCGGTTGGTGCTTCAGTTTCTCCGACACGTATTCCATTTATAAAAATGGAAAAGTTATCACAGCAAATTTCTCTATCTCCTTTACCAAATGCCGCGAAGTGGGATATTGATCAGACAATTGTATTAACGGACGCAGGAAGCGGAAGGGAAGTAGCAGATGTTGGAAACAAAGTTGTCCTTATGAAAACGGGAGAAATCTCTCTATCGAAAAAAATCAGTAAAGCTGAAAAAGCTGGAGCTAAAGCCGTAATTGTATACCATGCTATTAATGGAGTGGTAGACGAGAGTGTAAGTGAATCGTTTTCAATTCCAGTAGTTATGGTTTCGAGTGATGTAGGAGAATCCATAAAGAAAGAAATTCAAAAAGGGAACGTGTATGCATTCGCTTCTATGGAAACTGTAGAAGACATTATTACTCCTTTTAGCTCCAGAGGTCCAGTTACGAGCACCTGGGATATCAAACCTGATGTGGTAGCACCAGGTTACCAAATTATGAGTACGGTACCGAACGGGTATGAGCCTTTAAATGGAACAAGCATGGCAGCACCTCACGTAGCGGGAGCCTGTGCGTTACTTTTACAGGCTCACCCCAATTGGTCTCCAGAACAAGTAAAAGCGGCACTTATGAGTACGGCAAAGCCAATTCGTAACTTAAAGGGTGAGCTCTATCACTCGTATGAACAAGGAGCAGGAAGAATTCAAGTGGAACGTGCTGTAAAGGCAACAACGCTGTTATCACCTAGCACGCTGTCGTTTGGAGTTTTTGAAGGACAAAGTAACAAAAGGATTAAAATGCGTATTTTTAATGAGGCGAATTACAAAAACGTTTATCATGTTACGCCTCCAACAAAAACGTTTGGTGAAATTTGGAGAGTGCCGCTTTCTTTCACATTGAAGCCGAAAGAAACGAAGACCATTGCAGTTGATCTTCAGGTAAACAGCCATCAAAAGAAAAAAGGCATATATGATGGGCGTTTAGAAATTCGTGATTCACGTGAAACAATATCAATACCCTATTTGTATATGGTTGAAAAGCCAAATTACCCTCGTGTTATGGGACTACAGGCCGTACAGGGAAGTGACGAAAAAACGTATCTATACGAATTGTTTTTGCCTGAAGGAGCAGATGAATTTGGTATTGCTGTTTATGACATAGACACCCTTCGGTTTGTCTCTTATTTAGATGTAGATAAAAAACTAGAAAGAGGGATGTTAAAACGGAAAATTCAGCTGCAGGAAGAGTTGCCCAAAGGTGAGTATAAAGTGTTCGCATACGCTAAAAAAGATGGTAAAACAGAGGTAGCAAACGCAGGGCTAGTAATTGAGTAAAAGGGCGTAAAACCAAGGTTTTACGCCCTTTTACATTGTTCTTATTTAAATATGAAATATGTGTGGCAAAAATGTGAACATCCCTTTTTAGATTGTGAAGTTTTTAGCTTAAACACATTGACATTAAATATGCGCTATTGTATGCTAACAATGGATATAAATGATAAGGTTTTCAACACTTGAAAATCAAGGTTCGCTTGTGTTTTTGACTAACTGTTTTTAACTTTTTTGGTAATTTATACATAAGCTCGCATAGTTTTAGAGTAGAGTATGTAGATTTTTTTTAAAAAAAAGAATTTACCAAAAAGGGGTTTTCTAAATGACTAAGCAAAAACGGCATTCATTACAAGCGATTGCATTGATGTCCACCATTCTTTCTCAGTTAGCAGGTTCCGTATTAATCGGTCTATTTGGTGGCAAATGGATTGATGGAAAAGTTGGGACTGAGCCACTTTTTTTAGTTTTAGGCCTTCTTTTAGGGCTTGCAGTTGGCGTCTATGCCATGCTGCGCACAGTCCGACAATTTTTTTCAGGAGATTAATAATCCATGCAAGAATTGCAACATTTATTTCCAAGACTTCGATCCTACATATTTTATTTACTAGCACTATACGTTCTCGGATGGGGATTTACTCCTTATCAAACCGTGTTTTTAGGCCTGATTTTAGGTACAGCACTCAGTTTGTATAACCTTTGGGTTTTAGTAAGAAGGGCTAAACAGTTTGGACAAGCGCTGGATGAAGGAAAACGACCTCGTTCAGTAGGAACATTTGCAAGGTTTGCAACCGCTGCTCTAGCAGTTGTAATTACAATCTCTTATCCAAATACTTTTCATATTATTGGTGTAGTTATGGGATTAATGACATCCTATCTTGTCATTATCATAGATTTAGTTGTTCAAAATATACGCAGGAGATGGGAAGAGAGGTGAATATAGTTGGGTCATGAATCACCAACTCAAGATTTCTTTGGTCTTACGTTTAATCTCAGTAACATGTTGATGATTACCGTGGCGTCAGTCATTGTGTTTTTAATTGCAGTTTTATGTACTCGTACTTTAGCAATGAAGCCTACAGGTATGCAAAACTTCCTGGAATGGGTATTAGACTTTGTAAAAGGCCTCATTAACAGCACAATGGATTGGAAGACGGGTGGTCGTTTCTTAACATTAGGTGTAACGCTACTAATGTATATCTTTGTCGCCAATATGTTAGGATTACCATTTGCCGTTGTTGTCGATCACGAATTATGGTGGAAATCACCGACTGCTGATCCGACGATTACATTGACTCTAGCAGCAATGGTCGTTGTCTTATCACATTATTATGGTATTAAGATGAAGGGATTTGCAGAATATGGTCGAGATTACTTCAAACCAATGCCTTTTCTATTCCCATTAAAGATTATTGAAGAGTTTGCAAATACGCTAACGCTTGGTCTACGTCTTTTCGGGAATATCTATGCAGGAGAAATTCTGTTAACTTTATTAGCAGGGCTTGCTACAAGTGGTACTGCTCTTGGATTATTTGGGGCAGTTGTGCCAACATTGGCATGGCAAGGCTTCAGTATTTTCGTAGGTGCAATTCAAGCTTTTATCTTTACAATGTTAACAATGGTTTACCTGGCACACAAAGTGAGTCAAGACCATTAATTTATAAAACCTTCGCTCAAGCTTTACCCGTTTTGAGCGAGTTTAAAACATGTTGAAAAAATTCTATTTCACTAAGGGAGGACTTTATAAAATGGGTTTATTAGCAGCTGCAATTGCAATTGGTTTAGCGGCACTAGGTGCTGGTATCGGTAACGGTCTTATCGTATCAAAAACAGTAGAAGGTATCGCTCGCCAACCAGAAGCACGTGGTACATTAACAACGACAATGTTCATCGGGGTTGCATTAGTAGAGGCGATTCCTATCATCGCTGTAGTAATCGCGTTCATGGTTCAAGGTCAATAATCAGTAACTTAAAACGTTTAAAAGTGGCGAAGATCATTCGAAAAGAACCTTCGCCATTGCTTTATGTCTTTAATGAGCAAAATCATAGATGTTAAGTCTTTGAAGGGAGTGAAGCAGCCGTGTCAAATACGTTTGTATTAGGAGCATCAGGCTTTAACGGTGGAGATATTTTATTCCAATTAGTAATGTTCCTTATCTTGCTAGCATTGTTACGTAAGTTCGCGTTTGGTCCAGTAATGGGTATCATGAAACAGCGTGAAGAGCATATTGCAAGTGAAATTGATTCAGCTGAACAGCAGAATCAACAAGCACAGAAGCTTGTTGAGGAGCAGCGCGAGCTGTTAAAACAGTCTCGTGAAGAGGTTCAAGTTTTAATGGAAAACGCAAGAAAATCTGCTGAAGAGAAAAAAGAAGAAATTGTTGCTGCTGCGCGTGAAGAGTCTGAGCGTTTAAAAGCATTAGCAAAACAAGAAATTCAGCAAGAAAAAGATCAAGCAGTTACTGCACTTCGTGAGCAAGTTGCATCATTATCTGTATTAATCGCGTCGAAAGTGATTGAAAAAGAATTGTCAGAGCAAGATCAAGAGAAATTGATCAATGAGTACATTCAAGAAGTAGGGGATGTACGATGAGTCAGTCGGCAGTCGCGAAGCGTTATGCATTAGCTCTTTTTCAATTAGCTTCTGAAAAGCAATCAATCGATGCTTTACAAGAAGAGTTAGACGTAGTGGAAGCAGTTTTCGCTCAAAACGATGATTTAATTGAAGTGTTAACGCATCCAAAAATTTCAACCAACCGAAAAAAAGACTTAGTTCGCCAAACGTTTTCAACGTTGACAGAAACGGTTCAAAATACGCTCCTTTTATTATTAGATCGTCATCGCATCCAAGTAGTAGGGGAGATTACTCGTGAGTATCGTGCTCTTGCAAATGAAGCACGAGGTGTAGCTGCAGCTACAGTATACTCTGTAAAAGCATTATCTTCAGATGAAGAGCGTGCTATTTCTGAAACATTTGCACCAAAAGTAGGAAAGCATTCATTATATATTTCAAATGTAATCGATAAGAGCCTAATCGGCGGCGTGAAGCTTCGCATCGGCAACCGTATTTATGACGGAAGTATTTCCGGAAAATTAGAATCGGTACATCGCGAACTTCTTGCACATAGATCGTAGATAGGGGTGAAATTCATGAGCATCAAAGCTGAAGAAATTAGTGCGCTGATAAAACAGCAAATTGAAAACTATCAGTCTGAGATTAAAGTGAGTGATGTAGGTACTGTTATCCAAGTTGGGGATGGTATCGCACGTGCTCATGGCCTCGACAATGTCATGGCTGGAGAGTTAGTTGAATTTTCAAATGGTGTCATGGGTATGGCACAAAACTTAGAGGAAAACAATGTCGGTATCGTTATCTTAGGACCTTACACTGGAATTCGTGAAGGGGATGAGGTACGTCGTACAGGAAGAATCATGGAAGTTCCTGTAGGGGAACAATTAATTGGTCGTGTTGTAAACTCATTAGGTCAACCTGTAGACGGCTTAGGCCCAATTGGAACAACAAAAACACGTCCAATTGAAAGCCAAGCTCCTGGCGTTATGGATCGTAAATCTGTACATGAGCCACTTCAAACAGGTATTAAAGCGATTGACGCTCTTGTACCAATTGGTCGAGGTCAGCGTGAGCTTATCATTGGTGACCGCCAAACAGGTAAAACATCTGTAGCAATTGATACAATTTTAAATCAAAAAGACCAAGATATGGTTTGTATTTACGTAGCTATTGGGCAAAAAGAGTCAACAGTACGTAACGTAGTAGAGACATTGCGTAAGCATGGAGCGCTTGATTACACAATTGTTGTAACAGCATCTGCTTCTCAACCAGCACCAATGCTGTTCTTAGCACCTTATGCTGGTGTAACAATGGGTGAAGAGTTCATGTATAACGGCAAACACGTACTTGTTATCTATGATGATTTAACAAAACAAGCATCTGCATACCGTGAACTTTCATTATTACTTCGTCGTCCTCCAGGTCGTGAAGCATATCCAGGGGATGTATTCTACTTACATTCTCGTTTATTAGAGCGTGCTGCAAAATTATCAGACGCTAAAGGTGGAGGGTCATTAACAGCTCTTCCATTTATCGAAACACAAGCAGGAGACGTATCTGCTTATATTCCAACAAACGTAATCTCGATTACGGATGGACAGATTTTCTTGCAGTCTGACTTATTCTTCTCAGGTGTACGCCCAGCGATTAACGCAGGTCTTTCAGTATCACGTGTAGGTGGATCAGCTCAGGTTAAAGCGATGAAGAAAGTAGCTGGAACGCTGCGTTTGGATTTAGCATCTTATCGTGAGCTTGAATCATTTGCTCAGTTTGGATCAGACCTTGACCAAGCTACACAAGCAAAGCTTAACCGTGGTGCACGTACAGTAGAAGTATTAAAACAAGGCTTACACAAGCCGCTTCGTGTAGAAAAACAAGTAGCGATTTTATATGCGTTAACAAAAGGCTTCTTAGATGATGTGCCAGTTGCTGATATCACTCGTTTTGAAGATGAGTACTTAGCATGGTTAGATTCAAATCGTAAAGAAGTTCTTGAAACAATTCGTACAACTGGTGGACTGCCTGAAGATGGTGCATTTGAGTCTGCTCTTGAAGTGTTCAAGAAAACATTTGTAGCATCTGAGTAATCGTTAATTTTGTCAAAATGGTATGTTAAGACAAGCTTTTATTAAGGTAAAGGTGAACTTATGTTCACCTTTCATACCACGTGATCTTCTAAAACAAGGTGGTGAAACCTGTGGCATCATTACGTGATATACAAACGAGAATTACATCAACGAAAAAAACGAGTCAAATTACAAAAGCAATGGAAATGGTTTCAGCTGCAAAGTTAAACCGTGCCGAGCAGAACGCTAAGTCTTTTGTTCCTTATATGGAAAAGATTCAAGAAGTAGTTGCAAGCGTAGCAGGAGGCAGTAAAGGCGCTGCACATCCAATGTTAACGGCTCGTCCTATTAAGAAAACGGGATACATTGTCATTACTTCGGATCGTGGCTTAGCAGGAGCTTATAATAGTAACGTTTTGCGCGCTGTCTCACAAGCAATTGAAAAACGTCATACATCTCCAGATGAGTATGGTGTAATTGCAATTGGGAAAGTCGGGCGTGACTTCTTTATAAAGCGTAATATTCCAGTGTTTTTAGAAATTACTGGTTTATCCGACCAACCATCTTTTGCTGATATTCAAGGAATTACTTCGCAAACGGTGCATATGTTTGCGGACGGTACATTTGATGAATTGTATTTGTACTATAATCATTTTATTAATACAATCTCTCAAGAAGTAACGGAAAAGAAGCTGTTGCCGTTAGCTGACTTAGCTCCAACAGGAAAGCTTGTATCCTATGAGTTCGAGCCTTCTCAAGAAGAGATATTAGAAGTGCTATTGCCGCAATATGCAGAAAGCCTTATTTATGGTGGCTTACTGGATGGAAAAGCAAGTGAGCACGCAGCGCGTATGACAGCGATGAAAAATGCAACGGATAATGCAAAAGACCTTATTAATAATCTTACCCTATCATATAACCGTGCTCGTCAAGCAGCAATCACGCAAGAAATTACGGAGATTGTTGGTGGAGCAGCGGCTCTAGAATAGAAATAAGACTTGAAAAGCAAGTTAGGAGGGAACACGATGGCAAAAGGACGCGTTACTCAAATCATGGGTCCAGTTGTAGACGTAAAGTTTGACAGCGGACACCTTCCAGCAATCTATAACGCCCTTAAAATTTCTCATAAACCTGTTAGTGAAAGTGAAGTAGCAATCGAATTAACATTAGAAGTTGCGATTCACTTAGGTGATAATACAGTTCGTGCAGTAGCAATGTCTTCAACTGATGGATTAGTTCGTGGACTAGAAGTAGAAGATACAGGAGCACCAATTTCTGTACCAGTTGGTGATGTAACTTTAGGTCGTGTGTTTAACGTATTAGGTGAGCATATCGATTTAGATGGACCAATCAGTGCAGGAGCTCGTCGTGATCCCATTCACCGCGAAGCACCAAAATTTGAAAACTTATCTACACAAGCTGAAATTCTCGAAACAGGAATTAAAGTAGTTGACCTTTTAGCTCCTTATATTAAAGGTGGTAAAATCGGTTTGTTCGGTGGAGCCGGTGTAGGTAAAACTGTACTTATCCAAGAGTTAATCAATAACATTGCACAAGAGCACGGCGGTATCTCAGTATTCGCAGGTGTAGGTGAACGTACTCGTGAGGGGAACGATCTATACCACGAAATGACAGATTCTGGCGTTATTAAAAAGACGGCGATGGTATTTGGTCAAATGAACGAACCACCTGGAGCACGTCAACGTGTTGCATTAACTGGTTTAACAATGGCTGAATATTTCCGTGATGAGCAAGGACAAGACGTTCTGTTCTTTATCGACAACATCTTCCGCTTTACACAAGCCGGTTCAGAAGTATCAGCCCTACTTGGTCGTATGCCTTCAGCGGTAGGTTACCAACCTACACTAGCAACGGAAATGGGTCAATTGCAAGAGCGTATCACATCTACGAGCGTTGGTTCTGTAACATCAATCCAAGCGATTTATGTACCAGCCGATGACTATACGGATCCAGCTCCTGCAACGACGTTTGCTCACTTAGATGCAACAACTAACCTAGAGCGTAAGCTATCTGAAATGGGTATTTACCCAGCGGTAGATCCATTAGCTTCGACTTCTCGTGCGCTTTCTCCTGAAATCGTAGGTGAAGAGCATTATAATGTTGCACGTCAAGTTCAGCAAACATTACAGCGCTATAAAGAATTACAAGATATTATTGCAATCCTAGGTATGGACGAGTTATCTGATGAAGATAAACTTGTTGTACAACGTGCTCGTCGTGTTCAATTCTTCTTATCTCAAAACTTCCACGTTGCGGAGCAATTTACTGGTCAGAAAGGTTCATATGTACCAGTTAAAGAAACGGTTCAAGGATTTAAAGAAATCCTTGAAGGTAAATATGATCATTTACCAGAAGATGCTTTCCGTCTAGTAGGACGTATTGAAGAAGTAGTTGAAAAAGCGAAAAGCATGGGAGTAGAAGTATAATATAGGGACATAGGAGGTTTTTTGAATGAAGACAATCCATGTCAGTGTAGTCACTCCTGATGGCCCAGTTTACGATTCGGAAGTGGAAATGGTCAGTGCCAGAGCCCAAAGTGGTGAACTCGGTATCTTACATGGACATATTCCGATGGTAGCTCCATTACAAATTGGAGCCGTCCGCTTGAAAAAAGGAAGCAGCAGTGATGAAGTTGTAGCTGTTAGTGGAGGCTTTCTTGAAGTAAGACCTGACAAAGTAACAATCTTAGCACAGGCAGCAGAAACGTCAGATATGATTGATGTTTCTCGTGCAGAAGAAGCAAAAAATAGAGCGGAAACACGACTGCAAAGCAAGCAGGATGACGTTGATTTTAAACGTGCTGAGTTAGCTTTAAAGCGTGCTTTAAATCGCATAGAAGTTACTAAACAGAAAATGTAATAACAAAAGCCTCCTTAAGCTTTTAAGGGGGCTTTTTTATATAAACAAGAGGGTTAATTTAGTTAAAATATGTAAATTAAGTTATATAGAGGTAAACCTTTGCACATTGCGCTCGACTGTGATTAAATGAGATAGTGGCTTTTCTTTGTTGTTTATCATTATGCTAAGGAGGTGTGATCATGCTAATTGGTGGTATTGGTCCGCAGGCGCTATTAGCGATGGTTTCTCACCTTATTTTTATTGTAATTACATGGTATGCGCTTCAAGGTTTTCAGATTGAGAAATTAATGAAGCCAAATCGTGTAGTACAAGCAAGAATCATGTTAATCTTGCTTACCATTACAATCGCGTCCACGGTTAGTAATTTCTTTTTGGATTACTTATTCTGGTCGCAGCGAATTCCTTCCTTATTTCAATAGAAAATAGTTCTTCCCTCTTAAAAGGCTGTCTAAAAATGACGACGAAACAGGTGTATTCATCTGGTTAATTTGGACAGGCTGATAGTAAGAAGAGGGAGTGAGGAAATGGGAAAAAAAATTAGTGTCTTTTTGGCTATTTTCATTGTAGGTGTAATCGTATATTATGGAAGTTACGTGACCAATGCACAAGCTTCAAATTCAACGCTTGAAAAAATGGTTAACGTCTTAAATAAAGAAGCTGTAGAGATGAAAGAATGGTCATTGTATGCACGTGAAGAAGCTACAGACGTTACTAGTCTAGTAAACTTCCAAATGAAATCAAAACAGCTTCAAACTAAATATAAAGGTTTTAAATGGGACATTAAAAGGGAAAACGGTGTATGGAAAGCTAAAGGTACAAGACAAGCGGGATCTGTGAAAGAATTGATTATGTTAACCTATACGGGAGATAAAAAAAGCACAGGTGGATATATCTCATATGAGTTAATAGGACAAGAATTCACGACTCAAAATGTCAGCGATGCCGAGGGGATTTTTAAAGACAATTATGAGAAACTTTTCCTAACAAATCCATTAATTTTCTCTTGTATAAAAGGTGAAATAAATGATAAGATGGAAAGTGTTTTGTCTTTACAAGTCAAGCAATTACTAACAGCATTCAATGCCCAGCAGATTGAATCGCTAATGGAAGAGTCATTTGTATCAGTATCAGCATATACTGGACTGTGGGAAGAAGCTCTTTCAAGTCAACAACAGGAAATGAACTTACAAATTGCATTACGCAAGACAGGAATGGGCGGCCAAACAACCCTGGTTGTTGGCACACCTATTATTACGTCTGAATATTAATATATAGAAAATGGACGCGGAGGGGAATACCTTGGAAAAAATCATCGTCCGCGGTGGAAATAGATTAAACGGTACAGTAAAAGTAGAAGGTGCAAAGAATGCCGTTTTACCTATTATCACTGCAACATTATTAGCTAGTGATGGAAAAAGCATTTTAAATGATGTACCAGCTCTCTCCGATGTATTTACGATTGGCGAAGTTTTAAGACATCTGAATGCAGAAGTGGATTTTGAAACAAATCGTGTAGTTGTAGATGCATCAAGAGAATTAGAAACAGATGCACCTTTTGAGTATGTAAGAAAAATGCGAGCATCTGTATTAGTAATGGGTTCTTTATTAGCCCGTACTGGTAAAGCGCGTGTTGCATTACCAGGTGGATGTGCAATTGGTTCTCGTCCAATTGATCAGCACCTTAAAGGCTTTGAAGCAATGGGAGCAAAAGTTACGGTTGGAAACGGCTTTATCTATGCTGAAGTTGAAGGAAGATTACAAGGTGCAAAGATTTATTTAGATTTCCCAAGTGTAGGTGCTACTGAAAATATCATGATGGCAGCAACGCTTGCTGAAGGTACAACAATTATTGAAAACGTAGCAAAAGAGCCTGAAATTGTAGATTTAGCAAACTTCTTAAATGCGATGGGCGCGAAAGTACGTGGGGCTGGAACTGGTACAATCCGAATTGAAGGTGTTAACAAATTATATGGTGCCGAACATTCAATTATTCCGGATCGCGTTGAAGCGGGTACGTTTATGGTAGCAGCGGCAATTACAGGTGGAGATGTGCTTGTACGCGGTGCTGTATCTGAACATTTGAGCTCGTTGGTAGCGAAGATGGAAGAAATGGGTGTCAAGATTATTGAAGAAGGCGATGGACTGCGTGTTATTGGGCCAGAGAAATTAAAGCCTGTTGATATTAAAACGATGCCACATCCTGGCTTCCCAACAGATATGCAATCTCAAATGATGGCATTATTATTAGCAGCTGAAGGCACAAGTATGATTACAGAAACAGTTTTCGAAAATCGCTTTATGCATGTCGAAGAGTTTCGTCGTATGAATGCAGATATTAAAATTGAAGGTCGTTCTGTTATTATTAATGGTCCTTCAAAATTACAAGGCGCAGAAGTGGCAGCAACGGATTTACGTGCAGCAGCAGCGTTAACGCTTGCTGGCTTAGTAGCTGATGGCTATACGCGCGTTACTGAATTAAAGCATCTAGATCGTGGCTATGTGAACTTCCACCAAAAGCTAGCAGGATTAGGTGCTGATATTGAACGTGTAAATGATAAAACGCATCAAGTTGAAATATCGCAACAAGTATCTGATGTAAATATGTAAAAAAAAAGTATCTCGCTTTGTCGAGATACTTTTTTTTATGGACAAATTTAGAAAAGGTTTTGGAGTGTCATAAAAGCTTGTCCCTATCCATAAATATGAACTATAAGGATTGTTGAGTTCCTTGATAAATTCATAGATATGGAGGCTCTGTATACATGAAGCAAATAAAGCCAATGATTATTCTAGCAGCGATCTTCTTTCTCGTCATTCTTTTAATTCCAACTTTATTGGTGATACCTTTTATTGAAAAGGAAAGCGAGCCATTAACGAATGAAGAGAATAAAAAAGCGGAGCAGTCTGAGGTACAAAAATCACCTGGCTCACAGTTAGATGTTGATGTGGGCGTATACCGCTCTCAGTCAGAGCAGGTAGAGACACTACCTCTAGAAGAGTACCTAGTGGGCGTGGTAGCGGCTGAAATGCCTGCAGAATTTGAATTGGAAGCATTAAAAGCGCAAAGTCTAGCAGCACGCACTTACACTGTTCAAAAGCTTATGAATAGAGCAAATGCGGGCTTACCAGAAGGTGCAGACATTACGGATACTGTTAACGATCAAGTATATTTAAGTGAAAAAGAATTAAAGAAGCATTGGGGAAAAGAATATGAGTGGAAAATCAAAAAAGTGAAAGAAGCGGTTAAAAAAACGCAAGGACAAATCTTGACGTATAACAATAAGCCCATTGATGCCACGTTCTTTTCAACTAGCAATGGCTATACAGAAAACTCAGAGTCGGTGTGGTCAAATTCTATTCCTTATTTAAAGAGCGTAGAGAGTCATTGGGATACGAAATCACCTAAGTTTAAAAATGAAAAGATGATGTCTATTTCAGAGTTTGAACAGAAACTAGGCGTCAATATTTCACAGTCTACTGATATAGGTGATATTATTTCAAAAACGCCTGGAAAAAGAGTAGACTATGTGAAGGTTGGCGATAAAAAGATAGCTGGGACTGTGGTGCGTAATAAACTAAACCTGTCTTCAGCTGATTTTACATGGAAACGTGAAAATGATCATATTGTCATTGAAACCAAGGGGTATGGACATGGGATTGGTATGAGTCAATACGGTGCTAACGGTATGGCTATGGAGGGTAAATCTTATAAAGATATTGTGACACATTATTATACAGGAGTAGCAATTGCAGGTTCAGACCAGTATGTTGCACAGTTAACAGCTAAAAAATAAACAGTAAAGTTTACTTTAGGCAAAAATCTAGAGTAAGCTTTTTTTTTAGGGGAAATAAATCACTGTGTGTATATTTTTAAAACCTTTGTCGAAAAATAATCGAAAAAAACTTTTAGGTTGTGTATATATTCTTAAAATTGTGTTCAAACTGATTGCTGAGGTGATGATACATGAGAGAGGAAGAAAAGAAACGTACTTCTCAACAATCAAAGGTTCACAAACTTTTTAGAAAGCGTTGGATTTTTCCAGCAATCTATCTGGCAAGCGCAGCAATTATCCTTACAGCCGTTCTTTGGTTTCAAGCGAATGGAAATAATAACCTAAGCGAAGATGCTAAAGATCGTTATGGACAAGATGGAACTGCATATACAGAAGATGCCATGGAAGTAAACGCATCGCTTGAGAATTTAAAAATGCCACTTGTAAATGATAAGGATGCTGTTGTAAAGAAACCATTTTACGATGATCAAGCATCAAAGAAACAACAAGAAGCAGCACTCGTATTTTATAATAATACGTATCACCCAAACACAGGCGTTGATTTAGCTATAGAAGGTGATAAATCATTTGATGTAACAGCAGCAGCAAGTGGAACTGTTACAAAAGCAGAAAAAGACCCGTTACTTGGATTTGTAATTGAAGTGGATCACAAAGATGGACTTGTTACCCAATATCAATCTTTAGATGAAGCAACTGTTGAAGTAGGAGATGTTGTGAAACAAGGTCAAGTACTTGCCAAAGCTGGAAAGAACTTATACAACCAGGAAGCGAATAACCATGTTCACTTTGAAATTCGCAAAGATGGTGTTGCTATAAACCCTAGCGATTACTTTGGTAAATCAGTCGCTTCTATTAAAGAAGTGAAAGCTGCTGAGGTTACAGAACAACAACCTACTACAGCTGAAGAACCATTAAAAGATGAAGAAACATCAAAGGATAAAGAAGAGTCAAAGCAGGAAGATAAAACTGGTGACGAAGCACCTAAAGCTCCTGAAAATAAAGAGCAATCAGCAGATGAATCAAAATCAAATGCATAATATAAACCACTAGAAGCCTTCCTTCTCTTAAGTTCAATTCTGGATTAAGAGAAGGAGGTTTTTTCTCTATTTTTTAATAAAATAGATGAAATTTTTAAAAAAATAAAATAAATCACTTGTCCCTCTTGACTTTTATAGCATATATCTTCGTATAAGCTAATACACTGTTACAAACCTACAAAGAGAATGGTGGAAAAATATAGAATTTTTTCATCATCTCACATCCAATTTAGGGAGGGCGAGTAGAGTGCACGATTACATCAAAGAGAGAACTATCAAGATTGGGAAGTATATCGTGGAAACTAAAAAGACCGTTCGTGTAATTGCGAAAGAGTTTGGAGTTTCTAAAAGTACTGTCCATAAAGATTTAACAGAAAGATTACCTGAAATAAACCCTGAACTAGCAAATGAAGTAAAAGAAATACTTGATTATCATAAATCAATTCGACATCTGCGTGGAGGGGAAGCAACAAAATTAAAATACAAAAAAGAAGAAGAAATTGTAAAGTAGCACGATTCCCCTTTACTATCAAAGAAACAGGGTAGGAAAGGGGAATTTATATTGGTTAAAAAAGTAAAAAAAGAAAATTTTTTATTAATAAATACATACATATACAATTTGTGATAAAATAGTAAATTAGGAAAAAAGAATGGTATGCATGCAATTATATGTAAACTGAAGGAGGATTTAAGGTATGTTAGCAAAAGACATCGGTATCGACCTTGGTACGGCTAACGTCTTAATTCATGTAAAAGGCAAAGGAATCGTATTGAATGAACCGTCGGTTGTAGCAATCGATAAAAATACAAATAAAGTGTTAGCAGTTGGAGAAGAAGCACGTCAAATGGTTGGGCGTACACCTAGTAATATTGTAGCAATTCGTCCGCTTAAAGATGGTGTAATCGCAGATTTTGATATTACAGAATCTATGTTGAAATACTTCATTAATAAACTAAATGTGAAAGGTTTTTTATCAAAACCTCGTATTTTAATTTGCTGTCCTACGAACATTACATCTGTAGAACAAAAGGCAATACGTGAAGCAGCAGAGAAAAGTGGCGGTAAAACAATCTATTTAGAAGAAGAGCCAAAAGTAGCAGCCATTGGTGCGGGAATGGATATCTTTCAACCAAGCGGTAATATGGTAGTAGATATCGGTGGTGGAACAACTGATGTGGCTGTTTTATCAATGGGTGATATTGTAACAGCTTCGTCTATTAAAATGGCTGGAGATCGTTTTGATGCTGAAATTTTACAATATATAAAAAACAAATATAAGCTGTTAATTGGTGAGAGAACAGCTGAAGAAATTAAGGTGAAAATTGGAACGGTTTTCCCTGACTCAAGAGAAGAAGAACTTGATATTAGAGGTCGAGATATGGTGTCAGGCCTTCCTCGCACGGTTACAGTAAAATCTCATGAAGTAGAGGAAGCGCTAAGAGAATCTGTTAGCGTCATTGTACAAGCATCAAAAAGTGTTTTAGAACGTACACCTCCAGAGCTTTCTGCCGATATTATAGATAGAGGTGTTATCTTAACAGGCGGAGGAGCTTTACTACACGGTATAGATCAGCTGCTAGCAGAAGAACTAAAAGTTCCCGTACTGATTGCTGAGAATCCAATGGATTGTGTTGCAGTTGGTACAGGTATCATGCTAGACAATATCGATCGACTTTCTCGCCGAAGTATTATTTAATAATGAAACTCTTATCATACGCTTTTTCTGAAAAGCATAAATAAGATGATAACTCCTCTTTGTAAAGTATTACAAGGGGAGTTTTATTATTTCGAAAAGTGTGAGGTGGACAAGTTGTTTAAAGGCTTTTATACAGCGACAGCAGGGATGCTATCCCAGCAGCGAAGAACGGATATGCTTACAAATAATATTGCGAATGCAAATACTCCCGGCTTTAAGGAAGATCAAGGAGTCATTCGAGCGTTTCCAGAGATGTTACTGCAGCGTATCGAAGAGCAGCAAAACGGAAAAAGCGTAACTCGCTCTCAAGAGAATATTGGGAGCTTAAATACAGGAGTATACTTACAAGAAACGGTTCCTAATTTTGTGCAAGGAGATGTCCAGCAAACTGATTACCAAACAGATCTAGCTCTGTTACAAACGAGCGTGCCAGACAAGGAAGGTGGCTTATTTTTTGCAGTACAAAGCTCTGAAGGTAACCTTTCTTATACCCGAAATGGTAACTTTACAGTAGACCTGGCAGGATTCTTAACCACTAATAATGGTGAATATGTGCTCAATACAAATAATGAACCAATTAACGTCCAAAATGAGGAATTCAAAGTAGATAATCAAGGCAACGTAACGGTTAACGGTGAAGTAGCGGGGCAATTAAATATTGTTTATGCTAACTCAATGGAAACAGTAATTAAAACAGGAAACGGAATATATCAAACTGAAAACGGTCAGCCGTTGCCTTCAGCTGTTGGAAACGGTGAAGCTTCTTATGACATTAAACAAGGCTTTGTGGAGCGCTCTAATGTAAATATGTCACAAACTATGACGGAACTACTTACTGCTTATCGTACATTCGAAGCAAATCAAAAAGTGATGCAAGCTTACGACCGTAGTATGGAAAAAGCAGCCAACGAAATTGGTAAAGTAAGATAAGCAATGTACTAAACAATTGGAGGAATAATATGTGAATCGCTCGATGATTAATGCTACAAACACAATGACTCAATTACAACAGCGTTTAGATTTAGTTGGAAGCAACTTAGCAAACATAAATACAGTTGGTTACAAAAAGCGTGATGCATCATTTAGTGATATGTTGTATCAACAAATTAATAATCAATCGGATGAAGCAAGCGAACAAGGAAGAAAGACACCGCTTGGCATTCGTCAAGGGGCAGGAGCGCTTCTTAGTCAAACGAAACTTGTTACCACACAGGGCTCGCTTCAAGAAACAGGGCGACAATTAGATGTTGCATTAACCAACCCAAATACTTTCTTTCAAGTGCAGAAGGATAATGATGGTACAGTAGAAACGTACTATACAAAGAACGGTTCCTTTCACCTTACACCACTTGGAAACGGAGAAGTACAGTTAGTGAACACAGATGGGAATCCAGTCTTAGATAGTGAAGGTAATACCATTTCCTTTAGTAGGGATTTTCGTGAGCTTCAAATCAATAAAGCTGGAGAATTAACCGTTGTTAGTAATGAAGGGAATGAGATCTTTGCTCTTGGCTTAACTCGAGTAAATCGTCCCCAGTCACTAGAGGCAGTGGGCTCATCTTTATTTAGGGTTCCAAATACCCTAAATCAAGAAAATGGCGTACAAAATTTACAGGGTGATGAACGTGCCGGAGCCGGTATTCAACAAGGGTTTTTGGAACAATCGAATGTTGATATGAGCAAAGAAATAACGGATATGACATTGACCCAAAGAGCTTATCAGTTTAATTCCCAATCCATTTCAATTGCTGACCAAATGATGGGACTTGTAAACAGTATACGTTGATTATTCGTATTATTTTTGAATAAATTAGTAAATTTTACCTTATCTTTAAATTTGGTCATAAACTATACCTTCACGTGGCATTCTAAGTACGTAAACTTAATTTATGTAAAAGGAGAGTTGCTACGATGAAGAAAAAAATACTTATGGGCCTGGGCTCAGCTGTGTTTGCACTTACAACATTAGGAGCTTGTAATACACAAGACCCGCCACCAGAAGAAGAACAAATGGAAGAGCAAGAGCAAGAAAACATGCAAGAACAAGAGATGCAAGACGAAAATGATATGAACAACATGGATGATAACCAAAACCCAAACGATGATGAAAACAACGAGAATGACCAAGAAGACCCAGTAGAAGATATGAAGGATATGGAAGATAAAGATCGTAAAGATGAATAGAATGAGTGTAAACAAACATGTCAGCGCACGTTGTCATGTTTGTTTTTTGTTTGAAAGCGTATATAGGTACCGAAATAAAGGGGTGATGGTATTTAATAGCTCTTTTTGAGGTCCTTCTGGCAAAGCGTGCAGCTTTTGTAAAGCCTTTTTTAAATCAGGGTATTTTTGAAAGAGTATAAGTAGAGTGTGAACATCGCTGTCGTACACATGATAAGTAGCAGGTGAAGAGTTGAGTTTATGAGGTTGTTTAAGGTGAGGTGTAGATTCCAAAAACTCATCGAGATTGATTTTGAAATGACTTTTAAGCAAAAGGCAGTCTGCTATATCGGGGTATTGAATGGAAGTTTCCCATTTTGAAACTTTGGAGCGAGAAATATTCAGTAATTTTGCAAACTGGTCTTGAGTCAAACCTGCATTAGCACGAAGCATCTTAATCTTAACAGCAATTTCTAACATAAGTACCACTTCTTTCTTCATATAGATTGTGTTCGGAATTAGGTCTAAAGGCATAAAAAACGGGTAATATTCGAACTTAATTAAAAAAATACAATAAAATTACAGAAAATTCAAGATAATATTCGTGTATTTTTAAATTAAATGAAATGAGATAGGAATTTATGAAGGAAAAAGCGGTGAAAAAAATAAAGAAAAACTGATAAGAAAAAAGGTGAAGAAAAAGTTGTTGAATCATGGTAAAAAATGTATTAGTATACATAATACAAACGAGAAAGGAGTAGAGAAATGACGAAATATTACTTGAAACGTAATCAAATTAATCATCGCAAAAGAAAGAGCGGCCGGACAAATGATTTACCTTTATTTCTGGGCAAGCGAGAGTTTAAGCCCATTAACCCTTTACCCTCCAACCATAACCTTCACCGTATGACTCAACACCCTTTTAAATAATACAAACTTTTTATTCTTCACGTATTTTTTATATTTTCTTTTTCATCAGCAGGAAGAGGTTTTGTACTTCGGTTTTTATTATGAAGCTGATATTTAAATTGTGTTAATAAATCAGAGCCTGTTAAACCTTGTTCGATAAGGTTAGCCAGAATCATTTCAGCAAAGTGTAGTTTTCTTTCAAGTAATGTACCTTTCATTAATACGCTTATTTGCTTATCGTTAATTGCTTTTACTGAAACCACTTGAACAGAAAACAAAGCGGGGTCATTGGTTGGTTTTGAGATAAGCGCTTCAATTTGTACAGGTTGGTGATCTTTTAGTGGAAGCTCAAATAAATTTGTAAACTGCTGGTCAATGACAGCTTCGAGAATCCAATGGTTGTCTGTGTCTTCTTTATTAATAATTAACCCTTTGTTTAATTCTAAGTTATGTTTTTCTCCTTCATGATCAATTAGTTGTAGGCCGACTAATCGAAATGTTTTCATGCGAAAGTTTCCTCCTTTAACAAATATGTTATTCGTATATCACTATTATAACATGAGGTATAAGAATATTCTTATTATTCAACCTTTTGGTTGTGTAGAAATCGAAGAAAGAGGTGGTCAATTGATTAATGAAGTAGTGCTAGTAGGGCGTTTGACACGAGTTCCTGAACTGAAATATACATCCGAAGGAATTCCTTTTTCCCATATTACAGTAGCTGTGAACAGAAACTTTCGTAACCAGGAAGGAGAAGTGGAAGCTGATTTTGTATCAATTACGTTATGGAGAAAAAACGCTGAAAACATGACGAAATACTGCGATAAGGGATCGATTATAGGAGTCGTAGGACGTGTGCAAACGCGTACGTTTGAAAACAATTTGCAGCAGCGTGTTTATGTGACAGATATTATCGCAGAATACGTTCGGTTTTTAAGCGGTAAGCCTTCCTCACCTGAAAATCAGCCATGATGCTTTTCGGTAATATACGCTAAGAGTAATTGTTTCATCATCTCTTTTACCTTAGATCAGAAAAATTTACTTTCCTCTCTTTATTATAATCCCCACTTTACCATTGAACTCCCATCAATGGTTCTTTTTTGTGAAAAACCCCCTCTAGCTGCATATAACAGATAGAGGGGGTTTGACTTTTATTTTGAGAAACGCTTCGCTCCTAGATAACGCTTGCTCCAATAGCTATTATCTAAGCTCGAAATAGTTACTCCTGTTGAAGAACCAGCATGAATGAACTGGCGATTTCCTAAGTAAATTCCTAGATGTGAAGGTCCCGGCGCATATGTAGTAAAGAACACCAAATCTCCAGGCTGTGGCTGACTCACAGACTTTGAAGCATTCCAAAAGCCCATTGTTGTATAGCGAGGCATTGACACTTGTTGTTTCATTACATAGTAAATAAATCCACTGCAGTCAAAGCCAGATGGTGTTGTACCACCCCATTTATAAGGAACACCCATATATTTTTTCGCATCAGTAATCATTTTAGAAATGTTTAGCTGTCCATTAGTTGGCGTTGTAGTTGGAGGAGTTCCAGCATTTGGTGTAGATGGTGCTGCCCCAGATGTAGTTACTTTTAAGACCTGATTTACATAAATAATATCAGATTTTAAGTTATTTGCTGTTTTAAGAGCAGAGACGCTCATCTTAAACTGAGCTGCAATCTTAGAAAGCGTGTCACCTTGCTGAACTTTGTATGTACCATTTGTTGAAACCGTAGGTGTTTGTGGCTTCGTCACTTCCGGTTTAGGGTTGGAAGGTGTAGCTTGTCCACTCACCTTTAATTTTTGGTTGACATAAATAACGTTTGATGAAAGTGAGTTCAAACGTTTTAAATCTGAAACACTCATTTTAAATTTAGCTGCAATTTTATAAAGCGTATCACCACTTTGTACTGTGTAAGTAGAAGCAGTGTTTGGCGTAGCAGGTGTTGGCTTTGCTGTGTCAACAGGCTTCGCAGGCTCTGCTGGTTTTGATGCACTAGACGAAATCACGAGTGTTTGTCCTACATGAATAACATCTGATTTTAGGTTGTTTTGAGTCTTTAAGTTTTGTACACTTGTTTGATATTTAGTAGCTATCGACCACAAAGTATCCCCTGTCTTTACCTGAACAGAAGTAGAAGCAGCGTCAGCAGATGTGTGGAAGAGTGCAATTCCTCCTAATATTGTTCCTAGAGACAGGACGATTTGCTTTTTTTTCACCAATAAGTCCCCCTTAATATATGAATCTTTTAGACTATTTTCGACTTGCTTTTATCATAATCTAAAAAAAAAGAAGAAGTAAAGGGTATTTTGTCACACAAAACACCTTTTTTTCTTCTTCAAGCCTTGAATTTAATACGGAGATAGCTTTTTCTTTATTTCTTATTAATTGTATTGAAGCAATTCTTGGAGTTCTTGCTGTGACAATTCTGTGATCCACTTGTCGTTTTGAACCAACTGTTCACTTAGCGCGTATTTTTTCGTCATCATATCATCAATTTTTTCTTCAATTGTCCCTAAGGAAAGGAGCTTATGGATATGGACAAATTTTTGTTGGCCAATTCGATATACGCGATCCGTCGCTTGATTTTCGACTGCTGGGTTCCACCAACGGTCAAAGTGAATAACGTGATTTGCAGCCGTTAGGTTCAAACCAACTCCACCTGACCGTAATGATAGGATGAAAATGGAATGTTGACCAGATTGAAAGGATGCTACCATGTCGTCACGCTCTGCTTTTGATAAGCCACCGTGTAAGAATAATACGTCTTCTTTTAAAGCTCTTTTCAAGGTGCGTTTTAGCATGTTACCTGTTTCAAGGTATTGAGTAAATATTAAGCAGCTTTCGTTTTGTAGTTTAATTTGCTTCAGTAGCTCAACTGTCTTTTCAAGCTTAGGTGATCGAGTAATCGTTTGTTTATTAATGGGCTCTTTTAGCAACAAAGCAGGGTGGTTACAAAGTAGTTTGAGCTTTGTTAGAAGTTGAAGCACTTGACCGCTTCGCTCAATCCCTTTTTGTTCTTTAAGGCTGTTAAGAGTCGAATGAACAAGCTCTTCGTACAGCACTTTTTGTTCAGCTGTCAACTCAATATGCACTTTCTCTTCTTGTTTATCAGGTAGGTCTAAAGCAATTTTTTTATCTAATTTAGTACGCCTTAATAAAATGGGAGAAAGCAGTGCTTTTAGCTGCTCTGCTTTTTTTAGATTTTGTTCTTTTTCAATTGGAATAACAAATTCTTTCTTGAACCTGTCTAAGCTATCTAAATAACCAGGATTCAGGAAGTCAACAATAGACCACAGCTCTGTTAATCGATTTTCAATTGGTGTACCTGTCAGAGCGAATCGATGAGTTGTATTCAGTTTCTTAACTGCTTTTGCCTGTTTGGTATGAGGGTTTTTAATATGTTGAGCTTCGTCTAAACATATCGTATCCCACGCTCTCGTTTGAAAAAGCTCAGGTTCTTGAGCAACCAGTTGATAAGTTGTAATGATTAGATCATAAGCACTTGCTTCATCTGGGCTTGTTGTATTTTCTGCCGATAGTCGATTTCTACCATAGTGAGTATACACTTTTAGATAAGGTGCAAATTTATCGAGTTCTTTCTCCCAATTCCCAATCAGTGAGGTTGGACAAATAAGTAAAAATGGTTTTTGTGCAGAGCTTAGTTCATTTGCCTTTGTAAAATAACTAATTAATTGAATCGTCTTACCAAGCCCCATGTCGTCTGCTAGTAAGCCGCCTAGTCCTATTTTACGCAGGTGTAATAGCCAGTTTAATCCTACCTGCTGATACTGGCGCAGTCTTCCGTTAAATGCAGAAGAAAGCCTTATAGATGGAAGCGTGTGAGCTTGTTTTAATTGACTTACAATTGATTGAGAGTATGAATTTAAATGATATTCAATAGAAACGTTATTGCAATCACTATCAAATGAAAATGGCTGGTTTAGGTGAGCGCGTAATACTTGATATATACTAACGCCTCGCTGCTGCGCTTCTTTTAACAGTTTTTTCGCTTTCTTGATGAGCATACTGTCTACATGTATCCATTGCCCATCTAATTTTAGCAGCTGTTTTTTCTTTTTAATTAGCTCGTTTAGTTCTTTTTCCGTTAACGTATGTGAATCGATGGAAACAGACCATTTAAAGTTTGTTAGAGCTTCAATGCCAAATGCGGAAGTTTGATTATCTTCATGGACAGCTTGCACTTGAATTTGGCCTTTTTTAATTTCTTTCCACCAGCTAGGTAGCTGCATATGTACACCTTTTTGAAGTAATTCATTGCTTTCCTTGGTTAAAAAGTTCCATAGCTCTTCATCAGATAACGTAGGTAACTTTCCTGATAAAGCATTTCGTAAAGTAGGTGATAAGTGCTTAATTCGTTGAACCTCATATAAAATTGTTTTTCCATTTTTATATTCATGGATCATTTCATCTCGAATAAGAAAAGGGTCTTGATCGCTATCTGTCGGAATTGCTACTAGCTGAATTTCCCAAACAGACCCTTCAGATAATGGCTCTTCAAATCGTACGGATACGGTATAGTCACTTTGAGGATAAGGGATATTAGCTTCCTCGAGCAGCTGGTAAGTATGATTGAGAAAGAGAAATTCAAGCACGTTTTTTTCCCAAGTTGAATCGTTATTTTCTAATAAAGATTGTTTTAATGTATCGACTGTTAGTAGATTCTCTTTTAGCTTTAAAGCTTTATCAAGGTATTCCCGCGCTTCTTTTGAAAACGTTGGCTTTAATAAGTGTCCTTTGTCAATGGACAAAAAGAATGTGAAACCATCCCATGCTGACAATAAAATACCACTCTTGCTGTCCAGCTCAAAAGGAGATAGAGTTGTACCGTAATAAGAAGAAGAATGCCATAAAAACAATGAATTTTTCCATTTAGTTGGCTGTAGGAGCTTTTGGTTTCTGTCGGTGCAGTATACAAACAGCTTATCTTCGTATTCTTCAATATGGAGTGTTAGTTCAAATAAATCAAACATCAGCATGAAGCCCTCTTTCTTTTAGTAGCTTTTGAAATAAGGATAGTGATTTTGTTTCACCATGTAAATAGTGCATATAACGATGAAACAGCTCTTCTTTACTTGTTTTTATGTGAATTTCTTTTAGCTTTAGTAAATAATCGCATGCAAGTGCGTAGCTCGTTTTTTTACGTTCTAAAATAAAGTGACGAATAATTTGATGTAGGATTGGAATCGCATAATCTGCACGCTGTTGAATAACATATTCAGCTATTTCGCTTGCTTGTTCGGCGTCATCAAAGTCTAACAGTACTTGAAGCTCCATCCATTCTTTTAAATGCCCCTTGTTATGTAGGTACTGGCTATATTCAATAAAGCTATACGGTAGTAACAGCTGAAGGCACTTGATATAAGGGCCCTCCTCTTTAATGAGCAGTGCATATTGTTTAAACAGGTTAACTAAGATTGAAACCATGTTTCGACTTCCTTGATAAGTAGACGGAACGGTTCGTACGTATTCACCCATCATAGCTGAAAGGTAGTTTATCCATATTGATAAGCGCTTTGTATCTTTTTGAGAAAGAAGCTCCTTTATCCACGATATAAAGTAAGGAAGCTTTGCTAAATCATCTGGCTTTAGAGCAGAAATCGCTTCTTCATCTTTCTTTTTTAAAAATAATAAATAGCTGCGAGCGATTGCTGTATGAACAGAGGTAACAGATTCAAGAGCCCTTAATTCTTTTCCAATCCATTCTTCATCATTTAATACATTTGCCCATACCACTTCATATAACTTCATCAGCTCATATTGTAATGAGTCACTTTCATCTAATAATAAGCGAATAAACGGTAAGCTACTTTCAATAAGGGCCTTCGTAGTAGGAGGAATGGAACTTAGCACCTTGATTTTAGCTAATTCACTTACTTTATTGGTTAGCTTATAAAGGTGGACATATAAAAAGGATTCTTTCGTATTAGCTGAGAGCTGAATTTGCTTTAGCTCATTATTAAATTGTAAGATAGCATATAGACCGCCATATAAAAGAAAAAGATTTCGTAAGGTCGGTTCAGCTGGAGCTATTTTTGGTAATGATATAAAAAATTCATCGTATAGATTTTGAAAAATAGACAGGTTCTTGGTGGATTGTGCTTGCGAAAATTGCTCGTATGCTGTATCAAGTTGATCGATCCACGCTTTAAAAGAATAGTGGTTAGAAAGAGAAGAACGCTTTTTTTGCTGGATAAATAAGTTTTTTGCCTCTGCGCTTCTCCATTCTTCAAATAGCGTTGTTAGCGGCTCATATTGGGCATAGAGAAAGAAAACCAAAGCAAATTGATGTTGGCAAAAATCAGCGTCATTGCATGTACACGAGCTGTTGAGTAAGTTATTTTTATCAATTGTTGTGGTAAATCCATCTACGCGGTTAGAGATGGTCTCTGCGTCTTGCTTTAGGTCATCGATTGAAATCTGTCTATATAATTGGAGCCCATCAGCAGCTTTTGCTTTATAGATTGAATTGTTGTAGGGAAGAGTAGAAATAAAATTTGATTTTAATTTATAAATAAATTCGGTCATTTGACTCGTCCTTTCAAAATGGAAGCGATGTAGAATTTCGTGACAGTTATAATAAGGTTATTATAAAATACATTTATATGAATTGTAACAACCATGGATTTAATGGGAGGTAAATGAAATGACAGTACGTAAAGCAATCATACCAGCTGCGGGATTAGGAACACGATTTTTACCTGCAACGAAAGCGCAACCAAAAGAAATGTTACCGATTGTTGATAAGCCAACGATTCAATATATCATTGAAGAAGCAGTAGCTTCTGGTATTGAAGATATTTTAATTATTAGCGGTCGCGGCAAACGTGCAATTGAAGATCACTTTGATAAATCATATGAGCTAGAAGAAACGTTAGCGGCTAAAGAAAAATGGGATATGCTTAAAGAAATCCAAGAGATTTCAAGCCTAGCCAATATTCATTACATTCGCCAAAAGGAACCAAAGGGGTTAGGGCACGCGATTAACTGTGCAAGAAGCTTTATAGGTAATGAACCTTTTGCTGTTTTACTGGGTGATGATATTGTACAATCAGACAAGCCTTGCTTAAAGCAGCTTATGGATGTTTATGAAGAGCACCAGTGTACGGTAGTAGGTGTGCAGGAAGTGCCTCGTCAAGAAACGAATAAATATGGAATTATTGGGATTGAAGAGTCAATACAGGACGATGTATTTGAAGTGAATACGTTAGTAGAAAAGCCAAATCCGGCTGATGCACCTTCTACGTACGCAATTATGGGAAGATACATTTTAACACCTGAAATCTTTGATATTTTAAGTCAAGAAAAAATTGGTGCTGGCGGAGAAGTACAGTTGACAGATGCGATTTTACAACTAAACGAATCTCAACGTGTATTAGCTCACTATTTCCAAGGTAACCGCTATGATGTAGGAGATAAGTTTGGCTTTATTAAGGCTACAGTGGACTTTGGTTTACAAAGAGATGAGCTGAAAGAAAAACTAATGGACTACTTTCAAATAATTGTAAAAGATAAATAATTATAGTAGAAGAACTAGCGCACTGTAACTAGTGCGTTAGTTCTTTTGGTTTAGAAAAAAACTGAAAAAGATAAATCGTTTGTTCGGTGATGAACAAAACAAAACTGATGCATAATATAAATAAGAAGACAATTTGAATGGTGTTTTTATATAAAAGCTATCATGATGCAACAATTTTCGATATAATATCATGTAGGTTTCATTTATAAAGTATGTCATATAAAGGAGATTTTCTGTAATGGCAAAAAAATTATGTGTAGTTGGCTTAGGGTATATTGGTTTACCGACAGCCGTTATGTTTGCAAATCATGGTTTACAAGTTCACGGCGTTGACGTAAACGAGCATGCAGTCAACTTAATTAAAAATAAACAGCTTCATATAGAAGAGAATGGACTACAAGAGCGCTTAGAAGAAGCAGTCGATAAAGGTCTATTCACAGTTAGTACAACACCTGAAGAAGCGGATGTATTCATTATTGCAGTGCCTTCGCCAATTAATAATGATAAAACAGCTAATTTAAACTATGTAAGAGAAGCAACAAAGTCAATCGTTCCTTATGTTCGTAAAGGGAATCTTGTTATTTTAGAATCAACGGTTCCTCCTCGTACAGTGGAGGACGTGATGCTACCCGTTTTAAAAGAAACAGGACTAGCGTTTGGAACAGAATTATTCGTGTCTCATTCACCTGAGCGCGTTATTCCAGGTAAAGTATTTGAAGAACTGGTAAATAACGATCGTATTGTGGGTGGAATTAACGAAGAATCAAGTCGTTTAACAGTAGAATTATATAAAGTATTCGTAAAAGGAAATATTCACGTAACGGATGCTACAACGGCTGAAATGGTCAAGGTTATCGAAAACACGTACCGTGATGTGAACATTGCTTTCGCAAATGAGTTAGCTAAAATTAGTGAAAAGCTCGGTGTCAATGCTTGGGAAGCGATTAAGTTAGCGAACTATCATCCACGTGTAAATATCCATTTACCAGGGCCAGGTGTAGGAGGACACTGTATCGCAGTTGATCCATGGTTCTTAACAGAGCTACAGCCTGAGCTGGCGAAAATTATCTCTCTTTCTCGTCAAACAAATGATTCAATGCCAGAATACACGGCGCTAAAAGCAAAAAGTATTCTTGATGCAAAAGGCATTCAGCACGGTCGCGTTGCGGTATTAGGTCTAGCGTTTAAAGGAAACATTGATGATATGCGTGAAAGTCCATCAACGGATGTATTAGCACATTTAGATAAGCTAAATGTTGATTACACAGCGTTCGATCCACATATTAAAGAAAATAAAATTGAAAAGCAAACACAGGACTTAGAAGAAGCTGTAACTCATGCAGACTTAATCTTAATCCTAACAGACCACAACGAATTTAAAGAAATGCTTCCATCTGCAGTTGAAGACAAAATGCGTACCAAAGCTATCTTTGATACAAAAAATTGTATTCAACGTGATGCATGGAAAAAAGCAGGATTTGACGTTGTGTTATTAGGTGATTCTAAAGTTTCTACGATATAAGTATAATAAGGGTAATGATAATGAAAGACGGGCTGTAGCCTGTCTTTCATTACGAACGAACACAAAATTTTAGTATCTTTAAATAGGTGATTTGATGAAAGAAAATATCTTAGGTGTAGATGTATGTCACGACACGTATGATGAATTAGCAGCAAAGCTAATGGAAGATATTAATCAACGGAACACTTCGTTTATTGTAGCCATTAATCCAGAAAAAATTATGAAAGCTCAAGAAGACGAGGAGCTACGTACGTTGTTAAATAAAGCAACATACCAAATTCCAGACGGTATCGGTGTTATTTTGGCTTCTAAGCTTCGTAAAGGCAAAATACGCGAGCGTGTAACGGGAATTGATATGATGATGAAGCTTTGTGAAACAGCTACTGTAGAAGGGAAGCGAATCTTCTTGTATGGTGCCAAGCCAGGCATAGCCAGAGAGGCGAAAGTCAAGTTAGAAGAGAAGTTTCCTGGTATTCAAATTGTTGGCGTGCTTGATGGATATGAAAAAGACAAGCAGGTAATTGAAACAACTATTAATGAATCAAAAGCAGATATCGTTTTTGTTGCATTAGGAAGTCCAGCTCAAGAAAACTGGATTCTAGCGAACAAAGATCATCTATACCCTTCAGTGTACCAAGGAGTAGGAGGATCGTTTGATGTGATTTCTGGTCGTTTAAACCGTGCTCCAGAAGTTTTTCAACGATTTGGGTTAGAATGGTTGTATCGTTTAATAAAAGAGCCATGGCGTTTGAAAAGACAACTAGCACTACCAAAGTTCTTACTTAAAGCGCTAAAAGGATAACAAAAAGGAGAGCCCCCTGCAACGGGAGGCTCTCCTTTTTGTTACGCTTCTTTTTTATCTTTGATTTCTTCTGTTAACTGATCTAAGCTGTGACGAACGTTTCCTTTACCAGAAAAGTTTTCAATCAGTTCTTTAACATCTAAACCGGATGAAGCTTTTAATGATTCCTGTAAAGTAGACATTAGGTTGGTAGCATAGCCAGTTACTTTATTGGCGCCTCCACTTTCACCCGAGCTACCTGTATCGACAACTGTAATCTTATCAATATTAGATAAAGGTGCAGCAACTTGCTTCGCATATTCTGGAAGCATTTTGATAATCATATCCAAGATAGCTGCTTGACCGAACTGTTCAAATGCTTCTGCTACTTTTTGTTTTGCTTCCGCTTCTGCAAGACCTTTTAAGCGAATGATTTCAGCTTCTGATTCACCCTGAGCACGCTCAGCATCGGCTTTTGCAAGACCATCAACACGAACGCGTTCTGCTTCTGCTTTAGCCATTGTTTCAACACGATACTTATTTGCATCCGCTTCTGCAAGCTGTTTGGCTTTTTCAGCAGCAGCAGCCTGCTCAACTGCGTAGCGGTCCGCGTCGGCTTTCTTTTTAACTTCAGAATCGTATTGGCGTTCACGACGAAGAATTTCTTTTTCTTCTAATTCAATTTGTTTTTGACGCTCAATAATACGAATTTGCATTTCATGTTCTGTTACTTCTTGTTTTGCACGAGCTGTTTCTAAGTCGTATGCTTGGTCAGCACGAGCTTTTGCAATATCTTGTTCACGGCGGTATTCAGCCGTTTTTAATTGGTTCGCTTTTTCCGCTTCCGCAATTTCGGTATTTCTCTCTAGCTCAGCTTTTTGAGCATCCTTATGTGCTTCTGCGCGCTTGATTCTCGTTTCTTTTTCAGCCTCGGCAGTAGCGATGTCAGCATCACGTTTTACCTGAGCAATACGAGGCTTACCAAGCGACTCTAAGTATCCGTTTTTATCACGTACATCTTTGATTGTAAACGAGACGATAATAAGCCCCATTTTCGCTAAGTCTTGAGACGCAACGCGCTGTACTTCTTGTGAAAATTTCTCGCGGTTTTTATAAATTTCTTCTACAGTCATTGATCCCAAAATCGAGCGTAAATGTCCTTCAAGCACTTCACGTGCTTCCGTTTCACGATCTTCTTTGGCTTTACCTAAAAACTGTTCAGCTGCTGTAGCGATTTCTGATATAGAACCGCCTATTTTAATAATAGATACACCATCGGCCATCACGGGTACACCTTGTTCTGT
The DNA here is from genome assembly GCF_021441905.1 of Priestia flexa. Lineage (NCBI taxonomy): Bacteria > Bacillati > Bacillota > Bacilli > Caryophanales > Bacillaceae > Priestia > Priestia flexa. The sequence goes on along the minus strand of NZ_CP090431.1, from coordinate 3,556,848 downwards.
ATATACTTCAGGTGTTGATACTTCTAATTTACTTGATAATAAGCTTAATGGTTCAGCTTGTTGAAATACGGGTAATACGAATGTACCGCCACCTCGCACAATTTTAATTTTGTTTCCAGATTCGTCAACGTGAACATTTTTCGATCCTAAATAGCTACCTGTGACAATCAGTGCCTCATCAGGACCTGCAGTGCGATATTTGGTAATAAATACTCCAATTAATACAATTAATAAAAAGGCAACGATTCCAGCAATAATAAAAATGGACATAAATATCCTCCTCTTGGTTATGAATTTGACAGTGTATAGCTTGGGGGTTCGTAAGTAACAACAACCGCATTTCCGTTTTGAATCTCAACAATCAATACTTTGGTACCTGACAAAATTTCTTGATTTTTTAAGCTAATAGCTGGCTTTGAAATAGTACCACTTACATCTTTTATGACGACTTCACCGTATCCATCAATGGGAATAGGAATGATGAGCTCCCCAATTCGTCCTTGAAGAGATGACTCTGTAAAAGCAATTGATTCTTCAGCAGATGATAAAGGAATAAGAACAAAGATATTGAGTAGTGTTACGAGTAATAGAGCAATAATTGCAGATACAATCAGATTTAAAATACTGGAAAAAAGCTGTAGTTGTTCCAAGATATAACCGCTTGCACTGAAGACTGTAAAAAAGGAAAAAATGAGCGTAGGATTTAATCCAGGGATACCTTCAAATAATGCATCCAGTACGTCACCGAATAGAATGTATAAAAAGGTAAGGGTACCAAAACCAATTAGTGTGTAAAGATAAATTGTCTGAATAGGCACCGAGAGCAGTTCCAATTTGAAAACCTCCCTTCATTTGATTCTTATAAAAGGTAATACGCTCAGAAAATGGAAAAGTTTCATTTTTTATAAAAATAATAATATTTTTTCATCTTTTATCTTTAGATGCTGCAGTAAATAAGCAGTTGATTAATTCATCCATTCGAATGTTCGTATATTTGCAAAGACTGTTAAATACAATAGGTAGGGTGTTGGTTAGTAAGAGAAAGATAGAAGAAAAACATAAGAGTTTAGGTGTGTATTAAATGATAGATACATAGAGAGAGTTAGTTTAAGGTTTATGAAGACAAATTCTTATTTAAGTAGTAAAATCAATATGGTATAATCCAGTTTAGGAGAAAACTAGTCAAAAAATTTTGTCCAATAGCTCGCTCATATGTAATATTATCCAAATCTAAATAACAGTAACATTTACTGCGATTTTGGTTAACATAAACCTGAGGAGGGTCTACATGTTATATTTGACCTTGTTTATTTGTTTTATTTCGTCTATTTTAGTCACTCCGCTTGTTAAAAAATTAGCATTTAAAATAGGTGCAACAGATAAGCCAAATCAACGAAAAGTTCATCAAAAAATTATGCCTCGTCTTGGAGGATTAGCAATATTTATTAGTTTTTTAATCGGTTATTTTCTTTTACAACCAACTAGCCCTTACGCTTTAGCAATTATCATCGGAAGTTTCATTATCATTATTACGGGTGTGTTAGATGATATGATGGAGCTTTCAGCAAAAATTAAGCTAGGCGGTCAATTGCTTGCAGCGTTAATTGTGGTGGTATATGGCGGTGTACAAGTTCAGTATATCAACCTTCCTTTTAACGGTAGTCTTGAACTTGGCGTTTTGAGTATTCCTCTTACAATTATTTGGATTGTGGGGATCACAAATGCCATCAACTTAATTGACGGATTAGATGGTCTTGCAGCAGGAGTTTCCTCAATTGTATTAATTACAATTTCAGGAATGGCCATTATGATGAACGACGTGTTCGTAACGAGTATGGGCTTTATCCTGTTAGGAAGTACGCTTGGGTTCTTGCTTTATAATTTTCATCCAGCCAAAATCTTTATGGGAGATACAGGAGCACTTTTCTTAGGGTACATGATTTCGGTTTTATCTCTGTTAGGATTTAAAAATGTTACGTTAATTTCATTAATCGTTCCGGTTATTATCCTCGGTGTACCAATTTCAGATACGTTCTTTGCAATTATTCGCCGTATCGTTAAAAATCAGCCGCTTTCGGCTCCTGACAAGTCGCATCTGCATCACTGCCTGTTGCGCTTAGGATACAGCCATCGCCAAACTGTGCTAATTATTTACGGTATGAGTGCAATTTTTGGTTTAGCAGCCGTTATCTTTTCTCAGGTACAAACCATGTGGGGTTCGTTCCTAGTTCTCGCCATTTTAATTTTTGCAATTGAAATCATTGTGGAGAAAATTGGTCTGGTAGATAAAACATATCGACCACTACTCAATATGTTTCAAGCGCTACGATATAAATAAAAAAGCCTGTCGGCTCGAGCCGACAGGCTTTTTCTACTCCGTGCTTTCTTCGTCTAGACCTAAATGTTCGTGTAGCGTATCGCTTACTTCTTGAACGGCTATATCATCCAATTCATAATAATAAACGCCGTTAATTGTATCATCTGTCCCAGCAAGATTTAATGTTTCAATATCAATATTCTTCGAAGCGTAATCATAGAACGAAAGCATTTCGCCAAACATTAAGTTTGTTTTCATGTTGTCACCAACAGCTTCGATTAAGTTACCATACTTTGTCATAGAGCCAATTGACGATGCTTCCTTAGCGATGGCTTGCATAAGCTGCTGCTGTCGCTTACCTCGTTCAATGTCACTATCTTGTTTTCTTGTCCGTGCAATTGCTAGTGCTTCTTCACCGTTTAAGTGTTGTTTACCAGCTTTTAGTACAATGCCTTCATGATGATCACTAGAATCTTTTTCTTTTAAGTCGTAAGGTACATCAAATTCGATGCCTCCTAAAGAGTCAACAATCTCAGTGAAAGCTTGGAAATTAAGCTTTACATAGTAGTCTACGGGAACATCGAATAGCTCTTCAACCGTTTCGACCGTGGCTTTCGGTCCACCATATGCATGAGCATGCGTAATTTTATCTTTTTTGCTGACTTCTGGAATATATACGCGAGAGTCACGAGGGATACTCACAAGCTTCACCGTTTTCTCTTTTTCGTTTAGCGTCGCTAAAATTAGTGCATCTGTACGAGCAGATTTCCCGAAATTTCGCGATTCGCTGTCATCAACACCCATAAATAAAATGGAGATGTTATCTTTCTTAGGATCGATTTTTCGATCGCGCATCGGTGAAGAGTCACGATCTCCTAAGCTTTGAAATGAATCAGATGCAACGCTTTTTGCTTTAGCGAACAAATAAGAGCCGTACGCCGTAGCGGATAATCCAATGATTAAGATTGGCAGAAGAAAAAAAGAAAGCAATCTTCTTTTCCGCTTTTTTCGATTTACTCGTTTTTCAAAACGCCTATGCTGAGCCATATACGTTCTCCTTTAGTTTAGTAAGTTTTTACATATTTTTATTGTTTGTTGTTAGAATTCAAATTAAACGGAATGCGTTCAATATTACCTTATATTTTAGTAAGGAAAAGAACGACGCACTGTGGCATCAGTGCGCTGTCTTTTATTTTACAATGTTTTTAATTCACAGTAAATAATTCATTATATCTCTTCTTCTAAATAGGTCACTTCGCCTGCTGAAATGTCTGCTTGGCCGTTTGTAAGTTCCGTCATCCAAGCTGTAAACGCATCTTTTTGACTCTCTTCCACAAACGTATCCACGATTACGTTATCTGCATAATGAATTTCTTTCAAGACGTAAGGTGAATTGCGTAATTCATTTTCCAGCTTGCCAAGCCACGTATAATCAACTTTTGTATGCATGATTTGCATAAGTGTACGCTTTACGATACCAATGTTTGTGAGCCCTTCAGATACTGAGTTGCTATATGCACGAACGAGTCCGCCAGCCCCAAGCTTAATACCGCCGAAATAACGCGTTACTACCACAACAGTATCCTTTAGTTCTTTTCGCTTCAGCACTTCAAGCATTGGTACACCGGCAGTACCGCTAGGTTCACCATCATCATTGGCTTTTTGAAACTGATCGCGCTCTCCAATTAAATAAGCAGAACAGTTGTGGTTTGCGCTCCAATGTTCTTTCTTTATCTTTTGAATAAAGTCCTGTGCTTCTTTTTCTGTTGTTGCACGCTTTGCATGACAGATAAAGCGTGATTTTTGAATCACAATTTCATGTGCACCAGACTGTTTTACAGTATAATATTGAGGTAACAATGTAATAAAATGCCTCCTGTTTATATGATTTTATGTGTTTATTTTAAAAAAGTGGGTAATAGGTAATTAAAATTAAGAATAAAAGCAATTTTTTCTTATCTCACTTATTATAAAGCTTCAAAACTGATACATCAATTTGGAGCCTTGAATTGTTACAGTGTTGTAAAGTATTTATCAATGATAATGGACAAGCTAACTAAACCAAAAGTTTTAAAAAAATAATCACATAAATGTTACGAATGACATGTAATTGTTAAACGAAACAGGATGTTTGTCCCTGTTAATGGTGAGATAGAAATGGTAGTCTTTTGGAGTAGAGTGTATATCATGCATGAGAAAAGTAGTGAGCAAAGATGTACACCAAAAGAACTTATCCTATTCTAATATAAGAAAAACAAGAAGGTATCTCATATGTTTTTCTATAGCCATGCTGTCTCTATAGATGCTGTCTTAATCATGTAAACTGGAGCAGATCCAGATTTCCTCGCAATTCAAGTAAGTCGTACGAGAAAGCGTAATAACGTATTGGCATTTCTTCGAATGTGAGTGTAAGCTTGAGGTGAATAAATGTCAAAACATAAATTAACAAGTAAAATGTTAGATGAAATATTAGACAAAATCATTGGCACAGTTGGAAATAGTAAAGATGAAGTATATCGCTTATCTGAAAGTGCACGACAGGAATACGAAGAGATAAAAGAAGAATTAGAAGGTTTAAAAGCCAAAGTTTTGCAGGTTATTGAGCAAGGAGATCGCCTAGAGGCTCAGGCGCGTTTAGCACGAAAGCGCTTAGCTGAGGTAAGCAAGCATTTTCAAATTTATTCTGAGCCAGAGGTAAAAGATGCCTACGAAAAAGCTCATGAATTACAGACAAAACTTTTAATGAATCAGCAGTCAGAACATCAGCTTAGAAGCAGGCGAGATGAACTTGAACGTCGATTGATGTCGTTGGAAGAAACCATCAAGCGAGCAGATCATCTGGTGGGGCAGATTTCAGTGGTGTTAAACTATTTAACCAGCGATTTGAAGCAGGTTGGAGAAATTGTCGAAGATGCTATTCAAAAAGAATATTTTGGTTTTCGGATTATTGAAGCGCAAGAGGAAGAGCGTAAAAGGTTATCCCGTGAAATTCATGATGGTCCAGCGCAAATGCTAGCTAACGTGATGATGAGGTCGGAATTAATTGAACGTATTTACCGAGAGCGCAGTGCTCAGGAAGCGATGGATGAAATTCGAGATTTGCGCAAAATGGTGCGTTCAGCACTCTATGAAGTGCGAAGAATTATTTACGACTTAAGACCAATGGCATTGGATGATTTAGGATTAATTCCAACGCTTCGAAAATATTTAGATACAATTGAAGACTATAATGACGGTAAACCACGCATTACCTTCATTTCGATTGGACAAGAAAAACGTACTGCGTCAAAGCTGGAAGTAGCGCTATTTCGACTTGTACAAGAAGCTGTTACGAATGCCTTAAAGCATGCGGATGCCTCGGAAGTTCAAGTGAAAATTGAGTTTAATAATGAACAAGCAGTTTTACTTGTAAAAGATGATGGCTGTGGCTTTGATCAAAATCAAAAAAAAGAAAACTCATTTGGTTTAATTGGAATGAGAGAAAGAGTAGATTTGTTGGGTGGAAGCATTTCTGTTCATTCAAAATTAAACCAAGGTACGCTTGTTATGATTAAAGTACCGATTCTAAATAAATAATAAGAATACAATAACATCGAATTAATATAGTAAAAACTATTCATTGTTGGATTTGGGGAGGAACCAGATATGCAAACACGAATTGTCATCATTGATGACCATCAATTATTCCGTGAAGGAGTAAAACGTATTTTAGATTTTGAAAAAGATTTTGAAGTAGTAGCAGAAGGTGACGATGGTAACGAAGCGATTGGTCTTGTTGAAGAACATCAGCCTGACGTTGTAATCATGGATATCAACATGCCAGCTGTAAATGGTGTCGAAGCAACAAAGCAGCTAGTAGAGATGAACCCAGATACGAAAGTTATCATCTTATCGATTCATGATGATGAAACATATGTCACTCATGCACTTCAAACAGGAGCACGAGGCTACTTGTTAAAAGAAATGGATGCAGATGCATTAATTGAAGCTGTTAAAGTAGTAGCAGAGGGTGGATCTTACTTACATCCGAAGGTAACGCATAGCCTAGTAAAAGAATACCGTCGACTTGCAGCTCAAGGTCAATCATCTTCATATCCACATGAGCCAATTGAGATTCGCCGCCCGCTTCACTTACTAACTCGCCGCGAGTGTGAAGTACTGCAACTTTTAGCTGATGGAAAGAGTAACCGTGGAATTGGTGAAGCTCTATATATTAGTGAAAAAACAGTTAAAAACCACGTAAGTAATATTTTACAAAAGATGAACGTAAACGACCGTACGCAAGCAGTTGTTGTAGCAATTAAAAACGGCTGGGTAGAGGTACGATAACAAAGAAAGCTCCGCATACATTTGTATGCGGAGCTTTTTTAGGTGAAAAGACATATGAAAAGCACAAAAAAGTAGCCGATACATACGGTAGAAAAGATATGTCGTAAAGCGACTTAATGGAGCGTGAATCTATGAAAATTCAGCAGTCATCCCATTCGTTGCATCACGCGAGTGCGCCTTCGGCAACTACAATTGCAACAGAAGATACGCTGCAAGGAATAGTTAAGGAAGTAATGAATGAAAAAGAAGTGCTTATGCAGGTAAAGGGACGTGAAGTACCCGTTCGCCTAGACCAGCCAGTGCATGAAAATGATCATATCAAAATAAAAGTAACGCATGTAAAAGAAGGTTATATAGAAGGACAAGTTTTATCGAAAATACCAACAGAAAATTTTGAGGAACGAGTCAAAAGGCCAATTATGCCAGCTGCTTCAGAGCAAGTACAACAAGCTGCTCAAAGGCTTAAAAATGCTGGATATCGTGTAACAGAATCTTCGATGATGGCGCTAGAACGTTTTTTTACTATAACAAATCGCTCAGCTTCACAAACAGATGAAACGATTTCTGCTCTTGTGAATAAAAAGCTAGAAGTGACGGTAAATCACCTTACTGCAATTGATGAAGCTCTTCATGGTGATGGATTAAAAGAGCTTTTTAAAGAAGCGGTTGCTAATCGACCGACTTTGCCATCAGAGCTACAGATCAAGGTTGAGGGAGCCTTAAAAAGTGTGGAAGCATCGACTAAATCCCCCTTTAGCCAAGAGGAAATCAACGTACTGCTTCAGCGTCTAAAAACAGGTGATAGCGTAGGAGATATTCTTCAACAATTAAAAGAAGTTAAAGAAATACCTAAGAGTATTGTAGAGCAATTACAGCGGATTTTTCGAACGAGTCAAGACGTCACAGCGAGCGGCCTTAAAGAGTTGAATCGAGATGACTTGCTGAAAAATATCCCTCTAACTAAACAAGAAGTGCAGACTTTACTTCTTGAATTAAAGAGTAACGGTGTACCGCAAGAGGTCCAGCAAAAGCTACTAGAAGGCTCAAAGCTGCAAGAACTTGTTCTTCAGCGGATCAGTGATTTGTTAATGGCGCTACATTCAAAACAAGCAGATGCAAAAAGTGTTCAAGAAGCGCTTCATTTGGCTGTACGTACGTTTAGTCGTGAACCGAATATAAAAGTTGCTCTTGAGCACCTTTCGAATCAGGTGTTACCAGCTTTACAGTCTCATCCAGCACATGCTGAAAAAGTAAGCCAAGCTCTTGGTAAGGCAAGTGAATTGGCAAATCAGCATAAAGAAATGGCTGCTAGAAAGCAAATAAATGAGGTGCTAGTGGCTATTAGCGAGAGTTTTGAACAACCATCAGCAAAAGAACTACCTCTTCATGTTGCTACAAAAGATGTGGTTGTAACGGTTGTGACAGAAAAACTGGCGTATATCACAAAAGAATTTCAAAATGTACAGCAGCAGGTAAATCGTCAGCTTCTCTATGTTGCAGATTTGCTTCAAGAATCAGCACCTTCAGCAAAAATGAAGGCGTCACAGCTATTAGAAGCAACCGTTAAGCAGCTTGATAAAGCCATTTTACAAAGTGATTTCATGCTATATGCAGATATGAAATCTGAAAAAGAAATGTTAAAGGCTAGTCAGCTTCTTCAAGAAGCGAAAAGTCTATTAGCACAGGGAGATCGCTCTCAAGCTCATAGCTTAGTTATGCAAATCAAAGAAATGATTAAAGGAATGGATTATAAGCCTTCTCACCAAAAGATGATGCATTTTGTTCAAGATGAGTTGTTTTCAAAACTTGCTTTACCAGGGGTTAGCGTTGCTGATGAGCCAGAAATAGGAGCCAGAGATATCTATGAAACCGTAAAGAGATTGGGGTTTCAGCGCGAAAAAGAGGCATTACATGTGCTACAAGGACACCAGCAAGCATCCACAGCTGATGTGAAAAGTGGCCTGTTAAAAGGAGAATATGCGAGCATGGCAGCTCAAACAGCTGATTCAGCTCTTCAACATATCACAGGTCAGCAGCTTTTAAACAAGCATGATTCTTCATCAGCGCAGCAGCTTTATATGCAGCTACCTTTTACGCTAAAAGGTGAAGTAGGAACGATGAAAGTATTTATTCAGTCAAATAAAAAGCGTGAGAAAATTGACTGGGAAAATACAAGCTTATACTTTCTATTTGAGACGAAGCAGCTCGGTGAGATTGGCGTGATGTTAAAAGCATCGGATCGCAATCTATCCATTTCATTTGAAACGAACAGCGATGCGTTTGCATCCAACGCTGATACGGTTGTTGATGAATTAAAGGGTAAAATTGAAGCAATTGGTTACGCGATTACGGGAGTCTCCTATGCAGAGCTACGAAATGGAAGAGAAGACGAAGTGAAAGCACCAATTAAGAAACAAATCCCAATGCTTTCAATGAAAGGGTTTGATTATTCAATATGAACTACCAATATATTAATACAGCGAATCGGAGGCAAAAGCGAGGTCCTTCTGCAACGGTCATTCGCTATGAGCAAGGAGAGGGAGCACCAAAAGTTGTTGCGCAAGGGTCAGGTTCGACGGCGAATCGAATTCTCAACCTTGCAAAGCAGCATGATATTCCACTGCAAGAAGACGAAACGCTTCTGACGAATTTGATGGATATTGAGCTAGGAGATCAAATCCCCCCGCAGCTGTACGGAGTTATTGCCGAAATTCTTTTATTTGTAAAAAAAGTCGAGGATATGAATGAAAATGGCTACTAGACGTGCCGATAAGTAAAAAAAGGAATACACAAGGGAGATAAGATGAATTGGACTTTTTAACGGAAGAGCTTCTTTATCAAAAAACATCGCAGCAGCTAACGGCTATGCTGTATGAAAAAGCGATTTTAAATATTGAAGAAAGCATTGAACATATTCATAACAAAGATTTCTATACAGCAAATGAAAATTTAAAAAATACAAGTGATATCCTTCATCGCCTAGGCGTCGGCTTGAAATATGAAGCAGGTGTTATTGCGGAGCAGCTTGATACGATTTATAACTATGTAGCAGAACGAGTGGTAGAAGGGAATATGAAGAAGGATATTACGATTTTACAAGACGCTCATCGCGTTCTAACTGAAATTTCAGCTGCTTGGAATAAGGTAATGAGTGAAGAAGTAGCCCAAAAGCGACCGAGCGTTCATAGAAAACTATCGTCTTATGAGAGACAAATTAGCACAACGACATTATAAAAAAGGAGCTTATTCAATGAGAATCAATCACAATATTCAAGCGTTAAATGCTTATAAAAACTTATCTACGAATCAAATGAATACGTCGAAAAGCTTAGAGAAACTATCATCTGGACTTCGTATTAACCGCGCAGCGGACGATGCAGCGGGATTAGCTATTTCAGAGAAAATGCGTTCTCAAATTCGCGCTTTAGATATGGCAGAACGCAATGCATTAGACGGAATTTCACTCATTCAAACAGCAGAAGGCGGCATGCAGGAAGTGCACAGCATGCTTCAGCGTATGCGTGAACTAGCCGTCCAGTCTTCAAATGGCACGTACCAAGACACGGAAGACCGTGCGTATTTAGATGCTGAAGTGCAGCAGTTAAAGCAGGAAATCGACCGTATCGCACAAACAACACAATTTAACGGTACAAATTTATTAGATGGGAAAACAACGAATATTCAATTTCAAATTTCACCAGAGGCTCCGAGCTTAGCGTTAAAGTTAGCTAAAATTGGTGACGTTACGACGGCAACTTTAGGTCTTACGACAACTTCTATTACAACCGCAACAAATGCAACAACTGCTATTACTCAGCTTGATAAAGCGATTGCTGCTGTGTCAAAAGATCGCTCAACGCTTGGTGCTGCACAAAACCGCCTTGAGCATGCGATGAGCAATATCAGTACAATGAGTGAAAACTTAACGGCTTCTGAATCGCGAATTCGTGACGTGGATATGGCACAGGAGATGACGGAGTTTACGAAAAACAACATTTTAAACCAAGCTGCGCAAGCGATGCTTGCACAGGCTAACCAGCTTCCACAAGGAATTTTACAGCTGTTAAAATAATGGATTATGAAAACGAGAGAAAAGCACGATGCTTTTCTCTTTTTCCTGTATAATACAAGTAAAAATGAAAGAGGAATAGAAATGGATGTTCAGCGAATTAACGGACTGACAAATCAACCAAACGTTTCTAAAGCGAAAGAGGTTCAAGAATCAATTACGTTCACGGACGTTATGGCTAAAAAGCAGCGTGACCTCACCCATGAGCGTTTATCACAACTGGTGACAAAAATCGATGAACAAGGTCGTCATCTAGCCAAGAATCAGACGGTTGATGTGCTTCGAAAGTACAAAGCCCTGGTGAAAGAGTTTATGGATGATGCAGTTAAAAATGGCTTTGAACTGCATGAACAGAGAGGCTTTAACAGAAGAGGAACGACAAAGGTATATAAGCTTGTAAAAGAAGTCGATCGTAAGCTTGTTGATCTAACAAACGACGTGCTAAATAAATCAACGAATGAGCTTCAGCTCTTAGCAAGAGTAGGTGAAATCCAAGGTTTATTGGTCAACATCTATACGTGAAAAGAGGGAAGGTTAAAAGGGCTTTCTTTGTTTTTGTAAACATGCATTTTAAATTGAAATGTTGTAAAATAGAGTGAACTTATTTTTAAATAATAAAAAAGGATGGACCCTTTCAAATGAAAACGGCAATTATTACTGATAGTACAGCGTATATATCAGAAGAAGTGCGCGCTCAACATGACATACATATGGTACCGCTTAGCGTTATTTTTGGTAATGAAACTTATCGTGAAGAAATAGACGTAACGGCGGAAGAATATTTTCATAAAATTAAAGATGCCAAAACATTGCCAACAACCTCTCAGCCTCCAATTGGTGAGTTTGTTGAACTGTATGAGCAGCTACAGCGTGATGGTTATGAGTCAGCGGTCGTTGTGACGCTCTCAAGTGGGATTAGCGGAACCTATCAAGGGGCACTTTCAGCAAGCGAAATGGTTTCAGGTTTTGACGTACAAGTATATGATTCTGAAATTAGCTGCATGGTGCAAGGCTTTTATGTTCTTGAAGGAGCTAAAATGGCGGAAGCTGGTCGTACGCCAGCAGAGATTGTGAATCGTTTTGATGAAATGAAAACGTCTATACGCGCTTACTTTATGGCAGACGATTTGTCACATTTGCAGCGTGGAGGGCGCTTAAATGCAGCTCAAGCGATTATTGGAAGTTTGTTGCAAGTTAAGCCACTGCTTCACTTTGTTGACAAGAAAATTGTTCCTTATGAAAAAATTCGTACGAGAAAGCGCGCGTTAAAACGTATCGTAGAGCTACTGGATGAGGATGCACGTGAGCTTGCGCCAATGAAAGGTGTAGTGATTCATGCGAATCGTCCTTCAGAAGCAGCAGAATTTAAAGCAGAACTGCAAGAAAAGTACCCTCACATTGAGTGGAGTCTTTCATATTTTGGACCTGTTATTGGTACCCATCTTGGAGAAGGTGCCATCGGTGTTGGTTGGTATAAAGAATAAAGCCAAACTAACTTTTTGTTAGTTTGGTTTTTTTATTGCAGGAATTTAGTCAGTTCATCTCGTACTAGTTAGGATGAAAGGAGCGATGTTTTTGCGATTTATCCTACATGACAATCAGTTAGTACCGAATGGTTCACAGGAAGCGCAGGCCATTTCACGGCTTCCTAAATGGCATACACCCGCTGTTAACCCTACATTTTCATTTAATGCAAGCCTCCAGCAATTCCTCGTTGGCAAGCAACTACTCCCTGATGAACTAGCTTCATTTTCTTTTTCTACTCTTCATGAGCATTACGAACAAGGCTATATCCACTATCAAAAGTCAATTGTGAAAAAAGACGTGATGACCTGCATGCGCTGTGGAAATCAGCAGCAGCACTTATTTGCTTCGTTTCACTGTGGTCGCTGTTACAGCACATGTACGTATTGCCGTGCCTGCATTGGGATGGGGCGGGTATCGGAATGTACGCCTCTTATCGCGTGGAAAGGGCCTCCTTTACGTGAGGTTTCTTCACCAACTCTTACGTGGAAAGGAAAGCTCTCTCCTGCTCAGCAAACGGCTTCTAGCCAAATGGTAGAAGCCGTACATTCAAAGCAAGAGCTGCTCGTGTGGGCCGTTTGTGGAGCTGGAAAAACGGAAGTTCTCTTTGAAGGTATTTCAAAAGCGCTTGCTTTGGGTAAATCGGTATGCGTCGCCACGCCGAGAACGGACGTAGTCCTGGAGCTTCATCCAAGGCTTCAACAAGCGTTTCAAGAGTTGGAAGTAGTGGCTCTTTACGGCGGAAGTGCTGATAAAGGGAAGCATTCTTCTCTGATCCTCACAACCACGCATCAGCTTTTGCGTTACTATGAAGCATTTGACGTCATGATCATTGACGAAGTAGACGCATTTCCTTATTCAGCAGAACCAATGTTGCAATATGCTGCCCACAAAGCTCGTAAAGCAGAATCAACCCTTATTTACTTAACAGCAACTCCCAGTGAAAATCTTAAGCAACAGGTTAAAGAAAATAAGCTAGCAGCTGTCAAAATACCGGCTCGCTATCACCGCTATCCCATTCCGATACCTCGTTTTGTATGGTGTGGCAACTGGCAAAAGAAGCTTGTTAAAAAGAAGTTGCCTTTTACCGTACTGAACTGGATTAAGCAACGAGTTTGCGATGATAAGCAGTGCTTTGTGTTTGTACCAAAAGTTAAATGGGTTCAGCCCGTTGTAGAGCTCATCCAACAGCTAACGCCAAGGGTGGCTGGGGTGCACGCAGAAGATAAGGAGCGAAAAGAAAAGGTAAAAGCATTTCGTGAGCAGCAGTATATCATTTTGGTTACGACAACGATTTTAGAACGAGGGGTGACTGTCCCCAATATTGATGTCGCTGTAGTAGGTGCTGAAGATGAAATTTTCACTGAAAGCGCGCTCGTTCAAATTTCAGGCCGAGTGGGTAGAAGCGCAAACTTTCCAACGGGAGATGTGGTCTTTTTTCACTATGGACAAACGGTCGAAATGAAAAAAGCCAAAAAGCATATGGTTGATATGAATGATATGGCAAAAGAACAAGGTCTGATCGAAACATGACATGGTGTCTGCTATGTCATGAGTCAATTCAATCTGCTCATAGCTTCTCATCTCTTATTTCTCCACATCAAAAAAAGATGCTGTGTGAAACGTGTCAATCATCTTTTAAAGAGCTTTCTGTCCCACTTTGTAAACGCTGTGGAAGAATGCTTCGGGAACTTTCTACATCTTATTATGAAGATGAATATTGCATTGACTGCGTCCAATGGAAGAAGAAGAAATCACCGTTGATTCGGAATTATTCATTATATAAATATAATAACTTTTCAAAAGAGCTAATGGCGTTGTTTAAATATAGAGGCGATTACGAACTTCATAAAGCATTTACGGTCGATTTCGCTCGGCTTTATAAGCTGTATAGTCCGGAAAATCCCGTACTGGTTCCGATTCCTTTAAGCGACGAGCGAATGTATGAGCGTGGGTTTAATCAAGCGGAAGCATTGGCATCTTTACTTCCTGCAGAAGTGGTTCATCCTCTTACTCGTAGACATACTGAGAAACAAGCGAAGAAAACGAGAGAAGAAAGGCTACAAAACCATAGGGTGTTCGAGCTTGTGGATCCAGAGCTGGTTACAAACAGAAACGTCATTTTAATCGATGATTTGTACACAACAGGTGTTACGCTACACGAAGCAGCGCTTTGTCTAAAAGATGTGGCAGCAGCAATCTATTCTTTTACAATTTACCGTTGAAAAAGTAAGCGAGTCAGCCGATACAAAAGGAAATGAGGAAAGAAAGGGAAAAGGAGTATGTTAACGAATTGTTTACGTTGTGGAAGCTTATTTGTTCAAAGCGGAGCGCGCAACATTTGCCCGAGTTGTTATCAGGAGGAAGAAGACCAGTATGAGCGCGTGGTTACCTTTTTACGAAAGCGAGAAAACCGAACTGCAACCATGTATGAAGTCGTTAAAAAAACGAACGTACCCGACCTGTGCATTCAGCAGTTCATTCAGCAGGGAAGGTTGCTGATAGCTAAATTTCCAAACCTAGGCTACCCTTGCCTAGAATGTGGTCAAAGTATTAGAGAGGGAAAGCTTTGTCATAATTGCGCTCAGCAGTTGAAAAATGACCTAGCAAAGCACGAAATAGAAACAAAACGTCAAAATGAACGACAGGATCGATTATCAACTTATCGTTTGAAAGATAAATAATCTAGATATAAAGAACTGGTTATCTTTTTTGGTGAAGGTAATGGTTCTTAAGACCTTTTTAGTTTGGGTACAAAATCGTACTTATTTTGAAGCTTTTTAGCGTGTTTGTGCATTTAGTCTCAACTTTGAGCGAGTTGCTAAATGTTTAATTCAAAGCTCCGATATAATGAGTAGATAGATAGCGGATACAAACTTTAAAGAGGTGACCAAAGATGAAGATAAATTCAACTCATTCTAGCAGAATAAATCCATATCAAAAGGCAGCTGAAAAAATGGAAAAAGCTCAGCAAACAGGAAAACGAGATGATGTGCAAATTTCAAAAGAAGCGAAAGAGCTTCAGCAAATGAGTACAAATGCCACAGAGCGCTCAGCAAAGATTGAACAGTTAAAGCAGCAGATTGAAAATGGGGCATATAAAGTTAACGCAGAAGAAGTGGCGAAAGGGCTTATCAACTTTTATAAAAAATAAAGGGAATGACAAAAATTGAATAGCGGGAAACTGACTGAAATTTTAACGAAGCAAATCGCATTGCATAAGAGCTTATTAGCTTTAACAGACAAGAAAAAGGCAATTATCATCAGCCAAAATATCAAAGAGTTAACCCATGTGCTTAAAGATGAGCAGACGCACGTTGCGGCGATAGAAGCTTTGGAAAAACAGCGCATGTTGCTCATGGAAAATATCGCACAGATTGAACAGGCCATTACCCTTCAACCACTTCAAAGCCAGCTCATTGAACTTATTGAAAGCATTCAGAGGAAAAATGAGTTAAATCAACAACTGCTAACACAATCTCTGCAGCTCATTAATCTTGAGCTTGACTTATTAACCTCATCTCAACAAGCAGATTCATATAATTATACAAAAGCAGAAAACGATGTACCATCACTTACACAAGCATCTACCTTTCAGTCAAAAGCGTAGAGAATGAAGGAGAGAATGTAATGATTTCAACTTTTCATGGGCTGCAGGTTGCAAAGCGAGGCATGGATGCGCAGCAGTCAGCACTATACACAGTGGGGCAAAATATCGCCAATGCTAACACGCCGGGCTATACTCGTCAGCGCGTTACGTTTGAAGCGAGTACGCCTTACCCAACACCGGGAATGAACCGTCCAGGAGTGACGGGTCAACTTGGTACGGGAGTGGATGCCAAAACGATTGAGCGTGTGCGCGATCAGTTCCTTGATGTACAGTACAGAGGAGAAACAGTTAAGGTAGGCTATTGGAATGCCAAATCGGCAGCCATTGACAAAATGGAAGAGATTCTAAATGAGCCATCTGAAGACGGATTGTCAGCAACATTTGATCAATTTTTCGAAGCACTTCAAGACGTTGCTGCAAATCCATCAAATGCCGGTGCTCGCTCTGTTGCACGTGAGAGAGCAAATGCGATTGCCGATACATTTACGTATCTATCCACATCGCTCGAAGTCATTCAAGGTGATTTACAATCTGAAATTGATGTAACCGTCAAGCAAATGAACTCGGTTCTTGAGCAAATCAATAACGTTAATAAACAAATTAATGATATTGAAGTGCACGGCTATTTGCCAAATGATTTATATGATGAGCGTGACCGCTTACTAGACGAACTTTCACAGTTTGTAGAATTTGACGTACAGTATGATCAAACAAGCGGTAACAGCCTGCCCGTAGCTGAAGGAACCGTGACGGTTACGATGCAAACCGCAAACGGTCCTGTTACGTTAGTAAATGGCCAAACTCGTCAAGCTGCAGCGTTTACGATAAACGATACGGACGGAAGCGTAACGGATGTTCGTGTAGGTGGCCAAACGCTTTCGCCAGCCAACCTTTCACAAGGTAAGCTTAAAGGATTGATTGAATCAGCAGGTTACGTAGACGAAAATGGCCAAACAAAAGGTGTATATTCTGACATGCTAGCGTCTCTTGATAAAATGGCCTTTGAGTTTGTGAATTGGTTTAACGGCCAGCACGAACAAGGCGTAACGTTAGATGGCCAAACGGGTGTATCTTTCTTTAATCCAATTACGGAGGGAAAAGGCGCTGCGAAAAGCATTACGCTATCAAATGAAATTATTCAAAGTACCAACAACATAGCTGCTGCTTCTCAGTCACAAATAGAAGGAGATCGTAAAGGAGATGGAAGCAATGCGCTAGCGCTCGCTAACTTCCGTGATAGCGTTCTTATTCAGCTTACTGACGATCAAACTGTATCCATGAAAGAATATTACCAGTCTCTTATTGGCCAAATGGCGGTTAACGGCCAGCAGGCAAACCGCTTAAAAGGAAACTCAGAAACGCTTCAACAAGCCGTGGAGCAACGAAAACAATCGACGAGCTCCGTTTCAATCGATGAAGAAATGAGCAATATGATTCAATTCCAGCACGCTTATAATGCAAGTGCCCGCATGGTGACAATGATTGATGAGATGTTAGATCGCATTATTAACGGATTAGGAACGGGTGGTAGATAACGATGCGAATTACACAAAGCATGCTAGCGGCCAACTCATTACGACATATTAACAGTAGCTATACTCAGCTCCAAACCTTGCAAAATCAGCTATCAACGGGTAAAAAAATTACGCGTCCATCGGATGACCCCGTTATCGCTACAAAGGGGATGGCATACAGGTCTAACCTATCTGAAATTGATCAATACAAGCGAAACTTAACCGAGGCCTATTCGTGGTTTGATAACTCTGAAGCAGGGATCGAACAGGTTAACTCCATTTTTCAACGTGCCAAAGAGCTTATGGTTCAAGGAACAAACGGCACAAACGACGGACAAGATCGCCAAGCAATTGCCCGTGAAATTGAACAGCTGAAGCTTGATTTTATGCAGGTAGCCAATACGCAAGTAGCGGGAAGATATATCTTTAACGGCGTGAACGTAGGAAACGCGCCCGTTACTCAAAATGCGGATGGCTCGATTGCGTCCGAAATTAATGCCGATCCGTTTTCAGTTGAAGTATCAAAAGGCGTCAGCCTACGCGTCAATATTAATGCTGACCGTATCTTTTCGCAAGAATCGTTTGATTTCATCGATAGTATTCAAGCGGGTTTTGAAAACAACGATGTTGAATCGCTTCAACAATTATCAACACAAGTTGATGACTATTTATCAACTCTATCAGCAGAGCGCTCAGAGCTCGGTGCGAGAAACAATCGCCTGGAGCTCATTGAAAATCGCATTGCTTCTCAAGAAATTACTGCTAGCCGCATGATTTCAGATAACGAAGATGCTGATATTGAGAAAGTTATTACGGACTTAACCATTCAAGAAAGCGTGCACCGTGCTTCCTTATCGGTTGGTGCCAAACTAATTCAGCCAACGCTTCTTGACTTTTTACGCTAAACCAAAACTCCTTCTTTGAAGGGGTTTTTTTAGGAGGAATACTGATGCAAGTTAGTGCCATACAGGCCTCTTACGCCATGCCACCCATCATTCAGCCGCAGCCAGTCGACGTTTCGACAGAAAAAATCCAGGTCATTGTCGAAAAGACACCGTCGCGGCTTACCATTGATCAAACTAAGGCATGGGAAGAAATGAACCTACAATCAATTTTAAAAAGCATGGACGAAGAAGCGAATGAAGGTAAACAAGCGGTGATGGAATCTATCACAAAAGCAGTCCAAGAAGGAAAAGAGTTAATGAAAATTGAACAAGGTGGTAACCCACTCGCTAATCAAGCCAAGCGCAACAGCGAAAAGCCCATCTATCCAAGCAACATAACCTTTATTCCAAGTCCGTTTAGTGTCAAAATAAACTATGTACCTGAAACACTATCAATCTCAACAATTAAACAAGAGGTGTAGCTCATGCTTAAAACAGCTTATCACGGTGATGTTCAAATTGAACAACCCTCATTAACATTTGAAAAAGGTCTTCCTGGGTTTCCACACGAAACGCAATTTGTGGTCTTGCCACTTCCAAACGCTGATATGTTCCACGTGTTACAGTCTACGAACACGCAGGAAGTTGCGTTCGTGATGACCGAGCCGTTTCAATTCTTCCCAGATTATGACTTTAAATTAGATGAGACAACAGTCAAGCAGCTTCAGCTGGAAAGCGGAAGTGACGCTGCTGTATACGTTATTTTAACAATGCATGACGACGTTACTAAAATTACGGCAAATCTGCAGGCGCCAATTGTTATTAATACAAAAAACAATCAAGCCAAGCAGGTTATCTTAAACAACGAAGCCTACCAAACCAAGCACGCGCTGTTTCAGCCCGTAAACAACTAAGGAGGGAACGACCATGCTAGTCCTAACGCGTAAAACGAACGAAACAATCAAAATCGGTGAAGACATTGAAGTGACCGTTCTCTCTATTAGCGGTGACCAAGTCAAGCTCGGCATCAAGGCCCCGCGTGACGTCGAAGTCCATCGCCAAGAAATCTATGAAGAAATCCAGTTAGAAAATCACCAGGCATCCAAGCCGGTAGCCAATATGATGGACATCTTACAAACAATAAATGACACCAAACCAAGACTCTAAACCGTCTTGGTTTTTCTTTTGAAAAAAGTAAAGAAACCGCTAAACAATCTAAAAAAAAAGACGATATCATTCTTGTAAAGACAAACTGCCAGGCGGCCGATTGGCAGGGAGTTAAAACAAGCTCACACGGACGTGGGCAAAAACATATTCAAGGAGGAAATGAAAATGAGAATTAATCATAATATTGCGGCGTTGAATACTTATCGTCAGTTAGGTAATGCAAACAATGCACAACAAAGTTCAATGGAGAAATTATCTTCAGGACTTCGTATTAACCGTGCTGGAGATGATGCAGCAGGTCTTTCAATTTCTGAAAAAATGCGTGGGCAAATTCGTGGTCTAGACCAAGCATCTAAAAATGCACAAGATGGTATCTCTTTGATTCAAACTGCTGAAGGAGCACTTAATGAAACACATGCTATTTTACAACGTCAGCGTGAATTAGTTGTTCAAGCGGGAAATGCTGGTACACTTGAAGCTGATGACCTAAAAGCTATTCAAGATGAAATTACTCAACTGAATAGTGAATTAGATGGGATTGCTGACCGTACAGAGTTTAACGGTAAAAAATTACTAGACGGAAGTTATTCTGCTGATTTACAAATTGGAGCAAATATTGGACAACAACATACTATAACAATTGATTCAGGAGTAGCTAGTGAGGGATTTGATTCTACTTCGTTAACAGTTAATGGTATAACTGCAGATGGTACTTCTTTTGATGCTGATGTCGCATTGGTAGATGCAGCAATCGCAAAAGTTTCTGCAGCACGTTCTAACCTTGGGGCAAACCAAAATCGCCTTGACCATACCATTAACAACCTAAGTACATCTTCTGAAAACCTAACTGCTGCGGAATCTCGTATTCGTGACGTAGATTATGCTTTAGCTGCATAATGCAGTAACAAGCACAGTCGTCCTAGCTGGTAACGGCTAGAGATTATCATCGGGTGAATTGCTGGAAAACCCTTAGAGCTTTTCTTACCACAACGTAGTTGGAAACGACAAGCGCGATGGTTTGAAAAAAGAAAAGATTGGGAAATCAGCAGCCAAGCTCCTGTTCCGAAAGGATGGAGAAGGTTCAACGACTAGGATAGACCATCTAAGGCAAATGCTATGATGATGAAATCCGTAGGTGAAACAATGTCCATCAGCATTGTGAATCCGAAGTGCCCGACCCTTACTAGATTGCTAGAAGGTGAAGATATAGTCTGGTCATTTGTGAAAGCAAATGTTCGCACGATGGCGAAAGAAATGATGGAACAAACTAAGAACTCAATCTTAGCACAAGCATCACAAGCAATGTTGGCTCAATCAAATCAACTGCCTCAAGGTGTGTTACAACTCTTGAGATAATGATTAGAAGGGCGTCTAGCTTGGTAACGAGCTAGAGGATAACTGGGTGAATTGCTGGAACTTCCTAAAGCCTCATCAACCACAACGTAACTGGAAACGGTAAGCGTGAAGGTCTGAAAATGATGAGGATGAACCGATGGATAATCAGCAGCCAAGCTCCTGTGAGGAAACTCTGGAGAAGGTTCAACGACTAGAGAACACGGTCTAAGGTGCAAGCTATGACTATGAATCTCGTAGGGCAGCAAAAGCTGTTCGAAGTGCCCAGCTCCATGAAAAACATGGATGAAGATATAGTCTATTCTGTAATCGAAAGATACAGTCGCAAAGCAAGCGAACCAACAACCACAAGGAGTTCTACAACTTCTTCGTTAATTTTAGATTATTTAAAAGAGACTGAGACATAAGTAGTTCAGCCTCTACTATACCTGAACGATTGAGAGTTCATAACTTTTAATCGTTCAGGTTTTTTGGTTGATTGTGAAAACAATGTTGGAAACAGGGTGGAATGGAGCGTAGGACACTCGACTCCTGCGGGAAAGAGAGGGAAAACTGAGATCCCGCAGCGCAATGGAACGAACGTGTTGAGACAAATCAAAGAGATGGGAACAGCTATTGTTCGTCTTTTAGAAGCCATCATTTTGTTATGTCCCAAACTCTTTTACTTTTGATATAGGTCATGGTGTTAATGATTTGGCACTACTGACGCTAATTTAGGTAATCAAAAGTCTGATTGATACTAGAGTCTTTTTTATGATGAAAGGAGCATTCCAGTGGACGTAGCAAAACTTTCAATGGCCCTAAGCAAATCTAATACTCAGCATCAAGCTTCTCTGTCCGTAATGAAAATGGCGATGGGTAACGCAGAACAGCAGGGTGAAACCATTCAAGAGCTTTTAAGCTCAGCTGATGTAAAAGTCATTCAGCATGCTGCTCAGCCTCATCTTGGTGGAAACATTGATCTTAGAAAATAAATTTATATTTTCATATGTAGAGTATAAACAATACGAATTCAGCCCATACTAGTACCAAGGTATTCCCCTATCCCCTTTTTTATTGACCTTCTCCCGTGAGAAGGTCTTTTTTTATGAAAGAGGCTGAGACATAAGTAATTCAGCCAATAATAAACCTGAGCGATTGAGAGTTCACAACTCTTAGTTGTTCAGGCTTTTTGTTGATTGTGAAAAACGAGTTTGGAAACAGGGTGGAATGGAGCGTAGGATACTCGACTCCTGCGGGAAAGAGAGGGAAAACGGAGATCCCGCAGCGCAGCGAGGAAGCTCAGGTTCCTCCCCGCGGAAAGCGAGTGGCCGTAGGGCAATGGAACGAACGTGTTCAAGCAAACCAAAGAGATGGGAGCGGCTATTGTTTGTCTCTTAGAAGCAGTCAGTTTGTTATATCCCAAACTCTTGCTTATGCATAAATAGACGATAAAGCCGGCCTGTCTCCGATTTGAGCGGGGTCTTGAGTAGAGATGTATTCAATCTTATAGCGGTTCAAGTAGTTTTTTTGCAGAATGGCACAGCCAATTTGCTTATCGGTTGTGGTGAACAAAATGATGCGCTTTTCTCCGTTGATGGTTTCGTCTTTTTGTATTTCTTGAATGGACAAGCTTGGTTCTTCTTTTTTTGCATAGGTTTCGATTTTTGCTTGAATGGTAGAATACGAGTCGGTTTCTTTAATTGCTTTTTCGTTTGTATGAATAACGGTAAAGGCTGTGAGCATCCCGGCAAGTAGAAAAGGAATGATCGTTTTTTTCATGGCTGAGTAGCTCCTTTATAGAGGATCTTGGCAATGTGGAATTTTAACAGCATTGTAGCACGAAAAGCCCCCAATAAAGGCCTAGATTTAAAGAAATAGGAAAATAAAACAGATTAATGGATAACAAAGGTAGCGCTCGTGACCTTCATCCCTGTTAAGAAAGCAAGCCTTATCTCATGTGAAATCATGTTTTTAAAGAGGAAAAGTACTGCGAACTACCTATAAACAATAAATAAATGTTTCCGATAACAATAAAAAAGAGTGTTTTTTAAGGGGTGGCTGTGATGGAGGGGACATCAATTTCAGCTAAAACGCTTCATTCAAGTGCGTTAAGCTATGCTAGCGTTCAGCAATCAAAAGAAAAAAATCAGCTAGAAACAGAGTCAAAAGTGCCGGAAAGCAGTAATGAAGTAATCATTGCACAGCTTGAAAAAGCGGTGGAAGAGATTAATCAAAAGCTCGCACCTACGTTTGTTTCGGTACGTTTTCAACTTCATGAAAAGTCTCATACGTATTTCGCTCAGGTTGTAAATGCGGATACGAATGAGGTGATTCGAGAGGTACCTCCCGAAAAGCTTTTAGATATGCATGCCGAGATGGAGCGGCTGACGGGATTAATCGTTGATCAAAAAATGTAATTGGCGGTGAAAGAATGGTTCGTATTGGTGGATTAGCAAGTGGAATGGATATTGACCAAATCGTAAGTGATTTAATGAAAGCGGAGCGTATGCCGCTGGATAAAATAAAGCAAAAAAAGCAAACAACAGAATGGCAGCGTGACCAGTATCGCGAAATGAACCGATTGCTAACGGAATTTCGTGATTCGGCTTTTAACATGACGCTCCAGTCAACATATATGGTGAAAAGCTCATCTTCAGCAGATGAATCGAAAGTAACGGCTACTGCAACAACGTCAGCAGGTAACGCGTCGTATACGTTATCAAACGTAACGATGGCGACGGCTGCTAAAAATATTAGCGGGGCAGTTTCAGGAACAACGAAAATTGATCCATCAAAAAGCTTATGGTCTCAGCAAAGTGCGTTTTCAGGTGGGCTAACGTGGCAGACTAAAACTATCAATCAAAGCGCGATTACGGTAGCCAGCGACACGACGAAGGTTTCGTTAGGAAAAGGAGCAATTGAAGCTTCAACCTTACCAGGACAAATTGTTGTAAAAGATAAAGACGGAAATGAAACGTCTTATAGTGTGCGCACAGACAACGCGACAGGGTTAGGAACAGACCAGGTATTTGTCGATCCAGCAACCGGTGAAATGACGTTTGGTACGCAGCTTACAAAAGATAGCACGGTACAAGGGTTTGATTATGACCAAAACTACGTGTCATTTGCCATTACAACGCATGATGAAAATGGAAAAGCGATTGAAGATGATCAGAAGAACGGGAAAATGAACTTCGAGTTTGATGGTACGAAGTCATTAAATGACGTTATTTCTACGATTAACAATTCCAAGGTCGGGATTTCTGCATTTTACGATTCGGGCACAGATAAAATTATGTTCACGCGTAAAGATACCGGGAGTTTAACAGATGCAAGCGGTACGGGTCCACAAATGAAATTGGAAGGTACTTTTTTAACGCAGACGCTAAAGTTGGATCAAACGAATGAACAAAGCGGAACTGACGCAACGTTTGAAATCAACGGCTTACAAACAACGAGAAAGTCCAATACGTTCACAGTCAGCGGCGTGAGCTTTACGCTTCAAGATAACTTTACGGCCCCTGTGCGCGTAAATGTTAGCAACAACACAGATAAAGCGGTTGAATCGATTAAAGATTTTGTGACGAAGTACAATGAACTCATCGCTACACTCAATGGCAAAACTACGGAAGAGCGTTACCGCGATTACAGTCCTTTGACCGATGCTCAGCGTGAAAGCTTAACAGATAAACAAGCGGAGCAGTGGGAAGAAAAAGCAAAGAGCGGATTGTTAAAAAACGATTCAATTCTTTCAAGTGGACTAAATCAAATGCGTTCTAACTGGTATTCAGCTGTTTCAGGCATCACCGGTGAATTCAAGCAGCTAACGGATATTGGAATTACGACTAGTACGAACTATATGGACCGTGGAAAGCTTGTTATTAACGAGACAAAGTTAAAAGAAGCGCTTGAGAAAGATCCGCAGTCCGTGATGGATTTATTTTCAAAAAATGGCGAAACGACAAGTGAAAAAGGGATTGTCCGCAGACTTCGTGAATCCGTTGCGGATACGGTATCTAAAATTGAGCAGCGTGCAGGCCGCTCAACGTGGACGAATACGCAGTTTGTGCTCGGTCGTAATTTACGTGACATGGATGATCAAATTAGTCGATTTGAAAGTCGTCTTGTGCAGGTAGAAGACCGCTATTGGCGCCAATTTACAGCAATGGAAAAAGCTATTCAAAACTCAAACGCACAAAGCATGCAGCTATCGCAATATTTCGCTTAAACATAGCAATACAATGAAGAAAGAGTACGAGAAGGAGTGAAGGAAATGGCAGCAAATCCTTATCAAGCGTATCAGCAAGGGGCAGTTCAAACCGCTTCACCTGGTGAACTTACGCTGATGCTTTACAACGGATGCATTAAATTTATTAAAATGGCCCGTATTGGGTTTGAACAACACAATATTGAAGCGAAAAACGAAAACTTACTTAAAGCACAAAAGATTATTCAAGAGCTAATGGTTACTTTAGATACAAGCGCTGCTGTTGGAAAAGAAATGATGGCGATGTATGACTATATGAATCAGCGCTTAATTGAAGCCAATGTTCAAAATCGCGTAGAACTCCTCGACGAAGTAGAGGGATATGCCGTTGAGTTTCGCGATACGTGGAAGCAGGTTATTCAAATGAATCGTAAGCAAACCCATGGTTCAGGTGGACAAGCGTGACACCTCTCGACTCCGTATATGAACTGACGGCTGAGCTCTATGGCCTTGTCCAAAAGCCGCTTCTTGCAGAAGAACGTGAGAATATGATTGCGAAAGTGGAAGGCTTGCTTCAAGAGCGCAGTCAGTATATTGACGAGCTTGTTCAGTCGAAAGAAAGCAAGAATGATTCGAGAGGGAACATCATCGTTAGCATGAATGCCATCATTGATTCAACATTGTTAAAATGGAAAAAAAGTGTTGAAGAGGACCTTCAAAAAACAAAGGCCAAAAAACAGCATGTTAATCGTTATGTTAACCCGTATGGAAATGAAACATTCGATGGGAGTTTTTACGATAAGCGAAACTGAATAGAAGACGTAAAAATTCGAAAAAAAAAAGACCTTCTTCTCTTTGGGACTGACCCCATAAAGTGAGACAAATAAAAAACACCTTTAAGTTGAAAACTGGGTATGTAGTACCTAACAATCACTTGGAGGTGTTTTTTCTATGGGAACAAGAGTCAGTTATCCAGTCGAAATAAAGTTAAAAGCGATTGAAATGAGGTTAGCCGGTGTACCTGTAAAAGAAGTATTATCACAACTAAACATTCGGAATCCTACTCAATTAAAAACATGGATGAAGTGGTATCAAAATGGGGATGTACACCGGTTGGAACAGCCAGTAGGCAAGCAATATGCCTATGGAAAAGGTCCTGATTTTGAAAACGAGACAGCTAAGTTAAAGACTGAGAACCGACAATTAAAGCAACAAATCGAGATTTTAAAAAAGTACAAGGAATTGGAAAGGAAGTGGTACCAGAAATCGCAGTGAACCTAGTGGAAGAGTTAAAAGAACAAATCCCTATTTATCAAATCTGTTTCCATCTTGGTATTCCTCGGTCCACTTACTACCGTTGGAAGCAGCATAGTCAACAGGATACACGAAAGAAATGGATGGAACAGCAAGTGGGTGAACAATGTCGTGCACACAAGTTTCGATATGGCTATCGGAAGATCACAGCTGTACTCAAGCGAACCATGAAGATTAACCACAAGTTTGTGCAGCGTACCATGCAGAAATACGGTTGGCAATGTCGCGTTAAACGGAAGAAACGGCAGCGAACAGGGCAACCTTATCAGGTTGCAGAGAATGTATTAAAACGTGACTTTCGAGCTGAACGCCCTCTTCAAAAGCTCGTGACTGATATTACGTACTTGCCTTTTGGGCCGAAACCATTGTATCTTTCAAGTATTCAAGATTTATTTAACGGAGAGATTATTGCGTATTCCATAGGTGATTGTCAAAATGTCGCGTTTGTTTTAGACACGCTTAACCAACTCCCTTCTCTACCGGAAGGGTGCACGTTGCATAGTGATCAAGGCTCTGTGTACACATCGTATGCTTATCAACAAACAATTAAAGAGAAAGGCATTATCATGAGTATGTCCCGAAAAGGGACGCCTGCAGATAATGCCTCAATTGAATCGTTTCATTCCTCACTAAAGTCTGAAACGTTCTACCTTGACGAGTTGACATACACTACGACTACCATCATAGAGCAAACCGTCAAAAGCTATATTACGTATTATAACCATGCCCGTATTCAAACAAAATTAAACAACCAGTCTCCTGTACAATACAGAAAACGGGTTGTTTAAAAGGTGTTTTGATTCCTGTCTCAAAAACAGGGGTCAGTCCCCTTTGAAGAAGGTCTTTTTTTTTAGTTCTAACATACACTTTCTTAAATTTGAAAATTTATTCGCTGAATTTTCAAAAAAAATATAGGTTTAGGAAGGGAAAGTGTCGGGTATTGTAGAAATATAGAGGTATAGCAATGATTAAAGGAGGAGTTCGAATATGATGTACAACATTCGTGGCGAAAACATTGAGGTAACTCCAGCAATCAGGGAATATGTAGAGAAAAAGCTCAGCAAGTTAGAGCGCTATTTCGATGGTACACCTAATGCTGATGTAAATGTAAACTTAAAAGTATACAACAACGACCAAAAAATAGAAGTTACAATTCCAATGACTGATCTTGTATTACGTGCTGAAGAGACGCATACAGATTTATATGCCGCAGTCGACCTTGTCCTTGATAAACTTGAGCGCCAAATTCGCAAGCATAAAACGAAAGTGAACCGTAAAATGCGTGAAAAAGGTGCTGAAAAATACCTATTCGCTGCGTTAGAAGGTGACTCAAGCGTTGCCGTTGCAGCTGAAACGGATGAAGAAGAGCTAGAGCTTGTCCGTACAAAACGATTTAACTTAAAACCAATGGATAGTGAAGAAGCAATTTTACAGATGAATATGCTTGGTCATAGCTTCTTTGTCTTCACAAATGCCGACACAAATACAACCAATGTCGTTTATCGTCGAAAAGATGGGCGATATGGCCTGATTGAGCCAAACTAAATACAGTAACTTCTAAGGCAGCGAGCTTTACTCGCTGTCTTTTTTAATGATGTCTAGTTTACGTTGCTTATCCCGTTCGTTCTAGGCAGTATTTATCAAATCATCAGTTGAGTAATAATGGGTATAAGTTGCTACTTGTCTAGCCCCGATGTTACAATTTTATTCAGAATGTTTTATAATAAGGAAATAACAAGTACAAGATGTATTGATTATAAATAGAGGAGCGTTTAATATGCTTGGATTATTTAAAAAAGTGTTTGACGGAAATCAACGCCAAATCGGTCGTTTAGAACGAATGGCTGAACAGATTGATGCGTTGGGTCCTGATATCGCATCGCTGACAGATGATCAGCTTCGTGAGAAAACAGTAGACTTTAAAGAACGTTATCAAAATGGTGAATCTGTAGACGATATGCTGACAGAAGCTTTTGCAGTTGTACGTGAAGCGGCAAAGCGTGTGTTAGGCATGTATCCTTATAAAGTGCAGCTAATGGGTGGTATCTCCTTACATGAGGGGAATATCTCTGAGATGAAAACAGGGGAAGGTAAAACGTTAACTGCAACTATGCCTGTTTATTTAAATGCCATTACTGGAAAAGGCGTGCACGTTGTAACGGTCAATGAATATTTAGCAAGCCGTGATGCAACTGAAATGGGGCGTCTTTATGAGTTTTTAGGCTTAACGGTTGGCTTGAATTTAAACAGCTTAACAAAGGATGAAAAGCAGGAAGCGTACGCTGCTGACATTACGTATACAACAAATAACGAGCTAGGATTCGATTATTTACGTGATAACATGGTGCTTTATAAAGAACAAATGGTACAACGTCCCCTTCATTTTGCTGTAATCGATGAAGTTGACTCCATTTTGATTGACGAAGCGCGTACACCGTTGATTATCTCTGGAACTGCTCAAAAGTCAACGGCTCTTTATATTCAAGCTAATGCATTCGTTCGCACGCTTGATAAAGAAACGGACTATACGTTTGATGTGAAGACCAAAAGTGTTCAGTTAACTGAGGACGGAATGTCTAAGGCTGAAAAAGCGTTTGGTATTGAAAACCTGTTCGATATCTCGCATGTAGCCTTAAACCACCATATTAACCAAGCGTTAAAAGCACACGTAACGATGCAAAATGACGTTGACTATGTGGTAGAAGACGGGAAAGTCGTAATCGTCGATCAGTTTACAGGTCGTTTAATGAAAGGTCGTCGCTTTAGCGATGGGCTTCACCAAGCAATTGAAGCAAAAGAAAATGTCGACATTCAAAACGAAAGCATGACGCTTGCAACAATCACGTTTCAAAACTACTTCCGTATGTATGAAAAGCTAGCGGGTATGACGGGGACAGCGAAAACGGAAGAAGAAGAATTCCGAAACATCTATAACATGCAGGTAGTTGTAATTCCAACGAATAAAGACATTGCTCGTGATGACAAAGCAGACTTAATTTATAAAACGATGGAAGGCAAGTTCAAAGCCGTTGTCGAAGATATCGCTGAGCGCAATGCGAATGGACAGCCTGTGCTTGTTGGTACAGTAGCGATTGAAACGTCTGAACTATTGTCTTCATTATTAAAGAAAAAAGGTATCAAGCACCACGTTTTAAATGCAAAGCAGCATGAGCGTGAAGCTGATATTATCGAAAACGCTGGCCAAAAAGGCGCGGTGACAATCGCAACAAACATGGCTGGACGTGGAACAGATATTAAGTTAGGCGAAGGTGTTATTGAAGCAGGCGGTTTAGCCGTAATCGGTACAGAACGTCATGAATCACGCCGTATCGATAACCAGCTGCGTGGTCGTGCTGGTCGTCAAGGAGACCCGGGGGTTTCTCAATTTTATCTTTCAATGGAAGATGAGCTGATGCGTCGCTTTGGCTCTGATAACATGATGTCCATGATGGATCGCCTTGGTATGGACGATTCACAGCCAATTCAAAGTAAAATCGTGACAAGAGCCGTTGAATCTGCGCAAAAACGAGTAGAAGGTAACAACTTCGATGCGCGTAAACAATTGCTTCAATATGATGATGTATTACGTCAGCAGCGTGAAGTAATCTACAAGCAGCGCTTTGAAGTGTTGGATTCAGAAAATCTGCGTGATATTGTAGAGCGCATGATCCAATCAACGGTTGAAAGAGTTGTCGCTACGTACACGCCAAGCGATGAGTTAGAAGAAGATTGGAATTTACAAGGTATTGTTGATTATGTAAATGCTAATATTCTAGATGAAGGGCAAATCACGGAAGAAATGTTGCGCCGTAAAGAGCCTGAAGAAATTGTAGAAATACTTGTTGATTATGCAAAAGCGCGCTACAACGAAAAAGAAGACCAGCTTGAGCCAGAACAAATGCGTGAGTTTGAAAAAGTTGTTGTTCTTCGCGCGGTTGATTCAAAATGGATGGACCATATCGATGCGATGGATCAGCTACGTCAAGGTATTCACCTTCGTGCATACGGTCAAACAGACCCACTTCGCGAGTATCAAATGGAAGGCTTTGCGATGTTTGAAAACATGATTGCCACAATTGAAGAAGAAGTGACGAAGTATATGATGAAAGCAGAGATTAACAACAACCTTGAACGTCAAGAAGTAGCGAAAGGACAAGCTGCTGTGCATCCAAAAGAAGGGGATGCACCTGCGAAAAAAAAGCCAAAAGTCAACGCAGTTGATGTAGGTCGTAACGATACATGCATTTGCGGAAGCGGTAAGAAGTATAAAAACTGCTGCGGAAAAGAAGCATAAAAGTAAGGAAGCATTATTGGTTTAGCGACAAACTGTGTTACAATCACATACAGATAGCAACCGTCAGGAAGGAAATGGGCAGCCCCCATTTCCTTCCTGTGTGTCAAAAATAAGATAGAGGTGTTTGAACGATGGATTTAGTAGAAATTAAGCAAGAGTTAGAGAAAACAGCTAAGCGATTAGCGGACTTTAGGGGGTCTCTTTGACCTCGATAACAAGCAAGCTCGTATCGATGAGCTAGATGAAAGAATGGCTGATCCAAGCTTTTGGGATGATCAGCAAGCAGCACAAACAGTTATCAATGAAGCAAACGGCTTAAAGGATGCTGTAAATCAGTTTAATCACTTAGATGAAACGTATGAAAATTTACAAGTATCGTATGAGCTTGTAAAAGAAGAATACGATGAAGATTTAGCTACCGAGCTAGTTGACGAATTAAAACAGTTAACGTCAGGTATGAATGAATTTGAGCTACAGCTCTTATTAAGTGAGCCTTACGATAAGAACAACGCCATTCTAGAGCTTCACCCGGGTGCAGGCGGAACGGAATCTCAAGACTGGGGCTCAATGCTACTGCGTATGTACACGCGCTGGGCAGAGAAAAAAGGCTTTAAGGTTGAGACGTTAGACTATCTTCCTGGAGACGAAGCTGGAATTAAGAGCGTTACGTTACTAATTAAAGGTCATAATGCATATGGCTATTTAAAAGCAGAAAAGGGCGTACACCGTCTTGTACGTATTTCGCCGTTTGATTCATCTGGTCGTCGTCATACATCGTTCGTATCATGTGATGTCATGCCTGAGTTTAACGATGAAATCAATATTGATATTCGTACAGAGGATTTAAAAGTAGATACGTACCGTGCAAGTGGTGCGGGTGGTCAGCATATTAATACGACCGATTCAGCTGTTCGTATTACCCATCTACCAACTAACGTAGTTGTTTCTTGTCAAACAGAGCGTTCACAGATCAAAAACCGTGAGCAAGCGATGAAAATGTTAAAATCGAAGCTTTATCAGCTAGAGATTGAAAAGCAGCAAGAACAGCTAGCCGAAATTCGCGGTGAGCAAAAGGATATCGGTTGGGGAAGTCAGATTCGTTCTTATGTATTCCACCCATATTCTCTTGTAAAAGACCACCGTACAAATACTGAAATCGGAAATACACAAAGCGTAATGGACGGAGACATTGATTTATTTATTGATGCCTACTTACGTTCACATATTTAAGAGTGATAGCTACCCCTGGATTTTCGCGCAAGCGTGGAACCAGGGTTTTTTTCTGACAGCATGAGTTGCTTAAAAGTTACATACGCTATGGTAAAAGTCGTTAACTGAGGTGACTATCATGAAAAGATTGAAACGAGACGTATTTTCTGTATCCGACCGACTGCTGCAAATTGTTTATGTCATGGTTGGAGCAAGTATCGTCGCGATAGCCTTTAATATATTCCTACTTCCTAACCGTATTGCATCTGGTGGTATAAGCGGTATCAGCACGATTTTAAATGCATTATTTAATTGGTCTCCAGCCTATGTTCAGTGGGCTTTTAACGTACCGCTTTTTCTTTTAGGAGCGTTGCTACTTGGTTGGCAATTTGGAGCCAAAACCTTAATTGGTACGGTTTTTTTACCGTTTGTTGTCTTATTAACAAGCGATATTGAGCCAGCTACAACTGATCCGCTTCTTGGAGCGTTGTTTGGTGGAATTGGTGTGGGTGTTGGGTTAGGTCTGGTGTTTCGAGGACACGCATCCACTGGAGGCACGGATTTAGCTGCGCAAATTATTCACAAGTATACATCGTTATCGCTCGGTATTTGTGTAGCTTTAATTGATGGGCTCATTGTGATTGCGGCTGCTTTCGTATTTGATCTAGAACGAGGGCTATATGCGCTAATCGGCCTTTATGTCACAAGTAAAACCATTGACCTTGTCCAAGTAGGCGTCGGGCGCTCAAAAATGGCGCTCATCATTACCAATAAAGAAAAAGAAGTGCGCCACGAAATTTTACATACAATTGACCGGGGGGTGACGCGTTTGTCAGCCTACGGGGGGTATACGGATGAAGAGCGACCAATTTTAATGGTTGTAGTTGAACAAACAGAATTCACAAAATTGAAACAAACGGTTAAAGCAATTGACCCATCTGCATTTGTCATTGTTGCAGACGCTTCAGAGGTACTAGGAGAGGGTTTTAAACGTTCATAAGTAGGTTATAATAGAGTGAAAAACTTCACAAAATGGTTAATTTTATTATGGAATGAGGAGGAATAGCCATGAAGAAATTAGCATTAGCAATCATTGCAGGAGCATCTTTTACATTGGCAGCGTGCGGTGGAGGGAATGAGTCTTCTGAAACAGCTTCTGAAGCAAGTGGGGAAGAGCTTTACCAACAAAACTGTTCGGGCTGTCATGGGCAAAACCTTGAAGGTGCAAGAGGACCAAACCTTGAGAAGACTGGTGCGAAATATTCACAAGAAGAAATTGAAGACATTATCAATAATGGGAAAGGAAGCATGCCAAAAGGCTTGGTGAACGAAGAGGAAGCGAGCAAAATTGCCGAGTGGTTAGCCGAAAAGAAATGATGCAAAACGAGGAGCAAAAAAGCTTCTCGTTTTATTTTTTTACAAAATATAGACGAGGATAGTCCTGCTGTTTTTCTAAATTTCTTTGAGAGCAGACTCCTTTTTAGGGGGATATAGGAAAGTGTATGAATCCGACTAATGTCATATTTGAAATAAAAATGTAATATTTTTAGGGCTTAAATTCTCGAAAAGTGATGTTATAATGAGAAAGCAACTGAAATGAGTCGTTTTTTTTGATTTTTTTTGTAATTCTTTGTCGAAAGACGGGGAATGAAAATAACACACTTGATTAGGTGATAACTGATGATTGAAATGCAAAATGTTTATAAAACGTATCCGAACGGTGTGAAAGCAATCAATGGGATTAGCATCAAGATTAATCAAGGTGAGTTTGCTTATATCGTAGGACCAAGCGGAGCGGGTAAATCCACATTTATTAAAATGATGTATCGCGAGGAGAAACCTTCTACGGGCGATATCATTGTCAATGGCTCAAACGTAGCCAAAATTAAAAGTCACAAGGTACCAATTTTCCGTCGTAATATTGGGGTAGTCTTCCAAGACTTTAAGCTTCTACCAAAGCTAACGGTATATGAAAATGTGGCGTTTGCTTTAGAAGTGATTGAGCAGCACCCAGAGGAAATTAAAAAGCGCGTAATGGAAGTGCTTGATCTTGTAAAGCTGAAAAATAAAATGCGAGCGTTCCCCGATGAACTATCTGGTGGAGAGCAGCAGCGTGTATCAATCGCGCGTTCTATTGTGAATAAACCAAAAGTGGTCATTGCAGATGAGCCGACAGGGAACCTAGACCCTGAAACTTCTTGGGAAATCATGGACATTTTTGAAGAAATTAATAAAAGTGGCACAACGATTTTAATGGCAACTCACAATCGTGAAATTGTAAATGCAATTCGTAAACGAGTAATTGCTATTGAAAATGGAAAAGTTGTGCGTGACGAAGTAAGAGGTGATTACGGATATGAAGGCTAGAACATTCGGTCGCCACTTACGAGAAGGAGCAAAAAGTCTTAGTCGAAACGGGTGGATGACTTTTGCATCAGCTAGTGCGGTAACAGTTACCTTACTACTAGTTGGTGTCTTTTTAACGCTTATGCTTAACCTAAATCACGTAGCCAATTTAATTGAAAACGACGTTGAAATTCGAGTACACGTCGATCCAGCAGCTACAGATGAAGAGCAGTCAGCTATTGAAGAGAAGTTAAAAGCAATTAGCCGTGTTGATACGGTGTCATTTTCTTCTAAAGACAAAGAGCTCAAGAGCTTAATTGATAGTATGGGTGAAGAAGGGAAAGCATTTGAGCCTTTTGAACAGCAAAACCCATTAAATGACGTATTTATTGTCAAAACAAAAACACCAAACGATGTAGCTAAGGTTGCTACAGAAGTTGAAAAATACTCGAATGTTACAAATGTGCAATACGGACAAGGTGAAGTTGAAAAACTGTTTAACGTCCTAGAAGTTGCCCGTAACATTGGAATTGCTTTAATTATCGGTTTGCTTTTCACAGCAATGTTCTTAATTTCTAATACAATTAAGATTACCATCGTTGCTCGTCGTGAAGAAATTGAGATTATGAGATTAGTAGGAGCAACAAACCTAT
Source organism: Priestia flexa (assembly GCF_021441905.1). Lineage (NCBI taxonomy): Bacteria > Bacillati > Bacillota > Bacilli > Caryophanales > Bacillaceae > Priestia > Priestia flexa. Next base: position 3,522,076 of record NZ_CP090431.1, on the reverse strand, counting down.
TTATTCGCTGGCCATTCTTCATTGAAGGCTTGCTGCTTGGATTATTAGGTTCAGTTGTACCAATCGGTGTCTTAATTGGTGTATACACGTTTGTATTCAACCAATCTGAGCCAAAATTCAACGGATATTTTGAGCTTTTACCAACGTTCCCATTCACGCTTCAAATTGCGCTATTACTTGCTGTAGTCGGTGGATTTATCGGCGTTTGGGGAAGTATGCTATCAGTTCGAAAATTCTTAAAAAAATAAGTTGTATTATTCAGTACCACGACAAATCTAGCCTAAACGTTAGATTTGTCTTCTTACATATAAAGATGATAAGCACATAAAAAAACACGTACAAATGAGGAGAACAGACAAATGAAACGCAAAGTATTAACGGTTACAGCAGCGGCTTTTGTCGGGCTAAGCGGTGTATGGTTAAGTTCGGGGAATATCGCTTATGCAAACGGAGACATTGATAAAAAGATTAGCGATTTAAATGAAAAAAGTTCAAATGTAAACAAAAACATTAATGAAGGTAAAGAAGAAATTAAATCTTTACAAGAGCAACAGAAAAAAACAGAAGCCGAAATGAAGCGTTTAGACGAGAAGATCGGTGAGACAAACGAGAAAATCCGAAATCGCGAGTCTGAAATATCAGAAACAAAGAAAGAAATTGAAAAATTAAAAAAAGATATTGAAGAAGTAAAAGAACGTATTGAAAAGCGAAATGAACTGTTAAAAGATCGAGCTGTAGCGTTACAGGAAAGCGGTGGCTCAGTGGATTACATGCAAGTTCTACTAGGCTCACAAAGCTTTGGTGACTTTATCGGCCGTGTTAGTGCAGTATCTACAATTGTAGAAGCAGACCGTGAGTTATTAATTCAACATGAGCAAGACAAAAAAGAACTTCAAACAAAAGAAACAGCTGTTCAAACAAAACTAGAGTCACTTGAAAAAGCGCTAAAAGACCTTGAAACATTGTCAGCAGATCTTGAGAAGCAAGTCGATGAAAAAGATAAATTAATTGCTACGTTACAATCGCAAGAGCAATCAGCAAACGATGAAATTGTTGGCTTAGAAGAAGAAGCGGCTCTACTAGCAGATCAAAAGAAAGCAGCAGAAGGTGAAAAGGCAGCTTGGGAACAAGAGCAGCGTGAAAAAGCGAAGGCTGCAGCGGAGGCAAAGGCAAAAGCTGAAGCAGAAGCGAAGGCAAGCCAGTCACAGCCAGCAGCAAAATCGGCACCAAGCGCAGCGCCAGCTCAAAAAGCAGAAGCTGCACCAGCACCAGCTATAACAAGCGGTTCGTTCATGCGTCCAGCTAACGGACCAGTCACATCTCGATATGGTTACCGTGAAAAATTTGGTCGCATGCATTACGGAATTGATATTGGAAAACGTGGTAGTAGTGTACCAATTGTATCCGTAGCGGATGGCACAGTTATTCGAGCGTATTACTCATCATCATTCGGGAATGTTGTATTTGTACGCCATAACGTCAATGGCCAAACTTGGGTATCTGTTTATGCTCACTTAGAAAGTTATAATGTGTCTAGCGGTCAGTCAATCGGAAAAGGTCAACAGCTAGGCTACATGGGTAATACTGGTCGTTCATTCGGTGCACACTTGCACTTTGAACTTCACAAAGGAGACTGGCAAGGAAGCAGCTCTGCTGTAAACCCTGAAAATTATATTAACTTCTAATTTTGTGCATATGTTGTACAAGCTTATCATAAAATCTTAACAAAAAGGCATCACACTTGATTTGTGTGGTGCCTTTTGCTACAAATAACACATGCATCCTTTTTATTACATAGTTTCAAGGCTATCTATTATAATAAAAAGAGATGGGTCAGGGTTGAGGAGGATGAAAGAGCTTGAATCGGAAAATAGTGGCATTATTGATGGTGCTCTCTCTTGTAGTTGGAGCAGCAGGTACTTATTTTGGATTACAATATGCAAGCGCTGGAAGCGTTGGTTTATCAAGTCTCTCGTCAGCTACAGGGACAAGTAATGTAGATGTAAATGGTGAATTTGACAAGATTAAGCAAGCCTATGACCTTATATCATCCCAATATTATAAGGATGTAGACGAAAAAAAATTACTAGAAGGTGCTATTCAAGGAATGGTACAGACGCTTGATGATCCCCATTCATCCTATATGAATAAGGAAACAGCAAAGCAATTTGAACAATCACTTGACTCATCCTTTGAAGGAATTGGTGCAGAAGTTAGCATGGTAGATGGTAAAGTCACAATCGTAGCACCATTTAAAGAATCACCAGCTGAGAAAGCTGGTTTAAAGCCCAACGATCAAATTTTAAAAATTGATGGTAAAAGCATTGAAGGATTAGAGCTTTATGATGCTGTGTTAAAAATTCGTGGTGAAAAAGGATCAACAGTTAAATTAGATATTCAGCGTCCCGGTGTAAAAGACATGATGAAAGTTGATGTGGTACGTGATGAAATTCCAATTGAAACTGTTTATTCATCTGTGAAGAAAGTAAATGACAAATCAATTGGCTACATGGAGATTACGTCATTTTCTGAATCTACCCAAGATGAATTTAAAAAGCAGCTAAAGGAACTTGAAAAGAAAAATATTGAAGGACTTGTCCTTGATGTGCGTGGAAATCCAGGTGGTTATCTCCAAAGCGTGGAGAAAATGTTAGAAGAACTTGTAACAGGTGACAAGCCGTATGTACAAATTGAAGAGCGTGACGGTGATCGTCAAACGGTTAAGTCTTCTTTAAAAGAACCAAAAGATTATCCAATTGTAGGACTGATCGATGGTGGTAGTGCATCTGCTTCAGAAATCTTAGCTGGTGCATTAAAAGAAGCTGGCGGATATGACATCGTTGGTGAAAAATCATATGGTAAAGGAACAGTTCAGCAAGCAGTGCCAATGGAAGACGGCAGTAACTTAAAGCTGACGTTCTACAAATGGTTAACGCCAGATGGCAATTGGATTAATGAAAAAGGAATTAAGCCAACTGTTGAAGTAAAACAGCCTGACTATTACTACACAAATCCAATTCAAGTTACTAAAACATTAAAATTTGATATGACAGATGATCAAATCAAAAATGCACAGCAAATGTTAAAGGGATTAGGGTTTGAACCTGGCCGTACCGATGGATATTTCGGTAAAGAAACAGAAACGGCTGTAAAAGCGTTTCAAAAAACAAATGATCAAAAAGTGACGGGAGAAATTGACGAAGATACAGCAGCATTACTTCAGACAAAGCTGCTCGAAAAAATCAAGTCAAAAGAAGATGACCGTCAATTAGAAACAGCTCTAAAGCTTGCGAGCGAATAATGAATGAATAGAAAAACCCCCTCTCTGTAGGCTTGCAGAGAGGGGGTTTTTGTAGAAATAGTGAGCATGTTTATTCTCTTTTTCTGTTACAATAAGTGAACAAGTTGGTTTTTCATCCATATTAATAAAGGAGGAGCTCACTAATATGGAAGAACAAAAAGAATTACAGCCAAAGGTAGAGAAGAGCTTTGAACTAATCGGTAAAAAATGGACAGGATTAATCATTTATGTACTGATGAGTGGTCCAAAGCGCTTTAGCGAGCTCAATGAGGCGATTCCGGCTTTAAGCAGAAGGTTACTAACTGAGCGAGTTAAAGAGTTAGAAGAGCATGGTATTGTGCTACGCACTGTTATACCGGAGCGTCCGATTCGCACAGAATATACGCTGACTCAAAAAGGAAAAGAATTAGGGCAAATTTTAGGTCCGATTACGCAATGGGCAGAAAGTTGGATCAAAGACTAACAAGTACAGAAGCAGAAGACTAGCTACAGAAAGGAATGTCAAAGATGGTAAACGTTCTTTATGTTACTGCACATCCACTAAGTGAAGATGAATCATTAAGCATGGCGGTAGGTAAGCAATTTATTGAAACCTATCAAGAAACAAATCGAAATGATGAAGTCGTTCATTTAGACTTATATACGGCTGACATACCATTTCTAGATAAAGATGTGTTTAACGGCTGGAAGAAGCTGCGTGAAACAGGTTCTTTAGAAGAGTTATCATCAGATGAACGAATGAAAGTAGGACGCCTAGCAGAACTAGGTGCACAATTTTTACTAGCAGATAAATACGTGTTTGTTACACCGATGTGGAATTTTTCGGTACCTGCCATTATGAAGGCTTATATTGACGCAATTGCTGTATCAGGCAAGACGTTTACATATACAAAAGAAGGCGCTGAAGGTTTGTTAAAAGGAAAGAAAGCACTTCATATTCAAGCGCGAGGTGATGTTTATTCAGAAGGACCAGAAGTGAACCGTGAAATGGGACATCGCTATTTGGAAGTAATGATGGACTTTTTTGGGATTGAATCCTTTGAAAGCATTATTATTGAAGGTCAGGTAAAGTTTCCAACTAAAGCACAAGAAATTAAAGAAAAAGCAATGAATCAAGCGTTGACTATTGCTACAACTTTTTAAAAAGACTTTTACCAGTCTTTTTTTTTGTTTAAAAGGCATACTAACAAACAGGGTAATCATTTAAATGAGAATAAAATAGTTGACTAAAAAGATTACCTAAGTTACTATTAGTAACATAGTTATTAAAAAGTGAAAGAAAGGTGCGAATTCAACATGGCAAAAGTATTGTATATTACAGCACATCCGCATGACCATCAAACTTCATTTAGTATGGCTGCAGGAAAAGCATTTATTGACACATATAAAGAAGAAAATCCAAACGATGAGGTTGTACACATTGACCTTTATAAAGAGGATATCCCACAATTAGATGCAGATATCTTTGGTGGATGGGGCAAATTAGGAGCAGGTGAAGCATTTGATAAGCTATCAGCTGACCAGCAGCGTAAAATTGCTCGTTTAAATGAACTGAGCGATCAATTTGCAAATGCTGATAAATATGTATTTGTAAATCCAATGTGGAACTTCTCATTCCCACCCGTTATGAAAGCATACTTAGATTCTGTTGCTGTAGCAGGAAAAGCATTCCGCTATACAGAGCAAGGAGCAGTTGGGTTATTAACAGATAAAAAAGCATTTCATATCCAAGCAAACGGCGGTATTTATTCAGAAGGTCCAGCAGCAGATGTGGAGATGGGACATCGCTACATTGGTATTATGATGAACTTCTTTGGAGTTCCATCATTTGAAGGATTATTTGTAGAAGGTCATAATGCAATGCCTGCAAAAGCAGAAGAAATTAAAGCAAGCGGCATTGAAAAAGCGAAAGAAGCAGCGCGTAAATTTTAATAAAGAAGTAAGAAAAAGGGCATCTACACAGTAGATGCCCTTTTTTTGGGTAAATAGAATTGAACACATATGTGTATAACGGACAGTTAACATACAAATATGAATGATTTGTTCCTTTTCTCATAGTACTTGGAGGACTGTTTTTTAGAAAAAAACAACATTGGCGGTTGTTATCATACTTTGTTAAAATGAAATTACTGGTTATACATATAAATCTGCGGTGATAAATAAAAAATAAGAAGTTGAGGGAGTAGTAGGCGGTGGAAAGATGGAAGTTGTAATAGAAATCCTAAAAGGAGCGGGAAAGCTTTTTATACATCCGCTCACCTATTTATTTTTACTGGTTTCATTCTTTGTTGGTCTGGCACGCGTTAAGCGTGAACGAAAAAACTTTCATGTTCGGGTATTTGATTTTATCTTAGAAGCGAAGTATTTATTTTTTCCAGGCATTATTATTGGCGTGATCCTTTCAATTTGCACTGTTTTAGTAGGGACATACGTAACGATTGGAACACTTGTGTTTGTTGCTTTGATTACGTTTCTTTTGAGTGGGCCGTGGACATTTCGGTGGTTATCGCCCGCTTATGTATTGGGCGTAACCATTTTTGCTACGCTAGTTATTCCAAATGTGGGAATTGGAGATGGGATTGTTCATACATGGTCACTTGAATTAAAGGATGCAAATTTACCATCGTTAACGTTTTTGTTAGCGCTACTAGTAGTAGCAGAAGGATATTTGATTTGGAAGTTTGGCGTAAAAGGAACCTCTCCTGCTATCATTAAGAGCAAAAGAGGCCAAGAGATTGGTGCTCACTTTTCTCAAAAGCTTTGGGTTGTTCCTGTGTTTTTATTAGTTCCTGGTGATGCAATTACATCTACCTTCAGCTGGTGGCCAGTGCTTACAGTAGGTCAAACGTCATTTAGCTTATTTTTTGTTCCATTTGCTATAGGTTTTAGCCAGCGCATTCAAAGTATGTTGCCAAGCGCATCGATTTCATTTACTGGAAAAAGAGTGTTGTTTTTAGGTGTTGGTTTGGTCTTAGTGGCGCTTGTGACATTAGTTGTTCCGCTATTTTCATTTGTTGTGGCGGCTCTCGCCATTGTGGTTAGACAGTGGATTAGTACGAAGCAACGTCTAGCAGATGAGAATGCTGCACCATTTTTCACAAAAAAATCAGAAGGTGTTATCATATTGGGTATTATTCCAGGATCGCCCGCTGAAAAAATGGGCTTACAAGTTGGAGAGTTAATTACGAAAGTAAACGGTGTTCCTGTATCAGAAGTTGCTAAATTTTATGCAGCGCTTCAGGTTAATAATCGTGCTTTCTGTAAATTAGAGGTGCTTGATTATTCTGGCGAGGTTCGCTTTGCTCAGCGCGCTTTGTATGATAATGAACATCACGAGCTAGGTATTTTATTCGTTCATAACTACAAGCAGCTAACATCGGAAGCTGTTTAAGTGACAAACCCTATTTCTTTATTAAAAGAAGTAGGGTTTTTTTTGTAAAAAAAGTATGGCAGATGTCTTAACAATTTTCTAGTATATTCCTATTGTGTTAGATATAATCAAGTTACGAATTGAACAAAAGTGTATATTTTATAAAAAATAAACAAATTTGTTCAAAAAATATATAGAAAGCGTTTACAAAATTGTAGAAAGGAGAGTATACTGAACATATAGTAAGTTAAGAATCTTTTTAAATCTTAATGTAATGAAGGAGGCTTGGTATTGATGGAGGTTTTAATGAGAACGATGTTTCAATCGTTAGGCAAAAATCACTCAATGAATAAATTAGCAAAAAGGTATGGTCTACGAATGGGTGCGGCAAGATTTGTGGCAGGTGATTCAATTGAATCTGCTATTAACACTTGTAGAGAGCTGAACGCTGCAGGTAAGGTTGCAACGTTAGATCACCTTGGAGAATTTGTGTATACCAAAGAGGAAGCAGCTGAATCTACCGATATGTGTGTGCAAACATTACATGCGATTGCTCATTCAAATGTTAATTCGAATTTATCATTGAAGATGACATCTCTTGGTTTAGATATTAGCAAAGAGCTCTGCATGGATAATATGCGCAAAATTCTTGAGGTTGCCAAAATGCATGGGATTTTTGTTCGAATTGATATGGAAGATTATGCTCATTGTCAGCAGTCACTAGATATATATAAAGAGCTGCGAAAAGACTATGATAACGTTGGAATTGTGATTCAAGCATATCTATATCGTACGCAGCAAGACATTAAAGACCTAAATCAATATCAAGCAAACTTACGCTTAGTAAAAGGGGCATATAAAGAGTCACCTGAAGTAGCATTTCCAGCAAAAAAAGATGTGGATGAAAACTTTAAAGAAATTATTAAAATGCATTTAGAAAACGGCAACTACACAGCCGTGGCAAGCCATGATGAAGCAATGATTGACTATACGAAAGAGTTGGTTAAAAAACTGAATATTCCAAAGGATCAATTTGAATTTCAGATGCTGTACGGTATTTGTGTTGATTTACAAGATAAGCTTATTAAAGAAGGTTACAAGGTGCGCGTATACGTACCGTACGGTGTAGATTGGTTTGGGTACTTTATGCGCCGTTTAGCTGAGCGCCCGGCGAATGTATGGTTTGTATTAAAGAATTTTGTAAAATAATTTCACATAAAGGGGTAGATGAATATGACAATTACAACAAAACCATCTGTATTTAAAAATGAACCTTTCACTGATTTTACAGTTGAAGCAAATAAAGTAGCGATGGAAAAAGCCTTAGAAAAAGTAAAGGGTAAGCTAGGGGGAACCTACCCAATTTCAATTGGTAGCGAAACAATTGATACAGGAGATTATATTGTGTCAATCAATCCTGGAAGTAAAGATGACGTCATTGGGCGCGTGAGCAAAGGAACAACGGCTTTAGCGGAGCAAGCAATGCAACAAGCGTTAACAACGTTTGAAATGTGGAAGAACGTTTCACCGGCTGAGCGTGCGGACTATTTATTTAAAGCAGCGGATTTGATGCGTCAACGTAAGCATGAATTCTCTGCGATGCTCGTTTATGAAGTAGGGAAAAATTGGGCTGAGGCAGATGCAGATACAGCAGAAGCAATTGATTTTATGGAGTTTTATGCAAGAGAAATGCTTCGCCTTAGCGAGACGCACATTAATCAGCCATTAACGCCTGTAGATGGTGAAAAGACGCGAATGGCGTATATTCCACTTGGAGTAGGGGTAATCATCTCACCATTTAATTTCCCACTCGCAATTATGGCAGGAACGACCGTAGCGGCAATTGTATCGGGGAACACAGTTATTTTAAAACCAGCTGATTCAGCTCCGGTTATTGCGGCTAAATTTGTGGAGCTCATGAAAGAAGTAGGCTTACCGGAAGGAGTCTTAAACTTTGTGCCAGGAGACGGTATTGAAGTAGGCGAATACTTGGTTGAGCACCCAAAAACACGCTTTGTTTCCTTCACGGGTTCACGTGAAGTTGGTTGTCGTATTTACGAAAGGGCGTCTAAAGTACAGTCTGGACAGATTTGGTTAAAGCGTGTTATTGCTGAAATGGGCGGTAAAGATGGAATTGTAGTAGATGAAACAGCTGATTTAGATGCAGCTGCTGATGGAATTGTGGCAGCAGCATTCGGCTTCCAAGGACAAAAGTGTTCAGCAGGTTCTCGTGCAATTATCGTGGAATCTGTTTATGATGAAGTGGTAGAAAAGGTCGTAGAACGTACGAAAAAGCTTAGCATTGGACTGCCGGAAGAAAATCATGCAGTGGGTCCAGTAATTGATCAAAAAGCATACAATAAAATCTTGTCGTATATTGAGACTGGAAAAGGTGAAGGAACGCTTCTAACAGGCGGTGGTCCGGCTGAAGGGAATGGCTTCTATATCGAACCAACTGTATTTGGAGATGTGAGTCCGCAGGCACGCATCATGAAAGAAGAAATCTTTGGGCCTGTTCTTGCGATGGCAAAAGCAGCTGACTGGAAAGAAGCAATTGAGATTTATAACGATACAGATTACGGGTTAACGGGCGGATTCTTCTCTCGCGATGAGAATCGTATTTCGACTGCTCTAAATGAAATGCACTGCGGAAACTTGTACATTAACAAAAAATGTACGGGTGCGTTGGTAGGAGTACATCCTTTTGGTGGTTTCAATATGTCAGGAACGGACTCTAAAGCGGGTGGCTATGACTATCTACTTCTATTTACACAAGGGAAAATGACAGCTAGAAAGATTTAAATGGATTTAATCAGAGGGGCACTGTGCCCTTTCTGATTATTTTTTTATCATAAAATTTTTGGTTACTTCTGAATTAAAATCTAGTATATTATTTCTATGCAAATTTGAGAGGAGAGATTTGATGGAGATTCAGCTGTTAAGTTCCATTGTGGTATACATGATCGGTATGTTGTTAATTGGTTATTATGCGTACCGAAGGACTTCTAATCTATCAGACTATGTATTGGGAGGACGCTCGCTAGGCCCAGGCGTAACGGCTTTAAGTGCAGGAGCTTCAGATATGAGTGGATGGTTGATGATGGGGTTGCCTGGTGCTATGTTTGTTCAGGGGGTAAGCGCTTCGTGGATTGTAATTGGGCTTACGTTAGGTGCATATGCTAACTGGCTGTTTGTTGCACCTCGTCTTCGTAAGTATACAGAAGTGGCTAATAATTCAATGACCATTCCAGCGTTTTTAGAAAATCGCTTTAACGATGATTCCAAAATGCTACGTATGATTTCGGCTATTGTTATTATTCTATTTTTTACTTTTTACGTTTCATCAGGAATCGTATCAGGAGGCGTTCTTTTTGAAACAACGCTGAATCTAGACTACGAGATAGGCTTATGGGTTGTAGCTGGAGTAGTCGTAGCTTATACATTGTTTGGTGGCTTTTTAGCCGTTAGTTGGACCGATTTCGTTCAAGGAATTATAATGTTTGTTGCTTTAATCCTTGTGCCAGTTGTAGTTCTTACACAGATGGGTGGATTTGGTCCGGCAATGAGTGAGGTTCGAAACATTGATACGGACTTATTCAATATTTTTAGTGGCACAAGCTTCTTAGGTATCATCTCGCTGTTTGCCTGGGGGTTAGGTTATTTTGGCCAACCACATATTATCGTGCGATTTATGGCTATCTCATCTGTAAAAGAAATCAAGCCTGCTCGTCGTATTGGAATGAGCTGGATGCTTGTTTCAGTCGTTGGAGCCATGCTGACAGGGTTTGTCGGTTTAGCTTATTACACGAATCAAGGTCTAGAAATTGCTGACCCGGAAACAGTATTTATCGGGTTAAGCACAATTTTATTCCACCCAATTATTACAGGGTTCTTATTAGCAGCATTATTAGCAGCCGTAATGAGTACCATTTCATCACAACTTCTTGTAACTTCGAGCTCATTGACAGAAGATTTGTACAAAACATTTTTCCGCCGATCAGCAAGTGATAAAGAACTAATGTTGATTGGACGTGGATTTGTACTTCTTGTATCCATCATTGGTGTCATGATTGCATTTAATAAAAGTGGTACAATCTTATCGTTAGTCGGCTATGCATGGGCTGGATTTGGAGCTGCTTTTGGCCCTGTTATCTTATTGAGCCTTTATTGGAAGCGAATGAACAAATGGGGAGCGCTAGCAGGTATGGTGCTTGGTGCCGTGACGGTTGTTGTATGGACAAAAATCCCTGGATTATCGGATTTATTATACGAAATGATTCCGGGTTTCTTAATTAGCTTAGTTGGAATTGTAGTAGTAAGCTTATTAACACCTGCTCCGAACGAGAAAACGCAAAGTGAGTTTGAAGAATATAATCAATCAGCGTAACGAAAAAGAGACTGAGACATAAGTAGTTCAGTCCTTACTATACCTGAACGATTGAGAGTTCATAACTTTTAATCGCTCAGGTTTTTTGTTGATTGTGAAAACAATGTTGGAAACAGGGTGGAATGGAGCGTAGGACACTCGACTCCTGCGGGAAAGAGAGGGAAAACGGAGATCCCGCAGCGCAGCGAGGAAGCTCAGGTTCCTCCCCGCGGAAAGCGAGTGGCCGTAGCGCAATGGAACGAACGTGTTGAGACAAACTAAAGAGATGGGAACATCTATTGTTCGTCTTTTAGAAGCAATCATTTTGTTATGTCCCAAACTCTTTTTCGTTACAAACCATATTCTTTAATTTTGTTATACAATGTTCCTCTTGAAATCCCTAATAAATCAGCTGCGGCGCTCTTATTACCATAGGTTCTTTTTAGCGTATCTTGAATGAGCTGCTTTTCAGATGAGGTTTCATTCAAGGGTTCATGAAGAGTGATTTGGCGTTTTAACTCAGCTGGTAAGTGCTGTGCCGTAATAGTTGGCAAATCGTTAAGTAAAATTAACCGTTCAATGGTATTTCGAAGTTCTCTTACATTACCAGGCCAATCGTGATGACAAAGCGTTTCAACCACTTCTTCATCAAGAGTTGGTTTTACCTTTTCGTGCTTTGTGCTGAATTCTTCAATAAATTGTGTAATGAGCGTTGGAATTTCATTCTGACGCTCTTTTAACGGTGGAATATGAATATTAATGACCGTTAGTTGATAATAGAGACCTTCATAAAACTCTCCTTGTTCAATTAAGCTCTCTAACAGTACAGAGGTTGAAGCCATAATTCTTGTATTAACCTGAACTTGCTCATTACTTCCCGTCATGTAATAAGCGGCGTTTTCGAGATAGTCACACAGTTTAATTTGAACGTCTAAAGGCATCTTGTGAACGTCTTGAATAAATAAGGTGCCGTTTGCTGCTTGCTCTAATTTCCCAGGCCTTTTATCGGTTGTAGGCTGTGAAAACACGCCTTGTTGATATCCAAATAACTCCATATCAATGAGGCCGGGAGGAATGGTTGCGCAGTTTAGCGTAATAAAGGGTTCGTTTCGCCTTGTGCTATCATAATGAATAGCTTGAGCAAGAAGCTCTTTTCCAGATCCTACTTCACCCGTTAATAAAATAGGAATATTTGTAGACGAAACTTTTTTAGCCATTTCAATTTCTTCTTCAAGGGTAGAGTTCTCGCCAATAATAGAAGAAAATAAGCTCTTATCTCCTATCAGTGGGTCTTGTTCCACTTCTTCGTGCAGTCGAATAATATTGGTAATATCATGCTCAGTTGCCACTGCACCAATAACTTTATGGCCTTTTACAATAGGAGAAGCATTCACTAACACGTGCGTTTCTTTATTTGGCTTATGGTAAGCTCCCCGAATCGGTCGACCTTCGTTTAAGATTTTATGTAGCACAATGGACTCATCATCGAAATACGTATTGATGAACTCGCCAACAATTGCTTGTTTTGCAATTTTGTAAGTGTTTTCAGCGGCGGTATTCCATAGCACTACTTTCCCTTTATCGTCAACAACGGTTACGGCGTCGTTAATCGTCTCTCCTAATGTTTCAAAATAAGAGAAAACATCTTCATTTTCAGCTTGTAGATAGTGAATCCAGTCAGAAGGGTGAAGTACACCGTGAATAGAATTAGTTTCATATGCTTGAATAAGAACTGGGCGCTCCCAGTTAACCTTTGATGTTTTGAGGTCAAGCCAAGTAGAGATAGTAGAAGGAGACCAGTTGGTTTTGTGAATCCAATCAATAATAGGCATGCTCATCGAAGCACTCTGGAGGGCAAACTGTTCTTTTGTATGAAAGATATAATAATGCTTATCAAAAACGATGACATATTCAAAGTTAGAAAGTTCCGATTTTATTTGGGATATGGATGTAGATGGACTGGTTAAAATAAAGGAGTCGTTTATTTTAATTGAGCTCATTGGATTGTACTAAACCCCTTTCATATTCTTACTTTTAATTAAATGTATCACACTTTTTATAAGGTCGCAAAGCGCTTCTTTTGTCCGATTTTCCAGCTAATTCGCAATGGGATTATATATTTGCTCAGACTGGGTATACAAAGGAGAGATGAAGAAATAAGGAAAATTTGAACAGTCCAATACTATTCAGTTCCATTATATAAAAAGAAATGATAAAATACGAATATAAGTTCGTGTTTTTAGGGATTACAGTGCTATAATTTTAACACTAATGAAATGGAGGCCTCTCTGTGGCAGATCAATTTAAGCTAGTATCCTCATATGAACCTCAAGGGGATCAGCCTAAGGCAATTGAAAAAATTGTCAAAGGTATTCATGAAGGAAAACAGCAGCAGGTGTTATTAGGTGCAACAGGAACAGGTAAGACATTTACGATTTCTAATGTAATTAAGGAGGTTAATAAGCCTACCTTAATTATTGCTCATAATAAAACGTTGGCTGGGCAGCTATATAGCGAGTTTAAAGAGTTCTTTCCAGATAACGCAGTGGAATACTTTGTGAGCTATTACGACTACTATCAGCCTGAAGCTTATGTTCCACAAACCGATACGTTTATTGAAAAAGATGCAAGCATTAATGACGAAATCGATAAGCTACGTCACTCTGCAACGTCTTCGTTGTTTGAGAGAAACGACGTTATCATTATTGCCAGCGTATCTTGTATTTATGGATTAGGTTCACCGGAAGAATATAAAGAAATGGTTGTTTCGCTTCGTGTCGGCATGGAAAAGGAGCGAAATCAGCTACTTCGAGATCTTGTGGACGTGCAGTATGAACGCAATGACATCGACTTTAAACGCGGGACATTTCGCGTGCGTGGAGATGTGGTGGAGATTTTCCCAGCATCAAGAGATGAGCGCTGCATTCGCATTGAGTTCTTCGGAGATGAAATTGATCGTATTCGAGAAGTTGATGCTTTAACCGGAGAAGTCCTTAGCGATAGAGAACACGTGGCCATCTTCCCGGCGTCTCACTTCGTCACTCGAGAAGAAAAGATGAAAGTAGCGATTAAAAATATTGAAAAAGAGCTTCAAGAACAGCTTGAAAAGATGCGAGAAGCAGGCAAATTATTAGAAGCTCAGCGCCTTGAACAGCGCACAAACTATGATTTAGAAATGATGAGAGAGATGGGTTTCTGTTCCGGAATTGAAAACTACTCTCGTCATTTAACGCTACGTCCACCAGGATCAACACCATACACGCTGCTAGATTTCTTCCCAGAAGACTTTCTTCTTGTAGTCGATGAATCACATGTGACTATTCCACAAATTCGCGGAATGTATAACGGGGACCAAGCGCGAAAACAAGTGCTTGTTGACCATGGTTTTCGTCTTCCTTCAGCGCTTGATAATCGTCCGTTGAAATTCGATGAATTTGAAGATCATATCCATCAAATTGTTCACGTTTCGGCAACGCCAGGGCCTTATGAACTTGAAAAAGCGCCTGATGTTATTGAACAAATCATTCGACCAACGGGATTATTGGATCCAAATATTGAAGTGAGACCAATTGAAGGGCAGATTGATGATTTAATTGGAGAGCTTCAAGATCGAATTGCGAAAAACGAGCGCGTTCTCATTACAACGCTAACGAAAAAAATGTCAGAGGACTTAACGAATTATTTAAAAGAAATCGGCATTAAAGTACAGTATTTGCATTCTGAAATTAAAACGCTTGAGCGAATTGAAATTATTCGTGATTTGCGTCTTGGTAAATTTGACGTTTTAGTTGGAATTAACCTTCTAAGGGAAGGACTCGACATTCCTGAAGTGTCACTTGTCACGATATTAGATGCAGATAAAGAAGGATTTCTACGATCAGAGCGTTCACTTATCCAAACAATTGGTCGAGCGGCTCGTAACGCTAATGGTCACGTTATTATGTACGCAAATCGCATCACTAACTCGATGGAAATTGCGATTAGTGAAACGAATCGTCGTCGCAGCATTCAAGAAGCATACAATGAAAAACACGGCATTACGCCGCAGACAATTCAAAAAGAAGTTCGAGGTGCAATCCGAGCAACAATTGTAGCTGAGGATACTGAAAGCTACGATCAAGCACCTGCGTTTGATAAAATGACTGGAAAAGAAAAGCAAAAAGTAATTCAAGAAATGGAAGAAGAAATGAAGGAAGCAGCAAAAGCTCTTAACTTTGAACGAGCAGCTGAGCTTCGTGATCTTCTTTTAGAATTAAAAGCAGAAGGGTGATAGCAAGATGGCCATGGAGAAAATCGTAATAAAGGGAGCGCGCGCTCATAATTTAAAAAATATCGATATTGAAATTCCACGTGATAAGCTGGTCGTACTAACGGGCTTATCAGGTTCTGGTAAATCATCGCTTGCTTTTGATACGATTTATGCAGAAGGTCAGAGACGTTACGTGGAGTCATTATCAGCGTATGCTCGGCAGTTCCTTGGTCAGATGGACAAGCCGGACGTGGATTCCATTGAAGGTTTGTCCCCGGCTATCTCAATCGATCAAAAAACAACGAGCCGCAACCCTCGTTCAACTGTAGGAACCGTTACGGAAATTTATGATTATTTACGCTTGCTGTTTGCGCGTGTAGGGAGACCGACTTGTCCAAACCACGGGATTGAAATTACATCTCAGACCATTGAGCAGATGGTGGACCGTATTTTAGAGTACAAAGAGCGTACAAAATTACAAGTGCTGGCTCCCGTTGTGTCTGGGCGAAAAGGTGCGCATGTAAAAGCCTTAGAAGATATTAAAAAGCAAGGATACGTGCGTGTGCGCGTAGATGGAGAAATGCGCGAAGTAACAGAGGAAATTGAGCTAGACAAAAATAAAAAACATTCGATTGAAGTGGTTATCGATCGAATCGTGGTAAAAGAAGGCGTACAGTCTCGTTTATCTGACTCCCTAGAAACGGCTCTAAAACTCGGTGATGGAAAGGTTATTATCGACATCATTGGTGAAGAAGAGCTTTTATTTAGTGAGCATCATGCATGTCCAAAATGTGGTTTTTCAATTGGAGAGCTTGAACCGAGAATGTTTTCATTCAACAGTCCTTATGGTGCTTGTACAGCATGTGATGGACTAGGAATGAAGCTTAAAGTTGACCATGAACTGGTGATTCCGGATGATACGTTAACATTACGAGAAAATGCTATTGCTCCATGGGCTCCAACAAGTTCTCAGTACTATCCGCAAATGCTAGAAGCAGTTTGCGCTCATTATAGCATCGATATGGACGTGCCGGTAAAAGACTTACCTAAGCATTTATTAGATAAAATCTTGCATGGAAGCGATGGCGAAAAAATATACTTCCGCTATGAAAATGACTTTGGACAAGTGCGTGAAAATGAAATCTTGTTCGAAGGTGTAATTCCAAACGTAGAGCGTCGTTATCATGAGACCAGCTCTGATTATATTCGTGAGCAAATGGAAAAATATATGGCCGAACAGCCTTGTCCAACGTGTAAGGGCCACCGCTTAAAGAAAGAAGCGCTTGCTGTTTTAATTGATTCTAAGCATATCGGTAACGTGACGCGTTTTTCTGTACAAGAAGCGTACAATTTCTTTAGCAGCCTGCAGCTTTCTGATAAAGAAATGAAAATTGCAGACATGATTTTAAGAGAAATTAAAGAACGCCTCAGTTTCTTAGTGAATGTCGGCTTAGATTACCTCACAATTAATCGTTCAGCTGGAACGTTATCTGGTGGAGAAGCACAGCGTATTCGACTAGCAACGCAAATTGGCTCACGTTTAACAGGGGTTCTTTACATTTTAGATGAACCGTCCATTGGTCTCCATCAGCGTGATAATGATCGCCTTATTCGAACGATGCAAGATATGAGAGACATTGGGAATACATTAATTGTTGTTGAGCACGATGAAGATACGATGCTTGCTGCCGATTATTTAATTGATATTGGTCCTGGTGCCGGTGTGCATGGAGGAGCGGTTGTGTCACAGGGAACACCAAAAGAAGTGATGGCAGATCCAAATTCATTAACAGGTCAGTATCTATCGGGAGAGCGTTTTATTCCGCTGCCAACAGAGCGCCGCGCAATTGATAAGAGCCGAATGATTGACATTGTAGGTGCAAAAGAAAACAATTTAAAAAATGTGAAGGTAAGTATTCCACTTGGAACGTTTACAGCAGTAACAGGCGTATCAGGTTCAGGGAAAAGTACGCTGGTAAATGATATTTTACACAAAACGCTTGCTCAAAAGCTTCATAAAGCCAAAAGTAGGGCTGGAGAGCATAAAGAAATCAAAGGAATTGAGCACTTAGATAAAGTGATTGATATTGATCAATCTCCAATTGGACGTACACCACGCTCTAATCCAGCTACGTATACGGGTGTTTTTGATGATATTCGTGACGTATTTGCCCAAACGAACGAAGCAAAAGTACGTGGTTATAAAAAAGGTCGTTTTAGCTTTAACGTAAAGGGAGGTCGCTGTGAAGCGTGTCGTGGAGACGGAATCATTAAAATTGAAATGCACTTTTTGCCGGACGTATATGTACCTTGTGAAGTATGTCATGGCAAGCGCTACAACCGCGAAACGTTAGAAGTTAAATATAAAGACCATAATATTTCAGACGTGCTGGATATGACGGTCGAGGATGCTCTGCATTTCTTTGAAAACATACCGAAAATCAAGCGTAAGCTACAAACAATCTATGACGTAGGACTTGGATATATTACGCTTGGGCAGCCTGCTACAACCCTATCAGGAGGGGAAGCGCAGCGTGTAAAGCTAGCTTCTGAGCTGCATCGCCGATCAACGGGCCGAACGCTTTACATTTTAGATGAGCCAACAACAGGTCTGCATATTGACGATATTGCACGACTTCTAAAAGTATTGCAACGACTCGTTGAAAATGGTGACACGGTTCTCGTTATTGAACACAATCTTGATATTATTAAAGCAGCAGATTATTTAATTGATTTAGGACCTGAAGGCGGAGATCAAGGTGGTCAAATTGTTGGTACAGGTACACCAGAAGAAGTCGCTGAAGTGAAAGGTTCCTATACAGGTAAGTATTTAAAGCCAATTTTAGAACGTGATCGAAAGCGTATGGATGAGAAGATAAAGGAAGTTCAAACAGTTGGCAAAGCATAAAATAGAAAAAAAGGCGCTAAAGGTAGCGCTTTTTTCTATTTTATGTATATTGAAACTTTTTGTAGCATAAACCGTATTACATAATAGCCTGCTTTTTCTTTAATAAAAAGGCAGTGAAAGTATGAAATAACGAGCTAAGATAGATGAAATTATAAACCAAAAGGGGAGAGTCACATGCTAGAAAAGCGCAAGCAGATTTTACAGATGGTAGAAGAGGGGAAGTTGACGGTAGATGAAGCATTAACGCTTTTAAATTCACTTGAAGCAAACCCTGAGCCAACTGTAAAAGTGAATGCATCATCGGAGTTGACGCCTTATGTTGGTAAATCGAGCAGCAGTTCTTCCACTTTTAAACCTTCGTCTGCATCCTTTAAAGAAAAGCTATTTAGCTTTGTCGATCAGACAGTCAAAAAAGTAAAGGACGTTGATTTAGACTTTAACTTTGGTCCCTCGGTTAAAGTTCAGCATATTTTCCAACAAACAGAAGCTTATATTCAGGCAATTGATATCGATATTGCAAACGGAAGTGTGAAGGTAAAACCATGGGGAAGTCCGGATGTGCGAATCGAGTGCGAATCAGATGTTTATAAGGTAGAGGGGCAAGAGCAAGCGCGACAAGCGTTTTTAAAAGATGTCTTATTTTCAATTGAGAACGGGAAGCTAAAATTTAATGTGCAAAAAAAACATATGAAGGTGAAGGCGACTGTTTATATACCTGAAACCGAGTATGAGAGAGTGAATGTACGTGTGTTTAATGGACCTATTGAAGGGGAAAGATTAAATGTAAGAGAATTAAAGGCCAAAACAGCCAACGGTTTAATTCGCTTTTATGAAGTGAATAGTGGACAGCTTGAAGCGGAAACATCTAATGGTCACATTGAGCTCTCACGCGTTTTCTCATCAAAATGTGAGATGGAGACGATTAACGGCTCTATAAAATTTGATGGGGATTATAAAAAAATCGATGCGCAAACTTTTAATGGAGATATTGAAGGGTACCTGAAAGGAGAGCGTGTTGAGTTAGCATTTTTAAAAACGACTACGGGACATATCGAGCTTTATACGCCGTCTCATCTTGGCATCGAAGGAGATTTGAAATCAAATCTAGGTAAATTCGTATGTAACTTACCTCAAATGGAGGTAATTGAAGAGAAAAAAGAGACGGTCATGAAGCAGATGCGCTTCCGAGCATATCTTGAAACAGCTAAATCGTATAAATTATTAGCAGAGTCTAAAGCTGGTTCAATCACAATTAAGTAAAACGTTGGCATATAAAGAAGCCTTTTGTAATCAGAATGATTAGGAAAAGGAGAAGATTGATAAATGAAAAAGTTATATAGATCACGCAGAAATAGAAAATTAGCTGGAATTATCGGCGGAATTTCTGAGTATACAGGGATTAGTGCTACGATTCTTCGACTGATTTTTGCATTGAGCGTTCTATTCGTTATTGGAACACCACTGGTAGTTATCTACTTCATTTTAATCTTTGTATTGCCAAATGAAGAAGGAGCCTAATAAGCATGCTTGTGAGAGGGATTATTAGCATTTTAATTAATGCTCTTGTACTTGTAGTAATTGCAGGTTATATCGATGCATTTCAACTATCGTCGATTGGTGCTGCAATTATTGCCAGCATCATTTTATCCATTTTAAATATTATCGTGAAACCCATTTTAATTCTTTTGACGTTACCAGTGACATTTCTAACACTTGGACTGTTTTTATTCGTCATAAACGCAGCGACGTTAATGATTACGCAAGGTATTATGGGTGATTCGTTTGTTATTGATGGATTTGGTACAGCTATTTTAGCTGCTATTGTTATGTCTATTCTGAACCTATTGATTCAAAAGGTTATTATTGATCCGTTGCGATCCAAATAAAGTAGCGCTAGCTTCAACGAAGCTAGCGCTACTTTATTTTCTCTTCTCTTGCTTTTAATGATAAAATAGAGTGAACCTTTAATGGTAAATACTATCATAGACAAAAAGCTAATGGGTACATGGTTTTAAACTAAAGGAGGATTTCAGGTGGTAACAGTTCGTACTAAAGATTTAATTGAAAAGTTTAATTTAGAGTTAATCAGTGGAGAAGAAGGAATTGACCGTCCGATTGCAACAAGTGATATTTCACGTCCAGGGATTGAAATGGCCGGTTATTTTACATATTATCCAGCAGAGCGCATACAGCTATTAGGGAAAACGGAATTATCATTTTTTGATCGTTTAGATGATGAAGAAAAGAAAGTCCGAATGGAAAAAATGTGTACAGATATTACGCCAGCCATTATTATTTCCCGTGATATGTCTGTGCCGAAAGAATTGATTGAAGCTTCTGAACGCGAAGCAGTTCCTGTACTACGATCGCCTTCTAAAACGACAAGACTTTCAAGTCATTTAACGAACTTTTTAGAAAGTCGTTTAGCACCGTCTACAGCTCTTCACGGAGTGCTTGTAGATATTTATGGAATCGGTGTCTTAATCATGGGGAAAAGTGGCGTTGGTAAAAGTGAAACCGCGCTTGAACTTGTGAAACGTGGACATCGTCTAGTAGCGGATGACTGTGTAGAAATTCGTCAAGAAGATCAAGATACGCTGGTCGGTAATGCTCCGGGGTTAATTGAACACTTACTTGAAATTCGCGGCCTTGGTATTATTAACGTGATGACGCTATTTGGTGCAGGTTCAGTACGTAGCTATAAGCGTATTTCATTAGTTATTCAGCTTGAGACATGGGACCAAAATAAACATTATGATCGTTTAGGCCTTGAAGAAGATAAAATGAAGATTATTGACACCGATGTGACAAAAATCACGTTACCTGTTCGTCCAGGGCGTAACTTAGCTGTTATTATTGAGGTAGCCGCAATGAACTTCCGCTTGAAACGCATGGGAATTAATGCAGCTGAGCAGTTCTCAAATCGCTTAACGGATGTAATTGAAGACGGTGACAGAGAAGATATTTAAGAAAGGGTGGTTTGATGGAAGCAAATATTCAGCCGCTTGATCGTGTGTTTTTAGAGCTAGGCCCACTGACAATCTATTGGTATGGCGTCATTATTGGAGCCGGTGTGCTGCTTGCTCTGTATATTGCTACAAAAGAAAGCACGAAGCGTGGGTTGCCTAAAGACACGTTTATCGATTTAGTGCTATTTGCAGTACCAATTGCTATTATTTGTGCGCGCATATACTATGTTGCGTTTGAATGGGATTATTACTCACAGCATTTGAATGAGATACCTCAAATCTGGAACGGTGGAATTGCTATTCATGGTGGATTGATTGGAGCAATTTTAACTGGGATTGTTTTTTCACGTGTGAAAAAGATTTCATTTTGGAAACTAGCGGACATTGCGGCACCGAGTATTATTCTTGGTCAGGCAATCGGACGCTGGGGGAATTTTATGAATCAGGAAGCGCACGGTGGAGAAGTATCACGTGCTTTTCTAGAAGGTTTGCACCTGCCAGAATTTATTATTAATCAAATGTATATTAACGGTACATATTACCACCCTACGTTTTTATATGAATCGCTTTGGAATTTAGCCGGATTTGCTCTGTTAATTGCGCTAAGACGCGTCAATTTGCGTAGAGGTGAACTGTTCTTAACGTACGTTATTTGGTATTCAATTGGGCGATACTTTATTGAAGGAATGCGTACAGACAGCTTGATGTTGACGGATACGCTGCGCATCGCACAAGTCATTTCGCTTGTCTTAATTGCGGTAGCAGTCATTATTATTGCTATTCGTCGAAAAACAAATAAGGAAACGTATTTGGAAACAAGTAAAAAGAAACAGGGGTGAGGAAATGCTTAGGTCGATACAAAAGGGGATTATGGGAGGACTCAAAACAACGCTGACACTAGGAAAAGTCATTTTTCCAGTAACGCTAATTGTTTCACTCCTTCAATACACGCCAGTGCTGGATTGGTTTGCTACGTTAATTTCACCTTTAATGAAGTTATTTGGGCTATCGGGAGATGCAGCCATTCCACTTGTGCTGGGGAACTTGTTAAATTTATATGCGGGAATTGCAGGGATTTTATCACTGGATTTAACGGTGAAAGAAGTATTTATTCTAGCCGTTATGCTGTCTTTCTCTCATAATTTATTAATTGAAACGAGCGTAGCTTTAAAAGTTGGTGTGAAGCTATGGGTTATTTTATCGGTTCGTATCGGGCTCGCTGTGATCTCAGCCATTATCATTAACTTAGTATGGAATGGCGGAGGCGAACAGGCACAGTACGGTTTTTTAGCAACGAAGCACGAGGAAGTAAGCGGATGGGGAGCAATCATCTGGCAATCGATTGAAAAAGCAGGTTTTGGAATTCTACAGCTGGCTCTTATTGTTATTCCAGTTATGGTGGGAATTCAAATCCTGAAAGATATTGGGTGGCTCGATAAGCTTTCCTCAATGCTTGGTCCGTTTACACGCTTATTAGGGATGAAAGAAAATACGTCTACAACGCTTGTGACAGGTCTCTTACTAGGGTTGGCATATGGAGCTGGCGTCATGATTCAAGCTGTACAAGAAGAGGGAGTTAGTAAGCGTGACGCAACGCTTGCGTTCATCTTTTTAGTCGCTTGTCATGCTGTAGTAGAAGATACGTTAATTTTTATTCCGCTAGGTATTCCTGTACTGCCGCTGCTCATTATTCGGGTAGTTGTTGCACTTGTGTTAACCATTGTGATTTCACGGATGTGGAAAGAAAATGAAGTAAGGCATAGAAAGGAAGTTTCATATGAGCATTAACACCGTTCTATTTGATTTAGATGGAACGCTAATTGATACAAATGAATTAATTATTTCATCTTTTATGCACACATTAAATCATTATTATCCCGAGCAATATAAACGTGAAGATGTCTTGGCATTTATGGGGCCACCTCTTTATGACACTTTTGTACAGATGGATAAAGAGCGAGTACACGAAATGATTGACACGTACCGTACTCATAACTTAAGTCATCATGATGAACTTGTAACAGAGTTTGCAGGCGTATTTGAAACGGTGAAATGGTTACATGATCAGAAGTATAAGTTGGCTATCGTTACAACAAAGCAGATTAATACGGTCATGCTGGGGCTAAAACTTACGAAGTTGGATCAATTTTTTGATGTAATTGTTGCAATTGACGACGTGCAGCATGCAAAACCTCACCCAGAGCCAGTCGAAAAAGCATTAGTACTTTTAAATGCACAGCCAGAAGAAGCTGTTATGGTAGGAGATAACCATCATGACATCCTATCTGGTAAAAATGCAGGTACGAAAACAGCTGGTGTGGCTTGGAGTGCAAAAGGAAGAGAACACATTGCTTCTTATGAGCCAGATGTTATCTTAGAAGAGATGAAAGACTTGATTCCATGGCTTG
The DNA here is from genome assembly GCF_021441905.1 of Priestia flexa. NCBI lineage: Bacteria > Bacillati > Bacillota > Bacilli > Caryophanales > Bacillaceae > Priestia > Priestia flexa. The sequence continues at coordinate 3,498,505 of NZ_CP090431.1, read as the reverse complement.
GAGGAAAAGAGCAGTGAGAAAGACGAAGCGATTTCCTGTCGAAGGACCTAACTCGCTCTGGCACGTCTATAAAACCGTTCCATTTTGGAAGGTAATGCGTAACTTTATTGTCATTCAGCTTGCTCGCTATTCTCCTTTTTTATCATTTAAAAACTGGCTTTACCGGACGTTCTTACAGATGGAGGTAGGGCCTCAAACTTCTTTTGGACTGATGGTTATGCTTGATATTATGTTTCCAGAGAAGATAACGGTTGGAAAAAACTCGGTAATTGGATATAACACAACGATTCTCGCCCATGAATATTTAATTAAAGAATATCGACTTGGAGATGTAATCATTGGTGATGAGGTAATGATTGGAGCTAATAGTACAATCTTACCTGGAGTAGTGATTGGTAACGGAGCAATTGTTGCTGCGGGAACAGTCGTACATAGAAACATAGAGCCTGGCTCTTTTGTTGGAGGAAATCCAATGAGGGTCATTTATACAAAAGAAGAAATGCAAAAGCGCACAGAAGAAAACGAATCAGCCACGACCTATCAATAAGGAGTGGCTTTTTTTGTAAGAAAATAGCGCTATATGAGTTGACGATTACCTATAAGGGGTGTAAACTACTAATAACTTTAATTTGTTATTTCGCTAATACATTAGTGTGATAAAGTGAAAAGTGGTCTTCTATGATGAAAATTAGTTGTTTATATAGAAATAGATGCAACCAAGTTGAGAAAAGGAAGTGTCATAATGTCAAAGCTGTTTATGTTTGAAAAACCTTTAGGTATGCGGGATACATTACCATCTCTTTTTGAAAAGAAAAAGCAAGTTCGAAATCAGTTAGCAGAAGAAATTAGTAGCTGGGGCTATCAATATATGGCTACTCCTACTCTTGAATACTTTGAAACGGTTGGAAGCGCATCGGCCATTTTAGATCAACAATTATTTAAATTATTAGATAAAGAAGGTCATACGCTTGTTTTACGACCTGATATGACGACGCCTTTTGCGCGCGTGGCAGCATCAAAACTTTTAAATAACTCACCGCTTCGCCTTGCGTATGAAGCGAATGTCTTTCGAGCTCAGCAGCGTGAAGGTGGTCGACCGGCTGAGTTTGAGCAAATTGGTGTTGAGTTAATTGGTGATGCAACAATGAGCAGCGATGCAGAAGTGATTGCGTTGATGATTAGTGCATTAAAGCGTGCTGGGCTAAAATCATTTAAAGTAGCCATTGGCCACATTGGATTCGTTAACTCATTGTTCTTAGAGATTGTCGGAAACGAAGAGCGTGCCAATGTTTTACGCCGCTTTTTATATGAGAAAAATTATGTTGGTTATCGTAATCACGTGAAGAGCTTAAACCTTTCCTCCATTGATAAACAGCGTCTTTTACAGCTTTTAAACTTACGTGGTGGAGAAGAAAAAATCCAAGAAGCTATTGAGCTTGTTGAAAATAAAGAAGGTAAAAAGCTTGCTGAGGATCTTCAAAGCCTTTGGAACATGCTGGACGCTTATGGCGTAACGGAAGAAATTAAAATTGACTTCAACCTTGTAAGTCACATGAGCTATTACACTGGCATTTTATTTGAAGTCTTTGCTGAGCACGTAGGCTTTCATATTGGGAACGGTGGACGTTACGATCAATTATTAGAACAATTTTCAACGAAAACACCGGCAACTGGATTTGGTATTCAGCTTGACCGTTTAATTGAAGCGCTAGATGAAGAAGCATACGAAGAAGTGCCTGTTTACGGCGTTTTATATAGCCAGGAGCGGTTATCAGAAGCAATAGCGCTTGCGGCTGAACAAAGACGTGCAGGTAAACGTGTCGTTGTTCAAGATATTGTAGGCGTTGATGATGTCGACGTATTTACAGCTGGCCTTGAAGAAGTATCGTTTCTTATTGGTAAACGTGGCAAGGGGGGACAATAATGACTGAACTACTAACAATTGCGATGCCAAAAGGAAGAATATTTGAAGAAGCTGCTCAGCTTTTGCGTCAAGCAGGCTTTCAGCTTCCTCCAGAGTTTGATGACTCGCGTAAATTAATTGTTGATATTCCAGAAGAAAACATGCGCTTTATTTTAGCAAAGCCAATGGACGTAACGACTTACGTAGAGTATGGCGTAGCTGATTTAGGTATTGCAGGAAAAGATGTGATGCTTGAAGAAGAAAGAGATGTCTATGAACTATTAGATTTGCAGATTAGCAAATGTCATCTTGCAGTGGCGGGCCTTCCCAATACGAAAAAATCAGAGATTGCGCAAAAAGTAGCGACAAAATATCCGAACGTCGCGTCCACTTATTTTCGAGAACAAGGAGAACAGGTGGAAATTATTAAGCTAAATGGATCGATTGAGTTAGCGCCGCTTATCGGCTTAGCAGATCGTATTGTTGATATCGTTTCGACGGGCAGAACGCTACAGGAAAATGGTCTGGTTGAACTAGAGCATATCGGTGATATTACGTCTCGATTAATTGTAAACCCAGTTAGCTACCGGTTAAAAGATGAACGCATTGATGATTTAGTTAACCGATTATCAAAAGTTGTCGAAGCATCATGAATGAGGTGAATTTGATGAAGATTACACGTGTGACGGAAGACGTTAGCTTAAAACGTACGATTGATCAAGGCACGGGAGCACAGCGTGAAGCGGTGCTTAACATTCTTCAAGACGTTAAGGATAAAGGAGATCAAGCCCTATTTTCATATACGGAAAAGTTTGACGGTGTGTTATTAAAAGCGCTGAAAGTGTCGGATGCAGAGCGGAAGAACGCATATGAAGCCATCGATGATGAAACTATTCAGATTATTAACGAGGCTGCTGCTAATATCCGTGACTACCATGAGCGCATGATTACGCAATCTTGGATGGTGACAAAAGAAGATGGCACGATCCTTGGGCAGAAGGTGACACCTTTAGATGCAGTTGGCGTCTATGTCCCAGGCGGTTTAGCTGCGTATCCATCATCCGTGTTGATGAACGTAATTCCTGCTCAGGTAGCTGGCGTTAAGCGTATTGTAATGGTATCACCTGTGCAAAAAGACGGTTCGTTACCAGCTGGTGTTCTCGTTGCAGCTACTGAGCTAGGTGTGGAAGAGATTTATAAAGTTGGAGGAGCACAAGCGATCGGAGCATTGGCATATGGAACAGAAACAATTGAAGCGGTCGACAAAATTGTGGGTCCAGGAAACATTTATGTTGCCTTAGCAAAGAGAGAAGTATACGGCTTAGTTGATATTGATTCGATTGCTGGACCGAGTGAAATCGTTGTATTAGCAGATGATACAGCAAGACCAAATGAAGTGGCAGCTGACCTGTTATCACAAGCAGAACATGACCAGTTGGCATCTAGCGTTTTGGTAACAGCGTCTTTAAATCTAGCAGCAGCCGTAGCACAAGAGGTTCAAAAACAGCTTGAAACGCTACCTCGAAAAGTGATTGCTGAAGCATCTATTCAAGAGTATGGTGCAATTTATGTCACAGAAGAGCTTGAAGAAGCGATTGACGTAGTTAATAAATTGGCTCCAGAACATCTTGAAATTATGACGGATGAACCGATGACTATACTCGGGAAAATTCGTCACGCTGGAGCTATTTTTTTAGGTAGATATAGCTCAGAGCCAGTAGGAGATTATTTTGCTGGCCCAAACCATGTATTACCAACGAACGGAACGGCCAAGTTTTCAAGTCCGTTATCTGTTGATTCATTTGTAAAAAAATCAAGCATCATTTCATATAGCGAGCAGGCGCTTAAAGCTAATAGTTCGAAAATTGCCGCTTTTGCAAGGCTAGAAGGATTAGAAGCACACGCTCGAGCAGTTGAAGAACGATTCAAAAAATAAAGTAAAGAGAGGGTTACATGATGAGAGAAGCTAGCATCAAACGTACAACAAATGAGACGGATATTTCACTTGCAATAGCCATTGATGGAGAAGGAAAAGCGGGAATTGACACAGGTGTCCCGTTTTTAAACCACATGCTTGATTTATTTACGAAGCACGGTCAGTTCAATTTAGATGTAAAAGCTATTGGAGACATTGAGATCGATGATCACCACACAACAGAAGACATTGGTATCTGCTTAGGGCATGCATTTAAAGAAGCGCTTGGTGATAAGAAAGGCATTAAGCGCTACGGCAATGCATTTGTTCCAATGGATGATGCGTTGGCACAAGTGGTAGTTGATTTAAGTAATCGACCTCATTTTGAATTTAAAGGCGATATTCCAGCATCACGTGTGGGTACTTTTGATACGGAGCTTGTATACGAATTTTTATGGAAATTTGCGCTTGAATCACGTATGAATCTTCATGTTATCGTTCACTATGGTCAAAATACACACCACATCATCGAAGCGGTATTCAAAGCCTTGGCGAGAGCATTAGATGAAGCAACAACGGTTGATCCTCGCGTCAAAGGAGTACCATCAACGAAGGGGATGTTGTAAATGATTGGTATTATTGACTATGGCATGGGGAATTTGTATAGCGTAAGCAAAGCGCTTGAACGTTTAGACTATGACTATTTTATTTCATCTGAGCCAAGCGAACTGCGTAAGGCAAAAGGCTATATTCTACCTGGGGTTGGCTCATTTAAAGATGCGATGGAACAGCTGAATGAAACCAATCTTACAGCTTTTATAAAAGAAGAAGTGGAAAGCGGTAAGCCACTTTTAGGAATCTGCTTAGGAATGCAGCTTTTGTTTGAGGAAAGTGATGAGAATGGTAAGACGACGGGCCTTGGGTTTTTAAAAGGACGTGTTGAACTGCTGCCTGGAGTGACGCCAGAAGGTGAAGCTTATAAAGTGCCTCATATGGGTTGGAACTCGTTACATATGCATGTAAACTCACCTCTGTTAGCGGGCATTGAAGAAGGCCACGTATACTTCGTGCACTCTTATTACGTAAAGACAGATGATCAAGATGTGCTTCTAGCAACAAGCTCATATGATGTTGCCGTTCCAGCAGTTGTAGGGAAGGAAAATGTATTTGGTACGCAGTTCCACCCGGAAAAAAGCAGTGAAATTGGCATGAAGATTTTACAAAACTACGCAAACTTTGTAGAAGGAAGAGGTTGAACTCATGAGTAATTTTTCAATTTATCCAGCAATCGATATGCGCGGCGGAAAATGCGTTCGCCTTTTGCAAGGAGACTATGATAAAGAAACGGTATACGGAGATTCACCAGTCGATATGGCAGCACAATTTGCTGGTGAAGGTGCGAAGTGGATTCACATGGTGGACTTAGACGGTGCCAAAGCAGCAAAGCGAGTAAATAATGAGTTTGTTCTTGAAGTTAAGAAAAAGCTTGGGGTCAATGTACAAATTGGTGGCGGAATTCGTTCAGAAGAAGACGTAGCGTATTACTTAGAAAACGGAATTGACCGAGTGATCTTAGGAAGCGCAGCGATTTCTAATCCTGAATTTGTCAAAAAGATGCTTCGTCAATACGGTGAAAAAATTGCGATTGGTATTGACGCGCGCGATGGCTACGTAGCAACGGAAGGCTGGCTTGAAACGTCAACAGTAAAAGCAACGGAGCTTGGAAAAGAGCTTGCCGAAGCAGGTGCTGAAACGTTTATCTTCACGGACATTTCAACGGATGGTATGCTTTCAGGACCAAATGTTGAAGGTATTGTCAGCATGGCAAAAGCAACAGGTAAAAGCGTCATCGCATCGGGCGGCGTAAGTAAATTAGCTGATTTAAAAGCACTACAGGCGTATGAAAAAGACGGCGTGATTGGTGCGATTGTTGGAAAAGCACTCTACACAAATCAATTTACGGTAAGCCAGGCGCTTGAAGAGGTGACATCATGATTACGAAGCGTATTATTCCTTGCTTAGACGTAAAGGAAGGGCGCGTTGTAAAAGGTGTTCAGTTTGTGGAGCTAAAAGACGCTGGTGATCCTGTAGAATTAGCGAAATTTTATGATGAAGAAGGCGCAGATGAGCTTGTTTTCTTAGATATTTCAGCATCTCATGAAGGTCGTAAAACCATGGTTCACGTAGTAGAAGAAGTGGCAGCACAGCTGGCTATTCCGTTTACAGTAGGTGGAGGAATCAATGCGGTTGAGGATATGAAACGAATGCTGCGAGCAGGTGCAGATAAAGTGTCGTTAAACACAGCTGCTGTCTTAAATCCAGATCTTATTACGGAAGGGTCAAACTTCTTTGGAGCACAGTGCATTGTGGTAGCTATTGATGCAAAATATGATGAAGAATTAGGCTCTTGGCGCGTATACACGCACGGTGGACGCAACGCAACAGGATGGGAAGTTGTTGCTTGGGCGCAAGAAGTTGTCAAACGCGGTGCCGGTGAGATCTTGTTAACAAGTATGGATCAAGACGGTGCCAAGTCCGGCTTTAACCTAGCATTAACAAAAGCCGTAAGTGAAGCGGTAAGTATCCCTGTTATTGCTTCAGGAGGCGCAGGAAATGGTCAAGACTTTGTGGATGTATTTACGGAAGGAAAAGCAGACGCAGGCTTAGCGGCATCTATTTTTCACTATAAAGAAACGTCTGTTAAAGAAATTAAAACCTATGCAAAACAACGAGGAGTGAGCATTCGATGAAGATCGAAAACGTTAAATTCAATGAAGACGGATTAGTTCCAGCAATTGTGCAGGACGCGGTTAGTAAAGAAGTGCTGACTCTAGCCTATATGAATGAAGAATCGTTAAAAAAGTCAGTTGAAACAAAAGAAACGTGGTTTTTTAGCCGCTCTCGCCAAGAGCTTTGGCACAAGGGAGCTACATCTGGAAATACACAGCGAATTGTCGCAATGACGTATGATTGCGATGCGGATTCTATTGTTGTAAAAGTAAATCCAAACGGACCTGCTTGTCATACAGGTGCATACAGCTGCTTTAATGAAAACTTGCTAGAGGATGAAAGTGCATCTCCTCAATCAGGGCGTTTTGATATTATTAATGAATTGGAATCAGTAATTGCTAAGCGCGAAGCAGAAATGCCAGAAGGAGCGTACACAACCTACTTATTTGACAAAGGTGTCGATAAAATCCTAAAAAAAGTCGGTGAGGAAGCAGGCGAAGTTATTATTGCTGCCAAAAACCGTGATCATGAAGAATTAAAATGGGAAGTAGCGGATTTGTTCTATCACGTATTGGTACTTCTTCGTGAGCAAAAGCTTCCGCTTGACGATGTCTTAGCGGTATTAAAAGAAAGACATTCGAAGTAATAAACAAAAGCTGGCCTTTGCGGTCAGTTTTTTTATTGACCAATATTTCTTTGGGTTCAGTAAAATACAGGTGTTACCGTAAGCTTTAAACTATGATATACTACCAACGTTGAAATCATGGACTTATCGGAGGACTTAATGAGAAAAAACTCAAAAGTGCACGAGAAGAAAGCAAAGGTAATTCCGTTTTTTAAAACGGGAGAAGAATATTTTGAAAAAGCACTTAAAGCCTATCAATATAAAGATTTATATAAAGCAAAACGATATCTTCAGAGAGCGTCAGAGTTAGACCGGGATGAGCCGTTAATTTTATATCAGTTAGCGACTATTTTAAATGATTTAGGTGAATATAAAGAATCAAACGAGCTGTTGCTTCATATTATCAACGATTTAGATTCTACAATGGTCAATTGTTATTATGTGATTGCTAATAATTTTGCGCATCTTGGATTATTTCAAGAAGCGTATAAATACGTTCAATGTTATTTGGAAGAAGATGAAACTGGCGAGTTGTTAGAGGAAGCGGAAGAGCTGGAAGACCTGCTTTCCATTGATTTAGAATCAGACGAAGAATATGAGGAAGATGCGCTGATTTTAAAGCAAGAACAGGCAAAACAGTTGCTGCAAGATGCACAGTTTGAAAAAGCGATTCAGCTATTAGAAGAAATCATTCGAGACTATCCTGAATTTTGGTCAGCGTACAATAATTTAGCGTTAGCTCATTTTTATCTTAATGAAACACATAAAGCAATTGGTTTATTAGATGAAGTGTTAGAAAAAAATCCTGGGAACTTACATGCTTTGTGTAATCAATTAGTGTTTCACTATTACGGGCATAACCAGAACGTCGTGAATTATTTGATTCAACAGCTAAGCTGCGTATATCCTTTATCTCTGGAGCATCAATATAAATTAGGATCAACGTTTGCTCTTGTCGGGGAATACAAGTTAGCATATGGGTGGTTAAAGAGTTTATATAAAAAAGGATTTCAAGCAGACTCGTCTTTTCATTATTGGCTTTCTTATGCTGCTTATCATGTGGGGTTTGAGCAGTTTGCTAAAGATATATGGAAAAACGTTGGTGATTCGGGTTCGATGGTGAAGTTAGAAGCTCCTTGGCAATTTAATGAGAAGAACAATCGTCGTTTCTATTCTGAAATCGATGTTGTCGCTCAAGAAAAATGTGAAAGCACACATATTCATGATCAGCTGTATAGCCTGTATATGGCTAAGAAGCTTCCTGATAAAGAACGGTTGCTTCTATTAGAAAAAATTAAGCCATCCATACATACAAGTTCATTACTTGATGAAGTATATACGTATGTATGGCAGAATAAGCAGCACATCATGTTTGAAATTGCAGATTTAATCCAAGCTGAAATTGAAGCTGAAGTAGAGGCAGCCGGTATCATTCAGTTTTGGTTTAACATATATGTAGAGTTGAATAACATACAGGCTGCCGAATGGCACCATGTCAACGTAAATGGATGGGCATCTGCAGCGACTTACTGCTACCAGAAGCAAAAGCAACAAGCTGTTTCTCAGGAAAAGGTAGCTCAACTGTATAGTATTTCTTTATCAACGGTACGCAAATACGTCAAAATTGTAAATAACCTGCTGAAGTGAGCAAAAAAATAGACGATAGTGTCGTTAGCGTATTAGGATAAAATTAATTAAAAATATATGAATAGATTCCTAAAAGGAGTGTTACTCAATGACAGAAGAAAAAATTTATGATGTCATTATTATCGGAGCCGGCCCAGCAGGAATGACTGCTGCTGTATATACGTCTCGTGCGGATTTATCAACATTAATGATTGAGCGCGGAATCCCTGGTGGCCAAATGGCAAATACGGAAGACGTAGAAAATTACCCTGGCTATGACCATATTCTAGGTCCAGATCTTTCAAATAAAATGTTTGAACATGCGAAGAAATTCGGTGCTGAGTATGCATATGGGGACATTAAAGAAATTATTGAAGGCGAAGAGTATAAGACTGTTGTAGCTGGTAAAAAAGAATATAAAGCGCGTGCTATTATTATTGCAACAGGTGCAGAGTATAAAAAACTAGGTGCTCCTGGTGAAAAAGAATTAGGAGGACGCGGCGTTTCTTACTGTGCAGTATGTGACGGAGCTTTCTTTAAAGGAAAAGAGCTTGTTGTTGTTGGTGGAGGGGACTCTGCTGTTGAAGAGGGTGTGTACTTAACGCGCTTTGCAACAAAAGTAACGATTGTTCACCGTCGTGAGGAACTTCGTGCTCAAAAAATCTTACAACAGCGTGCATTTGATAATGAGAAAGTAGACTTTATCTGGAATCACACTGTAAAAGAAGTGAATGAAAAAGACGGTAAAGTAGGTAGCGTAACGCTTGTTAATACACAAACTGGTGAAGAACAGGAATTCGGAGCAGATGGCGTGTTCATTTATATTGGTATGGTTCCTTTAACAAAGCCGTTTGAAGGCTTAAACATCACCAATGCAGAAGGCTATATTGAAACGAATGAACAAATGGAAACACGTGTCCCAGGAATCTTTGCTGCTGGTGACGTTCGTGAAAAAGCACTTCGTCAAATCGTTACAGCAACGGGAGATGGAAGTATTGCTGCTCAAGCAGCTCAACACTATATTGAAGAACTGAAAGAAAAGTTAAAAGCCGTTAACTAATTTGTTACGTATATCTTTACAAAAAGTTATTCTGTTTTAAAGTTTTTGTAACGTACGTGCAATGTTTATGGGGTACTATATAAGTAGTAATTGACCCCCTTTTATAAAATAGTAACTTTGACGGGCGTAGGACTTGTTCCTAGGCCTTTTTTTTTGGACTATTTTTTGTACCATCGACATATATTTTCAGAAAATTTAGTATTAAGTAAGTATCTTCGTTGTGAGGGCTGTTTGTTTCGTAGTATAATGATAGACAGAAAAGTGAAGAGAAGAAGAGGTGGAAAGATGCAACGAGTTACGAATTGTGTATTAGTGAAAGACGGAAAAGTACTATTACTTCAAAAGCCAAGGCGAAATTGGTGGGTAGCTCCCGGTGGGAAAATGGAACAAGGAGAATCGGTAAAGGATTCCGTTGTTCGAGAATTTCGTGAAGAAACAGGCATCTACCTGAAGAATCCAACGGTAAAAGGTATTTTTACGTTTACAATGAAAGAAAATGATAAAATTGCGTCAGAGTGGATGATGTTTACTTTTTTTGCTACCGACTTTGATGGAACAAATGTGCTAGAATCAGAAGAAGGAAAGCTTGGTTGGCATAACTTAAATGATGTTAGTGAATTACCAATGGCACCAGGAGACCATCATATTATTGATTATGTGGCAAAAGGTTCTGGTGTAATCTACGGTAATTTTACATACACGACTGACTTTGAGTTATTGTCTTATCGAATCGATCCTTGCTAACTATTTGGTTAGATAAACAATGAAAAAATTCGGTTTTAATAGGGGGTAAACAAATGAGTACTGGATCTGTAAGCGATATTCAATTGGTTATTATTACTGGAATGTCAGGTGCAGGAAAAACGGTGGCAATTCAAAGTTTTGAAGATTTAGGTTTTTTTTGTGTGGACAATCTTCCCCCAACGCTATTGCCTAAGTTCCTTGAACTTATGAAAGAATCTGGAAATAAAATGAACAAAGTAGCGCTTGTTATGGATTTGCGAGGGCGAGAATTCTTTGATAGCTTATTTGAAGCCTTAGATAATATGAGTGAAACGACATGGGTTATGCCTCAAATTCTCTTTTTGGATGCAAAAGACTCTGTGCTCGTAACAAGATATAAAGAAACAAGGCGTTCACATCCTCTTGCTCCTTCTGGATTACCTTTAGAAGGTATTAGTATGGAACGTGAGCTATTAGAGGAATTAAAAGGACGTGCCCAGTTAATTTATGAAACATCTGACTTAAAACCAAGAGAGCTACGTGAGAAAATTCTTACGCAGTTTGCTTCACATGCTTCACCTGTTTTTACAGTGAACGTTATGTCATTTGGGTTTAAGTATGGGGTGCCAATCGATGCTGATCTTGTTTTTGATGTTCGCTTCTTGCCAAACCCGCACTACATTGATCATATGAGGCCGAAAACAGGTCTTGAAGAAGAAGTTTCTTCCTACGTGTTGAAATGGACCGAAACGCAGAAGTTTGTTGAAAAGGTGCTTGATCTTTTAACATTTATGCTGCCGCAGTATAAGCGTGAAGGGAAAAGTCAGCTTGTCATTGCGATTGGTTGTACGGGTGGTCAACATCGCTCAGTCACTTTGGCTGAACATATCGGCCATCATTTTGAAAAAGACTATAAAACACATATTTCTCATCGAGACATCGAGAAGAGGAAGGAAAAATATAGATGAATAGTGAACAGCTTGCAAAAGTCGTTGTCATTGGAGGAGGAACAGGATTACCTGTATTATTAAGAGGGTTGAAAGAATATCCTCTTGATATTACAGCAATTGTAACGGTTGCTGACGACGGCGGAAGTTCTGGGAGGCTTCGAGATGAGCTAGAGATTCCGGCTCCTGGTGATATTCGAAATGTGTTAGCCGCATTATCTGATGTTGAACCGTTGGTAGAAGAGCTGTTTCAACATCGCTTTGAAACTGGAAATGAATTGATTGGTCACTCACTGGGGAATTTGCTTTTAGCCGCAATGACATCTATTACAGGTGATTTTGTGCATGCGATTCGTGAGATGAGCAAAGTGTTAAATGTTCGTGGTAAAGTATTACCTTCTGCTAATCGTAGCGTAGTGCTACATGCAGAAATGGAAGACGGAGTAATTGTCACAGGAGAGTCTAAGATTCCAGAGTATGGAAAAAGAATTAAGCGCGTATTTTTATCTCCAGAAGATATTAAGCCTTCTGCTGAAGCGTTAAAAGCAATTCGCAAAGCTGACTTAATTATATTAGGTCCAGGTAGCTTATATACAAGCATCCTGCCTAATTTACTTGTTCCGGATATTCGAGATGAGCTATGTACGACAAAAGCGAGAAAAGTATATGTATGTAATGTGATGACCCAGCAAGGGGAAACATTAGGTTTTAAAGCAAGTGATCACGTAAAGGCTCTGTATGATCATATGCCTTGTGCGTTTTTAGACGCAATTATTGTAAATAATGCGCCAATTCCTGCACCGTTAAAGAAGCGCTATGAGGTTGAACAAGCACAGCCTGTGGAATACGACCGAGAAGTGCTGACTGAATTAGGACTAGAAGTGTTGGAAGAACAGATTATTCAATATGACGGTAGTGTTATTCGTCACGATACGAAAAAAGTGGCACGCCTTATCTTTAATATGTTGGCGTAAACGTCAATTTCCGCAACTTACTACGACAACAGAATGGAGGTGGGAAAGGTGTCGTTTGCTTCAGAAACAAAAAAAGAACTTACTAATTTAGAAGTGAAAGATTGCTGCGCAAAAGCAGAACTTTCAGCTTTAATTCGAATGAACGGGTCGTTGGCATTTTCTAATCGTAACTTAACAGTGGACGTACAAACAGAAAATGCAGCCATCGCCAGAAGAATTTATGTACTTCTAAAGAAATCGTATAACGTAACGGTGGAGCTGTTGGTGCGTAAAAAAATGAGGTTGAAAAAGAACAATGTTTACATTGTTCGTCTGGTGGAAAAAGCTCGTTTTTTACTGGAGGATTTAAAAATTTTAAATGAAGGCTTCACATTTACTCATAACATTTCAGAAGAGCTTGTCAAAAAGAAGTGTTGTAAGCGTTCATATTTGAGGGGAGCTTTCTTAGCTGGAGGATCAATTAATAATCCAGAAACATCCTCTTATCATCTAGAGATTTTTTCTCTCTATAGAGAGCACAATGATGCCCTTTGTGAGTTAATGAATACATTTGGCTTAAACAGTAAAACGCTTGAGCGTAAAAAAGGGTATATCAATTACTTAAAAGAAGCAGAGAAAATCACGGAATTCTTAAGTATTGTTGGAGCACATAGCGCTTTATTACGTTTTGAAGACGTTCGTATTGTACGAGATATGCGAAACTCTGTTAATCGACTCGTCAATTGTGAAACAGCGAACTTAAACAAGACCATCGGTGCAGCGATTCGGCAGGTGGAAAATATTCGTTATATTCAAGAGACAGTTGGGCTCGAAGTATTGCCTGAGAAGCTTCGTGAAATTGCTCGTTTACGAGTAGAATACCAAGACGTAACGCTAAAAGAACTAGGGGAAATGGTATCCGGCGGACAAATTAGCAAGTCTGGAATTAATCATCGTCTACGCAAGATAGATGAAATTGCCGATAAATTGCGTGCTGGACAACCAGTTACGTAAAGCAAGGGACATGGGAGGAGAACATAATGGAAAAACAAGTAGAAATTAAATTGAGAACAGGCCTTCAAGCACGAGTAGCAGCCATGTTTGTTCAAGAAGCTAACCGTTTTACATCGGATGTGTTTTTAAAGAAAGATGAAAAAGTAGTAAACGCTAAGAGCATTATGGGGTTAATGAGCTTAGCGTTAAATCGTGGTACCGTTATCACGCTGATTGCTGAAGGTAGTGACGAAGAAGAAGCTATCCAAGCGCTTTCTTCTTATGTAGAAAATGATGCATAAAAAAACCGTTCCCAATTGGGAACGGCTTCTTATTACTTCGGATCGTTTGTTAAAATTTTATCAATTAATCCGTATTCAAGAGCACGCTCAGCAGTCATGAAGTTATCACGATCTGTATCGCGTTGAAGAACTTCTAGTGGTTGACCAGTGCGCTCAGCTAAAATGTGATTTAATTTCTCACGTAAGAAAAGAATGCGTTTAGCAGCAATCTCAATCTCTGTTGCTTGACCTTGCGCTCCACCTAAAGGTTGGTGAATCATTACTTCACTATTTGGTAACGCAAAACGTTTGCCTTTTTCACCTGCAGCAAGTAAGAAAGCACCCATTGAAGCAGCCATTCCGATACAAATTGTTGATACTTTTGGCTTGATAAACTGCATTGTATCGTAAATCGCCATACCTGCTGTAATTGATCCACCAGGACTGTTAATATAAAGTGAAATATCTTTTTCTGGGTCTTCTGCTGCTAAAAATAGAAGTTGTGATACAATTGAGTTTGCAACGTTATCATCAATTGCACTTCCAAGCATAATGATACGGTCTTTTAACAGCCGTGAATAAATGTCGTATGCACGCTCACCGCGGTTTGTTTGTTCAATAACTGTAGGAATTAGATTCATATAAAATTCCTCCTTAACAAGAATAATTTGTTATGTACCTTATAATACATGTAAGGTCAATAAAGGTCAAACAAAAGAACTGCTCTTTACACATATTCGCTTTTTCTGGTATGTATTCCTTTTCTGTACTTTATAAATTTTTCCCGATTGCCCGAAAAATAAACGTTGTATACTTGAAAAGATTGGTTTTCTTTCCTATAATGAAAGCAGTAATCATAGGAATAATGATTTATTTTATGCCCTCGTAGTGTAGTGGATAGCACAAGAGATTCCGGTTCTCTTAGGGTGGGTTCGAATCCTGTCGAGGGCGTCTAAAAGCGTTGCAAACTTGCAGCGCTTTTTTATTTGTTCTGTAAAAACTGTATATTTTATGTGTGGATAGGCCTAATAATTCGTAAGTTAATTCGTTTGTCATGGTTGCCAATTTTGGCAGAATGCTATAAAACAAGTATATAAGGAAAAGTAAAACTAAGGAGGAAAAATTGTGAAATCCCTTAATAAGTTTTTTATTGTAAGTGCATCTCTTGCGTTATTGCTTTCCGCATGTGGATCGAATGAAGAAGCAGCAACACAAGAAAAGTCTCAGCAAGTGCAACAAGAAAATGAAAAAACAGTTTCAGAGGAGCAGTCTGACAGTAAAGAGTCTCAGACGAACAAAGAGTCAGAGGAGACTGAAAGCAATGACGTAGAGTCAAAAGGCGAAGCAACACCAGATAAAGAAGAGCCGGCAGTCGAAGAAAAGACAAGTAAAGAGGCAACGGAAAGGCCTTTAACCGAGTCACCTGAAGATAGAGAACAAGCAGAAGTAACGAAGCCAACAGAAGAACAAAATGATGCTGCATCAAACGAAAAGTCAGCTGAAGAGCAGCCAGAAGAAAATTCTGAAGTTCAGGACAAAGAATTAGTCCAAAGCGATAATCAAGAGTATGCAATTAAAGTACTTGAAGGCTACGAACTAGCTGGGGAAGAGCCTGGTCGTGATACGGTAATGTATAAAGAGGATGGCTCTCAATTTATGCGTATTGAGCTTCTATCAGATGTTTCGGAAAAACAAGCAGTAGAAGTAGTAAAGCAAACAGCAATGGCAGTGGACCCGAACGCTGTACAAAAAGCAAGCGTTCCTGCAGAAGGAAAGATTGCCAATGCAGAGTGGTATGAAGCAGAGTCTAATGATATGAGTGTACAAGTTATTGTAACGAAAGGAACAAAACCTGTTAAGATTACGATTTTTGCTAAATCAGCTGAACAAACAGATAAATTTATTGAAATGGCGAACACGATTCAATAAACCGTTGGAAAGGGCTACGAAACATTCGTAGCCTTTTCTATTTCAATATATTTCTCCTTCTAGTTCGTTGCTAAGTAATAAGGTTCAAAGTAGAATAAACAGTGGGAGGGAGAAACAATGGAGGTAGGTTTATTTCAACAGCAGTCTTTAAAGCTTTCCATGTCGAAAGAGTTATCGCAGGCAATTTCTCTTTTACAATATTCATCGTTGGATATTGCATCATTTATACAAGAGCAAGCGATGCAAAATCCGCTTATCGATTTTGGTGATGCCCCGTTAGTTACAAGTAGGCCTTCAGTTTATAAGCAGAACGCTAATGATGATAAAGACTTACTAAACTCAATTGCTTCTAAGCAAGAAACATTGACAGAGCACTTGCTAGGTCAAATTGTGTTTTTGGAATTAACCACTAAGGAATACGACATCATTTGCTATATGATTGAGAACTTGGATGAGCATGGATATCTGAAGGAGGACTTAATGCTTGTAGCACAAGCATGCAGTTGTAATTTAGAAGAAGTGGAAATGGTGTTAAATTCTCTTCAACAGTTAGATCCTATAGGGGTAGGAGCAAGAAATCTTCAGGAATGTTTACTGATCCAGCTAGAGCAAAGCGGGCAGCTTTCTGATGAGTTAGAAATAATTTTGACAGAATATTTTCAAGAGTTTGCGTATAAAAAGTGGAGTAAAATTTCAAAAGAGTGCGGTATATCACTGGAGCAAGTTCAAAAATACCATGATCAAATTAAGCGTTTGAACCCTCGGCCAGGATTACTATATGCCACTCAAGCAGAGCGCTTTATTATTCCGGACTATATTATAAAGAAAGAGGGCAATGAGCTAGTAGCTTACGCCAATGAAGAGTTAGATTTTCGGTTATCAGTTAACGATGCATATAGACAAAGCTTAATGCTCCAAGATAACCACGCGGTTAAGCCGTATTTGCAGGAAAAGTACCGAGAGTTTCAATGGATTTTAAAAGGGCTTCAGACTCGAAAGCAGACGCTAAACGCAATTGTTCATGGACTACTAGAAAAACAGCAAAGATTCTTTCAACATGGGCCATCTTTTTTACAGCCGTTAACGATGAAAGAACTAGCAGACTATATTAACGTCCACGAGTCAACAGTGAGCCGAGCGACAACTCATAAGTATATTCAAACACCTTTTGGAACATTTTCTATGAAGTCGTTTTTTACAGCAAGTTTAAAGCTGGGTACCACTGAAGAAACGTCCGTTATGACGGTAAAAGAGCTTATTAAACAGTTAGTGGAAAAAGAAGATAAAAAGAAGCCGTTATCTGATCAGCAGCTCACCAACCAGTTATTAACAGAGCATGATGTGAAAATATCAAGAAGAACGGTAGCTAAATACCGGGAACAGCTAAACATTGCTTCATCTAACCAAAGAAAAGTTTACGTATAACTCTATTAAAAAGAAGGTGATGTCGATGCAGGTTGTTTTGTATACAAGAAAAACATGCCCTTTATGTGAAGAGGTTAAAGAAATGTTAACTGCCTTACAGCATGACCTTAACTTTAGTGTGATTGAAAAGGATATTTACTCAGATGAACGTTTATTAGAACAATTTCATCTTATGATTCCGGTTATAGAAATCGATGGTGAGGTTGTTATGTATGGGAAAATTCAAAGAGAAAATATAAGAAAGCGTTTACTTTATAAAAACGCCATCAGATGAGTTGAATAAAGGATTCACTCCTGTTAGAATGAAACATGTAACAGGGTGAATTTTTTTGCGTGGGTGGGACAAAATATGTCTATACGGGACTTATGTTGTCCAATGAGCTTGCACCTTAAGGAGATTTAAACATGCGTTCATTAATAGAAGTACAACGAAAATTATTGCCTGAACTTCTATCTGTTATGCAAAAGCGATATCAAATCTTGCAGTACATACGCTTAATGCAACCGATCGGTAGACGCAACTTAGCTGTTAGCTTAGGGTTAACAGAGCGTGTGTTACGCAGTGAGGTTACATTTCTGAAAGAGCAAGATTTAATTGATGTGCAGACAACTGGAATGACACTTACGACAGAAGGTGAGCTACTGCTACACGATTTAGAAGTCGTAATGAAAGAAGTTTCCGGACTTCGATTATTGGAAACAACATTAAAAGAGGCCTTTTCTTTAGCAGAAGTCGTTGTTGTTTCTGGAGATAGCGATTCTTCACTTTTTGTTAAAAACGAAATGGGTAGAGCTGCTGTGTCGTGCATCAAAGAGCGCCTTGTTGATCCCAAAAAGATTGTTGCTGTTACAGGTGGTACAACGCTTGCCGCTGTTGCCAATATGATGACACCCGATATTAAGCACCCTGATGTTCTATTTGTGCCAGCTCGTGGTGGACTTGGTGAAAATGTTCAAAACCAAGCGAACACTATTTGCGCAAAAATGGCTGAAAAGTCGATGGGTCAGTATCGTCTTCTTCATGTCCCAGACCAGCTAAGTGACGAAGCCTATAAGTCAATTGTAGGGGAACCTTCCATTCGGGAGATGATTCAATTAATTAAGTCAGCAAGTATGGTTGTTCATGGAATAGGAGACGCTATGACAATGGCGGAGCGTCGAAGGACATCTTCTGAAGACTTAGAAAAAGTCAAAAAAGGACATGCTGTTGGTGAAGCTTTTGGATATTACTTCAATCAAAAGGGAGAAGTTGTTCATAAAGTGAAAACAGTTGGCATACAACTCGATGATTTAAAGAACAATAAATGTGTCATCGCGGTAGCAGGTGGTTCTTCGAAGGCAAAGGCAATTCGAGCATTTATGCAACAAGCACATCATTCGATTCTGATTACAGATGAAGGTGCTGCAAAAGAGTTAGTAAGGGATTTTAATTAATCCCTGATTATAAAAAATACTTTTTACATTCAAGGAGGAAATACCCATGGTAGTAAAAATTGGTATTAACGGATTTGGTCGTATCGGCCGTAACGTATTCCGCGCAGCTTTAAAAAACGATAACGTTGAGGTAGTAGCAATTAACGACTTAACTGACGCTAACATGCTTGCTCATCTTTTAAAATATGATTCTGTACACGGTAAATTAGATGCAGAAGTAGTAGTAGATGGCAACAACTTAGTAGTAAACGGTAAAACAATCGAAATCTCTGCTGAGCGTGACCCAGCTCAATTATCTTGGGGCAAACAAGGCGTAGATATCGTTGTTGAATCTACTGGATTCTTCACAAAACGCGCTGACGCTGCAAAACACTTAGAAGCAGGAGCTAAAAAAGTAATCATCTCTGCTCCAGCAAGCGATGAAGACATCACAATCGTAATGGGTGTTAACGAAGACAAATACGATGCAGCTAACCACAACGTAATTTCAAATGCTTCTTGTACAACTAACTGCTTAGCGCCATTCGCTAAAGTGTTAAACGACAAGTTCGGCCTTAAACGTGGAATGATGACAACGGTTCACTCTTACACAAATGACCAACAAATCTTAGACTTACCACATAAAGATTACCGTCGTGCTCGTGCAGCTGCTGAGAACATCATCCCAACTTCAACTGGTGCTGCTAAAGCTGTATCTCTAGTATTACCTGAATTAAAAGGTAAATTAAACGGTGGAGCTATGCGTGTTCCAACTCCAAACGTTTCTCTAGTAGACTTAGTTGCTGAGCTTGATAAAGAAGTAACTGTTGAAGATGTAAACAACGCTCTTAAAGAAGCTGCTGAAGGCGATCTTAAAGGGATCCTTGGCTATAGCGAAGAGCCATTAGTATCTGGTGACTACAACGGTAACATCAACTCTTCTACAATCGACGCATTATCTACAATGGTAATGGAAGGTAACATGGTAAAAGTTATCTCTTGGTACGATAACGAGAGCGGATACTCTAACCGTGTAGTAGACTTAGCTCAATACATCGCTGCTAAAGGACTATAAGAACAGCGAAATCGACTCTTTAGTCATAGCTAGATAGATATCCCATAGGACACTGCTTTGTTTTTATTGGATATCTCAAATGAGAAATACTATAATAAGACTTGCTAAGGAAGAGAGGGGCCCCCCCCCTCTTCCTTGATTTATGTATCGGCTTCTACAGCATAAACGTCATCTTGTTGCTAGTCGTGGCATTTTTCATATTGTAAGGCGCCAATATATGAAAGGTTACTACAGCTAGCTATATTGTGATTTACATAGAAGCCTAATTGCTTAGTACCCCATAATACTTAAGGAGGCCTTTTGACGATGAATAAAAAAACGTTGAGAGACATCGATGTAAAAGGAAAGCGAGTATTTTGTCGCGTAGACTTTAACGTACCAATGAAAGACGGAAAAGTAACAGATGAAACTCGTATTCGTGCAGCTCTTCCTACTATTCAACACCTAGTAGAACAAGGTGCAAAAGTAATTTTAGCTAGCCACCTTGGACGTCCAAAAGGCGAAGTAGTTGAAGAATTACGTTTAACTGCTGTTGCAGAGCGTTTACAAGCTCTTTTAGGTAAAGACGTAGCAAAAGCTGACGAAGCTTTTGGTGAAAACGTGCAAAAAACAATCGACAGCATGAACGAAGGCGATGTTTTAGTACTTGAAAACGTACGTTTCTACCCAGGTGAAGAGAAAAATGATGCTGAATTAGCAAAAGCATTTGCTGAGTTAGCAGACGTTTACGTAAATGATGCATTTGGTGCAGCTCACCGTGCACATGCTTCAACTGAAGGAATTGCTCACCATATTCCAGCAGTAGCAGGTTTCTTAATGGAAAAAGAACTTGATGTGCTTTCTAAAGCATTATCAAACCCAGACCGTCCATTCACTGCAATTGTTGGTGGAGCAAAAGTTAAAGACAAAATCGATGTAATTGATAATCTGCTTGATAAAGTAGATAACTTAATCATCGGTGGAGGACTTTCTTACACATTTATTAAGGCACTAGGCCATGAAGTAGGTAAATCTCTTCTTGAAGAAGATAAGATTGATCTTGCAAAATCATTCATGGAAAAAGCGAAGAAAAACGGTGTTAACTTCTACATGCCAGTAGACGTGGTAGTAGCAGATGACTTCTCAAATGATGCAAACACTCAGACTGTATCAATTGAGAACATTCCAAGCGATTGGGAAGGCTTAGATGCGGGCCCAAAAACGCGTGAAATCTATGCTGACGTAATTAAAAACTCTAAGCTAGTGATCTGGAATGGACCAATGGGTGTATTTGAATTAGATACATTCGCTAACGGTACAAAAGCAGTAGCGGAAGCTTTAGCTGAAGCAACTGACACATACTCAGTAATCGGTGGAGGAGACTCTGCTGCAGCTGTTGAGAAATTCGGTTTAGCTGATAAAATGAGCCATATTTCTACAGGTGGCGGTGCGTCACTAGAGTTTATGGAAGGTAAAGAACTTCCAGGCGTAGTTGCTCTAAACGATAAGTAAGTTGAACGTAACAGTTCGATGGAGGACCGACCTGAAAACTGATGCTAAGAACGAACATCACAGAGAGTAACGAGTGGGACATGAAAGAGATAAAAAGAGTGTGGACCGACCTCTTTTGAACAGCACCCTCTTTTTAATCCAACGTGAGTGAAGGGAAACCAACAATAAACAAAGGACGGTGTTACACATGCGTAAACCAATCATTGCAGGAAACTGGAAAATGAACAAAGTACTTTCAGAAGCAACAAGCTTTGTAGAAGAATTAAAGGGAGCAGTACCATCTCCTGAGAACGTAGAATCAGTAGTATGTGCTCCAGCATTATTCTTAGACCGCTTAGTGCAAGCAACTAAAGGTACAGACTTAAAAGTTGGTGCACAAAACATGCACTTTGAAGAAAGCGGAGCATTCACTGGAGAAGTAAGCCCAGTTGCACTAGCTGATTTAGGCGTGAACTATGTAATCTTAGGGCACTCTGAGCGTCGCGAAATGTTCGCTGAAACTGACGAAACAGTAAATCAAAAAACAATCGCTTCATTCAAACATGGTTTAACACCCATCGTTTGTTGCGGTGAAACAAATGAAGAGTATGAGCAAGATCAAACAAAAACAGTTGTAGCTAACCAAGTACAAAAAGCGTTAGCAGGTTTAACTGACGAGCAAGCAAAACAAGTTGTTATTGCTTATGAGCCAATCTGGGCAATCGGTACAGGTAAATCTTCAACTGCAGAAGGTGCAAACGAAGTTTGTGCTTATATCCGTAGCGTAGTAGCAGAGCAATTCTCTCAAGACGTAGCAGATGCAGTTCGTATTCAATACGGCGGAAGCGTAAAGCCTGCTAACATCAAAGAATACATGTCTCAATCAGACATCGACGGTGCTTTAGTAGGTGGAGCAAGCTTAGAAGCTTCTTCATTCTTACAGCTTTTGGAGGCTGGTAAGTAATGAGTAAGAAACCAACAGCATTAATCATCTTAGATGGTTTTGCATTACGTGATGAAGAAAAAGGTAATGCAGTTAAACATGCAAAAAAACCAAACTTCGATCGTTACTGGAACGAGTTTCCACATGCGACACTTCAAGCATCAGGTGAAGCTGTAGGTCTACCAGAAGGCCAAATGGGTAACTCTGAAGTAGGACACTTAAATATCGGTGCAGGTCGTATCGTTTATCAAAGCTTAACACGCGTAAATGTAGCAATTCGCGAAGGTGAGTTTGAGAAAAACGAAACGCTTGTAGCTGCTGTGAAGCACGCAAAAGAAAAAGGTACAAGCCTTCATCTTTTCGGACTTTTATCAGACGGTGGTGTTCACAGTCACATCGAGCATTTATATGCTCTGCTTCGCTTAGCGAAAAAAGAAGATCTAGAGAAAGTGTATATTCACGGTTTCTTAGATGGTCGTGACGTAGCACCTCAATCTGCCGAGCAGTATTTAAAAGAATTAAATGAAAAAATTGAAGAGTATGGCGTTGGTGAAATTGCAACACTTTCAGGACGTTACTACTCAATGGACCGTGACAAACGCTGGGAGCGCGTTGAAAAAGCTTATCGCGCAATGGTTTACGGTGATGGTCCATCTTATACAAGCCCTCAAGAGTGCGTAAAAGACTCTTATGAAAACGGCGTATATGACGAATTCGTTTTACCTTCTGTTATTACAAAAGAAGACGGTTCGCCAGTTGCAACGATTAAAGACGAAGATTCAGTTATTTTCTATAACTTCCGTCCTGACCGTGCAATTCAAATTTCAAATACGTTTACAAACGAAGACTTCCGTTCATTTGATCGCGGTGAAAAACATCCAAAAAACTTACATTTTGTATGCTTAACTCACTTTAGTGAAACAGTTGACGGATATGTAGCATTCAAGCCTGTTAACTTGGATAATACGCTTGGTGAAGTATTATCTCAAAACAACTTGAAGCAGCTTCGTATTGCGGAAACAGAAAAATACCCACACGTAACGTTCTTTATGAGCGGTGGACGCGAAGCAGAGTTTCCTGGTGAAAAGCGAATCTTAATCGATTCACCAAAAGTAGCAACATACGACTTAAAACCTGAGATGAGTGCTTATGAAGTGACGGACGCGTTGCTTGCAGAAATCGAAGGAGACAAGCAAGATGCTATTATCTTAAACTTTGCAAACCCAGATATGGTTGGACACTCTGGTATGTTAGAGCCAACAGTTAAAGCAATCGAGACAGTCGATGAGTGCCTAGGTAAAATTGTAGATGCAATTTTAGCTAAAGGCGGTACAGCAATCATCACAGCAGACCATGGTAACTCTGATGAAGTTATAACGCTTGAAGGTAACCCAATGACGGCTCATACAACAAACCCAGTTCCAGTTATCGTAACAAAGCAAGGCGTAGAGCTTCGCGAAGGTGGTATTCTAGGTGACTTAGCTCCTACAATGCTTAACCTTTTAGATGTAGCTCAGCCGAAAGAAATGACAGGTAAAACATTAATTAAATAATTGATTTTTAAAGGAGAGTTTTAAAATGCCAACAATTCTTGACATTTATGCACGCGAAGTATTAGATTCTCGCGGTAACCCAACAGTTGAAGTTGAAGTATACACTGAGTCAGGCGCTTTCGGACGCGCAATCGTACCAAGTGGTGCTTCTACTGGTGAACACGAAGCAGTAGAACTACGTGACGGTGACAAATCTCGTTACCTAGGTAAAGGTGTATTAAAAGCAGTTGAAAACGTAAACGAAATCATCGCTCCTGAATTAGTAGGTATGGACGCAACTGATCAAATCGGTATCGACCGCCTTATGATCGAGTTAGATGGTACTGAAAACAAAGGTAAACTAGGTGCTAACGCTATCCTTGGTGTATCTATGGCAGTAGCTCACGCAGCAGCTGACTTCGTAGGTCTTCCATTATACCGTTACCTTGGTGGATTCAACGCTAAGCAATTACCAACTCCAATGATGAACATCATCAACGGTGGTTCTCATGCTGATAACAACGTTGACTTCCAAGAATTCATGATCTTACCTGTAGGAGCTCCTACATTTAAAGAAGCAATCCGTATGGGTGCTGAAGTATTCCACGCGTTAAAAGCTGTATTATCTGCAAAAGGCTTAAACACAGCTGTAGGTGACGAAGGCGGATTTGCTCCAAACCTTGGTTCTAACCGTGAAGCATTAGAAGTAATCGTTGAAGCAATCGAAAAAGCTGGCTACAAAGCTGGTCAAGACATCCAATTAGGTATGGACGTTGCTTCTTCTGAATTCTTCAACAAAGAAACTGGTAAATATGATTTAGCTGGAGAAGGCCGTAACGGTTTAACTTCTGCTGAAATGGTAGACTTCTACGAAGAACTAGTTAACGAATTCCCAATCGTTTCAATCGAAGACGGTTTAGACGAAAATGACTGGGATGGTCACAAACTTTTAACTGATCGTATCGGTGGTAAAGTACAACTTGTTGGTGATGATTTATTCGTAACAAACACGAAAAAACTTGCTCAAGGTATCGAACAAGGCGTAGGTAACTCTATCCTTATCAAAGTTAACCAAATCGGTACATTAACTGAAACATTTGAAGCAATTGAAATGGCTAAACGTGCTGGTTACACAGCTGTAGTTTCTCACCGTTCTGGTGAAACTGAAGATGCAACAATCGCTGATATCGCTGTTGCAACAAACGCTGGTCAAATCAAAACTGGTTCTATGTCTCGTACAGACCGTATTGCGAAATACAATCAATTACTACGCATCGAAGACGAGCTAGGTGTTCTAGCTGTATACGATGGCGCTAAATCTTTCTATAACTTAAAGAAATAAGTTATATGAGTGATAAAAAAGATGGATGAAAACTTTCATCCATCTTTTTTTTTGTCCTTACTTGTACCAATAGCCATTTTATGATAAATTTACTTTAAAGTAGTCTGATTTTTAGCATATAAAAATAGTTTGTATAGATAGCAACAGTTTATTTTCCTTATCTACAGGAGGTAGCATATGCACACATTTCTAATCACGCTGCTAGTTATTGTTTCGATTGCGCTAATCGTGGTTGTTGTTCTTCAAACAAGCAAATCCACTGGCTTATCTGGAGCAATTTCAGGTGGTGCTGAAACATTATTCGGTAAGCAAAAAGCGCGTGGACTTGATTTAGTACTGCACCGTTTAACGGTTGTATTATCCGTGCTGTTTTTCTTATTAACGATTGCGGTATCATATTTTCAACTGTAAGTTCGTTTGTAAATACCACCTGATGTATACGAATTTGGTATGTGCCAAGTTGTATACATCAGGTGGTATTTTTCATAAGTGTTCAATTCTTTAACTTTAAATTCATGTAATGATATAATGAATGTTTAATGAAAAAGATTCCATTTTGCTTGGGCAAATGGAATTACATAAACAAACACAATGATTAGGTCATGCTGTGTGAGACATATCACATAAAAAAATGACTGATTCCTTCATAGTTGTAGACATTATAGAAAAAAAGGAGTTAATTGAAATGAAAATTGCACAACCAAAACCGTTCACTTTTGAAGGTGGAGATAAAGCCGTATTGTTATTACACGGATTCACAGGTAATTCAGCAGATGTTCGTATGCTCGGACGCTTCTTAGAAAAGAAAGGGTACACGTGTCATGCACCTCATTATAAAGGACATGGCGTAGCACCTGAAGAATTAGTACATACAGGGCCTGAAGATTGGTGGAAAGACGTAATGGATGGCTATCAGCTTTTAAAAGATCGTGGTCATGAAAGCATTGCAGCAGTTGGGCTATCACTTGGTGGCGTATTTTCGCTTAAATTAGGTTACACTGTACCTATAAAGGGTATTGTCCCAATGTGCGCACCTATGTATATCAAAAGTGAAGAAGTGATGTATGAAGGTGTTTTAGAGTACGCTCGCGAATATAAAAAGCGTGAAGGAAAATCTGAAGATCAAATCCAGCAAGAGATGGAAGAATTTAAGAAGACACCGATGAATACGTTGAACGCATTACAAGGACTAATTTCAGAAGTTAGAGACTCTGTTGATATGATTTATGCACCAACATTTGTTGTACAAGCACGTAACGATCATATGATTAATACAGATAGTGCAAATATTATCTACAATAATGTTGAGTCACCTGTAAAAGATATTAAATGGTATGAAGAATCGGGTCATGCTATTACGTTAGATAAGGAAAGAGACCAGCTGCATGAAGATGTTTATCAATTCTTAGAATCATTAGATTGGTAAAAGGCTAATCAAAAAATGAGAGCCTAAAGTTGGCCAAAAAAGTAAATGAGGACGGATGAATGCTATTTTTGATAAATAGTGTTATTGATAAGCACAACGAAAAGGAGGGAAAGACATGGAACAAGAAATTCAACAGTATATTGACCGTTTGTTAACGTTTATGAAAGAAGAAACGTATAAACCTTTAACGGTCCAAGAATTAGAGAAAGAGTTTGGGATTGAAGATTCAGCTGAGTTTAAAGATTTTGTAAAAGCTCTTGTAATCATGGAAGAACAAGGTCTTATAATTCGAGCAAGAAACAATCGATATGGTGTACCTGAACGAATGAATTTCGTTAAAGGAAAAGTAACAGGTCATGCCAAGGGATTTGCATTTGTTGTCCCAGAAGAGCAAGGAGCGGATGATATTTTCATTCCACCCACGGAGACAAACAATGCAATGCATGGCGACATTGTATTAGCTCGCGTACTGTCAGAGTCTTCAGGTAACCGCCGTGAAGGAACCATTGTTAAAATCATTGAGCGTGGTACACAACAAATTGTTGGAACGTACACGGAAAGTAAAAACTTTGGGTTTGTTATTGCGGATGATAAAAAGATCGCAGGAGATATCTTTATTCCTAAAGGTGCACGTAATGGGGCGGCAGAAGGACATAAGGTTGTTGTAGAGTTAACAAGCTATCCAGAAGGGCGCATGAATGCAGAAGGGAAAATTGTACAGATTTTAGGTCATAAAAATGATCCAGGAGTCGACATTATCTCAGTTATTCATAAATATGGACTTCCACAGGAGTTTCCAGGCGATGCTTTAGAGCAAGCGATTAATACACCTGAAACGATTTCAGAAGACGAAATAAAAGGTCGTCGAGATCTACGAGACCAAGTGATTGTTACTATTGATGGGGCAGATGCTAAAGATTTAGATGATGCGGTAACGGTAACAGAGCTTGAAAACGGTAACTATAAGTTAGGTGTTCACATTGCAGATGTTAGTCACTATGTAACGGAAGGTTCACCAATTGATGTAGAAGCGGCAGAACGCGGAACAAGTATCTACTTAGTAGATCGCGTAATTCCTATGATTCCGCATCGACTTTCAAACGGGATTTGTTCCTTAAATCCAAAAGTAAATCGATTAACGCTTTCCTGTGAAATGGAAATTAATTCAGCTGGAGAAGTGGTTAATCATGATATCTTCGAAAGTGTAATCAAAACAACTGAGCGAATGACGTATTCCGATGTTAATAAAATTCTAACAGACAAAGATGAAGCCGTTCGTGCTCGTTATGAAGAGCTGATTCCAATGTTTGAGCGTATGGAAAAACTGGCGGAAATTCTTCGTAAAAAGCGTATGGACCGAGGAGCAATCGACTTTGATTTTAAAGAAGCAAAAGTATTAGTTGATGACGACGGTCATCCAACCGATGTGATACTGCGTGAGCGCTCTGTATCCGAAAGGCTAATTGAAGAATTCATGCTAGCAGCAAATGAAACTGTGGCTGAGCATTTTCACTGGATGAATGTTCCGTTTATGTACCGTATTCATGAAGATCCAAAAGAAGAAAAGCTTAATCGCTTTTTAGAATTTGTGACGAATTTCGGATACGCTGTAAAGGGAACAGGAAATGACATTCATCCTCGTGCGCTACAGGACATTTTAGAAGCAGTAGCGGGAACACCAGAAGAGATGGTCGTTTCTAAAGTAATGCTACGCTCGATGCAGCAAGCCAAATATCAAGCAGATAACCTTGGCCACTTTGGACTATCAGCGGAGTTCTACACACATTTCACGTCTCCAATTCGCCGTTATCCTGATTTAATCGTTCATCGCTTAATTCGTACGTATTTAATTAACAATCAGGTGGATGAAGCAACGCAAGAAAAATGGGGCGAAAAGCTTCCTGAAATTGCTGATCACTCTTCAAGCATGGAAAGAAGATCGGTTGACGCAGAGCGTGAAACGGACGATATGAAAAAAGCGGAGTTTATGGCAGATAAAATTGGTGAAACGTTTGACGGAATTATCAGCTCAGTAACAAACTTTGGAATGTTCGTTGAACTATCAAATACAATTGAAGGTCTTGTACATGTTAGTGATTTAACGGATGATTATTATCGCTATGATGAACGCCATTATGCAATGATTGGTGAGAGAACAGGAAAAGTGTTCCGTATTGGCGATGAAATTGAAATTAAAGTTGCTGATGTGAATAAAGACGAGCGTGCCATTGACTTTGTTATTGTCGGCATGAAGACAAGTCAAAAGCGTTTGTCAAAAGACCGTCCAAAAGTGATTAACATGAAACAAAAGTCACGCAAGGACGATAAAGAAAACCGCAGAGGTCGTCGCAAAGATAAAGCAGGCGATTCAAAAGGTGAATGGACAACACAAAAGCCGAAAAAGAAGAAAAAGAAAAAATTCTTTGAAGGCGCACCAAATCTTAAAAAGAAAAAGAAGAAGCGTAAATAAGTGAATAGAAGCAGCCTTAACGGCTGCTTCTAAAGACGAGCGAATGAAAGGGGAATAAGCAAGTATGCCAAAAGGTGAAGGGAAAGTAGTTGCTCAAAATAAAAAAGCAAGACACGACTATTTTATTGAAGAAACGTACGAAACAGGAATTGTCCTACAAGGAACGGAAATAAAGTCGATTCGTAACGGGCGCGTAAACTTAAAAGACTCATTCGCACGCGTTCAAAACGGTGAGGTATTCTTACATAATATGCACGTTAGTCCATATGAACAAGGAAACCGCTACAACCATGAGCCGCTGCGTACCCGTAAGCTTTTACTTCACAAGCGTGAAATCAATAAATTGATCGGCTATACCAAGGAAACAGGGTATTCACTTGTACCGTTGAAAATCTATTTAAAAAACGGCTTTGCTAAGGTTTTATTAGGTCTTGGTAAGGGTAAAAAGAAATATGACAAGCGCGAAGACTTAAAACGTAAAGAAGCGAAACGCGATATAGAGCGAGCTTTCCGCGATCGTCAAAAAGAATAGTTACATTATTTTACAATTGCAAAATGCTTGTTTTGTGCTATAATAAAAATAGTTATTCGTTAGATGACTTTTGCAAACACAAGTCGCTATCTGCTGTAAGTGAAAAATCTTACGCATTCCGACTCCCTTTTCATAATGGGGACGTTACGGATTCGACAGGGATAGTTCGAGCTTAGGTTGCGAGTCGAGGAGATGGCCTCGTTAAAACATCAACGCCAATAATAACTGGCAAATCTAACAATAACTTCGCTTTAGCTGCCTAATAACAGCTTAGCGGTTCCTCCCTCCATCGCCCATGTGGTAGGGTAAGGGACTCACTTTAAGTGGGCTACGCCGGAGTTCGCCGTCTGAGGACGAAGGAAGAGATTAATCAGACTAGCTCTTTGGGCGCCTGTCAGCAGGCAGATAAATGAGCGAAATGCGAATATGCTGACTACACTCGTAGACGCTTAAGTGGCGATATTTCTGGACGTGGGTTCGACTCCCACCGTCTCCACCAAATACATAATTTTGGTGGCTAACCTTACTTATAATAAGAACCATGAAGCTGCACTAGCTACAGCTTCATGGTTCTTTTTTATTTGAAGTTTATTTATGTTGTTTCAGGTTAGAAGCTGAAACTGTTAAGGATTATGCTATGGCTATGTATTTCATCGCCATTTGAAAGAACGAAATAGTTGCATGAAGCGCAATATCATACAAGAAAAAAGCATACGTACATGTTATCTTAGAACTTTCATTACGTTATGGGAGGATAGCTACATGTCAAATGAGATTCGAACAGCTTATCTTGATCCAGATTTAAATATTGAAGCTTATCAGTTTAAGGGGATTATGCAGAAATTCCCGGCTCACTTTCATGAGTACTATGTCATCGGTTTTATTGAAAAAGGACAGCGCCATCTGGAGTGTAAAGGGAATGAATACATTATTAACCCAGGAGACTTATTATTATTTAATCCTTATGACACACATAGCTGCGAGCAAATAGATCACAAAACGTTGGATTATCGTTGTATTAATGTAAAGCCAGAAGCCATGAGCAAAGCAATGCTCGAGATTACTGGTAGCGAGCGTCTTCCAATCTTTAATCAAAGCGTTTTATGTCAAAGCGAGAGTGTCCACAGTTTAAAAGATTTACACCTGAAGATTCTAGAGGGAGAGACGGAATTTAAAAAAGAAGAATTATTTTTATGTCTGTTGGAAGAACTTGTACAAGCATATTCTGACCTTGAAGTTGTTGCACCTAACCCTGAAGTCTCTCATGAAATTAAAGACGTATGTTACTATTTAGAAGGAAATTATACAAAGGCAATAACTCTTAATGATCTAAGTGAGTTAATAGGTTGGAGCAAATATCATTTACTAAGATCTTTCATTAAACAAAAGAAAATTTCCCCTTATAGATATCTAGAAACCATTCGAGTAAACCATGCAAAGCACATGTTAGAACAAGGCATTAAGCCCATTGAGACTGCTTTTTTAACTGGGTTTAGTGATCAGAGTCATTTAACAAAGTGCTTTAAAAAACTAATTGGCCTTACGCCAAAGCAGTATATGAAAATTTTTAGAAGTAGAGGAGATAATCATTAAGTAATTGCTTTATTAAGATAAACAGTAGTAAAAGTGGTGGAGGAGTAAAATGGATAATTTAGTTGCTTACATCTTAATGGCACTTGTGATGTCTATGATTCCAGGTGCAGATACGCTACTCATTATGAAAAATACGATTAATTACGGAGCAAAAGCTGGCCGCTATACGATATTAGGAATGGCAACAGGGCTTACTTTCTGGACGATTATTGCAGTTTTGGGTCTATCAGTCGTGATTGCTCAGTCAGTGTTTCTATTTAATACAATCAAATATGTAGGAGCCGCATACTTATTTTATTTAGGTGTGAAAGCATTTGTAGACAAAGATATCATTTCGTTAAAATCAGTTGAGGTTGAAAGTGATGCTCAAGTTCATCATTCATTACGCCGTTATTATAAAGAGTCTTATTTGCAAGGAGCACTTAGTAATATTCTTAACCCAAAGACAATTTTAGTCTATATCACATTTATGCCTCAGTTCATTAATATTAATGAAAATGTAAATCAGCAGTTAATAGTTTTAGGCTTAATTCTTACCTTGATAGCAGTAGTGTGGTTTTTAGTTGTCGTTTATATCATAGACCACGTGAAAAGGTGGTTAGAAAAACCTCAAGTTCAAAAGGTATTTCAAAAATCTACAGGATTAATGTTAATAGGTGTAGGAATAAAAACGATTATATGATGTTCATAAACTACCGCTGTTTGAGCAGATGAAAAAGAACCATAAAGTAACTCTATGGTTCTTTTTCGACGTTTTCATGTTTGACCGAATCATGAACCAGCCCAAACATCTTGGTTATAGCGTCCTTTTAGCTGTAGGTTGCTCAGCCATTTTCTAGCATCTGGCTCGCTTACGTTATGAACGCTTTGATAAGCTTCGCAAAGCGTTCGTTCAACGTCAGGAGCCATCTTGCTTCCATCTCCACAAATGTAGAGGTAAGCACCTTGGTCAAGCAATGAAATTAAATAATCTCCATCTTTCTTTATAAGGTCCTGTACATACGTTTTCGGTTGCTTGGCTAATCGAGAGAATGCTGTATGGACGGATACAAGCTGATCTTGTTCAGCTCGTTCTAGCTCTTCTCGGTAAAGATAATCAAGCTCTGGGTGACGGCATCCGAAGTAAAGGTGAGCTTCTCCAAGGTTTGTTCCTTGCTTTTTCAATATGCTACGTTGCTGTAAAAATCCCCTAAATGGTGCAATGCCAGTTCCAGGACCAACCATAATAACAGGCGTTTCTTTGTTTTCTGGCAGTTGGAAATTCGATTGCGGTGTACGAACAAAGCATGTAATTTCGTTTCCTTCCGTACATTCAGCTAAATAAGTTGAAGCAACACCTTTATAGTGGCCGTTACCACTCCAAGCAGGTGAATCAACGACACCGACCGTAATACTAAGCGTATCTTTTTTTACAAGTGGCGAACTTGAAATAGAGTAGTAGCGTGGCTTGAGCGCTGAGAGTTGCTCTAAAAAGCGTTCAAACGGCATTTCGCATGCTTCATACTTCTCTAAAAAGTCCAGCATTGAAACGCGCTTTTCTAATACTTCTTTTTGATAGGTTCCTTCTTCAAGCAGAGCTTCAAGCTCATATTTGTGCGGTGGACAAACAATGAAAGAAGCAAGCTCACGAATTTGTGCACGAGTAGCGACGCTTTGGAGCTCAACACTATAGGTAAGTAAATCTTCTAAGCATACAGGACGATTTACTGGTAAGTGAACCGCAGAGCGTCCAGTAGCTGTTAGCAGTACTTGGTCACTTCCTTTTAGGCGGAACCTTTTTAGTGCACGATCTACGAGAGCTGTGCTGTTTTTGGGTAAAACACCTAGATGGTCGCCTTCTGTATACGTCATTCCATTAGGTAACTGCACTTCAATAGCACGAGTGCTTCGATTACTAGCAGCCGCTTGAAGTTCACGATTTTCTATAACAGTTGCTTGAATCGCTTCGTATGAAGGTGCCAGCGGTGAACTGCTTAGACCATTTATGAACTGTAAGCTGAGAGAAGCCTGTTTTCGCTCTAGATTTTCCTTTACTTTTAACCCAAACGTGTTCAGCACTGATTTCCACATTGCTGATTTCCAAGCGCTAAATTCCTCTTCGAAATCTCCGCTTACATCGCCTTCGCCTCTGTCTGAAAAACGTGTTGCGCCTTTTTTTGCAAGCAGTTCGTCGATTGTTCTTGGAACTGCTTGATAAGTGCTTGCCCAGTTGCGGTCTCCGCAGCCAAATACAGCATAAGTAACGCCTTCAAGTTCATTTACTCCTGCTTCATCTAACCATTTCAAAAACTGAGTTGCATTGCTAGGCGGTTGCCCATTATAAGAAGCAGTGACAATCAAAACAGCGCTTTCTCTTGGTAAAGATCCGGCGTGGTCATTTAAACTCGCTGTTTCCACTTTCACATCGTGAATGCTTGCTTCTGCTGCAAGCTCCTCGGCTACACCTTTGGCTGTGCCCGTATCGGATCCGTAAAGCACAAGTAGAGGTAGGTTATTTGCCCCGATAATTTCTGCTTGTTTTTGTTCTTGCTTCTCTTCTTTTGTGTTTTGTTTGTTGATTGTAGCCGGTTGTAAATTTACTTCTCGCTTTTGTACTCTAATTTTAAAATCATTGGGCTTTAGTGTTAACGATTGTTTAATGTCTAGCTGGTAATTGTTATGGTCAATAAACGTAAATTTCTTTAATAGCATCCCGAGTACGAGCGTGGCTTCATGAAGCGCAAACTGCATACCAATACATGCTCGCTGCCCATTTCCAAAGGGTTTAAAAGCATGATGTGGCACTTTTTTAGGATCTTCAAACCGTTCTGGAATAAACTCTTCTACATTATCTCCCCAAGCACTTTTATCACGATGCAAAGAAGGAAGTAAAACCATAATGCGCTCACCTTCTTTTTGCACAGGGTATTTGCCTCCAATAAGGGCGTCTTCTTTAGCAAAAAGGTTGAAAGCAGGTGCGGTTGGCCATAATCGGAGAGATTCGTTTAACGCCATTTTGATATATTTGAGTTTTACTACTTGGTCATATGAAGGTACATCATCCGTCAAAATAGTATCGACTTCTGTATAAGCTTTTTCCAACTTATCAGGATTATTCATTAAGTAGTAAATGGCAAATGACAGTAATCCACTCGTTGTTTCATGACCTGCAATTAAAAAAGTAATAATTTGATAACGAATGTTTTCATCATCTAGCAGTTCATCTGTCTCAGGATCTTTAACGTTTAGCATGCGCGCCAATAAATCTTTGTCGTTCTGACCATTTTGGTTTTTGCGTTCTGAAATGATACTATCAACCAATGAAAACATCGCTTGGATATCATGTTGAAACTGTTTTTTTGTTCGAACCATTAATTTATCTTGAATATCTAGTCGCTGCATTTGATGCATGGCTTCTTCTAAAGCACGTACCATACTTGTTACAAAAGGGTGATAGTTTTCGCGATAAAAGCTATTGAAGCGATAGTTGAACCCACATAAGCCAATTGTATCTAATGTGAGTCTGGTCATATCCTCTGGAACATCAACTTCTTCATTTGGGTTTAAACGCTCCCACTTTTGAACGAGCTGAACCGCAATATCAGTCATCATAGAATGGTAATCTTTCATTGCTCGTTGACTAAATGTTGGAGCCAAAATATTGTGTGCCTTTTGCCAGTTTGGTTCGTGTGTCCAACTTGTAAAGAGACCATCGCCACCAAAAGCGCGAACTTTAGCTAAAGCACCTTCAGCATTTTTATCAAAACGTGACTGGTCACACACTTCTTTTACAAGCTCATGTCCTGAAAGAACAAGAGAGGAGCCGGTCGGACCTTGTAATCGGAAAATCGGGCCATATTCTTCAGCTAATTTCATTAACGATAGGACGGGTTTATTTTTGTCAAGCAAAGGTACGTTGCCAAGAGGTCCATATGTTTTAGGTTGAGGTATTTCGGTTTTCATAAAAAAATCATCCTTCCTACATGTAATGAGTAAGTGCTATTCAGTTGTCGAAAAAAATTCCTTTCTCGAAAAATATGGTAGATAAATAATTTTATCATTTAATTATTTTCAATCCCAATGATATCCTTTTTGAAGGTAGGGTATCAGACGATTTCTAGCTTAGTATATGAGCTTATTCTTTGTAGTAGTAGCTTTTATTTATCATCATGTAAAGATGAATGATGATGGTGCTGAAAGAATTGCCGAATAAATTAATTGCGGTATAATAGAAGGTGGCAGAGTGATGTTTTAACATTAGATATACATTCGAAAGAGAGTGAAAAATATGGGTCGTAAGTGGAATAATATCAAAGAAAAGAAAGCGTCAAAAGATGCTCAAACAAGTCGAATTTATGCTAAATTTGGCCGTGAAATTTATGTAGTAGCAAAACAAGGTGAGCCGGATCCAGAAGCAAACCAAGCGCTAAAAGTTGTTTTAGAGCGAGCGAAAACGTATAACGTACCAAAAGCTATCATTGACCGTGCAATTGAAAAAGCAAAAGGTGGCGGAGAAGAAAGTTATGACGAGCTTCGTTATGAAGGCTTTGGTCCAAATGGTTCAATGGTTATTGTTGATGCGTTAACAAACAATGTAAACCGCACAGCTTCAGACGTTCGCGCTGCTTTTGGTAAAAACGGCGGTAATATGGGCGTTAGTGGATCTGTTTCTTATATGTTTGATGCAACTGCTGTTATTGGACTGGAAGGCAAATCATC
Source organism: Priestia flexa (assembly GCF_021441905.1). NCBI lineage: Bacteria > Bacillati > Bacillota > Bacilli > Caryophanales > Bacillaceae > Priestia > Priestia flexa. Next base: position 3,462,901 of record NZ_CP090431.1, on the reverse strand, counting down.
AGACGAAGTTCTTGAAATTTTAATGGAAGCAGACGTTGACGCTCGCGATATTTTAGAAGAAGAAGATGCAGTGATTGTTTACGCTGAGCCAGATCAGTTCCACGCTGTACAAGCTGCTTTTAAAGAAGCTGGTATTACGGAATTTACGGTGGCAGAAATTGTGATGCTAGCTCAGAGCGATGTGACGTTACCTGAGGATGCAAAAGCTCAGTTTGAAAAAATGATTGATGCACTTGAAGACTTAGACGATGTTCAACAGGTCTACCATAACGTTGATCTAAGTGAATAATTTAAAAAAGACGTTCCCATGTGGAACGCCTTTTTTATTAAGCTAATTCTTTTTGTTTTGTTTCAGATCCTAAGAAAATAACCGATGCCACACCAATTAAGATAGCTCCTGCGAAAATAGTAAATATAACGGTCAGAGAAGCGCCTTCAGTTGTTAAATAACCAATAAGCAGTGGGCCTAAAATTCCTCCAATTCTGCCAAAGGAAGCAGCCATTCCTGCACCAGTACCGCGAATAACTGTCGGATATTGCTCCGGTGTATACGCATATAAAGCTCCCCAAGCACCTAAGTTAAAGAACGACAAAAGCATTCCTGATGCTAGCAGTAAGCCGAGAGACTCTGCAGTTCCGAAGAAATATGCGCTTGCAGCCGTTCCAATGAGATAGGTGATTAGTACAAATTTTCGTCCCATTCGTTCAATGAACCAAGCGGCCGTATAATAGCCCGGCAGTTGTGCAAGAGTCATAATGAGTACGTATTCAAAGCTTTTAATTAAGCTGAATCCTTTTATAACCATCACGCTTGGTAACCATAAGAACATACCGTAGTAGGAGAATACAACGCAAAACCAAAGAATCCATAACATGATTGTTGGTTTACGATAGTCTTTGCTCCATACATGCTTAATATTATCTAAAACGGATGGCTTATGTTCTGCAATTGACTGTGTAAACTTCGGTGAATCTGGAAGTTTGATACGCAAATAAAGTGCGTAAAAAGCAGGTAAAGCGGTAATTAATAATGCGATTTGCCACCCGAAGTTTGGGATAACAAAGTATGAAATAAGTGCGGCAGCTAACCAGCCATATGCCCAAAAGCTTTCCAGCAATACAATGATTTTCCCTCGTCTTTCGGGAGCTACGGTCTCTGATACAAGTGTTGAAGCAACAGGAAGCTCTCCGCCTAGTCCCATTCCGATAATAAATCGTAAAATTAAAAACATCCATAAAGTTGTCGATAAAGCAGACAATCCGCTCGCAATTGAAAAGAGTAATAGCGTAATAATGAACACCCATTTTCGACCGATTCGATCCGCAAGCAATCCAAAAACAAGAGCTCCAACAGCCATGCCGATGGAGTTCACACTACCAATCCAGCTCATTTCATTAGGTGTAAGGTTCCATTCTGTATGTAGAGCTGCAATAATAAACGAAAGAATGCCTACGTCCATTGCATCGAATAACCAACCGAGTCCGGCGATGTTTAATAGCTGACGTTCAGACAAATTGTTCTTACTCATAGGGTCCTCCTCTAACAGATGTCTTTACATTAGTCTTAAACAGTTTACAACTGTCTTTACATTTTGTCACTAGTAATTTTGAGTTTGGCAAAAGTGAGAGGGTAGAGAATGGAAAAAAAGACGCTAGTAAGCGTCTTTGTAGCATTAGCGATTTGTGTCTTCAATCGTACCTTCTTGGTAAGTGTCGCTCATTTGTTCATGCGTTTCAGAAAGGCCTTGTGATACTTCATCTGAATTTTTGTAGTCTGCAGCTTTAAATTGACGTCCTGCTAAATCATTTGTATTGACGGGTTTAATTTGTTTTTGGTTTTCATTTTTATTCATATTGTATCTTCCTTTCCTTAGTGAAATAAACTTCTTCCTCAGTTTGTGTGAGTAGGGAAAGATATATACAAAAAAAAGACAGCCTTTCTGTAAAGGCTGTCCTGTTGTTTATTTTTCAGATAAAAATACTTTTTCAATATCATCTAGCATGATATTCGCAGCTAATACACCACCAGCAGTATTCCAAATTGCATCTTCTACAGGATACACGCTATCTGTTTTTGATACGTTCAAGTTTTTAAACAATGGATCGTTTGTCCACTCTTCAGCTACCTTTGTAGCTTCTCCATCACCAGTTTCGTATGAGAAGTAGAATAATTTATCTCCATCCATCGCTGGAATACGCTCTTTTGTTGCGTTCATTTCAGCTAAGTCGTTCTGCTGTTGTGATTCAGGACGAGCAAAGCCAAGTTGATCTAGAATTACACCAGAAAATGAATCTTTATGATAAATACGTACATCGCCAGCTGTAAAGCGTACAACTGAAATTTCTTCTTTCTTTTGGTCTCCAAGCTTCTCTTTTAAATCAGCCACTCGGTTATCAAAGTCAGCTAATACTTTTTTACCTTCATCTTCTTTATTTACTGCTTTTGAGTAAAGCTTGAAGTTTTCTTTCCAGTCGCCTCTTAGTTCTTCAGCAAAAACAGTTGGTGCGATTTGGCTTAATTGATCATACACTTTTTCTTGACGCATTTTGTTACCAATAATTAAGTCTGGCTTTAAAGATGCAATCGTTTCAAGACTAGGTTCGCTTTCAGTACCTACGCTTTTAACACCTTCCATTTGGTCTTTAATATGGTCATACCAAGGATTTCCTAACCAAGACTCTACTGCTCCGACTGGCTTAACACCCATAGCTAATAGTGCTTCCGTACCTTCATTTGTTAAAATAACAACACGTTTTGGCGTTCCGTCAATTTTTGTTTCACCCATTGCGTGTTTAATTGTATAAGACTGATCTTTTGCTGCGCTGTCGCTGTTTTCTGTTTCACCTTCAGATGATGAATTACCGCAAGCTGCTAAGAAAACAAGAACCATTACAGCCATCAGTGAGAATAAATATTTCACTTTAGACGCTTTCATTTAATGAACCCCCTATGTATGATTGATAATGATTTTCAATTACAACTATGATAATATTGCAAAAATTAAAGGCTGTCAATAAAAAGTTGAAAATGATTCTCAAAGTCATTGACACTCATTTTAATGTTCCCTAAACTAAAAGAAAGTAATAGTTAAATAGGCTACCTTAGAGGAGCAATGAAGATGATTTTGCAAAATAGAAAAATGAGAGTAACTGGTTTAATTTTAAGTATAATCTTTCTACTAATTTGTATTGGTTTAAGCATTGTCTTAGGCTATACAGATACAAGCATAAAAACAGCTATAAATGCGTTCCAGTCGTTCGATGGTTCAAACGAACATTTAGTTATACAAAATGTTCGATTACCACGTGCTCTAATAGGTGCTGTTGTAGGTGCTTGTCTTGGGATTGCAGGCGCAATGATGCAAGCGTTAACGAAAAATCCGCTTGCTTCCCCTGATATTCTTGGTGTGAATGCTGGAGCAGGTTTTTTTATCGTGGTTGCCATCATGATTTTTTCAGTAAACTCTCTGCAAGCCTTTACGTGGATTGCATTTGTTGGAGCGGCTTTAACCGTAGTAGCAGTGTATTTGTTAGGCTCGATTGGTAAAGAAGGACTAACGCCTATAAAAATGACGCTTGCTGGAGCAGCAATTGCTGCGTTTTTTTCTTCTTTAACACAAGGTTTACTCGTATTGGATGAAACAGCACTCGATCAAGTACTGTATTGGCTAGCAGGTTCAGTACAAGGGCGTAAACTAGAAGTGTTGTATGGCGTACTACCTTATATTGCTGTCGCAATTATCGTGTCATTTATTATGGCAGGGAAAATAAATATTTTAAATATGGGTGAAGATGTGGCGAGAAGTTTAGGGCAGCGAACCATTGCTGTCAAACTAACAGCAGGTATACTCATTGCCATCTTGGCAGGAGGAGCCGTTGCCATTGCAGGCCCTATTAGCTTTGTAGGTATTATCATTCCTCATATCGTAAGAGCGTTTGTGGGCCACGACTATCGTTGGATTTTCCCTTATAGCGCAGTAGCAGGGGGGATTTTGCTGTTAATTGCAGATATTGCAGCTCGCTATGTTATTATGCCGGAAGAGATTCCTGTTGGCGTTATGACTGCTTTTATTGGAACCCCATTCTTTATTTATTTAGCAAGAAAGGGCGCTAAAGCATGAAGAAATATCAACCGATTCGTTTGAAAAATCTCTCTTTTTTACTAAATATAAAAGCTACAATTATTATTTCAGTTTGTACATTGTTACTTTTTGCACTCTTTGTATTAAGTGCTGGTATGGGTGAATTGTTCATTGGTCCATTTAAAATTATCGGAATTTTATTTGGGCAGGGCCTTGAGTTTGAAAAATTAGTGGTCACGTCATTTCGGTTACCTCGTATTCTTGTCGCTATTTGTGCAGGCATTTGCTTAGCGGCAGCAGGAGCCATTCTTCAAGGTCTTGTTCGTAATCCTTTGGCATCACCAGACTTAATTGGTTTAACGGGAGGAGCTTCTGTTGGAGTCGTTTTATTTTTAGCATTATTTAGCGACGAGAAAAACTCCCTAACAGTTAGCATTCAATGGCTGCCGCTTAGCGCATTTTTAGGCGCTTTAATTGTAGCAATCTTGCTTTATATTTTCGCTTGGCGAAACGGAGTATCACCGATTACCTTAGTACTGATTGGCATCGGCTTAACCGCTTTGACCAAGGCAATGACAACCTTATTTATGATTATGGGTCCAATTTATCAAGCGAGCCAAGTGAATATTTGGATTACTGGTAGCGTATATGGATCAAACTGGACAAATGTATATACGATTGCGCCAATTACTGTTATTTTAATCATTATTGCATTGGTTATGGTTCATAACCTGAATATTCAAGAGCTGGGTGAAGAAGTTGCTATTAATGTGGGAAGTCATGTTCAAAAAAACCGCTTAATGCTGCTTGTAATGAGTACGGCACTAACGGGTACCGCCGTCGCGTTTGCTGGAGGTATTAGCTTTGTTGGGCTATTAGCACCTCATATTGCTCGCCGCCTCGTTGGCTCGTCGTTTGGAGTATTGCTTCCATTATCGGCACTGATTGGTGCAATTTTAATTGTGGCTGCAGATTTAGTAGGAAGAACGTTCTTTTTACCGCTTGAAATACCAGCAGGTGTTTTCACAGCAGCAATTGGAGCACCATATTTTATCTACTTGTTATATAAGCAGCGTAACGTCTAAACTTAATCTTTTCAAAAAAAGGAGTGAAAGTCATGCATTCATTAGAAACAAAGTCGTTAAGCTTGTCGTATGGAGAAACAATGATTATCAATGAATTAGATTTGAAGATTCCTAAAGGGGAGATTACGGTTTTTATCGGAAGTAACGGCTGTGGGAAGTCAACGCTGTTACGCTCACTTGCTCGGCTTTTAAAGCCGCAAACAGGTTCGGTTCTGTTAGAAGGATCTAAAATATCATCTTTGCCAACAAAAGAAATTGCTAAGCAATTAGCTATCCTACCCCAAGGACCGGTAGCACCTGAGGGTCTTACTGTTTTACAGCTTGTGAAGCAGGGGCGTTACCCTTATCAAAATTGGTTTCGCCAATGGTCGAAAGAAGACGAAGAAAAGGTTCAAAAAGCGCTAGAATCGACAGGGCTAAGTGATTTAGCTGATCGTCAGGTAGACTCTTTATCTGGAGGGCAAAGGCAGCGTGCTTGGATTGCTATGACTCTTGCTCAAGATACGGATATTATCTTACTTGACGAACCAACAACGTATTTGGATATGACTCATCAAATTGAAATCCTTGATTTGCTGTTTGAACTAAATGAAAAAGAACAGCGAACAATCGTAATGGTTTTACATGATTTAAATTTAGCATGTCGTTATGCTCACCATATTGTAGCACTTCAGGACAAACAAATTTATGCGCAGGGAAAACCTGAAGAAGTGATTACGTGTCAGCTGGTTCGTAATGTGTTTAATATGAATTGTGAAGTAACAGTTGACCCGCTTTTTGGGACACCGCTTTGTATTCCGCACGGCAGAGGAAGATGTGTGGTTCAAAAGGTTGGAGCTGGACTCCAGCATGCTTAATAAAAAAGAACAGCAAGCGTTAGCAGAGAAGTTTAGAGCTACTTTTATACAAACGTCAGCCTATGAGATGAAGATAGCAGATCTTGCTGATGAGCGGAAGATGGAGAATGCTCTCTCTTTTATTCAAGACAAGATAGAAGCGCCCAACTTAAGAGTGGTCGCTTCTATTTTTGCAAAAAGATTAGGGTTTGTAGCAGCGGGCTGCTTATATGCCTTTTCAGTATGTCAAAAAAGAGTCGACGTGCAGCGCCTTTCTTTACAAGCAGAGTGTGAAGATGATGGGTTATGGTTACCTCAAGTCTATTACCCGGAACAAGCCATTACTCAAGTTGACGTAGCGAATCGAAACGAAGAACGAAAAGAAATAGTGACTGAACTCTTGTCTGAAGGATTTGAGTCAATCTGGAATCCACTTAATCAATATACAGGTATTTCAAAAAGGGTGCTGTGGGAAAACATTGCCGTGTACCTACTTTGGCTATATGACCAATTAAAAGAAGATAATAACGTCAATCAGCTTCAGTTAGAAGATGACTTTACTTATCTTTTCTATGAAGCAGCGGGTAATCAGTTTGGTCAATATGAAGTCAACCCTTTAAGGTGCTATACAAGAGCAAAAAGTCGTCAAACGTGCTGTCTATCCTATCAGCTGGCTGGAAAGAAGAAGTATTGTAAAAGCTGTCCCATTTTATGTCGAGCACAAGACAAGGAGGCGTCAATTTATGGATAAAGAATTTAACGAGAAGTTTGATGCACTTCTAGAAAAATATACGGAGCTCATGGTGGGAGAAACAAATCCAGATTTAAAGGATAAGATTGAGAAGTGGGCTTTGTATACATATATTTCAAAGTCAATGCCACCGTTAATTAAGCATTGGAATCATCAATATCCTGAGGCTAAGCAAGAGATGGTCGAACTAATTAAAGAAATAAAAAGCTTAAACGAAGAGCTTCGTGAAAGCAAAAGCTAAAAGAGGCTGGGACATAAGTAATTCAGTCAATGATAAACCTAAACGATTGAGAGTTCCTCATTTTTAATCGTTTAGGTTTTTTGTTGATTGTGAAAACAATGTTGGAAACAGAGTGGAATGGAGCGTTCTTCTTTTGGGAAATTTGTTTTGTTATGTCCCATCCTCTTTTTGTCTAAATAAATTGCAGAACCGGACAAAAATAGGGTACATATACTAGTAAAGAAAAGACGACAAGTTGCTAGTTGAATGTATCTCTATTTTCAAAAAAATGTTAAAGTGTATAATAACTGCTATATTAAATGGCTCGGTGAAGGATGGAAGCTTTAATATAAGCTCAGAAGATAAAAAATCGGGGGAAATGCTATGGAACAAACGATGCGCAACTTTTTTTTATTTTTATCTCAAAATAAAATGTTAACAAAGTTAGCGAAGCATTATGGCTTACGCTTTGGAGCCGCGCGTTTTGTAGCAGGTGAGACAATTGACGGAGCAGTAGACGTAGTGCGTGAACTAAATGACCAAGGGCTGGATGTTACAATTGATCACCTGGGTGAATTTGTTACAACGGAAGAAGAGGCTGGTTATATGACGGAACATTGTATCCAAGCAATTCGACGCATTCACCAAGAGAAGCTTAGCTCTCAGCTTTCATTAAAGTTAACGTCAATGGGCTTAGATATTTCCACAGAGTTAGTGATGAAAAACATGGAATACATCTTGAAGGAAGCAAAACAATATAATGTATTCATTACAATTGATATGGAAGATTACCAGCGCTGCGGAAAGACCATTAATATTTTTAAAGAACTTAAAAAGCGCTACGATAATGTTGGTACGGTGCTTCAAGCATACTTATATCGAACAGAGCAGGATATTAAAACCCTGAGTGGATACGCTCCAAACCTAAGACTAGTAAAAGGAGCATATAAGGAATCAGCGGCCGTTGCCTTTCCAGATAAAATTGATGTAGATGATAGCTTTAAGAATCTCATTAAATTACACTTGCTTAATGGTCACTATACAGCAATTGCAACGCATGATGATCAAATTATTGAGTATACAAAGAAGTTAGCAGTCATTCATGATATTCCGCGTGATCAATTTGAGTTTCAAATGTTGTTTGGTATTCGACCCGAGCGTCAAAAGCAGTTAAGGAAAGAAGGATATACGATGCGTGTATATGTACCGTACGGGAAGGATTGGTACGGATATTTTATGAGAAGGCTAGCTGAGCGTCCAGCGAATGTAGCTTTTATTTTAAAGGGCATTGTGAAAAAATAATATTCATGAAAAAAATCGAACAAGACGATACCTCCTTGTTCGATCTATAGCTTAATTATCCTGCATATTTTGTTTTCCATATTGTTGATTTTGAGATGTTTTTTTACCGTGATTATGCACTTCTTGTGTTGGGCCAGCATTTCCTTTAACGCTAGCTGCGCTTACACCTGCTGATGAAGGATCTTTTTTTAAGCGTGACATGGTATCACCTCCTGGGTTTAATATAACCAAAGAAATAAAAAATAGTTGTAAATAATGATGTTCGTATATTGCGAAAATTTAAAAAATGTTTTATAGTAATATCAGAGATTAAAAGTAGCTCTCTTTTTTTTAATTATAAAATGAATGACTATTCATTCAATGTATAGAGGGGGATGTAAGAATGAGCTTTAAAATTAAGAAGGCAGCTGTAATTGGCTCAGGGGTAATGGGATCTGGCATTGCAGCACACTTAGCAAACGTGGGAATCGAAACCTTGCTATTGGATATTGTGCCCAGTGAATTAAATGCGGAAGAAACTAAAAGTGGACTGACGCTAGAAAGTCCACAGGTACGTAATCGAATGAGCTTAACGGCATTAAAAAATTTAGCTAAGCAGAAGCCTGCTCCTTTAATGGCCAAATCACGAGTGGCTTTCATTCAGGCAGGAAATTTAGAAGATGACCTTGAAAAGCTGAGCGATTGTGACTGGATCATTGAAGTGGTGGTTGAACGATTAGATGTAAAACAACAGCTCTTTGAAAAAGTTGATGCGGTAAGGAAGCCAGGAACTATTATAAGTTCAAACACTTCAGGTATTTCAATTGAAGCAATGGCAAGCGGTCGATCTGATGATTTTAAAACGCACTTCTTAGGAACACATTTCTTTAATCCACCGCGTTATTTAAAGTTATTAGAAGTTATTCCTACTGAAGATACAAAAGAAGAAGTTGTTCAATATATAAAGGATTTTGGTGAAAACATTCTTGGAAAAGGCGTTGTCCTTGCAAAAGATACGCCTAATTTTATTGCAAATCGAATTGGAACCTATGGTTTGCTGGTAACAGTTCAAGAAATGCTTAAAGGTGGCTATAGCGTTGGTGAAGTTGACTCCATTACGGGACCACTCATTGGAAGACCTAAAAGCGCTACATTCCGAACGCTTGACGTTGTAGGACTTGATACGTTTATTCATGTGGCTAATAACGTCTACGATAAAGTGGATGGAAAAGAAAAAGAGGTTTTTAACATTCCTGCATTTATGAAAATAATGCAGCAAAACGGCTGGCTGGGAAGTAAGTCTGGTCAAGGATTCTTCTTGAAAAAAGGCAAAGAAATTCTAGAGTTAAATCCAGATACTTTACAGTATGAAGAGCGTAAAAAACTTAGAACAGCGTCTGTTGAATTAAGTAAACAAACAAAAGGATTCTCCAATAAAATGAAAGCGCTTCTATATTCGGATGACCGTGCTGGGTCCTTCTTATGGAAAATCATTAGCCCAGTCTTACTTTATTCAGCCCAGTTAAAAGATGAAATTGCAGATGATATTGTGGCTATTGATCAAGCGATGAAGTGGGGATTTGGCTGGGATTATGGTCCATTTGAAACATGGGATGCAATTGGATTCACCTCTGCGATTGAAAAAATGGAGACCGAAGGGTTAGAAATACCTGACTGGATCAAGGAAATGAAGGAAAGCGGATTTTCTGCATTTTATAAAGAGCTAGATGGACAGAAAATTTATTATGATCGAAACGAATATAAACCAGTTGTGGAAAACAAAAAAATTGTCCATCTATCAGCATTAAAAGCGCAAGATAAAGTCATTAAAAAGAATAGTGGTGCGAGTTTAATTGATTTAGGAGATGATGTGGCGTGCTTGCAGTTCACATCACCAAACAATGCTATTGGTCTAGATATTATTCAGCTGCTAAATGAATCATTAGAGGAAGTGAATCGGAATTACAGAGGTCTAGTGATTGGAAATCAAGGTAAAAACTTCTGCGTGGGTGCGAATCTAGCCATGATTTTAATGGAAGCTCAAGACGATAATTTCTTTGAAATTGAATTTGTTATTCGTCAGTTCCAACAGGCGATGATGAAAGTAAAATATAATGAAAAACCTGTCGTTGCAGCACCGTTTGCGATGACGCTTGGCGGAGGAACAGAGATTTGTTTACCAACTGCTAAAGTTCAGGCATCTGCTGAAACATATATGGGGTTAGTTGAAGTCGGAGTTGGCTTAATTCCAGGTGGAGGTGGAAACAAAGAGCTTTACTTAAAGCAGTTAAAAGGTCTTCCAAATGATGTGACCTTAGATTTGCAGCAAATTGCAAATAAAACGTTTGAAACGATTGCCACAGCTAAAGTCTCTAGTTCTGCTCTTCATGCAAGAGAGCTAAATTTCTTAAATCACCAAGATGGCATCACCTCAAACCAAGACCATTTGCTTCATGAAGCAAAGCAGTCTGTTCTGTCATTATCTCAGGCCGGTTATAAGCCACCGATTCGTGAAAAAGTGCCGGTCGTTGGTGAAACGGGATATGCAACTTTATTGTTAGGAGCTCAATCAATGAAGTATTCAGGCTTCATTTCTGATCATGATTATGAAATTGCGAAGAAATTAGCGTTTGTTATTGCTGGCGGACGCGTACCTTATGGAACAAAAGTAGACGAAGATTATTTACTAGATTTAGAGAGAGAAGCATTCTTGAGCTTAGTGGGAGAGATGAAGTCTCAACAACGTATGCAACATATGCTAGTAAAAGGGAAACCATTGCGTAACTAAGGGGGAGAAGGAATGAGAGAAGCGGTAATTGTAGCTGGTGCTAGAACACCGGTTGGAAAAGCGAAAAAAGGGACGCTTGCTACGGTTCGTCCTGATGATTTAGGTGCAATTACGGTAAAGGAAACGCTGAGAAGAGCAGGAGGCTATGAAGGACCAATTGACGATTTAATTATTGGCTGTGCCATGCCAGAAGCCGAACAAGGCTTGAACATGGCTCGTAATATCGGAGCGTTAGCGGGACTTCCATATACGGTTCCAGCGATTACAATTAATCGTTATTGCTCTTCAGGGTTACAGAGTATTGCCTATGGAGCAGAGCGCATTATGTTAGGGCAGGCCAAGACGGTATTGGCTGGAGGAGCCGAGTCTATGAGCATGGTTCCGATGTTTGGAAATGTGGCTCGCCCGAATGTACAGCTGGTAGAAAATGCACCTGAATATTACATGGGAATGGGGCATACAGCTGAGCAAGTTGCGCTGAAATATGGCATTTCACGTGAAGACCAAGATGCATTTGCTGTAAGAAGTCATCAAAAAGCAGCTAAAGCTCTTCAAGAAGGCAAGTTTAAAGATGAAATTGTACCTGTTGAAGTGACGATGAGAAGGTTAAATAGTCAAAATAAAATGGAAGAAAATAAGGTTGTTTTTTCACAAGATGAAGGAGTGCGTGAAGGGACAACAGCAGCAATTTTAAGCAAGTTACGACCTGCATTTTCTATGACGGGTTCGGTAACGGCAGGGAATTCATCGCAAACAAGTGATGGAGCTGCTACCGTAATGCTAATGGATCGTGAACAAGCAGATGCAGAAGGTTTGCGTCCGCTAGCAAAGTTTCGTTCGTTTGCAGTTGGTGGCGTTCCACCAGAAGTGATGGGGATTGGTCCAATAGCAGCTATTCCAAAAGCATTAAAGCTAGCGGGACTTGAACTTTCAGATATTGGACTATTTGAGTTAAACGAGGCCTTTGCATCTCAAGCGTTAGGGGTTATTCGTGAATTGAACATTGATGAAGATCGTGTGAATGTTAACGGTGGAGCAATTGCTCTGGGCCATCCACTTGGCTGCACCGGTACAAAATTAACGCTCAGTTTATTGCATGAAATGAAGAGAAGAAATGAACAATTTGGCGTTGTAACGATGTGTATTGGTGGCGGGATGGGCGCTGCTGGTGTATTTGAATTATTAGCTTAATGAAATAAGGGGGATATGGAGATGGCAAACCAAACGGAACAAACAATTAAAGGTGGTAGCTTTTTAATTAACGATCTTTCAGCAGAGCGAGTATATACACCAGAGGATTTCACAAGCGAACATAAAATGATTGCCAAAACAACGGATGAATACGTTGAGAACGAAGTAATACCGCAAGTAGAATTTTTAGAAAAGCATGAGTTTGATCGCTCAGTAAAGCTATTAAAGCAAGCCGGTGACCTTGGATTACTAGGAGCTGATGTTCCAGAAGAGTATGGAGGTCTTGGGTTAGATAAGGTTGCATCGGCATTAATTGCTGAAAAAATGTCGCGTGCAGGCGGATTTTCTATCACACACGGTGCACATGTTGGAATCGGTTCTCTTCCGATTGTGTTGTTCGGAACAGAGGAGCAAAAGCAAAAGTATCTACCAGATTTAGCAACTGGAGGTAAGATTGCCGCGTATGCGTTAACAGAGCCAGGATCAGGTTCAGATGCATTAGGAGCGAAAACGGTCGCTCGTCTAAATGCAGAAGGTACTCACTACGTGTTAAATGGTGAAAAACAATGGATTACAAACGCTGGTTTTGCTGATGTATTTGTTGTGTATGCGAAAATAGATGGAGAGCAGTTCTCAGCGTTTATCGTTGAACGTGACTATGCGGGTGTATCTGTTGGTCCTGAAGAAAAGAAAATGGGTATTAAGAGTTCTTCAACGCGTACCCTTATTTTAGAAGATGCACATGTACCAAAAGAAAACGTACTTGGACAAATTGGAAAAGGTCATATCATCGCGTTTAATATCTTAAATATCGGTCGCTATAAGCTAGGTGTAGGCGCAGTAGGAGCTGGTAAGCGTGCGATGGAATTAACTTCTGAATACGTGAATCAACGCCAACAGTTTAAGACACCGATTGCAAAATTTTCGTTAACACAAGAAAAGATTGCAACCATGGCATCGAAATTATATGCTTCTGAAAGCTCTGTTTATCGTACGGTTGGTCTCTTTGAAGACAGAATGGGTCAGCTATCGGAAGAGCAACAAAAAGATGGAAAAGAAATTGCTGCCTCAATTGCAGAGTATGCCATTGAGTGTTCGTTAAATAAAGTATTTGCAACGGAAGTGCTAGATTATTTGGTAGACGAGGGAGTTCAGCTTCATGGTGGCTATGGCTTTATGAGCGAATATGAAATTGAGCGCTTGTACCGTGATTCTCGAATCAACCGTATTTTTGAAGGAACAAATGAAATCAATCGTTTATTGGTGCCAGGAACGTACTTACGCAAAGCCTTAAAAGGTGAGCTTCCATTGTTACAAAAAGCTCAGTCACTACAGGAAGAGCTTATGATGCTAATGCCTGAAGAAGCTGGAGAAGGCGCATTAGATCAATCTAAACTATTAGTTCGTAATGGTAAAAAAATTGCGCTATTACTACTTGGTCTAGCAGCTCAAAAGTATGGTAAAAAACTTGAGGGTGAACAAGAGGTGTTAGTTAATATTTCTGACATGATCAGCAACGTATATGCAATGGAATCTGCTGTATTACGTACGGAAAAAGCAATTTTGAAAAATGGAGAAGAAAAAAATCAGCTTAAAGTCAACTATACAAAAGTATTCTGCCAAGAAGCATTTAATAAAATTGAAGCGGATGCAAAAGAAACGCTTATTGCTGTAGAAGAAGGAGATACGCTACGTATGATGCTCTCGTCATTACGAAAGCTAACTCGTCACACGCCGGTCAACGTTATTGTTGTTAAGCGAGAAATTGCAAAGGTTGTATTGGAAGAAGAGCGCTTTATTGTGTAATTTTAAAGTATGTAATAGAGAAGAGAGCTGTGTAAAGGGAAAGTATGAGTATGCTCCTTTACACAGCTTTTCTTTGTTTAACTGCAAACTAAAATAGGTAAATTAAATTTGGATGTGTTAAAATACGAAAAAGCGAAGAAAAAGGAGGCGAAATAATGAGCGTATTATTCTATTCATATCCTAAATGTGGTACATGTCGAAAAGCAAAACAATGGCTAGATCAAAATGGTGTGGCGTATGAAGAAATTCATATTATCGAAAATCCACCAACGAAAGAGCAGCTAACGAGCTATTATCAAAATAGTGGCTTGCCGCTAAAGAAATTCTTTAATACAAGCGGAAAGAAGTATCGTGAGCTAGGTCTGAAAGACAAAGTTGCAACAGCAAGTAATGAGGAATTACTTGAAATCCTTTCATCTGACGGGATGTTAATCAAGCGCCCGTTATTAACTGACGGTGATAAAGTAACGGTAGGATTTAAAGAAGAAGAATTTGACACAACGTGGAAATAAATTTAAAATTCCGTGCGGATTCAAATAGAAAAAACCTGTTGTTTACGTTACACTGATAAGAGGTAGTCGTTGCTATTCATTAGCGGCATACATAATTTATTGGAGGGATTAAGATGAGTACACCAAAAGAGTTGCGTTATTCAGAAGAGCATGAGTGGGTAAAAAGCGAAGGAGAAGTTTTCCGGGTAGGAATTACACACTTTGCACAATCTGAACTTGGTGACATTGTATTTGTTGAGCTTCCAGAAGTTGGCGATAAAGTTGAAGCAGACGAGCCGTTTGGTAGCGTAGAATCTGTGAAAACAGTATCAGAGCTATATGCACCAATTAGCGGTGAGGTTGTAGAAGTAAACGAAGAATTAAGCGATAATCCTGAGTTTGTAAACGAGTCTCCATATGAAAAAGCATGGATGGTTGTAATTAAGCCTGCTGATTCGGCAGATGTTGAGAAGCTTATGACAGCTGAACAATACGATGAAATGATTAACGAAGGTTAATTGACTTCATCTTAAGACATTTCACTTGGTATATCCATAATTTGTCTTCATGGACCTATAACAAAAAGGGCACTCTATTTAGTAAACAAGCTAAAGGGGTGTCTTTTTATGTTCGAACGTAAAAAAATTGACATAACGGATCGAATTACAGCAAAATTTCATGAAAATGGTATGCAATTGTATGTAGATAAACAATCAATTGGCCATGTGAATTATGGTGCAACGGGTAATCAATATAATTTAGAGTCAGGTTACACGCAAGAAAATAACAAGATTTATCAGTATGCTGACGTCCAGGCTGGAGCTACACAAAAGTATACGGACTGCGATTCAGAAGAGGGTTGGTGCTAAATTTAGCATGAAACCTCTGAGTGCGAGACTGATGGCGCCAACCACATAAGGTTTGGCGCCATCAGTCTAAGATGACCGAAAATAGTCTATTTTTTCAATAAAAACAATTCATATATGTTCTTTTTACAGCAAAATCTTTTAAAAAACAGGGGAACTGTGTTACATTAACGAATATTGTATAGCATAAAGGAATAACGTTACTATACAACTGATAATTATAGGTGATGACGATGCGTTTAATAGAAATTGAAAAAGTAATTATTGTAGAAGGTAAGTCTGACAAAAAGCGAATCGAAAGTATTATTAATGAACCGATTGAGATTATTTGTACAAATGGAACCATCAGCTTGTCAAAGCTAGATGAGATTATCGATTCCACGTATGATAAAGATGTGTATATCTTGGTTGACTCAGATGATTCCGGCAATAAATTACGGAAACAGTTTAAAAAAGAACTTCCGGAAGCGGAGCACCTTTATATCGATAAAATGTATCGTGAGGTAGCGGCGGCCCCAAGAAATCATATTGCTACGGTACTTTTAAGTGCTAATATAGATGTTAACGCAGAATTTTTAATATAGAAGGATGAGTAACATGGAAGAGTGGACAGAGGAACAGCTAGACGAAAAGCTAAATAAAGACGAGCGTACGGTTATTTTTTTCCATACACCCCTTTGTGGAACGTGCCAACTAGCTAAAAAAATGTTAACAGTAGTAGAAGCGATTATTCCAGACTTAACAATCGGAATGAGTAATTTAAACTATATGCCTGCTAAAGCGTCTTTGCTTGAAATTGAAAGTGTTCCATGCCTAATTGAATATGGAAATGGCGAAGTGAAGCAGAAGCTGTATGCTTTTCACTCTGTTGAATACGTAATGGAACGTCTTAGTTAAACAAACATTTGTTTAAGAGTGTGCATGGGATTATTATCCTATGCGCATTTTTTGTTGACACCCTTTCTGACACATGCTAGAATCACAAACATAAATGAATGAATATTTGATGAAAACAAAATAATTTCAATAATTTGTCGTTAACTCTTATCAAGAGAGGTGGAGGGACTGTGCCCTATGAAACCCGGCAACCGTCAGACTAACTGAAATGGTGCCAATTCCTGCAAAGCATAAGCTTTGAAAGATGAGAGAAAGGATTTTATCAAAAACCTTTCTGCTCACGTGTAGAAAGGTTTTTTTATTTTCTAAAAGCAAGGACACACTAAGCAGACAGAGCAAGTCAACAAAGAAGGTGAAGAAGATGATTACGTTACAAGATGTAACGAAAATATATGATGCTAAAAGTGGGAAAGTCACGGCCGTTGATCAGGTTAATTTATCAGTGGCAAAAGGCGAAATCTTCGGCATCATTGGATACAGTGGAGCAGGGAAAAGCTCTCTTATTCGCTTATTAAATGGTTTAGAAACACCTACTTCTGGAACAGTAGAAGTAGCAGGAAATCAAATTGGGAAAATTAAAGGTGCTAAGCTTAGACAAGCTCGCCAAGAAATTAGCATGATTTTTCAGCATTTTAATTTACTTTGGTCTCGTACCGTGCAGGAAAACATTGCGTTTCCACTTGAAATTGCCGGTGTTCCAAAAAACAAACGAGCAGAACGTGTAAACGAGCTCATTAAACTAGTTGGATTAGAAGGTAGAGAAAATGCCTACCCATCTCAGCTGAGTGGCGGGCAAAAACAGCGTGTAGGAATCGCAAGAGCGTTAGCTAATAACCCAAAAGTCTTATTATGTGACGAAGCAACATCGGCACTTGATCCACAAACAACAGATTCGATCTTGGATTTGCTAGTTGATATTAATGAAAAGCTAGGTTTAACGATTGTCTTAATCACGCATGAAATGCACGTAATCCGTAAAATTTGTCATCGCGTAGCTGTGATGGAAAATGGAAAAGTAGTCGAACAAGGAGAAGTACTTGAAGTATTCCGTAAACCACAGCAAAATATTACAAAGCGATTTGTACAGCAAATTTCAGAGCCAGAAGAAACGTTTGAGACAGTGGAGCAGGTGAAGGAACTTTATCCAAGCGGTCGAATTGTTCAGCTCACATTTGTAGGTGGAAAAGCGGAGCAACCGCTCATTACGAGCATTTTAAAAGCATTTGATGTCACGATTAACATCTTACAAGGGAAAGTTTCTTATACACAAACGGGCTCTTATGGAACCTTATTTATTCATTTAGATGGTGAAGAAGCAGAGGTTAATAAAGTAATTGAGTACATCCGTGAACAACAGGTAGAAATTGAGGTGATGACGGATGCTAACTGAATTATTCCCAAACGTAACGTATGATAAATTTAGTGCAGCAACGATTGAAACACTTTATATGACAAGTATCTCAGTTGTTGCCACGTTTATATTAGGAATTGTGCTAGGCTTACTTCTATTTTTAACAGGCAAAGGTCAGCTTTGGGAAAACCGCTTCGTTAATATTATTATAGGAGCTTTTGTAAACATCTTTCGATCCATTCCATTTATCATCTTACTAATTTTGCTCATTCCGTTTACAAAAGCAATTGTGGGAACAATGCTAGGAGCAGAAGCAGCTTTGCCAGCTCTTATTGTTGGAGCCGCACCATTTTACGCGCGTATGGTTGAAATCGGCCTTCGCGAAATCGATAAAGGTGTGATTGAAGCAGCAAAATCCATGGGAGCGAAAACAAGCACAATTATCTTTAAAGTGCTGCTTCCAGAATCAATGCCTGCTTTAATTTCTGGTTTGACGGTTACAGCAATCGCACTCATTGGCTATACAGCAATGGCTGGAGCGGTTGGAGCTGGTGGTTTAGGAAACTTAGCATATTTAGAAGGCTTCCAGCGAAATAATAGTGATGTAACCCTTGTTGCGACAGTTTTAATTTTAGTGATTGTATTTATTATCCAGTTTATTGGTGATTTTATCACGTCTAAAATTGATAAACGATAAGAGGAGGAAATATATTATGAAAAAATGGGTTTCAACATTTGCTTTATCATCTGCTTTAGTTTTAGGTTTAGCTGCTTGTGGTTCATCTGGAGGCAGTGGGTCAGATTCATCAGAAGACGAAAAGAAAATTGTGGTGGGGGCGTCAAACATTCCTCACGCTGAAATTTTAGAAGAAGCAAAGCCATTGTTAGAGGAAAAAGGAATTGAGTTAGACATTAAACCATTCCAAGATTATATTTTACCTAACACAGCACTAGATGGAAAAGAAATTGATGCGAACTACTTCCAACATATTCCTTATCTAGATTCTGTATTAGAAGAAAACCCAAATTATGATTTTGTAAGTGCAGGAGCTATTCATATCGAGCCAATCGGTATCTACTCTAAAAAGTACAAGTCATTAAAAGACCTTCCGAAAAACGGTACGGTAATTATGCGTGATGCAGTAGCAGAACAAGGTCGTATTCTTTCAATTTTTGAAAAAGAAGGCGTAATTAAGTTAAAAGAAGGCGTTAAAAAGCAAGATGCAACGCTTGATGATATTGTAGAAAACCCTAAAAACTTAACGTTTAAAGCAGACGTTGAAGGTGGTTTATTACCTCAAGTGTATAACAACAATGAAGGCGATGCGGTTGTTATTAACGCAAACTATGCGTTAGATGCTGGTTTAGACCCTGTTAAAGATCCAATCGCTGTAGAATCAAAAGAAAACAATCCATATGCAAACATTATCACAGTTCGTAAAGGTGATGAAAACAAAGAAGAAGTAAAAGCGTTAGTAGAAGTACTTCACTCAAAAGAAATTCAAGACTTCATCGAAGAGAAGTATAAAGGCGCAGTGCTTCCTGTAAACGAATAAACAGATTAAAATCGACTAGGTTTAGGCCTGGTCGATTTTTTCTATTTTTATCGTTAAGTATAACTCCGATTTGTATCATCCATACTAATGATGAAAACTATGACGAATGGAGTTGGCAAGAGGGATGCAACAAGAAACAAATCATTCAACAGAGCAGGCACTTCATAATTATAAGGTAGGAATTGGAACATTCAGTGAAAAGCTTCCACGATTGACTGAAACGTTCAACACTTTCACAGAGGCTTGTTTTGAAGAAGGGTCTATTTCTAAAAAAGACAAGCAGCTGATTGCATTAGGAATTAGCGTTGTAGCTCAAGATGAATATTGCATGATTTATCATACAAAAGGTTGCTTAGATAACGGAGCAACTGAGCAAGAGATTTTAGAAGCTTGTGGCGTTTCGGCAGCATTTGGTGGCGGAGCAGCGATGAGTCAATCTGTCACGTTAGTGCAGGAATGCATGCAGGAATTAAAACGTCAAACACACTAAAATAAATGATAAGCAGACGTTGCTTTAAAGGTTGGTTACGCCTATGAAAGCAACGTTTTTTATACGGGTAAAATATGTATACATATAAGAGAAAAGCGTTTATCTCAAAAGGTTGCTATAAGTTTTCATTTGTTATAAGATTGTAATGAGAATAAAATGAGAATAATTAAAAAGATATAGGTATATCTGATTTTAGTATATACATCTATAACTGGAGGTTTTAGTATGGCAGGTTCAACTTTAATCATTAAAGATCTTCATGTTTCAATTGAAGGCAAAGAGATTTTAAAAGGTGTTAACTTAGAAGTTAAAGGCGGAGAGATTCATGCAATCATGGGTCCAAATGGTACAGGTAAATCCACTTTATCTTCAGCAATTATGGGGCACCCTAAATATGAAGTAACACAAGGTAGCATTACACTTGATGGTGAAGACGTACTTGAAATGGAAGTGGACGAGCGTGCGCGTGCAGGTCTATTCCTTGCAATGCAATACCCAAGTGAAATTAGCGGCGTAACAAATGCAGACTTCTTACGTTCATCAATTAATGCGCGTCGTGAAGAAGGCGATGAAATTTCACTAATGAAGTTTATCCGTCAACTAGATAAAAACATGGACTTCTTAGAAATGGATCAAGATATGGCACAACGTTATTTAAATGAAGGTTTCTCTGGTGGAGAGAAAAAGCGTAACGAAATCCTTCAACTAATGATGTTAAAACCTGCTATTGCAATCCTTGATGAGATTGATTCAGGTTTAGATATCGATGCGTTAAAAGTAGTATCAAAAGGAATCAACGAGCTACGTGGTAGCGATTTTGGTTGCTTAATGATTACTCACTACCAACGTCTATTAAACTACATTACACCAGACCATGTTCACGTTATGATGCAAGGTCGCGTTGTGAAATCAGGCGGTCCTGAATTAGCTCAGCGCTTAGAAGCAGAAGGCTATGACTGGATTAAGAAAGAATTAGGTATTGAAGACGAAACTGTAGGGCAAGAAGCATAAGCATTAGGAGGATTTCTATGACTATTGATACAAAATTACCATTTGATCAAGCGTACGTTCGCAGTTTTTCTGAAAAAGCTGCTGAGCCGAAATGGTTGTTAGATCTTCGTTTACAAGCTCTTGCGAAAGCAGAAGATCTTCCACTACCAAAACCAGATAAAACAAATATTACAAAGTGGAACTTTACAGATTTCTCAAAGCATGATGCTGAAGCAAAAGCAATTTCTTCAATTGACGAGCTTCCTGAGTCTGTAAGAGCACTTATTGATACAGAAGCGGTTAAAAACTTATACGTTCAGCGTGACCAAACAGCTGCATATGCAACGTTAACAGATGAGTTAAAAGAGCAAGGAGTTATCTTTACTGATATCCAAACAGCTGCAAAAGACCACGAAGAGCTTGTACAAAAGTACTTCATGAAAGACGGTGTAAAAGTGGATGAGCATCGCTTAACGGCTCTTCACGCTGCACTGCTTAACGGTGGCGTATTTGTTTACGTTCCAAAAAACGTTGAAGTAAAAGAACCACTTCAAGCTGTTTTCGTACGTGAAGATGAAGAAGCAGCACTTTTCAACCATGTTATTGTGGTTGCAGAAGATAATAGCTCTGTTACGTATGTAGAAAACTACATTGCTACTTCTGAAGAGTCAAACGGTGTAGTAAACGTTGTGACAGAAGTATTTGCAAATAACAATGCAAAAGTAACGTTCGGTGCGGTAGACTACCTTGCCAAAGGAACAACTAGCTACGTAAATCGCCGTGGTGTTGCTGGTAAAGACGGTCGCATCGAGTGGGCATTAGGCTTAATGAGTGAAGGAAACACAGTTTCTGAAAACATCACATACCTAATGGGCGATGGTTCATACGGTGATACGAAAACAGTTACAGTAGGTCGCGGTGAGCAAAAGCAAAACTTAACGACGAGTATTATTCACTTCGGTAAGCATTCTGAAGGTTACATCTTAAAACATGGTGTAATGAAAGATAGCGCGTCTTCAATCTTTAACGGAATTGGTAAAATTGAACACGGTGCATCTAAATCAAATGCAGAGCAAGAGTCTCGCGTATTAATGCTAAGCGAAAAAGCTCGTGGAGATGCTAACCCAATCTTATTAATTGATGAAGATGATGTAACGGCAGGACATGCGGCTTCTGTAGGTCGCGTAGATCCATTACAGCTTTATTATTTAATGAGCCGTGGTATTCCACAAGTTGAAGCTGAGCGCTTAGTTATTCATGGGTTCTTAGCTCCAGTTGTAAATGAGCTTCCGGTTGAAACGGTGAAAAAACAGTTAACGGAGTTAATTGAAAGGAAAGTTCGATAATGAACGTTTCTGATATTCGCAAACAGTTTCCGATTTTAGACCAAGAAGTAAATGGACACCCGCTTGTTTACTTAGATAGCGCTGCTACTTCTCAAAAGCCAATCCAAGTGATTGAAGCACTGAATAAGTACTACAGAGAATACAACTCAAACGTACACCGAGGTGTTCATACACTAGGTACAATGGCTACGGATGGCTATGAAGGTGCTCGTGAAAAAGTAAGAAAGTTCATTAATGCGAAATCAACAGAAGAAATTATCTTTACGCGTGGAACAACTACAGCGTTAAATATTGTTGCTGCTAGCTACGGACGTGCCAACTTGCAGCCTGGTGATGAAATTGTGATTACGTATATGGAGCATCACAGTAACATCATTCCATGGCAGCAAGTTGCAAAAGCAACAGGAGCAACATTAAAATATATTGATCTTACAGAAGATCATGCTCTTTCATTAGAAACGGTTAAAGAAACGATTACGCCAGATACAAAAATTGTTTCGGTTATGCACGTTTCTAACGTATTGGGCGCAATCAATCCGGTAAAAGAAATTGCGAAAATTGCTCACCAACACGGAGCAATCATGGTTGTAGATGGTGCACAAAGTACGCCTCATATGAAAGTTGACGTACAGGACTTAGACTGCGACTTCTTTGCGTTTTCTGGTCATAAAATGTGCGGCCCAACAGGTATTGGCGTACTGTATGGAAAAAAAGAATTATTAGAAAAGATGGAGCCGGTTGAATTTGGAGGCGAAATGATTGATTTCGTTAACCTATACGATTCAACGTGGAAAGAGCTTCCTTGGAAATTCGAAGGTGGAACGCCTATTATTGCAGGTGCAATTGGATTAGGTGCCGCTATTGATTTTCTAGAGGAAGTGGGCTTGGATAATATTCTTGCTCATGAGCATAAATTAGCAAATTACGCACTAGACCGTCTTTCAGAAGTAGAAGGCATTACCATCTACGGACCAAAAGAGCGTGCTGGCGTCGTGACGTTTAATCTTGATGATGTTCATCCGCATGACGTAGCGACTGTTCTTGATGCTGAGGGAGTTGCTGTACGCGCAGGGCATCATTGTGCACAGCCGTTAATGAAATATTTAAATGTATCTTCAACTGCACGTGCAAGTTTCTACTTGTATAATACAGAAGAAGAAATCGATCAATTAGTGTCATCACTAATTAAAACGAAGGAGTATTTCACAAATGTCTTTTAACAATTTAGATACTCTTTATCGTCAAGTGATTATGGATCATTATAAAAACCCTCGAAATCGTGGGTCTTTAGAAGAAGATACGGTTCAAATTCAAATGAATAATCCAACGTGTGGTGACCGTATTGAACTATCACTTAAAGTAGAAGATGGCAAAGTAACGGATGCAAAGTTTGAAGGAGAAGGCTGTTCAATCTCTATGTCATCTGCTTCAATGATGACACAGGCAATTAAAGGGCAAGAGATTGAAACAGCTCTTGAACTTGCGAACATCTTCTCAGATATGATGCAAGGAAAAGAGTATGATGATAGTATAGACTTAGGAGACATTGAAGCACTTCAAGGTGTTTCAAAGTTTCCAGCACGTATTAAATGTGCAACATTAGCGTGGAAAGCGATGGAAAAAGGCCTAAAAGAACAGAATTAAGTCCTGTTAGGCCTTTGTTCATTCCCAATCCTATCAAGTAGGGGGTAATAACAAATGGCAAAAAAGATGCCGGAAATCGGCGATTATAAATACGGGTTCTCGGATAAGGACGTTTCTATTTTCCGTTCTGAAAGAGGATTAACAAAAGAAATTGTAGAAGAAATTTCTCGCATGAAAGACGAGCCACAGTGGATGCTTGACTTCCGCTTAAAATCACTTGAGCATTTTTACAGCATGCCAATGCCACAGTGGGGCGGCGATATGTCTAGCCTGAACTTTGATGAAATTACGTACTACGTAAAGCCTTCAGAGAAGTCAGAGCGCTCTTGGGATGAGGTTCCTGAAGAGATTAAACAAACGTTTGATAAGCTTGGTATTCCAGAAGCGGAGCAAAAATACCTAGCTGGTGTATCTGCTCAGTACGAATCTGAAGTTGTATATCACAACATGAAAGAAGACCTTGAAGCACAAGGAATCGTATTTAAAGACACAGATACTGCATTAAAAGAAAACGAAGAGATTTTCCGTGAGCACTGGGCGAAAGTAATTCCGCCAACTGACAACAAATTTGCTGCGTTAAACTCAGCTGTTTGGTCTGGTGGTTCATTTATCTACGTCCCAAAAGGTATCAAAGTAGATACGCCACTTCAAGCATACTTCCGTATTAACTCTGAGAACATGGGTCAATTCGAACGTACGCTAATCATCGTAGATGAAGGTGCACACGTACACTACGTAGAAGGCTGTACAGCGCCGGTTTATACAACAAACTCTCTGCACAGTGCTGTTGTAGAAATCATCATTAAAAAAGACGCATACTGCCGTTATACAACGATTCAAAACTGGGCGAATAACGTATACAACCTAGTAACGAAGCGAGCTGTATGTGAAGCGAATGCAACAATGGAATGGGTTGATGGAAACATCGGTTCTAAATTAACAATGAAATACCCAGCTGTTATCCTAAAAGGTGAAGGCGCACGTGGTATGACATTATCCATTGCATTAGCTGGTAAAGGCCAACACCAAGATGCGGGTGCGAAAATGATTCACTTAGCACCAAATACGTCTTCTACAATCGTTTCGAAATCTATTTCGAAGCAAGGCGGTAAAGTAACGTACCGTGGTATCGTTCACTTTGGTCGCAAAGCTGAAGGTGCTCGTTCAAACATCGAGTGTGATACGTTAATTATGGATAATCAATCAACATCTGATACAATTCCATACAACGAAATTTACAACGATAACATCTCTTTAGAGCACGAAGCGAAAGTTTCAAAAGTATCTGAAGAGCAGTTATTCTATCTAATGAGCCGCGGTATTTCTGAAGAAGAAGCAACAGAAATGATCGTAATGGGCTTCATCGAACCATTTACAAAAGAACTTCCAATGGAGTATGCGGTAGAAATGAACCGTCTAATCAAGTTCGAAATGGAAGGTTCTATTGGGTAATAAATGATTTTTTTAAACTCGCTTGTATATACAAGCGAGTTTTTTTGATGAGTTTGTATTAAAATAATAGGTGCACAGTTTGATACATATTGGAGGGATTTTGTGATATACGTAGGCGTAACAGGGTGGGGAGATCATTCATCTTTATATGAAACGGGCGTGCCTGCGCGAGATAAGCTCGCTGTATACGCAGGTCACTTTCCAACAGTTGAAGTAGATGCATCTTTTTATGCTATTCAGCCTAAAACAACGGTCGAAAAGTGGGTAGCAGATACCCCCGATTCGTTTCAATTCGTTGTCAAAGCTTATCAGGGTATGACAGGGCATATGCGGAATGAAATACCGTTTGATAGCAAAGACGAGATGTTTGATGCATTTATGGATTCTGTGACTCCTTACGTAAAAGCGAATAAACTTGCAATGATTTTGTTCCAAATGCCGCCCTGGTTTAATTGTACGAAAGAAAATGTTAATTATTTGCGATACAGCCGTGAAAAATTCGGTGATTTACCCGTTACGTTAGAGTTTCGTAACCAGTCTTGGTTTACGCCACAGTGGCATGATAAGACACTTATGTTTATGGAAAAAGAGAAATGGATTCACGGCATTTGTGATGAGCCACAAGCAAGTGAAGGGTCTGTGCCGACCGTTTTACATCCTACGAGTGCTGAGAAAACGCTGATTCGATTTCATGGTCGAAACGTTCACGGTTGGAATAAAAGTGGAGACCCTAACTGGCGTAAAATTCGCTTTTTGTATCGTTATAATCACCAAGAATTACTTGAATGGAAGCATCGTATTGAAGAATTAAAGCAGCAGACGAAAGATATTTACATCGTTTTTAACAACAATTCAGGCGGAGACGCGGTTGATAATGCTAAGGAATTAATTCATTTGCTTGACATTCGGTATACCGATTTGGCACCTAAACAGTTAAATTTATTTGATTGACTGCTAAAACAGATTGATGAGCGCATACCGTCTTAAACAATTAAGTTAGAAACAAAGTATGTGCTTTCTTGTATAATTATAAAAAAACGCCCTAAAGCTCACTCTTTTTGAAAATCATCATACCTTGATTAAGAAAGGAGTGGGGAATTTGATTACATTAGAACCTGTTGTTATTAATGGTCATACGTTCAATGCGGTTACCGTACTGCTTCCAAAAACAACGCTTTTAACAGTCTCTTCCGATAAAGGATATATTATGTGTGGAGCATTAGACGTTGGCCTTTTAAATGAAAAGCTGGTCAGTAGACAAATCATTGCCGGAAGAGCAGTCGGCGTTCGAACAATTGAAGATCTTTTAAATGCACCTTTAGAGTCTGTTACTGTGGAAGCAGAAAGTTTAGGCATTCATCCAGGTATGATAGGGCGCGAAGCTTTATTAAAAATGGTATAGTTAGGAATAAAGTCCTTTATATTCAAATTTTGTCTAAAAAGATTCAATGGAGAGGTAGTAAATGCTCTACCTCTTTTATAGCGATTATAAAATAATAGATAGTTAGGGAGTTACTATGAAATTAGTTGCAATTCAATCATTGAGCCCAGGTGCATGTTTAGCAAAACCAATATTAGATGAAGCAGGAAACACGCTAATTAATACAGGCATACCTTTGACAGAGACTATTATTAATCGTTTACAGCAGCGAGGTGTTACGTTTGTATACATAGGTGATAAACGAACAAATGATATTGTTGTAAATTCTACTTCTACTATCCCATTTTCACTTCGGAAAAAGGCAATGGAATCAGTGGAAGATGTCTTTCACTCTCTTCAAAAAAAGCATGAAAAAACGCGTGTTGCACTTTTAGAACAATCGGTTCGTGAAGTACATAAGGTTGGCAATCAATTAGTAGATGAGATTATGAATAATAATGATGTATTGTCATTGTTAACGGATGTATATATATACGATAACTATGTATTTTCTCATTCTGTGAACGTGACGCTTTATGCCCTTTCACTCGGAAAAGAAATAGGATTAACTCAGCCTGTTCTAGAGAAGCTAGGTGCAGGAGCTATGCTACATGATGTAGGGAAAATGTTAATTCCCCAAGATATTCTAAACAAGCCCGGAAGATTAACGGATGAAGAATTTAAGTTAATGAAAAAGCATACCACATATGGGTACGAATTATTGCGAAGTACTCCTAATGTCTCTGCGCTCTCCGCCTCTTGCGCATATCAGCATCATGAAAGATTGGATGGATCAGGGTATCCATTAGGAATTAAAGAAGAGCGAATTCATTTATTTAGTAAAATTATCGCAATTGCGGATGTGTACGATGCCGTGACGTCAAATCGCGTGTATAGAAGCGCTCTTCTCCCTCACGAGGGGCTAGAGATTTTGTATGCGGGTGCGGGAAGTCAGTTTGATAAAGATATGATTAGCGCTTTCAGAAGGGCAATTGCTGTTTATCCTATTGGTCTTTTTGTAACGCTGAATGACCAAAGAAAAGGCATAGTAAGCAAGCAAAATAAAGGCCTAAGTGATCGACCTTACATTCTTATTCAAGAAGAAGGAGGCAGGGTTTTAGATAAACCTTATGAAATTGATTTAAAAGAAAGTCCTACATTAATAATTATCAGCAGCGATTTAAAACAAACATAGAAAACTTTTAGAAAATAGCGTTAGCCCTCCTTGTTTATGCATACATATAGCTTGTAAGGAGGGATTTTTTTGATTAGGGTTCGCCGAAGAGTATTGAAAAAGGGACCTATACCATTTCGCTATGTTGTACTACTAACAATTGTTTTTTTTCTGCTTTCTACTGGAGCAGGAATATGGTTAATTAATAGAGGAATTGAACCAACCTTAATGAAATATGCAGAAGCCCAGACTAAAGAGATTGCAACGCTTGTTATTAATAAGGCCGTTAATAAACAAGTGGTAGACCAACTTGATGTGAACGATATTATTAAGACGGAAAGTACGCCGGATGGGCAGGTAGCCAAGATTGATACGGCAGTCGTAAATCGTATTAGAGCTCAAACGACATCTTTAGTCCAGGCTAATTTACGAGAAGCTGAAAAAGGAAATTTAGAAGAATTAGAGATTCCAACGGATATTAATATTGAACCAGATGAAAAGCTCAGGCAGCGAGGAATTGTCTATCAAGTTCCATTAGGGCAAGCTACAAACAATGCCTTACTAGGAAATCTAGGACCTTTAATCCCGGTTAAATTTCATGCAATTGGTGATGTGCAATCAGACGTTGTACGGAAAATAGAGGAATACGGAATTAACGGTGCTTTTTTAGAAATTTCAATTGAAGTTCAGGTTAACGTTCAGGTGATTATTCCCTTTGCTACAAAACAGACAACCGTTCAAGCGACAGTGCCTGTAGGAATGGCGATGATTCCAGGGAGCGTACCGGATTATTTTAACGGTGGCACTAACTCAGCCTCTCCATCTATTGAACTAAAGAAGAAATAGCCGGTTGATAACTTTATACTTTACCGATATAATGTACTAGATATAATTATATACCATCACCTTATCAGATCGATGAGGTAGAGGATGCAAAAAGTATGAGTATACTATGTGAGGATGACAACTGTGATCATAGTAAAAAGGATTTTTTGCCGAAGGAAAGAAAAAGAGTCAGCTTTTCTTTTCTGGGGTTACCTTGAAAAAGGGTAACACTGTCATTATGAAAATACGCTTGTTTTCATGATGGAGGGCTACTGATCGTGATGGAGGATAACATAACATTACAAAGAGTAATGATAGTTATTTTCTATCATTGCTCTTTTTTGCGTTTTTTTCTTTATAAGTAGTCCTCCTAGATTTAAACAGGCTTATATTAGGAGGATATCATGGAAGGAACTATTTTTTCGTTATTACCACCATTGATTGCCATATTAATGGTTGTTTTAACACGTAAAGTACTGCTTTCCCTAGGAGTAGGGATTTTAGCAGGTGGATTAGTGTTAACGGAGTTTTCAGTTGGAGAAACGATTCAAAAGATTTGGGGAAGCTTTGCTACAATTTTCTACGCGGACGGCGCACTTAATACTTCAAATCTATTTATTTTGCTTTTCCTTTTAATTTTAGGTGTTATTACGGCTTTTATCTCAATCATCGGAGGAAGTCGTGCTTTTGGAGAATGGGCTTTACAACGTATTAAAACGCGTCGTGGAGCTCATCTATTAACAGCTGTGTTAGGAATTATTATCTTTATTGATGATTATTTTAATGCACTAGCTGTTGGACAAGTAAGTCGCCCGGTAACAGATCGACAGCGGGTATCAAGAGCGAAGCTTGCTTATTTAATTGATTCAACTTCAGCTCCGGTATGTGTGATTGCACCGTTCTCAAGTTGGGGTGCCTATATTATTACGGTTGTAGGTTCAATTCTAGCTGCACACGGGATGAGTAATGTGTCAGCATTTTCAGCATTTGTACAGATGATACCGATGAATTTTTATGTATTTACCGCATTAATTATGGTATTCGTGGTGAGTGTTTTTGATATTAACATTGGACCAATGAAAAAACACGAAGAGCGTGCGATTCGTACTGGAGAAGTAACGGACCCAGAAAAAGGTGCAGTACCAGGAGAGTTAAAAGAAGATTTACCAGTTAGTGAAAATGGTCGTGTATTCGATTTGATCTTACCAATTATTGTATTGATGATTGGGACAATTGGTGCGATGTTATGGACAGGCTATCAAGCAACTGAAGGTCAAGCTACAATCTTTACAATGTTTGAGAATACGAATGTACCTAATTCATTAATGATTGGTGGTTTATCAGGCCTTGTTGTAACGCTAGTATTATTTATCGCACGTACGAGACAATCGAATGAACTGTCTAATTCGGTGCTTGGTAAGGGCATAGTAGCAGGAATCAAATCGATGCTACCCGCTATTTATATTTTGCTGCTTGCTTGGATGATTGGAGATTTGATTGGTCAGTTGAAATCAGGAGAATTCTTAGCAGGAATTGTGGAGAGTTCTAATTTAAATATTGCCTTCTTACCAGTGGTACTATTTATTATTGCTGGCATCATGGCGTTTTCAACAGGGACATCGTGGGGAACGTTTGGTATTATGCTTCCAATTGCAGGTGACATTGTAGGAAACATTGAACCAGAATTATTATTACCAGCTCTTGCGGCTGTATTAGCTGGTTCAGTTTGCGGAGATCACTGTTCACCAATTTCTGATACAACAATCTTGTCATCAACTGGAGCAGGAAGTCATCATATTGATCACGTAATGACACAGCTTCCTTATGCAATTATTTCAGCTGTGATTAGCATCATTGGTTATATTGTACTTGGTTTAACAGAAAGTACAGCTGCAGGATTTGGAACAGTAATGGTTTTATTAGTGGTATTTGTCTTAGTAACTCGTAAAAAGGGGAACATAACAGAGACATCATTAGAAAAATAGAAGAATAAAGATAGAGCAGATGCGTTTCACAACGTCTGCTCTATTTTTAATTGTTTAATTATCAAAATTTTCTATAAAAAATATTTTGACATACTATAGCATAATAGCTATAATTCTTCGTAAGATAGTTCTAAAGACAGACTATGCTAAATTGTCAGAAAGTTTAAATAACTTTCTAGGTTATGACAGAGATAAAAGAAAAGAGAGAGTGTAAGGGGGAAACTATGATGGAAAATCGTCCTCAATGGGGTACGAGAGCAGGTTTTATCATGGCAGCAGCAGGTTCTGCAATTGGATTAGGAAATATTTGGAGGTTTCCGGCGACTGCCTATGAAAACGGTGGAGGTGCATTTTTCTTACCATACTTATTTGCGTTATTAACAGCAGGTATTCCAATCTTAATCATGGAGTTTGCAATTGGACATAAGTATAGAGGATCATCGCCATTATCGCTAGCGAGACTAAATAAAAAAGCAGAATGGCTAGGCTGGTGGCAAGTTGGTATTTCATTTATTATTGCAGTTTACTATGCAGCGATTATTGCATGGGCCATGTCTTACTTTATCTTTTCGCTAAAGCTAAGCTGGGGTCAAGATACTGAAGGGTTTTTATTCGGTGACTATTTGAAATTAGCTGAGGTTCCTGGTCAAACGGGAAGCATTGTACCAGGTGTCCTAATACCGCTTATTTTAGTTTGGGTAATAGCTTTAGGTGTCTTACTAAAAGGTATTAAAAAAGGAATTGAAGCAGCAAACAAAATTTTCTTACCAACATTAATTGTTTTATTCTTTATCATTGTGCTTCGCGCTATTACATTAGATGGTGCAATGGAAGGGTTGAATGCATTCTTTAAGCCAGACTGGAGCGCTATTGCAAATGGAAAAGTTTGGGTGGCAGCTTATGGTCAAATCTTCTTCAGTTTATCTGTTGGTTTTGCCATTATGATTACTTATTCTAGCTATTTACCAAAGAAATCAGATTTAACAAATAATGCTTTTATCACTGGCTTTGGTAACTCAGCATTTGAATTACTAGCCGGTATTGGTGTATTTAGTGCTTTAGGGTTTATGGCAATGCAGCAAGGTGTGAGCATTGATGAAGTAGTAGCAGGTGGAGTAGGATTAGCATTTGTTGTATTCCCTCAAATTATTAACGAGTTTCCCGCGTTTAATCAGCTGTTCGGATTACTTTTCTTTGGATCGTTAACATTAGCTGGTTTAACATCACTTATTTCCATTATTGAAACATTTGTAGCGGGGGTACAAGATAAATTTAACGTATCTCGTACGAAATCTGTCTTAATGGGTGGGGGCTTAGCTTCTATCATTTCATTATTATTTGCTACTCAAGGAGGGTTATACTTCCTAGATGTAATGGATTATTTTATCAATAACTTTGGTGTTGCTTTAGCCGGTTTAGTTGAAGTTATCTTAGTGGCTTGGGTATTCCGTGAACTAAACAATCTACAAAAACATGCAAACAGCGTATCTGACATTATGCTTGGTGCTTGGTGGAAAATTTGCTTAAGCGTAATCACACCAGTTGTTCTTGGATACATGATGTTTGATAATGTGAGAACTAATATTTCAGAAAATTACGAAGGTTATGCGACGAGTTTCATTGTTCCATTTGGTTGGGGAGTTGCAGGTTTGGTGATTGTTGTTGGGATTCTATTATCGTTTAAAAGTTGGAAGAAAGAATCATTATCTTCTGTGAAGGAGGATACAACGTATGGAAAGTAATTCAGTAATTATGATGATTGCAGGAATGATTATCATCTGGGGCGGTTTAGCTGCAAGTATTATTCATGCAGTGAAGAAATCAAAGGAAAGTAAAGCGTAAAAAAGAGTGCTTAGAACATTGTTCTAAGCACTCTTTTTATATTAAATAAACGTTTGTTTAAATCGTACATTACTTTTTCTTTTGACGATCAATTCTTTCCCATGACCGAAGCTGCGGATAAGGGTCAAAAGACCATTCGTTTCGACCGTTATCTTTGTACATACCGTAATGTAAATGAGGTGGAAATTTCCCAGATGTGCCTGGAGGCCCGTATCCTGAACTACCAACACCACCGATGACCATACCTGGTTCTACAATCTGTCCCGTTTTTAAATCTTTAGCAAATCCACTTAAATGTGCTAGGTAGTGATAATTATTATTCAGGTCTCGAATTCCAATACGCCAGCCACCATATTTATTCCAACCTTTTAGTTCGATTATACCATAGCAAGGAGACTTGACTGGAACGCCATAGTCAGCGAAAATATCAGTTCCTTCATGAATTCTTCTTCCGCCCCATCCACGAGCGTCACCCCAAGTGCTGCGATAGCTATAGTTTGATCGAATCGGCACTGGAAACGAGGTTCCTTTTAAGTCAATACGACCATAGGTCTTAAAGAGCTTGGCGTTTCCAAGGATAATATCAACCGCTTTAGCTCGATGATAATAACTCCATAGCGCAATTTTAATATAATCCTCGCTTGTTCCAAAAGTTTGAATATAATTAGCCATTGTAAAAAGCATGTCTTCATCATTTAACTGATCAGCTTTCCCATCGCCGTTTCCGTCTTTTCCTAAACCACCTAATAACGAAATGGTTGAGGGGTTTTGGTCATTAAGCTTTGGATTTAAAGAACCCGCCCATTTTTCTGGAGAGTAATAAATAGCAATTGCACCTTTTTCTCTTGGAATATCCTTATGAGAGCGACGGACGTTTCGTTCATATTGATCAATTCCAGCAAAGTAATACCAAGGTATTGATGACACAGCCTCCATCTGCTGATATAATTCCATGCGCTTCGTATTTAAAGCTGCTTCATCTTCGGCAGAAAGTGGCGCAGCCTGAGATGAAATCGTACATGAAAAGCATAGTGAAAAAAATAACAGAAAAAGCACATATTTTTTCAATGGGCTTCCTCCTTCCTAATTAAGGTATAGTATTAGTTTGTGAAACGATGAAAAATTTAATAAATAATAATTAATGGAAATAAAATGATGTTAAGGTTATATGAACAATAAATAAAGCGCTATCATTTGCGGTTATTAAGGGATAAAGAGTAGAGATAAATAAGTGCAGAGCGCTTGTCGAATCGCTCTTTTGTATGATAAAGTGACATGTAGTGTATTTTTTATTTGACAATTTAACAATCAGCATATAGGTTACAGACATTTTCTAGATTGATGGAGTTGATACTAATGGCAACAAAGGAAGAGTATGTCCGCAAACCCGAGTGGCTAAAAATTAAGCTAAACACAAACGAGAACTACACGGACTTAAAGAAAATGATGCGTGAAAAAAATCTGAATACGGTATGTGAAGAAGCAAAATGTCCTAATATTCATGAGTGTTGGGCAGTTCGTCGTACGGCTACCTTTATGATTTTAGGTCAAGTTTGTACACGTGCGTGTCGCTTCTGTGCTGTGAAAACAGGCTTACCAACAGAGTTAGATTTGGAAGAGCCAGAACGCGTAGCAGATTCAGTTCAGCTAATGAACTTAAAGCACGCTGTTATTACGGTAGTTGCGCGTGACGATCTAAAAGACGGTGGAGCAGGTGTACTAGCAGAGACAATTCGCGCTATTCGCCGTAAAAATCCATTTACGACAATCGAAGTATTACCTTCAGATATGGGTGGAGTAGAAGAGAACCTCCGCATGGTAATGGATGCTCGCCCTGATATTTTAAACCATAACATTGAAACAGTACGCGAATTAACGCCTCGTGTGCGTGCAAGAGCTACATACGAGCGTTCATTAGAATTTTTACGTCGTGCAAAAGAAATGCAGCCAGATATTCCTACAAAATCGAGCATTATGATTGGGCTTGGAGAAACAAAAGAGCAAATCATTGAAACGATGGATGACCTGCGAGCAAATAATGTAGATATCATGACAATCGGTCAATATTTACAGCCGACAAAGAAACATATTAAAGTTCAGAAGTACTATCACCCAAGTGAATTCGAAGAGCTTAGAGAAATTGCTTTAACTAAAGGATTTAGCCACGTTGAAGCTGGTCCACTTGTGCGTTCTTCTTATCATGCGGATGAACAAGTAAATGCTGCTTCAAAGCAAAAGCAAAATAACGGGTAATGAAAAAGGCGATGTTTCCATCGCCTTTTTTCAGATTGACGAGAAACCTGTAAGGTTCTCGTCAATCTGAGGCTCTTTTCATTTTTTATAGTGAAACAAGTAAACATTTCACAAACAAATCGTCGTTTTCCATAAAAATCGCCCATTACCTGACCTGTTTTGGTCAGGTAATGGGCGATTTTTTTCATGTTTTGACAAGCTGCCGTCAGATACGCCTGCATCTGGACAGACTTCAGCCCTCGATACCGGGCATATCGATACCCATTTAGCTCTTTTGCGTCGGCAAAGCTACGCTCAATCGTCGTGCAACGCATACGATAAAGTTGTTTACCTGCTTTTGTGCGCTTGTTTAGACGCGCTTGTTCTTTGAATCTCTCCCAAATGTGACGTGTCACCACGCGTTGTTTTTGGGAAGCGGAAAAACACCCGTCTCTCATTGGACAAACGGCACAATCACTTGGATTTGATTTGTATGTACGATCTCCTGTGCGACTGGTAGTCGCATACGATAAAATGCACCCCATTGGACAAGCGAATACATCTTTTTCCTGTACGTAGTGAAACAGACGTTTTGGCACGTCTTTGTTTGACGATCCAAAACGCCGATAGCCCATCACCATAAAAATCCCTTTTTCAGAAAGGCGTTTACAAATATGGCTTGTAAAATACCCGGCATCTAATGCAACAGCTTCAACAGAAAAGCGAAACTTTTTTATTTGTATGTCAAGGCGGTCAAGATAAGGAACAGAGTCAGCCACATTGCCAGCTGTAATACAGGTATCTGTAATAATATTATGTTTGACATCCACCGTTCGATGATCTAAATAATGAAAGCCATCTGGCTTTCCATCTCTCATCATAAAACCACTATCGGGATCCGTTGTACTGATGCGGGTTTGTTTTTGTAAGGCAACGCCTTCCTTTCGAGGACTTAGTTCTTTTTTCCGTTTTCAAGACGATCTTCGTTGACGGCTGCTTCTAACTCTTCCATAT
The DNA here is from genome assembly GCF_021441905.1 of Priestia flexa. Classification (NCBI taxonomy): domain Bacteria; kingdom Bacillati; phylum Bacillota; class Bacilli; order Caryophanales; family Bacillaceae; genus Priestia; species Priestia flexa. Next base: position 3,427,286 of record NZ_CP090431.1, on the reverse strand, counting down.
ACGCTTGTCGGCGGGACTTCTTTGGTTGTTTTTCATATTTATGTTTATTCGCATTCGCTTTGATATGAGTCGAGTCTGTCATTAAAGCACGTCCACCAACCATGCGATGTTCTATCGCCTGGCGAACAATTTCATCAAAAATGTCTTCAAAAATCGTCGTATCTAAAAAGCGTGTTCGGCGATTAAAACTAATCGTCGAATGGTGAGGAACGGCATCCGTTAACGATAAGCCTAAGAACCATCGATACGCCACATTCGTTTGAATTTCTTTGGCAAGTTGACGTTCGGAACGAACGCCATAAAAGTAGCCAATAAACATCATTTTGAATAGCGTAATGGGATGAATGGAAGGACGTCCATTGTCTTCACAATAATAAGGAAGAAGCTTTTCTTCAATAAAGCTAAAATCAATTGTCGCTTCAATTGTACGCAAAAAGTGATTGGCAGGAACTAAATCTTCTACAGAAACCATCACTTGTTCATCTCGATGATTTTTAAGTGCACCCATCATGTTTCATCAACTCCAGTCTTTTTTTATCAGTGTTACCACTGATAAAAAAAGACAGACATAAAAAAGCTGTTGAGAACAAAGTTTCTCAACAGCCTGGAAAAAGGCGATGTTTCCATCGCCTTTTTTATTTCATCTTTTCATCTGTTACATGTTCATTCAATTCGTTTTTTCCCTCGCCGTTTGCATTCTCACCATCGTTCATCTTACGACCTTGAGGAGATTTAAGCATTTCTTTAATGGTTAAATGAATGGACTCTTCCACAGACTTGTCTTTCGTATTTGCTTCACTGAAGCGTTCGATATCTTGAATGTGCTGTGGGTTATCTGATACGTATACGTGATAATAACGGGGCATAATAGACATTGCTGTCCGTTTTACTTGATCAGCGGTAGCATTTCGATCTTTTGCGTCTGTTTTATACGCGATTAGCACGTCTTCATCTGTCACAAGCGTAGCTACGTCATTCACATTTGGAATGGCTGAACTAAGTTTACTAATTGAATCAGCTGCTTCCTCACGGTCAAGTGTAGCAATGTTTTGTGCCTTTTCAGTATCGTTAGCAACAGGTGATTTTTGATAACGTACGTACCCATAATTGGTATCGTTATCCTTTTCTTTGTTATATAAATCGTTATGATCAGCCACATTAATAGCATTTGGATTATTAGGTGATAGTGCTTCATTATCTGTTTCGCCCCCTGCCTGACAACCTGATAATGCAACCATTGTTAACATGCCGCAATAAATTAAATATTTTTTCACTGTAAACGACCTCCCTATCTATAGGTTGCGGCGATTGGTTAAAAAATTGCCTGTAAATTGCTGGTTTTCATGTTTTTTAATCAAACGATTGTTTAGAAAAAAATTTCAAAATGTGGTATGGTAATTTTGAAGAGAAGAGGTGAAACAATGATTTGTGTTAATAATGTTTGCTATGAAGTAATCAAAGAAGAACGAGAAGGGTTTGATGAGGAAGCTTTTCGAAGTCGATATATTGATGTGCTTAGTCGCTACGACTATATATTAGGCGATTGGGGCTATAATCAGCTGCGTTTAAAAGGTTTTTTTGATGACCGTAATCAAAAAGCTACATATGATACAAAAATAAGTACAATTCAAGATTATTTACACGAATATTGTAATTTTGGCTGTGCGTATTTTGTACTGAAAAAAGTAAATAAATAAAAAAGGTCAGCAGAAGATGTACTTTCTTTCCGCTGCCTTTCTCATTAAATGACCTCGTATAAGAACTCTCTAAGTTCTTGACCATCTTCTTCTGAAAGCTTAAATATGTGCTCTAAATAATTTGGTTCCTCTAAATCATCTGAGCCAATAATAGCAAAGCGTCCCCCTTGAATATCTAAGACAAGATGCTTGCCATAATAGCGATCAGACTGAATGATAGCAAGGTCAAACCGTTGATTTTCACCCATAAAGCTAACAAATCGTGTTTTTGTATTCACTACATCATCATATAAATAAAAGCGTTCGCTCATTCTCTTGCTCCTTCCTTCTTTCCATACTTTTATCATATCAAATGAAAAAAGAAAAGTGGGGAGAAGCCTGCTAGAAAATTTTATAAGCGAAGCGTTAGGAGGAAACATCATGTACTTTGTAGATCGTCAAAAGATTGAACACATACTACGTTTTTATGAGCAGCACCTAGTTGTTTTTTCTGAACAATCTAAGTGGGAAAGTACTATCGAGAAAAAAGCGTTAGAAAGAGTTGTTCACCTCTTAATTGAAAACGTTTTAGATGTCGGTAATGCAATGATTGATGGATTCATTATGAGAGATCCTGGAAGCTATGATGATATCATTGATATTCTTATGGATGAGAAGGTAGTAGAAACTTCGGAAGAACAGGGCTTAAAAGCAGTAATTAATTTGCGAAAAGTCCTTGTACAAGATTATTTAGATGTTAAACATGATGAAGTGATACATGTTGTTCAAGAGAACAAAGAGGTTTTAAGTCAATTCCCAACTCGCATTCGTACATATCTAGAAAATGAATTAGGACCTGTTTCAGCTTTTCGTAATTAACGTGAAAGAACTGTGAGCTGATTTGTGATTTTAGGAAAAATAAGCTATTATCGCATTGTAACTCTATCTGCTTTCTTATAATAAAGAAGGCGTTTTTATTATTGAATGAATTAGTAGGAGGCAGCTATGAAGCAATATAAAGGCTATTTAATTGATTTAGATGGAACGATGTATAAAGGAACAGAATTAATTGCAGAAGCGCGTGATTTCGTCATTGCATTAAAAGAAAAAGGTATTCCGTATTTATTTGTTACGAATAATTCAACAAAAAGACCTGCTCAAGTAGCAGAAAAGCTTGAAAGCTTCGGAATTCCCACAACAGAAGATCAAGTGTTTACAACAAGCCAAGCAACGGCTAATTATTTGCATGACCGTAAACCCAACGGTACAGTATATGTAATTGGTGCAGAAGGGATTCGCCATGCGCTTACTGAAAAAGGGTTCACAATTCAAGATGAAGATACGGACTTTGTAGTCGTTGGCTTAGATCAAGAAATTACATATGAGAAGCTAGCAAAAGCTTGTTTAAACGTCCGTAACGGTGCATTTTTTGTGTCGACAAATGGCGATATTGCACTTCCAACAGAAAGAGGCTTACTTCCAGGAAACGGTTCTATAACGTCGGTTGTTTCGGTTTCTACTCAAACACAACCAGTCTTCATTGGAAAGCCAGAAAGTATTATTATGGAGCAAGCGTTAGAAGTAATTGGAACACCGAAAGAAGACACTCTTATGGTAGGCGATTATTATGATACAGATATTTTAGCTGGAATGAAAGCAGGATTAGATACTTTATTAGTTCATACTGGGGTAACAACAAAAGAGCTACTTAAGGGGTATGATAAGCAGCCAACTTATGCTGTTGATTCCCTAAAAGAATGGATGGATAAAATATAATGAATGAAAAGAGAGTGATTCAAATTGAACCACTCTCTTTTTTTATTCAACATTTTCAGCTCGATGTGCCAGACGACTCGAGGCAGCTGCAGCAATAGCACCAACAATATCATCAAGGAATGTGTGACATTTTCCAGACGATTTATCGTTTAATTCTTCCAGTATCCCTGGCTTTTGCTTATCAATATATCCATAGTTTGTAAAGCCGATTGAGCCATACACGTTTACGATGGATAGCGCTAAGATTTCATCTATGCCATACAAGCCTTCGTCCTTTTCTAAAATTGATAAGAGCGGCTCTTCAACCTGTTTCTTTTCCGTTAAAATATCTAGTTGAATACCTGTAAGAATTGCATTCTGTACTTCGCGTTTTGAGATGACGCGCTCGACATTGTACTCACATTCTTGAATGTTTAAATTGGGGTGGTATTTCTTTTGTAGATAAAAAACAAGATCAGCAATATCTCTTACTGTGACACCACGTTTTGTTAGCCACGCTCTTGCTGTTTTTTCCATTTCACTTTGCTGGTGTTTTTTCTCCAAGTATCATCACCTAATTTCTTTTTATTTTTTAATGCTTAAAGGAATACAGAAGCATATGTTTAGAAGTAAATCATGTACTTCACGATTTGGTGAGCATATCATTACATCTTCTAGTATGACTCACTCGGAGGAAATCATAATAAATTGTGTAATTCTAATCTATTCGATTGCGCATAAATATTATGACAAGTATTGAATTTCTTTATGGGAAAACTTTGATCAATGAAATGAGGGGATGTACGTGAAGCAAGCAATTTATGAAGGCTATGGTTTACACCCTGATGAATTGTTGACTTTGGGCGCTTATCAAGCCTTCCAATATCGAGACATCTTGTATACGATTATTCATTTAAATCAAGTGGAAGAAGATGAGCTGAACGAGTTGTATCAAATGAGTCAGTTTCTCATGAGCCAAGGTGACCGTTATATCTCTACATTTATGCCAAATCTAGAAGGAAATATGATTACAGAATCAGATGATTTAAAGTTTATGATTTGCCGATCGATAGCCGCACCGCGAAATGAACAGTTTGTCATTGGTTCAGAGCTAGCAGAATTTCATCAGCGCGGTCGAATGTTTCCTTATGAAGTTGAACATTCAAAACGGTTAGGTCAATGGAAATCATTGTGGGAAAAGCGGTTAGATCAAATGGAAGAGTTTTGGTATGGACGATTGAGAGCTTTGCCTAATCAAGAAATTGAAAAGAAATTTCTCGAAAGCTTTCCATACTATCTAGGGCTAGCAGAGAATGCCATTCAGTATTTAGTGGATACAGAAATTGATGATTTGCCAAGAGCAGTAGACTCAGCTACAATTTGTCATCACCGATTTGGACAGACGACTTGGGGAAGCCAGTATATCTATAAACTCCCAGTGGATTGGGTCTTTGATCATCCCAGCAGAGACTTAGCAGAGTATATTCGTGAACAATATTTATCATCCTATGAGCTAAATCCACATCAGTTGCATTACTTTTTAAGTGAATACGAACGTATTAACCCACTCTCATCATTTTCGTGGCGTCTTCTATATGCGAGACTGTTGTTCCCTGTGCATTATTTTGAAGTGGTAGAAGGATATTATAGTGTTCAAAGCGAAGAACAAAAGCAAGGCTATTATAAGCAGCTAGAAGCTGTCTTAGATCACTCATCCCATTATGAGCGATTTTTAAAGCAGTTTTATCAATCCGTTGGAATTTCTACTTCACGGTACCATATACCAGAAGTAGGGTGGTTATCAAGCGGTGTTTAAGTGGTATAAGTATAGTAAAGACATATAAAGATAATGCGACGTGACGCCTATTGCGGTAAACAATAAGGCGTCATGTTATGTAATTAAAAATCAATGAGGTGATAGATAATGGACAAGCCGTTTATTTTTATTACGAGGAATATACCGGAGAAGTTCGTGGAGCCACTACGCGTAGTGGCTGAAGTAGAGATGTGGCATTCAGAAGAAGACCCGGTACCTCATGATGTACTCACTGAAAAAGCAAAAAAAGCTCATGGGCTTTTAACGGTTTTATCTGATAGAGTAGATGAAGAATTATTAAAGGAAGCCACTAATTTAAAAGTAATTGCGAATCTAGCTGTGGGGTTTGATAATATTGATATCCAAGCAGCGACAAAGCGTCAAATCTATGTTTGTAATACGCCTGATGTGCTTTCAGATACCACAGCAGATTTAGCTATGACGCTTCTTATGACAACGGCTAGAAATATTTTAGAGGCTTCAGCACATATTAAAGAAAATAAGTGGACAAGCTGGAGCCCATATTTGTTAGCTGGTCGAGATATTCATCATAAAACGCTTGGAATTGTTGGAATGGGAAAGATTGGTGAAGTGCTAGCGAAGAGAGCAGCAGGTTTTGATATGAATATCCTTTATCACAATCGTTCTCGAAATGAACAAGCTGAAAGCAAGTTACCTGTTACATATGCATCAATGGATGATGTATTAGAGAAGTCTGACTTTGTTGTGTGCTTAACACCTTTAACAAAACAAACTGAAAACATGTTTAATGAGGAAGCATTCAAAAAGATGAAGAAATCTGCGATGTTTATTAACGTTTCTCGGGGTGATGTAGTGGACGAAGCCGCTTTGTTAAAAGCGTTGAATGAAGAGGAGATTGCAGCAGCAGGACTGGATGTCTTTGTGAATGAACCAATTGATGGTTCACACCCGTTAGCCATGCACCCAAAAGTAGTGGCACTACCTCACATTGGAAGTGCGACGGTAGAAACACGCACAAGTATGATTAAATTAGCGGTACAAAACATAGAAGCTGTTTTAGCAGGGCATTTCCCATCTACCATCATTAATAGAGAGCTTGTGCCTCAAGGTTAAAGAATAAAAGCATTTCTTTTATAGAAATGCTTTTTGTATGTTAAAAAACAAGAAAATACGTGTTATGATAAGGAAATGAAATATTTAAAAAATTTAAATTTGTCTTTTTATTCAACAAATAAAGAGATAAATTTAAAGTAAAGTCTTGTAAAAAAGAAAAATAGGGTCTATAATGTCCACTATAAGAAAACAAATGTATACGTGAAGAGAACATAGAGGTGAATAATATGACAAAAAGTATTTCAGTAGGATTATTAGGGTTAGGAACGGTTGGTAGTGGAGTAGTTAAAATTATTGAAAATCACCAGGATAAGTTAAGTCACCAAGTTGGCTGTCCGGTAACGGTTAAAAAAGTGGTAGTTAAAAATATTGATAAAGTTAGAGATGTAGAGATTAGTAGTGAGAAATTATCAACAAACGTAGAGGATGTCATTCATAATCCAGACGTAGATGTTGTTATTGAGGTTATGGGTGGCGTTGAGGAAACAAGAGACTATATTTTAACGGCTCTTCGTAATAAAAAGCACGTTGTAACAGCAAATAAAGATTTGATGGCAGTTTACGGTTCTGAGTTATTAACGGTTGCATCAGAAAATGGCTGCGATTTATTTTATGAAGCAAGTGTTGCTGGAGGAATTCCGATTCTTCGTGGACTTGCAGATGGTTTAGCTTCAGATCGTATTACAAAAATGATGGGAATTGTAAATGGTACAACAAACTTTATCTTAACAAAGATGACAAAAGAAGGAAGCGCATATGAAGAAGTGCTAAAAGAAGCACAAGAACTAGGTTATGCAGAAGCAGACCCTACTTCTGATGTTGGAGGCTTGGATGCAGCAAGAAAAATGGCGATTCTAGCTACGCTTGGTTTCTCAATGAAAATTGACCTTGATGATGTGCAGGTTCAAGGTATTACGGAAGTAACGGAAGAAGATTTACAATATAGTAAACAATTAGGATATACAGTGAAATTAATTGGATACGCGCATCGAGACGGAGACAACGTCGAAGTAAGTGTTCAGCCAACGTTATTAGCGGATACACATCCATTAGCATCAGTTAGCGATGAGTACAATGCGGTTTATGTGTATGGAGAAGCGGTTGGAGAAACAATGTTTTATGGTCCTGGAGCGGGTAGTTTACCGACAGCAACTGCAGTTGTATCGGATCTTGTGGGCGTGATGAAAAACTTGAGATTAGGGGTCAATGGAAAGAGTGCCGTAACGCCTCAATTCCCAAAACAGTTGAAAACAGAAGACCAAAAGTTTTCTAAACACTTCTTACGTATTCACGTAAAAGATCAGGTAGGCGCATTTGCTAAATTAACAACATTATTTTCTGAACGCGGCGTAAGCTTTGAAAAAATTATTCAATTACCGGTTACAGGAAGCGAACTTGCAGAGATCGTTGTTGTAACACATAAAACATCTCAAAAAGACTATGAAGAAATTTTACAACAATTAAGAGACTTACCAATCGTTGAAAACGTAAAAAGCAGTTATCGAGTAGAGGGAGTTGGCATCGTATAATGTGGAAAGGTTTATTACACCAATATAAAGAGTTCTTGCCAGTAACAGAAGAAACACCAATGTTAACACTACATGAAGGAAATACGCCGCTTATTCATCTTCCATATTTATCGGAAGAACTTGGCATTAACTTGCATGTAAAAGTAGAAGGTCTAAACCCTACAGGTTCATTTAAAGACCGAGGTATGGTCATGGCCGTTGCAAAAGCAAAAGAAGAAGGAAGTAACACAGTCATTTGTGCATCTACTGGTAATACGTCTGCAGCAGCAGCAGCTTATGCGTCACGTGCAGGCATGCGCTGTATCGTTGTTATTCCAAACGGAAAAATTGCAATGGGTAAGCTTGCTCAGGCTGTTATGTACGGAGCAGAAATTGTAGCAATTGAAGGAAACTTTGATCAAGCACTTTCAATGGTTCGAAAGCTTAGTGAAACAGCACCTGTATCTCTTGTAAACTCTGTGAACCCTTACCGAATTGAGGGGCAAAAAACCGCAGCTTTTGAAATCTGTGAACAGTTAGGAAAGGCACCTGACGTTTTAGCAATTCCTGTTGGAAACGCCGGGAATATTACAGCATATTGGAAAGGTTTCAAAGAGTATAATGAGCGTAATCAGAGCGGTCTGCCTCTTATGCACGGTTTTGAAGCTGAAGGAGCAGCAGCAATCGTTCGAAACGAAGTAATTGAAAATCCAGAGACAATTGCAACAGCAATTCGTATCGGTAATCCAGCAAGCTGGGATTATGCGGTAAATGCAGCTAATGAATCAAAAGGCAAAATTGATGAAGTGACGGATGAGCAAATTTTAGATGCATATCGCTTAATTGCTAGAAGAGAAGGTGTTTTTGCAGAGCCTGGGTCTTGTGCATCAATCGCTGGTGTAATAAAAGACGTAAAATCAGGGAAAATTGCCAAAGGTTCAACAGTAGTAGCAGTGCTAACTGGAAATGGATTAAAAGATCCGAACGTAGCAATTGACGCACATGATGTTAAGCCAGTTGTATTGCCAAATGAAGAAGAAAAAGTGTTTGAATATATTGAAGGTGTTGTCGCTTCATGTTAACTTTTGACCGCTTTAAAATCACAGTGCCAGCGAGCTCTGCTAATTTAGGGCCCGGGTTTGATTCCATTGGAATCGCTCTTGGGCGCTACTTGATTTTAACAGTGGAGCCAGCTGAACAGTGGGTATTTGTACCAAAGACAGCTGATGTTGAAGGAATACCAACAGGCAAGGACAACTTAGTGTATCAGGTTGCCGAAGATGTAGCAAAGCAATATGAAGTAACTCTTCCAGCAGCAAAAGTGTATGTCTCAAGCGATATACCGTTAGCTAGGGGGCTTGGAAGCAGTGCTTCTGCAATTGTTGCAGGTATTGAACTTGCTAATCAGCTTGCTAAGCTTAATTTATCGCAAAAAGACAAGCTGCGAATTAGCAGCCTAATGGAAGGTCACCCGGATAACGTAAGTCCTTCTATTTATGGAGGCGTCGTGATTGGATATCATCATGAAGATGAAACGTATATCAATCATATTCCCAACTTACAAGCTGAAGTAATAATGATTATTCCGAGATACGAATTAAAAACAGCTGATGCCCGTAATGCTTTGCCGAAGGTAATTGATTATCGAACAGCAGTAGAAGCCGGAGCAATTGGGAATATGCTTGTGTCTGCACTGATGAATCGTGATTTTGAAGCGGTAGGAACATTTATGGAAAAAGATTTATACCATGAGCTTTATCGAACAAAATTGGTACCAGAGCTAGCCATTGCGAGAGTAGAAGCTAAAAGGTTAGGAGCTTACGGAACAGCGCTGAGCGGAGCGGGGCCAAGTGTATTATGCTTAGCACCTATTGGAAAAGGAAAAGACATTGCTAAGCATTTAGCTATAAAATTATCTCATTGTGAAGTTGACGTAGTAGGTATTGATACAAAAGGTGTATATGTAGACGCTCAGGTTGTAACAAACTAAAGCAAAAACCCTCAAGCATCGCTTGAGGGTTTGTTATATAAGGGATCATTAGAAAACTTGTTCAACTTCTACAACACCAGGTACTTCTTCTAAAAGAGCACGTTCAATACCTGCTTTTAGCGTGATTGTTGAACTTGGGCAGCTGCCACAAGCGCCTAGAAGACGTAATTTTACAATGCCATCTTCAACGTCGACTAATTCACAATCTCCACCATCGCGAAGTAAAAATGGACGAAGCTTATCTAATACTTCTTGTACTTGTTCATGCATTTCCATTTCAGCCATGATTATCGACTCCTTTCCTTCTCTAGTTACATTATAAACGCTCTTACATAAAAAATCTATTCAAGAATCTTTGATTACGTTCGTTCAACTTGAAAAACGATGTTCTTTAAATAGTTTTTGTGTACAATAAAGATAAGATAGAGTGGAAGCTTTCTTTATTGAAAGAGCCATAGCATGGGAATAGGGGGAACAAATATGGAAAAAAACAACGTTGAGATTTGTGTATATGGAGCAGAAATTATTTGTGCAAGCTGCGTGAATTTACCATCTTCAAAAGACACACAGGAGTGGCTTGAGGCGGCGCTTAGTCGAAAATACCCGAATGAATCATTTAACATACGTTATATCGATATTTATAACCCACCTGTGGATGAAAAAGAGAAACAGGAGTTCTCGCAAAAAGTAATTGATGAAGATTTGTTTTATCCAGTTATTCTAATTAACAATGAGATTGTTGGAGAAGGGAATCCAAAGCTAAAGCGTATTTTTGAAGAATTAGAGAAATATGGATTTGTGTCTGCATAAAAAAACGCCTTTTAGGCGTTTTTTTATTAACCGTTATGGTATTTATACATCCATAAAATACCTGACTTTAATAAGCGAGCAACTCGACCCGTAATTGCGCGATCGTTTACTAATCCGAATCCGTGTTTTTTTCCTAAAGAGCCTAATACGCCTTTAAGTTTAATCGTTGGTAACTCAGTAGGTAGCTCTTCATTCTTCCATCGTGCTGTTAACACTTGAACAATCTGCTCTGCTTGCCCCTCAGCTAGTTGAGCACTAGGAGCATGTGGTAAGCTAGCACAGTCTCCCAATACATAGACATTCTCATTGTTAGGCAGATTATGATATTTTGTTAAGACTACGCGACCCTGAGTGTCTTTCTCAACGTTTAAATCCCTAACGACCTTGTTTGGTTGAATGCCGGCTGTCCACACAATCGCATCGCTTTTAATTGGTTCATCATGATTGTATAGAGTATTCTTTTCTACTCTCGTGATATTGGCGTTGTTCACAATTTCAATACCGTTAGAAGTGAACCAGTCTTGAACATAATTGCTCAAACGTTCTGGGAATGAAGATAAAATTAATTTTCCTCTATCGAATAGCATGATATTTAAATCAGAACGGCTTTCTTTTAACTCACTAGCTAATTCAACACCGCTAAGACCAGCTCCGACAATCGATACGGTTGCATGAGCAGGTAAATTGTTTAACGCTTGATATGTAGCGCGAGAAGCGTCGATTGTTTGAATGCTGTATGTATGCTCCGGTGCGCCCGGCACGCCGTGATATTTATCTTCACACCCTAGTCCGATAATTAGATCATCATAATGGAGGACTTCGTTGTCTTCAAGGTGAACTTGGTTATTTTCAAGATCAATGTTTGTAATGAAGCCATAGCGAATAGATAAACGAGGATGCTCTGGGAAAGAAACGCGAACGTGCTGATCTGAAATGGTTCCAGCCGCTAACGCGTAGAATTCAGTCTTTAATGAGTGATAAGGTGCTTTATCAACCAATGTTACATGTACATCCTCTGGCAGTTGATTTGGAAAAAGTCGCTGTAGGACACGCATACCACCATATCCTCCACCGAGTATCACAAGGTTCTTCATCTGGATTTCCCCTTTACGTTTAGACATTTTATTCTCTCTATACTAATTGAATTGCTTAAAACATATAGGCATACAAAACGAAACCGATACGTCAATCGCATTCGATTTTGCATAGCATATTTTACTTAAATAATAATTTAATATAACCTGTTTTGTTTGTATTCACATAAAAGTATAACTAAATTGAATAAAAACCACAATATGTTTCAACATAATTTCCTTATCAGCATGCAGTTTGGATATTTGACGTCTTTTTAAAAACAAGGTAGGATAAACAATTAGTAGAGAGGTGAGAATAGTGATTCAACCAATTATTGAATTTTGTATCAGCAATTTAGCTAGCGGTTCTCAGCTTGCGTTGGAAGAGTTAGAAAAAGATCCGAATTTAGATATTGTTGAGTATGGATGTTTGGGTTATTGTGGAAAATGTGCACGGTCTCCTTTTGCTTTAGTAAACGGGGATGTTGTAGCTGCTGACACACCAGAAGAATTAGTAGCAGCTATCTACACACATTTGGAAGAGAACCCAATGTTTTAATATAGAGTAAAAGTAGAAGCGGTAATGCCTATAGGCATTACCGCTTCTGTTTTGCTATGATATGCTACGAATCTCATGCCATCTTTCTTTAGTTCGCTCAAATGTTTTGCGATCGGGATGATTTTTATGTTTATAGATAATTTCTGAAAAATAGAGAAGCGCCTGCTGCTGAAACCCGAGCCGATAGTTTAGTTCTCCTATAATATATAACAATCGAACTTCGTTACTGTTAGAAGGGAATGTTTCTTCTAAATATGCTGTGGTGTAGCACTTTAATGCATGTAAAGCGAAAGCTCTCTCTTGTTGGATGTCATCAAGCAGTCGGTATAGCCAGCTTACTCGTAGCGTGAGGCTTGCGAGTACAGATGACTTTTCTTTTTTTATGTTGGCACAATAAATAGCCAGCTTGTAAGCATTTATTGCTTGTTGCAACGTTCGTTCTTGATCATATGGCTGGTAGCTCCAATTTTTTGTGACCTTTTCCTTAACTTGGTTTGCACTACCTGGAGGAAAAAGTCTTGAGAATTGTTCTGTACTCGCATATCCACACTTTGGACAGATTACGACATCATATATGATAGGGTGCAGCTTTGGGTTTTCATAATAAATAAAAAAATCAGTATCGTATCTTTGAGCCTTTAAAAAGCGAGATCGGACTTTTTTAGAATAAAAGCTGTGGCTACACAAAGCACAAGCGATTTTTTTATCATAAAGAGGATGTAGGGTTTCCAATTCATTTCCTCCTTTTGAAGTTTAATGATTCTTTATAACTATATTATACACTTTTTGTTTCGTTTTTTGGGTCTTTTGTAATGTTTGTGATAGAAAAATAAAAACTCCTTAACCATTTTGGCTAAAGAGTTTGGAAACGGGGGATGTTCTTATTGTTTCCTACATTGAATGATTTTATACTAAGACCATACTAAAAAATAATGGGTGATTAAATGAAAAAATTTGCTTTTACAAAAATGCACGCGCTTGGAAATAATTATATCTACGTCAATCTATTTGAAGAGCATATTGCGGAAGAAGATTTAGCTTCTGTTGCTATTAAGGTATCAAACGTCTATACGGGCATCGGGTCAGATGGGATGATTCTAATTTGTCCTTCTACTAAAGGGAATGTTAAAATGCGCGTATTTAACAACGATGGTTCAGAAGCAAAAAATTGTGGGAATGGCTTAAGATGTGTAGCTAAGTATGCATATGAGCATAATTTAGTAGAAACAGAAGAGTTTACAATTGAAACATTATCAGGTCTTGTCCATGCGACTGTTCATTTGCAGGATAAAAAAGTAAATGAAGTAACAATTGATATGGGGAAACCAAAATTAAAGCCAGCTGAAGTTCCAATGCTTGGATTTGAAGGTAACAGCATCGTGTCAGAGAAAATGGAGTTCGGTGGCGAAGAGCTTATAGGTACAGCTGTATCGATGGGAAATCCTCACGTTGTATTTTATGTAGAAAATATTGAAAAAGCACCTCTTCATACATTAGGACCAGTGGTTGAAAAGGATCCACGTTTTCCGGAAGGTGTAAATGTTGAATTTGTAGAGATTATGAATGAATCAGAAATGCATTTCCGCGTTTGGGAAAGAGGTTCAGGTGTAACGCAAGCTTGTGGAACCGGTGCATGTGCAGCAGTTGTTTCTTCTGTTTTAAATAATCTTACGCAAAAAAATACTCCCACAATTGTTCACTTAGCGGGTGGAGACTTAACCATTACATGGAAAGAAAATAACCATGTACTAATGAAAGGTCCAGCAGTTGTTATTTGTGATGGCGTTTATTACTATTAAGAACTGAAAGCAGAGTAGTTGTTCATCATGTACTCACAGCGTATACTTATAGGTAAAAGGAGGTCATCTAACTATGAGTCAAGATATCCTAGAAATTACAGAAGCGGCTAGCTTTCAAATAAAAGATATGATGAAAGAACATGAAGAAGAGAATGCTTACCTTCGCGTAACGATTAACGGAGGAGGCTGTTCAGGTTTATCATACGGAATGGGCTTCGCACACGAAGTTAGTGAAGACGATATGCAGTTTGAGCAACATGGCATTCAAATTCTTGTTGATAAAGAAAGTATGCCGATTTTAAAAGGAGTTAAGATTGATTATAAGCAGTCTATGCTTGGTGGAGGATTTACAATTGATAATCCAAATGCCATTGCATCATGCGGCTGTGGATCTTCATTCCGCACGGCAGCGAACGCTGGTACACCGGAAGAGTGTTAATAAGGTGCTAAAAGCAGCTCTATTCTAATAAATAGAGCTGCTTTTTATTTGGGTATTTTGGCTTTGCATAAATAACATCATCTTATCTATTTCAATTTTTAACGTAAGATTTATGATTTGACCTTATCATATATATAAAAGGGTTCGTTTTCTATATGATTGTTAGAAGTTCTGACACATTATATGAAAAGCAACAAGTATATTTACAATGAATAAGGTATAAAATGAAATGAATGTGACAAAACATAACTTGATATGTTATTTTAATTGACTTAATTATCAGAATTATTTATAATTTTACATATAAAATCCGATTTTATTTAGACTGGCTTTTAAGGAGGTGCGAAGTTTGGTAGAAGAAAACAATACACTACGAACAAATGCTTATAGCTACGGGGCTTTTTTTAGAAAAAATCGCTTAATGCAAATGATTCAACAACTAACTGCATGGTTTATTCCGATGAAATCTCAGAAGCAAGATAAAATTGAATCAATGATTTTTATCCAACATATCCCCACATCATTGCCAATAAAGACTACACCCCTACTTTTAGATTCCAACAAACAGTTAGCAATTCTATATTCAGATACTCAAGAACAAGAAGCGGCACAGCTGATTTTTCAAAGTGTGGGATCGCCGTTTAACCTGTTGCCGTATCACGATTATATAAGCAGGTTGAAGAACTATGAGGTATCAACAAATCTAATTCATCCAGAAGAGTTTAAATATGAGGTTAAGTTAAAGACGAAAGATAAAAAAGGACTACATGTACTAGCGGAAGCCCTAAAAAAAAGCGAATGACCATTCAATGGTCATTCGCTTTTTTATTAAGAAAACATTGATGTACTATGCATTGGCTGTAGGCGAGCTTTTGGATCAATGTATGCTTTTGCATTGTTAACGGCCGTAGGGCCTTCGCCGAATCCAGCAACAATTAGTTTCACCTTTCCTTCATATGTACAAATATCTCCAGCTGCATAAATTCCAGGAATATTTGTTTCTTGCTTGGAGTTAACGACAATTGTATTCTTTTCTAATTCTAACTCCCATTCTTTAATTGGACCTAGCGATGAAACAAAGCCAAAGTTCACAATGACGTCATCAACATCTACCACAATTTTTTCTTCACCTTTGGTATTTTCAAGAACGACTTGTGTAATTCGATCTTCACCAATAAATTCTACTGGGATGTATGGTGTTTTAATATCCACTTTGGAGTTTTTTAATTGTTCTACGCTGTGCTCGTGCGCACGGAATTTATCACGTCTGTGTGTCAGAGTAACTTGCTCTGCAATTGGTTCAAGCATTAATGACCAATCTACTGCAGAATCACCGCCGCCACATACTAATACCTTGCGTCCTTTAAACACATTCATATCATCAACGAAATAATGTAAGTTTGCTTTCTCAAATTGCTCTGCATTCTCTAGCTCGATTTTACGAGGTTTAAAAGCACCGTTTCCAGCTGTGATAATAATTGTTTTTGAATAATGAACTTCTGAATTAGTCGTCAATCGAAAAACACCGTCTGCTTGCTTTTCTACTTTTTCAACTGCTTGTTCTAACGCAACAGTTGGGTTAAACTGCTTCATTTGTTCTTTTAAATTATTAACAAGCTCTTGTGCACGAATTTTTGGGAATCCAGCAACATCATAAATATATTTTTCAGGGTATAAAGCGGAAAGTTGGCCTCCTAATTGAGGTAGGCTCTCAATAATTTTTACACTAGCTTGGCGCATTCCACCGTAAAATGCAGTAAATAGGCCTGTAGGACCGCCACCAATAATGGTGATATCGTATACTTGTTTATCTTCTTTCATGATTTAGTCACCTCATTCGTTAATTTAGGTTAAAGAAGTCTACTGTTATGATAGCACAATTAAAAGATAAAAATTTATTATAAAGTACTGACGAAGAAAGAAAACTTTTTAACCCTTTTCATACATATGGAAAAAGAAGAAAACAATTTAATAAAATTTCCATTATAGTGAAGAGAGTGAAAATTAAAAAGCTTATAAATCAATGAATAGGTATTGAAAAATAGCTTAAAAAAGCATAATATGTTTCTAGATATAATATCGTTTCAGTAAGGTTTTAGTATGTCATCTTACGTGAAATAATTCACAAACTATATGGAATACAATAAGGTAAAACCGGGAAAAGAAATGGATAGTAACAGCTTTTCTTGTTTACACTAACATAAAAAAGTAGACCTTATTTATAACTTTATGACTTTTAACACAAATATTTGATAACTATAAACTAAAAAAGGTGGATGACCATTCAATGAAAAAGCCAAAAATTGTTGTCTTAGGTGCTGGCTACGGTGGGATTATGACAACCGTTCATTTACAAAAGAAATTAGGTACCAACGACGCGGAGATTACGCTCGTTAATAAAAATGATTACCATTATGAAACAACATGGTTACATGAGGTTTCAGCAGGTACATTACATCACGATCGTTCAAGGTTTCCAGTGAAAAGTTTAATTAATACGGGAAAAGTAAACTTTGTAAAAGACACTGTAATGGACATTAATACTGCAGAAAAACGTGTTATTTTAGAAAACAGTGAACTCGAGTATGATTATCTAGTTGTTGGATTAGGGTATGAATCTGAAACCTTCGGAATTAAAGGGTTAAAAGAATATGCATTCTCAATTGCTAATATTAATGCTGCACGTCAAATTCGCGAACATATTGATTACGTATTTGCAACGTACAATAATGAACCTGTAAAGCGCGATGAGTTATTAACAATCGTTGTTGGCGGTGCAGGATTTACTGGAATTGAGTTTGTTGGTGAGTTGGCAAACCGCGTTCCTCAGCTATGTAAAGAATTTGATATTCCACGCGAAAAAGTCCGCATTATCTGTGTAGAAGCTGCACCAACGGCTTTACCAGGTTTTGATCCAGAACTGGTTGAATATGCGGTGACACAACTTGAGAGAAAAGGTGTCGAATTCAAAATCGGTACAGCAATCAAGGAATGTACAGAAGAAGGCATCTTAGTTGAAAAAGATGATCAAGTTGAAGAAATTAAATCAGCAACCGTTGTATGGGCAGCTGGAGTTCGAGGAAGTCATATTATTGAAAAAGCAGGGTTTGAAAATAACCGTTGTCGCGTTAAGGTAAGCAACTCTCTGTTAGCGCCAGGCCATGAGGATGTATTTATCGTAGGAGACTGCTCGTTTATGATCAATCCTGAAAACGACCGTCCTTACCCACCAACAGCTCAGGTAGCTATGCAGCAGGGTGAGACATGTGCGGAAAATATCGCACGCTTAATTCGTGGCGAAAAAGAGCTTAAAGAATTTAAAGCAGATCTAAAAGGTACGGTATGTTCTTTAGGACATGATGATGCAATTGGAGTTGTGTATGGCCGTAAATTATTTGGTTCAAGCGCATCATTTATGAAAAAAGTTGTTGATAACCGCTCTTTATTCCTACAGGGTGGAGCAGGTTTAGTTCTTAAAAAAGGGAAATTTAATTTCTTCTAATAAATTGGTGAAAGGAGATTCTGGCGAATCTCCTTTTTCAGATTGACGAGAAACCTGTAAGGTTCTCGTCAATCTGAGGCTCTTTTCATTTTTTATAGTGAAACAAGTAAACATTTCACAAACAAATCGTCGTTTTCCATAAAAATCGCCCATTACCTGACCTGTTTTGGTCAGGTAATGGGCGATTTTTTTCATGTTTTGACAAGCTGCCGTCAGATACGCCTGCATCTGGACAGACTTCAGCCCTCGATACCGGGCATATCGATACCCATTTAGCTCTTTTGCGTCGGCAAAGCTACGCTCAATCGTCGTGCAACGCATACGATAAAGTTGTTTACCTGCTTTTGTGCGCTTGTTTAGACGCGCTTGTTCTTTGAATCTCTCCCAAATGTGACGTGTCACCACGCGTTGTTTTTGGGAAGCGGAAAAACACCCGTCTCTCATTGGACAAACGGCACAATCACTTGGATTTGATTTGTATGTACGATCTCCTGTGCGACTGGTAGTCGCATACGATAAAATGCACCCCATTGGACAAGCGAATACATCTTTTTCCTGTACGTAGTGAAACAGACGTTTTGGCACGTCTTTGTTTGACGATCCAAAACGCCGATAGCCCATCACCATAAAAATCCCTTTTTCAGAAAGGCGTTTACAAATATGGCTTGTAAAATACCCGGCATCTAATGCAACAGCTTCAACAGAAAAGCGAAACTTTTTTATTTGTATGTCAAGGCGGTCAAGATAAGGAACAGAGTCAGCCACATTGCCAGCTGTAATACAGGTATCTGTAATAATATTATGTTTGACATCCACCGTTCGATGATCTAAATAATGAAAGCCATCTGGCTTTCCATCTCTCATCATAAAACCACTATCGGGATCCGTTGTACTGATGCGGGTTTGTTTTTGTAAGGCAACGCCTTCCTTTCGAGGACTTAGTTCTTTTTTCCGTTTTCAAGACGATCTTCGTTGACGGCTGCTTCTAACTCTTCCATATACGCTTGTCGGCGGGACTTCTTTGGTTGTTTTTCATATTTATGTTTATTCGCATTCGCTTTGATATGAGTCGAGTCTGTCATTAAAGCACGTCCACCAACCATGCGATGTTCTATCGCCTGGCGAACAATTTCATCAAAAATGTCTTCAAAAATCGTCGTATCTAAAAAGCGTGTTCGGCGATTAAAACTAATCGTCGAATGGTGAGGAACGGCATCCGTTAACGATAAGCCTAAGAACCATCGATACGCCACATTCGTTTGAATTTCTTTGGCAAGTTGACGTTCGGAACGAACGCCATAAAAGTAGCCAATAAACATCATTTTGAATAGCGTAATGGGATGAATGGAAGGACGTCCATTGTCTTCACAATAATAAGGAAGAAGCTTTTCTTCAATAAAGCTAAAATCAATTGTCGCTTCAATTGTACGCAAAAAGTGATTGGCAGGAACTAAATCTTCTACAGAAACCATCACTTGTTCATCTCGATGATTTTTAAGTGCACCCATCATGTTTCATCAACTCCAGTCTTTTTTTATCAGTGTTACCACTGATAAAAAAAGACAGACATAAAAAAGCTGTTGAGAACAAAGTTTCTCAACAGCCTGTGAAAGGAGATTCTGGCGAATCTCCTTTTTTATGTGTAATAAACGAAAAATTCTGTTATTGACGCTGTTTGTGGACTTAAGTACACTTAAAGAAAGAAGGACGGGGAGATGGGTCAAAATGGCAATGAGTGTACCAGAATTAATTATTTCGATGCTGTTATTTTTTGTTTTGTTTTTTGGAATCGGTTTCTTATTGAATATGCTCTTAAGAATGTCGTGGATTATGGCAATTACGTACCCAATTATTGTGATTTTGATTGTGGATGAAGTACGAGCAGCCAAATATGTCCAAGAGCCGTTAGCATCAGTGGCTCAGCTAGGTGAACGATTTCTGTCATTAGCAACTGCAGATATCGTGATTTTGCTATCTGGTTTTCTAGGTGCTCTTATGGCAGGGGTAGCAATCAAAATGCTTAGAGTAAGAGGATACCAAATGTTTTAAGCATGTATTATTGAAAGAACTCCTTCTCATGAGAAAGGGGGTTTTTGCTCTTTCTACGCATAATTTGACTTTCCTTTGGAAACAAATAGATTCGTGGGAGGAGTTGGAAAGAGTCAAATGATTAAAACACTAATAAAGCGTATTGTCATGTCTTTACTTGTTGTAGGGGCATTGCTGACAACCTATGAAGCTGTCACAGGAGTACCCGTTACCGTCTTGTTTAAAAGTCTGTTATGGGCTGATTCTACAACTGTTAATCATAGTCTTCGAGTGAATGCTTCTGAGAAGGAACCATTAGAAATTGAAGAAGCTTTTGATTGGTCAGCTTACCCAAGTCATATCGTATTAGCGACAGGGTATACAGCAGGATATGAATCAACAGGTAAAAATCCTACAGATCCAAGTTACGGAATCACATATTCAGGTGTAAAAGTAAAACGAGACTTATATTCGACAATCGCTGCAGACTTATCAATATTTCCAATTGGTACGATTTTATTTATTCCTGGATACGGATATGGTGTCGTAGCGGATAAAGGTGGAGCAATTAAAGGTAATCATTTAGATTTATATTTTGAAACAGTAGATGATGTTTACGAGATGTGGGGTAAAAAGGAGCTTAGCGTGTACGTAGTTGAAAAAGGGAAGGGAACCTTGTCTGAACAACAGTTAACCGCGCTTAATGAAAACAAATCGATGCAGGTATTTAGGCAAAAAGTTAATTCAGTTCGCTAACACCCATATGTTATGGGTGTTTTATTTTGGTTGCTATAAATTAGACATAAATGAATGTACTCGTTATTTTTATTTTTTCATGAGACAATGTTACATATAAAGAGCTCTGTAGCTTTTAAGAGATTCGAACATGAAAGGATGATTATAGATGTTTCAGTTACATACTAATCTAAATTTAGAAAGGGAAACAGAAGCGCTAGTAGTAGGTGTTTTTCATAAAAATGATTCATTTGAAGGACCTCTAGAAGAAATCAATGGGATGTTTGATGGCTATCTTTCACAGCTTGTAAAAGCAGGGGACATCAACGTTAATGAAAAGCAGGTTTCAGTTATTCCAACGTTTAACAAGATAGGAGCGAAGCGTCTAATCTTTATCGGCTTAGGTAGAAACAGCGGACTGACAGAGGAAACCTTAAAAGAAGCATATGGAAAGCTCTTTCAACGTATTAAGGTAAGTCAGTTAACAGAAGTGACTATTGCACTTTCTACTTTTACAACCTCTGTTATTAGTGAAGAAATGTCTGCACGCTTATTAGGTGAAATGAGTCAGCTATCTACATATGAATTTGAACATTATAAGAAGCGCTCGAATCTACCAAGCGTTCAGCTTGAAAAAATAAATATCATTGCTTCTAATAATATCGAGAGTGCTTTTGAGCGCGGTTATGTGTATGGTAAAGCTACAAATTCAGCCCGTACGCTCGTAAATTTACCAAGTAATATGCTAACGGCAACAGATTTAGCTGATTATGCTCAAAAATTAGCCGATAAGTATGGGTTTGAATGCGAAATTCTTGAAAAAGAAGAGATGGAAACGTTAGGGATGGGAGCTTTACTCGCCGTTAACCAAGGATCTACTGAACCTCCTAAAATGATTACATTAAAATATCAAGGGAAAAGTGAGTGGAAGGATGTTATCGGCCTAGTAGGAAAAGGTATTACCTTCGATACAGGTGGCTACTCAATCAAGTCAAAATCCGGGATTGTTGGGATGAAGACGGATATGGGCGGAGCAGCATCGGTGTTAGGAGCAATGGAAGTGATTGGTGAAACAAAACCAAAGCAAAACGTTGTAATGGTCATTCCATCTACGGATAACGTAATTAGCGCAACGGCATTTAAGCCAGATGATGTGATTACAGCTATGAGCGGAAAAACTATTGAAGTATTGAATACAGATGCGGAAGGACGACTGGCTCTAGCAGATGCCATAACGTATGCTAAACACCATGGAGCTTCCTATTTAGTTGATGTAGCAACGTTAACAGGTGGTGTTATTGTAGCTTTAGGAACACATACAACAGGTGCAATGACGAATGATTCCGCTTTTTATGAGAAGCTAAAGGATGCAAGTCAACAGACTGGTGAGATGATTTGGCAACTGCCTATCGCAGAAAAAGATAAAAAGAAGGTGAGAAGCAGTAAAGTAGCGGATTTGAACAACTCACCAGGACGAGAAGGACATGCGATTATGGCAGGAACCTTCCTATTAGAATTTGCGGAAAACACCCCTTGGATTCACTTGGACATTGCTGGAACGGCTACAACAAACGGCGCTAGTTCGTATGGTCCTTCTGGTGCAACAGGCGTTATGGTACGTACATTAGCTCAATTAATTCATGATTTTTAAACAATATTATAGTGGATAATAAAAGCGTGGATGATTCATTCATCCATGCTTTTTGTATAAGAAAACGGTTTAATCAAACGTTTGTTTAGATTTCCCATTGACATTTGAGTGTGAGGTATTATAATGAGTGTATTGTTTTAATTCTCTAATTGTTTAATACACTAAAGTACGGAGGTTTCAAAATGAATGCAGTTTTAGTAGCTGTAGCTGTTATGCTTGTGCTGAGTTTACTTCGTATTAACGTTGTTTTCTCTCTAGCTATCGGTGCTCTCATCGGAGGACTTGTTGGAGGAATTAGCTTAACAGATACAGTCAATATATATACAGAAGGTTTAGGAAATAGTGCATCTGTAGCTTTAAGCTATGGACTGCTCGGAGCGTTTGCTGTTGTAATTTCAAGAACAGGTCTTCCCAACGCAGTAGTAGCAGTTGCACTAAAGATTGTTGGACGCGAAGGAGATACAAAAAGAAAAGCACTTTCTAAAGTACTTATTTTATTAATTATCTTGATTATTTCATGCTTTTCACAAAACGTAATTCCTGTACACATTGCGTTTATTCCATTGCTAATTCCACCGTTGTTAACAGTATTTAATCAACTCGAAATCGATCGTCGTCTTGTTGCAACTGTCATCACGTTTGGATTAGTGACACCATACATGTTTCTACCAGCAGGGTTTGGGAAAATCTATCATGATATTCTTGCAACAAACGTACAAGAGAATGGTTTAGTTGTACACGACGGTGATATCGTTAAAGCAATGGCGTTGCCTGCGTTAGGAATGGTTATTGGCTTGCTTGTAGCGGTCTTTATTTCATATCGTAAGCCCCGTGTTTATAAAGATAGTAAGCTAACAGTGAACGAAGAAACTAGCGATAATGGACTTTCGTATACAAGAAAAGGTATTATCATTTCATTAATAGCTATTTTTGTTGCATTAGCTGTGCAAATTCCATTAGACTCCATGATTTTTGGTTCACTTGCAGGCATTATCGTAGTATACCTAAGCGGTGTTGTGAAATGGAACGAAGCGGATACGGTTTTAACTGATGGTATGCGTATGATGGCATTTATTGGATTTGTTATGCTGTCAGCTTCAGGTTTCGCTAAAGTGATTCAAGAAACGGGAGACGTAGAAACTCTTGTTCAAGGTTCTGTTAATTTAATCGGGGGCAATCAAGTACTAGGAATTTTGTTAATGCTTGTAATTGGTTTATTGGTTACGATGGGGATCGGCTCATCATTTTCAACGATTCCAATCATTGCTACAATTTTCGTGCCACTTTGTTTAGAATTAGGTCTCAGTCCGTTGGCAACTATTGCAATTATTGGAACAGCGGGTGCGTTGGGGGATGCAGGTTCTCCTGCTTCAGATAGCACGTTAGGGCCGACTTCAGGTTTATCCGTAGACCGTCAGCATAATCACATTTGGGATACATGTGTGCCAACTTTTTTACACTATAACATTCCGTTAATTATTTTTGGATGGATTGCTGCACTTGTACTATAAAGAAAGAAGGGGTTGAGTGATTACTCAACCCCTTCTTTTATTTAAACTTGTGATAGTGTTGAAGCTGTTGAATCACATTGACCTAATGCAGCTTCAACAGCCTGTAAAGACTGCTCAATACGCTCACGATTTGAACCTTTTTCAACAGTTTGAAGAGCTTGCTCTAGGCTAGTCTTAGCAGCTGTTAATGATGTGCATGAATCTTGCACAAATCCTCTAGCATTTTTTTGCATGGTATGTACCTCCTTTGTAATTTAGAATCCTTATGTAGTATTTGCGAATATATGGGAATTATAAGTTTTATTTTTGTACATAAAAAAGGATTAACTTTTAATAAAGAAGTTAATCCTTTTAGCCTAATTGCTTAAATTGTTCTGATCCAAGAATTCGTTCCACGTTTTGGTCAAGTTCTTCAATTTTCTTAACAGCTAAAGCATAATCCATTTGGCGATAATGGTGCTTTCCACCTGGCTCTTCGTCTGCTTCATCAGCTAATTTGACTACTTTTTGTAGCGGACGTTGATGAATGGTTCCTTCAGGTAAGTAAGAATCAGTGTGAAGTAAAATAGCTAAAGCAATTTCTTTTGCTGCTTGAGGCTCTTCCCCAAGACGTATTAATAATTTGTGGGCGCGCTCAGCTCCCTTGATTGCATGAATATCATTCTTTTTATATTTTTCATAGTCCCACTGACCATTTGTATACCATTCATAGTGACCAATATCGTGAAGTAGGGCCGCTTTAGTTGCTAAATCTGGGTTGACGTTGTACTGAGTGGATAAACGAAAAGCATGATACGCCACAGAAACTGCGTGAGCAACTCCAGATCTTGTTAAATATTTTTTAGCAATTGGGTGTGTGAAGATGTCTAGCAAAGTAACATGTCTCATCATATAATCCCTCCTAAAAAAAGACAGTAAAAAATTATTTCTAACAACAATAGCATATTTGAATAGAAAAAACAACGATAATGTTAGATGAATAAACATAGAAAATCCGTTGTATATTAGTTTATTCATATCGTGAAAACATGTACTTAATATTTTATTAAAATAGAAAAATGGACAAGCGCTACCAGTTGAGATGAAAGGGTTTTAAACCTTTTGTGAAGAAGATAACCATTGTAAAATAAAAAGTATGCAGAAAAAATGATATAGCGGAGGGATAAGATGAATACTGATAATACGTTATTAAGTACGCTAGGCATCGAAGTAATTCACGCTAGCAAAGATTATGTAGAAGCGACCATGCCGGTAGATGAACGAACAAAGCAACCTTTTGGTTTACTACATGGCGGAGCATCTGTCGCATTAGCAGAGACAGTTGCTAGCTTGGGAGGGTTTTTAAGTATTGATCAAGAGCAGGAAATATGCGTAGGCTTAGAAATTAATGCAAATCATATTAAAGGAAAAAGAGATGGCGTAGTGACAGCTGTTGGTAAACCAATTCATAAAGGAAAAAAAACAGCTATCTGGGAAGTGAAGATTGTAGATGAGAAAGATGATCTAATTTGTATTTCCCGCTGTACGTTAGCAATACTGCCAAAAAAATAGCAAAAAGACAGGCTGTAAAAGTAAAAAAATTATAAAAGATATGGCGGATATCCTAATCATAGAGACATGCTTTGGAATATAGTAATAACAAAGCATTCTTTTTTTATTGTCCAAAAGAATATTCATAATATTATAAAATATCAATAGAAATAAACCTATCTTTTGCATAAGCGTGCTATAATTATAATAGCAGTCTCGTAGGCAGGTTTATTTAAAAAGGGGTGATAAAGATGAACAATTATGAACACTATGTCTTTATTGACTTTGAATTTACAATGCCCGAATACAAAGGGTATCCCAAAGGCTTTTTTCCTGAAATTATTGAAGTAGGGTTAGTTGCTGTAAGAAACCAAGAAATACAAGACCGCTTTTCTTCGTATGTTAAACCCACTAGTTTTCCAAAGTTAACGGATCGCTGTAAAAGTTTTCTGCACATTCAGCAGAAACACGTAGATGATGGAATTACATTCGAACAGCTAATTCAGCAGTTAGGTCAGTATGAAAGCAGTACAATTATCACTTGGGGAAACATGGATATGAAAGTGCTCAAGCAAAATTGTCAAAAGCAAGGCTTGAAGTTTCCTTTAAAAGGAAAAGAAGTAGATTTGTCTATGGAATATAAGCGTTTCTTTGGAGATCAAAATCAAACAGGTTTATGGAAAGCTGTTCAAGAATATGGAAAAGAAGGAACGGGTAAGCATCACTGTGCGCTTGATGACGCTATGACTACATTTAATATTTTTAAGTTGGTAGAACAAGACAAACGCTATTTACAAAAGCCTGAACCTACTACAATTGGTGATCGGGTCGACTTTTCAAAGTTATTAAACAAATTTGCATTATAAAAGCCAAGTCACCGTAATGTGAATTGGCTTTTTGTTTAAAGCTTATAATCTTTTTGCAGTTGTTCGAGGCATTCAATACTTCTTGTTGCATAAGAATTATCTTTTAAAGAGAGCTCATGTATCAGTGCTGTTAAAGCATTCTCTAATGAATCTTTATATTGTGGAATCTCAGTTGTATATGCTTTAACCATTGGTTTTGGAATATTAGCTTGCTCGTTAAAAGCTAATGCACGGCGTTCATGAAAGAATGGAACATCTACTTGTTGAGGGTTATGTAAATCTCCTTGTTGAGGATGTTTGATAACCGCTTTTACTCGTACTACATAATGCTGGTCGCGTACTTGTGTAATTTCTCCAATGTATTTTCCAGTTTTGTATAAAGCAGTTACAGAATCACCAATTTCTAAACTCATATTTATCTCTCCTTTAAGTAATGTTCTATTTATTATTATAAGTCATTATAGTTTAAAGTTCATAGAGAAAGGGTGAAAATGATGCAAGCGCTAATCATGAATCTATATCTTTATTTTCCAGAAGATAAAACAGAGTATATTCCAGCATTTATATGGATGTTTGTGTTTTTTATAGGAGCATTTCTGACATGGAGGTTTGTTATTAAAGTTTCCAAAAAAGAAGAAGAGAAAATAAAAGAGCTAGAGCGAAAACATTCAGCAGAGTGACCGTTTGTTCAGATAATAATGAAAGCGTTTAAAAATGAAAGTTGCTGGACAATCTATGGGAAGGTGAACCATAAGGGAATCTAAGATTGGAGGGCAACATGAAGAAGTTACTACTAATTGGCTGCATACCATTAGTAATGTTAGTGGGCTGTGGTGAAAAAGACATTTCGAATAAAGAAGTGAAAGTATATAACGCTGATGGAGATAGCTTAGGTAATATAAAGCTAAAAGAAGTATCTGACGGCGTAGAGATTACGTATCAATTAAAAGGGCTACCTCCTGGTGAACACGGTGTACATATACATGAAAAAGGCGTGTGCAAAGCTCCTACGTTTAAAACAGCAGGTAATCATTTAAATCCAGATGATAAAAAGCATGGATTACTTCACCCGGATGGTCCAGAGGCTGGTGACTTAAAGAACATTATCGTAAAAGACGATGGGACTTTTGATGGGACAGATATGGCGCCTGAAGTGACATTAAAAGAGGGGAAAGGCTCCCTCATTAAAACGATGGAAGGCTCTTCTATCATTATTACAGAAAATAAAGATGATGGTATGTCTCAACCATCTGGAGATTCTGGTACGCGAATTGCTTGCGGTGTTATTACGAAAAAACAAGAAAAATAAACCAAAAGGACGCCCAAAAGCGTCCTTTTTTTAGGTTAAGACAGAGCAGCTTTTAGCTTCTTTAAACCTTCTTTTAGCTGTTCTCGAGGGCAGCCGATGTTCAATCGAATAAAGCCTTTCCCTTCAGCTTCCCCGTATTTCACACCGCTTTCAACAGCGATTTTCCCTTTTGTTAATAGCAAGTTATGCAAATCTTCATCAGACATATTTAAAGCTCGGCAATCGATCCATAATAAGTAAGTCCCTTCAGGATTAATCACTTTGAGGGAAGGTAGGTTTTTTTTAATAAAGCTTCTAGTAAAGTCAATGTTCTCTTGTAAATATGCTAGCAGTTCGTTCAGCCAAATTTCTCCATGTGTATAAGCAGCCTCTAGGCCAATCGTACCAAATGTGTTTAATGCGAAAAAGCCTTGTTTGTGCTGCTGTTGTTGATATTTTTCGCGTAATTCATTATTTGGGATGATAATTGCTGAAGCTTGTAAGCCAGGAACATTAAAGGTTTTGCTTGGTGCTATGCACGTAATGGTACGATTTTCAGCATCTTCATTAAGAGAGCTAATTGGAATATGAACAGACGGTTTATATACTAAGTCCGAATGAATTTCATCAGATAAAATTAATACATCATACTTTTTACAAAGCTCTGCAATTTTCTCTAGCTCACCGCGTTTCCATACTCTACCTATAGGGTTATGTGGGCTACATAAAATAAACATTTTCACCCCAGAAGCAAGCTGCTTTTCAAAAGATGAAAAATCAATTGAATAGCGATCCCCCTTTAAGTGTAGAGGACTTTCTATCAATTTACGCTCGTTTACTTTTACCATTTCAAAGAACGGCGTGTATACGGGCGGTTGAATCAAGATTGAATCACCTTTTTGTGTATAAGCCTGTATGGCCATACTAATGGCAAAAACAATTCCTGGGCTGTATGTAATCCAATCTGCTTCAATGTTCCACTCATGTCGCTTTTGGACCCAAGAACGAACAGATTCATTCGTTGACTCAGTTGGGGTTGTGTATCCAAAAACACCGTGATCTACACGCTTAGCAATTTCCTTAACGACCTCTTCTGGAGCTGCAAAATCCATATCAGCTACCCAAAAAGGTAACAGGTCTTTTTTTCCAAAAAGATTTTCCATCCGGTCCCATTTCACAGAATTCGTGTTTATGCGATTAATCTTATTATTAAAGAAATCTTTCTTCATAATATGAGCCTCCATTTTAGGTGATTTTTAAATCTATCAAAGAGATTTAAATGACGATACGATGTCTTTATTCTGAATGCTTTGTCTTGAAAAAGTCAAAGAAGTTGCTGTCGAATGCTTAAGAGAAAAAACGCAATGCTTTTTAAATAAATGATAATAGCCCTGTCTTGTTGACAGGACTATATCTTTTTTAGTATTAGCTTGATAAGAAATCAACCATATAATTTCGGATATCGTCCGGGCACTCTTCCGGTAACAAATGTCCCGTGTCTTTTAACGAAATAAAAGTAGAGCTTGGCAAATCTTGTTGAAGCTTCTTACCTAAATGAAGAGGAACTACCCTGTCTTCTTCTCCCCATATCAACAAACTTGGTTTGTTAATTTTACGCAGATCTTTTTCTGATAAGTCTCCTTCTCGATCACGAATCATCTTTGATAATGACATGAAGATACGGTCGTCTAAAAACGGAGCGGTATACCCTTCAATCATTTCTTCATCAATAAGATCGTGGTTAAAAACGACATTTTGAAGGTTAGCTTTAACACCTTTGCGAGCTAGCCAAGTCTTGACCCATAAATAAAAAAATGGTAAATGCGACGACATAACGAGACCAGAATGCAATCGTCCTAGATAGGCAGAGCTACAAAGTAAAACTAGCTTGGATACGTATTGTGGCTGTAACTTAGCGATGTTTAAGCAAATTTGACCACCCATTGAGTGACCAGATAAAATCACTTGTTCTAACTTTAAATGCTCAATGATTTCTAAAACAGTTTTTGCTAAATTTTCATACGAATAGTGAAAAGTTAGTGATTTTTCACTTCGACCAAATGGTGGTAAGTCTATTGCAACAATTGAGAATTTCTGTTTCAATAATGGAATGAGTCTTCTAAAGCTAAAGCTAGATGATAGAAATCCGTGTATGAATACAATTGTTGGCTTTTTAGGGTCAAAATGATGTAATTCATAATATACGTGTACATTGTTAAATGAACGATAGTGTGCTGTCTCCGTTTGGATCATTTGTTTCTTCACTCCAGCTATCTTTTTTAACAGTTTGCCCAGCTATCTTATTTAGTTACATGCAAAATATAGAAGACGAACGTCAAATCTCAATGACTTATGAAATTTGTTATAATGTAAAAAGTGGGAATATTTGATTATTTTCAGGAGGTTATTTACATGTTTTTAGATGAGAAAGAATTAGAAATACTTGAGATTTTAGAAAGAAATAGTCGAATTTCAATAGATACAATTGCTAAGATGGTTGACCTACCCCTAGATGAAGCGACGCTGATTGTAAAAAAATTAGAACGTGAAAAAGTAATTGTTCAATATTCTACCGATATCAACTGGCGCCGAGTGGATGGGCATGAAGGCGTAACGGCTATGATTGACGTTAAGGTAGCTCCTAAAAGAGGCGTGGGGTTTGATGAGATTGCTGAAAGAATTTATCGATTCCAAGAAGTTAAGTCTGTTTATTTGATGTCTGGAGCTTATGATTTATCTGTTATTATCGAAGGGAAATCAATGTCTGAAGTAGCATTCTTTGTTTCGGAAAAACTTTCAACATTAGATTCGGTATTGTCCACAACGACGCATTTTATTTTAAAAAAATACAAACATGACGGAACGATTTATGAACAAGGTGATGAAGACCGTAGAATCGTGGTGTCTCCGTAATGAAAGAACGCTTGTCTAAGACAGTACAGAGCTTACAACCATCAGGAATTAGACGTTTTTTCGATTTAGCAGCGAGTATGGATAATGTTATCTCTCTTGGTGTTGGGGAGCCAGATTTTGTTACATCGTGGTCCGTACGCGAAGCCAGTATTTTATCACTTGAAAGAGGCTATACATCCTATACAGCGAATGCAGGTTTACTTGAGCTTCGTCAAGAACTAATGAATTATATGAAAAAGCAGTTTGGCGTTTCATATGATTATCAAAATGAAATTTTAGTTACGGTTGGAGGTAGCCAAGCATTAGACGTGGCAATGCGTGCTATTATTAATCCTGGTGATGAGATCATTGTTGTAGAGCCAAACTTTGTTTCATATAGTCCACTCATAACGTTAGCTGGAGGTGTTCCAGTTCCTGTTGAAACAACGGCAGACACGGAATTTAAACTGCAGCCAGAACAGATTGAAGCGGTTATTACAAAACAGACAAAAGCGCTCTTGCTTTGTTCTCCCAATAACCCAACAGGTAGTTCATTAACTAAGGCGGAACTTGAAGCAATTGCTGATATTGTCATAAAATATGATTTATTGGTTATTACAGATGAAATTTATGCAGAGCTAACCTACGACGAACCATTTACATCGATTGCTTCCATTGGTGCAATGAGAGATAGAACCATCATTGTCTCCGGCTTTTCAAAAGGTTTTGCAATGACAGGCTGGAGATTGGGATATATTTGCGCACCAGTAGATCTGTTACAAGCCATGTTGAAAATTCATCAATATACTATGATGTGTGCACCAACAATGGCCCAATACGGAGCAATTGAAGCGCTGAAAAACGGGTCACACGATGTAGAAGAAATGAGAAAAAGTTATCGACGAAGACGGAATTATATGGTCAAATCATTAAATGAAATTCAGCTTTCGTGCCATACACCAGGAGGGGCTTTTTATGTGTTTCCATCCATAAAAAAAACCGGCTTAACTTCTGAGCAATTTGCTGAACAGCTTCTCTTAGAAGAAAGAGTGGCAGTGGTGCCAGGTAGTGTTTTTGGGCTAGGAGGAGAGGGACACGTACGCTGTTCTTATGCTTCTTCCATGGAATCCTTAGAAGAAGCTATAAAACGTATTGGCCGTTTCATGCAAAATAAGTTATAATAGAAGAACCATGCTAATGAGCCATGTCAAAAGTTAGCATGGTTTATTTTTTGCGGATAGAATCAATTTTCTATTTATAATTTAAGGGAAATATGGGAAATAATAAAGTATAATAAATATAACTAGTTTTTGATTCAAAACGTGAACTGTGCTATAATTTTAAATTGGCTATAATGATGAAAATAAAAGGTATTTAGGAGTGTTCATATGTCAAAATTTGAAATCGGTACTGTTACAAAAGGAAAAGTAACGGGCATTCAACCATACGGTGCATTTGTTGCATTAGATGAAGAAACACAAGGTCTAGTTCATATCTCAGAAGTTAAACATGGCTTCGTAAAAGATATCAACGAGCACCTATCAGTTGGTGACGAAGTAAACGTGAAAGTTTTATCAGTAGATGAAGCAACTGGTAAAATTGGTTTATCAATTCGTGCTACAGAGCCAGCTCCAGAAAAAACAGAAGCAGCGCCTAAAAAGCAAGCAGCTAAAAAGCGTCAAGCAACTGTACAACACACTGAGTCTACTCAAGGATTCAACACATTAAAAGAAAAATTAGAAGAGTGGATTGAGCAATCAAACCGCGAAGATCTAATTAAAAAATAATGTTTAAAAAGCGCACTGCAGTCCAACTGCAGTGCGCTTTTTTCTTAATGGGTTGTTCTTGGTTCAGTACGCTCTACCTCTGCAGATGGTTTAAATAATAAGCCTAAGTTAATTAAACCAGCGATTCCCACTAATCCGTATACAATGCGAGAAAGGGCAGCAGATTGTCCACCGAAAATAGCTGCTACTAAATCGAATTGAAAAAATCCAATAAGTCCCCAGTTAATTGCTCCAATAATCGTTAATACTAACGCAAATCGTTGAACACCACTCATCTATTCTCCTCCTTTCTTTTTGTATTCACTCATTAGCTTTAGACGTTTAAGAAAAAATATTCGTGGAAAGAAACAATGGAAAGAAACAAAGGAGAACATAGGCAAAAACGTTAGATAAATGCAGAGTGAAAAGAAGGGTTTTCGGAAATAATCTGTGAGAAGTCACTTTGCTTTACATCTTATTTATCGTTGTTCATAATGATGATTATCAGGAGGTTTTCTTATGAAAAATTTCACTTTTTATAATCCAACAAAATTAATTTTTGGTAAAGGCCAATTAGAACAATTAAAAACAGAAGCAGCTCGCTTCGGTAAAAAAATATTAGTTGTATACGGTGGGGGAAGCATTAAGCGAAACGGTTTATACGACCAAGTAATGAATGAGTTAAAAGAAATCAATGCAGAAGTATATGAGTTAGCGGGTGTTGAGCCCAACCCTCGTTTAACAACAGTAAGACGCGGAATTGAACTTTGCAAAGAACATGATATTGAGTTCTTGTTAGCAGTAGGTGGAGGAAGCGTAATTGATTGTACAAAAGCAATCGCTGCAGGCGCTAAATATGATGGCGATGTGTGGGATATTATTAATCGTGACGCTGTAGCGAAAGAAGCTCTTCCTTTTGGAACAGTTTTAACTCTAGCAGCAACAGGTTCAGAAATGAATGCAGGTTCTGTTATTACAAATTGGGAAACAAATGAAAAATACGGTTGGGGAAGCCCTGCTACATTCCCACAGTTTTCTATTTTAGATCCTGTTAACACATTTACAGTACCACAAAATCAAACTGTTTACGGTATGGTTGATATGATGAGCCATGTGTTTGAACAGTATTTTCATGATGCAACAAATACACCGCTTCAAGACCGCATGTGTGAAGGGGTTTTACGAACTGTTATTGAAACAGGTCCTAAATTAATAAATGATCTGGAAAATTATGAACTTCGCGAAACAATTCTATATAACGGTACAATTGCTCTAAACGGCATGTTACAAATGGGTCACCAAGGTGACTGGGCAAGTCATAACATCGAGCATGCAGTATCAGCTGTCTATGATATTCCTCATGCAGGTGGTTTGGCTATCTTATTCCCAAATTGGATGAAGCATGTTATGGATGAAAACGTAGAACGCTTCAAGCAAATGGCTGTACGCGTATTCGACGTCAAGACAGAAGGTAAAACAGATAAAGAAGTCGCTCTAGAAGGTGTTGAAAAGCTTCGTGAATTCTGGACAAGCTTAGGTGCTCCAACGCGCTTAGCTGATTATGAAATCGGTGAAGACAAATTAGACCTTATGGCTGATCGTGCAATGGCTAAAGGCGAATTTGGTCGTTTTAAAAAGCTAAACCGCGATGATGTAATGGCGATATTACGCGCTTCTCTATAATAAAAAAATGCTCTGTGCTAACCAGCACAGGGCATTTTTTTATTCAGACATACTTCGTTTTTTTTGCTTTTCTTTTAGATCGTCTTGAACAGTACCTTTCCAAAGGGGAGATCCGCTGTAATAAGCAGCTCTTCCTAATAGATGTCCGGCAACTGGTGATGTAATAAATACAAACACAATGCCTAATAGCAACTGTCCGTTAATGGAACCATCTCTAATCCAGAAAAACAGTAAACATCCTACTAGGATAAGTAGCACACCAAGCGTGGCGCTTTTAGAAGCGGCATGGCTTCGTGTATAGGTGTCGGGTAGCCTAATGAGGCCAATCATTGTAACAACGGTTAACAGAGCGCCCATTAGAATAATAATACCGATAATTAAATCACTGATCGCGGTCATATTCAATAATCGCTCCTTTTTCTAAAAACTTACCAAACGCAACAGTACCAACAAAAGCGATAATTCCAATTAAAAGAATTACTTCTACAAATGATGTTGTGCGTAGCATAATAGATAGGATGGCCGTAACAGCTATAATGTTAATGCCAATCGCATCTAAAGCCATAGCGCGGTCACCCGTGGTAGGCCCTTTGATGATGCGATATACAAATCCAATCGTCGAAATTGAAATTAACAGCAGCGATAGATTAAGTAACATGTCTAGCATATTAGCGGCTCACCTCCATAATGGCTTTTTCAAATGAATGTTGAATATCCTTAATTACCTCGTCAATATCATCCACGTTCATGGCGTGAATATAAAGAGTGGAGTTATCATCTGACACATCAATTACCACCGTTCCAGGTGTTAAGGTAATGAGTAGTGAAAGAGTCGTAATCTCCCAATCTTTTTCAAGCTTCGTTGGCATCGCAAAAATTGCAGGCTTTATGTTTAACTTTGGACGCAACACATCTTGAATAACCGCGATATTTGCTTTAAACAGCTCAACAAGAAAGATAAGAAGCAGTTTAATGACCGCAAATACTTTTTCTAAATAAAATCTTTGAGGAAAGAAGCGTCGAAAGACAAACAGCATAACTGCTCCCCAAAAGAAACCAATAAGAAAAGAGGGTCCGGTCCAAATACCTCTTAAAAACATCCATGTAACAGCAATTACTACGTTTAATAATAGTTGAAATGACATGCAGATCTACTCCTTTAACACCGATTCGATATAAATAGAAGGGTCCATGAGTGTTTCAGCTGCCATTGAAATATAAGGGAATACAACCTCCGCACCTAATCCTAAGAATATTGAGATCGCAAGTAGAATAGCTGATGGATACAGCATTCCTTTTGTAGACCCTTTCTCTTGCTCCTCGGTTAATTTTGGTGCGCGCCAGAAGCAGTTCATAAAAATCTTCATCGCGGAATATAACACCATTAAGCTTGATACAAGCAATACAATAACAAATGTATAGCTCTGTGACTCTAATCCACCTTGGACAAGAAGAAATTTACCAACAAATCCACTTAGCGGAGGTATACCAGCTAGCGAGACAACAGCGACGAAAAACATCCAGCCCAATTGAGGGTGACGCTGAATTAATCCGCCCATCTCTTTTAGCTTAGACGTCCCTGTAATAGCAATGATAGCTCCGCCTAGTAAGAACAGTGCGGCTTTAATAATCATATCGTGAATTAAGTAATAAATTGCACCTTCAATTCCTGCCGGTGTTGTTAAGGTGATACCGTATACGATAACACCCACTGCAATGACAATATTATAGATTAAAATCTTATTCATATCGTTATAAGCAATAGCGCCAACTGTACCAATGACAATCGTTAATAGTGCCGTATAGCCAATAAGTTGATGTGTCACCTCAGGCTGATGATAAAAAATCAGCGTGAACGTACGGAAGATAGAATAGATTCCAACTTTCGTTAGTAATGCACCAAAAAGAGCTGTGACAACGGGAGGAGGTGCATTATAGGCGCTTGGCAACCAGAAGTACATTGGGAAAAGAGCGGCTTTTAGACCGAATACAATGAAAAATAAAACCCCAATGGTCGTTAAAATCCCTGGTTGATTTACTTCAGCAACCCTTTGTGATAAGTCCGCCATATTGAGAGTACCAGTAACCGAATACAAGTAAGCTACAGTTATAACAAAAAGAGCGGAGGAAATCACGTTTACTAGTATATATTTAAGTGACTCTCGTAGCTGCGCTCTGGTGCCTCCAATAACAATTAGAGCATATGAAGACATTAACATTACTTCGAAGAAAACGAATAAGTTGAAAATATCTCCAGTTAAAAAGGCGCCAAATACTCCAACCATTAAGAAATGAACGAGTGGATAGAAGTAGAATCGTTCTCGTTTTTCTCCAATGGAGCGAAAAGCAAATAGTATACAGCAAAGTGCAACAATGCTTGCCGTTAATACAAGCAAAGCAGCAAGCATATCAGCTACTAAAATAATTCCAAACGGAGGGTCCCAGTTCCCAAGCTTATGAGTTAGGATACCCTCTTTATATACAAGTTGTACTAAATAAGCTGCAAATCCAGTTGTAGCAATTAACGATATCGTACTGATTATTCGTTGAAGTTTAATATTATCTTTGAAAAATATAAGCACAACACCTACAACAAACGGGATAAGCAGCGGAATGATTACAAAGTTATTCATCATGTTCATGTCCCCTTAACTTGTCCATATCGTCTGTTCCGAGTTCTTGATAAGCTCTGTAAGCTAATACAAGGAAAAAGGAAGTAACACCAAAGCTAATAACAATTGCAGTTAAAATTAATGCTTGAGGTAGGGGGTCAGTATAAGAGGGAGCATTTTCCCCTAACAAAGGTACTGTTCCACCTTTTAATCCACCCATTGTGAGTATTAATAAGTGTGCTCCGTGACTTAGTATACCTGTTCCAATAATAATTCGTAGTAGACTACGAGATAACATTAAATAAACTGCTACTGTGAACAAAATTCCGGCTACAATTGACATTAATATTTCCATTATTCACTCTCTCCAATCGTTTGAATAATGGTCATCGTAACACCAACAACTACTAGATATACACCAAGGTCAAACAACACAACAGTTGCAAGTGCAGTTTTTCCTAGTATAGGAAGGTAAAAATAATCAAATGTGTGTGTGAGGAATGGAACTTTAAAAACAAAAGCTCCAAGTCCCGTTAATAAAGCTAATAATAATCCGGAGGCCGCTACTTTTTTGTGATCAAAAGGAATGACTTTTGATACGGTTTTAATATCAAAAGCCAATAACAATAACACAAGAGCGGAAGCGGTGGTAAGACCGCCTACAAACCCTCCACCTGGTGTGTAATGACCTGCAAAGAAAAGGTGAATGGCAAAAATGATAATGATAAACGTTACGACTTTAGTGGTCGTTTGTAAAATTAAATCGTTCTTTTTCATTATCTATTCTCCTCCTTTGCTAATCTTAATCGAATCATGCTGTAAATTCCGAGTGCAGCAATGCATAGCACAGCTATTTCAAACAGCGTATCAAATCCACGGAAGTCAACGAGAATAACGTTTACCATGTTTTCTCCACCTGCTTCTTTATAACTGTTCTCAATAAAGTATTGTGAAATCGAATCAAATAGTTTTGTACTGCTAGATGCAATACCGACAAGTGTTACTGTAACTCCTACAAGTAAAGCGATAATAAAGTTTGGTAGGTGAAATTTAACTCGTACTTTTTTCGCTTTAAATTCTGGAAGGTGATAGAAGCACAGTAAGAATAGTGCAACAGATACGGTTTCAATTACTAACTGTGTTAAGGCTAAATCAGGTGCTCTAAATAAGACAAAGAACAGAGCTAGGGTGTAACCCACGACGCCTAACGAAATGATAGCTGTTAAGCGTGACTTGGCAAAAACAGTAGTAATGGCTCCAAGGACCATAATTACAGCTAGAATTGCTTCGTAGATTCCAATATCAGCCATGTTAGAGGTATCTACTTTAAATCCACCTTGTGTAAACAAGGTAATTAAAACAGCTGTACCGATAAAGGCAAAGATAATTAAGAGGTAATCACGAATAAAGCCTGTCATCATAAATTTCATGATGCCACTCGAACCTTTTTCCATACCCGCTAATCCATTGTTGTACGCGTTATTTAGCGTAATAGACTCAGGGAACAAGCGATA
This sequence comes from Priestia flexa, assembly GCF_021441905.1. Lineage (NCBI taxonomy): Bacteria > Bacillati > Bacillota > Bacilli > Caryophanales > Bacillaceae > Priestia > Priestia flexa. The sequence goes on along the minus strand of NZ_CP090431.1, from coordinate 3,389,188 downwards.
AACTTTTGTCCACTTATTTAATGTTAAGAATAGTAAGATACCCATAGCGATGACACCAATTGTCATAAATAGCTCGGGCGTAAAGCCATGCCAAAACGTAATGTGAACATGGAACTGCTCACCGGCATCTAATAAACTTGGTGCAATTGAAGCCATGGTTGGTTCAATAATGCTAGATTCTAATATATTTGGGAATAAACCAAAGATAACAACAAGTGAAGCTAAAATAACAGGTGAAATTAGCATACCTATCGGAGCTTCATGTGGCTTTTTCTCTAGCTTCTCAGGTTGATACTTACCAGTAAATGTTTTGAATACCAAAATCATGCTATAAACAAACGTGAATATACTTGCAATCCAAGCAATAACTGGGAACAGCATTCCCCATGTTTCCATGTTATAGATATTCATCTTCGTTACGTTGACCATTCCCGTAAAGAACATTTCTTTACTTAAGAATCCGTTGAAAGGTGGAAGACCAGCCATTGCAAATCCACCAATTACTGTAATTGTGAATGTTACCGGCATAAGAGTCATTAGCCCGCCTAGTTTACGAATATCACGCGTTCCCGTTTCATGGTCTACAATACCAACAACCATAAATAAACTACCTTTAAATGTAGCATGGTTAATAAGGTGGAATACAGCTGCCGTAATTGCGACAACATAAATGTTATCGTCTAAAAATTCATAGTGTAACGCTGCACTTCCTACACCAAGTAAAGACATAATCATTCCAAGCTGACTGATTGTTGAGAAAGCTAAGATTCCCTTTAAGTCTGTCTGCTTCACGGCTGAGAAAGACCCCCAGAAAAGGGTTATAATCCCAACGGTTGAGACCAGCGTAAACCACACTGCGTGGTCTGCAAAAACCGGACTTAAGCGTGCAACTAGATAAATACCAGCTTTAACCATTGTTGCAGAGTGCAGATAAGCACTAACTGGTGTTGGTGCTTCCATTGCATCTGGTAGCCAGATGTGGAATGGGAATTGTGCAGATTTTGTAAATGCACCAAGCAAAACAAGAATCATTGCGGGGATAAAGAGTGAACTTGATGTGACAACATCTAAGTTTGCGACAATCTCTCTAATGCTAAATGTACCGCTTGGAATTGATAGTAATACGATTCCTGCTAATAAAGCCAAACCACCAAAAACCGTGATAAGCATCGACTTTTGAGCTCCATAGCGTGACTTCTCTCGTTGATACCAATAGCCAATAAGTAGGAAAGACGAAAGACTTGTTAGCTCCCAAAAGCTATAAAGAACAATTAGGTTATCAGACAAGACTACTCCAAGCATAGCTCCCATAAACATTAAGAGATACACATAAAAAGTATGAAGTGACTCTTTCGTTTTTGATAGATAGTAGATGGAATACAGGATTACTAGCGTTCCAATTCCTGTAATTAGCAAAGCAAATAATAAGCCCAGTCCATCAATATAAGCATCAAAATTAATCCCTAAGCTAGGTATCCATTTCAATGAATATAAATACGAATTTCCGTTCGCAACTCCGCTTATATACTTCGTAAAGTAAATGAACAGCACAAGCGGCAATGGCAACACAAACCACCCTGTATGAATCTGTTTAAATGATTTATACAGAAGTGGAATAAGAAATGCTAATAAGAATGGTGAGATGATCACCAGATGTAACCAAGACAAAACACAAACCTCCTTGTGACATCCAATAGATTAGATTTTCTATGAATGATTATATAATACTTTAACAGTGCGTGCATCCTTGCTACTCAGTAGTATCAACGTTTTTCACCTGTCTTATTAAATAAATAGAAACTCGTCTACACAACCTCAAAAAAAAAATTTTTTTTTGAATAAAAACCGTCGATTTTTGTCACCCTAATAGTGAGGTGATAAATGTGTATCTCAGACAAATTATAGCGAGTGGATCAATATTTGGAGTTCTAGTTACTGGAGGATATATGGTGGATAGTCACCTAACTGCTAAAGAACAGCAAAAGTTCAACATGTCTCCAATTCAATATGAACAAATGTCTACATCTGCTGACACTGCCATTATTGAAAGGCCTGTTGAACTCCCGACTTATAAGCCAAGAGAATATGTAAAGATTGGCGCAACCAATTATGTCATTTCTGAAGGGAAATCCATTCTTGAAGAAAATGAATAAATATTAAATAGCGAAGAATTGAAAACGGTTTTAAGAATACGCTCTTTAAACCGTTTTTTATTGTTATGAAAAATCATATTGTGAAAAGCAAAAATCTCCTATTAGAAGGTTGTTTTATGAAAGAGAAAAAGTGTATAGTGAAAAAGAATTTGTAAAAGACTAGGATAACAACATTTGTATTAATGTCTTTTACTTGAATTCATTGCATCCTTTCGATAAAGTGAAAGGAAAGAACAATTTAATGGAGGAACAGAATATGACACATGTTCGTTTTGATTATTCAAATGCGTTATCTTTCTTTGGTGAGCACGAACTTACATACCTTCGCGATGCTGTTAAAGTAGCGCATCATTCAATTCATGAAAAAACAGGGGCAGGTAACGACTTTCTAGGATGGGTAGACCTACCAACTGACTATGACAAAGAAGAATTTGCTCGTATTCAAAAAAGTGCAGAAAAAATTAAAAGTGATTCAGATGTTTTAATTGTAATTGGGATTGGTGGTTCTTATCTAGGAGCACGTGCTGCAATTGAAATGTTACAACATTCATTCTACAACACGTTATCAAAAGAACAGCGTAAAACGCCACAAGTAATCTTTGCTGGAAATAATATTAGCTCGACATACATGAAAGACTTAATGGATGTATTGCAAGACAAAGATTTCTCTATTAATGTTATTTCAAAATCAGGTACTACTACAGAGCCTGCTATCGCTTTCCGTATTTTCCGTAAATTGTTAGAAGAGAAATATGGTAAGGAAGAAGCGCGTGGTCGTATTTACGCTACAACAGATAAAGCGCGTGGAGCATTAAAAACGCTAGCAGATGAAGAAGGCTATGAAACATTTGTTATTCCTGATGATGTTGGGGGCCGTTATTCTGTGTTAACAGCGGTAGGGCTTTTACCGATTGCAGCTGCTGGTTTAAAAATTGAAGACATGATGAAAGGTGCAGCAGCAGCACAAAATGATTTTGCAGCTTCTGAGCTTGAGCAAAACCCTGCGTACCAATATGCAGTTGCTCGAAACGTCCTTTACAATAAAGGTAAAACAATTGAGATGCTAATTAACTATGAGCCAGCTCTTCAATACTTTGCAGAGTGGTGGAAACAACTGTTTGGTGAAAGTGAAGGAAAAGACCAAAAAGGTATCTATCCTTCTTCAGCGAACTTCTCTACTGATCTTCACTCATTAGGTCAATATGTACAAGAAGGTCGCCGTGACTTATTTGAAACAATTGTGCAAGTAGAAAAGTCACGCCATGAATTAACAATTGAGTCAGATGCAGCAGATTTAGACGGCTTAAACTATTTAGCTGGTGAAACAGTTGATTTTGTAAATAAAAAGGCATTCCAAGGCACGATGCTTGCTCATACTGATGGTGGTGTGCCAAACTTAGTTGTAAGCATTCCAGCTTTAGATGAGTATACCTTTGGTTATTTAGTATACTTCTTCGAGAAAGCTTGTGCGATGAGTGGTTACCTATTAGGTGTTAACCCATTTGATCAGCCTGGTGTAGAAGCATATAAGGTAAATATGTTTGCGCTTCTTGGTAAACCAGGGTTTGAAGAGAAAAAAGCAGAATTAGAAAAACGTTTAAAATAAGATATCAAGTAGAAGTGCGGAATTTGTTTCCGCACTTTTTTTATGGATAATTTATAGTGAAAAGGAGATGTTAACAAAAGAGGAGGCGAGGTAATGATTGAATTAGCTTCAAAATTAGAAGGTGAACTATTTAAGCTATATGTATTAGAGCAGACATTAAAGCCACTAGGATACGTTATAGGAGGGAACTGGGATTACGACCACGGTTTTTTCGATTATAAGATAAATGATGAAGTTGGATACCAGTTTTTACGAATTCCTTTTCAGGCTATGGATGGTCAGCTGGATTCACAAGGAACAACAGTTCAAATTGGAAAGCCCTATTTGCTTTCACACAAATATCAAATTGGGCTAGATGATAATGTTCATGTAGGTAATGTTAATGCATCGTTTAATCAATTTGCAGAGCCTCAAGATCCTGATGCACAATTTCCTGAAGAATACCTTTCGTTAGGAAAAGAATTGTTAAAAGAAGCAGAAGAAGCGTTACAAAGCTAAAAGAAGGCAGAGGGATTGTTACTCTTTTAGCTTTGTAACAAAAATATTTTCATGCATTAATTGGCTAATCAGTTCATTCGTTTTAATGATTTCATTAATTCCAATTGTTTCTGCATTTCGGATATGCTTTTCAGTTAAAAGCTCAGCAATGAGATAGGCAGAAGGATTAGCGCCCCTAATCGCTACTAGTGTCACAATTGTTTGCATATCAGCTTGTTCTTCTGTTGTATGTTGATCAGCAGTTATTAATACCTTTTTCGCTTTTGAAAGGTTCGCTAATGATAACGTATTAGAATCGGAAGCGCTGCCTTTAATGAAGTGTAATCGATCACAAATCATTGGATTTTTCTTTAGGCTACTGTCAATTAAGACAATAACCTCTTCGTGAAAAGCCTTTTTATATTCTTCAATAACCAGTCTGGCTCTTTCATTCCAACCAATAATAATAAGGTGACCTTCGCCTAAAAACTTTAAATTTCCTTCTAGATAGGCATTTTCTTTTGACACGGCAATTGTAGCCAGTGAAACAAAGTAAGTAGTAATAAAACCTGTGCCAATTAAAATTAAAAGCATAGCAATTAGCTTACCTATAACGGTGTCTGGCACAAAATCTCCATAGCCAATTGTTGAAATGGTAATAACTACCCACCAAATCCCATCAAAAATTGTAAAAAAAGTTTGTGGTTCAGCTATGTGCATAATAGTTCCAAATAAAATAACTAAAAACGTAATAATAAATAGTAAACGCGTTATGACAGAGCGTCGGAAAAAGCGAAACAGAAGCCAATCGACCATAAAAAAACCTCCTAGCATAAGGGTCTAGTTATTAGTATGACCAACTTATGAAAGAGGTATAAGAACTTATCTCGTTTTTACTTCCATATATTCAATCCATTCACCGTCAGGGCCATAAAAGAATAAATATTTTGCTCCGTTAGGCAACGTTACGATTTCTTCGTCTACAAAAGAAACGTTGAGATTCTTTAAACGTGAACGTTCTTCTTCGATATTGTCTACTGTAAGCGCAAAGTGATGAACTTTCCCTTCTGAAGGTAGTGAAGGGTTGTATCCTTCAATTAATTCAACAATGATATTGTTGTCTATTCCTAAGAAAGCTAGCTTCAAGGACGGGTCTGTATGTGGAAACGTTTCTAGTAATTCTAACCCAACAATTTCTGTATAAAATGTTATTGACTCTTGAATGTTTTTTACCTGAATACCTACGTGCCCAAATCCTAGAATTGCCATAATTATCACCTTTTCTGAATTAGTTTCTGTATAATAGTTTAAATTTTCGGTCAAATACAGTCAAATAAAAAAGCAGCATAATAGCTGCTCCTTTATTATTTATCAATTTCTCGAGAGCGTTCCCAGAAATCTAAATTCTCTAAGCCTTTAACAGAATCTTTGTAGAAAACAGGATCTTTTCCTGCTTTACGCTGAGACAAGTAATCGTTTAAGACTGCAATTGCAACTTTTCCTAGTAAAACAATTGCAATTAGGTTTGTAATTGCCATTAGGGCCATAAATAAGTCTGCAAGTCCCCAAACAACGCCTAAGCTTGCAACTGAACCAAACAATACCATTAAGATAACCCCGAATCGATAAAGGTTTAACCAGATTTTGTTTGATGTTAAAAATTCAATGTTTGTTTCTCCATAATAATAGTTAGCTACTAATGAGCTAAATGCAAACATAAATAAAATGATAGCAATGAATTGAACAGCCCATCCACCGATATGTGTACTTAACGCAACTTGAGTCAATTGAATTCCTTCAAGTCCAGGCGTTGCATACGCACCAGATAATAACACGATAAATGCAGTACAACTACAGATGATTAGCGTATCGTTAAAGACAGCCAGAGCTTGAATGAAACCTTGCTTAGCTGGGTGACTGACAGATGCCGCTGCGGCTGCGTTAGGTGCACTACCCATACCAGCTTCGTTGGAGAATAATCCGCGTTTGATACCATTCATGATGGCAGCACCGATGGCACCGGCAAATGCTTCTTCAAATCCAAAAGCGCTTTTTATAATTAATGCGATCATATGTGGAATTTCTGTAATATTAATAGCTAAAACAACTAATGCTAGTCCAATATATACAACTGCCATTACTACTACAATTAACTCTGATGCTTTGGCTACTCGTTTAATACCACCAAAAATGAGAACACCCACAATGGCTGTAACAACAACACCAACAATTAAGCGATTAACGCCAAAAGCTTCTTCAAAAGCAAGTGAAATAGTATTAGCTTGTACAGAGTTAAATACTAATCCGAATGAGATTGTAATTAAGATGGAAAATAAAACACCCATCCAGCGTTTGTTTAAACCTTTTTCCATGTAGTAAGCAGGACCACCACGAAAACCGTCTTTGTCTTTTACTTTATATACTTGAGCAAGGGTGCTTTCAATAAAAGCTGATGCTGATCCAACTAAAGCAACAACCCACATCCAAAACACTGCTCCAGGTCCCCCAAGAGCAATTGCAGAAGCAACACCAGCAAGGTTCCCAGTACCTACACGAGCTGCTGTACTAATAGCAAAAGCCTGAAAGGAGGTAATTCCTTTTTTATCGCTTCCGTCTGTTTTAGCGCCTTCACCTAACAAGCGAACCATTTCTTTGAACTGACTAAACTGAACGAATTTTGTACGAATTGTAAAATATAATCCAACTAATAAAAGAAGCGCAATTAATATGTAAGTCCATAAAAAATTATTGGCTTCATCCACAAAGCTGCTGAATAGAGTCGATATGGTTTCCATCCTAAAAGTTCTCTCCCTTAATTAATGATTAACCTTAGCTGTTCATAAAAAGAGTCATTTTAATGATGCTTTTTTAAAATGTGTAAGGTTTTCTGACATTAGTGATTATAGCGCGTTAGACGTATAAAAGGCAACCTGTAATAAGTTTTTTTTATCGTGTAATCTCTTTTTTTATAACTATAAGGTATGATGTCAGACAGGTGTAGTCGCTTACAGGATGTTTTTGCTGGAATGGATTGGATATAAGCTACCGTCTAAAGCAAAAGATATTCGACCGCTTTCTTCTGATACAACTAAAATAAGTGCGTCGCACTGTTCAGACATACCAAGAGCTGCACGGTGGCGTGTTCCAAGCTTCTTTTGCAGTACTTTTGTGGACAGTGGTAAAACATTAGCAGCCGAAATAATTTGATTGTTTCTAATCACAATGGCACCATCATGTAATGGATTTCCAGGATAAAAAACTGTTTCAACGAGCGTAGACGTAACGGGAGCGTGAATAGGAATTCCTTTTTGAATTAAGTGCTCCACTGAGTCATTTCTCTCAATAACCATTAAAGCTCCATGATGTTTCTCAGATAAATTATGTATCGCGAGTGAAAGAGCTGCGTATTCGTGGGTGTAAGGAGACAAGTAATGTCTTAAATAATAGGATGCAGCTGTGGACTGTACGCTTTGAAATAATTTTCTTAAGTCTTCAAAATCACATAAAACACAGTGGTCACTGCTTTCTAGATGTTGCTGAATTTTGGTTGCTTCCGCTGCTATTTGACTTAAATGATTTTGTAAACTTTGTTTAATTACATCATCTAATTGAAAAGAGTGACTTTCCATCATTGAACATAGCTCCAATCTAAAATAATTATTATGTTTTAATGTGTACGAAAGACATAAATCTATACTATAACGGTGTGAATTAAGAGTGACGCCCAAAAAAATTGCGCATATAATGAAAAAATAATAGATATTTCTGTTAATTTAAAGTATAGTTTTCTTATCGGATAAATTATTTTTGCTGTTGACAAATATTCTAAATATGCTAAAATTTTTAAAAAATACTTATCCAGAGTGGTGGAGGGAACTGGCCCTTTGAAACCCAGCAACCTGCATGTTGTGCAAGGTGCTAACTCCAACAAAATGATTTTCATTTTGAAAGATAAGGTGAATTTGTTGCCTAATCAGTCTTTCAGATGTGGAAGACTTTTTATTTTCCATGAAAAAACAGAAGCCTGTTGAATATATTGTTAACAAATAAGGAGGGACTGTGATGGCACAAAACTCTGACTTAAATTCTGTTTTTGCAAGCGTAGAAAAAATGTTAAGCGACATGAAGTTTGGCTCAATCACGCTTGTGGTTCAAGATGGGAAAGTAGTTCAACTCGAGAAAAATGAAAAAGTAAGAATTAAATAAATAGCTGACTAGACAAACTAGAGGCGGTTTTATCCTTCATTATGGGGGTAAAACCGTCTTTTTTGATTGGATAACAAAGTATTGGAGTGAAAATCATGAGTGTATATACGTATGAAAATTGGCCAAATCAATTTCCGACTTTTGATGAGCAAGATGAAACAAAGGGAGCTTTAAAGGCGTTAGAGTGGGCATATAACCATTATGGTGATTCTCTTATTTACGCATCTAGCTTTGGAATTGAAGGAATTGTATTAATTGATTTAATTTCAAAAGTGAAAAAAGATGCTCACATTGTTTTTTTAGACACAGGTGTTCATTTTAAAGAGACGTACGAAGTCATTGAAGCAATTAAAGAGAGGTTTCCAGATTTACGTATCCAAATGAAAAAGCCTAACCTATCGCTAAAAGAGCAAGCTGAAAAGCATGGAGATGAACTTTGGAAAACTGAGCCTAACCTATGCTGTCAAATTCGCAAGATTATTCCTTTAAAAGAATCACTTGCTCCGTATGATGCTTGGATTTCAGGGTTAAGAAGAGAACAATCTGAATCAAGAAGTAAAACAGAGTTTTTTAATAAGGACGAGAAATTCAAAAAGATTAAAGTTTGCCCATTAATTCATTGGTCTTGGAAAGAAATTTGGCGATATGTATATAAGCATAACTTGCCGTATAACAAACTTCACGATCAAGGGTATCCAAGCATTGGATGTGAGCCCTGTACGCTACCTGCCTATAACATGGAAGATTTACGATCTGGAAGATGGGCAGGTACTAAGAAAGTGGAATGTGGCTTACATGAATCTTAAATGAAAGAGCTGAAAATTTATGCTTGTTTACATTGCTTTTGCAATCGCCCTCTTTTTTGCGATGAATATTGGCGCAAGTGGTGCAGCTGCTGCTATGGGAGTCTCTTACGGTTCAGGTGCCATTAAGCATCGCAAAGTGGCATTAGCTATATGTGCACTAGGTATTTTACTAGGTGCTGTTATCGGTGGAGGAGAAGTTGTTAAAACCATTGGTTCTGGTATTATCCCAGAAAGTATTCTAACGGTGGAGCTAGTTATTATTATTTTAGCTTCTGCAACTCTATCATTATTCTTTGCTAATTTAATTGGAATACCACTATCAACTAGTGAAGTGACAGTAGGATCAGTTGTAGGTGTTGGGATTGCCTATCAATCTGTTTATATACAAAAGCTATTAATTGTTATGAGCTTTTGGGTTATTGTACCGATTATTTCGTTTGTAATTGCCTTTGTATGTGGGTGGTTATTAAAAAAGAAAAAAACGCCTACTCAGCAAAAGTGGAAAAAGCCACTTGCAGTTTTAGTAATAGCTACCGGTTTTTTTGAAGCTTTTTCAGCCGGTATGAACAACGTAGCAAACGCCGTAGGCCCGCTTGTTGGAGCTGGTATGATCAGTACATCAACTGGCGTTATAGCAGGTGGGTTAGCCGTTGCGGTTGGTGCATTACTTTTAGGAGATCGAGTAATTGAGACAAATGGGAAGAAAATCACGGATTTCACGGTGGGTGAAGGGTGTATTATTTCTGGAACAGGTGCGTCGCTTGTTACCGCAGCTTCCGTATTTGGACTCCCTGTCCCTTTAACGCAGGTTACAACATCTTCTATCATTGGAATAGGGGCAGCTAAATCTGGTTTTACATCTGATCAAAGACAGGTCATTGTTCAGATGCTAAAGGTATGGGTTGTATCGCCGGTTTTTTCTCTCGTTATCTCTTACGGTTTAGTGAAATTAGTGGTTGAAACAGATTTTTATGCGTTTGTGGTATTGATAAGCGGTTGTATTGCAACTTATGGCATTCTTAGTTTAATTAAAACAACAAAACAAAAACAAGAAAACCAAAAGATGACTGCTTAAAGATAAATATTAGTTATTCATTGAGGAGGAGTTTAGAATGAGTTCGATTCAAGCACATGGTGGAGAGTTAGTTAATTTATATCAACCTGATTATGATTATACAGGTGTTACGAAAGAGATTGAATTAGATAATATTGCATTAAGTGATTTAGAGTTAATTGGAATTGGTGGATACAGCCCTATTACAGGCTTCTTAGGACAGCGTGATTATGAAGCTGTTGTGGAAGGAATGAGGTTAGCTGACGGGACAGTATGGAGTATTCCAATTACTCTTCCTGTTACAGAAGAAAAAGCACATGAGCTACAAGTAGGAGATCAAGTTAAGCTTGTTCAAGATGGTGTGGTTTACGGTGTTTTAACAGTATCTGAGACGTATAAGCCTAATAAGGAAAAAGAAGCAGAGCATGTTTACCGTACGGCAGAGCTAGCTCATCCGGGAGTGCGTAAATTATTTGAACGTCCAAATGTATATGTGGCAGGTCCAATTGTACTTGTAAATCGTACGCAAAAAGATAAATTTGAAACATATTATTTAGATCCAGCACAAACAAGAGAGGTTTTTAAAGAACGTAACTGGAAGAAAGTTGTAGGTTTTCAAACTCGTAATCCTGTTCATCGTGCTCATGAATACATTCAAAAATCAGCTTTAGAAATTGTTGATGGATTGTTTCTAAATCCACTTGTAGGAGAAACAAAATCTGATGATATTCCAGCGGATATTCGTATGGAAAGCTATGAGGTATTGTTGAAAAACTATTATCCAAAAAATCGCGTATTCTTAGCTGTTTTCCCAGCAGCAATGAGATATGCTGGCCCTCGAGAAGCTATCTTCCATGCATTAGTACGTAAAAACTTTGGATGCACGCATTTTATTGTAGGTCGCGATCATGCTGGTGTAGGTGACTACTATGGCACATACGATGCGCAGCTAATCTTTAATAACTTTACAGAAGATGAACTTGGTATTACGCCATTATTCTTTGAACACAGCTTCTACTGCAAGAAGTGTGAAGGAATGGCTTCAACTAAAACATGTCCACATGAAAAAGAAGACCATGTCATTTTATCAGGAACAAAAGTACGTGAAATGCTTCGAAATGGTGAAGTTCCACCAAGTACGTTTAGCCGAAAAGAAGTAATTGAAGTGTTAATAAAAGGATTACAGCAAACAGTAACTTCAAATTAAGGGGCGGTTGAATTGAGTAAATCAACAAATATTACATGGCACGAATCAGGCATTAATAAAGAAGCAAGAAGACAACAAAACGGACATTATAGCTTTGTATTATGGTTTACTGGTTTATCGGGTTCAGGCAAGTCAACCGTTGCAAACGCAGTAGCACAAGCATTGTTTGAAAAAAACATTCGCAACTATGTATTAGATGGGGATAATATTCGCTTTGGTTTAAATAAAAATTTAGGCTTTTCTGCTGAAGATCGTACTGAGAACATTCGTCGTATCGGAGAAGTTTCGAAGCTGTTTGTTGACAGTGGGCAAGTTGTCTTAACAGCCTTTATTTCACCATTTAAAGAAGATCGTACGCAGGTAAGAGAGCTATTAGAAGCGGATGAATTTGTAGAAGTGTACGTAGAGTGCCCGCTTGAAGAGTGTGAAAAACGAGATCCAAAAGGGCTTTACAAGAAAGCGAGAAGTGGTGAAATTCGTGACTTTACAGGTATCGATTCACCTTATGAAGCTCCAGAAAATGCTGAACTGGTCGTAAATACATTTAATCAAACTGTTGAAGAGTGCGTTGAAACAGTTTTAGCATACTTAACAAATAAAAAATTTATTTAAAAGATATAAATAAAGGCCCTCACATCGCAAGAGCAAAGCTGTGCTTTGCATCGTGAGGGCCTTTGCTTTATTCATCAATAAGAGTAGATTAATAATATTGAGAGGGTGAAATAGAAAAATGGGGAAAGTGTATTTGGTTGGGGCAGGTCCAGGAGATCCAGAGTTAGTTACGATTAAAGCAATAAAAGCTATTCAAAAAGCAGATGTAATTTTATATGATCGCTTGGTGAATAAAGAGTTATTAGAGTATGCTAAAGCAGAAGTGAATATCATTTACTGTGGTAAGTTGCCTAATTATCACACGTTGAAACAAGAAACAATTAATAGCTTTCTAGTGAAGTTTGCTAAAAAAGGTAAAGTTGTCGTGCGCTTAAAAGGGGGAGACCCTTTTGTATTTGGACGAGGAGGGGAAGAGGCAGAAGCTCTTGTAGAGAATAATATTGACTTTGAGATTATTCCTGGGGTTACATCGGGAATTGCTGCAGCTTCATATGCGGGAATACCTGTTACACATCGTGACTATAGTGCAAGCGTAGCTTTTATAACAGGGCATCGTCAAGACGAGCCTCGTAAAGCCATTAAGTGGGAGCAGTTAACAACAGCTGTTGATACATTGGTGATTTACATGGGTGTTAAAAACCTACCTTATATTTGTGAATCGCTTATGGAGCACGGAAAATCAAAAGATACGCCTATTGCACTCGTTAATTGGGGAACGTATGCTGAACAGCAGCGCACGGTTAGTGGTACGCTAGATACAATTGTTAATATCGTAAACAAAGAGAAGGTAGGAAATCCAAGTATAATTATTGTAGGCGAGGTTGTTCGCTTTCATGAAAAGCTAAATTGGTTTGAAAAATTAGCTTTTACACAATATGCTTGTGTTGAAGAGGCTTAGTAAAGAGGTGAATGGTATGGATGCAGTATTGTATATTTGTCACGGTAGCCGAGTAAAAAAGGGCTGTGATCAAGCCATTGAATTTATTGAAAGAAGCAAATCGAAGATTGATGTTCCCATTCAAGAAGTATGTTTTCTCGAATTAGCAGAACCTACAATTGAACAAGGTTTTAAGAGGTGTGTGGAGCAAGGAGCTACTAGAATCGCAATTGTCCCTATCTTATTGTTAACAGCTGGTCATGCTAAAGTAGATATTCCGGAAGAAATACACAAAGTTTATCAACACTATCCACATATCAAAGTTGTTTATGGTACCCCGTTTGGTGTTGACAATCAAATTGTGGATATCTTGATAGAGAGAATTAAGGAGACTGAAGTTACCATTAAAAAAGACGCAATGGTACTATTAGTAGGTCGTGGAAGTAGTGATCCTGAAGTCAAAAAGGATTTTCATGAAATTGCTCAACGCTTGGCACATAAAGGTGGGTTTCAGCATGTAGATACTTGTTATTTGGCTGCCACAACACCAAAGCTTTTAGATGGCTTAAAACAGGCAAGTGAATCAAACTATTCACAAGTGTTTGTGTTGCCATATCTCTTATTTACAGGGATTTTGATGAACGAAATTCGAACAGAGTTAAAAAAATGGAATAAAGCTGAACAAGAGTTTATCTTAGCAAATTATTTAGGCTACCATGATAGGTTAAGTAATATCTTACAAAATCAAGTGAACAAATTATTAAACAGTCAAGGCAATGAATATGATGTTTACCGTTACTCTTAATTTAGAAGGTAAAACCATTTTAATTGTTGGCGGAGGAAAAGTAGCGGTTAGGCGTATACGCAAGCTGTTGGAACATAAAGCAGAGATCATAGTTGTTTCTCCACATGTGGATGATGAAATTCATGAATGGGACAAGCAAGGGAAAATAAAGGTGAAAAAGCGCTGCTTAGAAAAGAAAGACTTAACTCACGTATTTCTTGTTGTAGTAGCTACTAATCAACTTGACGCTTTAGATATAGTAGAGAAAGAAAAGAGTGAACACCAGCTTATTAATATGGCTAGTGCTCACACAAAAGGAAATGTCTATATACCTGCGAGCTTTTCAAGAGGAGATCTATCAGTTGCCGTATCCACAAATGGCGCAAGTCCTTTGTTGACAAAGAAGCTTATTAGTGAGTTAAAGGTTCAGTTTGACGATAGTTATACACAATACACGTCTTTTTTAAAGCAGTGTAGAGAAATTATTCACAGCATGAATCTACCACATGTGGAAAAGTATAAGTTATTAACAGAAGCGACAGAGGAGGAGCTTCGATTATCAGAAAGATCCCAGGAACAATTTTTAAAGAAATTAAAAAATGTCTAAAAGGCATTATAGCCTTTTAGACATTTTCAATTTCAATGCTTCGAATGCCTGAAATCTTCTGTATTTCGTAATAAACTTCAGTGGTAGGGCGTTTTTGGTGAACGGACACCTTCATTCGAATATATAGTTGCCCCGTATCTAAATCTTTAATACGGATATTCTTTATTGTAATATCTTTTTCTTTAATGCTAGCTGTTGTCTCAACAATATTATGTTTATTAGCAAGTTTCAGTTGAAGGATAAGCTCCTTTTCACGTAGCTGTTTTGGTCCGAAAACCGTAATTAAAAATGGAAGCAGTTCGACGCTAATAATGAGCAAAATAACCCCTATAAATGCTTCCGTATAAAAGCCAGCTCCTACAGCGATACCTATACCAGCAGCTCCCCATATAATGGCAGCCGTTGTTAACCCCGAGATACTGTCATTTTCTTTGCGTAAAATAACTCCCGCACCAAGAAATCCAATACCAGATACAATTTGCGCTGCTAAACGCAGTGGATCCATAGTAATGTTATCACCATCGTTAAAAATGTGAGAGGACTCAATTGAGACAATGGTTAATAAGCAGCTAATAATTGAAATGACAAGCGACGTCTTTAAGCCTACAGGCTTACGCTTTAATTCTCTCTCCAATCCGATAATAAGTCCTAATAGAGCAGATATGCCAAGTTTCAATAACATTTGATGATCCATCTAATTCACCTATTTCACTAAACTGTGTTGTTTTATATCTGTATGATAAAATCAGGACAGATATGTATAGTTAGTATAGTAAACCATTTTTAGTGTTTAGAGATGAAAAATATCATTTTTTATGAAAAATTTTGAAGTTGTTCTCGTAGTTTATATTTTTGGATTTTTCCAGATGCGGTCATCGGAAATGCTTCTACGAAATAGATAGACTCAGGTATTTTAAAGTGTGAAAGTTTGTTTTTGCAATACTCTTTAATTTCAGATGCTGTTGCTTCTACACCTGGCTTTAATTTAATGCAAGCCACCACTGTTTCTCCGTAATGTTTATCGGGAACACCAATCACTTGAATATCTTCAATTTTTGGATGAAGGTATAAAAATTCTTCGATTTCGCGAGGATAGATATTTTCCCCGCCTCTAATAATCATATCTTTTAAGCGACCGGTAATTTTAATATATCCCTCATTATCAATGACGGCTAAATCACCAGTATGAAGCCACCCGTCAGAGTCAATGGCCCTGGCTGTTTCTTCAGGCATTTTGTAATATCCCTTCATAATTAAGTAGCCTTTTGCGCAAAGTTCCCCTTGAACACCTATTGGTAATACGTGTCCGTTTATCGGATCGATGATTTTGACCTGTACGTGAGGATGAGCTTTTCCAACGGTTGTTACCCGTCTTTCTAGGGAGTCGGTAGTTGTTGTTTGAGTAATAACAGGTGAGCTTTCAGTTTGTCCATAGGCAATGGTGATTTCGTTAATTCCCATGTCATTCATTACGCGTTTCATTACTTCGGTAGGACAATTCGATCCAGCCATAATTCCCGTTCGTAAACTTGATAAATCGTAATCATGGAAATTTGGAAGATTTAGTTCAGCAATAAACATAGTGGGTACGCCGTGTAAAGCAGTGCACTTTTCTTTTTCAACAGTTTCAAGTACAACGGTAGGATTGAATTCAACGATGGGCACCATGGTCGCTCCAACACATACGGATGCTAATAATCCCATAACACAACCAAAACAATGAAAGAAAGGTACAGGGATACAAAGTTTGTCTTGGTGAGATAGCTTCATTGCATTAGCTACTAAAAGAGCGTTATTTACTATATTATTGTGACTAAGCATAACGCCTTTGGGAAACCCGGTAGTGCCAGAAGTATATTGCATGTTAATTACTTCTTCAGGGTATACGTTTTGTTCAGCGAGAGTTAGTGCTTCATCTGAAATGTTCATACTATATAGTAGAAATTGATTCCAATTCATTTTTTGGTTTTTATTATCGATACTAATTAGATGTTGTAGTCTAGGAAGTTTATGAACAATAGATGCAATGATTGATGAATATGAAGTCGTTTTAAAGGAATCAATATAGAAAAGGGCAGTTGTATCTGAGTGATTTAAAAGATATTCTACTTCGGCTTCTTGATAACTTGTATTTACTGTAACTAGTACGGCACCAATTCGAGCAGAAGCGAGTTGAAGTAAAATCCATTCCAAGCGATTGGTAGACCAAACTGCAATATGGTCTCCTTTTTTAATTCCTAATCCTAGTAGAGCTTTTGCAACTTTTCCCGTTTCGTTATACAATTCGTTATACGTATAGTGAATATTCTCTTGGGAGTAAATAGTCGCTGGGTGATTTTTAAATGCAGTGCTTGTTTCTTTTAATAATTGGCCAATTGTTAAATTCTTTAGCATCAATCTTAGTTCCCCCCTACTTAATGATTGCGCTTTCATTTAATATTGTACCAGCACTCTCTTTATGTTTCATAAAAAAACTTCGACAACCTGTCAGAGGGAATTTGTCGAAGTGTAGAGAAATTTGTTAATAGAGTAATTGATAAAAGTAAGAAGTTAAAAGTGTAAAAAACAAACTTAAGGACGATAGAAAAACGAAAGGAATTCCTTTTACCTTTCCTTCAGAGTTCATTAAGCGCAAAGATTCGAAATATGCTTGAGAAATTAAAAAGATGGACATAATAAAGGATACGTACAGAGCGATTGAAATCCATAGGTTCATGACATCAACTTCCTATCTATTCAATGTTATTACTAGAAGATATGTGAGAATGAAAAGTTCTATTCCTATAAAAGGTCAGTCATCTAGTAAAATGATTTTTTTACTATAGTTAACTTTTTAAAAAAATATCAAAAAAGCAGTTGCTATATAAATAAAATAATGATATATTATTAAATGTCGCTGAGATAACACAGCAGACACGCTGAAAAAAAGCGAAAAATTATTTTAAAAAAGTTATTGACTTTACGGTAGTAACTTGGTAATATTAAAAAGTCGCTTCCGAGCGACGTTGAACTTTGAAAACTGAACAAAGCGACAAACGTCAACGTTAATTTTTTTAAACTTTTATGAGCAAGTCAAACATTTCTTCGGAGAGTTTGATCCTGGCTCAGGATGAACGCTGGCGGCGTGCCTAATACATGCAAGTCGAGCGAACTGATTAGAAGCTTGCTTCTATGACGTTAGCGGCGGACGGGTGAGTAACACGTGGGCAACCTGCCTGTAAGACTGGGATAACTCCGGGAAACCGGAGCTAATACCGGATAACATTTTTTCTTGCATAAGAGAAAATTGAAAGATGGTTTCGGCTATCACTTACAGATGGGCCCGCGGTGCATTAGCTAGTTGGTGAGGTAACGGCTCACCAAGGCAACGATGCATAGCCGACCTGAGAGGGTGATCGGCCACACTGGGACTGAGACACGGCCCAGACTCCTACGGGAGGCAGCAGTAGGGAATCTTCCGCAATGGACGAAAGTCTGACGGAGCAACGCCGCGTGAGTGATGAAGGCTTTCGGGTCGTAAAACTCTGTTGTTAGGGAAGAACAAGTACAAGAGTAACTACTTGTACCTTGACGGTACCTAACCAGAAAGCCACGGCTAACTACGTGCCAGCAGCCGCGGTAATACGTAGGTGGCAAGCGTTATCCGGAATTATTGGGCGTAAAGCGCGCGCAGGCGGTTTCTTAAGTCTGATGTGAAAGCCCACGGCTCAACCGTGGAGGGTCATTGGAAACTGGGGAACTTGAGTGCAGAAGAGAAAAGCGGAATTCCACGTGTAGCGGTGAAATGCGTAGAGATGTGGAGGAACACCAGTGGCGAAGGCGGCTTTTTGGTCTGTAACTGACGCTGAGGCGCGAAAGCGTGGGGAGCAAACAGGATTAGATACCCTGGTAGTCCACGCCGTAAACGATGAGTGCTAAGTGTTAGAGGGTTTCCGCCCTTTAGTGCTGCAGCTAACGCATTAAGCACTCCGCCTGGGGAGTACGGTCGCAAGACTGAAACTCAAAGGAATTGACGGGGGCCCGCACAAGCGGTGGAGCATGTGGTTTAATTCGAAGCAACGCGAAGAACCTTACCAGGTCTTGACATCCTCTGACAACTCTAGAGATAGAGCGTTCCCCTTCGGGGGACAGAGTGACAGGTGGTGCATGGTTGTCGTCAGCTCGTGTCGTGAGATGTTGGGTTAAGTCCCGCAACGAGCGCAACCCTTGATCTTAGTTGCCAGCATTTAGTTGGGCACTCTAAGGTGACTGCCGGTGACAAACCGGAGGAAGGTGGGGATGACGTCAAATCATCATGCCCCTTATGACCTGGGCTACACACGTGCTACAATGGATGGTACAAAGGGCTGCAAGACCGCGAGGTCAAGCCAATCCCATAAAACCATTCTCAGTTCGGATTGTAGGCTGCAACTCGCCTACATGAAGCTGGAATCGCTAGTAATCGCGGATCAGCATGCCGCGGTGAATACGTTCCCGGGCCTTGTACACACCGCCCGTCACACCACGAGAGTTTGTAACACCCGAAGTCGGTGGGGTAACCTTTATGGAGCCAGCCGCCTAAGGTGGGACAGATGATTGGGGTGAAGTCGTAACAAGGTAGCCGTATCGGAAGGTGCGGCTGGATCACCTCCTTTCTAAGGATTTTTACATGAAAAGCGAAGGCGATTGTTTAGTCATGAAAAGCGTTGGATCTTTTGACAGGGAAACCGTTATTTGGTTTCGTTGACAAAAGTGAAACGATTGAATGACTAGGAGCCGTAGCTAGACAAGACGTACGTTTTGAAGCTTTGTTCAGTTTTGAGAGTTCAATCTCTCATTTAATAGAAAGTACATCACTTTCTTCTTATCTAATAAGAAGAATTTTGAGTGCGATTGTTCTTTGAAAACTAGATAACAGTAATAGCTGAGGAAAAGTGAAACTTTTCTTTAATCAAACCAATAAATAACGCAACGCAAGTTGCACCATTTATTCGCTAATGGTTAAGTTAGAAAGGGCGCACGGTGAATGCCTTGGCACTAGGAGCCGATGAAGGACGGGACTAACACCGATATGCTTCGGGGAGCTGTAAGTAAGCTTTGATCCGGAGATTTCCGAATGGGGAAACCCACTGTTCGTAATGGAGCAGTATCTTTATCTGAATACATAGGATATTGAAGGCAGACCCGGGGAACTGAAACATCTAAGTACCCGGAGGAAGAGAAAGCAAATGCGATTTCCTGAGTAGCGGCGAGCGAAACGGAATTAGCCCAAACCAAGAGGCTTGCCTCTTGGGGTTGTAGGACACTCTATACGGAGTTACAAAGGAACGAGGTAAATGAAGAGGTCTGGAAAGGCCCGTCAAAGAAGGTAACAACCCTGTAGTTGAAACTTCGTTCCCTCTTGAGTGGATCCTGAGTACGGCGGAACACGTGAAATTCCGTCGGAAGCTGGGAGGACCATCTCCCAAGGCTAAATACTCCCTAGTGACCGATAGTGAACCAGTACCGTGAGGGAAAGGTGAAAAGCACCCCGGAAGGGGAGTGAAAGAGAACCTGAAACCGTGTGCCTACAAGTAGTCAGAGCCCGTTAATGGGTGATGGCGTGCCTTTTGTAGAATGAACCGGCGAGTTACGATCCCATGCAAGGTTAAGTTGAAGAGACGGAGCCGTAGCGAAAGCGAGTCTGAATAGGGCGTTTAGTATGTGGTTGTAGACCCGAAACCAGGTGATCTACCCATGTCCAGGGTGAAGTTCAGGTAACACTGAATGGAGGCCCGAACCCACGCACGTTGAAAAGTGCGGGGATGAGGTGTGGGTAGCGGAGAAATTCCAATCGAACCTGGAGATAGCTGGTTCTCTCCGAAATAGCTTTAGGGCTAGCCTCACGTTGTGAGAGTCTTGGAGGTAGAGCACTGATTGGACTAGGGGCCCCCAACGGGTTACCGAATTCAGTCAAACTCCGAATGCCAAAGACTTATCCGTGGGAGTCAGACTGCGAGTGATAAGATCCGTAGTCAAAAGGGAAACAGCCCAGACCACCAGCTAAGGTCCCCAAGTATACGTTAAGTGGAAAAGGATGTGGAGTTGCTTAGACAACCAGGATGTTGGCTTAGAAGCAGCCACCATTTAAAGAGTGCGTAATAGCTCACTGGTCGAGTGACTCTGCGCCGAAAATGTACCGGGGCTAAACGTATCACCGAAGCTGTGGATTGACATCTTAGATGTCAGTGGTAGGAGAGCGTTCTAAGTGCTGCGAAGCTAGACCGTAAGGACTGGTGGAGCGCTTAGAAGTGAGAATGCCGGTATGAGTAGCGAAAGACAAGTGAGAATCTTGTCCACCGAATGCCTAAGGTTTCCTGAGGAAGGCTCGTCCGCTCAGGGTTAGTCGGGACCTAAGCCGAGGCTGAAAAGCGTAGGCGATGGCCAACAGGTTGATATTCCTGTACCACCTCCCCGCCGTTTGAGTAATGGGGGGACGCAGGAGGATAGAGTAAGCGCGCTGCTGGATATGCGCGTTCAAGCAGTTAGGCTGATGAGTAGGCAAATCCGCTCATCATAAGGCTGAGCTGTGATGACGAGGGAAATATAGTACCGAAGTTCTTGATTCCACACTGCCAAGAAAAGCCTCTAGCGAGGCGGGAGGTGCCCGTACCGCAAACCGACACAGGTAGGCGAGGAGAGAATCCTAAGGTGATCGAGAGAACTCTCGTTAAGGAACTCGGCAAAATGACCCCGTAACTTCGGGAGAAGGGGTGCTCTGGTAGGGTGTATAGCCCGAGAGAGCCGCAGTGAATAGGCCCAGGCGACTGTTTAGCAAAAACACAGGTCTCTGCGAAGCCGCAAGGCGAAGTATAGGGGCTGACGCCTGCCCGGTGCTGGAAGGTTAAGAGGAGGGGTTATCCTTTGGGAGAAGCTCTGAATCGAAGCCCCAGTAAACGGCGGCCGTAACTATAACGGTCCTAAGGTAGCGAAATTCCTTGTCGGGTAAGTTCCGACCCGCACGAAAGGCGTAACGATCTGGGCACTGTCTCAACGAGAGACTCGGTGAAATTATAGTACCTGTGAAGATGCAGGTTACCCGCGACAGGACGGAAAGACCCCGTGGAGCTTTACTGTAGCCTGATATTGAATTTTGGTACAGCTTGTACAGGATAGGTAGGAGCCTGAGAAGCCGGAGCGCTAGCTTCGGTGGAGGCGTCGGTGGGATACTACCCTGGTTGTATTGAAATTCTAACCCACAGCCCTGATCGGGCTGGGAGACAGTGTCAGGTGGGCAGTTTGACTGGGGCGGTCGCCTCCTAAAGAGTAACGGAGGCGCCCAAAGGTTCCCTCAGAATGGTTGGAAATCATTCGTAGAGTGTAAAGGCACAAGGGAGCTTGACTGCGAGACCTACAAGTCGAGCAGGGACGAAAGTCGGGCTTAGTGATCCGGTGGTTCCGCATGGAAGGGCCATCGCTCAACGGATAAAAGCTACCCCGGGGATAACAGGCTTATCTCCCCCAAGAGTCCACATCGACGGGGAGGTTTGGCACCTCGATGTCGGCTCATCGCATCCTGGGGCTGTAGTCGGTCCCAAGGGTTGGGCTGTTCGCCCATTAAAGCGGTACGCGAGCTGGGTTCAGAACGTCGTGAGACAGTTCGGTCCCTATCCGTCGTGGGCGTAGGAAATTTGAGAGGAGCTGTCCTTAGTACGAGAGGACCGGGATGGACACACCGCTGGTGTACCAGTTGTCTTGCCAAAGGCATCGCTGGGTAGCTATGTGTGGACGGGATAAGTGCTGAAAGCATCTAAGCATGAAGCCCCCCTCAAGATGAGATTTCCCATAGCGCAAGCTAGTAAGATCCCTGAAAGATGATCAGGTTGATAGGTCAGAGGTGGAAGCACGGCGACGTGTGTAGCTGACTGATACTAATCGATCGAGGACTTAACCAAAATGATAGTACACGAAGTACTCAGCGAAATGTTATCTAGTTTTGAGAGAATAAAAACTTAAAAAGAGTCTTGATTTCTTTCAAAAATGTTGTATAATGTAATATGTCTGGTGGCGATAGCAGAGAGGTCACACCCGTTCCCATGCCGAACACGGAAGTTAAGTTCTCTAGCGCCGATGGTAGTTGGGACTTTGTCCCTGTGAGAGTAGGACGTTGCCAGGCTGTTATATCAATGGAGGATTAGCTCAGCTGGGAGAGCACCTGCCTTACAAGCAGGGGGTCGGCGGTTCGATCCCGTCATCCTCCACCATGAATATGTTGCCGGTGTAGCTCAACTGGTAGAGCAACTGACTTGTAATCAGTAGGTTGGGGGTTCAAGTCCTCTTGCCGGCACCACTTTCGAGCCATTAGCTCAGTTGGTAGAGCATCTGACTTTTAATCAGAGGGTCGAAGGTTCGAGTCCTTCATGGCTCACCATTTTAAATACACACATGCGGGTGTGGCGGAATTGGCAGACGCGCTAGACTTAGGATCTAGTGTCTTTACGACGTGGGGGTTCAAGTCCCTTCACCCGCACCATTTAATTTCATAATGCGCGGAAGTAGTTCAGTGGTAGAACACCACCTTGCCAAGGTGGGGGTCGCGAGTTCGAACCTCGTCTTCCGCTCCACAAATAAGTCCTGCCGGGGTGGTGGAATTGGCAGACACACAGGACTTAAAATCCTGCGGTAGGTGACTACCGTGCCGGTTCAAGTCCGGCCCTCGGCACCATTTTAATAAGCGCCCGTAGCTCAATTGGATAGAGCGTTTGACTACGGATCAAAAGGTTAGGGGTTCGACTCCTCTCGGGCGCGCCATAAACGGGAAGTAGCTCAGCTTGGTAGAGCACTTGGTTTGGGACCAAGGGGTCGCAGGTTCGAATCCTGTCTTCCCGACCATTTCTGGGGCCTTAGCTCAGCTGGGAGAGCGCCTGCCTTGCACGCAGGAGGTCAGCGGTTCGATCCCGCTAGGCTCCACCAATTTAATACATTTATGATAATATGGCGGTGTAGCTCAGCTGGCTAGAGCGTACGGTTCATACCCGTGAGGTCGGGGGTTCGATCCCCTCCGCCGCTACCATATATAATATACGGAGGAATACCCAAGTCCGGCTGAAGGGATCGGTCTTGAAAACCGACAGGGGTGTTAAAGCCCGCGGGGGTTCGAATCCCTCTTCCTCCGCCATTATATTATTATCAAATTATCGCGGGGTGGAGCAGTCTGGTAGCTCGTCGGGCTCATAACCCGAAGGTCGCAGGTTCAAATCCTGTCCCCGCAACCAAAGTGGTCCCGTGGTGTAGCGGTTAACATGCCTGCCTGTCACGCAGGAGATCGCGGGTTCGATTCCCGTCGGGACCGCCATTATAAAAAGGCTCGGTAGCTCAGTTGGTAGAGCAAAGGACTGAAAATCCTTGTGTCGGCGGTTCGATTCCGTCCCGAGCCACCATCTATATGGCGATTGTGGCGAAGTGGTTAACGCATCGGATTGTGGTTCCGACATTCGTGGGTTCGATTCCCATCAGTCGCCCCATATAATTAAGCGGGTGTAGTTTAATGGTAAAACCTCAGCCTTCCAAGCTGATGTCGTGAGTTCGATTCTCATCACCCGCTCCATAATGGGCCTATAGCTCAGCTGGTTAGAGCGCACGCCTGATAAGCGTGAGGTCGGTGGTTCGAGTCCACTTAGGCCCACCATTTATTATTCCACAGTAGCTCAGTGGTAGAGCAATCGGCTGTTAACCGATCGGTCGTAGGTTCGAGTCCTACCTGTGGAGCCATTATATTGGGGAAGTACTCAAGAGGCTGAAGAGGCGCCCCTGCTAAGGGTGTAGGTCGCGTAAGCGGCGCGAGGGTTCAAATCCCTCCTTCTCCGCCAGTCGATTTTAATAATGGCCCGTTGGTCAAGTGGTTAAGACACCGCCCTTTCACGGCGGTAACACGGGTTCGAATCCCGTACGGGTCATATCTAAAAAGGTTTGCATTTATGCAAACCTTTTTTATTTATTTGAAAACCGTCTAATAAATAGATGGTTTTTTTATTTTCATAAAAATATTCAGAAAAGAAGGAAAAAACAGCTGCTTTATGGAATGTAAATTAGATAATAGAAATGATAGAAGAAAGGTTTATTTACTAGGTTAATTGTTATCAAGGAGGGGTATTTTTGAATTCGACTGTTCAACCTACTGATTTTGACATCCATCTTTATCACGAAGGAAATTTATTTCATAGTTATAAGCTTTTTGGGGCACATAAGTTAACAATAAACAGCACAGAGGGAGTACGTTTTTCTGTCTGGGCTCCTAATGCTTCTGCAGTAAGTATTGTGGGTGATTTTAATGAATGGAACGGTTTGAATCATCGGCTAGAGCGATTAAATTCTGAAGGGATATGGACAATATTCATTCCGTATCTTGAAGAGAATATGATTTATAAATATGAAATTACAACTCGTGATGGAACAAAACTACTAAAAGCTGATCCTTATGCTTTTCATAGTGAAGTAAGACCCGATACTGCTTCTAAAATTTATTATTTAGAAGGGTATAAGTGGGGAGATCAGTATTGGAAACGTAAGAAGAAACAACAAACTATTTATGAAAAGCCTATGTGTATTTACGAATTACACGCTGGTTCATGGAAAGTTCATGAGGATGGTGAACTATATACGTATCGTGAGTTAGCTGAAGAGTTAATTCCTTATGTAATAGAACAAGGGTTTACTCATATCGAACTATTACCTCTGGTTGAGCATCCGCTCGATAAATCTTGGGGGTACCAAGGAACTGGTTATTTTTCTGCAACCAGTCGATACGGTTCACCACATGATTTAATGTATTTTATTGACCAGTGTCATCAAAGCAGCATAGGTGTTCTTTTAGATTGGGTTCCAGGGCATTTTTGTAAAGATGCGCATGGATTATATATGTTTGATGGTTCACCCACGTATGAATATAAAAACGAATTAGATCGCGAAAACTATACATGGGGCACGGCTAATTTTGACTTAGGTAAACCGGAAGTACAAAGTTTCTTAATATCAAATGCACTTTTTTGGTTAGAATACTTTCACATTGATGGTTTTCGAGTCGATGCTGTTGCTAATATGTTATATTGGCCAAATTCTCATGAATTGGTTGAGAATCAATATGCTGTTCAATTCTTAAGAAAGCTGAATGAGGCGGTTTTTGCTTATGATTCGACTATCTTAATGATGGCTGAAGATTCAACGGATTGGCCATTAGTTACGGCTCCTACATATGACGGTGGGCTAGGTTTTAATTATAAATGGAACATGGGCTGGATGAACGATGTTTTAACTTATATGGAAGCCGACATTCATCAAAGAGCAAATCTTCATGAAAAAATGACTTTCTCCTTAATGTATGCCTTTAATGAAAACTTTATTTTACCATTCTCTCATGATGAAGTAGTTCATGGAAAGAAATCATTGTTAAATAAAATGCCTGGAGACTATTGGAGAAAATTTGCACAGCTTCGGTTATTATACGGTTATTTTATTGCTCATCCTGGCAAAAAATTGCTATTTATGGGCGGAGAATTTGGTCAGTTTGATGAGTGGAAAGACGCAAGTGATTTAGATTGGCAGCTATATGACTTTGATATGCACCAAAGTTTAAATAGCTATTTCAAAGAACTTCTTAAGATTTATAAACGAAGTAAACCACTTTATGAATTAGATCATCAAGAAGAGGGTTTCTCTTGGATTGATGTGAATAATCGAGAACAAAAAATCTTTTCATTTATTCGAACATCAACAAATAGTCAAGATAAGCTTGTTGTGGTATGTAACTTCTCAGATGTTCCATATCATGCATATAAAGTAGGTGTTCCTCTAAACACAGAATATGTTGAGGTCATCAATAGTGATCATGTTGATTTTGGAGGTTCTGGAGTTGTTAACCCAAAACCTTTAAAAGTAATCGAAGAAGGATTTCATGGTCTACCATTTCATATTGAAATGGATGTACCACCCTTTGGGATTAGCATCATGAGAACAAAGAAAAAACGGGGGGAGAGAAGAAACAATGTTAAAAAAGAAGTGCGTAGCGATGTTGTTGGCAGGAGGAAAAGGTAGTCGATTAAGTTCGCTTACAAAAAATTTAGCAAAGCCAGCTGTTCCATTTGGTGGGAAGTATCGAATTATTGATTTTGCGCTAAGCAATTGCTCCAACTCTGGAATTGAAACAGTTGGAATTTTAACGCAGTACCAGCCTTTACTCTTACACTCTTACATTGGTATTGGAAGCGCTTGGGACTTAGATAGAAGAGACGGAGGCGTTACTGTATTACCTCCTTATTCAGAGTCATCAGGGGTAAAGTGGTATAAAGGAACTGCCAGCGCTATTTATGAAAACCTAAACTACCTATGCCAGTATGAGCCTGAGTATGTGTTAATTTTATCAGGAGACCATATTTACAAAATGAATTATGAAAGTATGCTAGATTATCATATTGAAAAAGAAGCAGATGTATCTATCTCAGTAATTGAAGTTCCTTGGGATGAAGCAAGTAGGTTTGGAATTTTAAATACAAATGAAGCCTTAGAAGTTCAAGAATTTGATGAAAAGCCACAGTATCCAAAAAATAACTTGGCATCTATGGGTATTTATATTTTTAAATGGAATATTCTTAAAGAATATTTAGAAATGGATGCACGTAACCCTTATTCTAGTCATGACTTCGGAAAAGATGTCATTCCGCTATTGTTAGAAGAGAAAAAGCGTTTAATGGCATATCCATTTAAAGGATATTGGAAGGATGTAGGAACGGTTAAGAGCCTATGGGAAGCAAATATGGATTTATTAGATGAAAGTGATGAGCTCAATTTATTTGACTCTTCGTGGAAGGTCTATTCCGTAAATCCGAGTCAACCCCCTCAATACATTGCTCCAACAGCATGCGTCGTAGAATCATTAGTCAATGAAGGCTGCGTAGTTGAAGGTAGTATTGAACGTTCCGTGTTATTTCCAGGTGTACAAATTGGTAGTGGTTCAGAAGTAAAGCGAAGCGTTGTGATGCCATCAGCAAAGGTTGGCGTAAACGTATATATTGAAAATGCTATTATTCCGTCAGACGTAATTATTCCAGATGGAACAATTATTAAGCCAACCAAGGGAAAAGAAGAAGTTATTTTAGTGACGAATGAACTGTTAGAGTCCATTTCATAACGCATTTAATTAACAGAGAGGATGAACTACATTGAATAATCAAATGCTAGGCATTATTGATGCTTGCACAACTACGAGCTCCTTACAACCATTAACTTTTTATCGTTCAATTGCGGCTGTTCCATTTGCAGGACGCTACCGATTAATTGATTTTATGCTATCAAATATGGTTAATTCTGGTGTGCAAAGCGTAGCTATATTTCCGAAAGATCGCTATCGTGCTCTTACCGACCATATTGGTTCAGGCAAGGAGTGGGATTTAGACCGAAAAAGAGATGGTCTATTCATTTTTCCACCTGTAAAAAACGATTTAAAATTAGAAGACCCATCGCTAATTGCTCAATTCCGCTATCATATTGATTATTTCCTTCGAAGTAAACAAGATTACGTTATTATTGCAAACAGCTATACCATTTGTACCATTGATTTTAACCAAGTATTAAAGCGTCATGTAGCTCAAGGTGCAGTTGTAACGTCAGTAGTGAGCGGTAATACACCTCTAAATATATACATTATTAATAAAAAAGCGTTACTTGATATCCTACAAAATGAAACCCAAGACTTTGATACGATTACAGAGCTCGTACACTATCTTTCTTCGTCCTCGAAAGTGATCACGTATGAGCAAAATGGGTACCTTTCTCAAGTAGATTCGCTAGAAGCCTATTATAAAGCTAGTATGGATATTTTATCTGCAGAAACGTGGAAGCAGCTATTTTTAAGAACTCGTCCAGTCTATACAAAAACAAAAGATGAACCTCCAACACGCTATGCAAAAACAGCTGTCGTGAAAAATTCAATGATTGCTAACGGTTGCGTTATTGAAGGGCATGTGGAAAATAGTATTATTTTCCGAGGAGTAAAGATAGGAAAAGGTGCAGTTGTTAAAAATAGTATCGTGATGCAAAAAGGAGCTATTCTTGAGAATAGTGTATTAAACTATGTTGTTTTAGATAAAGATGTAAAAATAGGTAGTCATGAAGAGTTGAATGGTGAACCTAATCTACCAAGAGTATTAGCAAAAGGAACAGTTCAAGGAGCGTTGATGAATTCGTGAATGTATTATTTGCAGTGTCAGAATGTGTACCCTTTATTAAAACAGGGGGATTAGCAGACGTAGCTGGTGCTTTGCCTAAAGAATTGAAGCAGTTGGGTACTAACGTGTCCGTGATTATGCCTAAGTATAGCTTGATTTCTGAGAAGTACAGTGAGCAGATGACTCTAGAAAAAGTGATCTACGTCCAAGTTGGCTGGAGAAGACAATATTGTGGGATTTATACGCTAGAAATGAATGGTACTCAGTACATTTTTATCGATAATGAATACTATTTTAAAAGAGATAGTCTGTACGGTCATTATGATGATGCGGAGCGCTTTGCTTTTTTCTCCAAAGCGGTACTAGAGGCTATTCCAACTCTAGTAAATGAGCCAGATATTATTCATTGTCATGACTGGCATACAGCCATGATTCCGTTTCTATTAAGAGCACAATATAGTATGTATGACCATATTGAGACAGTATTCACCATTCATAACTTACAATTTCAGGGTATCTTTCCAAAGCAGAATTTATATGAGCTATTAAACTTAAATGAGTATCATTTTACGTCCAACCAGTTAGAGTTTTATGGCAATTTAAATTTTATGAAAGGCGGCATTGTCTCTGCGGATAAAATTACGACAGTGAGCCCAACTTATCGAAATGAAATCCAAATGCCTTATTATGGTGAAAAGTTAGATGGGTTACTAAGACAACGAGACCAGGATTTGATAGGGATTGTAAATGGTATTGATGACCAAGCCTATAATCCAGAAAATGATGAATTAATTGCATTTAACTACTCAGCTCAAGATTTAGCAGGTAAGTATAAGAATAAAGAAGATTTACAAGCATACCTTGGATTAGATGTGAGAAATGATGTTCCACTTGTTTCAATGGTCACGCGATTAACAAAGCAAAAAGGGTTAGATCTTGTAAAGCATGTTTTTCATGAAATAATTCGTTTAGATGCGCAGGTTGTTATACTGGGAACAGGTGAAGCAGAATTTGAATCATTTTTTAAAGAGATGGAATCTCATTATCCCAATCAGGTAAAAGCAATTATTGGTTTTAATGAAGCGCTAGCGCATAAAGTGTATGCAGGATCAGATTTATTTTTAATGCCTTCAAAGTTTGAGCCATGTGGATTAGGTCAATTAATTGCGTTACGCTATGGTGCAATACCCATCGTTAGAGAAACAGGTGGGCTAAACGATACGGTCCTTTCGTATAATGAGTATACCTACGAAGGAAACGGATTTACTTTTGCAAACTATAACGCTCACGATATGCTTTACACAATTGAAAGGGCAATTTCCTTTTACAATGATAAGGACGTATGGGAGAAATTAATGCGAGACGCTATGAGTCAAGATTATAGCTGGGCGCAATCAGCATTTAAATACAATCAACTATATGCGAACTTAACATCTATTTCATCTTGAAAGGGTGATAAGCTTGTTCTCTAATAAAGAAAGCTTTCAAAAAGTATTTTTAAAAAAGTTAGAAATGACTTATGGGAAAAGCTTCAAAGAATCGACGGTACAAGATCAATACCATACGTTAGGAAATATGGTGAGAGAGTATATTAGTAGTGATTGGATTGCTACTAATGAGGCTCAGAGATCAAATCACTCAAAACAAGTGTATTATCTATCGATTGAATTTCTATTAGGCAGGCTATTAGGACAAAACTTACTTAATCTTGGAATAAAAGAAGTAGTTGAAGAAGGGTTAAAGGATTTAAATATTTCACTAGAAGAGATTGAGGAAATTGAAGCAGATGCTGGGTTAGGGAATGGTGGATTGGGCCGGTTAGCTGCTTGCTTTTTAGATTCTTTAGCCTCTTTAAATTTACCAGGGCATGGATGTGGAATTCGATATAAGCATGGGTTATTCGATCAAAAGATTGTGGATGGCTTTCAAGTAGAGTTACCTGAACAATGGCTTCGCCACGGTAACTCTTGGGAAGTGAGGAAAGTTGATCAATCCATTGAAGTGAACTTCTGGGGAGACGTTGAATATTACAGTGATAATGGCAAACTAGCATTTCGACATATTAACGGAGAGTCTATTTTAGCTGTGCCGTACGACATTCCTGTAGTAGGTTATGACACGACTACAGTGAATACGCTTCGACTTTGGAATGCAGAACCTGCCTCATTTCCAGTACATAAAGACGTAATGCAGTATAAAAGAGAAACGGAAGCAGTCTCTGAATTTTTATATCCAGATGACACCCATGAAGATGGTAAAATTTTAAGGTTAAAGCAGCAATATTTTCTTGTATCAGCTAGTTTGCAAAGTATTGTTCGTTCACATCGTATCGTATACGGGACGCTTGCCAATCTACATGAAAAAGTAGCTATTCATATTAATGACACTCACCCTGTATTAGCTATACCAGAGCTTATGCGCATTCTATTAGATGAGGAAAAGCTTAGCTGGGATGATGCTTGGCATATTACTACACAGACAATCTCATATACGAATCATACAACGTTATCTGAAGCTTTAGAAAAATGGCCAATTC
Source organism: Priestia flexa (assembly GCF_021441905.1). Taxonomy (NCBI): domain Bacteria; kingdom Bacillati; phylum Bacillota; class Bacilli; order Caryophanales; family Bacillaceae; genus Priestia; species Priestia flexa. The sequence goes on along the minus strand of NZ_CP090431.1, from coordinate 3,358,086 downwards.
ATTTATTTAAGCCACTTCTTCCTCGCATTTATATGATTGTGGAAGAAATTAACCAGCGCTTTTGTGAAGAGTTGTGGAAACGATATCCTTATCAATGGAAAAGAATTGAGGATATGGCAATTATCGCACATGATATGGTGAAAATGGCTCATTTAGCTATTGTAGGCAGCCATAAAGTAAACGGTGTAGCTAAAATACACACCGATATTTTGAAAAAGCGAGAAATGAAAAACTTCTTTGATTTCTATCCACAGAAATTTATTAATAAAACAAATGGTATTACTCATAGACGATGGCTGTTAAAGGCGAATCCAGAATTATCAATACTTCTCAATGAAACCATTGGTGATGAATGGGTGAAAAACCCTTACGCATTAAAACAGTTGGAACCTTATGCTCAAGATAAAAATTTTAAAGACCAATTAAAAAAAGTAAAGCAACAGCGAAAAGATATTTTAAGCGAAGTTATCAAAAAGCAAACTGGTATTGAAATAAATCCACAATCAATCTTTGATGTGCAGGTGAAGAGACTGCATGCTTATAAGCGACAGTTGCTAAATGTACTTCATATTATGTACCTGTACAATCGTTTAAAAGAGGATTCTAACTTTAAAATTGTACCGAGAACGTTCATCTTTGGGGCAAAAGCTTCCCCAGGATATTATTATGCTAAGAAGGTTATTAAGTTAATTAACTCAGTGGCTGATGTAGTAAATAGTGATCCCGTCACATCGCCGTTTTTAAAAGTTGTTTTTCTCGAAAACTACCGTGTTTCTTTAGCTGAAGATGTGTTTACAGCAGCGGATGTTAGTGAACAAATCTCAACTGCTAGTAAAGAAGCATCAGGAACAGGGAATATGAAATTCATGATGAACGGTGCTTTAACCGTTGGAACAATGGATGGAGCAAACGTAGAAATTGCGGAAGTTGTTGGAGAAAATAATATGTTTATCTTTGGCTTATCATCCGAGGAAGTTCTACACTATCAACAAAACGGTGGGTATCGTTCATTTGATTATTACCATCATGATCAACGAATCAAAAAAGTGTTAGAGCAGCTTATAAACGGCTTTTTTAAGAATACTTATGATTTATTTGAGCCAATTTATGATTCTTTGTTAATGCAAAATGATGAATACTATGTACTGAGAGACTTTGCGTCCTACGTTCAAGCACAGGAAAAAGTAAATCAAGCATATGGTGACAAAGACAAGTGGTTTGAAATGAGTGCGTTAAATATTGCTCAATCAGGTTATTTCTCTAGTGATCGCACAATATCAGAATATGCAAAGGAAATTTGGGAGATTAATTCATCAAAACAAATATTATCATACTAAAAAAGGAGCCTTTAGGCTCCTTTTTATCAGGCTGTTGAGAAACTTTGTTCTCAACAGCTTTTTTATGTCTGTCTTTTTTTATCAGTGGTAACACTGATAAAAAAAGACTGGAGTTGATGAAACATGATGGGTGCACTTAAAAATCATCGAGATGAACAAGTGATGGTTTCTGTAGAAGATTTAGTTCCTGCCAATCACTTTTTGCGTACAATTGAAGCGACAATTGATTTTAGCTTTATTGAAGAAAAGCTTCTTCCTTATTATTGTGAAGACAATGGACGTCCTTCCATTCATCCCATTACGCTATTCAAAATGATGTTTATTGGCTACTTTTATGGCGTTCGTTCCGAACGTCAACTTGCCAAAGAAATTCAAACGAATGTGGCGTATCGATGGTTCTTAGGCTTATCGTTAACGGATGCCGTTCCTCACCATTCGACGATTAGTTTTAATCGCCGAACACGCTTTTTAGATACGACGATTTTTGAAGACATTTTTGATGAAATTGTTCGCCAGGCGATAGAACATCGCATGGTTGGTGGACGTGCTTTAATGACAGACTCGACTCATATCAAAGCGAATGCGAATAAACATAAATATGAAAAACAACCAAAGAAGTCCCGCCGACAAGCGTATATGGAAGAGTTAGAAGCAGCCGTCAACGAAGATCGTCTTGAAAACGGAAAAAAGAACTAAGTCCTCGAAAGGAAGGCGTTTCCTTACAAAAACAAACCCGCATCAGTACAACGGATCCCGATAGTGGTTTTATGATGAGAGATGGAAAGCCAGATGGCTTTCATTATTTAGATCATCGAACGGTGGATGTCAAACATAATATTATTACAGATACCTGTATTACAGCTGGCAATGTGGCTGACTCTGTTCCTTATCTTGACCGCCTTGACATACAAATAAAAAAGTTTCGCTTTTCTGTTGAAGCTGTTGCATTAGATGCCGGGTATTTTACAAGCCATATTTGTAAACGCCTTTCTGAAAAAGGGATTTTTATGGTGATGGGCTATCGGCGTTTTGGATCGTCAAACAAAGACGTGCCAAAACGTCTGTTTCACTACGTACAGGAAAAAGATGTATTCGCTTGTCCAATGGGGTGCATTTTATCGTATGCGACTACCAGTCGCACAGGAGATCGTACATACAAATCAAATCCAAGTGATTGTGCCGTTTGTCCAATGAGAGACGGGTGTTTTTCCGCTTCCCAAAAACAACGCGTGGTGACACGTCACATTTGGGAGAGATTCAAAGAACAAGCGCGTCTAAACAAGCGCACAAAAGCAGGTAAACAACTTTATCGTATGCGTTGCACGACGATTGAGCGTAGCTTTGCCGACGCAAAAGAGCTAAATGGGTATCGATATGCCCGGTATCGAGGGCTGAAGTCTGTCCAGATGCAGGCGTATCTGACGGCAGCTTGTCAAAACATGAAAAAAATCGCCCATTACCTGACCAAAACAGGTCAGGTAATGGGCGATTTTTATGGAAAACGACGATTTGTTTGTGAAATGTTTACTTGTTTCACTATAAAAAATGAAAAGAGCCTCAGATTGACGAGAACCTTACAGGTTTCTCGTCAATCTGTAAAAAAGGAGCCTTTAGGCTCCTTTTTATCTATTGTCACCACTTAAGAAATTCCCTTAAAGGTATATTCAACATAAAAAAACAGGAGTATTACGCTACTCCTGTTAATCTGTATAATGTTCTTTCTCGTGAGAAGGGAGGTCACCAAAAGTGGTCATGATGCCTTCTTCATCTAAGCTTTGCTCATACTCTTCATGCTGCTTGGACGGATAGACAACAATTTCTTTTCCATATAAATCAGTACCTACAAAGTTCTCATAGTCTTCTACATAACCGACGTTTTCGTCATGCTCAATATATGTGTCGTTATAAGAAGAAATATCTCCTTCAAAATCAGATGGGGATTCAGACGTTCCATACCTCTCTACGTCTTGCCAAGAATCTTCTGCGTCATATTCAGTTGCTCCGGAAGTGTCCAGGTCGTATTGTCCAAATGGATGACGAAGATTTAATTCTTCGATAGGTCTTTGGCGTGATGTTTCCTGAGATGGACTATGCTCTTTACAATACAACGTGGTAGGAACTGCTTCTAGTCGTTCAAAGCTAATATCCTTCCCACATGTTTTACATTTTCCATATGTGGTTGCCTCCATCGCATTTAAAGCAGTCTTAATTTCCTCTAGCTCTTCCCGTGTATGTTCATATAATGCAATGTCTTTTTCCCGTTCATAAATTTCACTCGCCATATCTCCAGGGTGGTTATCATAACTTGATAACTCCCCTGTTGAATCATGTAAACTTTGGGATGTTAATCCAAAATCATTATTATCTTTTAACTGGTGTAGTAAGTTTTCCTGCTCAGTTAATAATACGTCCCTTAATTGGTTTAGCTGCTTGTTGGAAATCATAAAAATTCTCTCCCTTTTCCCTTGAATTACTCAATTCCACATTATTATGTGTTAAATGATTTAAAAAAATTAAGCTCTATCGTGTTTCACATGTGAAATGATTGGCATTTATGATGAAATGTGTAATGACTTCTTCCATTAGTTATGGAAAAACTAGGTGGTAGATACTTTCAATGATGAAGGAGAGTTGATACTTTCCGTAGTTATATCACGTAACGCAGAAACCAAGAGCACAAACTCGTTAACTTCTGGTGAGATATGATACAATCTTATCAAAGGAATTCAGTTGTCAAACTAGATTTTTTTACAACGAAAGTTTATAATAAATTGGTTAAAGACTTACGAGATTATAAACGGGGGGACGTAGTGTGATTGCAATAACTGAACAGTTAATACATGATCATTTATCAAAGGCAATTGAATGTGCCAGAAATGAAAGTAATACAAAACTTGTCAGCGTAGTCAAAAAAGTAAGACCTATTGACCCCCTTATTTTTTATGCAAACGGCTATAGACAGTTTTGTAAAGAACGTTTCTTTTGGAGAGATCCGAACCAACAGTACACGTTCGTTGGGTTAGGAAGAGCTTATACGCTGTCTTCCAAAGAAGGGTCTGCGCGTTTTTTTGATACAGAAAAACAATGGAAGCGCTTTAAAAAAGATATTTTATATACAAATAACGTAGAATTTCCAAATGGTACAGGTCCTCTGCTTTTTGGAGGATTCTCATTTGATCCTTATCAAAAAAAGGACAGCTATTGGACGGATTTTTCCAATAGTAAATTTGTAATTCCTTCTGTTCTGTATACAGAGGCAGATGGAAATGGGTATCTAAGTATAAACATTAAAGTAAGTGGTGAAGACAATATACAAGATCACCTTAAGCACATTGAAGAGCTTGAAGGATTGTTAATAAATCAAGAGTATGATGGCAGTAGCTACTCATCACCTTTACTATTAACAAAAGAAGAAATTGATGTACAAAGGTTTACAAAAAATGTTCAAAATGCTACTTCCTTAATTCAACAAGAAAAAATTGAAAAAGTCGTGCTAGCTCGACAGTTAAAAGCAACATTTACTGAAGCAATTTCGACAGAGTACGTTATTCAGCGTTTACTGAGAGAGCAGCCTACAAGCTACACCTTCATTTTTGAGAATGAAAACCAACATTTTGTTGGTGCATCTCCAGAGCGTTTGGTGCAGAAAGAAGGAGACTATGTTTTTTCAACTTGTTTAGCGGGTTCCATTAAGCGAGGGAAAACACGTAAAGAAGATGCGCTTCTAGGTGATGAGCTTTTAAATGACCAAAAAAATTTAATTGAGCATGACGTGGTCGTGCATATGATTAAAGAAGCAATGGACGCCTATTGTATGGAAGTAGAAATACCTATGCAGCCAACATTGTATAAAACGAAGCATATTCAACATCTCTATACACCTGTACGAGGTAAAATCAAGAAAGATGTGACATTGTTTTCTCTGTTGAAAGAGCTCCACCCAACACCTGCTCTAGGAGGATATCCGCAAAAAGAATCCTTGTCCATTATTCGAAAGTTAGAGCCGTTCGATCGTGGATGGTATGCAGCTCCAATTGGGTGGATTGATATTAACGGTAACGGAGAGTTTATTGTTGGGATTCGTTCAGGTGTAATTGAACGACAACAAGCGATGCTTTTTGCAGGGTGTGGGATTGTAGCAGATTCGACACCTGAGAGTGAATACGAAGAAACAACGATTAAATTTAATCCAATGCTATCAGCTTTAGGGGGTATAGCAAGTGGACCATACTGATCAGTTAACTGCTTACGTAGCAGCTTTTGTAGACGAACTAGCTAAATTAGGTGTAAATCATGTTGTGGTAAGCCCTGGTTCTCGCTCAACACCGATTGCTATGTTAATGTCTGAGCATGAAAAGATAAAAGTTCATTTAAATATTGATGAGCGCTCGGCTGGATTTTTTGCTTTAGGTATGGCAAAAGCAAAAAATCAGCCTGTTGCGCTTGTTTGTACATCTGGAACAGCTGCTGCAAATTATTTTCCAGCAGTTGTCGAAGCACATCACTCAAGGGTTCCTCTACTTGTCATTACGGCAGATCGTCCGCATGAACTGCGTGAGGTAGGAGCTCCACAGGCAATTAATCAACAATACTTATTTAGTCATTATGCAAAGTGGTTTGTGGATACAGCTTTACCAGAAGCTGCGGAAGAGGCAATTCGTTATATTCGAACTTTGGCTGGAAGAGCTGTTAGCGTTTCAGCTGGTGCTCCAAAAGGTCCTGTTCATATTAACATGCCGCTTCGTGAACCAATTGTTCCAAATCTTTCTTTAGAAAATTTATGGAGCTTACATGAGCGTGACAACTCGTACGTTTCGTTTAATAAGGGAAATCCAATGCTTTCTAGTCAAGCTTTTGCGCATATTGGTCAGTTCATAAAAGACGAAACAAAAGGTTTGATCATATGTGGAGATCAGCTAAATGGGGAAGATAAACAGGCTATTGTAGAGTTAGCAAATTATCTTCAATTTCCAATTATTGCGGATCCACTCTCGCAGATGAGAAGCGGTGATCATGCTAAAAATCTCGTTATCGATACGTACGATTCTTTTTTGAAAAAAGAAGGAATTCAACCGCTATTGAAGCCAGAAGTTGTCATTCGGTTTGGTGCCATGCCTGTATCAAAGGGTTTGACTTTATTTTTAAAAGCGTATGAGCCAAAAGCTGTTTTTGTAGTAGATGAAAGTAATGGATGGCGAGATCCTACACTTCGCTCAACGCATATGATTCAGTGCAACGAAGGGCTATTCGCTCGTGAATTACCAAAGTATATAGGAAGTAAGAAATCTTCTAATTCATGGAGTGAAAAGTGGATTGAATTAAATAAGCAGGTTAAGGATTCGTTAAAAATCAACTTACAAGATAAGTGGTTTGAAGGTAGCATTGTACAGGAACTATCAAAGCTTTTACCAGCTAATTCGGCTTTGTTTATTGGCAACTCAATGCCAATAAGAGATGTAGATTCGTTTTTCTTTGCGACAGATAAACCAATTCACTTATTTGCAAATCGCGGTGCTAATGGCATTGATGGTGTTGTTTCATCAGCTTTAGGTGTTAGCACGGAATATGAACATACTGTACTTTTAATTGGGGACTTATCTTTTTACCATGATTTAAACGGCTTGCTCGCTGCTAAAATGCATAATCTTAACTTAACAGTCGTGCTCATTAACAATGATGGCGGGGGAATCTTTTCATTCTTACCTCAGTCAAAAGAAGAGAAGCATTTTGAGTTTTTATTCGGTACGCCAACAGGTCTACAGTTTGAACATGCTGCAAAGTTATATGAGGGTACATTTAGTAGAGCCTATACAGCAGATGAGCTTCACTGCGCATTAAAAGCTTCGTTTAAAGAGGGTGGCTTGCACATTATTGAAGTGCCAACAGCTCGCAAAGAAAATGTCGAAATGCATCGTGAAATCTGGAGTGACGTTTCCCAGGTAATAAATTTGTCTGAATTTGAGGAATAAGAGATGTATTATAGATATGAAGATGTTTCGTACCATGTTGAAGTACAAGGGAAAGGAACTCCCCTTTTGTTATTGCATGGCTTTACAGGTTCCTCTCAAACTTGGAGTACATTTACGAAGTCTTGGGCACGTTATTATCAGGTTATTACAATTGATATTATTGGACATGGAAAGACAGATTCCCCTAGCGATGTAGCTCCATATAAAATGACTCAGATGATGAACGTTATTGTAAGTCTTCTAGATAGGCTCCGAATTGAAAAGGCCTTTGTTCTTGGCTATTCAATGGGAGCGCGTCTAGCGTTGGCATTTTCCATTCATTATCCAGAACGAGTGAAAGCGCTCATTCTAGAGAGTGGATCACCGGGCTTAAAAACACAGCCGGAGCGAATGGCAAGGCAAGCTGCTGATGAAAAATTAGCTGCGTTCATTAGGGAGCAAGGTGTGTTGAAGTTTGTGGACTACTGGGAAAGCATCCCCATGTTTAAAACTCAAAAGCGCATGCCTGAAAAAGATCAAGCACTAGTTCGTCAAGAGAGGTTGGCTCAATGTAAGCTCGGGTTAGCAAATAGTCTAATTGGTATGGGAACTGGAGCTCAACAATCTTATTGGGAGAAGTTACATACCTTGTTGCTTCCTGTCCTGTTAATTACAGGTGAACTTGATCAGAAGTTTTGTGAAATCGCAAAAGACATGTCTAATCAGCTCAAATTTTGTAGGTATAAAGTTGTTTTAAACACTGGCCATGCAATTCATGTGGAACAACCAAGAATTTTTGGTAAAATAGTAAGTGAGTTTTTATCACAACATGAGGAGGAAGAAAGATGACAGTTGAATGGGTATCTCAACGTAATTATGAAGATATTTTGTATGAAACATATAATGGAATTGCAAAAATTACAATTAATCGTCCAGAAGTACGAAATGCTTTCCGTCCAAAAACGGTAATGGAATTAATTAATGCTTTTGCATATGCGCGTGATGATTCAAGCGTTGGTGTAATTGTGCTAGCTGGTGCTGGAGACAAAGCATTTTGTTCTGGTGGAGACCAAAAAGTACGCGGGCATGGTGGTTATGTAGGGGAAGACGAAATTCCTCGCTTAAACGTATTAGACTTACAGCGATTAATTCGCGTTATTCCAAAACCAGTTGTTGCGATGGTTTCAGGCTATGCAATCGGTGGAGGTCATGTTTTACATATCGTATGTGACTTAACAATTGCTGCAGATAATGCAATTTTTGGCCAAACGGGTCCAAAAGTTGGAAGCTTTGACGCTGGATATGGTTCAGGCTATTTAGCGCGTATTGTTGGTCATAAAAAAGCGCGTGAAATTTGGTATCTATGCCGTCAATACAATGCGCAAGAGGCACTTGAAATGGGACTTGTTAACACTGTTGTACCATTAGAAGAGCTAGAAGCAGAAACAATTAAATGGTGTGAAGAAATGTTAGAAAAGAGCCCAACAGCTCTACGTTTCTTAAAAGCTGCATTTAATGCTGATACAGATGGATTAGCTGGTATACAGCAATTTGCTGGAGACGCTACGCTTTTATATTACACAACTGATGAAGCAAAAGAGGGTCGTGACGCATTCAAAGAAAAGCGCAACCCAGACTTCAAACAGTTCCCACGTTTCCCATAATGCTCAAAACAGCTTGATGACATTCATCAAGCTGTTTTTTCTATGGAAAGGAGAATAGAAGCATGAATTTGTTACCTAATTGGTTAAGTCAACGAGCGAAAGTAACACCTAACCGAGTTGCGGTGGACTTAGCAGCGGAATCGATTACATTTTTACAGCTGCATAAACGAGTGGTGAAGCGAGCTTTTCAATTAGCGAGCTATGGGATAAAAAAAGGTCACACAGTTGCTATATATATGAAGAACCGAATAGAATATATTGAATTAATTCATGCTTTAGCTTATATAGGAGCAAAAGCACTATTACTCAATACGCGTTTAAAGCAGCAAGAGATTCAGTATCAATGTAGCGATGCAAAAGCGAACTTTCTTGTTGTGGATGAGAGTTATGAAGAAACCATACTGCTTTCAGGAACAGAACTAATTCAGCTACAAGACCTTATCTATCGACACGAAAAAGAAATTGTGCTTCAATCTCAGTATGATTTAAATGATACGTATACAATTATGTATACGTCAGGTACTACAGGTAACCCAAAAGGAGTTATGCAGTCTTATGGGAATCACTGGTGGAGTGCTACTGGGTCATCGCTAAACCTTGGACTTCAGACAAATGACTGCTGGCTCGTTGCTGTGCCTTTGTTTCATATTAGCGGTTTTTCTATTTTAATGAGAAATGTTATTTATGGGATGAGAATTGTATTACACTCAAAGTTTGAAGCTATACAAGCAAACGCTGCTATTGAAACAAAAGGTGTGACCATTATGTCGGTCGTAACTTCGATGCTGACCCAAATGTTAAAGGAACTAGGTGGCAGAAAATATCCTGAATCATTTCGCTGCATGTTAGCAGGAGGAGGTCCCGTGCCAAGAGTTCTCTTGGACGACTGTATAGAGAAAGGAATCCCTGTCTACCAGACGTATGGCATGACAGAGACTTCTTCTCAGTTTGTAACGTTAGCTCCAGAAGATAGTATTCAAAAACTTGGATCTGCAGGAAAGCCCCTGATGCCTTGCCAGCTTAAGATTGTAAATACTAACGGTGAGGAAGTAATGAATGGTATAGAAGGTGAAATTGCTGTGAAAGGCCCTAACGTAACGTCTGGGTACCTTAATAAACCAGAAGAAACAGACAAAGCAATAAAAAATGGTTGGTTTTATACAGGAGATATCGGCAAACTTGATGAAGATGGATTTTTATACGTATTAGATAGAAGATCAGATTTAATTATTTCAGGTGGAGAAAATATCTATCCAGCAGAAATTGAGAGCACTCTATTAAAGCACCCACTTATTGCAGAAGCCGGGGTTACAGGGCTGCCTCATAAACAGTGGGGACAAGTTCCAGCAGCTTTTTTAGTAGTTACATCCCCAATAAAAAAAGAAGAGTTACAGGCATATTGTCAGTCGATGTTAGCCAATTATAAAGTACCAAAGTATTATTTTATTGTTGATGATCTACCAAGAACCGCTTCCAATAAAATTATTAGACGAAAATTACCTCAGCGTATAGAACAGGGGCGTCAACTATGATTGAAATCCATAAAGCAACCATTCATGCTATTGAATTGAACCTATTATCACCGTTTTCAACTAGTTATGGAACTGTGACAAATCGAGAACTGCTTCTTTTAGAAGTAGAAGATATAAGCGGTGAAGCAGGCTGGGGAGAAGTGGTAGCATTTTCAACTCCTTGGTACACAGAAGAAACCATCCAAACGTGCTTTCATATGCTCAATGATTTTTTACTTCCGGCTTTAATCGGAAAGCGATTAACGACGCCTTTAGACCTACAGGAAATATTTAATCCGATTAAGCGAAACCATATGAGTAAAGCAGCAATAGATTGTGCGGTGTGGGATTTGTTTGCTAAGAAGAACAACAAGTCTCTATCTCAAGCTCTTGGTGGCACAAAAGAAGCTGTAGAAGCTGGTGTAGTAGTTGGACTCGATGATATTCATAAGATGGTTCATAAAATAGATGAACACTTGAAAGCTGGATATAAACGTTTTAAAGTAAAGATTAAGCCTGGAGCTGATTATGACCTTATTAAGCAAATTAGAAATCATTATCCAAAACTGCCGCTGATGGTAGATGCAAACTCTGCTTACTCCTTAAATGATTTGAATTTGCTTCAAAAGCTAGATGAATTTGACCTTATGATGATTGAACAGCCATTAGATTCTAGTGATATTATTGATCACCGTCATTTACAACAGCAGCTACGCACGCCCGTTTGCTTAGATGAAAGCATTGTGTCTTATGATGATGCTAGAAAAGCAATTGAGTTAGGGAGCTGTCAAGTTATTAATGTAAAAGTTGGACGGGTAGGCGGCTTAACAGAAGCAAAACGAATTCATGACTTGTGCCAGAAAAGTAATGTTCGACTATGGGTAGGGGGAATGCTGGAATCGGGTATATCAAGAGCTCATAATATTGCATTAGCTTCATTAGAGAATTTCACGATACCTGGAGACATTTCAGCTTCTTCACGCTATTGGAACAAAGATGTCATTCTTCCAGAAGTAGAAGTGGATGATGGGTTAATTCATGTGCCAAAAGAACCAGGCATTGGCTATCGGGTGGATAGGATATTTTTAAATAAAGTTTCCACATATCAAAAAACATATGCATAATGTAAATCCACTTTAAAAGTGGATTTTTTATTGTGAGTTCGTTTTTTTAAAAAATTTTCTTTTTATTTATATAGAAGCTGTCTAGTCATGTGAAAAAAAGTTTGATTAAATTTCATAAATCAAATAGTACAACCAATCCGAGAAAACATGTTATGATGGAATAGTTTGATGAAAAATAAGACTGTTTGTAGTAGCTAGTTGCTAATACCTAACAAAACTTTAAAAAATTTCTTTTTTTACATATGTGTAGGAAACCTTACTTAACAAAGGCGTAGATCAGTATGTTAAGTAAGGGTGGGGTAAATGTGCGGGAATTTATTTTGAAAAAGATATTGTAGTTCTGTAAGTTGTCCCTTATAATGTGTTTATAACACAACATCTTGTTTTTGATTAAAACTTCATATACTATATTTTGTGTTTTCCAGTAGAAAAGGTGTCTGAAAAAAGACTTAAAAGGGAATTTGGTGTAAATCCAAAACTGTCCCCGCAACTGTGAATGCTGATGAAATAAGGAATAGCCACTGTGAGTAACGATCATGGGAAGGCCTTAGAGTAAAGCGAAGCATAAGTCAGGAGACCTGCCTTTTTTATGACGTTTTATCTTCTTCGGGAGGTGAGAGGATAGAGCGAGGATTGAGAAAAGACATTTTGTCTTCTTTTATCTTCGTTCTATTCGCTCACTGCGTCAGGTGAGCGATTTTTTTATGCTGGAGAAAAAGGAGGAACTTATTTTTATGATTAATACAACAGATTTAAATAAACTTGAAAAAGTAAATTATGATATGAAACTACTTGGTGAAAAATTTCCACAACTTGATTTTTCATGGTATGAGGAAAAGGTAGTAGAAACAGTTGCTGCGAAAGAGAATATGACGGACGAAAAAATAGCAAATGTTTTTATTTTAGCAGCACTTGAGCGAATTTCAATGGATGAGCCAGATTGGACATATGTAGCAGCTCATATCTATTTACAAGAGCTATACCGCAAAGCTGCCGCCAATAGAAAATACGTTCAAGCTGAAAGGTACGGCTCATTTTATCAGCTTATTACAGAGCTTACAGATATGGGGATTTATAGTACACAGCTTTTGGATACATACTCTGTGGAAGAGATTAATGAGCTAGGCTTAGCCATTGATTATACAAAAGATAGCCTATTTACGTATATTGGCCTGTTGACATTAGCTGATCGCTATTTAGCAACATCACATGATAAGCGTGTATACGAGCTACCGCAGGAACGCTTTTTAATTATTGCTATGACACTCATGGCAAATGAAAAGAAAGAAGAGCGTTTAGCGCTGGTAAAAGAGTCATATTGGGCACTTTCAAACCTTTACATGACAGTGGCAACGCCGACATTAGCGAACGCAGGAAAAAGCTATGGACAGCTATCAAGCTGCTTTATTGATACGGTTGATGATAGTTTACGAGGTATCTATGATAGCAATACGGACTTAGCTACGCTAAGTAAAAACGGTGGTGGAATTGGCGTATATCTAGGTCATATCCGTAGCCGAGGTAGCGATATAAAAGGGTTTAAGGGCGTATCATCAGGAACAATTCCTTGGATGAAACAGCTTAATAACACAGCAGTTAGTGTTGATCAACTGGGTCAACGTCAAGGAGCAATTGCTGTATATCTAGACGTATGGCATAAGGATATTTTTTCTTTCTTAGATGCACGTTTAAACAATGGAGACGAGCGTCAGCGTACGCATGACTTATTTACTGGCGTTTGCTTGCCGGATTTATTCATGGAAGCTGTTGAAAAACGTGAAGACTGGTACTTGTTTGATCCTCATGAAGTTCGTACGGTAATGGGTTACTCGCTAGAAGATTTCTATGATGAAGAGGAAGGCAGCGGCTCCTTTAGAAATCGTTATCGTGAATGTATTGAAAATGAATCCCTATCAAGAGAAAAAGTGCCTGCGATTGAAATTTTTAAACGAATTATGATTTCACAATTAGAAACAGGAACACCATATATGTTCTACCGTGATACAGTGAACCGTGCTAACCAAAACCGTCATGAGGGCATGATTTATTGCAGTAACTTATGTACAGAAATTACGCAAAATCAAAGCATGACAACAGTGGTTGAAGAAATCACAGAAGATGGAAAAATCGTCATTACAAAGCAACCAGGTGACTTTGTCGTTTGCAATCTATCGTCTATCAACTTAGCACGTGCAGTAACGGAAGATGTACTTGAACGCCTTGTGCCTATTCAAGTTCGTATGCTAGATAACGTAATTGAACTGAATAACCTTCCAGTTCTACAGGCAAAACTAACAAACCAACGCTATCGTGCTATCGGTTTAGGTACGTTTGGTTGGAACCATTTATTAGCTCTACAAAAGATCGCTTGGGAAACAGAAGAAGCTGTTCAGTATTGCGATGAGTTATATGAAAAAATTGCTTACCTAACGATTCAATCAAGCATGGAGCTTGCAGAAGAAAAAGGAGCATACCCTCTATTTGAAGGGTCCGATTGGGAAACAGGAGCTTATTTTGCAGCACGCGGTTACGAAAGTAATCAGTGGAATGAGCTACAGGCGCTTGTGAAAGAAAAGGGAATTCGAAACGGATATTTAATGGCCGTTGCGCCGAATTCATCTACTTCCATCATTGCTGGGTCTACGGCTAGTATTGATCCGATTTTCCGTAAGTTCTATTCAGAAGAGAAGAAAAACTATAAAATTCCAGTTACTGCTCCAGATTTGTCACCGGAAACGAATTGGTATTATAAGTCTGTTTATTTAATCGACCAACATTGGAGCATTAAGCAAAATGCAAAGCGTCAGCGTCATATTGACCAATCTATCTCGTTTAACATTTATGTTCAAAATGATATTCGTGCAAAAGATTTACTAGATTTACACATGACTGCATGGAAAGAAAAGCTAAAAACAACGTATTATGTTCGCTCTACGTCTAGCGAAGTAATTGATGAGTGTGAAAGCTGCCATAGCTAAGAAAGGAGTCGATTTTGTTGACGAACAGTCTAAAGAAACGTGAGATTATGAATGAAAATGCCCCGAACCGCTCAACGGGAATTATTAATGGTGAAACCTCAAATATTTTAAACTGGGATGATGTACGATTTTCTTGGGCGTTTCCAAAGTATAAGCGCATGCTAGCTAATTTCTGGACACCGTTTGAAATTAATATGGGACAGGACATCAAACAGTTTCCACAGCTTACAGCGGATGAACAGGAGAGCTTTTTAAAGATTATTGGTTTGTTGGCTTTATTGGACAGCATCCAGTCAGATTATGCGAGCAAAGTTGCTGATTATGTTACGGATTCTTCAATCAATGCGCTGATGATTATTTTAGCTCAGCAGGAAGTTGTTCATAATCACTCTTATTCATATGTATTATCAAGCTTAGTGCCAAAAGCTAAGCAAGATGAAGTATTTGAATATTGGCGTACGGATGAAAAGCTTCGTGCACGCAATGACTTTGTGACAAATGGTTATAAAGCATTCGCTGAAGAGGCAACAGTTGAAAACTTTTTAAAGTCCATTGTATATGATGTTATTTTAGAAGGTCTGTTCTTCTATAGTGGGTTTGCGTTTTTCTACAACTTAGCACGCAATCAAAAAATGGTTGCCACATCCACGATGATTAACTATATTAATCGTGATGAGCAGCTTCATGTGGGGTTATTTGAAAAAATCTTTAAAGAAGTGCTAAATGAAAATCCAGAACAGCGTACGGCTGAGCTTGAAGAGTTTGTTACTTCAACATTCCGACAAGCTGCCCAGCTTGAAATTGAATGGGCTGAGTCAGTCATTGGTGAGAAGTTTGATGGAATTACGATGAAAGATATTCGTCAATACATCGAATATATGGCAAATAAACGCTGTAATCAAATGGGATTTGGGCGCGTAGCGTTTCCTGATGCACCAATTGAAAATCCGCTGCGTTGGATTGTTGCGTATCAAGAAGTTGACCTTGGTAAGACAGACTTCTTTGAGCAAAAGTCAAGACAATATACAAAAGCATCAGATGTAAATGGATTTGATGATTTGTAAAATAAAATAGCTGACTAAATGGCTACAACAGTTTTAGTCAGCTACCTGTGTTGAAATAAGGCCTAGTTCAATAGCACGAGTAGTGATAAGTAGGTCAATTTCAGGTGGAATGGTTTCTAATGTTCCACATTCATACTGCCATAAATGAGCAAATGATTGCACATAAATGGGGAACGTTTGTTTATTGGCTTTAACAGCTTCTGCTTTGAAAAAATGAACAAGTTGATTGGTATTCATATATTACCTTCACTTTCGTTGATATGAAAAAGGACAACCCGCGTGGTTGTCCTTTTTTATTAATTAGGAATAGAACAAAGTTTGTTTTAGGATAACCGATTTAAAGATCTTCAGGTTTAAATGTTTTACAATCTGTTTCGCGGCTATTAGAAGCCTTTTTACCAGCATGGCTGACTACGTAAATTTCGTCTGCTCCACAGTGGTTGCCTTGCTTCCAATAATGACAGTTATTCACTTCACAAAGAACGTTTTGTGACATATATTCCCCTCCTTTATACGCGTGATATATGTAGTATGGTCAATTTTCATTATTGTTATAATCGAGAGATTAGAAAATTAATTGAGAATTTTTATCAATTAACAATTGACAAAGAGAATCATTCTCAATTATTCTATGTATATAGCAAACAAGATTAAATCATCGTTAAGATTTTAAATAAACTTAATTTTATCGTATAGGAGGAGAAATACATGTCATCAGTTATGGTTGTTGGAGGAGATCGTTTAAAGCATATTACAGATCGGTTAGCAGGTGAGGGGTTTAACGAAGTTATTCATCTTGATGGAAGAAAAAGTAATATGGTGAAGCGGGAAATTCCGGATCATATTGGTTTTGTACTTGTGATTACAGATTTTATTAACCACAACATGGCAAAGGTCATTAAAGAAAAAGCGAAAAAGCAGCAAAAGCCAATTTATTTTGTTAAGCATTCATGGAGCGCAATTCGCAAAGTAATTGAACAAGTATCATAAAGGATAAAGCAACAGGTGATTTTATAAAGCGTGGTGACAGGATGCAATTAAAAGTTCAAATCAAAACCTTGGCTAGTCATCATATTGAAGAGTTTATTCAATGCCCTTATAAATTTTATCAGAGGCAGCTTAAAGCTCGTAAACATCAACTGGTTGATTGGCGAAGTCTCGTCAGCGTAACCATTCATAAGGTTGTCAAAGAATATTATGCAAAAGCGCCATATGAAAGATCTGCATATTTTATTTTACAATTAATTGAAAGGTATTGGTCCAAGCTCTCACCGGAACTTTTCCAATCGAAAATTCATTACTATGAAGTCCTAGCATCGGTGAGTGATCATTTGTTAACGTTTCTTATGAGTGAATTGCAAGATGATACGCCACTATTTGTTTATGAAAAATATGGAGTATACGTTCCTGAATTAGAAACAAATATTTCACTGTTAATTGATGCAGCATATTGGTCGGATTCTTCTTATGAAGTAACAAAGTTTCTAATTGATGATCAATCAGAAGTAAAAGAAATGCTGACAGCCTTTATGATGGTTTTTACCAAGCATGCATTCAATAGAATGCCAAAAGCTATTCATTTCTATTCACTTCTAACAGGGAAGAGAGAGACTGTTGAAATTGTATCTGAAAATTATTTAGAGTCAGTTAATAAACTGAAAATGATGAAAGATGTACTAGAAGAGCCAAAGTTTTTTCAAAAGACAAGTTCATTACAAGAGTGCAAAAATTGTCCACTCCGATTTGAGTGCAGCACAGATTCAACTATTCAAGCTGAGAAACTAACAATGTTTATGTGAAAATAGTATGCAAAAAGGTAGGTAGTGTTGAGAGTGAACAAAGTATTATTAGCTTATGCAAGTATGTCAGGTAATACAGAAGCGATAGCAGATGTGATTGAAGAAGTATTAGTAGAAGAGAAATTAACTGTAAATCGTCTCGAAGTATTCGACTTAACGCCAGAAGATATAAGAGATTTTGATTACATCATTTTGGGATCATATACATGGGGAGACGGTGAGCTGCCAGATGAGTTTTTAGATTTCTATGATGAAATGGACGATATTGATTTTTCTCAAAAGAAGGTAGCTATATTCGGTTCAGGTGATATGGCTTATGATATCTTCTGCGGAGCAGTAGATTTATTAGAAGAGAAAGTGCAAAGTCAAGGTGGCACCTTAATGACAGAAGGCTTAAAAGTAGAGCTTGCTCCATATGGAGAAGATGTAGAAAAGTGTAAAGCGTATGCGCTTAATATTGCAGCAAACATAATAAAAGAAGTAAAGAACAGATAAATCGTTCTTTACTTCTTTAGTTTAATACGGCTTCTTTCCAACATACTTTCGGTTGTCTTTCATAAACAAGCGCCAGAAATAGTAGAATCCAGGGAATAAAATAGCAAATCCTACAATGTACGTGATGAATAATGAGCGAAAAGCATCAGGATGAGTAAATCCTGTTTCGATGGTTACATTCGGATAAATAACATATGGTAAATGACCTTTTCCATATACATAGCTCGCTAAAAAATACTGAAGAACAATCGCAACAACTGCTAGTCTAGGCATTCCTTTTCCTTTTGATGATGGAAGTAAAAGAGCTCCGCCTGCTACTAGGAATAAAAACAAGGAAATAAATAAGATGGGTTTGTCTTCCATCATGTTATTATAAAGCCAAGTGGCTTCCATACGCAGTGTCAGCATAATGAGAATGGCCATGACAAGTGATATAGGACCTGTGATGAGCGCATCTCTTCTATATACCTCATATGCTTCCATTTCATCTGAGGACTTGGAATAATCAGCTAAAAGCAATGAGGATAGAAATAACGAAGAGCTGACAGCAAATCCTATAAAAGCATATACGTTTGGACTGGTAAATACTTTGAGTAAGTTTAGTTTTTCAACTCCATCAATGGTATCGATGTAACCGCCTTGGCTAATTGGTAAAACAGCAATTAAAAACGCTGGAATCAACACGCCTGATAGACCAGAAATATAAACGAGAGCCTTTTGATGGCGAGCTCCCTTAGTATAATTTGAAAATACAAGGAAACCACTTCTAAGTGCTAAAAGCAATAGAATAATACTTCCTGGAATTAATAGAACAGTTCCAAGCGTAAACGTAGCTCCAGGAAAGAAGCTAAATAAACCAACTACAATTGCAACGATAAATACATTCGTTACTTCCCAAGTTGGAGAGAGATAGCGGTTAGCGATGTTTGTAGCATTGGTTTTTTCACGATTAATGTAAACCATTGACCAAAATCCCGCTCCAAAATCCATTGTTCCCATAACAGCATAAATAAAAATAAATCCCCAAATGACCGTGATGGCAAGTAGTGAATCACCCATATTAATTCCACATCCTTTTAGTTCATATCTGCAAGCTCTTTCTCCAATGGATTACGCTTGAAGTAATAAATAAGAACAAGTGAAACAGCAACAACGAGTATAGCGTATACAATTAAAAATAGAGCAAATAAAAATTCTAAATTAGCAGAGGTTGTAACGGATTCAGAGGTCTTCATAATTCGGTAAATTACCCAAGGTTGTCGACCTGTACATGCGAAAACCCAGCCGAATTCTACTGATAGGATGGCCAAAGGACCAGAAATAACAAATGCCCACATTAACCACTTTGGAAAACCACGCTTTTTCATAAATTTATACCAAACAATTCCTAGGATAGATAGTAGAATAAGCAGTGATCCAATCCCTACCATACCGTTAAAAAGAGTATGGATGAAAAGAGGGGGCCAGTATTCTTCTGGAAAATCATTGAGTCCTGCAACAACCGTATCAAAGCGATCATCTGCTAGAAAGCTTAGTGCCCATGGAATTTCAATTCCCCATTTGACGGTTTGAGTTTCACGATCTGTAAATCCCCCAATAGTGAGCGGTGCATAGTCGGTCGTTTCAAATAAACCTTCTGCTCCTGCAAGCTTTTCTGGCTGATATTCATAAAGAAGCTGCGCAGATTCATGCCCATTTAGAGCTGTTAAAAATGAAAATATCCCTCCAACGATTAGCCCCATCATTAGTGCTTTTTGGTGAAAACGATAAAGTCTAGGCTCTTTACGAGAGCGAAGCATCTTAAATGCAGCGATGGATGCAATAACGAAGGCACCCGTCGCATAAGCAGATACAGCAACGTGTCCAGCTGTTGTGATAAAGCTTGGGTTAAAGAAAGCTCCCCACGGATCGACATCTGTAATTTCGCCATTTACAATTCGAAAGCCGGCCGGAGTTCCTTCAAAAGCATGGACGTTTGTAATCAACACAGCTGAAGCTACAGCTCCAATAGCTACAAGTATAAGGCTTACAATTCGCATTGTTCGCGAAATTCGATCAGCTGCATACACGTAGATAGACAAAAAGAGTGCTTCAATAAAAAACGCATAGATTTCAATTTGAAAAGGTAATGACATAACTTTCCCAACAACTTCCATGAAACCTGGCCATAGTAAGGCTAGCTGTACTCCAGCAATAGTTCCTGTTGGGATAGCAACGCCTAGTAAAATTGCTGCGCCTTTTGTCCAACGCTTTGCCATTAGCTCATAATCTTTGTCTTTTGTGCGCTGATAGAGAAGTTCTGCTAATAAAATCATTAAAGGAATTCCTACGCCTAACGTAGCAAAAATAATGTGAACTCCCATGGTCATACCAAACATCGAACGAGCAGTTACTAAATGTTCCATTGAAATACAACCTTTCCAATCAAGTATTGATAAGCCTTATTGTCCACTTTTTACCACGATTTATTCATCAATAAATTTTTGAAACAGAATACTTGAAAATAAGAATCATTACGATATAATAGATGTATATCTTATTAAAGGAGAGGATTATAAGATGAAACCAAATATTCATCCAGACTACCGAAAAGTAGTGTTTATGGATACAAATAGCGGATTTAAATTTCTATCAGGTTCTACAATGCACTCTTCAGAGACAACGGAATGGGAAGATGGTCAAACATATCCATTAATTAAAGTGGAGGTAAGTTCTGATACACACCCATTTTATACTGGTAGACAGAAGTTTGCTGATAAAGGCGGACGTGCAGAGCGCTTCATGCAAAAATACAATATGAAACAAAAATAACTAGCCAATGGGCTAGTTATTTTTTGTTTGTATTTAGTTTAACGCTTTTTGAAGTGTTTCAATGTTTTTATCCATAATTGAGAAGTAATCTTCCTTGTTTGCTACATCATCTTTTGTTGCAGACTCCAGGTTATGAAGGGTAAGCGCTTCTGCACCTACTTCTTTTTGAACAAGCTTAGATACTTTAGGCTCTAAGTTTTGATCGAAAATAAAGTATTTAATGTTATGCTCATTTGCTTCTTTAATAATAGACTGTAGCTGCTTTTGTGACGGCTCATTTGTTGGAGATAAGCCGGCCACACTAATTTGAGTTAAGCCATAACGTTTTTCCCAGTATCCATATGCAGCGTGGGAAACTAAAATTTCTTTGTGCTTTCCTTCAGAAATAGTTGTTTCTAGCTTTTGATCAAGTTCCTCTAGCTGAGCCTTTAAGTCTTCATAATTTTTTTCAAACTCTTCTTTTGCTTCTGGTTTTAGTTCTATTAATTCATTCTTAATGTTTTCAGCTAATTGAATTGATAAGACTGGGTCTAACCAGATGTGTGGGTCCGTATCTCCGTGATCATGAGCGTGTTCATCTTCATGAGCGTGTTCGTCTTCATGAGCGTGTTCATCTTCATGAGCATGTTCATCTTCATCAGAATGCGTACTTTCAGCTAACTCAATACCTTTAGCTGCTTCTACCATAGCCACATCTTCATTTTTTAAGGTATCTTGCGCTTTATCAGCAAAGCCTTCTAATCCAATGCCGGAATAAATGAAAGCATCACCTTTAGCGATTTCTACCATATCCTTTGTTGTTGGTTCGTAAGAGTGAGCATCTACTCCAGGAGGAAGTACACTCTCAACATTTACTTCATCTCCACCAATTTTCTTAGTGAAATCTTGCAGTGGAAAAATAGTTGTATAAACCGTTAATTTATCGTCTTTACTGCTTGCTTGTTCATCTGAATTGTCAGCACCGCATCCAGCTAAAAATGCTGCTGTACCTAATGCTAATGCCATAAATGTAGCTTTAACTTTCATATATATAATTCTCCTTTCGATTACTAGTTACGAACAATGACCTATGTTATTATATCGTAATAGTTACGATTTGAAAACTATAAATTTATGACTGGACCGTGAATTTAGGTAGAGAATCACAGAAAGTCGACCAATCTTGCTGCATTTCTGCATCAGTAAGCAAGCAGTGATCAAGCGTAGAAATGACTTCTTCTTCATTCATTTCCAATCCAATAAAAACTAGCTCGTTCATGCGGTCACCAAATGTATCGTCCCATTTTTCGAGAAGCTCGGGCTCTTCTCTTAATGTCTGTTGCTTTTCAGCTTCTGAATATGCAGCTACCCATTCGCCTGCACCTTGGATCATAATCGATGTTCCAGCTTGTGAAAGCAGTCCTGCCATATCATTCCGTGAAGCTAACCAGAAAAAGCCTTTTGCTCGGACAATATCAACTGGCCAATTTTCAAGCCATGTCATTAACCGTTCTGGATGAAATGGACGCTTTCGTCTATAAACAAAAGAAGAAATGCCGAATTCTTCTGTTTCTGGAGTGTGGTGATCTGTATTTAGCTCCTTGATCCAACCTGCTCCTTGACTCGCTTTTTCAAAGTCGAATAGACCAGTATTTAGAATTTCTTTTAGGTCAATCACACTTTTAATTGTTTGGATAATCTTAGCTTCAGGGTTCAGCTTCTTTAAGACTAACTCCAGCTCTTTTGCGTCTTCTTCTGTCAGTAAGTCGACTTTGTTCAGCAGAATGACATTTGCAAACTCAATTTGGTCAATGAGTAAGTCAACAACTTCACGCGTATCATGTTCATCGTTACCTTCTTTACGATCTAACAAGCTTTCACCGGATGAGAAATCCTCCCAAAAACGATTTCCATCTACTACTGTGACCATCGTATCCAGAGAACATTTTTTTGTTAAATCAATGCCAAGCTCTTCATCGATATACGTAAACGTTTGGGCAACTGGAATGGGTTCACTAATTCCTGAAGATTCGATGACGATGTAATCGATATTTCCTTTATCAACGAGACGTTCAACTTCTTTCATTAAATCGTCTCGTAGCGTACAGCAAATGCATCCGTTTTGCATTTCAACTAATGTTTCTTCAGTACGAGAAAAGCCACCTTGTTTTACTAAGTCGGCGTCAATATTTACTTCGCTCATATCATTGACGATGACGGCTACTTTAAGCCCGTCTCTATTTTTTAAAATATAATTCAATAAAGTTGTTTTACCTGAACCTAGGTAACCACTTAATACTGTAACAGGTACTTGTTTCATTTTGTTCTTCCTTTCTTTAAATAAGAATAGTTACGATTTATGCTGTTACATCATATAAGAATTTTTAGTATAATACAAGGGGAACGATTAAAAAAATTTTTACATAGGAAAGGAAGTAGGAAACATGAGTCTATTAAATGAGATTTTAACTTACAATGAGAAGTTTGTGGAAAATAATGAATATCGCAAATATGAGACAAGCAAGCTGCCGGATAAAAAGATGGTTATTTTATCTTGTATGGACACAAGATTAGTGGAATTACTTCCTCAATCAATGAACTTACGTAACGGTGATGTGAAAATTGTGAAAAATGCAGGGGCACTTGTATCTCATCCTTTTGGAAGTGTCATGAGAAGCATTTTAGTAGCTGTATATGCACTTCAAGCAGATGAAGTATATGTAATTGGCCACCATGATTGTGGTGCAGGAAAATTAGAGCCGATTTCATTTTTAGAAGCTGTAAAAGAGCAAGGGATTTCAGAAGAAGTAATCGATACAATTGAAAAGTCAGGAATTGATTTAAAAAGCTGGTTAAAAGGATTCGATTCGGTTGAAGAAACGGTGCAACATACGACGTCTACAATTCGTAACCATCCTTTATTTGCAAAGCATATTCCTGTACATGGTCTTGTTATTGATCCAGGCACAGGAAAGTTAGACGTTATTGTAGATGGATACGAGTATGTTAAAGAAAAGCAAAATAGCTAATCTTTTTTTACAGATTCTTTTTCAGGCACGGGATCCATACCTCCTGGGTGAAAAGGATGACACTTGGAAATTCGCTTTATCGTTAACCACCCGCCTTTAAAAGCTCCAAATCGCTTAATCGCTTCAACCCCATAATGAGAACATGTTGGATAGAAGCGACACGTAGGAGGTGTGAGTGGCGAAATAACTTTTTGATATACTTTTATAATACTCAGCATGATTTTAGCAAGCACTGATATCACATCTTTCTAAACAGATTCTTTTCTATAAATATATCGAAAAAAAAGCACAGGATGCAAATACCAGGTATATAGTATATTAAATTGATGAAAAAAATCGGAATTAAGTGTATGATAAAAAGTAAGAATAAAAAAGGAGTGATAGCATGCCATCAGTAGAAAGTTTTGAATTAGATCATAACGCTGTAAAAGCCCCTTATGTAAGACATTGTGGTGTACACAAGGTAGGTAGTGACGGCGTTGTTAATAAATTTGATATTCGTTTTTGCCAGCCCAACAAGCAAGCGATGAAGCCTGATGTTATTCATACATTAGAGCATTTATTAGCTTTTAACATCCGTACTCACGTAGAGAAATATGATCATTTTGATATTATTGATATTTCTCCTATGGGCTGTCAGACAGGATATTATCTTGTTGTCAGCGGAGAACCAAAAGTAGAAGAAATTATTGATCTTTTAGAAGACACACTAAAAGATGCAATTACAATCACAGAAATTCCAGCTGCAAACGAAAAGCAGTGCGGTCAAGCAAAGCTTCATGATTTAGAAGGAGCAAAGCGCTTAATGCAATTCTGGTTGAATCAAGATAAAGAAGATTTAGCAAAGGTATTCGGTTAAACTAAAAAAACTCTAGCTTTGACAGCTAGAGTTTTTTTAGTTTAACCATAATGCCGACCTACGTATTTTAAAAAGTTTAGTGTTAGACCATTTTTATAAACTATTCACAATGAGCTGCGCAGCTTGTCTAGCACCAGAAATATTTCTAGCGATCGGTCCCACTTCTAGTTCAGCTAAGGCCCCTGTAACATATAGATTAGGTCCCCATTGTAGTGAGTGAGAAACAATAGGATAGCCACACTCACTGCAATGTAACTTATGCTCATGAATCAAGGGTGTCAGCCACTGCTTTTCAGGTAATGTTTGAACAAAGCCAGTTGCTAAGAAGACACGTATCCAATCGTAAATCAAATGTATCCACCTCTTTAAATCGTAATCATTTCGTTTTTTTTTGTGAAAATGATAATAAAAAAATGGTTCATCGTCAATAGCGGAAGAGTACGAAAAACTTCTAAAAAAATGTTTTAATCAAGGAAAAAGGGGTACTACTATACTAGAGATAATTGAAGTAGAAATCATTAAGGAGTGGGTATTATGTCTAAAGAGTTAACAACAATCGTAAATAAGCAAGTAGCAAATTTTAGCGTGATGTATATCAAGTTACATAATTATCATTGGTATGTAAAAGGCGAACAGTTCTTTACGTTGCATGAAAAATTCGAAGAGCTTTATACAGAAACGGCAACAGTAATTGATGACTTAGCAGAACGTTTATTAGCTCTAGGTGGTAGCCCAGTTGCTACAATGAAAGAAATTTTAGAAATGAGTTCAATTGAAGAAGCACATGGAAATGAAACAGCAAAAGACATGGTATCTGAATTAGTAAAAGACTTCACAACGCTAACAACAGAGTTAAAACAAGGTATGGACGTAGCTGGCGAAGTGGATGATGAGACAACAGGTGACATGCTTCTTGCTATTCATCAAAGTCTAGAAAAGCATATGTGGATGTTAAACTCTTTCTTAGGAAAATAAAAACTTGCGAGCTTCTCGCAAGTTTTTTTATTCCATAAAAGTGTACAAACGATAGCATGTATGAAGAACACTTCTCACTATTTTGCATATGATAGTATGTACCACTATGTAAATAGTTGAGAGGATGAAAAATGAATATGTACAAACTATCCTTGTTATCTTTATCTAGTTTAGGTTCATTTATCTTTTTCTTAGTAGGGGAATGGAATTATTTATTGATGGCTTTAGTAGCACTGGTAGCAGTTGATTATGTCACTGGAACAGTTGCAGCGTTTATTGATAAGAGTTTATCTAGTAAGGTAGGCTTTCGGGGCATTGCCAAAAAGGTTTTTATTTTTGCTCTTGTTATGATGGCTAACTTCATGGACCAAGTATTTTGGCCGGACAATCATTTTATCAGAGATATAACGATATTATTCTATATTTTAAATGAGATGATTTCTATTACGGAGAACGCTGGTCGAGTAGGTCTTCCTGTGCCCGCCGTTATTAAGCAGGCAATTGAGAAATTAAAAAATCAAATTAAATGATCAGTATAAAAGGAAACCATTATACAAATAAGAAAGGTAAGTCAGTATAAAGGAGCTGAATATCTTTCAATGAAAAAAACGTATTATGTATCCCTCGGTTCGGGTGAGATTTCTCAAGTGAGTACGGCATCGGAATGGAATTTTAAAATAAGTGCGACCGATTTGGAAGTAGAGCAACTGCGAGAGCGTTTAGATCAACGTTATTCAGATGATTGGCAAGGTTTCTTTCGAGCTCATATTCCTTATCTAGAATATCATCATGATCGTCAAAATGATGCTTATGATGATATGAATACTCAGCTATATCAAATGTTGTATGAGCTAGGAGATGAGAATGCAAAGGCTCATATTCGCACAATGGGAATTCTACCTTCATAAAAATAATAAAAATGTAAAAGTAGTGCTACTATTAATGATTATTAAGGGCTTTTATCGAGAATATTGGTAGAAAATCCGTTATTTCTATTCGAAAAGCTAAGAGATAGTACTTAAATGTGTGATAAAATAAGGAAAAAATCAAATGGAGTTTGAGTAGACGATGTACACATTTAAGGACGCATACCACAATCAGGTTTTTTTATCGTTTGAGCGCAGTCCGTTTTCAAAAACTCCTCGTCACGTTTGGGTTGTTTGTCGATACGAAGGACAATGGTTGCTAACTAATCATTCTAAGCGGGGGTTGGAGTTTCCGGGAGGTAAATTGGAGCTAGAGGAAACACCGGAGGAAGCGGCAGTTCGAGAAGTATTTGAAGAAACAGGTGGAGAAGTAGAAAATCTCTCGTATATTGGTCAATATAAAGTAGTTAGTAAAGGAAAAACAATTATAAAAAACATTTATTTTGCGAATATCTCAAAGTTAGTCCCAAAAGATGACTATATGGAAACAAAAGGACCGGTTGTTATTCGAGAAATTCCAGAACAAGGAATTCAAAAAAATGCGAAATACAGTTTTATTATGAAAGATAATGTTTTACAGTACGTGATGAAGCATGTAAAGCGCACATTTTTGTAAGAAACAAAGAAGCCCTGTTATCATCGGGACTGACCCCTGTTTTTGAGACAGGAATCAAAACACCTTTTAAACAACCCGTTTTCTGTATTGTACAGGAGACTGGTTGTTTAATTTTGTTTGAATACGGGCATGGTTATAATACGTAATATAGCTTTTGACGGTTTGCTCTATGATGGTAGTCGTAGTGTATGTCAACTCGTCAAGGTAGAACGTTTCAGACTTTAGTGAGGAATGAAACGATTCAATTGAGGCATTATCTGCAGGCGTCCCTTTTCGGGACATACTCATGATAATGCCTTTCTCTTTAATTGTTTGTTGATAAGCATACGATGTGTACACAGAGCCTTGATCACTATGCAACGTGCACCCTTCCGGTAGAGAAGGGAGTTGGTTAAGCGTGTCTAAAACAAACGCGACATTTTGACAATCACCTATGGAATACGCAATAATCTCTCCGTTAAATAAATCTTGAATACTTGAAAGATACAATGGTTTCGGCCCAAAAGGCAAGTACGTAATATCAGTCACGAGCTTTTGAAGAGGGCGTTCAGCTCGAAAGTCACGATTTAATACATTCTCTGCAACCTGATAAGGTTGCCCTGTTCGCTGCCGTTTCTTCCGTTTAACGCGACATTGCCAACCGTATTTCTGCATGGTACGCTGCACAAACTTGTGGTTAATCTTCATGGTTCGCTTGAGTACAGCTGTGATCTTCCGATAGCCATATCGAAACTTGTGTGCACGACATTGTTCACCCACTTGCTGTTCCATCCATTTCTTTCGTGTATCCTGTTGACTATGCTGCTTCCAACGGTAGTAAGTGGACCGAGGAATACCAAGATGGAAACAGATTTGATAAATAGGGATTTGTTCTTTTAACTCTTCCACTAGGTTCACTGCGATTTCTGGTACCACTTCCTTTCCAATTCCTTGTACTTTTTTAAAATCTCGATTTGTTGCTTTAATTGTCGGTTCTCAGTCTTTAACTTAGCTGTCTCGTTTTCAAAATCAGGACCTTTTCCATAGGCATATTGCTTGCCTACTGGCTGTTCCAACCGGTGTACATCCCCATTTTGATACCACTTCATCCATGTTTTTAATTGGGTAGGGTTCCGAATGTTTAGTTGTGATAATACTTCTTTTACAGGTACACCGGCTAACCTCATTTCAATCGCTTTTAACTTTATTTCGACTGGATAACTGACTCTTGTTCCCATAGAAAAAACACCTCCAAGTGATTGTTAGGTACTACATACCCAGTTTTCAACTTAAAGGTGTTTTTTATTTGTCTCACTTTATGGGGTCAGTCCCCATCATAGCAGGGCTTTTTAGTATTAATATTAATGACGCGTTAGTCGTTTTTCTAGATAGGAAATTGCTTGGTACATCCCAGTTGCAAATACAGCAATGAGCAACAAGCTTAAAATAACAAGGGTAAAGTTAAATACTTGGAAGCCATAGATAATCATATATCCAAGCCCTTTAGACGAAACCAAAAATTCTCCAACAATTACGCCAACCCATGATAAGCCAA
Source organism: Priestia flexa (assembly GCF_021441905.1). NCBI lineage: Bacteria > Bacillati > Bacillota > Bacilli > Caryophanales > Bacillaceae > Priestia > Priestia flexa. The sequence goes on along the minus strand of NZ_CP090431.1, from coordinate 3,329,437 downwards.
CATTCACCTTAAAGGTTGAAATAATCGCTGGCATTGTAGAAGGCAAAATTGCTTGTTTAAAACAATCATGCTTAGTAGCACCAAAGCTTTGCAGTAATTTCACATAGTTTGGATCGACTTCTTTAAAAGCTGTATAGACAACAATAGCAGTGATGATGACAGAAATGATTGCGCCCATTGTTAAAATGGAAAAGAAACCAGGTCCAATGGCTACAATCAAAATTGGGCCTAGAGCTACCTTTGGCATAGCATTTAAGATAACTAAATAGGGATCCAAAACCTTTGCTAAACGATTTGAATACCATAGCAAAGTTGCTAAAATGATACCACACAGCGTTCCAATAATAAATCCAAGTACTGTTTCAAACAACGTAAAGCCAATGTGTTCTAATAATGAACCATCCCCTGTTTTTTCAATAAACAAATTCCACACTCGGAGTGGAGAGCTGAAAATAAGAGGGTCAATCCACTTGAACGAAGATGCCAGTTGCCATATCCCAAAAAAAGATAAGAAGATAAATAATTGAACCAAACGAATGATTCGCTTTTCGCTATTTACTGCGGATTTGTATTGCTGATGTAAAACATCAGGATTGTGAGGCTGATTCAAGGTGATCCAACTCCTTCCAAATCTCCATGAACAGGTCGTTGTACACAGAGTGTTGTCTAGCTTCAAAAGGAGACAGAGTCTGAAGGATAGGTGGTACGGTGAAAATTCGAGCAATTCTTCCTGGGTTGGCTGAAAATAAAACGATTCGATTGCTCATGGCAATTGCTTCTCCAATATCATGCGTAACGAGTACCGCCGTTTTTTCATAAGTCATTAAGGTTTTTGATACAAGCTCTTCTAACTTTAATTTCGTTTGAAAGTCTAGAGCTGAAAAGGGTTCATCTAAAAGTAAAATACTAGGATTCGTAGCGAGTGTTCTAACGAGCGCCACACGTTGACGCATACCTCCAGATAATTGATGTGGAAAAAAATCTGAAACGCTTTTCAATCCCATTCCTTCTAAGAGCATTAATGCTCGCTGCTCATGTTCCTTTGTAAGGTTACGCTGGATTGTTAGTCCAAGAAGGATGTTGTCTTTTATCGTCTTCCAGGGAAATAAGTAGTCTTGTTGAAGCATATAACCAACTTCTGCTGTAGGCTCTTGAACAAGTTTATTCTTAATGTTTACTTCACCTGAAGTTGGTTTAATTAACCCAGCCAAAATCGAAAGAAGCGTCGTCTTTCCACATCCGCTAGGTCCTAGAAAAGAAATAAATTCTCCTTCTTTAATTGAAAGGTTGATATTTTCTAAAGCTGTGGTGGCTGATTTCATTGTGACATATACGTGGTGGACGTTTGTGATTTGTAAGCCTGACATGGTTACTGCTCCATGACGTCAGTTGCAATTTTTGTGTTGACTAATGTTTTGTGATCAATACGCTTAGGTAGTTCACCAGCTTCATCCATAATGCGTTGAAGGTTTTCCCACTCTTCTTTATCTAACACTGGGTTAGTAGCAAATGAATCTTGGGTTTTATATCTCTCAACAACGGTTTCAATTGTATCGATTGATGTGTCGTCAAAATAAGGAGCGATTGCTTCAGCAACTTCTTTTGCACTGTGCGTATCAACCCACTGCTGTGCATTATAGATAGCTCTTGTAAATTTCTCAGCAGTTTCTGGATTTTCTTTTAAAAAGCTGTCTTTTGACATGAATGTTGTATATGGAACCTTTCCTGACTCTTCACCAAAAGAAGCAACAATGTAACCTTTTCCTTCTTTTTCAAAAATACTGGCCGTTGGCTCAAATAGTTGGACATAGTCGCCAGTTCCAGATGCAAAGGCACTTGAAACGTTAGCAAAATCAATATTTTGAATAAGTGTTAGATCGTTTTTAGGGTCAATATTATGTTCTTTTAAGACGTACTCTCCAACCATTTGTGGCATGCCACCCTTACGCTGTCCTAAGAATGTTTTTCCTTTTAACTGGTCCCATGAGAAGTTATCAACTTTTTCACGTGCTACTAGAAATGTGCCATCCGTTTGCGTTAGTTGCGCAAAGTTAATAATGGGATCATCAGAACCTTGTGCAGCGACATAGATTGAAGTTTCTGAACCAACTAATGCAACATCTATGCCATCGGATAAAAGGGAAGTCATCGTTTTGTCTCCGCCCCAAGTAGTTTTTAATTCTACGTTTAATCCTTCTTTCTCAAAAAAACCTTTTGATATAGCTACATATTGGGGAGCATAAAAGATGGATCTTGTTACTTCTCCTACGCGAACAGTTTCAATTGAGCTTTGTTTACCACAGCTCATTAAAGTGAAGGTTAAAATACAAATAGTGATGATGGACAGCAGCCATTTTATTTTTCGCATGGTATTTCCTCCTAACGTTAAAATAAGATTGTAAATCAATTATGATGAAACATAGTAATAGGCCAATATGTGGAGTAGGATTGATAGCGTGACTTTTTCTACAATAATATATGATAATGGATAAAATAGTGTGAACGCCTGGTTAAAAACGATTGAATGATAAGGAGGGTTTTTTATGAAGGACGGAACTATTATTAGTCAATATCCTTTTCCATCTCCCAATCCACGCATTTCGTTGTCAATTGTGACGTATATGTGTCAAGGTTTAAAAATTAAGGGGATGTTAGCGGAACCAAAAGAAGAAGGTACATATGATGGATTTTTATATTTAAGAGGTGGCATAAAAAATGTAGGTACTGTGAGACCAGGGAGGCTAATTCAATTCGCATCTCAAGGATTCATTGTAATGGCTCCATTTTATCGAGGGAATCAAGGTGGAGAAGGAAACGAAGATTTTGGGGGAGATGATCGTTACGATGCTTTTGCAGCTTATGACTTACTTGTCAATTACCCTCGAGTTCATCAAGACCGAATCCATGTATTTGGTTTTTCACGAGGAGGCGTAATGGCTTTGTTTACTGCCATTGAAAAAAGTTCAGCACGTTCGCTTGTTTTATGGGGAGGGGTAACGGATATGATTCTTACCTATGAAGAGCGAACAGATTTAAGGCGTATGATGAAAAGGGTCATTGGTGGAACACCTTCGAAATATCCAGACAGGTATGAATGGCGTTCACCGCTAGCTCAGGCATATAAGCTAAGTATACCGACATTGTTAATACATGGAAAAGAAGATGCAAACGTGTCAATTGAGCATGCATATCAATTAGAGAAAATGCTGAGTGAACATGGGAAGCCCGTGGAAAGCTGGTACTTTGATGGATTTCCTCATGCGTTTCCTCCGAAGCAAAACCGAGAGACAGTGAAAAATTTAACTGAATGGATGAAAACAAAATAAAAGATATGCCAGCATAGAAAAAGCATTGTACAATAGAGGAAAAGAAAGGGAGGTAAGAAGGATGGGAATGCCACTAGAATTAAATACGATGATTGTTACAAAAGGAAATGAGAAGCGAGTAGTAGATAATGTATTTCAAATTGAAAAAAAAGGCTACCGCTTATACCCACTTGAGGTTCCGCTTAGTATTCATAAAACGAAGAATGGTGAACGCGTTGGGACAGGTATTATTAAAAAGCTTGAGTTAGAGCAAAATAAAACCGTTGTCACATACGAGTTAATAAAGCTACACTCCACAAACTAAAAAAAGCCGGAATTAAATTCCGGCTTTTCATTATTTTGAAATAATCGGTCCGCCCATTTGTGAAATTTCTGGAGCTACATTTGCAAAGCGCTCAAAGTTCTTTGTGAACTTTTGTGCTAATTGATGAGCTTTTTCTTCATATAAATTTGCATTCTTCCATGCTTTTACTGGTTGAAGTACTTCATCAGGGACACCAGGAACATGTGCAGGAATCTCAAGTCCAAAGATAGGATCTTGAACCGTATCTACGCTAATGAGTTCTCCTTCTAACGCTGCTTGAACCATTGCGCGTGTGTAAACTAGCTTCATTCGCTCTCCAACACCATACTCTCCACCAGTCCATCCCGTATTCACAAGATAAACATTTACGTTATGCTCATCAATTTTTTTACCTAGCATTTTAGCATAGGCTGTAGGTGGAAGAGGTAAGAATGGTTCACCAAAACAAGTAGAGAACGTCGCCTGTGGCGCAGTAATTCCGCGCTCTGTTCCCGCAAGTTTACTTGTATACCCACTTAAGAAATGATACATTGCTTGTTCTTTTGTTAGTTTGCTAATTGGAGGTAAAACTCCAAATGCGTCTGCTGTTAAGAAAACAATTGCCGTAGGATGTCCTGCAACGCTCGGTAAGATTGTGTTATCAATTGCTTGAATTGGATAAGCAGCACGAGTGTTTTCTGTTAAGCTATTATCATTATAGTCTGCAATTCTAGTATTCGAGTTAATCACAACATTTTCTAAAACTGTTCCAAATCGAATGGCATTAAAAATTTGAGGCTCTTTTTCTTTTGATAGTTGAATGCATTTTGCATAACAACCGCCTTCAATGTTAAATACGCCTGTACTAGACCAACCGTGCTCATCGTCACCAATTAGTCTTCTGGTAGCGTCAGCTGATAATGTTGTTTTTCCGGTGCCAGATAGTCCAAAGAATAGTGCAACATCACCTTCTTTGCCAACATTAGCTGAGCAGTGCATAGGAAGTATGTTATTTTGAGGAAGTAGGAAATTCATTACTGAGAAAATAGATTTTTTCATTTCACCTGCATATTCCGTTCCACCGATTAAAACAACTCTTCGTTCAAATGAAATAATAATAAATGTCTCTGAATTTGTCCCATCAATGTCTGGAACAGCTTTAAAAGTAGGAGCAGATACAATTGAGAATGATTCAGCATCACTTTTTAGCTTCGTGTCTTCTGGACGAATAAATAGTTGGTGAGCAAACAAATTATGCCATGCGTATTCATTTACGACTTGGATTGGAAGCTGATATTTATCATCGGCGCCCGCATAGCCGTTAAACACAAATAGCTCATTTTGTTCTTTTAAATGTTCTAATACTTTTTTATAAAGCGCGTCAAATCGTTCAGATGAAAACGGTTGATTCACATCTCCCCATTCAACAGTATGAGATGTTAAGGAATCGCTTACAATGAATTTATCGTGTGGGGAACGCCCCGTATATTTTCCTGTTTCAACTTGAATAGCACCTGTAGAAGTCAATACGCCTTCTTGTCGCTCTAAAATCTTTTCGACTAATTGAGAAACAGATAGTTGGTGATTCACTTTTTCAGATTCCAGGAGATTGGCTAATTCAATAGACATATTAACAGTACTCATGTGCACTACCTTCCTTTTTTTAAAATGATGTTTAAATGTACAATTAGTATAACACATTACTTTAAATAGTCTATACTATTCGAATAAAAATGTTAAAATGTTGCGAAAATTTTTTGTTTTAGAGAGCATAAAACGTTTTTGTGAGATGATCTTACTAGTGAAAGGTTTCTGTAAATAATAGGGAAGGAAAATACAACCTTTAAGTGATTTTCATAGGAATGTTATTGACATAACAGAGCATTTTCCTGTATGATATGTCCTTGAACGGATACTCTCTTATCCCGAGCTGGTGGAGGGACAGGCCCTATGAAACCCAGCAACCATCACCCATTTCCATAGAGGTGATAAGGTGCTAACCTGATGCAAGGGAATAAACCTTGATCGATAAGAGTGAAAGGCTTATGCAGAACTTGATACCTTTCCTCGATACAAGGAAAGGTTTTTTATATTGAAAAAATGTAAATGAACCACAATAAGGGAATGAGTACCGTATCACAATGTATCATATTTAAAGGAGGAAAACCGATGTCAACACAACGTCGTCTGTTTACGTCAGAATCTGTTACAGAGGGACATCCAGATAAAATTTGTGACCAAATTTCTGACTCAATTCTTGATGCTATTTTAGCTGAAGATCCAAATGCTCGTGTTGCTTGTGAAACAAGCGTAACAACTGGTTTAGTATTAGTAAGTGGTGAAATCACAACATCTACTTATGTAGATATTCAAAAAACAGTACGTGATACAATCAAAGAAATTGGTTATACGCGTGCAAAATATGGTTTTGATGCGGATACTTGTGGAGTAATCACAGCAATCGGTGAGCAATCTCCAGATATCGCTGCTGGTGTAGACCAAGCGTTAGAAGCTCGTGAAGGTTCAATGTCTGATGAAGAAATTGAAGCAATCGGAGCTGGTGACCAAGGTTTAATGTTTGGGTACGCTTGTAATGAAACAAAAGAATTAATGCCGTTACCAATTTCTTTAGCTCATAAGTTAGCGCGTCGCTTAACAGAAGTGCGTAAAGAAGAAATTTTACCTTACCTTCGTCCAGATGGTAAAACGCAAGTAACGGTTGAATATGATGAAAACAATCAACCAGTTCGTGTTGATACAATCGTTATCTCAACTCAGCATCATCCAGAAGTAACGTTAGAGCAAATTCAACGTAACTTAAAAGAATATGTAATCAATCCAGTTGTTCCACAAGAATTAATCGATGAGAACACGAAGTACTTCATTAACCCAACAGGACGTTTTGTAATTGGTGGTCCTCAAGGTGATGCAGGCTTAACAGGTCGTAAAATTATCGTTGATACTTACGGTGGATATGCTCGTCACGGTGGTGGCGCATTCTCTGGTAAAGATGCAACAAAAGTTGACCGCTCAGCAGCATATGCAGCACGCTACGTTGCGAAAAATATTGTAGCTGCAGGATTAGCTGATCGTTGTGAAGTTCAGCTTGCATATGCCATTGGTGTAGCTCAGCCAGTTTCAATCTCTATTGATACATTTGGAACAGGTAAAGTAACTGAAGAAGTATTAGTTGAAGTAGTACGTAACAACTTTGATCTTCGTCCAGCTGGTATCATTAAAATGCTTGATTTAAGACGCCCAATTTATAAGCAAACAGCAGCATACGGTCACTTTGGTCGTACTGATGTTGAGCTTCCTTGGGAGTTCACTGATAAAGCAGAAGCTTTAAAAACTGAAGCTTTAGCTAAATAATGAAAAGTCGCTGTCTCAAAAGAGACAGCGACTTTTTTTATTGAACAAATTCTAACCCATTGTTTGATTTAGTAGTGACTGCTTCATAGCGAAGCAGTAATTGGTCAAAAATAGAATCCCAAGATTGCGTAAGAGCATAGCGACGAGCAGCGTCTCCAAACCTTAGTCGAAGCTGGGAGGACTCTAACAAAGTACAAATGGATTCAATAAATTCTTCAAGTGAATTCGGGGTGCAGAGGTAGCCATTCTTCTCATTGCTAACAATATGTTTTACTCCCCCTGCATTAGCAGCAATAACAGGCGTACCGCAGGACAATGCTTCTAATACAACGTTACCAAAGGTCTCCGTTTCAGAAGGAAATATGAATAGGTCGGAAGCTGCATATAGTTTAGCTAAATGCTCATGTTCTAAGAAGTCGATGAATGTAATGGATTCACTCGCTTCTTGCTGCAGCGCTTCCTTGCTAGGCCCACCTCCAACAATAAGCCACTGTACTTGGTGACGTAAATGGTCAGGAAGTAAGCGAGATAGCTTTAATAAAAATGCTACGTTTTTTTCAGGAGATAAACGTCCAACATATGTTAAGATATAAGGCTTTTTTATATTGTATTTTATGCGGATATCAAATTTATCGTAGTAGGGATGAAATAAATGATGATCGACTCCTCTAGACCAGATAGATATAGATTTAAAGCCTTGATTTAAGAGCTGCTTTTTTGTTTCAAGAGAGGGAACAAAAATCTCTTCAAACGGTTCGTAAAACCATTTCATATATCTCCACAGAAGAGGAGATAAGTGTCCTAACTTGTAGCTTGGAAGATAGTGTTCAAAGTCAGTATGATGAGAACCAACTAAAGGAATACTAAGCTTTTTAGCCACATGAATGCCACTAAGTCCCATTGAAAAAGGAGTAGCAACGTGCATGATTGTAGGATTGAACTCCTTTATTTTTTTCTTCATCTTTATAACATTCGGTAAGGCAAACCGACATTGTGGATAAAGAAAGAATGGTATACTTAATGAATGATTAATGGATAATGGACTAAATGTGCGGGACGATGATTCAGGTGCAAAAACCTCATAGTCAATTCGTTGACGAGATAAATAATAAGTAAAGCGCTCTAATGTTTTTGCGACTCCGTTGATCTCAGGAGAAAACGTATCTGATATCAATGCAATCCTCATCCTACCACCTCCATTTTGATTTAGTAGAACAACTGTAGACCGATAATTCCAGAGAATATACCTAACAACATGCCTGCAAATACGTCAGTAGGGTAATGGAGCCCTAAATAAATCCGCGAAACTCCTACTAAAAAAGCAAGTGGAAATAAAAATAAAATTGAAACAGGTACCGCAATCATGATAGGTGCTAGAAACGAAAAAATGGCTGTTGTATGTCCAGATGGAAATGAATGATCTTGTAAAGGATTATCCAATACTTTTGTTTCTTTTAATTGAAGGTAAGGACGTTTTCTTGGATAAATTTTTTTGGTAATCGCCACAGGGATATGGCTGATTGCTAGAGATAAAGCGCATGCGTAAGCAAGCGGTAAAGATGCACGATTAATACATAGCATGAGGAGTAGCGCTAGGCCAATCATTGAAGTTGCACCACCGATATGTGTAATCGTACGAAAAAAAGTGTTGAGAGGCTTGAAGTCGAAATGTTTATTCACAACTTGAAATAAGTGGCACTCCCAATCATAAACTTGACGAATTAGTTTTGTTCGCATATAGCAACCTCCTTTAAGCCCATTATGTTCATAGCTAAAGTAATCGGTGACGATGAAACGTTAAAAAATTATATGTTTTTGTTTCTCAACGAATGTATAGTCGCTATGTTATATTGTAAGAAATATTTGTAGAGCTAGTGCTAATATTGTGTAAAGAATGTGTGGATTTATTTAGTGCATACTAAGTAAGGCCGCTACACAAAAAACAAGCAGTGGCATTGACCACTGCTTGTTGCATTAGCTGTTAATCGGGTTAATTGATTTATAATATTGTCCTTTTTCAACATACTGCATGCGAATTCGGTTCATATCTTTTACATCTTCATCTGTTAATTCACGGACAACTTTAGCAGGGCGACCTAGTGCAAGTGTATGAGGTGGGATTTTTTTACCGGGTGGGACCAAGCTACCGGCTCCGATAAATGCACCTTCTCCAATTTCTGCTCCATCTAAAATAATTGAGCCCATTCCAACCAGCGCATTTTTGCGAATAAGTGCGCTATGTAAAATAACTTGATGGCCGATTGTTACATCATCTTCAATGATAAGCGGCAAATTAGGGCTTTGATGAAGTGTAGATTGTTCTTGAATATTGACACGCTTTCCAATAATAGTCGGTGAAACATCTCCGCGAATAACGGTATTAAACCAAATGCTACTTTCATCGCCAATCGTGACATCACCTGTAATCGTTACGTAATCAGCGATATAGCATGTGGGTGAAATAGCTGGTATTTTTCCTTTATAAGGATAAATCATGCGTTCATCTCCTTTATTAGTTGAAAAAAGAGTAATAATCTTCTAATGTAAGTGTACATAGTTTTTTTTAACAGGTAAATAGCAAATGAAAGGGAGTAACTCAAATGCGTAAGTGGGAAACAGAAAATCCAAAAGGTGTGGTAGTCATTGTTCACGGCGCAGCTGAGCATCAAGGACGGTACCGCTGGCTAGTTGAAATGTGGCGTTCAGTCGGCATGAACGTTGTGATGGGGGATCTTCCTGGACAAGGTCTAACAACAAGAAGAAGAGGACATATCTTATCATTTGACGAATATGTACATGAAATTGAAAACTGGGTAAAAGAAGCACAAACTTATGATTTGCCTATTTTTTTATTAGGTCATAGCATGGGTGGGCTTGCCGTTATTCGAACGCTCCAGTTGAAGAACTTACCAATATGGGGAGCGATTTTATCATCGCCATGTCTAGGACTTAAAGAACAAGTTCCGGCTTATTTAGACGTTTTATCTAAAGGGTTAAATAAAGTAATGCCAACGAAACTGTTTGACTTAGGCTTAACTGTAGAGAAAGCAACGAGAAATCCAGAAGTAAGAGACGAAGACCAAAATGATTCATTGTATGTGACAAAAGTTTCCGTTAGGTGGTATCGCGAGCTTGTAGAAGCGATCAATATGGCATTTCGTGATATTGAAAAGATGCCTGATGTTCCACTTCTTGTTATGCAAGCGGGAGAAGATAAAATTATTGAAAAATTAATTGTAAAGCAATGGTTTGACGAAGTAGATTTAAGCGAAAAAATCTATAAAGAGTGGCCTCAGCTTTACCATGAAATTTTTAATGAGCCTGAACGAGACTATGTTTTCACATATGCAAATAGCTTTGTGAACCTTCATATTTGACGAAGCTTGAAACAACGGAGGTGGGGAACCTGTGAAGATACCGTCTCATCCCTTTTCTTTAATGGGGAAAATTTATCGAGGCATCATGCCAACTGTACATGAAGAGCTGAAACAGTGGCGTTTGAAAGCAGAAAAAATACCAAATATGGAACTGCGAACGCAAGCTTTAGATAGCATTGATACCAAAACCTTTCACTGTGAAGGAGGAGGTATACTGGCCATTTTGGCAAAAGAACAAATGAAAACCTGTATTCGCTTTATCGTTGCGTATCAGACCATTAGTGACTATTTAGACAACTTGTGTGATCGCAGCAATTCGCTCGATCCAAAAGATTTTGCAGCGCTCCATGAATCTATGCCAGACGCGTTAACACCTGGTGCACCATTAAAAGACTATTACCGCTATAGAGATGATAAAGATGACGGTGGATATCTTAATGAGCTGGTTCTGACATGTCAACAGACGCTGGAAAAAGCACCTAAGTACGCTATTGTAGCGCCGTACTTGATTGAATTGGCTAATTATTATTGTGACTTACAGATACATAAACATGTAAAGATAGAAGAACGTGTACCTAGGCTTGAGAAGTGGTTTTCAGAGCATAAGGAGTCATTGCCATCGATGTCATGGTATGAATTTTCAGCATGTTCGGGTTCGACGCTCGGTATCTTTTGTTTAGCTGCGTATAGCTTTACAAAAGACTTTACAGTGCAACATGCAGAGCAAGTACGCAATGGTTACTTTCCTTATATTCAAGGGTTGCATATCTTGTTAGATTATTTAATCGATCAAGAGGAAGACGTTGAAGGAGGAGATCTAAACTTCTGCTTCTATTATCCTCATCATCAAGATATGATGAATCGATTTCTACATTTTGTCACAAAGTCTGGCGAGCATGCTCAACATTTACCAGATGCTCATTTTCACCGTTTTATTTACCAAGGTTTACTTGGTGTTTATTTATCAGATCAAAAAGTTCGGAGCCAAAAGGAAGTAGCTCGAAGCGCTAAAACACTTATAAAAGCAGGTGGGTCTTTGAGTTATTTCTTCTATGTCAACGGGCGATTATATCGAATGTTAAAAAGATAAGCTTTTGCCAAATGGCAAAAGCTTATCTTTTTTCAATGGCCACAATAAATGGCGGATTATTTTGTTGGTTTATAAACTGGTAGCGTAAAACATGAACGATTTGTTGGTCAAGATTCGATACATAATGAAGCACATCATCACGTTCTATCTGTCCTTGTTCATGTCCGTGATAAATAACAAGTACGATAATCCCCTCGGGTGCTAATAGTTCAATCAGCTGCTCAATCGCTTGAATGGTGGACGTTGAGAGAGTAACAATTTTTTTATTTCCACCCGGTAAGTATCCAAGATTGAAGATTGCACCTGCTAGGTTACCATGTAAATGAGTTGGAATATGGTTTTTTAAACGACTATGGCTATCTTTTATAAGAGTAACTTGTTGTTCAATCCCTTGTTTAGCCAATCGTTCAGACGTATTTTGAATTGCTTCATCTTGGATATCAAATCCGTATACATGTCCACTTGCGCCCACTAATTTTGCTAAGAATGACGTGTCGTGACCGTTTCCAACGGTCGCATCAATGACCGTATCACCTTCGTTAACAGCACTTGTTAACAGCGTGCGAGCAAAAGGAAGAATGCGTTCAATTTTCATAATGTTGAAACACCCTTTGCAAAGAATTTTCCTTGGTAGCTACCTCGACGTTTGAGCTCTTGGTCAATTGTGTTTAATACATTCCATTTATCCACGCTCCACATCGGTCCAATCATCAAGTCAATTGGGCCATCTCCTGTAATGCGATGAACAATCATCTCTGGTGGTAAAATTTCAAGCTGGTTGCACACAAGGCTGATGTAATCATCAAATGATAAAAATTCGAGTAGGCCTTTCTCATACTGCTTCACCATTGGAGTGCCTTTTAATAAATGAAGTAAGTGAATCTTAATGCCTTGTACATCCATTTCTGCTACTTCCCTTGCAGTTTCCATCATCATACCTTGAGTTTCAAGAGGAAGGCCATTAATAATATGAGCACAAACGCGAATCCCATGCTTTCGAAGCTTTGCAACACCCTCTAAGTAACATGCATGGTCGTGTGCACGATTAATTAACGCAGAAGTACTCTCATGAATCGTTTGTAGCCCTAGCTCTACCCATAAATACGTACGTTCGTTGAGTTCTGCTAAATACTCAACTACGTCATCTGGTAAGCAATCTGGGCGGGTAGCAATGGATAATCCGACAACGCCTGGTAGTGCTAAAACTTCTTCATATTTTTGGCGTAATTCTTCGACTGGTGCATGTGTATTTGTGAATGCTTGGAAGTAAGCAATATATTTTCCGTCTTTCCACTTATGGTGCATCTTTTCTTTTATCTTGTTAAATTGTGTAGTCAAGCTTTCAGTGCGATTTCCAGCAAAATCTCCAGATCCCGCAGCGCTACAAAAGGTACATCCACCGTATGCAACGGTTCCGTCTCGATTAGGACAGTCAAATCCGCCGTCTAACGCCACTTTAAATACTTTATGACCAAAGTGTTGTCTTAAATGGTAGTTCCATGTGTGATAACGTTTATCCTCCGCTTTATATGGAAATGGGTTTTCTTGACTCAAGTCAATACCCTCCTTTATCTATGTACAGTACGTGTCTTAAATACAACATCAAATTGTATCAGAAAAAAAGAAAAGTTCCAAAGGCAATGTGAAATTCTATATTTTACAAATGATTTTTTCTAGAGATATGTCGTAAATTTGTCCAAAGATGAGCAAAATACATCTGAAACTAAAGAGTGTGGAGGGAGATAATCATGGCAACACGTCAATCAGTAGATAAGCTTCTTCAGCAATGTGAAGATGCGCTTCGATATGCGCAAAGTCAATTATCTGAAGGCATGAAACAAGAACATTATAATGATACAGAATATACAAAAGCACAGCTTGGCCTTGAAAATGCATATAAAGAACTTGAAGAGCTTGCTCATAGCGCAAATGATCAACAGCGTGAACAGCTTTATCGCATGCGCCTTCAAATTCAGCAAACGCAAAATCAAATGATCCTAACTGAACATTAAGGGGGAAATAGCGATGGCTACTCGTTCAAATCAGAATAATCCAGAGCAAAAGACAAAAGATGGAATCAATAATAACGATATTGAAGTAGGTAAAGATTTCGATCCAGTAAAAGAGTTAAAGGCTCGTAACAGCAAGCGTGCACAGCCCGATAAATCAAAAACAAAATAAGGTAAAAAAGAGCGCGAAAGCATTTGCTTTCGCGCTCTTTTTTAATAGAAAGTTAATTGAAAACATTTTTAATTAACTTTCTATATGCTAACTCATTGCGAAATAAAGTAGAAAGGACTAGAATGTACGTTGGCTTTAAAAGTTCTCAACAGTTGAAAGGAGAAATAGATATGCCAAAGTCATTATGGTTTTTAATCATTGGAATGTTAGTAAACGTTACGGGCGCTTCGTTTTTATGGCCTTTAAATACAATTTATATACATGATCATCTCGGTAAATCATTATCCGTAGCAGGCTTTGTTTTAATGTTAAATGCTGGTGCTAGCGTAATTGGTAATCTTATTGGAGGTACCTTGTTTGATAAAATAGGAGGGTATAAATCCATTTTATCAGGTATTGTTATCACCTTGATAGCATTGGTTGGGTTAGTGTTTTTTCACGATTGGCCTACATACGTTGTGTTACTTGTCATCGTTGGTTTTGGCTCGGGAATTGTATTTCCATCTATGTACGCAATGGCTGGAACGGTTTGGCCAGAAGGTGGACGTAAGTCCTTTAATGCCATTTACGTAGCTCAAAATGCAGGGGTAGCAATTGGTGCAGCTCTTGGAGGAATTGTAGCTTCTTATTCATTTACCTATATCTTCTTAGCAAACACGTTACTGTACGTGGTTTTTTTATTGATTGCATTTTTCACGTACAAGAACATTTCAGTTACGGGTTTAGCCCAAACGAGTGTATTGCAAGAAGCTAAGGGGATTAAAAATCACTATAAGCTGATTGCTTTATTAACTTTATGTGTGGGCTATTTGCTGTGCTGGATGGCGTATGTACAGTGGCAAACAACAATTGCTACGCATACATTAGAGCTTAATATCCCATTATCTCAGTACAGCATGCTTTGGACAATTAATGGCATTTTAATCGTTGCAGCACAGCCGTTTATTGTACCAGTCGTACAAAAGTTTGCGAAGACGTTAAAAGTGCAAATTATGATTGGTACGGCAATCTTTATTGCATCTTTTATTATTGTTTTGCAGGCAACTACATTTGTAGACTTTTTAATTGCGATGATTGTCTTAACGATTGGAGAAATGTTTGTTTGGCCTGCAGTTCCAGCAGTAGCAAACGAATTAGCGCCAAAAGGTAGAGAAGGATTCTATCAAGGCATTGTAAATAGTACGGCTACGGGTGGCAGAATGATTGGTCCTGTTTTCGGTGGGATGATGGTGGATCATTTTGATGTTTCTGTGCTCGTGTATAGCTTAATTGCTTTTCTATTCTTAACATTTTTCACAACATGGTTTTATGATTTGAGAATAAAAGAACAATCTACAAAGCGTTATCAAGTAACGGTTTCAAAATAAATTAAAAAGCTGAAAAGCGATGCCAGACGGCGTCGCTTTTTTGTTCCATAAAACCTGGTATGTCTCAATGGTTTGTCTAATAAGATAGTAGAAGTCAGCAGGGAGGAGGTTGTTTTCCACTTGATTGTAAACGCTTTCTAATATAAAGGGGGAAGAAAACGTGCTTAGTATGATTGGGTTAATCGGTGGTTTAGTCTTGCTTATTGTGCTTACTATGAGAGGAATGAACTTATTAATAGCAGGACCTTTAAGTGCTTTAGTAGTAGCTTTAACAAGTGGAATGCCTTTGTTTCCGCAGCTTGTTAAAGAAGGTGAAGTGAACTTTGTTGGTAACTATATGTCAGGATTTACGGGCTTTGTGACGTCTTGGTATTTAATGTTCTTACTTGGAGCAATCTTTGGAAAAGTGATGGAAGATAGCGGTGCTGCTGATAGCGTTTCAAAATGGATTGTTGAAAAGCTCGGTATGAAAAGAGCTGTATTAGCCATTGTTTTAGCCTGTGCTGTATTAACTTATGGTGGAGTCAGCTTGTTTGTCGTAGCTTTTTCTGTGTATCCCATGGCGGTAAGTTTGTTTAAGCAAGCTAACCTACCACGACGCTTTATTCCAGCTGCTCTTGCTTTTGGCTCTGTTACGTTTACAATGACTTCAGCTGGTTCACCTGAAATTCAAAACTGGATTCCAATTGATTATTTGAATACATCGCCTTATGCAGGTTGGGAAGTAAGTTTAATTGTGGCGGTATTAATGGCAGTGTTTGGCTATTGGTGGTTGAAGAAAATTATTACAAAAGCAGTGCAAAATGGTGAGCACTTTGTTGAGAGAGAGACGGACCCAAAAATGGAGAAAGGAAGAGAGTTACCTCATCCATTGCTTAGTTTAATTCCTTTAGTTGTCGTTCTTATTTGTTCATTTGTATTCCATAATTCATTGATGCAATCAGCTCTTATCATTGCGCTATTAAGTGGAATCATTGCTACGTATGTATTAAACCGTCGTTACTTTAAAGACTTCTGGGGAGCGCTATCTGAAGGAACACTTGGTGCTTTAATTGCAATTGGAAATACGGCAGCTGTTGTTGGATTTGGCGGAGTAGCAAAGGCAGCTCCTGCTTTTAATGTCGCTGTTGAAGCGATGACCAGTATTCCGGGCAGTCCGTTAATTGGAGGCGCCATTGCAGTAAGCGTTATCGCAGGGATGACCGGATCGGCATCCGGTGGCCAAGCGATTGCTTTACCGCTCTTAGCACCACATTATATGGACGCAGGTGTTAATCCTGAAGCACTTCATCGAGTTGTGGCCATTTCATCTGGCGTGTTGGACTCACTTCCCCATAATGGATATGTTGTAACTACAATTAACTCTATTTGTGGTGAAACACATAAAGATGCCTATGGCTCCGTGGCAGCTATGACTGTCGTTGTTCCGCTCGTAGGGTTAGCGATAGCTATTGCCCTCTTTACGTTTGGAGTGGGTATTTAAAGAGTAAGATGTTCAGCACATGGACATTTTAGCCGTTTGTGTGCTGAATGTTTGGATATTTCTTAAAAAAATGGGCATTATGTATGTTTTTAAGAGATTTGTTTATAAATAAGAAGAGAAACTTTGATAAAATGGTGTGAACAACTTGCAGTTTAATCACATATTATTTACAATACAAGGTAGTTACTATATGAAAAGCATTGAGAAGGAATAGTAGTGAGCGATACGAGCAAAGAGAGTTGACGGTTGGTGGGAGTCAACAAACGACCGTTCATGAACTCACCTTTGAGCTGTAAATGTGAACGAAGTAGCATTTATCGTCATCCGCGTTAAGGAAAATGAGTGAGTACATACATAATTTGTGCTAATGTGGGTGGTACCGCGGGAAGTTTATTCAACCTCTCGTCCCTTTCTTAAGGGATGAGGGGTTTTTTATAGTTCTAACACCATTGTCTTAAAATAGAAGGAGGAGTATTCATGGCCTTTAACCATAAGCAAATTGAGAAGAAGTGGCAACAGGTTTGGGAAGAAAATCAGACATTTAAAACGACTGAAGATAAAGGAAAGCGTAAATTTTATGCGCTAGATATGTTTCCATATCCATCTGGAGCTGGCCTACATGTAGGGCATCCAGAAGGGTATACAGCAACAGATATTTTATCTCGTATGAAGCGTATGCAGGGATATAACGTACTTCATCCAATGGGATGGGACGCGTTCGGTTTACCAGCAGAGCAGTATGCGTTAGATACAGGAAATGACCCAGCGCAATTCACAGAGCAAAACATTAACAACTTCCGTCGCCAAATTAAATCTCTAGGTTTCTCATATGACTGGGAGCGTGAGATTAATACAACAGATCCAAGCTACTATAAATGGACGCAGTGGATTTTCTTAAAGTTATACGAAAAAGGATTAGCGTATATTGATGAAGTTGCGGTAAACTGGTGTCCAGCTCTTGGAACAGTATTAGCAAATGAAGAAGTTATTGATGGTAAAAGTGAACGTGGAGGTCACCCAGTAGAACGACGTCCAATGAAGCAGTGGATGTTAAAAATTACTGCTTATGCAGATCGATTACTAGAGGATTTAGAAGAATTAGATTGGCCAGAGAGTATTAAAGAAATGCAGCGCAATTGGATTGGTCGCTCTGAAGGGGCGCATGTTCACTTTACAATTGATGGGCATGATGAAACGTTTACGGTGTTCACTACGCGTCCAGATACGCTTTTTGGCGCAACGTATGCCGTGTTAGCACCAGAGCATCCATTTGTTGATAAAATCACAACAGCTGAGCAAAAAGCAGTAGTAGATGCTTATATTGAGAAAATTAAAAGCAAAAGTGATTTAGAGCGTACAGATTTAGCGAAAGATAAAACAGGTGTATTTACGGGAGCTTATGCGATTAACCCAGTAAATGGCGAAAAAATGCCAATCTGGATTGCAGATTACGTATTAATGAGTTACGGAACAGGTGCAATCATGGCAGTTCCAGCTCACGATGAGCGTGACTATGAATTTGCTGTTAAATTTGAACTTCCAATTAAGGAAGTTGTAGCGGGAGGAGACGTTTCGAAAGAAGCGTACACAGGAGATGGCGAACACGTTAACTCTGACTTCTTAAACGGCTTAAATAAAGAAGAAGCAATTGAGAATATGATTGCTTGGCTAGAAACAAACAAAAAAGGTGAAAAACAAGTTACGTATCGTTTACGCGACTGGTTGTTTAGCCGTCAGCGCTATTGGGGAGAACCAATTCCAGTAATTCATTGGGAAGATGGTACAACAACGCCTGTTCCAGAAAGCGAGCTTCCATTAGTACTTCCGAAAACAACGGAAATTAAGCCGTCAGGTACTGGTGAATCACCATTAGCAAACATTGATGAATTTGTAAACGTAGTAGACCCAGAAACAGGTAAAAAAGGTCGTCGTGAAACAAACACGATGCCACAATGGGCTGGAAGCTGCTGGTACTACTTACGCTACATCGATCCAAAGAATGAAGATGCATTGGCTGACGCAGAAAAGCTAAAAGAATGGTTACCGGTTGATATTTACATTGGTGGTGCAGAGCATGCCGTTCTTCATTTATTATATGCTCGCTTCTGGCACAAGTTCTTATATGATATTGGAGTAGTACCGACAAAAGAACCTTTCCAAAAGTTATTTAACCAAGGAATGATTCTTGGCGAAAACAATGAGAAGATGAGTAAGTCAAAAGGTAACGTTGTTAACCCTGATGAGATTGTTGAGAGTCACGGTGCAGATACGCTTCGTCTATATGAAATGTTCATGGGACCTTTAGATGCATCTATTGCATGGTCAACAAAAGGATTAGACGGAGCAAGACGTTTCATCGATCGCGTATGGCGTTTGCTAATGGATGACAACGGTGAGCTAAGCAATAAAGTACAGGAAAGCGATGATAAAACATTAGAGCGTGTATATCACCAAACGGTGAAGAAGGTAACAGAAGATTATGAAGGTCTTCGTTTTAATACAGCGATCTCACAATTAATGGTGTTTATCAACGACGCATATAAAGTCGATGTTCTTCCAAAACAATACGTGGAAGGCATCGTGAAATTACTTGCACCAATTTGTCCACACGTTACAGAAGAGCTGTGGAATAAGCTTGGCTACGAAGAAACAATCTCGTATGAGGCTTGGCCTGCTTTTGATGAAGCAAAATTAGTAGATGATGAAGTTGAAATTGTTGTTCAAGTGAACGGTAAAGTACGTGCAAAGCTAAACGTTCCAGCTGAAGCATCACGTGAACAGCTTCAAGATATCGCAATGGCAAATGAAAACGTGCAAGAGCAAATCGAAGGCAAGACTGTCCGAAAAGTGATTGCTGTACCAGGGAAATTAGTAAACATTGTAGCGAACTAATGATAGAAGTCTGAGGCAAGAGCCTCAGGCTTTTTTCATGTAAGTAGAATTTCATTTATCACTTTTGTTACAATAATAATATGGGAACGAATACATAATGAGAGGGTTGAAAAAGATGGAACAAGTAAAAGAAATTACAACAGAAGAGCTAAAGAAACGTTTGGAGCAAAATGAAGCACTTGAGCTAGTAGATGTTCGCGAAGATGAAGAAGTAGAAGAAGGCATTATTCCAGGAGCAAAACATATTCGTATGAATGATATTCCTGCACATATTGATGCCTTTGATAAGGATAAAGAATATATCTTTATCTGTCGCTCAGGACGTCGTAGCGAGAACGTATGCTACTACTTACAAGAGCAAGGGTATAAAGTACGCAACATGGTTGGCGGTATGCTTGAGTGGGAAGGCGAAACAACTAAAAAGTAAATAAAAAAGATGAGACATAAGTATTTTAGCTAACGAGATATCCGAACTATTGGAAGGTAACGACTTTTGATAGTTTGGGTATCTTTTTCTTCATTCCCAAAACAAGTTAAAAAACTTAGTGGAACGGAGCGGAGGACACGCATCTGCGGCGCAATAGAACGAACTGGTGGTTCCAGCCTAACTACTTTAGAAAAGGTATAATTCATCTTTGAGAAAGAATCATTTGTTTTTATTCCAGACTCTTTTTTATTCAACGTATAAATTTTATAAGAATGTCTATAGTGATTGATACATATGTTAATAGAAATGTCCAAGCAGTGATAATCATGGGATGAAAGTGGTGTCGCGGTGTGGTTCAGGTAAAAGTGTTTGATAAAGAGCATGAAAAAGATTTAGAAGTAGCTCTAAATCGCTTTTTGAAAAAATTTGATGATGAGGATATTGTGGACATTAAGTATCAAGTTACAGTAGATGTGGACCGAGATGAACAAGTATACTGTTTTTCAGCAATGGTCATATATAAAGCCTAGCGCATTAATGCGCTAGGCTTTTGGCATACTCTCCAGCATTTGCTCCAGCAAGTCTTCCAGTTACTAAAGCTGACGTAATATTATAACCACCTGTATATCCATGAATATCTAGAATTTCACCGCAAAAGTAGAGGCCACTCATGAATTTTGAAGACATTTCTTTTGGATGCACCTCTTTTACCGATACGCCTCCACCTGTTACAAAGGCTTTTTCAAGAGATAACGTTCCGTTTACAGAAAACGTAAATTGTTTCAGAAGACCAACAAATTCGCGAAGTCGATCATGTGAAATTTGTCCAGCAAGTTCTTGTTCTTCAATATGCGAAGCTTGAAACAAAAATAATAAATAGCGCTCGGGCACAAACCCTTTTAACACATTTTTAATTGCTTTTTTTGGTTCTTCTTTTAAAAGAGCTACGACTTTTTGAAAGAGATTTTCTTCATTTATGTCTGGAAACGAATCAATCATCATTTGAACAGTCTTTGTCTTTTGTTTTTTTAGTTCTTTGACAACATATTGACTGCAGCGCAATACCGCAGGTCCAGAAATTCCAAAGTGTGTAAAAATCATATCCATTCGATGAGTAATCACAGGCTTGCCTTTCTTGTTTAGTACGCTTAATCCAACGCTACGTAAAGATAAACCTTGCAATGTCTTGTCTCGAATAAATGATTCACTTGAAGTGACGGGAACTTCGGTGGGATAAAGTTCTGTAATGGTATGTCCCGCTGCTTCCGCCCAAGCATAGCCATCGCCTGTGGAACCGGTATGAGGAACAGACTTTCCTCCAACAGCTAAAATGACTGCCTTGGTTTGGATTACTTCACCCGTCTCTAGCTGCACTTCTTTTACTGCATTGTTCTCATATGCGACTTTTCTTACAGGCGTATTTGTGCGTACATGAACGTTTAAACGCTTTAATTCACCAATGAGTGCATCAACGACTGATTGTGCTTTATTTGACACGGGAAACATGCGTCCGTGATCCTCTTCCTTTAAAGCAATCCCGAGGTTTTCAAAAAATCTGATGATATCTTCATTATTAAAAATCGAAAATGCACTATATAAAAAGCGTCCGTTTCCTGGAATGTGCTTAATAATTTCATCGATTGGGAGTCGGTTCGTAACATTACAGCGTCCACCACCCGAAATAGCTAACTTTCGACCGAGCTTTGTTCCTTTATCTACTAATAGTACCTTTGCGCCTTTTTCACCGGCTGCAATCGATGCCATCAAACCAGAAGGTCCTCCTCCGATTACGATTACATCATAAATCATATCTCCACCAACCTGTCTATTTTATAAAATTTGAGTTTGTTCACTGACAAATGAAGAAACTTTGGATAAAATGGGCTATAGTCTTGTTTTTTTCTAGCTGCTAGCAGCAGTTAACATTAAAGCATGTCTGAAATAAAACTGCAACTTGATTCCTTTTTATTCTATCACTATTATCAAAGTGTAACATTACGTATCGGAGGAAGCTTATGTCTGATTCAAAGCTATTACGAGGAACATTTGTGTTAACGTTAGGAACCTATATTTCTCGCATATTAGGAATGATTTATATTTTTCCATTTGCAACGCTCGTTGGAGCTGTAGGTGGAGCGCTGTTTGGATATGGATATAACCAATATGCCATTTATCTAAGTATTGCAACGGCAGGGATGCCGATGGCTGTTTCAAAATTCGTATCTAAATATAACGCAATGGGTGATTACTATACGAGTAGGAGAATGTATCGTGCAGGCCTTAAGCTTATGCTTGTCACAGGGGTTTTATCTTTTCTCTTACTTTATTCTTTATCTCCTTTTATTGCGAATTTAACACTAGGAGGAGCCGATTTAGATAACTCGTTAGAAGACGTTGTCATGGTTATGCGCATGGTGAGCGTGGCGCTTCTTGTCGTACCTATTATGAGTTTAATGCGAGGATTTTTCCAAGGACACCAGTCTATGGGGCCAACTGCTGTTTCACAAGTTATTGAACAGTTTGTCCGCGTTGTCTTCTTACTCGCTTCTACGTACATCGTGTTAAAAGTTGTCGGAGGAAGTTTAGCCTTAGCGGTTGGATTTGCAACAATGGGTGCATTTGTAGGGGCGCTTGGTGGACTAGCTGTCTTGTTATGGTATTGGAAAAAACGAAAACCTCATTTAGACAAAATGGTACAAGAGCAAAAAGTTACGCCAACGCGTATTTCAACGGTTTCTATTTTTAAAGAGTTGTTTACGTATTCTATTCCTTATGTATTTGTAGGGCTTGCAATTCCCCTTTATCAGTATGTTGATCAATTTACATTTAACCGTACAATGGTTGCTGCTGGTCAAAAAGAAATTGCAGAAACGATGAATGGGATTGTGCAGTCGTATGTACCAAAGCTTGTAATGATTCCTGTTTCACTAGCGACAGCGTTTGGATTAACGCTCGTTCCAACCATTACACGTTCATTTGTGAATCAAGATTACACGGCTCTTCAAAAACAGATTGACCAAACTTATCAAACGATTATGTTTTTAGTATTACCGGCATCAGTTGGGTTGATGGCTTTAGCGGGTCCAGCCTATGGAACATTCTTTGGTATAGAAGATATTAAAGCTGGTGGAACAGTTCTATTAGCTTATGCGCCAGTTGCGTTATTATTTTCATTTTTCACTGTGAATGCTGCGATTTTACAAGGTGTGAATAAACAAAAATACGCGGTAATCAGTTTAACATTTGGTCTAATTGTGAAAATTATTTGTAACGTACCATTTATTTATCTATTTCATGAGCTAGGTTCAATTTTAGCAACGGCTCTTGGTTATCTTGTATCTATTGCGTATACATTTTATCTCATTAAAAAGCATGCGAATTATGATTACCATGCGTTTATAAAACGTACAGTGTTAATCTTTATCTTCGTTGCAATTATGGGGTTAAGCGTTAAGTTGCTTTCCTTTATTTTAGGCTTCTTCTTAGCGTATGATCAAAGCCGCATCGCTGCTGTGGTGATCACCTTTATTGGAGCAGGGGTCGGAGGGATTGTATACGGTGTAGCAACGTACCGTTCGACATTACTAGAGCGAGTAATGGGCAAACGAATTATAAACATAATTGAACGAAAAATTTTGCGCCGTCGTCCAGCAAACGGTTAATGAGAAAGTGACTCATTCAATGAGTCACTTTCTTTTCGGATATAAACTGAGGAGGATTTTATGAGATTAGATAAGTTATTAGCTAATATGGGATATGGTAGTCGAAAAGAAGTAAAAGGGTTATTAAAAACAGGAGCAATAAAAGTGAATGGTAAAGCGGTCAAAGATGCTAAGCTACACGTGAATCCGGAAACTGACGAAGTGTCCGTTCACGGAGAAATCATTGAATACAAAGAATTTATTTATTTGATGATGAATAAGCCTCAAGGGGTGATTTCTGCTACAGAAGATCATCAACATGAAACAGTTGTTGATTTATTAGAAATTGACGACGCCATTTATAATCCTTTTCCAGTCGGAAGACTAGATAAAGATACGGAAGGATTACTGCTATTAACAAACGATGGACAGCTTGCTCATCAGCTGCTCTCACCCAAAAAGCATGTTCCAAAAACCTATTTTGCGACTATTAATATGAAAGTAACTGAGGAAGATGTCGAAGCATTCAGAAAAGGGGTTACATTAGATGACGGATATGTCACGAAACCCGCAGAGTTAACCATTTTAAAAAGCGGTGAATCATCTGAAATTGAGCTAACCATTGTTGAAGGGAAATTTCATCAGGTGAAGCGTATGTTTGAATCAAGAGGAAAGAAAGTCACGTATTTAAAACGAATTTCCATGGGAGCTTTGCCGCTAGATGAAGAGTTAGAGCTGGGCGAATACCGAGAGCTAACAGAAGAAGAATTAAGCGCATTAAAAGATAAAAAAGACTAAGAGGCGAAAGAAAAAGGAACCTGTACATAAATTGGTTCCTTTTTGTTCACTCTACGCAAGTGAAACAATTCACGTTTAAATGCACTGAGGTAAAATCAGGCATTTAAAGATACTCAACACACAAGGCGAAAAAGTATGAGGAATCTTTATCTCTGTATATAAATACTTACCTTTGAAACTTACTAGGATGAAATCTTGACCTTCTTCTCTGTCGTCGTCCACGTACCACGACTTGGACTATGAACTAAATCATTGTATGCTAATACATTTAAATCACGCTGAATAGTTCTAGGGGTGATACCAAACTCATCAACAAGCTCTTGAGTAGTAACAGTTCCCTTTTTACTAATGAACATATAAACGGATTTGATACGCGTTAGCATTCGATTAGTTGAAGGTTTCAAAAAACCACTTCCTTATTCGTTTTTCGTAAGGCACAACTTCTTTATAACTTTGAGATGTCAAGCACTATTTAAGTCCTCAGTTATATTGTACACAAAAAATCATAAAAAATAAAAGGGTAAAGCTTAATTTAATAATAAATTTACAAAAATTGTGATAAATGAGATAAATATGTACTTTTTTGGCAGGTCTCCTTTCCTAAGTTATACATTATTTTTTAATGTATGCGAAATATAACAAAATAGACCTATTCAAGCATAAATTTAGAGAAAAGGTTACAACCCTTTACCCTTTTTCTAGCTAATTAAACACCTTAGAAGCTTTTTAAAAATAGGTGTGATAAAGTGGAAAATAGTACAAATTGAATACTTCTACAATAATGGAGGATAACTATGGAAGCTATCAATTGGATGGAAGAAGTTAAAAAAAGAGAAAGCAATATCTTGGAAGAAACGAAGCGCTTTTTACAAATTAAAAGCGTCCTTGAAGAATCTGTAAAAGAAGATGAGCCATTTGGAGAAGGAGTAGCTAAAGCTCTTCATTTTTTATTAGATAAAGGAAATGATGATGGTTTTACGACTAAGAACGTAGATGGTTATGCAGGACATATTGAATTGGGAGAAGGAAAAGAATTAATAGGAATTTTATGTCACGTTGATGTCGTACCTGAAGGTGATGGTTGGTCTGTTGATCCATACGGTGCGGAAATTAAGGACGGAAAAATCTTTGCTCGCGGAGCGATTGATGATAAGGGACCAACAATAGCTGCTTATTACGCTATGAAAATTGTTAAAGAGCTAGGATTGCCGCTTTCTAAACGCGTACGTATGATTATCGGAACAGATGAAGAAAGCGATTGGAGATGTGTAGATCACTACTTTAAACATGAAGAAATGCCAACGATGGGCTTTGCTCCAGATGCTGACTTTCCTATCATTTACGCAGAAAAAGGGATTACCGATGTAGAGTTACAGCAACAGCCGATTCAAGGCACAGATGGCGACTATGTACTAACATCGTTTGAATCTGGTCGTCGTTATAATATGGTACCTGACTATGCAAAAGCAGTTCTTACTGTAAAAGAAGAAGCAAACCTCGAAAAAACGTATGAGAAGTTCTTAAATAAACATCATGTAAAAGGTACAGTTGAAGTCAACAGCAACAAATATACCCTTACCTTAGAAGGGGTATCGGCCCACGGAAGTGTTCCTCAAAAAGGGAAAAATGCCGGGGTGTTGTTAGCAAGCTTTCTACATGAATTAGCATTAAATGAACAAGCAAGACAGTTCGTTACATATGTTAATCACTATTTTGTAGAGGATACAATTGGTGAAAGAATCGGTTTGCATATTCGAGACGATGTAACAGGTGATTTGACTGTAAACGTTGGTATTTTATCTTACACTCATGAGAAGGCTGGACAAATTGGTTTAAACATTCGGTACCCAGTTGCCGCTAGTATTGATACTATTATTTCTACAATTAAGAAGCAAAGTGAGACATATCAAATTTCTGTTAAGCATTTTTCAGATTCAAAACCGCATCATGTCGATCAAAAGCATAAGCTTATCCAAACGTTACAGCAAGTCTACCAAGAACAAACGGGAGAGGAACCAACGCTTATTTCCATTGGCGGAGGTACGTATGCACGAGCGCTAGAGGCCGGAGTAGCATTTGGTCCACTATTCCCTGGAAGAGAAGAAGTAGCTCATGAAAAAGATGAATATATGGTGGTCGAAGATCTATTGAAAGCAACAGCCATTTATGCACAAGCTATTTATGAGTTAGCTAAGTAAACGAAAAAGACGCTCAGCAGCATGAGCGCCTTTTTTGGTTTATTAGGAATCAAAAGAGAATAAATCGCTTGATAAGTAGCGTTCACCTGTATCACAGGCGATGCACACAACGACTTGGTCGGGGCTTAGCTTTTTAGCTACTTCAATGGCAGCATAGCAAGCTGCACCAGAGGATGGACCAACTAAAATCCCTTCTTCAGCTGCAAGTCTACGCGTAATATCATATGCTTCTTCATCTTTAATCTTTAAAATTTCATCATACACATTCACATTTAACGTATCAGGGATAAAGCCAGGGCTTGTTCCTACAAGTTTATGCTTTCCTGGTTTTCCACCTGATAAAACAGGAGAGCCAGCAGGTTCCACTACATGAACACTCATGTTTGGATAGCGCTCTTTTAGTACTTCACCAGTCCCTGTAATTGTGCCACCAGTTCCGGCTGTAGCAACAAATGCAGCCAATTCTTTATTTAAATCATCCATTGCTTCAATAATTTCTTTTGCCGTGGTGTGGCGGTGTGCGTCTGGATTAGCTCCGTTTTTAAACTGCATTGGCATAAAAGCATTTGGAATTTCTTTTGTTAATTCTTCAGCTTTACGAATAGCACCTGGCATTTTTTCATCTCCTGGTGTTAGCACAACTTCAGCCCCGTAAGCTTTTAATAAGTTAATACGTTCTTGCGTCATAGTATCTGGCATAACAAGAATTGAGCGATATCCTCTTGCAGCAGCATTCATAGCTAAGCCAATTCCAGTGTTGCCACTCGTTGGCTCAATTATAGTTGAATTTGGTTTTAAAAGGCCTGCTTCTTCAGCTTTAACAATCATATTAAAAGCAGCGCGATCTTTTACGCTTCTGCTGGGGTTGAAGAATTCTAGCTTTAAATAAACGGATGCACCGTCAGCTGGCTGAAGGCGATTCAATTTAACAAGTGGAGTATCTCCTATTAAATCTGCCATGTTGTTAACAACTTTCATTTTAACCATCCTTTGCATCGATAGAATTAATGATCTTTTTTATCCTAGTATAGACAATAATAGCGTACAACTACACTTTTATCGCCGTAAAAAGAAGTGTTTTTTCTATCATAACATAATCTATCGCATTAGTAGGATAAAAGGGCTTAAGCTTACGGTTTCACTAAAAAGCTTTAATTACTAGTGGTATCTTTCTTTTAATGTTAGTAAAATTGAACAATAAAAACAATCTGGTATTTTTTAACGAGGAGAATGATTTGATATGGCGCAACTTATTAAGATACAAGACTATCTTTCACGCTATGAGCGAGATTTGTATCACTATTCCTCTCAATTTACACGCGTGAAACAACACAATTGGGAGAAAGCAAAGGATTATTTCTATAACGGAGAGGAAGAGGTTCAGTTAGATGATATAGACGAATCGCCGACTTCAGAACCATCGCTTTTTCGAAAGGTAAAATCCTTTTTTAAAAAAGATGAAGTAGCCGAAATAGATAAAGAATACATGGAGGTAGAAATAGAAAAAGAAGCAGAAGAAAACTTTGATGCCGAAAATCTCACTGCGTTTGTGACAGAACCTAAAAGCCTACAAGATCTAAAGGTATTGTTTTTAGAAAACGTTTTTCAAATGCAAATGAGGTGGGCGACGTCGACCTTATTTGAGCTTTCAAATGCAGATAAGCGATACTTTTATGATGAAAAGCTTCAATACTTTTTAAAAAGCTTTCCTGATACTTTTCTACTTATGTATAAGCCTGTCTTTTTAGTGAAAAAAGCGCCTGTTGAAGCAGAGGTTATTTTAATCACGCCTACTGAAACAATTTGTATTGCAATGGTTGAAGGGAAAAATGGCTCTGTTTTTCAGTATTCAAAAGAAAATTTTTGGACAGAGTTAATAGGGAAAGATAAAAAGAAAGTGTTAAATCCCGTGCTTGGGTTGAATAGAACAGAGCAACTCGTCAAAAGCCTTTATCAATCTCATAATATTGACCGACCTATTCGTAAAATATTACTGAGTCGCAATGGTTTCTTTGACTCTCCAACAGAACCGTATCAAATTGATTTTATTGATAAGCGGAACTATGAAGAATGGTTCTATAATTTAAGGCGTTTATCAGCACCCTTAAAATTCAATCAGCTTCAGGCAGCAGAGGCACTTTTAAAGCATAGTCAAAGCATTTATTTTGATCGAAGTGAGAATGAATAATTTTGATGTGAAATTTAGTATTTATCTAATAGAAAATGCTTTCATTTCTCCAATTTGAACATATAATGCTCATAATAAGTTATGTAGGAGGAGAACAGATGGCTTATGATGATCAAAAATTTGAAGCATATTTAGATAAGATGGATATGGTTACCGTTCTTGTTCCTAAATCTTACTACGATGGAGAAGTGAATTCGCTTTGTTTAATGAGAGATGGCCAATCGCTTTCTTTAAAGCTAAAGGATAGAAAAGTATTACATGAGGCTATAAAATATGAATGCTACTGTCAAATAAAAATAGAGATTGGTGAAGAGTATCAAGTGGTAGAAGAACGTGGTGCCAAAGCAGATTTAAAGATAGGAGCTGTCATTCGCACTCCTGAATTCGATGATGCTTTTTTTTACAATGAATCGGACTTGGGTGTGGTTTTTACCAAGCAACATATTCAGCTGAAATTATGGGCACCGACTGCTACAGATGTGAAGGTAAAGCTTATCAATCCTAAAACGTTAAATAAAGAATATATTGGCATGGCTCGTATGAAAAAAGGAGTGTGGACAGCGATTTGTGGCCTTGAAAAAGAAGGGCATCACTATAGCTATGAGGTAACGGTCAACGGTGTTACGAGAGAAGCTGTTGATCCGTATGCACTAGCAGCATCAGCAAACAGTGAATACGGTGTGTTGGTGAATTTACACAAAACTAAGCAGCCGCCTGTGAAAAAGGCTCCGCTTCAAAAGCCCACGGATGCTATTATTTATGAAGTCCATATTCGTGATTTTACCATTCACCCTTCCAGTAACGTGTCCAATAAAGGAACATATGCAGGATTCACTGAGTCGTCAACAGAAAGCGGTGTAACAACAGGGTTAGCTTACTTAAAGGAACTTGGTATTACACATTTGGAGCTCCTACCCGTTAATGACTTTGATGGCGTAGATGAACTGAAGCCTTTAGATACCTATAATTGGGGCTACAACCCACTCCTATTTAATGTGCCGGAAGGCAGCTATTCTTTGGAGCCAACAAATCCTATAGCTCGTATTCTAGAGCTAAAGCAACTTATTCGAGCGGTTCATGAGAATGACCTACGTGTTATACTCGATGTTGTCTATAACCATGTATATGTAAGGGAAGACTCTTCTTTTGAAAAGATTGTTCCAGGATATTACTTCCGGCATGATCAATTTGGAATGCCGTCCAATGGAACAGGTGTAGGAAATGATTTTGCTTCTGAGCGTAAGATGGCGCGTAAATTTATCGTTGACTCCGTCTTGTTTTGGGTCAAAGAATATGATGTTGATGGCTTTCGTTTTGATTTAATGGGAATTTTAGATATTGAAACGATGAATACGATTCGACAAAAGCTGTTTGAATATGATTCATCCATTTTGCTGTTTGGTGAAGGGTGGGATCTAAATACCCCTTTATCTTCAGAGCAAAAAGCAACAATCTATAACTCTGATAAAGTCCCACATATTGGGTTCTTTAATGATCGTTTTCGAGATTTTATCAAGGGAAGTACTTTTAACATCTACGATAAAGGTTTTATTTGTGGCAACACCCATCGAGTTGACGAAGTAAAGCAAGTAATGGCTGGCAGTGTTTCTTATCAAAAAGGAGAGAAGTATTTATTTGTTCAGCCTACCTCTTCGATAAACTATGTAGAATCACACGATAATCACACGCTGTGGGATAAATTGAGTAAGTGTAATTCACATGAGGAGAAACAAATTTTGCAAAAAAGGCAAAAGCTTGCAAGTGCAATGGTGTTATTAGCTCAAGGCATTCCTTTTCTACATGCAGGACAAGAATTTTATCGAACAAAACAAGGTGTTGAAAATAGCTATCGCTCACCGGATAGCATCAATCAATTTGATTGGGAGCAGCGGAAAATCTATAACAAGGATATAAAGTGGCTACAAGCAGTGATTCAGCTAAGAAAAGCGCACGGCGCATTTCGCTTTCATACAACCGAGCGAATTCGTAAGCATATGAAGTTCTTAGAATCGGTGCCAGAAATAGTTGCGTATGCTCTTGCCAATGTAGAAAAATACGGACCATGGAAGGATATGATTGTCGCGTTTAACCAAGACACATCAACTCATTATATTAACTTGCCACAGGGGAGTTGGAACGTCGTAATCGATGGAGAAAGCGCTTATCAGTATCCATTTACAAAAGCCCTTTCAGGCGAAGCAGCGGTTCCTGCGGTTGGCGTTTTAGCATTATTTAAAACATAAGTGCTATTCTGCTACTTGACGAGAAAAGCGGGAAGAGGATAAAATTTATGAAGGATAGCTATTGGTATATGTCCGCAATAGCTGTCTTTTTTATTTAATAAAACAAATACACGTTGTTGATGATATAAATAGAAGTAAACATAACTTTAAATTTTTAATGAAATGTGTGTGTTGAAATTGAAGGTGAATTGGTTGGAACATATATTAGGAAGCGAATGGGAAGTGACTCCTGCTGGCGGTGCAACTGGAGATGCTTATTTCGCAAGGTTTCAAGACCGAAAGCTATTTCTGAAGCGCAATTCATCTCCTTTCCTAGCTGTTTTGTCAGCAGAAGGGATTGTTCCAAAGTTAGTTTGGACCAAACGAATGGAAAATGGAGATGTAATTACAGCTCAACACTGGCTAGATGGTCGAGAGTTAAAACCTCAAGATATGAACTCGGATAGCGTAACAGAACTGCTGAGTAAAATTCATCACTCTAAAGAGTTGTTGGATATGTTAAAAAGATTAGGGAAAGAGTCGTTATTACCACAAGACGTTCTACTCGATATTCGAGCAAATGTAGATTTGGACTTGCAGAAAGAACCAGTTGTTGAGCAAGGGATTCTGTATTTAGAGCGAGAAGTGGATTTCGTTCAGCCAGAGGAATATGTTGTTTGTCATTGCGATGTCAATCATAATAATTGGTTGCTAGGTGAGAATGAACAGCTATATTTAATCGATTGGGACGGAGCGATGATTGCTGATCCAGCTATTGACTTAGGCCTTCTGCTGTACTGGTACATTGATCCAGCAGAATGGAAGGGTTGGCTAGAAAAGTACGGTATTGCTTTAACAGATAGCTTGCAAAAGCGAATGAAGTGGTATGTTGTGAGTCAAAGTATTTTATTTGTACAATGGCATCGTACAAAGCAAGAATTACCAGAAATGAACTACTGGCTTAACTACTTAAAAGTATTGCTTGAAAATGAGCAGTTAAGCCAGTAAGTTTAGTTAAGATAGACTAGATAGTTCTTCAACCCATTGGGATAAATTTTGTTTATTTGTTTCAATATGTTGATCGAGATGCGCCGCGCTTTTTGCAGTCTGTGTATACTCGCAAATGTTTTGAAGCGTGCGATACACTTGTTCATTAGCAGTTCCATTTGCTAGCATTGCTTGAGCTAAACGTTCAACTTGTTCGCATTCAGAGACTGTTCCACAGCAGTCAGTTTGGTGATTTGATAAGATGTCCTTTAAGATAGCCATTTGATGCTGAGCGTTTAAAGGCATAGTGCATCATCCTTTCTCGTATGATGCTTTTATTTTTTTCTTTATGAATACAATTATTCATACGAATGTCGGTTGTACAAAATAACCGACATTTTCCGTGTGGTTCAATTTTGATAATTTTTGATAATATAGATGAGGTGTGCAGTATGAGACTAAGAAATAAGCCTTGGGCAAAAGAGAAATTGGCACAGTATCCACAATATGCCGTTGGAAATCCCGCAGAACATAAGGGCAAATGGAACGAGGTATTTGGAAACGATAACCCAATTCATATTGAAGTTGGAACTGGAAAAGGTCAATTCCTACTTGGGATGGCTAAGCAAAATTCAAACATTAACTACATTGGCATTGAGTTATATGAAAGTGTAATTGTTAGTGCGCTAGATCGCATAATTGAAGCAGAAGTACCGAATTTTAAACTGCTAAGCGTTGACGCAAAAGACCTAACGGAATATTTTGCTAAAGGTGATGTTGAGCGAGTATACTTAAACTTTTCAGATCCTTGGCCAAAAGTTCGTCATGCTAAAAGACGCTTAACGTACAAAACATTTTTAAATATCTATGAACAAATTTTAATCGATGGTGGAGAGATTCATTTTAAAACAGATAATCAAGGATTGTTTGAATACTCTTTAATGAGCTTTTCTGAATATGGCTTGTTATTAAAGTACGTAAGTTTAGATTTACATGCTAGTGACTTCGAAGGAAATATTATGACGGAGTATGAAGAAAAGTTTTCTCAAAAGGGAAGTCGTATTTATCGTTCAGAAGTTAAATACATGAATGAAAAATAATATCTATAAGGACCTTTCAACTAGTGAAAGGTCTTTTTTGTTTAAAAAAGACTATAAAAACGTAAATAGGGAGTGATACAATAAATAGGAATATATGGGAGGTGTAAAAATGGAAACGTTAACAATAGGGGATGTGAGAGTTTCTTGGTTAAATGGTGGAGATAATCATCTTGACGGGGGAGCTATGTTTGGTGTTGTACCAAAAGAGCTTTGGTCTAAAAAATACCCTACTGCTTATGACAATCGTATCCCAATGAGAACAGATCCATTGCTAGTTCAAACTGGTAAAGAAGTTATCTTAATTGATGCAGGCATAGGAAACGGAATGATTGAAGGTAAGCAAAAAAAACATTTTGGCATTACGGAAGAATCTAACGTAGAAACAGATTTAATGAAGCTAGGATTAACGCGACATGATGTAACAAAAGTAGCGATGACACATATGCACTTTGATCATGTAGCAGGACTAACAACGAGAAGTCAAGGGAAATTGGAGTCTACATTTCCAAACGCAGTTATTTATGTAAGCGACGTTGAATGGAACGAAATGCAAAACCCTAATATACGTTCAAAAAATACGTATTGGAAGCAAAATTGGGAAGCC
This sequence comes from Priestia flexa, assembly GCF_021441905.1. Classification (NCBI taxonomy): domain Bacteria; kingdom Bacillati; phylum Bacillota; class Bacilli; order Caryophanales; family Bacillaceae; genus Priestia; species Priestia flexa. Next base: position 3,295,901 of record NZ_CP090431.1, on the reverse strand, counting down.
ATTGAATCTCAAGTTGTGCCGTTTCATGATTCTCTTCAATTGCTCCCAGAATTTACGATGCATCACACAGGTGGGCATAGTGATGGACATTCTGTCATTGTCATTAGTAGTCAAGGCGAGCAGCTTGTGCATATGGGAGATCTATTACCAACTCATGCTCATCATAATGTGTTGTGGGTTATGGCCTATGACGATTTTCCAATGACATCTATTTCTCAAAAAGAAAAATGGCTTCAGTATGCATACAATCAAAATGCATGGCTTAGTTTTTACCATGATGCTTATTACCGAGCGATTAAGTGGGATACTAAAGGTCACATCATAAATGCAGTAAAGTTTAATCAATCTTTACTAAGTCAATAATGTTACCGCTACTTTTATCAATGAAGAATTCATATTGTTCCTGATTTCCATTGACAGAACGAGTAATACCACCAGAGTAACCTTCAAAAGCGAGGCCGTACCTGTTTATAACCTTGGTCGTCGTCTGAATCCAAGAGCCGTTAATGGGACCATTTCTTTTAAATGCTTGCTTTGCAATATGCAATGCTTCCATGGATGAAAGAGACGACTTTTTCTTTTGATATAGATAAGCGCTTGCAAAACCAACAGCAATGCCAGTTATGAGCTGCGTATACTTCATAATAATCACCTTCTTTTTTTAATAAAAACAAAAGTTCTTACTATAGTCCATTATACAAAAACATACTTTGATTGTTAAGCAATCCTCTTGGTTAAGGAAGAAAAATGGAAAGTATTTTGACTTTTCGCTACAATGAAAAGTAATGACATACATAAAGGAGACGAAAGATGAATTCAGAAACTTTATCATTATTTAAAACATTAACAGAACTTCCGGGTGCTGCAGGGCATGAGCATGCGGTAAGGTCTTTTATGAAATCACAAATGGAGCCTTTAACTGATGAAATTATTCAAGATGGACTTGGAAGTATTTTTGGAGTGAAAAAAAGCAATGCTTCAGGTCCAAAAGTAATGGTAGCTGGGCATATGGACGAAGTTGGATTTATGGTGACAGGTGTGACCGATAAAGGAATGCTTCGTTTCCAAACATTAGGCGGATGGTGGAGTCAAGTATTATTAGCTCAGCGCGTCGAGGTTATTACAAGAACGAGGAAGATTACAGGCGTTATTGCATCGATTCCTCCACATCTGTTAGAGGATGCGCAGCGTAATAAGCCGATGGCTATTAAAAACATGATGATTGACGTTGGAGCCGATTCCAAGCAAGAAGTTGCTGATATGGGGATTCGTCCTGGAGATCAGATTGTACCCATTTGTCCATTTACACCAATGGCTAACGAGAAAAAAATCTTAGCAAAAGCGTGGGATAATCGATACGGTTGTGGATTAGCAGTTGAGTTATTGAAAGAGGTAAAGGATGATAAGATTCCAAACATTCTATATGCTGGAGCAACTGTGCAAGAAGAAGTAGGTTTACGAGGTGCTCAATCTGCTGCAAATATGATTAAGCCGGATGTCTTTTATGCGCTAGATGCCAGCCCAGCGAATGATATGTCAGGAGATAAAAATGCATTTGGTCAGCTTGGAAAAGGTGTACTGCTTCGCATTTTTGATCGTACGATGGTAACGCATCGAGGTATTCGAGAGTTTATTCTAGATACAGCTGAGACCAACCGTATTCCATATCAGTATTTTGTGTCACCAGGTGGCACAGATGCCGGGCGCGTTCACACGTCTAACAGCGGTGTTCCATCAGCTGTAATTGGTATTTGCTCAAGATATATTCACACACATGCTTCCATGATTCACGTAGACGATTATGCTGCTGCAAAAGAACTATTGGTGAAGCTCGTGCGGGCAACAGACGAAACAACAGTAGCTACTCTTAAAGAGCAGGTGTAGTCTTAAAACAGTCGCTTGTAAAAAGCGATTGTTTTTTGTGTTAATTAAAAAACATGCAAAGGAGCAACGGAATGAACATTGCAATCGGAACGAAAAATCCAACTAAAGTAAATGCTGTTAAAAATGTATTTGGACAAGAGATGACATACTATTCATTTGATGTGCCTTCAGGTGTATCTAGCCAACCGTTTTCAGATGAAGAAACCATTCAAGGAGCTATTAATCGTTCAGAGAAAGTATGTAAAGATGAGATAGACTTAGGGATTGGATTAGAAGGGGGCGTAACAGAAACGGATTACGGCTTATTTTTGTGCAACTGGGGAGCTTTAAGTAGTCGGTCTCTTGAAAAGCCAATCATTGCGGGTGGTGCAAGAATTTTATTGCCTGAGGAAATTGCAAGGGTGTTAAAAGAAGAAAAAATTGAGTTAGCAGAAGCTATGGAACGCTTTACAAAAAAAGAAGATGTACGTTCAAATGAAGGAGCAATCGGTATCTTCACATCAGAAATCCTTACCAGAACGTCTATGTTTGAGCAGGTTGTTCGTATGCTGTATGGTCAATATCTATTTCATCAAAACCGCTAAATAGGATATACTAACGTCTTATAATAGTAAAACGTTCTACATACTTGAAAGTAAGATACTTGCACCATCTGTTTGACTATGGTTTCATATGAGTGAATGTAAAATTAAATGAAGCATAAACCCAATGTCTTTTTGAATAGAAACGAGACATAAAACATAAAGGAGGAAATAAAAATGAAGAAAATGGAAAGTATTGAACAATATAATGAGGTTATTAAAGAAGGAAAGCACATCATGATGTTTTCAGCAGACTGGTGCCCAGACTGTCGTGTAATTGAACCGATTCTACCTGAAATAGAGCAAAAGTATAGTGAGTATACGTTTCATTATGTCGATCGAGATCAGTTTATTGATTTGTGCATTGAACTGAATATTTTTGGTATTCCAAGCTTTGTAGGATATAACAACGGTGAAGAAAGCGGACGTTTTGTAAGCAAAGATCGTAAAACGCAGGAAGAAATTGAACAATTTATTGAAAGTTTAAAAGGATAAGCTATCGCTAGGCCTGTTGTTTTAACAAGAGGCCTTATTTTAAGCTTCTTTTGGTGAAAAGGAGGGGTTTTTCAGTGAAGATGACAAGTGTTAAAATGAAAAAGTTAGTTCAAGATCGTTTGAAAGATGAAAATCTACGTTTTCAATTTGATCAAAAAAACGATACGCTAAGAATTGAGCATTCTGAAACAAAAAAAGGATTAACGGTTTCACTACCAGGGCTCATTGCGAAATGGGAAGAAAAAAAGGACGCAGCAGTAGACGAAATGATATATTATATAAGAGAAGCTGTGCGCGTAATGAATGATGAACAACAATTAGACTCAAAAGAAAAGAAGGTTCTTCCAGTTGTTCGGTCTACCTCTTTTCCAACGAAAACAAACGAAGATGTTCCGCTCGTATATGATGATCATACGGCAGAAACAAGAGTTTATTATGCCTTAGATTTAGGTAATACGTATCGATTAATAGATGAAAAGCTTCTGCAAAAAGAAAAGCTTGATGTAACATCTATAAGGGAAATGGCAAAGTTTAATCTTCGTTCATTGCCAATTACATATAAAAAAGATACAGTTGCAGGCAATGATTTTTATTTTGTTAATGCCAATGACGGGTACGATGCGAGCCGGATTTTAAATGAATCTTTCTTACAAGAGTTTCAAGATAAAGTAAAAGGAACGCTCACAATTGCTGTGCCTCATCAGGATGTTTTAATTTTAGCAGATGTTCAAAATGAAACAGGCTATGATATATTAGCACAGATGAATATGAGCTTTTTTGCTAGTGGAAGAGTACCCATTACAGCACTCTCTTTCTTGTATGAAAACGGGCGTTTAGAACCGATTTTCATTTTAGGAAAAAATCGTAGTAAAGGACGGAGTTAAGGAATGAATATTTTTTACAACAAAGAAGGTATCGGTGATACGTTAATCGTATCTCTTCGAGACATTGAACTTTCAAACCGAACGTTTGAAACAAAAAAGAATGTAACGCGAATCTTTGATGAAAAATCAAATATTACTGCTGGCTATAATATTTTTGAAGCATCTACTGTTTTATCTTTTTCAGGGCATGGACCTATTAAGTTAACAGAAGAGCTAGTAGCGGAAGTAAACCGAGTTATTCAGGAAAGCGGATTTTCTGAATCGATTGAAGTAGACTTGTCTCCAAAATTTGTTGTGGGCTACGTTCAAGAAAAAGAGAAGCATCCAAATGCTGATAAATTGAATATTTGTAAAGTAGATGTTGGGACAGAGACGTTACAAATTGTGTGTGGCGCTCCAAATGTTGAGGCAGGACAAAAAGTTGTAGTGGCAAAAGTAGGCGCTGTTATGCCAAGTGGTCTTGTTATTAAAGATGCAGAACTTCGTGGCGTACCTTCTTCTGGTATGATCTGTTCTGCAAAAGAATTGGCTTTACCAAATGCTCCTCAAGAAAAAGGTATTTTAGTGTTGGAAGAAAGCGCAAAAGTAGGAGAAGAGTTCTCAGCCTAACTCTATATGATGCCAAAGTCGGATGTTGCTTTACACCTATGTTTCAAAGGATTACAGTTTGTGAAAAGCAATTGTCAATGGTTTTATAAATTTGATAAAATTAAAAGCCACTAGTAGTTCTAGTGGCTTTTTTGCATATTTCACAATATATCGGGTATCTAGTTAATAGATTTTATAGGAACCCTATTGGATACATGGTAAAATGAATGAGAGTGTATAAAAATTGAAAATTTTACAAGAAGCATACAGTTTTTTATAAATAGAAATACGACTGTTAAGGAAGAAAGAGTGATAAAAATGGGTTTTATGCGAAAAATGATGGATTATCTATTAGGTTATGAAGTAAAAGAAATTATAGTAGATGAAAAAGGTCGAGAAACAGAGATTCCATTAGATGAACCTAAGAAAGAAACAGAAATGAAGCAAAGGCCAGTTCAAGACACGGTCAATGAAAAAGCAGCTACTCCAAAGAAGAAAACGCCAGCCCGCTTACCGAGACAAGAAAAAGGGACAACCCATCAAGAATTAGAGGCAAAAGTAGCTTATCACTATCCAAAAGGTCAATTTCGCTTTCCGCTTATAGATGACAATCAATTTAATCGTTCAGATGATTCACCAAGGCGTGAGGTTCGTCGAAGAGAAAGGCCTGCTGAGAAATTGAAAAATGAACGAGAGCCTATACTGAAAAGTCATCAGTTGACTAAAGAAGAACCAACTTCTTTTCAACGTCCAGAATATGTGAAGCCAGTACAAGAAAAAAAGGCACCGGTCGCTTCTAAGCCGACTTCGCAAGTGAAAAAGCCGTTTCGTCCGACTGAAATCCCGTCACCCGTATATGGGTTTAATAAGCGTCCAGCTAACCATCATCTTTCTCAACAAAATTCAGAAGTGGTGGAATTTGAGCTTTCGAGCCCAGCTGGCATAAAGCCGACGCCTACTTATGAGTCTCTTCGAAAGGAAATACGTAACGAAAGAACATATGTAGAGCCTTTGGTGCGCAAAGAACAGCAGGAGGAAAGCAAGGAAATAGAAAAGGTAGAATCGTTTAGTGAACAGGTAAAAGATGCTTATGTCGAACCTCAACCAGTCCCTTCCTTACATATTGAAGACTTATCAGTGGAAGAAGTAGAGGAACCATCAACTCACTTTGAAGACCATGTGGATGTTGTAGAGTCTGAAGTAGTAGAGAAGCCGGAATCAATAGTGGAAAGTGTTCCAAAACAGGAAGAGCGGGAAGAGACTAATGGTGGCGAATTTGAGGAGACAAAAGGGTATCACCCTTCAATTGAAGAAGAGCCGCAAGCATTCGCAGATGAGTCAGAAGCAACTAACCAAAAGACCGTATCGTCAAGTACAAGTTCATCAAATGGAGGGCGCAGGTTAGTTCCTTTTAATGTCATGATGTTAAAAAAGGATCGTGAAAAAGCCACTAAATCGTCATCTATAGAGCGTTTGAAAATGGAGGAAAAGCAAGAAGTACATGATGAAGAACCAATTCCTGCGCTACTTAAAGAAGAAATGCCGCCAATGGATTCTCAAGCAGAGTTGTCGTATCAATTTCCTTCTATGTCAATATTAAATGCACCCTTAATTGAAATGGAAGAAGATCATGATTGGGTACAAGAGCAAAGTGACCTGCTTGATATGACGCTAAATAATTTCAACGTTCGTGCTAAAGTAGTAAATGTGACGAAAGGTCCAACCGTTACACGATTTGAAGTTCAGCCAGAGCCAGGCGTTAAGGTAAATAAAATAACAAATTTAACAGATGATATCAAACTGAGTTTAGCAGCAAGAGATATTCGGATTGAGGCGCCAATACCAGGTAAAAATACAATTGGTATTGAAGTGCCCAATCAACAAAGTAAGCCGGTTTTACTTAGCGAAATAGTAACTGACCCAGCGTTTACGCAAAATAAATCACCGTTAACAGTTGCACTGGGCTTAGATATTTCAGGTGCTCCTGTCGTAACAGACTTGAATAAAATGCCCCACGGACTAATTGCAGGGGCCACAGGCTCAGGAAAAAGCGTATGCATTAACACAATTATTGTAAGCTTGCTCTATAAAGCAGCCCCTCACGAGGTAAAGCTGATGCTTATCGACCCAAAGATGGTTGAGTTAGCTCCTTATAACGGCATTCCACACTTAGTAAGCCCTGTTATTACGGATGCTAAAGCTGCAACATCAGCTTTAAAATGGGCTGTAGAAGAAATGGAGCGTCGCTATGAGCTGTTTGCGCATACAGGTGTGCGTGATATTACACGCTATAATGAAAAAGTAGAAGAGCATAGCGAAAAAAGCGGTAAGCTTCCATATCTCGTCATTATTATTGATGAGCTGGCAGACTTAATGATGGTATCGCCTGGTGAAGTAGAAGAAGCGATTTGTCGTATAGCTCAAAAAGCAAGAGCATGCGGTATTCATTTGCTTCTAGCAACGCAAAGACCTTCTGTTGACGTTATCACGGGTCTTATTAAAGCGAATGTCCCAACTCGCGTAGCCTTTTCAGTCTCTTCTCAAGTGGATTCTCGCACCATCATTGATACAGGTGGAGCGGAGAAGCTACTTGGTAAAGGAGACATGTTATTACTAGAAAACGGTTCGTCTAAAACGGTTCGAGTTCAAGGTAATTTTGTATCAGATGAAGAGATTGATCGTGTCGTAGATCATGTAAAATCGCAAATGAAGCCAACCTATTTATTCGATCAGCAGGAGCTGTTAAAAAAACAGCAGACGTTTTCAACACAGGAAGATGATGAATTATTCTATGAGGCGTGTGAGTTTGCTTTAAACCAGGACGGTGCTTCAGCATCAAGCCTGCAACGCCGCTTCCGTATTGGTTATAACCGCGCTGCAAGATTAATTGATATGATGGAGCAGCAAGGAATTATCTCAGAGGCAAAAGGAAGTAAGCCAAGAGACGTGCTGATTACAGAAGATGAACTGCATGAACTTGAAAATAAAACGGCCAGCTATTAAAGTAGAGACCTGGCTTGCTACGGCTATTTTAGCAAAGTAGCTTAAGCCAGGTCTTTATGTATGTAACAAGATTAGGTTATTTTGGAAGTGTGAGAACAGAGATAAAGGTTTGTCAGATTACAAAAAATGATTTAGTATATGTAGGGGTAACATTTCATTGTTTTTTCCAGTTTGATTTGGAAAGCATAACTAGTAATGAGGACGTCAGCTCACAAGCGATATGATACGGCTCCTCGATAATGAGTGTGAGAGGCAATGGCGAATAACCATCAAGACATTATCGATTTAATTGAAATTCGGAAAGAAAAACAATCCCAAACGGATGATGCTATTCAATCCTTTTATGATGAATATGTTTTGTTTGTGATGCGGTATACAAATATTCGAGAAAAAGTGAGAGCGTCTCACCTTTTTTGTGAGCGTACAGGACTTTCGCAGGAACAAATGCAGCTAAGCGACAAAGAGTATTTATTTCAACATTGGTTTGCATTTGATTATGTTACAATTCAAGGCCGAACATTGTTGCAGCAGTTTATAAGTGAAAAAGCAGCTACACGAAATGAAACATTTTTAATTCAAAGTGCTTTGTTTTTAACAAGTGTATTAGAGCCGATTATTGTATCAAAAGTATGTGAGTCTTTTTACGTAAAAGGATATAGTCCATTGACAAACAAGCAGGTTATCATCAAAGATGTAAAAGGAAGGTTTAAGAACACAGATGTTGAAAAAGTATTATGGGTTCGGAAAATAAAGTCACTCGGTTATGACGTATTAGTAGGCTCTTACTTTATACAAGCAGAAGCTAGTATGGAGAAGCTACATCAATCACTGAATCAAAATGAAAAACTCACTTGGAGACAATTTTTAAAAAGATATGCGGTTGCCTATTTGACTGAGGTCCGAGTCTTTCAAAAATAGCCAAAAGTCAAGGCTCTCAAAGCCTGTTGAGAAATTTGCAGAAGTGATATAATATGCAGCTGTTGTCATTCTACACAAACAAATGCGAAGAATGACATGTTTGTAAGAGCAATTATTGATAACCGTCATATACTGTCTTACAGATAGACGAATGTTGGAGGTTCTTTATATGACAGTTTACCATTTTGTAGGTATTAAAGGAACAGGGATGAGTGCGTTGGCACAAATCTTAAATGATACGGGCTTTCAAGTTCAAGGTTCGGATATTGAAAAAGAAATCTTTACACAGAAAGCATTAGAAGAGCAGGGGATTCCTGTTCTACCTTTTAATAAAGAAAACATTAAAGAAGGTATGATTGTAATTGCTGGAAATGCGTTTCCTGATACGCATGAGGAAATTGCAGAAGCGATGGAGCGCGATCTACCTGTTGTACGTTATCACCGTTTTTTAGGTGATTATATGAATCAGTTTACAAGTATCGCTGTTACAGGTGCTCATGGTAAAACATCGACTACTGGTATGCTAGCCCATGTTATTCAAGGCGCTGAACCAACTTCATATTTAATTGGAGATGGTACAGGAAAAGGTGTAAAAGATAGCAAATACTTTGCATTTGAAGCTTGTGAATACCGCCGTCACTTTTTATCATATACGCCAGATTATGCAATCATGACGAATATTGATTTTGATCACCCAGATTATTTTGCGAACATTGAAGATGTATTCAGTGCGTTTCAAGAAATGGGCTTACAGGTGAAAAAAGGTATTATTGCCTGTGGCGATGACGAGCATCTTCAGCAAATCCAAGCAAAAGTACCAGTTTTATATTATGGATTAGGTGAAGAAAACGATTTTCAAGCTCGCAATATCGTGAAAAGTACAGCTGGAACAGCATTTGATGTGTTTGTACGCAATACGTTCTTTGCATCATTTGAAATTCCCGGATACGGAGACCATAATATTTTGAATGCTCTATCAGTAATTGCACTATGTCATTATGAAGATATCCCGGTAGCTGTGTTACAAGAGCGATTTAAGACATACCAAGGTGTAAAGCGACGCTTTAGTGAAAAAAGTGTTGGAAAGCAAGTATTAATTGACGATTACGCGCACCATCCAACTGAGATTAACGCAACAATTTCAGCAGCTCGTCAGAAGTATCCAAATCGAGAAGTAGTTGCTGTATTCCAACCTCATACATTCACAAGAACACAAACGTTTTTAGAGGATTTTGCTACAAGTTTACAGCATGCAGATAAGGTATATTTATGCGATATCTTTGGCTCAGCTCGTGAACAGCAAGGCAAGCTTTCAATTGAAGATTTGCGTAGCAAAATTAATGGAGCAGAGCTTATTGATGAACAAACGATTGAAACATTAAAAGGTCACAATGAAGCAGTTCTTGTATTTATGGGAGCTGGAGATATTCAAAAGTTTGAAGAACTATATCAAAAAACAGTTTCATAATAACAAAGCTCAGATTAGCTAATCTGAGCTTTTTTGATTGCTTAAATACTTGATTATTTTAAATTCTCTGGATTTAATCCTTTTAATTCTTCTAATACAAAAAGACCGTCCTTACGAATTAACACATCATCAAAGTAAATTTCTCCACCGCCGTATTCAGGGCGTTGTATCATAACCATATCCCAGTGAATGTTTGACTTATTTCCGTTGTACGCATCTTCATAACATTCACCCGGTGTAAAGTGGAAGCTTCCATCAATTTTCTCATCAAATAAAATATCTTGCATTGGATGTTGGATATATGGGTTTACACCAATAGCAAACTCTCCTACAAAGCGAGCACCCTCATCTGTATTAAAAATCTCATTGATACGCTCTGTATCGTTTGCTGTTGCTTCAACAATTTTTCCATTTTCAAACGTCAGCGTTACGTTTTCAAACGTAAATCCTTGATATGGTGAAGGTGTATTATAAGCAATTGTTCCGTTTACTGAATCACGGACGGGAGCTGTGTAGACTTCTCCATCTGGAATGTTCATTTCACCAGCACATTTTACGGCAGGAATATCTTTAATAGAGAAGGTTAAATCAGTCCCTTTTCCTGTTAAATGAACCTTGTCCGTACGATTCATTAGGTCAACAAGTGAATCCATTGCTTTACTCATTTTGCTGTAATCTAAGTTACATACATCAAAGTAAAAGTCTTCAAATGCTTCTGTGCTCATTTTAGCTAGCTGAGCCATTGCATCATTTGGGTAGCGTAAGACGACCCATTTCGTTTTTGGTACACGAATATCACGGTGAACCTTTTTACCGATTGTATTTCCATGAATACGCATTTTATCTCCTGGCACATCAGATTGTTCAAAGATATTGGAACCTGAACGTAATCCAATATAAGCGTCCATTTCCTTCATCACGTTTGCTTCAAAGTTAGCCATCATGCTATATTGTTCTTCTTGTGCACCTTGAAGGAGAGCGCGGTCTACCGTATGATCTTTTAATGAAACAAATGGGTACCCACCTGCAGCATATGCCTCTGCTACCAGTGCAGTTACAAGTTCACGCTGCAAGCCAAAGTTTTCAATTAAAACCTTTTCGCCTTTTTGAAGACGAACGGAGTAATTAATTAAATTATGGGCTAAAGTTTGAATTCTAGGATCTTTCATATGTATCCCTCCTTTAAAATAAGCGACAAATGCCACTTCCTTATTGTAACCGATTATTTATTTTTTGTTGATGAATAAAGGGTATTTTAGTTATACTTTCCAAAAGATAAGGCAATAAATAATAAAAGTTTAAGAAAATGAGGAAGATAGTGTATGATAAGGATAAACAATTCCAATTTCTAATCGGATGTTTAAACTGTCTTAAAATTGGGAATGTATTTATATCAACAATATGAACGAGGAGGGGATTAAATATGATTCTTATTTTATATTTAAGCGCTGCAGTAGTCGCTATTGCGATTTTCTATCTTGTTGTTTCAGTATCAAAGACGCTTCGTTCTGTACAACAAACGCTTACTTCTGTGGCAGGAACGCTCGACGGTCTGGAAAAACAAATGACAGGTATTACAACGGAAACAACCGCACTCTTACATAAAACTAATTTATTAGCAGAAGATATCCAACGGAAATCAGAAGCTTTAAATACCGTAGTTGACTCGGTAAAAGGTGTTGGAGACTCAATTCATGATTTAAACAAATCTTTAAAGAACGTCTCTACTAGCGTCTCGCAAAAGGTGGAAGAAAATAAAGAGACCGTTGCGCAAGTTGTTCAATGGAGCAATGTAGCAATGGATGTATGGGAACGACTGAAAGCAAGAAGAAAGCCTGTTCAACAATCTACTGTTGATTCGACTGCTACTCAGTTAGCTAAACCATCACAAAAGCGCTCAAGATCTTATTCTTAAAAGTATACTGGAGGAGAAAGCAATGGCAAATAATCAATCAACAAATAAAGACTTTTTATTAGGAACGATTATTGGAGGAGTAGTAGGAGCAGCGACTGCTTTATTGTTAGCTCCGAAAGCAGGTAAAGAACTAAGAGCGGATTTAAATGAACAAGCGGCTTATGTTCGTTTAAAAACAGAGCAAGTAAAAAATAATGCTGTTGAAAAAGGACAAGAATTCGCTCAAACTGCTAAAGTAAAAACAGCGGACTTGTCCCAAACTATTTCAGAGCAATCATCACAAGTCGTAGATAAAGTGAAAAACTTCAGAAAAGCTGATCAGCATGAAGATAATTTACCCCCAACAAGCCTTGAGGTACTCGCTGATGAAGTAGAGTCTCAAAGTAATGAAGACTTTCAGCAAAAACTAACGGAAGCCCAAGAAGCGTTAGATGAAGTCGAAAGCAATATCAACCGTCCTTAAATGTGCTAGTAAGCGTTCATCTCATTGAACGCTTTTTTTTGTGACTATCCAATGTGCCAATTTATTGTGAATGAGTAATTGAGAAGGTAAAATAAAGAAAAAAACTTAAAAGGATGATGGAAATGAAGAAAATTATAAGCATAGAAGAGTTTAATGAAGTGGTCAATGAAAATGAATCTTTTCTATTTTTAAAGCATAGTACAACTTGTCCGATTAGTGGCGCCGGTCATGAAGCATTCTCAAACTATGTAAACAATCAAAACTCAGTGAAAGCATACTATTTACACGTGCAAGAAGCACGCCCGCTATCAAACTATATTGCTGAGACATATGGTGTTAAACATGAATCACCACAAGCACTTTTCTTTGAAGATGGTAAAGTGAAGTGGGACATTTCACATTGGAAGATTACTGAAGAAGAACTAAGTAAAAGAGTAAGTAAATAAAAGAAGTGGAAAAAGCTTGCGTGATGATTATTTGCGCAAGCTTTCGTTTATTGTGCTTCAGCTTATTTTCGTATAAAATGAATAGTAACTTAGTCTTTCTCCTCTATCTATATCCTCCTAGATCAACAGATTCTTCAAAGGACTTCTGTGTCTTTGCTATTTCTGGCAGAGAGATAAACAAGTGAATATTGATTACCGTAAAGGTGGAAGGGTGGAACCAAATGGCGAAACAAGATTTACAGCAACTACGTGCTCAAATCGATGAACTGAACCTACAGCTACTAAAAGTTATTAATGAAAGAGGAATGCTCGTTCAGGAAGTTGGTAAGCTAAAAGGGGTACAAGGAACGAATCGTTTTGATCCCGTTCGTGAAAGGGTAATGCTTGATTTAATTGTTGAGAAAAATGAAGGGCCATTTGAAACATCTACTTTGCAGCATATTTTCAAAGAAATTTTTAAAGCGAACCTTGAGCTTCAAGAAGATGACCATAGAAAAGCGCTTCTTGTCTCAAGAAAGAAAAAGCCAGATAATACAATTGTCATGGTAAAAGGAGAAGCAATTGGCGATGGTAGTCAGCGGTTTATTGCGGGCCCTTGTGCAGTTGAAAGCTATGAACAAGTTGCTGAGGTGGCAAAAGTAGTTAAGCAGCAAGGAATTAAGCTTCTTCGAGGTGGAGCTTATAAGCCTAGAACATCACCATATGACTTTCAAGGGTTGGGGTTAGAAGGTCTGAAGATTTTAAAGCAAGCTGCTGATGAGTACGATTTAGCCGTTATTAGTGAAATTGTGACCCCTGGTGATATTGAAACAGCACTTGATTATGTAGACGTTATTCAAATTGGCGCACGAAACATGCAAAACTTTGAATTACTAAAAGCAGCAGGAAGCGTGAATAAGCCTGTATTACTAAAAAGGGGTTTAGCTGCTACAATCGATGAATTTATTAATGCTGCTGAATACATTATGTCAAAAGGAAATGGTCAAATTATCTTATGTGAACGCGGGATTCGGACATATGAGCGAGCAACTCGCAACACATTAGATATTTCAGCTGTTCCAATCTTGAAAAAAGAAACTCATTTACCAGTTCTTGTCGATGTTACGCATTCCACAGGTCGAAGAGATTTACTGCTCCCAACTGCCAAAGCAGCGCTCGCAATTGGAGCTGATGGAGTCATGGCAGAAGTTCATCCAGACCCTGCTGTTGCACTATCAGATTCTGCGCAGCAGATGAATATCCCTCAATTTAATGAATTTATGAGTAAGTTAAAGCCACTTTGTAACTGAAATTTATAAATGAGAAGCCTGAAACTCATGTTTCGGGCTTCTTTTATGAAAAACTGTGCTGTCATAGATAGAAAAAAAGCAATAATGTTGCATCTTTACAATAAGTTTGCTAAAAATAGGAAATGATAAAAAGGCAGAATCATTTTTTGAAAATCTGGTGAAATTTGTCGGAAAAAGGCACTAAAGGCGTTGCGGTTCAGCACATAGTGTCGTATAGTAGTTACAGATATTCGCTATAATTCTGTCAATTATTTTTTTATTCAAGTCCCTGTATGTACATGTATATACATAAGAACTTTTGATGATTTATGAATAGACGTTATATAGAATGGGTATTTAATTGGTATATAAAAATCATGAATGAAAATCTTACAACTATTTCGTTATATGCAAGAAGGGTTTATATACGTAATTACAAGTTATCATTTAAGGGCAAAATAAGTGAACAAGTAATAAAAAAGGAGTGTGTCGTTATGAACGTAACAATTTATGATGTAGCAAGAGAAGCGAGTGTATCAATGGCAACGGTTTCGCGCGTTGTGAACGGAAACCCTAACGTGAAGCCTTCGACAAGAAAAAAAGTACTAGAAACAATTGAGCGTTTGGGCTATCGTCCTAACGCAGTAGCGAGAGGGTTAGCAAGTAAAAAAACAACAACAGTAGGGGTTATTATCCCAGATATTTCAAGTATCTTTTACGCAGAACTTGCACGTGGTATTGAAGATATCGCTACAATGTATAAATACAACATTATTCTAAGTAACTCCGATCAAAACCAAGATAAAGAACTTCATCTATTAAATACAATGCTAGGTAAACAAGTAGACGGAATTATTTTCATGAGTGGTAATTTAACGGAAGAGCATGTAGAAGAGTTAAAGAAGTCACCAGTTCCGATTGTATTAGCAGCGTCTATTGAATCTACAAACCAAATTCCATCTGTCACAATCGATTATGAACAAGCAGCATATGATGCGGTTAAGTCTTTAATTGACAATGGCCACAGTAAAATTGCATTCTTAGCAGGTACTCTAGAAGAGCCTATTAATCATGCCCAAAAATTAAAAGGTTATGAAAGAGCATTAACAGATCATCAAATAGACGTTCTGGATTCTTATATCGTGGAAGGCGATTACACATACGATTCAGGTATTGAAGCAGTTGAAAAGCTATTTGAAGAAAATGAAAAACCAACGGCTATCTTTGTAGCTACTGATGAGATGGCTCTAGGTGTTATTCATGGCGCACAAGATCGTGGATATAACGTGCCAAATGATCTTGAGGTTATTGGATTTGACAATACGCGTTTGGCTACGATGGTACGTCCGCAGTTAACTTCTGTTGTTCAACCAATGTATGATATTGGTGCAGTAGCTATGAGATTATTAACGAAGTATATGAATAAAGAAACAGTGGATAGTAGCATTGTTCAGCTTCCACACCGTATTGAATACAGACAGTCAACGAAATAAATAGAAATTTCCATAAGTAGCTAATGTGCTTAGTCATGCAGGAACACATTGAAGTTGCCATTAGTGGGGAGAGAGGGTATGAAGAAATTTGATCTATTAACGCCTATAGGGATACTGATTGGTATCTCTATGGTTGCGTTTGGCGTTATTTCTAGCGGCGGAGTACAAGGCTTTTTAATTTTTATTGATTTCCCGTCCATGCTTATTGTCTTGGGGGGAGTTTTCGGAGCTCTATGCGTCAGCTTTCCGATTAGGCAGCTTCGTAATATGTGGAGAGTTGGTTTACAAGCTTTTCAATCAAAGGAATCAAATGTTGATGAACTAATAGAAAAATTTGTACAGCTATCAGAATTAGCAAGGCGTGAAGGGTTATTGGCACTGGAAGCAGAAATGGACAAGGTTCATGATCCATTCGTGCGGAAAGGGCTGCTATTAGCAATTGACGGCGTAGAGCCTGAAGTAATTAAAGAAATGTTAGAAGCAGAAATTATTGGAATTGAAGAGCGTCATTCTAAGGGAAGAAGCGTGTTTGAAAAAGCTGGCGATTATGCTCCGGCTTGGGGAATGGTAGGAACATTAATTGGACTTGTTTTAATGTTAAGAAACTTGAATACCCCTTCTACGCTTGGCCCGAATATGGCTATTGCACTTTTGACGACATTATATGGTTCTCTTCTTTCAAATTTATTATTTCAACCAATTGCAGCCAAGCTAGCAGTGAAAACAGAGCAGGAAGTATTTATGAAAGAAGTAGTAATTGAAGCAGTTGTCGGTTTGCAAAGCGGTCAAAACCCGAGATTATTGCAAGAAAAGCTAAAAGCATTTATACCCGCTAAAAAAGCAAGACAATCTCAGCTTAAAGAGAGGGCTAGCGTCCGTGAAGCGTAGAAAAAAAGTTCAGCACTCTTCACAGTCGAACAAATGGATGGTGACGTTTGCAGACCTTGTTACGTTAATATTAGTGTTTTTTATTTTACTTTTCTCTATGTCTAATATCGATAATATTAAGTTTAAGCAATTAGTAAATTCTTTAGGATTATCAGAGTCTAACGGAGCAGATGCTTCTATTATTGAATTTGAATCATCTTCACAGTCGCAAGAGGGAAATAATAAAAAAGTCCTTAGTAACAAGTCAGCAGAGCTTGATCGTATTCTTTTACAGGTACAACAATATCTTGAGGAAAATAACCTTCAGGAAGTGATAACTGCGAATCGTGATGAGCGAGGAGTCGTTTTGGTATTACAAGAACAGGTATTATTTGAGACAGGAGAAGCGGAGATTTTAAAAAAAGGCTACCCGTTCCTAAATGAGTTGGGCGCACTTTTTACGACGATACCTAATCAGATAAAAATTGAAGGCTATACCGATAATCGACCGATTAAAACGTACCGTTATCCATCGAACTGGGAGTTATCTACTGCAAGAGCGAGCAGCGTCATTCGTTATTTTATAGCTCATTATGATTTAAAGTCTGAGCAATTTATCGCTATCGGCTACGGGGAAGCAAAGCCTGTTGTTGAAAATACGTCAGAAGCCAATATGCAAAAGAATCGACGCGTTGAGATTATTATTTCTGACCCGACCAATGAGTAGTTATTCAGAGCATGGCCTCTTCTTATGATATGAGAAGAGGCCATGCTTTTTAGTGAGACGAAGCTTCTTTCTGATGCGAGCGAATAGGAAAGAGCGCTCGAGAGACAGTATGAGCATTCTTTTCTTCAATTTCTTTCCTTCTTGGAATAGGATCATAAATTCCATCTTCATCATCCCATTTTGTACAAATTGGGATGGGCGCTTCTCTTTCCCACTTTTGAACCCAAGTGGTCGGTAAGTTTCCTGTAATCGATTGCTTTTCTAACATCTCCAGCCAAATAAAGGACCAAGCACGTGGAACTACCCGCCAAATATCATACCCTCCACCACCTACTCCAATCCACTTTCCATTGCAGTATTTATGAGCGATTTCATGCGCAACTTTTGGGATTTCTCGATACATTTTAGTCGTGCCGCAGAGGTGAGTAAGAGGATCATAGTAATGAGAATCAGCACCGTTTTGAGTTAAGATAACGTCAGGTTTAAAGAACGCAGCAACCGCTTCAAGCGATGTTTTATAGGCGTGTAACCATGAATCGTCTTCTGTATAGGCATCAACTGGTATATTAAATGAATATCCGTATCCTTTATTATGTCCGCGCTCGTTTACATCGCCAGTTCCAGGGAATAGGTATCTACCAGTTTCGTGAATAGATAAAGTACATACAGAAGGATCGTCGTAAAAAGTCCACTGCACGCCATCACCGTGATGAGCATCTGTATCGACATATAAAATGCGGGCACTGTATTTTTCTTGCATATAGCGAATAGCTACCGCACTATCATTATAGATGCAAAAGCCGGATGCTTTTCCTCGAAAGCCATGGTGAAGTCCACCACCAAGATTTAGTGCATGGTTAGCTTTTCCTGTCATTACTTGATCTACGGCAGTAAGTGTACCACCAACGAGAAATGCACTAGCTTCGTGCATGTTATGAAAAATAGGCGTATCTTCCGTTCCCAGTCCATAGCTTTCACCTTTTGTTGTCGATAAATTTCCTAATCCAGCATCTTTAACAGCTTGTATATAAGCAGGGTCATGAACGAGCGCTAGTTCTTCGTCAGTAGCCATTCTGGGTAAGACAATTTGTTTATCTGTTAGCATTCCAGATTCCAGCAATAGTTCATAAGTTAGCTTTACTCGGAGCTGGTTAAAAGGGTGATGGTGGTTAAATTTATAGGTTAATAAATCTTCAGAGTAAATAAAGACGGCATCTTGTTTTTTCATAACGTACTCTCCAGTGGTTTTGGCCAAATAACTTCGTAGCCGTGATCACGTAAATCGTTAATAATGCTAAGCGGGTTAAATGTTTGAACCCTAAAAACGAGTACTTTATATCGATCATCTTTATGAGGATATACTAGGACGCTCAAGATGTTCGTACGGTGTTGACCAAAAATAGCTGTCACATCACTTAAAACACCAGCTTGGTTTTTAACTTTCACTTCAATATGTGACCCAGGCTTATGTGACCCAGTTAGCTGAATAAAGCTACGCAATAAGTCTCGTTCGGTAACGACACCGATTAGACGGTTCTCTTGTGTAACAGGTATGCATCCAATTTGGTTTTCATAGAAGACGTTTGCGATATCTTCTACAAAATCAAGAGGGTGTGCAGTAATAACATTCTTTTGCATGATGCGATGAATAGGTTCTGATAATTCAGTGGACTGTGAAGATGGATCTAAAATTGATGGACTAGCATCTCGTATATCACGATCAGAGATGATACCAACAATATGATGTGCATGATTCACAATTGGAATATGACGAATTTTATATGTATCTAGCAAATGAAGTGCTTCAGCAATGGTATCAGTCGGTGCTAGAGTAATAACATCTTGAATCATAATCTCTTCAACAAGCATATAAAACGCCTCCTTATCAATACATAAAGCGATTTTGAAAACGCAGATGATCAAACGATTGAACGCTATCTAAATTGACTCTTTTTCCTATTCGAGCCATTAAACAGTTGGCTGGATGTGAGCTGATTTCCGGGTCATCTGTTGCATACCAGGTTAATCCACCCGTGTTCATCATTTTTTCCATGATTTTACGATATTCCCACACGTTTAAGCCTGTTCCTTTTAAATCCCAATGCCAATAATATTCTGTTGTAATAATAATATAATCTTCCATGGCATCATCCATCATTGAAACTTTTAATAAGCTTTTGCCAATCGAGTAGCTTCTAAATGGAGCTGCTACTTCAATGGCACCCAGTTCAATTAAATTATCCATTTTCCCTTCAGACCACCTTTCTAAGGGGTCTGGATATAAGAAGGTGACATAGCCAACAACCGTATGGTTGATGCGTGCAACAATAATTCTACCTTCGGGTAAGTCGGCAATTTCAACTAGAGCTTGCTTTTGCTGTTCAGCGGGTCTAAAAGCTGTTAATTCTTGGTGGAAATCTAGCTGTGCTAATGTTGTAGAGGAAACGGGACCTTCAATAACTAACGTCCCAACAGGAGTTTTAACTTCTTTCATATTGTATGTTTTGATGTGATTCAACAAGGTCACCACCTTTATTCGGTCTTATCTGTATTATACATAAAATCGAGATAAATGAAGCGTTTTCAATAAATTTATCGAGAAAAAAAGGAAATTGGTAAAATTAGTCGAATTATTCTATCGAGAACAGAGCATCATTCCAATAAATATTTTTAAAATTGAGAAAATTAAAGCTCTGTTATATAATAGGAATGAGAATATTTACATAAGGGGGAGTTTGTGATGAAAGTGGAAGCGCTTCCTGTAATTAACGGTGAGTATAATTTACAGGACTATGATCAAATGTATACAGAATTTGATTGGTCGCAGGTGGAAAAAGAATTTTCTTGGCATGAAACAGGTAAACTAAATGCTGCCTATGAAGCAATCGATAGGCACGCAAACTCTACGCGTAAAAACAAAGTAGCGCTTTATTACAGGGATGCGAATCGTAATGAAAAGTATACGTATCGTGAAATGAAAGATTGGTCGAATAAAGCAGCGAACGTTTTAAAGCAGGCAGATGTTGAAAAAGGAGATCGCGTTTTTATTTTTATGCCGAGATCCCCGGAATTGTATTTTGCTCTTTTAGGTGCTATTAAACTAGGTGCTATTGTTGGTCCATTGTTTGAAGCATTTATGGAAGGTGCTGTAAAAGATCGACTTGAAGATAGTGAAGCGAAAGTATTAATTACAACTCCAGAATTACTCCAACGTGTACCCGTTCAGGAACTACCCGCTTTAAAGCATGTTCTTCTTGTAGGTGAAGAAGTAGAAGAGCATGGACCATTTTTAGATTTTAATCAGCGTATTGCACAAGCAAGTAAAGAAGTTGAAATTGAATGGGTTGATCGAACTGATGGTATGCTGTTGCACTACACATCAGGTTCAACTGGTAAGCCAAAAGGTGTTTTACATGTTCATAATGCGATGCTACAACACTATCAAACTGCTAAATGGGTGTTGGACTTAAAAGATGAAGATGTTTATTGGTGTACGGCTGATCCCGGTTGGGTTACAGGCACATCTTACGGTATTTTTGGCCCGTGGCTAACTGGTTCAACAAATGTCATTATTGGTGGGCGCTTTAGTCCAGACTCATGGTATCAGGCTCTTGAAGAATACGGTATTACCGTATGGTATAGTGCGCCTACTGCTTTTCGTATGCTAATGGGAGCAGGAGATGAACTTGTAAAACGCTATAATCTATCTCAGCTTCGTCATGTTTTAAGTGTAGGTGAACCGCTAAATCCTGAAGTTGTGCGCTGGGGAATGAAGGTGTTTCAAAAGCGTATCCATGATACGTGGTGGATGACAGAAACAGGTGCTCAAACGATTTGTAACTACCCGTGCATGAAGATTAAGCCAGGATCAATGGGCAAGCCGATTCCAGGCGTAACAGCGGCTATTGTGGATGATCAGGGCCAAGAACTTCCACCGTATCGAATGGGGAATTTAGCGATTAAAAAAGGTTGGCCTTCTATGATGCATACAATTTGGAATAACCAAGCAAAATATGAATCTTATTTTATGCCAGGTGATTGGTATGTATCAGGAGATTCAGCTTATATGGATGAAGACGGTTATTTCTGGTTCCAAGGGCGAATTGATGATGTTATTATGACGGCTGGTGAGCGAGTAGGACCGTTTGAAGTCGAAAGTAAGCTTGTGGAACATCCAGCAATTGCTGAAGCGGGCGTTATCGGAAAACCAGATCCTGTTCGTGGTGAGATTATCAAAGCATTTATCGCATTGAGAGATGGGCACGAGCCTTCAGATGAGCTGATTGAGGAAATACGTCAGTTCGTGAAAAAAGGGTTAGCTGCTCATGCAGCACCGCGTGAAATTGAATTTAGAGACAAGCTTCCAAAAACAAGAAGCGGTAAGATTATGCGACGTGTTTTAAAAGCATGGGAGTTAGATCTTCCAACAGGTGATTTATCAACTATGGAAGATTAATCGAAAAAAGAGGCTGGGACCTAAGTAATTCAGCCAATGATAAACCTGAACGGTTGAGAGTTCCTCACTTTTAATCGTTCAGGTTTTTTGTTGATTGTGAAAACAATGTTGGAAACAGGGTGGAATGGAGTGTAGGACACTCGACTCCTGCGGGAAATAGAGGGAAACCTGAGATCCCGCAGCGCAGCGAGGAAGCTCAGGTTCCTCCACGCGGAAAGCGAGCGGCCGTAGTGCAATGGAACGAACGTGTTCTGACAACGTAAAGAGGTGAGAAAAGGGAGTGTTCGTCTTTTTGGAAATTTGTTTTGTTATGTCCCACTCTCTTTTAGTTTTTATCACATAGATTGCTACTTGAATTTTAAAATGAAATCATTCATAATAATGCTGTATAGATTTTTTTAATATAAAATGCAGAGATAGGAAAAAGTAGTAGCTGTCTCCCTGTTAAAGAGAGCTGGTGGTCGGTGTAAATCAGCCATAGACAGATATGAAGTACATCCTTGAGCATCTTTTGTGAACGTGTTAGTAGCAAAAGACGGGAAGACCGTTACATCGTTTAAGTGGAAAATAACCGTTGTTATTTTCAAATAGGGTGGTACCGCGATATTTTCGTCCCTTCTTTTATAGAAGGGGCGTTTTTGTGTTGTTTTGAAAGATATATTAAAGGAGAGAAACTTAGATGAACATTTTACAAGATCTTGAATTCCGTGGTCTTATTAATCAACAAACGGATGAAAAAGGATTAAGTGAGTTATTAAATTCTGAATCAGTTCGCTTATACTGTGGATTCGACCCAACGGCTGATAGCTTACACATTGGTCATTTATTACCCGTGTTAATTTTACGTCGCTTCCAGCAAGCTGGTCATCAACCAATTGCACTAGTTGGTGGAGGTACAGGTCTTATTGGAGATCCAAGTGGGAAAAAAGCAGAACGTACGTTAAATGAAAAAGAAACAGTAGCGATGTTTAGTGATCGTATTAAAGGTCAG
Organism: Priestia flexa; assembly: GCF_021441905.1. NCBI lineage: Bacteria > Bacillati > Bacillota > Bacilli > Caryophanales > Bacillaceae > Priestia > Priestia flexa. The sequence goes on along the minus strand of NZ_CP090431.1, from coordinate 3,273,454 downwards.
CTATCTCGCTTCTTAGATTTTGAAAACGGGGATAATCAAGCGGTTATTGCAAATAACTATGACTGGATTGGATCTCTAGATGTGATTACATTCTTACGTGATATCGGCAAAAACTTTGGTATTAATTATATGATGGCAAAAGATTCTGTTCAATCACGCATTGAGTCAGGAATTTCTTTCACAGAATTTAGCTACATGATTTTACAGTCTTATGACTTCTTAAACTTATACAAAACGTATAACTGTAAGCTGCAAATTGGGGGAAGCGACCAGTGGGGGAACATTACAGCTGGCCTTGAACTAATTCGTAAATCTGAAGAAGATGCAAAGGCATTTGGTTTAACAGTTCCGCTTGTAACAAAAGCTGACGGTACAAAGTTCGGTAAAACAGAAGGTGGAGCAGTTTGGTTAGATGCTGAAAAGACAAGCCCTTATGAGTTCTATCAGTTCTGGATCAACACAGATGACCGCGATGTTGTAAAATACTTAAAATATTTTACGTTCTTATCTCATGAAGAGATTACGGCGCTTGAAGCATCTGCCAATGAAGCGCCTGAAAAACGTGAAGCTCAAAAAGCGTTAGCGGGTGAAATGACAGAACTTGTTCATGGGAAGGCAGCTCTAGAGCAAGCAATTCGTATTTCACAAGCGTTATTTAACGGTAACATTGCTGAGTTAACTGCAGTAGAAATTAAAGAAGGATTTAAAGATGTACCTTCTTACAATCATAGTGGTGAAGAAGTAGGACTTATCGATTTACTTGTTGAAAGTAAAATTTCTCCGTCTAAACGTCAAGCACGTGAAGATGTAACAAACGGGGCAATTTATATTAATGGAGAACGTATTCAAGATCTTCAAAAAGTAATGACGGAAGCAGACCGTATTGAAGGGCAGTTCACAGTTATTCGACGCGGTAAGAAAAAATATACGTTAATTCAATATTAATGAAAAGACGCTCAAGTTTGAGCGTCTTTTTTCATGAGTAAACAAAAAAAATTCCCAATAGAGGGAATCTTTTTTTACTATTAACGAGAGTAGAACTCTACGATTAGTGCTTCGTTGATTTCAGGAGATAATTCAGTACGCTCAGGTAAGCGAGTGAAAGTACCTTCTAATTTTTCTGCATCTACAGTTAAGTAGTCTGGTACGAAGTTTGTAGCTTCTACAGATTCTTTAATAATTGAAAGGTTGCGAGATTTTTCGCGAACACCAATCACTTGACCAGGTTGTACACGGTAAGAGGGAATGTCAACGCGTTTACCATCAACTAAGATGTGACCGTGGTTAACTAATTGACGAGCTTGACGACGAGTGCGTGCAAGACCCATACGGTATACTAAGTTATCAAGACGAGCTTCTAAAAGAATCATGAAGTTCTCACCGTGCTTACCAGTTAATTTACCAGCAGCAACGAATAAGTTACGGAATTGACGCTCGTTTACGCCATACATGTGACGTAATTTTTGCTTTTCTTGTAATTGTAAACCGTACTCAGAAATTTTCTTACGTTGTCCTGGGCCATGTGGACCTGGAGCGTAAGGGCGTTTTTCTAATTCTTTACCTGTACCGCTTAGAGAAAGACCTAAACGACGAGAAATTTTCCAACTTGGACCTGTATAACGAGCCATGATGACTCCTCCTTGTTTGTGTTTTTATTTTATGCAAAACAAAAACAGACACATTCTAACGATATGCTCATTTTGTTTTCATGTACCATCGCTCTAGCAGCAGAGAGTTACACGATACACCATCAGCTCATGCTGAGGAACAAAATGAAAAAACATAAAGAAGACTGTATAAGCTGCAATATTTTACACAACGAGTATTATATGTTTTCTACATCAGATTGTCAAGCCTGTTAATTTAAAAGGTTATGATAGGAAAAAACAGGATTTTTTATTATAATAAAAGAATGGTTTAGAAGAGGAATTAATGGTGTAGGTGATAATGAAATGAATCAACAAGAAGTTTTGAGAGAATTAAAAGGACGTTTATTTGAATTAACGCACGTTAATGACAATGCTGAATCATTACGACAAACATTAGATAAAATGGTGCAGAGCATCATTTCTATATTGGAATCTAGCAGTGGTTTTATTGCGTTAAAAGCAGGAGAACTCTATGGCTATAAATTAATAGCATCTGTAAATAAAAAAGGTAATCAAAGCAATGATAAGGGTGAAAAAGAGGTATTAGACCTTCTTAACTCTTTACCGTTACGTACTCAACAAAGCTATTATGTGACAGATTCGTATATTGTAATGGCGCTAACAATTGAGCATTATCATTGTTTGTTTGGTATAGAAAGAACGGATTTAGTAAAGGGAAATAGTAATAGCTTTTTAACAGAGCTTAGCAAGCAGTGTATTGCATTTCTAAAGAAAGTATATGCCCATTATCAAACATCCATTGATAAGGCGCGATATAAGGAGCTATACGAATTAACAGAAGCATTTAACCGTTCCATGAACATGGATTACATATTAGAAAAAGTGATAAGCGTATTGGAAGGTATGTATCCAACTTATCAACATAAAATTTATGTTGCCCATGATTATCGTGGGCGGTATATCGATAAAATTTTGCCCCTATCATACGATGATCAAGAGCTAATGAATATTTATGTGACAGGTGAGGTTGACGTAGTTTCAACAGATAGTACAGGCTGCAAAGTTTATGCACCTCTTGTAGGTTCGCAGGGAACTTATGGTGTGCTTATTATGGAAAAGAGTACACCGTCTTTTTTTCCACATTCAGAAATCCCCTTTATTAAACAATTAATCAGCGTCACTGCAGGGGCATTGGAGAAGGTACAGCTTTATGTACGTTCGCAAAAAAACCTTACCGATTTAAAGCTCATTAATGAAACATCACGTCATTTAAACGAAAAATTAAATCTACACGACGGTATTCATTATGTGTCGAATCGAATTATGACATCATTTGATGCTCAAGAGGTTGGCGTAATCTTCTTTGAGGATGATTATTATGCCCCATTAAAAGGAAACACTGCATTTTTTGACACCCCTGGTGCGAGATACTATATTGAGTATGCATATAAAAGGATTACTCAGGAGAATGAATCGTTGTTTATAAACAATATAGTTGGAGAGCTGAATGATGAACTTGTTACATTTCAATCACTAATTGCTGTACCGATGGTTCAAGACCAACAGTTAAAAGGTATGGTAATGGTTCTTCATAAGCAACCTTATTTCTTCTCTTTTGATACATTTAAGCTCGTTCAGGAGATTGTTCATCATTCAACGCTTGCATTTGTGAACGCGATGCTGCGAGATGAATTAGAAAAGTTAGTCGTGACAGATCATTTGAGTAAGCTTTATTCGAGGAAATACTTGGATCAGTGTATTGAAGAGTCTATGAGAAAAGATTCGGGCGGCTCATTTATTTTATTAGATATTGATAATTTTAAGAGAATAAACGATACATATGGTCATCAAGTAGGAGATGATATTATCATTCAAATATCAAATCTTATTAAAGGGAATATTAGGTTAAATGATGTAGCAGCAAGGTGGGGCGGTGAAGAATTAGCTGTTTACTTGCCCTGCACTACATTAAGTATCGCAAAGCGCATAGCGAATCGGCTTGTTAAGCGTGTAGAAGAAGAAACAATCCCAAAGACAACAATTTCCTCTGGTATTTCTTTTTGGTCTCAAGAACAACAAGATTCAACTGAGAAACTATTTAAGCGGGCTGACCTAGCATTGTATGAAGCGAAAAAAAGAGGGAAAAACCAAGCCGTTATTCAAGAGTATAAATAATAAAGAGGATGCTTAAGCATCCTCTTTATTCAGGCTGTTGAGAAACTTTGTTCTCAACAGCTTTTTTATGTCTGTCTTTTTTTATCAGTGGTAACACTGATAAAAAAAGACTGGAGTTGATGAAACATGATGGGTGCACTTAAAAATCATCGAGATGAACAAGTGATGGTTTCTGTAGAAGATTTAGTTCCTGCCAATCACTTTTTGCGTACAATTGAAGCGACAATTGATTTTAGCTTTATTGAAGAAAAGCTTCTTCCTTATTATTGTGAAGACAATGGACGTCCTTCCATTCATCCCATTACGCTATTCAAAATGATGTTTATTGGCTACTTTTATGGCGTTCGTTCCGAACGTCAACTTGCCAAAGAAATTCAAACGAATGTGGCGTATCGATGGTTCTTAGGCTTATCGTTAACGGATGCCGTTCCTCACCATTCGACGATTAGTTTTAATCGCCGAACACGCTTTTTAGATACGACGATTTTTGAAGACATTTTTGATGAAATTGTTCGCCAGGCGATAGAACATCGCATGGTTGGTGGACGTGCTTTAATGACAGACTCGACTCATATCAAAGCGAATGCGAATAAACATAAATATGAAAAACAACCAAAGAAGTCCCGCCGACAAGCGTATATGGAAGAGTTAGAAGCAGCCGTCAACGAAGATCGTCTTGAAAACGGAAAAAAGAACTAAGTCCTCGAAAGGAAGGCGTTGCCTTACAAAAACAAACCCGCATCAGTACAACGGATCCCGATAGTGGTTTTATGATGAGAGATGGAAAGCCAGATGGCTTTCATTATTTAGATCATCGAACGGTGGATGTCAAACATAATATTATTACAGATACCTGTATTACAGCTGGCAATGTGGCTGACTCTGTTCCTTATCTTGACCGCCTTGACATACAAATAAAAAAGTTTCGCTTTTCTGTTGAAGCTGTTGCATTAGATGCCGGGTATTTTACAAGCCATATTTGTAAACGCCTTTCTGAAAAAGGGATTTTTATGGTGATGGGCTATCGGCGTTTTGGATCGTCAAACAAAGACGTGCCAAAACGTCTGTTTCACTACGTACAGGAAAAAGATGTATTCGCTTGTCCAATGGGGTGCATTTTATCGTATGCGACTACCAGTCGCACAGGAGATCGTACATACAAATCAAATCCAAGTGATTGTGCCGTTTGTCCAATGAGAGACGGGTGTTTTTCCGCTTCCCAAAAACAACGCGTGGTGACACGTCACATTTGGGAGAGATTCAAAGAACAAGCGCGTCTAAACAAGCGCACAAAAGCAGGTAAACAACTTTATCGTATGCGTTGCACGACGATTGAGCGTAGCTTTGCCGACGCAAAAGAGCTAAATGGGTATCGATATGCCCGGTATCGAGGGCTGAAGTCTGTCCAGATGCAGGCGTATCTGACGGCAGCTTGTCAAAACATGAAAAAAATCGCCCATTACCTGACCAAAACAGGTCAGGTAATGGGCGATTTTTATGGAAAACGACGATTTGTTTGTGAAATGTTTACTTGTTTCACTATAAAAAATGAAAAGAGCCTCAGATTGACGAGAACCTTACAGGTTTCTCGTCAATCTGAATAAAGAGGATGCTTAAGCATCCTCTTTATTATTTATTACATTGCTTCTAGCAAAGCTTCAACAAACTTCTCTAAATAAGCTTGGTCTAGTTCATCAAAACGGTTTTTAATTGGGCTATCGATGTCCAACACACCAATTAATTTATCGTCTTTTACAATAGGGACAACAATCTCTGATTGAGATGCAGCATCGCAAGCGATATGACCGGGAAACTGATGTACATCAGCAACAAGCTGCGTTTGTTGGGTTTCAGCGGCAGTTCCACAAACACCTCTTCCAAATGGAATTCTTACGCATGCTGGTAAGCCCTGGAAAGGGCCAAGCACTAGCTGATTCCCTTCCGTTAAATAAAATCCAACCCAGTTTACATCTTCTAAAAACTGGTTTAAAAGTGCTGAAGCATTAGAAAGGTTTGCGATCAGATTATTTTCTCCGTCAATTAATGCACGAAGTTGCTTTAAAACAAGTTCATAATTTTTTTCTCTTGATTCGCTATAATTTTCGACATGAAACATGTTATTCTCCTCCATTCAACATAAAACGTATAAAATGTATCAAAGCGCGTCGTTCTGTTCATGACTTTGTCGATAAAAGATTACAGGAACTTAGAAGCTTATCACGAATTATGTAGATAAGCCCATAAAACCCTTTTAAATAATGTAACGATTTCTCTCGGATTTTGCAATGACTTTGATTGTGTATAAGAAGACGTGATTCCTGCTTAAATATCACTTGATTGAAAAAAGATGAGGTGGTAAAAATGGTTGTTCAAGCTAAAACGAAGGAACGAATTATTGACGCTGCGGTTTCATTATTTAACGCGAAAGGTTTTGATGGAACTTCAGTACGCGAGATTGCTACAAAAGCAAAGGTGAACGTAGCGAATATTTCATATTACTTTGAAGGTAAAGAAGGGCTATTAGAAACGCTTGTTACAACTTACTTTGAAGGCTATATAGCAGAACTTGAAAATGAATTTGAGCTCAGGGAATATAAAGATGCTAAGGAGTGTTTACAGGGGATGGTCTCTGCTGTACTGAATTATCAGCACGAAAACCGTACAATTGCGCGGCTTGTCTATCGCGAGATTTCACTAGACACGACGTTCATAAGAGAAGTTATGACAACATACTTAACAAAAGAAAAGTACTACCTTAAAACCGTTTTAGAAAAAGGAATGGAAGATAGGGAATTTCGAAAGGTTAACTCTTCATTTATCATTATTCAGCTGAAAGCACTGCTTTCGATGCCCTACCTTCATCCACAATATTTAACAGAGGTATTATATATTATGCCTCAAGAAACCTACTTTTTAGAGCAATACAATGGCGAACTAACTGCTTGGATTCGAACGATGCTATATGAACAGCGTGAACCGAAAAAGCAAGTGCACGTGCGTTTAACAAGAAAATAGCGTTTCGTAACCTTGACCGAGGTCCTTCGCACAATGGGCATCTGATCCATAGACAAGAGGGATCTTTTTTTTGCGTGCTAATTCAAGCACATCAGGAGCAGGGTATGCTTCTTGACAAAGAGGTTTAAAGAGTCCAGCTGCATTATAATCAAGCTCCAAGTTTTGTTGCTGAATAGCTAATAAAATCGTATTAATTTTTTCAGTAAATCGATTTGGACACGGAAATTGCCTTTTGAATTTATGAACAAGTGTAATATGTCCAATTCGCTTCGGCTTAAAAAGTCCTAGGTCATAGTTTACAGACTTCAACAGCGTTTCGTAGTACTTATCATATGTTTTGCTTACACTCCCAAATTTCTGTACAATATGAGCAAATGCTTCGGGGCTATAATCTAAACAAAAGTACTGACGGTCAAATCTTAAAAAGTGAACAGACAGTATGCTGTCGTCTAAGTGAGGGCCGTATTCATTTAAAAATTGCGTAGTTTTCGTTTCAAATCCATCAATATAATCCACTTCAAGTCCAACGTTGATTTTTAAATCGTTGGCATACTGCTCTTTTATGTGATGGACATCTTTTAAATAATTTTCAAGCTGTGTCATCGACATGCCGCTATCTTGTTCCGGAGTTGGGTCAACAAAATTCTCAGGAATCGGGGCATGCTCTGTAAATGAAATTTCCTGGAAGCCTAATTGGATGGCTTTCTCTACATAAGCTTGTAATGAATCCTGTGAGCCATGTGGACAAAATGGTGTGTGGATATGTCGGTCTACCTTCATCAACTTGCATCACTCCTTTCATTTTCTTTAATTGTAACGTTGCAGGCTAAAACTTCAACTGTAGAACTCGAAATTTCAGCAATTTTGTCGATGAATTTAGAAAAGCAAAAGGTTTTTCTTTGAAAGAAATGATAAAAGGAGACACAGTCGACAAATTGCCAATATTTTGTGTGAAAAAATTAAAATTTTTGCTCAAAAGCAAGGCTTTACATGGTATCATAAAAACATTGACGCTTAAACATTTAAAGGATTACAATAACCCTTTTTATAAATAGGAAACTTGTCATGTAGAACGTATTGTAAGGGGGCTTAGTATGGAATTTATTATTGCACTAATCATACTAATTATTGGATTAGTTGTGTACGGAATGTTTTCACGAAAAAAATTTTATCAGGAAATTGACCGGCTTGAATCTCGTAAGATGGAGTTAGAGAATATGCCGGTGGCAGAGGAAATTTCAAAAGTAAAAGAACTAAACATGACAGGTCAAACTGAAGAGCTATTTGAACGCTGGCGTGAACAGTGGGATGAAATCGTAGCAACTGAGCTTCCAAAAGTTGATGAATTACTTTTTGAAACGGAAGAATGTGCAGATAAATACCGCTTTAAAAAAGCGAAGCAACTATCTATACATATTAATGAACTGTTAGATAAAACAAAGGCTGAGATTGAGAACATATTAACAGAATTACAAAATCTGATTGGCAGCGAACAAAATAATCGTCATGACATTGAAGAGCTTAACCAGTTGCACCGTCATGTAAAGAAAAAGTTGCTAGCGCACCGCTATTCATATGGAAAAGCGGAAAAAACGCTGGAAGCAGCGATTGATCATGCAAAGAAACAGTTTGCTGTTTTTGAAGAAGAAACAGTAAATGGAAACTATTTACAAGCACGAGAAACGGTTCTGCAATTAAAAACGGATTTAACGACAATTGATACATGCTTAGAACAAATTCCAAAAGTGTTAGTAGAATGTCAAACTACGCTTCCAGCTCAGTTTTCAGAGCTAATTGATGGATTTATGGGTATGACCAGAGACGGCTACGTGTTAGATCATTTGCAAGTTGAAGAAACGATTGAATTTTTAAGACATGAAACAGACACTATTATTCAACAAATCGAAGAGCTTTATGTAGAAGAAGCAATGGCAAAGCTCGATGATGTAAATGAACGCTTAGAGCAACTATACGATGCTTTAGAGCACGAAGTGTATTCATATCATAAGATGAATCAAGAATCTCAAACGGTTTCACATTTCTTGAAGATTTTACAAGATAAGAACCGAGAACTGCGAGATGAAACACTGTTCGTACAACAAAGCTATCACTTTAAAGAGAAAGACTTAGAGCTGTATTACAAAATGGATCGTGAATTAAAGCGTTTAACGAACCTTTATTATAATATCTCAGATAAAGTAGCGGAACATAACTTAGCTTATAGCGTTATTCAAGAAGAACTTGAAGATGTGTCTAAGCAACTAAAACAGCTTCAACAGTCTCAAGAATCTTATAGCGATATGCTTCAAGCGTTGAGAAAAGACGAACTAACGGCTAAAGAGCAAATTGAGGATTTAAAGTCTCAGCTTATTGAGGCAAAAAGGTTGATTCAGAAAAGTAATTTACCAGGTGTACCTGAATACTATAAGGTACAGTTAGAAAAGACGATGCACCTCTTGAAAGACGCAACGTTAAAGCTTCAAGAAAAACCTCTTAACATCCAAGCAGTCCAAGCTCTTCTTAGTGAAGCTGTAGAGGCTGTAAAAGAGACATTTGAAGAAACGGAAGCAATTCTAGAAGAAGCGCAGCTTGTGGAGAAGATGATTCAATATGGAAATCGTTACCGCAGTCAGTATGGATCGGTAGCTCAAGCGCTACGAGATGCAGAAGAGCTATTTCGTAAATATGAATATAAAGAAGCTCTAAACGAAGTAGCTAGTGCGATTGAACAGGTCGACCCTGGTGCGGTAGAAAAAATCCAGCAGTTTATGATCACAAATAGATAGAATAAAAAAACGTCAGCTTAGTTAGCTGGCGTTTTTTTTATAATTGATATGAAATTATGAAGCTTTGCGAGAAGAAGATTCCAAATCTTCGATGTAGCTTCCACGGATTTTACTAATCATATAGCCAATGATACAAGCGATAAGGGTTGGAATTAGCCAGCCCATTCCATCGCTATAAAGCGGGAGGTAATTTGTAAACAGCTTGTCAATACTTGCAATTTTTAAATTAGCAGCATTTAACCCGTCAAAGAGGCTAAAGAAAGAACTTGTAACGACTGCTAATACATATACTTCACGGCCAAATCGCAGTGCTGATGCAACTAGAGAAAGGACAATTAAGCTAATTGCAATTGGATAGATAAATGTAAGGATTGGTACGGAAATAGAAATTAACTGTGTTAGCCCTACATTTGCAATAACTGCACTAAATATCGTGAGCACTACTACAAAACCTTTATAAGAAAGTTTTGGAAAGATTCGATTAAAAAAAGAACTACAAGCAGAAATTAAGCCAATTGATGTAGTTAAACATGCAAATGTAATTGCTAGTCCTAAAATAATCGTTCCAAAGCCGCCAAATAGCTCGCGAGCAACAGCTGTTAAAATTGCTCCTCCGTTGGCTTGCATGCCAATAGACTCTACGCTAGATGCACCAATATAAGCTAGTGATACATATACTAAAATCAATCCAATAGCAGCAATAAAACCTGCTTTAATACAAATAGCCGAAAGTTTCTGACTATTCACAATCCCTTTTTCTCGAATACTTGAAATGACAACAATTCCAAACACAAGAGCTGCAATAGCGTCCATTGTTAAATAACCATCAACAAACCCTGCTACAAATGAAGCTGATTCGTACCTTGGTTGTGGAAGTTGAAATTCTCCCATTGGTGTCAGTAAACTTTTTAGAACAAGTATAGCTAAAACTGTTAACAACAGCGGTGTTAAAACCTTACCAATGCGATCTACAATTTTTGTTGGGTTCAATGACAAAAATAACGTAATACCAAAGAAAATAATTGTATAGATCATTAAAGGTACATTACTAGCTAACGCGCTATCAGATAAGAAAGGTGTAACACCAATTTCAAACGCTACGGTATCTGTTCTTGGAATACCAAAAAAAGGTCCAATTGCTAGATATAAAACAATTGTAAAAAATATTCCGAAAATAGGATGTACTCTGTTTGCTATTTTTGTAAAATCTCCATTGGTTTTAGATGTGGCGATAATTCCTAGTAACGGCAATCCAACACCCGTTATCAAAAAGCCAACTGTTGCGCTCCATGTATTTACCCCTGCTTGTTGTCCTAACGAGGGAGGGAAAATCATATTACCTGCACCAAAAAATAGGGCAAAAAGCATTAAACCAATAGCTAATGTCTCTTTGCGAGTCAATGCTTCTTTTTTCATAATGCCTCCTATGTTTTATAGAAATAGTATAAAGTTTCTGATACATACTATCATACTTCATAAAAAAAATGTCGAAAATTTTAAAAATCTAAATATTCAGTTTAATATTTCGGACAGTTATTATATTATTTAGGCTTTCCTTTTAGAAAAGTAATTAAGAGTATTATCTGTTTCATTTGGATAAATAAACAACATCATTTAAAAAATAATGAAGGTATGCTAAGATAAAAAGTTGTTTCTAAATATTCTTAAAGGGGCGTGCACATTGATTTACTTAGATAATAGTGCTACTACTAAGCCTTACGATGAAGTTATTCAATCTTTTACAAAGGTTGCTACGACATATTATGGAAATCCTTCTTCACTCCATCAGTTTGGTGTACAAGCTGAAAATCTTATGACAAAGTCAAGAGAGCAAGTAGGGCAATTATTACATGTATCACCTAAAGAAATTATTTTTACATCTGGAGGTACGGAAGGAAATAACATGGCGATAAAAGGTACAGCCATGAAATATAGAAATAGAGGCCGTCATATTATCACAACGGCTATTGAACATGACTCCGTTCATGAACCTTTTAAACAATTACAAGAGCTTGGTTTTGATGTAACATATTTACCTGTTTCTAGAGAAGGGTTTGTGGATCCTCATGATCTTAAAGATGCAATTACAGCTGAAACTATTTTAGTTTCAATCATGCATGTTAATAATGAAATTGGAACAATTCAACCTATTGAGGAAATTGGGAAAATACTGAAGGAGTATCCAACCGTTTTATATCACGTAGATCACGTTCAAGGGATTGGAAAAGTCCCTCTTTCATTGCGAGGTGCTCATATTGATTTATGCACAATATCAGGTCATAAAATTCATGGTTTAAAAGGAACTGGTATTTTGTATATAAGCCAAGGCGTTGAGCTTTCACCATTAATTAGTGGAGGGGCTCAAGAGTTGCAGAAACGCTCTGGAACTGAAAATGTGCCGGGAGTTGTCTCGTTCGCAAAAGCAATGCGTTTAACCATGGAACATGCGTCGAAAAATAGTAATAAAATGAAAAAGATGCAGAGTGAACTGAAGTCCCAATTGGAAAAGCATGAGCGTATTATCATGAACACTCCAGCTGAAGGAGCCGCTCCTCACATCTTGAATTTTACAGTAAAAGGAATCAAAGGTGAAGTATTCGTTCATGCTCTAGAGGAAAAGGGTGTTTTTGTATCTACGACATCAGCGTGTTCTTCTAAGCGTCAAAAGCCTAGTAAAACATTATTAGGAATGGGGAAAAGTTACGAAGAAGCTGATCAGTCAATTCGTATTAGCCTGTCTCATTTTAATGATTTTAATGAAATAACGCCAACAGTTAATGCAATCTTCACAGTAATTGAAGAACTAAAAAAAGTAATGGGGTAAAAATAAATGATTTATAACCATATATTAATTCGCTACGGAGAAATCTCAACTAAAGGACAAAACCGAAAGAAATTTGTTGCTCAGCTACGTCAAAATATTGCTCATGCCTTAACTCAATTTTCTAACGTGGATATTAAATATACAAGAGATCGTATGTACATCCATTTAAATGGAGAAAATCATGAGCCGATTGTAGAACTTCTTCAAGAAGTTTTTGGTATTCAGAGCTTTAGCTTAGCTTTAAAAGTAGAAAATGAACTAGAAGCCATTCAAGAAGCTGCGTTAAAAGCGATGCAAGAGTTTGATGTAGAGAATAGAACATTCAAAGTATCAACACGTCGTGCGTATAAAGAATTTCCACTTGATACCAGTGAGCTTAACTATGCAGTTGGTAGTCACATTTTGCGAAATACAACAAATTTGAAAGTAGATGTGCGTAATCCTGATGTAAATGTAAGGGTAGAAGTTCGTCGTGAAGCAACGTACATTACGTGTTTTGACTATCAAGGAGCTGGAGGGCTTCCAGTAGGTACAAGCGGACGCGCAATGCTTATGCTATCAGGTGGAATTGATAGCCCTGTTGCAGGTTACCTAGCGATGAAAAGAGGTCTGGAGATTGAAGCAGTTCATTTCTATAGCCCACCGTTTACAAGCGAACGCTCTAAGCAAAAAGTAATTGATCTTGCTCAAAAGCTTACGAAATATCATGCCAATATTAAGCTTCATATCGTGCCGTTTACAGCTGTTCAGCAAGCTATTCAAAAACAGATTCCAGAAAACTATACGATGACATCTACAAGAAGAATGATGCTTCGTATTACGGATTTATTGCGTGCTCAGAGAGAATCTTTAGCGATTGTAACAGGAGATAGTTTGGGACAGGTTGCTAGCCAAACGGTTGAAAGTATGTATGCAATTAATGAAGTGACAAACACGCCAATCTTACGACCACTTGTCACAATGGACAAAACGGATATTATTAAAATTGCTCAGCGAATTGATACGCATGAGATTTCGAATCGTCCTTATGAAGACTGTTGTACAATTTTTACGCCAAGCGCACCAAAAACAAAGCCGAAACGTGAAAAAGTAAATCGATACGAAGAATTTTATGATTTTGATACGCTTATAAAAGAAGCAGTTCAAAATACAGAAACCCTTGAAATAAAGGCGTTGGAGCCACAAAATCTACTTGGAAATGACGACGATTTATTTTAAAAAATAAAAAGATAAAAATTACCAAAAAAAAAACGTATGAAGCCATGTGTTTTGACACACTCTATATTCAACAAGCAACGAGGAGGTGAAAACACATGGCAAACACAAACAAATTAGTAGCTCCTGGTTCAGCAGCTGCTATCGACCAAATGAAATACGAAATCGCTTCTGAATTCGGTGTAAACCTTGGACCAGAAGCAACATCTCGCGCTAACGGTTCTGTTGGTGGCGAAATCACTAAACGTTTAGTTCAAATGGCTGAACAACAACTTGGTGGTAGCTACAAATAAGTCATATTAACTGAATAATGATGGCTAAAGAAGAGTGAGGGAAACCTCACTCTTTTCGTTTTGGTGATTTTCTTTCACCATTTGTGGCAAAGCTTTATACTAAATGTAAAGTACGTTTGGGAAAGGGAGAGAGAGATGGGAACATTGTTTTACGGTGGAAAAATTTATACAATGGCTCAAGAAGGAGAATGGGTAGAGAGTGTTTTTGTAGAAAATGGGATGATTGAAGACCTTGGTTTCGAACGTGACGTCAGAAATGCACAACAAAAAAATACTCAAAACGAAGTAAACTTAGATGGCAGCGTCATGTATCCCGGTTTTGTTGATAGTCATTTACATTTAATTGGACACGGAGAAAAACTGCTTCGTTTAGACTTATCCCAAGCGTCTTCTGCCAGTGAGGTATTGAAATTAGTTCAGGAAAAGGTTAAGCAAACGCCACCAGGGGAATGGATTATTGGAGAAGGATGGGATGAGAATCAGTGGGATGATCGAGAACTACTTCATTATCGAGATTTAGATTCTCTTACAGACCAACATCCAATTGTTCTTAAACGTGTTTGTAGACACGGGTTGCTTGCTAATGGCAAAGCGTTAACAATAGCGAAAATCTCTAAAGGCACTGAATCACCAGAGGGAGGCGCCATTCAAGTTGATGAGCTGGGAATGCCAACGGGCTTTTTAGCAGATCAAGCACAGGAACTGGTAACCAAGCATATTCCAGTTGTATCAGAAGCTTATTTAGAAAAAGCTTTGCAGGTTTCAATTAAAGATTGTGTTCAATACGGACTAACGGGCGTACATACGGAAGATTTAAATTATTATGGTGGTTTTACACGAACATACCAAGCGTTTAAAAAAGTAATAGAGGATCAAAGAAATTTATTTCGCTGTAACTTACTTGTTCATCATAAGGTTGTAGAATCAATGGACGAATATGTGAAACAGCAGTCTACCCACTCTGCATTTTTAGAATTTGGTGCGATGAAAATTTTTGCTGATGGTTCATTAGGTAGTAAATCTGCACTGCTTAGCTTTCCATATAAAAGTGATCCATCAACAAACGGGCTAGCTATTCAGAGCCTACCAGAGCTTAAACAGCTTGTTCGAAAGGCGAGAGAGCTTAGCAGACCTGTAGCTATTCATGCTATCGGTGATTTAGCTTTTGAATACGTATTAGATAGCATTGAGCAATATCCACCTAGTGAAAAGGTTCGAGATCGTATTATTCATGCACAAATCTTAAGGAAAGATTTGATTGAAAGAACGAAGCGTTTACCTGTTGTATTAGACATTCAACCGCGCTTTTTAGCAAGTGACTTTCCGTGGGTAATTGATAAGATAGGTGAGGAAAATTTAAAATATTGCTATGCATGGAAGACTCTATTAGATAACAGCATTATGTGTGCGGGAGGCTCGGATGCACCTATAGAGCCAATTAACCCACTGCTAGGAATACACGCAGCCGTAACGCGCAAAGTAGGGGTAGGCGACTTACCTGAATATATGCCAAAAGAAAAGTTAACGATGTTTCAAGCCATTCAGCTATTTACATTAGGAAGTGCCCAAGCAACTAGCCAAGAACATATAAAAGGAAAGATTAAAAAAGGATACATTGGCGACTTTACGGTGTTTAAAAAGGACTTATTTGAGATAAACGTGGATGAGCTACTTGAAGTGCAAGTACATTTCACCATTATAAATGGTGAGATTGTTTATCAGTGTTCATAAAGAAAGAGGTGTGCTGTAAAGCACGCCTCTTTAAAATAGTACTCATAAGAATGTACGCTGTACGCGTTGCCAAAATGAATTATCTTTTAATTTTACAGTTTTAACTTGGCGATCGCTTAGACGAACTTGGATTTGATCTACGTGTTTTGTACTGATTGCTTCGTTATCTAAGCCGATAACAGGGTAATGGCTGTTATCGTTTGAGAGCTTTAGGGTTAACGTGTGCTCATTGCTTAAAATAAAAGAAGATCCAAGCGTACGATAATTGTTATTGTTTAAAGATGCAAGTTCGCTGATTTGCATACACGGTAAAAGTGGATCAACGACGGCACCGTTAACTGATTTATTATAAGCTGTACTTCCTGTTGGTGTCGAAATAACCATACCATCGCCACGGAATGTCTCAAAATGATTCTCGTTAATAAATACGTCCATTGTAAACGTTTTTATTAATGCGGATCGCACAAGACATTCATTTAGTGAATGGAATGTCGTCTCTTGATCAATGGTTGTTTCTAATACAGGAAAGCGCCTTACCTCAATATTTTCGGAAGTGATAGCGTCAATCATTTTTTCTTTTTCATTAATATGGAAATCACAGTAGAAGTTTAGCTGCTCGGATGTTGCTACCCCTGCATACAAGCAGTCATCTCTAAAACCTGTTTGACGGACAGCCTGTAAAAAAGCACCGTCATCTCCAATGCTTACAATAATATTTGCCTCTTTCGATTGCTCTACTACCGTAAAATCATACTTAACCGCTAACTCTTGTAAAGGTTTTACTGCGGCATTCGTTTCTTTATTTCTAGGATGAAAGAAATAAACATTACGACGATTTGACATATGTAGTTCCCCCTTGTTTCCCCGTCTTTGATGTAAAAAAATAGTATAAAAGTAAACTTTCTTACAAAAGTTTGTTACAATAATTATATCACTATTAAAACATAAATTGAAAGATTATTCTTTCAATTTGTAATCAGGATTAATTTAGGAGGGTTTTCATGAATACGAAAAGGTGGGTAGCACTCGCCATCGCAGTTGGTGTATTTATTATTTCAATACTAGTAAACACAGTTTCAACTTTTATTTTTGCTAGTGATGAGGAAACGGGCGTTGCTGGGTTCTTTGGCGGAAGTACTAGCGAGCTAACTGAAACGGTTATTGAAGAGGGTGCGTCTCTTAATAAGATTGCTGTTTTAGAAGTAAACGGAACGATTCAAGATACAGGAGATAGTACATCAGTATTTTCGCAAGGTGGCTATAATCACGAGCTGTTTTTAGAACAACTTGATGCAGCTAAAGATGATGACATGGTCAAAGGAATTATCATAAAGGTTAATTCACCAGGGGGTGGAGTAGTAGAAAGCGCTCAAATACATAAAAAAATGGAAGAGATTCAAGCTGATACGAAAAAACCTATCTATATTTCAATGGGCTCAATGGCTGCATCTGGTGGATATTACATCTCGACATCAGCTGATAAAATTTATGCAACTCCAGATACGTTAACAGGTTCACTCGGTGTTATTATGCAAAGCGTAAACTACGGAGAACTCGCTGAGCGTCTTGGAGTAAAAGACGTGACAATAAAAAGTGGTGAGCATAAGGACATTATGTCACCTACGAGAGATATGACTGAAGAAGAGCGTCAAATTATGCAAAAGCTTATTGATAACTCATACAGCGGCTTTGTTGATGTCATCTCGAAAGGGCGCGACTTATCTGAAAGTAAGGTGCGTGAAATTGCTGATGGGCGAATCTATGATGGTCGCCAAGCAAAAGAGTTAAAATTAGTTGATGAGCTAGGGTTCTTTGAAGACAGCTTAGTAGATATGAAAAAGCAGTATAAGCTAAAAGATGCTCAGGTTATTGAATACGAATCAGGCTTTGGCTTCCCTTCATGGCTATCCATGAGCATGAACAAGATGATGGGAAGTGACCAGCAGCTATCTTCTGTTTTGAAATCATTAGCTGAGCCAAATTCTCCTCGTATGATGTATCTATATCAAGAATAGAGGTGGATGAATAATGGAAAATAACTCATATGATAAAGAAGTAGCGGGTGTTGAACATTCATCACCTTTAGAAGATAGAGTAGTAAACCCTTCTGTAGTTGAAAATCGATATGCTGGGTTTTGGATGCGCTTTTGGGCATACCTCCTTGATATCATTGTAGTGGGAAGTATAAATGGTATTATTGTAAAACCAATTTTTAAAGCATTTGATTTTGCTCAAGTTGATCAATTATTTTCACCGTTTTGGTTCATTACAGCACTGACGTTTTACGGCTATTTCATTTTAATGACCAAGTTCTTTGGTCAAACATTAGGAAAGATGGTTTTTGGCTTAAAGGTAGTCTCATTAAATGGAACGCCGCTTAGCTGGTCAGTCGTTTTGTTCCGAGAAGGAATTGGACGTTATATTTCAAAAACGGTTCTATTTATCGGTTATATCATCGTTGCCTTTTTACCTAAAAAGCAAGGTGCACATGACTATTTTGCAGAAACTGCAGTAGTGCATGAAATAAAATAATATAGAAGGCCTCTACTCGTTGAGTGGGGGCCTTTCTTGTTAGGTTTAACTTCATGATATATGGGACATAATGGAAGGGGAAAAAGGAGTGAAGAAAGTGATATGGGTGTCATGGATTATCGCAATACTACTTGTCCTTGTGTTTATAGTGATAGTTACGAAGGTTACGGTATATATTGACTTACGACATGCCAAGGATAACGATTATTATCGCGTGACGTTTATGGCGTGGTTTAAGCTCATTCGCTATACATATGAAATACCAGTGGTAAAGGTTCAAAAAGACTCCAATACCCTGCTTGTCGAAGAAAAAAGCGGAGCGGGAGAAAATACAAATAAAGATAAATGGAAAGACTACTCCATGGAAGACGGTCTCAATCTTCTGGAAGATGCAAAGCAATTTTTAGAACATGTTGTTGGCTTTCATACCATTATTCGGAAGTTTTTAAGTCATATAGCAGTGAGAAATTTAAAATGGCATACACGAGTAGGTCTAGGTGACGCTGCTCTCAGCGCTATTTTAGTGGGTGTTGTATGGTCTGCAAAAAGTGGTTTTGTTCATCTGCTCGATCAATACATGAGGCTAAAAGATCCTCCTAGGATGACGGTAGTGCCAGCCTTTCAAAAGATGTGGTCTGAAACCATCTTTCAATGCATAATTTCATTCCGATTAGGACAAGCTATATTAGTAGGTTTACGTTTAGTTAAGCACTGGCGCAAGATACCTCGCTTTTATAAGCCTGAAAGCGAAAGCAAAGCGCATTCTGTTAAAACATAAGGAGGTTACTTGAATGGGAGAACATCCAATTAAGAGTCTAATGTCTACAGCAATGGAAAATTTAAAAGAAATGATTGACGTCAATACAATCATCGGAGACCCAGTAGAAACACCGGATGGAAGCGTTATTTTAACGGTATCAAAGGTAGGGTTTGGTTTTGCAGCAGGAGGAAGTGAATTTAATGGAGAAGGACACAAGTCATCTTCACAACAAGGTGGTCAATCAGCTGATTCGAGTCATCCCTTTGGTGGAGGAAGTGGTGGAGGAGTATCGATTACGCCAATTGCTTTCTTGATTGTTAGCTCAGCTGGAATTAAAATGCTTCATTTAAATGAAAGCACGCACTTATACGAGAAGATCCTAGACACTGCACCTCAAGCAATCGAACGCATGCAGCATATGTTTAAAAAAAATCGTCATGACCAAGAAAATCATGACCGCAATGATAGTCATGATTCATTTAATCTATAAGCTACAAGCTCTCGTTACATGATTATAAAAACGAGGGCTTTTTTATATGGGGAAAACGCATTTAATTGCAATCTTTTTACATAGGCGCTAATATGAAGGATGTACATATTTATTTAGGGGAGGAATCATTCGTGACAACAGTTAAGTTTAAAGGTAACGATGTAACACTACTAGGGAATCAAGTAAAGGTAGGAGACAAAGCGCCTAATTTTACGGTTCTTGCAAACGATTTGTCAGAAGTAACGTTAGATGACACAAAAGGTTCAGTGCGTCTAATTAGTGTAGTTCCTTCTATTGATACAGGTGTTTGTGATGCACAAACTCGCCGCTTCAATGAAGAAGCATCAAAGCTAGACAATGTGAAAGTATTAACAGTAAGCGTTGATTTGCCGTTTGCACAAAAGCGCTGGTGCGGTTCAAATGGTATTGAAAACGTACAAACTGTATCTGATCACCGCGATTTATCTTTTGGTGAAGCATTTGGCGTAGCTATCAAAGAACTACGTTTATTAGCTCGTTCTGTATTTGTGGTAAACTCAAACGACGAAGTAACATACGTTGAGTATTTACCAGAAGTTACGGATCATCCAAACTATGAAGCAGCAATCGAAGCAGCAAAAGCAGCTAAGTAATTGCACATGTTTTAGACAAAGAAGGCGGAAAACATTGTTTTTCGCCTTCTTTGTGTGGCATGAACTATTTGTGATAAAATAAAATTCTTTGTTAGAGTTCTATATAAAGCGTTGTAATGAAAAATAGATTAATAAATGGAAATGTTCAAGGAGGAATAGATGTGAGCGAGTTATCAAAAATGGAGCAGCTGTTTAAGGTTATTGACCAGAGTGCAGTCATTTTACGAAAAGAGCTAAACTGCTTATATTTAGAAGCAGTTGCTGAAACAGGTGAAAATTTATTTCAAGAAGACATCTTACAAGATGAATTAGATGAAGTAACGAAAAAAAGGTTACAAAAAGAATATAGTTCTGTAAAACTGAATCAATTTGAGCAAGAGACAATTCGAAAAGCATATCAATTAGCAGTTTTAAAAGGAATGAAAGAAGCGATTCAGCCAAATCATCAAATGACACCTGATGCGG
Organism: Priestia flexa; assembly: GCF_021441905.1. Taxonomy (NCBI): domain Bacteria; kingdom Bacillati; phylum Bacillota; class Bacilli; order Caryophanales; family Bacillaceae; genus Priestia; species Priestia flexa. The sequence continues at coordinate 3,252,926 of NZ_CP090431.1, read as the reverse complement.
TAGGGTTATTTATGGGTTATGTCGTTGGTAAGTTTATGGAAGGGAATCAGAGCTATACGATACTAGATCCAGCAGTAGGAGCAGGGAATTTAATTACGACGATTTTAAATATGCATTCACATTCAATTGAACAAGTGTATGGCGTTGATATTGACGACTTATTGCTTCAGTTAACCTATGTAAATGCAAACCTTCAAAAGCACGGTGTAGAGTTATTTCATCAAGATAGTTTACAGCCGTTATTTATTGATCCTGTTGACCTTGTGATTTGTGATTTACCGGTAGGCTATTATCCAAATGATGAAGGTGCTGCCCAATATAAAGTAAAGTCAGAAGAAGGGCATACATATGCTCATCATTTATTTATTGAAAAAAGCTTAAACCACGTTAAACCAGGTGGATATGTAGTCACGCTGATTCCAAACAATCTATTTGATTCTGAGCAATCTCATCTTCTACAGGCGTTGCTAAAAGAAGAAGCGATTGTACAAGCAATCATTCAGCTTCCGTTATCGATGTTTAAGCAGGAAGAAGCAGCAAAAAGCATTCTGGTTTTACAGAAAAAGGGTGAGGGGGTAACTCCACCAGAGAACGCACTTCTTGTAAATTTACCAAAGTTTAGTAACAAGCAAGGCATGAACGATATTATGAGTCAAATGAATGAATGGTTTAAATTGAATAAATAATTTATCTTTTTAGAAAATAATGATTTTTTTATGATGGCGCTTTTAATCGTGCATAGCCCTTGAAATCTATAGTGCTGAATGATTAAATGAATAAGGATAGAATTTGTGTCGAAATGCATAGAATATTGTAGAGAATATCGTTTTGTACTTTTTCGTCAAGTTCATAATGCACGTATATAAAAAGGAGCTGTTTTTAGTATATGTCAAAAATTATTGCAATTAATGCTGGTAGCTCATCTTTAAAGTTCCAGCTGTTTGAAATGCCAAGCGAAGCAGTTTTAACAAAAGGTTTAGTAGAGCGTATCGGTTTAGACGATGCTGTTTTCACTATTTCAGTAAATGGTGAAAAACAAACAGAAGTAAGAGAAATTCCAGACCACTCTGTAGCAGTTCAAATCTTAGTAGACAAGCTATTGTCTCAAGGTATTATTGAGTCATACGATGAGATTACAGGCGTTGGACACCGCGTTGTTCACGGTGGAGAGAAGTTTGCTGATTCTGTGTTAATTACGGATGAAACACTAGCTGAAATTGAAGCATTATCAGATTTAGCACCTCTTCATAACCCAGCTAACGTTGTTGGTATTAAAGCATTCCAAGCAATCTTACCAAACATTCCGGCAGTTGCAGTGTTCGATACGGCATTCCATCAAACAATGCCTGAAAAATCATTCTTATACAGCTTACCGTATGAGTACTATGAAGACTATGGTGTTCGTAAATACGGTTTCCACGGTACATCACATAAATATGTATCAGAGCGTGCAGCTGAACTATTAGGTCGTCCAGTTGAACAACTACGTTTAATTTCTTGTCATTTAGGTAACGGTGCAAGTATCGCAGCAATCGAAGGTGGAAAATCAATTGATACATCAATGGGCTTCACGCCGTTAGCTGGTGTAGCAATGGGAACTCGTTCTGGTAACATTGACCCTGCGTTAATTCCATTCATCATGGAGAAAACAGGAAAAACTGCAGACGAAGTGCTAAATGTGTTGAATAAAGAAAGTGGTTTACTTGGTGTATCAGGTATCTCAAGTGACTTACGTGACTTAATTAAAGCAAGTGGCGAAGGAAACGACCGCGCAGAAACAGCTCTTGAAGTGTTTGCTGGTCGTATTCATAAGTACATTGGCTCTTATGCAGCTCGTATGTCTGGTGTAGATGCAATTATCTTCACTGCAGGTATCGGTGAGAACAGTGATGTTGTACGTGCTCGTGTACTTCGTGGCTTAGAATTTATGGGCGTATATTGGGACCCAGCATTAAACGGTGTTCAAGGAGAAGAAGCGTTTATTAGCTATCCTCACTCTCCAGTAAAGGTTCTTGTCATTCCGACAAATGAAGAAGTAATGATTGCTCGCGACGTAGTTCGCTTAGCAAATATTTAATAGCATGTAAAAAGCTAGCGTCTTTCGCTAGCTTTTTTTGTTTTATGAAAATAGGTGTCTTTTTAAACATTTGTTATAATGGAAACAAATTCTATTACTTATCTTTGAAGGAGTGAAAGCATGAGCCTAACCAATCGAGAAGAGCAGTTGCTACACGAAATTCGGGAGTGGGAACAAACATTGGATGAATATGATCAAAGTCAGATTGAGATTACATATGATGAATGGTTACATAAAGCAGTTGGCCTTGTACCTGAGCATATTTTACAAGAGTATTTAGCGAAAACAGATGATTTTATGTTTCATTTTACATCCTTTATTCAAAATACAGATATTCAGATACAAGCTGAAAAACAGATTATTAATACAGCACGCGTATTTCAACCAGATATTACAGATATACCAGAACTTCAATCACTACAAATTGATCAACTATCTTACATTTGTGATCAACAGCTAGCAAAACAGAGGCTTTATGCATTGGGACAAGGCGCTTTATCTGGTACGGGGAAAGCTCTACTAGTAGGTACAGATATTCCAGCTTTGTTATTTATTAATTTACAATCGATTCAAAAAGCAGCCATGAGCTACGGTTATAATATCCATACACCGTTTGAACTTATGATGACGTTAAAAGTATTTCATACGGCTTTGCTGCCACCTGAATTGCAAAAGACAGGGTGGCTTGAATTGACAGAGGAAATCGAACATGGTGTCGACCCTTATTTTTATGAAGGTAGAGATCAGGTGGTAACTGAGTCGCTTGTTTATAAAGCTGTTGCTCAGATTGTTAAAAGCTTTCTTATAGTCATCTTAAAGCGTAAGGCATACGGTCGTATTCCTTTGCTTGGTATGGCAATTGGTGGAGGAATGAACTATACATTTACAAAGCAAGTAACAGATTATGCAAAGCGATTTTATCAATATCGTCTTTTAATAGAAAAAGTAAATAACGAGGCTGGGATATAACTACATGATTCCTTCTCAAAGACGAATCATGACATGACGTTTCGAAACGAGTGAGGTTGGAAAAACACGTTCGTTCCATTGTCGCACTTTCCGCGGGGAGGAATCTGAGCCTCCTCGCTGCGCTGTGGGGTCTCAGCCTTTCCTCTAGTTCCCGCAGGAGTCGCGTGTCTTACGCTCCATTCCACTCTTTTTTAAACTTATTTTCCGCACCAACAAAAAACCCGAACGGTTGAGAGTTAACTGAAACACTTATGTCTCGACCTTATTTACAAATGAGTTTTGGCAGATATATCTTGGTCCGTACGATACCAAATCCACAAATCATTAATAATAGAGGCTAATTCAGCAATTTCCTCATTTAATTGGCAAGACTTCTGAAAATTATCTTCTTCTTCTAAAGCAGCCTGCTTGTTATTAATTTTCCTTTCAATTTCTGCAATTCGATCAGGAATCAAACCTCTAATTTCTTCCCACTGAATTAAAATTTCTTCTTGTAGTGCGGGAGTATATTCATTCCATGAATGTGCTAGTACAGGAATAGAAATACCCAGCCTTTTATTATATAAAAACATATTTTGCATAAATAAACGCCTCACTTGCATATGAAATCTTTGCATTAATGCTCTCTTTGTTTTGTGAATAAGAACTTATGCTGTTTATGATAAAGGAAATAATAAGAAAAATCATGTGTTTTATCACTTTATATATGCAGTTTTATTTTATGATAAGAGTATATTTATCGTATAAAACAAGGTTTTTGAAAAAGTATTTGTGAATTTATATACTTTTTTGTGAATAAGTATTGAAAAAACCAAATAAAGTTGTTAAAGTAATAGTAGATTAAATGAATAAAAATTTATTGAGATGTATTTATATATATTAGGAGGAAATGTTGATGAGTAATCCGAAAATTGTTCTTGCATATTCAGGTGGTTTAGATACTTCAGTTGCTATTAAATGGTTACAGGAAAAAGGTTATGATGTTGTTGCTTGTTGTTTAGATGTAGGTGAAGGAAAAGATTTAAACTTTATTAAAGAAAAAGCTATTACAGTTGGAGCGGTAGCATCACACGTGATTGATGCCAAAGAAGAGTATGCAAATATTTATGCATTAGCTGCTCTGCAAGCTCACACATTATATGAAGGCAAATATCCATTAGTATCTGCGTTATCAAGACCGCTAATTGCAAAGAAGCTTGTTGAAGTCGCAGAGAAAGAAAATGCAGTAGCTGTGGCCCATGGTTGTACAGGAAAAGGAAATGACCAAGTTCGTTTTGAAGTTTCAATCAAAGCTTTAAACCCAGATCTAGAAGTTGTTGCACCGGTACGTGATTGGAAATGGTCTCGTGAAGAAGAAATTGAATATGCGAAGCAGCATAATATTCCAATTCCAGTTAACTTAGACAGCCCGTTTTCAATTGATCAAAATTTATGGGGAAGAAGTAACGAGTGTGGTGTTCTAGAAGATCCTTGGGCTGCTCCGCCGGAAGAAGCTTACGACTTAACTGTTGCATTAGAAGATACGCCGGATACTCCTGAAACGGTTGAAATTGAATTTGTTCAAGGTGTACCTGTTTCATTAAATGGCCAATCTTATACGTTAGCTCAGCTTATTCTTGAACTGAACGATATTGCTGGAAAGCACGGAGTTGGACGTATCGACCACGTAGAAAATCGTTTAGTTGGAATTAAGTCACGTGAAGTATATGAGTGTCCAGCTGCGATGACTCTTATCAAAGCGCATAAGGAATTAGAAGATCTAACACTTGTAAAAGAAGTGGCACATTTCAAACCAATTATTGAGAAAAAGTTAACAGAAGTTATTTATGAAGGACTTTGGTTTTCACCTTTAACAAATTCACTGTTAGCATTCTTAAAGGATACGCAACAATATGTAAACGGAACGGTACGTGTAAAGCTGTTTAAAGGTCATGCGATTGTTGAAGGCCGTAAGTCTCCAAACTCTCTATATAACGAAAAACTTGCTACGTACACAAAAGAAGATGAATTTGACCATAACGCAGCAGTAGGATTTATCTCTTTATGGGGACTTCCAACAAAAGTTAGCAGCATGGTGAATACTAAGAAGGTGACGACAGTATGACCAAATTATGGGGAGGACGTTTTACGAAACGTCCTGAACAATGGATTGATGAATTTGGGGCATCCATTTCATTCGACCAACATTTAGTAGAAGAAGATATTGAAGGTAGCTTAGCTCATGTATCTATGCTAGAAAAATGCAAAATTCTTTCTAGTGAAGAAGCGAATCAAATTAAAGCAGGGTTACAAACCCTGCTTCAAAAAGCAAAAAATAAAGAGCTTATGTTTTCTGCTCAGTACGAAGACATTCATTTGAATCTAGAAAAGCTCTTGATCGATGAAATTGGTCCTGTAGGTGGAAAACTGCATACAGGCAGAAGCCGTAATGACCAAGTTGCAACTGATATGCACTTATATTTAAAGAAGCATGTGCAGCAAATCATCCAACTGACAAAGCATTTACAGCATGTGTTAGTTGAAAAAGCTGATCAGCATGTTGAAACAATCTTTCCTGGCTACACGCATCTACAAAGAGCGCAGCCTGTATCGTTTGCTCATCACTTACTAGCGTATGTATCAATGTTTAAGCGTGATACTGAGCGATTTGAAGGATCGTTAAAACGCATTGATATCTCTCCCCTAGGAGCAGGAGCACTTGCTGGTACAACGTTCCCAATTGATCGTTACTATAGCGCTGAGCTGTTGGGCTTTGCTGATATTTATCAAAATAGTATGGATGCAGTAAGTGATCGCGACTTTATTTTAGAATTTTTGAGCAATAGCTCAATTTTGATGATGCACTTATCTCGTTTCTGCGAAGAGTTAATTTTATGGTCGAGTCAAGAATTCCAGTTTATTGAAATGGATGACACATATGCTACAGGAAGCAGTATTATGCCACAAAAGAAAAACCCTGATATGGCTGAGCTAATCCGTGGAAAAACAGGAAGAGTCTATGGACATCTCTTTAGCTTGTTAACAGTGTTGAAAGGTACGCCTCTAACATACAACAAAGATTTACAAGAAGACAAAGAGGGTATGTTTGATACAGTTACAACGATTGAGGGTTGCTTGACAATCTTTGCTGGAATGATTGAAACAATGACTGTTAAAACAGACGTCATGGAATCATCAACTAAAAAAGACTTTTCAAATGCAACGGAATTAGCAGACTACCTTGCTTCAAAAGGGATGCCGTTCCGTCAGGCTCATGAAGTTGTAGGTAAGCTTGTTCTAGAATGCATTCAGCAAGGTATGTATCTAATGGATTTACCGTTAGAAAATTACCAAGCGGCAAGCGATTTATTTGAAGAGGATATCTATCACGTACTTGATCCAAAAACTGCGGTTAATCGTCGTAATAGTGCGGGTGGTACAGGTTTCGATCAGGTAAGACAAGCAATCTTAAAAGTTAAAGAGGATTTGAAGCAAGAAGTTAATGCATAAAAAATGCGCACTCACTGAAGTGCGCATTTTTTATGCTTATTTTTTGTGAAAGTGTACAGAGTCATAATCACGGTTACATCGTGCATAACTCCAACAAGTTAGAAGAAAAATAGAGGGGAATAAAACAACACGTTATATAAGGAGAGATTAACAATGAAAGAAAAAAAGAACCCTCAGCACGTTTATGAATACGATCATGAAGGAGAACAACAAACGTTTCAACAACTAATGGACTCTTACTCAAGTGGTGTAGTAGGAGATGGCTACATGGCTTCAACATTTGAAAATGTTGAAGCTAAAAGTGATAACGAACTATATGAATAAAAAGATGGATAGACTATAAATAAGGCAAAAACTCCCCACTTTATAAGCATAAGGTGGGGAGCTTATTTTACATATCATTCATATGATAAATAAACAATAAATTAAGGAGTGACAATCGTGAAAATAGGTGTTCCAAAAGAAATTAAGAATAATGAAAATCGCGTTGCTATTACACCAGCTGGCGTAACGGCATTTACAAACGCTGGTCACGAAGTATGGGTTGAAAAAAGTGCTGGTGAGGGATCTGGCTTTACGGATGAACAGTATGTAGAAGCTGGAGCGACCATTGTTGAAACAGCTCACGATGCGTGGAGTGCAGAGATGGTCATGAAAGTAAAAGAACCATTACAAGAAGAGTACGATTACTTTCGTGAAGGATTAATTTTATTTACGTACTTGCACCTTGCTGCTGAAGAAGCATTAACAAAAGCATTGATTGAAAAGAAAGTAGTAGGCATTGCGTATGAAACTGTGCAGCTACCGAATCGTACGCTTCCACTTTTGACACCAATGAGCGAAGTAGCTGGAAGGATGTCCTCGCAGATTGGGGCACAATTTCTAGAAAAAACAAAGGGTGGTAAGGGAGTTTTACTAAGTGGTGTGCCCGGTGTTCAACGAGGAAAAGTAACGATTATTGGCGGTGGAGTTGCGGGAACAAACGCTGCGAAAATTGCTGTTGGCCTAGGGGCAAATGTAACAATTATTGATTTAAGTGCAGAGCGACTTCGACAATTAGACGACTTATTTGGCAAGGAAATTACAACATTAATGTCAAATCACTATAACATTGCAGAATCTGTGAAGGACTCAGACCTAGTAATTGGAGCAGTATTAATTCCAGGTGCCAAAGCTCCAAAATTAGTTACCACTTCCATGATTAAAACAATGTCTTCAGGTTCAGTTGTCGTAGACATTGCGATTGACCAAGGTGGAATCTTTGAAACAACAGACCGCATTACAACACATGATAATCCAACGTATGAAAAGCACGGTGTTTTGCACTATGCGGTAGCTAATATGCCTGGAGCTGTTCCTCGTACGTCAACCATGGCTTTAACGAACGTGACTGTTCCTTATGCGCTTCAAATTGCAACCCTAGGGTACAAGAAAGCGTGTTTGAAAAATCCACCGTTACTTCAAGGGATTAATACATTAAACGGCTTTGTGACATATGCAGCAGTAGCGGATGCACATGGATTAACGTACTCTGATGCTACAACATTGTTAGAGCAAGCATAACGGCTTTATAATAAAGAGAACGTACCCTTTTTGTTTAAATTAGTATAGAAAGGGTACGAACTAGTTAATTAGTGATAATGATAAAGGAGAGGTTATTGTGCACATTTCTTATCACGGACACTCTGTTGTGAAAATTGAAACGCAAGGGAAAACAATTTTAATTGATCCATTCATTACAGGAAATGGAAAAACGGATTTAAATGCAGAGGATGTACAAGCAGACTATATCTTACTAACGCACGGTCATAACGATCACGTAGGAGATACAGTAGCCATTGCAAAACGAACAAATGCGCAGGTTATTGCTATTGCTGAGCTCGCTACATATTTAGGATGGAAAGGTTTAAATGTTCATCCCATGAGCATTGGAGGAGCTTATACGTTTGATTTTGGTAAAGTTAAACTCACACAAGCTTTTCATGGATCAAGCTATACGGAAGAAGAAAGCAAGCAAATTGTTTACACGGGCATGCCAGCAGGCTTGCTGCTAACAATTGAAGGAAAAACCATTTATCATGCGGGTGATACGGCGCTTTATTCTGACATGAAATTGTTAAGCGATTACCATCCAGATGTAGCATTTTTGCCGATTGGAGATAACTTTACAATGGGTCCTGAGGATGCGGCAATTGCAGCTTCATGGATAAATGCCAAATTAGTTGTTCCAATCCATTACGATACGTTCCCTGTTATTAAACAAGATCCTCATGAGTTCGTCCAATCCTTAAAAGGAATTGAAGGGAAAGTCTTACAGCCTGGAGAAGGTTTGGATTTGTAATAGAAATAGCAAGACGATGCAAATTTAGCGCGCATCGTCTTTTTTTGTGTGTACAAGCATACTATGTAAATAAAAAAGGGGGAATGTAGTGGTGTTAAAGCGAAATAAAGCAATTTTATATTTGTTGTTGTGTGGTCTTATGCTTTATTATGCAAAGCCTTATATTGTCATAAGCACAGAGAGCCTTCAAGGGATTTTTAGCCTTACGTGGTTAGGGTTAGCACTTCTAGTTGTAGGTGGCAATGTGTCATCACTTTTATATGCGAAAAAAGAAGAACAAAAAAAGCTTTTGCAACAAAAGCTTCGTAAGCCAATTCGTCAAAGAGGATGAGATTGAATCCAGCTCTTCCCACCTTTATAATAAAAAGAAAAGAGTAAAGCACCGAGTACGTCCGGCGCTTTAGAAGGGTGAAGTACATTTGGCGACAAAACATGAACAGATTTTACACTATATTGACTCGTTACCAATTGGTGAAAAAATATCAGTTAGGCAGATTGCAAAAGAACTGACGGTAAGCGAAGGTACTGCTTATCGAGCTATTAAAGATGCAGAAAATAAAGGATACGTTTCTACAATAGAGCGTGTTGGGACCATTCGAATCGAGCGAAAGAAAAAAGAAAATATTGAAAAGCTTACTTTTGCCGAAGTTGTAAACATTGTAGATGGACAAGTGCTGGGTGGAAGAGAAGGGTTATATAAAACGCTTAATAAATTTGTTATTGGTGCAATGAAGCTAGATGCCATGATGAGATACACAGAAGCAGGAAACCTTTTAATTGTTGGAAACCGAGTAAATGCACATGAATTGGCTTTAGAAGCAGGAGCAGCTGTTTTAATTACAGGAGGATTTGATACAGAAGATTGGGTGAAGAAGCTCGCAGATGACTTAAAACTTCCTATCATTTCTACAAGTTATGATACATTTACCGTTGCAACCATGATTAACCGTGCCATTTACGATCAATTGATCAAAAAGGAAATTGTACTGGTGGAAGATATCTTAACGCCTGCTGAAGAAGCTGTTAGCCTAAAGCTTAATGATACAATTGCTACGTGGCATAACCTTAACACAAAAACGCATCATAGCCGTTTTCCTGTAGTGGATGATCAGATGAAAGTCCACGGAATGGTGACTTCTAAAGATGTAATTGGTTATGATGCCCAAACCTCGATCGAGAAGGTAATGACGAAAAATCCAATGACGGTCCATGGTAAAACGTCGGTGGCATCTTCTGCTCATATGATGGTTTGGGAAGGTATTGAAGTTCTTCCCGTTGTTGATGACTCTCACCATTTAGAAGGAATTATCAGTCGACAGGATGTCTTAAAAGCACTTCAGATGATTCAAAGGCAACCTCAGGTTGGCGAAACAATTGACGATATTGTGACCAATCAATTCATCGATGTAAAAGATACAAAAGCTGAACCTTTTTATCGCTGTGAAGTAACGCCGCAAATGACAAACTATATGGGAACTATTTCGTACGGCGTATTTACGACAATTGTAACGGAAGCAGCAAACCGAGCGCTTCGTTCATTCAAAAAAGGTGACTTAGTTATTGAGAATATTACGATCTATTTCATTAAACCTGTACAAATTGACAGCATTGTTGAAATTCGACCGAAAGTATTGGAGTTGGGTCGAAAGTTTGGAAAGGTAGATGTTGAAGTATATAATGAGGGCGTCGTTGTTGGTAAAGCAATGCTAATGGCGCAGCTTTTAGAACGTGTATAAAGAGGCTGGGACATAAGTAATTCAGCCAATGATAAACCTGAACGATTGAGAGTTTCTCACTTTTAATCGTTCAGGTTTTTTGGTTGATTGTGAAAACAATGTTGGAAACAGGGTGGAATGGAGCGTAGGACACTCGACTCCTGCGGGAAAGAGAGGGAAAACTGAGATCCCGCAGCGCAGCGAGGAAGCTCAGGTTCCTCCCCGCGGAAAGCGAGTGGCCGTAGCGCAATGGAACGAACGTGTTCAGACAAACCAAAAAGATTGGAACAGCTATTGTTCGTCTCTTAGAAGCAATCATTTTGTTATGTCCCAAACTCTTTTTATAAAGACGTTTGAGCTTCTTTCGTAGCAAGAGGAAGGTAATATCTGTATGCGCGAATACCTGTAATAATACTTCCGAGACCAAATAAAGCAAAGATGATACCGATAATGAGGGATGTTGTAGTTGCATAAATAAACCATTGATTAATTCCAAAGAAAAGTACAAAAGCTCCAAGTGAAATACTGGATTTTGCAGAGATCCATTTGCGTTCAATAGGACGTTTGGAGCGGACATATTTGACTTTTAAATAGAAATAAAAGACAAATGAAATGACGATTAAAATGGCGAGAATAGGCATTAATTCATTCAGCTCCTTTTGAAAATAATTATTTATTGGTTGTAAGATATCTAAACAATTTCACCTTCATAGTACTGAATGCGTTTTCTTTAAGCTGTATGTAACAGACTACTTATTCCTATTCTATCGATAGATGCCAGAAAATTCTAGTATTAATTAATTCTGCTTTTAAACTTCTAGCTATCTATGATTTAATAGAACTAGCTATTAGGTTTGGTACATAAATAGTTTGCTAATTTACCGATGGGAGTGCTGCTAGATGAAAACACAAATTTTAAATGCAATTAAAGGTTTCGATACAATTATTATTCACCGTCATGTAAGGCCAGATCCTGACGCGTATGGTTCTCAATGTGGGTTAGCGGAGCTGTTAAAAACATCTTTTCCTGAAAAGAAGATTTACGTAACAGGAAAAGAAGCGGAATCTCTTAAGTTTTTATATCGAATGGATGATGTTGCTGATGAAGTGTATGAAGATGCACTTGTTATTGTATGTGATACAGCCAATCAGGAACGAGTCTGTGATCAGCGATATGCAAAAGGGAAAATGCTAATTAAAATTGATCATCATCCGAATGAAGACCAGTACGGAGATTTACTATGGGTGGATACAGAAGCGTGTTCAACAAGCGAAATGATCTATGAATTTTTCCTTCATGGTAAAGAAGACGGGCTTACATTAAATGACCGCGGTGCTGAGTTAATTTTTAGCGGAATTGTGGGAGATACAGGTCGCTTTTTATTTCCAAGCACAAAGCCTAAGACGTTCCGCTACGCAAGCGACTTAATTCAATATGATTTTGAATTTAAGGATGTTTATGATGAGATGTATAAAACGAAAGCAAACGTGGCGCATTTACATGGGTATGTGCTTCAAAATTTCTCTCTATCAGACTCAGGGGTTGGGTATATGAAAATACCAAAAGAAATTCTTGAGAAATACAGCGTAACGCCAGCAGATGCATCGCAGTTAGTTAGTTCATTAGGGCATATTGAAGGCATGAAGGTATGGGTATTCTTTGTGGAAGAAGAAGATCAAATTCGAGTAAGATTAAGATCAAAAGGTCCGGTTATCAACACGATTGCCCGTAAGTATAAAGGAGGAGGTCATCCACTTGCAGCTGGTGCTTCCATTTATTCTTGGGATGAGGTTGAGCCACTGCTTCAAGATTTAGAAGCGCTATTTCAGTAAATGTTAAAACAGGCGTACATTCTCCTAGTACGCCTGTTTTACATGACTTTCTCTACTTTCTTTATCCGAATTTCAATTGATAAAGTGGTGTAGAAATAAATTTGGTGCACTTCGACTTCGTAAATCATTTTATCGAATTCATATTTTTTATTTTCAATCGCTTTTTTTAATACATTTCGTGCGTCATACGCACTCTCAATGTCTTGAGCAATTAAATGTAGTGCTTCTTCTTCAACGCTAGCTTGAAGGTGGTAAGAAGTGAGGGAACCTAATTTATATTGCTTCGTATTTGTTAAGTTTACTTTCACCTCTTGAATCAAAATGTTTTTTTTCATCTTTTTATTTAATTCTCGTACATCTTCTTGCCAAATTAAACTGTTTTTTTCTGCTCTTTCTAGCTTCTGTTCCAGCTGCACTAATGACTTTGTTTGTTCATGCTGTAGTTCACCATAAATAATTAAAAAAACGCCCCAGCTAATAATGGCACCGATAACTAATCCAGCGAAAAAGCGTTCTAAGTCTGACCGCTTATATAGACGTTTGTTTGGGACCCTCATAAACCTAAGCTCTCTTGTGTCAACCATTTAATAATTAGTGCCCCTGTTTGAGCCCCACCCATTGCTGAGAGTATTAGCAAGATTTGTTTTACGACATCTTTAGTAGCACCTTCAAACAAGCCACGTTCAAAACTATAGAATGTATCAAACGTGCCTCCAATAGCTCCTACAATCGCCCAAATTTTTAAGCTGTTACTTAATGTATACATGATGTGAAATGGAGATTTACCAATTAAAAACCCTGCAAACGAACCAATTAAAGCACCGCCAAGAATAATACCTAATGAAGTGAAGTAGCTCCAAATAAACAATGACATAAAGGGCTCTTTCATCTTCTCCCTCCTTTTGCACATTTTCTATCATTTCTGCTGTAATTCATATATATGGACAAACAAAACAAGTTATGTAATTTGTATGGAAGAACAACAAAATTTATAATGGACATAAATACATAAAAAGAAGGTGGGAAGACTCGTGCCTTTTGTTCATCTACAACTAAAAAGTGCATATAGCATTTTAAATAGCACGATTCGAATTAAGCAGCTGGTCGAACGTGCAAAAGCATTAGATTATAAAGCTGTTGCTCTGACGGATGAAAATGTGATGTACGGAGCTATCCCTTTTTATAAAGAGTGCAAAAAAGCTGGCATTAAGCCAATCATCGGTTTGACTTTATATGTGCAAAAGCAAGAAGATGAAGCGTTTTCTTATCCGCTTGTTTTACTCGCTCAGAATGAGAAGGGATATGAAAATTTAGTAAAGTTGAGCAGCCTTGTTCAAACAAAAGAAAAGAACGGCGTGAAAAAAAAGTGGTTACCGCATTATAAAGAAGGCGTAATCGCTTTTACGCCTGGGCTATCTGGAGAAATTGAATCGCTTATTTTGGATAATAAGCTGGATGAAGCAAAACAAACTATTGCATTTTTTAAACATGTATATGGAGAAGAAAATTTTTATTTGTCTCTTCAGCGACACGGAGATCACGAGCAAGTTTTGAATGAGGAACTTTGTAAATTAGCAGAAGAATTGAATGTGAAGTTACTGGCTTCCAATGACGTAAAATACCTGGTTCAAGAAGATTATGAAGCCTATGAATGCCTAAAGGCTATAGGTGAAGGTGATATGCTTCAAGATATGATAGAGGAAGATAGGAACAGCAAAGAATATTATTTTAAATCACAGTCTCAAATGGAAAGCCTCTATACAGACGTTCTTTCCACTTTATACGAAACAAATCGTATAGCTGACCGGTGCAACCTTGAGCTCTCACTCGGTAAAATGATGATTCCATCCTATCCAATCCCCAACAGTCAGGATACGGCGGATAGCTATTTACAAAAACTGTGCGAAGAAGGCTTGAAAAAGCGTTTAAGTACAGTCACCCCTGAATATGCAGCACGATTAGACTATGAACTTAGTGTCATTCAACAGATGAAGTTTAGCAACTACTTTCTAATTGTATGGGATTTTATGCAGTATGCGCACAAAAATGGAATTATTACAGGGCCGGGGCGTGGTTCAGCAGCAGGTTCTTTAGTTGCTTATGTTTTAGAAATTACCAATGTTGATCCAATTAAGCATGACTTGTTGTTCGAACGGTTCCTAAACCCTGAACGCATTTCAATGCCTGATATTGATATTGATTTTCCAGATAATAAACGTGACCAAGTCATTCAATATGTGGCTGGAAAATACGGTCAGATTCATGTTGCTCAAATTATTACTTTCGGCACTCTAGCGACTAAGGCGGCCATTCGCGATGTGGGAAAAGTTATAGGAATGGATAAGGAAGATCTTTCTGTTGTTTCTAAATTACTACCATCTAAACCTGGGGTCACGTTACAACAAGCAGTTGCACAGTCTAAGCCTTTACGTGAGTATATTCAAGCTATGCCTATTAGACAAAAACTTTTGCAATTAGCAATGCAAGTAGAAGGGCTTCCAAGACATACGTCAACTCACGCTGCAGGCGTTGTTATTAATGGCGAGCCGCTTACATCGTATACGCCTATTCAAGAGGGTCAGCATAATGTGTACCTCACTCAGTACCCAATGGAAGCACTGCAGGATATAGGCTTACTTAAAATGGATTTTCTAGGTCTCCGTAATTTAACGTTAATTGATTATATTCTTGCAAAAGTGGAGCGAGATACAGGAGAAAGGCAAAAGCTACCAGATATTCCTATGCAAGATGCTAAGACGTTTCAGCTTTTAGCAAGTGGTGATACAACTGGAATATTTCAGTTAGAATCAGACGGCATGCGCAAAGTATTAAAAGAGTTACAACCAACAGAACTAGAAGATATAGTGGCGGTCAATGCTTTGTATCGTCCTGGACCGATGGAGCATATTCCAACCTATATTAAAAGAAAGCATGGTTTAGAAAAAGTTACGTATGTTCATGATGTGCTAAAACCAATTTTACAAACCACGTATGGAGTCATTGTTTATCAAGAGCAAATTATGCAAATCGCTTCGAAAATGGCCGGATTTTCATTAGGGGAAGCTGACCTTTTAAGGCGAGCGGTCAGTAAAAAAGAGAGTGCGACGCTCCAAAAAGAGCGAAAGCATTTTATCGAAGGTAGTAAACGACAGGGATATGGTGAAGAAGTCTCAGAACAAGTCTACGACTTAATTGTTAAGTTTGCTAACTACGGATTTAACAGGAGCCATGCCGTTGCATATAGCTTTATTACTTACTATTTAGCCTATTTAAAAGCACATTATCCCCTTCAGTTCTTTGCGGTTTTATTAACCAGTGCGATTGGAAATCAATCAAAAAGTGAGCAATACATTCAAGAAATGAGGAAAAGAAAGATTGCTCTTTTGCCTCCATCTATCAATCAAAGTGCGTATGCTTTCAATGTAGAAAAGCAACAGATTCGTTTTAGTTTAGGAGCAATTAAATATGTTGGCGGAACAGTGGTTCAAGAAATTCTCAATGAGAGAAAGAATAAGCCGTTTGAAGACCTATTTGATTTTTGTATGCGCGTATCGACAAAAATTGTTAATAAAAAAATCCTTGAAACGCTGATTAATGCCGGTTGTTTCGATGAGTTTGGTGAAAATCGTGCCACGCTTATTGAAACGATAGACGTAGCTTTCGAACATGCCCAGCTGGTTGATCCACAAGATGATTTTGGCATGGGTTTTTCGCTAAAGCCAAAGTACATAATAGTAGACGAATTCAGCGAGCAAGAAATTTTGGAACGTGAAAAAGAAGCAGTAGGCTTTTATTTATCTAATCATCCGGCTTCTCAATATGAAAGGTTAATGGAAGCTCATTTTACAATCCCTCTTTGCGATATTGCGAAGTGTAAAAATGGAGCACAAGTTTCAATTATTGGACTTATCTCAAATGAGCGCATCATTCGTACCAAACAAGGTGAGCAAATGGCCTTCCTTGCAATTAGTGATGAAACAGACGATGCCGATGCAGTAGTGTTTCCACGAAGCTACGAGAAATACAAGCAGTTGTTAAACGTTGGAGAAGTCGTATTGATTAAAGGTAAAGTCGATATTCGAACCAATAAGCGACAAATTGTTGCACAAGAAATTTATTTAGCGAAGGAAGTTGAAGAAGAGCTGCCGAAACAAGAAGTATATTTACGTGTAAAGCCATCAGCCCAAAGTGATGAAGTCATTCGTGATATTTATAAAAAAATTCATAGCGCTAAAGGAAATGTACCAGTTCTGGTGTACTATGAGTCAGAGAAGCGATTATTACGCTTAACGTCCGACTATTTTATCTCACTAGAGGGGGATGTTATTACACAATTTAAAGCGTTACTTGGAGATGAAAATGTGGCTGTAAAAACGCTATAGTCTTTACAGATTGTAGATGATGTTATATTGTAAAGAAGTTAAAAAAAGTGGTCTGACCACTGTTACTTAATTTTACATTTACTCAGATGCAATGAAAATGAGCGCTTATTGCTTAACTGCATCGTTTCTAATTAATAGCTATATGTATACTTATATCGAATGAGGAGTGAGCTCATGTCTTTACGTGAAGAAGCACTGCATATGCACCGTATTAATAAAGGGAAGTTAGAATCTAAGTCAAAAATCCCTGTTCGAAATGCTCAGGATTTAAGCCTAGCTTATTCACCGGGGGTAGCTGAGCCTTGTAAAGAAATTTACGATGATGTGAATAATGTGTATGAGTATACAATGAAAGGAAATATGGTTGCAGTGGTATCTGATGGAACTGCGGTTTTAGGGTTAGGAAATATCGGTCCAGAAGCAGCTTTACCTGTAATGGAAGGTAAAGCAGTATTATTTAAAAGCTTTGCCGGAGTAGATGCGTTTCCTATCTGTTTAAAGACCACAGATATTGACCAAATCGTAGAGACAGTAAAGCTATTAGAACCAACATTCGGTGGAGTAAATCTAGAGGATATTGCGGCACCAAATTGTTTTGAAATTGAGGAACGCTTAAAGAAAGAAACCAATATTCCTATTTTTCATGATGATCAGCACGGAACTGCAATTGTAACGGTAGCTGGCTTGGTAAATGCATTAAAACTAGCAAATAAAAAAATGTCAGAAGTGAAGGTAGTAGCCAACGGTGCTGGAGCCGCAGGGATTGCCATCATTAAATTATTGCATCGCTATGGCGTGCGCGACATTATTATGTGTGACTCAAAAGGTCCAGTTTATGAAGGTAGATCGTTTGGGATGAATCAGGTAAAAGACGAGGTAGCTGCTTATACCAATCGTCAAAAAGTAACTGGGACCTTAGAAGATGCGCTTTCTGGAGCGGATGTTTTTATTGGTGTATCTGTCGAAGGGGCTCTGACAAAAGAGATGATTCAAAAGATGAATGAGGATCCAATTGTTTTTGCAATGGCTAATCCAATGCCTGAAATTATGCCCGACGAAGCAAAGAGTGCGGGTGTAAGGGTAATTGGGACAGGGAGATCGGATTTTCCTAACCAAGTGAATAACGTGCTGGCGTTTCCTGGTATATTCCGTGGTGCCCTAGATGTACGGGCTACTCATATCAATGAACAGATGAAAATTGCTGCGGTAGAAGCAATTGCAAGCCTTATTTCATCAGACGATTTACATGAAGATTATGTTATTCCCGCACCATTCGATACTAGAGTTGCACCAGCAGTAGCAGCTGCTGTGGCGAAAGCAGCGATGGAAACAGGTGTTGCGAGGTTACAGGTTGATCCAAATGAAATTGCATTAAAAACGCAGCGTTTGGCTATCATTGAATAAAGTGATACAGCGAAAAATTCTGTTTGGATACTAAGTGGATAAGGTGAGTGAAAAAATAGGTTGATGAATGAACGGTCAAAAGTTTATGTAGAAATCTTAAAGCAAATTCGGCAATTGATGCAGTCTAATCAGCTGCAAACAGGAGATAAAATTCCGTCAGAGCGAGAGTTGGCAGAGCGACTAAATGCGGGTCGCTCTTCTGTGCGTGAAGCGCTTCGAGCATTGGAGTTGCTAGGCCTTATTGAAACACGGCGGGGGGAAGGCACGTTTATTAAAGAAGTAGGCGATCATCAGCTTATCGAGATTTTAGCAACGTTTCTCTTGCATGATAGCAAACCAAAAGAAGACTTAATTGAAACGAAATATATGTTAGAAAGAGCATGCTTAGAATCTATACTACAGAATAATGAAAGCATTGTTGATCAGCTAGATCATCAAACCTTAACAATTAAACAGCTATTTGAGCAGTTATTTCGCCTTCAACATAATCGATTGTTACATCGCATTTGGCTAATTGTTAGTAACTTTTACTATACATTTCAACAGTCAACAATGATGCAAAATCAAGCCCAAATTGCGTTATTAATTCATGCTATTAAACAAGGAAACGAGCATGACGTTTTTGCGATTCATAAAGGATGGTATCATCCTTGTGATGCTTCACAAAATGTCGAATAGCACGTTGCATGTTTCTACACAAAATGTACAACTTTTCTTGTAAAGTAAATATCAATTAGTACACAAAATGAAGGAATTATGAGTGGATTCATACTTCATGGTCTGTTTGCACCGATTGTGTAACCTATTTTGAAATAATAGGTGATAGACGCTCTATTGGTTTCAGACTGATGCTTATTGCATGGTAAGCAAAGGATACGAAGACAGGTTCTTTTAGATAAAAGGATCAAAAGGAGGTTACACTTTGTTAAGAGATTTATTTACTAAAAATACAAAGAATGCAAAGAATACAAAGAAGAAAAAGTATGCTTCAGTTCCATCAGAACACCTAAAACAAGATGTACCGGAAGGAATTATGACGAAGTGTAAAAAATGTAAAAAAATTATGTACACGAAAGAGCTTAATAAAAATCTAAAAGTGTGCTTAAACTGCGGACATCATCACCAAATGACTGCTAAAGAAAGAATTAGTAGCTTAATTGATGAAGGTACGTTTATTGAATATGATCGTACAATGCGCTCTCAAAACCCTTTAGAATTTCCCGATTATGTTGAAAAGTTGGAGAAAGACCGTGAAAAAACGGGCCTTAGTGAAGCTATTGTAACGGGTGAAGGAGACATTAATGGTTTAAAAGTAGTCGTTGCCGTTATGGATTCACATTTTAGAATGGGAAGCATGGGCTCTGTTGTAGGTGAAAAAATTACAAGAGCTATCGAAAAAGCAAAGGATTTAGGCGTACCGTTTCTTATTTTTACAGCATCAGGTGGAGCTAGGATGCAAGAAGGTATCTTAAGTTTAATGCAAATGGCTAAGACAAGCTCAGCGTTAAAAATGTATAGTGATAAAGGTGGACTCATTATTTCCATCATGACGCACCCTACAACGGGAGGCGTATCCGCTAGTTTTGCTTCGTTAGGAGATTATAATCTAGCAGAGCCGGGTGCTTTAATTGGTTTTGCAGGTCGAAGAATTATTGAGCAAACTATTCGAGAAGAGCTACCGGAGGATTTCCAAACTGCAGAATTTTTATTAAAGCACGGTCAATTAGATGCGGTTGTGGCGCGTCACAATTTAAAAGAAACGCTCACGAATATTTTAGACATTCATGTAGGAGGTGACGTACAGTGGTAAGTGAATTAGAATTCGAACGTCCAATCGTGGAATTGCGTAATAAAATTGCAGAGTTAAAGGAATTTGCAACAAACACCGATGTTGATTTATCAACAGAGATTGAAAAGCTAGAAAAGCGCTTGGAAAAAGTAGAAAAAGATATTTATAACCACTTAAGCCCATGGAATCGTGTGCAGATTGCGCGTCATCCTGAACGACCAACTACGCTTGATTATATTTCAAGGTTGTTTACTAATTTTTTAGAGTGTCATGGTGACCGTTATTACGGTGATGATGAAGCCATCGTAGGAGGAATTGCTAAGTTCCAAGGTGTACCTGTCACGGTTATTGGTCATCAGCGTGGTAAAGATACGAAAGAGAATATTCGTCGCAATTTTGGAATGCCACATCCTGAGGGATATCGTAAAGCATTACGTTTAATGAAGCAGGCTGAAAAGTTTAACAGACCAATTATTTGCTTTATTGATACAAAAGGCGCTTACCCAGGAAAAGCAGCGGAAGAAAGAGGACAAAGTGAAGCCATCGCAAAAAACCTTTTTGAAATGGCTGGCTTAACTGTACCTATCGTTTGTATTGTTATTGGAGAAGGAGGAAGTGGAGGAGCATTAGGACTTGGTGTAGGGAACCATCTTCATATGCTTGAAAACTCCACGTACTCTGTTATCTCTCCAGAAGGTGCTGCTGCCTTACTGTGGAAAGATGCAACGCTTGCTAAGCAAGCAGCAGAAACAATGAAAATTACGGCACCAGATTTAAAAGAACTAGGCATTGTGGATGAGGTTGTGGAAGAAGTCAAAGGTGGAGCTCATCGTAATATTGATGAACAAGCAGCTTATATGGAAGTAGCGATTCGTAGCTCTTTACAAGAATTAACAAAATTAACAAAAGAGCAATTAGTTGAAGAACGCTATGAAAAATACAAAAAAATCGGACAGTTTTCAGCTGAAACCGATGCCATCGGTGTGAAATAAACAACGAAGCATCCTCTACTTAGATAGGGGGTGCATTTTCTCGTTTCTACAATAGCGCTTCTCTATTGTGTTTCATAGTTCTTCATGGTATTTTATAGACAGCAAAACCCTATAGGATTCTTAAGAAGAAGCCTGCATTTTCCTCTAATGGATTTAAAAGACATTGTTGTAGGGAAAGCAACCCGCTTCTTTTATTGTAATGTCTAAAACCAATTTTTATAGGCATGCTTGTCAGATAGACGGGAATAGTAAAATCATTAGATAAACCAAGTGAATTGTAGTAAAAAAACAACTAGTTAAGGGTAAAATTATGCTATGAGTGTACAATACATCATGTGTTGTGATAGTCTATTTACTGCTTACATAATAGTTCTTTCTTTGGTTTAAAGAGAGCATATCATCGCCTGACTAAGCTACATATTGCTGTTAACATGTAAAGTAAAAGGTGATTAGTCCAGTAACTTTGAGTGCTAGGTTTGTACAATTAATTGAGAAGTTTGGTTATACCACTATATAGGAGGAAGATAGAATGCGTAAAACAAAAATTGTAGGTACTATTGGTCCAGCAAGTGAAAGTGTAGAAAAGTTAGTTGAACTATTTAACTCTGGTTTAAATGTTTGTCGTTTAAACTTTTCACACGGTGATTTCGAAGAGCATGGTGCACGTATTGTTAACATTCGTGAAGCTGCTAAAAAAACGGGGAAAACAATCGGAATTTTACTTGATACAAAAGGTCCGGAAATTCGTACAAATACAATGGAGAACGGTGCAATTGATTTAGAAGAAGGTTCTGAAATCATCGTTTCTATGCAAGAAGTAGTAGGAACAACTGAAAAGTTCTCAATTACATACCCTGGTCTAGTAGAAGATGTACACCCAGGTTCTAAAATCCTGTTAGACGATGGCTTAATTGGACTGGAAGTATTAGAAGTTAATAAAGCTGCTGGTGAAATCAAAACAAAAGTACTAAACCCAGGTACTTTGAAAAATAAAAAAGGTGTTAACGTACCAAACGTAAGTGTAAACTTACCAGGTATTACAGAAAAAGATGCAAACGACATCGTGTTTGGAATCGAGCAGGGTATTGATTTCATCGCTGCATCTTTCGTTCGTCGTGCGTCTGACGTATTAGAAATTCGTGAACTATTAGAAAAGAACAATGCTCCACACATTCAAATCATTTCAAAAATTGAAAACCAAGAAGGTGTCGATAATATCGATGAAATTCTTGAAGTGTCTGATGGCTTAATGGTTGCTCGTGGTGACTTAGGAGTAGAAATTCCTGCTGAAGAAGTACCGTTAGTACAAAAAGATTTAATCAGAAAATGTAACGAGCTTGGTAAACCTGTTATCACAGCAACACAAATGCTGGATTCTATGCAACGTAACCCACGCCCAACTCGCGCAGAGGCAAGTGACGTAGCGAACGCAATCTTTGATGGTACAGATGCAATTATGTTATCCGGTGAGACTGCTGCTGGTTCTTATCCAATCGAAGCTGTTCAAACAATGCATTCGATTGCATCACGTGCAGAACAAGCTCTAAACTATCGTGAAATCTTACAACAACGCAGCAAGCAAGTAGGTACATCTATTACAGATTCAATCGGTCAATCTGTAGGACATACGGCACTTAACTTAAATGCAAGTGCAATTGTTGCTCCAACTGAAAGTGGATATACGGCAAAAATCGTTTCAAAATACCGTCCACAATCTCCAATCGTAGCGGTAGCAGCAAATGATTCAGTAGCTCGTCGTTTAGCGTTAGTATGGGGAGTAACACCAGTTGTAGGTGAGCGTTGCACAAACATTGATGACATGTTAGAGCATGCTGTAAACGACGCAGTAAAAACGGGCATTGTATCTCAAGGAGATCTAGTTATTATTACAGCAGGTGTACCTGTTGGAGAATCTGGTGCTACAAACCTAATGAAAGTACAAGTTGTAGGTGATGTATTAGCAAAGGGTCAAGGCATCGGTCGTAAATCAGCGGTTGGGCAAGTAGTTATTGCGAAAAGCGCAGCTGAAGCAAACGAAAAAATGACAGAAGGCGCAATTTTAGTTACAAATAGCACAGACCGCGACATGATTAGTGCAGTTGAAAAAGCAAGTGCATTAATTACAGAAGAAGGTGGTTTAACAAGCCATGCAGCTGTTGTAGGGCTAAACTTAAGCATTCCTGTCATTGTAGGCGTAGAAGGCGCAACAGTTACGTTTAAAGATGGACAAGACATTACAGTAGATTCGGCTCGTGGCGTTGTATACAATGGCCATGCAAGCATTCTGTAAGGTATAATTAAGAAAAAGAGAAGGTCTTTACCTTCTCTTTTTCTATAGTCAGATATTAAGGAGAGTTGACGGTGAAATTTCTCGTTCCAATTTTAATTATTATCCCTGCTATTGAAATCACATTATTGCTTACAGTAAGTTCGAAAATTGGTATTTTACCAACATTTTTCTTGATTTTAGCAACGGGAATATTAGGAGCTTATTTAGCAAAGAAGCAAGGTATGAAGACCTTACACAAAGCACGACAGCAAATGAATTCTGGCCAAGTTCCCGGTGAAGCAATTGTAGATGGGCTCTGTATCTTAATCGGTGGTCTTTTACTATTGACACCGGGCTTCTTTACCGATACAACGGGTTTTTTACTACTTATTCCTGCAACAAGAAAGTTTATCAAACCAACTGTTATGAAGTTATTCCAGCGACTGTTTCAAAATCGTGGAAGGTTTACGATTATTCGCTAAGAATGAAAATCAGGGTACCGACTAAAAAAAGAGTGTGCTATCAATGAGAAAAACTCTCTCATGAAGCACACTTTTATTTTGCAATAATAAAATTTTTAATATCTGTAAATACACCAGCTGAGTGTAGCGTACGAATGATAACCAATAAAATGGGCCCAACAATTAATCCGAGAAAACCCATTAATTTAAAGCCGACAAACAAAGCAATCAAAGTAGCTAAAGGATCTAATCCAATACTCGATGATAGGATTTTAGGTTCCATAATTTGGCGCTGTACGATAACCACTAAGTATAAAACAGATAAACCAACGGCAAAGGAGATATTTCCAGTTGTAAACGTATAAATAATCCAAGGCACGAAGATGAGTCCGGTTCCTAAATAAGGTAATAAGTCTACAAAGCCGATAAGTAAAGCGATAGTAATTGAATAATCAACTCGTAAAATGAGTAGACCAATAAGAACAATAATCGTTGTGATGGAAATAAGCGTAAGTTGAGCTTGAATAAATCCAAAAAGTGCTTTTTTTAGCTCTCCAATTACAGCTTCACTACTCTGTTTCACCTTTGGTGGTAAAAAGCTTTTGCTAAATGCAAGGAAACGATTCCAGTCCTTGCTGATAAAGAAGGTAGCAAGTAAGGAAAAAATAACAACAGTTGCGATGTTAGGGAGCCATCCGAGAAAAGTTGGGATTGCTTGTAAAAGTCGCTGTAAAAAGTCTCCGACAGTTGTTGTAATACTACTGCCAACGTTTTGAATATTTGTTAAAATAGTTTCCTGTTGGTTATGGTTTAAGCTGTTAAACATTGAAGCAATTTGGTTATAAAGAGGAATCAGTTTGCTGGCAATAAAGTTTTCGATGTATACGATGACGGCTTCAAAATTAGTTGGAACGACTTTTGCTAGATAGGTTGTACCGGCTATTATTTCAGTCACTAATAGCGTAATCGAGCCTGCTAGAATGGAAAAAATAAGCATGATGGAAATAAGAACAGCAATGTAGCGTTTACACTTTAACGTACGCTCAAAAAAGTTTACGATTGGATTCATGAAGAGTGCAATAATAAAGGCAATGATGAATGGATAAAGCAGCGTTGAAAGGTAATAAATAACTATAAGTGTGGCGCTTAAACCAGTCAATAAGATGACGATTCGTAAAAAACGAACCCAATAGATTTTAGGCAAGCAGTTAACAACCTCCTTTAAAAATAGTTTTGTTAGTATTTTACAACTTTTATGAAAGAGTGAAAAGAAAAAAGTGGGTTTTTCACTAGAAAATAAGATCCAAATAAGCATGAAAGTAATGAAAGGAAGGATGAACGAATGTTTTCACAACCAGTTATGTTTTTAGCTATTTTATTGGTTATAGGATTGATTGCAAAAAATCAGTCGTTAATTATCGCTGTAGGTTTTCTATTAGTTATTAAATTAATAGGTCTAGACAGTAAGGTATTTCCCTATCTACAGTCTAAAGGAATTAACCTAGGTGTGACCGTTATTACAGTTGCGGTATTAGTGCCGATTGCAACAGGTGATATTGGTTTTAAACAATTGGGAGAAGCTATTAAGTCGTCATATGCTTGGGTAGCATTAGCTGCAGGAATTTTAGTGGCAATTATTGCTAAATATGGACTGACTTTATTGTCGGAAGATCCCCATATTACAACGGCTCTTGTATTTGGTACAATCCTAGCTGTGACGCTATTTCAAGGGGTTGCTGTAGGTCCTCTGATTGGTGCAGGAATTGCCTATTTATTTATTAAAATTACAGAGTTATTTTAGTGGAAATTTTTTTATAATAACAATTTTTTTAAAATTTATTTACTCTTTTCATTCACAAAAGTCAGATAATTGTTTATAATATAGTTTGAAGCCGCATCTCATTACATACAATTGTATGATATAACGTATACGATCAAACAACTAAAAAGCATGCTAGATAGCATAATTTCTTTATGTTATTTAGCAATACGAAAATGTAAGCATTTTCTTTTTTATCAGGGTCTTAAGAAAACCCTATGAGGAATGCTGTGCTTCTATAGAAATGTCTTATGTGATGTGGAATTGAGCCAACGCTCAATATAATTTATTTTTGTATGTACAATAGGGTGTATGGGGAAATCTTTTCTGTAAAGGAGATGGGAATATGACTGCGACTCGAGGTTTAGAGGGAGTTGTTGCGAC
The DNA here is from genome assembly GCF_021441905.1 of Priestia flexa. Classification (NCBI taxonomy): domain Bacteria; kingdom Bacillati; phylum Bacillota; class Bacilli; order Caryophanales; family Bacillaceae; genus Priestia; species Priestia flexa. The sequence goes on along the minus strand of NZ_CP090431.1, from coordinate 3,227,002 downwards.
AACTTCAGCGGTAAGCTCCATTATTGACGACACGCTAACTTATCGTGGTTACAATATTGATGATTTAGCAGACTATGCTACATTTGAAGAAGTAGTTTATTTGCTTTGGCATGGAAAATTACCAAATAAAGAAGAATTATCTATTTTTTCTAGGTTACTAGCAGAGAATGCTAAATTACCTCATGAAGTATTAAATCATTTCAAAACATATCCAATTAAAGACGTTCATCCAATGGCAGCTTTAAGAACAGCTGTATCACTAATTGGCTTGTACGATCCAGAAGCAGACCTAATGGATGAAGAAGCTAATTATCGTAAGGCAGTTCGCCTACAAGCCAAATTACCGACAATTGTAACAGCCTTTTCACGCATTCGAAAAGGGATGGATCCAATTGAACCAAATGAAAACTATAGCATTGCAGCCAACTTCTTGTACATGTTAACGGGGAATGAACCGACTGACATCGAAGTTGAAGCATTTAATAAAGCACTTGTCTTACACGCTGACCATGAGCTAAATGCATCTACATTTACCGCTCGCGTCTGTGTGGCAACTCTCTCAGATATTTATTCTGGTATTACAGCAGCAATCGGAGCCTTAAAAGGACCTCTTCATGGTGGTGCAAATGAAGCCGTTATGAAAATGCTATCTGATATTGAAACGGTAGAAAATGCAGAGCCGTATATTCGTAGTAAGTTAGCAAATAAAGAGAAGATTATGGGCTTTGGTCACCGCGTGTATCAGCAAGGGGATCCACGTGCTAAACATTTGAGAGAGATGTCTGAGAAGCTTACAAAACAAGCTGGAGACTCTACTCTTTATGAAATGTCTGTAAAGATTGAAGAGATTGTTACAAGTGAGAAGAAGCTACCACCAAACGTAGACTTCTATTCCGCTTCTGTCTATCACAGTCTAGGAATTGATCATGATTTGTTTACACCAATCTTTGCTGTAAGCCGCGTATCAGGTTGGGTAGCACATATTTTAGAACAGTATTCAAACAATCGATTAATTCGTCCACGTGCCGATTATATAGGCGAAGGAAAGCAAGCGTATATTCCGATTGAGCAAAGAGATTAACTTTTATGTAAGAAAGTGCTCAGCGTAAGTTGAGCACTTTATAATAAGCTATTAATCTATTAAGCTTTAAAACTTCAAGGGGGTTATTTTTATGACAAACGGACAAAAAATTACGGTAACAAACGGAGTATTAAATGTACCTAACAATCCAGTAATTCCATATATCGAAGGAGACGGAATTGGTCCGGATATTTGGGCAGCAGCATCTCGTGTATTAGAAGCAGCTGTTGAAAAAGCATATGATGGCGAAAAAGAGATTATTTGGAAAGAAGTATTAGCAGGGGAAAAAGCATTCAACGAAACTGGCGAGTGGCTACCAGCTGAAACATTAGATGTTATTCGTGAGTACATAATCGCGATTAAGGGACCATTAACAACGCCAGTAGGTGGAGGAATCCGTTCACTAAACGTTGCTTTACGTCAAGAGTTAGATTTGTTTACTTGCTTACGTCCAGTACGTTATTTCGAAGGTGTTCCATCACCAATTAAACGTCCAGAAGATACGGACATGGTTATCTTCCGTGAAAATACAGAGGATATCTATGCTGGTATCGAGTATGCAAAAGGTTCTGAAGAAGTTCAAAAGTTAATCAACTTCTTACAAACTGAAATGGGCGTTAATAAAATCCGTTTCCCTGAAACATCAGGTATTGGAATTAAGCCAGTATCATCTGAGGGTACAGAGCGCTTAGTTCGCGGAGCAATTAACTATGCAATCGAACACGGTCGTAAGTCTGTAACGCTTGTTCATAAAGGAAACATCATGAAGTTTACTGAAGGTGCCTTCAAAAACTGGGGTTATGAATTAGCTGAAAAAGAATTCGGCGATAAAGTATTTACTTGGGCTCAATATGATCGCATCGTTGAAAAAGAAGGAAAAGATGCTGCAAATAAAGCACAAGCAGAAGCAGAAGCTGCTGGCAAAATTATCGTAAAAGATTCAATTGCAGATATCTTCTTACAGCAAATCTTAACTCGTCCTCGTGAGTTTGACGTAGTTGCAACAATGAACTTAAATGGTGACTATATTTCTGATGCTTTAGCTGCGCAAGTAGGTGGAATTGGTATTGCACCGGGTGCTAACATTAACTATGAAACTGGACATGCAATCTTTGAAGCAACACATGGTACTGCTCCTAAGTATGCAGGTCTAGACAAAGTAAACCCTTCATCTGTATTATTATCAGGTGTGTTAATGCTAGAACATTTAGGCTGGACTGAAGCAGCTGCGCTTGTAATGGAATCAATGGAAAAAACAATCGCTTCTCAAGTAGTAACATATGATTTTGCTCGCTTAATGGATGGAGCGAAAGAAGTAAAATGCTCTGAGTTTGCAGATGAGTTAATTAAAAACTTAGGAAATCAAGTAACAGTATAATAGTAAACGAGAACGATTTGGGGGAATTAACATGTCAAACAAACGAAAAAAAGTCTCAGTTATTGGTGCTGGCTTTACAGGTGCAACAACTGCGTTTTTGATCGGACAAAAAGAATTAGCTGACGTTGTATTGGTGGATATTCCACAGGCAGAAAACCCAGCTAAAGGTAAAGCGTTGGATATGTTAGAAGCAAGCCCAGTACAAGGTTTTGACGCTAATATTACAGGAACAGCTAACTATGAAGATACAGCTGACTCTGATGTCGTCATTATTACGGCTGGTATTGCACGTAAACCTGGTATGAGCCGTGACGATTTAGTTACGACAAACCAAAAGGTAATGAAGTCTGTAACGCAAGAAATTGTTAAATACTCACCAAATTGTTATATTATCGTGTTAACCAATCCAGTTGATGCGATGACGTATACAGTATTTAAAGAATCAGGATTTCCAAAAAATCGTGTAATTGGTCAGTCTGGTGTACTAGATTCGGCTCGTTTCCGTACATTTGTAGCACAGGAACTGAATGTATCAGTTAAGGACGTTACTGGCTTTGTACTAGGAGGACACGGTGACGATATGGTTCCTCTTGTGCGCTACTCATACGCAGGTGGAATTCCGCTTCAAACGTTAATTCCACAAGATCGCTTAAATGCTATTGTGGAGCGTACGCGTAAAGGTGGCGGCGAGATTGTAAACCTTTTAGGAAATGGTAGTGCTTATTATGCACCTGCTGCATCTCTCTTAGAAATGACAGAAGCTATCCTAAAAGATCAGCGTCGTATCTTACCTACAATTGCGTACTTAGAAGGTGAATATGGCTACAGTGGTATTTACCTTGGTGTACCAACAGTTCTAGGTGCCAATGGTATTGAGCAAGTGATTGAATTAGAACTAACTGAACAAGAAAAAGCAGCTTTAGATCAATCTGCTGATTCAGTTAAAAATGTGATGAGCGTTCTTGTTTAAAAATAGACAAGCACTTGGTAAACGGTGTGGTAAAAAGCATCATTTATAAAAGAAAAACAGGAAAATTCGAGGGAAACCTCGAATTTTTTTGTTGTAGAAGTTTCACTGCTTTAGACAAGAACTGTTCGCATGATTAGCGATCGTTCATGAAAGCTACAAATAGAAAGGATGAAGTAGCAATGGTGCTAGGGAAAAAACAAAAGATTGGAAGAACCATAAAACAAATCCAAGTTGGCGAAAAGCTTTCACTTACTGAACGCATAGAGGACAAGGATATTCTTCTATATCTAGGCTTAACAAATGACGCCAATCCCCTTTATATTCAGCATGATTATGCTGCGCAAACGGCGTTTAAAAAGCCGATTGTTCCAGCAATTATGATCAATGGAATGATGACAGCGGCTATCTCCAAATATTTGCCGGGTCCAGGAAGTCATATTCTAAAGCAAACCGTTTCATTTCCTAAGCGTATTTACCATTACAGTACAGTCGAGTTCTTATTTGAAGTAGTTAATAAAAATATGGACGAAAAGACAATTACAATTGATGTACAGGCAACAGATGAGAATGAAGAGAGCGTTGTACAAGCTCAATTTATTGTATGTCCTCCTCAAGAACTATCGATTGCCGAAACACATGAGTTTGAGAACTTTTAATGCAGTGACAAACGGGCCTCCTTTTTAATTAGGGGGCTTGTTTATTGGCATAATATTATGAAATGCCTTTGAGAACTTTAAGGAATCAGTGTATGATAATGACATACATATAGACAAAATATTGGATGAAGTGGCGTTTAAAATGAATTGATGGAGGCTTATGTTACGAACATGAATAAGAGATTATTAGTAGTAGACGATGAACAGTCAATCTCAACATTATTACAGTATAACCTGCAGCAAGCTGGTTTTGAGGTCAGCACGGCAATGGATGGAGAAGAAGGGTACAATAAAGCACTGGAAGAAAACCCAGATTTAATCGTGTTAGACTTAATGCTTCCCAAAATGGATGGAATTGAAGTGTGCAAAAAGCTTAGACAGCAGAAAGTTATGACGCCTATATTAATGTTAACGGCTAAGGATGATGAGTTTGATAAAGTGTTAGGTTTAGAACTTGGAGCAGATGACTATATGACAAAACCGTTTAGTCCACGAGAAGTTGTTGCTCGGGTAAAGGCCATACTTCGTCGTTCTCAAATTAGTAATCAAGCCGATCAGGAAGAAGAGGATGGAGAAAGAATCTTTATTGGAGATTTAAAAATTCTTCCCGAGCATTACGAAGCTTATTTTCAGCAAGAGCAGCTAGAATTAACGCCAAAAGAGTTTGAACTATTATTATATTTATCAAAACATAAAGGGCGAGTGCTGACGCGTGATCAGTTATTAAGTGCCGTTTGGAATTATGACTTTGCGGGTGATACAAGGATTGTAGATGTCCATATTAGTCATTTGCGTGAAAAGATTGAAAGCAATACAAGAAAACCAATTTATATTAAAACCATTCGTGGTTTAGGATATAAATTAGAGGAACCAAAGGTAGATGAATAAGTTCCGCTCGCGCTTACTTTTTGCACTGCTAACGTTAATTATTGTGGTACTGGTTTGTTTAGGCTTATTATTAGCTCAGCTTTTCAAAAATTTCTATTTTCAAACCTTTCAAGAACGGATGGAAAAAGAAGCTGAGCTTGTCGAACTTTTTATTGGGAAAGAAGGCCTGACAAATCCAACTCTTCAAGAAAATGTAGATTCGATTAGTGAGTCATTAAGTGTTCGAGCAACTATTATTAACAATGACGGTACAATTCTTGTAGATTCAAATGCAAGTAGTCACAATGGCTCTTTGGAAAACACTCGTATACTCCAAGAGGTAATAAAGAAGCAAAGCGTGAATCAGGAAGCATTCAGCCGCATCGAAGAAAATCATGACCTCTACTATTATGGTGTGCCACTTGTCATTGACGGTGAGAAAGAAGGGTTTGTTGTTTTAAGTACTTCTTTTGCGTCGTTAAATCAAGTCAATCAACAAATATGGGGGCTGTTAATTGGAAGTCTTGGCGTTGCGTTAATCGTCATTTTATTACTAGGAATAAAGATTATGAATCGCTATACCAGACCAATTGAATCGGCTACTCAGGTAGCCATGGAGCTAGCAAAAGGCAATTATAAAGCTCGTACTTATGAAGATTATATGGATGAAACAGGAATGCTAAGTCAATCCATTAATGCATTAGCCCGTAATTTACAAGAGTTAATTCGTAGCCAAGAGATGCAACAAGATCGCCTGCGGACGCTCATTGAAAATATGGGTAGCGGGATGATTTTAATTGATAGTCGCGGCTATATTAACCTAGTAAATCGAGCTTATAAAGAACAATTTCAAATAAAGATGAATGATTTCTTATATCACCTATACTATGAAGTGTTTGAACATAAAGAAGTCGTTTCCCTAGTAGAAGAGATTTTTATGACAGAAGTGAAGGTTCGCAAACATGTTGTACTCTCTCGAAATATCGAACGTCGACATTATGATGTATACGGAGCGCCAATTATCGGATTAAATGATGAATGGAAGGGGATTGTTCTGGTTTTTCATGACATAACAGAACTTAAGAAACTAGAGCAGGTTCGCCGAGACTTTGTTGCTAACGTATCTCATGAGTTAAAGACACCCATCACATCAATTAAAGGCTTTAGTGAAACGCTTTTAGATGGTGCTATGGAGGAACCAGAGCTAAGAAAGCAGTTTCTATCGATTATCATGAATGAAAGTCAACGGATGGAAACGTTAATACAAGATTTGTTAGATTTATCAAAAGTGGAACAGCAAGGTTTTCAGCTAAACGTTCAAGCCATTAATATTAATACGCTTCTTTATGAAATCGTTATGGTTCTTTCTAATCGAGCAAAAGAGGGAGGAATTGATCTTCAAATTGAAACACTTGAAGAAGAATGTTTAATTGAAGCAGATATCCAGAGGTTAACCCAAATCTTTATGAACTTAATTAGCAACGCATTGAATTATACGATGCCAAGCGGTAAAGTTCATATTCGAATTGAAGAAAAATTAGACAAGGTCCTTGTTCATATCACCGATACAGGGATTGGCATCGCACAAGAAGAAATTCCTCGAATTTTTGAACGCTTTTATCGCGTAGATAAAGCAAGAAGTAGAAATTCCGGTGGTACAGGTCTTGGACTAGCAATTGTCAAACATCTTGTAGAAGCACATAAAGGGCATATTGACGTACAGAGTAAAGTGAATGAAGGGACAACTTTTTCTGTCACGTTAAATAAATACTTAGAAAACTAAGCAAATGTTTACGTTCCTTTTACAAAGCATTTAAGGAAGCTTAATATAAGCTTGTTATACTTTTCTATGGAAACCCCTTCATCCAAGGAGCCAATTTTGGAAGACGAGAGGAGTCTTCATACTCCTTTCGTCCATTTTTTTTATAACATAAGACAAAGGTATTATTCTATAAAGGATAATGCCTTTTTTGTTTATATCATTTATAATTAGGGCGCATTCTTAGTTCGAATTATGCATGAAACTAGTTTCTGGTAAAAAACTAACTGTAATTAGATAGATTAGTTTTTGTTGTTGAGAGGAAACTTTTGATAAAATAGAATAAACGTTCTTTTTTTGAAATGGAGGATTATTCATGTCCAAGAAATTAGTATTAATAGACGGCAATAGTATCGCATATCGTGCATTTTTTGCTCTGCCTTTACTGAATAACGATAAAGGTATACATACAAACGCAATTTACGGATTTACAACGATGTTAATGCGCATTTTAGAAGAAGAGAAACCAACACATCTTCTTGTAGCATTTGATGCTGGTAAAACAACTTTTCGTCATAAAACATTTACAGAGTATAAAGGTGGAAGACAAAAAACGCCTCCTGAGCTATCAGAGCAATTTCCATTTATTCGAGACCTGCTAGATGCCTATGGAATAAAGCGCTATGAGCTAGAGAATTACGAAGCCGATGACATTATTGGTACATTAGCAACGCAAGCTGAAAAAGAGAACTTTGAGGTGAAAGTAATTTCAGGTGACAAAGATTTACTTCAGCTTGTTTCAGAACACATAACAGTAGGTATCACGCGAAAAGGTATTACAGATGTTGATGCCTATACGCCAGCTTTAATCGATGAGAAGTATGGCATTAAAGCTATGCAAATTATTGATATGAAGGGACTTATGGGTGACTCTTCTGATAATATTCCAGGTGTTCCTGGAGTTGGAGAAAAGACGGCTCTGAAATTATTAAAAGAGTTTGGAACAGTTGAAAACGTCTTAGAATCAATCGATCAAGTGAGTGGTAAAAAATTAAAAGAAAAGCTATCAGATAACAAAGAGCAGGCACTCATGAGTAAAGAGCTTGCTACAATCGACACAAACGCACCTATTGAAGTGAGCTTGGAAGCTGTTGCGTATCAAGGTGAAAATAGTGAAAAGCTTGTAGCACTATTTAAAGAACTTGGCTTTAATTCTCTTTTAGATAAATTTGGTGGCGATTCAGAGGAAAGTAGCTCTTTTGAAGAGCTTGAATACAAGATAGTGAACAGTGTAGACAACGAGATATTAACAAACGATGCTGCGCTTGTTGTGGAAGGATATGAAGAAAACTATCACCATGATCAGCTGCTAGGTTTTGGTATTAGCAATGAAAATGGCCATTTTTTCATTGGAAAATCAGTAGCTTTAGGGTCCTCTGAATTTGTGAACTGGTTACAGGATCAATCAATGAAAAAGACTGTATTTGATGGAAAAAGAATGGTCGTTTCAATGCGATGGGAAGGCTATGAGATTAAAGGAATTGAACAGGACATTATGATTGCTTCTTACATCTTAAATCCTGCTGAAGCCAACGATGATCTAGCTACAATTGCTAAGCTAAAAGGATATACGCAAGTGAGCTCTGATGAAGTGGTATACGGAAAAGGGGCAAAAAAATCAGTACCTGAAGTAGGAGAATTAGCAGAACATGTTGCTAGAAAAGCAGCAGCTCTTCAATTTTTAAAAGAAAAGCTACTAGCCGAGCTAAAAGAAAATGAGCAGTATGACTTATATGAACAGCTCGAAATGCCCCTGTCATTTGTATTAGCTGATATGGAATATCAAGGAGTGAAAATTGACCATAACCGCTTAGATGAATTAGGGAAAACCATTCATGAACGTCTGAAGGAATTAGAAGCTACTATTTATAGTTATGCTGGAGAAGAATTTAACATTAATTCAACGAAGCAGTTAGGCGTTATTTTGTTTGAAAAGCTTGAGCTCCCTGTTATCAAAAAGACAAAAACAGGCTATTCTACTTCCGCAGACGTGTTGGAACAGTTAGCTGATAAGCATGACATTATCCAAGAAATTTTAGAATACCGTCAGCTTGGCAAGCTCCAGTCCACATATGTGGAAGGGCTAAAGAAAGTCATCCATTCCGATCAGAAAGTTCATACGCGTTTTAATCAAACTCTAACGCAAACAGGGCGCTTAAGCTCAGTTGATCCGAACCTGCAAAATATTCCAATACGCTTAGAAGAAGGGAAAAAAATACGTTCAGCTTTTGTCCCGTCAAAGAAAGATTGGATAATCTTTGCTGCTGACTATTCTCAAATCGAGCTACGCGTTTTAGCGCATATTGCAGCTGATGAAAAACTAATTGAGGCATTTACAGAAGATCTCGATATCCATACAAAAACGGCTATGGACGTGTTCCATGTAGCAAAAGAGGACGTGACGTCTAATATGAGGCGTCAAGCAAAAGCGGTTAACTTCGGAATTGTGTATGGTATTAGTGACTATGGGTTATCACAGAACCTCGGGATTACGCGAAAAGAAGCGGCAAAGTTCATTGAGCGCTACCTGGAAAGCTTTCCTGGTGTTCAAGAATATATGGCGGATATTGTACGTCAAGCAAAAGAAGCGGGATACGTAACAACTTTATTGCATCGTCGTCGCTATCTGCCAGAGATTACAAGTCGCAACTTTAATCTGAGAAGCTTTGCTGAGAGAACGGCTATGAACACACCTATTCAAGGAACAGCTGCTGATATTATCAAAAAAGCAATGATTGAAATGGCAAAGCGATTAAAAGAAGAGAAGTTAGAAACAAAGCTTCTTCTTCAAGTACATGATGAGCTTATCTTTGAAGCGCCAAAACATGAAATTGAAATTCTTGAGCGTATTGTTCCAGAGGTGATGGAAAGTGCACTAAAATTAGATGTACCTTTAAAAGTAGATTACTCGTATGGTGCTACTTGGTTTGACGCTAAGTAACCAACAATGAATTAGCAAAGAGAGGTGGATAAGGTGCCCGAATTACCAGAAGTTGAAACGGTTCGCCGCACGCTCATTCATTTAGTAAAAGGAAAAACAATTGATGAAGTAAAAGTAACATGGCCAAATATCATTAAGCGACCGGTTGAAGTTGAACAGTTTTGTGATGCACTAAAGGGACAGACGATTCAAGATGTACACCGTCGAGGGAAATTTCTAAAAATCATTTTAGATAACTACGTATTAGTTTCTCACCTCCGAATGGAAGGTAAGTATGCTCTTGCTGAGAAGGATGAACCAATTGATAAGCATACACATGTTATTTTTCTGTTTAAGGATGGTACGCAGTTAAGGTATAAAGATGTACGAAAATTTGGGACCATGCATTTATTTCAACCAGGAGAAGAAGAGCTCTCACCACCTCTAAGTACACTGGGTCCGGAGCCTTTTGAAGAACTGTTTACAGCGGAAGTTCTAAAAAACCGAATCGGTCGAACGAGTCGAAAAATTAAGGCGGTTTTATTAGACCAACAAGTGGTCGTTGGGCTTGGGAATATCTATGTGGATGAAGCGCTTTTCCGAGCTCGTATACATCCTGAGCGTGTAGCAAGCCAGCTCACCGATGAGGAGTTGGACCGTTTGCATAAAGAAATCGTAGCAACTCTACAGGAAGCGGTTGAAAAAGGTGGAAGTACCATTCGATCCTACGTAAATACTCAAGGAGAGATGGGGATGTTTCAGCTTCAGCTTTATGTTTATGGTAAAAAAGACGAACCTTGTGTTGTATGTGGCACTCCGATTAAGAAATATGTAGTAGCGGGAAGAGGTACGCATATTTGTCCAAGTTGCCAGAAGCTTGAAGAATAATAACAATGGATGGGCTCCTTTCATATACTTTAGATAGATGAAATGGAAGGAGCTCTTTAAGATGATTTCACTTTCTTTAATACTAGTAGCTTTTGCAGTAAGCCTAGATAGCTTCAGCGTAGGATTAACATACGGATTGCGAAAACTTAAAATTCCGTTTAAATCAATTTTAATTATTGCTTGTTGTTCCGCGTTTACATTAACGCTTGCGATGTTTGTCGGCAAAATGATTACGCATTTATTTTCTCCGGCTGCGCTTGACACCATTGGTGGCATTATTTTTGTATTGTTGGGCATGTGGATTTTGTATCAATTTTTTCGTCCTGAAGAAGAGGAAACAGCAAAGCTGGAAGAAAAAATCATTTTTAAAGTAGAAATAAAATCCATTGGCTTGGTCATTAATATTTTGAAAAAGCCGACGACAGCAGATTTAGATAAATCAGGCTCTATTACGGGAGTTGAAGCGTTAATTTTAGGTATCGCGTTATCATTGGATGCATTTGGAGCTGGAATAGCAGCAGCTTTATTAGGTTATTCACCAGTCATATTGGCCATCGCAGTAGCGGCAATGAGCTTTATTTTTCTTACATTAGGAATTCAAATTGGAAAATGGTTTTCTAAACTAGCTTGGATGAGGATGTTTTCATTTGTACCAGGTGTTGTATTGATTTTAATGGGAATATTGAGATTATAAGAAGTAAAAGGGAGAACATTATGACGATTGTTGTTGGTTTAACGGGTGGAATCGCTAGTGGAAAAAGTACGGTCTCAGCGATATTCCGTGAAATGAATATACCGGTAATCGATGCTGATCAGATTGCAAAAGAAGTCGTTCAGAACGGTAGAGTCGCTTATAGTAAGATTGTTGAGGCATTTGGAAAAGAGATTTTACAAGAAGATCTAGAAATTAATCGTGCTGCTCTTGGTCAGATTATCTTTCATAACGAACAGGAGCGTCAAAAGCTCAATTCAATTGTACACCCGGAAGTTCGAAGTGAAATGTTAAAGCAAAAAGAACAATTGATTGCTGAGCAATATCAGCTAGTTGTGTTGGATATTCCACTTTTGTTTGAAAGCAAATTAACGTATCTAGTAGACCAAGTTATTGTTGTCCATGTAAATGAACTTGTGCAGCTTGAGAGACTACAAAAAAGAAATAACCTCTCTAAAGAAGATGCATTAGCGAGAATTAAGTCTCAACTGCCTTTAACTGAAAAGGCAAAGATGGCAGATTTTATTATTGATAACAATGGAAGTATAGATGAAACAAAAGAGCAAGTTATAAAACTTGTATCAAAATTAACAAATTGAGTTGGAGAGAAGTCATTCTTTCCAGCTTTTTTTAATATATGTAGAATAAGACAACAAAATAATGTGCAATAATTCTTCATTTTAAAATTATTTATGTTATACTATTTTGTATAAAAAGTTAATTAGTATAACATATTTGTTAGGGGGAATAACCATGAAAGCACGAATTGCAATTAATGGTTTTGGGAGAATTGGAAGAATGGTTTTTCGAACAGCGATTGAAGAGGAAAAGTTAGATATTGTTGCAATTAATGCAAGCTATCCTGCAGAAACTTTAGCGCATTTAATCAAATATGACTCCATTCATGGTCCATTTGCTGGAGAAGTTATCTGTGAAACAGATGCGTTGATTGTAAATGGTAAAAGAATTCAGCTACTTGACTCGCGAGATCCACTCTTATTACCATGGAAACAATTACAAATTGATTTAGTAATTGAAGCAACTGGAAAATTTAATTCTAGAGAAAAAGCGCAGTTACATATTGAGGCTGGTGCTCAAAAAGTTGTCTTAACAGCACCTGGTAAAGATGAAGATGTCACAATTGTAATGGGAGTAAATGAAAAGGTGCTGGATGTGCATAAGCATCACATTATCTCAAATGCATCTTGTACGACAAACTGCCTAGCGCCTGTTGTCAAGGTATTAGACGAGGCTTTTACTATTGAGAACGGTTTAATGACAACGGTTCACGCATATACGAACGACCAAAAAAATATTGATAACCCACATAAAGATTTACGACGCGCGCGCGCATGCGGTCAGTCCATTATTCCTACAACAACTGGGGCTGCCAAAGCATTATCACTTGTGCTTCCTCATCTCAGTGGGAAATTACATGGTATGGCGCTGCGAGTTCCAACGCCAAATGTATCGCTTGTAGACCTCGTTGTTGATGTTAGGAAAGCGGTAACAAAAGAAGCGGTGAATAAAGCGTTTATTCAATCCGCAGAAGGTCCACTACAAGGAATACTGGCATTTACAACAGAACCGTTAGTATCAATTGATTTCAATACAAACCCCAATTCAGCAATCATTGACGGCTTATCAACCATGGTCATGGATGAACATAAAATTAAAGTATTAGCGTGGTACGATAACGAATGGGGATACTCACAAAGAGTAGTCGATTTAGTAAAATATATTACAGCAGAGATGATTCAAAATTCAAAGCTAAAGGTTGGATAAATAAGCGAGGCAATCATGCCTCGCTTTTTGTATTTGAATTCATTGTTTGTTCTAACTGAGATAGGGAACTAATAAATGAGAGGTCTTAAAAAGTGGTGGGGCAGAGAATAAATCGAGTTTAGCTACGGATTGCAAATTTAAATAAAATCACGTGTTGCAAAATGAGTCTAAACAAAGTATACTATGTTTCGTGAACTTCTTGTGTACCTTTCGGTTATGTATCTACTTAAAGGGTTAGGACCTCTCTGGACTAACTTTCCCCCGTGGTAGTTAACATGCTATATGGCGAAAGAATTTCATATTTAACGATTAAAAATTGTTAAAGGGGGAAATATCATTATGGAAACAATGGGTCGTCACGTTATCTCAGAATTATGGGGTTGTGATTTCGATAAGTTGAATGATATGGATTATATTGAAAAAACGTTTGTAGATGCAGCACTAAAAACTGGAGCGGAAGTTCGTGAGGTTGCGTTTCATAAATTTGCACCTCAGGGCGTAAGTGGGGTTGTTATTATTTCAGAATCACATTTAACTATCCACAGCTTTCCAGAGCATGGGTATGCAAGCATCGATGTATACACATGTGGAGACTTAGATCCAACAATTGCTGCTGACTATATTGCAGATGAACTAAATGCTCAAACACGTGAGACAATTGAAGTACCGCGTGGAATGGGTCCTGTACAAGTAAAGCAAACGAAAGCAAATGTACTTTAATAGTATAAAACAAAGCTAAGAACAATTAGGGACTGCTCTATAAATTGGACTCGCCATTTATAGACAGTCCTTTTTAGATACAAAAATACCGTTTATCCATTATAATAAAGAAAGTAGCTAGGGTATCTTTAGTAGCTATAGCGATTATTTTGATAAAAAGGAGTCTACACAACATGGGGATTATTCAAAAAGTAAAGTCAGTTTTTTCGAATCATTCTGAAACTAGGGACCACCACGAAAATCCAAAGTTACAAACACATTACTACAAATCAACAGCCTCTCAAACATTTACTCAGGTGCAAAATTTATTGAAGAATATGAATGGAGTAGAAATTTTAGCCGCTTATGAAGAGCGTGGAGAGATTAGCTTAAACGTGTCAAAGGGGAGAAAGGCGTTTGTTGTTATTACGATTATTTCATTACGACCTTTTGAAACCGCTATCGATTTTTCGGTTACAACGGAATCAAAAGTAATGCCATTCGATTTTGGTTATAGTAAAGAATTAATCATCTTTTTTTATAAATATTTTGACCAACATTTGATTGCTATTAAGTAAGGGAAATAAAGTGTATTAAACAAATAAAGCTGTGTAGCGCCTTTATCTATTGGAAAACAAATGTTTTAGGAAATAAAATTTCAGAATTCATTCTCCTTCACTTGTATTCAAGCTTTGTTTTCTATAATATGAAAAGAAAGTGAATTTTTATTTTGAATTTCTAACGTACATAAGTGGTTAGTTCGTACAAGCTGCTTAGTTTATACAAATATAAAAGGTTATTTATTGGAGTTGAGAAGATGAAATGTCCTTCCTGTCAGTATAATGGAACGAGAGTGTTAGACTCACGGCCTGTTGAAGAAGGTCGTTCAATTCGCAGACGGCGTGAATGCGAAAGTTGTCACTATCGTTATACAACATTTGAAAAAGTAGAAGAGCCACCTTTAATTGTAGTGAAAAAAGATGGGGCGCGTGAAGAGTTTAGCAAAGAGAAAATTTTACGCGGTTTAATAAAGGCATGTGAGAAAAGGCAAGTTAGCTTAAAACAATTAGAAGATACTGTACATGATATTGAATCTGAATTGCGCAGTCAAGGTGCATCAGAAGTGCAGTCAGACGTTGTTGGGGAAATGGTAATGGAAAGACTAGCTGCTATCGATGAAGTATCGTATGTACGCTTTGCTTCTGTTTATCGTCAATTTAAAGACATTAATGTATTTATTGATGAACTAAAGGAGTTAATTAAGAAGGAAAAATTATAAAAGAGCTATTAAAGAGATTTTTTTAGCTCTTTTTTGCTATTTTAGAATTGGGTAGGTAATGATGATGAATGAGCAACATTGGAAAGAAATTATTCCAGTTGACCGTTATGTTGTGAGAACGAGCGGCGTTATTCAAGAATATGATCGAAAAGTGTTAACAACTCTATATCAACCGTTAATTGGAACCGTGTGCTATGGCTTATATATGACGTTATGGAGTGAACTAGAACAAGGACGCTTATGGGGAACAGAAGTAACGCATCATCACCTAATGGCCGTTATGCAAATGAACTTGAAATCCATTTATCAGGAGCGATTAAAGCTTGAAGGTATTGGCTTATTAAAAACCTATATGAAAGAAGAAGACGGGGGAAGAGTTTATATTTATGAGTTAATTCCACCATTAACACCACAGCAGTTTTTTGATGATGGTGTTTTAAACGTCTACTTATACAATCGATTAGGTAAAAATGTATTTCAAAAAATTAGACGATATTTTATGGATCCAGCTGTGGACCACAGTGAGTTTAAAGATGTTACTCGTTCATTTAATGATGTGTATAAGTCAGTACAAACGACAGAGCTCACGTCAAGTTTACAACGAGAGAACCAAGATGTCTTCAAACCAAGTGGAGATCTGGACTATGTGGATAATTCACAAAGAGCTAATATAACAATTAAGGATGCTGGCTTTGACTTTGATTTATTTTTGACAGGGTTAACTGAGTCTATGATTTCGAAAAAAGCAATTACAGCCAAGGTGAGGTTAGCAATTGAAAAGCTAGCATTTTTATATCAAATTGATGCTCTGCAAATGAAGAATGTGGTCTTGGACGCGTTGAACGAAAATGATCAAGTAGATATTGAGCTGCTTCGAAAAGCTGCTAGAAACCATTATCAGTTTGAAAATGGAGAAGCGCTACCTAACTTAAGTGAACAAATTCAGCCGCCGTTATTGCGAACTATGGAACATAGAGAGCCAACTTCTCAAGAAGAGAAGTTAATTAAGCAGTTAGAAGTGACGTCTCCAAGACAGCTACTGACAGACTTGTCCGGTGGAGCAACGCCTTCTAAAGCAGATTTACAAATGGTTGAAGACGTTATGTTTCATCAAAACCTTTCTCCAGGTGTTGCTAATGTACTCATTTATTATGTCATGCTAAGAACGGATATGAAGTTATCAAAAGCATATGTGGATAAAATTGCAGGACACTGGGCTCGTAAAAAGGTAAAAACAGTGGAAGAAGCGATGGTCATTGCGAAAAATGAGCATAAAGAATACCAAAACTGGGCTGAATCTAAGCAAACGGCGACGAAGAAACAAAGAACGATTCGTAAAGAGATGGTGCCAGATTGGTTGAAAGAAGAGTCTGAAGAGAAAAAGAAACCTCAAAGTCAAAAAGAAGATTTAGACTTTGAAGAAGAAAAGCGGAAACTTGAAGAAGAGTTAAAACAGCTTGATTTAGATTTAAAGAAAAATCGTGAAGATTAATGAATGGAAAGGAGAGGTGATGGGGTGAAGTCAATCAATGATTCGCTAAACAAACTAGCAAATAATCAAGGTTTCAAGGAACGATTTGAAACGTTAAAATCAGAAGTACTTTCTGATCGTAATGTCCAAGATTTCTTAAGGAAGAATCGAGATCAATTGGATGAAGGTATTGTAGAACGAGGTCTCATTAAGATGCATGAATTTAAAGGACAAAGCAAAGAGTGTCAAGACTGTCCATCCCTGCAAAGCTGCGTTAATATGATTAAAGGTTATCAGCCAAAGCTTGTAATTGATGGTAAAAACATTGATGTGACCTATGAGCGCTGCCCTCGAAAAGTAACTGAAGATGAACGCAAAGAGCAAGAATCATTTATCCAGTGTCTTTATGTACCGAAAGATATTTTAGGTGCTTCCATGTCAGATATTGAAATTGAGCAAGGAAGGCTTGAAGCAATCAAGTTAGTACGAGATTTTGTCAGGGAGTATGAACCTAATAAGAAGATGAAAGCTCTTTATCTACATGGATCGTTCGGTGTTGGAAAAACATACTTTTTAGGTGCCATTGCTAATGCTTTAGCTGAAAAGAAAGTAAAATCAACGATTGTATATGTTCCTGAATTCTTACGTGAGCTTAAAGGATCTTTTCAAGATAAAACCTTTAACGAGAAGATTGAATACGTTAAAAAAGTGCCTGTCCTAATGTTAGATGATTTGGGAGCAGAATCCGTAACAAGCTGGATGCGCGACGATGTATTGGGTACCATTCTTCAATTTCGAATGTTAGAAAATTTACCTACTTTCTTTACGTCAAACCTAAATTTTCAGCAGATGAAGCACCATTTAACGTATACGCAAAAAGGCGAGGAAGAAGAGCTAAAAGCTGCCCGCATTATGGAACGAATCAAGACGTTAGCCACTCCTGTAAAGGTAGAAGGTGAAAATAAACGTAATAAATGAGCAGTTCTTTTACATTTCATGTAAGGACTTGCTCATTTTTTTCATGTTGCCCCATATATATAAATAAAGCGTGTCCAAAAGGGGGCTAACATTAGTGAGAATTTTCTTTAAGTATGAGAAAGAAGCAATTGGTATTTACAGGTCGCTATGCGCGAAACGAAGCGCTTTATCATATGCTCCGCAATGCTTTAAACTTGTGAACAGTCAGCTTCTAGTAATTGACGTGACATATAATCGAGACGAAATTGTACACGATATGCTAATCCCAGTATTGACAGACTTTATATTAGAGCAGAAAGAAGAGACGATTTTAAGTGAGATTTTGACACAGAAATTTTTCTATACGGATGAACAAGAGCTACAGCTTATGATAGACATGGTCTATCATATTGTAGAAGGTGAGAAAGTTGACGTACCTAAACGTGACTTTCCGATGCCTAAAGATTTATTAATTAGAGAAGCGCTTCAAGATTTTCTGGTTAACAACGTTACGTTTACATTTGAGTCTTTTCTCCAGTTTCGATTAAAGAACTATCGCTCTCGCTTACAGTACTATTTAGAAATCGCTATTGATGAATATAAACTAGAATATGAATATCAAATGTTTGTTGAACAGCTGAGACAAGTTATTTTAACGGAGGAAGCAAGTTGCGAAGCTGTACATGTTGTGCATTCACAAGAGAACGAATTTCAACTCTATGATGAAAACTTTGGATTGCTAACAGTGAATCAGCGTCAACATCTGGCTGAAGAATTTATGAAAAAGAATGAGTCGTTATACATAGACCCATCCGTTATAGCGCCTCTCATTACACTATCTCCGCAGCATATTTATATTTATAGTGATCGTGAGAATACACATGATTTCATTTATACTATTCAAAATCTTTTTCAAGAACGAGTGGTCATATGCACAAAACAAGAAGCGGCATTTTTAAAAAAAGAGAATCTGACTTGAGAGGTTGATTTCTATTTTAAAAATGAATATAATAGGCTCATATTGTAAAAATTTTAATCAGCGATAAGTAATGATGAGGACATGAGTTTATATTTACGGTTTATTAGAGAGAGAATCCGTGGCTGAAAGATTCTTAACACGATTTATATCCTTACCACCTCTAAACTTCAGTAGTAAACAAGTATTTTACTTTAGTAATTACTGACGGAATTTCCGTTATCAAACCTCGAGCTGTCTTTCATTGTGCCTTGTTAAGCAAAAAGACAGAAACAAGGGTGGTACCACGTGTATACACAACTCGTCCCTTATTAAGGGACGAGTTTTTTTATTTGCGTAAATAACCAGTTTATGCAAGATTATATTGAGATAAATAAGGAGTTGAATCACATGTCAGAAGTTATTTCAATGACATTTCCAGATGGAGCAGTAAAAGAGTATCCTAAAGGTACAACCACAGAACAAATTGCATCATCAATTAGCCCAGGGCTAAAGAAAAAATCAATTGCGGGTAAAGTAAACGGTGAGCTTTTAGATTTGCGTACACCAATCCATGCAGACGGTCAGCTTGAAATCATCACACAAGATTCAGGTGAAGCACTTGAGATTATGCGTCACAGTACGGCGCACTTAATGGCTCAAGCAATTAAGCGTGTTTTTAAAGATCAAAAGGTCCAGCTTGGTGTAGGACCAGTTATTGAGAATGGATTTTATTATGACATTGATATGGAGCAATCCATTACACCTGACGATCTAATTGAAATTGAAAAAGAAATGAAGAAGATTGTAAACGCCAATATTGATATTGAGCGTCGCGAAGTGTCTCGTGAAGAAGCAATTGAGCTTTATAAAGAAGTTGGAGATGAATTAAAGTTAGAGCTTATCGATGCTATTCCAGCAGGTGAGACTGTAACGGTTTATCACCAAGGAGAATTCTTTGATCTTTGCCGAGGTGTCCACGTTCCATCAACAGGAAAAATTAAAGAGTTTAAACTGTTAAATATTGCAGGTGCTTACTGGCGTGGAGATAGCAACAATCAAATGTTGCAGCGCATTTATGGCACGGCATTCTTCAAAAAAGCAGATTTAGATGAGCACTTACGTTTATTAGAAGAAGCGAAAGAGCGTGATCACCGTAAAATTGGTAAAGAGCTTAACTTATTCACAAACTCACAAAAAGTTGGACAAGGTCTTCCATTATGGTTACCAAAAGGTGCAACAATTCGTCGCGTTATTGAGCGCTACATTGTGGATAAAGAGGTTGCGTTAGGTTATCAACATGTGTATACACCAGTCCTAGGTAGCGTAGAGCTATATAAAACATCAGGTCACTGGGATCACTATCAAGACGGTATGTTCCCAGCAATGGAAATGGATAATGAAGATTTAGTTCTTCGTCCAATGAACTGTCCACACCATATGATGGTATATAAAAATGATATCCACAGCTATCGTGAATTACCAATTCGTATTGCAGAGCTAGGTACGATGCACCGCTATGAAATGTCAGGTGCACTTGCAGGTCTTCAGCGTGTTCGCGGTATGACGCTAAATGATGCACATATCTTTGTTCGTCCAGACCAAATTAAAGACGAATTAATTCGTGTGGTTCGCTTAGTAGAAGCTGTATACAAAGACTTTGGCTTTGAAAATTACTCGTTCCGCTTATCGTATCGTGATCCAGAAGATACAGAGAAATACTTTGATGATGATGCAATGTGGGAAAAAGCACAAACCATGTTAAAAGACGCGATGGATGAGCTTGGCTTAGACTATTACGAAGCAGAGGGTGAAGCAGCATTCTACGGTCCGAAGCTAGACGTTCAAGTTAAAACGGCTCTTGGAAAAGAAGAAACTCTTTCAACAGTGCAGCTGGACTTCTTATTGCCAGAGCGTTTTGATCTAACATATATCGGTGAAGATGGAAAACAGCATCGTCCGGTTGTTATTCACCGAGGTGTCGTATCAACAATGGAGCGCTTTGTTGCTTTCTTAATTGAAGAATACAAAGGGGCATTCCCAACATGGTTAGCACCTGTTCAAGTTCAAGTGATTCCAGTATCGCCAACTGTTCACCTAGACTATGCAAAAGAAGTTCAAGAGAAACTTCAGTTAGCTGGCGTACGTGTGGAACTAGATTCACGTGAAGAGAAAATTGGCTATAAAATTCGTGAAGCTCAAATGCAAAAAATTCCTTACATGCTAGTAGTGGGAGATAAAGAAGTAGAAGAAAAAGCGGTTAATGTTCGTAAATACGGTGAGCAAAATTCAGAAACTGTTGATTTTGAGCAGTTCTTAGCAGGATTAAAAGTAGAAATTACTCGCTAATGAAAAAGCGGAGAGGGCAACCTCTCTGCTTTCCTTTTTAAAAAAAGTAAAAAAAATGTTGCATAAATGTTTTTCCTTTGGTAAAATGATTTTTGTTGTTAAATAAAGAACGAAATCATTGACTTTTGTCTTTGTTGATACTATAATAGCTTAAGTAATTGAATACTTGTTTGTGCAGAAGAAGAAGCACCCGCTTCTCACCTGATTGACGCGTATAGAGCAGTTAGCAGGTTGACATCGTATTTACTTTTAACGATAGTAGTGTGGGTGCATTGTGTACTCACGCTTTTTTGCGTGTATACCAATATCTACACAAGCGTATTCATTCATTAAACCTTGGAGGTGGCTACTTATTAGCAAGGACATGATGGTAAACGAGGGCATTCGAGCTCGCGAAGTTCGTCTAATTGATCAAAACGGTGAGCAATTAGGAATTAAATCAAAAAATGAAGCACTTGATATTGCTGCACGAGCAAATCTTGACTTAGTAATGGTTGCTGCAAACGCGAAACCACCTGTATGTCGTATTATGGACTACGGTAAGTTCCGCTACGAGCAACAGCGTAAAGAAAGAGAAGCTCGTAAAAACCAAAAGGTTGTTAACTTAAAGGAAGTTCGTTTAAGCCCAACAATCGATGAGCATGATTTTAACACAAAACTTCGTAACGCACGTAAGTTCCTTGAAAAAGGTGATAAAGTAAAAGCGTCAATTCGTTTTAAGGGTCGTGCTATTACTCATAAAGGAATTGGACAAAAAGTACTTGATCGTTTTTCAGAGGCTTGCGCTGATGTTAGTTCAGTTGAATCAGCTCCAAAAATGGAAGGACGCAGCATGTTCCTAGTGCTTGCACCTAAAAACGAAAAGTAATAGAACGAGGAGGAACACCCCATGCCAAAAATGAAAACACATCGTGGCGCTGCAAAGCGTTTCAAAAAAACTGGAAGCGGTAAGTTAAAGCGTGCTCGTGCTTACACTAGTCACTTATTCGCTAACAAATCTACTAAACAAAAACGTAAATTACGTAAAGGTTCTTTAGTAAGCAAAGGTGACTTCAAACGTATTCGTCACTTATTAGATAACATTAAGTAATTTGGGTTGAGATAGAAACATAACAGGAGGTAACAATTATGCCACGCGTAAAAGGCGGTACAGTAACACGCAAACGTCGTAAAAAAGTTTTAAAATTAGCCAAAGGTTTCTTCGGTTCAAAGCATAGATTATACAAAGTTGCTAATCAGCAAGTAATGAAATCATACATGTATGCTTATCGTGACCGTCGTCAGAAAAAACGTGATTTCCGTAAATTATGGATTACACGTATCAATGCAGCAGCTCGTATGAATGGTCTTTCTTACAGCCGTTTAATGCACGGATTAAAATTAGCAGGTATTGAAGTTAACCGTAAAATGCTTGCTGACTTAGCTGTAGCTGACGAAAAAGCATTTGCTGAATTAGCAGCAGCTGCTAAAAAAGGCTTAGAGAAGTAATTTCTGCTAAAAAGTCTTGTTACCACTAGGTAGCAAGACTTTTTTGTTTATTGGAGGGATTATCTTTGCTTTTAATGATATACGCGATACTTATCAACCTTATTGGCTTATATGTAATGAATGCAGACAAAAAAAGAGCTCAGCGAAATGAATGGAGAATCAAAGAGCAAACACTTTGGACGATTGCCATTATCGGAGGAGCTCTAGGTGCAACCATTGGCATGAATCTTTATCGTCACAAAACAAAGCACGCAAGCTTTCGTTTCGGTCTGCCTGCTTTGGTGGTTGTTCATTTGGCATTATTGCTAATCTATATGTAGATGAATAATTTGAAAAATGAAATGGGAGAAGCCATGAACAAACATCTTGCTTTTTATTTTTAAGGCTATTGTTTTAGATAGATGTAGTAGTAGGCTTCTTATCTATGAGTTAGAAGAAAACGTTTCAAACGTAGAGGTTAATGGAGCTGAATATGCAAAGTAGAGAGCGTTTTTAAAATTCCTTCAAGAGAGTAATCTCATCAAAAGGCTTCCCTATCCAAAAGCCCCGTGATTGAAATGAAAGATGTGATACTTCAGCAGGACTAGCGAGTCAGGTGAGACCTCACAGTATACAAGGAGGGTCGGCGCTCTCCCTGCGGAAACGGAACAATCTGGAATGGAAATCACACTAAGCAGAGAGGCCTTCTTCAACAAGAAGTAAGCACACTGTTTATCAAAAGCTTTCTCAATAAAAAAGCCCAAAAGCTATTGCTTTTGTGGCTCTTTCTTTAAAAACTCTCGTACGGGACTTTTCCAGCTAATAATGGCTTTTGGGTATAAAGTTGATACCTTAGCAGATACCAATCTGATATCCTCATGAGTTAAATCATTGAGCTGGTCAGGATTTTTTAATAACATAGTAATAGAAAAAATTTGTTCATTTATATATTTTTCGCCTTCAAACAAAACACCTTTATACGTTAACTCCAAATTTTTACGAACATTTTCTGCTTCATCCACCACGTAAAATTCATTTTGCTCTTTGGCTTGCATTAATTTTCGTTTTGGATTTCGAACATATCGTATAATAAAAAGAACGAAATAGACTAATAAAGCAATTACTAATAGTCGCATTAAGAGCACAATCAAAGCGATATCGCCTCCTTGCCGAGGGTTGTTTCCTAACAGTACGTATAAAGGGCAAAAAGGTTTCATTTATTTTTAATTTTATATTAATATTTATTTTATTTTAGGAGAGATTAGATATGAACTTACAGTCTTTATTTAACATGCAGCGCCAGCTAGATCAACATATTGAAACAAATCATAACCTTCAAAACGAAGACTTGGTTTCCCGCAAACTTCTTGCTTTATTAGTAGAATTAGGCGAGCTGGCTAATGAAACGCGTTGTTTCAAATTTTGGAGCCTAAAACCGTCGGCAGATAAAAAGGTTATTTTAGAAGAGTTCGTAGACGGTGTTCACTTCTTATTATCTTTAGGAATTGAATGGGGATTTGATTCAATTGAAGAACTTCCGGTTAAAGCGGACAAAGAAACTGCAACAGAACAATTTTTACATGTGTTCTCTTTGCTCACACAATTAAAAGGAAGCGTAGATCAAGAACAGTACATAGAAGCATTCTCTTCATACATGGGTCTTGGAGAAATTCTTGGCTTCGCAGCTGAGGAAGTGAAAACGGCTTATATTATGAAAAATGAAGTGAACTTTAAGCGTCAAGACGAAGGGTATTAAGAAGAAAACATTTCCTCTGAAAATGCTTTCTTATATAATAAAAGATATACATATGAAAGGGGTATGGATAAATGAAAAAGTTAGATGAAACATTACAAATGTTAAAAGACTTAACTGATGCAAAAGGTATTCCTGGAAACGAACGCGAACCAAGAGAAGTGATGAAAAAATATATTGAATCTTATGCTGATAGCATTTCAACAGACGGACTTGGAAGCCTTATTGCCAAAAAAGTTGGTGATGAAAAAGGCCCTAAAATTATGGTTGCAGGTCATTTAGATGAAGTTGGCTTTATGGTCACTCAAATTGATGATAAAGGCTTCATTCGTTTTCAAACTGTAGGTGGCTGGTGGTCGCAAGTTATGCTAGCGCAACGTGTTACAATTGTAACGCGCAAAGGCGATATTACAGGAGTTATCGGTTCTAAACCTCCTCATATTTTACCTGCTGAAGTACGTAAGAAGACGGTTGAGATTAAGGATATGTTTATTGATATCGGTGCATCTAGTCGTGAAGAAGCAATGGAATGGGGCGTAAAGCCTGGCGATCAAATTGTTCCGTATTTTGAATTTACCGTTATGAATAACGAAAAAATGCTTTTAGCTAAAGCGTGGGATAACCGTATCGGCTGTGCTATTGCTATTGATGTGCTCAAGAATTTAAAGGGTCAAGAGCATCCAAACGTTGTATACGGTGTTGGAACAGCGCAAGAAGAAGTTGGTTTACGCGGTGCAAAAACGTCAGCCAATCTTATTCAACCTGATATTGCATTTGGCGTAGATGTAGGTATTGCTGGTGATACGCCTGGAGTGTCTGAAAAAGAAGCAGCATCAAAAATGGGTGACGGTCCACAAATCATTTTATATGATGCATCAATGGTTTCTCACAAAGGTCTACGTGACTTTGTAACAGATGTAGCAGATGAAATGAACATCCCATATCAGTTTGATGCGTTATCAGGCGGTGGTACTGATTCAGGAGCTATTCATATTTCAGCTAACGGCGTACCTGCACTATCTATTACAATTGCAACTCGCTATATTCATTCACATGCCGCAATGTTACATCGCGATGATTATGAAAATGCGGTGAAGTTAATTACAGAAGTTATTAAAAAACTTGATGGTGAAACGGTTAATAAAATTACGTTTGAATAAAACAAAAGGTGCACTCGATTTGAGTGCACCTTTTGTACTTACTTTAAGCTATTTTCAAGTGTTGTTAAAATTTCTTCTTTTTCACTTTTAGGCGAGTTTTCCCATAGTACTTCGAAAAGTACACCTAGACCTGGAAGCATTTTTTCTTCACCGCTTTTGATAGCATCCATAATCGTTGCTTCAAGCTCTTCTTGAGAATTACCTGAAACATTTGATATAATAGCATTTCGTAAATTAAGATCCATCGTGATCACCTCAACTATAGATAGTAAAATCAAAAATAGTTTGTGTATGTCACATTCAATTTATGTATCGTAACTGAAATTGATAAATAGAGGAGTTATGTTTGGTGAAGCGAATTGATTCCGTGAAGAACCCACAGGTTAAACTATGGAAAAAATTACATACAAAAAAAGAGCGCGATAATCAAGGTTTATTTTTGGTGGAAGGCTTTCATCTTGTCGAAGAAGCTTTAAACCAAAGAGAAATGATTAAGTATCTCATTCTTGCTGATAATGTTGATATTCCATCGCATTGGAATGTTGATACGGTTGAGATGATTGTGGTGACGCCTGCTGTTATTAAAGCAATTGCTGATACAGAAACCCCTCAGGGAATTGCAGCCGTTTGTTACCAAAACCAATCATCATCCGTCTTACAGACAGCGCGTCGATTAGTGCTGTTAGATGCCGTCCAAGATCCAGGTAACGTAGGAACCATTATTCGTACAGCAGAAGCTGCTGGAATCGATGCAGTCATTATTGGAGCAGGCTGTGTAGATGTTTATAACAGTAAAGTCATCCGTTCGACTCAAGGTGCAATCTTTAACTTGCCTGTTATTAAGAAAGACTTAATTAGTGCGATTAAAGAACTAAAGGAATGTGGAGTTAGCGTGTATGGTACATCATTACAAAATGCTTCTGTGTACACGGAAGTTGAAAAGCCAGAAGCTTTTGCTCTGATTGTTGGTAACGAAGGGCAAGGTGTAAGCTCAGCGGTGCTGAATGAAACGGACCATAACCTATATATACCGATATTTGGAAAGAGTGAATCGTTAAATGTAGCAATTGCATCAGCAATTTTAATGTACTATTTACGTGGAATGTAGTTGCAACGGCTAGCCGTTTTCACTATAATAATACAATAGCTAAATATGCGAAAAGCAGTGATAGAGAGCAGTAGCTTATGTAGCGTTATTCAGGGAGAAAATGCCGTGACTGAAAGCATTTTTATAAGCGCAATAAGTGAATTCACCTCTTGAGTTGACACTTGGACCATCATTTTTGATGTAAAGGTGTTCCGGATATTCCGTTAACGTTAATGAAGTGAACTGTGCAGATGCATGGTTAACAAGGGTGGTAACGCGATTAAACCTCGTCCCTTTTTGGGAGAGGTTTTTTTATTTGCAATTTTTTAAAACAAAAGGAGGATTATTCAATGAAAGAGCGTTTACAAGAGCTGCAACAAGAAGCGATTGTTAAAATTGATGACTCAAAAGATTTAAAAGCATTGAATGATGTACGTGTAGCTTATTTAGGAAAAAAAGGACCAATTACAGAAGTACTTCGCGGAATGGGGAAATTATCTGCTGAAGAGCGTCCTGTAATGGGAGCACTTGCAAATGAAGTGCGCGAAGCAATCGCTTCAAAGATTGAAGAAAAGCAAGCGGCGCTAGAAGCAGAAGAAATCAACCGTAAACTAGCTTCAGAAACAATCGATGTGACACTTCCTGGTCGACCAGTTAAAGTCGGTACACATCATCCGCTAACAAGCGTAATTGAAGAGGTTGAAGATTTGTTTTTAGGCATGGGCTATGAAGTAGCTGAAGGACCTGAAGTGGAGCAAGATTACTACAACTTCGAAGCGTTAAATTTACCAAAGGGTCACCCAGCACGTGATATGCAGGATACGTTCTATATTACTGAAGAAACGTTATTACGTACTCATACATCAACAGTACAAGCCCGCGTAATGAATGGAAATGAAGGGAAAGGTCCAATCAAAATCATTTGTCCTGGTAAAGTATATCGTCGTGATGATGATGACGCTACGCATTCACATCAATTTATGCAAATTGAAGGTTTAGTTGTAGATGAAAATATTCGTATGAGTGATTTAAAAGGAACGCTTGAGGTATTTGTGAAAAAAATGTTCGGTGCAGAGCGTGAAATTCGTCTACGTCCAAGCTTTTTCCCATTTACTGAACCATCTGTTGAAGTGGACGTATCATGTGCTAAATGTGGAGGAAAAGGCTGTAATGTTTGTAAGCAAACAGGCTGGATTGAAATTTTAGGTGCTGGTATGGTACATCCAAATGTACTTGAAATGGCCGGCTATGACTCTAAAAAATATCGCGGCTTTGCATTTGGAATAGGCGTAGAGCGTATCGCTATGTTAAAGCACGGCGTTGATGATATTCGTCATTTCTATACAAATGATGCTCGTTTCTTAAATCAATTCAAACAAGTATAAAGGAGGGACTAACATGTTTGTATCATATCGTTGGTTGCAAGAATATGTAGATTTATCAGGAGTAAAAGCTGAAGAACTTGCTGATAAAGTCACAAAAAGTGGAATTGAAGTTGAAGGTGTAGAAAATTTAAATAAAGGCGTAAGCGGTGTTGTCATCGGTCACGTAGTAGAACGTGAACAGCATCCAAACGCAGATAAGTTAAGTCGTTGTCAGGTTGACCTTGGGGATGAAACGGTTCAAATCGTTTGTGGTGCTCCAAACGTAGCACAAGGTCAAAAGGTAGCGGTAGCTAAAGTAGGCGCTGTATTACCAGGCGATTTTAAAATTAAGCGTGCTAAGCTTCGCGGTGAAGAATCAAACGGCATGATTTGTTCTCTTCAAGAGCTTGGAATTGAAAGCAAGCTTGTCGCAAAAGATTACCAAGAAGGAATCTTTGTATTCCCAAGCGATGCTGAAGTTGGAGCAGATGCTTTAGAAGCATTGAATTTGCATGATGAAGTATTAGAACTTGGCTTAACGCCAAATCGTTCAGACTGTTTAAGCATGCTAGGGGTAGCTCATGAAGTAGCAGCAATCTTAAATCGTGAAGTAAAATACCCAGAGGTTGAGTTTCAAGAGACGGAAGAAAAAGCATCGGATTACATTTCAGTTGCAGTAGAAGCAAAAGAAGATAATCCTTTATACGTAGCACGTATGGTGAAAAATGTTAAAATTGCGCCGTCACCGCTATGGATGCAAACGCGCTTGATGGCAGCTGGGATTCGACCACACAATAACGTAGTTGATATTACAAACTACATTTTACTTGAATACGGTCAACCACTTCATGCGTTTGATTATGATCGTCTTGGCTCAAAAGAAGTTGTTGTTCGTCATGCACAAGAAGGCGAAGAAATTGTAACTCTCGATGATCAAAAACGTGTACTAAAAGAGAACCAGCTTGTCATTACAAATGGTAAAGACCCAATCGCTTTAGCCGGTGTAATGGGAGGAGCGAATTCTGAAGTCCAAGATGACACAGTAAATGTGTTAATTGAATCTGCTTACTTCCGCGGGTTATCTGTGCGCCAAACATCGAAAGAGCACGGTCTTCGTAGTGAAGCAAGTGCACGTTTTGAAAAAGGAATCGACCCAAGCCGCACACGTATAGCAGCTGATCGTGCTGCTGAACTAATGGCTGCTTATGCGGGTGGAGAAATTGTTTCAGGAACAGTTGAATTTGATGAAATGACAATTGAACCAGCTGTTGTATCTGTAACGCTTGAGCGCATCAATCATGTTCTTGGTACAGAGCTAGAAATGGCTGAAGTTCAAGAAATCATGAATCGTCTTCAGTTCGAAAGCAAAGTGGAAGGCGATGCCATTATCGTAACCGTTCCAACGCGTCGCGGTGATATTACAATTGAAGAAGATATTGTGGAAGAAGTAGCTCGTATGTATGGGTACGACCACTTACCAACAACTCTTCCTGTGACTGTAGCAACGCCAGGCCGTTTATCTGATTATCAGCTAAAGCGTCGTAAAGTACGCCGTTTCTTAGAAGGCGCTGGGTTAGCTCAAACAACAACATACTCATTAACAAGTGCAGAGAAAGCAACACAGTTTGCATTAAATACTGCATCAACAGTTCGTTTAGCGATGCCAATGAGTGAAGACCGCAGCGTTCTTCGTCAAAGCTTAGTACCACACTTACTTGAAGCTGTTAAACACAATAACGCTCGTCAAACAGACTCAATTGCGCTATATGAAACAGGTTCAGTGTTCTTGGGAACTAAAGAAGGTCAGCTACCAATAGAAGAAGAGCGAGTAGCAGGAGCAATCACAGGCTTATGGCATTCTCACAGCTGGCAAGGTGAAAAGAAAGCAGCTGATTTCTATGTGGCTAAAGGCGTTGTAGAAGGATTATTATCAGCATTAGGTCTTGATAATCACATTGAATATAAGCCTACAAACCAAGAAGGCATGCACCCTGGACGTACAGCGGCAGTTGTATTAAATGGTCAAGAAGCTGGGTATGTTGGTCAGCTTCATCCAGTGACGCAAAAACAATATGGTCTTCGCGAAACGTACGTATTTGAGCTAAACTTAAAAGCAATCTTTGCGGCGAAAGTAGAAGAAGTTCGCTATTCTGCAATTCCTCGCTTCCCATCAATCACAAGAGATATTGCTCTTGTTGTGGATAAAGAAGTATTAGCAGGAGAACTTCAAACAGCGATTTATGAAGCTGGTGGAGAACTATTGAAAGAAGTTGCGGTGTTTGACTTATATGATGGTGAAAGAATGGAAGAAGGCAAAAAGTCTGTCGCTTTCTCTTTACGCTATCTAGATCCAGAGCGCACGCTTACGGATGAAGAAGTATCAGCAGCTCATGCTAATGTATTAAAAGTTGTTGAAGAACAATTTAAAGCAAGCTTACGTTCATAAAAAAACAAGGAAGCGCATTGTGCGCTTCCTTTATTTTTTTACTAAAGCTAAAGCTTTTTCTGTATTTGCGAAGTGAGTTTTAGCAATGGAATGTAAACCTTTAACTCCGTGCTTTTTAATAATGGAGGCAGCTGCAATATCCACCTGTTTGCCTGCGCCACGAGGAATGGTCATACCGACCGTTTCTGAAAGCTTATCCATCTGTTTTAAAAAGGCATACCTTGCAATAATAGAAGCAGCAGCTACTGCTAAATGTACGCCCTCGCCTTTCGTACTAAAATATACGTTTTCATTAGCTATTGCTTTTTCATTAGCGATATGTTTGTAATAAGTATTCTTTTCAACAAATTGATCAATTAAAATGCCGTCTGGCTTTTCAGGACTAAGCTTATTCAGCACGTTTAAAATTGCTTTATTATGAAGAAGTGCTTTCATTTTTCCTTGTGTCATACCTCGTTCTTGGAAAGTATTATACTTTTCATTATGTAGGACGAGCAAGCTGTAAGGAGTAATTTTTATTAATTGCTGAGCAAGGGAAATAATTTTTTGGTCGGTTAAATCTTTTGAATCGCGGACACCGAGCTCTTTCAATAATGGAATTTGTTCTTTTTTAACGTATGCAGCAACAACCGTCATTGGACCAAAGTAATCACCAGTTCCTACCTCATCAGAACCAATTACCGATAGCTCACTAAAGTTTGGAGGTAAAACGGCTTTAGTTTTAGAAATTTGCTTTTTAATTGGTGCGGTTGTGTTGCTCCATTTCACAGCTTCTACTTCCGCATCTTTCCCTTGAAACAGTACTTTTCCAGATTTATAAGCGGTGATTGAGCTGTTACCTGTCTTTGCAGTAAATATTGCACCGGCAGGTACTTTAGCCTGTAAGTGCGGAGTGTAAAATGTTTTCATTTTGAAGATGTCATCAGATGATAAAGTTAAAACAACGTGTGACATATGTCTCCACCTTTCATTGTCGATAAGCTGATTAGTCAACTTATTTTACAAATAAATGTCTATTTTTTATAATAACGTAAATATTGATATGTTTCCATTGCAGTCTTCTTCATGATATGATATTGATTAGGATTTTTTGTGGAACGGAGGACTTTCTCGTGTCAGGACAAGATAAAACACGTGCGACAGTTGATATATATGGGCAGCCTTATAAAATCGTTGGAACAGAAAGTACTAGTCATATCCGACTGGTAGCTTCGATTGTTGATGATAAAATGAGGGAGATTAGCAAAAAAAATCCGTATTTAGACATTAATAAATTAGCTGTTCTAACTGCGGTCAATATTGTGAATGAGTATGTAAAGCTCAAAGAGGAATATGAAATGTTAGAAAAAAAACTTCATCAGAAAGAGGAATGAGACTTCTAATGTTAGACATTATTTTAGTTATCCTGCTGCTGTTAGGATTTGTTACTGGATTAAAACGCGGGCTAATACTACAAATCGTTCACCTTGTGAGCTTTGCCGTAGCGTTTATTGTAGCCTATATTTTTAGCACAGATTTAGCACCTCGACTACGTTTGTTAATTCCGTTTCCAAATATGCAACAGCAAAGCGTTGCATCATTTGTATTAGATCCTGCGTTTCTTGAAGATGCTTTTTATCGCATGATAGCTTTTGCGATTTTGTTCTTTGTTACCCGTCTTGTTTTACGTATGGTTGGTTCTGTGCTAACTGCTTTAACGGATCTTCCGATCTTACGTCAACTGAATAGATGGGGAGGAGGAGCATTAGGCTTTGTAGAGGTTTACGTTCTCGTATTCATTCTACTCTATCTGGGGGCGGTTCTTCCTGTAAATGACGTACAAACGGCGATTCAGCAGTCAGCAATTGCCACAAATATCGTTGAAAATACACCTTATTTATCATCTGTTATTCAAGATTTGTGGACAGAATACGGTATGGTATAAGCAAGTAATTTAAATAGACAGTGGAGAGGATTGCTCAGAAGTGGCATAATACTTTTGAAATCCTCTTTTTTTGTTTTACAATAATAAAGAAGGACTAAACGTAAATAAAGCTTTTTGGTGTCAAAGTAGTACAAGTAAATATAGACCGCACTCATACATATAAATCTTGAATCGAGGTTGAATAATGAATAAAAAAGATGTTATTAAACTTTTAGAGACTATTGCTACATATATGGAGTTAAAAGGAGATAATCCATTTAAGATTTCTGCTTTTCGTAAAGCTGCGGCAGCGCTTGAGAGCGATGAGCGTAGCCTAAGTGATATTGAAGACGTAACAGCTCTACAAGGAATTGGAAAAGGTACAGCGACGGTAATTGAAGAATTTAGAGAAAAAGGCCAGTCATCCGTATTAGACGAATTGAAAAAAGAAGTGCCGGAAGGGCTAGTACCGCTTTTAAAACTTCCTGGATTAGGTGGAAAAAAGATTGCAAAGTTATATAAAGAGCTAGACATTGTGGACATCATTTCACTAGAAGAAGCTTGTCATAATGAAAAAGTTCAGGGATTAGCCGGCTTTGGTAAGAAAACAGAAGAAAAGATTTTAGCCGCAATCGCGGAATATGGAAAAAGACCAGAGCGGTTACCACTTGCATTTATGCTACCAATTGCTGAAGAAATTCTAGGACAATTAGAAGCGATGACAGATATTATTCGATATTCACAAGCTGGAAGTATTAGACGAATGAAAGAAACGGTAAAGGATTTAGATTTTATTATTTCAACGGAAAACCCAGCAGCTGTTCGAGAACAGCTTGTGTCATTGCCGCTTGTTAAAGATATCATTTCAAATGGAGATACAAAAGTTTCTGTGACGCTCGGCTATGACTACGACGTATCCGTTGACTTCCGTCTTGTTGAAGATCAAGCTTTTGTTACAACGCTTCATCATTTTACTGGTTCCAAAGATCATAATGTTCGTATGCGTCAATTAGCTAAGGAGAACGGGGAGAAGATTAGTGAATACGGTGTGGAAAACATAGAGACAGGTGAAATCCAAACATTTGAAACAGAAGAAGCGTTCTATCATCATTTTGGACTAGCATTTATTCCACCTGAGGTTAGAGAAGATGGACGTGAAGTAGACATATTTACAAAGAATCAAGAGCTCTTAAAGCATGGTGATATTAAAGGCGACTTACATATGCACTCAACGTGGAGTGATGGAGGTTACTCTCTTGAAGAAATGGCTGAAGCTTGCCGAGCAAAAGGTTATGAGTATATGGCGATTACCGATCACTCACAGTATTTAAAAGTAGCTAACGGATTAACGCCAGAGCGCATTCGTAAGCAGCGAGAAGAAGTAAAGAGGTTAAATGAAAAATATACGGATTTTACGATTCTAGCAGGAATTGAAATGGACATTTTACCAGACGGGACGCTCGATTATGAAGATGAGCTATTAGCTGAAATGGATTTTGTCATTGCCTCTATTCATTCAAGTTTTTCACAATCTCGTGAAGACATTATGATGCGTT
Organism: Priestia flexa; assembly: GCF_021441905.1. Taxonomy (NCBI): domain Bacteria; kingdom Bacillati; phylum Bacillota; class Bacilli; order Caryophanales; family Bacillaceae; genus Priestia; species Priestia flexa. Next base: position 3,193,480 of record NZ_CP090431.1, on the reverse strand, counting down.
TGAAAAACGCGTTAACAAATCAACACGTAGATTTAATTGCACATCCAACGGGACGCTTAATTGGTCGAAGAGAAGGGTATGATGTGGATATTAATTTGTTAATTTCACTTGCTAAAGAAACCGATACTGCTCTTGAATTAAACGCAAACCCAAATCGTTTGGATTTAGCAGCAGAGCACATTAAGAAAGCACAAGAAGCAGGAGTGAAAATCGCTATTAATACAGATGCTCACAACCTCGAGATGTTAGAAGACATGAAGGTTGGCGTATCTACTGGCGTAAAGGGATGGTTAAAGCCTCAAACAGTGTTAAATACGTATAGTTTAGATGAGTTAAAGGTGTTTTTAAACCGCCACAAAGAGTAATAATTATCAGGAGGAATTTATTTTGCAACCAAGGATCTTTCAAGTGCTTGAATTTAATAAAGTAAAAGAACAGCTAGCTACAAAAGTTGCCTCATCTTTAGGGAAAGAAAAAGTAGATCAGCTTGTTCCATCTACAGACTATGAACAGGTTTTAAAATGGCAGGATGCTACAGATGAAGCCACAACAGTTCTAAGACTTCGTGGACATGCACCTCTCGGTGGAGTTTCGGATGTAAGACAAAGCGTAAAGCGAGCTGAAATTGGAGGAACGTTAAGTCCAAATGAACTCTTAGATATTGCTGGCACAATCTATGCAGCGAGACAATTAAAACAATTTGTTGAGCAATTAGTAGAAGACGAAGACGTCCAGATTCCAATTATCCAAGAACATATCGAAAAGTTGGTACCCCTGCCAGAAGTAGAGCAAGCGGTTAAGATGAGCATTGATGAAAATGGAACGGTTCTAGACGGTGCTAGCGAACAGCTGAGAGGCATTCGTCAAAAGCTTCGTTCGACTGAATCACGTATTCGTCAAAAGCTAGAGAGTTTAGTGCGCTCATCTTCTGCTCAAAAAATGCTCTCAGATACGGTTGTAACGATTCGAAATGACCGATTCGTTATTCCAGTAAAACAAGAGTATCGCAGTGCTTATGGAGGTATCGTTCACGATCAGTCATCTTCAGGTGCAACGCTATTTATTGAACCGCAAGCAATTGTTACGTTAAATAATGAATTGCAAGAAGCGAAAATGAAAGAAAAGCAAGAAATCGAAAAAATCTTAATTGAGCTCACGACTCAAGTGGCAGAAGTAGCAAATGAGCTAAGACAAAACATTTATTTACTCGGTGAATTAGATTTTATGTTTGCTAAAGGACGTTATAGTCACGAGTTAAAAGCTTCAAAACCAAAGATGAATGACCGAGGCTACATCAAGTTATTTAAAGCAAAGCATCCTCTGATTTCGCAAGATGAAGTGGTAGCCAACGATATTGAGCTTGGTGATGACTATACGTCGATTGTGATTACAGGTCCTAATACAGGCGGTAAAACCGTTACGCTAAAAACAATTGGTTTATTTACACTAATGGCTCAAGCTGGCCTCCAAATTCCAGCGCTAGACGGTTCAGAGATGGCGGTATTTAAGCACGTATTTGCCGATATTGGAGATGAGCAGTCAATTGAACAAAGCTTAAGTACGTTCTCTTCTCATATGGTTAATATTGTGGATATCTTAAAGAAGGTAGATAGCGAAAGCCTTGTTTTATTTGATGAGCTAGGAGCCGGTACAGACCCTCAAGAAGGAGCAGCGCTAGCTATTTCGATTTTGGATGAAGTATATGGGTGCGGTGCAAGAGTAGTTGCAACCACTCATTATCCAGAACTAAAGGCATATGGATATAACCGTGCCGGTGTTGTGAATGCGAGCGTTGAGTTTGATATTGAAACGCTAAGCCCAACTTATAAGCTATTAATTGGTGTGCCAGGACGAAGTAACGCATTTGAAATTTCAAAGCGATTAGGGCTAGAAGATAAGGTTATCAATCATGCTAAAAGCTATATTGGTTCTGAGACAAATAAAGTGGAAAACATGATTGCGTCCCTTGAAGAGAGCAGACGTAAATCGGAAGCTGAACTAGCTGAAGCGGAAACATTACGTAAGGAATCTGAAAAGCTTCATCAAGAGCTTCAGCGTCAAATTATTGAATTCAATGAACAGCGCGATAAGTTATATGAAAAAGCAGAAAAGAAAGCTGAAGATACAATTAAGGAAGCATCACAAGAAGCGGAAAACATTATTCGGAATTTACGCCAAATGCAAAAAAATCAGCAAGCATCGATTAAAGAGCATGAGCTGATTGAAGCAAGAAAACGCCTAGAAGATGCGGTCCCTACATTGGAGAAAAGTAAAAAGCAAGTTTCTAAACCTAAAAAGCAAGAGAGAGTCCTGTCTCCAGGCGACGAAGTGAAAGTTGTGACATGGGGACAAAAAGGTACGTTACTTGAGCGGACAGGAAGTAATGAGTGGCAAGTTCAGATGGGTATTATGAAAATGAAAGTAAAAGAAAAAGACCTAGAGTACATCAGCTCACCAAAACCTGTTGAAACAAAGCCTCTTGCAACGGTAAAAGGTAAAGATTATCATGTTAGCTTAGAACTTGATCTTAGAGGAGAAAGATACGAAAATGCACTTAGTCGAGTTGAAAAATATCTAGATGATGCGCTTCTTGCAGGTTATCCACGCGTATCTATTATTCATGGAAAAGGAACTGGTGCTTTACGAAAAGGTGTGCAAGAATATTTAAAGAACCACCGTTCAGTTAAATCAGCTCGTTTTGGCGAAGCTGGTGAAGGAGGGACAGGTGTTACTGTCGTAGAATTTAAGTAATAGAGAAGATGAGGGGGAGGAGAGCTGCAAGGAATGGATAATTTTTGGAAAGATCCTTATGTGGAATCAGCGGCTTACTACAGCGTTGTTATATTAAGTATTGTTGTATTTTTAGCGATTTTCGAACTTGTAACAAAATATAAAAACTGGGAAGAAATTCAAAAAGGGAACCTTGCAGTTGCCATGGCTACAGGAGGTAAAATATTTGGCTTAGCCAATATTTTTAAGTATTCCATCGAGCATAATGATAATTTATTTACAATGCTGGGCTGGGGAATCTATGGGTTTGTTCTTTTGTTAATCAGCTACTTTATCTTTGAGTTTTTAACACCAAAGTTTCGAATTGACGACGAGATTGAAAATGATAATCGCGCGGTCGGCTTAATTTCATTGATTATTTCTGTTGGCATGTCGTTTGTCATTGGTGCAGGAATTGGATAGGGGAGCAGAGACATGGAACTATTGGCAAAAGTATTGATTGGATTATGCGGATTGTTTATGGTGATTGGCCTTATTTATTTGTTGTTTTTTTCATAAATTAGTTAGACAAGAGAAGAGTGAAAATCTCTTCTCTTTTTTTATAACTATTTGTCATGCTAATCACTGATTCAAAAGTAGTATACTTTAAGAAGAAAGAAAATTAAAAATAAAGGGAGGGAGCAGTATGCTTGATAAACCATGGGTTTCTCAGTACCCACCTGAAATACCTCATTCACTTGCATACAGTGAAAAGACGTTAGCTCAGCTTTTTGAGGAAGCAGCTAAGAAGAATCCACATAAGTGTGCTGTGCACTTTTTAGGCAAGCGACTCACGTTTCATGAACTATATGAGCAAGCAATTACTTTGGCTGTATACCTCAAGGAAATAGGTGTACAAAAGGGAGATCGAGTCGCCATAATGTTGCCAAATTGTCCTCAAGCTGTTATCTCTTTTTATGGAGTTCTCTTGGCAGGAGGAATTGTTGTTGAAACCAATCCGTTGTATACAGAAAGAGAATTAGAGTATCAATTAAATGATTCAGGAGCAACATGTATCATTGCTTTAGATCTATTGTATCCGCGCATCTCAAAAGTGAAAGCGTTAACAAAAATTAAACATGTTATTTCAACTTCAATTAAAGACTACTTACCATTCCCGAAAAATCTATTATATCCTTATGTACAAAAAAAGCAGCAAGCTATAACTGTTCAAGTTGAGCATATGGGTGATACGCATCTATTCCCAACTATTATGAAGCGTAAAAGAGAATCTGAAACCTTTGTATATGACGTTACTTCTAATGAAAATATTGCCTTATTACAATATACTGGTGGAACAACTGGATTTCCAAAGGGAGTTATGCTTACTCATAAAAACTTAGTAACGAACGCAACAATGTGCTCTCATTGGCTTTATCGGTGCAAACAAGGTCATGAAAAAATTCTTGGAATCCTACCGTTTTTTCACGTATATGGTTTAACCACGGTACTCATTTTATCTGTTTTAGAAGGATATGAAATGATTTTATTACCCAAATTTGATGCAGAAAGCGTTTTAAAAACGATTCATAAGCAGCGTCCTACTTTGTTTCCAGGTGCCCCAACTATTTATATTGCGTTATTAAATCATCCAGATCTCAGCAAATACAACTTATCATCCATTGATTCATGTATTAGTGGTTCTGCACCTCTCCCTGTTGAAGTACAGGAAAAATTTGAGGAAATAACGGGAGGGAAGTTAGTAGAAGGTTACGGTTTAACTGAGACATCTCCAGTTACACACTCTAATTTTGTTTGGGAGAAGAGAATTAGAGGGAGTATCGGTGTTCCTTGGCCAGATACAGATGCCAAAATTGTCTCGTTTGAAACAGGCGAAGCATTGCCAATTAATGAAATTGGTGAAATTGTAGTAAAAGGTCCACAGGTTATGAAAGGATATTGGCATCGTCCTGATGAAACCGAAGCTGTGTTACAAGATGGGTGGCTGAAAACAGGTGATGTTGGTTACATGGATGAAGATGGCTTCTTCTATATTGTAGATCGTAAAAAAGATATGATTATTGCAGGTGGATATAATATCTATCCTCGTGAAATTGAGGAGGTACTGTATGAGCACCCGAAAGTGCAAGAAGTCGTTGTTGCTGGAATTCCAGATGAATACAGAGGAGAAACAGTAAAAGCTTACATTGTTCTAAAAAATGGTGTATCATGTACAGAAGAAGAATTAAATACTTTTTCACGTCAATATTTAGCGGCATACAAAGTTCCTCGGGTATACGAGTTTCGAAAAGAACTTCCGAAAACAGCAGTCGGAAAGATTTTAAGAAGAGCACTCGTTGAGGAAGAAAAGGAAAGCCAAAAAAAGGCGACGTGATAAACGTCGTCTCTTTTTTTATAAAACACAATTGACAGAATCATCTTATTTCTTTATTATAAAAATATGAATGAATCATCATTCATATTTTAAAGGAGCGTATTTAGATTGAAAAGAAATAAGCCAAAGTACATGCAAATTATTGATGCAGCAGTAATTGTTATTGCTGAAAACGGCTACCATAATGCTCAGGTTTCAAAGATTGCTAAGCAAGCAGGAGTAGCTGATGGAACGATTTATTTATACTTTAAAAATAAAGAAGATGTATTAATTTCTTTATTTCAAGAAAAGATGGGACAGTTTATTGAAAAGGTACAGGAAGAAATTGTTGAAGTAAACACTGCTTCTGAACGCCTATATATGTTAATTGATAAACATTTCTCATTCTTAGCAAGTGATTATTCATTAGCGGTTGTCACACAGTTAGAGTTAAGACAATCAAATAAAGAGCTTCGCTTGAAAATTAATGATGTATTAAAAGATTACCTTACTGTTATTGATACCATCCTTCAAAAGGGAATCGAAACAGGAGAGTTTCCAGAAAACTTGGATATTCGCTTGGCCCGCCAAATGATATTTGGGACGATTGATGAAACGGTCACTACATGGGTGATGAATGATCAGCGTTACGAATTAAGCGAACTATCTAAAAAAGTACACTATTTATTAATGAATGGATGCAGTGGCTCTCCGCTTTAATGGGGAGAGCTTATGCTCTACATAAATTGAAGCAAGAGGTGAGTAGAATTGAGCGCTTTGTATAGTGAAACAATTCAAGGAATAACGTTTATTACATTTAACAACCCACCTGCTAATGCGCTGTCTCAAGGCGTATTACAAGAGCTTTCACAACTACTAAAAAAGTACGAAGAGATTGAGGAAACTCGAGTTATTATTCTAAAAGGTGAAGGGCGCTTTTTCTGCGCAGGAGCCGATATTAAAGAGTTTACTTCCTTACAACAATCTACTCAATATGAAAATTTAGCTAAAAAAGGTCAAAACTTATTTGAGTATATTGAAAATTATCCAAAGCCTATTATTGCCATGATTCATGGAACGGCTCTTGGAGGAGGGTTAGAATTAGCGATGAGCTGTCACATGCGATTTGTTACGCATGATGCAAAGCTTGGCCTACCTGAACTCCAGCTTGGAATCATTCCGGGATTTGCAGGTACCCAGCGACTGCCACGCTATGTGGGAGCTGCTAAGGCATGTGAAATGATGCTAACAAGCAAGCCAATCAAGGGAACAGAAGCGGTAACCCTTGGATTAGCAAATGCTTCCTACCATGAGGAGGAACTTCATTCAAAAGTAACGGCGATAGCGGAAGTAATTGCTAAAAAGAGCCCAAGTTCTGTAAAAGCGACCCTTGAATTACTACAGTATACAAAAACGAGTCGTTATTACGAGGGAGTAGAAAAAGAAGCACAACTTTTTGGAAGCGTATTCAACACGGAGGATGCAAAAGAAGGGGTTACGGCTTTTATTGAAAAAAGAGAGCCAAAGTTTGTTGGAAAGTAACTATCTTTAGGAGGGGAAATAAATGAATATTTATGTTTTATTAAAAAGAACATTTGATACTGAGGAGAAAATTGCTTTACAAAATGGTCAAATTGCAGAAGATGGAGCAGAGTTTATTATTAACCCTTACGATGAATATGCAGTAGAGGAAGCAATTCAGCTGAAAGATAAGCATGGGGGAGAAATTACGGTTGTAACGGTAGGAAACGAAGAAGCAGAAAAAGAGCTTCGTACAGCACTTGCAATGGGAGCTGATAAAGCGGTGCTAATCAATATTGAAGACGACGTAGAGTATGGGGATCAGTATACGACAGCTAAAATTTTAGCGCAGTATTTAAAAGATCAATCGCCGGATTTAGTTTTAGCAGGGAACGTGGCAATCGACGGAGGATCAGGCCAAGTTGGTCCGCGTGTCGCTGAACTATTAGAAATTCCGTACGTTACTACGGCAACAAAGCTTGATATCGATGGAACAAACGTAACAGTTGTACGAGATGTAGAAGGTGACTCAGAAGTTATTGAGACAACTTTACCGCTACTGGTTACGGCGCAACAAGGTCTAAATGAGCCACGCTATCCATCTTTACCAGGCATTATGAAAGCAAAAAAGAAGCCGCTGGAAGAACTGGAGTTAGATGATTTAGATTTAGATGAAGATGATGTAGAAGCAAAAACAAAAACAATCGAAATTTATTTACCACCTAAAAAAGAAGCAGGACGCGTTTTGAGTGGCGATATTCAAGATCAAGTAAAAGAGATGGTTACGCTATTGCATTCAGAAGCAAAAGTAGTTTAAAAAAAGCTTAAGATAATGGGGGAATTGAAATGGGACGCAAAGTATTGGTGTTAGGAGAAGCAAGAGAAGGTGCATTACGGCACGTATCATTTGAAGCAATTGCTGCAGGCGCAACGGTTGCTGAAGGTGGAGAAGTCGTTGGCGTTCTTGTTGGTAAAGGAGTGAAAAATTTAGGAGACGAACTCATTCATTACGGAGCAAACCGAGTAATTGTAACCGAGCATGATGACTTGGATTTTTATACATCTGATGGCTATGCACAAGCACTATTGGCTGTTATTCAAGAAGAAAAGCCAGAAGCAATTATATTTGGTCATACGGCTTTAGGAAAAGATTTATCACCTAAATTGGCTGCGCGTCTAGATAAGGGGCTAATATCAGACGTAACAGCACTTGAAGCAGCAGGTGGAAACTTAGTCTTCACTCGCCCGATCTATTCAGGAAAAGCGTTTGAAAAGAAGATTTCTACAGAAGACTTTATCTTTGCTACCATTCGTCCAAACAATATCTCGGCTTTGGAAAAAGACACGAATCGTACAGGAGACGTAAAAGAATTTGATGTGGAAATTAAAAATCTACGTACAATTGTAAAAGAAGTAGTTCGCAAAGCCACTCAAGGGGTAGATTTATCAGAAGCAAAAGTGGTCATTGCAGGTGGACGTGGTGTAAAAAGTGAAGATGGATTTAAGCCGCTAGAAGACTTAGCTGATGTGCTTGGTGGAGCAGTTGGAGCATCCCGCGGAGCTTGTGACGCTGAGTACTGCGATTACTCACTTCAAATTGGCCAAACGGGAAAAGTTGTAACACCAGATCTTTATATCGCTTGCGGTATCTCAGGAGCTATTCAACATTTAGCTGGAATGTCTAATTCAAAAGTTATCGTGGCTATTAACAAGGACGCAGAAGCAAACATCTTTAAAGTAGCGGATTATGGCATTGTCGGTGATTTATTTGAAGTCGTACCACTGCTTACAGAAGAATTTAAAAAATTAAAAGTACAATCCTCATAAGAAAAAGTCTTTTCTGCCAGCTACGGTGGAAAAGACTTTTCTTATGAAAATAATGAATGAATTGTTTAAAGGTGTGTAAAATAGGATACAGGTATTATATAAAGCCATTTAGCTTGGCTAGTCTTTCGCTGTTCCATGTCCTGGAACGACCTGTATTATGTAGTAAATAAGTTGTTACGAATACGTTAAAAAGTATAAGCAAATAAATAGCCACTGTTATATGAAGGTGGTATACTTTCTTTATCATGTAGATATAGCATATATTTAGGAGGAATTACAATGGCAATTGCACACGCAACAGATCAAACTTTCTCAAATGAAATTGGTTCAGGGCTAGTTCTTGTTGACTTTTGGGCACCATGGTGTGGACCATGTAAAATGATCGCGCCAGTTCTTGAAGAGTTAGATCAAGAATACGGTGAAAAAGTGAAAATCGTAAAGGTAGACGTGGATGAAAACCAAGAAACTGCTGGTAGCCACGGCGTAATGAGTATCCCAACTTTAATTTTATTTAAAGATGGACAAAAGGTAGACCAAGTTATTGGTTACCAACCAAAAGAAGCACTAGCTGAATTAGTTGATAAACACGCGTAAGTAAAAAAACCTAGCGATAGCTAGGTTTTTACTACTTTATACCGCATTGACGGTTTCGTACATTTTTTCTAAAAGTGATATAATAAAAGGAAACGAATAAACGTTCGTTTCCTTTTATTTTTGTATAAATGAAGAATAAATATAGATAAGCAAGAAGGTTTTGGCGAAAGTTAAAAATATTGAAGGAAGGAGAGCGGTATGAATCCTTATTTAAAAGAAAAGCTGGCTATTTTACCTGAACAACCGGGTTGTTATTTAATGAAAGATAAGTATGGAACGGTTATTTATGTTGGAAAAGCAAAGGTTCTAAAAAATCGAGTTCGTTCTTATTTCACAGGGTCTCATGATGGAAAAACGCTGCGCCTGGTTAATGATATTGTAGACTTTGAGTATATTGTGACGTCGTCAGACTTAGAAGCCCTTATTTTAGAAATGAATTTAATTAAAAAGCATGATCCTAAATATAATATTATGCTGAAAGATGATAAGGGGTATCCCTTTATTAAAATTACGAATGAAAAACACCCTCGCCTTGTCATCACGCGCAAAATTAAAAAGGATAAAGGAAAATATTTTGGACCGTATCCAAATGTTCAGGCTGCAAATGAAACCAAGCGGCTATTAGATCGCATTTATCCTTTGCGGAAATGTACGACGATGCCTAATCGAGCATGTTTATATTATCATATTGAACAGTGCCTAGCTCCCTGTGTATATGACGTTACGGATAGCCAAAACAAAGAAATTATTGATAATATTACGCGCTTTCTAAGCGGTGGTTATGAACAGGTGAAAATTGAATTAACAGAAAAGATGATGAAAGCTTCAGAAGAGCTAGATTTTGAACGTGCAAAAGAGTATCGAGATCAAATTGCTCATATTGAAGCTACAATGGAGAAGCAAAAAGTAACGTTCAATGACTTTATTAACCGTGATGTATTTGGCTATTCTTATGATAAAGGCTGGATGTGTGTACAAGTTTTCTTTATTCGACAAGGAAAGCTAATGGAACGCGAAGTGTCTATGTTTCCGTTTTACCACGAACCAGAAGAAGATTTCCTAACGTTCATTGGACAATTTTACGGAAAAAACTTAAAGCCTAAAGAAGTTCTTGTGCCAGCAACTGTAGATGCAAACCTTGCAGAACAGCTTTTAGAAGTAGACGTTCAGCATCCAAAACGAGGAAAAAAGAAAGAGCTTGTTGAGCTTGCGTCAAAAAACGCTCAAATTGCCTTAAAAGAAAAGTTTTATTTAATTGAACGAGATGAACAGCGTACGGTTGGTGCTGTCGAGCAGTTGGGGCAAGCACTAGGAATTGAAGCGCCTTATCGTATTGAAGCTTTTGATAATTCCAACATTCAAGGAACAGATCCTGTTTCTGCTATGATCGTTTTCGTTGACGGTAAACCTGAAAAGAAAGAATATCGAAAGTATAAAATTAAAACGGTTGAAGGCCCTGATGATTATGGTTCAATGCGTGAAGTGGTACGAAGACGATATACGCGCGTATTAAAAGAAGGTTTACCTTTACCAGATTTACTTATTGTTGACGGTGGAAAAGGTCATTTAGCAGCTGTTCAAGATGTTTTGGAAAATGAACTAGGGCTGCTTGTTCCAACAGCTGGATTAGTCAAAGATGAAAAGCATAGAACATCTAATTTAATGATTGGAGATCCTCCTGAAATTGTTCCACTTCAGCGTAACAGCCAAGAATTCTACTTGCTTCAGCGAATTCAAGATGAGGTTCACCGCTTTGCTATTACGTTTCATCGACAAGTTCGTTCTAAATCGGCTTTTCAGTCTATATTAGACAATATTCCAGGAGTAGGTGAAAAGCGTAAAAGAGCGTTGTTGCAAAAGTTTGGATCCGTTAAAAAGATGAAGGAAGCATCAATCGAAGAGATTCAAAATGCAGGAGTTCCAAGGCCGGTTGCGGAACAAATTGTTGAAGCCTTAAAAAATTAGTATTGAATTCCAGTTTAAACTCTGATAAGCTAGAACATAATTTCATATGACACTTCATTAAACTGAAGTGAAGATAGAGGTGCGAATTTTAAGAGTACACATTTGGAAGAGTATGAGCTCTAAAGATAAATGTGGAAAGGAAAATTTGCCGAAGTGAATGACATCTCATAGAGTCATTTGCTGGTTCTGCGTTGAATAAATGTAGGATTGTCAAGAATGTGTTTCTTGGAGAGCTATCTCACGGCATTGAACGTTTTATATATACTTTTCGTTCGTTAAGCAATGAGATATCCATCTCATTGCTTTTTTTATTGTCTGAGCTTAAGCAATAGATCGCCTCTTTATCATATTGAAAACAAGTGAAAGGATGAGGAGACTTATGGGATTAATCGTTCAAAAATTTGGTGGAACTTCTGTTGGATCAACAGAACGAATTCAGCATGTAGCAAATCGAGTTATCCAGGAAGTTGAGCAAGGCAATCAAGTAGTAGTGGTTGTATCAGCAATGGGTAAAACAACAGATGAATTAGTAAGATTAGCAGGAGAAATTACAAGTAAACCAAGTAAACGAGAAATGGATATGCTACTAACAACCGGTGAGCAAGTTACCATTTCTCTCCTTACAATGGCGCTGCAAGAAAAAGGCTATGACGCTACTTCCTATACAGGATGGCAGGCAGGAATTTGTACGGAAGCTCAGCATGGAAATGCACGAATCACCAAGATTAATGAACAAGCCATTGCAGGGCGTTTGAAAGAAAATCATATTGTGGTCGTAGCAGGATTTCAAGGAATGTCGGAAGATAACAGTATTACAACGTTAGGAAGAGGCGGATCTGATACAACAGCTGTAGCTTTAGCAGCGGCATTAAAAGCAGATAAGTGCGATATCTATACAGACGTAATGGGAGTATTTACAACGGACCCTCGCTACGTGCAAGGCGCTCGTAAACTGCAGTCTATTTCATATGATGAAATGCTAGAGCTTGCAAATCTAGGGGCGGGTGTATTGCACCCTCGAGCAGTAGAGTTTGCAAAAAACTATCAGGTGCCACTAGAGGTAAGGTCAAGTCTAGTATCAGAAAGAGGAACGATTGTTGAGGAGGAAGTATCGATGGAACAGAACTTAGTAGTAAGAGGAATTGCATTTGAAGATAATATCTCAAGAGTCACAATTGAAGGGCTAAATAATGAGCTTCAGACATTATCAACCATTTTTACAGCATTAGCAAAAGAGCACGTTAACGTGGATATCATTATTCAAAATGTGACGTCAGACAATCGTTTATCTATTTCTTTCTCGATTAAAACAGAAGATACGGATACGACTTTATCTGTGCTAGCTCAGTTAAAAGAAGTAGTAGGTCATAAAAAAGTGGAGCATGAAAGGGGCTTAGCTAAAGTTTCGATTGTTGGATCGGGTATGATTTCAAACCCAGGCGTTGCTGCCGATATGTTTGAAGTATTAGCTGTGGAAGAAATTGAAGTGAAAATGGTAAGTACGTCTGAAATTAAAGTATCAACAGTTGTGCCACATAAAGACATGGTCAAAGCGGTAGAAACTTTGCACACTGCTTTTGAATTAGAAGAGCAAGATATTTATCAAGTTCAAAAATAAAAGCGGGCACAGCCCGCTTTTATTTTTTATATCTTTCCGTTCTAGTTTCAGGTGTAATGATATCTTTTTTATCCCATTGAACGGAAAAAAGGACTTTGTCGGCTTTTTCTTTGTTGGTTAAATAAGTTTCTGTTAGACAGTTTTTTAACTGTTGAACTTGTTCAGCAACAAAGCCAGCTTCAAGATGGAAAGATGAATTGGGATACTCAGTAAATCTTCGTTTGACAACTTCACCTGTTAATTCCATTTCAATGTTATATTTTTCAGTTTTTAAAATGGTTAATTGTCCCCAGCCAGCTTTCACAAAAAAGCCGCTAATCTCTTCAACAGAGGAAAGTGGAAATTTTCGTGCTAACTGTTTTCCTGCCCAGTACGAGATTTCATTCGTATCATTGCTAAGAAGCTCTGGAATTAACACGTCTCGAAGTAAGCTGTATCCAAAATAAGGAGTTGTAGGTGCTTGTGGAGTATCGGTTTGATTGATTTCTTCACTTTCAACGATTTCTTGCTGCGTTTCAGTTTGTTGATTGCTCATTTTTTCCCCTCTTTCTTTACATCTATTATATACAAATTGAGCAGTTCTCTCATCTATTTTTAAAAATAAATCAAGCAAAGTCCATGAGATGGTTGTTGCATCTATAACTTTTCGAAATACGTAAAAAATTATTGTACAATAAAATGAATATCCTTTTATAGGAAGTCGCAATCTTTTGTAGAAAACGGTTACATAAAGGTGTACAATAAGAAGTGTAAAAAATATAAAATCCTATAACATCAACTTCGTAAGCGTTAACAAACTTAATTTTTCATAAATTTATATTTTAATGAAGATTTAAACATCTTATCTTGACGCTCTATGTTGATGGGAGTAAAATTGATGTGTCACATATTTTAATAGAGAATGCAAAGGTTTTCATTTTCTGCTGTATCAATCTATTTATTTTATTCGGGAGCTTTGTTTTCACTAACATTGTTTATCTAACTAAGGGGGGTATTACGCACATGGCAGCGAACAAAGAGTTTCAGTATCGCAAACTACATTCTTTACTAGGTGTCATACCAGTAGGCATATTTTTAGTCCAACATCTGGTTGTCAACCACTTTGCAACAAAGGGAGAAGAAGCGTTTAATCAAGCAGCTCATTTTATGGAGAGCTTACCTTTTCGCTACGCACTTGAAATCTTTATTATCTTCTTACCTATTCTATTTCATGCTATCTATGGCTTGTATATTGCGTTTACTGCCAAAACGAGTGTAAGCAGATACGGTTTCTTCCGTAACTGGATGTTTGTCTTACAACGTGTATCTGGCGTTGTAACGCTTATTTTCATTACATGGCATGTTTGGGAAACACGTATTCAAGCTGCGCTTGGTCAAAAAGTAGACTTTAATATGATGCAAGATATTTTAAGTAATCCTGGTATGATGGTATTTTATATTGTTGGTGTTGTGTCAACGATTTTCCATTTTGCTAATGGATTATGGTCATTTGGCGTTAGCTGGGGGTTAACTGTAACACCTCGCTCTCAACGAATTTCAACATATGTAACATTAGCGATCTTCTTCGCATTAACATTTGTAGGTGTACGTACATTATTCGCATTTGCATAAAATTACGTTTTAAAGGAGTGAGGTTACGATGAGTAAAGGAAGAATTATTGTTGTTGGTGGCGGCTTAGCGGGCTTAATGGCAACAATTAAAATTGCTGAGTCTGGCAAACAAGTTGATTTGTTTTCATTAGTTCCAGTGAAGAGATCTCACTCAGTTTGCGCTCAAGGTGGTATTAACGGAGCTGTAAATACAAAAGGTGAAGGAGATTCACCGTGGGAACACTTTGACGATACGGTATACGGCGGAGACTTTTTAGCCAATCAACCTCCAGTAAAAGCAATGTGTGAAGCTGCCCCAGGCATTATTCATTTATTGGACCGTATGGGTGTTATGTTTAACCGTACTCCTGAAGGTTTGTTAGACTTCAGACGATTCGGAGGAACACAGCATCACAGAACTGCGTTTGCAGGCGCAACAACAGGGCAGCAGCTTCTGTATGCATTAGATGAACAAGTTCGTCGCTATGAAGTAGCAGGGCTCGTAACAAAGTATGAAGGTTGGGAATTCTTAGGAGCAGTATTAGATGATAAGCGTACCTGTCGTGGAATTACCGCACAAGATTTGAAGTCTATGGAAATTAAAACATTCCCTGCAGATGCGGTAATTATGGCCACAGGTGGACCTGGTATTATTTTCGGAAAATCAACGAATTCAGTTATTAATACTGGTTCAGCAGCATCCATTGTGTATCAACAAGGAGCTTACTATTCAAATGGGGAGTTTATTCAAATTCATCCAACAGCCATTCCTGGAGACGATAAGCTTCGCTTAATGAGCGAATCTGCTCGTGGTGAAGGCGGACGTGTTTGGACATATAAAGATGGTAAGCCTTGGTACTTCTTAGAGGAGAAATATCCTGCTTACGGTAACTTGGTACCTCGTGATATTGCAACACGTGAAATATTTGATGTATGCGTAGCGCAAAAGCTTGGTATTAACGGCGAAAACATGGTTTACTTAGACCTTTCTCACAAAGATCCAAAAGAGCTTGATATCAAGCTTGGTGGAATCATTGAAATTTATGAAAAATTCATGGGAGACGACCCACGTAAAGTACCAATGAAAATCTTCCCAGCTGTTCACTATTCAATGGGCGGATTGTGGGTAGATTATGATCAAATGACAAATATTCCTGGTCTGTTTGCAGCAGGTGAGTGTGATTACTCCCAGCACGGTGCAAACCGTCTAGGTGCTAATTCACTTCTATCAGCTATTTATGGCGGTATGGTCGCTGGGCCAAAAGCGGTTGATTACATTAACGGCTTAGAGAAAAGTGCCGATGCTCTACCAACAAGCCTATATGATCAACATGTGAAGCAGGAAGAAGAAAAATGGCAAAGTATTATGTCAATGGATGGAACAGAAAATGCGTATATTCTTCATAAAGAGTTAGGAGAATGGATGACTGACAACGTGACAGTTGTACGTTATAATGACAAGCTGTTACAAACAGATGAGAAAATTCAAGAGCTTATTGAACGCTATGATCGTATTAATATTAACGACACAGCGAAGTGGAGTAACCAAGGGGCAACGTTTACTCGTCAGCTTCAAAATATGCTTCAGCTTTCTCGTGTAGTGACGCTAGGTGCATACAATCGTAACGAAAGCCGTGGGGCTCACTATAAGCCTGAATTCCCAGATCGTAACGATGAAGAATTCTTAAAAACAACAATGGCTCAGTTTGTTGATAAGAAAAAGGCACCAGCTTTCCATTATGAAGAAGTAGATGTGTCATTAATTAAGCCACGTAAACGTGACTATACAAAGAAAAAAGATGAGAAAAAAGCAACGAAAAAACAACAAGAGGGGGTTCGTTAAATGAGTGCACAACAAACGGCACAAAAAACAGTTCGTTTTGTTATTACTCGTCAAGATTCGCCTGAGACAGCTCCTTATAATCAAGAATTTGAGATACCTTATCGCCCTAATATGAACGTGATTTCTGCACTAATGGAAATCCGCCGTAACCCTGTTGATGCAAACGGTAATGAAACAACACCTATTAACTGGGATATGAACTGCTTAGAAGAAGTTTGTGGAGCATGTTCAATGGTCATTAACGGCAAGCCCCGTCAATCTTGTACCGCTCTAGTAGATAAGTTAGAACAGCCGATTCAACTTCAGCCAATGAAGACATTTCCTGTTGTTCGTGACTTACAAGTTGACCGAAGCAGAATGTTTGATTCATTAAAGAAAGTAAAAGCGTGGGTTCCAATCGATGGAACATACGACTTAGGACCGGGGCCTCGCATGCCTGAGAAAAAGCGTCAGTGGGCATATGAACTTTCAAAATGTATGACGTGTGGAGTTTGCTTAGAAGCATGTCCAAACGTTAACGATAAATCAAACTTCATCGGACCAGCACCACTTTCTCAAGTAAGATTATTTAATGCTCACCCAACTGGTGCTATGAATAAAGGAGAAAGACTAGAAGCAATTATGGGGGATGGAGGCCTTGCAAACTGCGGTAACTCACAAAACTGCGTGCAGTCTTGTCCAAAGGGTATTCCATTAACAACATCAATTGCAGCGCTTAACCGAGACACAACGATTCAGGCATTCCGTAACTTCTTCGGTAGCGATCAAGTATAATTACAAAAGAGCTCCACGGCTTTTGCAGCTGTGGAGCTCTTTTTATTTTGAAAAAATTTAGAATGCAGTAACCCATTTATTGCTTCCTACATAAGATATGGTGACTAAATTTACACCCATCCGATAGTTCAACTCAGGATCAGGCAAGGAGGGTTACATTGAAAGAAAAAGAGTTTCAACCTAAACCACTGCTGACAAAGCGTGAAAGAGAAGTATTTGAGCTTCTAGTACAAGACAAAACAACAAAAGAAATCGCGAGTGAACTATTCATTAGCGAAAAAACAGTGCGCAATCACATTTCAAATGCGATGCAAAAGCTTGGAGTTAAGGGGCGTTCTCAAGCAGTTGTCGAACTCCTTCGTATGGGGGAACTTGAATTATAACATGAGCGGGGTATCCCTGTTGGGAACCCGCTTTTTGTTAGTGTTTAGAATGTATCATTAGAAAAAATTAAAATAAATAAAAATATACATAAATGAAACTTATCGCTTGAATGCAAAACGCATTCTCCGTATAATAAAAAGTGAGAGAGATTTTCTCTACTTTAGATAAAAGGAGGTGCAAATATGAGAAGAGTTTGGTTTTTAATTATGTTTTTCATGCTGCTTGCTTTACCTTTAGGTAATTTGCCAGTTTCATTAAACGATGGTACACAACAACATGCCACTGTTGATACTGTAGCATTAAATCATCCTACAGAAAGTGTACAGCATTCAACTGGCGTAAAGCTCGTTACCAAGCATTTTAATATATCGTTCGAAACGGGATACGCACCTGTTTTGTCAGTAACACAAGTTGAACAACCTCTAATATATGAAAGTCAAAAAGAGTTATTTGCTCTCCGACAACCCTTTATTTATGCAAAACAATTTCAAACAAATTACCTCTAACTATTCAACAATTAAAATCCTACGTTTACCTTATAAAAAATTAACGTTTAATAAGGTTATTTGCTGTGCAAACTTTTATGTATTAAACGTTACCCTATAAAACTATAATTTCCCATATACACTTTATTAGATTTACACGAGATTAAGATGAGTAACTATCAAAAAATCATTATGTTATAGGAGTTGTTCATGCATGGTTATTAGAGAATCTGAGCTTCCAGGTATCGGCAGAAAATTTGAAATTGATACACAGGAAGGAAATCGTATTGTTATTATTCTTCATGATGACGGTCGTCGTGAAGTATATTATTTTGATAAAAGAGACTTGGAAGAAAGTGCTTTTGATATTACGCTTAACGATACAGAAGCCAGACAGTTGGCTGCCATTTTAGGAGGCATGATTTATAAGCCAAAGGCAATGGAAACAATCGAAGTGGCTTTTAATGACCTCATCATCGAATGGTATAAAGTTGAATCGGGCGCCAAAGCTCATAATAAAACTATCGGCGATATAGACGTTCGTAGTAATTATGATGTAACAATCATCGCCATTATGAAAGGATCCAAAACAAAGCTTTCTAGTCCTGGTCCAGATACTGTTATTGAAGAAGGAGACACGCTCGTTATTTCTGGTGAGAGAGGCAACTTGAAACGGTTAATTACAGAGCTTCTTTCAAAAGGAGGTAGCGCTTAATCTATGGATCATTTAGTTTTTGAAGTTGGAACAGCGCTAGTATTGGTGGCAGTGGCTGCTGTTTTGGCAAATAAATTAAAATTTACTATTATTCCATTTTTAATCTTATTAGGAATGGCAGTAGGACCACATGCTCCGGAATTTGGAGCCCTAAGCTTTAAGTTTATTGAAAGTGAAGAAATTATCTCTTTTATGGGCAGAATTGGGGTGCTATTCCTTCTCTTCTACTTGGGCTTGGAATTTTCAGTCGGAAAGTTAATTAAATCAGGGCGTTCTATCGCTGTTGGTGGTTCCATTTATATCTTAATTAACTTTAGTCTTGGTTTGTTGTATGGGTACTTGACAGGTTATCCTCTTTTAGAAGTACTCATTATGGCTGGTATTATTACGATTTCTTCAAGCGCAATTGTTGCTAAAGTTCTGGTTGACTTAAAGCGAACGGCTAACCCTGAAACTGAACTTATTCTAGGAATTATTATGTTTGAGGATATTTTCCTAGCAGTCTATTTATCCGTCGTATCAGGGCTTGTACTTGGTGACCACACGTCCATCTGGAGCTCTGTCGTATCGGTTTTAATTGCGTTTGGTTATATGTTGTTGTTCTTTATCATTGCTCGCAAAGCAACGCCTCTACTCAACAAATTATTAAACATTTCTTCAAATGAAATTTTTATTATTGTTGTGTTTGCAACACTGTTTTTTGTTGCTGGATTCTCAGAAACAATTCACGTTGCAGAAGCAATCGGAGCATTGCTGTTAGGTCTAGTGTTTTCAGAAACGGAGCATCGCGATCGCATTGAGCACTTAGTCATTCCATTTAGAGATTTCTTTGGAGCGATTTTCTTCTTTAGCTTTGGATTAAGCATTGATCCTTTAACGCTATTAGATGCAGCATGGTTAGCAATCGGTGCGGTTATCTTAACCATCATCGGAAACTTCACAGCTGGTATGATAGCTGGTCGTAAAAGCGGATTATCTCATAAAGCATCAACGAATATTGGATTAACGATTGTTTCACGTGGGGAATTCTCAATTATTATGGCTAATATTGGAATAGCGGGTGGACTGGCTTCAATTTTACAACCATTCGCAGCTTTATATGTACTCATTCTAGCCATTCTCGGACCATTATTAACGAAAGAGTCGAAGATGATTTATGGAATGTTAAACAAGATTTTTAAATGGAAAAAGGTTGAAAAATCTCATTAATCATAGTTGACAAATCGGAATAATTTGATATATTTCAAGATAATGAAATGGATAGATTGGTATTTTGAGGACCAGCGGATTGCTGAATGGAAAGCTTCTACCTATTTTAGGTGAGAGTTTTTTGTTTTAATAGAATAATAAAATGAAGGAGTTCTCTAAAGAAGCAAGATCTTGTCTATTTATCATAAAGGAAGTCAAAATAAAAATTTTAAAAAAGCCGACTCATAAATGAACTGCACCCCAATTGTTAGACACAGTCTAACAATTGGAGGTGCAGTTCATAAAGAGCGGCTTTTTAGGTTGTTGGTTTTGGTTTAGTAGGAACAGCTTGATCGACTTTTTTAGTTTGCTGGATATAGACTTTGAATAAGAAGATATTTAAGCATCCTAATGTTAAGAACAAAGGTGCGAAATAATATTCTTTTACGAGAAACAAAACGAAAACGCTTCCAAAACAGAACAGAGAACTAAATAAAAAGTAAAACTGTAAGAACTTTTTCACTTTAATCGCCTCCTGTTTACAACTTCTTACACTTATTATATCAAATGATTAACAAAATAGACACAAAATATTCACAAATTGTTCAAAAAAATTCGCAAAATATCTTGATTTTTTGTCGAAAACAATCATATGTGTATGATGTATAACAAATGGACGAAAAGAGTTGCTTAAATTGGGAATATATATGTAAAATTTAATATTGCAGGAAAAAAGTACAATTAAAGGGGATGAATAGATGAAAAAATTGAGCTTGTTTTGTTTGATGATGTTAATCATGATTATAGCGGGCTGTTCAAATGAAGAAGCAGCGAGCGATCGCTTTGAACAATATGTGAAGCTTTGGAATGACCAAAAGTTTGAAGACATGTATTCTTATCTATCTCAAGAAGCTAAAAAAGATTTGACAAAAGATGAGTTTGTAGCTAGATATCAAAATATTTATGGCGGAGCTGAGGTAAAGAAATTAAAAGTAAAGGCCATAAAATCTGAGGGAAAGCCAGAAAATAATGAAATTTCTTTACCGTTTGAAGTAAGTATGGACACGGCAGCTGGGAAAGTTTCTTTTAAAGAAAACGCGCTATGGGTTGAAGAAAAAGTTGATGATAAAAACAAGTGGAGCGTATCTTGGAAACCCAGCATGATTTTTGAGGGAATGACGGACGGAGATGAAGTAAGCGTTAAAACATTGCGAGCTGAGCGAGGAGAGATTACCGATCGTTCTGGAAGTTATTTAGCTCAGAATGGAAATGCTTCTCAAGTAGGCATTGTACCAGTAAAATTCAAGGCGAAGATGGATGAGAATAAAGAGAGCTTAAGCAAGCTTTTAAATATATCCACTGAAGAAATAGATAAGGCGCTTAATGCTTCATGGGTAAAAGAAGATCAGTTTGTGCCAATCAAAACAATGACAGAAGATGAAGCTTTAAAAGGAGAAGAGCAGCTTCTAGGCATTGAAGGAGTTCAAATTAATAATGTACCTGCACGTGTTTATCCATGTGCTGAAGCGTGTGCACACTTAGTAGGTTATGTAGCCCCTGTGACGGCAGAGTTTTTGAAACAACATAAGGGTGAAGGATACAACTCCCAGTCTAGCGCTGGTTTAATTGGTATAGAAGCTCAATACGAAGAGACGCTGCGTGCCAAAGATGGAGCAGTAATTTCGATTGTGGGTTCTGATGGTAACGTAAAGAAAGAAATTGCGAGTAAGGAAGCTGAAAACGGAAAAAATGTGCAGCTGACAGTAGATGTAGCAATGCAGAAAAAGCTATATGAACAAGTAAAAGATGAAAAGGGGCTCGGGGTTGCGATTCATCCTACAACAGGAGATGTATTAGGAATGGTTAGTGCACCTTCTTTTAATCCAAACCATTTTTCTTTAGGAATTACATCTACAGAGTACAGTAAACTGTCTAACGACGCAGCTAAGCCGTTACTGAACCGTTTTAACAAAACATATTCACCTGGCTCTACATTTAAATTACTATCGGCAGCATTGATTGCTGACAGTGAGAAGTTTGATTTGAATGAAAAGAGAACAATCGGTGATAAATGGCAAAAAGATAGCAGTTGGGGCGATTTTTATGTCACGCGTGTAGGTAATCAACCTAACGTCAATTTTCGAGATGCGCTTGTCACATCAGATAATATTTATTTTGCCCAAGCAATAACGGAATTAGGAGTAAAAGCGTTTGAGCAAGGTAGCAAGAAGTTTGGTTTTAACGAAAAGTTACCAATCGAGTTTCCGTTTCAAACGTCTAAAATTTCACAAAGCAATTCTATAGACTCTGAACTTCTCTTAGCAAATTCAGCATATGGACAAGGAGAAGTGCAGATTAGTCCTCTTCATCTAGCATCTGTATATTCGTCTATTGTAAACGATGGGAATATGATTAAACCAAAGCTTGTTATGAATGAGGAAACAGAGCCTGAGTTTTGGAAAGAGGACGTAATGAGTAGTGAAGCAGCTTTAAAGATCAAAGAAAGCTTAATTGGCGTTATTGAAGATCCTAATGGGACAGCGAAAGAAGCGAAAATAAGTAACTTAACGCTTGCTGGAAAAACTGGTACAGCAGAATTGAAACTTTCTCAAGGTGAGAAAGGAAAAGAAAATGGTTGGTTTGTAGCGGTAGATACTGAGTCACCACATTTACTAGTAGCTATGATGGTTGAGGATGTAAAAAAAGGTAGTCATGATGTTACGCCAAAGGTAAAAAATATATTTAGCCAAAAATAACAATTAAATAAGAAAAAAAGAGGGGGAGAATTTAAGTACTCCCCTTCTTCTTTGTTTCGATTTAATTTTCAGAATAAATAAAAATGTTAAAAGTTTGTAAACCCCAATATTATCCAACGGTTTGTTATCCCTTGATACAACAAGGGTTTATATAATAAGAGAATAAGATTGTAAAGTGGGGTCTTTACAATTCGTCTGAAAACATATTGACATTCGTTCATAATAGGAGTAATTTTTGTTTTGGTATTAAAAAATTCAGTGAAAAAGCTAAGTTTTTGTCGAACGATGTAAAGAGATATAATCTACGATGAAAGCTTAATTAAAATAGGGACTGAAAAAATACATAACGAGTCCTTATAAAGGTTAATAAATTGGATGGAGGCTTTACCGTGATTAAAAGGAAAAAAGACAAATTTTCTGAAATGTTGCTTGATATTGCTCAAAACCTAAAAGAATCAGCTGACTTTTTAGGCAACTTTGAATTAAACAATGTATCAGATTTAAAAGAATTCGCTAATGTATTAAAAGCATACGAATCAAAAGGTGACCAATATGTTCATACAGTAATTACAGAACTGAATAAAGCATTTATCACACCGATTGAACGTGAGGATATTTTACAATTAGCGATGAGTCTAGATGACGTATTAGACGGTATTGATAACTTTGCAGCTATGCTGGAAATTTACTCAATTGCAAAATTTGATGAGTATGTAAAAGAATTTGTGAAGAATATTCAAAGTTGTACAGCTGAAATTTTAGTAACAATTAATCTTTTATCTGAAAAGAAATTATCTCAAATTAGTGCACATGCAATTAAAATTAAAGAATATGAGTCACAATGCGATATTTTATATAGAAGAGCGTTGAAGCAATTATTTTCTACATGTAAAGATCCAATTCAAGTAATCCAGTATAAAGAAATTTATGAAATATTAGAAGAGGTGGCAGATTACTGTCAAACTGTTGCTAATAATTTAGAGACAGTTATCATGAAGAACGCGTAAAGGGGCAATAAAATTGGATTCACTGTTACTTTTAACTATCCTTGTTGTCGTTGGAGCGCTTGCCTTTGATTTTATCAATGGCTTTCATGATACAGCAAATGCAATTGCTACGTCTGTTTCAACCAAAGCGTTAAAGCCTAGACATGCAATTATTATGGCGGCAACAATGAATTTTATAGGAGCAATGACTTTTACAGGAGTTGCAAAAACAATTACAAAAGATATCGTTGATCCATTTACACTTCAAAATGGATCAGTTGTAATACTAGCTGCGTTAATCGCTGCGATTGCATGGAATTTAATTACGTGGTATTACGGAATACCAAGTAGTTCGTCACATGCTATCATCGGTGCAATTGCGGGAGCTGCCATTGCAGCAGCGGGATTTGGTGCATTAAACTATGGCGGTTTTATCAAAATTATTCAAGCTCTTATCATCTCACCAATCCTTGCTTTTGTTGTTGGTTATATTGTATATACCATCATAAAGCTAGTCTTTAAACATAATAGTAATTTATCTAAGACTAACAAGCAGTTTCGTCATGTTCAAATCTTAACAGCGGCATTACAATCTTACACTCACGGAACGAACGATGCTCAAAAGGCGATGGGGATTATTACAATGGCCTTAATTGCAAACAATATGCAGAGCTCAACTGATATTCAGTGGTGGGTACAGCTCTCTTGTGCATTAGCAATGGGAATTGGAACATCAGTTGGTGGTTGGAAAATCATCAAAACAGTTGGTGGTAAGATTATGAAAATTCGTCCGGTTAACGGTGTAGCGGCAGACTTAACAGGTGCTGCGATTATTTTTGGAGCGACGTTTATTCACCTACCAGTTAGTACGACGCATGTTATTTCATCATCAATTCTTGGTGTTGGTTCAGCTCATCGTATTAAAGGTGTTAAATGGGGGACGGCACAGCGTATGTTAATTACATGGGTTATTACGTTGCCAATCTCCGCTACGTTAGCAGCAATTGCGTATTTCATCTTAGATCTATTCTTTTAAAGAAGCTCAATTCCTGAGCTTCTTTTTTTAGTTATCTAAACGAAGGGTTAGATTTTAGGCAGCTGTTTAAGTTCTAGCTTGAAAAAGAGCGTGAAAAAGAGGACAATAAACATGATAGTTACGAAGATACGTAGGGCGCTATGCGTTTAAATAAAAATAGAAATAAGGTGAATTCCTTAGAAAGTTAGAAAGGTGGTATATGATTGCGAGATCAAGATGAAAGCATGGTAGCAGAGTTGGAAAGGTCGCTTCGACATATTGAAGCAATCATTAAACAAAAAGGTAGAGAAATTTTAGGGCAGTATTCGATTACTCCGCCCCAATTTATTGCATTGCAGTGGTTGTTTGAGCGTGGAGATATGACAATCGGTGATTTGTCTAATCGAATTTATTTAGCCTGCAGTACCACAACTGATTTAGTAGATCGTATGGAAAAGAACAAATTGGTGATGAGAGTAAAAGATCCAAAAGATAGACGAGTTGTTCGTATCCATCTGCTTCCAGAAGGAGAGCGGATTATTGAAGAAGTAATTTATAAAAGAAGAGGTTATCTAGAAGGTGTACTAAGTGACTTCTCAGAAGAGGAAATAAAAGATCTTCAAGGTAAATTAAAGAGATTACATGATGAAATGAAAGAAAAATGAGGCGATTTTTGTGAGTAGACCAATAGGTGTTATTGATTCAGGTGTAGGTGGATTAACTGTTGCGAAAGAGATTATGAGACAGCTTCCGAAAGAACAGATTATGTATATCGGAGACACAGCTCGCTGTCCATACGGGCCCCGACCCAGTGAAGAAGTGAAAGCTTTTACTTGGGAGATGACGAACTATTTAGTAGAGCGTAATATAAAGATGCTCGTCATTGCCTGTAATACAGCCACGGCTGTTGTACTTGAGGAGATTCAGCAGCAGTTAGATATTCCTGTACTTGGAGTCATTCAACCTGGTTCTCGTGCAGCGCTTAAAGTGACGAAAAATCACAAAATAGGTGTCATAGGGACAAACGGTACGGTCAAGAGTCAGGCGTATACACATGCTCTTAAAGCTTTGCATAATCGAGTAGAAGTAGATAATCTAGCCTGTCCACTATTTGTACCGTTAGTCGAGAGCGGTAATTATGAAAGTGACGAAGCTTTACAGATTGTAAAGGAAACGCTAAAGCCGTTGACTAACACGGATATTGATACGTTGATTTTAGGATGTACTCACTACCCGCTGTTACGACCCGTTATTCAACAGGTAATTGGAAGTGGTGTCCAGCTGATAAGCTCTGGTGAAGAGACAGCTATTGAGGTGAGCGCTATCTTATCTTATAGTAATTTACTAGCATCAAGCGGTGAATTACCTGAGCATCAATTCTTCACAACAGGATCAGTTGAACTTTTTCAATCTATTGCATCGAAGTGGTTTGAGCATCCGGTGTATAACGTAAATCATATTGTTTTATAATCTACACAAAAGGAGCAGTGAGAGGTCGCTGCTCCTTTCGTATGAAAAAATAAATTCCTTCGGTCTAAAATAAAAAAAGGCTCGTATACATAATAGTACAAACCGTCTGAGGAGGGGAAGAAATGTCTAAAAAGACAAATCTTATCATGGTGTCAGCAGTGGTAGCTACATCGGTACTATTATCGGGATGTGGGATGTTTGGCGGTGAAAAAACGGCAGAAATTGATCCACCAAAAGATGTCACCTACGTTAAAGATGAAAAAGCATTGGAAACTGAAGGTAAAGTAGCAAAAGAAGGAAGCGATCAGAAGAAAGAAGCAGCAAAGTCTAAAGCTGAAAATAAGACAGAAGTTTATTTGATTGATAAAAACGGCTACGTTGTGCCTCAAACATTAACTATGCCGAATGAAAAAGGTGTTGCGAAACAATCGCTTGAGTATTTAATTGAAGGTGGAGAAGTTTCAAATCTCTTGCCAGATGGTTTCCGAGCGGTGTTGCCAGCGGATACTCGCGTGTTAGGAACGAAATTAGAAAAAGATGGAACGATGATTGCTGATTTTTCACCTGAGTTTGCCAATTATAAAAAAGAAGATGAACTTCGTATTTTACAAGCAATTACCTGGACACTTACTCAGTTTGACGGGGTAGAAAAAGTTAAGCTTCGTATTAATGGCTATGATAAAGATACAATGCCAGTTAATAACACGCCGATTAGCAAAGGATTAAGCAGAGCGGATGGTATTAACTTTGATAATTCAGGTGTTGTGAATATTACTCAAACAAAGCCGGCTACGGTTTATTATTTAGCTCAAAACGGGAAGCACACGTACTACGTTCCTGTTACGAAACGAATCAAGGTGAATGAAAGCGATATGTATACAGCTATTGTTAATGAATTAGTGGAAGGCCCATCTGCTTCTTCAGGGCTTGTTACAGACTTTAATCCAGATGCGCAGCTTGTATCTAAGCCGAAATACGCGGACGGTGAGCTAACGTTAACGTTCAATGAAAATATTTTTGGTAATCTGAAAGGAAGCAAAGTATCTCAACAAGTACTAGATTCACTTGTCCTTTCATTGACAGAGCAAACAGGTGTTGAAAGCGTTGCGATTAAAGTAGACGGTAAGAAGACGTTAACGAATGAAGAAGGGAAAAAATTAACTGAACCGGTGTCTCGACCGAAAAATGTGAATACAAAAAGTTTCTAAAAAGGTTTTTCACTATATTGATGATAAACATAAGAAGAGGTACGCTTATAAAAGCGACCTCTTTTCTTATTCGATAGGTATGCTTGTTAATGATATAGGTATATAATGAAAGGTGTTGTGCTTTACAGCGTTCATACGAAATGATACATATAAAAAATTATATTTAAGGAGGAGAATATATGCGCAATGATGGTCGAAATCAAAAGGAAATGCGTCCGGTTACGATTAAAACGGACTACTTAAAGCATCCTGAAGGTTCTGTATTAATATCTGTAGGAGATACAAAAGTAATTTGTACAGCAAGCATTGATGATCGAGTACCGCCTTTTATGCGTGGTCAAGGGAAAGGTTGGATTACAGCTGAATATTCTATGCTTCCGAGAGCAACGCAACAGCGAAATATCCGTGAATCTACTAAAGGAAAAGTGACGGGGCGTACAATGGAAATTCAGCGTTTAATTGGGCGTGCTCTCCGCGCGGTTGTAGATTTAGATAAAGTTGGCGAAAAAACAATCTGGATTGATTGTGATGTTATTCAAGCTGATGGGGGAACGCGTACAGCATCCATTACCGGAGCGTTTGTCGCAATGACGCTTGCTTTTGAAAAGCTGCTTAAAGAAGAAAGAATGAAGGAAATGCCAATTACAGATTATTTAGCCGCTACGTCTGTTGGAATGCACCGTGAACATGGTGCGATTCTAGATTTGAATTACGAAGAAGACTCAACTGCAGAAGTTGATATGAACATTATTATGACAGGGCAAGGTAAATTTGTTGAGCTGCAGGGAACAGGTGAAGAAGCAACGTTTTCTAAACAAGAGCTTAATGAATTAATTTCGTTGGGGGAAAGCGGAATTAAGCATCTTATTGAAGCGCAAAAACAAGTGCTTCAATCGCTCTAAGCAAAGCTGTTAACATTAGATGTGGAGGAGATTAAGATGGTTCGAGAAGTCATTATTGCAACAAAGAATGCAGGGAAAGTAAAAGATTTTAAAACACTTTTTTCTTCTAAAGGCATTGAAGTTAAGTCGTTGCTAGATTTTCCTGAGATTGCTGATGTTGAAGAAACGGGAACAACTTTTGCTGAAAACGCCATTTTAAAAGCTGAAGCAATCTCACATACATTACATACTGCCGTTATAGCGGATGATTCTGGTTTATCTATTGATGCGTTAAATGGCGAACCGGGCGTGTATTCAGCGCGATATGCTGGCGAACAAAAGGATGATAATGCTAATATAGAGAAGGTACTAGAAAAGTTGAGCGGTGTGCCGTTTGCTGAACGAACGGCAAGGTTTCATTGTACGCTGGCTCTTTCTGTACCAGGAAAAGACACGATTACGGTAGACGGAACGTGTGAAGGATATATCTTGGAAGAGAAAAGAGGAGAAAATGGCTTTGGCTATGATCCAATCTTCTATATCGAACGGTGGAAGCGTGCAATGGCGGAATTGACGAAAGAAGAAAAGAACACAATTAGCCACCGAGCAAACGCACTAAAAAAGCTTGAACCACTGATTGATGCCCAATTTTAAAGGAGTGATGACGTGTGAAACTATTGATTGTAAGCGATAGCCACGGATTACAAGATGAGTTAATCGTAATTAAGGAGAGACATGCAGATGTAGATAAAATGATACACTGTGGTGACTCAGAACTTTTGCAAAATAGTAAAGAAATGGCGAACTTTTTAAGCGTTCGTGGAAATTGTGATTACGATGCATCCTATGTCAACGATCGCGTTGAAAAAGTGGGAGAAGCTACATGTTTGGTAACACACGGTCATTTATATAACGTCAAAATGTCAATGATGAATCTTCACTACAAGGCAAGGGAAGTAGGGGCAAATGTCGCATGCTTCGGTCACTCTCACGTTGCAGGAGCAGAAGTAATGGACGGCGTATTGTTTATTAATCCCGGAAGTATTTTACTGCCGCGTATGAGAAAAGAGCGCACGTATGCTATACTTGAGGTTGAAGATAATGAAGCAACCGTTCAGTTTTATGATATAAGTGGTGAGCATATTCCTAGCATGCAGCTGACGTGCACGCTTGCTTAAAAAATAAATAAAATAAATGAGAAGAGAAAATTTCTCCTCTCTTCTCATTTATTTTTTAAAAAAACATTGACTTTTTAATTATATTTAAATATAATTAAAAATGTCTTTGAAACAATTTAGTAATATGTCCCAGTAGCTCAGCAGGATAGAGCAACGGCCTTCTAAGCCGTCGGTCGGGAGTTCGAATCTCTCCTGGGACGTCCAAAAAGCCTACTTTTTATCTTAAGATAAAAAGTAGGCTTTTTGTTTTGTTCTCCTAAGAAGTACAAATGAACTCGATAGAAAAACTTTTTTAAAATCATCTCATCCTTAGAGCCTCAACGATGAAAGCGTATCCAAAAATTCTGTTTAGTCTAAATTATCTAAAAAATATTCAAAAAACGGTTGACTATGTATAAAAATGGGCGTAAGATAGTCCTCAAATATAAGTTTTCTAAAAATTTTAATTAGTTGAAAACGTTAGTTTTCTCTGTTATTTGAAAGTGGAAACCTGAGAATAACAGAGAGATGAAATAATGAATTAAAACGTTGAAGAGGATAAGTAATTTTGATAGTTTGGTATCAACAGAGAGTCGGGTTGCTGGAAGCCGACGTTACCAGATCAAAGTGAACTCACCTCAGAGTGTCATCCTGAATTGAGTAAGGGTGGCCGAGTGTTATTCCAACACACTCGTTATCAAAACGAATGTTTATACATTCATGAGGTAGTCTTCGTGACTACAAATGAGGGTGGTACCGCGTAAAGTACAAAAGACTTTTCGCCCCTTGACCTATCTTAATAAAGTGGGTCTTTGTCAGGGGTGGAGAGTCTTTTTTTCTTTTTATTAAGAAAACGAAAGGATGAGAAAAAGTGGGAGCCAATATGCAAACAAAAGAGCCAGCAAGCATTGGGAAACAAATGAATGGATCTGACATGTTGATTGAATCTCTAAGAAGAGAAAATGTTGACGTCATTTTCGGTTACCCAGGAGGAGCTGTCTTACCAATTTATGATAAGCTTTACGGCTCAGGAATGTTTCATGTACTTGCTCGTCATGAGCAGGGTGGGATTCACGCAGCCGAAGGGTATGCGAGAATTTCTGGTAAGCCTGGTGTTGTCATTGCTACAAGTGGACCTGGTGCTACAAACATTGTAACTGGTTTGGCAGATGCAATGATTGACTCACTTCCTTTAGTTGTATTTACGGGGCAAGTAGCGTCAAGTGTAATTGGTTCAGATGCGTTCCAAGAAGCCGACGTATTGGGAATTACAATGCCGATTACCAAGCACAGCTATCAAGTACGTAAAGTCAGTGATTTGCCAAGAATCATTAAAGAAGCATTTCACATTGCAACAACGGGAAGACCTGGTCCAGTATTAATTGATATTCCAAAAGACATGGCGCAAGGAGATGGCGAATTCAGCTATGAAGGTGAGGTTAACTTACCTGGCTATCAGCCTACATACACGCCAAACCAGCTGCAGGTTAAGAAATTAGCCGAAGCGGTAACAGCTGCTAAAAAGCCAGTTATTTTAGCAGGCGCGGGTGTATTGTTAAGTAAAGGTTCAGAAGAATTAAAAAATTATGCAGAAAAGCAAAACATTCCTGTTGTGAACACGCTGCTAGGCTTAGGCTGTTTTCCGGCGGATCATCCGCTTCATTTAGGAATGGCCGGCATGCACGGCACGTACACAGCAAACATGGCGATTTATGAGAGTGATCTTCTCATCAGTATCGGAGCTCGCTTTGATGATCGTGTAACAGGCAATTTAAAGCACTTTGCACCAAATGCTAAAATTGCGCACATTGATATCGATCCCGCTGAAATCGGTAAAAATGTACCAACGAAAATCCCAATCGTGGGAGACGCAAAAGAAGTGCTGTCACAGCTTCTTTTACAAGATGGCGAAACAGGAGATTATACGAAATGGCATGAGAAATTAGCTGGGTGGAAACAAGAATATCCTTTATGGTATGAGAACTCTTCAGAAGTGTTAAAGCCTCAAAAAGTGATTGAGCTACTGCATCAATATACGGATGGAGATGCCGTAGTGACAACAGACGTAGGTCAGCATCAAATGTGGGTTGCTCAATACTATACGTTCAACAATCCAGACCGATGGGTAACTTCGGGCGGTTTGGGAACAATGGGGTTTGGTTTACCTTCTGCCATTGGTGCACAGCTGGCAAATAAAGATAAAACAGTTGTAGCAGTTGTTGGAGATGGTGGCTTCCAGATGACGCTTCAAGAATTAGGTGTCATTCATGAGCTTAATCTACCTGTGAAAGTGGTTATATTAAACAATCATTCTCTTGGAATGGTTCGTCAGTGGCAAGAAATCTTCTATGAAGAGCGTTATTCTCATTCACTGATTCCGAATCAGCCAGACTTTATGAAACTAGCGGAAGCTTATGGTATTAAAGGGCTTCAAGCAACGACTGAAGAAGAGGCACACGCTGTATTAAAAGAAGCGATGGAGACGGATGGTCCAGTGTTAATGAACTTCTTCGTAGCACCAAAAGAAAATGTGTATCCGATGGTTGCTCCTGGAAAAGGACTTCATGAAATGGTGGGGGTGAAACCGTGAAGCGGATTATAACAGCAACAGTGTTAAATAGAGCAGGCGTATTAAATAGAGTAACAGGGTTGTTCACCAAAAGAAATTTCAATATTGAAAGTATTTCAGTAGGTCATACCGAATCAGAAGACGTATCGCGCATGACGTTTGTAGTAAACGTGGAAGACGATGGCGCTGCTGAACAAGTAATTAAGCAATTAAACAAGCAAATTGATGTCTTAAAAGTTCAGGACATTACTGAACAGGCCGTTGTTTCACGCGAGCTTGCTTTAATGAAAGTAGCTTCAACACCAGCGAGCCGAAATGAGCTGTATGCAGTTATTGAGCCATTTCGAGCAACCATTCTTGATGTTAGCCGAGATAGCTTAATCATCCAGGTAACAGGTGAATCAAGTAAAATCGAAGCGATGATTGATCTACTTCAGCCATACGGACTGAAAGAAGTAACGCGAACGGGTACCGTAGCTGTACCGCGCGGAACGCAAAAAGTAGCTGCAAAGTGGTCATCAATTATTTAACTAAGATATAAACCAAAAATTAACCTATAAAAATTAAAAACAAAGAGGAGAGATTTATTATGACAAAAGTATATTATAACGGTGACGCAAAGGATCAATTCTTACAAGGTAAAACAGTAGCAATCGTAGGATACGGTTCACAAGGTCACGCTCATGCACAAAACTTACGCGATAGCGGAGTAAACGTAGTTGTTGGTTTAAGAAAAGGTAAATCATGGGAGCAAGCTGAGCAGGATGGATTCACAGTTCTTTCAGTGAAAGAAGCTGTACAACAATCTGAAGTTGTGATGGTCTTATTACCAGATGAGCATCAACCAAAAGTATATAATGAAGAAATTTTACCAGGATTAAAGCCAGGAAAATCATTAGTTTTTGCACATGGTTTCAACATTCACTTCAACCAAATCGTTGCTCCTGAATTTGTAGATGTATTCTTAGTAGCTCCGAAGGGTCCAGGACATCTTGTGAGAAGAACATATGAAGAAGGTGCGGGTGTACCAGCTCTATTTGCTGTATTCCAAGACGTAACTGGTGAAGCAAAAGAAATTGCGTTAGCATACGCAAAAGCAATCGGATCAGCTCGTGCTGGTGTATTAGAAACAACATTTAAAGAAGAAACAGAGACTGATTTATTCGGTGAGCAAGCAGTTCTTTGCGGTGGCTTAACATCATTAGTAAAAGCAGGTTTTGAAACGCTTGTAGAAGCAGGCTATCAGCCAGAAGTTGCATACTTCGAGTGTTTACATGAATTAAAATTAATCGTTGACCTTATGTATGAAGGTGGATTAGCAGGAATGAGATATTCAATTTCTGATACTGCTCAATGGGGTGACTTCGTATCAGGGCCACGCGTTGTAGATGAGCGTTCAAAAGAACAAATGAAAAAAGTGCTTGAAGACATCCAAACAGGTAAATTTGCTAAAGGCTGGATCCTAGAAAACCAAGCAAATCGTCCAGAGTTTACAGCAATCAATAACAGCGAAAATGAGCATTTAATTGAAAAAGTTGGTGCGCAGCTACGTGAAATGATGCCATTTGTAAAAAAACAAAAGAAAGAAGCGGTGGTCGCTAGTGCAAAAAATTAACCTATTTGACACGACGCTACGAGACGGGGAACAATCACCTGGAGTTAATCTAAACCTACAAGAAAAGCTTGAGATTGCAAAACAGTTAGAGCGTTTAGGAATTGATGTAATCGAAGCAGGTTTCCCAGCTTCTTCAAAAGGCGATTTTCAATCGGTGAAGGAAATTGCGTCGACTGTCAAAGATTCTTCTGTAACAGGCCTTGCAAGGTCTGTTACACAGGATATTGACATCGCTTGGGAAGCCTTAAAAGACAGTGCTGAACCAAGGCTGCACGTATTTATTGCTACTTCTCCAATTCACTTGGAGCATAAGTTGAAAAAGACACCAGAGCAAGTGCTAGAAACAGCGGTTGAAATGGTGAAATACGCAGCGAAAAAGTTTCCGATTGTTCAATGGTCTGCTGAAGATGCATGCCGAAGCGAATTACCGTTTCTAGCACAAATTGTAGAAGCTGTCATTGATGCAGGGGCTAAGGTTGTTAATATTCCGGATACGGTTGGTTATACAACGCCGGCTCACTACGGATCTGTGTTTCAATATTTAAAAGAAAATGTTTCAAACATTGATAAAGTGTCATTGTCTGCTCATTGTCATGATGATTTAGGCTTAGCAGTAGCGAATTCACTTGCTGCAATTGAAGCAGGAGCAACACAAATTGAAGGGACAATCAACGGGATTGGTGAGCGTGCTGGAAATGCGGCTTTAGAAGAAGTTGCACTTGCCTTAAATATTCGCAAAGATTTCTATCAAGCGGAGTCAGGCCTGGTTTTACCAGAAATTAAGCGAACAAGCGATTTAATTAGCAAGCTAACGGGCATGACGATTGCACCAAATAAAGCAATTGTAGGTAAAAATGCTTTTGCTCACGAATCTGGTATTCACCAAGATGGTGTCTTAAAAAACCCATTAACATACGAAATTATTTCCCCAGAACTTGTTGGGGTGAAACAAAACCCGATTGTGCTTGGGAAGCATTCTGGAAGACATGCATTCCGTACACGCTTAGTAGAGCTAGGGTTTGTTCTAGAAGATGAGCAAGCGAACGTTCTATTTGAAAAATTTAAGGACTTAGCAGATAAAAAGAAAGACATCACAGATGATGACTTGTTTGCACTAGTAGTGCACAAGCAGGTTAATCACGATGTTGAATACAAGCTAGAAGGACTTCAAGTACAGTATGGTATTAATAATATTCCAACTGCTACAATCACGCTTCAGCGTAAGAATGGAGACGTTGTTCAAGAAGCGGCGACGGGATCAGGGAGCGTTGAAGCAATTTACAATACGCTGGCACGTTGTTTAGAACAAGATGTAAAGCTATTAGATTATCGCCTACAGTCCATTAACGGTGGACCGGATGCGCTGGCAGAGGTATTTGTTAAAGTAGAAAGTGACGGTGTGGAAGTAAGCGGAAGAGGCGTAGCATTTGATGTACTAGAGTCATCGGCAAAGGCTT
This sequence comes from Priestia flexa, assembly GCF_021441905.1. Taxonomy (NCBI): domain Bacteria; kingdom Bacillati; phylum Bacillota; class Bacilli; order Caryophanales; family Bacillaceae; genus Priestia; species Priestia flexa. Next base: position 3,158,779 of record NZ_CP090431.1, on the reverse strand, counting down.
ATATCAACGCAATTAACCGCTTATTCGCAGTTAAGCAGCACCGCGTTGAGCAAGAAGTGTAATACGTAGACAAGAAGGGAGAGACTATCATGACAAAAAAGGTAGCGGTGTTACCTGGAGACGGAGTTGGGAAAGAAGTTACAAAAGGTGCAATCGACGTCTTAAACGCCATCGGTCAACGCTTTAACCATCAGTTTGAATTTAGCTATGGGTTAATCGGAGGAGCTGCTATTGATACAGAAGGAGTACCACTTCCAGAAAGTACAGTAGCGGTTTGTAAAGAAGCGGATGCAGTATTGCTTGGGGCTGTAGGTGGTCCTAAGTGGGATGCCGTTCCTACACAGCTCCGTCCAGAGCGAGGCTTATTAGCAATTCGTAAAGAACTGGACCTTTATGCTAACTTGCGTCCAGTTACTTATTATGATAGTTTAGCAGATTCTTCTCCTTTGAAAAAAGAATATATTCAAGACGTTGATTTTATTATCGTACGTGAGCTAACAGGCGGCTTATATTTTGGAAAACCAAGCGAACGCCGCACAAATGGGAGTGAAGAAGTCGTTGTAGATACGCTCTATTACAAGCGTGAAGAAATTGAGCGTATCATTCGCCAAGCATTTGAAACAGCAAAAGTTCGTCGTCAAAAGGTTACGTCTGTTGACAAAGCGAACGTATTGGAGTCAAGTCGTTTATGGCGTGAGATTGCTGAAGAAGTATCAAAAGATTATCCTGAAATTGAGCTTGAACATATGCTAGTGGATTCAGCAGCGATGCAGCTTATTCGTAATCCAAAGCACTTTGACGTAGTCGTTACTGAGAACATGTTCGGAGATATTTTAAGTGATGAAGCTTCGATGCTAGCTGGATCTTTAGGGATGTTACCATCTGCTAGTTTGACGTTAAACGGACCTTCTCTTTATGAACCTGTTCATGGCTCTGCACCAGATATTGCAGGCCAAAATAAAGCTAATCCAATCGCAGCTATTTTATCAGCAGCGATGATGTTAAGACATTCATTTGGTCTTGAAGAAGAAGCGAAAGCAGTGGAACAAGCGGTAGAACACGTATTAAATGCTGGTCATCGTACAGCAGATTTAGCGAACGGCTCACATTATTTATCAACTGAAAAAATGGTAGAAGCAATTGTTGATACGATTGCTGACGATTCTGCAATTGTTAACATTATGACAGCTTATAGTTAATCATGCGTTTCTCACCTTTATGTGAGAAACGTTTTTCATAACTGGAAAGGAGGAGCAAGATGAAAGCAAAGAACATTATTGAGAAACTATGGGAACAACATGTAGTACGCCAAGAAGAGGGGAAGCCGGATTTATTATACATTGATCTTCATCTTATTCACGAAGTAACGTCACCTCAAGCATTTGAAGGCTTACGTGTTGCTGGGCGAAAAGTAAGGCAACCCAATTTGACGTTTGCAACGATGGATCACAACATTCCGACCGTTGACCGCTTCAACATCAAAGATCCAATTGCAAAAAAACAAGTTGATACGTTATCTGCAAACTGCGCTGAGTTCGACGTGAGGCTGTTAGACTTAACGAATGAAGAACAAGGAATCGTTCATATTATTGGACCGGAATTAGGTTTAACGCAGCCTGGTAAGACAATTGTATGTGGGGATAGTCATACATCTACCCACGGAGCGTTTGGTGCATTAGCATTTGGTATTGGTACGAGTGAAGTTGAGCACGTATTAGCTACTCAAACGCTTTGGCAAGCCAAGCCAAGAACGATTCAAGTAAAAGTGGATGGCCAAAAGAAGCCTGGTGTATTCGCAAAAGATATCGTACTAGCGATTATTCAGAAGTTTGGTGTGAACTTTGGAACAGGTTCTATCATCGAATTTACGGGAGATTGCATTAAGCAGCTTTCAATGGAAGAGCGTATGACCATTTGTAACATGTCCATCGAAGCAGGAGCAAAAGCAGGCTTAATCAGCCCTGATGAAGTAACTTTTTCTTATATTAAAGGAAGAGAATATGCACCAAAAGGTGAAAAGTTCACTGAAGCAGTTGAAAAGTGGAAAGCGTTAGCTTCGGATGAAGGCGCAGAATATGATCAAACGCTAGAAATTGATGCAAATGAAATCGAGCCTGTTGTGACATGGGGAACAAATCCTGCGATGAGTTCGTACATTAGTAAAACAGTTCCTACATTTGAATCATGTAACACGGATTCAGAACGCAAATCATTGGAAAGAGCGCTAGACTACATGGGGTTAACTCCGGGTATGGCAATTGAAGATATTCCAATTCAACACGTATTTATTGGTTCCTGTACGAACGCTCGCTTATCGGATCTACGTGATGCAGCTTCTTTTATAAAAGGAAAGAAAGTATCACCGAATGTGCGAGCAATGGTTGTACCAGGTTCTCAGAAAATTAAACGTATTGCTGAAGAAGAGGGGATTGCAAAAACGTTTGTTGAAGCTGGATTTGAATGGCGTGATTCAGGATGTAGCATGTGTTTAGGGATGAACTCGGATTTAGTTCCTCAAGGGGAACATTGTGCTTCCACGTCAAACCGTAACTTTGAAGGACGTCAAGGTAAAGGGGCACGAACTCACCTTGTTAGTCCAGTGATGGCGGCGGCAGCAGCAGTATATGGTCACTTTGTAGACGTTCGTAAATTACAAGAAGAAGCTGTGAGATAAGGAGAGGTAACATGAATGCATTTACAGTTGAAACAGGAAAAGTAGCCGGGATGGACCGCTCTAATGTCGATACAGATCAAATTATTCCAAAGCAATTTTTAAAGCGCATTGAGCGTACTGGTTTTGGAAAATATTTATTTTTTGATTGGCGATACAATGAAGATGGAGTAACGCCAAATCCTAGCTTTGAGCTAAATGCGCCTGAAAATGAAGGAGCAACAATCTTAGTTGCAAATGAAAACTTCGGATGTGGTTCTTCACGTGAGCATGCACCGTGGGCATTGTTAGATTACGGCTTTAGAGCCATTGTGGCGCCATCTTTTGCAGATATCTTTAAACAAAATTGTCTAAAAAATGGAATTCTACCAATTGCATTACCAGTTGAAGATGTTGAGTATCTATTGAAGGAATCAAAAGCAGCTGATTATAACTGCACGATCGATTTACATCAGCAAACAATTTCAGACGAAGCTGGATTCAAACGAACGTTTGACATTAATAGCCATTGGAAATATATGCTTGTAAATGGGTTTGATGAAATTGGTTATACGTTATCGTTTGATTCTGACATTGATCAGTATGAAAACAATACCGTTCGTTATTGAAAAAAGCTGGGCAAAGTTACCTCTTTGCTCGGCTCTTTTTTGCGTTCTATTAGACAACTTGCTAAACTGTATAGCAAAGAAATGTGAAGTGAGGAGAGAATATGACCGAGCAAAAGCGAGATAATGTAATTGCGTTTCCTCATTTGCAAGAGCGTTTAGTAGAAAAAGCGAAAGAATATCTACAGAATAAACGCTTTAATGAGGCTCTGCATTTATTTAAGCAAGCATACGAAATAGGCCAAGAGCACCGAGACGTATTGTTCGGGCTAGCTGTATGTTATTTAGAACTAGGAGAGGTTGAAACAGCTAAAACGCTTTGTAAAAAGATGTTGCATGAAGACATAGGACATTACTATGATAATCTACAAATGCTTTTAATGATTCTTATCCAGCTTGGTGAGTATAAAGAAGGCTATGAAACCTTGCAGGCTGTTATAGAAGAACATGATGTACCCGCTGAGGATCAAGAGCAAATTAATCAGCTCTTAGCATTTTGCTTATCGAGAATGAATCAAGAAAAGGACATAGAAGGACAAACAGAGCAGGAGCAGCTTACGCGTTTAAAAGATTTCTTAAATGAGACGGTCGTTTCAAATCAGATTGATCATTTACACACGCTCCCTCTTCATCGAATGAATCAGTATAGCTTCTTCTTACAAGAGCTATTCACAAATGAATCCGTTCATCCCATTGTGAAAACCGAGGCTCTTAAAATATTAATGAAGGAACAGGTTAACCATGACTTTCACATCAACAAATTTCAGCGTGAGAAAAAAATTAATCCGCTCACTTTACAGCAAATAATACCATCTCCGTTAGCCATTCATGTTGAGAAATCCCTGAGGGAAAAGTTGGAACACGAAAATCCCACTATGCTCCAAGCAAGCTTAGAGATTTGGAATCGTTATTTATATGTTTTATTTCCATTCAGTCCGGTTAATGAACATGTAGGTATCTGGGTGGAGGCGTTATGCGCACTCGCAACTGAATTATATGGTGAAGAGGTTGACGCTGAGCAAATCGCACTGATGCATAACTTCTCTGCTGAGGATTTAAAACAAGCTATTAAACACCTAAAGGAAATTGAAGAAATTTCTTTGATATAAAATGAGGTGTTTTGTTGAAACGTCATTGTTGTATGTTATAATATAATGGTTGTAAAATGCACTTAAACAAGTATAGTAGAATTTCATCTTTACATCACGTTCCTACTTACTTTAAAGTAATAGGGAGTTCGATAGATAATGAAGGAAACATTGATCTCATTATCAGAGTGAAAATCACTACTTAAAATGATTTTGGAGGGAAATATACATGTCTGCAAAATGGGAAAAACAAGAAGGTAATCAAGGCGTTTTAACAGTAGAAGTTGAAGCTGCTGAATTCGATAAAGCCTTAGATAAAGCATTCACAAAAGTTGTTAAACAAGTAAACGTACCAGGTTTCCGTAAAGGGAAAATGCCACGTCCACTATTTGAAAAACGCTTTGGTGTAGAATCTTTATACCAAGATGCACTAGATATCTTATTACCAGAAGCTTACAGCAATGCTGTTGCTGAAGCTGGTATCGAGCCAGTAGATCGTCCGGAAATCGATGTTGAAACAATCGAAAAAGGACAAGACTTAGTTTTCACTGCTAAAGTAACAGTTAAGCCTGAAGTGAAATTAGGCGAATACAAAAACTTAGAAGTTGAAAAATTAGACGCAACAGTAACTGACGAAGACGTTGAAGCTGAATTAAAATCTCTTCAAGAGCGTCAAGCTGAGCTAGTAGTAAAAGAAGAAGGCGCTATTGCTGAAGGCGATACTGCTGTAATCGACTTTGAAGGATTCGTTGATGGAGAAGCATTCGAAGGCGGAAAAGGTGAGAACTATTCATTAGAAATCGGTTCTAACACATTTATCCCAGGCTTTGAAGAGCAATTAGTAGGTTTAGAAGTTGGCGCTGAAAAAGACGTTGAAGTAACGTTCCCAGAAGAGTACCATGCTGAAGAGCTTGCTGGTAAAAAAGCAACTTTCAAAGTGAAAGTACACGAAATCAAAGCAAAAGAATTACCAGCATTAGACGATGAATTTGCTAAAGATGTAGACGAAGAAGTAGAAACTTTAGAAGCATTAAAAGCGAAAACAAAAGAAAACCTACAAACTGCAAAAACAAACGAAGCTGAATCAGCTCTACGTGATGCATTAGTAGAAAAAGCTGCTGAAAATGCAGAAGTAGAAATTCCAGAAGCAATGTATGCAACTGAAATGGATCGTATGATGCAAGAATTCGAGCAACGTTTACAAATGCAAGGTTTAAACCTTGAGCTATACTTCCAGTTCTCTGGTCAAGATGAAAAAGCTTTACGTGACCAAATGCGTCCAGACGCTGAAAAACGCGTGAAGATTAACTTAACGTTAGAAGCTATTTCTCAAGCTGAAAATCTTGAAGTAACTGACGAAGAAGTAGAAAAAGAATTAGAGAGCATGGCAGGAATGTACAACATGCCTGTCGAAGAAATTAAGAAAGTGCTTGGCAGTCTTGAAACAGTTAAAGCTGACATGAAGATTCGCAAAGCTATAGAATTTCTTGTAGAAAACAGCAAAGCTGTAGCATAATAATAGTAAAGAACAAGGCGCGACTTGATCGTGCCTTGTTTTATAACCTTCAAAATTTTTTTCATACCATAACGACACGCCAGCACGCTGTTTTGTTCAATTGTCAAAAATCCGTAGTTATGAAATTGGCTTAATAAGCTGACAATACATAATAGCCAATCGATGCTTTTCGCTCATCAAGTGTTTATACATAAAACGTTTTAGTATCTATTCCGAAAAATGTATGATAAAATGCAATACAAATCTTTTCATACATGGGAAACTCGGTATGATAAAAGGTCATGCTTTTACTAAGAAGAGGAAGAGCAGTTGGCAAATAACTCGGATTAAGTGAGCTTCCAGCACTTTAGTCATTACTATAAGGGGTGAAAATTATGTTTAAATTTAACGATGAAAAAGGGCAACTAAAATGTTCGTTTTGTGGTAAAACACAAGAACAAGTTCGTAAATTAGTTGCTGGTCCAGGTGTTTACATATGTGATGAATGTATCGAGCTTTGCACTGAGATTGTTGAAGAAGAGCTTGGAACAGAAGAAGAAGTAGAATTTAAAGATGTGCCAAAACCAAAAGAAATCTGTGAAATTCTAGATGAGTATGTAATTGGTCAAGATGAAGCGAAAAAATCTTTGGCTGTAGCTGTTTATAATCATTATAAACGCATTAACTCAAACAGTAAGATTGATGACGTTGAATTAGCTAAAAGTAACATTTCTTTAATTGGTCCAACAGGTAGTGGTAAAACATTACTTGCTCAAACGTTAGCTCGTATTTTAAATGTGCCGTTTGCTATTGCTGATGCAACGTCGCTAACAGAAGCGGGTTACGTTGGTGAGGATGTTGAGAACATCTTATTGAAGTTAATTCAAGCCGCTGATTATGATGTAGAAAAAGCAGAAAAAGGCATTATCTATATCGATGAAATTGATAAGGTAGCAAGAAAGTCTGAAAACCCATCAATTACGCGTGACGTATCTGGTGAAGGTGTTCAGCAAGCATTGCTTAAAATTCTTGAAGGCACTGTAGCAAGCGTTCCTCCACAAGGTGGACGTAAGCATCCGCATCAAGAATTCATTCAAATTGACACAACAAATATCTTATTCATTTGTGGTGGAGCATTTGATGGTATTGAACCAATTATCAAGCGTCGTTTAGGTAAGAAAGTAATTGGGTTCGGTTCAGAAACAAAACAAGCAGATCTTAACGATAAAGAGTTATTATCAAAAGTTCTGCCAGAAGACTTATTAAAGTTTGGCTTAATTCCTGAGTTTATCGGTCGTCTACCTGTTACGGCTAGTCTTGTACCGTTAGATGAAGGAGCGCTTGTTGAGATTTTAACAAAGCCAAAAAATGCGCTAGTAAAACAATATCAAAAGCTTCTTGAGCTAGATAATGTTGAGCTAGAGTTTGAAGATGAAGCACTTGTTGAAATTGCTCGTAAAGCAATTGAACGTAAAACAGGTGCACGTGGTCTACGTTCAATCATTGAAGGTATTATGCTAGAAGTGATGTATGATTTACCGTCTCGTGAAGACATTGTTAAATGTATTATCACTGGAGAAACGGTTCGTGATCAAGTAGCACCTAAGTTTATTTTAGAAGATGGTTCAACGGTTGAACAAGGAAGTAAAACATCTGCTTAATAAATAAGAAGACAGAGCGTTAGTTTTTAACGTTCTGTCTTTTTTTATTTTATGAAGAATTTTATGCTAAATTTGTTTATTCCACCTGTTGCAAGGAGATAATAACAAATAATTATCTTAACAATTGTTGCAGGAGGTTACTTATGAATTGGACGAATATTGCCTTAATGGTTCAGCTATTCTTTGGTATCATTATTGGCTTGTACTTTTGGAATTTATTGCGCAATCAGCGCACACAAAAAGTATCAATTGATCGGGAATCAAAAAAAGAAATGGATCAATTGCGAAAGATGCGTGCCATTTCACTAACTGAACCATTAGCAGAAAGAGTTAGACCGTCAAGTTTTCATGATATTGTGGGACAAGAAGACGGCATTCGTGCTTTAAAAGCCGCGCTATGTGGCCCAAACCCACAGCACGTTATCGTATATGGACCTCCAGGAGTAGGGAAAACGGCAGCAGCTCGTCTTGTACTAGAAGAAGCAAAAAAAAATCAAAAGTCTCCTTTCAAAAAAGGATCAGTATTTGTAGAACTTGATGCGACGACAGCTCGTTTTGATGAACGAGGGATTGCTGATCCTCTTATCGGATCTGTACATGACCCTATCTATCAAGGAGCGGGAGCTATGGGGCAAGCTGGAATTCCTCAGCCAAAGCAAGGTGCCGTAACGGATGCTCACGGAGGAATTTTATTCATTGATGAAATTGGTGAACTACACCCTATTCAAATGAACAAATTACTAAAGGTATTAGAAGACAGAAAAGTATTTATGGAAAGTGCGTATTATAGCGAAGAAAATGCACAAATTCCAACTCATATTCACGATATTTTTCAAAATGGACTCCCTGCTGATTTTCGTTTAATTGGGGCAACAACGAGAACACCGAGTGAAATTCCACCAGCCATTCGCTCACGCTGTGTTGAAGTGTTTTTTCGCGAGCTTGATCAAGATGAAATCATTAGCGTTGCGAAAAAAGCCGCTCAAAAAGTACAAATGGAAGTAACAGATAAAGGGCTGTCTATGTTGTCTACATATGCTCGCAATGGCCGAGAAACAGTTAATATGATGCAAATTGCAGCTGGATTGGCAATTTCAGAAGATCGTAAAGACATAAAGAATGAAGATATTGAATGGATTATTCATTCAAGTCAGCTAACTCCACGTCACGAGCCGAAGATTCCAGAACAAGAACAAGTAGGATTAATTAATGGATTAGCTGTATATGGACCTAATTCAGGTGCGTTATTAGAAATTGAAGTAAAAGCAATTAAAGCAAAAGAAAAAGGAAATATTACCATTACGGGGATAGTAGAAGAAGAAAACATCAATGGGCAAGGAAAATCCGTACGAAGAAAAAGTATGGCCAGAAGTTCCATTGAAAATGTCATTACTGTGCTGCGCTCCATGGCTGTGCCTGCCGATGAATATGATATTCATGTGAACTTTCCAGGAGGAGTGCCAATTGATGGACCTTCCGCAGGAATTGCGATGGCAACAGGCATTTATTCTGCTATCTATGAAGTGCCAATCAAACATACAGTTGCAATGACTGGAGAGATTGGACTGCACGGAAATGTTAAGCCAATCGGAGGCGTCATTCCTAAAATTAAAGCGGCAAAGCAGGCAGGGGTAACTCATGTAATCGTTCCGAAGGATAATATGAATGGAATGGTGGAACAGATTCGAGGAATTGACATTTTACCAGTGACTCAACTAGCAGATGTTTTAAAATATGCACTCTTACCAATACAAGATCACGTTGCTCACCTATCAAAAGAAGCCGGGGTGCCAAAGCGCGAATTCATGTAATATTAGCGACATTTAGTTAGAAAATTTTTTTATATGAATATCATCTGCCTTTTTCGCGTATAAAACCTTTATACACGCTTTACGAAAAAGGCTTTTTCTATGTGAAAAAGATATTTACTTCGCTTTGCGTTGCAAAGACTTCACATGGTACAATTAATAATTACTATTATTAGACATGCCAAGTTAAATAGGATAAAATTGAAGCAGAATTTATCCCTTACATACTATGGAATAAACGGGCATTGGAGGTGTTCATTGAATGACGAAAAATGAAACAATTCGCATTCCACTTTTACCTTTACGTGGGTTGATTGTCTATCCAACTATGGTATTGCATTTAGATGTTGGAAGAGATAAATCCGTGCAGGCTTTAGAAAAAGCAATGATGGACGACCACTTGGTGTGCTTAGTTTCTCAAAAGGAAATGGGCATCGATGAACCAGCGGTTGATGACTTATATAAAATGGGTACTTTAGCAAAGATTAAGCAAATGTTAAAGTTGCCAAATGGCACGATGAGAGTATTAGTTGAAGGATTAAACCGTATTGAAGTCAAGGAAATAATTGAAGAAGAAGATTGCTTCCTGGCTGATGTAATGAAATACAATGAAGAACATGAAACAGATGTGGAAGACAAAGCGCTAATGCGCACGCTTTTAGATTACTTTGAACAATACATAAAGCTATCTAAAAAGGTATCCGTTGAGACGTTTTCAACCGTAACAGACATTGAAGAACCGGGACGGTTAGCCGATATTATTGCTTCGCATTTGCCGATTAAAATTCAATTGAAGCAAGAAGTTCTTGAAACTGAAGATGTAAAAGAGCGCTTGAACATGCTCATTTCTTACATTCAAGATGAACAAGAAGTGCTACAACTTGAAAAGAAAATTGGACAACGTGTGAAAAAGTCGATGGAGCGTACTCAAAAAGAATACTATCTTCGTGAGCAAATGAAGGCTATTCAAAAAGAGCTAGGCGATAAAGAGGGTAAAGGCGGAGAAGTTGCTACACTTCGAGAAAAGATTGAAGAAAGTGGTATGCCTGAGCGCGTGATGATGACTGCGTTAAAAGAACTAGATCGCTATGAAAAAATTCCCGCTACTTCTGCAGAAAGCTCAGTTATTCGTAACTATATCGATTGGCTACTTGCTTTGCCATGGACAAAGGAAACTGAAGATCGTTTAGATATTCACCGCGCAGATAAAATTCTAAATGAAGAGCACTACGGTCTTGAAAAAGTAAAAGAGCGTGTGCTCGAATACTTAGCTGTTCAGAAATTAACGAACTCATTAAAGGGACCAATTCTTTGTTTAGCTGGACCTCCAGGAGTAGGTAAAACGTCTCTAGCACGTTCTATTGCGACGGCGTTAAATCGAAATTTTGTCCGCGTATCGCTCGGTGGTGTGCGTGATGAATCTGAAATTCGAGGCCATCGCCGTACATACGTAGGCGCGATGCCTGGACGTATTATTCAAGGAATGAAAAAAGCTGGTACAGTCAACCCTGTCTTTTTATTAGATGAGATTGATAAAATGTCTAATGACTTCCGTGGAGACCCATCTTCTGCTATGCTTGAAGTCTTGGATCCGGAGCAAAACCATAATTTTAGCGATCACTATATTGAAGAAACGTATGATTTATCAAAAGTGATGTTTGTAGCTACTGCTAATAATTTAGCGACGATTCCAGGACCTTTACGCGACAGAATGGAAATCATTAATATTGCTGGCTATACAGAGCTTGAAAAACTTGAAATTGCTAAGCGTCATTTAGCAGTGAGACAGTTAGAAAACCATGGTCTGAAAAAAGCTGACCTTCAAATTCGAGAAGATGCTCTAGTAGCAATCATTCGTCTTTATACGAGAGAAGCGGGCGTTCGTAACCTCGAGCGTGAAATTGCATCTATTTGTCGTAAAGCTGCTCGCATTATCGTATCTGGAGATAAAAAGCGCGTAGTCGTAACTGAAAAGAACTTAGAAGAATTTTTAGGAAAAGCAAGGTTTCGCTATGGGCAAGCTGAATCTGAAAACCAAGTTGGTGTTGCAACAGGATTAGCTTACACAACTGTGGGAGGAGATACGCTTGCAATTGAAGTTAGTCTATCTCCTGGAAAAGGTCGCCTTGTACTAACAGGGAAACTTGGTGATGTGATGAAAGAGTCTGCTCAAGCAGCTTTTAGTTACATTCGTTCAAAAGCGGAAGAGCTAGGAATTGATGAAAAGTTCCATGAGAAATATGACATTCATATTCATGTGCCAGAAGGAGCAGTGCCAAAAGATGGACCTTCGGCAGGAATTACAATTGCAACAGCTTTAACTTCAGCTTTAACAGGTAGACCGGTAAGAAGAGAGGTAGGAATGACGGGTGAGATTACGCTTAGAGGTCGCGTCTTACCAATCGGTGGATTAAAAGAAAAATCATTAAGTGCACATCGTGCTGGACTTACAAAAATCTTAATCCCTCAAGACAACGAGCGTGATATTGAAGATATTCCAGATAGTGTACAAGAACAGTTGGACATCGTACTTGTATCTCATTTAGATCAAGTATTGGAACATGCATTAGTAGGAGAGGTAAAATGAAAGTAACCCAAGCGGAAATTGTTATCAGCGCAGTAAAGCCTGATCAATATCCAAAAGAAAACTTGCCAGAATTTGCTTTGGCTGGTCGATCAAATGTAGGAAAATCATCATTTATTAATAAAATGCTTAACCGTAAAAACTTAGCACGTACATCGTCAAAGCCTGGAAAAACACAAACGTTAAATTTTTATTTAATCAATGAAATGATGCATTTTGTTGATGTTCCAGGCTACGGGTTTGCTAAAGTGTCTAAGACAGAGCGTGAAGCATGGGGCAAGATGATTGAAACATATTTAACGGATCGCGATCAGCTAAAAGCGGTGTTATTAATTATTGATTTACGTCACGCACCGTCTAAAGATGATGTCATGATGTACAATTTCTTAAAGCATTACGAAATTCCTGTAATGGTTATTGCCACAAAAGCGGATAAAATTCCGAAAGGTAAATGGCAAAAGCACTTAAAAGTTGTACGTGATACGTTAGAGCTAGAAGCCGAAGATGAACTCATTCTATTTTCATCTGAAACTGGTCAAGGAAAAGATCAGTCGTGGAGATCACTTCAATACCGCATGAATAATTAACAAAAAAAGGTTGAAACGAAAAGCGCTCGCTTTTCGTTTCAACCTTTTTTACATATATTACTTACGTTTGAAAAATAATAAATATAAGCCAATGAGTAGGAATAGAATAGGCCAAAAGGTAGCTAGGTAATTTACACCGTTTTCAACCGCTGGGGCAAACTGATTTAAATTATTTGAAAACATCATAAACAGCGCAATGAGTAATAAAAGAATACCTTGAAATAGGCCGGTTTTACTCTTTTTCGCACTCAGTAAAAAGCTCAGTGCAATCATTAAAATGACCATGCTAGTATGTTGAGGCCAGAACGGCAGCCAGTCACTTACATAAAAATGACCGCCTAATGTAATTAATATGTAGCTTGCTAGTACGTTAGAATAGTCTTGCGAAATGCGACATTGTGCCCCAAGCGCAACTCCGACTAAAACGAGCAGGAGAGGCCAGGTGTATAAGTGTTCTGCAATTTTTAAGTTAAGCTCGTCTACTAGAAAAAAGATTCCAAATCCAACTAATAAAACTCCGAAAAAAATTGACTGTTTCTTCATCGTAACCTCCTGGTGTGATTAAACAGGAAAAGTGATAAATCACTGCTTTTTTGATACAATTTGTTATGGATAATCGTTAATATCTTAACACATGTTTTCAAAGACTGTTCACATTTTTTTTAAGAACGAGTAGGGAAACATGTTATAATAGAGATAGATAAAAGGACAGTAATTTAATTTTTTATTGAAGGGGGTATGTACAAGTGCATATTATAGCAGTCGGCTTAAATTATCGAACAGCCCCTGTTGAAATAAGGGAAAAGCTTAGCTTTAAAGAACAAGAGTTAGGCTCTGCAATGAAAGCTTTAAGTAGTCAAAAGAGTATCTTAGAAAACATTATTGTGTCAACATGTAATCGTACGGAGATCTATGCAGTAGTGGATCAGTTACACACAGGGCGTTACTATGTAAAAGCCTTTTTGGCAGAGTGGTTTGAACTAGATAAAGAAGAGTTTTCACCTTTTTTAACAATTGCTGAAAACGATGGTGCTATTGAGCATTTGTATCGAGTAAGCTGTGGGTTAGACTCAATGGTTGTAGGTGAAACACAGATTCTTGGACAGGTACGTTCAAGCTTTTTACTTGCTCAACAAAATCAAACAATTGGAACGGTATTTAATCAATTGTTTAAGCAAGCTATTACACTAGCCAAGCGTGCGCACAGCGAGACAGAGATTGGAGCCAATGCTGTTTCAGTGAGTTACGCTGCGGTTGAGTTAGCGAAAAAAATTTTTGGTGATCTGTCATCGAAACATGTGCTTATTCTAGGTGCAGGTAAAATGGGCGAGCTTGCTTTGCAGAACTTATACGGCAGCGGTGCTCAAAAAGTAACGGTTGTAAATCGTACATTCGAAAAAGCAGAAGAACTTGCTAAGCGCTTTTCTGGTCAAGCGAAACAGCTAAGCGAACTTCAATGTGCGCTAATTGAAGCTGATATTTTAATTAGCTCTACGGGAGCTAGTACGTTTGTCGTATCAAAAGATATGATGAAGCAAGTAGAGCGCATGCGCAAAGGACGACCTCTTTTTATGGTTGATATCGCGGTTCCGCGTGATTTGGATCCTGCACTTGAAGAGCTTGATAGCGTCTTTTTATATGATATTGATGACTTACAAGGGATTGTGGATGCGAATTTACAAGAACGCAAAAAGGCTGCTGAAACAATCGAGTTAATGATTGAAGCTGAAATTGTTGATTTTAAAATGTGGCTAGGTCGTCTTGGGGTTGTGCCTGTTATTTCAGCTCTTCGTGAGAAAGCACTAACTATTCAGGCTGATACGATGGCTAGTATTAATCGCAAGCTTCCGAATTTGTCTGAGCGTGAACGAAAAGTGCTGAACAAACATACGAAAAGCATCATAAATCAACTGCTGCGAGATCCGATTTTACATGCAAAAGAACTGGCTGGAGAGCAGCATGCTGAAGAGTCGTTAGAATTGTTCATGAAGATTTTTAATATTGAACAAGAAGTGGAAGCTCAAAAGCAAAAAGAATCTCATCATGAGCTACCCGTAACTCCTCAACAAGTAGCTTACCAGTCGTAAGTGAGGCTTTGATATGGTTGATATCTCGTTGACCAGAATTTATGAATTAATTGTAATTTTATACGCGGTCAGTGTTTTGCTTTATTTCATTGACTTTGTACAGCATAACCGGAAGGCAAATAAAGTAGCCTTCTGGTTACTTTCTATTGTGTGGTTTTTACAAACAATCTTTTTGTTTTTACGAATGTGGGAAACCGGTAGAGTCCCAATCTTAACAATTTCAGAGGGCCTGTACTTCTATGCGTGGGTGCTCATTACGCTATCGTTAGTCATCAATCGTTTATTTAGAGTTGATTTTGTCGTGTTCTTTACGAATGCGATTGGCTTTTTAATCATGGCGATTCATACGTTTGCACCAATGGAAACACAAACGTCGGTTGAAGCAGAACGATTGGTATCGGAACTTTTAATTTTTCACATCACAATGGCTATTTTATCTTATGGAGCTTTTTCCATTTCTTTTGTTTTCTCAGCTTTGTACCTTGTACAGTATGATTTGCTGAAAAAGAAAAAGTGGAACAAGCGACTGATGCGCATTGAGGATTTAACGAAGCTGGATTATCTGTCTTACGTACTGATCTTAATTGGTGTACCTCTATTGTTGCTTTCCTTAATGCTTGGGTTAATATGGGCGTATATTAAAGTAGTCGATTTTCACTGGTATGATACAAAGGTATTAGGTTCGTTCTTTATGCTCCTTGCATATAGCGCTTACTTGTATGTGCGTTTGAGAAGAGGAATTCAAGGTCGGGCAATAGCTATTTGGAACATCGCATTATTTTTAATTTTATTGATTAACTTTTTCTTATTTGGAAGTTTGTCAAACTTTCATTTTTGGGAGTCGTAAAACTAGGAGGACAACATGCGGAAAATTATTGTCGGCTCACGCCGAAGCAAGCTAGCATTAACACAGACAAAATGGGTTATCGAACAGTTGAAACAACAAGGTCTTCCTTTTGAGTTTGAGATTAAAGAAATTGTCACAAAAGGAGATAAAATCTTAGATGTAACGCTTTCTAAGGTAGGCGGAAAAGGCTTATTTGTAAAAGAAATTGAACAAGCAATGTTGTCAAAAGAAATTGATATGGCCGTTCACAGCATGAAGGATATGCCGGCTGTTTTACCTGAAGGGTTAACAATTGGATGCATTCCGCTGCGTGAAGACCACAGAGATGTGCTCATTTCAAAGACCGGAAAAACGTTTGAAGAGCTACCAAGTGGAGCTGTCATTGGAACGAGTAGCCTACGACGTGGTGCACAGCTTCTTGCAAAGCGTTCAGACATTGAAATTAAATGGATTCGAGGCAATATCGATACACGTTTAAACAAACTACAAACAGAAGAATATGACGCAATAATTCTAGCTGCAGCTGGTCTATCACGAATGGGTTGGTCTAAAGACACTGTGACGCAGTATTTAAACCCTAGCTTAAGTGTTCCAGCGGTTGGTCAAGGAGCTTTAGCGATTGAATGTCGTTCAGATGACAAGGAGCTACTTGAACTTCTACATATGCTAAACGATGAGGACACAAGCTTAGCAGTTCAAGCAGAGCGCGTGTTTCTAAAGCGCATGGAAGGCGGCTGTCAAGTTCCGATTGCAGGCTATGCTCACGTAGTAGAGAATAAGCATGTACAATTAACAGCGCTTGTTGCTTCTCCAGATGGCCAACAAATTTATCAAGAAACGCTTGCTGGTGCAAACCCCGTAGAAATTGGAGAGGAAGCTGCACGTCGTTTAACTGCCAACGGAGCTAAAGAATTAATTGATCGTGTAAAAGAGGAGCTGGACAGTTAATGAGTCAACAGGCTCCTCTTTTTTTAAAACGAGTGTTGATTACGCGCCAAGCGGAGCAAGCCAAAAGCTTTACTGCTGCAATACAAGCTGTAGGTGGTATTCCTTTAACGGTGCCTGTTTTATCTTTTGTACCAGCAGCTAATCGTACGTACATACAGAGAGTGCTTGAACAGCTTCATACATATCAGTGGATTATCTTTACAAGTCAAAATGGAGTCGAGTTTTTCTTTCAGTGGCTTAATCTATTAAATATAAACAGTGGTTTAGCTAAATCCTGTAAGATTGCTGTTGTTGGAAAAAAAACAGGTGAAGCACTCAAAAAACGTGGGATAAAGCCAGACGTAACTCCTGAAGAGTACATAGCAGAGTCACTGCTAGAAGCACTCATGAAGGAGGCTAAACCTCATGAAAAAGTGCTTGTTGTTAGAGGGAATCTAGCACGTCCTATTCTTTTACAAGGACTTGATGAAAAAGGGTATAGCGTGACGGACCTGGTGATGTATGAAACGGTTCAAAATAAAGCATCCAGGACTGAGCTTCAGCACGCGGTTGAGAAAGCGGATATCATTACGTTTACAAGCTCATCTACCGTTAACTTCTTTGTTGATATGATGGATTCAAAACAAGATTGGCTATCGGTTATAAACGAAAAAGTGGTCGTGTGTATAGGACCTATTACCGCTCAAACTGCTGCCAAATATGAAATTGAGCACATCGTTCCAGAAGAGTATACAATTAATGGTATGATAGAGAAAATGGTAGATTATTTTAAAGGTAACAATTAAGGAGGATTTTCTCATGACATTATTACAATTCAATCGTCATCGTCGTCTAAGACGTTCAGATAGCATGCGTGCACTTGTTCGCGAAACGCACTTACAGCCGGAAGACTTTATTTATCCAATTTTTGTAATTGGAGGAGAAAATAAGCGCAATGCAGTTCAATCCATGCCAGGCGTAGATCAAGTATCGCTTGATTTATTAAGTAGAGAAATGCAGGAGCTTGTCGATTTGGGAATTCAGTCCGTTATTGTTTTTGGCGTGCCAGCTGAAAAAGATGCTGTTGGTTCGCAAGCTTATCATGATCATGGAATCGTTCAAAAAGCAATTCGTCAAATTAAAGAAGAGTTCCCTGAACTTGTCGTTATTGCAGACACTTGCTTATGTCAATATACCGATCATGGACATTGTGGCATTATTGAAGAAGGAAAAATCTTAAATGACCCAACGCTTGATTTGCTAGCAAGAACAGCGGTTAGTCAAGCAAGAGCTGGCGCTGATATCATTGCGCCTTCTAACATGATGGATGGGTTCGTAGCGGCTATTCGTCATGGTTTAGACGAAGCAGGTTTCGAAGATATTCCTATTATGTCTTACGCTGTAAAATATGCGTCAGCTTTCTACGGTCCTTTCCGTGATGCAGCACATTCTTCTCCGCAATTTGGAGATCGTAAAACGTACCAAATGGACCCAGCCAATCGCTTAGAAGCTCTTCGTGAAGCGGAGTCTGACGTAGCCGAAGGTGCAGACTTCTTAATTGTAAAACCAGCGCTTTCTTACTTAGATATTATGCGTGATGTAAAAAATAACTTTAACCTACCTGTCGTGGCTTATAACGTAAGTGGAGAATACTCCATGATTAAAGCAGCTGCACAAAATGGATGGGTAAATGAAAAAGAGATTGTGCTAGAAAAGCTTACAAGTATGAAGCGTGCTGGAGCAGATTTAATCATTACGTATCATGCGAAAGATGCTGTTCGCTGGCTAAAAGATAACTAAAAGGAGTGTTTGTTCGATGAGAAGTTATGAAAAATCAAAAGCAGCCTTTCTTCAAGCAAAGCAACTAATGCCGGGCGGAGTAAATAGCCCAGTTCGTGCTTTTAAATCTGTAGATATGGATCCTATCTTTATGGAACGTGGAAAAGGAGCGAAAATCTACGATATTGATGGAAATGAATATGTAGATTACGTCCTATCTTGGGGGCCATTAATTCATGGTCACTCAAATGATCGTGTGGTAGAAGCAATTAAGAAAGTAACTGAGTCTGGAACAAGCTTTGGTGCTCCAACTTTAATTGAGAACGAATTAGCTAAAGTAGTAATCTCACGTGTACCTTCAATTGAAATTGTTCGTATGGTGAGTTCTGGAACGGAAGCAACGATGAGTGCTCTTCGCTTAGCTCGTGGCTATACGAATCGAAATAAAATCTTAAAATTTGAAGGATGCTATCACGGGCACGGCGATTCATTGTTAATTAAAGCTGGTTCGGGTGTTGCAACACTTGGTTTACCAGATAGCCCTGGTGTACCAGAAGGAATTGCTAAAAATACGATTACGGTTCCTTATAATGATTTAAAAAGCGTAAAGTATGCGTTTGAGCAGTTTGGTGAAGATATTGCGGGTGTTATTGTTGAGCCAGTAGCTGGTAATATGGGAGTAGTACCACCTCAGCTTGGGTTTTTAGAAGGGCTTCGTGAAATTACATCTGACTATGGCTCACTGTTAATTTTTGATGAAGTGATGACAGGCTTCCGAGTAGCGTATAACTGTGCGCAAGGTTACTATAACGTAACGCCTGATTTAACTTGCTTAGGAAAAGTAATTGGTGGTGGCCTTCCGGTTGGTGCTTACGGTGGTAAAGCGGAGATTATGGAGCGAGTAGCACCGAGTGGTCCAATTTACCAAGCGGGTACGCTTTCTGGAAACCCACTTGCCATGACGGCAGGTTATGAGACGCTAACGCAGTTAACGCCACAGTCGTATGATGAATTTTCTAGAAAAGCAGATCGCCTTGAAGAAGGTCTAAAAGCAGCCGCGGCAAAATATGAAGTGCCTCATACAATTAATCGAGCTGGCTCTATGATTGGCTTGTTCTTCACAAACGAAGACGTAATTAACTATGAGACAGCGAAAACATCAAATCTTGAATACTTTAGCAAGTACTATCGTGAAATGGCGAATGAAGGAGTCTTTTTACCACCTTCTCAATTTGAAGGTATGTTTTTATCGACTTCTCATACGGATGCAGATATTGAATTTACAATCCAAGCTGCTGAAAAAGCCTTTGCTAAACTTCGTTCATAATCCAAAGAGCTTACGTGATAAACGTAAGCTTTTTTGCTTTTAAAGACATATTTTATTTTTCACTTTCATACATCTTTAATGACAACGCTATTTTGTAAGGTGTTGGAAGGGGGAGAGCAATTTGTCGCAGGATAATTTATCGGGTCTGCGTTTTTCAGTAGAAGAATCAGTATGGTTTCAAAAGGGACAGGAAGTGTCTCAGCTTTTATCAATCTCCTTAGAGCCTCAGGTCGCAATCCAAGAATATGATCAATATGTCTCCATTCGTGGAGCTTTATTGCTAACAGGTGAATATGAAACGTTAGAAGAGGAAGCACACTCTTTGCGCGAATATACAAACGAAAAGCACGTTGAATCAGTGCTTGTTAGAGAAGATGGTACAGCTGAACTATCACATGCCTTCCCTGTTGACATTACGATTCCTAAAAATCGTATTCAGAATATGGAAGATGTTTATGTATCAATTGATTTATTTGATTATGAGTTACCAGAATCGGATTGCCTACAGCTAATGGCGGATTTATCGATTACGGGTCTTTACGGTGAACAGCAAAGTCACGTAAGAGAAGAGGAAGAAGGTTGGGCAGAAATTGAAGAACCAGAAGCAGAATATGAAGAAGAGCTTGAAGCTTCTTACCGCAACACTGCTGTTGAAGAAGTAGAAGAAGAAAAAGAACTTGAAGTTCCTTACCGTAATACTTCTGTTGAAGAAGAAGCAAAACATGAAGAAGAGCTTGAAGCTTCTTACCGCAACACTGCTGTTGAAGAAGTAGAAGAAGAAAAAGAACTTGAAGTTCCTTACCGTAATACTTCTGTTGAAGAAGAAGCAAAACATGAAGAAGAGCTTGAAGCTTCTTATCGTAACGCTTCTGTCGAGGAAGAAGTGGACGTAAAGGAAGTTGAAAAAGAAGCCGAGGTGCAGAACTATTTTTCGTCCGTTTTCCGTAAAGAAGAACCAAAAGAAACGTTAGTAAAGTACGAAGAAGATGTGTATGAACCGTTTGAAGTAGAAGTGAAAAAAGAAGAAGCGGAAGAAGAACGCGAAGATAATGTAATTGAACTGTTTCAAGCACGTGAAGATGCGTCCAGTTGGGGCGAAGAAGAAACAGAAATAGCACATTATGAAGAAAAAGAGCAGGAAGAAAATGAAATTGTAGTAGAGTTTCGAAAGGAAGAGGAATCGGCTTCAAACCGTGCGGAAAATGCGCTGTATTTAACAAAGCTATTTTCTCGTGAGGAAGAGAAACAAGCGACATGGCGCTTATGCATTGTCCAAAGTGGAGACTCGCTTGATACGATTGCTGAACGCTATGATACAAACGTACAGAGTCTTTTAAGAGTAAATGATTTAGAAGACGAGCAAGAGTTAGAAGAAGGAAGCATCCTAAACATTCCTGTTAACTAAAATAGCAATAGAAAACAGTTTTGACTTCTGCTACGTCTTAACTGTTTTCTTTGTGTATAAATGAATGTTCAATGCATAGAAAGTAACAAGGAGGTGTGAGTATGAACTATCAGGAACCTGTTAATTATCATGAACTCCTAAAGCAGTATCAGCTTGAAATTGATTTTATCGAAGACTACGGGAAGGTAAAGAAAGTCTATACCAAAAGCGGAGTCTATGCCTTAAAAGAAGTAGAGGAAGCTGAAATTAGAAGTCATGATTTTATTAGAAGTCTTCAAAATCTTCAGCATAAAGGATGGATGGGGTTTGTCCCCATTTATCAATCCAGGCAAGGTTCGCCTGTGGTAACCCACCAAAACAAAGGTTATTATTTGATGCCTTGGCTTCCTAATACACCTTCTGACGAACGGGATGTAAGATATCATAAATTATTTCAAGAGTTAGCAAAGCTTCATGGTACTTCTTCAAAAGAAGTTGAAGTTAAAAAGGAAGATATTGAAACGCACTATACGGGATTAAAAACAACGTGGGAAGACCGTCAAAAAGAGCTTGAAGAGTATGTAATGGAATGTGAAAAAAAGGTGTATATGTCCCCTTTTGAACTTCATTTTTGTACCGTGTATTATGAAATGATGCGGGCTATGGAATTTGGGTTTAGTCGGTTAGATGAATGGAACACCGAAATGGAAGAAAAAGAAAAAATACGACTTGTGACGATTCATGGAAAGCTGTCGGCAAAGCATTTTTTATACGATGAACGCGGGAATGGCTTTTTTATTAATTTAGAGCAAGCGCGTGAGGCTTCACCGATTCATGATCTTGTCTCATTTTATTTGCGAACGCTACGCACATATCCATTAACGAGCTTAGATAGCTATGAATGGTTCGCAACATACGAGAAGCATTTTGCACTGAGAGAAGAGGAACGTTTACTTTTGCATTCATATCTTGCTTTTCCAGAACCTTTATATCAGTGCATCATGCAGTATCGTCACCAGCGGTATAAAACTGAGCTTGAACATATGCAATCGTTGATTCGAGCATACTGGCTAACAAAAAATATTGAACAGGTCAATATTAAAATCTTTGAAGTAGATCAACAGAAAAAAATAGCAGCAGAAGCGGCTGCTAATGAGACTGAGACATAAGTAGTTCAGCCTCTACTATACCTGAACGATTGAGAGTTCATCATTTTTAATCGTTCAGGTTTTTTGGTTGATTGTGAAAACAATGTTGGAAACAGGGTGGAATGGAGCGTAGGACACTCGACTCCTGCGGGAAAGAGAGGGAAAACGGAGATCCCGCAGCGCAGCGAGGAAGCTCAGGTTCCTCCCCGCGGAAAGCGAGTGACCGTAGCGCAATGGAACGAACGTGTTGAGACAAACTAAAGAGATGGGAACAGCTAGTGTTCGTCTTTTAGAAGCAATCATTTTGTTATGTCCCAAACTCTTTTTTACATCCATTCTAGATAGAGAACAATGGTGATGAGTGCAAAAATAGCAAGAAGGAAAACATCGAACGTGGTGGGGAAAAAAAGCGTTCGAATTCCTTGAATAATCGTCAGGGGAATGATGAATTGGGCACACGCTGCGCCAATCGTTTTAAACCAGCGCTGTACTTGATAAGAGTTAAACTGTAAGTTAATTCGTTTTTTCATACTTCATATGCTCCTTTCCTGCTTGCAGGCCGTTACATAATAATGTATGAATCATGGGCGCTAGGTGTTCAGTTTTTTTCGTAAGATCTGGCGTGTTTGTGAATAGAATGAGAAAAAAATGGAGAAGATTATTGACGACTTCATATTTTTTCATATAGTATAATTAAGAGAAAATAATATGAACATACAGTGAGTAGGAAGAGTACAAAATAAAGCACCTTTAGAGAGAGAAATCAGTAGCTGAAAGATTTCTTAGGAAAGCTTATTTGGAAGGTCGCCTATGAGTAGTTTTTTTGAACAGACTTTGGTCTAAGTAGAAGAAACCGGTTAATGAACCGTTATGAAATGAAGTGTATAGACGTCTTTACGGGAGAAGTCTATAAAAAAAGGTGGTACCGCGAAATCAACTCCTTTCGTCCTTTTATGGAAGAAGGAGTTTTTTTATGTTCATTCGAGCTTTCGCATATCGAAAGCTATATAAGAAATTATACATGGAGGTACAGAGTATGTCAGAACAGGAAGTAAAGCTTTCAACGAAGTATGACCCAAAATCTGTTGAAGAAAATCGCTATCAATATTGGTTGGATGGGAAGTTTTTTGAAGCAACAAACGATGCTGAGAAAGAGCCCTACACAATCGTGATCCCACCGCCAAACGTAACGGGTAAACTTCATCTAGGGCATGCTTGGGATACAACGTTACAAGACATTTTAACGCGTATGAAGCGCATGCAGGGCTATGACGTTCTATGGTTGCCTGGAATGGATCACGCCGGTATCGCTACGCAAGCAAAAGTAGAAGAAAAGCTTCGTCAAGAAGGAAAGAGCCGCTATGACTTAGGGCGTGAGAAGTTTGTAGAAGAAACGTGGAAGTGGAAAGAAGAATATGCCAGCTTTATTCGTCAGCAGTGGTCCAAGCTAGGCCTTGGCTTAGATTATTCTCGCGAGCGCTTTACGTTAGATGAAGGCTTATCAAAAGCCGTTCGTGAAGTATTTGTTAAGCTATATAAAAAAGGCTTAATCTACCGCGGTGAATATATTATCAACTGGGATCCAGCAACAAAAACAGCCCTATCTGATATTGAGGTTATCTATAAGGATGTGCAAGGTGCATTTTACCATATGCGCTATCCGCTTGCCGACGGTTCTGGGCATATTGAAATTGCAACAACACGTCCGGAAACAATGCTAGGTGATACGGCAGTTGCTGTTCATCCTGAAGACGAACGCTATAAGCATTTAATTGGTAAAACGGTTAAGCTTCCGATTGTAGGTCGTGAAATTCCTATCGTTGGTGACGATTATGTAGACATGGAGTTTGGCTCAGGCGCTGTGAAGATTACACCTGCTCATGATCCAAACGACTTTGAAATTGGGAACCGCCACAATTTAGAACGCATCCTTGTGATGAATCAAGACGGTACAATGAACGACAAAGCAGGAAAATATGAAGGTATGGATCGCTTTGAATGTCGTAAACAAATCGTAAAAGATTTACAAGAAGATGGCATTTTATTTGAAATTGAAGATCACATGCACTCTGTAGGTCACAGTGAACGTAGTGGAGCTGTGGTCGAGCCTTACTTATCAACGCAGTGGTTCGTGAGAATGCAGCCGCTGGCTGATCAGGCAGTTGAACTTCAAAAAGGCGAAGAAAAGGTTCAGTTTGTTCCAGATCGCTTTGAAAAAACGTACCTACACTGGATGGAGAATATTCGCGACTGGTGTATTTCACGTCAGCTTTGGTGGGGACACCGTATTCCAGCTTGGTATCATAAAGAAACTGGAGAAGTGCACGTTGATCATGAGCCTCCAGCAGATATTGAAAACTGGGAGCAAGATTCAGACGTACTTGATACGTGGTTCAGTTCAGCTTTATGGCCATTTTCAACGATGGGTTGGCCGGACGTGGAATCGATTGACTTCCAGCGCTACTATCCAACAAATGCGCTTGTAACGGGCTATGACATCATCTTCTTCTGGGTATCTCGCATGATTTTCCAAGGTCTTGAATTTACAGGCAAGCGTCCATTTGACGACGTATTAATTCACGGACTTGTACGTGACGAGCAAGGCCGTAAGATGAGTAAATCTCTTGGAAACGGTGTAGATCCGATGGAAGTGATTGAGAAGTACGGTGCCGATTCACTTCGCTACTTCTTATCAACGGGAAGTTCACCGGGACAAGATTTACGCTTTAGCTTTGAAAAGGTTGAAGCAACTTGGAACTTTGCTAATAAAATTTGGAATGCATCTCGCTTTGCATTAATGAATATGGATGGCATTACGTTTGAAGAACTTGATATGTCAGGTGAGAAATCAGTAGCGGATGAGTGGATTTTAACACGCTTAAATGAAACAATTGAAAGCGTAACGAAGCTAGCTGATAAGTATGAGTTCGGCGAAGTAGGACGCGTGCTTTATAACTTTATCTGGGATGACTTCTGCGACTGGTATATTGAAATGGCAAAGCTACCTCTATATGGAGAAGACGAAGCGGCTAAGAAAACAACTCGTTCAATCTTAGCGTATGTGTTAGACAACACAATGCGACTTTTACATCCATTTATGCCGTTTATTACCGAGGAAATTTGGCAAAGCTTGCCGCATGAAGGCGAATCAATTACGGTAGCGAAATGGCCAGAAGTACGCCCAGAGCTAACAAATAAAGAAGCGGCAAACGAAATGCGCTTACTTGTAGACATCATTCGTTCAGTGCGTAATATTCGTGCGGAAGTAAATACGCCAATGAGCAAGCAAGTACGCTTGTTCATTAAAGCAAAAGATGAAGCGATTCAAGCGCAGCTTGAGAAAAATCGTGCATACATCGAGAAATTCTGTAATCCAAGTGAGCTTGCAATTTCTACGGAAATCTCTTTAGACGAAAAAGCAATGACAGCTGTTGTAACAGGAGCTGAATTAATTCTACCTCTTGAAGGGTTAATTAACATTGAAGAGGAAATTGCGCGCCTTGAAAAAGAATACGATAAGCTGAATAAAGAAGTGGAGCGTGTTCAAAAGAAACTTGGAAATCAAGGTTTTATCGCAAAAGCACCAGCAAAAGTAGTAGAAGAAGAGCGCCAAAAAGAACAGGATTATGTTGAAAAACGTGAAGCTGTTCAAGCGCGTATTGTCGAATTGCGCGGGGAATAATAGAAAAAAGCGCTGCTTGTGAAGCAGCGCTTTTTGTATACATAACGGAACCACAACCAGACTTTTAAGTTCATTCGATTTTTACTGTTGCATTCGCTATAATAATCATAATACAAAAAGAAGGGTGACCGCGATGATACAAACATATGATGAGGCCTTACAATGGATACATAATCGCTTACGTTTTGGCATGAAGCCGGGCTTAGAGCGAATGAACTGGATGCTTGAACAGCTTGATTATCCCCATCAAAATATAAAAGCTATTCATATTGCGGGCACAAACGGAAAAGGCTCAACCGTTACGTATCTGCGCTATATGCTCCAAGAAGCAGGGTATGATGTAGGCACATTTACTTCTCCTTATATTGAAACATTTAATGAGCGAATTAGCATAAACGGAACGCCAATTTCAGATGAGGAAATGCTTCGCCTTGTACAAGAAGTTAAAGCAGTTGTAGAAAGAGTAGAAGAGACAGAATTTGGCGCTGCGACTGAGTTTGAAGTCATTACGCTCATGTTCTTTTTATATTTTGGCTACCATAACCGCGTTGATTATGTTCTTGTTGAAGCTGGACTTGGTGGTCGATACGATTCAACAAATGTCGTTGAACCACTGTTAACCATTATTACGAATATTGGCTTTGATCACATGGCTATTTTAGGGAATACGGTAGATAAGATTGCGTTTGAAAAAGCAGGCATCATTAAGCGAGGCGTGCCTTTAGTAACGGGTGTAGAACAAAAAGAAGCGATAGAAGTAATTGAAGGAATAGCTCGTGACCATGAGGCGTCGCTAGATCGTTTGGGCAGTGAGTTTACAATTGAAAGTTACAGTGCTTTAGAAAATGGCGAAGCCTTTACATTACAAACACCTATCCATACTTATGAGAACCTTGAACTTGGCATGTTTGGCTATCATCAAGTGAAAAACGCATCCTTAGCGGTTCGAGCTTTAGAGCTGTTAGGACAAAAAGGAGAACTACAGCTTTCTCAAGCTGATTTAGCAGAAGGGTTAAAAAAAGCACGCTGGAGTGGACGCTTTGAAAAAGTGAGTGATTCTCCACTAGTTATCATTGATGGTGCCCATAACCAAGAAGGTGTAAATAGCCTACTAAGTACGCTGCGTCTTCACTATGAAGACAAGCAGATTCACATCATTTTTAGCTGCCTAAATGACAAGAGTGGTAAAGAAATGGTGAAAAGTTTAGAAGGTATTGCTGAAAGTATTACCTTTACATCGTTTGATTTTCCAAGAGCGAGAACAGGACAAGAGCTATATGAACTCAGTAAGCACCCTAGTAAAAAAGTGAATGAACAGTGGCAAGAAGCAATTGAACAAGCTCTTTTACACCATGCAAAACCAAATGACTTAATCGTCATTACAGGTTCACTTTACTTTATTTCAGAAGTTCGATCATTCTTATTACGCGCCTAAAAAGCAAGTCGTCACCGAACGGCTTGCTTTTTTATTTAAAATATTTCGTGAACGACACTGTGAATAAAGAACTATTTTTATTATAATGATGGTAAAACATACTAAAGAGAGGGATAAAAGATACTATGACCAAAGTTATAGGTGAGTGGATAGGATTCTTTATTGCAATCTTGTTGTTCAGTACGTTCGTTCCTCTACAAGGACAAGCTGCAAGCAGTACTCCTGCTTTAAATGTGAACGTAAGCCCGTCAAAAGAAGAGTTTTTAAAGCCTTTAGGTGCTGATGCACAGGGAGATTTAAATATTACGCTTAATCCAGAAGGAAAGCTTGATGATATTTCAAATGAGCTTAGAAAGCCTTTAGACGTGGTGTTTGTGCTTGATAAATCCGGATCGATGGGTCCTTTATATGGAAATAAGTTAGATGAGGCTAAAAAAGCGATGAATGAAGCAGTTAAAGTTTTTCAAGCAAATCGTTTAGCGAATGATCGGTTTGGACTGGTAACTTTTGATACGGACGTAAAGGATGTTATTTCTTTAACCTCCGATCTTCAAGCCATTAATAAAAAGGTTCAAAGTATGACGGCTGATGGAGGAACAAACTATGCACAGTCACTTGAACGAGCAGGTGATATCTTAAAAGATTCAAAGAATGATAAATATATTATCTTTCTCACAGATGGATTTCCTACCCAAGCTCAGGAAGAAAAGTATTTTAACTTTTCCGGTAACGTTCGTAAATGTAACTCTTGGGGATATTGTAAGTATGATTATGTAAGGATTAATAGTCATAAAACGGTATATTACAATGTATATACCAATGGTTCACAAGATGCGTATATACTAGATGATGATGGCTATAGAATATATGTTAATACATCTGGAACTCCACAATCGATTATTAAAAGCTTGAGCACTAATCAAGCTCTCAGTCTAGCCAATCAAAAGGTCAAACTTTACTCTATAGGTTTTGGAACAAATCAAGAGTTAGACATGAACTATTTAACTAAGCTCTCAGAAACTACTGGCTCTAAAGCCTATCAAGGTGATACAAGCAACCTAAGCGATTTATTTCGAAGCATTACGACTGAAATTGGGCAATATGCAATGAAAGACGTGCAGGTGAAAGTGAAAATTCAGGGAAGCGGAACGTCGTTTCCTGGAAAAGTGAAGTTAGCCGATAATGCCAATGCGTATATGGACGGTGACTATGCGGTGATTAATTTAAAAGACGTTCCGTATGTATTAGGTCAAACGCCTTCTGCGACATCGTATTCCCTACCCCTTACGTTTGATACTAAAGGAACGTATAATTTTTCAGACGTCTCGTTATCCTATAAAAATTTAAGCGGTAGTTCCATTTTGAAAAAGCACGATGCAGTAAAGGTTGAAATCAAGGATAAAATTGCTCCAACGTTTAAAGGAACGGTTGGTTTTTTAGATACAAGCAAAGTAGGTCAGCTTATTAAAAAAGAAGATCGAAATAGCGAATCTAACCAATTTGATTTAATCTATACGCTTACACCTGATGCAACTTTAGAAAAAGCTGATCGAGGCACGCTGCAAACTATTAAACTAACGCAGATTCTTCCTGAAGGGATAACGGTTGTTAATCCGCCTTCAAACGTCAGCGTGAAAGGAAATCTCATTGAAGTAACGTTTACGGATATTCCCTATAACAATGGTTCGTTTAGCATTAACAAGCTAACGCAAACGATTAAACTTCAAGCAAATTGGGCAATGAATCAAACGTTCCAGAATCCAACTGTCTCGTATAATGACAGTAATGCAGGAGCAAGAAGCGTCATTTTAACAGCTCCAAAATTACCAATCATCGCGAAGGTTGTATTAGAAGATACCCTTGAGAAATATAGTGGGGATGCATATGGTAACATTGAAAAGATAACAAAAAATACCAATACGCTTATTCAAACAATTAAGCTAAAAGATGGAGAACAAGAGTTAGCTCAGCCAATTAAGTCAATGGTATTTACAGGTGATAAAACAGCAATTGACGTAACGTATAGCAATGACACAAAAAAGCGGCTGAAGCTTGTTCCTTCGTTTGAAATAAGAGGTCAAGATTCAAACGAAGTGATTAAAAACGATAGTGTGTCATCGGAAAAAGTAAAGTTCTCGTTAGTGGATTTAATTCCAGGAGAAGGCGTAACGTATGAATATAAGGTCAACAACGGTAGTTGGACAACCTTTCATCAAAAAGATGAAGTTACCGTTGATAAAGTAGGAGAAGTAACGATTAAAGTTCGTGCAACGGGTGGTTTTGCAAAAGCTAATCAAGAGGTTACTCAGACAGTAACCATTCGGAAGTTAGTTGACAATATTAATGTTGATCCAGCTAGCGTGACGCTGTTTGTTGGTGAAAAAATAATGTTAAATGCATCTGTTTCACCAGCGGATGCCACGAATAAAGATGTTAAATGGATGATTTCTGATACGGGGATTGTTAAAAAAGATATACTCGTAACGGGTTCATCTAAATATGGAATTATTGGTGTGGCACCAGGAAATACGACTGTGGTAGTAGAATCAGTAGACGGAGCTGTGAAAAAGGAAATTCCAGTACAAGTGCTTGATGATTTTAAATTTAAATATCCTTCGATTACGATGGAACCAGGAGAAGAGCGCAATATAAAAGATTTACTTGTTTATCGTAATGGTGGGCTTTTAGATACGCTACTAAATCGTCAGGTGATTGAAAGTATTGTTACTGAGCCAAAGGATAACCCGTCATTTAGCATTGTATCTAAAGATAACAGCATGTTTATTGTGGCCAAAAAAGTAGGATATGGATCTGTGGTGGCAACTGGAGCAAAAGTGAAACAAGACGGAACAAGGGCTAGCTCTAGTATGATCGTTATCGTGAAAAAAAGACAAGGAACAGATGGATCTGGGGCGAAGTGGTGAGTGAAAGCCGTGATGCTAAGCATCGCGGCTTTTTGCTGTTCAAAGTATTGTCACTTTAATCAATGGGAAAACTGATATATAATTGACATGAATCTAAACGTAAGGAGATTGTGAAAATGAGTAAGGAAAATGAGAAAGTAGTGCCGACTAGTAATAAAAACTATACGGGCATTATCTTAACGGTTTCATTAATTGCAAACGCAATTATCTTAGCACTGTTCTTTTCACCAATCGGTTATCAAGGAGAGGTTCACTTTGATTTAACAATCTTTCCGCGATTAAATGCAATATTAAACAGCTTTACTTTTATCTTTCTTGTAGCGGCACTAGTATCAATTTTAAAGAAAAACATTAAAGCTCATAAAGGGTTTATTTTAGCGGCATTTTCTTCGACACTATTGTTCCTTGTTTTCTATTTGACGTTTCACTATATGTCAACAGAAACAGCAAAGTTTGGTGGAGAAGGAATTATTCGCCCAATCTATTTCTTTATTTTAATTACTCATAGCTTCTTAGCGGCCGTAGTTGTTCCACTTGCGCTGTTCTCAACGGTTTGGGGTTGGACGATGCAAGTAACTAAGCATAAAAAAATCGTTCGTTGGACAATGCCGATTTGGCTATATGTAAGCTTTACAGGTGTGCTTGTATACCTATTTATGGCACCTTATTATTAAAAAAATCTTCTCCTGACGGAGAAGATTTTTTTAATTTCGCGGTTGAATGGTTGCTTCTGGTATTACTTGAAGCGTATCAACAAGCGGTAGAGATTCAAGCTTTGTTAATAAGACGCTGCGGTCATAAATAACGTTAAAACGAGAATACTTTCCTACTTGTGAGGTACTAGATCGGTCGATGTCTTTTTCAGTTTCTACGTTACCTCTCACAGCATTAACCGTCAGCGGTCCCTGAGAGAAAATTCCACCGTCGATGGCAAACAGTGAGCCTACGCCGTAAAGCTCAGCTGAAGATTCCGTATAGAAAAAGCCTTGTAACAGTGAGAATACATCTTGCTGTTGATCTTTTAAGTTTTTGAAATTGACTCTTTGTTCTTCTTCATCATTAAACGTTGTAAACTCATTAATTCGGTTTAAATTAATAGGACCTTTAGCAAGTAAAATCAGCATTCCTTTTTTTCCTTCATTACTATAATTAAAGCCCTCAATACTAACGTTGGTAATTTTAACCTCTCCACCTGTATAGACAATGGAATCAAACATCCCAATTTCCTTTTCGTCGGTTGAAACATCCGTATTACCTGTAATCGTCAAATTGTTTTTTACCACAATGTTCTTTGTTAATTCAAAAGTGCTGTTTAAAGGTTTCAAGGTTAAATTGTTACCCACAAACAATGGATGATCTAACGAAATGTCATCGTTTGTATCGATGAGTAAGCTTCCACTTGTCAGTAACGAATCAGTTAATGTAACCGTTCCATCCTGATTTACAATTGTGATATCCCCAGTAGAAATAATTTTTGGTAACGTGATGTTCGCTCCTTTTAAATTAGTGATTGTTACGTTACCGTCTACAAACAGTTTATCTGTAATCGTGAGATTGCTGATGTTGCTTAGTACCAAGTCACCTTTTACAACGATAGACGATAATGTGGAATCAGAGATATTGGCAACTTGAGTACTTTGGCTAAAAACAAGGTCGTCTCCTAAGCTGAGCACTTCATATAAAGATGGTACCGTTAGTATAGAACCATTCTTTGTTAATAAAGAAGACGTAATGTCAGGTAGTTTTAGTGAGTTGAAAATGGAATTTAGGACATCTTCAGCTATCATTGTACCTTTGTCAGCGGCTTGTAAAATGGCTTTATTAAGAACGGCGGTTACGCTTGAAGATTCCGTGAACTGTAGGTTTTCACTACTGAAAATTCGGCGTTCTTCTTCTAGCATGGCTTCATCAAATTTAAAATCAATAAAGTTACTATCATTTTTTAAAGCAGGTACTTTTTCTTTATAAAAAAAAGCTTCACGTGGCTCTTTATCAGCAAAAAGATTCTTGTTTTGCGAATAGAGACTGCCTGTAATCTGAGGGAAAGGTGTATCTACCTGCTGCTGTCCACTTCCATTCGTAGGCGTATAGTTAGCTTCTTTATGAATGACTAACTCATTTGCAAATACGTTTCCTGTAATAGTGGGTGAGCCGTTTAAAATTAATGATTCAGCGGAACCAAGTGCATATTGTAAAAAGCTTGGTGTCGGTGAAATAATGACTCGTTTTGTATAAGTACGTTCAAGTTTTGAAACTTTTTTATCATCAGGAGCTTTTGTGACAATCGTGATGTTATAAATGCGCGTGAAATGATTAGAAAGCGTGCTGGCATTTAACTCAGATGTTGTCACGTCTTCGATGGTGACATCTTCTAAAAAATCTTTCTTTTTATAGTCATCAACGACGATTTTTTGAGCTAGGTCTTTTAAATGAGTGTCAAAGAGTGAATCAATCTGTCCATTTGCATCTTTCGTAATGGAAATCATGTATTGAGTAGATTGTTCGCGAAGCGCAGTGCGCAAATCGCCAACTACTTCATCCATAGCTGCTTCTGCTTCCGCAGAAATATTGACGTCAACTTCTCGTACTGTTGTACGGAAGGTTCCTTGAATCGTTGCGGCTACAACAGCGAGTCCCACCACGCTTAGAACAGTGATAACAAGAAGCGTGAGCACTAGACCGTAGCCCTTTTCATTGTTTAACATAGTTGTTCACCGCCTTAAAAGCCAAATTTACTGCTGAGCGTTAGTTTTTTATCTAAATCAGGATGCTTCACGATAAGCACTACATCTAATAAGCCTCGAATGCAACGATTACTGCTATCTTCTTCAGCGCAGCTAATGGTAAACTTCGAGTCAGAAAAATCTGCTTCTGACTCGAGCGGTAATGAGTTCACGGCGACTTTTTTTTCACTCCCAGTCGCTATGAGTTCAATTTCAGATGTCGTTTGCTCAGCTGCCGGTCGCTCTTTGGATTCCACATCATAAAAAACATCAGAAGAGTTTTCGCTATCTCGGTATTCGTCGTACTGTGGAGCGTAGCGGTCGGTTAGGGAGATGCACGTACCTTTTTCACCGCGCGGACTACAATCTTCAAACGTGTCAAAGCCTTTTTCTGTTAGCTCGTTCATCATCATTGTGATGATATAATCTGCATCATCGCGAATTTGTTCTTCAATACCAATTTTTTTAGAGACGGTGATGCCGTTTACAAATACGCTGTATGTAATACCCATTACAATGGTTAAAACAACCATTGTAGCTAGTAGCTCCGTCAGCGTAAGACCCTGCTCATTGTTAATAAGTTTCGCGAATATCTTCACTGACAATAGCTCCTTTCACGGTTGTGGATAATTCTTCGTTGTTTCGCTTCCATTCTGCTGAAACGATAACGGGAACGGTATATTTATAATTACCTTTGTTATGTTCTTTCTCCTGACCTTTCTCATCGTCATACGTCACTTTTACTTGGAAGGGAATATTATTAATTGTAATGGGTGCGCATCCGTTCGGTGGAGAAGCTAGTTTTGTATACTTATAGTACTGTGCTGTAGAATTATTCTGAGTACAAATATAAACATAAAGCGGTTTTGCTGAAGCTGATTGATTTAGCTGTTCATTCATTTCAATAAAGCTTTGTCGTTCCATAAAAGCTAATGCACTCCTTGCTACATTAATACCTGCCGTTTTGTTTTGACTTCTGTTTGTATAAGAATAAGCATTAGAAAAAAAGTGCATAAGTCCGGTAAAAACAATCATTAAAATGACAAGTGAAGCAAGAACTTCAATAAGAGTTAGTCCTTTTTCATTAAAAAACTTCTTCACAAAGCTTCTCCCTTCTTTTAAATTCGACAAGATTATTATACAATAAGCTAGAAAAGTTGATAGGTAAATTGTACGTATTCTATTTTTTTTCTATTCTTTTAGTAGGAAGTGAAGGCCTTTGATTTCTTTTTTATTAATTAGTATTAGTTCTATTGTTTTATTTTTTGTTTTATATTACCTGCCTTTACCGTATAACAAAAATGGTAGAGTGGCTATTTTTAGTGCTTCTGTCATACTAGCGATTGTGGGGCTAATCACAAACGTTTTTCTTTCTATTAAAGGAATGCTTTTGACGTTATTGCTGTTAATTTTATGCATTGCTTATTTATTCAGTAAACGTCCTGCTTTGTTAATGGGAGCTGAGACTTCCGCAGATGAAGATGATGATTATCAGCTGCACGTAAACGCCATGACGAATCATCAATCAAAGCTACCTAGTGTACCTCATGATGCTGAATCGGTTCACCAAGATAGGAATAAAGATGACTTCTACCTTGATATCGATACAAAACAAACGGTTAATTCATTTGAAACTGCAGACCTCGATGTATTATTACATCAAGATTCAACCTCTGTTGAACAGAAGAGTGAGCATGATCAATTCAACGTTACATCAGCTGAACATATCGAACCATTGCAGGAAATCGATGAGGTGAATGAAGATAACGCCTTACCAGTTGTATTAGAAGAACCCTTCCAACAAGAAGAAACGTTAGCTCCGCTAACAACGGCAGAATTAGACATGCTTTTACATGAAGAATTATCTTCTATTGAACAGAGGAATGAAGAACAACAAGATCATGTGCCAGATGTCCTGGAAGATGAAAAACTACTAGAGTACTTAAATCATATGAATGTAAACGAAAATGAGTTTCCTAGTGAGCGAGATTCAAATCATGAAGGAGAAAGTCATCTCCATGATTTATTGAATGATATTACAGTCGAAGATGACGATTTCGTCGTGAGTGAAGAAGTTGAAGAATTAGAGGACCTGATAAGCGATATGACGATTCTTGAAGAGGAAGTAATGCCGCTAGAAAATAATCATCAAGAACCGCTTATCGAACTTCTTGAAGAACAACAGCTTGCAGGCTTCGAAAAGGAAGAACTTCATGAAGCTCTGATAGAAGAAATCGAAACAAATCAGCTAGAAGTCAGTGAACTTGCTGAAGGAGTAGATAATGCACGAAAAGACGGTGAAGAATCGCATGATGAAGAAGTGCATCATGAAGGTATGCTGACAAGTGAACCTGAAACTCGTCGCCAGGAAGAGCACAATGATCTAGAAGAAGTGCGTGAAGAAGTAATGGAAGAGAGCACTGTAGCCGAAGAACAAGACAGTGATGAGCTGGACATAGTCACTAATTTGAGTGAAGAACACGTAGACGTAGTAGAAGAATATCAAGGAGCTAGTGAGAAAGAGCAAGAAATCAGCGAAGAATCACAAGAACCAAAGCAAGCAGCAGTGACGGCTTCTATGAACGCAGCTCTATGGCAAACCATTCTAGAGCAAATTGAATGGTGTAAATATCAGCAAACGAAAGAACAATATGAAGATACGCTTCATCAATATATTCATACAGCTCTGCCAGCTCATGAGAAATATGTGCTACATCGCTTACTTATCCAGCATTATATTGACAGTCATGAGTCACAAAACGCTACTACACAGATTGAAATAGTAAAAGAGGCGTATGGACAATATCCTATTTTACTAGCAGAATTAAATTACTTACATGAATTAGCAAATCTTGAAGGAGTAGGTGTTAAGAAATAATGAAAAAAAGTGTTGAAATTCTGAACTTGCCTGTTATTAGCATTTCAGAAGGAGAAGAAATTGGACAAGTCAAAAGCTTAATTATTAACCCAGAGAAGTTTTCAGTCGACTTTTTAACAACCCAACAAGAAGAATGGCAAGTAGGAGTTAAAGCGATTCCGTTTAAAAAAGTCATCGGTGTTGGGGAGTATGCTGTCACTGTAGAGCACGGCAATGCAATTATGGACCTTAGTGAAATTCCAATTGCAAACCAGCTTTTCAATAAAAAAGTAGGGCTAATTGGTTCCCGAGTTATGACTCGTAAAGGACATCTTTTAGGTGAAATTATTGAGTACCACGTAAATGATGATAACGGTCAAATCCTGGGATTAACCTTAAAAATGGGTGATCGCGAAGTTATTTTACCGATGGGAGAAGTTGTAACCCTTGGTAAACAAATGGTTATTGTGACTGAGAATGCTGAAGAGGCACTTGTAGCTGAAGCTTCTGAGTTAAAAGTCTTATCTGCTGATGAAGAAGCGGAGCAAATC
Organism: Priestia flexa; assembly: GCF_021441905.1. Lineage (NCBI taxonomy): Bacteria > Bacillati > Bacillota > Bacilli > Caryophanales > Bacillaceae > Priestia > Priestia flexa. Next base: position 3,122,609 of record NZ_CP090431.1, on the reverse strand, counting down.
ATTTCAGTTGTTGAAGCGCCAGCACCAGCTCCAAATCCAACAGAAGTAGACAACAAAGCACTGCAGCAAGCGGATGGTTTAAAAGAAAAACAGGTACAGCTGCTTATCGGTAAGACGCTGTTAAAAGATATTCATGACCAGCAAGGAAACATGCTGTTTGAAGGTGGTACAACGCTAAAACGTGAAGATGTAGAAAAAGCTCAGGAAGAAGGTCCGAGCACGTTTGTTGAACTATCGATGAATGTAACTGAATAATTAGGAGGAACTTAGTGTGAGAAATGAACATTTTCTCCGCATTTTTCTGCTACTGACATTTTGTACCGCATATTTGTTAAGCTTTTCAAACCTTGGTGTTTATGCGTACGATCGTTTATTCGGAAGCGATGGTGCGTATAAACCAGGTACAAAAATTGGCAGTATTGATGTAGCTGAAATGTCAACTGCACAGGCAAAAGAAGAAGTTAAAGCATCTATTGAAAAATGGAAAGCTACACAAACAATTGACATTCAGTACAAAGAGAAAAGCGAAACATTACCAATGGATGTATTTTCATTTTATCTTAACGATACATTTGCTGTGGCGCAGACAGGAAAAGAAACGCCTGTGTCAGTAAAAGTGAATGAAGAACTGCTAGCAGCATTCTTAAGCTCATTTCAAAATGACCCAGAGGATAAAGATAACTTGCAGATGGATCGTTTAAAAAGGCAACTGCATACGCAAGCTAGCATGCTATCCCCTAGCAACGAGTTGCTCTCATTGGAGTCATTTTTACCGGAGTCTAGTCAGACAAAAGAAGTGCTGGCACAGTCAACCGTAGCCGTGACGAGTAAAGAAATGGCTGATATCCAAAGCTGGTTAGATGAACTGAAGCAGCTGAAGATACCCGCACAAAAAACGGTCTCGCTAAACGAACTAATTCAAAAGCATCAGCTTGAGAATCTATCTCCAGATAGTCTAAGTTTAGTTGGGTCTTCGATATATGAAACAATTACTTATTCGAATTTTGATATATTGGAACGTCACATTGGCAGTGAAATTCCTGATTATATTGATCCCGGATTTGAGGCTCGTATTTCGCCAGGCAAGCTGGATTTAGCATTCTTTAACAGCAATCAATCCGACTATACATTAACCTTTGAGCTTGACCAAGGACGTCTAACAACTAAGTTAGTAGGTGAACCGTTTTTTTATACATACGAAACAGCAGTGAAAGAGCGGAAGGAGTATGAGCCACGAACAATTGTACAATATACAGCAATGCTTTCTCCAAACGTCACTAATATTGAAACGATGGGCAAAAACGGATTGGCAATTAAAGTCGAGCGAACGGTAACAGATGGAGACGCAGTTATTGCATCTAATCTGTTATCAGATGATTTCTACCCGCCTGAAAACAAAGTTGAGCAGCGAGGCTTAATTATTGATGAAGAAGATAGCGATAATAGCCAAGACATGGATTCATCTGAAAGCAGTAGCTCTAAAGTAGATGAGGACGCAGCAAAAGAATCAAATGATAAGTCTGAATCAAATGACTCTTCTGGAAATTCTTCAGCTAGTTCTTCAAACGGGAATGAAGGTCCACCTAAGAATAACAGCACGACCAGCGAGGCAGAAAAAAAAACGACTAATGCTAATGAACAAGCTGTGAACAAAGAGCGTGAGCAAATTATGAACGGAACAGCTGACGTAAAGGAACCTGAAAAACCATAATGTGTGTAAAGGATGAAAGTGATGCATGAGCGTAAACGACTTGGCGATTTGCTTTTAGAAGCAAATTTGATTACAGAAGCTCAGTTAACAGAAGCTTTAAGCGAAAAAAAAGAAGGGCAAAAGCTGGGAGATGCTCTTTTAGAACGCGGTTATCTTACCGAACAGCAGCTCATTCAAGTGCTGGAATTTCAGCTTGGAATTCCCCACGTTAGCTTGTATGGCTACCCTTTTGATGAGTCGCTTTTTTCTCTCATTACGCATGACTTTGCAAAGCGTAACATGGTTGTGCCGTTAAGGAAGGAAGAGAACCGCTTGTTAGTGGCGATGGCCGACCCGATGGATTTTTTTGCGATTGATGACCTCCGGTTGTCAACAGGATTTCAAATTGAAACGGCTATTGTATCCAAAGAAGAAATTTTACGAACGATTTCAAAGTACTATGACCTTGATGATGACGTGGAAGAGTTTGCGCTGCTTCAAAAGAATGTCCAGGGGCAAGAAGAGGAAACGGTAACTGACGGTGACTCTCCTGTAGTGCGCCTTGTGAATCAGCTTATTGCAAATGCCGTTCAGCAAAAAGCAAGTGACATCCATATCGACCCTCATGAAAAAAAGCTGTCCATTCGCTATCGCGTGGACGGCATGCTTCGTGTGGAACGAGTTTTGCCCAAAAATCTTCAAGGGATGCTCACGGCTCGAATTAAAATTATGGCGAACCTTGATATTACCGAGCATCGCGTTCCACAGGATGGTCGAATTAAAATGAATTTAGATTTAAAGCCAATCGATTTGCGTGTCTCAACGCTTCCGACCGTATATGGTGAAAAAATTGTTATGCGTGTATTAGACTTAGGGAGCTCATTAAAAAGCATTCATAAGCTTGGGTTTAACAGCTTAAACTTAAAACGTTTTTTGAAAATGATTGAGCAGCCAAACGGCATTGTGCTCATCACAGGTCCAACAGGATCGGGGAAATCTTCCACGCTATATGCGGCGCTAAACTACCTCAACAAAGAAGAAACGAACATCATTACGGTAGAAGATCCAGTGGAGTATCAGCTTGAAGGAATAAACCAAATTCAAGTAAATCCTGCTGTGGGCCTAACCTTTTCAGCAGGACTTCGCTCAATTTTGCGGCAGGACCCTAATATCATCATGGTTGGAGAGGTGCGTGATAAAGAAACGGCTGATATTGCCATTCGCGCATCCTTAACCGGGCACCTTGTATTTAGCACGCTTCACACTAATGATGCGCTCAGTACAATTACTCGACTGATGGATATGGGAGTAGAACCGTTTTTAGTGGCGACATCACTAGCTGGCGTTGTATCTCAGCGTCTCGTTCGACGAATTTGCAGAGACTGTCAAAGTGTTCGCGAGCCGTCTGCAAGCGAGCGTGATATCTTTGCACGCAGAGGAATTTCAATCGATCGCGTTACGTATGGAAAAGGGTGCGGAACGTGTAACATGACAGGGTATAAAGGTCGAATTGCCATTCACGAACTCATGGTGATGAATGAGGAGATAAAGCAGGCTATTTTAAATAAAGAACCATTTAGTCAACTTCGTGCTCTAGCGGTGAAAAATAAAATGATTTTCTTGATGGATGACGGATTGGTAAAAGTGAAACAAGGGTTGACGACTACGGAAGAAGTTCTGCGTGTGTCAACGTTAGAATGAGGTGAACGATAATGAGAAGCAAAGTGGAACATTTAATGAGAAGTGCATTCCAGCTAAAGGCGTCAGACGTACATTTAACTGCAGGCGTCCCGCCGATTTTTCGCATCAACGGTGCTTTAAAGCGCTATGGAAAAGAAAATTTAGTTCCAGAAGAGCTTGAAGAGATGGCAAAGAATATTATTGATCCAATAAGATGGGGAGACTTCAAAGAAAAAGGCGAGCTCGATTTTTCATACGCTGTGGAAGGATTATCGCGCTTTCGCGTCAACGCTTATCATCAGCGCGGTTCAATTTCAATTGCCATTCGAATTGTGCCTACGAAGATTCCGAGTTTAGAAGATTTAAAGCTTCCGGAAGTATTAAAAACAATTACGACGAAATCTCAGGGACTTGTTCTTGTGACTGGACCAACGGGAAGTGGGAAGTCAACAACGCTTGCGTCTATGATCGATTTTATGAATCGTACGGCAAGTCGTCATATTATTACGCTAGAAGATCCGATTGAGTACTTACATCGCCACGGTAGCTGCATTATTGATCAGCGGGAAGTGGGGTTTGATACACACAGCTTTGCCAACGGTCTGCGCGCTTCGCTTCGTCAGGATCCTGACGTTATTCTAGTGGGAGAGCTTCGCGACCTAGAAACGATTCATACTGCCATTACGGCAGCTGAAACCGGACACTTAGTGCTCGCTACGCTGCATACGTCAAGCGCACCGGCAACGATTAACCGTATTATTGACGTATTCCCAGCTGCGCAGCAGGAGCAAATCCGCGTCCAGCTCTCTTCGGTGCTCGTGAGCGTCATTTCACAGCGTTTGCTGCCAACGACGGACTTGCAAAATCGCACGTGCGCAACGGAAATTTTAATGAATAATCCAGCTGTATCCAACCTGATTCGCAGTGAAAAAATTCATCAAATTCCAAACGTTATGCAAACAAGTCGTTCTCTTGGCATGCATACACTCGCTCAGTCGGTCAATGAGCTTTTGCAAGCGGGTGTGATTACGAAAAAAGTAGCGGAACCGTATGTCAACGAGGCGGTTAGCTAATGGTGCAGTTTCAGTACGAAGGAAAAGACGTGAACGGAAGAAAAAAGCGCGGGAAAATCACGACTTCATCCAAGCGTGATGCCGTGATGCTGCTGCGTGAAAAAGGAATTCGCGTTTCTCATGTACAAGAAGTAGAGCAGACCTTGTTAAATAAAGAAATCAACCTAGGCAATAAGGTGAAGCTCTATGATTTTGTCATTTATCTACGCCAGTTTTCAACGCTTTTAAAGGCGGGAGTGACGGTTGTAGAGTCGACGCGTATCTTATCTGCTCAAACCGAAAGTAAACTACTACAGCGAGCGCTTGTACAAATTGAAGAAGAAATTCGGGAAGGAAATGCGCTATCCTCAGCTTGTGCGAAATTTCCTCATGCGTTTCCAAGCATGTTTATTAACATGGTTAAAGCAGGTGAAGTAGCCGGTAATCTCGATGAAACGCTTGAACGCCTAGCCGATTATTTTGAAAAGCAGCACCGCACGCGACAAAAGATTATCTCAGCACTGGCTTATCCAGCAGCGGTGGGCGTCGTGGCCATTGCCGTCGTCATTTTCTTGCTTGTATCCGTTGTGCCAATGTTTGTAGATATGTTCAAAGATTTCGGAGCTGAGCTTCCAGCCATTACGAAGTTTGTATTGGCTTCAAGTGAATTTATGCAAAAATTTTGGTGGGTAATTGTTGGTTTATCTAGCATCATTGCAGTAGGACTTTCACTTTTATATAAGCGCCCACAAACAAAGTATTATTTAGACTATGCCATGTTAAAGCTTCCCGTATTTGGACCAATGCTGCAAAAAGCGGCTATCGCTCGGTTTACGCGAACGCTAAGCTCGCTGTTTTCAAGCTCCGTGCCAATTTTACAAGCCATTCACACCGTTGAAGGCGTTATTGGGAACGAAGTTGTATCTCAAGTATTAAAAAAAGCGCGAACGTCTCTTGAAAAAGGAGCTTCCCTTACCGAACCGATGGAAAAACACTGGGTATTTCCACCGCTTGTGACGCGCATGATTTTAGTTGGTGAAGAAACGGGTGCACTCGATACGATGTTAAGCAAAGTGGCAGATTTCTACGAAGCGGAAGTTGAAACGACAACGGATCGGTTAAAGTCTCTCATCGAACCGTTAATGATCGTCTTACTAGCTGTACTTGTAGGGACAATTGTACTAGCGATTATGGTGCCGATGTTTGATTTATTTAATCATGTTGATTCGTACTAAAACTATTTTCATATTTTGTAAATCATTGTATAATGAAAAAAATGAATAAAATGACCTATAAATCCATTGTGTGATTTCAATCGGGATAAGAAATCAGCATGATAGGAACAAATGAAATCTTCATCTACCATGACGTTTGCAGCATGGTATTTTCTTTACTTTTTTACTAGTTATAAAGTATGAGGGTTTATGGTCCTGATTCTGCTGATTTTTTACATATTCAACAGAATAGAGAACAGAATGTAGTACAAGCACAAAAGCTCAATGCTCATCGGTTCCATTTTCAAGTCAAACGGTGGATTTATGCAAAATGTACAAAGGAAAAGGAGAGAAACACATGATGAAAAAGTTCTTGAAAAATGAAAAAGGATTAACGCTTATCGAGCTACTAGCCGTAATCGTTATCCTGGGTATCATCGCAGCGATTGCTATTCCAAGTATTGGTGGGATTATTCAGAAGTCTCGTGAGGATGCGGTGAAGGCTGATGCGATTCAGGTATTAAATGCTGCCAAAGTATACATGGCTTCTAATAACGTAGAAAATGGAAGTGAAAACACGATGAATCAAGAAGTCTTGGCTGAATATGTAGACTTTGAAGGTGAAGGATTCGGTACTTATGAAGTGAGCTATACAGATGGCAAGTACGAATTAACTGCTGAGGGCGATGCAGGAAGTAAAACAATTAAATTTGAGAATGCAACAATTAAGGGTATTAAAGCTAGTGGGAAATCTTTAGAAATTACAAACTAATGATATATTTTTATTGCTACATTCTAACCCTAGGTCTCATCCTAGGCTCCTTCTACAACGTAGTCGGCTTACGCATTCCGGCCAGGGAGTCAATTGTGAGGCCACGGTCTAGCTGCCCGAGCTGTCAGCACGTTTTAACAGCTCGCGAGCTGGTGCCGGTGCTGTCGTATTTGATTCAAAAAGGGAAGTGCCGCAGCTGCGGGACGTCGATTTCAATTAAATATCCGATGGTGGAACTTTTGACAGGCATACTATTTGTCCTGTCATTTCGTTTATATGGCTTTCAGTGGGAAACGCTTGTTGCGTGGACTCTTGTATCGCTCCTGATGATTGTGGTGGTATCCGATTTGGCGTATATGCTCATTCCGGATAAAGTGCTGCTGTTTTTCTTGCCGGTTGTAGTCGTTCTTAGACTGTTTGTTCCGCTCGACCCTTGGTGGGATATGCTTCTAGGTGCTGCAGCTGGCTTTGGACTGCTCCTTTTGATTGCTCTCGTTAGCAAAGGTGGCATGGGAGGAGGCGATATTAAGCTATACGGAGTGCTTGGGCTTGTGCTCGGATTTAAGCTCGTGCTCTTGTCCTTCTTTTTAGCCGCGGTAATCGGTACAATTGTTGGAATATTTGGTATGATAGTAGGGAAAGTCCAACGCGGAAAACCAATGCCATTTGGCCCATCGATTGCAGGAGGAACGCTTGTTGCATATTTTTATGGTGATTTTCTGATAAACTGGTACTTTACATTTTTAATTTAGCAGGTGAACAACCATGGCCTTACGACTTCCGTCAATGAAAAGTAAAATAGGCAATTTGATTATTAAAGACCATGTCATTCGATATATTGAAGTGAAACAAGCAAGTCCGTTTGTTATTTCGAAACAGCATGAGCGTCATTTACCTCATGGCTTAATTCAGCAGGGGAAAATTGTGGATGAAGAGTCGTTGCTGTTTATTTTAGATGAATGCGTGAGAGATTGGAAAATTAAAAAGGTGAAAGTGCGCTTTATTGTTCCGGATAACCAGGTGGTTATCCGGCAGCAGCAGCTTCCAGAGCACGTGAAGGAAGAGGAGATTCGAACGTATTTGTTTATGGAACTTGGCGCTACGATTCATTTGCCGTTTGAAGAAGCTATTTTTGACTACGTTATTCATCAAAAAACAGAAAAGCAAACGGAAATCACGCTTTTTGCTGCGCGAGAAGATACGGTTGTTAGCTATATGGAACTGATGAAAAAAGCGAAGTTAAAGCCGGTCGTTGCGGACTTGTCTTCGCTTAGTACATACCGACTTTTCTTCCAGGCTGACCTCGTTCGCTCTCAGGCGCACTATATGGTTTTGCAAGTGGATTCGTTTAGCATGAATGCCAGCTTATTTGCGAACCATCGTCCCGTCTTTATGCGCCATATGTCAGTTGGAGAGTACTGTAACGGCTGGACAGTGGAGCAAGAAGGAGACAAAAATTCTCTGCAGTTTTATGGTGACAAACATGAGCAAATACAAGCATTCTATGAAGCTATTCAAGAGCTAGAGCGAATCGTTAGCTTTTATCAATTTTCTATTAATAAAGGTGAACAACTCATCTCCAAAGTTTTTGTGACCGGTGACCATCCCTATATTCATGAGTTAATGGAGCAAATGCAAGAAGCTGTTAGCATTCCATTTGAAGTGATTAACCATGGAATGAGTCGTCAAGAGTTGATAGACGACGTGAAGCCCAGCTTTCATTTGCCGCTTGGCTTGGCACTGAAAGAGGTGAGATGATGCTTGTTGAAATTAATCTCTTGCCCCAAAAAGAACGTGGAAATAAGCTGTTTGTTTGGGGGCTAGTTACCATTGCTGCGCTAGTGCTGTTGGTGGGGAGCTTTATCATTTGGGAGTATTTTAGTTTAGTAGAAAAAGAGCAGTCAGCAACGATAGCGATTCAAGAAGTACAGGCTGACCAAGCTGTCAAAAAAGCGCAGCTTCAAAAAAGCAACGACGGCAAGGAAGTTGAAGAGCTTGTTTCAGCGATTGAATGGGCGCAGAGCTACCCGATGAAAACTGTTCCAATTATCAAAGAGTTTACGGCTGCGCTCCCTGACCGAGGCTTTCTTAAACGATTTGCGTACAGTGCAGAAAACGAGACGGTAGAAATTCAAATTCAATTCGACGAACAGCGCCAGAGCTCCTATTATTTAAGCCGATTAAAAAATGATGTATCGATTGTAAAAGATGCGCAGGTGTTAACGGTGGAAGCTGAAAAAAGTGAAAAAGAGAACGAAGATAAAACGATTCAAAGTGAAGAAAGCATTATTCCGCGCTATGTTGCAACGTATAGTGTTCAGATTGATCGAAAAGCCGTAGGCAACCTTGTCAAGAAAGAAAAAGAAAAGGAGGACCAATGATGATGGGACTATCCAACAAACAGTGGATTATCGGTGCCTCAACTTTTGTTGTTATGGCATCCCTCCTTGTGATTTTATATTTTCAGTTTTTATCACCGTTAAAAACAAATGTTCAGACGCTTGAAGAGGAGCTTGAAGCGGAACAGAAAATTTTAAAATCGTTGAATGAAAGCGGGGCAAATAAGCCGAAAGCCCTTTTGAAAAGCAGCGTGGAGCTACAAAAACAAGTACCCGTACAGCCGTTTACCGAACAGTTTATGCTCGAACTGCAAAAAGCTGAAGTGGTGTCCGATAGCGTCATTGATGAGATGAATTTTGCTGATGGAGAAGGGATTTCTTCACCTGCAGGCGAACAAAGCGCTGAGGATGAAGCGCAGCCTGCTGAAGGGGCTGTCACTCCGGCAGGCTTACAGCAGACCAAAGTCACCGTCACGGTAGAATCGAAGCGATATGATGACCTCTTGACATTTTTACAGACGATGGAGTCTTCAAAGCGCATCACCCAAGTCGAAGCGATTACGTTTGATGGACCACAGGATGCAAAGACCATTTCTGATGTAGAAGACCCCGTGCTGCGATATGAGCTAATGCTATCAACATTTTATTACCCTTCGTTAGAGAATTTACGTGATAAAATCCCAGCAATCGACATACCAGAAGCGGGAAACAAAGCTGATCCATTTCAAACATTAGGTAATCATTAATGAAGTTGATACATAAAGATGAACGAGGACTGACGCTGATTGAAGTTCTAGCGGTTCTTGTAATTTTAGGAATTGTAGCAGCGGTGGCATTTCTCCTTACAAGTAAGGTCATTCAACAATCAAAAGGTCAAGCGTTCGTAGCTAACGCTATTGCTATGAAGGAGTCAGCCACTTTACATAAGCGTTCAAACGAAGTGATCTTAGATGGAAAAGTGGAAGGGAAGCTGACGTATCAAGAATTGATTGAAGAAGATTATCTTGAGCCGCTGATGGACCCTTATACGAATAAAGAATGGACGACAACAGAAGATGCTGACGGTTCATTTGTAGAGATTCGCTTTGAAGATAATCGCTTAAATTACTATGTTTGCCTAAAGAGTGATACAAAAGTACTTTGCCAAGAGGACGGAGTAGGCATTTTGTCATCGGAGCTTGCGGTCGACAAAATTAAAAATCGTGTAATAAAATAGCGAAACCTTTTATAACAAGACGACAAATGTCTTGTTATTTTTTTTGTCGTCTATGATAGCATGGTAAAAAGTGTATGTGTTAGGCAGCAAAAGGTGGTGAAAAGGTGGACAAGCAAAATCCAAAAGTTACGGTCAAAATTAATGGTAGGGAAAAGAACATAAAGGATACGGATACGCCTAAGGAAAAGGAAGAAGAGGTAGTGTGGGTTCTTCCGGAAAAAGTCGAGGTGTCTGAGCGCAAAGTCGTTTCAATTGAAGAAGTGCGCAACGAAAAGAAAAAACAGCCGAAAAAACCGAAAGAGCAAGTAGGAAAAATATCCATCAAGAAATCATCGTTTTCAGCAGCGAGGAAATTTATTGTGATTGTAGGACTAGCGGTTACCGTTGGCGTCGGGTTTGGAATGTTTGGTTTAAATACGATTACAAATGATAAGCAGCCGTCTCCAGTCAGTCAGAGCCCATCCGCAGTTGCGGTTAACTCCGCAGTGACCGATCATTCGGAGCAAACAAAAGCGACTGAAAAAGAACTGAAAGAAGACGCAAAGCCTGGGGCAACGGCCACGGTTGATGCTTTCCCAATCTATATTGTACAAGCAGGTGTTTTCTCTTCAAAAGAAGCGGCAGCAAAAGCAAAAGAAAGTCTAAGCGGAGAAAGCGTTGTGTTTGGTCAAAGCAATGCCTATACCATTGTCGTAGGTGCTAGTACGAGTGAAGCAAAGGCTAAAGAACTGAGCGATGCCTATAAAAAAAGTGGTGAAGACGCCTATGTAAAATCATATGAGATGAAAGGTGCTGCTCAGCTGGAAGAAAGTGACGAAAAAGTGATGTCCACGCTTCAACCATTTATGGCCAATGTGATGGATCAAGTGGGAAAAGTAGTGGAAGGAAACAAAGCGTCAAGCGTGAGTGAAGTTAAGAAAGAACTGGATAAAATCCAAGAGCAAACGGATAATAAAGAGATAGGAAAGCTAATTAAAACGCTAGAACAATCGGTTTCCTCTCTTGAGTCATTTAATCAGTCTAGTAAAAAAAGCGATGGTGATCAAGCGACAAAGTATATGCTAACGTCCCTTGTTCAGTATCAGCAAATTATTAAAAAGTAAATCAGGTGGCGCTTGCTACCTGATTTGTTTATTGTAAAAAATAGTTAATCTTGTTAAAATTGAGATGTGTTCTTTTTTTCAAATATTCGAAGTGTAAAGGTTGAGATCAATGAACAAAGAATTAATATTAGCCTCTGGCTCTCCTCGTCGTAAAGAACTGCTACAGCAGCTTCACATTCCTTTTTCCGTACATGTAAGCAACGTTGATGAAAAAGTTAATCACAACTATTCACCGTCTGAAGTGGTGATGGACTTAGCGTTGCAAAAAGCGTCTGATGTTGCAACTCTGTATCCGAATCATATTGTGCTAGGATCCGATACGGTTGTTGTGTACAAAGACAGTATTTTAGGAAAGCCAGCTAGCGAAGCAGAAGCAGTTAAAACTTTAGAGATGCTTTCAGGAAAAAAACATCAAGTGCTCACAGGAGTGGCTCTTGTGGAAGGTGAGCAAGTTCAGACATTTTATGAAAAAACAGATGTTGAATTTTGGCCGTTAACAGTAGATGAAATTACGCAGTACGTTCGAACGGGTGAGCCAATGGACAAGGCGGGCTCGTACGGTATACAAGGCCTAGGAGCTGTGTTTGTCAAAAGCATTCAAGGTGATTACTTCTCTGTTGTTGGTCTGCCATTGTCTCGCACAATAAGAGAACTGAGAAAGCGTGGTTTTGTCTACTCCATTTGAGGAGGGAAACCATTTGATGAATGAGTCATTGATAATGAAAGATTTTCCATATGAAGAAAGACCAAGGGAGCGCCTCATGCTAAAAGGTGCTTCCAGTTTATCAAATCACGAGCTTATCTCTATCCTGCTTCGAACAGGAACGAAAGAAGAATCCGTTCTTCAACTTGCCAACCGAATCCTTCGCTATTTTGATGGATTGGAGCTATTGCAAAATGCAACGCTGGATGAAATGGTAAGAATGAAGGGGATTGGACAAGCAAAAGCAGTTCACCTTATTGCTGCGATTGAACTCGGAAAGCGAATGGCTCAGGTGAAAACAGGAGTAAAGTATGCTATTCGAAGCCCAGAAGATGGAGCAAATTACGTAATGGAAGAAATGCGTACATTACTTCAAGAGCATTTTGTCTGTCTTTACTTAAATACGAAAAATCAGGTTCTTCATAAACAAACCATTTTTATTGGTAGCCTCAATTCATCGATTGTACACCCCCGTGAAGTCTTTAAAGAAGCTTTCCGTCGCTCGGCAGCCTCTATTATTTGTGTACACAATCATCCTTCCGGAGACCCTACACCTAGTCGAGAAGATATCGATGTGACTAAACGCTTACAAGAGTGTGGATTAATCATTGGTATTGAACTTTTAGACCATTTAATTATCGGGGATAGAAAATATATTAGCTTAAAAGAAAAAGGATATATGTAATGCTATGCTTTTTAATTTCCTTGAGTTATAATAGTAGTCATGATTTTAAATGACAAGTTCTTTACAATCATCGGTTATTAATAGACAAAGTATGAAAATATATCATACAATATTTGGCGTTGACATCTATAAAAGAAGTATAGAAAATAAAAAATGTTAGTAATGAAATGGTGAAATCGACTGAGAGGGTTTAGCCTTTGCATTTCGGTAAGAGAAAGGAAGAGACACATGTTTGGAATCGGTACTAGAGACCTTGGAATAGATTTAGGTACTGCAAATACACTTGTTTATGTTAAAGGAAAAGGAATCGTTGTACGTGAACCGTCAGTTGTAGCATTACAAACAGATACAAAGCAAATCGTAGCGGTTGGTAATGATGCGAAAAATATGATTGGTCGTACACCTGGAAATGTTGTAGCACTTCGTCCTATGAAAGATGGAGTAATTGCAGATTATGAAACAACAGCAACAATGATGAAATATTACATCAAACAAGCGCAAAAGACAAAAAGTTTGTTTGCTGGCAAGCCTTATGTAATGGTATGCGTACCATCGGGAATTACGGCTGTTGAGAAGCGCGCAGTCATTGACGCAACTCGCCAAGCAGGCGCTCGTGATGCTTATACAATTGAAGAGCCATTCGCAGCAGCAATCGGTGCGAATTTACCTGTTTGGGAACCAACAGGAAGCATGGTTGTTGATATCGGTGGCGGTACCACAGAAGTAGCCATTATCTCACTAGGTGGTATTGTAACATGTCAGTCAATCCGTATTGCCGGAGACGAAATGGATGAAGCAATCATCCAATATATTCGCAAAAATTACAATCTTATGATTGGTGAACGTACGTCAGAAGCGTTAAAAGTGGAAATTGGTTCAGCAGGTATCCCTGAAGGAATCGACAACATGGAAATTCGTGGACGTGACTTATTAACTGGATTACCAAAAACAATTGAGATTTCAGCAGAAGAGATTGCTGATGCGCTGAAAGATACGGTTTCAGCAATTGTTGATTCAGTAAAAGGTACGCTTGAAAAAACACCACCAGAACTAGCGGCAGATATTATGGACCGCGGAATTGTATTAACAGGCGGTGGCGCTTTACTGCGTAATTTAGATCGTGTAATTAGTGAAGAAACAAATATGCCTGTTGTCATTGCAGAAGATCCGTTAGACTGCGTAGCAATTGGAACAGGAAAAGCATTAGATAATATTGATTTATTCAAAAATCGTACAAGCGATTCATATCGCTAAACAGTAAGAGGTGTAAATCGTGCCACAGTTTTTTTTAAATAAGCGTCTAGTTATTTTGTTAGTTAGTATTATTGTATTAGTGGCATTGATTGGTTTTTCGTTAAATGGTCGTAAAGATGTAACGTGGCCTGAACAGTTTGTGAAAGACACGGTCGGTCTTGTTCAGGCTACATTTCACCAACCCGCACAGTATGTAGCGGGTTTCTTTGAAAATGTAGGTGACCTAAAGCGTACATATGAAGAAAATGAAGTGCTAAAAGCACGCCTTGATGAGCGTATGCAATTAGAAGCGAAAGTAAGTGAGCTAGAAACAGAAAATGATAAGCTGCGTGAACAAGTGGATAAAGAAAGCGACCTCAAAGCTTACGATCCAATTGAAGCAACGGTTATCGCTCGAAACCCAGACCGTTGGCATGACGTTATTGCCATTGATAAAGGAAAAGTTCACAATGTTGAAGAAAACATGGCCGTGATTACGCCAGGTGGACTAATTGGGAAGGTGAAACATGCTTCTCAGTTTACTTCAACGGTTCAATTAATTAGCTCATCCGATCGCACCAACCGCGTATCGGCTAAGATTCAAGCGGAAAAACCTGTGTACGGTTTAATTGAAGGATACGACGAAGAAGAACAAGCTCTTTTATTAAGACGAATTCCATTTGATGCTAAAATTAAAGAAAAACAAAAAGTTGTTACCTCTGGCCTTGGAGGCGAAGATGGTGTATTTCCAAGCGGACTTGTTATTGGAGAAATTACGAAGATTGAGCCTGATGAGTACGGTTTAACACAAAAAGCATACATTAAGCCATCAACGGACTTATACGATCTTGATCATGTTATGGTCGCTAAAAGAAGTACAGTGATGTCTGAAGACAGCTTAGAAGCAGAGGAGGAAGAGTGATGAAACGCTTCCTCTTACCTTTCATAATTCTAGTTATTTTTATGTTAGAAAGCATTTTTGTGAACTTTGTTGCGATGCAGCCAGCTTTTCGAGACTGGCTTTTATCGCCGCGCTTTGTTTTAATTGCGCTCGTATTTATGACCATCTATATTAATCGCAAGCAGGCGATGATTTTTGGGATTGTTTTTGGATTTTTATATGATATTGCCTTTACGGACGTACTGGGTATTTATGCACTTGGCTTACCAGCCGTTTGCTATATCGTGTCACAGCTTATAAAGATTTGGCAAAACAATTTGTTAGTGGTGCTTTTAATTTGTTTGATCGCAGTTGCCATTATTGAGTTTTATGTATATGGCATTAATACAATTATCGGGGTATCCGATATGCTAATGGGGCGTTTCTTAGCCGAACGATTTTATGCAACTCTGATTTTAAATGCAATTTTTGCGGTGATTTTTGCGCTACCTCTACAAAAGTGTTTTCAATATTTTTCACTGTTTTATGCAAAGGAACGATAATGCTTCAAAAAAAGTCAATTTTCTAGTTCCAAATTCGTAGAAATGTTGTGATTCTGCGAGTGAAAAAAAGGAATTGGTAAGTCTCTGTCGAAATTATATATTCGTTGAGGTGAGCGTCTTGAATAAACAAAAGCAACAAAATATAACTATTAAAGGAACGAAAGATGGACTAACGCTCCATCTCAATGACGCATGTTCGTTCGAGGAGCTATTAGCTGAACTACAGACGAAGCTTTTGACGAATAAACATGGAGATGACGAGCAGCATGTCACCGTATATGTAAAAGTTGGAAATCGTTTTATGACTGAAGACCAGGAAAACGAGTTAAAGGCGCTCATCGAGAAGAATCGACACTTAGTAGTCAAAAAAATCGATAGTAACGTCATTTTAAAACAGGATGCATTACGGGTAAAAGAAGAAGAAGAATTAGTTTCTGTTGCAAAAGTTGTTCGCTCAGGACAAGTACTTCACGTCGAAGGAGACTTATTGTTAATCGGCGACGTCAATCCTGGGGGAACCATTGTAGCAGGGGGAAATCTTTTTATATTAGGTGCTTTAAAAGGAATTGCTCATGCAGGGTATCGTGGTAATAAAACAGCGGTTATTGCAGCTTCAATTATGCAACCGTCTCAGCTTCGAATTGCTGATGTTATCACACGACCTGAAGAAGAGGATAGTGAAAAAGAGCAAAGTGTCATGGAGTGTGCGTATTTAGATGACGCGAATCAAATAGTCATAGACCGCGTTCAAGGTTTAGCGAGTCTACGACCTAACTTGACAAGGTTAGAAAGGAGAATTTGACAGTGGGAGAGGCTATTGTTGTTACGTCTGGTAAAGGTGGAGTTGGAAAAACAACGACATCTGCCAACTTAGGTACTGCGCTAGCGTTAGCTGGAAAGCGCGTTTGTTTAGTAGACACTGATATCGGTCTGCGCAACTTAGATGTTGTGATGGGACTAGAAAATCGAATTATATATGATCTTGTAGACGTGGTAGAAGGGCGTTGCCAACCTCAAAAAGCCTTAATTAAAGACAAACGATTTGAATGTTTGTATCTGCTTCCTGCTGCTCAAACGAGCGATAAGACAGCTGTTCAGCCAGAGCAAATGCGCGAGCTGATTCTTGAATTAAAGCAAGAGTATGACTATGTCATTATTGATTGCCCAGCTGGTATTGAGCAAGGATATAAAAATGCAGTAGCTGGCGCAGATAAAGCGCTTGTTGTGACAACTCCGGAAGTGTCAGCTGTTCGTGATGCTGATCGCATTATTGGGTTGCTCGAGCAAGAAGATATTGAATCGCCAAAGCTTGTCATTAACCGAATTCGAAGCCATATGATGAAAAACGGAGATATGCTTGATGTGGATGAAATTGCTCAGCTGCTTGCAGTTGACCTCATCGGAATTGTAGCCGATGATGAAAATGTCATTAAAGCATCTAATAGCGGTGAGCCCATCGTTATGGACCCATCTAGTAAGGCTTCCATTGCTTATCGTAATATTGCGCGACGAATTCTTGGTGAAACCGTTCCTTTACAATCGCTTGATGATGAAAATAAAGGGATGTTCGCACGCATCAAACGATTCTTTGGTGTACGTGCATAAAAACAAAGCGTTTGTTTGAAAAGCTTCCATTGTGGAAGCTTTTTTTTGTTTCACTATTCATCATTTTTATCCTGTCATAACGATGCCGGACAAGTCATACATTAAATTATATAAGTTTAAGGACAAGGAGAATGATGAATCATGAATCGACGTGCTGATGAAATTCGAAAGCGAATTGCTGAGCGTAAAAAAAGGCAGCTTTCTACTGCTAAGAAAATCCCGCATGAACCGCTTCATACGTCATTGATGAGTGAAGAAGAAAAGTATGGACTTCCTGATTATTCACCTATTGAATATACACCTACTAAAAGTAGCGGTGAGCGCTATCCCTTTTTTCGAAAAGAGCGCTTCTTTTTTAAAGTCTTAGCGTCAGCTTGCTTAGTACTTATCGTCGCTATTTTATTTAAAAGTCCTTCCCCAACGTTTGAAAAAGCAAGGGTGTACATCTCTAGAACGATGGATCAAGAATTTCAGTTTGCTACTGTTTCATCTTGGTACGAAGATCAATTTGGCAAACCGCTCACGCTTTTACCACAAAAGGCTGAACCTAAAAGCGATGAACAAAGCGTCAGCGGAGATTATGTTATGCCTGCATCTGGAAAAGTAATGGAGACCTTTGAAGAAGATAAGCAGGGTGTAACAATTCAAACGGGAGCAGATTCTGTTGTCGAAGCGATGAGCGAAGGAATTGTTCGCTATGTTGGAAAACGAGATGGAATTGGAAACACAGTAATTATCCAACATGCTGATGGCTCTGAAACATGGTATGGGCAACTAAAGACGGTTGATGTAAACGTTTATGACTTTGTTAATAAAGGAAAACAACTTGGCGTAGTAGCGAGTTCAGATGACGGAGAAACAGGCCTCTTTTATTTTGCAATTAAAAAAGGTGAAAAGTTTGTGGACCCTAGTCAGGTGATTCAATTTGAATAGCTACTTATCACTGCTGATGAAAATTCATATTCACCCTCTGTTGTGGGGGGTTTTTATTATTGGGATTTTTACAGCGGCGATTAAGCCGCTGATGATTTTGTTTGTGATTATCCTTATTCATGAGTTGGGTCACGCGCTTGCTGCTCACCATTTTTCATGGCGAATCAAGCGAATTATGCTGCTGCCGTTTGGTGGAGTAGCGGAAGTGGATGAACATGGAAACCGTCCATTTCGTGAAGAGCTAATCGTTACGATTAGCGGACCTATTCAGCATATTTGGCTCGTTGGCGGTGCTTATTTATTTGCTGAGCTTGGTTGGATTCAAGCGGAAACGTATGAACAATTTCTCTATCAAAATGCGCTTATCTTCTTTTTTAATTTATTACCTATTTGGCCTCTAGATGGAGGAAAGATTTTGTTTTTATGGTGCAGTAGATATGCGCCGTTTTTAACAGCACATGAACGAATGCTAAAACTATCAAGTGGATTTTTAATAGCTTTATGCCTCTATACGGCCATTGTTTATGCAATGCACCTTCATTTATGGATGGTGCTAGCCTTTTTAATTCTTTGTCATTATCAAGAATGGCGAAACCGTCATTTTGTCTACATGCGCTTTTTACTAGAACGATATCATGGGAAAGAAAATGCAATTTCTACTTTACAGCCAGTAACTGCTTCTGCAAATGAGCAGATTTATGATGTATTAAAAAAGTTTAAAAGAGGCTGTAAGCATATGGTTGTGTTTCAAGCAAACGGTGAAGCGTTGAGAATTGATGAAAACGAGCTGCTTCATGCTTATTTTGTGGAGAAAAGAGTGGACAGCTCGCTTGATGAACTTGTATCTATCTATTAAAATCAAGTAACATATAAAGAAGGTAAGGTTCGGCTGAACGCGTAGCCGGACTTTTTTTATTGAACATTAAAGAAGTGGAGATTTAAACGTGAGAAAATGTATTATTAATGCTGCAACAAAATCGAAGCGCATTGCCGTTATAAATGATGGAGAGCTAGAAGAGATTTATTTAGAAGAGCAGAATAAGCACCAAATTGTTGGTGATATTTATATAGGTCGAGTTGTGAGGGTTGTACCAGGTATGCAGGCCGCTTTTGTTGATATTGGTCTATCACAAAATGGATTTATTCATCAGCAAGAGCTCGTTTCATATCGAAATGATTCGGACACTCAAAGAGACAGTAAGCCAATGTCAGCTTTTATTCGAGAAGGAGAAGCCATTGTTGTTCAGGTGATTAAAGAAGGAATTGGAACAAAGGGACCGCGCTTAACCGGTGTGATTGAGTTTGCAACGGAAGAACTTGTTTATTTACCAGACGGAAACTATGTGGCAACTTCGAAAAAGATGGAGGAGAAAGAGCGAGTTAAGTGGAAGCAGCTTGGTCAACAGCTGGTTGAAGAGAAAGAAGGCCTTGTCTTTCGGACAGCTGTTCAATCGCTGACAGAGGAACAGGTAATAAAGAGAGTCAAAGAGCTGCGAGTTCAGTATCAACATGAAATCGTAGCGAACAAGAATCAAAAGGCACCGAAGCTCTTAAAAAAAGGCCAAGAGTTTTTGAATGCATTTGTACAAAATGCGAGTAAAAAATCAATACAAGAATTCGTAGTGGATGATTTTACTGAATACCAACAGCTTCTTAAGGCGTATCCAACATTACCTTTTTACTATTATAAAGGCACTGAAAGCGTATTTGAGCACTATGAGATTGAAAGCCAATTGGAAAAACTTTTGAAACGCATTGTTTGGCTGAAGAGCGGTGGCTATATTGTCATTGATGAAACAGAAGCAATGACGGTAGTGGACGTAAATACAGGAAAGTTTAGCGGGAAAAGCTCACTGAGAGAAAACATTTTACGCGTTAATAAAGAAGCTGCTTTTGAGATGGCTAAGCAGCTAAAGCTTCGCCACATTGGCGGGATGGTACTGATTGATTTCATTAACATGAGCAGCCGACAAGATCGTGATGAAGTGCTAAAGTATGTTCAAGACATTGTAAAAGAGGATGAAGTTCGTACTACCGTAGTTGGGTTTACTGAACTCGGTATTTTGCAGCTAACGCGCAAAAAGGTACGTGATAGCATCGGTTCTACCTTAACGACGGCTTGTCAGGTTTGCAATGGAACAGGACGAGTAATGGATGCGGAAGCCATTGCGTTTCAAATTGAGCGTAAGCTATGGGAATATCGATTTTCAACAGAAGAAGCCATTTGGGTTGAAACGCGCGAAGATGTAGAAGAATACTTAAAGAACGATGGTTTCTTTCATGCGATAGAAGAAATGATTGGACTGAAGCTTTACTGTACGCCAACGCTTTCAGCTTCTCATATGTACCATGTTAAATACGTTGGGAAAGAATCTGTCATTCGGGACAGATTAAGAAAGTAATCTTTTTATGAATAAAGTTGCAAATGTAATTGACACTTACCTTCATACTGTAGTAAGATTTAATATGTTGGTTTGTAGCACCCGTGCTACAACCGCTCAGAACAGGTTTTAAGTCTAGTATAGGCACCTGTGATGGCGAGTCTTAGTTTTTAGAGGAGGTGCAGAGAATGTACGCAATTATCGAAACTGGTGGTAAACAAATTAAAGTAGAAGCTGGTCAAGCAATCTACATCGAAAAACTTGCTGGTGAACAAGGCGAAACAGTTACTTTTGATAAAGTATTATTTGTAGGTGGCGACAACGTTAAAGTTGGTGCTCCATTTGTTGAAGGTGCAACAGTTACGGCTAAAGTTGAAAAACAAGGTCGTGCTAAGAAAATCACTGTATTCAAATACAAAGCAAAGAAAAACTATCGTCGTAAGCAAGGTCACCGTCAACCTTACACAAAAGTTGTTATCGACGCTATCAACGCGTAAGATTAGCATCTGATGATTAAGGTGACAATTTCTCGTAACGCAAACAAGCAAATCGACGGGTTCACGATGAGTGGACATGCTGAATTTTCCGAGCATGGAAAAGATCTTGTTTGTGCGGGAGCATCGGCAGTTTCATTTGGCACTTTAAACGCTATTCATTCAATAACCGGCGTAACGCCAGTTATCAAGCAGGGTGGAGATGGTGGATATCTTCGCTGTGAGATTCCAGAAAATGTTGATTTATCAGCATTGGAGCAAATTCATCTTTTGCTAGAAGGAATGGTCGTGTCTTTGAAAACAATCGAATTAGACTACAGTAAATATATAAAAATTAACGACAATTAAACAGGAGGTGGATGTCATGTTAGTAAGATTAGACCTTCAATTCTTCGCTTCTAAAAAAGGAGTAGGTAGTACTAAAAACGGTCGTGATTCAATCTCGAAACGTCTTGGTGCTAAACGTGCTGATGGCCAATTCGTAACTGGTGGTTCAATTTTATACCGTCAACGCGGTACTAAAATTTACCCAGGTGCAAACGTAGGTCGTGGTGGAGATGATACTCTATACGCTCAAATCGACGGTATCGTTAAATTCGAACGTTTCGGTCGTGACCGTAAAAAAGTATCTGTATATCCAGTAGCTCAAGAAGCATAAGCTGTGAAAAGAAAACTCTAACCTCAATGGAGGTTAGAGTTTTCTTTTTGTAGAATAATTCACCTATTCTCCACTGGAATTTGTTATAATCGAACATATTAAATAACAATGATGCGAGATGTTTTTTATCGCCTAGAAGTTACTTATGCTCGAGTCAAAAGTTAGTTAGGAGTGCGAAAATGAAAAAAGAGTGGGATGTTGTCGAAGTATTAAAATATGCTAGGCATGATTGGCTAAATAAGATACAGCTAATCAAAGGCAATCTAGCACTGAATCGGGTAGATCGAGCAAACGACATCATCAATACAATCGTGAACGAGTCACAGCACGAATCAAAATTAACAAGCATGAATATGCATTTGTTCACAGGTTTTGTTATGACTTACCACTGGTATAACCACGCGGTTCGGTTAGAACTTGAAGTGCTCGGAAACGCTCAGGATTTATCAAAGTACGATAATGAAGTATACAAATGGTGCCGTTATTTAACGGGTTTGCTAGAATCTCATATTGATTATCATGCTGATAATTATTTGAGTATTTCATTATGCACCGAAGAGCAGGAACCTCGTTTCTTTTTTGATTTTAGTGGAATACTAACGGATATGCAAAATTTACAAGAACAGCTCGGTAGTTATGAATATGGTCAAATGCTTACATGCGTTGAACAAGAAATTCTTCCAACTGAGTTTAATATTCAAATTAAGTTAAATACATGAGTAGATCTCTTTTGTACAAGCGTACAGAAGAATGAACTAGAACGGAGTGAAAGTACATGTTTGTAGATCAGGTCAAGGTATATGT
This sequence comes from Priestia flexa, assembly GCF_021441905.1. Taxonomy (NCBI): domain Bacteria; kingdom Bacillati; phylum Bacillota; class Bacilli; order Caryophanales; family Bacillaceae; genus Priestia; species Priestia flexa. Next base: position 3,100,604 of record NZ_CP090431.1, on the reverse strand, counting down.
GAAAGGTGGCGACGGAGGAAATGGTATGGTTGCCTTCCGTCGTGAAAAGTATGTGCCAAAAGGAGGTCCAGCTGGTGGTGACGGTGGTCACGGAGCAGACGTTATCTTTGAAGTAGAAGAAGGGTTACGTACGCTGATGGATTTCCGCTATAAGCGACACTTTAAAGCAGATCGTGGTGAGCACGGCATGTCAAAAGGTCAGCACGGGCGCAATTCAGAAGCAATGGTTGTTAAAGTTCCACCAGGAACAGTTGTGGTTGATGCAGAGACAAAAGAAACAATTGCAGATTTAGTAGAACACGGTCAGCGTGCGGTTATTGCAAAAGGTGGACGCGGAGGTCGAGGAAATACGCGTTTTGCAACGCCAGCTAACCCGGCTCCAGAGCTTTCTGAAAACGGAGAGCCAGGACAAGAGCGCGATGTTATCCTTGAGCTAAAAGTACTGGCGGATGTTGGATTAGTTGGATTCCCAAGCGTAGGAAAATCAACTTTACTATCGGTTACGTCTGCTGCGAAGCCAAAGATTGCCGAGTATCATTTTACAACGCTTGCACCAAATCTAGGAGTCGTTGAAACGGGAGACAACCGTAGTTTTGTTATGGCGGATTTACCAGGTTTAATTGAAGGTGCACACGAAGGCGTTGGTTTAGGACATCAGTTTTTACGCCACATTGAACGTACGCGCGTTATTGTTCACGTAGTAGATATGTCTGGATTAGAAGGTCGCGATCCTTACGAAGACTATCTAACAATCAATGAAGAGCTACGCCAATATAATTTACGCTTAACAGAGCGTCCACAAGTGGTAGTAGCAAATAAAATGGATATTCCAGAAGCGGCAGAAAACTTAGCTCGTTTTAAAGAAAAAATTGGAGATGAAGTAAAAGTATTCCCTATCTCTGCTGCAACGCGTGACGGAATACGCGAATTGTTGTTTACGGTAGCTGATCTTGTAGACACAACGCCTGAATTCCCAATGCATGAAGAGGAAGATTTATCGACTCACCGCGTACTTTACAAGCACGAGAAGAAGGAAGTTGAATTCCAAATTACACGCGATAGCGACGGTTCATTTGTATTAGATGGCGAAAAAGTCGAAAAGCTGTTCAAGATGACAGATTTCTCAAGAGACGAATCTGTTCGTCGCTTTGCTCGTCAGCTTCGTGGTATGGGCATAGACGAAGCGCTTCGTGAAAGAGGCGCAAAAGATGGAGATATTGTAAAGCTATTTGAATATGAGTTCGAATTTATCGACTAATCATTCATGTCACGGGGGAGGGGCTTGACTTGGATAAGGCGGATAAGCAGTTTTATTTAGTACGAGAAGATGTATTGCCAGAAGCAATGAAGAAAACGCTGGATGCAAAGCTGCTAATTGAACGTGGAAAATCAGCTTCCGTAGCCGATGCAGTTCAAGAGGTTGACTTAAGCCGCAGTGCTTTTTATAAATATAGAGATACTGTGTTTCCATTTCAAACGGTTGTTACACAGCGAATTATTTCGCTCTTTTTTCACCTGGAAGATCGCTCAGGTACGCTATCTCATTTACTAAGTGTCGTAGCCTCTTCGGGTTGTAACGTGTTAACGATTCACCAAACCATTCCGCTGCAAGGTAGAGCAAACGTTACGCTCTCACTAGATATTGCAAGTATGAAGGTTGAGTTGAACGATTTGTTACGAGAGTTAAAAAGACTTGCATTTGTGGACAAGGTTGAAGTCCTTGGTTCAGGTGCTTAACTAGAAAGCAGACATAGACAGGAGAGAGAAGAATCGTGGGGAAAGTAGGATATTTAGGACCAAAAGCAACATTTACACATGTAGCAGTTCAAGAAGTATTTTCAGAATATGAGCAGATTCCCTTTAAGACTATTCCATCTTGTATTGATGCGGTGTATAACGAAGAAGTAGAGTATGGAATCGTTCCGCTTGAAAATGCACTAGAAGGTTCCGTTAATTTAACACTTGATTATTTAATTCATGAGCATCGTCTTCCAGTAGTAGGCGAGATCATTTTACCGATTCGTCAGCATTTGATGGTTCATCCTGATCATGCAGACAAATGGGAAGAGGTCAAGGCTGTTTATTCACATCCTCATGCCATTGCGCAGTGCCATAAGTTTTTATACGGCAGCTTAGCTCATGTTCCTGTAGAAGAAATGACATCAACAGCATTTGCTGCAAAATATGTTAGCGAGAACCCTGGAGAAGTTGTTGGTGCGATTGCCAACGGGCTAGCTGCTAAGGAGTATGGGCTTCATATCGCACGCCCAAATATTCATGATTATGATCACAACACGACTCGATTCGTTGTACTTCATAAGGATAGAACTCGCGCAGTGCCATTTGAGCAAGAGAATGGTTACAAGACGACGTTAATGATTACATTACCATCGGATCAAGCAGGAGCACTACATCAAGTACTGTCTGCGTTTGCATGGCGTAAGCTAAACCTATCTAAAATTGAATCAAGGCCAATGAAGACAGGATTAGGAAACTACTTCTTTATTGTCGATATTGAACAGAAAATGGACGAGGTGCTCATCCCAAGCGCGATTGCTGAACTTGAAGCACTTGGATGTAAGGTAGCTGTTTTAGGAAGCTATCCACATACGCTACTCGACCAAAAAATCCCGCTATAAAACATAGCGGGATTTTTTTATTCACTCTTTAATAGGTAGCCAGCTTGCTCAAGTGCATGACAGGCTGCATCAAGCTTCTGAACGGAGTCTGCTTCAAGCGTGTGAAGGTGGGTGCCTTCTGTTAATTGTGAAAGATAGGTTGCGTTGGTTTGATTAATCTTGTGTAAAAAAGCTTCTACATCTTTACGAGTTTGAACCATCATTGAAGCCGTAAGCTCTCCGTATACGGGGTGTTCAATGATTACGTCTTTTACGCACACTCCGTGGTCTACGATGAGAAAAAGCTCTTTCTCTGTATCTTCAGGTGCGTGATGACAAGCAATAATTCGCTGCTGAGAGGATGCTTGGCCAGGAGACTGCATATAAATATAGCCTTGGCTTGTGGCTAAAATAGGTTCATTACGGGCTTTTAAGAGCGAGATATCCTGAACAATCACCTGTCTGCTTACCTTTGTTCTTTTTGATAGTTCACTGCCCGTCATCGGCTTCTGTTCATCTTTTAACCATTGTAAAATAAGTTCTCGTCGCTCTTCACCTAAAACTTTGCGTTGATTTTCTGACATGGTCTTACCGCTCCTTCATAATCTCTTTATGTAATAAATGAAGCACATTCATTAGTTCATCTAAATCTTTCGTAGTCGTATGCAAACTAAAGGAAATGCGAATGAAATTTTTGGCTTGCTCTGGACTTTTTCCAATAGCTAGTAGCGAACGAAGAGGGGCTTGTTTATGAACTGTACAAGCGCTGCCCGTTGCTACTGCGATATTGTGACGATTACATTGTAACATAACATACTGACCTTGTACGTTGCGGAACGTTAGTCCGATTATACCAGGAAAGTGAGCTGAGCTAGCTGCTTCCATCTCAACGAATCCCTGTAACTCCTTGATGCGTATAAGCAAGTATGACTTTAAGTGTTCGAAGTGATTGTAGGCTTGTTTTAACTGAGTATAAGCATGTTCAGCAGCCGTCGTAAACGCTGCAATTCCAGGGACGTTCACAGTTCCTCTATGGCTTTCTGTAAGGAAATGAGTTAGGGAAGCAGAAGCTTTAGAAGAACTTGGTTGAATGTAAACGAATCCGACGCCTTTTGGACCATATAGTTTATGGCTTGATACTGATAAGCTATCAATGTTTGCTTCTTTCACGTTAATCGGTAATTTTCCAAATGACTGCACACAGTCGCAGTGGAACCAAATGTCTCGTTTTTTTAACAGTTGTCCAATATCATAAACGGGCTGAATTGATCCTAGCTCGTGATTGACATGCTGAATGGCTACAAGAACTGTGTCGTCTTGAATGGCGTCTTGCAAAGCTTCTATCGACACAACGCCATCTTTTGTGACTGGTAGATAAGTAATAGTATACTCTACTTCTTGGAACGAAGAGAGAGCCTGTAAGACGGAGGAATGCTCTAACGAAGTCGTTATAATATGTTTTCCTCTATGCTCTGTGTAATGGAGAAGCGAGCGGATAGCAAGTACGTTTGATTCCGTGCCTCCGCTTGTAAAGTAGATGGCTTGTTGCTCTCCATTAATAAGAGAAGCGAGCTGATGTCGACATAAAGAAAGCAAATCATCTGCTTGCGTACCAACCGTATGTAAGCTGTTTGTATTTCCGTAATACGATGTGGCCGCTGTGTGATATGCTTGGATTGATTCCTTACTCATGGGCGTGGTTGAAGCATAGTCAAGGTAAATCATAGCTTTCCCTCTTTCGTTCAAAATAAAAAATATCTTGTCTTTTATTTAATAATATGTAAATATAAGTGTCAAGACACATGTAAAGTTAATTGTCTTGTTTTTTGTTTTTATAAATTAACAGAAGTGTAAGAGGTGAAGCATGCATAAGACGGACGTGTTGATTATTGGAAGTGGATTGGCAGCTTTAGCTACGGCTTATGCTTTGTATCCATATAAGAAAGTTACGATTGTAACAAAAGGAAGCATAGAACAAAACAATTCTGTATTAGCGCAAGGTGGAATTGCAGCGGCGGTGGGAAACCATGATAGTTGGCAAGAACATGCTTATGATACGTTAGCAGCTGGTAGCAGTCACTGCAGCGAAGAGACCGTACATATATTAACTAAAGAAGGAATCAGCTGCGTATTCGACTTCATTGCTAACGGCATGGAGTTTGATCAATTCCAAAATGGCAGCCTGCATTTTGGTAGAGAAGGAGCTCATCGATTAAATCGAATTTTGCATGCAGGAGGAGACCAAACGGGTGCTTTATTATTTGCCTTTTTAAAGAAGCGCGTATTACCTCATGTTGAAATTATAGAGCATCAAATTGTTCATAAGCTAATTTGTGATGAACAAGGATGTATTGGAGCGATTGGAGAAGGACGAAAAGGGAAGATACAAGCGTATTTAGCAGAGCATGTTGTAGTGGCTACTGGTGGAATCGGCGGGTTGTATCAGTATACGTCCAATCATGCTTACGCCACTGGAGACGGCTTGATGCTTGCTTATGATGTGGGAGCAGAACTTGAAGATTTAGAATTTATTCAGTTTCACCCTACGCTCTTGCGAGAGGGGAATCATGCTGCTGGACTGGTATCAGAAGCGGTACGCGGTGAAGGAGGCGTGCTCGTAACTGAAGATGGAGAGCGCTTCATGAAAGGAATTCAGCCGTTTGAAGACCTATCGTCGCGAGATATTGTAGCAAGAGCAGTTTTTGGGCAAATACAAAAAGGAAAAGATGTCTTTTTAGATATTAGCGAAGTAGAAAAGTTTAACAAACGCTTTCCGACAATAAAAGCTCTTTGTCAAAAAGCAAATATTCACCTTTCCAAAAATCGAATACCTGTCATACCAGGTGCACATTTTTTAATGGGTGGAATCAAAGTTAACGAACACGGAGAAACGACCATTCCATCTCTTTATGCTGTAGGAGAAGCAGCCTGTACAGGCGTACATGGTGCAAACCGTCTAGCTAGTAACTCGTTGTTAGAGTGTATCGTATTCGGTAGACGAGTAGGGTGCCATATCCTATCAAAAGAAAGTCGGCGAGTCGTAGATTATAAAACAAACTATCAGATTTCAAGAGTTGAGGAGTCTTTAATTATGCATCAAGCGGATATTCAAGCCGTTATGATGCAGCACGTAGGAATCATTCGAAACGGAGCTGGTCTCCGTCAAGCAATCAGCTGGTTTGATGAGGAGCTAGACTCGTTGGATTTTAGCTTTACAAGGTCATATCCCGAACAACAAAGGCGGCGAATTTTGATGCTCAGACTTGGAAAACTCATAGCTTCTGCAGCGATACATCGATGTGAAAGCAGAGGCGCACATTACAGGTCTGACTTTCCTCAAACTAGTCATCAGTGGGAGAAACAAAAAGTTACTCATGTTTTACGAGGCGTATTAGCGTAATTGGTAATGAATGATACAAAGAAAACGAGGGGAATTGTATGAACGCATTAAAGGTTAAAGCACTTCTTCATCAATTTTTTATTGAAGACGTTGGAGATCAGGATTTGACGAGTGAAGCCATTTTTTCACGTCACGAAACGGGAAGCGCTGAAATTGTCACTAAGCAAAGTGGAGTTTTTGTGGGTGATAGTATTATTACAGAAGGCTTTCAATTACTAAATCAACAAGCGAAAGTTCAGCTTTATATAAAAGATGGACAGTACGTTGAAGCTGGAGATATCATTGCAAAGGTTCACGGACCAATACAAGCAATTTTAACGGGAGAGCGCGTTATATTAAACCTTATCCAGCGCATGAGCGGAATCGCAACGATGACTTTTCAAGCGAGAAAAATAATGGAAGGGACGCATACACAAATTTGTGATACGCGTAAAACAACGCCTGGGCTTCGAGGGTTAGAAAAGTATGCTGTTCGAATGGGTGGAGGAGTTAATCATCGGTTTGGGTTGTACGACGGAGTCATGTTAAAAGATAATCATATTGCGTATGCAGGTTCTATTAAAAACGCTGTTTTAAAAGTGAAAGAATATATTGGACCCATGGTAAAGGTAGAAGTGGAGATAGAGACCCTGGAACAGCTAAAAGAAGCGGTTGAAGCAGACGTAGATATTATTATGTTTGATAACTGCGACCCACAAACGATTAAGAAATGGATTTCTCAGGTACCAAACCACATTACGACAGAAGCTTCTGGTGGAATGAATTTGAATAATATAGCTTTATATAAAGACACGGGTGTTGACTATATCTCCTTAGGAGCATTAACACACTCTGTGCAGTCACTTGATATTAGCTTAAACGTGGAGGAAATGAACCATGAACTTGTTTGAAACGTTAAAGACTAAGACATTACCCTTTGAGTATTCAATGATGTCGGATGAAGAGATGAAGAGAAGAATTAGAATCATTAAGCAAAAGCTTGGCGCTCAGCTTTACATATTAGGACATCATTATCAAAAGGATGAAGTTTACAAGTTCGCGGATGCGGTAGGAGATTCCTTGCAGCTATCTCAAATGGCGGCAGCAAATAAAAAAGCTGCTTATATCGTATTTTGTGGTGTTCATTTTATGGCAGAAACGGCGGATATTTTAACAACGAGTAATCAACGAGTTGTGTTACCTGATATGCGAGCAGGGTGTTCTATGGCCGATATGGCTAACATTGAACAAACAGAAAAAGCATGGCCGATTTTGCAATCTTTGTTTGGAGACACAATTATACCGCTTACGTATGTTAATTCCACCGCGGAAATCAAGGCGTTTGTCGGCAAACATCATGGAGCAACCGTGACGTCATCAAACGCAAAAGAAGTGGTTCAGTGGGCGTTTTCTAAAAAACAGCGTATTTTATTTTTACCAGATCAGCATTTAGGAAGAAATACAGCTTATGAATTAGGAGTGCCTCTTTCTGAAATGGCTATTTGGGATCCCATTGAAAATGAGCTCGTTTTTGATGGTGATATAGAAGATGTGAAGATTATCCTGTGGAAGGGACACTGCTCCGTTCATGAAAATTTCACGTTAAAAAACATTGAGCATGTACGTAAAGAACACCCGAACATGAACATCATTGTGCATCCAGAGTGTACGCATGACGTAGTGCAGCACTCTGATTACGCTGGCTCAACAAAGTACATCATGGAGACGATTGAACAAGCACCATCAGGTTCAGAGTGGGCAATTGGAACAGAAATGAACTTGGTTAACCGCTTGATTCATGCTCATGATGATAAGAAGGTTATTTCACTTAATCCGTATATGTGTCCTTGTTTAACAATGAATCGTATTGATCTTCCTCATTTGCTTTGGTCTTTAGAAATGATTGATAAGGGCACGCCCATCAATGAAATTAAAGTGGAGTCTGAAGTAGCAGAACTGGCTCAAAAAGCACTCAACAATATGCTTGCAATGGTTTAAAGATGTCGGACTAAATGAAAAGTGAAAAACAAGCATAAAAGAGATCCTCTCACATACATTTGTGGTGATGGATCTTTTTTTTATAAAAAAATCCAAACTTTTAAGCATCAAGAATAAAATACTTGTTCAAGGCATATGTTGTGATGAACAAACAGAACTTGCTTTGATTCCGCACATATAGATGAAATATACTCGACTCGGGAGGGGAATGACGTTGAAAATCCATATTGTCCAAAAAGGGGATACCCTTTGGAAAATTGCCCAAAAATATGGCGCAAACTTTGAAGAGCTTAAAAAAATGAACTCACAATTAAGCAATCCAGACATGATTATGCCTGGGATGAAAATTAAAGTGCCAACTGGCGGAGTACCTGTTGCAAATGAAGGGAACTCATTAGGGATTAAAGAAATGCCTAAAGTCCAGCATCCATATAGTGACCAATCAACGAAAGCTTATCCGGTAACAGAAATAGATAGTGAACAATCACCAATTCCGAGCATGCAGCCAGTGAAAAAAGAGATGCCAATTGCTCAGCCGCCGAAGAAGGAAGCACCAGTAGCGCCAGTAGCGCCGAAGAAAGAAGCACCAGTAGCGCCAGTAGCGCCGAAGAAAGAAGCACCAAAGAAGGAAATGCCAAAAAAAGAGGCACCAAAGAAAGAAGCGCCTAAAAAGGAAATGCCTAAGATGCCAAAGCTTCCAAAGATTCAGCCAATCGCTCCTGAAATTGACATTAACAATTACTATACGTTAAACATGGCGATGCAACAGCCGAAAAAAGAAGAGCCAAAAGTAGAAGCTGTTGTAGAGTCACCTGAAAGTCCAGAGATGGAGAGTGTAGAAGCACCGGTGCAACAGCCATGCTATCCAATTGTACCAATCTCTCCAGTAATGCCTGGATGTGGATTTCATTATATGCCGTGTTATCCACCGCCAATGCCACCAGCATATCCTGTGTATCCACATCAATGGCAGATGCCACAGGTACAAGGAGCAATGGAAGAAATGGAGTCCATGGAAAATAACCAAATGGTAGCTGGTCAAATGCAACATCCAAATGCGCCAATGCATGCTGCGAATGCACCATTTTACCCAATGATGAATTCGTATATGCCATGTGGTCCGGTTCAATGCTCGCCTTGTCCACCACCTTGGGGATACCAGCAACCTGTGTATCCAATGTATCCGTCGATGCCACAGGTACAAGGTGAAATGATGGAATCTCCAGAGATGGAAAACAATAGCGTAATGGGTATGCAGATGCCATACCAGCAACCGCAAGAAGACTGCGGATGTGGATCTCCTCAGCCCATGCCATATGGACACCAGCAGATGCCGTATGGATACCAACAGATGCCATATGGGTACCAAGATCAGCGCTTGGCACCGTACCCAGCCCCGTATGGACCCCCATTTGGTATGATAGGGGCACCGCCATATCCAGCGGTTGATCCGGATTTATTTAATATACCTGATTATGAAGAAGATGAAGATTAATAACAGCAGAGGCGATGACTCTATACATCGCCTCTTTTTTTGTTTGGTAGAAAAAGGAATTCGTGTGAAGCAATACTATATAAAAAAGCCACACGTACTTTATGTAAACACGAATCAAGGGATGAAAATAATAAAGAAGTATCGGTATGAAAACACGATTAATCGTAATTTTCAGTTCATTCAAGCACTCAAACAGCACGGGTTTAACGCTACCATTAATTTTGAACCTTTTTCAGATGGAGAGGTTGTGATCAAAACCAGAGGAGAAGTTTGGGGAATTATGCCTTATCTCCAAACAAAGTCACCGGTTTCATATGAACAATCCCATCACCGAAAGCGAGTCATTGAGCTACTACATTCTTATCATGAAACCGCGGCATTTGCTTGGTATGATGTGAAAGACATATTTCCAATGTATGAACTTACTCACGTGTGGCAAAAGCGACTTGCTAGTTTTATTCATCATAACAAGCTTATTGAGTCCATCATTGGAAAAAGAACGTATAAAGTTATTGAAGAGTTATGTCAAAACAGTTTAGTAACCATGCATAAATACGAAAATGAAGGGCAGAAGCATCAACACACAATTATCCATGGTGACACGGCTTCTCATAATTTTTTAAGGGGAGTTAATAACGATTATTATTTAATTGATTTTGATTGTGCAGCTCAATCCACATTTTTTACGGATTATATTCAACTAGCTCAACGCTTTTTATTACAGGAAGACTTTTCTATTGAAAAGCTGCTAAAGGAAGAGGGGATGAGCAATCTTTTTCATTTACCGTATTTTGCTGCGGCTCTGCGCTTTCCAGCTATGCTTTTGCTGCCTTGGTACATTCGTTTAACCAGCATATCACCTTCATATAAAGAGCTTATTCAGCTAAAACAATGGACTGAAAAGCAAGCTATAAAAGCAGAATTAACAAATAGGGAGATATTGCGTATATTCCCCAATATCTAAAGAGTTTACCGCTAACTGACAGCATAAATTTTGCTCAACTTTAAGACCCTAATGGTGAGTCCGCTATAAGGTGGCTCATTTAAAGGGGGAGTTTCGATTGAACAAGTATATCATTTCATCATTAGCAGCTGGCTGTATGTTTGGCTTAACGGCTTGTACAAGTGACCAAGGAATGGAACAGCGTTATAACGATAACACTGAGCCTGTTGGTTACTATACAAGTGAAAACGAAAATGAGCATCGTCTTGACCAAGGAAAAGGCCCTGTAACGGATATGTTAGACGGCGACGACGAAAATAACAACAATAGACGAACTGCTCCGTTAAACGTAACGGATGGGCGTTATGATAGCCCAACTAATTCTTATCAAAACCCATCTACAAATAAAAATGGTTTTTATAGCAATGCTAACATCGGTGGTAGTGATATGAATTATCACGGTCATCTCAATGGTAGAAACAATCTTACGCAAACGAATACAAATGCTTACCCAGCAGACTTGACTGAGAAAGTAGCAGACAAAGCAGCTGGTGTAAACGGTGTGAAAGACTGTAGAGTAGTAGTTGATGATAACCGCATGTTGGTAGCTGTTGATCCAGCTAACAGCAACGTGAACGAAGAAGAGCTTAAAAAAGCTGTGCAAAAAGAAGTAAAGCCTTTAGCGAAAAAATATAATCTTCAAGTTGAGGTAGATAACGGAATGTTCAATAGCGTTCGTAATGTTGATAATGACATTCGTAACGGTGTAGATAACGGAATTATTCGTACAAACATCAACAGCTTGTATGAATCCATTGATGAAAATGTTAATCGTAAAGACCGCTAAGTAAAAAAGAGCTGGGACATCAGTATTCCAGTCAACGAGATATCCGAATGATTGCGAGCTAACTTGCAATCGTTCGGATATTTTTTGTTTTGAAAACCTAACTATTGTAGAAGAGTCATGATTCGTTTTTGAGAAGGACTCATTTAGCTTTGGCCCAGCTTCTTTTTGTATATTTAAGAAAATGGATAAAAAAAGAAAGAAAGGAAAAGATATAAATAGCAATTCTTCTTTCAGTCATCTTTATGAAGTGACAAATTACATGTGTGAGGTGATGATGGATGAAACGAACCATTCATCAAATAATCATTGTATGTACTATCAGCAGCTTTTTAGTAAGCTTAGCTGGAGTAGTGGAAGCTGAGCGCCCAATGACTATTTTTTTAGAGCGTACGTATGTAGATGGAGTTATTAGTCAAGAGATCTTGAATTCCCCGTACATGACAAAAGAAGAAGTACTAAGCGCGTATCCTATGTGGAGAGTGATTAAAGCATCAGACGAAGAGGTTGTACTTAGAAAGGCGGTTGACGACATTTCGCCAATGCTTAAAGAAAACGGCTACGTTGGCTTATCAGTTAACGGAGTATTATCTACGTTTGAAGGGAAGCCGGTAAATTCCACAAATATTATTCAATCTTTCTTTCAGATTGATGTAGAAAAATTAGAGAGCTATCAAGAAGAGCTGCTGAAAGATGGGATTCGTGTTCAAACGAAAGATGATTACGTATCCTTGATGGATTTTTATAAAATGTACGAGCTTAATTCGCGGCCTACTTCTAGTAAGTAGCCGCTTTTTGTCGCGTTCTAATCCACAGTAAGGACTCGAAAGCAGATTTCTTTTTATTTCTATGTCAAATTCCTTCTATTCACTTTTAGGGTTGTGTTAAAATAATAGTCAGCGCTAAATGTTCGACAGAGTATGCAAAAGCAATTGTGAAATTAAAATTATTACGGCTTCTTAGTTGGAAGATAGATGAATGAACTGGGCAGTGTTCTCTACTTGATGATAACAAGGAGGGTAGACTGCCTTCGTTCATGTGAGAGGGAGAGAGTTAGTTGATTGATTATATCAGAGGTGTGATTACATATATTAATCCAGAATACGTTGTCATTGAAAACCAAGGAATGGGCTATCAGGTATTTACACCAAACCCTTATGTGTTTTCAGTTGATAATGAAGAGAGAGTTATTTATACGTATCAGTATGTCCGTGAAGATATCTTAGCACTGTACGGCTTTAATTCTCGCGAACAAAAAGAACTATTTATGAAATTAATTAGCGTCTCAGGCATTGGTCCAAAAGGTGCGCTGGCGATTCTAGCATCAGGTAACCCTTCTCAGGTGGTGCAGGCCATTGAAGAAGAAAATGAAAAGTTTTTGGTGAAGTTTCCAGGAGTAGGAAAAAAAACAGCTCGTCAAATGATTTTGGACTTGAAAGGCAAGCTTCATGATATCGTACCGGATGCAGTGCCATCACTATTTGCTGATATGGACGAACAAGAAGTTAAATCACAAAGCTCAGAAGCTTTAGATGAGGCTATCGAGGCATTAAAAGTACTTGGATATGCAGAGCGAGAGATTAATAAGGTAGTTCCAGCCTTAATGCAACAGTCGATGACGACAGATCAATATATTAAGGAAGCGTTGAAGCGTTTGCTTAAGTAACGAATGAAGGAGGAATATGATGGACGATCGTATTGTGACAGGCGATGCACTTAGCGAAGAAGAAGTGCTAGAGCAAAGTCTTAGACCTCAATTTCTACAACAGTATATTGGTCAGCATAAAGTAAAAAGCCACTTAGATATCTTTATTAAAGCTGCTAAAATGCGAAGCGAAACGTTGGATCATGTTTTACTATATGGACCTCCTGGCTTAGGGAAAACAACGTTGGCGACCATTATTGCAAATGAGATGGGCGTGCAAATTCGCACTACTTCCGGACCTGCCATTGAGCGTCCTGGAGATTTAGCGGCTGTACTAACAAGCTTAGAACCAGGCGATGTGTTGTTTATTGATGAAATTCATCGTCTTAATCGATCGGTTGAAGAGGTCCTTTACCCTGCAATGGAGGATTTCTGTCTAGATATTGTGATTGGAAAAGGCCCAAGCGCTCGCTCCGTGCGTTTAGATTTGCCACCCTTTACGCTTGTGGGGGCGACAACAAGAGCTGGTTTGCTCTCATCACCACTGCGAGATCGTTTCGGGGTTTTAAGCCGCTTGGAATATTACCAAGAAGAAGACTTAGCGTCTATTGTAGAGCGTACTGCTTCTATTTTAAATGTAGGCATCGATACGCAAGCTACGCATGAAATTGCCAGGCGAGCTCGTGGGACCCCGAGGATTGCCAACCGGCTTTTAAGACGCGTTCGCGATTTTGCGCAGGTAAAAGGTGATGGTGAGATTACTGTTCAGCTTGCTACAGAAGCTTTAGAGATGCTGCAAGTCGACCGTTTAGGTTTGGATCATATTGACCATAAATTATTAAGAGGGATTATTGAAAAATTCCGTGGAGGTCCAGTTGGCTTAGATACAATTTCGGCTACCATTGGTGAAGAATCACATACAATTGAAGATGTATATGAGCCATACTTACTTCAGATTGGCTTTCTGCAAAGAACGCCTAGAGGGCGGATTGTGACGCCGCTTGTGTATGATCATTTTCAAATGGAGGTGCCAGAGAAGTGAACGATCTCCCTAAATTAGTAATGATTGTGGGTGGTATTTTACTATTGGTCGGTTTTTTGCTACAATTTATCGGCAAACTTCCTGGTGATATTTTAATTAAAAAAGGAAATACAACCTTTTATTTTCCAATCGTTACGTCGATTGTTATTAGCATTTTATTATCGCTTATTTTCTTTTTTATTGGTCGATTTAAATAATTATTTTAGTAGGAACAGGTGAATGAAATGAAAGTAGATTTATTTGATTTCCATTTACCAGAGGAATTGATTGCGCAAACGCCGCTTGAAAAGCGTGATGCATCAAGACTCATGGTAGTAAACAAAGAAACAGGTGAAGTACGTCATCATATGTTTCAAGACCTTCTTGACTATTTACAAGAAGGTGATTGTCTTGTATTAAACGATACGCGTGTTTTACCAGCTCGTTTATTTGGAACAAAAGAAGATACGGGCGCTAATATTGAAGTCCTTCTTTTAAAACAAACGGAAGGTGACATGTGGGAAACGCTTGTGAAGCCCGCTAAGCGAGTTAAAGAAGGAACGATTATTTCATTTGGAGATGGTCGCTTAACGGCTGTTTGTAAAGGTGTGAGTGATCAGGGGGGAAGGCTGCTGGAATTTAAGTATGACGGAATCTTTTATGAAGTATTAGAACAGCTTGGTGAAATGCCGCTGCCACCTTATATCAAAGAACGCCTTGATGACCGCGAACGCTATCAAACTGTGTTTGCACGTGAACAAGGTTCAGCTGCAGCACCAACGGCAGGACTTCACTTCACGGAAGAGATGTTGGAAGAAATTAAAGCGAAAGGTGTGCATATTGCTTTCTTAACACTGCACGTTGGCCTAGGAACCTTCAGACCAGTAAGCGTAGATGATCTGGAAGAGCATGATATGCACGCTGAATACTATCAAGTGAGCGAAGAGACAGCTTCGTTGTTGAATTCAGTGCGTGAACAAGGTGGACGAATTATCTCTGTTGGTACCACGTCTACGCGAACACTTGAAACAATCGCAACTGAACACGACGGTGTGTTTAAAGCTTCATCGGGCTGGACGAGCATCTTTATTTTCCCTGGATATGAATTTAAAGCAATTGATGGTATGATTACAAACTTCCATTTGCCGAAGTCAACGCTTATTATGCTTGTTAGCGCGTTAGCTGGACGTGAGCATATCATCGGCGCATATCAAACAGCGGTAAAAGAAAAGTATCGATTCTTTAGCTTTGGCGATGCCATGCTAATCTTGTAATTTAACATGAAAGGAATACACTAATGACAGCTATTCGTTATGAACATATTAAAACATGTAAGCAAACCGGAGCACGCCTTGGCATTGTGCATACTCCACACGGATCTTTTGAAACGCCGATCTTTATGCCAGTTGGTACGCTTGCTACAGTAAAAACAATGTCTCCT
Organism: Priestia flexa; assembly: GCF_021441905.1. NCBI lineage: Bacteria > Bacillati > Bacillota > Bacilli > Caryophanales > Bacillaceae > Priestia > Priestia flexa. The sequence goes on along the minus strand of NZ_CP090431.1, from coordinate 3,085,220 downwards.
GAAGACTTAAAAGCAATGGGAGCAGGAATTATTTTAAGCAACACGTATCATCTATGGCTACGTCCAGGTCACGAAATTGTAAAAAAAGCTGGTGGACTTCATAAATTCATGAACTGGGACCGTCCAATTTTAACGGATTCAGGTGGTTTCCAAGTGTTTAGTCTAAGCGATCTTCGACGTATTGAAGAAGAAGGCGTGCATTTCCGCAATCACTTAAATGGTGACAAGTTATTCTTATCACCTGAAGGAGCAATGGAGATTCAAAACGCACTTGGTTCGGATATCATGATGGCATTTGATGAGTGTCCACCATATCCAGCTGAATATGATTATTTAAAGCGTTCAGTAGAGCGTACAAGCCGTTGGGCTGAGCGCTGTTTAGAAGCTCACAGTCGTCCGCAAGACCAAGGATTATTTGGGATTGTACAAGGAGGAGAATTTGAAGATTTACGCCGTCAGAGTGCTTCTGACTTGGTTTCTATGGACTTCCCGGGTTATGCTGTAGGAGGACTATCTGTTGGAGAACCAAAAGACGTTATGAATCGCGTGCTTGAGTTTACAACACCTTATCTGCCTGCGGATAAACCTCGTTACTTAATGGGCGTAGGTTCACCAGATTCATTGATTGATGGAGCAATCCGTGGAATTGATATGTTTGACTGCGTGCTACCAACGCGTATTGCACGTAACGGTACATTAATGACAAGCGAAGGGCGCTTAGTTGTTAAAAATGCAAAATATGCAGAAGACTTTGGGCCAATCGATCCAAACTGTGATTGCTATACGTGTAAAAATTATTCAAGAGCGTATATTCGCCACTTAATTCGTTCTAATGAAACGTTTGGAATTCGATTAACATCTTACCATAACTTATATTTTCTGCTAAACTTAATGGAGCAAGTCCGTGAAGCTATTCGCGAAGATCGATTAGGTGACTTCCGTGATGAATTCTTTGATAAATATGGATTTAACGGACCAAATGCAAAAAATTTCTAGGTCATTACAGGGGTTTTTCATCAACATATGAATAAGTACCTGTTGATAAATTGATTAAAGGAGGAGATCTTGTGGAAATTTTCCAAGCAATATGGCCATTACTTTTAATGTTCGCCATCTTTTATTTCTTATTAATTCGTCCACAGCAAAAGCGTCAAAAAGCTGTACAGCAAATGCAGTCTGAACTGAAGAAAGGTGACAAAGTCATCACAATCGGTGGAATGCACGCTTTAGTTGAAGCAATTGATGAAGGAACAGTTATTGTGAAAACAACAGACGGTTCTAAAATGGTATTTGACCGCGCTGCAATTCGTGAAATCCGTAGCGAAGCGTAATTATAGAAAAAGCTCCTACATTGCTGTAGGAGCTTTTTTATGCTGTTCTAGAGCCTGATAAATTGACCCCAATCACACCGCCGAGCATGGCTACCAGTAAAAACCCACCGTGAAATAAAAGCTGCTGAGCTGAAAAGAGCTCGTTGTATCCAAGAAATTGTAGCATAAGCATAAGAACAGAGTAGATAAGACCAGTTGCTCCACCAATCATCCAACCCTTTGAGCCACTTTTTCCACCTGACATAAATCCACCAATAAAGACTGCCAAAAAGGATAAAATAGCAATCCATAGTTGCAAAGCTTGTTCAGTAACAGACGAAAACTTTAACAAAAGTGCTAACAAAAGGCTGATGACAAAACCGATGATAAAGATGATCATTACTCCAAAAAAGATAGCACTGCTCATTCTTTTTGCTTCCATTACTAAAAACCCCCTTATATGTCAAACTGCAATCTTAGTACGAGCATATTCACAAAATGGAAGAAATAGACGCAAAAAAATCCGTCTATTTTTTGTGTTTAAACGAAAACTAGTCAGGAATGTCAAAGTGCGGAGGTTTTTATATGGAGATCGTAACAATGGTTTTTCGTACTATTTTGTTATATTTTATCGTATTAGTCATCTTTAGACTAATGGGTAAGCGTGAAATTGGCGAGCTCAGTATTTTAGACCTTGTCGTGTTTATTATGCTAGCAGAGCTAGCGGTAGTGGCAATTGAAAATACAAATGATCCATTGCATCATAGCTTAGTTCCGATGATCACCTTACTTGTGATTCAAATTGGGTTGGCTCTTTGGTCACTCAAAAGTAATCGCATGCGCAACTTCTTAGACGGTCAGCCGACGGTTATTATTCAAAATGGCGAAATTCGTGAAAAGGAAATGCAAAAGCAGCGCTATAACTTTAACGATTTACTCATACAGCTTCGCGATAAAAATGTGAAGGATATTGCTGACGTTGAATTTGCTATTTTAGAACCTTCTGGCAAGCTTTCTGTTTTTGAAAAAAAGAATAATACCGCTCCTTTTGGAAAAGAAAGCTTAAATCTGCCTTACATTATTGATGGCGTAGTCCAAGAAGAACATTTAGCACTCGATCACCGTACAACGCTATGGCTTCGCCAAGAATTAAAAAAGCTAGGTTATCAAGAAATAAAGAATATTTCATATTGTACCTACAATAATGGAACCTTTTTTGTAGATAAAGTGGACGAACCAAAATAAAGAAGATGAGTATGGTTGCTCATCTTCTTTATTTCTTTTTAAACAGTCGTAGAATTGAAAAGCGGTTGAGCTCTTCTTTCGTAATAAGCTTGAATAGTAATAAAAGAATAACGTATAACAGGCTTGTTAGCATTATAGAGACTAATGTTTGTAGTACAAGTGGAAGGTTGGCAAAAAAATGTGTAAACGCATACTGTCCCACCCATCCAGCAGCTAACATGACGATACAGCTTTTTACATAATCCATGATTTGTAGCTTATACATAATTTGTTTCGTAACAGTTGATAAATGAAGAAGAGTGACGAGCATAGTGCCAACTACAATAGAAAGTCCGGCGCCCATAATGCCAAGAGTAGGCTGAGAAGCTAATAAAAAAATCAATGCGGTTTTCACAGCTGCGCCAATGAAACTGTTAATCATGGCGGCTTTAGCTAGGTCTAAAGCTTGAAGGACGGCCTGAAGGGGTCCTTGAAAGTAAGAGAAGATAAAAAAGGGTGCCATGACTTTAACAAAGATAGCTGCTTTATCTGATCCGTACATCAATTCCATTATGGGGTTAGCGAATACGTATAATACGACAACGGCAAGTCCCCCTGTTATAAACGATAGGCGCAGCGCTTGGTGAAGTCTATACTGAATTTGTTTCATATGGTTCTTTGCATAGGATTCACTGATAGCAGGTACTAGTGCAGTTGAAAGAGAAACGGTAATAAAGGACGGTAGCATTAATAATGGAAGTGCAAAGCCTGTTAATTCTCCGTACTGCTGAGTAGCGACGGTGGTTGCTACTCCAGCAATCGCTAAGCTCTTGGCTACAACAATTGGTTCTAAAAACCAAGAAACTGAACCAATCATACGACTCCCTGTAGTGGGAACAGCGATTCTCATCAAGTCATAAAAGGTATCTTTGCCAGCACGAAGTGATTGAAAAAAGTTACGACGAACGGTTAACTTCTTTTTTCGTTTAAACATATAGAACATATAAAATAGAGATGCCAATTCTCCAAATACAGAAGAGAGCATAGCGCCAGCAGCGGCATATTCAATTCCATAAGGTAAGAATGCCTTTGTACATACAGCGATTAAAGTGATACGAACGACTTGTTCAATGACCTGCGAATAAGCAGCGGGTTTCATTTGCTGAAGACCTTGGAAATAGCCGCGAATAACCGATGAAATAGCGATAATTGGAATAACAGGAATAACCGCTAATAGTGGATATAAGGTACGCTCATCTGTAAAAAAGGTTTTTGCGATAATAGGAGCGAATACTATTAAACTGAGCGTAAATATAAAACTCAATGTACACGTGATGCTTAAAGAAACAACCAGAATCTTTTTAATTTTTCGTTTGTCACCGAGTGCCTGTGCTTCTGCAACTAGCTTTGAAATGGCTACAGGCAATCCTAACTGCGTTAACGTAATAACGAGTACAAGAGTAGGAACAGCCATCATGTATAGGCCAACACCTTCGTTCCCAATCATTCTTGCAATAACAACGCGGTTAATGAATCCGAGAACTCTTGTAATCAATCCAGCTATAATTAAAATAATAGTACCTTGCAAAAATTTAGACATAGATCCTCACTGCCTTCTTGGACAAATTATAATTGATGTAATCCAATATATGCAGGGAATGTGTCCAAGCATGACAAGGAATCAAAGAAATAACAGAGAGCTTGCTGGCTTATATATTTTGCATGCGTGTGAGAAAAGGAGTCGTGAACATGAATTCGATAATATCAGATGAGCAAAAGACAATCATTCAACCAGTAATTGAGAGTAAGCTAGAAGAATTTCATTTAATTGGTTACGAAGACGTAACGGAAGCAGAATTGTGGGGGTATTTGAACCAAAAGAAGTGGAAAAAGCGTCAAGAATTTTCGTTGCATCAGGTTGTTAGTGACGTGTTGACTGTTAAGATTACTGATGTAATGAGCTATGTAACAATTGAATCTTATAAATCAAATATGTTCGAAACTGTTAGTGACAATGAAGATTGGAAAGAATTATTAAAGTAATGCAAATTTTATGGTTCGTCATTTGACAGACCCCTAGTTATCGAAGATAATTAAGTTGGTATTTTACAGCGATCAGCTCATGTGTTTTACATAAGAAGGAGGATTTCTTATTCATGGTTAAAAGAGGACGTATCGTTACCTTTTTCCTCTTAGTACTTTTAATATTTGGTACAATCGGAACAACGGTTACAGGTATTGCAAAAGATATTAAGCTTGGCCTTGATCTTCAAGGTGGGTTTGAAATTTTATATGATGTAAAACCTGCTAAGAAAGGTGATGTCATAGATAACAGTGCACTTAAAAGCACCGTTGAAGCGCTAAATCAGCGTGTGAATGTGCTCGGTGTAAGCGAGCCTAGTATTCAAATTGAAGGAGATGATCGCATTCGCGTACAGTTGGCTGGTGTTACGGATCAGTCACAAGCGCGTGAGCTATTATCAACTGAAGCAAATTTAACCTTCCGTGATGTAAATGACAATATCTTAATGGATGGTTCTGACCTTGCTCAAAATGGTGCAAAACAATCGTTTGATGAAAACAATCAGCCGAGCGTTTCGTTAAAGCTAAAAGATGCGGATAAGTTTAAAGAAGTAACAAAGAAAGTGCTAGATATGGCACCCAATAACTTATTGGTCATCTGGTTAGATTTTGAGGAAGGAAAAGATTCCTATAAGGCAGAAACAGCTAAGCAAAATCCTAAGTTTTTATCTGCAGCAACTGTAAATCAAGTTTTCTCTCAAAAAGAAGTATCGATTACGGGTGGTAACTTTACAGTTAAAAGTGCGACAGAACTATCAGAGCTATTAAATGCAGGCTCTTTGCCTGTTAAATTGGATGAAATTTATTCAACATCTGTCGGGGCTCAATTTGGTGAGAAAGCTCTCGATATGACCGTGTTTGCCGGAGCAATTGGAATTGCTATCATCTTCCTTTTCATGATTGCATTCTACCGTCTACCAGGGCTTATCGCGGTAATTACGCTAAGCTTTTACGTATATTTAAACCTTTTAGTATTCGATCTTATGCATGTTGTTCTTACTCTTCCAGGGATAGCAGCTTTAATTCTTGGAGTCGGGATGGCAGTGGATGCTAATATCATTACATACGAGCGAATTAAAGATGAATTAAGGACAGGCCGATCTGTAATGTCTGCTTTTAAAGCAGGAAATCGCCGTTCCATTGCAACGATTTTCGATGCAAACTTAACAACAATGTTAGCAGCTGTTGTGCTGTTTATCTATGGAACAAGTTCTGTTCAAGGATTTGCGACAACGTTAATGATTGGGATTGTACTGAGCTTTGTGACAGCTGTATATGGAACGAGATTGTTGCTAGCTCTACTAGTTAACAGCCGTTGGTTAAATAAAAAACCTCACTTATTCGGTGTGAAAAAATCTGAAATTCATGATTTAAGCAAAGACGATGGTCAAACAGTTTTACCAACAGCTTGGGACGGATTTGATTTTGTTAAATACAGAAAACGCTTCTTTGCTTTATCAAGCATCCTTGTTGTAGCTGGAGTTATTGCCTTGCTTATCTTCAAGCTTAACCTAGGAATTGATTTTGCAAGCGGAACGCGAGTTGAAGTAGCAAGTGATAAAGCTTTAACTCAAGAACAGGTAGAAAAGGACATGTCTTCAATTGGATTAGAATCAGACGATGTGATTATCACGGGTGATGATAAAAAGACGGGAGTTGCCAGCTTTGTAGGTGTACTTTCACAAAAGGAAATTGCTGATTTAAAGGATTACTTCAGTGGAAAGTATGGCTCAGAACCTAACGTAAGTACAGTGTCTCCGACTGTCGGAAAAGAGCTAGCACGCAATGCAATGATTGCCGTATTAATTGCTTCTATTGGAATTATTATTTATGTAGGGTTCCGATTTGAGCTGTATATGGGATTAGCTGCCATTGTAGCCTTATTACATGATGCCTTTTTCATCATTGCTTTCTTCAGCTTAACTCGTCTTGAGGTTGATTTGACATTCATTGCGGCAATCTTAACAATCGTTGGTTATTCAATCAACGATACGATTGTAACGTTTGACCGCATTCGAGAGAATATGAAGAAATTCAAATCAAAAACGTTTGAGGACTTAAAGTTTATCGTGAACTTAAGTTTGCGTGAGACCCTAACTCGATCGTTGAATACGATTATTACGGTAATTATTGCTGTAGCAGCACTGTTGATTTTTGGAAGTGACTCAATTCTAAACTTCTCTATCGCTCTACTAGTAGGATTAATTGCAGGTACGTACTCATCGATTTTCATTGCCTCTCAGCTGTGGCTTGTATGGAAAGGCAAGCAGCTAGAACGTAAGAGAGTCGTTGAAAACGAAACAGAATAAATGAATGAAAAAGTGCACGGATTATTCCGTGCACTTTTTCTGTGTCTGCCCTTTCAATTCACATCATAAGCTTAGTAGTAAAAGAGAATTTTGGGTACGCTAATGAATAGTGTCGTTCTAGAAAGGGTGTGAAAAAATGGACAATGAACAGCGGTTTAAAGAAGCACAAACTGCTGCGATGGTAGGGATGGTTGGTAATATTGTCTTGGCTATCATGAAATCGATTGTAGGCGTCATGGCAAACAGTCGAGCACTCATAGCGGACGCCGCCAATTCTGTTTCAGATGTTGCAGGCTCACTTGTGGTTTTTATTGGTGTGAAAATTGCAAAGCAGCCACCTGATGAAGATCATCCTTATGGACATGGAAAAGCTGAATCAATCGCTGCTATTATCGTAGCCGTTCTTTTAGCCATTGTAGGAATTGAAATTTTAACTTCTTCTTTCCAAGCATTTTTTAATCGGATAGAGCCTCCTAAAATTTTTGCTGTCTATGCTCTAGTTGCGGCTATCATTATTAAAGAAGGATTGTACCGCTACACATACCGTATTGGAAAGAAAATAAAAAGTGACGCTGTTATGATTAATGCTCATGATCATCGAGTGGACGTGTTCTCTTCTTTTGCAGCGCTTGTAGGTATTGGAGCTTCTCTTATTGGCGATGAAATTGGGATAGAGTGGTTAGTGTATGCGGATCCTCTCGCAGGGTTAATTGTTTCTGTACTTGTGTTAAAAACAGCTTGGACACTAGGAGCAGAGGCTTTTCACAATACGTTGGATCATGTTCTTCATGAGGAAGATATCGCACATTTAAAAGAGATCGTGTTAGGCGTTGAAGGTGTTGAACGAATTGACACGCTTCATGCAAGAGAGCATGGTTACTATGTTATTGTTGATTTGCGTATTTCAGTCGATCCGTTTATCACGGTGAAAAAGGGCCATCAAATTGGAAAAGTAGTAAAAGAGAAGTTACTGGAAGAACCGAATATTCAAGGTGTATTTGTTCATATTAACCCATATTCAGAAAGTTAAGATTAAGCTCACTCATTGCCCGTTTGGATTGCCTTTAGTATAATTATGTGGGTTAAGGGGTGAGATGAGATATGCTACAGTCAAAGAAGCGTTGGAATGTAAAACATATAGATGATCCACTTGTTGATGAATTTGCAAAGAAACTCAATATTACACCTCTCGTTGCTTCACTGCTTATTAATCGAGGAATTCAAACAGTAGAAGAAGCCTCACAGTTTTTACATATTGAGGATGAATCTTTTCATGACCCATTTCTTTTAGAAGGTATGGAAGAAACGGTTGCGCGTATTCGTCAAGCGATTGAAAACAATGAACGTATTATGATATATGGGGATTATGATGCTGACGGTGTAAGCAGTACGTCCGTTATGCTTTCTGTTTTAGGTCAACTCGGAGCGCAAGTTGATTTTTATATACCCAATCGTTTTACAGAAGGCTACGGCCCAAACGAACAGGCATTTAGACAGATTGGTGATGAAGGATATGGATTAGTTATTACAGTAGATACTGGAATTTCCGCTGTTAAAGAGGCAAAGCTAGCAGCTGAGATAGGGTTTGATTTAATCATTACAGACCACCATGAACCAGGTCCAGAAATTCCGGAAGCCTATGCGATTATCCATCCTAAACTTCCAGGTGGAGGCTATCCATTCAAAGAGCTAGCTGGAGTTGGAGTAGCGTTTAAATTAGCTCACGCTTTGCTCGGTGAAGCTCCTGAACATTTATTGGAGCTAGCTGTCATTGGTACAATTGCTGATTTGGTGCCGCTAGTAGGAGAAAATCGACTAATAGCGAAAAAGGGCTTACGCTATTTAAAAAGTTCAACTCGACCTGGAGTTGAAGCGCTATTAAAAGTGTGCAGTGTGAAGAAAGAAGACATTACGGAAGACACAATTGGTTTTGCCCTTGCTCCAAGAATTAATGCTGTAGGTCGTCTTCAAGATGCGAACCCGGCAGTCGATTTACTTATGTCTGCTCATTATGAAGAAGCAATCGAGTTAGCAAAAGAAATTGATGCTTTAAATAAAGAGCGCCAACAGATTGTAAATGAAATTACGCAAGAAGCAATCGATACTGTAGAAAGCCTATATCCGCCTAGTGAAAATGCAGTCTTAATTATTGAAGGTGAAGGGTGGAACGCAGGAGTTGTTGGAATCGTAGCTTCTCGGTTGGTTGAAAAGTTCTATCGTCCAACTATTGTGTTAAGTCTGGATCACGAAACCGGCTTAGCAAAAGGGTCGGCAAGAAGCATTGCTGGATTTGATTTATTTGCAAACTTATCAAAGAGTCGTGATATTTTACCGCATTTCGGGGGCCACCCGATGGCTGCAGGGATGACGCTTGAAGCGAAGAATGTTGAGCTACTGCGCCAGCGTTTAAATGAACAAGCGCGAGAAGTGCTAACTGAACAAGACTTCATTCCGATTACCTCGATTGATACGATATGCAAAGTTGAGGATATTACAATCGCTGGTATTGAAGAGCTCCAAACACTCGCTCCTTTTGGCATGCATAACCCCAAGCCGAAGGTGCTTGTTGAGCGTGTTACGCCAACATCAATGCGTAAAATCGGCAGTGATAAAAACCATTTAAAGCTTGTTGTAGAAGATAATGGGCTATCAATTGACGTCGTAGGGTTTGGTTTAGGACATGTATTAGATGAAGTCTCTCCGTTAGCCAAAGTATCGTTAGTCGGTGAGCTTTCAATTAACGAATGGAATAATATACGCAAGCCACAGCTCATGATTGAAGATGTAGCAGTGAGTGAATGGCAGCTTTTTGATTATCGTAATTCATTTGATATGAAGAGATTCTTTCAAGAAATTTTCACGAAAGAAATGGATATCGTGACGTTTAATCAACAAACCGTTCAAAAGCATGCAGCGATTTTGCCGATGGATCAAGTCGTTGAGATTTCGACAGATGAACAAGCTAGTCTATATAATTCAGCTGATAAACAAATGATTCTTTTAGATTTACCAGATTCAAAAGAGAGGTTAAATCTCTTATTTGCTGAAGGAAAGCCGGCTCGAATTTATGCGATGTTCGTAACAGAAAATGATAGTTATTTTGATACGATTCCGACTCGTGAACATTTTAAGTGGTTTTATGGACTGCTGGCTAAAAGAAGCCCGTTTGATTTAAAACACTATAAAGAAGAGATTGCCATTCATAAAGGCTGGACAAAAGATACAATTGATTTTATCTGCCAGGTGTTTTTCGAACTAGAATTTGTTACAATAAACAATGGTCTAATTTCGCTAGTGAAAAATAGTCCTAAACGTGATTTAATAGAGTCTGTGACTTATCGCAAGAAACAGCAACAAATTGAAATGGAAAAAAACTTTATTTATAGTTCATATGCACAGTTAAAAAGTGAGTTTGAGAAGCTTCTTGCAAGTGCGGATGAATGAGGAGGCAACATTAGAATGAATTTTAAAGATTATATTACAATTGTACCTGACTGGCCAAAACCAGGTATTAAGTTTAAAGATATCTCAACATTAATGGATAATGGTGAAGCGTATCGTGCAGCGACAGATGAAATCATGAAGTATGCAAAAGATAAAGAGATTGATATCATCGTTGGGCCTGAAGCACGTGGGTTTATCGTTGGTTGTCCAGTTGCGTATGCGCTAGGTGTAGGCTTTGCACCAGTTCGTAAAGAAGGTAAATTACCTCGTGAGGTAATTAAAGTTGATTATGGCTTAGAATATGGAAAAGACGTATTAACAATCCATAAAGATGCAATTAAGCCAGGGCAACGCGTATTAATTACAGACGACTTATTAGCAACAGGTGGAACAATTGAAGCAACAATTAAACTAGTTGAAGAACTAGGCGGAGTAGTTGCTGGCATTGCGTTCCTTATTGAGTTATCATACTTAGATGGACGCGAAAAGCTAGAAGGGTACGACGTATTTACATTAATGACGTACTAATGAACGGATTTATAATCAAACAGAGAAGTGCCTAAATGAATTAGGCGCTTTTTTGTTTAATACGAAGAAAGCAAAAGATTGAAATGTGACTTTATTTGATAAATTATTACCAAAGGCTTTACATCTCTATTAATTTTCATGATAATAGTTACAATATGAATTAATAAAAATGCTAGTTGATAAAGGTGATTTCATGGCAAATGAGCAAGTCCTAACAGCAGAACAGGTCATTGATAATTCGAGACGGTATTTGGATGAAGAGGATGTTGCGTTTGTTCAAGCAGCATATGATTTTGCAAAAGAAGCACATAAAGAGCAATATCGTAAATCAGGAGAACCGTATATCATTCATCCTATACAGGTTGCAGGGATTTTAGTTGATCTTGACATGGATCCAGCCACAATTGCAGCTGGATTCTTACACGATGTCGTTGAAGATACAGAGATAACGCTAAAAGATTTAGAGAAAGCTTTCAACTCAGAAGTTTCAATGTTAGTAGACGGTGTTACAAAACTTGGGAAAATTAAATATAAATCAAAAGAAGAGCAGCAGGCAGAAAACCATCGCAAAATGTTTGTTGCAATGGCACAAGATATTCGCGTTATTTTAATTAAGTTAGCCGACCGTTTGCATAATATGCGTACATTAAAGCATTTACCACAAGAGAAACAGCGCCGCATTTCAAACGAAACGCTGGAGATTTTTGCACCGCTTGCTCATCGCTTGGGGATTTCAAAGATTAAGTGGGAGCTTGAAGACACAGCTCTGCGCTATTTAAATCCGCAGCAGTATTATCGAATTGTAAACTTGATGAAGAAAAAGCGAGCAGAGCGTGAACAGTACTTAGAAGAAGTTATTGATGAAGTACGCGAGAACGTTGATGATGTGTCGATTAAAGTTGAGATTTCAGGTAGACCAAAGCATATCTATTCAATCTATCGCAAAATGGCCCTTCAAAATAAGCAGTTTAATGAAATCTATGATTTGCTTGCAGTGCGTATTATTGTAGACAGCATTAAAGATTGCTATGCGGTACTTGGTATTATCCACACCTGTTGGAAACCAATGCCTGGCCGTTTTAAAGATTATATTGCAATGCCAAAGCAAAATATGTATCAGTCTCTTCATACAACCGTTATTGGGCCAAAAGGCGATCCTTTGGAAGTTCAGATTCGTACTTTTGATATGCATCAAATTGCAGAGTATGGAATTGCTGCACATTGGGCTTATAAAGAAGGCAAGTCAACGGAACATGCATCTTTCGAAGAGAAGTTGACTTGGTTCCGCGAAATTTTAGAGTTCCAAAATGACGCTAATGATGCAGAAGAGTTCATGGAATCATTGAAAATTGACTTATTTTCGGACATGGTCTATATTTTTACGCCAAAAGGCGATGTGATTGAATTACCGTCTGGTTCAGTTCCGATTGATTTTGCATATCGCATTCACTCAGAAATTGGGAATAAAACAATCGGTGCGAAAGTCAATGGAAAGATGGTCACGCTGGATTATCGTCTAAAAACGGGAGATATCATTGAAATTTTAACATCTAAGCATTCCTATGGACCAAGTAAAGATTGGCTGAAGCTTGCTCAAACATCTCAGGCAAAAAACAAGATACGTCAGTTCTTTAAGAAGCAAAGCCGAGATGAAAATATTGAAAAAGGCAAAGAGCTTGTTGAAAAAGAAATTCGTCAAATGGAATTTGACATAAAAGAAGTATTAACAACCGATAATATTAAACGAGTAGCCGAAAAGTTTAACTTCTCAAATGAAGATGATATGTATGCAGCAATTGGATATAACGGTTTAACTGCTGCTCAGGTTGCGAATCGTTTGACAGAGAAATGGCGAAAGCAGCGTGATCAAGAGCAGGAAGTGCAGGTAGATGATCTGGCTCGAGATACGGCAGCGAAGCGTGTACGTCAGCATAAGCGCAAAGACTCTGGTGTTATTGTACCAGGTGTTGAAAATATGCTTATTCGTTTATCGAAATGCTGTAATCCAGTTCCTGGTGATGAGATTGTAGGATTCATTACAAAGGGTCGGGGAGTATCTGTTCACCGCGCAGACTGTTTAAATGTCCATACGGAGGATTCGGAAAATCGTTTAATTCCAGTTGAGTGGGAAACGCATATTAAAGAAGGTAAAGAATTTAACGTCGAGATTGAGATATCTGGTTATGATCGTCGCGGCTTGTTAAACGAAGTGCTTCAAGCTGTCAATGAAACAAAAACCAATATTTCAGCCGTCTCTGGTCGATCGGATCGAAATAAAATGGCAACCATTAATATGTCAATCTCTATTCATAACATTAGTCATCTTCATAAAGTTGTTGAACGAATTAAGCAAATTCGTGATATCTATTCGGTTCGTCGTATTATGCATTAAGAAAGGTACGTGAAGAATGAAAGTTGTAGTGCAGCGTGCAAAAGAAGCAAATGTTACCGTTGAAGGTGAAGTCGTTGGTGAAATTAGCAAAGGCTTTATGCTCTTAGTAGGAGTTACGCATGAAGATGAAATGAAAGATGCGGATTACCTTGCAGATAAAATAGTCAACCTACGAGTGTTTGAAGATGAAACAGGAAAAATGAATCACTCATTGCTCGATATTGAAGGTGAAATTCTATCTGTTTCGCAGTTTACGTTATATGGTGATTGTCGAAAAGGAAGACGCCCAAATTTTATGGGAGCGGCAAAGCCAGACAAAGCGCTTACGCTGTATAATTATTTTAACGAGCAGCTAGAAAAAAAGGGAGTTCGTGTTCAAACCGGCTCGTTTGGAGCAATGATGGACGTTAGCTTCACCAATGATGGGCCTGTTACGTTAATTATTGAAAGCAAAGATAAATAAATGATTAAAAAAGCGTCTGTTGCATCATGTGCAAACAGGCGCTTTTTCTATTGTTGGTTGAAGTATTGCTGAATTCCTACGGCTACTTGGTGAGCGACTCTTCGCTGATACTCAACGGAATTAATGTAGGTTTCCTCACGCTTATTACTTAAAAAACCTAGCTCTAATAAAATGCTTGGGCGATTATTTTCACGCAGCACGTAGTAGTCTCCAAAACGCACTCCTTTGTCCTTTAAGTCACTGTGATGGACAAGTGAAGCGTGGACAGAGCCAGCTAGAATAGAGTCTTGGTTATCATGGTAAAAGTACGTGATGAGTCCTGTTAAGTCAGGGTTAGCAACGCTGTTATAATGAATGCTAATATATAAATCAGCGCTGTTTGAAGCTAGGATACGATTGGACAGCTCTACATATGAATCGTCTGTTCTTGTTAATTTTACGGTGGCACCATCGTTTTGAAGCTCTTCTTGTACGAAACGAGCAGTTCGGAGCGTTAAGTCCTTTTCATACGTACCTTGTGTACCTATGGCCCCTTTATCTTTCCCACCGTGTCCAGGATCTAAAATGATGGTTTTCCCTTTTAAATAATCTGTAGGTGCGTTTTGGATAACAGGTGTAGATTTTAGCTCAATTTGCTGCTGTGGAGAGAGGTTGTTAAAGTCTAATAACGCTGTATGTGGTTTAGAAATCCAGCCTTCAAGGTCTTGAAATTGTACAAAAAGCCAATTTCCCTGCTGATCTATAACGCTAATCTGATCATTTTGCTTAAGTGTTGCTGAAATGGAAAAAGCTAAACCTGGTCCTGTTCGAACATGTAAGGTATCGGCTGTAACGATTCTAGGTGAAAAACTCGGAGATTCTGGCTGATCGAAGGAAGAGAGACAAACGAGTATGATAACAGACAACAAGAAATAAAGTTTAGATGAACGAAAAAAAGCGATACGTATCCCTCCTTTATCACAGACTAAGTAATTCGAGGTTGTGAAAAAAAATCCTTTCATTTATGAAAGATGTCGACTTTTTTGGCAATGCTATAAAGAGCATATTTAGTGTGAAAGCACTTAGAAAGAAGGGATACGTACATGAAATTTAGTGATAAAGGAGAGCATTCCTTTCAACAAAATCAGTCGCTTTTCGGCATGCAGTTCCACGACTTCGTAGATAAAGAAAAAGATGCTTCGTCAATTGAATTAGCGTCTGAATTTGGTTTGTCGCTTCGAGATGTGCAAAAGCTTAGGAAACAGCTAAACCGCTCATAATTCATTTCGTTTCCAACTTACCAATAATTTATGGCCGTGAAGTTCTTGACAACTGTTCATTTCATTCGTAATATAGTAAACAATTGCTATATTTTAACGAACGGCTATTACATAGCTTAATTTTATATGAATAGAACCTATGATGAAGAAAAGTAATTGAGATGACACATGGAGAGAGAAAAAATGCCTTGGGCTGAAAGCATTTTACATGATGACTCAATGAATGAACACTTCGGAGGTTTCGCTCTGAAAGCACGGTTAGTAGGAGCTGAACGGTTTCGTACGTTAACGAATGAGTGGAAGTGTACAGCATGTATGCTTCAATTAGGGTGGTACCACGTGATTTAAACTCTCGTCCCTACTAGTTGCTAGTAGAGATGAGAGTTTTTTTGTTATAGAAAATGAAGTTATAGGAGGCATATGACGCTTTATGTCAGTTCAAATACCAAGAGGAACTCAAGATATCTTACCAGGAAAAGTAGAATACTGGCAGTTTGTGGAGCAAAAAGCTCGTGAAATCTGTCGTGCATTTAACTACAAAGAAATTCGTACACCAATGTTTGAGCATACGGAGTTATTTCAGCGTGGTGTGGGAGAAACAACTGATATTGTTCAAAAAGAAATGTATACCTTCAAAGACCGAGGGGATAGAAGCTTAACGCTTCGTCCGGAAGGAACTGCTGCTGTTGGACGTTCTTACGTAACGCATAAAATGTTTGGAAATCCAAATCAACCAACGAAGCTTTTCTATATTGGTCCCATGTTCCGATATGAAAGACCGCAAGCAGGGCGCTTCCGCCAATTCGTTCAGTTTGGTGTTGAAGCTCTTGGAGTAAACGATCCAGCTATTGATGCAGAAGTGTTAGCGTTATTAATGAATTTTTACCAATCGCTAGGTTTAAAAAAGCTAAAGCTAGTTGTAAACAGCTTAGGAGATACGGAAAGTCGTCAAGCGCATCGCCAAGCGCTAATTGATCATTTCTCTCCGCGTATCGGTGAGTTTTGTAGCGATTGTCAAAATCGTTTGCACAAAAACCCACTTCGCATTTTAGATTGTAAGAAAGATCGTGATCATGAGCTTATGAACACAGCGCCGTCTATCTTAGAGTATTTAAATGACTATTCAAAAGAGTACTTCGAAAACGTACAGCAATACTTAACAGATTTAGATATTGAGTATGTCGTTGACCCAACGTTAGTTCGCGGATTAGATTACTACAATCACACAGCGTTTGAGTTAATGAGTGAAGCAGATGGATTTGGTGCTATCACTACGCTATGTGGCGGAGGACGTTATAACGGACTTATTCAAGAAATTGGTGGACCTGAAACGCCAGGAATTGGGTTTGCTTTAAGTATTGAGCGCTTATTGTCAGCATTAGAAGCTGAAAACATTGAGCTTCCAGTTGAAAAAGGCATTGATTGCTATGTTGTAACGCTTGGTGATGCAGCAAAAGCAAAATCAGTCGCGCTTGTTAATAAACTACGAAAAGCAGGATTTGTAGCAGAAAAAGATTATCAAGATAAAAAAGTAAAAGGTCAATTCAAATCAGCAGATCGTTTGGAAGCAAAATACGTAGTGGTCCTTGGTGATGATGAATTAGCTAAAGGCGTAGCCAACGTCAAAGATATGGCACTAGGCGAGCAAGAAGAAGTGAAGTTAGAAGAGCTAGTAGCTTACTTAGAAAACAAAGCTTAAGGAGGAACAGTCATGACAAAACGTTCATATTACTGTGGTGACGTAACGGAAACGGCCATTGGTGAAAAAGTATTGTTAAAAGGTTGGGTGCAAAAACGCCGTGATTTAGGAGGGTTAATCTTTATCGATTTACGTGATCGAGGAGGCTTAGTACAAGTCGTATTTAACCCTGGGGTATCACAAGAAGCGCTTGAAATTGCAGAAAGCGTTCGTAACGAGTATGTATTACAAGTTGAGGGGAAAGTAGTCGGCAGACAAGAAGGAACGATTAACCCGAACTTAAAAACAGGTAAAATAGAAATTCACGCTGAGCGTATTACGGTATTAAATGAAGCAAAGACGCCTCCGTTTGCTCTTAATGATCAAACGGATGTATCAGAAGATGTTCGTTTAAAATATCGTTATTTAGATCTTCGTCGTCCAGAAATGTTTTCAACGTTAAAGATGAGAAGTGACGTTACAAAAACAATTCGTAATTTCTTAGATGATAACGACTTCTTAGATGTAGAAACACCAATTCTAACAAAAAGTACGCCAGAAGGTGCTCGTGATTATCTTGTACCAAGCCGCGTGCACCCAGGTGAATTTTACGCGCTTCCGCAGTCGCCACAAATCTTTAAACAGCTGTTAATGGTAAGCGGCGTAGAGCGCTACTATCAGATTGCGCGATGCTTCCGTGATGAAGATTTACGTGCTGATCGTCAACCTGAATTTACGCAAGTCGATATTGAAACTTCTTTCTTAACGCAAGAAGAAATCATGACATTGACAGAAGAAATGATGTCAAAAGTGATGAAAAATGTAAAAGGATTAGATATTCAAACACCTTTTCCACGCATTTCTTATGATGAAGCAATGAGTCGCTTTGGTTCTGATAAGCCAGATACGCGCTTTGCTATGGAGCTTGTCGATTTATCTGAGCTTGTAAAAGATTGCGGGTTTAAAGTGTTCAGTGCAGCGGTAGAAAGCGGTGGGCAAGTTAAAGCAATTACCGTTAAAGGAGCTGCGGGGAATTATTCTCGTAAAGATATCGATGCGTTAACAGATTTTGTGAAGATTTACGGTGCGAAAGGTCTTGCATGGCTAAAAGTTGAAGCTGAAGGACTGAAAGGACCAATTAGTAAATTCTTTAACGAAGAAGAACAAGCGCAGTTTATGAGCACGCTACAGGCTGAAGAAGGCGATTTATTATTATTTGTTGCGGATAAAAAATCAGTAGTGGCAGATGCATTAGGTGCGCTCCGATTAAAGCTGGCTAAAGAGCTTGGCCTAATTGATGAGTCACTATTTAACTTCCTGTGGGTAACAGATTGGCCACTTCTTGAGCATGATGAAGAAGAAGGTCGTTACTATGCAGCTCACCATCCGTTTACAATGCCGGTTCGTGAAGACTTACCACAGTTAGAAACGAATCCAGGTGCCGTTCGCGCTCAAGCGTATGATCTTGTTCTAAACGGCTATGAGCTTGGTGGTGGATCACTGCGTATTTATGAGCGTGACATTCAAGAACAAATGTTTAAAACGCTTGGCTTTACGCTTGAAGAAGCGCATGAACAATTTGGTTTCTTACTTGAAGCATTTGAATACGGTACACCTCCTCACGGTGGAATTGCATTAGGACTTGATCGTCTTGTTATGCTGCTTGCTGGACGTACGAACCTTCGTGATACGATTGCATTCCCGAAAACAGCAAGTGCAAGCTGTCTACTAACAAACGCACCGGGTGAAGTAAGCGAAGCTCAGCTTGAGGAACTAAATCTAGATATTCGAAAGGCAAAAACAGAAGCATAATATTGCAAAACAAAATCTTCTGTGATAAGATACTTTCAAGAACAATAGAGTCCTGATATGTTCGTCTTTACAACAGTTTTGACCGAACAATTTGTTGCTTGGGAACTCGGAGTTTTTATACAGCGTACATGCCTTTTCTAAGGACTTACAATGTGTAAAACAGAGTACCCACCTGCCGAGAGCGGGTTCAAAACGAAAGCATTAAGACGGCATTATTGGGACTAGCGTACATAAAAACCTTCTCTGTTTCGTATAGAGAAGGTTTTTTTATGAGTTTTAATACGTAAACCGATAGACATGCTTGCTTTTGAAGAAAAGTGTGTTATAGTCTAATTCGTATAAAATCATTATGCAAGCATTTGCGATGATAGAAAAACTTGAAAAGTATACACTACTAAAAAGTGTTGAAATAGAAAGGCGGAGTGTTGAAACAATGTTGCATCAATTTTCACGTAATGAACTAGCGATTGGGAAAGATGGCTTAGCAACTTTAAAAGGGAGTACAGTAGCTATTTTAGGAATTGGAGGCGTTGGTTCGTTTTCGGCAGAGGCGCTTGCTCGTTCAGGTGTTGGACGATTAATTTTGGTTGATAAAGACGATGTGGATATCACAAACGTAAATCGTCAAATTCATGCTTTATTATCAACAGTAGGTAAACCTAAGGCAGATTTAATGCGAGATCGAATTCTTGATATTAATCCTGATTGTGAAGTCATCTCGTTAAAAATGTTTTATACAGAAGAAACATATGAGCAGTTTTTTAGCTATGAACCTGATTTTGTGGTTGATGCTTCTGATACTATTTCGTATAAAATTCATTTAATGAAAGAGTGTTTAAAGCGAAATATCCCGATAATCTCAAGCATGGGCGCTGCTAATAAAATGGATCCAACGCGCTTTAAAATTGCTGATATTTCAAAAACTCATACGGACCCAATTGCGAAAGTCGTGCGTACGCGACTTCGTAAAGAAGGAGTTCGCAAAGGAATTAACGTTGTCTTTTCTGATGAAAGACCAATCGTTATTCGTGAAGAAATCCGTAAAGAAGTAGGAAACGATGCAGCGGAAATTCGCAAAGCCAAAATGCCACCATCATCAAATGCATTTGTTCCCTCTGTTGCAGGTTTAATCATGGCTGGACACGTCATTAATGAACTGCTAGCAAACGTAACAATTAAGCGAGTTGGCGACGATAAGTAATAAAAAGCCCCAGTAGGCTCTGCCTTAAAAAATAAAGTTTACCTTTATCTTTTTTAAGGAACTGCCTCTTTGGGGCTTTTTTTATGGAGATAAATTTTTATAAACCTGTGCCAATGCTTGTTCGAATTTTCCTGTTCTCTTTGGCTCATAATAGCGTTTATTCTTTATTTTATCAGGAAGGTATTGCTGTTTAACCCAGCCGTTTTCAAAGTCGTGAGGGTATTGATAATTCTGTGCTCTCCCTAGCTTAGCTGCTCCTTTATAATGACCGTCTTTTAAATGGTTTGGGACGTCCCCAGATAAGCCTTTTTTAATATCAGCAATAGCAGCGTCAAGCGCTTTGTAAGCTGAGTTTGACTTTGGAGATAAACAAAGTTCAATAACAGCGTTGGCTAATGGTATACGAGCTTCTGGAAAGCCTAGCCTCTCAGCTGATTCAATGGCAGACAGTGTTCTTGCACCGGCTTGAGGGCTCGCTAGTCCAACATCTTCGTACGCAATGACTAAAAGTCGTCTGTTAATACTCACTAAATCACCGGCTTCAATCAGTCTCCCTAAATAATGAAGCGCAGCGTTTACGTCGCTTCCACGAATGGATTTTTGAAATGCTGAAAGTACGTCGTAATGAGCATCTCCATCTTTATCGTGTGAAAAATATTTTTGTTGCAAGCACTGCTCAGCAATGTCAAGCGTGATATGGATGACGCCTTCCTCATTTTCGTCCGTAGATAAAATAGCAAGCTCAAGGGCATTTAGCGCGGAACGAACATCACCGTTACAGCTTGTTGTAAAATGAAGCATTGCATCACGATCAACCTGAACATTTTGATTTCCATATCCGCGTTCTTTATCATGCAGTGCTCGGTTCAGCGCTTGTTCAATATCATCTGGCTCTAACGATTTTAGTTCAAAGATTTGACACCGGCTTCGAATTGCGGGGTTAATAGCGTGATAAGGGTTGCTTGTTGTAGCACCAATTAACGTAATGAGTCCGTTTTCTAGATAAGGAAGTAAAAAGTCTTGTTTTCCTTTATCTAGTCGATGTACTTCGTCTAGTAATAAAATTACTTTCCCGGACATTTTTGCTTCCTCGGCGACAATTTCCATATCTTTTTTATTATTCACAACCGCATTTAGCTGTCGAAAAGCTGTTTTGGTTGTTTTAGCAATAGCTGTAGCAATAGATGTTTTCCCTACACCGGGCGGACCGTATAGAATCATTGAGCTTAGGTGGTTGGCTTTGACCATTCGATAAATCATTTTGTCTTTTCCAACAAGATGCTGCTGTCCAATAATTTCATTGATATCTTTAGGACGCATGCGAAATGCAAGCGGGTTATTATTCATGCAGTGACCTCCTTTTAGAATTAAATATATAGTTTGGTTTTACTGTATCATATCTAAAAAAGTGTTGAAATTTCTCTCATAGGGATAGTATGATATAATGTCAACAGTATAACGTTTTTAAATGGACTATTTAAATTTGAAATAATGAATAATGAACGACCTATTATAAACACCTTATGGATATGAGAAGGAGTGGAGAAAATGAAAATCTCGACAAAAGGACGCTACGGTTTAACAATTATGATTGCACTGGCAAAACGCTTTGGTGAAGGTCCCATTTCATTAAAAACAATCGCTCAAAACCATGACTTATCGGAACATTATCTTGAGCAATTAATTTCGCCTCTTCGTAATGCAGGTCTTGTAAAAAGCGTCAGAGGTGCGTACGGTGGCTATATTTTAGCACATGAACCTACCAATATTACAGCAGGAGACATTATTTCGGTACTGGAAGGACCAATTAGTCCAGTAGAAGGATTGGAAGACGAAGAGCCAGCTAAAAGAGAGCTGTGGATTCGCATTCGTGATGCAGTTAAAGAAGTGTTAGATAGCACAACGCTTGAAGATTTAGCGAATCATTCAGGTGATGAAGAAGAATCATATATGTTTTATATTTAATTGGTTGAGTTAGGAGGAGTTTTTAGTTGGAGCGTATTTATGTAGACCATGCAGCAACGTCTCCTGTACACCCAGCAGTTGTTGAAAAAATGACGACGTTTATGCATGAGCATTTTGGGAATCCGTCAAGCATTCATCACTACGGACGAGAAAGTCGCAGATATTTGGATGAAGCGCGTCAAACAATTGCCAGCAGTATTGGAGCACGTGAAAATGACATTATCTTCACGAGCGGTGGAACGGAAGCAGACAACATGGCGCTGATTGGTGTTGCGCTTGCGAATAAACATCGTGGCAACCATATTATTACTACATCTATTGAGCATCATGCTGTGTTGCATACTTGTCAGTTTCTAGAAGAACAAGGTTTTGAAGTGACGTATCTACCGGTTGATGAAACTGGACGTGTGTCGGTTGAAGATATTAAGAGGTCCTTAACGGATAGAACGATTTTAGTTTCAGTTATGTATGGTAACAATGAGGTTGGCACAATCCAGCCAATTTCAGAAATTGGTGCCTTGTTAAAAGAATATGGTGCTTATTTCCATACGGATGCAGTGCAAGTTTATGGATTAATTTCATTAAATGTGCAACAATTAGGTGTCGATCTTCTCTCCGTTTCTTCTCATAAAGTTAACGGACCAAAAGGGATTGGCTTTTTATATGCTGCTCCACACGTTACGCTTTCGCCACTTTTATTTGGAGGAGAGCAAGAGCGAAAGCGCAGAGCAGGTACAGAGAACATGGCAAGCATTGTCGGATTTGAACAAGCTGTTCGCATTGCGCAAGAATCATTAAAAGAACGTGCAGCTCAATATAAGCAGTTTAAAGAACGAATGATACAGGTATTGGAAGAAGAGCAAGTATCGTTTGATATAAACGGAAATGTCGAGTATTCTTTACCACATGTACTAAATCTTTCTTTCAAAGGTGTAAACGTTGAATCTATGCTTGTGAATTTGGATTTAGCAGGTATTGCTGCATCAAGCGGATCAGCTTGTACAGCAGGAGCTGTTGATCCGTCTCACGTACTTGTTGCCATGTTTGGCAAGGACTCTAACCGTATTACTTCATCAATTCGCTTCAGTTTTGGGTTGGGTAATACAATGGAGCAAATAGAAGAATTAGCTCGTAAAACAGCAACAATCGTAAAGCGATTGGCAAAATAAAAGAACACGTTTATTGGAGGTGACTAAGTTGACGAAAGCACCAAAAGATACGCGTGTTGTTGTTGGAATGAGTGGAGGAGTAGACTCTTCAGTCGCTGCTCTGTTATTAAAACAACAAGGTTATGATGTAGTTGGAATCTTCATGAAAAACTGGGATGATACGGATGAAAATGGCGTATGTACAGCAACAGAAGATTACAATGACGTCATTCGCGTATGTAATCAAATCGGTATACCTTACTATGCAGTCAACTTTGAAAAACAATATTGGGATAAAGTATTTACGTATTTCCTTGATGAGTACAAAGCAGGGCGTACGCCAAATCCTGATGTTATGTGTAATAAAGAAATTAAATTTAAAGCATTTTTAGAACATGCGATGACGCTTGGTGCAGACTATTTAGCAACAGGGCACTACGCGCAAGTGACGTATCGTGATGGCGAGTACAAAATGCTTCGAGGAGTAGACAATAATAAAGACCAAACGTATTTCTTAAACCAGCTTGGTCAAGAACAGCTATCAAAAGTTATGTTCCCACTTGGAGGAATTGAAAAATCCAAAGTGCGTGAGATTGCGAAAGAAGCGGGACTTGCGACAGCTACTAAGAAAGATAGCACAGGCATTTGTTTTATTGGAGAACGTAATTTTAAACAGTTTTTAAGTCAGTACCTTCCAGCTCAGCCTGGTCTTATGCAAACGTTAGATGGTGAAGTAAAAGGAAACCATGACGGCCTGATGTATTATACAATCGGCCAACGTCACGGACTTGGAATTGGTGGAAGCGGAGAACCTTGGTTTGCTGTTGGTAAAGATCTAGAGAAAAACGTTCTTTATGTCGACCAAGGATTTCATAATGAGCTGTTATACTCAACTTCTATTACGGCAACTAACGTTAGCTGGGTAAGCGATCGTGAATGGAACGAACCGCTTTCTTGCACAGCTAAATTCCGTTACCGCCAAGAAGATAATGAAGTAACAGTTGAGAAGCTAGATGAAAATACGGTTAAAGTTCTTTTTAAGAACCCAGTTCGTGCCGTAACGCCAGGACAAGCTGTCGTATTCTATAACGGTGAAGAGTGTCTAGGTGGAGCTACAATTGATAATGTATATAAAGATGAAGAGCAGCTTTGGTACGTATAATACGAATCCAAGGGCTTTTTAACAAAACCTCGGCTCTGTAGAGCGGGGGTTTTGTTATGATATACTACTAGTAATCGGATAAACTAATAAAAAACAACGGTGGAGTGAAAAATGACAGATAAAAATCAATTAGGTATTCAATATATGCAAGATGGAAAATTTGAAGAAGCAGCAAAAACATTTTCAGAAGCAATTGAAGAAAATCCAAAAGACCCGGTTGTATACGTGAACTTTGGTAACCTTTTAGCCGCGGTTAGCGAAACAGATCGTGCGCTAAAATTTTATGAACGTGCCATTGAAATTGATGAGGAAACAGCAACGGCTTACTATGGTGCTGGCAACGTATATTTTAACCTTGAACAGTTAGAACAAGCGAAGCATTATTTTGATTTAGCTATTAAAAAGGGCTTAAATTCGTCAGATGTGCATTTTATGCTCGGTTTAACACTATTTCATTTAGAACAAATAACGTATGCTCTACCATATTTAAAACGAGCAGTAGAGCTTAATGAACACGATACAGAAGCAAGATTTCAGCTTGGACTTTGTTTAGCTCAGCTGGAAATGGTAGATGAAGCGGTAGAGGAGTTACTGCGCGTTGTCCAAGAAGACGAGGAGCATGCTGATGCTTACTACAATTTAGGAGTAGCTTATGCGATGAAAGATGATAAGGATAAGGCTATCTCAATGTTTGATCAAGCGCTACAAATCCAGCCAGATCATCATCTGGCAGCAAATGGTAAAAACGTTCTTTCAATGATGGAACACTAAGAAGTGAATGTAAAAATGGGGGAATAGTATGAGTGAGGAAGTTCTAAACCCTTTACAACCCGATGAAGAAAAAACGTACATAAAAGGCACGGCAATTGTCACGGTCTTTCATAATGAAGAAAATTTGTATAACGTAACAAGAATTAGAATAAAAGAAACAAATGTATCCATGGACGATAAAGAAGCGATTGTTACGGGCTATTTCCCCCGTTTGAACGAAGATGAACTTTACACTTTTATTGGAAACTTTAAAGAGCATCCGAAATTTGGCCTTCAGTTTCAAGTAGAGCAATTTAAAAAAGAGCTTCCCCAGTCAAAACAAGGGGTCATTCAGTACTTATCAAGTGATCTCTTTAACGGTATTGGTAAAAAAACCGCAGAAAATATTGTAGAAGCACTTGGTGAACGTGCAATTTATCGAATGCTACAAGACCCTGCGGTATTGAAAAAGGTGTCTAGGCTATCTGCTGATAAAGCAGAAAAGCTAATCGCTCAGCTGCGAGAGCACCAGGGGTTAGAAGAAGTAATGGTTAAGCTGACAGATTTGGGATTTGGTCCGCAGCTTTCCATGAAAATTTTCCAAGCTTATAAACAAGAGGCGCTAGAAGTGATTCAAACAAACCCCTATCAGCTTGTTGAAGATGTTCAAGGAATCGGCTTTAACCGAGCGGATGAATTAGGAAGGAAGCTAGGGTTAGCAACCAACCATCCTAACCGGCTTCGAGCTGGAATTTTATACGTTATCGAGCATGAATGCAATCAAATGGGACACGTCTACGTGAAAGCAGAGCAATTGTATCAGAAAACGGGAGAGCTGTTACAAAAAAGTCGTCAAGAACCGTTATCAGAAATGGATATTATACGAGAGATTGATGCACTGAAAGAAGAGAAAAAAATTATTATTGATGACGATAAAATGTACTTCCCACCGCTTTTTTATGCTGAAAAAGGAGTCGTTAAAGCGATTGGTAAGCTAATGGCTCAAACAGAGTATGAAGAGCAATTTCCTGAATCAGAATTTCTTCTAGCTCTAGGGGAGTTAGAAGAGCGTCTAGGCGTGCAGTATGCACCTTCGCAAAGAGAAGGAATTCAAAAAGCGCTTCTATCCCCAATGCTTTTGCTTACAGGAGGACCAGGTACCGGTAAAACAACAGTTATAAAGGGAATTGTTGAACTTTATGCAGAGCTTCATGGCTGTTCGCTAAATCCAGGGGATTATAAAAAAGACGAAGGATTTCCAGTGCTGCTTGTCGCTCCTACAGGTCGAGCTGCTAAACGGATGAGCGAGGCTACTGGACTGCCAGCGGTGACAATCCACAGACTTTTAAAGTGGAATGGACAAGAAGGGTTTGACCACAATGAAGAAAATCCAATCAATGGTAAGTTACTGATTGTGGACGAGGTCTCTATGGTAGATTTATGGCTTGCTCACCAGCTCTTTAAATCACTTCCAGCTAGCATCCAAGTAGTGCTTGTAGGTGATGAAGATCAATTACCTTCAGTTGGTCCTGGTCAGGTGTTGAAAGATTTATTACATTCTGAAGCTGTTCCTACCGTACGATTAACAGACGTATATCGCCAAGAAGAAGGCTCATCTATCATTGATTTGGCTCATGAAATTAAAAACGGACGTCTTCCATCCGATTTGACTAATCAGCAAGGCGATCGTTCCTTTATTCGTTGTTACGGAGCGCAAATTACAGATGTTGTCAAACAAGTGTGCGACAATGCTGTAAAAAAAGGCTATACGGCTAAAGATATTCAAGTGCTGGCTCCAATGTATAAAGGTCCAGCGGGGATTGATAAAATGAATGAAGTACTGCAAGAATTATTTAATCCAGCCTCTCAACAGCGGAGAGAGTTAAAGCACGGAGATGTAACATATCGTGTAGGCGATAAGGTACTTCAGCTTGTAAATCAACCTGATAGTAATGTTTTTAATGGAGATATGGGTGAGATTGTGTCTGTTTTTTTCGCAAAGGAAAACACGGAAAAGCAGGATATGCTTGTTATTTCATTCGAAGGAAATGAAGTAACCTATACGAAACAAGACTTTAATCAGATTACGCATGCGTACTGCTGCTCTATTCATAAATCACAAGGAAGCGAGTTTCCGATTGTGGTGTTGCCTATTGTGAAAAGTTATTATCGCATGCTCCGACGGAACCTGCTTTATACTGCCGTTACGCGGAGCAAGCAGTTCTTGATCTTATGTGGTGAAGAAGAAGCGTTTCAAATTGGCGTAAATCGTAACGAAGACAGCGTTCGACAGACCAATCTACAAGCCCTTCTCAAAGAGCAATTAGTTGATGAGTTAGAAGATCCTGAGGTGCCATTTATGAAAGATGCAAATATTGGCATGGAAAACCTTACGCCGTATGATTTTATGTAAGATATCGCAACCTACAAAAGAATTAAGCATTGCTTAATTCCCTCCTTCTAGCCTGGTGTTTAGGTATGGACATGGTAAAAAGTGGACAGAATACGTTTTATAAACGAACGTATAAAAGAGGTGTTCACTTTGTTAAAGTGTCCAAACTGTAAAAGTATTGATGTTGGTAAAATTGGGGTTAATCAATATTATTGCTGGAATTGTTTTATTGAGATGACGATTTCAAAAGGACAAATTAATACCCACCAAGTAGAAGAGGATGGCACGTTAAGCTCATTGGATGATTTGTTTTCAGAGGATGAGCGTACAATGAATTTTTAACTCATTTAGGGGGGCTTTGCGATGAATCGAATTATTCCGTCAGTAGTTGCTTTTGGTCTAGGGGCATATGCGTTCAAAATGGCAGATGACCGAGAGATGTTCACAAAGCGCAATATGAAAAAAATGCGCAAGCGTGTTATGAAAGCAATGCACTAAAATCATTGTTGGTCTCTTTACAAAAAAGCTCTTGCTTAGCAAGGGCTTTTTCTCATGGGAAGTTATCTAAAAAAACATCATGAATAAACTCTTTTCTTTGTTGAAAAATAAAGATGAGGAGGAGTTTATTGTGAAAGAGGTACCGATTAAATGGTTTTATCGTTTGGGGATTTTTTTGCTAGCACTGCTTTGTATTTTACTTTTATTTAAAATAAAGTTTGTTTGGCTACCATTTCTTGAGATGTTTTTTAAAGCAATGCTGCCTTTTTTTATTGCTGCCTTTATTACATATTTACTTCATCCAATTGTAGAGAAAACGCATGAAAAAGGTGTTCCACGACCTCTTGCTATTTTACTAATTTATCTCATTTTCTTTGGTGGAATAGGTTATGGTATTTATAAAGGGTTTCCTCTTTTCGTTATTCAGCTAAAAGAATTAAATGAACAGCTGCCTGAGCTTACGGAGATGTATAAGGGATGGGTGCATGAAATTCATGATCGTACCTCAACGCTACCAAACGGAGTTCATGAAAAAATTGAGCAGAGTATCGTTGGTTTAGAGCAAACTGTTAACACATGGTTATTGCGAGTGATGGAGGGGGTTAAGTCCATCGTCAATTCATTTTTAATTCTCATTATTATTCCGTTTATTGTGTTTTACTTGCTAAAAGACTTCGGCCTCGTTCGAAAAGCTGTCGCATATGTTGTGCCAAAGAAATGGCATGAAGAAGGGAAGCATTTTTTACATGATGTAAACTTGTCATTGGGAAGCTACCTTAGAGGACAGTTTTTTGTTTGTCTCATCATAGGCGCTATTGCTACGACTGCATTTTGGTTTTTTAACGTACCGTATGCGCTTTTGCTTGGGATAATCATAGGCATTACGAATATTATTCCGTATTTCGGCCCCATTATTGGAGCAGTACCAGCAGCAATTCTCTCCATGACAGTTTCTGTGAAGCTCGTATTAATTGTTGTCGTCATTATCTTTGTACTTCAATTTCTAGAAGGGAATGTTCTATCTCCTCTAATCGTAGGGAAAAGCTTGCATATCCACCCTCTTTTTATTATCTTAGCGCTTTTGCTTGGGGGAGAATTTGGAGGGGTGTTTGGGCTAATTATTGCTGTTCCTATTTTAGCTATTGTAAAAATTTCGATTTTACATGTGCGAGGGCATACCTTGAAACATTGACAAAGCAACCCGAATTTGTCATAATATCGCCATAGAAAACGTTACATAGTAAACAATACAATGAAGGAACCAAGTAAGCTGTACACTGGTATATAAGAGAAGCACTTCCAAGGCTGAAAGAGGTGCGATACAAAGAATAGCTGAATGCTAGTCCTGAGTGCAGGAAAAACCTGCCGTTTTAGCAGCGTTAATGCGATGAAGGTGATGAACATTCTAACATGTTCATAATCAGGGTGGTACCGCGAGCTAAACTCTCGTCCCTGCTTTTTGGGATGAGAGTTTTTTTGTGTGCAAATTTCTAAAACTCCCTATTGTATTGTGCGTAATGAAGCAAGCTGCTTTTAGGTCATTATGTTTTTGTCTATAAATAATGAAGAGTTCTAAAGGAGGAACCAATCATGAAAAAGTTAACATCTGCACAAGTGCGTCAAATGTACTTAGATTTCTTTAAAGAAAAAGGTCATGATGTAGAGCCGAGCGCTTCTCTTGTACCTCATGAAGATCCATCTCTTTTATGGATTAACAGTGGTGTTGCGACGCTAAAGAAATACTTTGACGGACGCGTTATTCCACAAAACCCACGTATTTGTAATGCTCAAAAATCAATTCGTACAAATGATATTGAAAACGTTGGTAAAACAGCGCGTCACCATACGTTCTTTGAAATGTTAGGTAACTTTTCAATCGGTGAATATTTTAAAGAAGAAGCAATCGACTGGGCTTGGGAGTTCTTAACGAGCGATAAATGGATTGGCTTTGATTCTGAAAAATTATCTGTCACTATTCACCCAGAAGATGAAGAAGCATTCAAGCTTTGGAACGAAAAAATTGGAGTTCCAAAAGAGCGTATTATTCGTTTAGAAGGTAACTTCTGGGATATTGGTGAAGGGCCAAGTGGACCGAATACAGAGATTTTTTATGACCGTGGTGAAGCTTATGGAAACGACTTAACTGACCCTGAGCTATACCCTGGTGGAGAAAACGAGCGCTATTTAGAAATCTGGAATTTAGTATTTTCTCAATTTAACCATAACCCTGATCATACCTATACACCACTACCAAAGAAGAACATTGATACAGGAATGGGACTAGAGCGTATGGTGTCGGTTATTCAAGATGTACCGACAAACTTTGATACAGACTTATTCATGCCAATTATTGAAGCAACTGAAAACATCTCAGGTGCTAAATACCGCACAGAAGATGAAAAAGACGTTGCATTTAAAGTAATTGCTGACCATATTCGTACGGTGACATTTGCTGTTGGAGACGGAGCTCTTCCATCCAATGAAGGTCGTGGATATGTACTGCGCCGTTTATTACGTCGTGCTGTACGCTATGCAAAAAAACTAGGCATCAATCGTCCGTTTATGTACGAGCTAGTACCTGTTGTGGGTGAGATTATGGTTGATTTCTACCCAGAAGTGAAAGACAAAACAGACTTCATTCAGCGCGTTGTGAAAAACGAGGAAGAGCGTTTTCACGAAACGTTAAACGAGGGTCTTGCTATTTTAGCAACAATGATTAAAAAAGCAAAAGACCAAGGCAGTGATACAATTTCTGGTGAAGATGTATTCCGATTATATGATACATATGGCTTCCCTGTTGAGTTAACGGAAGAATATGCAGAAGATGAAAAGATGAAAATAGATCATGACGGATTTGAAAGCGAGATGGAAGGTCAACGTGAGCGTGCAAGAGCAGCTCGCCAAGATTCTAGCTCTATGCAAGTTCAAGGTGGCGTATTAGGCGAGTTAACAGTTGAAAGTGAGTTTGTCGGCTACGATAAAGACGAAGTGGAAACGTTCATTGAAGCTATTATCTTAAATGGAGAACTTGTTGATAAAGTAACGGAAGGTCAAGAAGCACAGGTTATTTTAAAGCAAACGCCATTCTATGCTGAGAGCGGTGGTCAAATTGCTGACCAAGGTGAAATCTCAAATGCCACATCTGTTGCAGCAGTTAAAGATGTGCAAAAGGCACCGAATGGCCAGAACGTGCACACTGTAGAAGTAAGAAGCGGAGAGCTTGTAAAGGGCGAAACTTACACAGCAACAATTAGCGGGAAAAAGCGTGATGCAATCGTGAAAAACCATACGGCAACTCACCTGCTTCACCAAGCATTAAAAGATACGTTAGGAATGCATGTTAACCAAGCTGGTTCATTAGTAACTCCAGATCGCTTACGTTTTGATTTCTCTCATTTTGGACAAATAACAGCGGAAGAAATTGAAAAGATTGAAACGATTGTAAACGAAAAAATTTGGGAAAACATTTCCGTAAATATTGAAAATAAAGCAATTGATGAAGCAAAAGCAATGGGTGCAATGGCGCTGTTTGGTGAGAAGTATGGCGATATCGTTCGCGTTGTTCAGGTTGGAAGCTATAGCTTAGAGCTTTGTGGTGGTTGCCACGTTGCTAATACGTCTGAAATCGGCTTATTTAAGATTGTATCAGAATCAGGAATTGGAGCTGGAACACGCCGTATTGAAGCCGTAACTGGAAAAGCAGCTTATCAGTTGATGAATGACCAAGTAACACTGTTAAAAGAAGCAGCAGCAAAAGCAAAAGCGAACCCTCGAGATCTTGTTGGTCGTGTGGAAGGCTTACTAGAAGAAATTCGCCAACTTCATCGTGAAAATGAGTCATTAGCAACGAAGCTAGGGAATATTGAGGCAGGCAATCTAATCGACCGCGTGAAAGACGTAAACGGTGTGAGCGTCTTAGCAGAAAAAGTAAACGCAACGGATATGAACAACCTTCGTTCAATGGTAGATGACTTAAAGCAAAAGCTTGACTCAGCAGTTATTGTACTAGCTGCACCTCAAGGTGAAAAAGTAAATATCGTTGCAGGAGTGACAAAAGATTTAATTGCAAACGGTCATCATGCAGGTAAGATTGTAAAAGAAGTGGCAACAATTTGTGGCGGTGGCGGCGGTGGTCGTCCAGATATGGCTCAAGCAGGTGGAAAAGATCCGAACCAAATTGAAAATGCATTGAAGATTGTAGAAGAATGGGTTAAATCCGTTTAATTCTCCTCTTTCTTGGTGTACAATAGAAGTAAGACTTAACATGATTCATAATGTGCTCACAAATTAAACGAGTGAGGTGGGAAAATGAGTTCATTTGATAAAACAATGCAATTCAATTTTCAAGATGAGCCAGCTGAAACAAGCGTCCATGAGGTTTTATTTACGGTTTATGAGGCATTGAAAGAAAAAGGATATAACCCGATTAACCAAATCGTTGGATATTTGCTATCAGGAGATCCTGCTTACATTCCTCGTCATAATGATGCGCGAAACACAATTCGCCAATTAGAGAGAGACGAGCTCATTGAAGAAC
This sequence comes from Priestia flexa, assembly GCF_021441905.1. Lineage (NCBI taxonomy): Bacteria > Bacillati > Bacillota > Bacilli > Caryophanales > Bacillaceae > Priestia > Priestia flexa. Next base: position 3,053,066 of record NZ_CP090431.1, on the reverse strand, counting down.
TTGTGAAATCTTATTTACAACAGCATCGAAAGGATTCATAAATGCGCGTATTAGGATTAGATGTTGGCACGAAGACAATTGGCGTAGCTGTAAGCGACGAAATGGGCTGGACAGCCCAAGGGATTGAGACGATTAAAATTGCTGATGAGCAAATGAAGGAGTCTTATCCTCGATTACAGCAATTAATTGATGAGTATTCAGTTGAAAAAGTCATTGTTGGCCTACCAAAAAATATGAATGGCACAATTGGTCCTCGCGGTGAAGCTTGTCTTCAATTTGCAGAGGAACTAAAGAAGGATCTAAACATCGAAACGATGATGTGGGATGAACGCTTATCGACAATGGCTGCAGAGCGTGTTTTACTTTCAGCTGATGTTAGTCGTAAAAAGCGCAAAAAAGTCATTGATAAGATGGCGGCTGTTATGATTCTTCAAGGATACTTAGACAGCAAACAATAAGGTTGATTGTAGCTTAGCTTCTGCACGGTTATCCTCGATAAAAAGAGTCTAATTTGATAAGAAGCTAGGGCTTTCAACTTGTCATAAAATCGCTAGTAACTAGCTGGAAAATGAGGTGTCGAACATGACAGAAGAAGGAAAAATTACAATCGTAGACGAAAGTGGTAACGAGCAATTATGTGAGATTTTATTCACATTTGATTCTGAAGAATATGGTAAATCTTATGTAATTTATTATCCAATTGGTGCAGATGAAAATGACGATGAAGAAATTGAAATTCATGCGTCTGCTTTCACACCAAGCGAAAATGGTGAAGATGGTGAACTTCAACCAATCGAGACAGAAGAAGAGTGGGATATGGTTGAGGAAATGGTTAACACATTCCTTGACGAAGAAGAAGGCGAATAAAAAAGTTGGTGGCGAGAGCTACCAACTTTTTTTATGGTTTATTTTTCAAATAATTTAAATCTTTACTGTCTATCCTAATGAGGACATGTCTTTTCACTTGCTTTTATAGGCGGTCTTGTATGATAATGACGAAAAATGAGGTAAATTGTAGTATAATAGTGCGTGCGTATGAGAGGAGGATGCAACTTGTCGCACCAATCTTTTTTTACACCTAAAAAAAATAAACGAAAAAAAATTATCATTGTGACAATAATTCTTTTAGCCGTACTTATTGGTGGAGGCGTTTTTTATGCTCAATCATTTGTACAACCCGTTGATAAAAACAGTAGTAAAAAAGTAAATATAACGATTCCGCAAGGTTCTTCAGTCCGGTCGATTGGAACGTTGTTAAAAGAAGAAAAGCTAATTAAAAGTGAAAGTGCTTTTCGATACTATATTAAAATGTCTAGCGTATCAGGCTTTCAGGCTGGAACATACACTTTCTCTCCTTCCATGAGCTTAAGTGAGATGGTCGATATGATGGAAACAGGAGATGTATCGAAGAATCCGGATGTTCGCTTAGCAATTCCAGAAGGCCGTCAGCTTGATGAAATTGCTACAATTATTGCAAATCGAACAAACTACACGGAAGAAGAAGTAATGAATACTTTAGATGACCCTGCTTTTATTGAGAAGATGAAGAAGAAATACCCAGATCTTGTGACGGATGAAGTGTTTAATAAGGACATTAAGCATCCTTTAGAAGGGTATTTATATCCTGCTACTTACGATCACTATGATTCAACTGTTTCGCTTGAAGTCATTTTAGATAAAATGATTGGTAAAACGAACGATGTTTTAGCTCAATATCAAAAGGAAATGAAGAGCAAAAAATATACGGCTCATAAGCTTTTAACGATGGCTTCTTTAATTGAAGAAGAAGCAACGGAACAGGTGGATCGTGAGAAAATCGCAAGCGTGTTTTATAATCGTATTGAAGAGGATATGCCATTACAGACGGATCCAACGGTGTTATATGCTTTAGGTGAGCATCGTGAGCGAGTCTACTATAAAGATTTAGAAGTAGACTCGCCTTACAATACGTACCGAGAGAAAGGACTTACACCAGGACCGATTGCAAACTCAGGCTTAATGTCTATTAAAGCAGCTTTGGAACCCGCTGATACCAATTACCTCTATTTCTTAGCGAATAAAGATGGAGAAGTCATCTTTACCAAAACACTTGATGAGCATAACCAAGAAAAAGCGACTCATATCACAGGGCCTCGTGAAGAAGATAAGAAATAAAAGCAATAGTAACCGTTAATTAAGCGTTTAAAACCCCCTTTACTTTTAAAGATAAAGGGGGTTTTAGTTATAAAATTGTGTGGATAGCTTTAAAAAATTGATTCGACTTTTTGGCATCTGCTCTACTTTTATGTTAAAATATATCGGGTTTACGTTCAGAAAAAAACCAATTATAATAGACTAGTTGTATATTTTTATTGCGGTATATTTTGTGCGTTAGTACATGTTAGCTAAGGCTTTTTTTTGAGCTTTAGTCACGTTTATTTAGTGAGTCAAACTATATATAACCGCTTTTGACTAACGTCAAACATACTTCTTTGAACGGAGGAAGTGTTTTGCTTTTACAAAATGTTGAACAGTATGTAGAAAACCTTATTCCTAAGCGTACAGAGCTTGTTGAAGAGATGGAGAACTATGCAAAAGAACATGTAGTACCAATTATGGAACTCATCGGAATTGAAGCATTGCTTCAAATTCTTCGCCTTCATCAGCCAGCACATATATTAGAAATTGGGACAGCCATCGGCTATTCTGCTATTCGTATGGCTGAAGCATTACCAAATGCTAAAATCGTTACGGTGGAACGTAATGAAGATCGGTATAAACAAGCTCAGTTATTCATTAATCGAGCTGAAAAGAAAGAGCAGATTAAAACCTTGTTTGGAGATGCTTTAGAACTTCAAGCAGACATTGAACAAAATGGCCCTTACGATGCCGTATTTATTGATGCTGCCAAAGGGCAATATCAGCGCTTCTTTGAGCATTATGCACCATTAGTAAATAAAAAAGGTATTATCATTTCAGATAATATTTTATTCAAGGGGCACGTAGCAACGGATTTATCGCAGATTGAAACGCGCCGTAAGCGAAGTTTAATTAAAAAAATTGATGCATACAACGTATGGCTAATGAAACATCCAGATTTCCAAACCACCATTTTACCAATTGGGGATGGAATTGCAATTAGTATAAAAAGAGGTGATTGACAATGAAAAAACCTGAACTATTAGTAACACCAACTGCTGTTTCAAATATTAAACCATTAATAGAAGCCGGTGCAAACGCATTTGTAATTGGTGAACAGCGATATGGGTTACGACTTGCAGGAGACTTTAAGCGTGAGGATATCGTAGAGGCAGTTAATATTGCACACGCTCATCATACAAAAGTTTATGTAGCTATGAACGCGCTATTTCATAATGATACAGTAGCAGAATTAGATGAATATATCTTGTTTTTACAAGAAGCAGGCGTAGATGCCATTGTCTTTGGAGACCCAGCAGTATTAATGGCTGCTCGCGCAGTTGCTCCGAAAATGAAGCTTCACTGGAATACAGAGACGACTGCAACCAACTGGTATACATGTAATTACTGGGGACGAAAAGGTGCTAAGCGTGCGGTGTTAGCTCGTGAACTTAGCATGGACAGTATCATTGATATTAAAGAGAATGCAGAAGTAGAAGTGGAAGTACAGGTTCATGGAATGACATGTATGTTTCAATCGAAGCGCTCTTTATTAGGTAACTATTTTGAATATCAAGGTAAAGTAATGGAAGTTGGAAATCGAAAGCTTGAACAAGACATGTTTTTATTTGATAAAGAACGCGATAACAAATATCCAATTTACGAAGATGAGAACGGTACACATATCATGAGTCCAAACGATATTTGTATTATCGACGAGCTTGCAGAAATGATTGATGCACAAGTTGACGTTTTTAAAATTGATGGTGTGCTAAAGAGCGCAGAATACATTATTGAAGTAACGAAGAAGTATCGCAAAGCCATTGATTTATGCGTAGAAAATCGTGAAGAGTATGAAGAGATAAAAGACGAGCTTTTAGAAGAAATTGAAGCAATGCAACCAGCAAATCGTCCTCTTGATACAGGATTCTTCTTTAAAGAAACTGTTTACTAAGTGTCATGAGAATGGAAAGAAAAATCGAAAAAGTAGACAATTAGGAGGTACTAACTATGGCTGTGCAAATTGATACGGTTGTTAATGGGAAACGTGTTATTACGAAAAAGCCCGAGTTGTTAGCTCCAGCAGGCAATCTTGAAAAGTTAAAAGTAGCAGTACATTATGGTGCTGATGCGGTCTTTATCGGTGGAAAAGAGTTCGGTCTTCGCTCAAATGCAGGTAACTTTTCATTAGAAGAAATGGCTGAGGGAGTAGAATTTGCAAAAAAATATGGAGCACGTATTTATGTAACAACAAATATCTTTGCTCATAATGAAAACATGGATGGCTTAGATGAATATTTAATGGGATTACAGACGGCTGGCGTAGCTGGAATCATTGTAGCAGATCCGTTAATTATTGAAACATGCCGCCGAGTTGCCCCAAAGCTAGAAGTACATTTAAGTACTCAGCAGTCGCTTTCAAACTGGCGTGCTGTTCAGTTCTGGAAAGAAGAAGGCTTAGAACGTGTGGTATTGGCGCGTGAAACGAGTGCTGAAGAAATCCGTGAAATGAAAGAAAAAGTAGATATTGAAATTGAAACATTTATTCACGGAGCTATGTGTATTGCTTACTCTGGTCGATGTACGTTGAGTAATCATATGACAGCTCGGGATTCAAACCGCGGTGGCTGCTGTCAGTCATGTCGCTGGGACTATGACTTATTTAAATTAGAAGGCGAATCAACAGAAGTTCCTTTATTCAATGAGTCAGATAGTCCGTTTGCAATGAGCCCAAAAGATTTAAACTTAATTCAATCAATTCCAAAAATGATTGAGCTAGGTATCGACAGCTTAAAAATTGAAGGCCGTATGAAATCAATCCACTATATCGCAACCGTTGTAAGCGTCTATCGCAAAGTCATTGATGCCTATTGTGCAGATCCAGAAAACTTTGTGATTCAAAAAGAGTGGTTAGATGAGCTTGATAAATGTGCTAATCGTGATACTGCTCCTGCTTTCTTTGAAGGTGTGCCAGGAGTAGATGAGCAAATGTTTGGCATTCACGGTAAGAAAACAACATTTGATTTTGCTGGATTAGTGTTAGACTATGATGAGGAAACAAGCATGGTAACACTTCAGCAGCGAAACCACTTTAAGCCTGGAGATGAAGTGGAGTTCTTTGGACCAGGAATCGAAAACTTTACACAAGTAGTCGGCACAATTTGGGATGAAAAAGGCAATGAGCTAGACGCTGCTCGTCATCCGCTACAAATTGTAACGTTTAAGGTAGACAAACCATTGTTTTCTTACAACATGATGCGAAAGGGGATTTAATAAGAAGATGGGGAAAAAGCCCGTTGTAATCGGTATTGCTGGTGGATCTGGCTCTGGAAAAACAACTGTTACAAAAGCAATTTATGAATATTTTAAAGGTCATTCAATTATGCTTCTAGAGCAAGATTATTATTATAAAGATCAAAGTAACCTGCCATTTGAACAACGCTTACAGACGAACTATGATCATCCTTTAGCGTTTGATAATGACCTTTTAATTGAGCACTTGCAGAAATTATTAAATTATGAGAGCATTGAAAAACCTGTATATGATTATACTATTCATACTCGCTCTCAAGAAGTTATTGTAGAAGACCCAAAGGATGTTATTATCTTAGAGGGTATCTTAGTGCTTGAGGACAAGCGTCTGCGTAACTTAATGGATATTAAACTATATGTTGATACCGATGCTGATTTACGTATTATCCGCAGAATGTTGCGAGATATTAACGAGCGTGAGCGTACGCTAGAATCCGTAGTCGATCAATATATTTCAGTGGTACGTCCAATGCATAATCAGTTTATTGAACCAACTAAGCGATACGCTGATATTATTATCCCAGAAGGCGGTCAAAATCACGTAGCAATTGATTTGATGGTAACGAAAATCCAAACAATTCTTGAACAAAATGCGATTTTATAATAACATAGCATAGATACAGGGATTTTTTTGAAAATAAAATCGTCATATTCTATAAACAAGGTCTTCACATATAGTAGAGAAACGAGCAGCTTCTAATTTGAAGCTGTCATTTCTCTATTCACTGAGATTTTAGAATATGAAACCTTTTAGTACATACAGAAAACACTGTATAAGGCACTAATGTATTTCGATTTTATAAAGGAGTGAAGGGTTATGGCACAAGAAAAAGTGTTTCCAATGACGGAAGAAGGAAAGCTAAAATTAGAACAAGAATTAGAATATCTGAAGACGGTAAAGCGTAAAGAAGTAGTAGAGCGTATTAAGATTGCTCGTAGTTTTGGTGACTTATCAGAGAACTCTGAGTATGATTCAGCAAAGGATGAACAGGCTTTCGTTGAAGGGCGCATTACAACGCTAGAAAACATGATTCGCAATGCGAAAATTATTGAAGAAGATGTAGAGAACTCTTCAATTGTATCTCTAGGTAAATCTGTGACGTTTATTGAACTACCAGACGGAGACGAGGAAACGTATACAATTGTAGGTAGTGCAGAAGCAGATCCATTTGAAGGTAAAATTTCAAATGACTCTCCAATTGCTAAAAGCCTAATGGGCAAACAGGTTGGAGATGAAGTAACAGTTCAAACTCCAGGTGGGGAAATGGCTGTTAAAATCGTTACTGTAAAATAAATGTAAATGAATTAGCTTGTTAGAAAGAAGCGCCAACGAAACCGTTCGTTGGCGCTTCTTTTTTCTATTTTTAGAAAAAAGAAGTTTAATTCTGAATTTTATCTGTTGTATTCGTTTGAAAAAAAGCTACGTCGGCGACAATGATACAGAGTGAGGTGTATCGATATTGAGAGTAGTTCGAAAACGAATGCAATCGATTTTGATTATTATTATGTTGTTAATTTTTTTACTTATTGGCAGACTCGTTCAAATACAGCTTATTAGTACAGAATCATTTTCAAATCATAATGTTAATTTAATTGAAGAAAGCGTTCATCAGCGCACACAAGAAATGGTGGTAGATGATGGAAGAGGTAAATTTATAGACCGCAACGGTCAATCACTTACATCCGTTACGAATAATCGCCTTGTGCTGTTTCCGTTTTTAAATGAAATGCAATGGCCCATGCAACAGGTGTCTACTATTACGGGGATTTCGACAGTAGAGATGGTTACAAAGCTAAAAGATACGAAGTCTCCGGTAGCTGTTGGAGATCATTTAACAATTGATCAGTTAAAGCAAGTGAATGAATTAAAGATACCTGGAGTTTTTGGTGTACCGTTAAAGGATGAGCGTCCTGTACCTATTGCAGAGCATGTAATTGGATTAGTAAGACAAAGTCAGGAGAAAATCGTAGCACAATATGAAGATAAATTGAAAAGTGGGGAATTAAAGGCAACTACGCCAATTGGCATTACGGGCATGCAAAAAACATTTGACGAATTTCTTCTACCACAGCAAGAGTCGAAGTTGTTATATCACGTCGATCGGTTTGGAGGTCCGATGTTTGGAATTGATGTTAAGTATACGGGAGATGCTAATCCTTTTTATCCTGTAAATGTGAAAACGACTCTGGATTTGACAATTCAAGAAAAGGTAGAAGAGCTATTAGAAAAATATAACTTAAAAGAAGGCGGCGTAGTACTATTAGATATCGAAAAGAGCAACATATTAGCCATGGCTAGTAGACCTAATATCAATCAAACTCATCCGTACGAAGAAAAGAACAAGGGGCTCTATAACCGTATGCTAATGCCACAAGTCCCTGGATCTGTGTTTAAAACCGTCACAGCAGCAGCTGCAGTAGAAGAAGGGATTCTTACTCCGAATATGACGTTTAATTGCAATCAAAGCATATATGACGAATCGTTAGAGAATGATCATCAAAAAGGAATGTTATCCTTTGAAGAGAGCTTTGCACAAAGCTGTAATAAGACGTTTGCACAGCTAGCTAAGCAAATGAGTGAGAAAAAACCTGATTCATTGGACCAATATGCCCGAAAATTAGGCGTAACGGACCCGGTAGGGTGGAGCGGAGATGTGTTTCACTTTGATCATTTTACACAGCTTCAAGAAGGAAAGGGAACAGTGTGGAAGAAGGATGCCAATAAACGCGTTCCCAACGCCATTTCTCAAACTGCTATCGGTCAGCTAGATGTGAAGCTTACTCCTCTAGCAGTTGCCAATATGATGGCTACGATTGCTAGAGGTGGAGAAAAGCGACAAGTAAAAGTAGTGGATGAAATTCAGTATAAAAACAATACTTCGCTTTACACGTTTAAAAACAAAAAGTTGTCTGGTGAAAGTATAAAAAAGCCAACGGTTAAAGAACTTCAAAAGTTACTAAGCCAAGTTGTCCAAAGTGAGGATGGCACGGGAAGACGTTTTCAAGATCTTCCTTATTCAGTAGCAGGAAAGTCTGGTACTGCTGAAATTGATGTAGAAAATGAAATCGTTAATAAGTGGTTCGCTGGATACTTTCCTGCTGATAAACCTAAGTATGCCCTAGTAGTTGTTGATTTGAATACCAAAAGTACAATATCGTCTACAAATCAGATTTTTTATGATATTGTTAAAGAGATGTATGATTTAAATCATCAATAACTAAAAAGTATGTAAAAAATATTACAAAAATGCTTCAAATGAAGGTATGTGCTTCATGAATTTCCAAACACATGGTAAAATAGAACATTATAAAAGTTGGAGGAAGTTGTAGCAATGAATAACAATCGTTCTTCAAGACATCAAAACAAAGAAAAAAAGGTTAACCGATTATATAATGTGTTAATTGCCGTAGTTGCGGTATTGATTGTCTTTATCGGTGGCTCACTTATTCTTGGAGGAGGATCAGACGAGACATCTCCAGAACAAAACACAGAGCAAACACCAAAGTCAGAAAACAATAATGATACGGAGAAAAATACTCCTGAAGAAAACACAGAGGAACCTGCGGGTGATGAAGAAGCAGATGAAAACGCAACAGATGATGAAGCAACAGAGCAAGAGGAGTCTTCTGATGTAGAAGTGGAAGAAAATCCTGAGCCAGGTGTTGAAAGCCGAACTGTAGACCCATCCTGGGAGCCTGTAGGTACAGAGCAAGGTGAAAAGCCAGCAGCTACGTATGAAAAAGGTTCAACTGATTGGAATGAAATGCTTGCAGCAGTTGGAGCTGGAGTAGGCGTTAATCCAAACGATATGACAGTATGGCGTTTAGGCAACAATGGTGCTCCTGAAAAAGCAGTGGCAACAGTTAGTCCTAAAGGTGAAGGCTCGGTAAAGTATCGAGTGGAAATTGAATGGGTAGAAAACGAAGGTTGGAAACCAACTGTTGTTGAAAAATTATCTTAATAAAAAAAGCGGCGCTTTCATTAGCGCTGCTTTTTTAGTTTGAAATGAACAACCGCAGAATAAAGCTTCTTACCTTGTTCATAGTCTACTGCCATTTGATGAGAAACGCTTTGAACTCCTAATAAGATGGCTTTATTTTGTTCAACTTTATCACTAATTTGTTTCTCTAAATCTTTTAAGTCATGTGATTCGAAAAACTCAATTTTGTCTTCAATCATATCAAACTGAAAATTCATCGTCTCGCTTCACCTTCTTCATCCCATATTTACCAAACTTTATTTTAGCAGGAATTCTTGCCGAAATAAATTTATTATGATAACTTAAGAACAATTAATACTTTAAATCATACTATATCTATAAGAATTATAAGGAAAGATAAAATCGTTAAATAACAACAATTTTTTATTGTGAAAAAATAACTTAGATAGTAACAAAATTAAACATGAGGGTGAGATAAGATGGGTAGAGAGTTTTTAAACATCTTTGAAAAGTGGGCAGAAAACTATGATTCGACTGTTGAAGGACATGATCAAGAATATGAAGAAGTTTTTCGAAACTATGAAGGTATTTTACAAGCAGTTGCAAATCGTTCATCGGGAAGCGTAATTGAGTTCGGTGTAGGAACCGGAAACTTAACGAAAAAGCTACTGGAAAAGAGTCTAGCAGTGACAGGAATTGAGCCTTCAAGTCCAATGCGAAAGCTTGCGGCAGGAAAGCTAGGTGAATCGGTTACTTTATCTGATGGCGACTTCTTAGCGTTTCCTGCCCCAAAAGAGCAGGTTGATACAATTGTTAGTACCTATGCTTTTCATCACTTAACAGATAAAGAAAAAGAGCTTGCGATTAGAAACTATAGCAACCTTCTACAAACAGATGGTAAAATAGTGTTTGCTGACACGATGTTTGAAACAAACGAGTCGTTTCAAGAAACAATTGAATATGCTAAGCAACATAAATTCTTTAACTTAGCGGAAGACTTAGAAAGAGAGTATTATACAACGATTCCAGTCTTAAAAAATCTTTTTGAACAAAATGGATTTGAAGCAACTTTTGAACGCTTCAATCATTTCGTTTGGATTGTGGAGGCAACGAAACAATAACAGAAAGAGGTTCGTATAATGAAAGTAGCAATCATTGGTGCTATGGAGGAAGAAGTAACGATTCTCCGAGACAAGGTAGAAAACAGAGAAGAAACAGTCATTGCAGGCTGCGAATATTCAACTGGTACAATCAATGAAATTGATGTAGTACTGTTAAAGTCAGGTATTGGAAAAGTAAATGCTGCATTATCAACAGCAATCTTACTGGAAAGATTTCAGCCTGACTATGTGATTAATACAGGATCTGCTGGCGGCTTTCATCCAGATCTAAATGTTGGAGATGCAATTATTTCATCGGAAGTACGTCATCATGATGTTGATGTAACAGCATTTGGCTATGAGTACGGTCAAGTTCCAAATTTACCTGCTGCATATCAAGCTGATAAAAAACTTGTTGAGATTGCAGAACAAAGTGCACAAGAAGTAACGGATATGAAAGTAGCCAAAGGTTTAATTGCAACGGGTGACTCATTTATGAATGATCCAGTTCGCGTTGAGTTTGTAAGAAGCAAATTCCCAGAACTAATGGCAGCTGAAATGGAAGCTGCTGCAGTAGCTCAGGTTTGTCACCAGTTTAAAGTTCCTTTCGTTATCATTCGTGCATTATCTGATATTGCGGGTAAAGAATCAGATGTATCGTTTGATCAGTTCCTTGAAAAGGCAGCTGTAAACTCTACAAACTTAGTATTAAACTTTTTATCAAAATTAAAATAATAAATCTGTCCAATGCTACCAATACTATTTTATAGTATTGGTACTATTGGGATTTAATTCACACTAAACAGATGAGTTAACTATAAATGGAAACTTTTACTAAAGAGGTGTTGGCATCATGGAAGTCGTAAAAAGTATCCATGAGTTAATTGGAAAAACTCCCATCGTTGAAATTACAAAATTCGCGCTTCCTAAAGATGTACGATTGTTTGCGAAGCTTGAATACTTTAACCCGGGAGGAAGTATTAAAGATCGTCTTGGAAAAGAGCTGATTGAAAGAGCCCTAGCTACAGGAAAAGTTACTGATGGTGGGACAATAGTTGAACCAACTGCAGGAAATACGGGAATCGGGCTTGCTTTAGCAGCTATTCCATACAATTTAAACGTTGTTGTATGTATCCCTGAAAAGTTTAGCATTGAAAAACAAGAGCTTATGAAAGCCCTTGGTGCAAAGGTTGTTCACACGCCTACGAGTGAGGGAATGAAAGGAGCTATTCAAAAAGCGAAGGAGCTTATCGAAACTATTCCAAACGCATATTGCCCGCAGCAGTTTGCAAACGCTGATAATCCGTTAACGTATTACAAAACGCTAGGTCCAGAGGTATATGAACAGCTGGATGGTCATATCGATATATTTGTGGCAGGAGCAGGCACAGGTGGTACATTCATGGGAACTGCTCAATATTTAAAAGAACAAAATCCATTAATAAAAACAGTGATTGTTGAGCCTGAAGGTTCAATTTTGAATGGCGGTCAAGCAGGTCCTCACAAAACAGAAGGCATTGGGATGGAATTTGTACCGGATTATATCAATACAAGCTACTTTGATGACATTCACACCATTGAAGATGATTTAGCATTTAAAGCTGTCCAAGAGTTAGCGGCAAAGGAAGGGCTTTTAGTAGGGAGTTCATCAGGAGCTGCTTTTATGGCTGCATTAAAAGAAGCACAAAAAGCTAAGCCTGGTACAAATATCCTTACTATTTTTCCAGACAGCAGTGAACGATATTTAAGTAAAAAAATTTATGATGGAGGTATTTAGATAATGAAGCGTAAAACACAGCTTATTCATGGTGGAATTGCGGGAGATCAACATACTGGAGCAGTCTCAGTTCCCATTTATCAAGTGAGCACGTACAAGCAAGAAGAAGTTGGGAAACACAAAGGTTATGAATACTCACGTACAGGGAATCCAACAAGGCATGCTCTAGAAGAACTAATTAAAGACCTCGAAGGAGGAGAAGCGGGATTTGCTTTTGGGTCGGGGATGGCTGCAGTTACAGCGGTTATGATGTTGTTTAACAGCGGTGACCATGTTATTTTAACGGATGATGTATATGGCGGTACGTATCGCGTGATTACGAAAGTGTTAAATCGCATTGGTATTGAAGCGACATTTGTTGATACAAGTGATGTTACAAACATCGAAAAAGAAATCAAAGAAAATACAAAAGCACTGTACATTGAAACACCAACAAACCCGCTATTGAAAATCACCGATATTTCGGAAGCTGCACAAGTAGCGAAAAAACATGATTTAGTAACGATTGTCGATAACACATTTAGCACGCCATACTGGCAAAATCCAATTGAGCAAGGAGCGGATATTGTTCTCCATAGCGCAACGAAATATTTAGGAGGCCACAGTGATGTTGTGGCAGGATTGGCAGTTGTAAATTCGAAAGAACTTGCAGAAGAGCTTCATTTTATTCAAAATTCAACTGGAGGTATCTTAGGCCCACAAGATTCATGGTTACTCATGAGAGGAATGAAAACGTTAGGGATTCGTATGGAGGAGCATGAAGCAAATACAAAGAAAATTGTCGACTATTTAAGCAATCATCCAGCGGTACAAAAAATTTACTATCCAGGCCTTGAAAATCATCCGAACCACGCAGTTGCCAAACAGCAAGGAAGAGGATTTGGTGGTATGGTATCGTTTGATGTAGGTAGTGAGGAGCAGGCTAATAAGCTATTAACCACGGTAAAATACTTCACATTAGCTGAAAGTTTAGGAGCGGTGGAGAGCTTAATTTCTTTACCTGCTAAAATGACGCATGCTTCTATTCCAGCTGATCGTCGCAGAGAATTAGGAATAACGGATGGACTAGTACGTATATCAGTAGGTCTTGAAGATGTAGAAGATTTAATTGAAGATTTGTCAAATGGTTTAAAATAAAAGAGATTGGATGAACTCCCAATCTCTTTTGTTTACATAAATTGTCATCCTTGTGCTGGTGTTCTTTATGTTACGATAAAGATAGCGTTTCTAGTCACCACACGTACTAAGAAAAGTGCAAAGGCTTAGGGGAAGGGTGAAGCTTATGAATCAAAAAGAATTAAAATTAATTAAACAAAAAATAGAAGATTATCGACGATTTATTTATGTATTGTTAGCTACAGGTACATTTTTATATATTAGTGTATTAATTGGGCAAGGTGAAAAAACGTTTGTTCAATTAATGTTCATGTCCGGAGTAGATGTTGTTTTATTATTAGTAGCATTTTACTTTGCTTATCGAGCTAAAAAGTTAAAGAAGAAAATAAAAGATGAGCTATCATCATAACGGTGTATAAAGAAAAGTGGAAGAGAATTAATTGTTCTTTCCATTTTTCTTTTTTTCTTTTTCAGCGCGATAAAACTCGTGAAACATTTTCATTAATGCGCGTTTTTCGATGCGGGAAACGTAGCTTCTAGATATATTGAGTTCCTTAGCTATTTCACGCTGTGTTTTTTCTTTCTGTAAATCAAGCCCGAATCGTCCAACAATTACCTCTTTCTCACGTTCATCAAGAATATCGATGTACTCTTTGATTTTTTCCAATTCCATATTTAGCTGAATCATATCAATAACATCATCTGATTCAGATTTTAAAATGTCAATAAGGCTAATTTCATTTCCTTCTTTGTCTTGGCCGATTGGATCGTGCAACGACACGTCCTTCTTTGTTTTCTTTAAAGCGCGTAGGTGCATTAAAATCTCATTCTCAATACATCTTGCCGCGTACGTTGCGAGCTTTGTACCTTTTCCTTGAGAATAGCTTTCAATCGCTTTGATTAAACCAATTGTTCCAATTGAGATAAGATCTTCAGCGTCTTCCCCCGTGTTTTCAAATTTTTTCACGATGTGTGCTACGAGTCGAAGGTTGTGTTCAATTAATAAGTTTCTCGCTTCTTGGTCTCCTTGAGCCATTAAAGTTAAATAGCGTTTTTCTTCTGCAGCTGATAGCGGCTGGGGAAAAGCGTTATTTTTAACATACGACACAAGAAATATTAACTCTTTAAAAAAGTATCCGAGCGCTGTAATAATAGCTGACATTTTCACACCTCCAGTTAGTGTAAGCGATAAAGCCGTGACATTAAATTATATGTTAGGCGGGCTTACTATGTGCCTGTACGGTTAAAAATAACGGCAAGACAAGCGAGTTTCATAGAATTCTTTTTGAGAAGTACAGACACAATGGACACCTGCCCATACATAAGCTATCTTTTTGAATAAATTATGAGTAATACGTATGTGAGGAGTGACAACTATGTCATATGGATATGGCGGATATGGATGTTATCCAAGCTATCCATGTTATCCATCTTGTGGCGGTGGAGGATATGGATGGGGAATAGGGTTACTGGTTGTTTTATTTGTACTACTACTTATTTTCGGCGGTTTTTACTGGTTTGGATGCTATTGGGATTAACAAAAACCTCATGCTCTCGCATGAGGTTTTTGTTATACTTTCTTTAGTTTAAATGTGCTCACCATTAGGAAAGATAAAATAATGGTTAAAAACATAAAAACGTAGGATGGTAAGTACGGTACAGATAAGTAGCTTAAGGTTAATAAACATCCCGCAGCTGTAATGGGCAATCCTGTAAAGTAACCGTTGTTCTCTGTAATATTAAAGCGTGCTAATCTTAGAGCACCGCATGCAATATATACAATGGCGAATACAGCCCCTGAAGCTCCGTAGCTAAATAGAATGCTTTGATATAGTAGTAGAGCAGGGGCAATACCAAATGATATAATATCGCACATGGAATCTAGCTGCTTGCCAAGTTCTGATTCAATATTTAACTTCCGGGCAACCATCCCATCAAAGCGATCAGCTAGCGCTGCAAGAAAAATAAGCAGTAGGCTGAGCTTTAACTCATCACGTAGAATGAATAAAATGGCAAAGCTACCAAGGCTTAAATTTAGTAATGTTAAAGCATTTGCTGATTGGGATTTTATCTTTTTAATTGTATGATCAAGATAATCTAATAAAAACAAGTTCCTCACTCCTTTTAGAGGATGACCTCATACAGCATAATGATAGAAAAGGTCGTAATTTCATTTTAGACGTAAACGAGAGGCTAGTAAAGAACTATTCAACTTTGGCATCTTAAAATTACAGGAACGTATGTAAAGCTTGTTAGCGCTATCTAAGCAAAAAATAGAACCTATTTAAGGAAGAGGGAAGCTTGTCAAGTAGGAACGGTACCAGACAAGCTTTACTGCTCTTAAATAGGCTCTTCTATTAGTTAAGATGGAATTTGAATTGTTATTTTTAATGACCGGCGTTGAATTTCTTTTTCAATCAGCTGAATGAACTCCGGGCTTAATTGCAACTGTGTAGCTTTATAATATGATTCGATAAGCAGTTCATCTGATAATTTTCGCATGATAATGCCGCCACCTCCTATAAAAAAGATAGGTGCTTTAATTCTAAGAAGTATCTCGTGTCCCAATAGAATTCTTATTCATAATGTATCATGAATTGAAATATAGAACAATCGTTCTGTTATCCACAATTATAAGTGGATAAGCTGTGAGTATTTTGTTTATAATTACCAATAATGCATAATCTATGAAAGGGATAATGTGAATAAAATTATCCACAGAATACCAGTTAGCATAATTTGTCGAAAAGTTTCTTAAGAAAATATCGAAGATTTTAAGGTTTTTTCATTTGTTTTTAATCATTTTATTCTTTTTTTGGTGAAATTAAGATATGATTATAGTTTGACTGCAGAAATTTCAACAAAAGCAACAGCTGATGAAATAAGTAGTATTTAAATATAAATAACTGGTGGAAAAATGAATATCCCCCGTTATAATGATAGGCAGAAATCGTTCTTAGAACGTTATTAATATAGTTGAGGTGCATAATACGTGTTAAAACTTTTTTTACCAAACCAACATGTGAAAAGTGTATTGCAAATTAAGCCTGAGGAGTTAATCGAGCGAGGAGTAAAGGGGATTATCACAGATTTAGATAATACGCTAGTTGAGTGGGACAGACCTGACGCAACTCCTGAGCTTATCGAATGGTTTAAGTTAATGCAAGAACATGGTATTAAGATTACTATTGTATCGAATAATGTGGAAAAGAGAGTTAAGCTCTTTTCAGATCCTGTAGGGTTACCATTTGTTCATCAAGCAAGAAAGCCGATGAGAAAAGCATTTAGACGAGCACTGCGTGATATGGAGCTACAAAAGGATGAAGTAGTTGTCATCGGAGATCAGCTTTTAACAGACGTGCTAGGCGGAAATCGCTTAGGTGTATACACCATTTTAGTTGTGCCCGTTGCGCAAACGGATGGATTTATTACAAAATTCAATCGTAAAATGGAGCGACGTATTTTAGCGTGGATGAAAAGAAAAGGTATGATTAACTGGGAGGAATAAAAGTGAGTGAAGAAAAGCTACAGTGCATGGGTTGTGGGGTAGAAATTCAAACAGAGCGTCCAAATGATATTGGTTATGCCCCTAAGTCTGCACTTGAAAAAGAGTTTATTATTTGTCAAAGATGTTTTCGTTTAAAGCACTATAATGAAATTCAAGACGTATCGCTAACAGATGACGACTTCTTGAAAATCCTAAATGGAATTGGCCAAACGGATGGTTTAGTCGTAAAGGTCGTAGATATCTTTGATTTTAACGGTAGTTGGCTCCCTGGTCTACATCGCTTTGCAGGCGAAAATAACGTCATTCTTGTTGGAAATAAAGCGGATTTACTTCCTAAATCTGTGAAGAAAAATAAATTGATTCACTGGATGAAGAAATCTGCAAAAGATCTTGGGTTAAAGCCTGTAGATGTCTTTTTAATGAGTGCGCATAAAGGACAAGGCATTAAGGAAGTTGCTGAAGCTATTGAGCACTACCGATTTGGAAAAGATGTTTATGTTGTTGGCTGTACAAATGTTGGGAAATCAACGTTTATCAACGCAATTATTAAAGAATTCACAGGTGAAAAAGATGTGATTACAACATCTCAATATCCTGGCACAACGCTTGATATGATTGATGTACCGCTTGATAATGGCGCATCGTTATATGATACACCTGGTATTATCAATCATCATCAAATGGCACATTACGTAGATAAGCGCGATTTGAAGCTTATTTCTCCAAAGAAAGAGATTAAGCCTAAAATTTATCAGCTAAATGAAGGACAGACGCTGTTCTTTGGAGGATTGGCACGATTAGATTATGTAAGTGGCGGTCGTAAATCATTGACGTGCTATGTATCAAACGAGTTACTTATTCATCGTACAAAGCTCGAAAAAGCAGATGCGCTGTATGAAAATCAGTTGGGAGAGTTGCTTCAACCTCCAAGACCAGAGCAGCTAAGTGAGTTTCCTGAGCTTGTTGCCCACGAATTTACAATCAAGCATGACAAGACGGACATTGTATTCTCTGGGCTTGGTTGGGTGACGGTAAACGAACCTGGTACAAAAGTAGTTGCATACGCACCAAAAGGTGTTGGGGTATTTGTACGTGAATCACTAATTTAAATATAAAGAAGAGGGGAAATAGGTTGAAGCAGTTATATGGACTAATAGGTTATCCAGTAGGGCATTCACTTTCACCGCTTATGCATAATGATGCGTTTGAAAATTTAGGAATAGACGCTCATTATGAGGCGATTCAAATTGAGCCAGACTCCTTTAAGGTTGAAGTTGAAAAGCTAAAAAAGCAGCAGATTAAAGGGTTTAACGTGACGATTCCGTATAAAGTTGATATCATGGATCTTTTAGATGAGGTGGACCCTTTAGCTAGAGCAATTGGCGCCGTTAATACAGTTGTGAATCAAAATGGACGCTATGTTGGATATAATACAGACGGTGATGGATATGTGGCATCTCTACTGCAGCATGTAGGGGGCACATTAAAAGATAAAGCTGTTGCAATTATTGGTGCGGGAGGAGCGGCTAAAGCAATTTTTTACACGCTAGCATCTCATAAAGATAGCCCTTCCTCTTTCTATATATGTAACCGAACGGTTGAAAAAGCACAGAGGCTAATTGATCAGTTGCCATTTCAAGCTAATGCGTCAGCCATCACATTAGACGAAGCAGAAAAAAAAGTAGACACATTTGATGTCATTATTAACACAACATCTGTGGGAATGCATCCTCATGTGGAGGATGCGCCAATCGACATTCAACATATTCGCCCAGAAACAATTGTTAGTGATATTATTTACAATCCGTTAGAAACTAAGTTATTAAAAGAAGCAAAACAAAAGCAAGCATATTGTCATAATGGCGTAGGTATGTTTGTATTACAAGGCGCGCTTGCTTTTGAAAAGTGGACAGGTATCGTTCCTGACCAAAAAAAGATGGAACAAATTGTGTTAAAGAAACTTACTGAAAAGTAAAAGCATCATGGAGGTTTTTATGTTAAAAGGAAAACAAAAGCGATTTTTACGCTCAAAAGCACATCATTTATCACCAATCTTCCAAGTAGGTAAAGGTGGAGTAAATGAAAATATGATTCAACAAATTTCAGATGCACTTGAAGCGAGAGAATTATTAAAAGTTAGCATTTTACAAAACTGTGAAGAAGATCGTAATACGGTAGCAGAACAGTTGGCTAAAGGTGCTAGAGCTCAAGTTGTACAAGTAATTGGTAACACTATCATTCTTTATAAAGAGTCACGCGAAAATAAACAAATCGTATTACCTCGATAAGAAAAGGATACCCTATCATACGCGTATGATAGGGTATATGTACATGTTGAGAGAAGCTTAATATGATAAAAGGAGCTATGATTTTTTGAAACGTATTGGTATTTTTGGTGGAACGTTTAACCCTCCCCATATCGGACATTTAATTATGGCAAATGAAGTATTGTTTTCATTAAAGTTAGATGAAATTTGGTTTATGCCTTCGCATATTCCACCTCATAAAACCTTGAAACAAGAAATGAATCCCAATCATCGCTTGAATATGCTTAGTTTAGCGACTGACGGTTATTCTAAATTCCGCGTTCAGTCGATTGAATTCGAACGTAACGATACATCATATACATTTGATACGATGTGCATCTTAAAAGAAACATATCCGGATAATCAGTTTTATTTTATCATCGGGGCAGACATGGTAGAATATTTACCAAAATGGTATAACATTGAGGAGCTGCAAAAGCTTGTGACATTCGTAGGGGTGAAGAGGCCTGGATATGAAATGAAATCTCCATATTCAATACTGGAAGTAGAAGCACCTCAAATGGATATCTCTTCATCATTTATACGAGAACGTATTAAAGTGCAAGGTTCCATTGACTTTTATGTGCCTTTATCAGTAAAACACTATATTGAGGAGAATCAGCTATATGAATCAGAGTGAAGCGTTAGCTGTTGTGAGAGAGCAGTTAACAGAACGAAGATATATTCATACGTTGGGAGTCATGGAAACAGCCGTAAAATTAGCCGAGCGATATGATGTGGATATAAAAAAAGCAGAATTAGCTGCAATCTTTCATGATTACGCAAAATTTCGACCAAAAGAAGAAATGAAAGCGATTATTATAAATGAAAGCATGTCTGTTCACCTTCTTGAGGCCAATACAGAGCTCTGGCATGCTCCAGTTGGTGCATTCTTAGTTGAAAAAGAAGTGGGGCTAACGGATGAGGACATATTAAATGCTATTCGCTATCACACATCCGGGAGACCAGGGATGTCGTCTTTAGAGAAAGTGATTTATGTGGCCGATTATATTGAGCCAGGTCGCAAGTTTCCTGGAGTTGAAGAAGTAAGAGAGCTTGCAGAGCAAGACTTAGATAAAGCGCTACTTCAAGCATTAAAAAATACGATTAGCTTTTTGATTAGCAAAAATCAAAGAGTTTTCCCAGATACGCTGTATACTTATAACGAATTAGTTCTAGGAGGAAACATAAATGAATGAACGCGATTTATTATCACTTGTGGTAAAAGCAGCAGACGATAAAAAAGCAGTGGATTTAGTTGCATTGAATATGCAAGGGATTTCACTCGTAGCAGATTACTTTGTCATTTGTCATGGTAATTCTGATAAGCAGGTTCAGGCTATTGCAAGAGAAGTGAAAGAGCAAGCGCATGAACATGAAATTACGGTAAAGCGTATGGAAGGGTACGATGAAGCACGTTGGGTACTTGTAGATTTAGGTGATGTTGTTGTTCATATTTTCCACAAAGACGATCGTGGCTACTATAATTTAGAGCGCTTGTGGGGAGACGCGCCTTCTGTTGACTTACAAGAAGAATTACAATCATGAGCAGCTATAAGCAATTCGCCTACGTATACGACCATCTCATGACGGACATTCCATATGACCAATGGATTCAGTTTGTATCCCGTAAAGTTAAGCCGGGTGAAGAGCTGTCTATTCTTGATGTAGGGTGCGGAACTGGTGAGATGTCAATTCGTTTAGCCAAACAAGGCTATGAGGTAACTGGAATTGACCTATCGGATGATATGTTGGTGATTGCGCAAGAGAAAGCGCAAAACGAAGGTATCGCGTTAAAGCTATATGAACAAGATATGTCAAAACTTGAGCTGATGCAGGAGTTTGATTGTATCGTTATCTTTTGTGATTCACTTAATTATCTACAAACTGATGAACAAGTTAAAGAAACGTTTATGCGTGTCTATGAACATTTAGCTCCAGGTGGCTTTTTGTTATTTGATGTTCATTCAACGCATAAACTTAAGAATATTTTTGGGGATAATTCATTTTCATATGTAGATGATGATGTATCGTATATTTGGAACTGTGAGTATAATGAGGCTAATCAAAGCGTTCAGCATGATATGACATTTTTTGTGTATGACGAAGAAATTGAAGCGTACGACCGATTTGATGAGGTTCATATTCAGCGAACGTTATCAGAGTCTACTTATAAAGAGTGGTTAACAGAAGCTGGGTTTTCAGCTGTTGAAGTGAGCGCTGATTTTAAAGACGAGTTTCCTCATCAAAATAGTGAAAGAATATTCTTCTCTGCAAAAAAATAAAAGAAGCATCAGCTTCTTTTATTTTTTTTATAAAAAAGCAGGAATTTTGTTGAATGAAGGTGAATAATGTTGATTACGTAAAATTAAACTGCTTTTCAACGAGCTCGATATCCTCATCAAACTTCTCATGTGTTTTTTGAAACAAATGAACAAACATATCTCCAAGTTCCTCTTCTAATACTTTAATGCCTTCTCCTGTAACACCGCCTTTTACGCATACTTTCTCTTGTAAAGTAGGGAGCGTAAAAATTTCTTTTTCAAGTAATTTACCCATTCCAATAATCATATCACTAGCCATAATGGTTGCTTCTTCTTTTGAAATCTCCGTTTCTTGAACAGCAGCATCAATAAATTTCTGTAACAAGAAGCTGAAAAAAGCAGGTCCACAGCTAACAATATCCGACGATACCCTTGTAATGTTTTGTGGAATTGATACGGTTTTAGACATGCTGCTAAATAAATTTGTTAAGTAATTTTGATAAAAAGATGAACAATGATCTCCATATGTCATAAGTGATACGCCTGACAACGCACGATTTGTAATGCTTGGAATGATTCGTGCTACTTGGGTAGGCACGATGCTTTCCAGCTGCTCCACGCTTATTGGACTTGTAATCGATACAATGCAATGTTCTTTCGTTAACAGCGGTTTTATTTTTATTAAAAGGGGGTGAATATCCAATGGTTTTACACATATAAAAATAAGTTGTGAAGAACGGACAACTTCTTCCGCACAATCTCCCAGCTGAATTTCTCGGTGCTGCTTTTGAATCGTTTTTGCTTTGCCTTTTGTTCGATTTGTGATAGTTAGTTGTGAAGGATGTACGGCTTTTGACTCAATAAAGGCATCAATTAATATTCTCCCCATATTACCTGTTCCAATAAATCCTATATTCACTTGTACTTCCCTCCTTCAAAAGCCTATTCTTCTAAACAGTATGAGATTATTAATCAATTTATGACGTTAGTTCATAATCCCTTAAGGAGGAAACCATGACTTTATCGAAAAAACATTGGATTATTTTGGGTTTTATTTCGGTAGCTGTATGTGGGTTTTTAATTTATACAAATGTTTTATTTCCCCAGGTAGAAACGAGTGCTCAGGTTGGAGATGACTTTCCATTTGCTGAAAAACAAGAAAGTAGTTCTTCAACAAGAGACGTGCCTCAAAAAGATTCTACAAGTACTCAAATCGTTGTTGATGTGAAAGGTGAAGTTCAAAAACCAGGCGTATACGAGCTTGAGGCTGGCCTTAGGGTTCAGGATGCTGTCGAGAGAGCGAGTGGAATTACGAAAGAAGCGGACATGAATCAGGTAAATTTAGCAACAAAAGTAGCTGATGAAATGGTCATCTATATTCCAGCCATTGGTCAAGAGTCTCAAGTACCTATTGCTAGTGGAGGAAGCGTTGAAAAAAGTGACAGCGGTGTAGTGAATCTTAACACAGCAACGTTAGAAGACCTGCAAACTTTAAATGGAATCGGTCCGTCAAAAGCGCAAGCGATTCTCACATATCGTGAAGAAAATGGTCCTTTTAAAACAGTGGAAGATCTGCTACAAGTCTCAGGAATTGGCGAAAAATCATTGGAGAAAATAAAAGCAGAGATAGCAATAAATTAGTGAATGCGTTGACGTCATCTCCTTTTAACCGATACACTATGTACTAGATAGCGAGACAAGAAAGTAGGGAGTAGAAGATGACAAGAATTTCGTGGGATCAATACTTTATGGCACAAAGTCATTTATTAGCATTACGTAGCACGTGTGAACGTTTAGCTGTAGGTGCCACAATTGTAAGAGATAAACGTATTATTGCAGGCGGATACAACGGATCAATAAGCGGCGGGGTGCATTGTGCAGACGAAGGCTGTTACGTCATTGATAACCATTGTGTCAGAACCATTCATGCAGAGGTAAATGCTCTGTTACAGTGTGCTAAATTTGGTGTTAAAACAGAAGATGCAGAAGTTTATGTCACGCATTTTCCTTGCTTAAACTGTTGCAAAGCACTTATTCAAGCTGGGATTAAGACCGTTTATTATGCCAACGACTACAAAAATCACCCATATGCTATTGAATTATTTGAGCAATCAGGGGTAAGATTTGAAAAAGTCGAGCTAAACGAAGCTGTCATTGATTTAAACAGTCAAGAAAAATGGAGCTTTGTAAACAGTATTTTAGAGAAGCTTCACCAGAGTAATCTTTCCAAAAAAGAAATTGCTCGCTTAGAAGACCAAGCCTTTTCGTTGTTTCAACCTTCATAAGCTAGGCACTTGGTGTCTAGCTATCTCTTTTGAATGGGAGGTGCTTTCTTGAAAGGTTTCTATTTATATATAGCAGTTAGCTCCATGTTAACCATGTTTTTAGCTTATCATCTATCATGGATTACATTCGTATTTGCACTAAGCTACGCGGTTTTTTTATACCTGAGGTGCCCACCGTATGTTTTCGTCCTTTGTGTGCTTGTTGGCGGTTTTTCTTTTGGGTTGTTTTATCTTTTTTCACTTCATCATCAAACATCTATCTCTTCCAATCAAACAACATTTACCGGTCAAATCGCTTCTATTCCTGATATTGACGGAAGCCAAGTGCGCTTTTTCTTTAGCACTCAAGGTGAGGACATATCCGTTACGTATTATATGAAAAATGAAAGTGAAGTTAAACAGATTCAAAACCTAACGATTTATGACCAATGTATGCTAAAAGGCAAACTTTCTTCTTTTGAAGAAGGGCGAAATCCAAATGCATTTAACTACAAAGCATACATGAATACTAAGCGTATTCACTGGAATCTTAAAGCATCTACTTTTACAACCTCTTTATGCCAACCTCCTAAACGATTATCTCTCATTCAGTCCCTTTCTACCTATCGACAAAAAGGAATTGACTACCTTAAACAGACTGTTCCTCAGCCAGCTTCTTCTTTTATGCAAGCGCTCATTTACGGAGAGAGAAACCAAATCGATTCTGATTTACTTCAGCTTTACCAAAGTTTCGGGCTTATTCATTTGCTAGCTATTTCAGGACTTCACGTTGGTTTAATGACCTTTATGTTTTTTTATATACTGATTCGAGTGGGGGTTACGCGCCAGTTAGCCATAAACATTTTATTAGTAACTCTTCCTTTGTATGCTATTATCGCGGGTGGAGCGCCTTCGGTTATTCGTGCAGTGTTAATGAGCATGTTAGCATTAATTAGCATGCAGTATCAAAAAAAGATTAGTCTAACCGACAGCATAGCAATAGCATTTTTGTTAATGGTAGTTGTTAATCCATTTTATATTTTACAAGTGGGATTTCAATTATCTTTTGTGGTGACCCTTTTTATTGCCCTTAGTGCACAGATTATTCTAAAGCGAATTACCTCAACTATAGCTCAGTTACTGATGGTATCGTTGGTTGCGCAGCTCGGATCGCTACCGCTGTTATTGTTTTATTTTTATGAAATTTCGCTACTAAGCCTTCCTCTTAATATGATTTATGTTCCCTTTTTTTCAACAGTCATTCTTCCACTTTGTTTGTTCACATTTATTGCTTCATTTTTCTTTTCACCCATCGGAACTATAGGTCAATGGCTACTAAATAATATATTATTACTGAGCGAATGGTTCTTGAAGCTACTACACGATGTATCTCCTGTGTTCTTAATAACAACCGGCAAGCTTTCTTTATGGGTTGTTGGACTTTTTTACATAGGTATTTACGGCGTTTTATGGTCTATGGAAAACAAGAAATATACGTCTTTTTTTAGCATAGTCACTGTCCTAATGTTTGTGGTTCAATGTCTTTTTCCGTATGTAAATCCATATGGGAAAGTGACGATGATTGACGTGGGTCAAGGAGATAGCTTGTTAATTGAGCTTCCCTATAGGCAAGGGATTTATTTAATTGATACGGGAGGTAGCGTTCCGTTTTTCAGTGAAGATTGGCAAGTACGTCGCGATTTGTTTGATGTGGGAAGGGATGTTATCATGCCAGTTTTAAAATCAAAAGGAATTCAAAAGGTAGATAAGTTATTGATTACGCACGGCGACTATGACCATGGTGGAAGTGCCAGCACGTTACTGAATCAAGTCAAAATTGAACAGGTGGTGCTGGGGAAAAAGAAGCAGTTTACAGATTTAGAACAAGATATTATTAAGCAAGCAAGGAAAGCGAATAGCGAGATTTCTTATGTTCAGAAAGGAGATCACTGGAAACAAGGAGACATTTCTTTTTATATTCTTTCACCAACAGGCTCAGAAACAACAAGCAATAATTCATCTATTGTTTTGTTTACAGAGTTTGGAGGACTAAACTGGCTTTTTACAGGTGATTTAGAAGAAGCGGGAGAAAATGAGATTCTTCGCACTATTCCTTCGCTGCAAGCTGATGTGTTAAAGATTGCACATCATGGAAGTAAATCGTCTACATCACCTGTGTTTCTTCGTGCACTTAACCCCAAAATTGCTCTCATATCAGCAGGTAAAAAGAACCGTTACGGTCATCCGCATGAGGAAGTGGTTGAAAGGTTACAAGAAGCCGATGTTTTGATTTACCGAACAGATGAAAACGGTGCAATCACGTATACATTTCGAAAAAACAAAGGAACCTTTTACACCCAACTTCCATAGTCTATATCAAGTTAAAAAAACGACTGTAGATGACAGTCGCTAAGTGTTGCTGATTTTCTATCTCGTTTACCGATTCAACTAATGAATAAAGGTTGTATTCATTAGCAGCTACTTATGAACCAAAGTAGTGAATGACCGTTGCGATAATAAATAAGGTAGTAAAAAATCCAAATGATGCGATAAATCCTACAGCCGAATCGACTGCGTCGTTTCGTTTACTTTGAACGCTTTCTTCAAATTGATTCATTGCCACCCCTCCTATTTACAGTATAATCCATGTTTTTTAAAAAATCTATAAAATATAAAGCGTTTTCCTAACATGACAACAGTTAACAATCATTGTTTGTGGCAAAAAAGTAAACGATAATTATATGGGTTTACTCATTAACAAATAAGTAACCTAGGGCTTAATTTGTTAGTGTTTATTATAAACTGAGGAGTTGCTGCTTTTAGCAATTCCTTTTTGTATTCTTGCCAAACCGTTGTCGCACCTATACCATAGAAGGTGAAGAACTATAGAATGGAGCGTAAAAAATTGGCAATAGATTCGTTGAAAACTATCAATTCTAAGGACATAAAACCCGTCTATTTATTACATGGTTTAAATGCTTTTATTATGAAAAAAGCAAGAGATAAAATTATTCAACATTCCTTATCAGATGAGGAAAAAGAGTTTAATTTATCGATATATGACTTAGAGGAAACGCCGATTGAACAAGTAATTGAAGATGCTGAAACGCTGCCTTTTTTAGGTGATAAGCGAGTGGTAATTGCCAAGAATGCTTTTTTTCTAACGGCAGAAAAATCAAAATCTAAGGTAGAACACGATGTTAGTAAATTGCAGGACTATCTTGAGCAACCCGCACCTTTTTCAACTTTAATCGTGCAAGCTCCTTATGAAAAATTAGATGAGCGTAAAAAGATAACAAAAGCGTTAAAAAAGCAGGCTACATATGTGGAAGCAAATGAATTTAATGAGCATGACTTAGTGCAGTGGATAAAAGACGTATTGCATAAAAGAAACGTGGAAATGGATGAAGATGCTAAGCAGCTCTTGCTGCAGCTTGTCGGATTAAACGTTACGATCATCACAAATGAAGTGGAGAAAATGATGCTTTATGTAGGAGATAATGGTGTCATTACGCGAGAAGTTGTACACGAGCTTGTAGCCAAAACGTTAGAACAAAATGTTTTTACACTTATTGAAGCAGTTATGAATAAAAACCTAAAAGAAGCGTTAAATATTTATCAAGATTTGCTTCGAAACAATGAGGAGCCAATCAAAATTCTATCGTTACTAGCTTCACAATTTCGCTTAATTTATCATACAAAGCAGCTTTCTGGTCAAGGGTATAGTCAACAGCAAATTGCACAAACGTTAAAAGTGCATCCTTTTCGAGTGAAAATTGCTCTTCAACAAAGTCGAAAATTTGAAGAGCCGTTGCTGCGTAGCATTATCAAAGAGCTAGCAGAAGCAGATTATGAAATGAAGACGGGAAAAATAGACAAAGAATTGCTTTTACAATTGTTTTTCTTAAAGCAAGCTGGTGTCTAGCAAAACATAAAAAAAACGATCCTATAGGGATCGTTTTTTCGCTTATTATGCAGATAAACCGTTAAGTTTTTGCGCTAAGCGAGATTTTTGACGAGCTGCAGCGTTTTTGTGGATAAGACCTTTTTGTGCAGCCTTGTCTAATTTTTTAGAAGCAACAGAGTATGCTGCTTTTGCATTATCTACATCGTTGTTTTCAACTAAAGCTTCAAAGTTTTTGATAGCAGTACGCATAGCAGATTTTACTTGGATGTTATGTGCACGACGAGCTTCAGTAGTTTTTACACGTTTGATAGCTGATTTAATGTTTGGCATTCGTTTCACCTCCCGAAATTATAACAATCGAGATTATATAGAACTCGACATTTCTTACAATAAGAACAAAGGATATTTTATCAAACCCACGGCTATAATGCAATAGCACCTAAAAGGAATTTTATCGCTCTCGTGCATGAATTAATTAGCAAGAGGTGAAACTAACTTCTATGATAATAGCTGAGGAGGGTCTGCAATGAATGAAAACTTAGACTTAAGTCAATATAGTATTCGCACTGATTTAGCCGTGGAAGCAAGAACGATGGCTGTTGAAGACAATGAAAAGCAAGCTAAGCAGTCTGAGCTTGAAGGCGTTATTTTTAAAGAGAAAGATGTCGATGGAGTAAAGGTATCTTTAGTCGAAATAACTGAACAAGGTGCCCAAACGATTGGAAAGAAAAAAGGTCGCTATCTTACTCTAGAATCTGTTGGAATTCGCGAGCAGGATACCGAAAAGCAGGAAAAGATGGAAGAAGTATTTGCCGAAGAACTAAATCATTTTATAAAAGGCTTGAATATCCCAGATGATGCAAGTTGTTTAGTAGTCGGTCTTGGAAACAGCAGCGTTACTCCGGATGCACTTGGACCAAAGACGGTCGAAAATTTATTAATCACTCGTCATTTATTTGCTCTACAGCCTGAAAGCGTAGAAGAAGGGTTCCGTCCGGTAAGTGCTATTATACCTGGTGTAATGGGGATTACGGGAATTGAAACGAGCGATATTATCTTTGGTGTTGTCCAAAAAGTAAAACCTGACTTTATTATTGCGGTTGATGCTTTAGCAGCTCGTTCAATCGAACGTGTGAACGCAACGATTCAAATTTCAGATTCAGGTATTCATCCCGGCTCTGGAG
The DNA here is from genome assembly GCF_021441905.1 of Priestia flexa. Taxonomy (NCBI): domain Bacteria; kingdom Bacillati; phylum Bacillota; class Bacilli; order Caryophanales; family Bacillaceae; genus Priestia; species Priestia flexa. The sequence continues at coordinate 3,024,269 of NZ_CP090431.1, read as the reverse complement.
TTGGAAATAAACGAAAAGAAATTAGCTATGAAACGCTAGGTATTCCAGTAATTGCAATCGGTATACCCACAGTTGTTGATGCGGTATCAATTACAAGCGATACCATTGATTTTATTTTAAAGCATTTTGGACGTGAGATGAATGAACAAGACAAGCCTTCGAAGTCTCTTATCCCTTCTGGAATGACGTTTGGAGAAAAAAAACAGTTAACTGACGAAGACTTACCAAATGAAGAACATCGTCAAACGTATTTAGGAATGATTGGTACGTTACCTGATGAAGAAAAGCGTCGTTTAATTCATGAGGTGTTAGCGCCGTTAGGTCATAATTTGATGGTTACACCAAAAGAAGTTGACTTATTTATAGAAGAGATGGCCAACGTGGTAGCTGGAGGGCTGAACGCAGCTCTTCACCATGAAGTGGATCAAGGAAACTTTGGATCTTATACTCATTAAAAGTGAATGAAACAAGAAGAAGTATCCCATAATGAATACTACGAAAATGAATAGGTATGTTTAGATGAAAGGAGCATTCTCATGGCGAAATTCATGATGAAGTCGCTGCTACTAAGCGTTGTGTTATTGTTCGGTGTACTATTAGGGATGCAGACTGCCCAGCAAGGGCTAATTAAGATGAAAGGGTATGATGACCCTAGTATTCAGCAAGTTTTTACAGTTTCTAAAACGAGCGAGGGCGAAGTAGAAGCAGATGTAATGGGCAACAAGCGAGTTGTGGACCTTGAAGAAAAACAAAAGCTACTGGAAGAGCGAAAGGCATTTAACTTTTTTTCTTCAATCGGAAAAAGCTTAGCTAACGGCATACAGGCTGTTATACAAAAAGCAGTCGAAGCTTTTCATAACCTGTTTGTATAAAACAACAAAGCAGAGCAGCCTTAATGTTTCGCTATACATTAAAGCTGCTCTGCTTTACTATTGAGCTCATCTCTCTCCTTCCTTTGAGAAGTTTATTGAATGTTGACTGATGTGTTGTTATAATTTACTTTAGTGTATTTTGCCGATTTTCAGTAGGAGTGAAAAAATGATGGATAGAGAAGCGAAGTTAAACCGACAGTCGAAAATTAGAAACTTTTCGATTATTGCTCATATAGATCACGGAAAGTCAACATTAGCTGACCGTATTTTAGAAAAGACAAATGCGCTTACGCAGCGCGAAATGAAAGCTCAGCTTTTGGATTCTATGGATTTAGAACGTGAGCGTGGAATTACTATTAAGCTAAATGCTGTTCAGCTTAAGTATAAAGCAAAAGATGGGGAAGAATATATTTTCCATTTAATTGATACTCCAGGGCACGTCGATTTTACATATGAAGTGTCTCGTAGTCTTGCAGCTTGTGAAGGAGCAATTCTTGTAGTGGATGCAGCTCAGGGAATTGAAGCGCAAACATTAGCAAACGTATACTTAGCGCTAGATAATGATTTGGAAATCTTACCGGTTATTAATAAAATTGACCTTCCAAGTGCTGAGCCTGAACGCGTACGTCAAGAAGTGGAAGATGTAATTGGCTTAGATGCTTCAGAAGCAGTGCTCGCTTCTGCAAAAGCAGGTATTGGAATTGAAGAGATTTTAGAGCAAATTGTAGAAAAGGTACCTGCTCCTGAAGGGGATCCTGAAGGGCCTTTAAAAGCCTTAATTTTTGATTCATTCTATGATGCGTATCGTGGTGTTGTTGCATCTATTCGTATTGTAGAAGGGTCGGTCAAAACAGGCGATAAAATTCGCATGATGGCAACGGGCAAAGAGTTTGAAGTAACAGAAATTGGTGTATTAACACCAAAAGCAGTTCCACAAGACCAACTATCTGTTGGAGATGTAGGATATTTAACAGCTGCTATTAAAAACGTAGGAGATACACGCGTAGGGGATACGATTACGCTTGCTAAAAATGGTGCAACTGAACCATTACCAGGTTACCGTCGTTTAAATCCAATGGTATATTGCGGCTTGTATCCAATTGATACAGCAAAATATAATGACTTACGTGAAGCCTTAGAAAAACTGGAGCTGAATGATTCTGCCCTTCAATTTGAACCAGAGACATCTCAAGCATTAGGATTCGGCTTCCGCTGTGGATTCTTAGGCCTGCTTCACATGGAAATTATCCAAGAGCGTATCGAGCGTGAGTTTAAGATTGACTTGATTACAACAGCACCAAGTGTTATCTACGATGTTTACATGACGGATGGCGAGAAAGTATCTGTTGATAACCCGTCTAATATGCCAGACGCTCAAAAGATTGAAAAAGTGGAAGAGCCGTATGTAAAAGCAACGATGATGGTTCCTAATGATTATGTAGGAGCTGTTATGGAGCTTTGTCAGAAGAAGCGCGGTAACTTCATCGACATGCAGTATTTAGATGCGAATCGAGTGAGCATTGTGTATGAGATTCCGCTAGCTGAAATCGTGTATGATTTCTTTGATCAATTAAAATCAAACACAAAAGGGTATGCATCCTTCGATTACGAATTAATTGGTTACAAAGAATCTAAGCTTGTGAAAATGGATATCTTATTAAATGCAGAAAAAGTCGATGCACTGTCCTTCATCGTGCACCGTGACTCAGCGTACGACCGCGGTAAGATTATCGTAGAGAAGCTTAGAGAGCTGATTCCACGTCAGCAGTTTGAAGTCCCTATTCAGGCAGCTATTGGTCAAAAGATTGTAGCACGTTCAACAATCAAAGCCATTCGTAAAAATGTATTAGCAAAATGTTACGGTGGAGATATTTCTCGTAAGCGTAAGCTTCTTGAGAAACAAAAAGAAGGTAAAAAACGAATGAAGCAAGTCGGATCAGTAGAAGTTCCACAAGAAGCATTCATGGCTGTACTGCGTATGGATGAAGAGTGAGAAATCATTTAATATAAGCAGTTTAGTGTTTTATAACTGATTGATTTGTTACACTATAGCGTAGAGCGATTAAAGACGCGTTACGATAAAAATACCGCAGAGAGCATCTGCGGTATTTTTATCATTTACTTTAACTATTTTGAGGTGGAAGACGATGATTGAAGCAGCTTACCTGCACATTCCTTTTTGTCATCATATTTGTCACTACTGTGACTTTAATAAAGTATTTTTCAAAAATCAGCCCGTTATGCCCTATCTAGAAAAAATGAGAGATGAGATGAAGCAGACGGTAGAAAGGTATCCAGCTAATGATTTAAAGACGATTTTTGTCGGTGGAGGAACTCCGACAGCCCTTGATGAAAAGCAACTGACGTACTTTTTAGAATCCATTCATGAATCGTTTCCAGTTCATGATGTAAAAGAGTTTACGTTTGAAGCAAATCCTAATGAGCTAACAGAAGAGAAGTTACGAATTTTACATGCGTACGGTGTAGATCGATTGAGCATTGGTGTTCAAACGTTCAATGAACAGCTTCTTGAAAAAATTGGACGTGTTCATAGCAACCAGCAAGCATTTCAAGCTGTTGACGAAGCGAGAAAAATAGGGTTTAGAAATATTAGCTTAGATTTAATGTACAGCTTGCCTGGACAAACGATTTCTGATTTCAAAGAAACGCTTGATATTGCATTTTCACTGGATGTCGAGCATATATCTGCTTATTCTCTTATCATTGAGCCTAAAACCGTATTTTATAACTTAATGAATAAAGGAAAGCTTCGTGTGCCTTCTCAAGAAGATGAAGCGTTTATGTACGAGATGTTAATGGATGAGATGGATAAGCATGGATATTCTCAGTATGAAATTAGCAATTTTGCTCGTTCAAGCTACGAAAGCCTTCATAACCTGACGTATTGGGATAATAATGATTACTACGGGATAGGAGCGGGAGCTCATAGCTACATTGATGGAATTAGACGATCGAATATTGCACCGTTAAAAAAATATATGCAGGCCGTTACTGAAACGAATCATGCTTATTTAGATGAAATTTCTGTTTCAAAAGTGGAAAGAATGGAAGAAGAGATGTTTCTAGGATTGCGTAAAACAAATGGTGTTAACAAAGCTAGCTTTTACGAAAAGTATAAAGTTGAAATGAAAGAAGTTTTTTCTGAGCCAATAAAAGAATATACAAACAAAGGATTGCTGGAACAAACCGAAAGTTCGCTGCGACTAACAAAAAAAGGGCGCTTTTTAGGAAATGAGGTATTCCAGGCATTTATTGGTGGAATCTAATCGTTGACATGACCCATAATGATTTGGTAATTTATTATTAGATTTAGCACTCAAGCTTTTAGAGTGCTAACAGAGGTGATGAAACGTGCTTACTGATCGACAACTATTAATTTTACAAGTCATAATTGATGATTTTATTCGATCTGCACAGCCTGTTGGCTCTCGTACACTTTCTAAAAAAAGTGAAATTAACTTTAGTTCAGCAACAATTCGCAATGAAATGTCTGATTTAGAAGAGCTGGGCTTTATTGAAAAAACTCATACATCTTCAGGGCGCGTTCCATCCGAAAAAGGATATCGCTATTATGTGGATCATTTGTTATCTCCGCAGCTATTAACGAATGAAGATATTTCAACAGTTAAGTCTCTCTTTGCTGAACGAGTTGTTGAACTGGAAGAGATTGTGCAAAAATCTGCTCAAATTTTATCAGACTTAACAAGCTTAACGTCAATTGTGCTTGGCCCTAAAGCAGTAACGAATAAGCTCAAGCAGCTGCAGATTTTGCCGTTAACTGAGGAGTCAGCCGTTGCTATTATTGTTACAGATACAGGTCACGTACAGCATCGTACAATTACTTTACCTACTGGTATTGGCGCATCAGATATTGAGAAGATGGTCAATATTTTAAACGATAAGCTAGTAGGCGTTCGGATTACTGAGCTACATGATAAGATGTATAAAGAAGTAGCTTTATTGTTAAAAAATCATATTCGAGGGTATAAAGAAACGATGACGATTTTAAGCGATACGTTAAAGCTGAATACAAGCGGTAAAATGGTTATCGGTGGAAAAACGAATATGTTTGCTCAGCCTGAGTTTCATAACATTGATAAAATTCGTGATTTATTCACTATTATTGAACATGAAAAAGAGTTTTCACAGCTTTTAACGTCTAGTGAATCTGGTATTCACGTTAAAATTGGCCGTGAGAATGAAGTAAACGAAATGGCTGATTGTAGTTTAATTACTGCTACGTATTCGTTTGGTGAAGAACAAATTGGTACCATTGCTTTATTAGGACCGACTCGTATGGAATATGCGCGAGCTATTAGCTTAATGACATTGTTATCTTCTGACATGTCTCGTTTATTAACGAATTTATACAAGCAATAAAAAATAAAAGGAAAGTGCTGGAAGTCATTGCTTCCTGTCTTTCCTATGATAAAATAGACAGCGGCATGAACGTGCTCTAACTTTAAGGAGGTGAAGGAATTGTCAAACGAAAAGCAAGTAGAAGATGTAGTAGAAGAAACTGTAGATACAGAAGTTCAGCAAGAAGAGACTGTTGAAGAATCTGTAGAAGCTACTCTTCAAACAGAAATTGACCAATTAAAGCAACAGCTTGAAGAACAGGAAAATAGATATGTACGTCTACAAGCTGATTTCGATAATTTCCGTCGTCGTTCTCGTCTTGATGCAGAAGCAGCACAGAAATATCGTGCTCAATCTTTAGTGACAGATATCTTACCAGCACTAGATAACTTTGATCGTGCTCTACAGGTGAACACAGAAGATGAGAATACGAAGTCTGTGATGAAAGGTGTAGAGATGGTCTACCGTCAATTAGTTGAGGCACTTCAAAAAGAAGGTGTTGAGGCAATTGAATCTGTAGGGAAACCATTCGATCCTTATGAACATCAGGCTGTTATGCAAGTAGAAGATGAGGCGTATGAACCAAATACAGTCGTAGAAGAACTTCAAAAAGGGTATAAGCTAAAGGATAAAATTATTCGCCCTGCAATGGTAAAAGTAAACCAATAAAACTATTACATAAAACAAGGAGGTTATTTTACATGAGTAAAATCATTGGTATCGATTTAGGTACAACGAACTCTTGTGTCGCTGTTTTAGAAGGCGGCGAGCCAAAAGTAATCCCAAATCCAGAAGGAAATCGTACAACACCATCTGTTGTTGCGTTTAAAAACGGTGAGCGTCAAGTTGGGGAAGTAGCAAAGCGTCAAGCAATTACAAACCCAAACACAATCATCTCAATTAAACGTCATATGGGTACAGATCACAAAGTAGAAGCTGAAGGGAAAGAGTATACACCTCAAGAAATGTCAGCAATTATTCTTCAACATTTAAAAGGATATGCAGAAGAATACTTAGGTGAGCCTGTAACAAAAGCGGTTATTACAGTTCCTGCATACTTTAACGATGCTGAGCGTCAAGCAACAAAAGATGCTGGTAAAATTGCTGGTTTAGAAGTTGAGCGTATCATCAACGAACCAACAGCAGCTGCTCTTGCATACGGATTAGAAAAAACAGACGAAGATCAAACTGTACTAGTATATGACTTAGGTGGAGGTACGTTTGACGTATCGATTCTAGAACTAGGCGATGGTGTATTCGAAGTACGCTCAACTGCTGGTGACAACCGTCTTGGTGGAGATGATTTTGACCAAGTAATCATCGACTACTTAGTAGCTGAGTTTAAAAAAGAAAATGGCATTGATTTAGCTAAAGATAAAATGGCGCTTCAACGTCTAAAAGATGCTGCTGAAAAAGCGAAGAAAGATTTATCTGGTGTAACTTCTACACAAGTTTCATTACCATTTATCACAGCTGGCGAAGCTGGACCACTTCACTTAGAAGTAACGCTATCACGCGCGAAGTTTGAAGAGTTATCTGCAGACCTAGTAGAGCGTACAATGGCTCCAGTACGTCAAGCATTACAAGATGCTGGTCTTTCTGCAAGTGAACTAGATAAAGTTATTTTAGTTGGTGGTTCTACTCGTATTCCAGCTGTACAAGAAGCAATTAAAAAAGAAACTGGTAAAGAGCCTCATAAAGGCGTAAATCCTGATGAAGTTGTTGCTTTAGGTGCAGCAATTCAAGGTGGCGTATTAACTGGTGATGTAAAAGACGTAGTATTACTAGATGTAACGCCATTATCTCTAGGAATTGAAACAATGGGTGGCGTATTTACAAAGCTAATTGAGCGAAACACAACAATTCCTACAAGTAAATCACAAGTATTCTCAACGGCAGCTGATAACCAAACGGCTGTAGACATTCATGTGCTTCAAGGTGAACGTCCAATGTCAGCTGACAACAAAACGTTAGGTCGTTTCCAATTAACGGACATTCCACCAGCTCCACGTGGTGTACCTCAAATTGAAGTAAGTTTTGATATTGATAAAAACGGTATCGTAAACGTACGTGCAAAAGATTTAGGTACAAATAAAGAGCAAGCAATTACAATCAAGTCTTCTACTGGTTTATCAGATGATGAAATCGAACGCATGGTAAAAGAAGCAGAAGATAATGCGGATGCAGATAAACAGCGTAAAGAAGAAGTTGAATTACGCAATGAAGCAGATCAACTTGTATTTACAACTGAAAAAACGTTGAAAGACCTTGAAGGTAAGGTTGAAGAAGCGGAAGTAACAAAAGCTAACGAAGCAAAAGATGCGTTAAAAGCTGCAATTGAAAAGAATGACCTTGAAGAAATCAAAGCGAAAAAAGATGAACTTCAAGAGGTTGTTCAAACTCTAACGGTGAAAATGTACGAGCAAGCTCAACAAGCAGCTGGTGGCGAAGGCGCTCAAAACGATGATGTTGTAGATGCAGAGTTTGAAGAAGTAAACGACGATAAAAAATAATGCATCTTGACGACTAATGTGAAGGACGCCACGGTGCAATTCACAGGATTTCAAAAGTCAAAGTCAAGCTATCTCTTGGCTTTGACTTTTTTAACGTACAAAAATAGCAATTCACAATAGGTTCGGTGTGTCGCTTAACTTTTCTGTTGCGATGGAAAGATTAATGATGATACAATTACGTTTATGTGAAACGATTCGGGAGTGAGTATTGATGAGTAAGCGAGATTACTATGAAGTACTCGGCATCAGCAAAGGCGCTACAAAAGATGAAATTAAAAAAGCGTACCGTAAGCTTTCAAAAAAATATCATCCAGATATTAATAAAGCCGAGGATGCTGCAGAGCAATTTAAAGAAGTCAAAGAAGCATATGAAGTATTGAGTGATGATCAAAAGAAAGCACACTATGATCAATTTGGTCATACTGATCCAAATCAAGGCTTTGGTGGTTTTGGCGGCGGATCAGACTTTGGCGGCTTTGGCTTTGAAGATATTTTTAGTTCAATCTTTGGTGGTGGAGGTCGTAGAAGAGACCCTAATGCGCCAAGACAAGGTGCCGATTTACAATATACGATGACGTTATCGTTTGAAGAAGCGGTATTTGGGAAAGAAACAACAATTGAAATTCCTCGTGAAGAAACATGTGACACATGTAATGGGTCAGGTGCAAAGCCAGGTACAAAAGTAAGCACATGTTCACACTGTAACGGTTCTGGGCAATTAAATGTGGAACAAAACACGCCGTTTGGTCGTGTAGTAAACCGTCGTGCTTGCCATCATTGTAATGGAACTGGTAAGAAAATTGAGCAGAAATGTTCAACATGTCACGGAGAAGGAAAAGTAACAAAACGTCGCAAAATTAATGTGAAAATTCCAGCTGGTGTGGATGATGGTCAACAGCTTCGCGTGAGTGGCCAAGGAGAACCTGGTGCAAATGGCGGTCCATCTGGAGACTTATACGTTGTGTTTAACGTTCGATCACATGAACTCTTTGAGCGTGACGGTGATGATATTTATTGTGAAATGCCGTTAACCTTTGCACAAGCCGCACTGGGAGATGAAGTGGAAGTACCGACGCTGCATGGAAAAGTAAAGTTGAAAATTCCTGCAGGTACGCAAACAGGTACGAGGTTCCGACTAAAAGGGAAAGGTGTAGCAAACGTTCGAGGATATGGTCAGGGTGACCAGCATATTCACGTGCGCGTTGTTACACCAACAAAGCTTTCTGAGAAACAAAAACAATTGATCCGAGAATTCGCAGAATTAAGCGGACAAGAAGCAGTTGATGAGCAGCACGATTCTTTCTTTGCAAAAGTAAAGAGAGCAATTAAAGGCGAATAGTAAACACTGACAGGTTGGTAAAATGCTTTACCAACCTGTCAGCTGTCATAAAACAAAATGAAGTGAAAAAATAGAAGGGATGAAGTTGGTAGAGATGAAATGGTCTGAAATTTGTATTCATACGACACAGGAAGCGATTGAACCAATCTCACATATTTTACATGAATCAGGAGCGAGCGGTGTTGTAATCGAAGATCCTGCAGATTTAATAAAAGAAAGGGATACAACTTTTGGGGAAATCTACCAGCTTAATGCCGATGATTACCCTGAAGAAGGCGTAATTGTAAAAGCATACCTTCCTGTAAATAGCTTCTTAGGTGAGACGGTTGAAGGTATTAAAGAGGCTATTAACGGCCTGTTAGTTTATGACTTTGATTTAGGTGCAAACAAGGTGACAATCAGTGAGGTAAATGAAGAAGAGTGGGCAACTGCATGGAAGAAATATTATCATCCTGTAAAAATATCTGAGCGTTTTACAATTGTCCCTACTTGGGAAAACTATGAAAAAGTCAACACAGATGAATTAATTATTGAATTAGATCCAGGGATGGCGTTTGGAACAGGGACCCACCCAACAACGGTCATGTCTTTGCAAGGACTTGAACGAACGGTTAAAGAAAATGATACGGTTATCGATGTTGGAACAGGTTCTGGCGTTTTAAGTATTGGTGCAGCAATGCTTGGAGCAAAATCTGTAAGAGCACTTGATCTTGATGAAGTAGCCGTTCGTTCTGCTCGTTTAAACGTAAAGCTAAACAAAGTGCAAGATGCTGTAACGGTTGCTCAAAATAACCTTTTAAATAATGTTGAAGGACCTGTAGACGTTGTTGTTGCAAATATTCTAGCAGAAATTATTGTTCGTTTTGTTGACGATGCATATGCGGTTCTGAAGCCAGGCGGTTCATTTATTACATCAGGCATAATTAGTGCCAAGAAAGAAGAAGTAAAAGAAGCGCTTGTGAAGGCTGGATTTGTTATTGAAGAAGTAACAATGATGGAAGATTGGGTAGCTATTATTGCGACTAAACAAGCTTGATAAGTGAGAAGGTGTAGCTGTGCAACGTTATTTTCTAAAAAATGATCAATTTGTTGATAAAACGGTGAGAATTACTGAATCAGATGCTCACCACATTCAGCGAGTAATGAGAATGTCAGAAGGAGAACGTATTATTTGTTGCAATGAAAATGGACAAGCGGCTCTCTGTGAGATTGAAATGATTTCCACTGACGAAATTCAAGGATCTATTATAGAATGGTTAAGTGAAGAAAAAGAAATGCCTGTGACAGTGACGATTGTGAGCGGGTTGCCTAAAGGGGATAAGCTTGAGCTTATTATTCAAAAAGGGACAGAACTTGGCGCAACGAGGTTTATCCCTTTTATTGCGGATCGCTCCATTGTGAAATGGGACGAGAAAAAAGGTAAAAAGAAATTAGAGCGATGGAACAAAATTGCAAAGGAAGCTGCAGAGCAATCTCATCGTACCATAGTGCCAGCTGTTGACAGTCCGATGACTTTAAAACAGCTCGTTGCAGCAAGCGACTGTACGCATAAAATTGTAGCGTATGAAGAAGTAGCTAAGCAAGGTGAGTCTTCTAATTTGCATCATGTTTTATCTAATCTACAGCCAGGTGATTCGCTTTTGGTTGTTATTGGACCAGAAGGTGGACTCACAGAACAAGAAGTTGCGTTTTTAGAAGAACATCAATTTATTAAATGTGGATTCGGTCCTCGAATTTTACGTGCAGAAACAGCACCGCTATACGTGCTATCTGCTATTTCATATCAAACTGAGTTAATGGGGTGAACACAATGCCAACAGTTGCTTTCCACACGTTAGGGTGTAAAGTGAATCACTATGAAACAGAAGCTATTTGGCAGTTGTTTAAAGGAGCTAACTACGATCGCGTAGAATATGAACAAACTGCTGATGTATATGTTATCAATACCTGTACGGTAACGAACACAGGTGATAAAAAAAGTCGCCAAGTAATTCGTCGTGCAATTCGTAAAAATCCAGATGCTGTTATTTGTGTAACAGGATGTTACGCACAAACATCACCAGCAGAAATAATGGCGATTCCTGGCGTTGATATCGTTGTAGGTACACAAGATCGCGTGAAGATGCTAGATTACATTGAACAATTTAAACAAGAGCGCCAGCCGATTAACGGCGTAGGAAATATCATGAAAACACGCGTATATGAAGAATTAGACGTACCAGCTTTCACGGACCGTACGCGTGCATCCTTGAAAATCCAAGAAGGCTGTAACAATTTCTGTACGTTTTGTATCATTCCTTGGGCAAGAGGTTTAATGCGTTCACGCGATCCAAAAGAAGTTGTAGCGCAAGCTCAACAATTAGTAGATGCTGGTTATAAAGAGATTGTTTTAACGGGAATTCATACGGGTGGCTACGGTGAAGATATGAAAGATTATAATCTTGCACAGCTATTACGTGATTTAGAGTCTCAAGTAAAAGGATTAAAACGCATCCGTATTTCATCAATTGAAGCTAGTCAGATTACAGACGAAGTTATCGACGTGTTGGATAAATCTGAAATGGTTGTTCGTCATTTACACGTGCCCCTTCAGTCCGGGTCAAATACGGTGTTAAAACGCATGCGTCGTAAGTACACAATGGAATTCTTTGGAGAGCGTTTGACACGCTTAAAAGAAGCGTTACCTGGACTTGCGATTACATCTGATGTAATTGTAGGATTCCCTGGTGAAACAGAAGAAGAGTTTATGGAAACATACAACTTCATTAGAGAGCATAAATTCTCAGAGCTTCACGTGTTCCCATACTCTAAGCGTACAGGTACACCTGCTGCTCGCATGGACGACCAAATTGATGAAGAAGTGAAAAACGAGCGCGTACATCGCTTAATCGAGCTTTCAAATCAACTGGCGAAAGAGTATGCTTCAGAATTTGAAGGTGAAGTATTGGAAGTTATTCCGGAAGAACGTTACAAAGAAGAATCAAATAGCAATCTGTACGTTGGTTACACGGATAACTATTTGAAAGTAGTGTTCCCAGCAACGGAAGAAATGGTTGGAAAGCTTGTGAAAGTAAAAATTTCTAAAGCTGGTTACCCATATAACGAAGGTGAGTTTGTACGTGTGATGGACGATGTAGAAATGCCAGCAGATCGCGTTAAACTAAGCTCTTAATTTCAAAAAGCACACGCAGGTTTGGAAGATAAAGAAAGCCTGCGTGTGCAAGTTTTATAATTGATTGAGAAAATGGGTATGGTTTAATAAGTGAATTCATAAAATACAATTGAATGGGTTTATTACTTTATTTAAACTGGTTGACCTTAAGAGTTCATTATATTATAATGGCAAAAGACATGTCTAACACATGTCATTATGATGTTAGTGGTTTTGTTCGGAGGGAGGGAATTAGAATGTCAAAAACAGTTGTTCGTAAAAACGAATCGCTTGAAGATGCTCTTCGTCGCTTCAAACGTTCAGTTTCAAAAACTGGTACGTTACAAGAAGCAAGAAAGCGCGAATTCTATGAAAAGCCTAGCGTAAAGCGTAAGAAGAAATCTGAAGCTGCTAGAAAGCGCAAGTTCTAATAAGAGGGTGGATTTATTATGAGTCTTCTCGAGCGTTTAAATAGTGATATGAAGCAAGCGATGAAAAACAAAGAGAAAGAGAAGCTAACTGTGATTCGCATGGTAAAAGCATCTCTTCAAAATGAAGCCATTAAGTTGGGCCACGATCTAACTGAAGCAGACGAGTTGACGGTTATTTCTCGCGAATTCAAACAACGTAAAGACTCCCTCCATGAATTTGAGAAAGCAGGTCGTCAAGATCTTGTTGATAAAATTCATTCTGAATTAGTTATATTAGAAGCTTATGCGCCTAAGCAACTAAGTGAAGAAGAGTTAAGCGAATTGATTAAAGCAACGATTGAAGAAACGCAGTCTTCCTCTAAAGCTGATATGGGGAAAGTTATGGGAGCGCTTATGCCTAAAGTGAAAGGTAAAGCTGATGGCTCTCTTGTAAATAAGCTTGTTCTTCAACACTTATCGTAAAAAACACCTTACACACGTAAGGTGTTTTTTATATGTTATAGGTTCATATTCATACATAAAAAGTTTCAAAAACTTGAAACTATTTGTAAAGTTAATCGTATAAGAAGATAAGCACTCATATGATGCAAAGAGAGGAGGGGTGATAGAATAAGTGAAAAAAATAACTGTAAGCATCATTGTCGCTACGTTTATCATACTTTGTTTCTTGCCACAAGCCTTCACTGCTAGTTCAGAGAAAGTATATGTCATTCCAGTTGAGGATACAGTTGAAAAAGGACTTCTCGCTTTTTTAAACCGTAGTATTAAAGAAGCAGAAACCGAAAAGGCAGATTTAATTGTGTTAGATATTAATACGCCTGGTGGGGCCGTAGATGCTGCTTCTGATATTGGAAAAAGTATTACAAAAACGGATATTCCCATTGTTGCGCTCGTCAATAAAAAAGCATTATCCGCAGGGGCATACATTGCCTTAAATGCGGATGAAATTTATATGACTCCTGGATCAACAATGGGTTCTGCAGCTGTTATTGATGGGTCAGGTAACGCAGCGGACGACAAAGCACAGTCTTATTGGCTATCAGCGATGAAAAGCGCCGCTGAGCAAAATGGACGCGACCCAAAATATGCAATGGCAATGGCAGATAAATCGATTGAGCTGCCAGAGCTGGACATAACGAATAAAGAACTGCTAACGCTGACTCCTAAACAAGCGGAAGACGTACAATATTCTGAAGGAACAGTTGCTAATTTAAATGAGCTATTAGATAAATTAGGCTATGAAAATTCGGATGTGATTACAACAAAGGTTAGCTGGGCAGAGCATATCGCTCGCTTCGTTACCAATCCAGTAGTCGTACCAATTTTGCTGTCGATAGGAGGACTAGGTTTAGTGATTGAGCTTTATACACCAACGTTTGGTTTAGCTGGTTCCATGGGAATTGGTGCGCTACTTCTATTCTTTTATGGTCATCTGGTAGCGGGATTAGCAGGAATGGAAGCAATTATTGTATTTATTATTGGAATTGTTCTTCTGCTTTTAGAGCTTTTCTTACCAGGTGGAATATTAGGAATAATTGGGTTAGGGGCTATTTTTGTTAGTTTCTTTCTCACTACGGATAACTACGTGCAAATGGGAGTGTCGTTAATCATTGCTTGTGCTGTTGCTTTGGGAGGAGCGTTTGTTATGATGAAATTTTTTGGTAAGAGAATGAAAACGTTGAGAAAGATGGTATTAAGTGACTCACTTAATACAGAGTCGGGTTATGTTTCTAATCAAAATCGTTATGAATTGATCGGTAAAGAAGGGGTAACAATTACACCACTTCGACCATCTGGTACAGTTTCAATCAATGATGAATACATCGACGTAGTATCAGAGGGGAATTATTTAGCAAAAGATGTTAAAGTGAAAGTGATGAAAGTAGAAGGATCACGAGTTGTGGTACGAAAAGTGAAAGACTTACCAACCGAGGAGGAAGTTAAATAATGGAACCAGGTAGCTTATTATTTTTTGTTGCAATTGGCTTAGGCATTATACTATTAGCCGTATTCTTTACGTTTGTACCGGTAATGCTGTGGATTTCAGCATTAGCAGCAGGTGTACGTATTAGTATCTTTACACTAGTCGGAATGAGATTACGTCGCGTTATCCCGTCTCGCGTTGTAAATCCATTGATTAAAGCAAGTAAAGCTGGACTGGATGTTTCGACAAATCAGCTAGAGAGCCACTACTTAGCAGGTGGTAACGTTGACCGCGTGGTTAATGCGTTAATTGCTGCTCAGCGTGCAAACATTGAACTACCATTTGAACGTGGAGCTGCGATTGACTTAGCGGGTCGTAATGTGTTAGAAGCTGTTCAAATGAGCGTTAATCCAAAAGTAATTGAAACACCTTTTATTTCAGGTGTGGCGATGGATGGTATTGAAGTAAAAGCAAAAGCTCGTATTACAGTACGTGCAAACATTGACCGTTTAGTAGGGGGAGCTGGAGAAGAAACAGTTATTGCTCGTGTCGGTGAAGGGATTGTTTCTACAATTGGTTCTCAGCAAGATCATAAAAAGGTATTAGAAAACCCAGATATGATTTCACAAACAGTTTTAACAAAAGGGTTGGATTCAGGAACAGCCTTTGAAATTCTATCAATTGATATTGCAGATATCGATATCGGTAAAAACATTGGTGCAGTCCTTCAAATTGACCAAGCGGAAGCTGACAAAAACATTGCACAAGCAAAAGCGGAAGAGCGCCGTGCAATGGCTGTAGCACAAGAACAAGAAATGCGTGCAAAAGTAGAAGAGATGCGTGCAAAAGTAGTAGAAGCCGAAGCGGAAGTTCCGTTAGCGATGGCAGAAGCACTGCGCTCTGGTAACCTTGGCGTGATGGATTATATGAATATCCGAAACATTGATGCAGACACGGACATGAGAGATTCTATCGGCAAAATGGGACAGGATGACGAAGAGAAATAAGGAGGGCTCTCCTCATGAACATAATTCAAGGCATATTTGAATTTATTATCGGAAATCTCTTTCTTGTTATCATCGTCGGAGGCTTTATTTTAAACGTTATTCAACGTTATATTGGTTCAGGGGCAGAAGAGGAAGAAAAACGCCCACAGCGCCAGCCAATGCCTCCTGTTGGTAATCCTACTTCTAGAGAAGAGAGAAATCGACCAAAACGAATACCCTATCGTCCTTCTGAGCGCAACAAAAAAGAAACGGTAGTAGAAGCTAAGAAAGATATGAAAGAAGAGGCTCAAGCCGTTCGGAATGAGCTTCAGGAAAAGCTTGAACAATTAAAGACTCAAAGAGAAATACCAAAGCGAGCTGGAACGAGCTCAGTTTCATCTATCGACAAAAAGCAGGATACATCTACTCGTCCCGTTGTGTTTTCGAAGAAAGCAGCAATTCAAGGTGTTATTTGGTCGGAAGTACTAGGACCGCCAAAGTCGAAAAGACGAAGTTATAAAAGATAAATAGATGTGATACATTAACCCCCTTTCTCATAAACATGAGATGAAAGGGGGTTCTTTTTTATGAGCAAAACATGGAGACAGCAAATGAAAAGATGGATGACGAAAACGATGGAACTACCCGCTGATGTGTTAATGGATCTTCCTCGGATTACGTTAGTTGGACAAATACACATATATATTGAAAATCACAAAGGTTTATTAGCCTTTTCTGATACTGAAATACGAGTGTTGTTGAAGCAGGGACAAATGCTAGTCCGCGGTGAAGGACTCGTGATAAAGGTGATTTTACCTGAAGAATTAGTGTTAGAAGGGAAAATTAATCAAGTTCTTTATTTAGAACAGTAAGGGTAGGAGGAACATAATGAAGAATGGATGGACAAACTTTATTATTGGAACCGTTCGAATTCGAATTGTTGGAAAAGGTATTGAACGTTTTGTGAATTTATGCGTGCGCCAAGGAATTATGATCTCTCATGTCAAAAAAGTAGAAGAGGGTTGTATTACAGCCACTATTTTGTTGAAAGACGTCAAAAAAATTCGTATACTGATTCGAAAAGCTGACTGCAAAATTTATTTTGTACGTCGGCAAGGCTTTCCTTTTTTAACAAAAACAATGTGGAGAAACAGCGGGTTTGTATTAGGCGTTCTTTCTTTTTTTCTTTTGCTTACGCTGCTATCTAATATGATATGGAAAGTTGAGATAACTGGAGCTTCTCCAGAAACAGAATATGAAATGACCAAGAAGCTAAAGGAAGTTGGCGTTAAGAGAGGAGAATTTCAATTTTCATTAGGTAGTCCTGAGCAAATACAGCGTTACTTAACCGACTCCATGAATAATATCACATGGGTCGGTGTAGAGGTTAAGGGAACTTCTTATCACTTTCAAGTTGTTGAGAAGAATGAACCAAAGCAGCAGGAGAAATCATCTCATCAGCATTTAGTTGCAGCTAAAAAAGCAACGATTACAAAAATGTTTGTTGAGAAAGGACAACCTTTGGTAAAAGTAAACGACGTGGTAAATGAAGGTGAAGTACTCGTTTCTGGTATTATTGGTAACGAGAAAAATAAGAAGGTTGTATCAGCAAAAGGGGAAGTTTATGGGGAGACATGGTACAGGTCTGAAGTAGAAGTTCCACTGGAAACTAATTTTCATGTGCTGACTGGAGAATCCTATAATAAGCACTACTTAGATTTAAGCGCATTTAAAATGCCGCTTTGGGCGTTTTCAAAAGAAAAGTATAGAACGACAAAAGTTGAAAAAGAAGTGAAGCCGCTGTACTTTTTCAAGTGGAAAACACCCCTTTCTTATGAAAAAGTGATTATAAGAGAAGATCAAACTACAAAACGGGTATACTCTAAACAAGAAGCCGTTGCCAAAGGGCTTGAAACGGGTCGAAAACAATTAAAAGCATTTTTAAGTGAAGATGCTGAAATAAAAGGTGAAAAAGTTTTGCACCAGCAACTTGAGAATGGTAAAGTAAAATTATCAATACATTACCAAGTTATAGAAAATATTGCGAGTACCCAACCAATTATTCAAGGAGATTGAGGAATGTCAGAACAGCTAGTAACAATTAACGTACAACTTGACGATTCAAACGAAGCAATTTCTTTATTCGGTGTTCAGGATGTTAACTTGAAAAGAATTGAAGAAGAAATGAATGTAAACATCATCTCTCGAGGTGAAACAGTCATTGTTTCAGGTAACCCTGAAGATGTACAAACCGTTGAAGAAATGTTAAAGAAGCTAGTAACAATTATTCGTAAAAACATTACAATTTCAGAACGAGATGTTGTCTATGCAATTCAGCTTGCTAAAAAAGGTACGCTGGAGTTTTTTGAAGATGTATATGAAGAAGAGATTGCCAAAAATGTACAGGGTAAGTCAATTCGTGTTAAGACATTAGGGCAAAGTCACTATATTTCTGCTATTAAAAAGAATGACCTTGTATTTGGTATTGGGCCAGCGGGAACGGGAAAAACGTATTTAGCCGTAGTAATGGCCGTTAACGCCTTAAAAAATGGTTTTGTAAAGCGTATTATTTTAACGCGCCCAGCTGTTGAAGCAGGGGAAAGCTTAGGTTTTTTACCAGGAGATTTAAAAGAAAAGGTAGATCCTTATTTACGACCACTATATGATGCGCTGCATGATGTGTTAGGAACGGAGCATACGCAGCGACTAATAGAAAGAGGAGTAATTGAGATTGCTCCACTTGCTTATATGCGTGGCCGTACATTAGACGATGCTTTTGTCATTTTAGACGAGGCGCAAAATACAACATTAGCACAGATGAAAATGTTTTTAACTCGATTGGGTTTCGGGTCAAAAATGATTATTACAGGTGACGTATCACAGGTGGACTTGCCTAGAGGTGTGAAGTCTGGATTAGGGTCAGTTACAAAAATATTAAATAATGTAACAGGCATTTCGTTTATCCATTTAGATCAATCAGATGTCGTTCGTCATCCATTGGTTGGTCGAATCATTCAAGCGTATGACCAATTTGACAAAGAGACCCTTTAATTTAGGGTCTATTTTTTGTAAAAGGGGGAAATTGGTGTGTCAAAGTTTCGGTTTTTTAAACAAACAATGGCACAGATCGAAAAGCTGCGGTTAATTCAACTAGGGTTATATGCTTTAATTGGTCTCATTATGTTTGCGTCTATGTACAGCAATGTAAAGCCAGAAGAATTGGACTTGAGGCTTCTATCGATTTCACCGGAGACGATTTACTCACCTGTGACAATTGAAGATAAAGAAAGTACAGAAAAGAAGAAGGCAGAGGCAAAAGAAGCAGTTGAAGATGTGTATACACAAAAAACAGAATATGCACAAAACCAGGTCGATCTTGTTGCATCTATTTTTGATGCTATTATTGAAGTGAATAAAGAGTACGATCAGTTAGAAAATAAAAGCGAAACAAGCAAGCAAGAAATGTTGCAGGACAAGCTTCCAGATAATATTCGTAAGGGTCTATCTGACAAGGCAATTAGCGAGCTTTTACAGACGAACAAAGAAGAATTATCGGTTGCAAAAGATGCGGTTGTTACAGCAGTCCACCACGTAATGAAAAACCAAGTTATGATTAGTGACTTAGAAGAAATGAAAGACCAAGCTGAGGGGCAGCTGGTGTATACAACTAATGTAAGTTCTAGCCTAAAGGCTGCGATGAATGAAATCGCAAGATCTTCTATTATTCCAAATGTCATTTACGATCCACAAAAAACATCTGAAAATCGCCAGGCAGCAGTTGAAAAAATAGAGCCTGTGCGGATTAAGCAAGGTCAAATTATTGTGGAAGAAAATCAGCTCATCAATGCGGATATCTACCGTCAGCTTCAGCTTGCTGGGCTGTTAAACAATAAAGGAATGCTGCAACCGTTTATTGGCTTAAGCTTGCTAATTATTATTATGATTGGTGGAGCAGCTTTTTATTTGCGAGGCCTTCATGCAAATACATATAAGCCACTCCTTTTATATGCAATTATCACAAGTATTACGATTGCTTTAATGAAAATCTTAAGCTTTTTTCAACGAATTGATTTATCTGAAATTGGCTACTTAGCCCCTGTGGCTGTTGGTGGTATTTTGCTGCGAGTGTTAATGAATGAGAAGATTGCCATTATTTCCAGCATCATTTTTGCCATTTGCGGTAGCATTATTTTTAACGGTGAATTGACAACAGCGTTTAATATGAATATAGGGATTTACTTTTTGATTAGTAATATTACAGCTATCTTGTTTTTAATGGACAAACAGCGCAAGGCAAGAGTGCTTCAAGCAGGACTCGTTGTCGCACTAATGAATGTGATTGTTAGTCTATCAATTATTTTTATTAAAAATGGTCAGTTAGATACAATGGAGCTTGGTTATTATAGCTTAATGGCAATGGCATCTGGCATTATCTCTTCAGTATTAGCCATTGGTTTGCTTCCTTTCTTTGAAAGTGGCTTTGGTATTTTATCAACAATGAAGCTAATTGAACTATCTAGTCCAAATCATCCTTTACTGAGAAAAATCTTAACGGAAACGCCGGGTACGTATCATCATAGCGTAATGGTAGCTAACCTTTCAGAAGCTGCTTGTGAAACAATTGGAGCGAACGGTTTGCTCGCACGCGTAGGGGCCTACTATCACGATATTGGTAAAACGAAGCGTCCTCAATATTTTATTGAGAACCAAATGAATATTCGTAATCCACATGATGCGTTATCTCCAAAAGTCAGCAAAAATATCATTACATCTCATACAACAGACGGAGCGGCTATTTTGCGCAAGCATAAGCTACCAAAAGAGATTGTTGATATTGCCGAGCAGCATCATGGAACGTCTTTATTAAAGTTCTTCTATCATAAAGCATTGGAACAAACAGAAGAAGAAATAAAAGAAGAAGACTATCGTTACGAGGGGCCTAAGCCCCAAACAAAAGAAGCAGCCGTCATCTGCATTGCAGACAGCGTAGAGGCTGCTGTGCGTTCGATGCCCAATCCAACCCCAGAAAAGATTGAGAAGCTAGTGCGAAGCATCATTAATGACAGAGTTGAAGATGAGCAGTTTATTGAATGTGATATTACATTAAAAGAATTGGAATTGATTAGACAAGCTCTTTGTGAGACGCTAAATGGTATATTCCATTCTCGTATTGAGTATCCTGAATTAAAAAAACAGAAGGTGAAAGCATGAGTTTATTAATTGACTTTATTGATGAAACAAATGAAATAACAAATGAACAAAAAGAAACATTAGAAGCCTTATTAGCAGTAGCTGCTGCTAAAGAAGGTGTAGAAGACGGAACAGAAGTATCAATTACGTTTGTAAACAATGAACGTATTCAAGAAATCAACCGTGAATATCGTGACAAGGACAAGCCGACGGACGTTATTTCTTTTGCTTTAGAGGAAATGGGCGAAGGGGAGATTGAAATCTTTGGAGAGGAAATGCCGCGAGTTTTAGGCGATATTATTATTTCCGTTCCAAGAACAGTTGAGCAAGCTGAAGAGTATGGCCACTCCTTTATGCGCGAACTAGGTTTTTTAACCGTACATGGTTTCTTACATTTGCTTGGTTATGATCACGAAACGGTTGAAGATGAGAAGCAAATGTTTACACGTCAAAAGGATATTTTAGATGAGCATGGACTCACGCGATAAAAGAGGAATAAGACGATTAGTTCGTAGCTTTGGCTATGCAATAGAAGGATTTAAGTATGTAGTTACAAAGGAAGCAAACATGAAAATTCATGTTTTCGCTTCCTTTGTAGTTATCTTAGCAAGCTTGTGGTTTCGTATCTCATTAACAGAATGGCTGGTTGTTCTGCTGTTAATTGCAGGTATGTTTAGCTTAGAACTTATGAATACGGCTGTTGAAAAAACAGTGGATTTAATTACAACTAAACGTCATCCTTTAGCAAAGCACGCAAAAGATGCTGCCGCTGCGGCAGTGTTGGTTTATGCGTGTTTTGCTGTTGTTATTGGCATCCTTATCTTTTGGAAATACATCTTCTTTTCATGAGTTGTTTGTATTCTCTATATAGCGTTGTGCTATAATGATGCTATAGTAAGATTTGCTCTTTTTTACAGCACGCTAAACTGATTACGTGTTGTAGAAAAGGTGATAAGAATATTATGAATGGATCAATCATCGGAGGCTTTACATGAGTAATCATACATTTAAATCAGGTTTTGTTTCAATTATTGGTAGACCTAATGTTGGGAAGTCTACCTTTTTAAATCGAGTAATTGGGCAGAAAATCGCCATTATGAGCGACAAGCCACAGACAACTCGTAATAAAATTCAAGGCGTTTATACAGAAGATGAGGCACAGATTGTGTTCATTGATACACCTGGGATTCATAAGCCTAAGCATAAGCTTGGGGACTTTATGATGAAAGTTGCGCAAAATACCTTAAAAGAAGTAGATCTTGTGCTGTTTATGGTAAACGCAGCTGAAGGGTTAGGTCGTGGTGATGAGTTTATCATTGAGCGTTTAAAAGAGACAAAGACACCCGTGTTTTTAGTCATTAACAAAATTGATGAAATTCACCCAGATGAGTTGTTTACAATTATCACAACGTATAAGGATCTATATCCTTTCGCTGAAATTATCCCAATTTCTGCTTTGCAAGGAAACAATGTAGAGCGTTTGTTAGAGCAAATTAAAAAAGTGCTTCCAGAAGGTCCGCAATACTATCCTGCTGATCAAGTAACGGACCATCCAGAGCGTTTTATCATTACGGAATTAATTCGTGAAAAGGTATTGCATTCAACGCGCGAAGAAATTCCTCACTCCATTGCAGTTGTCATGGACTCCATGCAAAAGCGAGATAACGGTGCTATATACGTCGGAGCAACAATTATTGTTGAACGCGATTCTCAAAAAGGCATCGTCATCGGAAAGCAAGGGAAAATGCTAAAAGAAGTAGGTAGAAAAGCGCGTGCTGATATTGAAGCTTTACTAGGTTCAAGAGTATTCTTAGAGCTTTGGGTGAAGGTGCAAAAAGATTGGCGCAACCGTTCATCACACTTAAGAGACTATGGTTTTAGAGAAGATGAATATTAAATTAACACATCACAAATTGTAAAAAATTGTGTTACATGATTTTAGCTAGGAAGGCTATTCTAAACGTAAGGAATTGAAATTGTATCTGATCTATACGATTAGAAAGGTGGGAGTTCTATGTTGAATTTTACTTGGAACGTCTTTTCACAAACAGGTAGTATCGATACATACCTTCTTTTCAAAGAACTTGAAAAAGAGGTAATAGAAGGGCCTGAAGCACACGAAGATGATACTGACGGTCTCAATTCTCCAGTTTCGTAGCCTTCCCAACAGTAGGTGATAAAGTTTGTTTAAAAAATGTGAAGGTATTGTTATTCGAACGAATGACTATGGTGAATCAAATAAAATTGTAACCATCTATTCACGTGAATTGGGCAAGGTAGGCTTAATGGCCAGGGGCGCGAAGAAGCCGAGTAGCCGTTTAGCTTCTGTGACACAGTTATTTACGTATGGCTATTTCTTTATACAAGCAGGTTCAGGAATGGGAACTCTTCAGCAAGGTGAAGTGATTTCTTCTATGAGAAGCATACGCGAAGATATTTTTACAACCGCGTATGCTTCTTATATTCTTGAATTAACGGATAAGGGAACAGATAACAACAAGCCAAATCCGTTTCTGTTTGAGCTGCTTTACCAAACGATTCATTATATGAATGAAGGATACGATACTGAAATTTTAATGTATATCTATGAAATGAAGATGTTGAATGTACTAGGTTTATATCCAATTCTTGATGAATGCGCGGTCTGTCATGCAAAAGAAGGAACTTTCCACTTTTCTGTACGCGAAGGGGGCTTTATTTGTCACCGTTGCCTAGAAAAAGATCCGTATCATTTTAAACTGACGCCCATGACCGTTAAATTACTGCGCTTATTTTATTATATGGATTTAAAAAGACTAGGCTCTATTTCAGTTAAGCCGGAAACGAAAAAACAATTGCACTTTATTATTGATCAATATTATGATGAGTATTCAGGCTTGTATTTAAAAACAAAGCGATTTTTAACTCAAATGGAATCTTTGAAAGCGGCACTGCCAACTAAAAGCGAATAAAGGTTACGTATGAGTTTTATAACATAACGTGAGGGTGCCTCAAAGGATAAAGTAATATTTGAGACGCCCTTTTTACTATTGATTTAAAAAAGCGAATAGTCATTAAAAAAGTTACAGGCATCTTTCATGTTTTTTTGGCCGTAACGTGATAGAATAAAAAATCCTTTTGAAAAATATATCTTTTCATCTTTTACTTTTGAATAAAAAGTATATAATGTTTTTATAAATAGTATGTCACATTTAACGGTTAGGTGGTGATTAAAATCGAACTAAATAAAAGACAAGAGCACATCTTACAGATTGTAAAAGATCAAGGTCCCATTACTGGAGAGCATATTGCAGATAAGCTAAACTTAACGCGTGCAACGCTGCGACCGGACTTAGCGATTTTAACAATGGCAGGTTATTTAGAAGCACGACCTCGTGTGGGTTATTTCTATACAGGAAAAACAGGGGCGCAGCTGCTAACGGATAAAATCAAAAAAATCCAAGTTCAGGACTATCAATCTATTCCTGTTGTAGTCAATGAGAATGTGTCCGTATACGATGCGATTTGTACGATGTTTCTAGAAGATGTAGGAACGTTGTTTGTTGTGGATGAACAGTCGTTATTAGTAGGAGTTCTATCTCGAAAAGACTTGCTGCGTGCCAGCATCGGGAAACAAGAGCTTACATCAATTCCTGTTCATATTATTATGACTAGGATGCCTAACATTACATATTGTCATCGTGAAGAGCTTCTCATTGATATTGCACAAGTGCTGATTGAGAAACAAATTGATGCCATTCCCGTGGTGAAAAAAGTAGACGCAGGACTTGAGGTAGTAGGAAGAGTGACCAAAACAAATATCACAAAATTACTAGTAGCACTGGCTCATGATGAAGTATTATAATCGAAGTGATTAAAATGATTAAGGGGATGTGCCAAAATGAACAACCCATGCTTATATGTAATTTCAGATTCGGTTGGGGAAACAGCAGAATTAGTTGTCAAAGCAGCTTCCAGTCAATTTAATATGACGGAGTTTATTATTAAACGAGTTCCTTATGTAGAAGATACTGCTACGTTAGCAGAAGTGGTATCTTTGGCTAAGTTGAATAATGGAATTATTGGATTTACACTTGTGAAACCAGAAATGCGAAACTTTTTGCTGAACGAAGCGGCTAAAAAAAGCGTGGAAGTTTTTGATATTATTGGACCGCTTATTGATAAAATTCAATCATCCTATCAGCTATCGCCAAGATATGAACCAGGAACGGTTCGCAAGCTAGATGATGATTATTTCAAAAAAGTGGAAGCGATTGAATTTGCAGTTAAATATGATGATGGACGAGATCCAAGAGGCATTCTGCGAGCAGATATTGTGCTCATTGGAGTATCACGAACGTCTAAAACGCCGCTGTCTCAGTTTTTAGCTCATAAACGTTTAAAGGTGGCTAACGTTCCAATCGTACCGGAAGTAGATCCACCAGAAGAACTCTTTCACGTGTCGCCTAAAAAATGCATTGGCCTGATGATTAGTCCTGATAAATTGAATGATATTCGCAAAGAACGTTTAAAATCATTAGGACTAAATGACCAAGCTATTTACGCAAACATTGAAAGAATTAAAGAAGAGTTAGATTTCTTCCAAGGAATTGTTGATAAAATTGGATGTGAAGTAGTGGACGTCTCAAATCGAGCTGTAGAAGAGACTGCTGGAATTATTGCGAAAATCATTCAACAAAAGAAATAAAGCAGTTGTCAGTTGCACGAAGAAATGACGTGACAACACTGTGTTGCTTTATGAGCCATCATTCCTGAATGATGGCCCTTTGCGTGAAGGGCTACTCTTTAACTTTATGGTAGAAAATATTGCGTAGTTATATTATAATTAAAAATTGTGATAAAAAAGAATAGTTTTAGGTTTAGACTTTGTGAAGAACGAATAAACTATTTATATAAATGTCAAGGATTGAGTCTAAAAAGTATTCGACAAACGCAATCTACATGAAATTACAAATGGTAGAAGGAATCTGTGGAGGGATGTAGAATACAGAGTTATAGCAAAAGAAACTATACGATTTTTGTCGATGCTGATGCGTGTCCTGTAAAAAAAGAGATTGTAGAACTGGCACATACATACTGCGTTGAGGTTGTTTTTGTTGCTTCATATGCTCACATGCAAACAAACCCTTCAGCTGGTAAGTGGGTTTACGTAGATAGTGAGAAGGAAGCAGTAGACTTATACATTTTAAATCATGTTCAGCAAGGAGATGTCGCTGTAACACAGGATACAGGGTTAGCGAGCATGCTTCTTAGTCGACGTGTTTATGTATTGTCTCCACGTGGAAAAGTATATAGTGAGAACGATATGGATACGGTTCTTTTTTTTCGATATGTTTCAGCAAAGGAAAGAAAAGCAGGTCGCTATTCAAAAGGTCCTAAAGCTTTTAGCGATGAAGACAGAGAAAAATTCAGCACAGCACTCGAAAAAATATTGTCGAAACGTGAAGGAATTTAGCTTTTGATGAAGAATTACTATAGAAATACGGAGCTGTTAACATGGCAAATCGAATTCCTGATGAAGTGATTGATCGTATTCGGCGTTCAGTAGATATTGTCGATGTCATAAGCGACTATGTGCAGCTAACGAAACAGGGCCGAAACTATTTTGGGCTGTGTCCGTTTCATGGGGAAAATACACCATCGTTTTCCGTATCGCCAGATAAGCAAATTTATCATTGCTTTGGCTGTGGAGCTGGAGGAAACGCATTTTCATTTGTTATGGATTTAGAGGGGCTTTCATTTACCGAAGCTGCTCAACACCTTGCTGATAAAGGAAACATTCCATTTGAATATGAAGTGCAACAGCCGAGCTCTGAGGGTTCAAAGTCAGAAAATGCCCTTGTTGATGCACATGAGCTTTTAAAGAAATTTTATCATCATTTATTGGTAAATACAAAAGAAGGCCAGGAAGCCTATGACTATTTAATCAACCGTGGTTTCACAAGAGAAATTATAGACGAGTTTGAAATTGGATATGCGCTAGATTCCTGGGATTTCGTTACTAAGTTTTTAACAAAGCGTGGATTTAAGCCAGATGAAATGGAAGCTGCAGGTCTTATTATTAAACGAAATCAAGAAGAAAGCTATTTCGATCGGTTTCGAGATCGAGTTATGTTTCCTATTGCAGACTTACAAGGAAGAACCATTGCTTTTTCAGGTCGCCTATTAAAAGAGATAAAAGGGCAGCCTAAGTATCTAAATAGTCCCGAAACTTCAATCTTTAATAAAAGTCGTACACTCTACAATTTTCACCGTGCAAAAAAACACATCAGAAAAAATCAACAAGTCATTTTATTTGAAGGATTCGCAGACGTTATTTCATCGGTTACTGCTGAGTGTCAACAGTCAATTGCAACGATGGGTACTGCGCTTACAGAAGAGCAGGCAAAAATTATTCGTCGAAACGTTGAATCCGTTATTGTATGCTATGATGCAGACTCGGCAGGTATTGAAGCTGCGTATAAAGCTGTGAATATTTTAACAGATGCAGGCTGCTCAGTAAAAGTCGCCACGATGCCGGATGGATATGACCCTGACGATTATATAAAAGAGTTTGGAGCAGCAAAATTTCGAAACGAAGTCATTGAAAACAGCTTGACGCTTATGGCGTTTAAAATGCGATACTTGCGACGTGGTAAGAACTTGCAGATTGAAGCTGATCGCATGAAGTACATTGATGAAGTGTTAAAAGCAGTTAGTCAATTAACAAAAGCGGTCGAAAAAGACTATTACCTCAGGCAACTGTCTCAAGAGTTTTCAATTTCATTAGATGCTTTAAAGGAACAGCAGCAACAAGTTCGCCATGAAGTGAAAAAGAAAAAGGATAATGATTTTTGGAATAGAAATACTATATCAAGACATCCTGTCACCAAAAAAAACCTTCTTCCTGCACATGAAAATGCAGAGAGGCATTTAATTGCATATATGCTAAAAGACAGGGATATAGCGTTTCGGATTCAAGATATGCTTCAAGCACAGTTTAATATAGAAGAACATAGGGCTCTTGTGACATACTTGTATGGTTACTACGAAGAAGGGTATAGTCCTAACCCAAGCAACTTTATCGAACGTATTCCTGATTCAAATCTGACAGGTTTAGCTTCGGAACTAGCGATGATGTCAATTAACGAAGAATTGTCGGAGCAAGCGTTGCATGATTACATTCAACAAGTGTTGAATTATGAAAAGAAGTCCATAATAAAAGAAAAAGAGCAGCAAAGGCAAGAAGCGGAGCGTCAAAAGGATTATGTAAAGGCTGCGACGATTGCAATGGAAATTTTGGAATTAAAAAAGGCGTTAAAATAAAACGTGTTTATTAGTCCCACTTTTAAAAAAGGTGTCCTCAAAATTTTGGAAGGAGGGGATTTGATGGCTGAAAAATCAGCACATTCAAAGCAACTTGATTCAGATTTAACAATAGAGCAAGTCAAAGAACAATTGACTGAAATTGGTAAAAAACGTGGTGTTCTCACATATGAAGAAATTGCCGAGCGCATGGCAAATTTTGAAATTGAGTCCGACCAAATGGATGAATACTATGAATTCCTTGGTGAACAAGGTGTTGAAGTGATGAGTGAAGCAGAAGCAAATGAAGATGCGGATCCAGATATTCAACAATTGTCTAAGGAAGAAGAGTTTGATTTGAATGATCTTAGCGTGCCACCAGGAGTAAAAATCAATGACCCTGTTCGTATGTATTTGAAAGAAATTGGTCGTGTAGATCTTCTATCTGCTGAAGAAGAAATTAACTTGGCAAAACGTATTGAAGAAGGCGATGAAGAAGCTAAGCGCCGTTTAGCAGAAGCAAACTTACGTCTAGTTGTAAGTATTGCTAAGAGATATGTAGGACGCGGCATGCTTTTCTTAGATTTAATTCAAGAAGGAAATATGGGCCTAATTAAAGCAGTTGAAAAGTTTGATTACCGTAAAGGTTACAAATTTAGTACGTATGCAACATGGTGGATTCGTCAAGCCATCACACGTGCGATTGCAGACCAAGCAAGAACAATTCGTATTCCTGTACACATGGTAGAAACAATTAACAAGTTAATTCGTGTTCAACGTCAATTACTGCAAGACTTAGGTCGTGAGCCATCTCCAGAAGAAATTGCAGAGGATATGGATTTAACGCCAGAAAAAGTACGTGAAATCTTAAAAATTGCGCAAGAGCCTGTTTCACTTGAAACGCCTATTGGTGAAGAAGATGATTCTCATTTAGGTGACTTCATTGAAGATCAAGATGCAACATCGCCTTCTGAGCACGCTGCTTACGAACTATTAAAAGAGCAATTAGAAGACGTCTTAGATACGTTAACAGATCGTGAAGAAAATGTGCTGCGTCTTCGTTTTGGCTTAGATGATGGTCGTACACGTACACTTGAAGAAGTTGGAAAAGTGTTTGGCGTAACGCGTGAACGTATTCGTCAAATTGAAGCAAAAGCGCTACGTAAGTTAAGACATCCAAGCCGCAGCAAGCGCTTAAAGGATTTCTTAGAATAGAATTTGTGATGAATTAATAGTTTACTTCTATATAGGAGTAAACTATTTTTTTGCTTCTTTTTTTTACCAATCACTACCCTTTGAATATATTTTACTGAAATGAGTTTTGTTTTGCAAATGCTCTTTTTAAAAAAATCCACTAATTTATACAGTCACGCCCTTAAATGCAATCGCTGTCATTTTTTAAAAGAAACTTTCGTTTATTATATCATGAAATAGATTCTCTTATTTTAAAAGTTGAGAAAATTTACAAAAATGACTTATAATTAATTATTGTAAGCGTATACATTTTGTTTGGGGGGATTTGAGATGAATTTTGAATTAACGGCAGAACAGAAAATGATTCAAAAAACACTTCGAGAGTTTTCTGAAGCTGAGGTTGCACCAGGAGCATTGGAACGAGACAAGACGAAAGAATTTCCGTTAGATGTGTTTAAAAAGTTATCTGATTTAGGCGTTATGGGACTTCCTTTCCCAGAAGAGTATGGTGGGGGCGGTGCTGATACGGTCAGCTTTGCAATTGTAGTAGAAGAGCTAAGCAGAGCGTGTGGTTCAACGGGAATTACATATTCTGCTCATGTATCGTTAGGGGGTGCGCCTATTCACCTATTTGGAACACCGGAGCAAAAAGAAAAATACTTAGTTCCAATCTGCACAGGAGAATCGTTTGGAGCATTTGGGTTAACTGAGCCTAATGCGGGAAGTGATGCTGGAGGAACTGAAACAAGTGCAGAGTTAGAAAATGGTGAATATACGATTAACGGTAGTAAATGCTACATTACCAATGCAAGCTATGCAAAATTTTTAGCTTTGACAGCTGTAACGGCAAGACATGAAGGAAAAAAAGAGATTTCTGCGTTAATTGTGCCGACTGATGCAGCTGGTTTCTCAGTCATCGATAATTATGAAAAGATGGGACTTCATGCTTCAAATACAACGGAACTAATTCTAGAAGACGTAAAAGTGCCAGAAGAAAATCTACTTGGCAAAAAAGGAGAGGGATTTAAGCAATTCTTAAAAACGCTCGACGGAGGACGAATTGGAATTGGAGCAATGGGAGTTGGAATTGCTCAAGCGGCTTATGAAAAAGCTCTTGCTTATGCACAAGAAAGAAAGCAGTTTGGAAAAACACTTTCGTCTTTTCAAGCAATCCAATTTAAACTAGCAGATATGGCCATGAAAGTGGAACTGGCAAGAACAATGGTTTATAAGGCAGCATGGCTGAAAGATCAAGGCAAACCTTTTACTAAGGAAGCAGCCATGTGTAAACTATATGCCTCTGAAATATGTATGGAAGTAGCGAGCCAAGCGATTCAAATCCACGGTGGATATGGTTATATGAAAGAGTATCAGGTTGAGCGCTTTTTACGTGATGCGAAGCTGTTGGAGATTGGTGAAGGGACATCTGAAATTCAGCGTTCCGTTATTGCTAGGCAAATTGGGTGCTAATTAACTACTTGAAAAGTGTAAACGCTTCGAAAAATAGTGGATTTTATGGATAGGTTAGATAATTCTGTAAATAAAACCCTTTCACTTGTCCTCGTTTTACAGTAAAATAAAGATGCTTATACTATTTTTGCTATTTCACGGGATGGGAATACATAAAGGGGGTATAGTTAATGAATCGAAATCCACTGATACCATTTTTGCTTATTGCACTTATTGGAATTGGATTAATGGTAACCTTCTCATTTAATGGTCTCAACAACGCAGAAGAAATAGCCGCTGAAAAAGAAGGTGGAGGCGAAGAAGATCAAGCCTCAGCAAAGCCTGAAGATCTCTATCAACAAAACTGTATTGGATGTCACGGCGATCAGTATCAAGGAGGCGTAGGGCCAGCTTTAAAAGGAGCGGGCGACAAGCTTTCTGAAGAAGAAATTGCTGATATCCTAGTGAACGGAAAGGGATCAATGCCACCAGGGTTAATATCTGCTGAAAAAGCTCCTGAGATGGCGAAATGGGTTTCAGAAATTAAATAAATAGGATTTTTATGGTAGCCTCTTACAAACGAAGAGGCTTTTTTTTATGGGATATAGGAAATAATAGAAGCGGAGTCACAGTATGATTCGCAACAGTGTTTGTGATAAAATAAGGAACAGTAATTACATAAAGAATAGGTGACAAGACAATGAATGAGCTAAAATTATCCAAGCGACTAGAAGAAGTCGCAAAATCAATTCCAAAAGGAGCTATGCTTGCTGATATTGGATCAGATCATGCTTATCTACCTTGCTATGCATATTTACAAGGGTATATAAAAGGAGCAATTGCAGGTGAAATTACAGAAGGTCCTTTTCAATCAGCTGTTAAGCAGGTAGAAAAAACAAACTTAACAGACGTTATTGAAGTAAGAAAAGGCGATGGGTTATCTGTTATTAAACCGGGTGAAGTAGACTGCATTACAATTGCAGGAATGGGTGGAACTTTAATTCAAACCATTTTAGAAGACGGGAAAGAAAAGCTACAGGGCGTTACAAGACTTGTGCTTCAGCCTAATATTGGGGCTCATCATATCAGACAGTGGTTAATTGAACATAAATGGTCTTTAATTGACGAAAAAATCATGGAAGATGACGGTCGAATCTATGAAATTCTTGTTGCTGAACAAGGAGAGCCGTTAGAGTCTTATGATGAAAAAGTTGAAGCGGGAATTTTAGTAGGTCCAATCTTAGCAAAAGAGAAAAACGATGCTTTTAAAAAGAAATGGAATCATGAGCTAGCTCATACAAAAAAGATCGTCGAGCAAATGGAGAAATCAGCTACAACAAAAGAAGGGCAAGAAAAAAAGAAAAAGCTAGAAAATGAAATTCGAATCATTGAGGAGGTTTTATCATGAATAAAGTACCAAACGGTTATCAAGTTATTGAGCTGTTTGAGTCTTTTTCCCCGAAGCACTTAGCTATGGAAGGGGATAAAATTGGTTTGCAAATCGGGACATTAAACAAGCCGGTTCATAAAGTGATGATTACCTTAGATGTATTAGAAACGGTTGTTGATGAAGCGATTGAAAAACATGTTGATCTCATTATCGCTCATCATCCTCCTATCTTTCGACCATTACAACAAATTCAAACGGA
Source organism: Priestia flexa (assembly GCF_021441905.1). NCBI lineage: Bacteria > Bacillati > Bacillota > Bacilli > Caryophanales > Bacillaceae > Priestia > Priestia flexa. The sequence goes on along the minus strand of NZ_CP090431.1, from coordinate 2,991,907 downwards.
CCAACCCGCTGGCCGTATTGTTGAAAAGTGCATTAAACATGATATTGCGGTATACGCTGCTCATACGAACTTAGATATTACTGAAGGTGGGGTTAACGATTTGTTAGCTGATGCATTAGGTTTGCAAAATACCGAAGTGCTTGTTCCAACGGGTGCTGAAGAACTAAATAAACTTGTAGTCTATGTGCCAAAAACTCACTATGAAGCCGTTCACCAAGCTATCTCAGAAGCCGGTGCAGGTGAGATAGGGCTATATAGTGGCTGTGCTTTCTTTACAGAAGGGATTGGAACCTTCACTCCATCTGAGCAGGCAAACCCTTATATCGGCTCACAGGGTACTGCAGAACGCGTGAACGAAGTGAAAATTGAAACGATCTTTCCAGCGAAGCTTCAAAAGAAAGTTGTACAAGCTGTGCTGCGTGCTCACCCCTATGAAGAAGTAGCGTATGACATTTATAAGCTTAAGCAAAAAGGAAAAGAGTACGGTCTTGGGAAGATTGGAAAGCTTCCTCGTGAGATGACTTTAAAAGAATTTGCTCATCATGTAAAAGAAGCGTTAGATGTAGAAGGGCTAAGAGTTGTTGGTGACTTACATGATACGGTGAAAAAGGTAGCCGTATTAGGTGGAGATGGTAACAAATACATCTCTAATGCAAAGTTTAAAGGTGCGGACGTTTACGTTACAGGAGACTTATATTTTCACGTAGCTCATGACGCGATGATGATGGGATTGAACGTTATCGATCCTGGTCATCATGTGGAAAAGGTAATGCGTCAAGGGGTTGAAAAGAAAATGCAAGAGCTATGTAAAGACAAAAAGTTTGAGTGCACGATCTTTTCTTCTCAAGTTGATACAAATCCATTTACGTTTCTATAAAAAAGATGCTCATCAGAGCATCTTTTTTTAGGATGATTTTTTTGTACGTACTTTTGGTAAGATTTTTGATAAAGGAACAGCTTTTTCGCGCGTCCAAGTCGTTTCATCAGCAGGGTCAAACTGCTCTAGATACTTAATGACTTCTTTTGTAATTGGCGTAGGAGTTGATGCACCAGCCGTTACAGCAACAGAAGTAGCATCTTTAAGCCAATCCACTTCAAGCTCAGAAATATCGCTAATACGATAAGCTTTTGTTCCAGCAATCTCTTCAGAAACCTGCGCTAGGCGGTTAGAGTTATTACTTTTTGGATCACCAACAACAATTGTCACGTCGGCTTCTCCGGCTTGTTCCGCTACCGCTTCTTGACGTACTTGTGTTGCTAGGCAAATTTCTTTATGAACTTCAGCATGAGGGTACTTCTCCTGAACTTTTTCAATCACATCGGCTACGTCCCATTGGCTCATTGTTGTTTGATTAGTCACAATGATTTTATCTCTTGTAATCGCAAGGGATTCCACATCTTCTTCTTTTTCAATTAGATGAACGATGTGAGGTGCAATTCCAACTGCACCTTCTGGCTCAGGATGGCCTTTTTTGCCGATATAGACAACCTCATAGCCTTCTTTTTCTTTTGCAAGAATAAGGTCATGGGTTTTTGTTACGTCTGGACACGTTGCGTCAATGGTAACAAGTCCTTTTTCCTTTGCGCGTTCTTTTACTTCTGGTGATACACCATGAGCTGTAAAAATGACCGTACCTTCATTAATTTTATCTAAAATCTCTAAACGGTTTGCACCGTCTAGGGTAATGATTCCATCTTCTTCAAACGCGTCTGTTACGTGCTTGTTATGCACAATCATGCCTAATATATAAATTGGGCGTGGAAGTGATGTATCCAAAGCTGCGTTGCGTGCAATAACCATTGCATCAACAACTCCATAGCAATAGCCGCGTGGAGCAATTTTTATAACCTTCATTAGTATCCTCCTCATCATAAGGTGACGAGTATTTGTAAACTCCTTTCTATTATATAAAAGCATGAACAATAATACAAAGAATATATTGGTGCTGTAATGGTTCATCTCAATAACTGGAATTAGCCCTTAGTTTCGATGCAAGTATGTATAAAAGGTAGATGTTAACCTCTCTACCTTTTTTATCTTAAATGTAAAGCTTTGGTGTTGATTGGCGTACCTTTTTAACAGGTTTAATTTCTTGATCATCAAAATCAAACTCGTCACTTTCCGATTTTTTTTCTTTTTCGTCCTCTTTTAAACCATCAACCTGCTTACTTACTTCATTTTCTTTTTCTTCGCTATCGTTATTTGTGTCATTCTCTTCTCCTTCATCTGTATCCGCCGTTCGTAATAGCTGATACATCTTTAGGAGAGATGGAGCGTTTTTAACGAGTGGTCCGTATTGTTGTACCATTGGCCCCATGGTTTCAGCTACTTTAATAACCTTTTGAATATTGGTCATCATAGAGCTAAGCGTAGCAGGGTTCGTTAAGTTCTGCAAGTTACTTAATAATGAAGCAGACGATGCTGGTGTAGCTGCACTTTGAACCGTATTAAATAGAGAAGTAGGTGGAATCATCCTTTGAGCTCCAGCAGCTCCAGAACCTCCAATGGCTTCAGGACCTCTGGCACCAGCACGACCTCTTCCGAATATACGAGCTAGTAAATTCCCTGGACCACGAGACGTTCCTTGAGGGTTGATTCCCTGTGTATTCGGGAAGAATGTTTGTTGAGTATTAGTAGGTCCAAAAGGACTCTGCATACGAGGGGGAAAGGATGGTCTTCTTGGAATCAAAGAGCGCACCTCCTTTAGGTTAGTAAACTTCTTCTTTATCCTATGCATTTGTACCGAAAATGTTTGCAAAACCCAACATAAGTTTTTAGAATCGAAATGATCAGTAGTCAGCGAGAGCAAAATGGATTATAATCATATATTGTGTTTAAAATTGAACGTGACAGTAAAAAAAGGAGATTTAATATGGAAAAAACTAACTTTGAACGTTTTGAGCTACAGCCATTTTTAATAGAAGCAATCAAGCAATTAGGGTTTTATAACCCAACAGAAATTCAAGAACGCTTAATTCCATCAGTTTTAAAGGGAGACAGCGTTATTGGTCAGTCGCAAACTGGAACAGGTAAAACACATGCATATTTACTTCCTCTTTTAGAAAAAGTAAATCCAGCAAAACAAGAAGTACAGGTTGTTATTGCGGCACCAACACGTGAGTTAGCTTCACAAATTTATAAAGAAGTATTAAAGATTACGAAGTACTGTGAAGAAGGCAAAGAAATTACGGCAAAATGTTTTATTGGTGGAACAGACAAGCAGCGTACGATTGAAAAGCTAAAAAAACAGCCACAAATTGTCGTTGGAACACCTTCACGTTTATTTGACTTAGTGAATGAAAAAGCGTTATTTGTTCATACAACTGCAGCAATCGTTGTGGATGAAGCAGATTTAATGCTTGATATGGGCTTTTTAGAAGATGTAGATCGCTTAGCGAGTAGCATGCCTGAAAAGCTTCAAATGCTTGTATTCTCAGCTACAATTCCAGAGAAATTAAAGCCATTCTTGAAAAAATATATGGATAACCCTAAGTATTCTCACGTATCACCAAACCAAGTAGCAGCAGCTAAGCTAGAGCATGTATTAGTACCACTTCGTCACCGTAACAAGTTTAAACTTTTACATGATATGCTTTTGTCGTATAACCCATATTTAGCTATTGTGTTTACCAACACGAAGAAGATGGCTGATGAAGTAGCGGATGATTTAATGGCAAAAGGTCTTCGCGTAGGTCGTATTCACGGGGATTTAACGCCGCGTGATCGTAAGAAAATGATGAAACAAATCTCAAATTTAGAGTTTCAATACGTTGTTGCAACAGATTTAGCAGCTCGCGGTATTGATATTGAAGGAATTAGCCACGTAATTAACTTTGAGCTTCCTTCAGACCTGGATTTTTATATTCATCGCGTAGGACGTACAGCACGTGCTGGATATTCAGGAATTGCTGCTACAATGTATGATGTAGAAGATGAAGATGCAGTGATTCGACTTGAGAAAATGGGAATTGAGTTTGTGAACAAAGACTTGAAAAACGGTGAGTGGATTTCAATTGATGACCGCAACCGTCGTAAAAAACGTCAAAAGAAAACGGATGACGTTGATAAAGAAGCAAGTCGCTTAATTCAAAAGCCAAAGAAAGTAAAACCTGGTTATAAGAAAAAACGTGCTCGAGAAATTCAAAAATTTGTTCAGAAGAAAAAAAGAAGCGAGCGCCGGAATAATCGATAAAACAGAGGTGGTAACAACATGTTAAAAATCGGTTCACACGTATCAATGAGTGGGAAAAAGATGTTACTTGGTGCTAGTGAAGAAGCTGTTTCATATGGAGCGAATACGTTTATGATTTATACGGGTGCTCCTCAAAATACAAGGCGTAAAAAAATTGAAGAGCTAAACATTGAAGCTGGTCTACAGCATATGAAAGAAAACGGTATTGATAATATCGTTGTGCATGCTCCATATATCATTAATATTGGGAATACAACAAATCCAGCCACGTTTGAGCTTGGAGTAGAGTTTTTAACTTCAGAAATTCAGCGCACGCATGCTCTTGGGGCTCGCCAAATTGTGCTTCATCCAGGAGCTCATGTAGGAGCGGGGGCAGAAACAGGAATCAAGCAGATTATTAGTGGGTTAAACGAAGTGCTTCGTCCAGACCAAGAAGTACAAATTGCTTTAGAAACAATGGCTGGAAAAGGTTCTGAATGTGGAAGAAGTTTTGAAGAAATCGCTATGATTATTGATGGAGTGACGCATAACGAAAAGCTGTCGGTTTGCTTTGATACATGTCACGTTCACGATGCAGGCTATGATATTGTGAATGATTTTGACGGTGTGCTAAACGAATTCGACAAAACAGTAGGTATCGACCGTATTAAAGTACTGCATGTTAACGATAGTAAAAATAGCTGTGGGGCTAAAAAAGACCGACATGAAAATATTGGATTTGGTCATATTGGATTTGACGCGTTAAATTACATTGTCCATCATCCAGCATTTGTGGATGTGCCTAAAATTTTAGAAACGCCGTACGTTGGTATTGACAAAAAGACGAAAAAAGCACCGTATAAGCTTGAAATTGATATGCTAAAAGCAAAAGCGTTTGATCCCGAGTTACAAAATAAGCTGATGAGCTAACAGCTAAAATAAGCTGGGACATAAGTATTTGAGCTAACGAGATATCCGAACTAGTGGAAGTTAACGACTTTTGATAGTTTGGGTATCTTTTTGTTTGTTTTGAAAATAAGTTAAAAAGCCTAGTGGAATGGAGCGTAAGACGTATGACTCCTGCGGGAACAGAGGAAAGGCTGAGACCCCGCAGCGCAGCGAGGAGGCTCAGATTCCTCCCCGCGGAAAGCAAGTGTCTGCAGCGCAATGGAACGAACTGGTTATTACAGCCTAAAGACTTTAGAAAAGGCATACGTGGTCTTTGAGAAAAAATCATTTCGTTTTTTCTTAGACTCTTTGTTTATGTTACATCAGTTTTTGGAACAGCTCATTAACCTTTTTAGCCGTTTCACGATCTGTTACTTGAGCAATTTGTTTAATTAAATAACGCCGCTCAGATTCATTGTAAATATTTACAGGTTTTTGCTTAATGACGTTTACAAGAGTATGAGCCTGTTCAGGTGTAATGAATACATTATACTGCTTACTATAGCTAAGCAGCTCTTTGGGTGTTAAGTTATTTATTTTTTTGTTAACGATTTGTTGAACAATTTTCATGTCAATCCCTCCTCGTTATATATATTGTATGAGGGAAAGTGCAACATGTGCCTATTTTCTTTATGTGTTAAAGTTTACAACAAAGTAGGATTGAGGTATACTACTAGAATGATTAAATCGTAACGATTCTGACATGAATGGGGTAACGGCTAAGACAATAAACCGTGCCCTGTTCGTCGTGCTTAAATATAGAAAAGAATGGTGATGGATATGAGTATAGCGAATGCTATTGAAGTTGAACAATTATCGTTCCAATACGATGGGAGATATGTTTTAGAAGACATTAGCTTTGCAATTCCAAAAGGGTCTTTTTTAGGGCTTGTGGGTCCAAATGGCTCTGGAAAATCAACGCTTATTAAATGTATTCTAGGATTGCAGAAGCCTTCAAAAGGATTAATTCGCTTATTTGGGACAGAACAAAGAAAATTTAAAGAGCGAAGCAAAATTGGCTATGTGTCACAAAAAGCAAATAGTTTTAACAGTGGTTTTCCCGCAACTGTATTTGAAGTTGTATCAACAGGGCTAACGTCTAAGATTGGCTTGTTTAAGTTTATGACACCAGCACATCGAAAAAAAGTCAAAGAAGCAATAGCGGCAGTTGGTATGAGTGAGTTTATAAATCGAAACATAGGTGAGTTATCCGGTGGACAGCAACAGCGTATTTTTATTGCACGTGCTCTTGTGAGTGATCCGGAGCTGCTTATATTAGATGAGCCAACGGTTGGTGTGGATGCTCAAAATGTTCAAAATTTTTATCAATTATTAGAAAAGCTAAATAAGGAACACGGAATTACGCTGTTACTTGTTACGCATGATATTGGAACGATCACTGATAAAGTAACGCACGTTGCGTGTTTAAATAAATTTTTACATTTTCACGGGGAATCAAAGGACTTTGAAACGTTTTGTGAGCATGATGTATCCATGTTTTATGGACATGACATTCATATGTTAACTCATCACCATGACCATGGAGGGCAGCACGCATGATTGTAAGTTTATTTGAATTTGAATTTTTACGCAATGCATTTGCAACGGGAATGATCATTGGAATCCTAGCTCCGCTTTTGGGCGCTTTTATCGTTGTGCGCCGCCTTTCTCTTATTGCAGATGCGCTTAGCCATGTAACTCTTGCCGGAATTTCTTTCAGCTTGTTATTGAGTCAGAAAGTAGGGTTTATGCAAGGGGTAAATCCACTATATCTAGGAATGGTTGCTTCAGTTGGAGGATCGCTTTTCATTGAAAAGCTACGTGCGGTTTACAAGCATTACCAAGAATTAGCCATTCCCATTATTTTATCGGGCGGAATAGGAATTAGTGCCATTTGTATTTCATTAGCAGATGGCTTTAACAATGACCTAATGAATTATTTGTTTGGTAGCGTGAGTGCTGTAAGCCGATCGGATTTATGGACGGTTATTGGTATTGCGGTAGTAGTTATTACGCTCGTTTTCGTATTTTATAAAGAATTATTTATTTTATCCTTTGATGAAGAGCATGCGTCAGCATCTGGCATTAAAGCGAAATGGGTGCATTTTTTATTTATCGTAATGGTTGCTTTAGTTATTGCGGTTTCCATGCGAATTGTTGGAATTTTATTAGTGTCATCCTTAATGACGCTCCCGGTAGCAGCGAGCATTCGCTTAGCTAATGGTTTCAAACAAACCATTTTATTATCGGTCATTTTTGGAGAAGTATCCGTACTAGGTGGGTTGTTTTCAGCTTACTATTTAGATTTAGCTCCCGGAGGTACAATTGTTGTCATTGCTGTTATAATTTTAATTATATCAATTATGATTAACAAAGGGCGAAAGGGGAAAAGAACATGAATTTGTCAGAAGCAATTAATTTGTTAAAAGATGAAGGATATAAGCATACTGGAAAACGAGAAGAAATGCTTACGTTGTTTTCAAAAACGGATAAGTACTTAACGGCTAAAGATGTGTTAGAGCATATGCGATTGGATTATCCAGGTCTTAGCTTTGATACTATTTATCGTAACTTATCACTATTTGCAGACCTTGGCATATTAGAGATGACGGAGCTTTCAAGTGAAAAGCATTTCCGCTTTAAATGTGCAACTAAACACCACCATCATCACTTTATTTGCTTAGAATGCGGCAAAACAAAAGAAATTGATGCTTGTCCAATGAAGTATGTAAACGAAGACTTAAAGGGATTCGATGTAACGGGACATAAATTTGAAATCTACGGCAAATGTACGGATTGTAACGAGCAAGTGGTAAACTAAATTTTATAAACAAAAGGCGAACTTAGCTTAAGTTCGCCTTTTATTGTTGCAATTATGATTGTATTTTTAACCAATTGTTTACCCATTCATTTGCTTCTATCCAATTATGAACCCGTACCACTTTTGACGGCACTGGAAGGCGGTTATAAGGTGTATCAAAAAGAATGACGGGTATATCGCACTCTTCGCTTATATCACAAGCATTATCGTGTTTGTCCTCAAAAAAGATATCCACTTTGTGCTTTTTCGCTGCTTCTACTTTAAAGTGCGTTCCAATTAGTTCAATATGATGAAAGGATACATCATGTTCATTAAACCAATTTTCTGTCACATCCAATAGCTTATCTGAGCGAGCGCTGATAAAAAAGAGCTCATGCTGCTTATGCCATTGCTGCAAAATTTCCTTTGCATGTGGAGCAAGAGGGGATGTTTTGTAAATGGCAGCTTCGTTGTCTGTAAACCATTGTGCTAATTCTTCGCGAGTAGCATTTACAAAAGGTAAAAAATCATACTCCGTAATATCTTCGTAAGTTAAATTTGCATTAAATGCTTTATTCAAATGAGGAACAAATGTTTCGGGTGAAGTGACTGTTCCATCAATGTCAATTCCAAATCGTTTAGACAACCAATTGCACTCCAATCTGTAAAATCTTCTCTAGCGGCTTGTTATGTTAAGTGTACTAAAGTAAGAAAACATTAACAACTATAATTTTAAGATGACATCACATACTATAAATGCTCCTTTATTTCAGAAAGTGAGGGATAGACATGGAGAATGAGCAGCATGAACGACGTAAGGATATAGATTATGACGCGTACGAAGCAGACTTTATGGAAGAAACGGCTGCTGAGATAGCAGTTCCAGCTTCAGCACGTGAAGAGCATATTCATCGTGAACATGAAGTAGTTGATCGAGATGAAGGGAAAGGGTATGGGCGTTTTGCGCTAATCCTATCCATTCTTTCGTTATTCTTCTTGCCAATTATCCTTGGCGCAGCTGGGATTATTTTAGGGTTTATCGCACGAAGAAAAGGAGCATATACGTTAGGAGCATGGGCAATAGGAATTGGGATTGTATCCATTATTGTGGGAACCTTTGTCCTCCCGTTCTTTTAACAAAGAAAACAGGGTACCGAAACGGTACCCTGTTTTTTAAGCATTTTGTTCTGCTTTTTGTTTTTCATAATATTCTTCAGCAATTTTATCTACTTCTTTTTTCAACTCTTCAACCATTGTTTCCTCTGGAACCTTACGAACGATTTCACCCTTGCGGAAGAGCAATCCTTCACCTCGAGCGCCAGCAATTCCGATATCGGCTTCACGAGCTTCACCAGGTCCGTTTACTGCACAACCTAATACGGCAACTTTAATTGGTGCCTTAATGTGTGAAATATACTCTTCGACTTCGTTTGCAATGCTAATGAGGTCAATTTCAATGCGTCCGCATGTAGGACAAGAAATTAAAGTCGCTGCGTTAGCTGCTAAACCGAATGATTTTAATAATTCGCGAGCTACCTTTACTTCTTCAACTGGATCGGCACTTAAAGATACACGAACGGTATTTCCAATACCTTTAGATAAAATAGCACCTAATCCAGCAGCGCTTTTTACTGTTCCAGCAAATAATGTACCAGACTCTGTGATACCTAAGTGTAGAGGATAATCAAAAGCTTTTGCTGCCTTTTCATATGCTTCAATGGCTAGGTTTACATCAGAAGCTTTCATGGATACGATGATATCGTGGAAGTCTAAATCCTCTAGAATTTTAATGTGATGTAATGCACTTTCCACCATGCCATCAGCCGTTGGATATCCGTATTTATCTAGAATACGCTTTTCAAGTGACCCTGCGTTAACTCCAATACGAATTGGAATACCTTTAGCTTTCGCAGCGTTCACAACAGCTTCAACTTTTTCACGGCGTCCAATGTTTCCTGGGTTAATTCGAATTTTATCAGCTCCGCCTTCAATTGCTTTTAAAGCAAGACGGTAATCGAAATGAATGTCAACAACTAAAGGGATATTGATTTGTTTTTTAATATCTGCAATAGCATTTGCTGCGCGCTCATCTGGGCAAGCTACGCGAACAACTTGACACCCTGCTTCTTCTAGGCGCTTGATTTCAGCAACCGTTGCTTCAACATCATGTGTCTTTGTTGTTGTCATGCTTTGGATAACTACTTCATTATTACCACCGATTGTTAAATTTCCAACTTTAACAGGGCGTGTTTTTGTACGATGTATAATTTCACTCACGTGATAATCTCTCCTTCAAAAAGAAATCAAGAATTTAGATTCATTAATAGAATAACTCTTTATAGATAAAATAACTAGTATAAAGTGTCGCTTGTTTATTTTAACAATGACAATCTTTGTTTGACAAGAAGTATGCTGTAATTACTTGTAAGTAGGAAATTTATATGTTTTTCCAACTTGAATTTCATGTGGAGAAAGCCCGTTGTTTAAGCTTGTAAAGTCCTTTGATAGCTGATTGATTGAAACGGGAATAGAGCCTTTTAGTGCTTTTTCTATAATGGACAATACTGTATCACCAGCTTTTACTCTTACTTCTATAAAGTGTGTTGTTGTTTGTGTTGGTTTTTCTTTCTCAACATTTGCCATGACAGGAGCAGCTTCAGTTGAGGAAGGGATCGTACCATATTTAATATCATAATGACAAATATAACCAACAAATGCGAGAGCGGCAAGGGCAGATAGTCTTTTCATAAGCTCCTCCTGAAAGCAAATTTTAAATAAACAGGGTGTTATAGCTTATGCTTGCCCAACTTTAACTATGAATGGAGAATTTATTTTGAAAGAAAAATTAATGATGATCTCACTAGGATTATTACCGCTCATTATGGTGTTAGGAAATTCTACTTTGATTCCTCTGTTACCAAATATTCAGCAGTCCTTAGGTTTAAACGAATTGCAAACAGGCTTTATCTTAAGCGCTTTTACAATCCCGGCAGCCATTTTAATTCCAATTGCAGGCATCCTATCCGATCGTTACGGTAGAAAAAAGCTTATTTTAATTTCGTTAACCTTTATTATGGTTGGAAGTGTTATTTCATTTTTAAGCATGGCCATACCAAATGAGGCATTTTCAATTCTAATTGGGGGGCGAGTGATACAGGGAATGGGAGCAGCAGGCACGACAACCCTTGCAATGGCCTTAGTAGGTGATGTGTTTCATAATGATAAGCGAGCGACGGCATTAGGATTATTAGAAGTTTATAACGGAGTAGGGAAGGTAATTGCTCCTATTATAGGTGCAACTGTTGGGCTCGTAATATGGTCTGCTGTTTTTATTGTCTATCCTTTGGTTGCATTGATGGCTTTTTTAGGTATTAGCCGATATGTGGAAAATGTAAAGGGCAGTGAAAATGTGTTAGGAATTAGAGCTTATTTTCAACAAGCTTTTCGAATTGTTTACCAAAGAAAAAAAGAATTGTTTCCTCTTTTTTTTATAGGAGGGGTAGGATTGTTTATTGTGTTTGGTGTTCTGTATTTTCTATCCTTTTTAATTCAGGAAACGTATCATATCGATGGTTTTTTTAAGGGAACAGCTTTTTTCTTCCCTCTCAGTGCGATGACCCTTGCTTCTTACTGGAGCGGAAAAAGAATTAAAAACGATGAGGCACTAATGAAGAAATTAATGCTTCTAGGTACGAGTTTATTATTTGTAACGTTCGGCTTGCTTATTTTTGTTCATTCTCTGTCTGTTTTAATGTTTAGCTTGACGCTTGCTTTTGGTGGGCTTGGCTTTGTATTACCATGCGTCAACATGATGATTACGTCTACAGCTTCAGATGCAGAAAGAGGATTTGTTGTGTCATTATACGGGACAACGCGATTTCTAGGTGTTGCTTTAGGGCCCATTGTATATGGAATTTGGATGATGAATGAAAAAAGCATGTACGTGTATAGCTTTCTGACTTTGCTGATAGCGGGTGGCTGGTTGATTTTACGAATCTTCAGTTCAGTTGATATTGGAAAGAGAAAAGTCGTAAAAATGAAATTGAAATAGTTCTTTTTACCTAAAGAGAACAATTTCTTTACATAGAGTTTACAACCTTCTGTCATACTTTTGACTAGTAGTTACAGGGGGGAACAAAATTGAGTATGAACAAACAGAGAAAAAAGAAAAAATCCCAGCAATTTTCACTTTCAGTAAGGTTGTTAGCAGTTGTCATCTTGTTATTGATCTTTGCAATCTCTGCAGTTGGAGCCTTATCTTATATTAAATCCAAAGAAGGTATTGTTTCAGTGATTGAAAATCGTTTGAAAAGAGAAATCAATACTTCGTTTGAAATAACAAGAAATTTAATGACAATGTATATAAATGAGCCGGACGAACTACAGCGTAAAATGAACCAAAGTATAAAACAACAAATGGCTGAGCTGCAAAGAGAAGGAATAGCAGGTGAAGTAATTCTGTTGCAGAAGGAAAAAGCTGTGACGCTTGTAGAAAATCGTAACGTAACAGTAGATATTTCAAACGCTCTAGAGAAAAAGGTGGAAAGAATAGGGGAGGGTGTTGTCCATTTTCAAGTTAAGGACCAAGATTACACAGTAGCCTTTAAACAAATTCCTGAGTTAAAAGGCATTCTTCTCTTAATTGTACCTTCTGCTAATTATTTACTACCAGTAAATGACTTGGCGTTTTATACAATGATTGTTGGAATACTGAGTCTTATCATTTCTTCTTTTGTAGTTGCAATTTTTACAAGAAAATTAACCTTGCCATTGATTCTTTTACAGAGGAGAATGCAAGATGTAAGAGAGGGAAACTTCATTTCTCCTATAGACATTCATACAAGTGTTCCTGAAGTTAAATCTTTAATTACGTCTTTTCAGTTAATGTTAGAGCATATGCAATCAATGTTTTTACAACTAAAAGAAACAACTGCTGCTCTTGATAATACGGGTTATATGCTAAAACAAGCCTCGACTAATTCACTTGACCATAATAGACAGTTAGTAGAGATGACAGATCTTTTACAAATAGGCGCTTCTCAAACGGCTACTAGTTCAGAACAAAATATTAATTTTTTTCAAAACATGAATCAATATATAGATAGTATGATTTCTCAAATGAAACAATTATCAATAAATACAAGAGAAATGGATGAACGAGCTAAAATGGGGCAGCTGTCTGTTCAACAAATGTTGGAAACATGTGGTCATTTTGATACAGAATTTAAAGCAATGGCTTACACAATAAAAGAAGTAAAACAGTATTCAAATGACATTGGACAAATTGTTGAGTTAATTAAATACATATCTGAAGAAACCAAATTACTCTCGCTAAATGCTACAATTGAAGCAGCCCGAGCTGGTGAAGCGGGAAGGGGGTTTGCTGTAGTGGCAAACGAAGTGAAACGCTTAGCTGAGCAGTCATCTATTGCGACTACTGAAATTATAAATGTTATCAAGCGTGTAGAATCTACATCTATTAAAGCCTCAGAAGAGTTTAATGATTTGCATTTAAAAAACGATAAATCTATGTTACAAGCGAAAGCTACCAGTGAAACATTTAAGCAGCTTTTATCAGCTATTGATCAAATGAGCCAAGATGTAAGGGGAAGTGAGTTTAGGTGTTATGAATTAGAGAGCATGATACCAGAAGTCAAACAATCCACTGAAAGCTTGATGGCAGTTTCTCAAGAAATGCTTGCGAGTACTACGGAGATTGCACATACCTCTAATAATCAAAAGAAGCATGTTGAAAACACTGATAAAATAGGACAGGAGTTAGCCACACTTTCCAAAAAACTGCAGCAAGTCGCTCATTTCTTTTAATTACTATAAAGCGTACCTCTTAAGCGTTTAAAGAGGTACGCTTTTCCTTTTTAATCGGAAGCCTAGATAAAATAAATACATATGCAAATAGCATTCCAACTAAATAAAGGCTTGTTGAATAAGGCGCAGAATAAGAGAGCAAATCAATTACCATAAATAGAACAGTCATGGGAGTAATGCTGTAAGCACTCAACACCCAAGCTTGTTTGAACGTCAATATTCTTTTGGTGAAGCGACTCGCGTACAGACCAATCACAGCAAACAGTGTAATTTGAATAAACTTTAATCCTGCTGTTAAACAAAATAATAAAAAGACAGAGAGAGGAATGAAGATAAAAAGTGTATTTTTAATATCTTTTAAGTGATGTAAAAGATTTTCTTTACTTAAAGAATTCCATCCTAAAAGTTCGTATGAATAGACCTGTACTTGGCCCTTAATGGCAAGAAAGACACCATCTTTTAGCAACCCTATTCCATATAAAGGCGGTGCACTTGAAATCTCCTCAGTTGTAATGGTGGAATCTAGAGTAAACGAAGAACTAGAAACATTTCTTTTTTCTTTTTCATACAGTTTGAAATCCTCAAGGTAAACAGCGGTGGATGGGGTTTCAATATGCTGAACGGCGTTTTGATAACCGCTTACAATTGTGGGTATCATAAAAAGCAAAGCTGGTAGTAATGAAAAAGCAGTTAGCAATAAAACATAACCAATGGTTTTATTTGGATGTTCAAACCGAAGCATCACTGCTTTTTTTGGAAGGTATGTACTTATTAAAAAGCGGCGAAACATTTCCATGGGCAAAGCTCCTTATTTTAGTAACATTTGCTTTTTATTTTACCATTATATTCATAATGAAAGTGTGAAAAAATGACTTTTTTTATGTGGATGCTGTGTTATGTAAATGAAATGTTAAGATAATGTAAATTTTTTAGAATCAGCGTTTACACAACATTTATTTTACGTTAATAATTATGTGGGACTTGTAGATGTCTGTCGAAAAATGAAACTGTAGAGATAGGAGTGGAATTCTTTGGAACTAGATGTTCAGAAGATGATATTTGAATTTATCGGTGGCCTCGGGATTTTCCTGTTTGGGATTAAATTCATGGGTGATGGCTTACAAAAGTCAGCTGGAGATAAATTACGCGATATACTAGATCGTTTTACAACCAACCCATTTATGGGTGTGTTAGCAGGGATTTTAGTTACCATACTTATTCAAAGTAGTTCCGGAACGACTGTTATTACCGTAGGGTTAGTAAGTGCTGGTTTTATGAACTTACGCCAAGCCATTGGCGTTATCATGGGAGCGAATATCGGGACAACCGTTACAGCTTTCATTATCGGTATTAAAATTTCAGACTATGCGCTACCGATTTTAGCTGTAGGTGCTCTCATGCTATTCTTCTTTAAAAGCAAGCCAGTTCAAAACTTTGGTCAAATCGTATTTGGCTTTGGGATGTTATTCTTTGGTTTAGAGCTAATGGGCGATGGCATGAAGCCACTTCGTTCCCTTCAAGCGTTTCAAGACTTAACAGTAAGTATGAGTGATAACCCAATTTTAGGTGTTGTCATCGGTACAGTATTTACGGTTATCGTTCAAAGCTCAAGTGCAACAATTGGTATCTTACAGGAGCTATTTGGCCAAGGAGCAATCGATATTTATGCAGCGTTACCGGTATTGTTTGGTGATAATATTGGTACAACTATTACGGCAATTTTAGCATCCATTGGTGCAAGCGTTGCGGCAAGACGCGCAGCGTTAACTCATGTAATGTTCAATATTATTGGAACAGTTATCTTCTTAATTATTTTACCGCTGTTCACAAAGTTTGTTTTATATTTACAAGATACATTAGCATTAAACCCAGAGATGACGATAGCTTTTGCACACGGAACGTTTAACATCACGAATACTATTATTCAATTTCCGTTTATTGGATTATTGGCTTTAATCGTAACAAAAGTAATTCCTGGAGACGATGCGTTAGTTGACTTTAAACCGAAACATCTAGATCCAGTTTTTATTGAACAATCACCATCAATTGCGTTAGGACAAGCAAAAGAAGAGCTCGTTCGTATGGGGCAATTCTCAACAATTGGATTAGAAGAAGCAAACAATTATTTGAAAACGAAGCAACATAAGCATTCTGATATGGCTTTACAAATTGAAGATGCCATTAACAATTTAGATAAAAAAATTACTAACTATTTAATTTTACTTTCTTCTTCTTCTATGTCAGCTTCAGAAAGTGAAGAGCATTCAATGCTGTTAGACACGGCTCGTGATATTGAACGTATTGGAGATCATTTTGAAAATATCGTAGAGCTTGTTGATTATCAAATTACTAACAAAGTAAAGGTAACATCTGAAGCTAATAAAGATTTAGCAGAAATGTTTGAACTAACAATTTCAACAGTTAAAGAAGCTGTTGCAGCACTAGAGAACAACGATCGTGAAAAAGCTGTTCACGTAATGCAACAAGAAGATCAAATCGACAGCATGGAGCGTTCACTTCGTAAAAAGCATATTTTACGCTTAAACGAAGGTGCTTGCACAGGCTCAGCTGGTATTGTATTTGTTGACATTATTAGTAACTTAGAGCGTATTGGAGATCACGCAGTTAATATTGCAGAAGCAGTGTTAGGAGAAAATCAAAAGAGTGTGACTCAAAAATCTAAATAAGCTAAAAAGAGCGACTCGTTAACGAGTTGCTCTTTTTTATGGAATATTATTATCAAAAAAGTTGTTACAGTGTATACTGTTTGATAATAATAGTAAATAGAGATTGAGATGAAAGGAAACGTGTTAAGTTGGACTTTTTATATTGGACACTCATTGCAATTTGTTTTGTTGTATCATTTATTGGATTAGTCTATCCTATTATTCCAAGCGTACTGTTTGTAGCACTTGGATTTTTATTGTACGGGTTTTTCTATAGTTTTGAACCATATACTTTCTTGTTTGTGCTTATTCAAGGTCTGCTTGTTGCAGCACTTTTTGCCGCTGATTATTTGGCAAATCTAATTGGTGTTAAAAAGTTCGGTGGAACAAAAGCGGGTATTTGGGGAAGCACCATTGGATTGTTGGTTGGTCCATTCTTAATTCCTGGGCTTGGTATATTAATTGGCCCATTTTTAGGGGCGGTGATTGGTGAGTTAGTTGTACACCGTACGAATTTTCAAAATGCTATAAAGATTGGTTTTGGATCGTTAGTTGGCTTTTTCAGCGGTGCTATTTCAAAAGGAATTATACAGGCGGCAATGATTATTTACTTCCTTATCGTTGTTTTATAATAATTTGTTGACTTTTAATTAAAAGCATGTTAAATTTTTAATGTCGCTAATAAATGTTATATCGTTCCACAGTAGCTCAGTGGTAGAGCAATCGGCTGTTAACCGATCGGTCGTAGGTTCGAGTCCTACCTGTGGAGCCATGGCGGTGTAGCTCAGCTGGCTAGAGCGTACGGTTCATACCCGTGAGGTCGGGGGTTCGATCCCCTCCGCCGCTATTCCTTTAAGTGACAAAGCATACATACTATTATTCCACAGTAGCTCAGTGGTAGAGCAATCGGCTGTTAACCGATCGGTCGTAGGTTCGAGTCCTACCTGTGGAGCCAAGGACCCTTAGCTCAGCTGGTTAGAGCAGACGGCTCATAACCGTCCGGTCGCAGGTTCGAGTCCTGCAGGGTCCACCATGAAAAGGTTGGAGGAATACCCAAGTCCGGCTGAAGGGATCGGTCTTGAAAACCGACAGGGGTGTTAAAGCCCGCGGGGGTTCGAATCCCTCTTCCTCCGCCATACATATTGTTGATTAATCTTTCTTTACAATTGTGAAGAAAGATTTTTTATTTTGTTTTCAAATAAAATTTTACGTTTAAATAGGATAGACAGTGGGAAACGGGTAAATATAAGTGATGATTAAATGCTTTTT
The DNA here is from genome assembly GCF_021441905.1 of Priestia flexa. Classification (NCBI taxonomy): domain Bacteria; kingdom Bacillati; phylum Bacillota; class Bacilli; order Caryophanales; family Bacillaceae; genus Priestia; species Priestia flexa. Next base: position 2,974,226 of record NZ_CP090431.1, on the reverse strand, counting down.
CATTGAAAGCGTAGGTTAAATTTGCTAATCTAAAAACATGAGGTGAATTTTCTTTCACCAAATTAGGTACATATTTTAAAGGAGGAATTACCCATGGCTTACGAATTACCACAATTACCTTATGCATATGATGCACTTGAACCACACATCGACAAAGAAACGATGAACATTCACCATACGAAACACCATAACACTTACGTTACAAACTTAAACGCAGCAGTAGAAGGAAAAGCTGATTTAGCTTCTAAAAGTGTTGAAGAGTTAATCTCAAATATGGATGCTGTACCAGAAGATATCCGTACAGCAGTACGTAACAATGGTGGTGGACATGCTAACCACTCATTATTCTGGACAATTCTTTGCCCTAACGGTGGCGGCGAGCCAACAGGCGAGTTAGCAGACGCAATTAGCAGTAAGTTTGGAAGCTTTGACGCATTCAAAGATGCATTCGCTAAAGCAGCAACTACACGCTTCGGTTCTGGCTGGGCTTGGTTAGTTGTAAACAATGGTGAATTAGAAGTAACAAGTACACCAAACCAAGATAGCCCACTAATGGAAGGTAAAACACCAATCCTAGGACTAGACGTTTGGGAGCATGCTTACTACTTAAACTACCAAAACCGTCGTCCAGATTACATTTCAGCATTCTTTAATGTAATTAAATGGGACGAAGTTGCAAAACGCTACGCAGCAGCAAAATAATGAGAGAAAAAACCAGTAAAGCAATTATTGCCTTTACTGGTTTTTTTGTTTTCCAATTCTTTTACATATCTCCTTTTCTTTTTCACACACTAGGGGTAGAAGAGAAAAGGAGTTTTTTATATGCCTTTATTAAAAAAAGTTGTTGGAGATGTAGAAGTTAATAAAGATTTATTGTTATTACTTATCATTGGAGGGCTATATGCTTTAGCCATTTCAATTTCAAATTCATTTGTAAACGTGTATTTATGGAAACAAACAGGAGAGTTTTCTGCTTTAGCGATTTATAATTTAGTCATTGTTATCTTTCAGCCATTAACCTTTATTTTAGCAGGAAGGTGGGCTAAAAAAATTGATCGAGTCGTTGTGCTTCGATTAGGTGTTTCGTTTCTATCTGTTTTCTATATCGTGGTGTTGATGGTAGGCGACCGTGCCGATGAATTTTTAATTCTTCTCGGTGCTCTTTTAGGAATAGGGTATGGATTTTATTGGTTAGCATTTAACGTATTAACGTTTGAAATTACAGAACCTGATACACGGGACTTTTTCAATGGTTTTCTAGGAGTATTAAATTCGTTTGCTGGAATGATTGGACCTCTAGGAGCGGGCTTTATTATTGCTAGCTTATACGAATACATTGGTTACCGTGTGGTCTTTGGCGTTTCACTCCTAATGTTTGTTTGTGCAGTTGTCCTTAGCTTCTTTTTACAAAGACGTCCAGCTGAGGGCGTATATAAATTTAGAGAAGTACTAAGAGAAAGGAAATACAATCGAGACTGGCGCAGAATCTTATATGCACACGTATTTCAAGGAATTAGAGAAGGGACATTCATTTTCGTGGTGTCAGTATTGGTTTTTATTACAACTGACAGTGAACTCGCACTTGGTACGTTTGGGCTGGTAAATTCAGCTGTAGCTTTTGTTGCGTACTATGTTGCTTCTAGGTTTATTAAACAAAAAGACCGCTTAAAGTTTATTTTGGCAGGTGGAATCCTTCTGTATGGTTCAGTCTTTCTATTGTTGTTTAACTTATCATATACAAACCTCATTTTATATGCGATTTGTATCGCAATCGGCTACCCTATTTTGCTGGTACCGTATATGTCCTTAACGTATGATGTGATTGGTCGAGCTAAAGACATTGTTTCTAAACGTATTGAGTATATTGTTGTTCGAGATGTATTCTTAAATATTGGACGCATTATTTCAATTGGCTCTTTTCTCATTGCTGTGGTCTTTTTTAATGAACAGCAAAGTTTACCCATACTGTTAGCTGTTATCGGCGCAGGACACTGTTGTATTTACTTCTGTGTTCGCAACATTTCTCAACCTACGAACAAACACACCCCTAAGCCGGTTACACAGCCAGCTTTAAATGAAGGAGACGGTGAATCTCCAGCATAATGGGGATAGATAATTACTTTGTACTATAGAAATTAGCACAAAATTCTTTTACAATAGACACAGCCATAAATAGACACCTTTAAGGTGTCTATTTATTTGCCAAAATGAAAAAATTATGATGAGATTATATATATGTTGATAAATTGTAGGTGAAGAAATGAAAAAGAAAAATAAACGTAAAAGTCATGTCTCGTTTCGGATGAACATTTTATTTCTAGGCATCTTTGCGCTGTTTTCGGTACTGATATTACGTTTAGGTTTAGTACAAATTGTACATGGGGAAAGTTACCAACGTGAAGTTGAGCGTACCGAGGACGTAACCGTTAATACTCCGGTTCCGCGAGGTAGAATGTACGATCGTTATAATCGTGTGATTGTCGACAATACACCTCTGAATGCGATTACATATACGCGCTTCCAAGGTAACACTGCGGAAGAGCGATTGAAAATCGCTCGACAATTAGCAAAGTTAATTGATGTTCCTTACTCAACGAATGCAATTGATGTACCAGAAAAAACAGTGGATGAAAATGCTGAGGACATTGTAAAAATCACAGAGCGTGATTTAAAAGATTATTGGATTATGCTTAATCCAAAAGAAGCTGAAAAGAAAATCAGTGATAGTGACCGAAGTAAAGTAGAAGCGGGAGAAATGACGGATGAAGAGCTTTATAACCGTCAATTAAGCCGCATTACAAAGCGAGATTTACAAACATTAGCTGATGACTTAGAAGTTTTGGCAATTAAAAGACAAATGGAAGCGGGTTATGCCCAAACTCCTCAAATTATTAAGAAAAACGTAACGCCGGCTGAATTTGCTATTGTTAGTGAAAATTTATCGCAGCTTCCAGGTGTTGATACAACCACTTACTGGGAACGCTATTACCCACAAGGCGGTACGCTTCGTACACTTTTAGGGAATGTATCATCAGCCAATGAAGGTCTTCCAAGAGATAAAGTGGACTACTATCTGTCCAGAGGATACAGTCGTAATGATCAAGTCGGTACGAGCTATCTTGAAAAAGAATACGAATCACAGCTTAAAGGTCAAAAAGAGCAGGTTCAATATATAACGGATCGAAGCGGAAATCTTATCGATACCTTACAATTAACTGAAGGGCAGCGCGGAAGTGATTTAGTATTAACTATTGATATGGAGCTTCAACAAGCAGTAGAAGAAGCTATTACAAAACAATTAATTGAGAAGAAACAAATGTCTGGTACAAGATTTTTAGACCGAGCGTTTGTTGTCATGATGGATCCGAATACGGGTGAAATCCTAACAATGGCAGGTAAGAGATATACAACGGATTCCAAAACAGGTGCTGCTAAAATTGAAGATTTTGCATTAGGGAATTTATCAACTTCATACACGATGGGCTCTGTAGTAAAAGGGGCTACTGTATTAGCAGGGTTAGATTCTGGTGCAATTACAACTAATACAATCTTTGTCGACGAGCCAATTAAGTTTGCGGGAACGAAAGAAAAGAAATCCTTTAAAAATATGGGACCAATCAATTACTCTACAGCACTAAAACAATCGTCAAACGTATTTATGTTTAAAACGGTTATGGCGATGGCTGATGTGCAGTATCGATATAATGGTTCGTTACCAATTAAAGCAAATACGTTTGCGCAGCTTCGCTCGTACTACAGTCAATTTGGTCTTGGCGTGTCTACTGGTATTGAGCTTGATAATGAAGCGACGGGCTTCCAAGGTGGAAGCAGCATCCCGGGTACAGCTCTTGACTTAGCTATTGGTCAATATGATACGTATACGCCTCTTCAAGTTGTTCAATACGCATCAACAATTGCAAACGGTGGCTATCGTATTAAGCCTCAGATTGTAAAAGAAATTCGGAAACCAACAATTAAAGAAGAAGAAATTGGTGGTGTTGAATACTCGTTCGAAACGCAAGTATTAAACCGAATTACTATGAAGCAGGAATATATTGAAGCTGTACAAAGTGGACTTAAGAGGGTAACTCAAGAGCAAGGTGGAAGTGGATATGCAGCATTTGCAAGCGCTCCTTATAATCCAGCTGGAAAATCTGGTACGGCGCAGGCTTATGAGAAAAACCCGAATGGCGGGGATCCAATTGCAATTAATAATTCTACATTTATCGCTTATGCTCCGGCAGATAACCCAGAAGTAGCAATGGCAGTTGTTGTTCCTTCAGCATTCACACCAAGTAGCCCGAATAATATTACAAAAGAACTTGCTCGTGAATCAATGGATTTATACTTTGATTTAAAGCAAAAGGGTGAAAAAGAAGTAGATGAGCAAGAACAACAGCAACAAGTAATTGATGCAGAAGCTACAAATGCAGAAGAATAGAAAAGAAAAAAGGCGCTGAAATCTCAGCGCCTTTTTTTGTATGCTCTTTTTTCTTAAGGGAATAATATTTCTAAATATAAGTAGTAAGGACAAGTTAAATAGTAGAATAAAATCCAAAAATAAGAAAAAAGACTGTTGTTTTTCCATTGGTTTAAGTAAAAAGACCTTGATTTACAAAAGCTTTACATTTGCTTAAAACGGAATTAATAGTTGGGCTTTAATGTATAGCTTGTAGGACAAAACAACGAAATGTCGTAGGAGGAATTTGAGAATGAAAAGCTTTAAATTTCTAGCAATGTCAGCAGTAATCGGATCATCAGTTGTGCTAGCAGCATGTGGCGGCGGTCAAGGAAGTGACGCTGGTGGCTCAGGTGAACAATTAAAAGGAAATGTGGCAATTGACGGTTCATCTACTGTGTATCCAATTATGGAGGCAGTTGGCGAAGAATATATGGCAACTCAACCTGGAGTTCAAGTATCCGTTGGTTTGTCTGGAACGGGCGGTGGATTTGAAAAATTCACAAAAGGTGAAACGGATTTAAGTAACGCATCTCGTCCAATTAAAGATGAAGAAAAGAAAGCAGCTGAAGAAGGTGGCGTAGACGTTCAAGAGTTTGAACTAGCTTACGACGGACTATCAGTTGTTATCAATAAAGAAAATGATTGGGTTGATCATTTAACAGTTGAAGAACTAGAAAAAATGTGGGTTAACGATGGAAAAGCAAAAAAATGGTCTGATATTCGTGAAGGCTGGCCAGATGAAGAAATTAAATTCTATTCTCCAGGACATGACTCTGGGACATTTGATTACTTTGATGAAGTAATTTTAGATGGAAAAGAAATTACAGAGTCTGCAACATTATCAGAGGATGATAACGTGTTGGTAAACGGTGTAACGGGTGATAAAAACGCAATTGGTTACTTCGGTTACGCGTATTACTCTGAAAACAAAGATAAGTTAAAAGTTGTACCAATTGATGGTGGAAACGGTCCAGTGGAACCAACAAAAGAGACGGTTATGAGCGGTGAATACGCACCATTATCTCGTCCGCTATTTACTTATGCAAGTGTTGGAGCACTAAAAGATAAAGAGCAAGTATATGACTATGTTAAATTTACGCTTGAAAATGCAGGAGAGCTTGCTGAAGAAGTAGGTTATGTGAGCTTAAAAGATGAAGAATATGACGAGCAGTTAAAAACGCTTGAAGGTTTAAAGAAATAGACAAATGAAGATGAGGAGCAGAGCAACGCTTGCTTCTCATCTTTCCATGCGATGGAAGGGAGTTTACTACATTGGCTTTAGCGAATAATGGCAACACTAAGAAGGGTTCCGTTCGAGAATTAATAAAGCAAAATAAATCAAAAAAAGGCGCATCAATGATTATAGAGAAAGTGATGCCAATTTTGCTTTTCTGTACGGCTGCTGTATCCGCATTAACAACCGTGGGGATTTTGTTCACATTAATTTTTGAAACAATTATGTTCTTTGAAAGAGTATCTTTTGTTGAGTTTATTACGGGTCAAAAATGGCTTCCGTTTATTGAGAAAGCAGGTAACTTTGGAGTTTTACCACTTGTTACGGGAACGCTATTGATTACTGTAATTGCAATGGTCGTTGCTATTCCAGTTGGATTAGCAGCAGCAATTTTTTTGAGTGAGTACGCGTCGGATCGAACAAGACGTATTATTAAACCGATTTTAGAAGTATTAGCAGGTATCCCAACAATTGTATATGGATTCTTTGCTTTAACATTTGTTACACCGCTTTTAAAAGATGTTATTCCAGATTTAGGGTTATTTAATGCTTTAAGTCCAGGTATTGTAGTTGGTGTCATGATTATTCCTATGATTGCTTCTCTATCAGAAGATGCAATGAGTTCTGTACCTCAATCAATGAGAGAAGGAGCTTTAGCTTTAGGAGCAACACGTTTAGAGGTGGCATTAAAAGTGGTGTTACCAGCAGCTCTGTCAGGAATTATCGCATCGTTTGTACTCGGTATTTCGCGTGCAATTGGTGAAACGATGATTGTTACAGTAGCTGGTGGAGCTACGCCGACAATGGCACTAGACGTAACGGGTTCAATTCAAACGATGACTGCGTATATCGTTCAGGTTGCAACGGGAGATGCAGGGTATGGAACGACTGTTTATTACAGTATCTATGCTGTGGGAATGACGTTATTCGTCTTTACACTCATTATGAACCTACTAGCTCAGTTTATTACAAAGCGCTTTAGGGAGGAGTACTAATTATGTACGTGGATCGCGAGCAAGTACAACAACGTATGCATGGGCGGTTATTAAAAAATAGTATTTTAAGGTTCATTTTTTTCTGTGCAACGATTTTTGGATTAGCAGTTCTGGGTATGCTTTTATATCGGGTATTGACTCAAGGATTAGGCTGGCTTGATGCAGGTTTTTTACAAAACTTTGCATCGAGAAGACCAGAAGATGCTGGAATTAAAGCGGCACTAGTTGGCTCCTTATGGCTGATGGCTGTCATTGCACCAGTAGCATTGATTTTAGGAGTAGGAACAGCGCTTTATTTGGAAGAGTACGCAAAGAAAAATAAATTTAATGATTTCATTAAATTAAACATTTCTAACTTAGCAGGTGTACCTTCAATTGTGTTTGGATTATTGGGATTAACCATTTTTGTTCGTGAGTTATCGTTAGGAAGAAGTATTTTAGCAGCTGGATTAACAATGAGTTTGTTAATCTTACCGGTTATTGTAGTAGCGGCACAGGAAGCCATTAGGTCAGTGCCAACTCATTTACGTGAAGCTTCGTTTGGAATGGGAGCAACTAAGTGGCAAACGATTTACCGTGTGGTACTGCCGGCAGCAATCCCTGGTATTTTAACAGGAAGCATTTTAGCTTTATCAAGAGCGGTAGGGGAAACAGCACCGCTTGTAGTAGTTGGCTTGCCTACATTCATTGCCTTCTTGCCAGCTGGTGTATTAGATACCGCAACGGCTTTACCGATGCAAATTTATAACTGGACGAGTCGACCGCAAGCAGACTTCCAAAGCGTAGCAGCAGCAGGAATTATCGTGTTATTAGTGTTCTTAATTGTAATGAACTCCATTGCTGTATTTATTCGTAACAAATTTCAAAAGCGTTATTAAGCTTAATTGAATGATGATAGTAGGATGAAGGAGGAGCTTTCCATGACAATCACAATCGATCAAAAAATGACAGAGGAAAATATAAATCCCATTAACAAATCAAAAGAAATTGTTTATAAAACAAAAGGTTTAAACTTATGGTACGGAGAAAATCAAGCGTTAAAAAACATTGATTTAGATATTCATGAAAATGAAGTAACAGCCATTATTGGTCCATCAGGATGCGGGAAATCTACGTATATTAAAACGTTAAATCGAATGGTTGAAATGAGTCCAATTGTAAAAACGTCTGGTGAAATTGAATATCGTGGACAAAATATCTTTAATAAGTCATATCGAGTAGAAGAGCTTCGTACACAAGTAGGAATGGTTTTTCAAAAGCCAAACCCATTCCCAAAATCAATTTATGATAATATAGCTTATGGACCACGTATTCACGGCATTCGCAATAAAAAAATTTTAGATGAAATTGTGGAAAAAAGCCTACGCGGTGCGGCAATTTGGGACGAAGTAAAGGACCGCTTAAATCAAAATGCTTATGGGTTATCAGGTGGTCAACAGCAGCGTTTATGCATTGCTAGATGTTTGGCAATTGAACCAGACGTAATCTTAATGGATGAACCAACGTCTGCTCTTGATCCAATCTCAACGTTAAAAGTGGAAGAGCTTGTTCAAGAACTGAAGAAGGAATTCAGTATCATTATCGTAACGCATAATATGCAGCAGGCTGCACGTATTTCAGATAAAACAGCATTTTTCTTAAATGGAGAAGTTGTTGAGTTTGCAGAGACTGATCGAATTTTCTCAAACCCATCTGATAGACGAACAGAAGACTATATTACAGGACGTTTTGGTTAATAGTTGATCAATTAAGAGGAGATGGACTACATGGTTGTACGTGAAAAGTTTCATGCTGATTTAAAAATTTTACGTGAAAAGCTTTTAGAGATTGGTCGGTTAACAGAAGAGGCGTTAGCAAAAGCTATTGAAGCTTTACAAACGCAAAATGTCGATTTAGCGCTAGAGATTATTGATGGTGACACGGAAATTGATCAACTTGAAGAAGAGATTAATGACTTAGCTATTCTATTGCTTGCAAAACAGCAGCCAGTTGCCACTGATTTAAGAAGAGTTATTGTAGCTATTAAGATTGCTTCTGACGTTGAGCGTATGGCAGACTTTGCAGTGAACATCGCTAAATCAGCAATTCGAATTGGAAAAGAAGACTTAATTAAGCCGCTAGAGCATGTGAAAAAGATGCATGCTATTTCAATTGAAATGCTTAGCTTGTCATTAAAGGCATATCATGAAGAGGACCTAACCCTTGCTAAAAAAGTTGCTGAAATGGATGATGAAGTAGATGAGCTTTACGGAATTACCATTAAAGAGCTGCTTAACCTTGCGAAAGAAAAGCAAGAAGCTATGAATCAAATTACGCAGCTGTTATTTATTGCTCGTTACTTGGAAAGAATGGCAGATCATACAACAAACGTAGCAGAAAGCGTATTTTACTTAGTAAAAGGAAAACGCTATGACTTAAATGAATAACAAAATAAGAAGCGCTCAGCTAATGCTGGGCGCTTCTTATTTTGTTAAAGTGTTAACAATTTGCTCTAAACTCATATTCGATGTAAGCGTATAGGTACCAACTTGGAATTTTGTGCTCGCATTTTTTTGAGCAACGAGATTCTCAAATTCATCTGTCGAATCAATAATATGATTGTTTACTAATGTATGTGCAATATCTAAACTAGACATTCCTGCTTTTATAGAGATTGATACTTCACTTGTTTTAGATTTAGTCTCTTGCTTCTCAAAAGCAGGTTTTAATGAATCTTCGTATTCTTTCTTTTTAATTAATACATACTGGTGGTCCTCTGCATAAGCATGTAGATCAGCATCGCTAATTTTCAAAGAAGTAGCGTTTTTCTCTTGAATAACATAAACGACAGCTAAAATTGAAGTGGCTGTTAATATCCCAATAGCAAATCCTCGTATCGTTAAACTATTCATGGCGATTTACTCCTTGTACGCTAAGCAGTCGTTTTACGTCTTCTTTATGAAGATGCTGCTGGTTTGGAGGTAGAGCATTAGCATGGGCCGAATGAGTTGCTGTATCAGGATCTTCGTCAGATAATAAGGCTTCTTCTAACAAATCTAAGCGCTTAGTGGTTTGATATTGATCTTGTAGAACAGTCAATGAAAGGTGCTCTAGCTGTTTTTCTACGGACTGTATTTTTGTTTCCTTTAAAAAAGAAAATAAAAGTAAAAATAGGGAAAGTGCAATTAGGGTAATAAAAGCATATAACATGTGGTTCACCTCTTACAAAAGATAAAATCAATCTATGATACCATAAATCGACAAATTGTGTTTATTGTTACAGTTTTTTCTTAGTGGTAATATGACAATAAGTATATCTTAAGTAAAGTGGTGAGGCTTTGAAGACAAAAGTAAATGAATTGGATGTATGCGTTGTAAATCGAGTAAACGCTTCAGCTTTGTATGTACATTGGTCTTTTTCTGACACTATTCAGGAAATGGTGGAAAAGATGTATCAAAAGAAATGGAATGATTTGTCATTTGCTCTGTGTATTTATGATGTAACCGGTCTTAGCGTCACATTTGATGGGCATCAATCAAAGCGTCATACGCTTTTAGAGGTGTGCAGCAATCAGACAGAGGCATTCTTAAAAGATATGGATACGAACTGTACATATGTTGTAGATGTAGGCGTATACGAACACCATTTCTTTGCACTGATACGTTCAAGTAGAGTTCAGCTGGGAACAAGTATAGAACCTAAGCAATTGGATCAAACGAAGTGGTCCTGGAGTGAAAATGCACCGCAAACGGATTATGTTCATGATGACTGCTTTAGCACGTATTCTTATTATACAAATGAGTGGGACAAGGTGAATCAAAGTGATGAATGACTTTAATTGCCTAATAATTAATATGGAAGACCCAGTCTATGACATGGTTCATTGGAGTGAAGCGAATGAAAAAGCATTATTTGAGCATTTAGTTAGAAAGTATCTCCCACTTGTACATTACATTCAAAATAATAGGTTAAAAGGTGCTTCAATTATTCTCTCTTCTTTAATTTTAGGAATTTTGGATCATAATGGCTTTAATCAACGATTTAATCACTTCATACAACGTCAAGGTCAATTTGTTGATACTCTGAAGCAGTGGGATGGAAGATTGCTTGACGCGTTAAAGTATTATCAGGATGAACAAATTATAGAGTGTATAGCAATACCTATAACTACGAGGTGTCCATCCCTATTAAAAACATCTAAAGGATACCATTTACAGATTAGCCTTGCAATTGAGCTATTTAATAAATACCTGGGGCAAAGGCCTAAAGGGTTTTACTTGCCAAATGGAGATTATACGTATGAAATTGATAAGTTATTGAAAGCGCATAACGTTGAATATAGTTGTATTGAGGTACAGCACGACTACGGAGTCAATCTGTATACTTCATCAAGCGGTATATTCCTTCTTAAGCATGACGCGCTATCACCTGTCATTTCAAAAAGTGACACAGGTTTACGAAGTTTAAAGGATGGAAAGCTACTATATCAATGTGTAAAAGATATAAACAATCAACAGAAATTAGTGAAGATTTCACCTAAGCATGAGTCATCTAGATATAATCAACCAATCACAGAGGAAAACAGCTGGTTTTATAAGACGATGCAACAGACAGAAGTAAAGTTAAGCAAGGTTAATAATAAACTGCATAAACTTGAGAGGAAAAAAGAATTAGCGCATACATGGATTATCTTGGCGTCTAGCGAGTGGTTAATTCACTCCAAAGATGACTATAACCGGCAGTTAAAATTATTTAACCAGTTATGTCATGTTGAAGAACAAAAAGTAATGAAGAATGAATATTTACAATGGGTTCCCGATGTGGTGAAAGAATGCGGGATTGCTTATAAAGAGAACAAGAAAGATATCTCCTTATATTTACCGGGAAATATGTCGATTTTAATGCTAGCTTGGGAATATCCACCCCTTGTTATCGGAGGGTTAGCTCGACATGTTTTTGATTTATCCAGAGCTTTGGCGAAATCTGGCCACTATGTGGTCGTTATTACCGCATTTGTAGAAGGGCTACCTTTGTATGAATGTATGTATGGTGTTCATGTCTACCGAGTAAAAAGTTTGCAACCTCATCATGCTGACTTTCTTACGTGGGTAAATAGTTTAAACGTAGCGATGGCATTAGAAGGTATTCGTTTAGCAGCAGCTACGCCGTTTCAAGTAATTCATGCTCATGATTGGTTGGTTGGTACAGCAGCACAGGGTATCGCTAGCCATGTGAAAAAACCGCTCATTACAACAATACATGCAACAGAGCATGGACGGAATAATGGCATTCATAATGAAATGCAGCAAAGAATTCACCAGCGTGAAGAAGAGCTTGTTCATGAGTCCACAGCCATTATTGTATGCAGTACCTATATGAAAAAAGAAATAATGGAATTGTTTAATATAGAGCCAGAGCGCATTTCAATTTTTCCAAACGGCATTGATCAGCACATGGTTGCTAGTGTCGTTAATCGTTCAAAAGAAGTAGCGGTCAAAGGAAAGTTTAAGCTGCGAAATGCACCTATCTTCTTTTCAATTGGTCGCATTGTTTATGAAAAAGGCTTTCAGCTTTTAATTCAAGCTGCAGAATACTTTAAACAGGTAGATATTGATATTCAGTTCATTATTGCGGGTAAAGGGCCCCTCTTGCATGAGTTTCAACAACAAATTAAAAATCGAAACCTAGATCAGTATATTAAATTTATTGGCTATATTACGGATGAAGAACGAAATTGCTTGCTACACTTAAGTACCGGAGTAATCTTCCCAAGTCTTTATGAACCATTTGGTATTGTAGCATTAGAAGGAATGGTAGCGAAAAAACCTACAATTGTTTCTGAAACGGGTGGTTTAAAAGATATCGTTAATCATAGGGTAACCGGACTTACGTTCAAACCTGGGGTTGTCGAAGAGTTAATTCATTGCGTTTTCACTGTGATCACAGATTCACAACTGATTCAAGAAATTAGTGAAAAAGGGTATGTTGAGGCAACTACGATGTTTAGTTGGGAACAAATTGCACTGGATACAAGCGCATTGTTTCAAGATCAAATCAAACAGAGTAAAAGGAGGAAGGAAAAGCGTTGAAAGCCATTATACTTGCTGGTGGTAGAGGAACGCGTTTACAGCCGTTAACAAACGACGTTCCAAAACCGATGCTTCCACTCTATGAATATCCTGTTATCGAATATATAGTTGAACTCTTAAAAAAGTATGGAATTAATGAAATTGGCATTACGCTACAGTATCTACCCGAACAGATTATGAATTACTTTGGAGATGGAAAGAAGTGGGGCGTCTCAATTACTTATTTTATTGAAGAGATGCCTCTTGGAACAGCGGGGGGAGTCAAAAAAGCAGATTGGTTTATTGAAGAAGAATGCATCATCATTAGTGGCGATGCTGTAACGGATTTAAATCTAGCTAACGTCATTGCGTTTCATCGTCAACATCAAAGTGAAATGACAATTGTGACGAAGCTTGTGCCAGATGTTACACATTACGGACTCGTATCTGCGAATGACAAAAATGAGGTCACGCGTTTTATTGAAAAGCCAAAGCAATACGAAGCAACTGGAAACTTAATTAATACTGGTATTTATGTAATTCATAAATCAATTTTAAACAGTATTAGCCGTGAAGGAGCAGTTGACTTTAGCTTTGATGTTATTCCCGCACTGTTAAAGAATAATCGTAAAGTCTATCATTATACAACCGCAAACTATTGGATTGATATCGGGCAGCTTCATCATTATAGGCAGGCACATTATGATTTATATGAAAAGTTGTTTGGTTCTAATAGTTTGAACCATATTTCAGACACTGCTGTTATTGCAGAGGATGTGAAGGTCATTCCTCCTGTTTATATTGGAGAAGAGGTACAAATCAGATCAGGATGTACAATTGGTCCGTGGGCTGTTATCGGGAAAAACAGTCACATTAATAGTAACGCAACAATTCGAAAAAGTGTTTTGATGAATGATGTTATTGTAAAAAAGAACTGCTTTTTATATGATGTTGCGTTGGAACACGGGATGATTCTTGAAAGAGAAAGTGTTCTTTTAAACGATAAAGCCGAAAGCGGAGCCGTCGCGCGTGTGTTTGATGTGAAGACTAAGCCTCTTTTTAGTATCGCAAAGTTTATGAATCAATTTTCACTTAGAGTGCAAAAACAAAAGAAAGAATTTTAGAAAAATAATCTTTATAAGGAATTTATTAGTTGAAAAATACTCACTTTACCTTGTATTAGAGATGAAAAGAAATAATATAATCAAAAATTAACTGTGTTAGTTAGAAAAACAGACTGGCATTCCGAAGTAAAAAATGATATTATAGTAAAGTCTGATTTATGTTTATAATGTTTGGAGGGAAAATAGATGCGCGTAAACGTTACATTAGCTTGTACTGAAACTGGTGATCGTAACTACATCACAACTAAAAATAAGCGTAACAACCCAGATCGTCTTGAGTTGAAAAAATATAGCCCAAGACTTAAAAAAGTAACACTTCACCGTGAAACTAAGTAAGCAGTAGGAGAATATTCCTGCTGTTTTTTTTATATAAATATCAGTGTGAGGAGTGGAAAGATGAATAAAGCGGACATGCGACGTAAAATGAAGCAGACGTTATTGAGCTTATCGACAGCAGGTACATACAATGCAAAATCCATGTTGATTACAAAGCGGCTCTTAGATACTACCTGGTGGAAAGATGCTGATGTAATTGCAATAACGATTTCTAGAGGACAAGAAGTAGATACAAAACGACTAATTGAAACAGCTTGGTCTCAAGGAAAAACTATCGCTGTTCCAAAGTGCATTTCCGAGCAAAATGAAATGATTTTTCGGAAAATTACATCTTTCTCTCAGCTAGAAGTTGTATATTTTAATTTGCAGGAACCAATTGAATTACAAACAGAGCTTATTAAAAAGAGTGAAATTGATCTCATTCTTGTACCAGGTGTCGTATTTAGTTCAAATGGTTATCGAATTGGATATGGAGGAGGCTATTATGATCGCTTTCTCGTCGATTATGAACAAATGAAGGTAAGCTTGGCTTTTCATGAACAAATCGTACAACGTGTACCGGTTGAATCCCATGATATCCCGGTGGACGCTATTATTACAGATGAGGAGATTATACATTGTGCTCATAAATAGTTTTCTTATTTATGTAATCATTTGTTTTGTATCCTTTATAGGATATGTACTTCGTGTTTTGTCAAGGTCAGGTGCCATTATGGCTGCTGCTGTTGGTATTAGCATTTATATTGGTTTTGAATTAAAAGGTCTATTACTGTTAGGGATGTTTTTTGGAACATCTACGTTTTTTAGTCAATATAAAAAAGTCAAAAAGAAACTAGTGGAAGAAAAAGTAGCTAAGCATGATCAGCGTGATCATATACAGGTAGCTGCAAATGGTGGGGTTGCAGCGCTGAGTGCTCTTTTATTCTTTAGCTTTGAATCTCACGTCTTTTTAATGATGTTTGCCGTTAGTTTAGCAGCGGCTAATGCCGATACGTGGGCTTCTGAAATTGGCGTATTAAGTAAAAAAAAACCAGTCTTTATTTTAACCTTTAAACAGGTAGATCCAGGAACGTCAGGAGCCATTTCGATACTTGGAACAGCAGCGAGTATCGGTGGATCTTTGATTATTGCAGCTACTGCTTTCTATGCTTTTCCCGAGTTATCAATTATAGAGTGCTTATTTATTAGTATGTTTGGCTTTTTAGGAAACCTTATTGATACGTTTTTAGGAGCGACAATTCAGCTAAGATACCGCTGTTCGGTCTGTTTTTTGCAAACTGAAAAAGAACAGCACTGTGGGATTCCAACTCTTTATGAAAAGGGATGGAATTACTGCAATAATGACGCTGTTAACTTGTTATCCGTTATGTTTGCTACAATTCTTGGAGGGATTTTTTTTATCTTATGTAAAGCCACGGGATAAAGTAGGTTAAACTGTGCATGCTAAATCGTAAGGAGGTTTAGTGAAATGAAACGTTTTATAGGATGGCTTAGTGTACTTTTAATCGGTTATGTTGTATATCAAATAAGATATCGTTTAGTTAACGTGTTTTTTCGTAATTCGTTTTTACGTAGCTTAGCAGTTCGTTCATTTTTTAATATGCCTTACGTGCGGGAGCGTTTAATGAATCAAGTGTTTCGCTAAATGCAACGCATAATAAAAGCACTTTATAAGTCCACTTATAAAGTGCTTTTATTATGCAGAGAAAAGATTGATTTTTTAAGGGTTTTTTGCGATGGTAATAAAGAGAAAATAATAGGGGGTGCATAATGGATGTCAGCCATGCAAGATTATTATTATTGGTCCTTGGTTCATGCAGTACAACATAATAAAGAATGTTCAATTATACATACGAATCGTGATGGAACAGAAGTGTGGTTTGATTGTAAAGTACACGGTGAAAAAACAACGTTTCGAGTGGCGCGTAAAAGCTTTAGCTGGGAGAACGATCTTCAAAAAGATCAAGTGCTAGCGTTCGAGCGTGCTGAGGGACTACGAAAGCAACGGTTTCAGCGTAGAATAATCTTTCATAATATATACATAATAGATTTTGAACCTTTGCAATACGACGGAAGAGAGCAAAAAGATCTTCAGTTAAAAAAGGTGAAGGTGAAATTAGAAAGGTATGTGGGAGAGCAAGTTTATGAAATAGAGTCGCTATTTTCACATTTAGACTTAGCAGTACCAAATGTTGAAGGGTATTCAGAAGAACAATTTCTTCATCAAGCTCATCAAATACGCTATGAAGTGTTAAGTCAGATGAATACAGAGCGTAAAGAAGAAGAGAGGTTGTTTCAATATGGAAAGCCTGTCTTTACATACATTTTTCTTGTTGCTCAAATTTTAATGTTTCTATTTTTAGAGTGGAAAGGAAGTAGCGAAGATCCGTTAACTCTCATTGAGTATGGTGCAAAGTACAATCCTCTTATTTTAGAGGGAGAGTGGTGGCGTTTCTTTACGCCAATCATTATACATATTGGTGTTTTTCATCTATTAATGAACAGCATAGCTCTTTATTATTTAGGAACGTTAGTAGAAAGAATGTATGGTAGCGCACGCTTTTTGTTCATCTATATAGCAGCAGGCTTTGCAGGCGTTTTAGGAAGCTTTGTATGGACTTCAAACTTATCAGCAGGAGCTTCAGGCGCAATATTTGGCTGCTTTGGTGCGCTACTTTTTTTAGCACGTACAAATCCAAGAGTCTTCTTTCGGACAATTGGTTATAATGTGTTAGCTCTTATCGTCATTAACCTTATCTTTGGTTTAGTAGTACCAGGAATTGATAATGCAGGACATATCGGTGGGCTTGTTGGTGGATTCTTAGCTGCCAGCATTGTTAGTTTGCCGAAAAAACCAAAGTTATACGTACAGATACCAGCATTTGTATCAACCGTATTGCTCGTACTGGGCTTGTTATACTATGGTTTTTCTATTCGAACAACAACAGCAGACGAGCCCTACGCTCTCAGCTTAGCAAGCGAGTATATTAAACAAAAAAAATATGAAGTAGCAATTAAATCGTTAGATAGCTTTGTAGAACGGGATACAAACAATGCATTGATTTACTATTTAAGAGGATATGCTTACACTGAGCTAAAAGAATATGAACGAGCGGAACAAGAGCTAAAAGAATCTGTGAGGTTAGACTCTAACTTTCATGAAGGCTACTACTACTTAGCTCTATTGAATGCAGAGTTAAATCATGTGGATGAAGCGAAGGAAAACGTAGAAAAGGCATTAGAAATAGAACCAGCTAACAAAGAATATCAAGATTTACAACGGAAATTAAATTGATAAAAATAGACAGAGTACTTAAGATTTTCTGCTTTACTATTGTGAGAACGTTTACTAAAATAAACTAGATAGGATTAAATGGTCTCATTATTTTATGACTATATGCAGGTGAAGAGATGAACACGTTATACGATGTGCAACAACTTTTAAAATCGTTTGGAATTATTATATATATTGGTAATCGTCAAGCTGATATAGAGTTAATGGAAACAGAGATACGAGAGCTATATCAATCAAAGTTGATTGAAACACAAGATTATCAAATGGCAATTTTATTACTTAGACAAGAATTACAAAAACAAAAGGAAAAAGGATGAGTAAAAAAATGGATGATAAATGGTTAGTTGGTGTTGACTTAGGCGGTACAACAATTAAAATGGCTTTTGTTAATCAATACGGAGAAGTGATTCATAAATGGGAAATTCCAACGGATATTAGCGAACAGGGGCGAAAAATCCCAACGGATATTGCAAAAGCAATCGACAAAGAAGTCGTGAACTTAGGAGAAAGCAAGTCGAAACTTATGGGGATTGGTATCGGTGCTCCAGGTCCAGTGAATTTTGCAAACGGTTCGATTGAAGTAGCAGTTAACTTAGGGTGGGAAAAATTCCCTATTAAAGATATTCTAGAAGTGGAAACTTCTTTGCCTGTAGTAGTGGACAATGATGCAAACATTGCGGCAATTGGTGAAATGTGGAAAGGCGCAGGAGACGGAGCGAAAGATTTACTATGCGTAACGCTTGGAACAGGTGTAGGAGGAGGGGTTATTGCAAACGGTGAAATCGTTCAAGGAGTAAACGGTGCGGCTGGTGAAATTGGACATATTACATCGGTGCCTGAGGGTGGAGCGCCATGTAACTGTGGGAAAACAGGCTGTTTAGAAACAATTGCTTCTGCAACAGGTGTTGTTCGATTAGCGATGGAAGCAGTGGTGAATACGGATAAGTCAAGCACCCTTCGTACACTTCTAGATGAGCATGATCAAATTACTGCTAAAGACGTTTTTGATGCTGCCCGTGCAAACGATGAATTAGCTGGAGAAGTGGTTGACAAAGTGGCGTTTCATTTAGGACTAGCACTTGCAAATTCGGCTAACGCATTGAACCCCGAGAAAATTGTCCTTGGAGGCGGTGTATCACGTGCAGGAGATGTGTTGCTCGATCCAGTGAAGTCTTACTTTAAAAAGTTTGCGTTCCCAAGAGTAGCTGAAGGAGCAGAGTTAGCAATTGCTACACTTGGTAATGATGCAGGAATTATTGGTGGGGCATGGTTAGTTAAAACATATGTATAAATAGGCGTAAACTAAAAAAAGAGAATGGTAGACGGTTCTACCACTCTCTTTTTTTATGTAAAATAAAAGAAGGATTATCTTATCTCTTTGGTAAATTATCTTAATTATGTTTTTTGAAACTTTTTAGAAGAAAAAACGTAGAAAAAGAGAAGTATCTAATCTGATTATAACATTTCAATTATAAAGGTAATATGTTATAAATTATTTGCTTTTTTGTAAAAAAAACATTAAGATTAGGGTCGTTATATGACATTTACGGTGTCTGAAAACAGTGGATAAGGAGGTCCTTGATGAAAGACAAAATTTCATTGTCAAAGTTGTCGTTTATTCTTACTGCTGTCGTTTTGCTTTGGATAAAAACATATATTGTTTATAAAACACAGTTTGATATTACAATTGAGAATTCGACACAAGAGTTTCTATTGTTTATAAACCCACTGAGCTTTTTATTGCTTATTCTAGGGGCAGGTTTATTCTTTAAAACACGTAAAGGAGCTAAGGCTTACGTTTTAACTACTAGTTTCATAGTTTCCTTTATTTTATTTGCAAACGTAATGTTCTATCGTTTCTTTAATGATTTCTTAACGTTACCCGTTCTTTTTCAAACAAGTAACATGGGAGACTTAGGAAATAGTGCGTTTGAGTTGTTTAAATTGACGGATGTTTTAATGTTCGTAGACGTAATTTTCCTAGCAGTCCTTGCTTCTTTATTTAAAGCAAACAATAAAGTAGACGAGCCGACTACTCGTAAAACAAGGTTTGCTTTTTATATTGCAGTGGTGGCCGTATTTATTTCAAACTTGGCTTTAGCTGAAACAGAACGTCCAGAACTATTAACTCGTGCATTTGATCGTGAAATGCTGGTGAAAAATATCGGTACGTACAACTATCATATTTACGATATTGTACTGCAGTCAAAGACAAAAGCCCAACGAGCATTTGCTGATAGTAGCGAATTTGTTGAAACAGAAAATTATTTAAAAGCAAATCAAAAAGAGCCAAACCCTGATATGTTTGGAAAAGCAAAAGGGAAAAACGTAATTGTTGTTTCACTAGAGTCTACTCAAAGTTTTGTTGTAAATAATACGATAAACGGTGAAGAAGTTACGCCGTTTTTGAATGACTTTATTGAAGAGAGCTATTACTTTGATAATTTCTATCACCAAACAGGACAAGGAAAGACTGCTGATAGTGAGTTCTTATTAGACAATTCACTGTACCCACTAGGGCGTGGATCGGTATTCTTTACGCATGGAACTAATGAATTTAATGCAACGCCTGAAATATTAAAAGAAGAAGGTTACTACTCTGCTGTTTTCCACGCAAATAACAGTAGCTTCTGGAACCGAGATATTGTATACCCTAACTTTGGTTACGATCGATTCTTTAATATTAATGATTACAACGTAACAGATGAAAATTCTGTAGGATGGGGCTTAAAGGATAAAGAATTCTTTGAACAATCTGTGGAACACATGAAAACATTACCACAGCCTTTTTATTCAAAATTCATTACGTTAACAAACCACTTCCCATTTGAGCTAGATGAAGAAGATCGAATGGTTGATGAGTATGATTCAAACAGTCGCACGTTAAATCGCTACTTCCCAACATTACGTTATCAAGATGAAGCGTTTAAACAATTTATTCAAAAGTTAAAAGACGAAGGATTGTATGAGGATTCAATTATCGTTGTATATGGTGACCACTATGGTATTTCACAAAACCATAACGCAGCAATGGAAAAATATCTAGGAAAAGAAGTAACGCCTTATGTATGGACACAGCTACAGCGAGTGCCTATGGCGATTCATATTCCTGGAGAAACTGATAATAAAACAATCTCAAAAGTTTCAGGCCAAGTTGATTTAAAACCAACTATTTTACACTTATTAGGTATAACTACGGATAATCACGTTCAATTTGGAACAGATATGTTTTCCGAGGATAAGTTAGACTTTACTGTCCTTCGTGACGGAAGTTTTATTACAGATAAGTACGTGTATGCTAGTGATAAATGTTACGATAAGTCTACTGAGCAGGAAACAGATAGAAGTAACTGTGAACCTTATATGGAAAAAGCAAAGCAAGAGTTAGATTACTCCGACCAGATTGTATATGGAGATCTTCTACGTTTCTATGATGGAACAAATTATCGTCCAGATAAAAAGCAAGAAGAAACTGATAAGAAATAAGAAAAAAGACTTTAACATTCGTGTTAAAGTCTTTTTTTGTTCATTCTCCATCATAGTTTTAACATATAGATAATAAAGAGGAGCGTGATATGATGACCATTGTGAATGAATGTATTCCTTATAACTATGAGCGAACGATAACTGACCTCTATCGATTAATTTCTAAGTACCCTTATGGAAGGATTGAAAGTATTGGAAGAAGCGTACTTGGAAAACAGATTCCACATCTACTCATTGGTCATGGAAGCCATGTTGTACATATAAATGCTTCATTTCATGCGAACGAGTGGATTACAACAAACGCACTAATGAAATTTCTAGAAACGTATTTACGAGCCATTTATCGAGGAGAACGCGTTGCTGGAATTGATGCTCAGCTTTTATATGAAAATATTACTTTGTCTATTGTACCAATTGTAAATCCAGACGGTGTTAACTTAGTTATAGATGGAATTAATGTACATGAGGCGTACTCAGCGTTTATTCCTTATATAGGAAGGGAGGTTAATGAT
The DNA here is from genome assembly GCF_021441905.1 of Priestia flexa. NCBI lineage: Bacteria > Bacillati > Bacillota > Bacilli > Caryophanales > Bacillaceae > Priestia > Priestia flexa. Next base: position 2,952,734 of record NZ_CP090431.1, on the reverse strand, counting down.
TTTCAGGGGTGGAAAGCAAACATTAGAGGGGTGGATTTAAATAATCAATTCCCTGCATATTGGGAGATTGAAAGAGAACGTAAAATTCCAAAGTCACCACACTTTCGAGATTTCCCTGGCTATGCTCCTTTATCTGAACCTGAGGCTAAAGCGATGGTTCAGGTTGCAAAACGATATCAATTTGACTGTGTAATTGCGCTGCATACCCAAGGTGAAGAGTTTTACTGGGGATATATGAACAAAGAGCCAATGGAAGCGAAAGAGATGGCGGAGTATTTTGAGAAAGTGAGCGGATACCGAGCAGTGAGAACAATTGATAGTCACGCGGGGTATAAGGATTGGTTCATTCTTGAAACTGGAAAGTTAGGCTTCACGCTTGAACTTGGTAAAGGAATTAACCCAATTCCTTTATCGCAGTTTCACATTTTATATCCAAAAACAGAATCAATTCTTGCTAATGCAATGAATATGCTTGCATGTAAATAAAATATAATCGTAATAAAAGCGCCTATCAAAGAGGCGCTTTTCTTTATACTCATTCGTTAATGAGCTGCTGGATATCCATGATGTAAAATAGTCATAACCGTAAACCAACCAAATACAGCAAACGTTGCCACAGCAAAGCCTACTCCAAGGAAGTTTTTATTGCGCAAAGATGAAATAGCGGCAAAAATACCTAATAATGTTGTTAAGCCTAATATAATCATTAGTCCCATGAAACAACCTCCTTATTTGTAAGGATTGAAAGTAAAGCGCTAACATACTTCTAACTTCTTTATTGTAAAACTTTTCTAACGATTTGTCGAGGTGGAAAATTAGCAAAACAATGTTCTAGGGTTTTCATTTCCCTAGATTTATGTGTATGATAAAGCATAGAGACAATGAACTGAGAAAGATAAGGAGGCGCTGCTGATGAAATATCATCGCGTACCATTAGGACCTATACAAACAAACTGTTATTTACTTGTGAATGATGACAAAGAATGCTTAATTGTTGACCCAGGCGGCGAAGGAAAAAAACTTAATCAACTCATACATAAGCAACAATATAAACCACAAGCAGTGGTATTAACTCATGCGCACTTTGATCATATTGGTGGAGTGGATGAAGTAGCATCACATTTCTCTATCCCTATATATGTTCATAAAAAAGAAAAATCTTGGTTAAAAGACCCAGCAGTAAATGGTTCCACTTTTTTTGGTCTAGGAGAAGTAACTGTTCAATCTGATGTGACGCTGTTTGCCGGAGAGGGTAGCACAACAATTGGGTCATTTTCGTTTGAATTATATGAAACGCCAGGTCACTCGCCAGGGAGCGTATCTCTTTACTTTAAAGAAGCAGAGTTAGTTATTTCAGGAGATGCACTGTTTGAAGGAAGTGTTGGGCGTACCGATTTACATGATGGAAATCATGAACAGTTGCTGAAGAGCATTCATACAAAGCTTTTGGTACTGCCTGAAGAAACGTTAGTTTTATCTGGGCATGGTGGAGAAACAACAATTGGTCAGGAAATGGATCACAATCCGTTTTTAAATGGATTTTAAAAAAGAAGCAGCGATGAATCCATCGCTGCTTCTTTTTTTATCATTATTGTCCGCCTGGCGTCATCATAAATGTACTCCAGTAAGTAAACCCTACAAAGAATACTGTTAAATAAGCACCAAACACATAGATGTACATACGTTCTGATAGTTTTAAATAGCTTAGTAAGACAAAAAAACCTGTTTGAGCTAAAAAGAGCAAGGATGTTTGTGGCATATGTCCAAGGTAAAACATGACTGCAAAGATCCCTGTCCAAAACCCCATTACACGGTACATACGTTCCATGTTTGTTGCCTCCTTTATCCCACTTGTCAATTATTAATTATAAAGTACAATTTATCCAATTGTAAATATAATCTAAGCATGCTTGTTGAAATTGTGTAGAAAGATAAGTAATTCTTTTCCATTATAGTACATTTATTGTTTGATGAAAACGTTATCTTTTTTGTTCAGCGAATCTTTTTGAAAAAAAGCATAAAAATAAAACAAAATAGTGTACAATAGTTATACAAAACATGTACAATGTATATAAATTGATTAAACGATCTTACAGGAGGATATAAAATGGAATCAGTTATGTTTTATACGTATCCAAGTTGTACATCTTGTCGTAAGACGAAAAAATGGCTTGTAAAGCAAGAAGTTAATTTCAATGAGCGCCACCTCTTTCGCGAAACTCCTACTTATGAAGAGATGCTTGAATTATTATCAATGACAACTGAAGGTATTGATGAAATTTTAGCTAAGCGGAGTCAAGAATATAAAAATTTAGATGTCGATGTAGAAAGCATGACGCTTTCGGAAGTCGTTCATTTGTTAATGGAGCAACCAAGACTTCTTAGAAGACCCATTTTAACAGATGGTAAAAAGCTTGTAGTAGGATACAATGAATCCGCGTTAAAAAACCTCGTAAAAAAGCAAAAAAAGGTTTCATCAATGGTGGGATGATGAGAGTTGTTATGATAGATGGATAAGCGATAACGATTGAAGGTAAATAAATCGTTATCGTTTTTTTATGCTTTATGAAAAAATTAGTTCCGAGCCAATCGTTTAAAAAGAAAGAAAAAATTTTAAAAAAAGAAGGAATTTCACTAAATAAGTCGAATTTCAACTAACACTACCAAGAAATATGCTTAAATATGACAGAATAAGGAGAGATGCTCATTGAACGAAATTGAACAATTAGCCACACGCATGATTCGTGAAGCATGTGAGATGAAGAGCTCGGACATTCACATTATCCCTCGAGCTAGAGATGCCATAATTCAGCTAAGAGTTGATCAAGATTTGGTTGCTCATCAAACGCTCCCAAAAGAGGTATCTGAACGACTCATTTCCCACTTTAAATTTTTAGGGAGCATGGATATTGGTGAAAGACGAAAGCCTCAAAATGGTGCACTGTCTACAACAATCGATCATATTAAAGTTAATCTACGTTTATCCACTTTACCTACATTGCAGGATGAAAGTCTCGTTATTCGTGTATTACCCCAAACGCAAACAACTTCTCTTAAATATTTATCACTTTTTCAAAATCATACCAAAAAACTTATTTCACTGCTTAAGCATTCACATGGATTAATTGTGTTTACTGGGCCAACAGGATCCGGTAAAACAACAACTTTGTATACGTTACTTCATGAGGTCAACCATTTATTAAATCGAAATGTCATTACGCTTGAAGATCCAATTGAACAGCAGAGTGAAAAAGTACTGCAGGTACAAGTGAATGAACGAGCTGGCATCACGTATGCAACAGGTTTAAAAGCAATTTTACGTCATGACCCTGATATTATTATGGTCGGGGAAATCCGCGACGCTGAAACAGCTCAAATTGCGGTTCGCGCAGCTTTAACCGGTCATCTAGTACTGACAACTATGCATACGAAAGATACAAAAGGCTCTATTTATCGATTGCTTGAGTTTGGTGTTAGTATTCAAGAAATTGAACAAACGTTGGTAGCCGTAGCTGCACAGCGATTAGTCGAAATAAAATGTAATTTTTGTGAAGGAAGATGTCATCCGCTATGTAAGAAAGAGCGTTTAAATAGACAGGCTAGCGTGTATGAGCTTCTATATGGAAGAGAAGTAAACGAAGTAATTAATGAAGTGAAAGGAAAGGAATTTCAATATGATTATGCACGACTAAGAGATGCAATTCGAAAAGGTATTGCGCTTGGGTATTTGTATTCACATGCGCTAGATGGGTGGGGGTCTTATTAAACGAAAGACATCAAACAAACATTGGGGACTTTCCAAACAAGCTAAAGTTTTAAGTCAGTTATCGAAGCTTGTTGAAAAAGGATATACGCTATCTCAAGCTTTATCGTTTATAGCATTCCAGCTATCAGCGAAGCAGCGTAGCGATGTGGATGCTTGTTTAATGGCAATGCGTCAAGGCGAGTCTTTGCACAGCTGTCTTCTAAAACTGAAGTTTCACCGAGACGTATTAAGCTACCTTTATTTTGCTGAACAGCATGGAGATCTTCATTTTGCGCTAAAAGAAAGTAGTCATATGCTAAGTGAGAAGATAAAAAACAAGAAACGATTTCAAAAGCTAGTACAATATCCACTTTTACTTTTAAGTTTCATCCTTGGGATTTTATTTATATTAAGCACCGTTTTGTTACCGCATTTTCAGTCTCTTTATAAAACAATGGGACACGAACAATCACCATTTCTTCTTATCTTTATGTCGACTATGTCTTACTTTCCACACGCACTTCTTGGAATCTCTGGAACCTTGTTGCTAATAGGAGGTCTGTATCTTATTAGTACAAAAAAGCTTGCTCCTGTAAAGAAAATGAACATTTTGATGAAAATTCCTTTTATGAAGCAGTTCACTAAGCTGTTTAACTCCTATTTTTTCGCGGTTCATACGAGTAATTTATTAAAAGGTGGACTATCAATTTATGAGTGTCTCTCGCTCTTTCAGCTGCAGCAACACTATCCTTTTTTTAGAGAAGAAGCTAAGCTTTTCACAACAGAACTTGCCGCTGGAAAATCTCTTAATCAAATTTTACAAACACGTCCTTATTATCAAAAAGATTTAGCAGAGGTCGTTGTTCATGGACAAAAAAATGGGGATTTAGCAAAAGAATTGTACGACTACAGCCTATATATGGTTGAGAGAATGGAAGAATGGGTTTTTCACATTCTCAAATATGTTCAGCCCATTACGTTCGCCTTTATTGGTATCGTTATTCTACTTATGTATATGTCAGTCATGATGCCAATGCTAGAAATTATGTCGAGTTTATAAAGGGGATTCAAACATGTTAAAAAATGAGAAAGGTTTTACTTTAATTGAGATGCTCATTGTTATGTTAGTTATTACAGTGCTATTGCTTATTATGGTGCCAAATGTATTAAAGCATAACGCTGTTATTAACAATAAAGGATGCTCGGCTTTAGTGAAAACAGTGGAAGCACAAGTGCAGGTGTATGAGCTTGAAAACGGAACAAAGCCTACTTTAAACGAGCTTGAAAGCGGAGGATACTTAAAAGAAGGAACGGTGTGTCCAAATGGTTCGAAAATTACAATAGGTACGGATGGACGCGTATCAGCGAGTGATGGAAACTCGTAAAATGAATCAAAAAGGCTTTACGCTAATCGAGTCCTTAATCGTGTTAGCCATTGTGCAAGTTATGGTGTTAATCATCGTCATCAATTTAAAACCTCTTATGGTCCACTATCAGTTAACCTCATTTTTACGACAACTTCAAGCAGATACCTTTTATACGCAACAAATAGCCATCACTACTCAGCGTCCGGCAAGGCTTACATTTGAGCCAACCAACTCCCGATATTTGTTGCTTAAGATTGGAGCTGAAAGGCCCATTATGCAAAGAGGTTATCATTCGAATATTCGCGTTGTGTTTAGCAGTGGTACAAGTTCGATTCAATACAATGAGCAAGGAAATATTTCGCAGGCAAAAAGCTTGTTTATTTCAAGTAACAAAGAAACATATAAGGTCACGTTCCAAATTGGAAGAGGACGCTTTTATGTTACGAAAATATAATAATCAAACAGGCTTCACATTACTGGAAATGCTAGTAGCATTCAGTGCGCTGATTATGCTCACCGCTGTGATTGTTCCTTTATATATTCAAGCAATACAAGCTGAAAAAGATAAGAAGCGAATGTATGTAGGAGATGCGCTTTTGTATGAAAAAGTCATGACGGATGCTGATCAAAAGCACTTACTCTCTGAAAAGAGGATGTATAACGGGGTTGAATACCTCCTTGTATTCAAAGAAGAACCGGTTCCAAAGTGGTGTGTTTCTTGGAAAAGAACTAATCAGAAAATCATAGAAAGATGTGAATCTACGTTAAAATGAGGAACCAAAAAGGTTTTACATTAGTAGAAATGTTGCTTAGTTTAACGATTTTCTTTGTAATAGTATCTTTTATTCCGCCTGTCTTGTCATTGGCTAACCAAAAATATGCCCCTGATGACCTAGCAACAGAAATGGAATGGGAAATCTTTATTCAGCAGTTAACAAAGGAGTATCGAAGAGCGCATCATGTTAGCGTTAACGAAAGAATTTTATCATTACGAATAGATGGAGAGCCTTTAGTTACGTATGAACCTTTTAATGATAAGGTTCGGCGTAGGGTTGACCAGAGTGGTCATGAAGTTGTCTTGCAGTTTGTGAAGTTAATTGAGTACAAATACGAAAGCAATCTGCTTCATATTAAGGTGGTATATAAACACGGTGAAATTCATGAAACAACGATTAAAACATTTATGGATGTTGAATAAAGATAGGAAAGCGTACCAAGCGGGTTTTGCGCTTCCCTTTGTACTAGCCTTTAGTGCGCTATTTTTATTTTTACTATCCCACCAGTTGGTGTATTTTGTAACGAAAAGTACGTTTTACGCCGAAGTAAATCAGCGCTATGAATTAGACTATTTACTGCAAAAAGGAGTTCGAGATTTACAAGCAGACGTTCAAACAAATAATTTTTCACAAGAAAGCGATGGGGTACTAACTTATGATTCAGGAACCGTTAAGTACCAAATACTAAGGCAGACAGAGGATAGTGTGACTATTCACGTTCGCTGCGCTACAAAAGAAGAAAGACAGCTTATTCATACAATTACTTTTCAGCGAGAAAGCGGTAAGGTAATTGCCTGGGTTTAGAGATAGAGCAAAAGACCTTGAGTTTATGAAGAAATCAAGGTCTTTTGTTGTTAATCATCAATTTCAACATCTTTATCATTAATTTTGATTTTTACATGATAATGTTCTACATTACGCTTTGAATGGTTAGTGAAAGGAGGTCCAATCACAACCGTTTCATCAATGGGTTCCAATGCTTGTTTAATTTGGCTTTCGTTGACATTATAAGCTTTTTGAAACACTTCAGGAGGTGTTAAGCGAAGGATGTCTGAACCTTCTGCTGATTCAAACTGGTCGTTATTAAAGAAAAGGTGAAGGTGCGCTTCTTCTGTTAATGGTTCAATCCAGTGCCACCAACCCATTGGGATAAATGCTACATTTCCTTTTTTAATACGATACGTATGCAGGGTGCTCGTATCGGGATCTATAATTGATACCTCGACTTCTCCAGAAATCACCACATCTAACTCCCAAGCATTTGGGTGCCAATGAGGTTCTCTCATATAGCCTTTAGTTAAATATAAGTCTACAAAAGCTCCACCAATCATGGCAGGGAGCTGTGTAGATGTTACTTGATACGCAATGTTGTTGGTGTTTCGTTTAAATAATACGCTGTTTTGGTAGTTAAACGATAAGTTTGGTGTACCAGACGTCTTCTTAATATTCGAATTATCAGGAACAAATCCAGAATGACTCATAGTTGTTTCAACCTCTTTCTTACAAAATAATATAACGTATCATATTATTAGTCAGGAAAGAATGTGTTACATCATCACAAAGTTTTCTTGCTTTTGATTAATAGCTTTTCAGCGAGGATATACTAGTTCGTGAGGAGATGATGATGTGAAAACAAACGACTACGTGAAGTACGTAACGCAGCAGCTTGTTCAATATATGGATCAACCGAAAGAAATTCGTAAAACCAAACGAATTGAAAAGAAAAAGACACGAGATCCGTTTTTTAATAGGTGGTTTGGAATGATTCCTCTTTCATTTCAAATCTGGTATCGAAATACGAAAAAAGGTAAAAAGTAGCCTGCGCTCTTTTTACCTTTTTTATTTATAGAATGTTTTATACGAAATGACGTGAAAGGTGATGATTAACAGTTTGTTCAGACAAGTAAAACAATCCGCCGTTTACAATTTTCGTTAAAATAACAGGCTCATATAAATCTTGTAAAGCCTGTTTTTCTGTCGTATAGCTTTCGGGTAGCTCTTCCATATTCTCATAGAAATGATCTAAAAGTGCAAGGTCTTCATACCATCTTTCTTGCGCTTTTTTTGCCCAATCCATCGGCTGCTTTGAAATGTGATCTTCCACATAAGCTGATAATCTTGAAATTCCGCTTTTGGGGCGAATAATTGGTGATAGCGTAAAGCAATAATCAGGAATCTTTGACGTGAAGTTTTGTTTGGACATCATCAGCTGAAAGTTATCAAGAATCGCTCCCGTAATTAAATTTAACCCAAGCGATAGTAATTCATCTTTTTTTCGGTCACACTTATACGACACCTTCATATTTAAAGCAAGCCAAGGCTGAAGTGAACGCTGCGATTGTGAGTGAGAATGCATTTTTTCATATAAGTGAACGAATCCTCCAAATTTTTGGGCTGATCCAAAAATTTGATGTAAACGCGGTGAGCCAAAGTGAATTTTTTCGCCTTGTACAGATGAATCATCATAAGTTGGATCGGTGATAAACGTAAGTGAAGCAGGATTAGGTTCCCCGCCTGTTTTTTCAATATAATGCCAATAAAAAGGTCGGTTCATAAGCTCTTTATCCATTTCAATAGTAAGCTGAACCTTCAAATAAGATGGGTTGTCTTCTGTCAAGTCACAGTTATGTGCCGTGAAATATTTTTTGAGAAATTGATGAATGTCAGTTTGCTGCATGCTGTTCACCTTCTTCATCTTCGTGATATTCAATAATGGATGTAAGATTGTTCATCTTAATTTTCATTTCTCCTTCACTTCGTGAATGAAGAAGAATATCTTGAATGTGATCTTCAATGTTATCAATTTCTAGTTTGGTTAAAATTTCATCGAGCTCACCAACAACACGCTCAAATAAATTTATTTTTTCATAAAGTAGCTTTAAAATATGTTCTTCGACTGTATTCTCAATTGCTAGATTATAAATGTGCACATCATGCTGTTGACCCAGTCTATGAACGCGTCCAATTCGTTGCTCTAATCTCATTGGGTTCCAAGGTAGGTCGTAGTTAATGATATGGTGACAGAATTGAAGGTTAATTCCTTCACCTCCAGCTTCCGTTGCGATAAAAACTTGAGCATGGCTTTCAAAAAGCTGCTTCATCCAGTCTTTTTTTCCACGCTTAAATCCACCCCTAAACGGAACAGATGTAATACCGTGTTGTTTTAAATACCACTGTAAATAAAGCTGAGTTGCTCGATATTCCGTAAAAATGATGACTTTATCATTAATCTGTTGAATTAATTCAATTACCTTTTCTGCTTTCGCATTTTGAGGAACGGTTTGTACTTTTTCAAGGAGTGGTTTAAGCATCTGAGTAGCTTTTTCACTGTTTTCGTCCTCTTGGCGTTCAAGCATGCTTTTTAAGGTCATAAATACTGCTTCGCGACTGCTACAAGCTTCGCGCTGCAATGTTAAAATTGCAAAGGAACTGCTGGGTAAATTTGAATGTTGCTTAAATGAAGTGATTTGATCATACAACTCTCGTTCTTCAGATGAAAACTCAACAGGAACGGTTTGAACAATTCGTTTTGTCCATTCAATACCTGTGTCTTGCCTGCGGTTTCGAATCATCACTTTGTTAACGAGTTCCTTTAAATACTCATCATTTTGAACAGAACGTTTCTTAGCAGAAAATAAATCAGCAAAATAATCTTTGTTTCCTAGGTGGCCTGGTTTTAATAACGAAACTAAGTTGAAAATCTCTTCTACTCGATTTTGAATTGGTGTCGCTGTTAATAATAAGCAAAACTTTTTCTTTAAGCTTTGAACAAACTCATAGTTTTTTGTTTTATTATTTTTTAGTTTATGAGCTTCATCAATGATGATAAGGTCATAATCTTGTTCTAATACAATTTCGCGATGAGGAGAGCGCTTGGCTGTATCAATGGATGATACTACTACGTCGCATTGCTCCCACACGTATGTTTTCTTTTGTGGAACAGCAGGAATAAAAAATTTATGGTTAAGTTCCATTGCCCATTGGGATACAAGTGATGCTGGTACAAGAATAAGGGCTTTTTTCACAAGACCACGAATCATATATTCTTTTAAAATGAGTCCTGCTTCAATTGTCTTTCCAAGCCCCACTTCGTCAGCTAAAATCGCTTTTCCATTCATTTCTTCTACCACTTTTTTAGCTACTTCTAACTGGTGTGGATGCGGGGTTAGGTCTGTTAAATGGCGAGGTGCTTGCAGGCCTTCAAATTCAGTAATTAACGTGTGCTCCTCGATTTCATATGCTAATTTATACATTTCCCAATCAGACCAAGAGCCGTCTTGCTCAAGTTTACTTAAAAAAGTAGATTCCCATGCTTCATCTTTCTTCATACTGATGTTCATCGTTAGTTTTGCTCCTTTCTGAAAGTTTTTATTGAACTGCTGAACAGAATCATGTAGGATAAAAATATATTTTAGAAAATTTAAAATAGAAAATAGATTGTCACTAAATGAACTATTTTGTTATTGATGTGTGTAAGTAATAGTTTCTTAGTAGTATGCCCAAAATTACAAACTTTATAGAGGCGAATGATGACAAGGGGAGAGACTGCTTTAAAGTGGCGCCGAAGGAGCAAACAACATGTGAATCTCTCAGGCAAAAAGACTCTTGTTGGACGCAACTCTGGAGAGCGTCTATTTCGAATAGACCACCCACGAGGCAAACCTATTTAACGGGTAAACTTTCAGGTGAAAAGGACAGAGACTTCCTGCTATACAGCAGGGAGTTCTCTGTCCTTTTTTATGTGTAAAAAAGATACGATGATTCCCCGAAACCAAAGCAAATGGCCTTATATGAGGAGGATGTTAAATGACTGAGCTAAACAAAACACCACTTTACGATGTCTATCAACAGTACGGTGGAAAGATTATTGATTTTGGAGGTTGGGCTCTTCCAGTTCAATTCTCATCTATTAAAGAAGAACATCATGCGGTTCGTACAAAAGCTGGCCTGTTCGATGTTTCTCACATGGGAGAGTTTGATGTAAAAGGGACAAATAGCTTGGCATTTTTACAAAAAGTTATGACGAATGATGTTTCAGTATTACGTCCAGGTAAAGCACTATATACCGCGATGTGCTATGAAGATGGGGGCACAGTGGATGATCTCCTTGTTTATCAAAAAGGAGAAGATGACTACCTGCTTGTTGTAAACGCAGCAAATATTGAAAAAGACTTCGAATGGCTACAGCAGCATAAGCCAGAGAGTATTGAGCTTGTAAATCGTTCAAGTGAGTTTGCTTTACTAGCTTTGCAAGGTCCAGCTGCACAAGGTGTTTTACAGAAATTAACAGATGAATCATTATCTGACTTGAAACCATTTACATTTAAAGATGATGTAGAAGTAGCAGGTGTGAGAGCGCTTGTTTCACGTACAGGTTATACAGGCGAGGATGGTTTTGAACTGTACTGTTCTGCATCAGATGTAGTAACGCTTTGGACTGAGCTTTTAAAAAATGAAGAGGTAGTTCCGTGTGGATTAGGAGCACGAGATACGCTTCGTTTTGAAGCAACTTTAGCTTTATATGGTCAAGAGCTTTCAAAAGATATTACGCCAATTGAAGCACGTATCGGATTCGCAGTGAAAACGGATAAAGAAGATTTTATCGGCAAAGAGGTATTAAAGCGTCAGCGTGAAGAAGGACCAAACCGCAAGCTTGTTGGGCTTGAAATGATTGATAAAGGAATTCCACGACATGGATATGAAGTGTTTAGTGAGGAAGAAGAGATTGGCTTTGTTACAACAGGCACACAATCGCCAACTTTAAATAAAAACATTGGTCTTGCACTTATCGATGCTAAACATGCTGAGCTAGGTACAGAAGTGTATGTGCAAGTGCGAAAAAGACGTTTAAAAGCAAAAGTCGTGAAGACACCTTTTTATAAGCGTTCAAAATAATGTTGGGTAATTAAAGAGAGGGGACAAAAGAATGGTACATCGTTATTTACCAATGACATCAGAAGATCAGCAGCAAATGTTAAAGGCAATTGGCGTGTCTTCAGTGGATGAGTTGTTTTCAGATATCCCAGAAAGCGTTCGTTTCCAAGGGGAATACAATATAAAAAAAGCGGCATCAGAATCTGAGTTAGTAAAAGAGTTAACAAACTTAGCTACTAAAAATAAGAACGTAAAGGAATACGCTTCATTTTTAGGAGCAGGTGTTTATGATCACTATATGCCAATTATTGTTGATCACGTTATTTCGCGTTCAGAGTTTTACACAGCTTATACACCATATCAGCCTGAAATTTCGCAAGGAGAGCTGCAGGCTATCTTTGAATTTCAAACGATGATTTGTGAGCTAACAGGAATGGATGTTGCCAATTCATCCATGTACGATGGTGGTACAGCACTTGCTGAGGCAGCCATGTTAAGTGCAGGTCAAACGAGAAAGAAAAAAGTGTTAGTTTCAGAAACAGTTCACCCTGAATCACGAGCTGTGTTAGAAACGTACGCAGCAGGTCAGTACATTGAAGTAGTAGAAGTACCAAGCAAAGACGGCGTAACGGATCTGACGGTGCTGAAGGAGCGCATGGATGATGATGTAGCGGCTGTCATCGTTCAGTATCCAAACTTCTTTGGTCAAGTAGAACCTTTAAGAGAAATTGAAGCCATTGCTCATCAAGGAAAAGGAATGTTTGTTGTATCAAGCAATCCACTATCTCTTGGATTGTTAACTCCTCCGGGTCAGTTTGGTGCTGATATTGTTGTAGGAGATGCACAACCTTTTGGTATTCCAACACAGTTCGGTGGTCCTCACTGCGGCTACTTTGCTACAACGACAAAGTTAATGCGTAAAATTCCAGGACGCTTAGTTGGTCAAACGATTGATGAAAATGGTAAGCGCGGCTTTGTCTTAACGCTTCAAGCACGTGAGCAACATATTCGCCGTGATAAAGCAACTTCAAACATTTGTTCAAATCAAGCGTTAAATGCACTTGCAGCTTCAGTAGCGATGACTGCCTTAGGAAAGCAAGGGGTAAAGGAAATGGCTACGCAAAATTTATCAAAAACGCATTATGCATATAACGCATTAAAAGCAAGCGAAGTAGATGTTGTTTTTAATGGGTCATTTTTCAATGAGTTGGTTGTAAAACTACCTCAACCCAGTAAGGAAGTAAATCAAAAGTTATTAGCGAAGCATATCATTGGTGGCTATGATTTAGGCCGAGACTATCATGAGCTTAAGGATCACATGCTACTTGCTTTTACTGAACTCCGTACAAAAGAAGAAATCGACCAACTTGTGAAGGAATTGGGGGATCTTTATGCATAATCAACATCAATCGCTTATTTTTGAAATGAGTAAAGAAGGACGCGTTGGCTATTCATTACCAGAACTAGACGTGCCGGAAGTAACCAGTACAGAAGTGTTGCCAGCAGAATATGTACGTACCGAAGCACCAGAACTTCCAGAAGTATCTGAGCTAGACATTATGCGTCACTATACTGCTCTTTCAAAACGTAACCATGGAGTAGACTCTGGCTTTTATCCGCTTGGTTCTTGTACAATGAAATATAATCCAAAAATTAATGAATATACAGCTCGTATTCCAGGCTTCGCTAATATTCATCCACTTCAGGATGAAGAAACGGTTCAAGGTGCTCTTGAGCTCATGTATGATTTGCAGGAGCACTTAACAGAGATTACAGGCATGGATGAAGTTACGCTTCAGCCAGCAGCAGGTGCTCATGGTGAGTGGACGGGGTTAATGATGATTCGTGCCTATCATGAAGCAAACGGTGATACGAAGCGTACGAAAGTAATCGTTCCTGATTCAGCTCATGGTACAAATCCAGCCTCGGCAACAGTAGCTGGATTTGAAACAGTTACTGTAAAATCTAATGAGCATGGTTTGGTAGACTTAGATGATCTTCGTAAAGTAGTAAACGAAGAAACAGCAGCTCTTATGTTAACAAACCCAAATACGTTAGGTCTTTTTGAAGAAGATATTTTGGAAATGGCAGAAATCGTTCATGCAGCTGGTGGTAAGCTTTATTATGACGGAGCGAACTTAAATGCTGTATTAAGTAAAGCACGACCAGGCGATATGGGCTTTGACGTTGTACATTTAAACCTTCATAAAACATTCACAGGTCCACACGGTGGTGGTGGTCCAGGTTCTGGTCCAGTTGGTGTAAAAGCAGATTTAATTCCATTTTTACCAAAACCGGTACTAGTCAAAACGGAAAGCGGCTTTACTTTCGACTACAATCGCCCACAGTCCATTGGCCGAGTTAAACCGTTTTACGGCAACTTTGGTATTAACGTACGTGCTTATACGTACATCCGCTCTATGGGTCCAGATGGTTTAAAAGCGGTAACGGAAAATGCGGTATTAAACGCAAACTACATGATGAGACGATTGTCAGAGCATTATGATTTACCGTTTGATCGTCATTGTAAGCATGAATTTGTTTTATCAGGGAAGCGGCAAAAGAAACTCGGTGTTCGCACGCTGGATATTGCGAAGCGACTGCTTGATTTTGGGTATCATCCACCGACAATTTACTTCCCTCTTATTGTCGAAGAGTGCATGATGATTGAACCAACTGAAACGGAATCAAAAGAGACGCTTGATGCGTTTATTGATGCAATGATTCAAATTGCAAAAGAAGTGGAAGAAAATCCGGAAATCGTTCAAGAAGCACCTCATACGACGGTTGTGAAGCGATTGGATGAAACGCTTGCAGCAAGAAAGCCTGTACTTCGCTATCAAAAAGAAAGTTAAAAAACAGCCCCTTCATCTAAGAAGGGGCTGTTTTTGTGGTTTATTTTTTTGTTTTAATTTTGCCGTTCCAAGCTTTGAATCCGCCTTTTAGGTCATGAATCTCTTTCACACCATGCTTGCGCAAGAGCTGAGCAGCACGACCAGTTCGCATGCCACTTTGGCAGTAAATATAAACAGGTTGATCAGTACGGAACTCCTTTATACGCATACGGAACTGTGAAAGAGGAATATTTCTTGCTCCTAAAATATGTCCGTTTTCAAATTCATTTGGTTCGCGAATATCAACTAGCTGTGCTTTACGATAACCGCTGCGGAATTCTTCTTCCGTTAACGTTTTCATAATGCGACGTTGGTAAAAAAACATTACGACAGAATAAATAATAATTGCCGCAAGTACAATGATTAGTGCCCACATGTTGTTTCTTCCTTTCTTCGACAAAATACATAGTCTTATTATATAAGTGAATGAAATTAGAAGTAAAGGGATTCTTCTTGAAGTCACGATAGTTTTTACGAAAGAAAAGTAAAAAATTACTGCTTCACTTTTCTTTTCCTTCTGCTTATCTTTTGGTAGACTAAAAAACGGATTAAGTTTATTACATATGTAAATGTCTACTATACTAGTTAGGGATGAGAAAAATGAAGCAAAAATGGAGATTCATTGATTCAAAAGAACGTTCGCCATATTACAATATGGCACTTGATGAAGCGCTTTTAGAGTGGCATAGCACTGGTCAAATACCACCAACGATTCGATTTTACGGCTGGAATCCTCCAACATTATCAATTGGTTACTTTCAAAAAGCTGAAAAAGAAATCAATTTTGAACAGGTAGATAAATTAGGATTAGGATTTGTGCGTCGACCAACAGGGGGACGAGGCGTTTTGCACGACGAGGAGCTTACTTACAGCGTCATTGTATCGGAAGACTATCCAAACATGCCTAAGACGGTGACAGAGGCGTATCGTGTCATTTCAGAAGGGTTATTAGAGGGATTTCGTTCGCTGGGTCTGGAAGCATATTTTGCAATCCCTCGCACAGAAGAAGAAAAAAATAGTTTGAAAAATCCACGTTCATCTGTTTGTTTTGATGCACCTTCATGGTATGAGCTTGTGGTAGAAGGGCGTAAAATTGCTGGAAGTGCACAAACGCGTCAAAAAGGTGTAATTTTACAGCACGGTTCTATTTTATTAGAGATTGACGAAGATAAATTATTTAGCGTATTTAATTATCCAAATGATCGTGTGAAAGAGCGAATGCAGCGTGCGTTTCGTTCAAAAGCTGTTGCAATCAATGCTATTGCAGGCCGTAAAATCCAAATGGAAGAAGCGAAGGAAGCATTTTATAAAGGCTTTGCTAGCGCTTTAGATATTGACTTAGAACCTTATGAATTAACAGAACAAGAAGAGCGTTACGTAGAAGAATTAGCACAAAAGAAATATGCTTCTGTTGAATGGAATTTTAGAAGATAACGATTGCTTAGGAGCACACTATTTAAGCTGTGCCCCTAAGTATTTTATCTAGCTGAAGAAAGTAATTGATGTAAAAGTCAAATACTTTTTTTAATGTAAAAAAAATATTTTTCTTGACATCTATCTATATGTAGGTGCTTGGGTTTTGGTTGAATACTACATGTTGAATTTGTCCAATCTGTGTGGTAAGTTATTGATAGTTGAAATTTTGCTTTTTTCCAAAATAAGGTAAATGATTGGTGAAATAGAGCACGATTGGTAAGGGAGTTGTCAGAATGACTGTTATAGTTAATCAAAAAGTAAATATGAATATTGAAAAGCTTAATCAAGATATTGAACGCTTTCCACAAGTACACCCAATTACACCAGATATGAAAATTACTCATAAAGGTGTATCTCGACTCGTAATGTTAGACCGTTATGCGTTTAAAGATACGGAAAAACTTACGTTATCAAAAGGAGACTTTGTTGTTTTAACCGTAAAGGAAGACCCTAAGTTTCCAGCTCGAGGACTTGGCTATGTGGAAAGCATTAATTTTGACCAAAAGATGGCAGTCGTAAAGGTTGAAGATGAGTTTCGCGGAGCGTTAGCACCTGAAGAAGCAGAAAGTGGACTTATTACTCGTTCATTAGACGTAATTGAAAAACCACTTGAAATCTTCTATGAGCAAATTGCAAAGCGTAACGCTACTGGGTTAGCTTCCGCTGAACAAACGGAAGAGAAGCGAAACGAATGGTTTGAAAAATTCTATCAAGAGCTTGTTCAAATGAACTTTGTACCAGCTGGACGCGTTCTGTACGGAGCGGGAGCTGAAACGGATGTTACATACTTTAACTGCTATGTAATGCCGTACGTAAAAGATTCTCGCGAAGGAATCTCCGAACACCGTAAGCAAGTCATGGAAATCATGAGCCGAGGTGGAGGAGTTGGAACAAACGGTTCAACCCTGCGTCCACGCAACACACTAGCGCGTGGTGTAAACGGTAAATCATCAGGATCTGTCTCTTGGCTAGATGATATTGCGAAACTTACGCACCTTGTTGAGCAAGGCGGTTCTCGTCGCGGTGCTCAAATGATTATGTTAGCGGATTGGCATCCAGATATTGTTGAGTTTATTATCTCTAAAATGCAAAATCCACGCATTTTACGATTCTTAATTGAAAACACAAATGATGAAATGATTAAAAAACATGCCCAAGATAAGCTGAAATTTACGCCGCTTACGGAATCTGAAAAAGACATGTACCAAGGAATTATCAATTATAAGCAAATTCCAGGTCTTGGTGGATTCAGCGAGAAAATTATTGCAGATGCTGAAGAAAAGCTACAAACTGGTGGAACGTACAGCGTTCATAATTCTGAATTCTTAACAGGAGCAAACATTTCTGTTTGTTTAACAAAAGAGTTTATGGATGCAGTTGAAAACGACGGTGAATACGAGCTTCGCTTCCCAGATGTAGAAAGCTATTCGAAAGAAGAAATGGCACACTACAACGAAAACTGGCATGAGGTAGGAGATGTTCGCGAGTGGGAAAAACAAGGTAATAAGGTTCGTACGTATCGTAAAATTCGTGCAAAAGAGCTTTGGAACTTAGTTAATATTTGCGCAACGTACTCAGCAGAGCCTGGTATCTTCTTCTTTGATAATGCAAACGACATGACAAATGCACAAGCATACGGTCAGCATGTTGTGGCAACAAATCCATGTGGAGAACAACCACTTGCACCGTTTTCAGTTTGTAATTTAGCAGCTGTAAATTTAGCGCAAATGGCAGATAAAGAAAAGAAAACAGTAGACTTTGAAAAACTTCGTCAAACGGTTGAAACGGGTGTGCGCATGCAGGATAACGTTATTGATGCAACGCCTTACTTCTTAGAAGAAAATCAAAAGCAAGCTCTTGGTGAGCGTCGTGTAGGTCTTGGTGTAATGGGTCTTCATGATTTGCTTATCTACTGTGAAACAGAGTACGGTTCTGAAAAAGGAAACGAACTTGTTGATCAAGTATTTGAAACAATTGCAACAACAGCATATCGTGCGTCTGTAGAGCTTGGGAAAGAAAAAGGAAGCTTCCCATTCTTAATTGGTGATACTAAGGAAGAAACGGATCGTTTACGTGAAGCTTTCACAAACACAGGGTTTATGAAAAAGATGCCTGAAGACATTCGCGAAAGCATCAAAGAGCACGGTATTCGTAACTCACACTTACTAACAGTAGCACCTACTGGTAGTACAGGAACAATGGTTGGTGTGTCAACAGGTCTTGAGCCATACTTCTCATTCTCTTACTTCAGAAGCGGTCGGTTAGGGAAATTTATTGAAGTAAAGGCAGATATCGTTCAAGAATATTTAGACCAACATCCAGAAGCGGATCCAAACAACCTTCCTGAATGGTTTATCTCAGCAATGGAATTGGCTCCAGAAGCTCATGCTGATGTTCAGTGTGTCATTCAACGTTGGATTGATAGTTCAATTAGTAAAACGGTAAATGCACCTCGTGGCTATACAGTTGAACAAGTTCAAAAAGTGTACGAGCGTTTATATAAAGGCGGTGCAAAAGGTGGTACGGTTTATGTAGACGGTAGCCGTGATGCTCAGGTATTAACGCTAAAAGCAGAAGAAAATACATTTGATGAAGAAGTAAAAGAAACAAAAGCAGAAAAACCACACGTTGTATTAGTCGATACAATCAACGAAGTAGGATCAACCGATGTAACGATTGGTTCTGAAATTGGAAATACGTGTCCGGTTTGTCGCCAAGGAACTGTTGAAGAAATGGGTGGCTGCAACACATGTACAAATTGTGGCGCTCAGTTAAAGTGTGGTTTATAAGAAAGTGATAGAGACTGAGACATAAGTAGTTCAGTCCTTACTATACCTGAACGATTGAGAGTTCATAACTTTTAATCGTTCAGGTTTTTTGGTTGATTGTGAAAACAATGTTGGAAACAGGGTGGAATGAAGCGTAGGACACTCGACTCCTGCGGGAAAGAGAGGGAAAACGGAGATCCCGCAGCGCAGCGAGGAAGCTCAGGTTCCTCCCCGCGGAAAGCGAGTGGCCGTAGCGCAATGGAACGAACATGTTGAGACAAATCAAAGAGATGGGAACAGCTAGTGTTCGTGTTTTAGAAGCAATCATTTTGTTATGTCCCAAACTCTATCTGTTGAAATAAATGGCTGCTACATTTCCTTGTATTTGCTTATACTATATAGTATGATTTTACATGAATGTCTTTTGGTATATCGTTAGTTTTCGTCTTTTTGAGCAGTATATTACTAAAAGTTTACAGAAGCGTGTTTCGTTAGTTTATACATAATAATTATTTTATTGGGGGAGATTTCATGCCTACGCCAAGTATGGAAGATTATATTGAACAAATATATATGCTGATTGAAGATAAAGGATATGCTAGGGTTTCGGATATCGCTGATGCTTTAACAGTTCATCCCTCATCAGTCACAAAAATGGTGCAGAAGCTTGATAAAGATGAATATTTAATCTATGAAAAATACCGCGGTCTTGTTTTAACTCCGAAAGGACAAAAGATTGGTAAGCGTCTTGTTTATCGCCATGAACTATTGGAGCAACTGCTGCGTATTATCGGTGTAGATGAAGAAAATATTTATGAAGATGTTGAAGGTATTGAGCATCATCTAAGCTGGAACTCAATTGACAGAATCGGTGATTTAGTACAATATTTTGAGGAAGATCCAGAGCGTGTGCAAGGTTTGCGAAGTGTCCAAAAGAAAAATGAAGAAGAGCAACAGCTATAACGCATATTGGAAAAGCCGTTCTAATTTAGATTAGAACGGCTCTTTTTATTTTTAGCATAATTTAATAAAAGAGGTACTAAAGTGTAGATAGGAGGCAGACTGAAGGAGTTGAGAACTTCTGTATATTGATGGCGTTTTTTCAGGTGGTGGCCTTAAAGGCTTTGCATTAATTGGGGCCTTACAAGCTTTAGAGGAGCGAGACTTTATTTTCAGGCGTCTAGCAGGTACAAGTGCTGGCTCAATTGTATGCGCTCTTATTGTGGCAGGTTATACAAGTGACGAAATGATGGAGATGATGGATGAAATGAATGTGAAGTCTTTGCTAGATCAACGCGTTTCTTTTCTTCCATCCGCCTTAACAAAGTGGCTTCTTCTCTATTGGAACTTAGGATTATATAAAGGTGAAAAATTAGAAAAATGGATAGCGAGTAAATTAAAAGCAAGAGGCATTGTTACATTTGGTGATTTGCCAGCGGGATCGTTGCGCATCATTGCTTCTGATTTAACAAATAGTAAGCTCGTTATACTACCCGATGATTTGCCTAGGTATGGAATAGATCCAAAGAAATTTCCCGTAGCAAAAGCTGTGCGGATGAGCTGTAGCATTCCCTACTTTTTTGAGCCAGTTAGGCTGCGGACAAATCCCGTAAGCCTCATTGTGGACGGTGGGGTATTAAGTAACTTTCCTATTTTTTTATTTGACGATGATCAAAAGCGTAAACAAAGGCCTGTTTTGGGTATTAAGCTTAGCCCTCGTGAAAAAGAAGAAGATAAAAAAAATATTAAAAATGCAATCGCGATGTTTTCAGCTTTATTTGATACAATGAAAGACGCTCATGATGCAAGGCATATATCAAAACGTCACGAGCGAAATATTATCTTTTTACCAGTTAGTGAAGTGTTCGCTACGGAATTTTCCTTATCAGACGAACAGAAACATCAGCTTTTTCACTATGGCAAGAATAAAGCGGAGCTATTCTTAAAAAGATGGTGCTATTAAATAGAAAAAACTGCGTCTTTGTAAGGCGCAGTTTTTCATTAAAAGAAGGCACGGTTTTTCTTTTTTCCTTTTTTGCCTTCAATGACTGTTAAATGTGTATTGCTTTTCTTCTTCTTTAACGGTTTGTTAACTTTAGCAGATGGACGTTTTTGGACGTTTCGATAAGCGTTCATATCCACTTTATTACCGCTGCGTTCTTTTTCTTTTTGGCGTATTTTTGATTGTTTTACAGCTCGATGATAGCCTTTGTCTTGTCCTTTGGTTTGGGCAGGACGGATAATAAACCGATAAACTAAGTAAAACAAAATGATAAATAAAAAGATATAGCCTGCTTGGCGCAATAGGCTTGTTGGATTTGTTGCAAGTGTGTAAATAAACCCAATGATTCCTAAAGCAATTAATGAATTAACAAGTGGTTTAACGAATGGACGCCTCATTTTGTTCACCTCCTAAAATGATAAAAGAAAGCAAAACAGTCTTAACTTACTTGTTCGCCACCGGTTACAGATTTTCCCTCATTTTCAATGCGTAAAAGCTCTTGAAACGAAGCGATTGCAACTTCGACTTGGTCATCCTTAGGTTCCTTTGTAGTAAGAAGCTGTAGCCATAGCCCAGGGTAACCTAAGAATCGTAAAACAGGTACATGGCGAACTTTATTGGTCAATTGTAGTACTTCAAAAGATAAACCCAACACGACGGGAATCAAAGCAAGTCGGTTTACGACTCTAAGCCAAAGCGGGTCCGTAGGGACAAGGAGATAGACAAACATTCCAACGACAACTGTAAATAGAATGAAGCTACTTCCGCAGCGATAGTGTAGCCGAGACTGAGCTTGAACTGATTCTACCGTAAGTTCCTGATTGTTTTCATACGCATTAATGACTTTATGTTCTGCTCCGTGATATTGAAAGACGCGTTTAATAAGCGGAGTTTGTGAAATCGCGTAAATATAACCGAGCAATAATAAAAGCTTAAAGAAGCTTTCAATCACTACTTGTGCTAAATCGGAAGCGAAAATAGGACGAGTCAAATTTGCTAAAAACACTGGGATTAGAGTGAAAAGCACTTTTCCAAATAGAAAAGAAAGTACACCAATTGTTGCAACACCCAATATTAAGGATAGTTTTGATTCTTTTTTTTCTTCTTTAATTACATCGTCTTCGTTAGGATGTACATCGTAACGTTCAGATGAAAAATTTAAATGTTGTGTACCGTTTGCACTTGCTTCAATAATCGCTACAATTCCTCTTAAAAACGGAATTTTTTTCAGCGCTGTTAGTACACGATTCGATCTCCGGGAAGATTGAAAATACTCAATAGATTGATCTTTGCGACGAATGGCAGTGACCATCATTTTCTTGCCGCCAAACATGACTCCTTCAATGACAGCCTGCCCACCGTATGCGGTTTTTTGTAATTTAGACATTTCAGACACCAACCTAACTCAGACTAATTGCCCCTTAATAATTTATATTCTACAGCAATTTCGAATAAACCTCTAGGTCGATGTATGTTATCTAGTTTAGACAAAACTTTTCTATATCACACATGAAATGATAAAATTTTCCTGTTATTCTCATTAAGAAACGTTCAACCTTATAATAGAACAGTAAAGATCAGCTCATACTATTCAGTAGAGGTGATGAAGATGACAGCTAAACAAGATAATAAGTCGACAAATCAACAAATACAATCAAAGGAAGGCTCATTCTTAGCTAAAGCGGTAGTTATTGGTTTTGTAGGAGGAGTGTTTTGGAGCTTAATGGGATACATTACGTATTTATTTAGCTTTAGTGAAATTCATCCCAATACGATTTTACAGCCGTGGGCTTTTGGTAGCTGGAAAGATCGCTGGCCAGGGCTTATTGTTAGCGTTTTGATAATTGGTATTATATCAATTGGTGTAGCGCTTCTTTACTATGTGCTCTTAAAAAAGTTTAAATCAATATGGTTTGGTATTGCATATGGGGCAGTGCTTTGGGCGCTCGTTTTTCTTTTACTCAACCCGTTGTTTCCAAGCATGAAAATGATAGGAGAATTAACGTCTAATACCATTATTACAACCATTTGTTTATACATCTTATACGGGGTATTTGTCGGATATTCCATTTCCTTTGAGGCAGCAGAGCTAAACAGCAGTTCTAGACATAACCCAGAACTTGTGAATGAGTAGTGTGAATGTTTTGATTTATGATAAACTAAAAAGAGAAAACATAAGGTTTATTTTAATGATAGAAATAGCTGTGTAAGCAAGGGAGAGTGTCCATGAGAAAGTTTTTGGTAATTAATGGTCCGAACTTAAATAGGCTCGGTGTTCGAGAACCAGCAGTTTATGGGAGAGAGAATTTAAAAACGTTAGAGCACAACCTCCAGCAGCTTGCTGAGCAACAGGGTGTGCATATTGAATGTGTTCAGTCTAATCATGAAGGAGTTATTATTGATTGGATTCATGAAGCAGACGAGAACTTTGATGGAATTGTCATTAACCCAGGGGCATTCACCCACTATAGCTACGCAATCCGCGATGCGATTGCAAGCATTTCAGTTCCTGTGCTTGAAGTTCATATTTCAAACGTACATAAGCGAGAAGCATTTCGTCACGAATCAGTGACGGCGCCTGTCACAGCAGGACAAATTGTAGGTTTGGGTATTTATGGATATGAGTTAGCGATTCTTGCTCTGTTGCAAAAGAAAGGGGAATGAAGGATGAAAATAGAGAAATTACGCAAACAGTTTCATACGTTAAATGTTGACGGAATGGTTATTACAAGTGAATATAACCGTCGCTATATGACTAACTTTACTGGTTCGGCAGGTATAGCAGTAATCTCTAACGATAAAGCTGTATTTATCACAGATTTTCGTTATGTAAAGCAGGCCGCTGAACAAACAGAGGGATTTGAAATTGTGCAACATAAAGGCCCAATCTTAGAAGAAGTAGGGCAGGTTATTACGAAGCTTGGAATGAAAAGCGTTGGCTTTGAAGAGAATCATGTTTCATATGCTCAGTTTCAACAGCTTGAAAAGCACGTCAAAGCAGAGCTTATTCCAGTTTCCACTGCCGTTGAAAACTTACGCTTGATAAAGAGTGACTCAGAGATTAAGATATTAAAGGAAGCTGCAAAAATTGCAGATGCAGCATATGAGCATATTTTGACCTTCGTTAAGCCTGGTGTAACAGAGCTTCAAGTGTCTAATGAGCTGGAGTTCTTTATGCGAAAGCAAGGTGCAATTTCGTCCTCGTTTGATACAATTGTGGCGTCAGGTCATCGTTCGGCATTACCGCACGGCGTTGCTTCTGAAAAAGTCATTGAAGCAGGAGAATTTGTTACGCTTGATTTTGGTGCGTATTATAAAGGCTATTGTTCTGACATTACCCGTACATTTGCGGTAGGGAAAGTCAGTGAAGGACTAAAGGGAATTTATGATACAGTATTAGAGGCGCAGTTAAGAGGCATGAAAGGAATTAAAGCGGGTATTACGGGTAAGGAAGCCGATGCCTTAACAAGAGACTATATTGTAGAAAAAGGATATGGACAGTATTTTGGTCATTCTACAGGTCATGGTGTGGGGTTAGAGGTTCATGAAGGCCCGTCGCTTTCTGTGAAGTCTCAGGATACGCTGCAGCCAGGAATGGTTGTAACGGTTGAACCAGGTATTTACATACCAAACCTTGGTGGCGTTCGTATTGAAGACGATACCGTGGTAACAGAAGAAGGAAATGAGTCATTAACATACTCACCGAAAGAACTTATTATTTTATAAGATGTAGGAGGATTTTTTCATGATTTCAGTAAACGATTTTCGCACAGGTCTAACAGTAGAAGTAGACGGAGGTATTTGGCGCGTAATGGACTTTCAACACGTAAAGCCAGGTAAAGGAGCAGCGTTTGTTCGCTCAAAGCTTCGTAACTTACGTACTGGAGCTGTTCAAGAGAAAACATTCCGTGCAGGTGAAAAGGTAGCAAAAGCACAAATTGATAACCGTAAAATGCAGTATTTATATGCAAGTGGTGATCAGCACGTATTTATGGATAACCAATCATATGAGCAATTAGAACTTCCAGCATCAGCAATTGAATATGAGCTAAAGTTCTTAAAAGAAAACATGGAAGTAGCTATCATGATGTATCAAGGTGAAACGCTAGGTGTTGAGCTTCCAAATACAGTTGAATTAAAAGTTACTGAAACAGAACCAGGTATTAAAGGTGATACAGCATCAGGTGGTACGAAGCCAGCTACGGTTGAAACAGGCCTAATTGTACAAGTTCCATTCTTCGTGAATGAAGGCGATGTATTAATTATCAACACAACAGATAGCAGCTATGTATCACGTGCATAATAAAGCATAAAAAAAGAAGAGATGATTATCTCTTCTTTTTTTATGCTTTTCTTTTTCGTAAGTGATAAGTTGTCTACGGATTGCATAGGTTGTACTAAATGATGTAATACGTGGGAGGAAGTTATGAAGCATTGGTTTGATCACATAAACGGAACTGTTTTGACGATGGCTTGCTTACGGTTTGTCTCATCTTTTATTGAATTCATCGCAGCCATTTTAATTTTTACGAATAATGATGTCAAAAAAGCATTAATGATTAATGGAATGCTGGCGCTGGTAGGGCCAATTGTGATGATCACGTCATTTAGCCTTGGATTAGTATCAGTTGCTGACCAACTATCTTTTGGCAAGCTTGTGCTCATCGGTACAGGCGTCCTTTTAATTTTAATTGGGGTATTTAAGTGAAGTTTCTGACATAACAAGTAAAAGCTTGCCATACATTGAAATGAGTATAAAGGTGAGGGGATTTCAATGCTAGATGAAATTGTGGCTATTTTTCCAGAAGGCATTAAGCGTAATGTCCAGCCATATATACAGCGCTATATAGATACTTTAGAGGAAGTGCGCATTCGAATTGGAAGGCCAATTGAGCTAACAATTGACAGTCAGCCAGTCTTTTTGTCCTATGTGGTAACGGCAGAAGATACGCTATTTATTTTAAACAAGCTCAGTCATTTCTCTATTTATATGATTGAAGAAGAATTGAAAAAAGGGTATGTCACGATTGAAGGGGGTCATCGAGTAGGACTTGCAGGTAAAGTTATTACTGAAAATGGACATGTTCGTGTAATCCGTGATGTGACGTCGTTCAACATTCGAGTGGCAAAAGAACAGATTGGCATAGCGGAACCACTAATTCCTCTTCTCTACCAATCCCGATGGCTTAGCACCATTTTGATTGGTCCCCCACAAACGGGAAAAACAACAATGATAAGGGACTTAGCAAGAATGATGAGCACAGGGAATAGGCAACGAAAGATTGAAGCGGTTAAAGTGGGTATCGTAGATGAACGCTCGGAAATCGCAGGCTGTGTCAAAGGTGTTCCACAACATACTTTTGGAACACGAATAGATGTTTTAGATAGCTGTCCGAAAGCTGAAGGAATGATGATGATGATTCGATCGATGAGTCCAAACGTATTAATTGTGGATGAGGTAGGAAGTGAAGAAGATTGTCAAGCTGTGTTAGAGGCTGTCAATGCGGGTGTACAAGTGTTTATGACGGTGCATGGTTATGATCTATTTGATTTAAATAAACGTCCCTCCTTGAAACAATTAATAGAGCTTGAAGTATTCGAACGCTATATCGTATTAACCAATGAGAATGGTCCAGGAACTGTAAAAACCATCTATGATCGAGGAAGAAAGCCACTTTCGTTGAAGTCGAATTATTCTTTGAAATAAAAAGGGTGACGAAGAAATGAAAATTTTAGGAGCTATTTTTATTTTGCTTGCTTCTACGTTCACAGGTTTTGAAGTTGCCAAGCAGCTTAGCGAAAGGCCGAGGCAACTTCGGCAATTGAAAACAGCGCTACGATCGTTAGAGTCAGAAATTATGTACAGTAATCGCCCACTTCATGAAATTTCACACATGCTTTCAAAACAATTTCCTAATCCGTTATCGCTTTTTTTTAAGGAGTTTGAACAGCGTTTAACACAAGGAATGACCACTGCCAAAGAAGCGTGGGAGCATGCTCTTCAAACTCATAAAAAAGCGCTTGCCTTTAAAGAGGGAGAACTTGAAGTGTTGAAGCAGTTTGGTGAAACGTTAGGACAACATGATCGGTATTCCCAACAAAAACATATATTATTAGCTATTAACCATTTGGATCGGGAAGAACAGGACGCACTTGAACAGCAAAATCGGTATGAAAAAATGATAAAAAGTCTGGGCTTTTTATCAGGATTGCTACTCGTCATTTTATTGATGTAGTGATTGGGGGAATTAGGGATGAACATTGATATGAATACAATTTTTCAAATAGCAGGAATCGGTATTGTTGTAGCATTTCTCGTTACGGTGTTAGAGCAAATGGGGAAGAAAGATTACGCGAACTGGGTAACGCTTATAGGGTTTATTTATATCTTGTTTATGGTTGCATCGATTGTTGAAGATTTATTTCAAAAAATTAAAGCCGTTTTTTTATTTCAAAGCTAAGGGAGTGATTAGCCATTGAAATGATACAAATTGTGGGCTTAGGCTTAGTGGCTACCTTTTTAGCACTCATTTTAAAAGAACATAAATCGCCCATTGCCTTTTTACTTGTTGTCTTTGTAGGCTGCGTGATCTTTTTATTTTTAATCGATCAGATATACGAGATTATTAAAATGATTGAAAAACTTTCTGTGAATGCACATGTGAATATGATTTATGTGGAAACAATCTTAAAGATTATAGGGATTGCTTACATTGCAGAGTTTGGTGCTCAGATTACGAAGGACGCTGGGCAAGGTGCGATTGCTTCTAAAATTGAACTGGGCGGTAAAATTTTAATTTTATCAATGGCTATTCCAATTTTAACAGTAATTATTGAAACAATTATTTCCATGCTACCGTCCTAAATTATTAAGCTTATGAGGTGACGAGATGAAGTGGTGTATGAGTAAACGAAAATTGCTCGCATTCCTTTTGCTCCTCTTCTTTTTCTTTCCAAATAATGTACAAGCCTCTCAGTCTGCGCCTCAAGAAGAAATAGTAGATGAACAAATAGACCAGCTCGATATCGATGAAGTGAAGCAATTTTGGGATGATATCTTGACTCAGTATGGCGGCTTTTTACCAGAAAGTCAAAAGGGTAGTTTAGTTGACTTCTTAAAAGGTGACAAAGAGTTTTCACTTCAAGAATGGCTGAACGGGTTGGTGAAATTTTTACTTCATGAAATTATTTCAAATGGAAAACTGCTGGGAACGCTCATTATGTTAACTGTATTCAGCGTCTTTTTACAAACGTTACAAAGTGCATTCAATCAGCAAGCTGTTAGTAAAGTGGCATATGCACTTGTTTATATGGTGTTAATTATCATTGCTTTAAATAGTTTTCAAGTAGCCATTGCATACGCAACCGGCGCAATTGAAACAATGTCTAAGTTCATTTTAGCCTTAGTGCCATTATTATTGGCGTTAATGGCTTCATCAGGCGGGGTAATATCGGCTGCTTTCTTTCATCCAGTCATTTTATTTTTAATGAACATTAGCGGGATGCTAATCCAGTATATAGTCATGCCACTATTATTTTTATCAGCACTATTAAGCATTGTGAGCACTATTTCAGATCAGTACAAGGTTACACAGTTAGCTCAGCTACTTCGAAACGTCAGCATTGGTATTCTAGGAATCTTTTTAACAGTCTTTTTAGGAGTCATTTCAGTACAAGGTGCTACTTCTGCTGTGGCGGATGGAATTACTATTCGGACCGCTAAATTTGTTACGGGAAACTTTATTCCAGTTGTGGGACGAGTGTTTACGGACGCGGCAGATACCGTTATCACAGCTTCACTTCTTTTAAAGAATACAGTTGGAATAGCAGGAGTGGTGGTTTTACTTCTAATTGTTGCTTTTCCAGCTATTAAAGTATTAGCCCTAGCACTTATTTATAAGCTAGCAGCAGCACTTTTACAGCCGATTGGCGGTGGTCCTGTTATTTCGTGTTTAAGCATTATTAGTAAAAGTGTTGTTTACATTTTTGCTGCATTGGCAATTGTCTCACTGATGTTTTTCCTATGTTTAACAGTCATCATTACGGCCAGCAACGTTACGATGATGGTGAGATAGGAGGGAAAGAAATGCAAGCACTAACAAGTTGGATTACGAATATTATTCTATTTATTTTACTAGCAACCGTTATAAATTTACTGCTTCCTAGTTCAGGCTTTCAAAAGTATACGAAGCTCGTCATTGGCTTGCTTTTAATGTTAATTATTGTTACGCCAGTCTTTCAAATTTTAAAAGTAGACGTGAACAAAATGTTTAATTCTATTCGATTGTCAGCGGCTAGTGACGATGCAGGAGTAGAAAATTTAATAGAAAGTAAGAAAAAAGAAATACAAGCTTCACAACGTGCATATATTTTAGAACAAATGGCTGTCCAAATGGAGACAGAGGTAAAAGAGGAGCTGATGGAACAGTATGGTGTAGCAATTGATCAGATGCACATTGAAACGAAAAGCGAAGAAGCAGATCCCGAAGCCGACAATATAAAAACGATTACAGTTGTGATGAGTGCAGAAGAGCCTGAGGATGAACAGGCCGTGGCAGTTGTGAAAGAAATCTCCATTGACACCTCCACACCAATTGAAAAGGAACCTTCAAAAGAAGCGACGGATATTACTACGTATCTAGCAGCTAAATGGGGCATAGATGAAAAACAAATGATTGTAAACTTGGAGGAGGAGTGAACGTGACATGAATGATAAAAAAGAAGGATCATCATTTTTAAAAAGACTTTTCTCCTTGACAAAAAAATCAGATGATAAGAAGCCGTCTAAGCTTGTCTACATGGGTATTTTATTAGCAGCAGGCATGGTGTTTATGCTCATGAACGGTTCAAAGGGTATGTTGCAATCAACAGTAGATGAAGCAAAACCAGCTTCTTCTACTGTACAGGACCAAGAGGATGTTCCGACATTTGGTTCAAAAAAAAACACAGCGATTACTGATTATGAAAAAAAATATGAAGAACAGTTACAAGACGTATTAGAACAGATTGATGGTGTAAGCAAGGTGGAAGTAATCGTAAACCTCGATGCAACAGAGGCAAAAGTTTATGAAAAAAACACGGTGACCCAAAAGCAGTCGACAGACGAAACAGATCGTGAGGGTGGAAAACGAAAAGTAGAAGACATCTCTACGGATGAAAAGTTAGTTATCGTCAGAAGTGGTGACCAGGAAAAGCCTGTTGTAGTGAAAACAGAAAAGCCGAAAATACGAGGTATCCTCGTCGTTGCGAAAGGGGCTGATAATATCGAAGTGAAAAAATGGATTATTGAAGCAGTCACACGCTCCTTAGATGTGCCTAGTCATAGAGTTGCTGTATTACCTAAAAAAGGTTAAGGGGGAAATCCAAATGTTATTAAAAAAGCAAACAGTTTGGTTATTAACAATGTTAAGTTTAGTAGTGGTTTTATCAGTGTATTATATGACAACGCCAGAAAGCCCTCAGTCAAACGTAGCGGTTGTGGATCAACAAGAAGAAAATACGAACAAAGAAGATGTAAAAGAAGATGCTAAAGAGCCAGCAAAAGAAGATACAAAAAAGGAAAATGCTAAGTCTACTACAGAGAGCAAAACGACTGTATCAAATGTAGAAAGTGATGAATTATTTACGGCGCTTCGCTTAGAGCTAATTGATGAGAGAAGCAAGCTGAAAGAAGAGTTACAGGAAGTAGCTGCTTCTAAAAACGTATCAGCTACTGAAGTAAGTAAAGCAATGGATAAAATCGACCAGCTATCGGAGCTAGCAGAGAAAGAGGCTGTCATTGAAACTTTAATTAAGTCTAAAGGTTATGAAGATGCACTGGTAAGAGCTGATGGTAGCGAGGTTAACATTACTGTGAAAACTGAAAAGCATTCTAAAGCAAAAGCAAATGAAATTATTCAATTAGTGAAAAAAGAGCTTGGGCAAAAAGAGGTAGCAGTTGAGTTTCAACCAACAAAATAAATCAATTCAAAAAGCGATGAAGCCTATTGTCATCGCTTTTTTTTTATGATTCTTACTAGGCTGATAGCTGAATTTTAACGTGGATTTATCCAGGTGATTGGGTTATAATTATCATTATAGCCTTATATTAGTACTAGGTTATAATGTTTTTCTACAATTGTAATTTCTCTATCGATACGATTATAATTGTAAATAGTAGTAAGTTCTAAAACCCATTTTGAGTAGATTATTCTTTTACATGCGCACAAAGCAATTTGAATGAAGATTGCAATTTGTCGTATCATAGCAAAGTAGTAGAAAGATTTCTATTTCATGAAGTAGGAGTGTTTAATATGTTGAAAATTCAAGAAATCCGTGAATTAATTAAATTAGTTGATCAATCATCCATTGAAGAATTTGTATATGAGCATGAAGGGTCAAAAGTAAAAATGAAAAAGAAAGATGCAATTGTTTCAAAGAACGCTGCGCCTGTACAAGTTGTTTCATCAACTCCTGAAGTAGTAGCACCACAACCTGTTGCTCAGCCACAAGCGGCAGCCGTAAGTGAAACAAAAACAGCTGAGCCAGTAGAAGCAGCACCAGCAAAAGATGAGAATCTACATAAAATTACGTCTCCAATGGTTGGAACGTTTTATGCATCATCTTCTCCAGACGACGATGCGTATGTTGCAGTGGGTGACAAAGTTCAAAAAGATTCCATTGTGTGCATCGTTGAAGCAATGAAATTATTTAATGAAATTGAAGCAGAGGTTAAAGGTGAGATTGTAGAAATTTTAGCTGAGAATGGTCAGCTTGTAGAATATGGTCAACCACTGTTCTTAGTGAAGCCTGAATAAGGAGCGGTAAAACATGATTAAAAAGCTTTTAGTTGCAAATAGAGGAGAAATTGCAGTTCGTATTATTCGTGCCTGCAAAGAATTAGGCGTAGAGTCAGTTGCAGTTTATTCCCAAGCCGATCGCAACGCTCTTCATGTACAGCTTGCAGATGAAGCTTATTGCATCGGACCTACGGCATCAAAAGATAGTTATTTAAACTTTACAAATATCATGAGCGTTGCAACATCGACAGGTTGTGATGCAATCCATCCTGGATATGGATTCTTAGCGGAGAACTCTGATTTTGCAGAGCTTTGTCGCGAATGCAATATTACATTTGTGGGACCTACTCCTGAAGCTATTACAAAAATGGGAACAAAAGACATTGCGCGAGAAACAATGCGTGAAGCAGGTGTGCCAATTGTTCCAGGCTCAACGGGTATCGTAGAGTCTGTTGAAGATGGCATGTCAATTGCTAAAGATATTGGGTACCCTGTTATTATTAAAGCAACAGCCGGCGGTGGAGGAAAAGGAATTCGCGTTGCGAGAACGGAGCAAGAGCTCGTAAAAGGAATTACGATTACGCAACAAGAAGCTGCTACGGCATTTGGTAACCCTGGTGTATATATTGAAAAGTACATCGAGGACTTCCGTCATGTTGAAATTCAAGTATTAGCAGATACACATGGTAACGTGATTCATTTAGGAGAGCGTGACTGTAGTATTCAGCGCCGACTTCAAAAATTAATTGAAGAAACGCCTTCTCCAGCATTAAATGAAGAAACACGTACTAAAATGGGAGACGCAGCTGTAAAAGCGGCTCAAGCAGTTGGCTATACAGGGGCTGGTACAGTAGAGTTTATCTTTGATTATCGCGAAAATAAATTCTATTTTATGGAAATGAATACACGGATTCAAGTAGAGCATCCTGTAACAGAAATGGTAACAGGTGTTGACTTGATTCAGGAACAAATTAAAGTAGCAAATGGCGAATATCTTCCTTTAAAACAAGAGGAAGTAACATTTAATGGGTGGGCAATTGAATGTCGTATTAACGCAGAAAACCCTGAGAAAAACTTCATGCCATCTGCTGGAACAATCGAAATGTATTTACCACCAGGGGGCTACGGAGTACGCGTTGATTCAGCCGCATACCCAGGCTATACAATCCCGCCATATTATGATTCTATGATTGCGAAGCTAATTGTTCATGCACCAACTCGCGAAGAGGCAATCGAGCGAATGAAGCGTGCTTTAAGCGAGTTTGTTATTGAAGGAGTTGCAACAACGATTCCGTTCCACTTGAAATTATTAAATCACGAACAGTTTGTAGGTGGAGAATTCAATACAAAATTTCTTGAGCTACATGATGTAATGAATTCGTAGTATAGTATAAATAATAGGAGGTGCTGTACATGAACGAAAATCATGTATTAGAAATGGAAGAACATCCAAATTCCTTAGGTAAAGTTGAAATTGCTCCTGAAGTCATTGAAGTAATTGCAGGGATTGCGGCTTCAGAAGTAGATGGCGTTACGGCTATGCGTGGCAATTTTGCAGCAGGTGTCGTTGAAAAGTTAGGGAAGAAAAACCATGGAAAAGGCGTTAAAGTTGATTTAACTGAAAATGGTATTAAAGTTGATGTATTCTGCATGATGAAGTTTGGTGTATCTATTCCGGTTGTGGCGCAAAAGGTACAAGATAATATCCGCCAAGCGTTAAAAAATATGACAGCAATTGAAATAGATGAAGTAAATATTCATATTGTAGGCGTTCAATTTGATACGCAAAAGCAAGAAGTTGAAGAAGAGGAGTAACTCCTAATTTTAGTTATTTCTTTTCCAGACAAGCTATGGTAAAGTGAAAAAGACTGTCTCGTCACATAGACGGTCTTTTTCGTGTTTATGAGTTGGTCTAGAAGGTGTAACATGGCGGAAAAGCACTTAATGAAGAAGGACGCCATGTTACGCTTTCTAGTGTTGGATGATTAACAGCCGCGTAAAAATGAGATAGTAATGACGGGTGAAATTCCTTCTTTGATTTACAATAAATTGTGCTATTATCTAGGTATACTAGTGAAAGTAGATAAATAAAGGAGTCAAAATAATGAAAAGACATACAGCAAGACAAAAAGCATTACAGGCCTTATTTCAACACGATCTTGGGCAAATTGAGCCATTAGAAGCGATGGAAAATGTGTTGCAAGAGGGAAAAGGTGACGATTTCTTAGAAAAATTAGTGTTAGGCGTGGCAAACAATCAGAAAGAGATTGATGGCATTCTACGCGACCACTTAGAAAAATGGACGTTAGATCGAGTTGCAACGGTAGACCGTACTATTTTACGTATGGCGGTATATGAAATGAAATACGAAGAAGAAATTCCTGGAAATGTTACAATGAATGAAGCAATTGAGTTAGCAAAAGTATTTGGTGATGATCAATCTGGTCGCTTTATTAATGGCGTATTATCGAAGGTAGCTGTTACTCTATCTCGTTAACCGAGTACAATCTAATAGGGTACTTCTCTCCTTTATCTAAAAAGGAGAGGGGAAGAACCTTTTAGAAACAAGGAGGTTATATTATGAGTGAAGTTCGTTATTTAACTGTGTCAGCATTAACACGCTATATTAAGCGGAAATTTGATGTCGATCCTCATCTACAAGATATTTGGATTAAAGGTGAAATATCTAACTTTAAAAAGCATAGTAGAGGTCATATGTATTTTACTTTAAAAGATGAAAATGCTCGCATTGCAGCGGTCATGTTTGCTGGTCATAACAGCAAATTAGCCTTTCAGCCTGAAGAAGGAATGAAAGTGTTAATTCGCAGCGAAATATCTGTATACGAGCCGAGTGGAAACTACCAAATGTATGTAAAGGAAATGCAGCCTGATGGCGTTGGTAATCTCTACTTAGCTTATGAACAGTTAAAGAAAAAGCTTGAAAAAGAAGGGTTATTTCATGCTTCCCACAA
Source organism: Priestia flexa (assembly GCF_021441905.1). Taxonomy (NCBI): domain Bacteria; kingdom Bacillati; phylum Bacillota; class Bacilli; order Caryophanales; family Bacillaceae; genus Priestia; species Priestia flexa. Next base: position 2,918,082 of record NZ_CP090431.1, on the reverse strand, counting down.
ACAAAATCTCCCTAAATACCCGAGTACAATCGGTGTAATTACATCCCCGACAGGAGCCGCAGTGCGCGACATTATTACAACGCTAAAGAGGCGCTATCCAATCGCTAAAATCATTGTTATACCAGCTCTCGTTCAAGGTGTGAACGCTGCTCCTTCAATCGTAAAAGCAATTAACGAAGCAAACAAGCGAGACGAAGCTGATGTGCTAATTGTTGGGCGAGGAGGAGGGTCAATTGAAGAGCTATGGGCGTTTAATGAAGAAGTGGTTGCACGCGCGATTTATCATTCTGCGCTGCCTATTATTTCAGCTGTTGGCCATGAGACGGACTTTACAATCGCAGATTTTGTAGCAGATCTAAGAGCACCTACTCCAACAGGAGCTGCAGAACTGGCGGTACCAAGTATTGCTGAGATTTCAGAGCGTATTTCACAGCGGAATATTCGTTTACTTCGCGCGATGAATGAAAAAATTCAGCACAGTAAAAGAAGATTAGAAAAGTCTCAAAAATCGTATGCGTTTCGTTATCCACAAAAACTAATCGAACAAAAAGAGCAACAACTTGACCGCGTTATCGATACATTATATCGTGAAAGCAAGAGATTTTTTGAAAGAAAGCAAAATCAGTATGAACAACTTGCTATGAACTTGCAGCGTAACCACCCTCAGCAAAAAGTTAAGCAAGCACGTGAACAGCACATGCAGCTAGCAAAAGTATTGCAAAGAGAAATGCAACAGCTTATGAAACAGCAACACCTTTTATTTGCAACTACAGCTTCTAAGCTACATGCATTGAGCCCGTTAAAAACAATGGAGCGAGGTTATAGCCTGGTGTACGATGATGACCAGACGCTAATAAAGTCCACAAAACAATTGGCAAAAGGTGATACCATTCAAGTTCGATTAACAGATGGACAATTACAGTGTGAAGTGTCAGATATAAAGGAGCGATAAAAATGGCGAACAAAACAGAGCAGACGTTTGAAGACGCAATGGACCAGCTAGAGAAAATTGTGAATAAGTTAGAAGAAGGCGACATTCCGTTAGAAGAAGCGATTGAAAAATTTCAGCAAGGGATGTCTTTATCAAAATTCTGTCATGATCGCCTTCAGCAAATTGAAAAACAAATGGAGAGCATTTTGCAAGAAGACGGAACGTTAGCACCTTTTACTGTTCAGGAGGAAGAATAGACGTGAGCGAACAGCAGCTACAGGAGTACATTCAGTTTACAAAAGGTAAAGTAGAGACATTTCTACATGGATATGTAACGAATCTGCAAGCGCCTTCGCTATTAAAAGAATCGATGTTGTATTCATTAACGGCTGGAGGAAAGCGTCTGCGACCAATGTTAGTCTTTGCGACGCTAAAAGCATTAGGGCATGATGAAGAAAAAGGGCTCGCAGCTGCAAGCGCAGTTGAAATGATTCATACATATTCACTCATTCACGATGACTTACCAAGCATGGATGACGATGATTTACGAAGAGGTAAGCCAACAAATCATAAGGTGTATGGCGAAGCAACGGCGATTTTAGCTGGTGATGCGCTATTAACCAACAGTTTTCAGGTAATTATAAACGCCTCAGAAATAAAAGATGAAGTAAAAGTGAAGCTTCTAAGTGAGCTTGTGAAAGCAGCTGGAGCAGAAGGTATGATTAAAGGACAGGTTGCTGATATGCAAGGAGAACAGCAGCATGAACATTTAACTCTTCAGCAGCTAGAAGATATTCATATACATAAAACAGGAAAGCTTTTAAGTTTTTGTGTGAAAGCAGGTGCAATCTTAGGTGAAGCGACTGAGGAACAATTAGAGCTTCTAGAGAAGTTCAGCTTTAACTTAGGGCTTGCTTTTCAAATTCAAGATGACATTTTAGATATTGAAGGGTCCGAAGAAGCAATTGGTAAACCTGTTGGAAGCGATACGGAGAATGAAAAGACGACGTATCCTCTTCTACTTGGAATGGAAGCAGCAAAGCAAAAGCTTCATCATCATATTCAATCCAGCTTAGATGCGCTTAAAACAACCAAGTTGGATACGGGGTTGCTTGAAGAAATTTGTCTATACGTGGCGAAGCGTGATCGTTAAGTAATGGACCTGTTTTTTATATAAATGAGATAAAATAAGATTGAGTCCCAATATTGCCTATGCTATAATAGCCTTACTACTATGTCAAAGACGTAGTGCATAGGTTTGCAAGACATATACAATATTTTGGTGGCCGTTATCACATTTGTGTTAGCGGCTATTTTTTCACGGTTTTCTTTTAAAGAGAGGTATGTTTACTTATAACCTGACAAAGGTATTATAAGTAGTAACTGTGTTAATAATTGACTATTAGTATAAAACCATACAAAATGTATTAAGGTAACTTTATAACAAGTACGAAAGTGAGTGATCCAGATTGGATCTTACAACGATAAAAAGTCCTGATTTTTTAAAAAAGATGTCAATAACAGAATTAGAAGCATTGAGTGAAGACATTCGTCGCTTTTTAATTACAAAGCTCTCTGCAACAGGAGGCCACATTGGGCCAAACCTAGGAGTAGTTGAGCTGACGGTTGCGCTTCATAAAGTATTTAACAGCCCAAAGGATAAATTTTTATGGGATGTTGGACATCAGTCCTATGTTCATAAAATTTTAACGGGGCGAGCATGCGAATTCGATACGATTCGCCAGTACAAAGGTCTTTGTGGCTTTCCTAAGCGGGATGAAAGTGAACATGATGTGTGGGAAACAGGACACAGCTCTACGTCATTATCTGCTGCAATGGGAATGGCAATTGCGCGTGATTTGCAAAAAACAAAATCTTATGTTGTCCCAATTATTGGTGACGGAGCATTAACAGGCGGAATGGCCTTGGAAGCGCTAAACCATATTGGACATGAAAAGACAGATATGACGGTTATTTTAAACGATAACGAAATGTCAATTGCCCCAAATGTAGGTGCTCTTCACAGCGTACTAGGACGACTTCGTACAGCAGGGAAATACAACTGGGTAAAAGATGAGCTAGAAGTATTTCTGAAAAAAGTGCCAGCCGTTGGAGGGAAGTTAGCAGCCACAGCGGAGCGAGTTAAAGATGGCCTGAAGTATATGGTTGTGTCCGGTATGTTTTTTGAAGACCTTGGGTTTACATATCTAGGTCCGGTGGATGGTCATAATTACGAAGAGCTTTTAGAAACTCTTCAGTATGCCAAGAAAACAAAAGGTCCAGTTGTCGTTCATGTTATTACGAAAAAAGGTAAAGGTTACTTGCCAGCGGAAAGTGATACTAGCGGTGCGTGGCACGGTCCAGGCCCTTATAAAATTGAGTCTGGTGACTTTATTAAAGATAAGAATGTACCGGTAGGATGGAGCGCATTAGTGAGTAATACTGTTTTAAAGATGGCTCGTAAAGACGACCGTATTGTAGCAGTGACTCCTGCTATGCCGGTTGGTTCGAAGCTAGAAGCATTTCAACAAGAATTTCCTGATCGTATGTTTGATGTTGGAATTGCAGAGCAGCATGCGACAACGATGGCAGCTGGCTTAGCTACTCAAAATATGAAGCCGTTTTTAGCTATTTATTCAACGTTCTTGCAGCGTGCTTACGATCAAGTTGTGCATGATATTTGTCGTCAAAAGCTAAATGTATTTATCGGAATTGATCGAGCTGGTTTAGTAGGAGCAGATGGTGAAACACATCAAGGTGTATTCGATATTGCGTTTTTACGTCATTTACCAAACTTGGTGTTGATGATGCCGAAAGATGAAAACGAAGGTCAGCACATGGTTCATACAGCCTTAACATATGAAGCAGGACCGATTGCTATGCGTTACCCTAGAGGGAATGGTTTAGGCATACCATTAGATGACGAGCTAAAATCGATTGATATTGGGACATGGGAAGTGCTAAAAGAAGGTACAGATGCAACGATCTTAACGTTTGGTACAACCATTCCAATGGCTATGGAAGCGGCGGAAGCGTTAAGTAAAAAAGGTATTCAAGTTGAGGTTGTAAATGCACGTTTTATTAAGCCAATGGACGAAGAGATGCTGCATAACATTTTAAAATCAAATCGTCCTGTTTTAACAGTTGAAGAAGCTGTATTGCAAGGTGGGTTTGGAAGTGCAGTACTAGAGTTTGCTTCAGAGCATGGCTATTATTCCGCCATCGATCGTATGGGGATTCCAGATAAATTTATTGAGCATGGAAGCGTAACAAAGTTATTAGAAGAAATCAACTTAACAACCGAAGAAGTAATTAATCGAGTAAATAAACTCGTAAGACCAATACAAAAGAGGCTTGAAGTGAAGTGACGAAAAAAGAACGAGTAGACGTTTTACTAGTCGAAAGAGGCTTGGTAGAAACGAGAGAGAAAGCGAAGCGAACAGTTATGGCTGGTCTTGTATACGCGAACGAACAGCGGTTAGATAAGCCCGGGGAAAAGATTGACCGAGATACACCGTTGACTGTAAAGGGAGCAGTAATGCCGTATGTGAGTAGAGGTGGCTTTAAGCTTGAAAAAGCACTGAAAGAGTTTGATGTACAAGTAAAAGATCGTATTATGATTGACATCGGCTCATCAACGGGTGGATTTACTGACTGTGCTTTGCAAAACGGAGCAAAAATGTCATATGCATTAGATGTTGGGTACAACCAACTAGCTTGGAAGCTACGACAGGATGAGCGAGTGGTTGTAATGGAACGTACGAACTTTCGTTATGTTACGCCAGCTGACCTAGCAGCAGGATTACCTGAATTTGCGTCAATTGATGTTTCATTCATTTCCTTAAAGCTAATTCTACCCGTGTTAAAACAGCTCCTTGTATCAGGTAGTGATGTGGTAGCACTTGTGAAGCCGCAGTTTGAAGCAGGTCGTGAGCAAGTTGGAAAAAAAGGGATTGTACGAGATGCAAAGGTTCATGAAGAAGTTGTTGAAAACATGATGAACTTTGCACTCAAGGAAGGGTATGATGTACGAAACGTATCGTACTCACCGATTACGGGTGGAGATGGAAACATTGAATTTTTACTTCACCTACATTGGAAAGGGCAAAGAGAACAAGGAGAGAACCTTGCTGGTCTGACAGCTCAAGAAGTTGTTGAACAAGCGCATTCTGTACTTAAAGAGAAAAAGTCTTAACGCTCTTGTCTCTTTTCAAGCATCAAAAGCCAATGCTAGTAATTCTAGCATTGGCAATTTGATTATACACCTTTATACGCAAAGGTGTATAATCAAATTGAATGTCAGCATGATGTGGAAGAGAATCATAACATTTCGTCTATACTATAAGAAATAAGATAATACATATTAGTGTGAGGTGCCAGTATGAACAAAGGGCAAAGACATATTAAAATTCGTGATATTATTACAAACAATGATATTGAAACGCAAGATGAGTTAGTAGATATTTTAAAAAATCAAGGATTTAACGTAACGCAAGCAACCATCTCTCGCGACATTAAAGAGCTTCACTTAGTAAAAGTTCCGTTAATGGATGGTCGCTACAAATACAGTCTCCCTGCAGATCAGCGCTTTAACCCTTTACAAAAGCTAAAGCGTTCATTAATGGATGCTTTTGTAAAAATTGATTCAGCTGGACATATGCTGGTAATGAAGACCTTGCCGGGTAATGCCAACGCCATTGGAGCATTGATTGATCATTTAGATTGGGAAGAAATTTTAGGTACAATTTGTGGTGATGATACGTGTTTGATTATTTGTCGAACGCCTGAAGACACCCAAAAGATTTCGGATCGATTCTTAGAAATGTTGTAAAGGTGTGTGAAACAGATTGTTAGCAGAACTATCAATCAAAAACTTTGCCATCATTGATGAGCTTTCAGTATCGTTTGAAAAAGGCTTAACAGTTTTAACAGGTGAAACAGGAGCTGGTAAGTCAATTATTATTGATGCCATTCATCTGCTTGTTGGTGGACGCGGTTCATCCGAGTTTGTAAGGCATGGAACAAATCGAGCGGAAATCGAAGGGTTATTTCTAATTGAAGACGAGCACCCTTGCTATGAAAAAGCGAAGCAGGTGGGAGTTGAAGTTGAAGATGGCATGGTGGTACTCAGACGAGATATTACCATGAATGGTAAGAGTATTTGTCGTATTAATGGTAAGCTAGTCACGCTTGGCATTTTACGTGAAGTGGGTCAAACACTGATGGATATTCATGGTCAGCATGAGCATCAGGACTTAATGAACCAAGATCGACATCTAATTCTTCTTGACCAGTATGGAGGTCAGAAGGTTGAAGAAGCACTATCAGAATATCGAGAAGTGTTTGCTACATATACAACGCTAAAGAAACAATTAGAACAATTAACAGAAAACGAACAGCAAATGGCCCACCGCTTAGATTTAATTCAATTTCAGCTTGATGAAATAAAAGCAGCCGACCTTCAACCAAATGAAGATGAGCAACTGATGGATGAGCGCCTTAAAATTTCTAACTTTGAAAAGATTTATACGTCCTTAACGGATGCATATAACGCTCTTCATGGTGAGCAAAGAGGACTAGATTGGCTAGGTGTAGCTATGAACCATGCAGAAGAAATTTCGAATTTAGAAGACACCTATGGTGAAATTTCAGAAGTCATATCATCAAGCTTTTATCAAATTGAAGATGTGTCTTATCGTATTCGCCAGCAGCTCGATTTATTAGAGTATGATCCAAAGCGTCTCAATTTTATTGAATCACGGCTAAATGAAATTAGTCATTTAAAGCGTAAATATGGTCAAAGCGTTGATGAAATTCTAGAGTATGCAGCTCAAATTGAAGATGAAATTGATCGAATTGAGAACCGAGATACTCATGTTGAAAAAATTAAACAAAAACTGTCGAGCGTAGCAGAGGACTTGCTTGTTGAAGCGAAAAATGTTTCTGAGGTTAGAAAGCAGTTAGCTGCGGAATTAACGGATAGTATTCATCAAGAGCTACAGGAGCTTTATATGGCTAAAACTATCTTTAATATCGTATTTGAAAAGCTACCGCCAAACCAAGCTGATAGCGAACTGAGCGGTGGTTCTGTTAAGTTTACTAAGGATGGTATTGATTCAGTGGAGTTTTATATTTCGACAAACCCAGGAGAGCCGCTAAAGCCACTTGCTAAAGTAGCTTCTGGTGGAGAGTTATCTCGTATTATGCTTGCACTAAAAAGTATTTTCTCTAAGCATCAAGGTGTTACGTCCATTATTTTTGATGAAGTAGATACAGGAGTGAGCGGTCGTGTCGCACAATCCATTGGTGAAAAAATTCACGCCATCTCTGTAGATTCCCAGGTGCTTTGTATTTCGCATCTTCCACAGGTCGCTGCTATGGCGGATACACATTTGTTTATTTCAAAGCAAATCAAAGATGATCGCACTACAACATCTGTTTTACCGTTAAACGAAGAAGAGAAAACAAAAGAAATTGCTCGCATGATTGCAGGAGCCGAAATAACCGATTTAACGCAGCAGCATGCCCAAGAACTGTTAGGTCTAGCAGCAAAAATTAAACAATAATTATTTAAAAAGCGCTTCTGGTGGATTGTTATGTGCCAAAAGCGCTTTTTTTATGTAGTAAACATTGGTTAAAAATCTTTCCTGCGGTTCTTTTTATTTTTCTTTGAACTTCGGTTATAAATGGGCTATAAGAAGGCAAAAGTAAAAGTGTAGCCATTTAGGCGAGGAAGCGAGGAGAGTGAAAAGATGAACAATCGACTTAGATATATAATTGGTGCAATTCTCCTTGTTTCGTTTATTTTTGTAGGCTTTATCCCTGTTGTGCAGCAATACCTTACTATCCCAAAACAAATGACACTGTTTAAAAGTGATGAAGTAAATTTTTCCACATCGTTAGCAGTTAGCACTCATAGTAATGATGTTATTGAAACGATGAAACAAGATGCTAAGCTTAGCATAGCTGGCAAAGAAGTAGGAAAAGAAGAAATGATGCTTCATCTTGCAGGAGTACCGGTCAAAAGAGTAGATGTTCAAGTATTATCTGACTTTAAAGTCATTCCTGGAGGCCAATCAATTGGCGTCAAGTTGAACTCTAAAGGTGTTTTAGTTGTTGGTTATCATCAAGTTGATACGAAAGATGGAAAGAAATCTCCAGGTGAAATTGCAGGCATCCAAGTAGGCGACATGATTACAAAAATCAATGGCAAAACGATTGAAAAAATGAGTGATATTACGCCATTTATTCAGCAAGCAGGAAAAACTGGAGAGCCTTTAAAATTACAAGTAATGAGAGAAAAAGAACAATTTCAAACAAAGTTATATCCCTTAAAAGACAAAGAAGATTACGCGTATCGAATTGGTCTATATATTAGAGATTCTGCTGCGGGCATTGGTACGATGACTTTCTATGATCCCAAATCAAAAAAATATGGAGCGTTAGGTCACGTAATTTCCGATATGGATACCAAAAAGCCAATTGTTGTAGAAGATGGGCAAATCGTACGCTCTACCGTCACATCAATTGAAAAAGGTGAAAACGGTGTTCCAGGCGAGAAGCTAGCGCGTTTCTCAGAAGATAAAGAAATTATCGGTAATATTAAAACAAATAGCCCATTTGGTATCTTTGGAAAGCTATCTGAAACGATGGAAAATGGCATTTTAGATAAGCCGATGCCGATTTCACTATCTCATCAAGTAAAAGAAGGACCAGCTAAAATTTTAACGGTGGTCGAAAACGATAAAGTGGAAGAGTTTGATGTGGAAGTTGTTAGTAGTATTCCACAAAAGTTTCCTGCTACTAAAGGAATGGTCATTAAAATTACAGACAAAAAGTTATTAGAAAAAACAGGCGGTATTGTGCAAGGAATGAGCGGAAGCCCAATTATTCAAGATGGCAAAGTAATTGGAGCCGTTACTCATGTGTTTGTGAATGACCCAACTTCAGGATATGGTGTTCATATCGAATGGATGTTAAATGAAGCGGGCATTAATATTTATAAAAAAGAATCAAAAAGAGCGAGCTAATGATAAATAGTTCGCTCTTTTTGTTATGAAAAGACTGTCGTATTTTTGTTAGAAAAACGTCGAAAAAACCAGAAAACAAAAGGAATTTATGGGATAATGATAAAAAAGACTTTTTTATAAAAAAATAAAGGAAATAATGTTGCATTGTCGAATTTGTCCTTTAGAATAAAGAGTAGAGACATGCGGGACTGGCGTATAAGTTAAGGGAATGAGGAGGAAGATACTTTGAAAAAAATTAAAGTATGTTTAGTCGATGATAATAGAGAATTAATTGGACTGCTTGAGGATTACATTTCTGAACAAGATGATATGGAAGTAATCGGGGTTGCGTATAACGGGCAGGAATGTTTGTCTATTTTAAAAGATAAAGATCCGGACGTGCTTGTACTAGATATCATCATGCCTCATTTAGACGGGCTTGCAGTATTGAGTCAATTAAAAGAAATGAAAAAAGAAAACTATCCTAATGTAATTATGTTAACCGCTTTTGGTCAAGAAGATGTGACGAAAAAGGCAGTCGATTTAGGTGCTGCTTATTTTATTTTAAAGCCATTTGATATGGAAAACTTAGTAAATCATATTCGCCAGGTAAGTGGTCAAGCATCATCTTTTACAAACCGTTCATCCTCATCAGCAATGCGCTTACAGCGTGATAATAAACCTGCAAACTTAGATGCGAGCATTACAAGCATTATTCATGAAATTGGTGTGCCTGCCCATATTAAAGGTTACTTATATTTACGTGAAGCGATCTCCATGGTTTATAAAGATATTGAATTACTTGGTTCGATTACAAAGGTTCTTTATCCGGATATTGCAAAAAAATATAATACCACAGCAAGTCGTGTGGAACGTGCCATTCGCCACGCAATCGAAGTAGCCTGGAGCAGAGGAAACATTGATTCAATTTCGTCTTTATTTGGCTATACTGTCAGCATGACGAAAGCGAAACCGACGAATTCGGAGTTTATTGCAATGGTTGCGGATAAATTACGCCTTGAACATAAAGCTTCTTGAGAGGGTAAGAAGTAAACGAATGCTTATTCGTCCTTGAATAGTAAGATATATTTAGATAAATGAAAAAACATCATTCTTTACGAGGACGCTGATCCTACAAAGAATGATGTTTTTTATTGTACTAGTTTTTTCAAAAGCTATTCATAACTTTAGGCACTAAGTACAATAAAGATGATAAATATCTGTACGGTTAGATTTGAAAATAGTTAATTTATTAAAATAAATATAGGTGATACCATATATATACTTGTAAAAGTGTTGATTTGTAAATAAGCGGAACGAACTGCTATGCATACTTGTTATGGTTTTCACATATTGAATAAGTAACATAACATCCACTCCCACTTTTAATTTATTTGTTAAAAAAGAAGGTGACATTTAAAATTGAGGATTCATATGAAATATAAGCGTATTATTTTTGCATTTTGTATGGCATTAAGTATTTCTTGTTTTGTTTCATTTACCTTGGTATCCATTAACTTTGGTTACAATGATACATTTATGTCAACGTGGTTAAAAATCTGGTCTGAAGCTTTTGTATGTGCTTTTTTTGGTTCGTATTTCTTTCCAATCGGAATCAATAAACTAATGAGCAAAATTCAGTTTGTGGAAGAGTCTCTGAATCGTAGTGGAAAAGAAATGTAAAAAGATCCTCGGCTTGAGAAGCCGAGGATCTTTTTATTGAAGAAGGGATAAGATAAAAGTCCAAATACAAACAAATAAAAGTAAAGCGAGGCTGTAGCGAAGCGTCATCTTGGTTAACTCAGCTTCTTTTCCTGTTTGACCAACTGCTGCTGTTGCAATAGCAATTGACTGCGGGGATACGAGCTTTGCCATGACTCCTCCAGCTGTGTTGCTAGCAACTAGCATAGAAGGGTTTGTTCCAATTAAAGATGCGGCCGTTGTTTGGATTGGAGCAAACAGCGTGTTGTTATTCACAACAGATCCCGTCATAAAAACACCAATCCAGCCAAGAACAGGGGAGAACAAAGGAAAAGTTTGACCTGCTTCGGCTACGGCATTCCCAAGTGCCATTGTTAAGCCACCATATGTCATTAGTTTAGCGATGCTGATAACAGCACAGATCATCCCAATAGGAATGATAAATTCTTTGATTGTCTTTCCTAGAAGTGCTATGCTCCGAGAACGGTTAATGTTTTTCGTTGTTAAAACAGTCGTTATAGCAGCAAAAAGGATGGCCGTTCCTGTTGCTCCAATGAAATCAATTGAAAGTACAATAGGTGTTCCAGGAGCATTAAAAGTGAAAACAAAAGGTGATAACAGGTTTCCTAGTTGGAAAAGAGATTTGAAAACAGGAAGGCTCCAGATTAGTACAAATCCTGTTAACAAATAAAAAGGTGACCAAGAAAGAATAACTTCTTTTACTGGATATTTTCTCACAGTAGGGGCTTGTCCATTTAGCAAGAAAATACGCTTTGGCTGCCATTTACGTAAGAAAAGAGCAAGTGCTCCCATTGCTAAAAGCGCAGGAATAATATCAGCAAGCTCTGGCCCAATTAGGATGGTCATAGCGGCTTGTGCACTAGTATAAACAAAAGATGTGACCAAAATAGCAGGGAGCGTTTCTTTAACTCCTCGCCATCCATCAATTAAAAAGATAAGTAAAAAAGGAATCGTAAAGTTAATGAAAGGGAGAGTTAAAGTTGTTTGCACCGATACATCCATGGCGCTTACGTTCTCTAACTGAAAAGTATCAACAATCGCTACTGGAATCCCAATGGCGCCAAATGCACCAGATGCTCCGTTCGCGATTAGGCAAAGCATAGCTGCTTGAAGTGGCTTAAAACCGAGTGAAACAAGTAGTACGGCGCAAATTGCAATTGGCACACCAAAGCCTGCAGCTCCTTCTAAAAAGGCATTAAAGCAAAAGCCGATGAGCAATAGCTGAAGTCGCTGATCACTGGAAATGTTAATAATACTACCTCTTAAAACATCAAATTTTCCGGTTTCAACGGCAATTTTATAAAGCCACACAGCCATAATAATAATATAGCCAATAGGCCAGATACCTTGAACGAACCCTTGAATAACGCTGCCGAATGCATGCGTAGGTGAAAGGTCAAAAAAGTAAATAACAAGAAAGAGCGTAATACCCAAGTTTAACAGTGCTGCATAAATTCCTTTCATTTTAAAAAGGGTCAAACATATTAAAAATGAGATAATGGGAATAGCTGCAATAAGTGCTGAAAGCGTAAGGTTTTGAAATGGATTATACGTATCAACAAGCATATGAATGGCTCCTTTAGAAAGCGAGAAAGCGAACTTCCTCGCTTCCTGCTTAGTTTGTTAAAGAGAAAAATGGCTGCTGAATTTCTTTTAACGTTTGAATAGATTTTGAGAATTTTTCATGTTCGGACTTATCTAACGGAAGTTCTAAGACTTTCTTTACACCTCCACGGTGAATGATACTTGGAACACCTACATAAATATCATGTTCACCATATTCTCCGTCTAGATAGGCTCCTACTGGAAGGACAACCTGCTCATTTTTCAAGATGGCTCTCGTAATTCTAGCTAATCCCATTGCGATACCATAATAAGTAGCACCTTTTGATTTGATAATTTCATAAGCCGCATTTCGTACTTGAACAGCAATTTCTTCTTTTCGTTCTGATGATAGCTGATCTGCGATTGGTGTTCCAGAAATGTTAGCGCCACTCCAAACGGCAAGCTGAGAATCTCCGTGTTCTCCAATGATATAACCGTGGACGCTTGTTGGAGCTGCGCCAAGCTCTTCACTGAGGAGGTGACGGAAACGAGCTGAGTCAAGGATGGTGCCTGAACCAATCACGCGTTCCTTTGGAAGTCCTGAAAATTTCCATGTGGCATAAGTAAGGATATCAACTGGGTTTGTCGCTACTAAAAAAATACCATTAAATCCAGAGGACATGACTCCATTCACGATGTGTTCAAAGATTTTGACATTTTTATGAACAAGGTCAAGTCTTGTTTCTCCTGGCTTTTGAGCTGCTCCTGCACAAATTACGACAATAGCAGCATCTTTGCAATCATCGTACGTTCCAAAAGAAATGCGCATAGAGCTTGGAGCATATACGATACCGTGAGCTAAATCCATTACATCACCGCGTGCTTTTTCTTCGTTTAAGTCAACTAACACTAACTCATCGCAAATACCTTGGTTCATTAATGAATAGGCATAGCTTGCTCCAACTGCACCTGTACCTACTAACACAACTTTGTTTCCTAATGTCATTTCCATAAGAATGCCTCCTCAAGCAAATAGTATGTGAAATATTTCACATAGTTAGATAAATAAAAAACAAATCATCTTTAATTTTTTGTAATCATTTCGGCGAATTAGATATTGTGAAGTATTTCACAATTAGATAATAACACTTGCTTTTTCATTTTGCAATAATAAAATATCATTTTTGTTAAAAGTTAATTAAATAAAAAAAGACCTTCTAAAAGGCCTTTCTTATCTTGTATCGCTCCATAATACCAGTGATATTTCTATCATTAGCTCTTGTCGTCTTCTTTATCCAGCTGAGCAAGCTTTTGCAATAGGATATGCTGGGGCATGTGCATAAGTTGTTCTAAAGGAACGTTTAGTTTTTCAGCTAGTTTGACAGCCGTATCAGGTGAGATTTGTAATGGTCTCATACATATCAACTCCTATTCTCTTGTAAAATATATGTGTAAGCATTATGATAAATTGCAACTACCTTGTTAATCATAAGTCATAATGAAGGGATTGAGCAAGTATGCGTATTATGGGTCACAGAGGAGCAGCAGGGACGTTTCCTGAAAATACAATGATTTCGTTTGAAGAAGCAATCAGAGTAGGAGCAGATGGAATTGAGCTTGATGTTCATATGTCCAAAGACGATGAGCTCATGGTTATTCATGATGAAAAAGTTGATCGTACAACAAATGGTAAAGGGTATATAAGGGACTTTAATTATAAAGAATTAAGAAGCCTTGATGCGAGCTATAAATTTAAAAAGAAATACGGCGCGTGTCAAATACCTACGTTAAAAGAAGTACTAGCTTGGGCTTCTAATCAACAGTTTTCTGTTAATATTGAATTGAAAAACAACTTGTTTGACTATGCTTATTTAGAAATGAAAGTACTGGACCTTATTTACTATTATAAAATGAAAGACCGTATCATTATATCTTCATTCAATCATAATAGCTTAGCGAGAGTAACATCTTTTGATTCAACCATTGAAACCGCTATTTTATACTCATACCCAATGTTTGAGCCTTGGATTTATGCTCAACACCTTGGTGCTAGAGCACTTCATCCAAATTATCGTACGGTTAATCAAGTAAACGTAGCTGCTTCCAAAGACTATCGTATCCCTGTGCGTCCATATACGGTGAATGATGTGAAGCTAGCGAAACAGCTATACGGATATGGCTGTGAATCCATCATCACTGATTATCCTGAGAAGATGGTTAATGAATTTGCTAATAAACGTATGTAAAAAAAGAAGCATCTCTATTTTTTTGATAGAGATGCTTCTTTTTTTTGCTGAAAGCGAGGTTGAACCTTTTGACGCTTTCGATCTCGATGAAGAATAAAACCTGCTACAAATCCTAAACCAATTACAAAAAATAGCAACCCTACAGTGAACTGAAGCATTAAGGATGAAAAAGGCGGCTGTAAAATGCCAAACACCATATCTCTCATTAATTTAATGCCATAACCTGCTAAAACTCCGGGAATTAATAAAATGAGCAATGCAATAATCCTCATCATAGTTAGGAAATCCTTTCCTGATTTGTCTTACTTAAATGATAAAACAGCAAAAAAAATTGTCAAGACTGTTTAAAGTTTTATATGATAAAGTGGTGCAAGAAGTTGCAGAGTATTTTTCCATTTTAAATGAAAAAGGTGAAAAAATATGCAAACTGTGTTGATTATTGGTGCTAACACGGGTGGGTTGGCCGTATTAAAGATGATTGAAGAAGCGGAAGGCGTAAAGGTAGCTGGAGTAGTAGACGTTAACTCTGAGGCGCCAGCGATGAAGTATGCAGAGCAATTAGGGATAAAAGTGTCCACAAGCTGGTCATCTTTTCTTCACCAAGGTGTGGATGTGATTGTAGATGCGACTGGAAGTGAACGTGTCTTTCAGGAATTACATAAGCAAAAACAAAGTAATACGCTGCTGATTCCAGGATCAGTTGCTAAAATGATGGCTAGCTTAATGGAGCAAAAAGAAGAATTAATTGAGCGGTTAACGCATGAATCAGATAAATATAACCTGATCTTTAACTCTACGCATGATGCAATGATTGTTGTAGATAAAGAGGCAAAAATAACCCTCTTTAATAAAAGTGCTGAACGAATTACAAACTTAAAAAGTGAAAACGTCATTGGAAAGCATATTCATGAATCCATTCCAGCGAGTGAGTTACCAACGACTTTACTGACAAAACGGACGGATTATAATCAAGAGTTTACCATTACGAACAGTCATAAAGTAATTACGTCACGCATTCCTATGATTAATGAAAAAGGAGAATTATTTGGAGCGTTTTCTGTTTTTAAAGACATTACAGAAGTGGTGAATTTAGCTGAGGAAGTAACTAATTTAAAGGATATTCAAACGATGCTTGAAGCAATCATTCAGTCATCAGAAGAAGCCATTTCAGTTGTGGATGAAGAAGGTGTTGGGTTATTAATAAACCCTGCTTATACAAAAATCACGGGACTTCAGCGCTCAGATATTATTGGGAAGCCGGCAACCACAGATATTTCTGAAGGAGAAAGCATGCACATGCAGGTGTTAAAAACAAGAAGAGCTGTGCGCGGTGTCAGCATGAAAGTGGGACCGAACAAAAAAGATGTTGTTGTAAACGTTGCTCCGGTTATCGTGGATGGTAAGTTAAAAGGGAGCGTAGGCGTTATTCACGATATCTCAGAGATACAGCAGCTTACGACGGAATTAAACAGAGCGCGCCAAATTATTCGTACGCTAGAAGCGAAGTATTCATTTGCTGACATTATTGGTGAATCTGAAGAATTTTTGTTAGCCATTGAACAAGCAAAACTAGCAGCTAAAACGCCTGCAACGGTTTTACTGCGCGGAGAGTCTGGAACTGGAAAAGAGCTGTTTGCCCATGCTATTCATAATGCAAGTGAACGAAAGTATAACAAATTTGTACGCGTAAACTGCGCCGCGTTATCGGAATCTCTTTTAGAAAGCGAGCTCTTTGGTTATGAAGAAGGAGCATTTTCAGGTGCTAAGCGGGGTGGCAAGCGCGGGTTGTTTGAAGAAGCGAATAACGGAAGTATTTTCTTAGATGAAATCGGTGAATTATCAGCACATATGCAAGCAAAACTATTACGAGTGCTACAAGAAAAGGAGCTAGTACGAGTGGGGGGGACCAGCTCTATTCCTGTAAACGTGCGAGTGATTGCGGCAACGAATGTGAATTTGGAACAAGGGATTGCCAACGGAACAATTAGACAAGATCTCTACTATCGATTGAATAAAATTCCAATTCAAATTCCACCTCTTCGACAGCGAAAAGAAGACATCGAGGCCTTGGCGCTACACTTAATTACAAAAATTAACCAAGACTATGGCAGAAGTGTAGAAGGTCTATCAGAGGATGCATTAAAATTGCTTGTCCACTATGACTGGCCAGGAAACGTCAGAGAGCTTGAGAACATTTTAGGAAGAGCTGTTATTTATATGCATTATAGTGAGGTAATCATTACTGCAAAACATCTTCCAACTCTAAATGATGTAAGTGAACAGACTGAACCAACATCTGTTGATTTTACTATACAAAGCGGTGAGACCCTTTCAATGTTAGTGGAACAATATGAAAAAGATGTTATACTGCACGTTTTAAAAGAACATGATTATAATAAAACCAAAACTGCAAAACGTCTAAATATATCAATTCGCGCTCTTTACTATAAGCTTGAAAAGTACGGAATTGCAAATATAGGCATGCAATAATATGCATAACATGCAAAATGTTGCACGTGATTTAATGCGCTTATTAATCGATTGTATATCCTAAAAAATAATAAAGCGTATTGTTTTCAGCCTTAATCAAGGGAACTCGTTAGAAAACGAGGAATTCTTCAATGTTCTCAACATTTGGCATGGTTCTTGCAAATATAAAAAGTGGTGAAGCTACTAGCTTCTTTCTTACCAAACTCTAACATGAAAGGTCGAGCATTTCATGATACTTAAACAGTTAATGCGTAAAAGTGTAACAAATAAACAGGTTACAGTTGCCGTTGCTGCTGCTGAGGATGCAGAAACTCTCGAAGCGGTTAACCAGGCATGTGAGCACCAATTAGCTCGTTTTGTTTTATATGGAAACGAAGCTAAAATTAAATCAATTTTAGAGCGAGAGACTGAAAAACGCTTGGAAACAGGCGAAGTTACGATTGTGCATACTAATTCACCTCAACAATCTGCGCAAGAAGCAGTGCATGCCGTAGCAATGAATGAAGCGCATATTGTTATGAAAGGTCACCTCTCAACTTCAACCATTCTTAAAGCTGTTTTACATAAAGAGAACGGTTTGCGAACTGGAAACGTCCTATCACACGTAGCTGCTTTTGAAGTTCCGGGGTATGACAGACCTATTATTGTCACTGATGCAGCAATGAATATTGCACCAAGTATTCAAGAGAAAGTTCAAATTATTGAAAATGCGGTTGGTGTTGCAAAAGCAATGGGGATAACAACACCAAAAGTAGCGCCAATCGCAGCTGTTGAAGTAGTCAATCCAGCAATGGAAGCTACCACAGATGCTGCATTATTAACACAGATGAACAAGCGTGGTCAAATAAAAGGCTGTGTTGTCGATGGACCTCTTGCTTTGGATAATGCCATCAGTCACGTAGCTGCTGAGCAAAAAGGAATCCAAAGTGAAGTTGCTGGAGCAGCTGATATTTTAGTAGTACCTACGATTGAATCAGGAAACATTTTATATAAATCACTTATTTATTTTGCACAAGCAAAGGTTGGAGCTGTTATTGCCGGAGCGAAAGCGCCGATCGTACTTACGTCAAGAGCAGATTCTGCTGAAAGTAAACTTTATTCGTTAGCGTTAGCAATCAACGTAGCGACACATAATTGATAGGAGGAAACAACAATGAAAATTTTTAGCTATATGGAACAGTATGATTACGAACAATTAGTTTTTTGCCAAGATGAGCAATCGGGGTTAAAAGCAATTATTGCAATTCATGATACAACAATTGGGCCGGCTTTAGGTGGAACGAGAATGTGGACGTATGAGTCTGAGGAAGCAGCGATTGAAGATGCGCTGCGTCTTGCAAAAGGCATGACGTACAAGAACGCAGCAGCAGGGCTTAACTTGGGAGGCGGTAAAACAGTTATTATTGGTGATCCTAAGAAGGATAAAAACGAAGAAATGTTCCGTGCATTTGGGCGCTATATTCAAGGGCTAAACGGACGCTATATTACAGCTGAAGATGTAGGGACAACAGTTGAAGATATGGACCTTGTATACCAAGAAACTGATTACGTAACAGGAGTTTCACCTGCATTTGGTTCATCAGGAAATCCTTCACCAGTTACGGCTTATGGAGTTTATCGCGGGATTAAAGCAGCAGCAAAAGAAGCTTTTGGTACGGATATTTTAGAAGGGAAAATAATCGCAGTTCAGGGAATCGGAAACGTTGCATATAACCTGTGCCGTCATCTTCATGAAGAAGGCGCACAGCTCATTGTGACAGACATCAACAAAGAATCTGTACAGCGTGCAGTTGAAGAATTCGGTGCAAAAGCAGTAGACCCACAGGATATTTATGGAGTAGAATGTGATATCTATGCACCTTGTGCACTAGGCGCAACAATTAACGATGAAACAATTCCACAATTAAAAGCAAAGGTAATTGCTGGAGCAGCAAACAATCAGCTAAAAGAAGCGCGTCATGGCGATATGATTCATGAGATGGGAATCATTTATGCACCGGATTATGTAATCAATGCTGGAGGAGTAATTAACGTAGCGGACGAATTAATTGGTTATAACCGCGAACGCGCATTGAAAAAGGTTGAAACGATTTATGATAATATTGAAAAAGTAATTGAAATTTCAAAGCGAGACGGAATTCCAACATATGTAGCAGCAGATCGCCTAGCAGAAGAGCGTATTGAGAAGCTAAGACGCTCTCGTAGTCAATTTTTACAAAACGGACATCACCTTTTAAGTAGACGCTCTCGCTAACAGTCAACAGCTAGGGACTTGTAGGAATATGCTCCCTAGCTTCATTTAAGCAAACAATATTTTATCCCACTCTTAACGGACAGTAATCCTTCCTTTTAAGATGATGAGGCCAGAAAGAAAAGAAGTGGGAAATCAGCTGTCTGTAAAGGTCCGATAAGTTTAACTAATCATCAGTGGAGATGAAGAAAATTTTCACTGATGGAAGTTAAACTTTATACAGCTAGGAGGCTCTGTGTTAATTATGCAAGATTATCGAATACTCACCATTAATCCAGGATCGACATCAACGAAAATCGGTGTATTCCACAATGACCAAATGATTTTTGATCGCACGATTCGCTATGAAGCAAAAGAACTGAGTGTATTTGAAACCATTTATAATCAATATGAATTTCGAAAAAAATCCATTTTAGAAGCGCTTGATGAAGAAGGGATTAATTTATCAAAGCTTAATGCCGTCTGCGGACGTGGGGGATTATTGCGTCCGATTGAAGGTGGTACGTATGAAGTGAATGAGTTAATGCTTAAAGATTTAAAAGAAGGATATGCAGGTCATCATGCATCAAACCTTGGTGGAATCTTAGCATATGAAATTGGTTCTGGCTTGAATATTTCATCATTTATTGTCGACCCTGTGGTTGTTGATGAACTATTAGATGTGGCAAGGGTGTCAGGCAGCCCGCATATGGCGCGTAAAAGTATTTTTCATGCATTAAATCAAAAAGCTGTAGCCCGTAAAGTTGCAGCTCAGCTCGATAAAAAGTACGAAGAGTTGAATTTAATTGTGACGCATATGGGTGGCGGTATTACTGTTGGTGTTCATAACTATGGAAGAGTTATTGACGTGAATAACGGTTTACACGGTGACGGTCCTTTTAGTCCAGAGAGAGCGGGAAGCGTTCCGGTAGGAGAACTTGTCCGCTTATGCTTTTCGGGTGAGTATTATCGCGAAGATATTATGAAGATGCTTGTTGGTAAAGGTGGATTAGTTGGGTATTTAGGGACGTCTGATGTTCAAAAAGTTGAAAAGCTTATTGAACATGGAAATGAAAAAGCAAAATTAGTGTATGAAGCGATGGCTTACCAGATTGCAAAGGAGATTGGTGCAGCAAGTGCTGTGTTAGCGGGGAAAGTCGATGCAATTATTTTAACAGGTGGAATTGCTTATTCAAAAATGTTCGTGAGTTTAATTATTGAACGCGTAAAGTGGATTGCAGATGTTACGGTGTTTCCAGGAGAAAACGAACTTCAAGCACTGGCTGAAGGAGCACTGCGCGTCTTAAAACAAGAAGAGAAAGCGAAGCAATATCCTGGTGAGCATATTCACTCTTCTACACTTTAAAAGGAAAGGTGTGACAATATATGGCAAGGGAATATGATGTAGTAGTTCTAGGGGGAGGCACCGGCGGATACGTAGCGGCAATTCGTGCTTCCCAGCTTGGCCTAAGTGTTGCAATTGTAGAAAAAGAAAAGCTGGGTGGTACATGCCTTCATGCAGGTTGTATCCCAAGCAAAGCTTTATTACGAAGTGCAGAAGTGTATCAAACAGCAAAAAAAGCAGACTCTTTTGGCGTTTTAGCATCTGACGTAAAACTCGATTATGAGCGTGTACAAGAGCGAAAAGATTTGGTTGTTACACAGCTGTATAACGGCGTCAAAGGACTGATGAAAAAAGGCAAAATTGATGTGTATGAAGGCTTTGGCCGTATATTAGGGCCATCCATCTTTTCACCGATGCCAGGAACCATTTCAGTTGAGCTAAAGAGCGGTGAAGAAAATGAAATGCTTATACCAAATAACGTAATCATTTCAACAGGCTCGCGCCCAAGAACATTACCAGGGCTAACGATTGACGGTGAGTTTATCATTACATCGGATGAAGCATTACAAATGAAAAATCTTCCTCAATCTATTATGATTGTTGGTGGCGGTGTAATCGGTGTTGAATGGGCTTCAATGCTTGCTGACTTTGGAGTTGAGGTAACGATTATTGAATACAGTGATCGTATTCTACCAACCGAAGATCACGATATATCAACTGAAATGAAAAAACAGCTACAGCGAAAAGGAATTAAGGTAGTTACTTCTGCTAAAGTGTTAGCGGATACCGTTGAAGTAGATAAAAGTGTCAAAGTGAAAGCTGAAGTGAATGGTGAAACAAGTACATACGAAGCTGAAAAGATGCTTGTATCTGTTGGAAGACAAGCCAACGTTGAAGGCATTGGATTAGAAAACACAGATATTGTTGTTGAGAGCGGTTTTATTAAAACAAATGAATTTTATCAAACAAAAGAGTCGCATATCTATGCAATTGGTGACGTCATTGGTGGTCTTCAGCTGGCTCACGTGGCTTCTCGTGAAGGAATTGTAGCAGTCGAACATATAGGAGATAAAAAGCCGCTCCCAATTCAATATGAAAATATTTCAAAGTGCGTATATAGTAGCCCAGAAGTGGCAAGCGTGGGTTTAACAGAACAAGAAGCAAAAGAAAAAGGTCATGCCGTGAAAGTTGGCAAAATGCCGTTTAAAGCAATCGGTAAAGCACTTGTATATGGTGAAGCTGAAGGATTTGTGAAAATTATTAAAGACGATGAAACAAATGACCTACTAGGAGTTCACATGATTGGTCCTCACGTAACAGACATGATTTCAGAAGTAGGTCTTGCAAAAGTGTTAGACGCGACGCCATGGGAAGTTGCTCATACTATTCATCCACACCCAAGCTTATCCGAAGCGATCGGTGAAGCAGCCCTTGCTGTTGATGGAAAAGCCATTCATTTTTAATTATTAAGGAGGTTTTAACTGATGACAGAAAATCGTCATGAAGCACTAGGCTTAACAAATGAACAAGTAGTTGAAATGTATCGTACAATGCTTCTGGCTCGTAAAATTGACGAGCGTATGTGGTTATTAAATCGTGCTGGGAAGGTACCTTTTGTTATTTCGTGTCAAGGACAAGAGGCAGCGCAGGTCGGTGCAGCATTTGCGTTAAACCGTGAGAAAGACTACGCGTTGCCGTATTACCGAGACATGGGAGTAGTCCTTGCATTTGGGATGACGGCTCGTGATTTAATGCTATCAGGATTTGCAAAAGCGGAAGATCCAAACTCAGGTGGTCGTCAAATGCCTGGTCACTTCGGCTATAAAGAGAAGCGCATTGTAACGGGGTCTTCTCCGGTGACAACGCAGGTTCCTCATGCCGTTGGAATTGCTTTGGCCGGAAAAATGGAGAAAAAAGAGTTGGTGACATTTGTAACGTTCGGTGAAGGTTCATCAAACCAAGGTGATTTTCACGAAGGTGCTAATTTTGCAGGCGTTCACAAATTACCGGTTATTTTCATGTGTGAAAACAATAAGTATGCCATTTCGGTGCCGGTAGAAAAGCAACTTGGTTGTGAAAAGGTATCAGACCGTGCAATTGGCTATGGTATGCCTGGATACACAGTAGACGGAAATGATCCTTTAGAAGTGTATAAAGTTGTAAAAGAAGCAAGAGAAAGAGCAGTAAAAGGTGAAGGACCAACGCTTATTGAAACGGTTTCTAGCCGCTTGACTGCTCACTCAAGTGATGATGATGATCGCGCTTATCGCGAAGCAGACGAAATTTCAGAAGCGAAGAAAAATGATCCAATTATTCGCTTTGGTGCTTATTTAAAAGAAACTGGGACTCTAACAGATGCGAAAGAAGCTGAAATGCTTGAAGAAATCATGAAAATTGTGAATGAAGCAACAGACTATGCAGAAAATGCTGCATATGCAGACCCAGAATCAGCTTTAAAATACGTATACGGTGAGTGAGGAGGAAACTAAAATGCCAGTAATGTCATATATCGATGCCGTAACAATGGCTATGCGTGAAGAAATGGAGAGAGACCCACGTGTATTTGTATTAGGAGAAGATGTGGGAAGAAAAGGCGGCGTATTCAAGGCAACGAACGGCTTATATGAGCAGTTTGGCGAAGAGCGCGTAATTGATACACCGCTGGCAGAATCAGCGATTGCTGGAGTTGGAATTGGAGCAGCAATGTACGGAATGCGCCCAATTGCTGAAATGCAGTTTGCTGATTTTATCATGCCTGCTGTGAACCAAATCGTTTCAGAGGCTGCAAAAATTCGCTATCGCTCGAACAATGATTGGAACTGTCCAATTACAATTCGTGCGCCTTACGGTGGAGGCGTGCACGGTGCTCTTTATCATTCGCAATCAGTTGAAGCGTTGTTTGCCAATCAGCCAGGTTTAAAAATCGTGATGCCATCTACGCCTTATGATGTGAAGGGGTTATTAAAAGCAGCAATCCGCGATGATGACCCGGTGCTATTCTTTGAACATAAGCGTGCGTATCGCTTAATTAAAGGTGAAGTGCCAGAAGATGATTATGTACTTCCAATCGGAAAAGCAGATGTGAAGCGCGAAGGTGATGATATTACTATTATTACATATGGTCTTTGCGTCCATTTTGCACTCCAAGCAGCTGAAAAACTTGCGGCTGATGGAATTTCAGCTCATGTATTAGATTTACGAACAGTTTATCCATTAGATAAAGAAGCGATTATTGAAGCTGCATCTAAAACAGGTAAGGTGCTTCTTGTAACAGAAGATAACAAAGAAGGAAGCATCATGAGTGAAGTAGCGGCTATTATTGCAGAACATTGTTTATTTGATTTGGATGCACCGATTCAACGTTTGGCTGGGCCAGATATTCCAGCTATGCCATATGCTCCAACGATGGAGAAGTATTTTATGGTAAATCCAGATAAAGTAGAAAAAGCAATGAGAGAATTAGCTGAATTTTAAAGGAGTTGTTTCCAGTGGCAATTGAAAAAATCAAAATGCCTCAGCTTGGAGAAAGCGTAACGGAAGGCACGATTAGCAAATGGCTAGTAGCTGTGGGAGACCAGGTTAATAAATATGATCCATTAGCAGAAGTGATGACCGATAAAGTGAATGCAGAAGTGCCATCTTCATTTACGGGTGTGATTAAAGAAATTATTGCAGCTGAAGACGAGACGCTGCCAGTTGGAGAAACGCTGTGTTTGATTGAAGTAGAAGGAGCTTCTTCAGCAGAGACAGCTCAAAATGCGCCAAAAGAAACGAATGAAAAAGTTTCTTTACCAGATACAGCTGACCAATCTAATAAAAAGCGCTATTCACCAGCCGTTCTGCGTTTATCCCAAGAACATGGAATTAATCTTGAAACACTTACAGGGTCAGGTGGAGGTGGTCGAATTACAAGAAAAGACGTACTGGGTGCAATTGAAAAAGGTCCGCAAAGGGATTCAGCTGTTCATCAGGAGGCGCCAAAAACAGCACCGGCTTCATCAGCAGCGCCTTCACCAAAAGCAGAGATGAAAAAGCTGGAACCTATTCCAACGGCTTCTGGTGATAAAGCCATTCCTGTATCTGGTGTACGTAAAGCGATTGCCAGCAACATGTTACGAAGCAAGCACGAAATTCCTCATGCATGGACAATGGTTGAAGTGGATGTAACAAGCCTCGTAGCATATCGTGATTCTATTAAAACGGAATTTAAACAAAAAGAAGGATTTAACTTAACGTACTTTGCTTTCTTTGTCAAAGCGATTGCACAAGCCTTAACAGAATTCCCAGAAATCAATTCAATGTGGGCAGGCGATGAAATTATTCAAAAGAAAGACATTAATATTTCTATTGCTGTTGCAACAGACGATGCATTGTTTGTACCTGTCATAAAAAATGCTGATGAAAAAACAATTAAAGGAATTGCACGCGAAATTAATGAATTAGCGCAAAAAGTACGAGCAGGTTCATTAAAAGCGGCAGACATGCAGGGTGGAACGTTTACTGTTAATAACACGGGATCATTTGGTTCCGTTCAATCGATGGGAATCATTAATTATCCACAAGCAGCAATTTTACAGGTGGAATCTATTGTTAAGCGTCCGGTTGTTATTAATAATATGATTGCCATTCGAGATATGGTCAATCTATGCTTATCTCTTGACCACCGTGTGCTTGATGGACTCGTATGTGGTCGATTCTTAAAACGCATTAAAGAAATTTTAGAATCGATGTCTAAGGAACATACATCTATTTACTAAAAGTGAAAGCACAATGATTCGTTCATTGTGCTTTTATTTGTTTAATATTTAATTCGAAAAGGTTTTGCTCGTCATGACGATTTGGCATACGGTATTTTGAGAAGGTATATATATTTCGTTTATAGAATGTAATAAAATAAAAGAGAGTGTGTCAGTAGAAAAAGGCTTTGGTATCAAAGTATAAAGGGGAAATGACGATGAATAAACCATCCTTTCATGAATTTGCCTATACTCCTCAGCAAGAATGGATACAAGAAGTAAAAAAAGCGCTAAAAGATGACCCTCATCTATATGAAAAAGAAACGTTTGAGAACATTCTTTTGAAAACGCTTTATCGAAAAAATGACGTGCAAGATTTACCACATTTAAAAGACGAAGAGCTTTACTTATTCGTAAGAGGAATAGACTCACATTTCGTATCAAATGAATGGAATATTGCACAACGAATAAATGTAGCCGTTCCAAAGAAAGCGAATCAAATGATAAAGGAAGCATTAGATAACGGACAAACGTCATTGGCTATTGAGTTAAATCCTATATCAATTAAAGGAAAGAATCCGTTAACAGTTCCTTTTACTGAATTAAAAAGCGGCGTTTTGCTCTCTAACTATGCAGATCTATGTGCGCTTTTTAAAGACATTCAGTTACCTGAAGTACCTCTTTTTATTCCTTCTGGATATACGGCCCTGCCGTTGATTGAATCCATCGATACGTACTGTCAACAGGAAGGGATCACATTATCACAAGTAGCTGGAGTGGTTGGAATGGATCCGCTCGGCTCATTAGCTGAACACGCTCATTCACCAATTCCAATCACTGATTTGTATCATGACATGGCAAACGCAATTGCTTTTGTACAAGAAAAGAAAAGTTCGCTAAAGACGGTACTTATTGATACAAAACCGTATCACATGAGCGGGGCAACAGCCGTTCAAGAGTTAGCATATGCACTTTCAACAGCCGTACAATATACGGATGAATGTTTAAGACGCAATATTCCTTTACATCATGTATTACCTCATCTGGCATTTTCATTCTCAACAAGCTCACAGCTTTTTATGGAAGTTTCAAAACTACGTGCATTTCGCTTACTGTGGCTTCAGGCCGTTCGAGCATTTTCACAGACTATAGACGTACCGCTTCCTTTCATCCATGTAAATACATCCATCCATACGCTTTCATCTCAAGACTTACATACGAATATTTTACGAGGAACACTGCAAGCATTTGCTGGAATTATTGGCGGAGCAAATAGCCTCCATGTTTATCCATATGATGCTATATCAAAGCAGTCAACAGAATTATCCAATCGACTCGCACGAAATACGCAGCTAATGCTTCGAGAAGAATCACAATTAGGCAGAGTCATAGACCCGGCAGGAGGCTCATGGTACATCGAATCCTACACGCATGAGCTTGCAGAAAAAGCTTGGAAGCTGTTTCGGAAAATGGAATCTAAAGGCGGTATGGAAGCATGTCTAGAGTCAGGTTGGATTCAATGTGAGCTTCAACATGTAAGTGAAGAGAAAAGAGAACAGATACATAGCAGAAATGAAAGAATGGTAGGAATTACGCATTATGTATCTCCAAGTAAAACTACTTATGAAGAAGATAACGTTGCAAACAAAGACTACCACGAATATCAATTGCAATTAAGAAATGAATTGACGGCATCTTCTCTATTGGTGAATGCGCATGAAGAACAATCCCCTTCTCAAGCAATTCTCTTTTTGAATCAGTGGAGAAAAAGCGAAGCGTTTGAACAGATGCGTGAAACAACCAAAGGATTGACTATTGGTTGCATTGAATTATCAGAAAGTAAATTGGTTAAGCAACAAAAAGAGTTTGCTTATGATTTTTTCCAGTCTGGTGGATTTCAATGTGAAACTTTTTCACCGTTATATCATGACCTGGATACCATTGAATGGTTGAAAAAGCGTCCTTGTCATGCATACGTAGTATGTGGTGAACCTGAACAAGTAAAAGATATGCTTGCCTTCCTTAATGGGTATAAGCAAGAAAAGCTTTACGTATTTGTTGTAGCAAAATCAGAGGTAGACGGAGCTGCGGAATTCATTAATGAAAATGTGAATGCAATTAACTGTTTTACGCAATTAGTACGCTGGATTGAGGTGAATCAACATGTATAAAAAACCACAATTTGAAAATATTGATTTTGGCGCTGTTACGCAACCGAAAGCTGTGGAGAGTAAGCAGCATACTGTAGAATCTTTTCAAACAAATGAACAAATTTTTGTGAAATCTCTATATACAGAAAAAGATTATAAAGGCATTGAATTTCTTGATTTTACACCAGGAAAACCACCATACCTCAGAGGACCTTACGCGACGATGTACGTGAAAAAACCATGGACAATTCGTCAGTACGCAGGGTTTTCAACAGCAGAAGAAAGCAATGCCTTTTATCGCAGAAATTTAGCTGCAGGGCAGAAAGGATTGTCTGTTGCTTTTGATTTAGCAACACATCGAGGGTATGACTCTGATCACCCTCGCGTGGTTGGTGACGTAGGAAAAGCGGGGGTAGCAATTGATTCGATCTTAGACATGAAAAAGCTTTTTGATGGTATTCCTCTGGATAAAATGTCGGTTTCAATGACGATGAATGGTGCTGTATTACCAATCATGGCTTTTTATATCGTGACTGCTGAAGAACAAGGTGTGCAAAAGGAGCAGCTAGCCGGTACCATTCAAAATGATATTTTAAAAGAATACATGGTACGTAATACGTATATTTATCCTCCAGATATGTCGATGAGAATTATTGCAGATATTTTCAAGTATACGTCTGAGCATATGCCCAAATTTAATAGCATCAGTATTTCAGGCTATCACATGCAAGAAGCGGGAGCACCAGCTGACCTGGAGCTAGCTTATACGCTAGCAGACGGATTAGAGTATGTTCGAACCGGAATAAAATCTGGTATTTCAGTAGATGCCTTTGCACCACGCCTATCATTTTTTTGGGCGATTGGAATGAACTACTTTATGGAAGTAGCAAAAATGAGAGCCGGTAGATTGCTATGGGCTAAGCTAATGAAACAGTTTAATCCAACGAATCCCAAGTCGTTAGCTTTGCGTACTCACTCGCAAACGTCTGGCTGGAGCTTAACGGAGCAAGATCCGTTCAATAACGTAGTGCGTACATGTGTGGAAGCACTGGCAGCAGTTTCAGGGCACACGCAGTCACTGCATACGAATGCATTGGATGAAGCAATTGCGCTACCAACGGATTTTTCAGCAAGAATTGCACGTAATACACAGTTATATTTACAAGATGAAACGTCTATTTGTTCTGTTATTGACCCGTTGGGAGGGGCTTATTATATTGAATCACTAACGAATGAGCTCGTTCATAAAGCTTGGGGTCATTTAGAAGAGATTGAATCACTTGGTGGTATGGCAAAAGCAATTGAAACTGGGATTCCGAAAATGAAAATTGAAGAAGCTGCTGCCAGAAGGCAAGCTAGAATTGATTCAAAAGCCGAAATTATTGTTGGTGTGAATGCATTTAAAGCGAACGAAGAAGAAGAGTTAGAGATTTTAGATATTGATAATCAAGCAGTGCTAACAGCGCAGGTAGAAAGATTAAAAGAACTCAAGAATCAGCGCGATGACAAGCAGGTGGAAAAAACTTTACGTGATTTAACGTATGCTGCTGAAACAGGAAAGGGAAATTTATTAGAGTTAGCGGTTGAAGCTGCCAGAGCAAGAGCAACGCTAGGCGAAATATCACTTGCTCTTGAAAAAATATCTGGTAGGCATCAAGCGGTTACACGTTCAATAAAAGGTGTTTATCAAGCAGAATTTGAAGGAGCAGAGCTTATTGATAAAGTGCGCCAGTTAACAGATGACTTCTTAGAAGAAGAGGGAAGAAGACCAAGAATCCTAGTTGCCAAAATGGGTCAGGACGGTCATGATCGCGGAGCAAAAGTCATTTCTACAGCATTTGCGGATCTAGGCTTTGATGTGGATGTTGGTCCACTTTTTCAAACGCCTGAAGAAACTGCTGTGCAAGCAATTGAAAATGATGTTCACGTCGTAGGGTTTAGCTCGCTTGCTGCTGGACATAAAACGCTACTTCCACAGCTTGTTGAGCAGCTGCGTTTACACGGTAGAGAAGATATTTTAGTCATTGTTGGAGGAGTTATTCCAAAGCAAGATTATCCTTTTTTAGAAGCAAGCGGAGCAGCAGCTATTTTCGGTCCAGGTACGGTCATTCCAAAAGCAGCTATCCACGTGTTAGATAAGATTAAAGAAAAGCTAGCGGTGGATGAGTGATTATATGACCAAATTAAAAACAGTGTCTCAGTATAAAGAAGGGCTTTTAGGAAAAAACCGAGCTGCTTTAGCACAAGCTATTACCTTAATTGAAAGTCAGGCTGCTAAGCATAAACACCTGGCTCAACAGTTAATGAAAGAAATTTATTCGCATACTGGAAAATCGATTCGGATTGGATTTACAGGTGTACCAGGAGCAGGGAAAAGTACGTTAATTAATGCATTTGGAACTTATTTATGTGATCAAGGATACCGAGTAGCAGTACTTGCGATTGATCCAAGCAGTACGGTATCTGGTGGAAGTATCTTAGGTGATAAAACGCGAATGGAGCAGCTTGCTAAGCATCCAAGAGCTTTTGTTCGACCGTCTCCTTCGCAAGGAACATTAGGCGGGGTTCATCGCAAGACGAGAGAAGCTGTTCTTTTATGCGAAGCAGCAGGATATGACGTCATTTTTATAGAAACGATGGGCGTGGGGCAAGGTGAAGGAATCGTTAAGCAAATGGTTGATGTCTTTGTTCTTCTTGTTTTAACAGGTGCAGGAGATGAGCTTCAAGGAATTAAAAAAGGAATCTTAGAGCTAGCCGACTTGATTTGTGTAAATAAAGCGGATGGAGATAATCGACAAAAAGCAGTACTGACGAAAAAAGAGTATGAGTCCGTTATTTCATTTCTATATGCTCATTCATCTAGTTGGCAGCCAAGGGTATTAACAACATCTGTTTACGAGACAGGTGATTTGATTAGCTTATGGAATCACATCTTGGATTACAAGAGCTGGCTAATACAAAATGAACGATTTGAGCAAAAGCGAGGTCTTCAACTTTCTTCATGGCTACAGTCGAGAATTGCTGATTATCTGTACGAGTCTTTTTATGGTAAGCAAGAGCTACGTGATACGCTAAAAGATGTTGAGCAACGTATGCAAAAAGGAGACATAACAATGGAGGAAGCATTTGAGACAATAATTCATCAGTATAAACAAGTAAACCAACCGATAAAGTAACAATAATTTTTTCGTAAACATAAGCCAAAGAAATCGCGTTTTAAGTCATGGTTTGCTATGATAAAAGTAGCTAACTAAAGGAGGTAAAAAGATGAACATCGATTTTAATTTATTTATGAATGATGTTGTTCGCCAAGCGCGTCAAGAGATTGAAGCTGCAGGTTACACGCAATTAACGACGGCTGAAGATGTAGAGGAAGCGTTTCAAAAGCCCGGTACAACATTAGTAATGGTTAACTCAGTTTGTGGATGTGCAGGAGGAATTGCTAGACCAGCAGCTGCTCATTCCGTTCATTACGATAAGCGCCCAACGAATCTAGTTACGGTATTCGCTGGCCAAGATAAAGAAGCAACGGCTCGCGCTAGAGAATATTTTGAAGGCTACCCACCATCTTCACCATCATTTGCACTATTAAAAGATGGTAAAATTATGACAATGGTAGAGCGTCATGAAATTGAAGGACATGAGCCAATGTCAGTTGTAACAAAACTTCAAGAAGCGTTTGATCAATATTGTGAAGAAGTATAAATAAAAAAGTCGCGTAAGCGGCTTTTTTATTTTTGGTAAAAATATTTGTAATATCAATTTTTTATACATGATTCACATGGTTATGGAAAATGGTGGATAGGTATTTTCATATAGTTAAATCTATATTTAAAAAAAGTGTTGCATAAATATAAATACGTGTTAAAATACAGTTACATGAATATATATTTATTTTTTTACAATGACTTGCAATAAGGAAAAACTTATTTCATAATATTATTAATTTTAAGAAAATATTAAAATTGGGGGAAACGTGACATGAAAATGAAAAAATGGCTATCAGTAACAGTTATAGGGTTGTTAACAGCGGGAGCATTAGCTGCTTGTGGTGCTGGTGAAGGTGCTTCAAATGGAGGCGGAGGCAGTGAGGATGCAAAAGTTTTAAAAATGGGAACTTCAGCTGATTATCCACCGTTTGAGTATATTGATACAGCAAAAGGTGACAGCGAGCCGGTCGGTTTCGATATTGATTTAGCAAAAGCAATTGGTAAAGAGCTAGGCTATGAAGTACAAGTTGTCGATATGGAGTTCGGTAGCTTAATTCCATCTTTACAGTCTAAAAAAGTGGACTTTGTTTTAGCAGGAATGACGCCGACGGAAGAGCGTAAAAAGAACATAGACTTCTCTGATGTATATTACGAGGCGAAAAATGTACTTGTATCTAAAAAGGACGAGCCGATTAATAGCATTGAAGAGCTGAACGGAAAAACAGTAGGTGTTCAAACAGCATCTATTCAAGAAGATGAAGCAAAAACATTATCAGAAGAAGTAGACATTAAAATTGAAAGTCGCGATCGTATTCCGCAATTGATTCAAGAAATGAAGTCAAATCGTATTGATGTAGCAATCATTGAGGATACAGTAGCAAAAGGCTATGTAGCAAAAGATGATACGTTACAACTTGTAGAAACAGGAAGAGAAGACTCTAACAAAGGTTCTGCCATTGCATTTCCTAAAGACAGCAAGCTAACGGATGAGTTTAATAAAGAACTACAAGAAATGAAAGAAAGCGGAGAGCTAGAAGAGCTAATCGTTAAATGGTTTGATAGTAAAGAATAAGAGACAATGAACGGAGAGGAAGGAAAACAGGCATGAATTTGGACTTTTCACAAATCGTGCCTTCAATCCCTTATATTTTAAAAGGGATAGGAGTGACGATTCAAATAGTTTTAGCTTCAGCCATTGTCGGTTTTGTACTAGGGACAATCTTATCTCTATTTAAAATTAGTCGTTCAAAACCGCTCATTTGGTTAGCTGATCTTTATACATCAATCTTTCGTGGTACGCCGCTCGTACTGCAGTTATTGCTTATTTATTTTGGGTTACCACAAATTTTAGGTTTTGATATTGCGCCATTTCCTGCTGCAGTTGCTGCATTCGGATTAAACTCAGCTGCATATATCTCTGAAATTATTCGTGCTGGTATTTTAGCAGTCGATAAAGGACAACGTGAAGCTGCTCTTGCTTTAGGAATTCCATATCGTAAAATGATGGGCCAAGTCATTATGCCTCAAGCTTTAAAAAACATTTTACCAGCTTTAATGAATGAGTTTATTACGCTTACGAAAGAATCAGCACTTGTAACGGTTATCGGTGCGCTTGATATTATGAGACGTGCATATATCGTTGGAGGAGAAAAGTTTGCGTATTTTGAACCTCTGTTATTTGCAGGATTAATTTATTACATCATGGTAATGGGCTTAACGCTCCTTGGTAAAGTGATCGAGAGGAGAATGAGAAAAGGTGATTAAAATTGAAAACTTACACAAGTCCTTTGGCCAAAATGAAGTTCTAAAAGGCATTTCAACAGTTATTAAAGAAAAAGAAGTAGTCGCTGTAATCGGTCCATCAGGTTCCGGGAAATCAACGTTTTTGCGCTGTATGAATTTACTTGAACAGCCAACTAGTGGAGCCATTACAATAGCTGATCAAGAAATTACAAATGCGAAGACAAACATTATGAACGTGCGACAAAATGTCGGGATGGTATTTCAGCACTTTCATCTGTTTCCTCATATGACGGTGCTTGAAAACTTAACATACGCGCCTACTACAGTTAAAGGAATCTCAAAAGAAGAGGCGAAGAGCAAAGGAATGGAACTACTAACTAAAGTCGGACTAGCTGAAAAAGCAAACGAGTATCCAAGTCGACTTTCAGGAGGTCAAAAGCAGCGTGTTGCTATTGCTCGTGCTCTTGCGATGGAACCAGAAATTATGCTTTTTGATGAACCAACATCTGCTTTAGACCCAGAGATGGTAAAAGAAGTATTAGATGTAATGAAATCACTAACTGAAACGGGTATGACAATGGTTATCGTTACGCATGAAATGGGCTTTGCGCGCGAAGTAGCAGATCGTGTTTTATTCTTAGATGGTGGCCGCCTAGTGGAAGATTCACCTCCGGCTGAGTTTTTTACAGCACCTAAAAGTAAGCGTGCGAAGGATTTTCTTGAAAAAATCTTATAATAATCAAAAAGTGTAGAACGAAAGTCGTTCTACACTTTTTTTAATTTATAAATAGCGAGAAGCATTGCGTAATTGAATGAAACATGTTAATAAATAATAGTATTATGAATAACTTATAAAAAAGGAACTGTTTAGGAGCTTTGACGATATGAAGTATAAAATTGGTTATCGAACCTTTAAAACAGCCGTAGGTACTGCACTCGCAATTAGCATTGCACAGCTCATCGGCCTTGAGTTTTTCCCATCAGCAGGAATTATTACAATCTTATGTATACAAAATTCACAGAAAAAATCGTTGCAAAGTGCGTTTGATCGCTTTGTAGCTTGTTCGATTTCAATTTTATTTTCATTTATTTTCTTTGAAGGAATTGCTTATCATCCAGCGGTCATTGGATTGATGCTGCTATTTTTTATTCCGTTAACCGTTATTTTAAAGGTCAACGGAGGAATTGTAACAAGTTCAGTTATTTTACTGCACATTTACTCTCTTGAAAATATGACGTGGCAAATTGTTTTCAATGAATTAGGGCTCATTGTGGTTGGTATTGGCGTAGCGCTTCTTGTGAATTTATACATGCCAAGCTTAGACAAAGAGCTTCGTCAGTATCAGCAGGACATTGAAGAGAATTTTCATATCATGCTTAAAGAAATGGCGCTTTATTTAAGAAGAAATGAAAGCACTTGGTCTGGCAAAGAAATTGCCGATACAGCAGTGCTCTTAGAAAAAGCTAAAAGTCTAGCTTTCCGTGATGTTGAAAACCATTTTGTACGTTCAGAAAATTATTATTATCGATACTTTAAAATTCGTGAAAAACAATTAGAAATTCTAGAACGTACTCTTCCTCTTCTTACATCAATTGACCTTGTGGTTGAACAAAGATATATGATTGCTGATTTTATTGAAGAATTAAGCTTTTCTATTCATCCGGGTAACACAGCAAAGCTTTTTTTATTAAAGCTGGAGCAGCTCAAGGAATCTTTTCAATGCATGGAGCTACCTAAGTCTCGTGAAGAATTCGAAGCACGAGCAGACCTGTTACACTTTGTAAAGGAAATAGAGCAATATTTAATTATTAAACAAAGCTTAAAAATTACGTAAACAATATGCATGTTGTAGCAACCCCTTACGAACAATAAGAAAAAGCGTAAGGGGTTGAATTGTATGCACGTCATGTTTCTTATTTTAGTACTTGTATCACCAATTTGGCCGCTGGGAGCAAATCCTTTACCAGCTGACCCTTTTATTATTGTAAATAAACAGACAAATGAATTAGCATATATTGAACACGGCAAGGTAGAGAATATTATTAAAGTGGGTTCGGGAAGAACAAAAGATTTAACACCAGAAGGCGAGTTCACTATCACAGTTAAAGCAGCAAACCCTTATTATCGAAAAGATAAGATAGAAGGGGGAGACCCTACTAACCCACTTGGGGTGAGGTGGATTGGATTTGATGCAAAAGACACAGATGGGCGAATTTATGGAATTCACGGTACAAACCAGCCAAACTCTATCGGCAAGTATGTTTCTAATGGGTGCATAAGGCTTCGAAATGAACGCGTTGTTGAGCTTTATGAAAAGGTTCCTCTTGGAACAAAAGTATGGATTGTGACCAGTGGAAAATCCTTTGAAGATCTAGCGAAGGAAAAAGGAATAGTAGTGCAATAAAAGGTAGGTGATTCATCACCTACCTTTTTTTATAGCCACATTGTAATGCCAGCAAGAACAGTTGTGATTACCATCGTTCCCAGCATTAAATAGACCACAATTTTTTGCCATTTTTTATTCGACATAAAAGAGTAGCTCCTCTCACAACCTTTTTTTCTATTTTACATGTAGCAGGGAAATGGGACAAGCAACTTCTTTATTCGCTTTCGTTTTAAGAAGGAGAATGAAGATTCATTCAAGAATATGTCTAAATGAAAACGCTTTTTTAGGAGGTGGGAATATGAATAAAATTGATCATATTGGCATCGCTGTTCATTCTATTGATAACATCAAAGCATTTTATGAGAGGCAGCTTGGCTTACTATGCTTAGGGATAGAAAAAGTAGAAAATCAAGGTGTAAAGGTAGCTTTTTTTCAATGCGGTGATTCGAAAATCGAGCTTCTTGAACCTTTAAATAATAGCAGTCCAGTTGCTAAATTTCTTCAAAAACGTGGAGAGGGTATACACCACATTGCCTTTGGTGTTGGAAGCATTGAAGATCGCATTCAAGAGCTGAAAGAACGTGGAATTAAAATGATTGATCATGAGCCAAGATTAGGAGCTGGTGGTGCTTCCATTGCTTTTTTACACCCGTCGTCCACCGCAGGGGTTTTGTATGAACTTTGTGAAAAGAAACCAACAGAGGAGGAATAGCACATGGTTGATATTTATGAAAAACTAAATGAGCTATACGACAAGCGCCGCAAAATTGAACAAGGGGGCGGAGATCAAAAAATTGAAAAGCAACATTTCAAAGGAAAACTAACGGCTAGAGAACGCATTGACTTATTGGTTGATGAAGGAACATTTGTTGAAGTTCAGCCTTTTATAGAACACCGCTGTCTGGACTTTAATATGAATACGCAAGCAGGTCCTGGAGACGGTGTTGTCACTGGGTACGGTAAAGTGAATGGACGAGGCATTTATTTGTTTTCTCAAGATTTCACGGTGTTTGGCGGTGCGCTTGGAGAAATGCATGCCAAAAAAATCGTCAATGTAATGGACCTAGCAGCGAAAACTGGTGTTCCTTTTATCGGATTAAATGACTCGGGTGGAGCGCGAATTCAAGAAGGCGTGATGTCGTTAGACGGATACGGTCAAATTTTTTATCGAAACGCCATTTATTCAGGAGTCATCCCTCAAATCTCCGTGATTATGGGACCATGCGCAGGTGGTGCAGTATACTCACCAGCCATCACTGATTTTGTATTTATGGTGGAAAAGACGAGCCAAATGTTTATTACAGGACCGAAAGTGATTGAGACAGTAACGGGTGAAACAATCACAGCAGAAAATTTGGGTGGAGCTGCTGTTCATAATGAAATTAGTGGAAATGCTCATTTTAGCGCAAGTTCAGAAGAAGAAGTGCTTGAGCAGGTTCGCCTCTTACTAAGCTACTTGCCTTTATCTAATGCTGAAAAGCCACCGAGTGTCCCTTATAATGATCAAAGCAATGACCGCCCAGAATTATTGGATGTTGTGCCTTTTGATGCTGTCAGACCATATGATGTTCGCCATGTTATTGACCACGTCGTAGACGAAGGAACATTTTTAGAAGTACAAAAAGATTTTGCTAAAAACATTGTAGTCGGCTTAGCTCGCTTGAATGGAAACGTGGTCGGGCTGGTTTGTAATCAACCAAAATTTATGGCCGGCAGCTTAGATATTAACTCCTCAGACAAAGCTGCACGTTTTATAAGGTTTTGTGACTCTTTTCATATTCCACTCATTACGTTTGAAGATGTAACAGGATTCTTTCCTGGTATTAAGCAAGAACATGGCGGTATCATTCGTCACGGTGCTAAAATTTTATATGCCTATTCTGAGGCAACTGTTCCGAAAATTACGGTGATTTTACGAAAAGCCTACGGTGGAGCTTATGTTGCGCTAAATAGTAAATCAATTGGTGCAGATATGGTATATGCTTGGCCAAACGCTGAAATTGCCGTTATGGGTCCTCAAGGAGCTGCCAATATTATTTTTGCGAACGAAATCCAAAGTAGTGATGCTCCCGAAGAAGTTCGAGCTGAAAAAATTGAGCAGTATCGCGATAAGTTTGCTAATCCATACGTTGCGGCGAGGGCGGGTATGGTAGATGATGTGATTGATCCAAGAGATACAAGAATAAAATTAATACAAGCACTCGAAATGTTGCACAATAAAAAGGAAGAGCGTCCACAGCGAAAACATGGTAACATACCATTGTAGGTTAATTTTGGAGGGATTACATATTATGGTTAATGAGCGACGTCTAGTTGATCTATTTTTAGAACTTATACAAGTTGATTCAGAAACAAAGTATGAAGCCGAGATTGCAAAAGTATTAACGGAAAAATTCACGGCTTTAGGAGTAAAAGTTGTTGAAGATGATACAACAGCTGAAACTGGACATGGTGCAGGTAATTTAATTTGTACTCTTCCAGGAACAAAAGAAGGAGTAGATACCATTTATTTTACTTCTCATATGGATACGGTTGTTCCTGGAAAAGGCATTAAGCCATCTATTGAAGACGGTTATATTAAAAGCGATGGAACAACGATTCTAGGAGCTGATGATAAGGCTGGATTGGCAGCGATGCTAGAAGCTATTCAAGTGCTAAAAGAGCAAAATGTTGAGCACGGTACCATTGAGTTTGTCATCACAGTTGGAGAGGAATCTGGATTAGTTGGAGCGAAAGCATTAGATCCAAAGCTTGTAACGGCAAAATTTGGCTATGCGCTTGATAGCGATGGAAAAGTGGGCGATATTATTGTTGCTGCTCCAACGCAAGCAAAAGTCAAAGCAGATATTTATGGAAAAACAGCTCACGCTGGTGTAGCACCTGAGCGTGGAGTATCGGCAATTACCATTGCCTCAAAAGCGATTTCACGTATGCCTCTAGGGCGTATTGATGAAGAAACAACGGCGAATATTGGTCGCTTTGAAGGTGGAACGCAAACGAATATTGTGTGCGACTACGTATCGATCTTAGCAGAAGCTCGTTCATTGGTTCCTGAAAAAATGGAAGCGCAAGTGGCAAAAATGAAGGAAGCATTTGAATCTGCAGCAAGTGACATGGGAGGAAGAGCTGAAGTAGATATTAAAGTGATGTATCCTGGCTTTAAATTTAGCGATGGAGACCATGTTGTAGAAGTAGCAAAAAAAGCGGTTGCCAATATCGGTCGTCCTTCACGCTTGCTACAAAGCGGCGGTGGCAGCGATGCAAACGTCATTGCAGGTTTTGATATTCCAACTGTAAACTTAGCTGTAGGCTATGAAGATATTCATACCACAAGTGAAAAAATTCCAGTTGAAGAACTTGTAAAAACATCAGAGCTGGTTGTATCGATTATCAAAGAAGTAGCAAAATGATAATAATCACATTGTAAAAAGCTTGGGTCTTGTCGCTCAAGCTTTTTACATATCGGCTAATAAAAAGTTTGAATTTTTTGACACTTTGTATAATGTAAACAGCACATTTCTTCAGTAAAATGGATTATAAGCTTAAAACCTCAACACAAAGGAGTGAAACCAATCGGGGAAAAGTTAATAAAAAAATATGTAAGCGCTTTCAAATATAATCGATATAAAGCAATTTAGAAGGGGGATGGATTTATGAAATCTTCAGCTCAGCCGATGCTTCAAGCAATTGTAGAGAACTTTAGTGAAGTTGAAAAAGGCTTGCCAAATCAAGAAGCTATTGAAGAAGCTAATCGATGTTTGTACTGTTACGATGCTCCTTGTATTCAAGCTTGTCCAACGGGCATTGATATACCAACGTTTATTAAAAAAATTGCATCTGGAAACTTAAAGGGGTCCGCTCAAACGATTATGACATCGAATCCTGTTGGAGCGAGCTGTGCGAGGGTTTGTCCAACAGAAGAGCTTTGTGAAGGGGCATGTGTATTAAATCATTCGACTAAACCTATTATGATTGGTGATCTTCAGCGTTATGCTACTGACTGGGCTATTCAAAATGAACAGGTGTTATTTACAAAAGGCAAGCCAAACGGAAAGCGAGTTGCTATTGTAGGCGGAGGACCTGCTGGGCTTTCAGCTGCCAGAGAGCTAGCTCGGTTTGGATATGCTGTGACAATCTTTGAAGCAGAAAAAGAAGCAGGAGGGTTAAATACCTATGGAATTGTATCGTTTCGACTCCCTCAAGCTATTTCTTTTTGGGAGGTACAGCAGGTAAAAGCCCTAGACGTTGAAATTAAAACAAACATGCGTGTTGGTGAAGACGTGATGCCGAGTGAACTTTTAGAGAACTATGATGCAGTCGTTCTTGCTATTGGAATGAGCAAAGTTCCAAATTTAGGTATTGAAGGAGAACACCTAAAGGGAGTTTATGATGCAATTGACTTTGTGAAGCAAACAAAATCAGAAGCGTTGACTACAGAGTTTGTGGGGAAAAAAGTAGCGGTTGTTGGTGCAGGAAATACAGCGATTGATGGAGCAACATGTTCCATACGATTAGGGGCAAAAAATGTAAAAATTCTATACCGTAGAACGAGTGCTGAAATGACAGCCTATGATTTTGAATATGAATTTGCCAAGCAAGACGGTGTAGAGTTTCGATGGTTAACAGCACCTGTGAGAATTGTTGGAAATGACAAAAATGAAGTAACAGGTATTGAATGTATCAAAATGGAACTAAAAGAATCGGAAGGTGATGGACGTAAAAAGCCTGTACCAATAGAAGGGTCAGAGTTCTTAATTAAAGTGGATGCTGTTATTAAAGCAATTGGGCAAGAGCGTTACTTATCTTTAATTAATCAGTTTGAATTAAAGCAAGATGGTGGAGTCGTACTAATTGATCAAGATACATTCCAAACCTCAAACCCTAAAGTCTTTGCTTGTGGTGACGTTGTATTTGGAAAAGGGCAAGGTGAAGCCATGGTTGTGACGGCTGCACAGCAAGGGAAGCAAACGGCATATGGCATTCATGCTCAGTTAAAGAAAGAAGCAATTGAAACGGCTTAAACAAACGAGAGGGGGAAACAAGTATGGCAGATTTACGCATAAACTTAGCAGGTATTAAATCACCCAATCCATTTTGGCTAGCATCAGCGCCGCCTACAAACTCGGGGTATCAAGTACAGCGTGCCTTTGAAGCAGGATGGGGCGGAGCAGTTTGGAAAACGCTTGGAGATCCAATTTTAAATGTATCTTCACGGTTTGCAGCGGTGAGCTTTAACGGCCAGCGCGTAGCGGGTTTTAATAATATTGAGCTTATTACGGATCGGCCGCTTGAGGTTAATTTAAAAGAAATCTATGAGACCAAAAAGAAATTTCCTGACCATGCTATCATTGCTTCTTTAATGGTTGAACCAAAACAGGAGAAATGGCATGAAATTGTAAAACGTGTAGAAGATGTAGGCGTTGACGGCTTAGAGCTAAATTTCGGCTGTCCTCACGGCATGGCCGAGCGAGGAATGGGAGCAGCTTCAGGGCAGGTGCCTGACCTTGTTGAAAAGCAAACGTACTGGGCTAAAGAAGTAGCGAAAACGCCTGTTATTGTTAAGTTGACTCCAAATATTACGGACATCACAGTTACAGCAGAAGCCGCTGTAAGAGGCGGAGCGGACGCAGTGAGTATGATTAACACTATCAATAGCTTAGCCGGAGTGGATATCAATTCATGGAACACAATTCCCCACGTGGCTGGTAAAGGTGCACATGGAGGCTACTGTGGTCCAGCTGTTAAGCCTATCGCCTTAAATATGGTGGCTGAATGTGCAAGAAGCCCTCATATTAACGTACCGATTTCAGGTATGGGAGGCGTATCGAATTGGCAGGAAGCAGTGGAATTTATGCTTATGGGAGCAACTGGGGTTCAAGTGTGCACAGCTGCTATGCATCATGGTTTTAGAATTGTAGAAGACATGCTTGATGGACTAAACAACTACCTTGATGAGCGAGGAATTGCAAAAGTGAGCGATCTTGTTGGAAAAGCTGTTCCGAAATACTCTGATTGGGGAAATCTTGATTTAAATTATAAAGTTGTGGCTCGAATTGACCCCAATACATGTATTAATTGTAACAAGTGTCATATTTCATGTGAAGACACGTCCCATCAATGTATTGATATGTTGAAAGACTCTTCAGGTAAACCGTATTTGCAAGTAAGAGAAGAAGATTGTGTGGGCTGTAATCTCTGCTCGATTGTCTGTCCTGTTGATGGAGCAATCTCTATGGTGGAGGTAGCGAGTGAGCAGCCGCCTATGACGTGGAATGAAAGACAAGCGGCACTTGCGATGACATCTGCACAAAAACTGGACGTATAACAAACACAATAGGGGGGATCAAATTATGAAAAAATTAGTGAAAAATGGAGTAATCGTTACAGCAGCAGATACGTACAGCGGAGACATTTTAATTGAAGATGGGAAAATCGCAGCAATTGGAAAGGGACTAGATGAGTCTAGTTGTGAAATTGTTGACGCAAATGGAGCTTATATTTTCCCTGGAGGAATTGATCCACATACTCATTTAGACATGCCATTTGGAGGGACGGTCACAAAAGATGATTTTGAAACGGGGACCATTGCAGCGGCGTTTGGAGGTACCACAACTATCATTGATTTTTGCTTAACAGATAAAGGGAAGCCGTTGCAAAATGCCATTAATACTTGGCATGCAAAATCAGAAGGAAAAGCAGCTATTGACTATAGCTTCCACCTGATGATTGGAGAGATGAACGATCAGGTATTAGAACAACTTCCTACTATTATTGAAGATGAAGGGATTACGTCGTTCAAAGTATTCATGGCGTATAAAGATGTATTTCAAGCGGACGATGCGACCCTTTATCAAACGCTTATTCAAGCAAAAGAGCTTGGGGCATTAGTTATGGTACATGCTGAAAACGGAGACGTGATTGACTATTTAACGAAGAAAGCGTTAGAAGCAGGAAGTACAGATCCAATTTACCATGCGCGTACAAGACCTCCAGAGATTGAAGGTGAGGCAACAGGTAGAGCAGCTTGTTTTACAGGTCTTGCTGATTCACAGCTATATGTAGTGCATGTATCTTGTGCTGAAGCGGTGAATCAAATTGCTCAGGCTCGAAATCGAGGCGTGAATATTTGGGGTGAAACATGTCCGCAATATTTAGTATTAGATGAATCCTACTTAGAAAAACCTAATTTTGAAGGAGCTAAATACGTCTGGTCACCACCTCTTCGTGAAAAGTGGAACCAAGAAGTGTTATGGAACGCATTAAAAAATGGAGATTTACAAACGATTGGGTCTGATCAATGTTCATTTGATTTTAATGGGCAAAAAGATTTAGGTAAGAATGATTTTACAAAGATTCCAAATGGCGGTCCTATTATTGAAGACCGTATGAGCATCTTATTTTCAGAAGGTGTACAGAAAGGGAAGATTACGCTTAATCAATTTGTAGACGTAACATCTACTCGCACTGCTAAGCTATTTGGATTATATCCGAAAAAAGGCACAATCGCTGTAGGAAGCGATGCCGACCTATTAATTTTTGACCCGACTGTCAAGCGTAAAATTTCTGCTGAAACACATCACATGGCTGTTGATTATAGTGCGTTTGAAGGAATGGAAATTACGGGTGAGCCGGTTTCAGTATTGTGTAGAGGAGAATTTGTGATTAAAGAAAAGCAATTTGTTGGTAAGAGTGGTTATGGT
Source organism: Priestia flexa (assembly GCF_021441905.1). Taxonomy (NCBI): domain Bacteria; kingdom Bacillati; phylum Bacillota; class Bacilli; order Caryophanales; family Bacillaceae; genus Priestia; species Priestia flexa. The sequence continues at coordinate 2,875,138 of NZ_CP090431.1, read as the reverse complement.
GAGTATATTAAGCGGTCAAAATTTAATGAGCGTAATGAAGCTCAGCAATCCCCAGTAAAACTGTAATTATGCTACTGCGCTGTGCTTATAGCATAGCGCAACCCCTATGTATATAAATAGAGAGAAAACAGCCTTCATGATGAATGTAACGCGTTTACTAAATAGTATGAGGGGTGCAAGAAATGAAAAAATCAGGAAGCTATTTAAAATCACCGGATTTATTACCTGTTGCGCATCAAAACCGTAAAATTGGAACGCTTGGTTTTTCATTAATGTGGGTTAGTATGGCGGTTGTATTAGCCGCATTTGCAATCGGAGGGTCCGGTGTGCAAAGCTTATCTCTCGGCTGGGTTGTAGTAGCAACCGTGATTGGATCAATTGCGATTGGTTTATTTGTGACCATTATTGCCGATATTGGGATTGAACATGGTTTATCATTTCCAGTCTATATGAGAGCTCCATTTGGAACAATTGGCACTCATATTCCATCCGTTATGCGAGGGCTTGCAGCGTCTTGTTGGTTTGGAATCAATACGTACTTTGGTGCTACGGCAATGAATGGGATTTTAAATGCTCTAGCAGGGTTTAATAACTGGCTCATATGCTTTTTTCTCTTTGCATTATTACAGCTTATTAATACAGCGCTTGGAATTAAAGCAGTTGAACGCTTTACGGACCTAGCAGCCCCAGTTATCATCATTATTTCAGCCTGGATGTATACGACTCTGTCGGACCAAGCTCTTTCTCAAGGTAGAGAGGTATGGGGGTGGATTGAAAGTCCGGTGACAGGAGGGGCAGCTGTTACAGCATTTATCGTAGTCATTATGAGTAACATGGGGTTTTGGGCAACGCTTGCAGCAGATATTCCGTCTATCTCAAGGTTTATTAAAGCACCTACACATGAGCGGAGTTGGGTAAAACGCAATAAAGGAGCTCTTGTAGGAAGCGTAGTGGCATTGCCGCTAACTCAAACATTTATGGTTATCATTGGTGGTGTCTCTTATATTGCCGTGAAAAACTATGATCCAGTAGTAGCGCTTCAAGAAGCTGCGTCTGGCTTCGCGCTTGGAGTATTACTTTTAATGGTTGTATTTGCCCAGTGGTCAACAAATATCTCAGCAAATTTGATTCCAGCTGCAACGATTTTTTCAAATGTTGGTGGACCTAAAGTGCCATTTTGGGTTGGGGTATTCATCGCTGGTATTGTGGGGACAATTGTTCAACCATGGAGCTTGTTTGGTATTATTGTCCCTGCATTGTTAATTGTCGGTGGAATTTTATCGGCCATTGTTGGTATCTTGTTTGCCGATTACTACTTATTACGAAAGCGTAGAGTAAACGTGACAGAGCTATATGAAGAGAATGGGCAGTATCGCTACTTTTATGGCTTTAATATAGCTGGTTTACTTGCATGGACTATAGGTGGAACAAGTGCTTACTTTCTATCAACTTATTCTTTTGTTGTTGGATTTGTAGTAGGCGCTATCTGTTATTATGTCTTAGCTAAATATTGGTGGTTTAAGCGTTATAAACAAGCTGAGATTGAGACACCAAGTGATGAAAAGTATCTAGGCATTACAGTTGGCCGTGATTGGGTGATTTCAATTGATGAGGAAGTAATTCAACCTGTCGCATCCAGCCAAACTATTTCAACAGATTGAGGTGAAGGTATGTCAGACTATCAGCATTTTGTTGCAGAACGTGAAAAAATTGATTTTCTTATTGAAAAAGGTTTCATTATTAAAAGCGTAACAGAAAATCTGAGCGGTGCATTTCTAGAGTTTGAACGCATAAAGCAAGGGAAGGTTGAAAAAGAAAAGCTTCATATCTTAACAGCGGATGCTAGAAAGTACTTTTCAGGAATATTAATTCAGCAGTTATAAAATAAGCCTACCTTACATCAAAAATGTAAGGTAGGCTTATTTATTTTGAAAAATAGCGCAAAAAGTGAAACTAACTCACATTTTTTTCGTTACTATTCATGTCAAGTGTTACGTATTACAAACAGTTATTACATTTCATTTACAACAATGGGAAAAGGGTTTAGTTAGGGAGGGATTTGTAGTAAATAGTATAGTATAAAAGTTTTTTTGAAACAAAAATGTAAACGTTAAATATACCTATAAATGATAAGGGTGTGAAACAGAGATGATGAATGAGAAAGATTTAGATGTGATGACAGTTGAGGAAAGAAAAGTAATAGATAAGCTTAAGATGGAAATGCTTAATGCAGTGTCACTTCACGACCTACGTTTCTATAAACAGGAAATTCAGAGAATAAAAGAGCAAGCAAAAAAAAGGCATGGTTTTTTTAAAACACTGCAAGTAGCCGCTGAGAAGCTGTAAATCGCATAATGATTTATAGCTTTTTTTTTGAGTAATTCCATGTAAGCAGCGAGTTATATTCTAAAAAAGTATAAAGAGATAAAATGATTTATTTTTCAGAAAACTTAAGTTAATATAAAAAGATAGACTGATTAAGGGTGGTGTGAGTTTGAAATCTTATTTGACAATTAATGAGGTTTTAAAAAGAAAGCATTTTAACAGCTGTGAAGTAATCGCAGGTAAAGTCGGTCTCACAAATCGGGTAAAATGGGTTCACGTGATGGAAGTGACTCGCGTGAATGAGCTTTTAAAAGGGAATGAATTAATTCTTTCAACTGGTGTAGGGTGGAAGGAAGATAATGAATTATGCCTTTCATTTTTGAAACAGCTAATTGAATGTCAAGCTTCGGGGCTCTGTATCGAGCTTGGTACGTATACCTCTCAGATTCCTCAAAACGTTATTGAATTTGCAAATGAACACGAATTTCCCATTATTTTATTTCATGAAGAAGTCCCGTTTGTTGAAATAACGCAAGATTTGCATGCGCTACTAGTTAATCAGCAGTATTTAATGATTTCCGATTTAGAAAATTACTCTCAGCAGCTGAATCAAATGCTGCTTTCTGTCAACGATCCAAAAGATATTTTACAGCATCTTTGCGAATCAACCGGACTTTTAGCCGGGCTTCGTATACATAGTGAAGTAACGCTTTTTCCAGCCTGTTTAGACTTACCCCAACAACAATTATTACAGCATCATATTACTAAACAAAAAAAGAATCAAAGTAGCTTTTTTACCCATTCAATTCAACTGTTAGGCGAAAGCTATGCAGAGCTATATATTCTTTCAACCAATGATTTTTTTACGGAACTTGAAATGTTAACGGTTGATCGAACAGCAACAGCTCTAGCGCAGCATTTTTTACGAGACTTATATGTTGAAGAAAAAAAGCGAGTTCAAGAAACAGAGTGGATGGTTCAGTGGATAAACGGTGAAATTTCCTCATCTCAAATCACACATTGTTTACAAGAAGTATTACATGACTTTCCAATCCAAGGTGGAACGGTTATATGCTGTCAATGTATACAAGATGTCAAGCTAGACCATACGTACTTAAAATTGACGATTCGAGCAATCTTTGAACAAGAAGGTTTTCACCTTCTCATTTTAGAAAAGAAAAGAGAGTTAGTACTGGTTGTTTTAAATAAACGTCAGGTGACTACGTGGAGGGAAAGATTAGAAAGAAGTTTGAACCGTTGGATAAACCACGTTGATTTGCAAGAAGTCAACAAATCACTAGCAGTGCAGCTGATAGGAGTGGGACAGTTTAATAGACGCTTAGATCACATCTATAAAGGCTATGAAACTGCTAGAAAAACAGTTTCCATTCAAATGACTTTGCACAACCAAGTGAAAAATCATATTTGTTTTTATGAAGACCTGCACATGTACCGCATTATTTCGTTAGTCAATGAACAGCAGGAATTACAAGAAGTGGTGATGGAGTATTTACAGCCAGTTCTCGAGTATGATCGAAAATTTAATGCAAAGCTATTTGAAACACTAAAAGTATATTTAGCATGTAATGGATCAAAGCAAGAAACGGCAAAGCGCTTATATATTGTGCGTCAGACTCTTTATCATCGCATTGAAAAGCTGGAAAAGCTATTAGGTTCTGATTTTATGGCTCACGAAAAACGAATGGCCATCGAATTTATGATCATGACCTATGACTATTTGTTTGCACTAAACGCATCTACTACTGCTATTGATGAGCTAGAAAAAGCATCCCTTACATGAGCTCTCTTTCATTTTACTAGGTCTACTTCGTATTTCACTATCCAATGTGTGAAACTATACAGAATTTCTATTTCACATTCTGTCTAATGAATCTGAAGCAAGAATTCATGATAATAAAAGTAAGATTGTATGCTAAAAGGGGGCTAATTAGATGTCAGTCGTGAATGAAGATACCAAACAATTAAGAAACTATGTAGGTGGAAAGTGGGTTGCCTCAACAAGCAATCAGTTTCAAGATGTGATTGATCCTTCAACCGGAAAGACGCTTGCAAAAGTACCTCTTTCAACTAAACAAGATGTTGACCATGCTGTTAAAAATGCAAAAGAAGCGTTTAAAGCATGGAAGCATGTACCAGCTCCGAAACGGGCAAGGCTTATGTTTGCGTTTCAACACTTGCTTATTGAACATCATGAAGAGCTTGCAAGACTCGTAGTAAAAGAGAATGGGAAGGCTTATAAAGAAGCTTATGGAGAAGTCCAGCGTGGTATTGAATGTGTAGAATTTGCTGCCGGAGCACCGACGCTACTTATGGGTGAATCGCTTAGTAATATTGCAGAAGAAATTGATTCAGAAATGTATCGTTATCCTGTTGGGGTTGTGGGAGGAATTACGCCGTTTAACTTTCCGATGATGGTTCCACTTTGGATGTTCCCACTAGCGATTGTCTGTGGAAACACATTTGTATTAAAACCATCAGAGCGCACGCCTTTATTAGCTACTCGGATTGCTGAATTGTTCACAGAAGCTGGAGCTCCATCTGGCGTATTAAATCTTGTGCATGGTGCACATGATGTGGTCAACGGTCTCATTGAACATGCGGATATTAAAGCAGTGTCTTTTGTTGGTTCTCAACCAGTTGCAAAGTATGTATATGAACAAGCCGCAGCGCAAGGCAAGCGAGTTCAGGCTTTATCTGGTGCCAAAAATCATCATATTGTTATGCCGGATTGTGATATAGATAAAGCGGTGAATCACATTATAAGCTCTGCTTTTGGTAGCGCTGGACAGCGCTGTATGGCATGCAGTGCTGTTGTAGTGGTAGACGGTGTTAAAGAACAGTTCGTTGCGAAGTTGAAGCAAAAAGCAGATGAATTAATTATGGGCAGTGGGTTACAGGATGAAGTGCTTTTAACGCCCGTTATTCGGAAAGAGCATCGAGATAAAGTACTTGGCTATATCGAAGCCGGGGTGGAAGAAGGTGCTCATTTAATTAGAGACGGTCGTAAGGAAATGGAAGATTATTCGGAAGGGAATTTTCTTGGTGCCACGATTTTTGATCACGTAACGCCCACTATGACCATTGCAAAAGAAGAGCTGTTTGCACCCGTTTTAAGCTTGCTTCGAGCTGAAAATTTAGATGAAGCGTTAGAATATATTGAAAAATCTCGGTTTGGAAATGGTGCAACAATTTATACAAAGGATGCAAAAGCAATCCGTCAATTTAGAGAAGAAGCAGATGCTGGTATGCTAGGTGTCAACGTAGGAGTGCCTGCTACTATGGCTTTCTTCCCGTTCTCGGGTTGGAAAGACTCTTTTTACGGAGATCTACATGTCAATGGAAAAGACGGATTGAACTTTTATACGCGTAAAAAGATGATAACATCACGCTTTGATTTTTAACATATTTATTAGATGAAAAGAGAGACTTCGGCTTTGGTCGAAGTCTCTTCATCCATATAATTACTAAAATCAGAAGGAGTGAATGCAATGGTTCAAGCTAGCAGTGGCGAAAAAAATAAAAGCTTAAAAAATAAGGATGAGCAATACGTATGGCACGGAATGAAACCTTATTCTCCTGAAGCTACTATGGTAGTAGAAAAAGCGAAGGGCGCTTGGATAACAGATGAGGATGGAAATCGATTTTTAGACGCAATGGCGGGACTTTGGTGCGTAAATATAGGCTATGGAAGAGAAGAGCTAGCCCAAGCAGCTTATGAACAGCTCAAAGAACTAGCTTATTTTCCATTAACGCAAAGTCACCCTCCTGCGATTCAATTAGCTGAAAAGCTCAATGAAATGCTAGGAGATGAATATGTCATCTTTTTTTCTAATAGCGGATCAGAAGCGAATGAGACCGCATTTAAAATTGCGAGACAGTATCATCAGCAACGAGGAGAACATGGGCGCTATAAAATTATCTCACGTTACCGTGGATATCATGGAAACTCGATGGGGGCACTGTCAGCTACGGGGCAAGCTCAGCGTAAATACAAGTACGAACCTTTAGCAACTGGCTTTCTTCATGTTCCACCCCCTGATAGCTACCGAGGTGTCGATAAAATAGATGCACCAAAAGAGCTGCTTCAGTCGGTGAAGACGATTGATGACACGATGACGTGGGAGCTTAGTGAAACAATTGCTGCGGTCATAATGGAGCCAATTATTACAGGGGGAGGTATTTTAATTCCACCAGATAACTATATGCAAGGGGTAAAAGAAGTTTGCGAAAAGCACGGGGCGTTATTGATTGTAGATGAAGTTATATGTGGATTTGGACGCACAGGGGAAGCGTTTGGATTTATGAATTATGGCGTGAAGCCGGATATTATTACGATGGCGAAAGGTATTACAAGTGCTTATTTACCTTTATCGGCAACAGCGGTCAAACGAGAAATTTATGAAGCATTTAAAGGTAGCGATCAGTATGAATATTTTCGACATGTAAACACATTTGGAGGAAGTCCAGCTGCCTGTGCACTTGCACTCAAAAACCTAGAGATTATGGAGAGTGAAGGCTTATATAATCGTTCAAAAACGATGGGAACCTATTTATTGAAAGAGTTAAAAGAAGAATTGAAAGGACACCCGTATGTAGGCGACATTCGTGGCAAAGGGCTGCTGGTAGGAATCGAGCTTGTTTCTGATCAAATTTCCAAAGTGCCCCTGGATATACAGTTAGTGAATCAAGTAATTGCAAGGTGTAAAGAAAAAGGAGTCATTATTGGGAAGAATGGCGCAACAGTAGCCGGGCATAACAATGTGCTCACTCTTTCACCGCCTCTCATGATTCCAAAGGAAGATTTAAACCTTCTTATTTCTGTATTAACAGAGGCGCTTCAAACAATTAGGTAGCATAGGTAAGTAAAAAGCCTGTATAATGTGCATACAGGCTTTTTGTTCGGATTAATGTTTGAATTAAGTAGAAAGGGAGAAGCACATGGAACTATTATTTTTAGGAACGGGTGCCGGAGTACCAGCTAAACAACGAAACGTTTCCTCAATTGCTTTACAGCTTCTGCAAGAGCGAAGTGCCGTATGGCTTTTTGATTGCGGAGAAGCAACTCAGCACCAAATTTTACATACTTCCATTCGCCCTCGTCGCATCGAGAAAATTTTTATTACGCACTTGCATGGTGACCATATTTATGGCCTTCCGGGTTTGTTGGGGAGCAGATCGTTTCAAGGAGGCGAAGAACCTCTTACCGTATACGGTCCCCCTGGTATTGAGCAGTTTATTAAAGTCGCATTAGAAGTTAGCCAAACGCACTTGAAGTATCGGCTTCAAGTTGTTGAAGTCAATGAAGGGGTTATATTTGAAGATGATACGTTTAAAGTAGAATGTGCAAAGCTTGAGCATGGCGTAACGTCATACGGATATCGAATCGTTGAAAAAGACTTACCGGGTGCGCTACAAGTAGAACGTTTGAAAGAAGCTGGAGTACAATCAGGACCTCATTATAAGCAGTTAAAAGAAGGCAAAACTATTTTTCTAGAAGATGGGCGGGAAATTAACGGAGCAGAATTCATTGGAGAATCCAAACCAGGAAAAATCGTAACCATTTTAGGAGATACGCGAATGTGTGAAAATAGCACGATGCTTGCAGAGAATGCGAACGTTTTAGTTCATGAAGCAACATTTGCTGAGGGCGATGAAAAGCTGGCTTATGATTATTATCATTCTACAGCCAAGCAAGCAGCACAAGTAGCTAGGCAAGCGAATGTGCAGCAGCTAATTCTTACTCATATAAGTGCTAGATATCAAGGAGAAGCAGTCAGGCAGTTAGCAGAGGGGGCGCTGAAGGAATTTAAACATACTCTGGTTGCGTCTGACCTAGCGAGTTTTCCTATTGAATAAAAGTGAGGAGCCCCAAAGGCCCTCACTTTTTTACCAACCTCGTTCATATTGAACAGGTGCTTCAATGGTTGTGTTTAACTCTTTGGCGGCTGTGCGTGGCCAATACGGATCGCGCAGTAGTTCTCTCGCGACGAATATGAGGTCAGCACGTTTACTTTGAAGAATCTCTTCCGCTTGAAGACCGCTCGTAATTAAACCAACAGCCCCTGTATCAATGTTTGCTTCGTGCTTGATTTTTTCTGCAAACGGTACCTGATAGCCAGGGTAGACGTTAATTTTAGCATGCACAAGTGCCCCTGAGCTTACATCGATTAGGTCAACACCTTGTTCTTTCATCCATTTAGCGAATGTAACATGGTCATCGATAGTTAATCCGCCTTCAGCGTAGTCAGTTGCAGAAACACGAACAAATAAAGGACCGTCCCATACCTCTTTTACACTGTTAATCGTTTGTTGTAAGAAGCGATAGCGGTTTTCAGCAGACCCACCGTATTCATCCGTGCGCTTATTGCTTAATGGAGATAAGAATTGGTGAATTAAATATCCATGTGCTCCGTGAATTTCAATAATATCAAAACCAGCTTGTTTTGAGCGTTTTGCACCTTCTTTAAAGGCTTCAATTGTCCTCTCAATATCTTCTTTTGTCATTTCAGCAGGTGTTTTACTTTCATCATCAAATGCAATAGCAGAAGGAGCGTAAATCGTTCCATCTACCGTCGCTTTACGGCCTGCGTGTGCAAGTTGAATAGCGGTTTTACTACCGTGTGCTTTCACTTGATTAACAAGCTTTTGTAACCCTTCAACATGTTCGTCATTCCAAATCCCTAAATCACGTGATGTAATACGTCCTTCAGGTGTTACCGCAGTCGCTTCAATCATGATTAAGCCAACTTGGCCAACAGCACGTGATGTATAGTGAGCCAGATGCCAATCTGTTACGATGCCATCTTCCTCTTCACATGAATACATGCACATGGGCGACATTACAATTCTATTTTTCAACTTTACATCTTTCACTTGATAAGGTGTAAACAATTCAGCAGTCACTTTCATATCCCTCCATTATTTCGAGTTGCTAACAAAATGCATTATAGCACTGAGGTTTAGTGAATTTCACTTTATATGCTTTACTGTTTCATGGAGAGTTAGTAAAAAAACTCAGCAATATGCTGAGTTTTTAACGTGATGTACGACTGCTCATCATTTTTTCATCAATAGCTTCACCTAATTCTTTTGAGCGAAGTGTAGCTTTGTCAATACATTGGATAAGCGCTTCTTGAAATTCGTAGTCAGTCAGTTGTTCTAGCCCTGCTTCTGTCGTTCCTCCTGGACTGGTAACTTCTTTTCGTAACGTGGTAGGACTTTTTGGTGATGTTCTGAGCATCTGAGCTGCACCAATTAGTGTTTGTGTAATTAAGTCTGTCGCTACGTCTGACTCAAGGCCTTGATGTAGAGCAGCTTTTTGCATCGCTTCTACCAAATAATAAACATATGCGGGTCCACTACCTGATAAGCCTGTAACAGCATGAAGATGTGCTTCGGGAACAACTGTAACCGTTCCAACTGTATGGAAGAGAGTTTCAGCTAATTTTATATGCTCGTCGTTGGCATGCTCCCCTTTGGAAATGGCTGTTGCAGATAAACCGATTGAAGCGGAAGTATTTGGCATTGCTCGAACAACAGGTACTTCGTGTTGAAATAAAGATAAGATGCTACTTGTTGAAACTCCTGCAAGGACAGAAATGATAAGGTGGCTCTTATGGATATAAGGCTTAATGTTTTCAATGCTTTCCACAACGTCTTTTGGTTTGACTGCTAATACAATTACGTCGCTTTTTTGAATGATTAAAGGAATGTTTCGAGTAATATTAATTTTATATTGATTACGTAATTCATGAAGTCGTGCGTCGTTGCTGTAATTTGTAACGTGAATTTGTCCGGGCTTAAATTTGTTTGTACTAATTAGCCCTGAAATCATGGCTTCGGCCATTGATCCAGCGCCGATAAAAGCAATATTTAATGGTTGTTTCATCAAGGGATGAACCTCCTTTTTATATATACCTATTAATGAATAAAAATACTTTTTGTTCTGTATGAAGTCGTTGTATTTAATACATATAAGCTGTCTTCTGTGAGTGGATTTTATAAGCACATTGTTGTAATTATGCACTGAGAAAATGATAGCTGTCAATCTAATTTTCAGAAAAGAAAGCATATTGTATGAATGTATATTGGAATCGTGTACACTTAAAGAAAACGTCATTACTTAGAAGGGGACAACGTTATGAAGGAACAAATTCACAAGTTCACATTGCCAACACCGTTTGCAGTTGGAGATGTAAATGTATATGTACTAAAAGGAGAGTCCATTACTTTAATTGATGCAGGGGTGAAGACAGAAGAGGCTTGGAATTCTTTTACGAAACAGCTAAATGAAATTGGCTTACATGTAGAGGATATCGATCAAGTGTTACTGACACACCATCATCCGGACCATGTAGGTATGCTTGATTATTTTTCACCAGATACACCGGTAATCGGACATTGGAGAAACGAGCCGTGGATTTCGAAAGATCCGAATTTCTTTGATCAGTATGACCGATTTTTCACAGAGTTCTTTACGCAGTTAGGCGTAGATGAACGATTTCGAAAATATCTAAAAGGATTACGTCATTCAATGAAATATTCTTGTGAAAGATCACTAAACAATCAAGTTCAAGAAGGTAGTGTAATAAAAGGCTTGGAAGATTGGGGTATTATTGAAGTGCCTGGACATGCTCAAAGTCATATTGCCTTATATCACCAGCAAAGCGAAACCTTAATTGGTGGAGACGTATTACTTAAACATATTTCATCTAACCCGCTTATTGAGCCTCCGTATCATGAAGGTGAGAAACGAAAAAAGTCAATGCTTCAGTATAATACATCTCTTCGTCGTCTTTCTGAATTACCTATTTCATGTATCTACACAGGCCATGGAGATGAAGTGAAAGAAGTGAGTAAACTTGTATCAGAACGACTAACTAAGCAAAGAGAGCGTGCTGAAAAAGTATATCAACTTTTAAAGAACAAGCCGATGTCTGCATTTGATGTTTGTAAATTCCTGTTTCCATCCGTGTATGAAAAAGAATTAGGGTTGACGATGTCTGAAACGGTAGGGCAATTAGACTACCTTGAAAGCCTCCGCCAAATTAGTTGTCAATATGAAAGTGATCGTTTTATTTATCACACTCATTAATCTTGTTTTTTTAAGTGTAGAAAGATAAGATTAAAAGCACTGAGTTTGTACAATTGAGGTGTAAGAATGAATAATCTTAAAGGAAAGCATATTTTAATTACGGGTGCATCCGGTGGATTAGGAAAAATGATTAGCTATGAAGTAGCTAAAAGAGGTGCTAATCCAATCCTTGTTGCTAGAAATGAAATCCGCCTTCAAGAAGTATCAGAACAAATCAGTGAGAAGTATGGAGTTACTTGCCGTACATATCGATTAGACGTTGCTAATCTAAGTGACGTTCAAACGGTCATGAATCAAATTCTTGAAGATGTTTATAAAATTGATGTGCTAATTAACAATGCTGGTTTTGGGGTATTTGAGGAAGTAACGGAAGCTTCAATGGATACGATTTTGTCCATGTTTCAAGTAAACGTCCTGGGATTAATTGCGTGTACGAAATCAGTATTACCAGCTATGTTAGAAAGAAATGAAGGTCATATTATTAATATTGCTTCTCAAGCAGGTAAGCTAGCTACGCCTAAATCCAGTGGGTATGCTGCTTCAAAGCATGCCGTATTAGGGTTTACAAATGGATTACGCCTAGAAATTGCTAGGACTAACGTGCGAGTGACTGCAGTTAATCCAGGTCCAATTCAAACCAACTTTTTTACCATTGCCGATCAAACAGGTTCTTACGAAAAGAGCATGAAAAATATGATGCTTGATCCAGTAGATGTTGCTAGAAAAGTCGTTGAATCTATCGGGACCAACAAGCGAGAGATTAACTTGCCAAAGTGGATGGGCATTGGCTCTACAATTTATCAGGTTGCTCCATGGTTAGTTGAAAAACTAGCAGGAAATGCGTTTTACAAAAAATAAGCTCAGTGCCCTCAATGGGCATGAGCTTATTGTAGGATGGGTCATAAAGCATTTTACCAGGCCATGTGTATGCCATGTGACCTCCATCAACCGTAATGCAATCTCCCGTTACATATGAACTGTCATCAGATGCCAAGAAAAGTACAGCGCCTGCTACCTCTTCTGGTTTTCCTAGACGTCCCATTGAATCAACCCATTCGTAGGCTTTTCTAAATTTTTTTCCTTCTTCTGATCCTGATAGTCCGTCAAGAAGGGGAGTTTCAATTGTTCCTGGTGCAATAACATTAACAGGAATACCGTCACGTGCATAACCGATAGCCATTGTTCGAGTAAGATTTGTAATTGCCCCTTTTGTAGCGTTATATCCGGATTGACCTAAATCTGCAGCTAGTCCAGATACAGAGGAGTTATTAATAATTGAACCACTTAAAGATTACTCGTCTAATACGGCTTTAGCACGCACGAAAGACTCAAATTTACCTTTATGATTTCCGTCACAAAAGGGCATCTTTTGTGACATGCCACATCGACATAGTGAAAACGTGGGTTTCGTTTCATACTTATTACCTTCAGCATCAATTAATTCAACATCACCAGTCACTCGAAATGATCCGTTATCCATTACCTTGATTTGAACTTTTGGCAAGTTAATTCCTCCTTATGTATGATAAGCGCTCATCCATTGTCTATACTAATGAGCGTAATAGTTTATGGAGTGAGCATTGTATATTATACTTCATTATATAAACATGTTCGCATCGTTTATACATTTATTTAAAAGGAGCGATAGAATGAACATTGTATTTACCAATCGTGCTCTTGAAAAAGTTGCTGAAAAATATGATCAAAGCTCATCTCTATTTTTAAAATTGAAATATGATACGGACGGCTGTGGCTGTGTTGTAAGCGGCGTTACATCACTTTGGATTGTTGCTGATAAAGAATTTGATGACGTTGTTGTTTCGACAAACGGTGGTGACATTCTTATTGAGAAAACAAAACAAGTGTTTATGGATGATAACATGACAATTGATTATAGTGACGCTGCTGGAACATTCATGCTAAAAAGTCCAGCGCAAATTTTAAATCCAAGAATGTCATTTATTGACCAATCAGCAAAAGCGCGGTAGATTCTACCGTGCTTTTTTACTTTCTTATTGTTTAGCTAATTGATAGAGACGGTATTGCTTACTTGAAACTGGATGTGAAAGGTAGGGTTCAATATAGGAAACAGCTTCCAGAATTTTTTCACGATTCACATTTGTTTGAACACCCATTTCATCTAACATAAAAATTAAGTCTTCTGTTGCAATATTACCAGTTGCCCCTTTAGCGAAAGGGCATCCACCAATCCCGCCAGCTGAAGAGTCAAAGCGGGTAACCCCAGCTTGAAGGCAAGCATAAATATTAGCCATAGCTACTCCTCTTGTGTCGTGAAAGTGTGCGTTTAGTAAGACTGTAGGAAATGCGCGTTTCAATGCTGAAAAGAGAGTAAAAACGTCTTTTGGGTTAGCCATCCCGATTGTATCTGCAATGCTGAGCTCGGTTACGCCCGCTTCTACAAAGTGTGCGCAAAGCTCTACGGTTTTGTCTGGATTAATTTTCCCTTCGTATGGACAGTAAAATGAAGTTGATATGCATGTGCGAATGTAGGCATTACGTTCTTTAAGCTTCTCCATAAGAGGTAGCTGTTGGTGAATAGCTTCAGCGGTTGTTTTGTTAATATTATGCTGGTTAAACGAGTTGCTGACGCCGATAAATAAAGCAACCGATTGACAATTTTCTTCAAGTGCTTTAGTCAGGCCTTGCTCATTTGGAACGAGAACAATATGGCGGTTATTAGTAGGTTGCTGTAATGAGAATGCTTGAATAACTTGCTGTGCATCCTTCATTTGAGGCACCCATTTTGGTGAGACAAAAGAAGTTAATTCAATCTCTGATAGGCCAGCTTCTTTTAATAAAGAAATAAACTGGATTTTCACATGTGTTGGTACAAATTTTTTTTCATTTTGTAGTCCATCTCGAGGACCTACTTCAATGATGGTTGCTTTAGAAGGTAACGACATAATTTTCCTCCTTTTTGATAACGCTTTCAATTACCTATTTTAAAGGATAGAAGTTTAAATTCAATAAAAATTATAAATTTTTACAAAATAAACGAAATTACAACAGGAAAATTAAGTTGGTTGTCGAATAAGCATATATGTGACAGTAATCAAACAGTAAGGAGAGGTTAACGACATGAGTCAAACAGAAGTGGTCATTGTAAGCGCTGTTAGAACGGCAATCGGCAGCTTTGGGGGAAGCTTACAAAATGTTTCTGCACCAACTTTAGGTGGAGTAGTCATTAAAGAAGCACTAAATAAAGCAGGAATCGCAGCAAATGATGTAGATGAAGTAATTATGGGGAACGTCTTGCAAGCAGGATTAGGTCAAAACCCGGCTAGACAAGCAGCTCTCGCAGCGGGTTTACCAGAAACAGTTTCTTCATTAACAATCAATAAAGTGTGTGGATCAGGACTAAAGGCAGTTCATCTTGCAACTCAAGCAATCCTTGCTGGTGATGCTGAAGTTATCGTAGCGGGTGGAATGGAAAATATGAGCCAAGCGCCATATTTATTAAAGAATGCTCGCAATGGATTTAAAATGGGAGATCAAAAAGTCGTTGATAGTATGATTCAAGATGGACTATGGTGTGCTTTTAACGATTATCATATGGGAATTACAGCTGAAAATTTATGTGATAAATATAGCATTACGCGTGAAGAACAAGACTCTGTTGCTGCTGCTAGTCAGCAAAAAGCAGAGGCTGCAATCGAATCAGGACGATTCCAAGATGAGATTGTTCCGGTAGAAGTACCAGGACGCAAAGGTCAAGTAACCATTTTTGATCGCGATGAGTTTCCACGTGCTGGTACAACAGCAGAAAGCTTAGGTAAGTTACGTCCTGCATTTAAAAAGGATGGTTCTGTAACAGCTGGAAATGCTTCTGGTATTAATGATGGTGCGGCAGCGGTTGTTGTGATGAGCCGTCAAAAAGCAGACGAACTAGGCTTAACACCTTTAGTAACAATTAAATCCAATGCAAGTGCTGGTGTTGACCCAAGCATTATGGGAATCGGCCCAGTAAGCGCTGTAAAAAAAGCATTGGAAAAGGCAGCGGTATCTTTAGAAGATGTTGAATTAGTAGAAGCAAACGAAGCTTTTGCAGCACAGTCAATTGCTGTTGATCGTGAGCTTAAATTTAACCAAGAAACATTAAATGTTAATGGTGGAGCAATCGCACTAGGTCATCCAATAGGAGCTAGTGGAACTCGCGTGTTAGTTTCTCTTATTCATGAAATGCAAAAACGTGAAGCGAAGCTAGGCCTTGCAACGTTATGCATTGGTGGCGGACAAGGGGTTGCTACATTAGTAGAACGTCCATAATATTGAAAAAACCATGAAGCTATTTTAGCATTCATGGTTTTTTTTTATGCCATATATTCTCAAATGAAGTGAACGTTCTTAAAAAGTAGGCATATAGTATAGCAAAACACCTATAACTTTTTCGAACGAAAAAATAATTACTTATAATTGCTAGTTATATATTTAAAAAAAGTTCTAAATATTCTATAATAAAATAGTAAGCGTTTTCAAAAAATCAAAGGGGTGGGTTATGTATGAAACCGGTACATACATCATTTATTGAAGCAGTTAAGCCAGTAAAAGATGGTTCAACAATTATGGTTGGAGGATTTGGTCTTTGTGGTATTCCGGAAAATCTCATTTTAGCGTTAGTCGAAACGGGAGTAAAAGACTTAACGGTTATCTCCAATAACTGTGGAGTTGATGAGTGGGGACTAGGGTTATTATTAAAAAATAAGCAAATTAAAAAGATGATAGGTTCCTATGTTGGTGAAAATAAAGAATTTGAGCGTCAAGTTCTATCAGGAGAGATTGACGTAGAGCTTTTACCACAAGGGACGCTTGCAGAAAAGATTCGTGCTGGCGGAGCAGGGATTCCAGCTTTTTATACACCAGCAGGAGTTGGCACACCAATTGCGATGGGAAAAGAAACAAGAACATTTGACGGCAAAGAGTATTTATTAGAAGAAGCATTGGTGGCAGATGTCAGCTTAGTAAGAGCTTGGAAAGCTGATTACATGGGAAACCTTATATACAATAAAACAGCTCGCAATTTTAGTCCGATGATTGCAGCTGCAGGTAAAGTGACAATTGCTGAAGTAGAAGAGCTTCACGAAACAGGTACATTAAATCCAAATATGATTCATACACCGAGTGTTTATGTTCAGTCTTTAATTGTTGGCGAGCAGCAAAAACGTATTGAACGCTTAACGGTTCAAAAATAACGAGAGGAGCGGTTATGATGATTGAAAATGGTGTAAATGTAAGAGAGCGAATTGCAAAGCGAGCAGAAAAAGAAATTCAGGATGGCTTTTATGTAAACTTAGGTATTGGTATTCCAACACTTGTTGCAAATTATATTTCAGACAATAAAACGGTGGTACTTCAGTCGGAAAATGGATTGTTAGGTATTGGACCTTATCCAAAAGAAGAAGACGTCGATCCAGATTTAATTAATGCCGGTAAAGAAACCGTAACAGCTATCGATGGAGCAGCGTATTTCGATAGCGCTGAGTCGTTTGGAATGATTCGTGGTGGCCATATTAACATAGCGATTTTAGGTGGTATGGAAGTTTCGGAGACCGGTGATTTAGCAAACTGGATGATTCCAGGAAAGATGATTAAAGGTATGGGTGGAGCTATGGACCTTGTCCACGGAGCTCAGCGCATTATCGTTATCATGGAACATGTGACAAGAAAAGGTGAACCAAAGGTTTTAAAAGAATGCACGCTCCCTTTAACAGGTCAAGGTGTTGTAAACCGCATTATTACAGATCGTGCTGTTATTGATGTAACTGATAGCGGGCTAAAGCTAATTGAAGTAGCATCAGGATATACGGTCGATGATATTATTCAATCAACCGCTCCAGGTCTAGTAATAGACGAAAATGTAAAGCTGGATGCGTTCTAATTAATTGTTGTAGATATTTGCTTATGGTAAAATGTCTATCATAATTTAATTGCAGTGGGTGAATAATGATGGCAAAACACAAGCAAAAGAACAGTCAAAAGAAACAAGAAAATCAAATTAGTTTAAAAGATCAATTGAATAGCGATTTAGTAAAGCAGCTTCAAGCAAAGAAACATGCGCTCGCGAAGCGTGAAGAGCAGAGAATTGAGGAAGAGCAAAAAGAGAAAGAGCGCGCTCGAAAGGAAAAAGAAAAAAATAAATCATTTGAAGAACTATTTAATGAAAGTGATTTAAAATGGAATGAATTTAAATAAAAGCTCTTGCCGATAAGGCAAGAGCTTTTATTTAGCGGTGTGCTTCGTATTTATTTGCTTTAGTTAATGATTGAAGCTTTTCATAGTGTAGTTCACTTAAAGGGAGCTTTTCAACAGCTTGTACATTTTCTCGAAGCTGAGCTGGACTACTTGCTCCTGCTACTACTGATGCAACAACAGGATGATAAAGGCAGTAGTTTAACGCTGCGTGATTTAAGTCTGAATCAACGCCCTGTAGAGCAGGTATAAGCTGTTCCAAATCTTTTTTCGTATAAGTTAAATAACCTGCTTCGTTTGTAGCAAGCTTTTCTTGAGCGCGATTTGTTAGCAAACCTTTTGCGACGGGACCTCTTGCAACCACGCTGATGTTATATTCGTTTAAAAGAGGAAGCACGCTTTCTTCAGGTCGACGGTCTAATAGGCTATACTGCATCATTACGCTAACGATTGAAGCTTTTTTTACGAATTCACGAATAACGTTTGGGCGTATAGACGAAATCCCATATTCACGAATGAGTCCTTCTTTTTTTAGCTCTTCGAACGCTTCGATTGTTTCGTCAATGTTGTCTTCAATTGTGCCTCCGTGCAGTTGATATAAATCAATATAATCGGTTTTTAGTCGGTGTAAGCTTTCCTTTACAGCATCCTTTATGTATGCTTTCGATGGGTCCCAACGCCAACCGTCCTCAACGTCATTCCAGCGGTTTCCTACTTTTGTAGCCAAAATGATATCTTGTCTCTTTTGTTTTAGCGCTTGACCAACAATCTCTTCATTGAGACCGAAGTCATATAAATCAGCAGTGTCAAAATAATTGATACCAAGATCAACCGCTTCATCTATAATTCGCTGAGCACTTTTAACATCCGTTCCTAGCGACATACACCCCAAGCTAACTTCACTAACCAATAGATTGGAGGAACCTAGCTGCCTCTTTTTCATCCTATCCACTCCTTTGGAATACGTTTTATCTATTATATTGTAGCCTGGATAATTTTATAAACTCAACTAATTGACTCAAAGAGGCATAGAAAAAGCAGCGTTTTGCTAGCGCTGCTTAACTTTTTATTATCTTTTTAGGTTCGTTTGAAATAGTAGAAACCCATTCGTGAACATATTGAAAATGCGTACCATATTCTTTTAGCTTTTGGCGGATTTCCCATGCTTTTCCTACTAAAATCACTTGTTTACCCTCTACATAAACTTTCATTTCTTCTACCTCCTAAAAGTCGTATGATAGAATATATGTAAAGGGTTTAAATTTAGAACGAGGTGGATAAAATGGATCATTTAATTGAAAAGACGCTTGCGAAAAAAGAGATTTTTAAAGGAAGAGTCATTGATTTACAAGTGGAAGAAGTACAGCTTCCAAATGGGAAAACGAGTACGAGAGAAGTTATTAAGCATCCTGGAGCAGTTGCTGTTATTGCATTAACGGCTGACCATAAGCTAGTAATGGTCAAACAATATCGCAAAGCAATGGATCGAGTCCTAGTCGAGATTCCAGCAGGTAAACTTGAAAAAGGTGAAGAGCCCATCGTCACAGCTAAACGTGAGCTAGAAGAAGAAACGGGTTATACATGTAAAGAACTGAAACATATTATTTCCTTCTATACGTCACCGGGATTTGCAGATGAGCTTGTACATCTCTATACAGCCGAGAAGCTAGAGGTTATGGAAACAAAAGCAAGCCTAGATGAGGATGAGTTTGTTGAAGTGATAGAAACAAGCATTGAAGAAGCGCTTCAAATGATTCAAACAAATGAAATTTACGATGCAAAAACAGCGTACGCAGTTCAATATTTACAGCTTAGAAGTGCGCTAGGTGAGTAACTACCATTCGTTTCTACTATAAAAAGTAGAATAATCTCTGTCATAGTTACGCTGAATCTATCATATACTCTATCAAGTGATTGATAGGGGGAAGACGATGAGACAAATGTGGATTAAGCGTGCTTATACACAGCACTTGCGCGATAACAGTTCAATTTATCTATTTGTCACGGTGCTGTTTTTAATGGGGATTATCTTTGGAGCTATCGTGGTAAATAGCTTAACAGTCGATCAAAAAGAGGATCTTTATTTTTACCTAAACCGTTTCTTTGGTCTTGTTAAAACTGGAGAAGTGGCCACGAGTACCGAAATGTTTCAGCAAAGCTTCTTTCATAACGTAAAATACCTCGGGCTTATTTGGATTTTGGGTATAGCTATCATTGGCTTACCAGTCGTGTTAATCTTACTTTTTATTAAAGGAATGGTGATCGGATTTACGGTTGGCTTTTTAGTAAATCGCATGGGACTTTCCGGCTTTGCGTTATCTTTTGTGTCGGTAATGCCACAAAACATTTTCTTAATACCTGCGTTTTTAATCTTAACAACAGCTTCCGTGGCGTTTTCGTTAAAGCTTATTCGTCAGCAGTTCTTTAAGGGAGCAAAGGAACAGGTTGCTGCTTCGTTCTTTCGTTACAGCGGTATTTTAGTAGGAGTATTTGTTTTAATTGCATGTGCATCCTTAATTGAAGGCTATGTTTCTCCTACATTAATGAAAACAATGATGAGCTTAGTGAATAAATAATAGTTATTCTTATTTTAAAAACATTCTTTTATTTACGTTATAATAATTTTATTTTGACACCCCTTCGACATTTGATATAATAAATGAGTGAATGGCGAGGGAGGGAATGTTATGGAAAATCGAGTTGAGCGAATAAAGCAACAGTTGCACTCAGCAAGCTACAAATTGACACCTCAACGTGAGGCGACTGTAAGAGTACTCCTTGAACACGAAGAGGATCATTTGAGTGCCGAAGATGTGTATCTCCTCGTCAAGGAAAAGTCTCCGGAAATTGGTTTAGCAACTGTTTATCGAACTTTAGAATTACTAACAGAATTAAAAATTGTTGATAAGATAAACTTTGGTGATGGCGTGTCTCGCTATGACCTTCGTCAAGAAGGAGCTGCACACTTTCATCACCACTTAGTTTGTATCGAATGTGGATCAGTGGACGAAATTCAAGAAGACTTGCTTGAAGATGTAGAAGAGATTGTTGAAAAGCAGTGGCGTTTTAAAATTAAAGATCATCGCTTGACGTTTCATGGCATTTGTCATCGTTGTCAAGACGAAGATGAAAACAAAGACGAGTGAAATAAGCCTTTTCCTTTTGGGAGAAGGTTTTTGTTTTTTTATGAAAATGACTAAGCTCGGCGCTGTATTTACGAACGCGTAGCTTAGTCATACGGAGTTAATGGAATGGAAGATTGTGAAAAAGTGAAATCGTTAATGGTATTGCTAGTAGAGTACCCGCAGATAGTAGCGTAATAAGCTTGTAGTTATTTATTTCTTTAGAGGATTTCATCGTTTCGCGAGATACTTCATACCATATTCCGGTTGATATTAAGGCAATCAGTAATAGCATAGTGGTAGTCATCTTTTTACCTCCTTCAGCAATATAAATGTATTTTAACATATTTGTAAGTTATTAACATAAGTTAGCGTTGAATTAGGCAAGGTAAAGTAGGTATAAAACATGTCCAGATTGGCATATCTTTTAATAGTGTTGAAAATTGGAGGATATGTCTAATGAAATCATGGGTTGAGCTAGTATATAATAGCTGTAAGGTGTTTATTTTATTTACAGGCTGCACACTATTGTTTTATTTTGGTATGGTATGGGTGTCAGGAGAATATCAAGATTATAAACGTTATGATGAGCCGAGCGGCTCCGCAGTGAAAGTAATGCAAATGAACGTATATGAAGATCAAACGTGGATTGAAAGATTATTTATGTTTTATCAAAACGGGGAGTAGAGGCAATTGAAGGATCAAGTTCAAGATTTTATTCACTATTTAATAGTAGAAAGAGGTTTAGCTAAAAACACAATCGATTCGTATGAGCGGGATTTAAAGAAATATAGTCAGTATTTAGAACATGTTGAGCAGTTAAATCATCTAAATGCTGTGACAAGAGCACATATTGTGAGTTTTCTTAAGCATTTAACAGATCAGCAAAAATCATCCAAAACAATTGCTAGACATATCGCATCGATTCGTTCGTTTCACCAATTTTTACTTCGCGAGAAAGTGACTGAACAAGATCCATCCGTTCATATTGAAACACCGCAGCTTGAACGAAAACTACCGAAAGTATTAAATGCAGAGGAAGTAGAAGCACTTCTGTCAGTCTTTGATACGTCTACGCCATTTGGATTGCGAGATAAAGCGATGCTTGAGCTTCTCTACGCAACGGGAATGCGTGTGTCAGAGCTTGTGAATTTAAACATAGAAGATGCACATTTAACAATGGGCTTTGTTCGTTGCTTTGGAAAAGGTAGTAAGGAGCGAATTGTTCCACTTGGGCGAATGGCAACGGAAGCAATCGAAGCATACCTGGCACAAGCTCGTCCAATTTTAACGAAAAAGCAGCAAGGAGAACACGCTTTGTTTGTGAATCATCATGGGAAGCGACTAACAAGGCAGGGGTTCTGGAAGATTTTAAAAGGATTAGCGAAAGATGCGCGTATTGAAAAGGAATTAACGCCTCATACTTTGCGACATTCTTTTGCTACACACTTGCTTGAAAATGGGGCGGATCTACGAGCAGTTCAGGAAATGTTGGGGCATGCAGATATTTCGACGACTCAAATTTATACGCACGTAACAAAAACACGCTTGAAAGATGTCTATAATCAATTCCATCCGCGTGCTTAAAGGTAAAAGGTTAACGGCATTGTTTTATAGCAATGTCGTTCTTTAAATGAAAACACTTTCATTTTCTATGTACAAATAAGAAAAAACCTTTTATACTATAGAGGTCAGACTTCTGACCAATAAAGATTATGGTTAAACTTTTCCTTAAAGGGAATTTTATAATATATTGGAAACTATACGATTACAGTATGGTTTATTATAGCTTCATGAGTGAAGTGAATTTTACAACAAAGATGGAGGAATGAAGATGTTATCATCTACATACAAACGCGTATTTCTAGTTGTGATGGACTCTGTAGGAATCGGTGAATCACCAGACGCGGAAAAGTACAATGACTTGGGAGCAGATACACTAGGGCATATTGCAGAGCATCGCAACGGCTTAGATATGCCGAACATGAGCAAGCTTGGCCTAAGTAATATCCGTCCAATTAAAGGAATTGAAAAAGCAGAACAGCCGTTAGCAGTTTACACAAAGATGCAGGAAGCTTCAGCGGGTAAAGATACAATGACGGGTCATTGGGAGATTATGGGGCTTAATATCGATACACCATTTAACGTGTTTCCAGATGGATTTCCAGATGAGCTTATTAAAAAGCTAGAGGATAAGACAGGACGTAAAATTATTGGTAACAAGCCTGCGTCAGGAACAGAAATTTTAGATGAGCTTGGAGAAGAGCATGTGAAAACAGGTGCGTTAATTGTCTATACTTCAGCAGATTCAGTGCTACAGATTGCAGCTCATGAAGAAGTAGTGCCGCTTGAAGAACTATATGAAATCTGTGAGTATGCTCGCAAAATTACGCTAGACGACCCATATATGATTGGGCGTATTATTGCTCGTCCATTCCTTGGAGAGGCGGGGAACTTTACACGTACAGCAAATCGACATGATTATGCACTAAAGCCGTTTGGACGCACAGTCATGAACGAATTAAAAGATAGCAATTTTGATGTTATTGCTATTGGGAAAATCTCTGATATCTATGATGGTGAAGGTGTGACAAAATCACTTCGTACAAAGTCAAACATGGATGGAATGGATAAGCTAATCGACACATTAAAAATGGACTTTAACGGATTAAGTTTCTTAAACTTAGTTGATTTTGATGCGTTGTTTGGTCATCGTCGTGATCCAGAAGGATATGGAAAAGCTCTTGAAGAATTCGATGATCGTTTAGCAGAGGTATTTCCGTTATTAAACGATGATGATTTGTTAATCATTACAGCAGACCACGGAAATGACCCAGTTCATCATGGTACAGATCATACGCGTGAATATGTTCCAATGTTAGCCTATAGCCCAAGTATGAAAATTGGTAAAGAGATTGACGTGCGCTCAACGTTTGCTGACATTGGAGCGACGGTAGCTGAGAACTTTGGTGTGAAGATGCCACAGTTTGGAAAAAGTTTTTTACGTGAACTAAATTAAGAGAGTGGGGAAAAAGATGAAGCGAGATGTAATTCATACAGCAGCAACATATATTCAAGGTAAAACGACAATTCAACCAACAATTGGATTGATTTTAGGATCAGGTTTAGGCGTATTAGCTGATGAGGTTCAGGACGCTGTAAAAATTCCATATAATGATATTCCCGAGTTTCCGGTATCAACAGTTGAAGGTCATGCGGGTCAGCTTGTAATTGGTACAATTCAAGATGTACCTGTCATTGCAATGCAAGGGCGCTTTCACTTTTACGAAGGATACTCTTTAGAAAAAGTAACATTTCCAGTGCGCGTTATGAAAGAGCTTGGAATTGAAACAATTATTGTGACGAACGCAGCGGGAGGCATAAATGAATCCTATAATCCTGGAGACTTAATGCTTATCTCAGATCATATTAACAACTTTGGAACAAATCCTTTAATTGGACCAAATGACAGTGAACTAGGCGTTCGTTTTCCAGATATGTCAACAGCCTATTGTCCAAAGCTACGTGCATTAGCAAAAGACGTAGCTAGTGAGCTAAATATTGCTGTTCAAGAGGGTGTATATGTAGGAAATACTGGTCCTACGTACGAAACGCCAGCTGAAGTTCGTATGCTACGCGTTGTAGGTGGAGACGCAGTGGGGATGTCAACTGTGCCGGAAGTAATTGTTGCTCGTCATGCAGGCTTGCGCGTCCTGGGTATTTCATGTATTTCAAATATGGCTGCAGGAATTTTAGATCAGCCCCTTCACCATGATGAAGTAATTGAAACAACAGAAAAAGTAAAAAAACAGTTCCTAGCACTAGTAAAAGAAATTGTAAAACAAATTCCAAAACACTCATAAAAAGGGAGTAGCTGTTACATATCATGTGACAGCTGCTTTTTACCTAAGGGTGAATCCGTTTTCAAAAAACTATTTTAAAGGGGACTTACGAACATGAGAATGGTAGATTTAATTGAAAAAAAGCGTGATCGCAAAGAACTTACAACAGAAGAGATTCAGTTTATCGTTAAAGGTTTTACAGATGGAGACATTCCCGATTATCAAATGAGTGCTCTTTCTATGGCTATTTTCTTTAACGGGATGACAGAGCAAGAGCGTGCAGATTTAACAATGTCAATGGTGGACTCCGGTGATGTCATTGATTTATCAGCAATTGAAGGTATTAAAGTTGATAAACATAGTACAGGGGGAGTAGGAGATACAACAACTCTTGTTCTGGCGCCTTTAGTGGCAGCTGTAGGTGTACCGGTAGCGAAAATGTCGGGACGTGGCTTAGGACATACAGGTGGGACAATTGATAAGCTAGAAGCTATCTCAGGCTTTGATGTAGAAATTAGTAAGCAAGAATTTATTGATTTGGTTAATAAAAACAAAGTGGCTGTAGTTGGTCAAACAGGAAATTTAACGCCAGCTGACAAGAAGCTGTACGCGCTTCGTGATGTAACTGCAACCGTTAACAGCATTCCTCTTATCGCAAGTTCAATTATGAGTAAGAAAATTGCTGCGGGGGCAGATGCAATCGTGTTGGATGTAAAAACAGGTGCTGGTGCTTTTATGAAGAGCTTGGATGAAGCAAAAGAATTGGCTCAAGCGATGGTGAATATCGGTAATAACGTAGGGCGTAATACAATGGCTGTCATTTCAGATATGAGCCAACCGCTTGGCTATGCAATTGGAAATGCACTTGAAGTAAAAGAAGCAATCGATACTCTACAAGGAAAAGGACCAAAAGATTTAGAAGAGCTGTGTTTAACATTAGGAAGTTACATGGTACTATTAGCTGAAAAAGCAGAATCGCTAACAGAAGCACGCCAAAAACTAGAAGAAGTAATAGCTAATGGAAAAGCGCTTGAAGCGTTTAAAGTTTTTTTAGAGTCACAAGGTGGAGACGGCTCTCTTGTAGATGATCCAACAAAATTACCGCAGGCGAAACATATCGTGGAAGTTGAAGCAAAAACGGATGGCTATGTATCGGAAATTATTGCTGATTCTATTGGGACAGCTGCCATGTGGCTAGGCGCTGGTCGAGCAACAAAAGAATCGGAAATCGATTTGGCAGTAGGACTGGTTCTTCAAAAGAAAATCGGAGACTACGTGAAGGCTGGAGAATCACTTGTAACGATTCATAGCAACACAGAAGATATTGCCAAAGTAAAAGAAAGAATTTATGAAAGCATCAAGCTAAGTGAAGAAGCGGTCGAGGCACCTCCACTTGTATACGATACAATTCCTAAATAAATGATTGAAAAAGCATTGAGGTAACTCTCAGTGCTTTTTTTATTTTGGAGCGGAGTATAAAGTCTTACAACGGTGGAAAAAATAGGTTTGTATAAAGAATGGAGGTTTGTGTAGATGAAGTGTAATATTATGAAACTACTCGTTGTCATCTTTTTATTCTCACTTATGACACAGCCTGTTTTAGCGAGTGAAAAAAAGTCTACGGAGTTAGCGGCACAAGCTAAATCGGCAATTTTAATTGAACGAGATACAGGGAAGATTTTATATGAAAAAAATAGTGATCAACCCCTCCCACCTGCAAGCATGACTAAAATTATGACAATGATTTTAATTATGGAAGCGCTTGATGAAGGTAAAATTACGTTCAAAGATAAAGTTAGAGCAAGTGAATATGCAGCTTCTATGGGAGGTTCACAAATCTTCTTAGAGCCTGGTGAAGAGATGACCGTTAATGAATTATTAAAGGGAATTGCAATTGGGTCTGGAAATGATGCATCAATGGCGATGGCTGAGCACTTAGCTGGTTCAGAGGATAAGTTTGTTGAAATGATGAACAAGAAAGCTAAAGAAATTGGCTTAAAACATACAAAGTTTCAAAACCCAACAGGACTGCCTGTTGACGATCATTATAGTACTGCCCATGACATGGCAATGATGGGAAAAGAACTATTGAAATATGAAGATATTATTAATTATACAAGTAAATATGAAGATTACTTAAGGGAAGATACTGATAAGAAATTCTGGCTCGTTAACACAAATCGCTTGGTGAAATTCTATCCGGGTGTTGACGGTTTGAAAACAGGGTTCACAGGGCAAGCCAAATACTGCTTAACGGCTACTGCTAAAAAGGGAAATATGCGTGTCATTGCAGTTGTATTTGGAGCGAATACGCCTAAAGAGCGAAATAATGAAGTAACAAAAATGTTAGATTATGCATTTAGTCAGTATACAACAACTCCTTTATATAAAAAGGACGCACCAATTAAAAAGGTAGAAGTTAATAAAGGAGAGCAAAAGTACGTAAATGCCGTAACATCAGAGCCATTATCTGCTCTTGCGAAAAAAGGAACAACAGCTAAGGACATGAAGACAGAAGTCAAACTTGATGAAAATTTGAATGCCCCTGTAAAAAAAGGTGATGAAATCGGCACTATTACCATCAAGAAAGATGGTAAAGTTATGAGCAAATCTCCACTTGTTGCGGAAGAAGACGTTGAAATTGCCTCGTATTGGCAGCTATTTAAGCGTACATTTTCACTATTTTCACAAACATCTTAAAAAAAACGACTAACATTGACGAAATGCTACTAGTTTTGTCACTCGGAAGGAATACGTCTTCGCTATAGCGAAAGATTGACTATACGACTGATAGGAGGTTTGTATAGTGAGTCTTTCTATAGAACTTGAATTAAAACAGGATGTGCTGTTAGTGCGATTGGGTGGAGAGTTAGATCATCATGCTGCAGAGCATTTAAGAACCCGCATTACACAAGAGTTAGAACAAAATGCGATTCAGCACTTAATTTTAAACCTTGAGAAATTAACGTTTATGGATAGCTCAGGTCTCGGGGTTATTTTAGGAAGGTACAAGCAGGTTCGAAACAACGGAGGAGAAATGGTTGTATGTGCAATCTCTCCACCGGTTGAACGCCTCTTCAATATGTCTGGGTTATTTAAAATTATTCGCTTTGAGCCAAGTGAACAAAATGCGCTGCAGAAGTTGGGGGTGGCATGATGAAAAACGAAATGCACCTTCAATTCTCAGCTCTTAGTCAAAATGAATCATTTGCACGGGTTACGGTGGCTGCTTTTATCACGCAGCTTGACCCTACAATGGATGAGTTAACGGAAATTAAAACAGTTGTGTCAGAAGCCGTAACGAACGCCATTATTCATGGTTATAACAATAACGCAGAAGGTATTGTACACATTGACGTTACGCTTCATGATAATGGAATGGTTGAACTTATTATTAAGGACGACGGTGTGGGAATTGATGATGTTAATGAAGCTACGCAGCCTCTTTACACAACAAAACCTGAACTTGAGCGTTCTGGAATGGGTTTTACAATCATGGAGAACTTCATGGATGAAATTAACGTCGTATCTGCGCCTTTAGCGGGAACAACTGTCTACTTAAAAAAACAATTAACAAATAGTAAAGCGCTATGTAATTAAGGAGACTTGCCGATGGATGTGGAGGTCAAAAAGGAAAAAAATGAGCCGTATTTAAAAGATCATGAAGTGAAAGACCTCATCAAGCGCAGTCAACAAGGTGATCAGAATGCTAGGGATACAATCGTTCAGAAAAATATGAGGTTGGTTTGGTCAGTTGTACAGCGATTTATTAATCGAGGATATGAGCCTGATGATTTGTTTCAGATTGGCTGTATTGGCTTGCTCAAGTCAGTCGACAAGTTCGATTTATCCTATGATGTGAAATTTTCAACCTATGCAGTTCCAATGATTATTGGTGAAATACAACGTTTTATTCGAGACGATGGAACGGTGAAAGTAAGCCGTTCATTAAAAGAAATGAGCAATAAAATCCGAAAAGCCAAAGATGAATTATCAAAAATGCTTGGACGGGTTCCCACTGTGGCAGAGGTTGCTGAACACTTGGATTTTACACCTGAAGAAGTGGTTATGGCGCAAGAAGCAAATCGAGCACCGTCTTCTATACATGAAACCGTTTATGAAAACGATGGTGACCCAATTACGCTTCTTGATCAAATTGCTGACCATAGTGAAGCAAAATGGTTTGATAAAATTGCATTAAAAGAAGCTATTGAAGAGTTAGAGGAACGTGAAAAGCTCATTGTATACTTGCGTTATTACAAAGATCAAACTCAATCAGAGGTTGCGTCTCGATTGGGGATTTCTCAGGTGCAGGTATCAAGGCTTGAAAAGAAAATTTTAAAGCAAATGAAGAGTCAAATGAATGAATAAAGAGTGGTAGGTTATCTATAACCTGCTGCTCTTTTTTTTGGTAATTAATGGTCTGTTGTGAAACTTTGAATTAGAAAATTTAAGTGAATACATACTACACGTACAAGGAGGATAACGAATTGTAGGTGTGATGTAAATGGATAATACTTTATATATCAAAATGAGACATCGTGTGCAGGTCGAACCAAATGCAGTGGTCAACCTTGGACAGCTAGCTCTCTTGATAAGTGAAGAATCAATTGAGAAAGAACTTGCTCAGCTCAGCGTGTATAAGGTGAAAAAGAGTGATCGTAACATTATCATCATTGATTTAATGAAAGTAATTGCATTAATAAAGAAGGCTTGTCCTCACCTTGATGTTCAAACAATTGGTCCTGCTCAAACGATTGTTGAAGTTGTTTATAAAAAAAAACAATCGTCTTTTATCGCATTTATAGCTGTCTGGTTTCTGTTGTTTATTGGTGCGGCCATGGCCGTCATGAATTTTCATGAAGATGTTAGCATGCAGCAAGTGCATCAAAAACTGTTTTATATGCTCACAGGAATAAAGGATAAGCAGCCTTTAGTCATTCAAATCCCCTATTCATTTGGCCTTGGTTTAGGCATGATTCTCTTTTTTAACCACGTGTTTCGCAAGCGAATTAATGAAGAACCTAGCCCTTTAGAAGTTGAAATGTTCAATTATCAACAGGATTTAGATCAGTATGTCATTATGCATGAGAACAAAGAAAGTATGAAGAATTTAGATGATCGCTAACATCGTATTTACGATAATTGTAGGGTTTGCTAGTGGGCTAGCTGTAGGTGGAGGATTTGTGGCTTTTTTAACAGTACTAGGCATTATTCCAAGGTTGATGCAGCTTACGAAAACAATGAAATATATTCAATTTTATGAGTGGGCTGTTGTTGGGGGAGCAGTAGCTGGTGGTTGGTGTAGTTTACATCAGTATACATGGAGCGTTCCTTCACTGTTTATTGGCATTATTGGGTTAGCGAGTGGAATTTTCTTTGGCATGCTAGCAGCTGCTCTAACTGAGATGCTGAATGTATTGCCTATCTTAACAAAAAGAATAGGAATGGATGGAAAGCTTATTCTATTACTAATGGCCATTGTACTGGGGAAGGTTTTTGGATCGCTTTTTCACTGGGTTTATTTTGTTAATCAATAAAAAGGAGTGGATACTAAGTGGCAGGTAATCAAAAGCTAAAAGATAACTATCAAGAGAATATAAAATCATTTCAACCAAAGCCTCCTTATGTGTTGAATTGTCTCAAAGCTTTTATCGTTGGAGGGTTGATATGTGGGTTTGGGCAAGCTATACAAAACTTTTATATCACATTTTTTGATTTCACGACAAAAACAGCAGGAAATCCAACAGCCGCAACGCTTGTTTTAATTTCAGCAATCTTAACAGGTATCGGTGTATACGATCGAATCGGTCAATTTGCAGGTGCCGGATCTGCCGTACCGATTACTGGGTTTGCAAATTCAATGACAAGTGCAGCCCTAGAACATAGAAGTGAAGGGCTTGTTTTAGGAGTTGCAACAAATATGTTTAAGCTAGCTGGAAACGTCATCGTTTTTGGTGTTGTGGCTGCTTATATCGTCGGAATGATTCGATATGTATTTAAAACATTTTTTTAGATAAAGGAG
Source organism: Priestia flexa (assembly GCF_021441905.1). Lineage (NCBI taxonomy): Bacteria > Bacillati > Bacillota > Bacilli > Caryophanales > Bacillaceae > Priestia > Priestia flexa. The sequence goes on along the minus strand of NZ_CP090431.1, from coordinate 2,844,502 downwards.
AGAAAGCAAATGAGAAAGGCTGGAAAACAAACATGGGTATATGAAAATCCTGTTTATATTAACGCAGCTGGTACAGCTGTTGGACCCAAAGAAGCTGACGGTCCATTAGGAAGTACCTTTGATATCACGCATAAAGATCTGCACTGTGAAGAAGCAAATTGGGAGTTAGCTGAGCGTAAGCTTATGCGCGAATCCATCGACTCATGTTTGGGGAAGATGAATTTATCGTATGAAGACGTAGATTTATTTTTAGCTGGTGATCTTTTAAATCAAAACGTAACGGCCAATTTTGTCGCAAGAGATCACCAAATTCCTTTTCTTTGTATGTTTGGAGCTTGCTCTACTTCAATGGAAACGTTAGCAACGGGAGCAGCACTCGTAGATGCAGGGTTCGCCAACCGTATTATAGCGTCTGCCAGCAGCCATAATGCAACGGCAGAGAGGCAGTTTCGGTACCCGACTGAATACGGAGGGCAAAAACCAGACACTGCAACTGCAACAATTACGGGAGCAGGAAGTGCACTTGTTTCTAGACAAAAGAGTCCTGTTCGCTTGACGTCTGCTACTGTAGGCCGAGTAATGGATTATGGAATTAAAAACCCTTTTGATATGGGTTCAGCTATGGCTCCAGCGGCTGCGGATACGATTCAAAAACATTTTGAAGATTTACAGGTTTCTCCGGATCACTACGATTTGATCGTTACTGGAGATTTATCAGGCGTCGGTAGCCCAATTTTGAAACAGTTATTAAAAGATGAAGGGTATGACGTTTCAGAGAATCATAATGATTGCGGCTTGATGGTTTATCGTCCGAACCAAAACGTATTTGCTGGTGGAAGTGGATGCGGTTGCTCTGCTGTTGTCACATATGGACATCTGCTTAATGAATTAAAGTCAGGAAACTTAAAACGAATCTTTGTTGTTGCAACGGGAGCACTGCTTAGCCCAACGATGACGCAGCAAAAAGAATCAATACCAACCATTGCACACGGTGTTGTAATGGAACATGTTGAGGAGGGATAATTGTGGATTATGTTATTGCTTTTGTGGTAGGAGGAGCAATCTGTGTAATCGGTCAGCTGTTGCTTGATTTTGCCAAGCTTACCCCTGCTCACGTTATGAGTTCCTTTGTAGTAATTGGAGCAATCTTAGATGGATTTGGGATTTATGATAAATTTATCGAATTTGCTGGAGCAGGCGCCACAGTTCCAATTACAAGCTTTGGACACTCGCTATTACACGGAGCTATGCATCAAGCAGATGAACATGGGTTTATTGGAATTGGTATCGGTATGTTTGAGCTAACATCGGCAGGTATTTCAGCAGCTATTTTATTTGCTTTTATCATCGCGCTAATCTTTAAACCAAAAGGATAAGAGGTGTGATATGAAAAAAAGGCAAGTTATTTTAATTACCGATGGAGATGAATACGCACGAAAAAACATTGAGTACATTGCGAAAAAAGTGGGCGGCAGATGTATTTCAAAGTCCTACGGAAATCCAACGACTCTAACGGGTAAAGAAATTGTTGGCATGATTTTAGAAGCACCGTATGATCCTGTATTTGTTATGTTCGATGACAGCGGCTTTGTTGGCGAAGGTGCTGGAGAACAAGCGCTTAGGTATGTAGCGACAAATAAACAAATGGATGTATTAGGTGTTATTGCGGTAGCTTCTAGAACCCATCAAAGTGAATGGTCCAAAGTAGATGTTACAATCGACCGCTTTGGTGAACTAACGCATTATGGTGTGGATAAAAGTGGTATTCAAGAGTTGGAGGTTGGGCGAATAAATGGTGACACGGTGTACTGTTTAGATGAGCTCGATGTTCCGCTGGTTGTCGGAATTGGAGACATTGGTAAAATGGCACGCATGGATGATGTAAAAGCTGGTTGTCCAATTACAGAGCAAGCTGTACAACTGATTTTAGAAAGGAGTGGCTTCCGTGAGCAACAAAGTGGAAAATAAAACAAAGATTTTCCCAAAGATTCAACAAAATGATGAATGGTACAAAGAAAACGCTAGTATGATTACAAGCTTTGATGTAGGTGTTCGTAAACTTCTTATCCTAGGTCGAGAAGTGCATGTATACTACGTAACAGGCCTATGTGATAGTGCATTTATCATTGAAATTACCAAAGTACTTGTTCAAATTAATGATAATGAAGTTGAGCAGGCAAAATTAAAAGATATTATTGAAAACCGTTTAATTCATCAACAGGTTAAGCCTCTAAGAACACTGGATGAAGGAATGGATAGCATTTTATCAGGTCTCATTTTTGTACTTATTGATGGAGAAGAAGTAGGCTTTGAAGTTGATGTAAGGATGTATCCAGGGCGTTCGCCAGAAGAACCAGATACAGAAAAAGTTATTCGCGGTGCGCGCGATGGATATACAGAAAATATTATTATCAATACAGCACTAACTCGTCGTCGAATTCGAGATGGAAGACTACGCTTTGAAATCTTTAAAGTAGGTGAACGTTCCAAACTGGACGTAGCAATTGGTTACATAGATGAAATTGCAGATCCTGGACTTGTGGAAATTATAAAAAAAGAGCTTACTTCTATCAAAGTAGACGGTCTACCGATGGCAGATAAATCGCTAGAAGAGTATATGGTCAAACAAGGTTTTAATCCGTTTCCTATGGTTCGCTATACGGAAAGACCAGATACGGCTGCTACGCATTTATTAGAAGGGCACGTTATTTTAATTACAGATACATCACCAAGTGTCATTATTACGCCAACTACGTTTTTTCATCATATACAACATGCAGAAGAATATAGGCAATCTCCTGCTGTTGGGACGTTTATTAGGTGGGTAAGGTTATTAGGGATTTTAGCATCTGTATTTTTATTACCACTATGGCTATTATTTGTTCTAGAACCACAGCTTTTGCCGCCGGCACTTCAGTTTATAGGACCAAATGAGCAAACGAATATTCCAACTGTTATTCAAATCTTCTTAGCTGACTTAGGCGTCGAATTCTTAAGGATGGCCGCCATTCATACACCAACTGCTCTAGCTACCGCCATGGGCTTAATCGCCGCTGCTCTCATTGGGCAGATTGCCATTGATGTGGGACTTTTTGTACCTGAGGTAATCTTATACGTAGCGGTAGCAGCAATTGGTACATTTGCTACTCCAAGTTATGAATTGGCCATTGCGAATAAAATGATTCGTTTAATGCTCTTAATAGGTGTAGCTGCTTTTCACACGCCTGGATTTGTTATTGTGTCTACGCTGTATTTAATCCATCTCGTGAGCTTAAAGTCGCTGAACACGCCTTATCTATGGCCGTTTATGCCATTTAATCCTAATGCGCTGCTTCAGATTATTATTCGCCCAGCGGTACCGTCTGCGAAATCAAGACCTAGCATTGTACACCCACAAGATAAAGATCGTCAGCCAGCAGAGTCGTAAATCTAGTAGCCATCTCTTGTTTATTTAGCAATATGTAGTTGAAACCTGTAAAAAAATGTGATAGATTTGTTTTAATTATGTAAAATAATAAATTTTTAGACAGTTAGCAGCTCTTTATGCTGTCAGCTGTCTTTTTTACAATATATAAAGGAACGGGGTAGAAGGATGTTTTTACATGGTACAAGTCGCATTAATGAACAAGGTCATCTTGAAATCGGTGGTGTAGACGCGGTTAAGCTTGGTAAAGAGTTTGGAACGCCTCTTTACGTATACGATGTCGCTTTAATTCGTCAACGCGCTAGAGGATTTAAAGAAACGTTTGAAAAACACAATATAAAAGCACAGGTAGCATATGCAAGTAAAGCCTTCTCGACCGTTGCGATGGTACAAGTGGTAGACCAAGAAGGCCTGTCCTTAGATGTTGTATCTGGAGGAGAGCTTTATACGGCGCTGGCGGCTAATTTTCCTAAAGAACGTATTCATTTTCATGGAAACAATAAAAGCCGAGCTGAGTTAGAGATGGCTATTAAAGAAGATATTGGGTGCATTGTTGTAGATAACTTTTATGAGATTGCGCTGTTACAAGAACTAACAGAACAGTATGGCAAAACGATGCCTGTATTATTGCGCTTAACACCAGGTATTGAAGCTCATACTCATGACTACATTCTCACAGGACAAGAAGATTCAAAGTTTGGTTTTGATTTGCAAAATGGTCAGGCTGATGAAGCAATTAAAGCTGTGATGGAAACCAGTGGAATTAACCTGTTAGGAATTCACTGCCATATTGGTTCACAAATCTTTGAAACAACAGGATTTGTCATGGCGACTCAGAAGCTTTTTTCAAAAATGAAAGAGTGGAAGGAAACAATTGGCTATGTACCGGAAGTACTTAATCTTGGGGGAGGGTTCGGAATTCGCTACACAGAGGAAGATCAGCCTATTCCTGTTTCCGAGTATGTAGAAGTGATTATTGAAGAAGTTAAAAAGCAATCAGCTCAACTAGATGTTCCAATTCCTGAAATTTGGATTGAACCTGGCCGTTCACTCGTAGGAGATGCAGGTACAACACTTTACTCTGTTGGTTCACGCAAACATGTCCCGAATATTCGTGAATATGTTGCGATTGATGGGGGGATGAATGATAATATCCGTCCTGCATTATATCAAGCAAAGTATGAAGCTGCTCTTGCGAATCGAATGAATGATGTGAAAGATGAACTTGTATCGATTGCTGGGAAATGCTGTGAATCTGGAGACATGCTAATGTGGGACTTGTCGTTGCCAACAGCACGTCCAGGTGATATTCTAGCGATGTTCTGTACAGGTGCATATGGTTATTCAATGGCGAGTCAGTATAACCGTTTGCCTAAACCAGCGGTCGTGTTTGTTGAAGATGGAGATGCTCAATTAGTTGTACAACGTGAAACATATGAAGATATTATTAAAAATGATTTAAAGTATAACGTTGCGTTAAAAAAGTAAAAAAACGGTTGCCTTAGAGGCAACCGTTTTTTATGAGAATAAAGCTTTAATAGCATCAATGATACTAATAAAGAAGTTTTTTAGTTTATCAAGGAATGACTGTCCTTCTTCAGACTGCAAAAATGTTGTGACTTTCTCTTTAGTGGCTGATAATTGATCTTTAACTTGATTCCAATCAATATCTAAGTCTTTTAAACGATTGAAAAAGTCAACGAGTGTGTTCAGCTCAGAGTCTGTTAGGCTAATGCCTAAATCATTGGCTACACGCTCGATTAAAGCACGCAAATCATCTTTTGTTTGTGGATTTTCTTTGGCAATTTCTTCTTTTATTGTTGCCATAAATTCAGCTGCTTTTTCTTTTCCTACTTTTTCACCAAGTTCAGCTGTTTGAACCATCTCTTCGTTGGCCGCTTTTTTAACCTCTTCAGGTATTTTTTTATTTGTTTGTACTTCATAGGCTTTCATAATTCCGGTTAATGCGGCAGTACCTGATACTTCAAAAGGTGCAGTAATTTTAATATCAGCGTCTTTTACACCTGCAGTCATTAACGCGTTTAGGTACATATCATCCGTAATGGATGTAATGTTTTGGGTGGCTACGCTTAAGCCTGAATCTTTTGCAGTAAGCGTAATGCTTGAAGATGAAATCGCTCTAGAGCCGATGGTTGCTTTTGGAATAAAGTCACCTAAATACTCATGTTCTTCTGCGTTAGACACAGTAATGGTTTGCGCATTATCTGGTGCTTCAAGGTCTTTTAATACTTTTTCTTTTTGCGCAATTGTTAAATCTTCTCCTAAAGTAACAATGACGTCACCTACAGCTGCGTCTGCAAGACTTTTTATTGGCGCAGTTAAAAACAAAATCAAGCTCATAGTAAGCAAAGCTATTTTTATATAAGGCTTCATAATTTTTTCCTCCTTTAACCATATCCTATTATAATACGATTTTAGATAATGCGATAGTTTCATCTCGCGCTACTTATTAAACGAAGAGACAACAAGAAAGTTTCAAAAAAAGAAAAATTCGCTAATTGATTGAAGAAAAGTGATTCATTGAATTTAGATATTCACTTATAGTACAATAAGATGAAACATTGTTAAAGCGTGCATAGTTACTTATGTACAACCATAAGTGTTGAAATACATAATTTGGAGGTTTTATACATGAAAAAAGCAAGCATTTTAATGGAAAATGGAGAAAAAATTCTAATTGATTTATTTGAAAATGAAGCGCCTGGAACAGTTGAAAACTTTGAAAAATTAGCAGCTGAAGGTTTTTATAACGGCGTAACGTTCCACCGCGTTATTCCTGGATTTGTATCACAAGGTGGAGATCCTACAGGCACAGGAGCTGGCGGTCCTGGGTATACAATTAAGTGTGAAACAGAAGGTAATCCTCATAAGCATGAAGCTGGTTCATTATCAATGGCTCATGCAGGAAAAGATACTGGCGGAAGTCAATTCTTTATCGTACATGAGCCACAGCCACACTTAAATGGTGTTCATACTGTGTTTGGTAAAGTAACAGAAGGGTTAGATACAGTATTGAAGATGCGTAACGGTGATGTAATGAAAGAAGTTAAGGTGTGGGAAGAGTAATATTCTCATGCTGTAACAATTCAACATTAGGTTGAAAAGAGTGATAATAGAGCGCCTTGTAAGTTGTGAAATCAACTTTACATGTCGCTCTTTTTATGTGAATTTACAGCGATGTTGCTATTATTTCATAAATTTTGTATGATAAAAGCATTAGAATTAACGAACACATCGTAGGAAAGTTTGAGAACGAGGGAGAATTTTATGCTTATTCGCTATAAAAGAAGTCATGAAAAAATTGCTATGGGTCTTCTGTCGTTTGTGCCAACTGAAAAGGATTTAAAAAAACTTCAGCAAACGATGAAAGATTATGAGCAAAACGAAAATCGCCAGCTATATTTATGGAAACAGGGAGAAGACTTTATCGGTATTGTTGGAGTTTCAATTATTGATCAAGATTTAGTTGAGGTTCAACATGTGAGTGTCAATCCATCTCATCGCCAGCAGGGGATTGGAAAAGAAATGATTAAAGCACTTCAGCAGATGTATTCTAATGCTCAAATTAAGCCTAGTGAGTTAATTGCACCGTTTTATGAAAAATGTCAAAGTGAACAATAAAAAGCAGAGCTGCAGTAGTCTTAACTACGAGAAGCTCTGCTTTTTCGTAATTTCTTTGCCCGCTCTGCAATGATAGCTGTTCGATCACGGAGCTTATGACGGTGAATAAGGTGTTCATCCTGCAAATTAGATGGTGTAAGCCACCCGAATGTCTGAGCTAAAGGGTGTGCATGGCATTGCTGAACAAGGTGTTCATCTACAATTGGCATATTTAAGCTTTGATACGGTTTTGAAGCCTGTATTAAGCGCAAATGTTTGTTGAGTATGCTAATTAAATCGATTGGCTGTAAACCAATCTGAAATAGCTCTTGATGGTGCGCATCAAGAATTGAAATTGCTTTTTTCATCGTACGTTCAGCACCTACGTAGTTACTTCGACGATGATGATACAGCGAAACGGCAACTTGAATGAGCCCAACCCATAAAACATTTCGATGACTATGATCAGCGACTTTCCAATGTTCTTCTAGTACTTCATGGCATTCGAAATAATCTCTGTTTGTATGAAAATAAACAAGATAATCTATATACGGTTTTGGATACATAACTGGTAACCTCCTAATGCCAGTGTAACATAAAAAAGTGTCCAGCTAAACTGAACACATTTGGGTCATTTTATTAAAAGTGTAAGCAAGCGCATCCGATGATTACTAATAAAATAAACAATACAATAATTAAAGAAAATCCTCCGTTATAATCATGCTTGTGAGTCATGAGAATTCCTCCTTCGAGTTATCAAAATGCTATTACCCTGACATCATATGTTCATTTTTACGTTTGGTATGGGCGAATGACCTATCTTTCCTAGAAATTATATTGGACATGTGTCTAGAATCCTCTATACTAATGATAGTACGACTTATGACTAAATGATAATTTTGGTGGGATAGAATTGGAATATAGTGTGAAGGTAGATGCTTTTGAAGGACCGCTAGACCTTTTATTGCATCTTATTAACCGATTTGAAATTGATATTTATGACATACCAGTAGCAACGATTACCGAACAATACATGATGTATATACATACGATGAACGAGCTTCAGCTAGACGTGGCAAGCGAATATTTAGTAATGGCTGCTACGCTTATTCAAATTAAAAGTAAAATGTTACTGCCAACATATGATGAAGACGATATAGATGACAGTATGGATGATGTAGAAGAAGATCCTCGCGAACAGTTAATGCAGCAGTTAATTGAATATCGTAAATTTAAAGAAGCTGCCGTTGAACTTCAAAAGCTTGAAGAAACACAAACCCATATTTACGCAAAGGCCCCTAGTAACTTACAGCAAATAAGTGATGAAAAATCGCCGCAGCAAGATAGTGGAGATTTAGATGTTTCGCTTTATGATATGCTTAGTGCTTTACAGAAGTTGATGAAGCGAAAACAGTTACAGAAGCCAGCGCAAGCAAGAGTAGCCCGTCAAGACGTTCCAATTGAAAAAAGAATGACGGAAATTGTATCGGTACTCCAAAAAACAAAGGGCAAACAAAGTTTTTATAAGCTTTTTCCTTATCCTGAGCGCAATCATATTGTGGTAACGTTCTTAGCCATCTTAGAATTAATGAAAAAGAATGAAGTCATCGTAGAGCAGTCCAATAACTTAGATGAACTATACGTTGCATATCAAGAAAGGAATGATGAAAGATGAGTAAACAACATGTTTCTGCGGCTATCGAGAGTTTACTATTCGTTGTGGGAGATGAGGGGCTATCGATTAAACAGCTGCAAGAACTTCTTGATGTGTCAAAAGACGAAGTGAGCATAGAGTTAAATAAACTGATGAAAGAGTATGAAGACGAGAAGCGTGGTCTTCAGCTAGTAGAGATTGCTGGACAGTTTCAATTCGCAACGAAGCAGGAATATGCTTCGTATGTGGAGAAATTAATTGAAGCACCACCTGCACAATCGCTATCTCAAGCTGCGCTTGAAACGCTAGCAATTGTAGCATATCGTCAACCGATTACGCGAGCTGAAATTGAAGAAATTCGCGGTGTGAAAACTGAAAGGCCGCTTCAAACGCTGATTGGCAAAGCGCTTTTAAAAGAAGCAGGCCGCGCAGAAGGAGCAGGCCGAGCGATTCTATATGGAACAACAAAAGAATTCTTAGCTTATTTCGGCTTAAAAGATTTGAGCGAACTGCCACCGCTTCCAGAAGATGAAGCAGGCGCTGAACAGGAAGCAGATTTGTTTTTTCGGACGTTTCAAGAAACAGAATAACTCACTTGGTAAAGAACACGATGAGCATACATCGTGTTCTTTTTATGAATAAAAAAAGAAAAAAATTACAAATAAGATAAAAGTTGAAAGATGCCTTTACGTAAATAATTCATAACATGAAAACAAGTGCATAAACTTGTACAAACAGATAAAGGGACGGGGATGACATGCGGAAAATAAAGCAAAGCATTATATGTTTCATAATTTTATTTTTAGGTCTAAGCAGTTTACCTCCTACTACATATGCAGCAGGTGTAAGCGCCCATAGTGCAATTTTAATTGAACAAAAGTCTGGAAGAGTTTTATATGAGAAAAATGCTGATGCGATTAGCCGCATAGCGAGCATTACGAAAATTATGACCGCTATTTTAGCGATTGAATCTGGCAAAATTGATCAAACAACAACGGTTAGCTCTCGAGCAGTGGGAGTAGAAGGGTCATCCATTTACTTAATTGAGGGTGAAAAAATTAAGCTCAAAGACTTGGTATATGGACTTATGATGAGATCTGGAAACGATGCAGCTGTAGCGATTGCTGAAATGGTAGGGGGCAGCGAAGAGGGATTTGTTTATTTAATGAATCAAAAAGCAAAAGAAATTGGAATGACTAATACCACATTTCAAAATCCTCATGGACTAGATGATCATGAAAATCATCGTTCAACAGCCTATGACATGGCGATCTTGATGCGCTACGCAATGAATAATAAAACGTTTCGAGAAATTTCAGGAACAAAAGTTTACAGAACCGCTCATCCAGAAGAAAAGTGGGACCGCGTGTGGAAAAATAAAAATAAATTACTGACAAGCTTATATGCATATTGCACAGGTGGTAAAACGGGATATACAAAGTTAGCAAAGCGAACGCTGGTAACGACGGCCACAAAAAATGGAATGGATTTAATTGCTGTTACAATTAACGCACCTAGCGATTGGAATGATCACATTTCTATGTACGAAGAGGCTTTTGATAATTATAAAATGACAAGCTTGGCTCCAAAAGGAGAGCTGAAAGGCATCGAAGATTCATTTTATAAAAAGAAGCTTGAAATTAAAAGAGATGTTATATATCCATTAACAAAAGATGAGCAAGAAACCATTAAGTTGAAAACGATTTTAATTAAACCCCAAAAAGAGTGGAAAGAAGGAAAGCCTGTTCCAAGCGTTGTAGGAGAGTTACAGGTGACACAAGATGGTGAGTCAATAGGGAATATACCGATTTACTTCCATAATGAGCAAAAGAAAGAAGAGGGATTTTTCACTAAGGTAAAGAACTTATTTTTCATTTATCCGGGAGCACGATAAGATGGTTAATGTCATTTGGATGTTGCTAACGGTTATTGGAATTGTGTTTGCAATCATTAATGGAAAGATGGATGCGGTTAATAAAGCAATCTTTCAAGGGGCAGGAGAAGCGGTTACCATCAGTATTGGTTTAATAAGTGTATTGGTATTTTGGCTAGGCATTATGAACATTGCGCAACACGCTGGATTATTGGAGAAATTAGCCAAGTTGTTTCGTCCTATTATTGGGAGGTTGTTTCCTGACATTCCAAAAGATCATCCTGCTTTAGGATATATACTATCTAATATGATGGCTAATATGTTTGGGCTTGGTAATGCAGCGACACCGCTTGGGATTAAAGCAATGGAACAGTTAAAACAGCTAAATGGTAATAAGGATGAAGCGAGTAGATCAATGATTACTTTGCTAGCGCTCAATACAACCAGCCTAACATTAATCCCAACAACTGTTATTGCCATTCGTATCACGTATAATTCCGCCAATCCCACAGAGATTGTAGGAACGACACTTCTTGCAACGGTTGTTGCTACAATGGGAGCCATTATCATTGATCGTTATTTCTACCATCGCCGTATGAGAAAAGGAGGCGAGCGTAGATGACCTTATTGAATCAAATTTCCATTATGTTTATCCCTCTTATTGTAGGTTGTATCCTTTTATATGGAACATATAAAAAAATCCCAACTTATGAACGATTTGTAGAAGGCGGGAAGGATGGGCTACAAATTGCGTTTTCTATTATTCCTTATCTCGTTGGGATGCTCGTAAGTATTTCAATCTTTCGAGCATCTGGAGCTTTAGATTTCTTTTTAAACTTTATGAAGCCATTTTTAGATGCAGTTGGCGTGCCAGCTGATATAGTACCACTTGCTTTAATCAAGCCAATTTCAGGAACTGCCGCTTTGGGTATTACAACCGATTTAATTGCAACGTATGGGCCGGATTCCTTTATTGGACGATTAGCTTCTACTATGCAGGGAAGTACTGATACTACATTTTATATTTTAACCGTTTATTTTGGAGCGGTAGGCATAAAAAAAATGGGCGATGCTCTAAAGGTTGGCTTGTTAGCGGATTTAGTAGGCATTGTCGCATCAGTGGTAATTGTTATTCTCGTTTTTGGGTCATAATAAAGGTAAAAGAAAGCAGGCTTGACATGCTTTCTTTTTTTGCATGAGAAAATTAATAGCTATTTGCTGTACAGGCTTGTATATTAGAGAGTAAACAAGTAAGATGTTACAAGAGGTGAGATATAAATGGAACGATTACAAAAAGTAATTGCTCATGCGGGTGTTGCTTCAAGGCGTAAAGCTGAAGAGCTTATTACGCAAGGACGAGTAACGGTGAACGGAAAAGCAATAAAAGAGCTAGGAACAAAGGTAGGACCTAACGATAAAATTGAAGTGGACGGTGTACCATTAGAACGCGAAGAACCCGTCTATTTTATGTTATATAAGCCAAGAGGCGTTATTTCAGCAGCGAAGGATGATAAAGATCGAAAAACGGTTGTGGACTTTTTCCCTCACGTTGAAGAACGTATCTATCCAATTGGGCGCTTAGATTATGATACGTCGGGGCTAATTCTTTTAACAAATGATGGTGAATTTGCCAACCTGCTGACGCATCCAAAGTACGAAATTGATAAGGTGTACGTAGCAAAAATTAAAGGTATTCCACCGCGTGAAAAAATCAGACAGCTACAGAGAGGTATTATGCTTGAAGACGGAAAAACATCGCCTGCGCGTGCAAAAGTTCTGTCTATTGATAAAGGAAAGCAAACAGCCATCGTAGAGCTATCGATTCATGAAGGTAAAAACCGCCAAGTGCGTCGCATGTTTGAAGCGATTGGTCATCCTGTCTTAAAATTAAAGCGCGAACGCTATGCAAATTTAGATTTAAGAGGCTTAAACGCAGGAGAAGCAAGAGAATTAACGGCTCATGAAGTAAAGCAGCTGTATACGAAAGCACAAACAGGTAAGTAAGTATAACAAGGCACGTTTAGCTGGTAGATCATTCGATCAGCTAAACGTGCTTTTTTTATGAATAAAGATGTAAGCGCATAAATTATAAATAAATGAGTTGTCCATTCTTTGTTGAAAGCGTTGCTGTGTCACATAACCTTCATAATATTTTTACCTTTACTAATGCGAAAAAATGCTATAATTGTAAGAAAACGCATAATGAAAACGATTTAGAGGAGTTCGATTGGGATGAAAAAACGTCGCTTATTTATTCGTACTACGATTCTAACTATTTTATTAGTTGCTGTGGGCTATACTCTATATACGCAGTTTATAGCTGACAAGCAAGCATTTTCAGTAGGTGACCAGGCTCCTAACTTTGTTCTCCAAGATTTAGAGGGGAATGAACATAAGCTGTCGGATTACAAAGGAAAAGGCGTCTTTTTAAACTTTTGGGGCACGTGGTGTAAACCTTGTGAAAAAGAAATGCCTGTAATGGAAGCACAATACGCGAAGTATAAAGACCAAGGTGTTGAAATTTTGGCTGCAAATGTTGATGAAACAGATGTTGCTGTTAAGCAGTTTGCAAACCGCTATGGATTATCCTTTCCGATTTTAATGGACAAGGATTCACAAGTTCTCCATGCATACGGTGTAGACCCGTTACCAACTACGTTTTTAATTGATAAGAATGGAAAGATTGTCGATGTGTTTATTGGAGGGTTAGATGAACAACGAATTCAAGAGTACATGGAATTAATTAAGCCGTAGGGAGTTTTTGCTATGAAACAAATACGATGTGAATGCGGTCATCAAAACAAAGAAGGAACCGTATTATGTGAAGCGTGTGGGAAGCCGCTGAATGAAGAGTCCTCAAAGCAACTGGTTGATATGCGATATGAGGGAAGTGCAAGGCGCTCACAAACATACAATAAAACAATCATTGATAAGATATGGAACTTTTTCTCCTCAGTAAAGGTAGGTGTTTGGATTATTATCCTTACACTTGCAGCATCAGCTCTAGGAACGATTTATCCACAAGAAATGTACATACCACCAGGAACAACAGCAGTTCAATACTATGAACAAGAATACGGATGGACGGGAAAACTCTACTATGAACTAGGATTTCACAATTTATATGGTTCATGGTGGTACATGCTTTTAATTGCATCGCTCGGTATATCATTGGTCATCGCCAGCTTAGACCGAGTTGTTCCACTTTATAAATCACTAAAGTATCAAAGAGTAAAAAAACACGCCAATTTCTTGAAAAAGCAGCGTTTATTTAGCGTCACGAAGTCATGGGCAGATGAAGACTATGAAGCTATGAAAGAGCAGCTGAAAAAGCATCGTTATACAATTCGAGAAGAAAGCGGAAACATATTGGCTGAAAAAGGAAGGTTTTCGAGATGGGGACCTTACGTCAATCACGTTGGTCTTATTATTTTCTTAATCGGTGCTATGCTTCGGTTTGTACCTGGCATGTACGTTGATGAAGTGCTGTGGGTACGAGAAGGTGAAACAAAGGTAGTGCCCGGTACTGATGGGGAATACTATTTGAAAAACAATGCGTTTAAAGTCGAAATGTATGATAAAGAGACGGAAAAAGAAGTTTTTCAACAAGCAATTGACCGCGTGGGCAATCAAGCCATTGTAAAGAACTATCAAGCCGATGTGACTCTATACGAGCGTGAAGGGGACAGTATTCCTGGGCAAACGCCAGAATTAAAAGAATTAAAGGATAAGAGCATTCGCGTAAATGAACCTTTAAAGCATGAAGGCTATGCCATTTACCAGGTGGATTATAAGCTTAATGAATTCAACGCCATGTCGTTTCATTTAACAAACAAAGAAACGGAAGAAAATATTGGCCAATTAACAGTTGATTTATATAATCCCGAGGAAACATATACGCTCAAGGATGGCTATAAAGTAGATTTAATTAGCTATTTCCCAGACTTTTATTTGAATGATGATGGAAACCCAGATACCAAAACACGGGTACCGAACAACCCAGCCTTTGTGTTTAAAATGTTTTCACCTGAGCATCCAAAAGGTGAGGTAGCACTTGTCGCTATTCAACAGAACCTAGAGCCACTTGGTGAAAATGATTATAAGATGTCCTTTGCAGGCGTAGATACAAAAAATGTAACAGGGTTAACAGTCAGAAAGGATTATACGCTTTGGATTTTAGGCCTAGGAGGTGCGATCTTTATGATCGGTGTCATTCAAGGAATGTATTGGAATCATCGACGTTTGTGGATTCAAAGGATTGGAGATGAGCTGTGGTTAGCCGCTCACACAAATAAAAACTGGTATGGTTTGAAAAATGAGTTAAATCAAGCAGTTCAACAAACTAAGATTATGCCGTTGCATGATCAAGTAGATAAAGACAAGGGGTAGGAGGAGACAGAATGGATTTTGCTAGCGTTAGTAGTAACTTGCTTTATGTAGCTTTCATTGCTTATTTAGTCGCTACTTTTTTCTTTGGTGGAGCCATTAGAGAAAAAAATTCAAAGCATAAGGCAAACAAGTGGCCGATATTTGGAATTAGCGTAACGATTGTTGGATTCATTGCACAAGTTGGATATTTTATTACGAGATGGATTGCTTCAGGCCATGCGCCGGTTAGTAATCTATTTGAATTTACAACCTTCTTTGGCATGATGATTGTCGGGGCATTTATTATTATTTACTTTATCTATAAATTAAGTATTCTAGGCTTATTTGCTCTTCCTATTGCGCTGTTAATCATTGCGTATGCAAGTATGTTTCCAACGGAAATTTCACCTTTAATACCAGCGCTTCAAACAAACTGGTTACATATTCACGTTACAACGGCTGCTGCCGGCGAAGCAATTTTAGCTATCAGCTTTGTAGCGGGACTGATTTATCTTATTAAATGTATTGATCAAACGAAAGCAACCAAAAAAACATTTTGGCTAGAGTTTATCTTATATTCTTTACTGAGCACGGTTGGATTTATTATCATGACAACAGCTTTTAGTTTATCACACTATGATGCTACGTTTACATGGGTCGATAAAAATGAAAAGCAGGCTGAAATGGTGTATCATCTCCCGGCTCTAGTTGGTCCACATGACGGAGAGTTAGTAACGACTGATCGTTTAGAGCCAGCGGTTTCAGTACCTACAATTATTAATGCACAAAAGTTAAATACGGTTTTATGGTCACTCATGAGTGGTTTTGTCCTATATTGGTTACTTCGTCTTGTTCTTCGCAAACGAATCGGCGCTGCTTTAAAGCCGTTAGTCAAGCAAGTAAACAGTGAACTATTAGATGAAGTAGGCTATCGCTCAGTTGCTATTGGGTTTCCTGTTTTTACTTTAGGTGCTTTAATTTTCGCCATGATATGGGCGCAAATTGCGTGGACACGCTTCTGGGGGTGGGACCCAAAAGAAGTGTGGGCTTTAATTACGTGGCTATTTTACGCAGCCTTTTTACATCTGCGCTTAGCCAAAGGCTGGCAAGGTGAACGTTCAGCATGGCTAGCAGTTGGTGGCTTTGCTATTATTATGTTTAATCTCGTTGCGGTTAACTTGGTCATTGCAGGCCTACACTCATATGCGTAAGAAAAAACTCGCTGTCATTGCGACAGCGAGTTTTTTTTGTCATAATGAATCCAACCAGATGTGGAAATTAGACATAAATGAAAAATGATATAAAAAAGTATAAATAATAGAGACACCTTTTAAGTCCCGTTCATTTGTTACATAGATTGTCACAATGTTGATTAGACATTGGTAGCGGTTCACCCGTTTTTTTTGTAAACTAAACGTAGGAGGTT
This sequence comes from Priestia flexa, assembly GCF_021441905.1. Lineage (NCBI taxonomy): Bacteria > Bacillati > Bacillota > Bacilli > Caryophanales > Bacillaceae > Priestia > Priestia flexa. The sequence continues at coordinate 2,828,136 of NZ_CP090431.1, read as the reverse complement.
GAGAACATGCAAACTGAACAAAGATTATTACTTGTGGACGATGAAGATCGTATTCGTCGTTTGTTAAAGATGTATTTAGAAAAAGAAGGATATACGATTGAAGAAGCTGCTGATGGCCATGAGGCTATTGAGAAAGCGTTACATATAAATTATGATCTTATTATTTTAGATTTAATGATGCCTGGAATTGATGGAATTGAAGTGTGTAAACAAATTCGTGAGAAAAAAACAACACCGATTATTATGCTAACAGCGAAGGGTGAAGAAGTAAACCGTGTTCAAGGTTTTGAAGTTGGAACGGATGACTATATTGTTAAGCCCTTCAGTCCTAGAGAAGTTGTACTGCGCGTCAAGGCCTTGTTACGACGATCTTCGTCTACACCTGTTATGGAGCCAACACCTTCGGTTAAAAATATGATTGTGTTTGACCATTTAACAATCGATAATGATGCACATCGTGTGACTGCTGATGATAAAGAAGTCAACCTAACGCCAAAAGAGTACGAATTGCTGTGCTTCTTAGCAAAAACACCGGATAAAGTGTACGACCGTGAGCAGCTTCTGAGAGAAGTTTGGCACTATGATTTCTTTGGAGATTTAAGGACGGTAGATACTCATGTCAAACGTTTGCGAGAAAAATTAAATCGCGTCTCTCCAGACGCTGCTAAAATGATTGTAACCGTTTGGGGTGTAGGGTATAAATTTGAGGTTGGAAACAGCTGATGTTTTGGCGGAGTGTTGTTGGTAAACTCTGGTTCACTATCCTATTACTGGTTACGTTTGTTTTATTTATTTTAACGGTTTTATTGCTGCAGTTCTTTGAAAATTATCATGTAGATGCCGCAGAAAAACGACTAACTAAAACAGCAGCTAAAATTTCTACTATCGTAAAGGAAACCAAAGACCAGGAGCTCGGGCTTTCAATTGCACGCGAATTAGCTGACCAAGCCAGTATCTTAATTGTACAGGGAGATAAGAAGTATTGGAACTCCACTCACCCAGAAGAAGAGAGTCGTGACACTGTCATATCGCTCATTTCTGAAGATGAAAATCTTCAAAGAGTGACCACGCATGGTGAAGTTGTACACGAAGAAATGTACATGACTGAAAATAGAGGTACTTCAGAAAGTCCCCTTATGTTTATTGTAGGCGTTCCGTTATCTGTAGATGGTCAAGGGAATGGCGGGGTTTATTTATACCAATCACTAGCTGAAATTGAAGAGCCTGCACGCTATACAACAAAGTTCATTATCTTGGCTGCGGGTATTGCCATCGTACTAACTACAATTTTTGCTTTTTTCTTATCAACTCGAATTACCGCTCCGCTTCGAAAAATGAAGCAGGCAGCTTTTGAGGTTACGAAAGGAAATTTTGAGACGAAAGTGCCAATTTTAACACACGATGAAATTGGCGAACTAGCAATTGCCTTCAATCAGATGGGAAGACAGTTGAAATTCAACCTTAATGCTTTAAATCAAGAAAAAGAGCAGCTTTCAAGTATATTAAGTAGTATGGCGGATGGGGTTATTACATTTAGTCAAAATGGTTCGATTTTAATTACCAACCCACCTGCCGATCAGTTTTTACAAGCATGGTACTATGAGCAAAATATGAATAACCAGTCCATTCCAGAGCTTCCTTTAAAAGTGGTTCGTTTGTTCGAGAGCGTTGTTAAAAGTGAAAAAGAACAGAGCGCAGAGCTAACCATACAAGGACAGACGTGGGTTATCCTTATGTCACCACTCTATAACCAAACGAAGATTCGCGGAGCCGTTGCGGTTTTACGTGATATGTCAGAAGAGCGTAAATTAGATAAGCTCCGAAAAGATTTTATCGCCAATGTTTCACATGAGTTACGCACACCTATTTCGATGCTGCAAGGTTATAGTGAAGCGATTATTGATGACATTGCTAGCACGGAAGAAGAGAAAAAAGAAATTACCCAAGTTATTTACGATGAATCCTTAAGGATGGGGCGACTTGTTAACGAACTATTAGATTTAGCTCGAATGGAAGCAGGACATGTTCAGCTTCACGTAGCTGAAATTGAGATGGTTGAACTTGCTGAGCGAGTAGTTCGTAAATTCCAAGGAATTGCCAAAGAGCAGGATGTTATGCTGGAACTCCAAACCAATTCACAAACACAGCTCCCGGCAATCATCGATGCAGATCGGATAGAACAAGTATTAACCAACTTGATTGACAATGCGATTCGTCATACCCCTAAAGGTGGAAAAGTGACCCTTGGTATTAACAGTAACCAAACGGAAGTTCATCTTTCAGTTGAAGATACAGGTGTAGGAATACCAGAAGAAGATTTACCATTTGTTTTTGAGCGATTTTATAAAGCAGATAAGGCAAGAACAAGAGGGAAATCAGGTACGGGACTCGGGCTTGCGATTGCAAAAAATATCGTAGAAGCACATCGTGGAGTCATTGTGGTAAACAGCATTTTAAATCAGGGAACAACATTTTTTATTAAGCTACCTAAACACTACTAATAAGATAAATGCTACTTGTGCTTTAAAGACCAAAGAGTAAAAGGTTAGAAAATAGTGAAATATTTTCTAACCTTTTTTACTGGAAATGTCTAGAATTTTTGAAACTGCATATAGTATATTTATGTGTCAAGAAACGCTTAGTACATAGGAGGACATGTATGCTTGATATTGTAAGGCGAATATTAGTAGTAGTCATTATGGGGATGTGTATAGGGCTATTGTTTGTTGGAGGAACAATGGCTAAAGCAGAAGCTTCTACACAGTGGAACTGGCCGACTGAAGAAGGAACGCTTACAGATGTGTTTGGCTCTCGTAACGCAAAGCATTTTGGTATTGATATTGCAGCGCCTGTGGGGACACAGGTGTATGCAGTATATAGTGGAAGAGTTACAAAGTCTTATTACTCTGATACATATGGACAAGTTGTGTTTATTAAGCAAGATAACGGATATGAAACGGTGTATGCACACTTGAATAGTCGAGATGTTACAGAAGGTGAAAGAGTTTCTATTCGTCAGGCAATTGGACAAGTAGGTAACACAGGGCGATCATCGGGTGCTCATTTGCATTTTGAGGTTCATAAGGGAACATGGAATATTAATAAAACGAATGCTATTAACCCGATTGCAAAGCTTGATCAAGGGAAATTATCAGCCTACGTAAGGGAAGATTTAGAGACTGCTGTATTTAGACAGTTGAATGAAGGGTACGTTGTAAAAAGAGGAGACACGTTATCTAAAATCGCACAAAAATATGAAGTGAATGTAGACGATTTAAAAGGAAGAAATCATATGACGACCAGCGATATTTATCCAGGTCAACATCTAAAGATAACAAAATAAAAACAAGAAAGGCCTAGGCCTTTCTTGTTTTTATTTTATAGTTCAATACGTTGAATTGTAACAATTTCACTTGCTTGCTTTAATGATTCAATCGTTGCGTCTTCAATAAGACGGTCGAACGTAAGCATCATAATGGCTTCTCCGCCTTTTTGTTTACGTCCTACCTGCATTGTTGCAATGTTGATATCTAAGTCACCAAGCGCTTTACCAACATTTCCAATAACACCTGGTTGGTCTGTGTGTCGGATATATAATAAATGTCCTTCTGGATAAAAATCAATGTCGAATGAATCAATGTTAATAACGCGAGGACCATAATCTTTAATATACGTACCAGTAATAGAGAATGTGCGAGACTCTCCTTTTACAACAACTTCAATAATGTTAGCATAGCCTTGAGTGTTATCAGAAATCTTCTCACCAAACGTAATGCCTCTTTCTTTGGCAATCATTGACGCGTTTACTTCGTTGACTGAACGGTCAATACGATGAGTTAAAAATCCAGATAACAAGCTTCGTGTAATATAGGTTGTTTCTAAGTCTGCTACTGTTCCTGCGTACGTAACAGAAATATCTTGAACAGGTTCTTTCATGCATTGTGATAGAACGGCACCAAGCTGTTTCGTTAAGCTAGTAAACGGCTGGATTTTTTCAAATACGTCTTTTGAAAGCGTCGGTAAGTTAATTGACGAACTTACTGGGTTGCCTTCTAAGAAGCGTAGCACGTCATAGGCAACATCTTCTGCTACATTTAACTGCGCTTCTTTTGTTGAAGCACCTAAATGTGGCGTTGTAATAACTTGGTCAAAGTTTAAAAGTGGATTATCAGTAGGTGGTTCTACTTCAAATACGTCAATTGCAGCGCCTTGAACGTGACCAATCTCTAAATAGTGTGCAAGTGCTTCTTCATCAATAATACCGCCTCGTGCACAATTTAGTAAGTAAACGCCTTTCTTTGTTTTGGCTAACGTCTCGCGATTCAATAAACCTTTTGTATCTTTCGTTAATGGCGTATGAACAGTAATAATATCAGCTACTGCTAATAAATCATCTAACGATAAGAGGTCAACTCCTAGTTTTTCTGCACGAGATGTTGTTAAAAATGGATCATATACATGTACCGTCATGTTAAAGGCTTTCGCACGTTTTGCAAGTTCAGAGCCGATACGACCAAAACCAACAATTCCCAAATGCTTGCGATTGAGTTCCGTACCAACAAAAGCTGATCGGTTCCATTCGCGAGACTTAACGGAAATGTTCCCTTGAGGGATATGGCGAACTAAGCTAGCCATCATGGCAAAAGTATGCTCAGCTGTAGAAATAGTGTTTCCATTTGGGGCATTAATGACAACAACGCCTCGTTTAGTTGATGCTTCAATATCAATGTTATCGACACCTACACCTGCACGAGCAACAATCTTTAAATTCTTCATTTTGTCTAACAAGTCTTCTGTCACAGTCGTTGCGCTTCGAACAAGCAGTGCATCGTATGTATGCAATAAATCTTCAACTTCCGTTACTTTTTTTCTTGTTAAATTAACATTTGATGCTTCTAATAATGGAGCAAGACCTTCATTGCTAATTGAATCAGCTACTAACACTTCATACATGTATTAACATCTCCCTTTCACAACTCAAATATCTGATAATTTATCACGTTAAAAAAATTCTGTCAATTGGATTGTAGAAAAGTTCACAATTGGTAACGTTTTCATTTTTAATTTTTTGCTTAATATTCGGATTTTTAGTGAAAAACTTGGTATTTTAGCGGGTTTATTTTTGTGAAAATATTTTTAATACGTACTTTTTGGAGTTTTATATGTAAGAAAGTACGGTGAAAGAATACCTGACAATCTTTCGTTATTGCGCTGTTTTTTCATCATGAAAAAATAATGACTAAAAGAAATCGGAATTGTAGTATTTTTTGTATCAAATGATTTACTTTTAATTCAAGGTATCATATAATGTGAACATCATTAAATATTGATCTATCTTCGGGGCAGGGTGTAATTCCCGACCGGCGGTGATAAACAAATTGTTTTAAGCCCGCGAGCTCTTTAAATGTGGAGCAGGATTTGGTGTGATTCCAAAGCCGACAGTAAAGTCTGGATGGGAGAAGGTGGAGGTTCAAACGTTCAAAAACAAATGTGTTGAACGTTTATTGAATGTGCCTGCATTTTCCCTCAACAAATTTGTTGAGGTTTTTTTATGGAGTGCATGTGCAATGAACCTTTCTTCTTGGAAGAATGGATCGCAAGAAGGAGAGAGGAAAATGGAACATAGCAAGAAAACACAAAAGCTTGTTATTCTAGGGATGCTAAGCGGTTTGTCTTATGTATTAATGATGCTTAACTTCCCAATACCAGGTATACCACCGTTTTTAAAAATTGATTTTAGTGAGGTACCGGCGCTGCTTGCTGCATTAATCTTTGGTCCTGTAGCAGGTCTTATTGTCGAAGGAATTAAAAATTTGCTGCACTATCTCATTCAAGGAAGTGCAACAGGCGTCCCTGTAGGCCAATTAGCAAATTTTGTAGCAGGGCTATTGTTTATCTTACCGGTTTCTCTTATGTTTCATAAATTTAAAAATACAAAAGGTATTACAACAGGTTTAGTAGTTGGAACAGTAGTGATGTCAGTTGGCATGGCGTTTTTAAATTACTATGTATTCTTACCTGCATATACGCTTTTCTTACAGTCACCGGCGCTGTCAAGTGAGGAAACACGTCAGCTAGTCGTAACGGGCATTCTGCCATTTAACATGATTAAAGGAATTATTACTGGCTTAATTTTCGTTGTTTTATTTAATAAAATGAAATATTGGATTACAAAGCGAGTCGCTGTTTAAATAGAAAAAAGACCTGTACATGGAGATGTACAGGTCTTTTATTGTTTTTTATTCAAATTTGTTAGAGTCGCCGTCAAACTTCTCATCTGCTACGCGGATTGAATCTGTTGGGCAACCTTCAAATGCATCCATCATATCATCTTCTAATTCGTCAGGAACTTCCACAATCCCTTGGTTATCATCTAATGTTACGAATGCAATTCCTTCATCATCGTAATCGTAAATATCTGGCGCTGCTGCTCCACATGCTCCACATGCAATACATGTATCTTTGTCAACAATTGTATATTTTGGCATAACAAGACCTCCTGTAAAGTGTTCGAAAATTTCGTGTTATATAATCTCTTTTCAACATAAGCGTGAAATTTCTCTTTACCCATTGTAAGACGATTTTTAAAACTTTTCAATAGAAAAGTCATTGATAATGCTTATCAGACAAGGGTTTGTCATGACTTATAGTGCCACTTTTTTCGTTCATCTCAATTCGTGCAATGACAAAAAGGTGCTTTCTGTTAAAGTTTTGGTAAAATGAAAAGAGAAAGGAAGTTGACGATTGTGAACTATATTCAAACCGTTATGCTATATAGTATGCAACAACTAAAAGGTGAACGAACAGTTTACGGGATTTATCATATAGTAGCTGGGAAAAAATCAGCGCAAACAATTCAAGACGGTAAAATCTTTGGCTTGTCTTTTTTATTTCAATCATTTAGTTACTTGAAAAAAGAAACATTTTCTCTATACGTAAAAGAGCTTACTTCTCATCAATTCATTAAAGAAGTGGACCATCAAAAATATATGCTAACAAGCAAGGGTGAAGAGGCACTTCACCAACAATTACGTGAATGGCCTCTGCCAGCTAAGCTTAGCGGTTGGCAATTTGCGAGTAGCACACAATTATTTTTATCGAGACTGACCTTGTTCATTCAAACAATCTCTAATCTACAGTATTTTCAAAAGGGATTTTTGCCAATCACCCAAGATCCTGAGACCATTCAATGGGTGAAAGCTTATTTATTTTCTCAGTCGTATTCAAGAGAAGAGTTGGCCAAACGCTTGTTTAATGAATTAAAATGTATTTTAACGAAATGTTCTTCTCAAAACGCTGATGTGTTTGTTCAACATCTGAGTGGATATAAGCGAATTGGTTTAACCAAAAGTCAGCTTGCTGAATATTATAAGATGAACGAACACTACGTTCATTTATTAATGATCAGCGTCGTTCATCAAATCATTGAGCAAATTAGCGAATGTCGAAGTGAATTTCCAGTTCTTCAACAATTTATACAGGACGTACATATGACTGTGCCACTAACAGCTTCAACAGTTAAAACGTATGAGTGGTTACAAAAAGGAAAATCATTAAAAGAAGTAGCTCGAATTAGACGGTTAAAAGAGAGCACAATTGAAGATCATATTGCTGAATTGGCACTGTTTCTTCCTAACTTTACTATTGATGATTATGTAAAAGTGGAGGATCAAAAGGAAATTATGAATGCTTTTGAAGCGTTAAATACCAATCAGCTAAAAGAAATCAAAAAAAGGGTTAGTGATCACCTTACTTATTTTCAAATTCGTCTTGTATTGGCTAAGTGCGTAACGAATTAAGAAAGGAGTAAGACGATGCAGTTAGAACAGGTACTTCAAAAGGAATTCGGCTTTTCTACTTTTCGGAACGGTCAAAAAGAAATTATAACGGACTTATTAAATAACAATCATGTTCTGGCCGTCTTGCCTACGGGAACAGGAAAGTCACTTTGTTACCAGCTCCCTGGCTATTTTTTAAAGCGGCCAATCCTTATCGTGTCCCCGTTGCTTTCCTTAATGGAAGATCAGGTTCAGCAGCTCAAAGCCAAGGGAGAAAAACGAGTTATTGCTCTTAACAGTTTTTTACGTGAAGATGAAAAGCGGCAGGCGCTTCGTTCCTTAAATAGCTATCGTTTCATTTATGCTTCTCCTGAAATCTTACAGAATCCGTATGTAGTTCAGGCTCTCAAACAAGCAAATATTGGTATGTTCGTTGTAGATGAAGCACACTGTATTTCGCAATGGGGCCATGACTTTCGGTTAGATTATTTAAACTTAGGCATGGTATGGGAAAACCTAGGGAAACCGACTTGCTTAGCGCTAACAGGTACAGCAACGAGTGAAGTGCTCAGTGATATTAAAACTTATCTACACCTTGATCAAGTCAACGAGCATTTATATTCAATGAATCGTTCAAATATTGCTATCAGCGTAGAGCATGTGCATGGTCTTGAAGAAAAAAAGAAAAAGCTACTGGAATACGTAACGAAAATTCAAAAACCAGGTATTATTTATTGCTCTAGCCGAGCGTTAACGGAGTCGTTAACGCACTACTTAAAAGAAAACGGTGTCGAAAAAGTCCAATATTACCATGGAGGAATGGAAGGTAACGATCGCATGCTCATTCAGCGACAATTTCTTGAAAATCAGCTCGACTTCATCTGCTGTACAAGTGCTTTTGGAATGGGAGTTAACAAATCGAACGTTCGTTTTGTCCTGCATTTTCAAACGCCTACGCAGCTTGAATCCTATGTTCAGGAAATTGGAAGAGGAGGCCGTGATGGCTTACCGAGCTTAGCAATTTTATTATATAGTGAAGAAGATGATGTGTCTGCACAGGCTTTGTTAGACTTAGAGCTTCCTTCTCCAGATACGCTTTTATATTGTTTGTCACAAATTCGTTCAAGCTCCAGTCCAGTTGGAGTTCGAGAAGTTGAAGCCCACTTTTTATTTACAATTGGTGTTTATGAGACGCATTGGCGTTTTATTCGCCACTATTTAGAAAACATTGGTGCGATTCATGATGGAATAATTTATCCAGAACAGGTTACGGAATCTCTATATGGAGAACTGGTGGAGATTGTAAATAAACGCCTAAACGCTAAGCAGAAAAAATACCATGCAATGAAAGGGTTTATCCATACAAAAGAATGTAGAAGAAAAGCCTTAATGAGATATTTTGAAGAAGAGGGCATTTCAGAGAGGCACAATTGTTGTGATCTTTGCAGCATTGATTTAGATGAATTTAAGCAATCCGAACATGAGCGTACAGAATCTACATTTTTAGGATGGCAAGCCGAACTAGCGAGATTGCTCAAACAAGACGTTCACTAGAAAGACCATTGTTGAAATTTTAAACATAAACATTCACCTTTCTTCATACTGTTGTACTAGCCTTATAAAGGGGAGTTGAAGAAAGTGAAAGAGCTGTCTCACTATCATGTTGATGAACCTACTCAATATATATTAGAAAGCGTTATAAATAAAAAAGAAAAGTTATCGGCTACTCAAAAATCAATGAATAAATGGAAGTGGGTATCCTTTGTATGCTTGCTGTTTGGGATAAGTTATTTATTTGTATTTACTTCGCGCTTAAACCTGATAGCTTTTAGTGACTTTATTCAATTTTTTCTCGGTGATAGTAAGCATCTTCTCTTGCTTATCATCATTTTTTCTACCTATTTTAGGATGATACAAATGCAAAAGCAATGCGATAAGGTGGAAAAAGAATTTAATGATTTGCGGTGTGAAATTATTCAAAAAAGCAAGGACATTTGGTCAACTCCAGCACAGTGGGAAAGTCGAAAAGATTTGTATGCGGCAATGAAACAAACCTACGATATTAATTTGTATCATGAAAATAAATAAGCATTCAATACATGCAATAGCCTCTTCTCACATACAAGTTGTAGTGAGGGGAGGCTTGTATTATGAGAAAGTGGTTATTATTTGTAATAGGGTGGGTATGTAGTTATTATTTCATTACAACCTCTGTATTTGAACAAGAAGGAGCTTCGCTAGATACCATTGTATTTTTTCTGGAAAATCCAGAGAATCTGTTTGCAACGGTTTTGCTCTTTTTAATTAGCTGTACGTGTCAAGCTATTTGGGTGCAGGTGTTAATTGAAAATGTGTACCGCTGGATACAAGGAACAAGGTTGCACAGAGTGGAATTTCTTGTAGCATTGCTTTCTTTAGTGGGTTGCGTAGCGTTTATTTCATTTGAATATTATGTACTATTACCAGTTATATTGGTCTCATTCATTTACGGTATAGGTGCTGCTTCACAAAGTAAATAAAAAAGGAGTGAGCATGATTATGATTATAGGAATTATCGGTGTGTTAGTAGTGGCTGCTATTGTTTTACTTACTTACATGGCCAAAGAGGCACAGCGTACAGTTGTCGAACAAGAACATATTGAAGTGAAGGGTGTTCCAAAGGAATGGCAGTCACTGCGTATTTTCTTTATTTCAGATATACATAAACGTACGGTTACAAAATCCTTAATTGAACAAGTAAAGGGACATATTGATTTTGTTGTTATTGGAGGAGACCTAGCGGAAAAAGGTGTCTCGCCACAACAGATTGAAGCGAATATCAAGCAGTTAAGACAGCTAGGTTCTATTTACTTTGTATGGGGAAATAACGACTATGAAATTAATCAACAGAGTCTAGCTGCTCTTTTCAAAAAGCATGAGGTAGTAGCTTTAAAAAACGAAGCAATTTGTATCGAGAAGGAAGGGGTTTCTTACAATATTGTAGGAGTTGATGACTTGTCAGAAGGGCAATTAAACATTAATCAAGCTTATAACGGTGTAAATCAACAACATTTCACACTGTTGCTTAGCCATAATCCAGATGCAGTCTTTGAAGTGGAAAAACAGCGTGTTGACTTAATGCTTAGCGGTCACACCCATGGTGGACAAATCCGTTTGCTTGGGTTTGGCCCTTATGAATTAGGTGGACTTAAAACGCATAAAGATATAGTTTACTTTGTGAGCAATGGGTATGGAACTACTTCTTTACCTCTTCGTTTGGAAGCCAAAGCCAAGGCGCATGTTCTAACAATTACTAGAGCAAACTAACTTTAAGCGTCTTTTGAACATAGCATATACAGATTTTACACAACGTGTAACTTATCCTATAATGCAAGTAATACGTTATAGTTCACGAAGAGTCGTTGGAGGTTACATATGGCTTCACAAGAAGGAAAGTATAATATTAAAGCCATCTCAAACATGGTCGGAATCCAACCCGGAACGTTGCGTGCATGGGAGCGTCGTTATAAAATATTTAACCCTGTGCGAAACGAGTCGGGTCATCGTTTGTATACAGAGGCAGATTTTAAAAAATTAAAGTGGTTAACAGATAAAGTGAGCAACGGCTTTACTATTAGTCAAGCTGTCTCATTGTTAGAAACAGAGAGCGCAAACGTTCACCAAACTGCTGACCAAAGTGAAGTGGAAACACCTCAACGTTTAAAAGATCAAATTTTACATCATTTATTATCTTTTGAAGAAAGTAAAGCACAAGAACTAATCAATCATGCTTTTAGCTTATATTCCGTGGAGCAAGTAGTAATTGATATACTAGGTTCTTTATTAGTTACAGTAGGAGATATGTGGGAAAAAGGTAAGATTACAAGTGCCCATGAACACTATGCTACGCAGTTACTGAAAACAAGAATCAGCATGTTATTTTATTCTCTTCCTTCAAGTGGTTTATTACCAAAAGCCATCGCGGTGTGCGGTCCAAATGAAACGCATGAAGTAGGGCTGCTTGTTTTTACATTGTTCTTGAGAAGAAAAGGGTTTGAAGTTATTTACTTAGGGAGCAGCATTGAAGAAAGAGATATTTATCTCATTTTAAAAGAAGTGGATCCAACCTTCTTCTTTATGTCCTGTACAATGATGGAGAATGCTAAGAAAACCGTTGATTTGGCATGTGATGTGCAAGGAGAGTTTCCACATTTAAAAATTGGTCTTGGTGGCTTTGTTTTTGAAATGTTAGACGGGAAAGATAAGGAAAGAGTTTCTTCGTTTTTATTAGGTAATTCAAAAAACGAATGGAATGAATGGTTAACTGAAAAATTAGCCGAACATCATAATCAATAGGCTTGTTTTTAACTGTGTAAACCTGTAAACTCGTAAGTAAACATCACGAACCGTTTTCTAGAAGGTACATATACTGCATTATCAAACCATGTGGTTATGAGTGCAAGCGGGGAGGGACGCAAATGAGACTTGAGCGTTTAAATTATAATAAGTTAAAAGTCTTTGTCACGTACGATGATTTAAAAGAGCGAGGGCTCACAAAAGAAGATTTGTGGACTGATACATTTAAGGTTAAACAGCTGTTTCGTGAGATGATTGAGCAGGCGTCCAAAGAATTAAATTTTGAACCGACAAGCTCGCTTTCAGTAGAGATTTTTTCCCTTCAAGCTCAGGGGATGGTCGTGTTTGTGACGAAACAAGATAGTCAAGATGAAATGGAAATTATTGATGAACATGAAGATATGTACGAAGAATTTATCGAGATGCAAGTGATGTTGGATGAAAGTCACGATTTATTCTTTGAATTTCAAACGTTTGAAGACGTTATTCAATTGGCAAAACGAATTAATCAATATTATGATATTGAAACTATTCTCTATTCGTTTGAAAATCGGTTTTATGTATTAGTAGGAGAAGAAAAACTGACGATGAAAGAGATCGGGAATATTATAGCGTTGTTAGCGGAATATGGAAGTCCCTCTACAATTACGAAACATCGGGTACAGGAGTATGGAAAGCAGTTAATTCATAATCAAGCTCTTTCGTACATTGCAGATACTTTTTCATAAACTTAGAGCTAAGGTACATTCAAATGTAACAGCTCCTTTTGTTGCTGTGGGTGTTACGTAAACCTACGGCAATAAAGGGAGTTTTTTTGGGGATTCATCCCACGCAATTCTATAAGAAATGCTAAAAATTATGAGGATTACACAATTAATTGGAAGCGTTTTCGTTTTGTCCTACAAAATATCATAAAACTTTCATATTTCCCTTTGCATAGCAAAAGTAAGGGTGTATACTATGTCATGAAAGATGCACCAAATTAATGAATTACTAATTTTTTGATCCACTTTAGGAGGTTTACAGATGGTAGCCGACAAAATGCAAGAGAGCAAAAGCAATCGACAAGAACAGAAAAATGATGTGTTAAAATCTACTCAAACGGTCATACATAAGGCGTTGGAGAAATTGGGCTATCCTGAGGAAGTATATGAATTGTTAAAAGAACCGCTTCGCATGATGACAGTGAAAATTCCTGTCAAAATGGATGATGGTTCGGTTAAAATCTTTACAGGTTATCGCGCTCAGCATAACGATGCTGTTGGCCCCACAAAAGGTGGAATTCGCTTTCATCCAAACGTAACCGAAAAAGAAGTAAAAGCTCTTTCTATTTGGATGAGCTTGAAATGTGGAATTGTAGATTTACCTTATGGCGGGGGGAAAGGCGGAATTGTGTGTGACCCTCGTAATATGTCATTTGGAGAATTAGAAAAGTTAAGTCGTGGATATGTAAGAGCAATTAGTCAAATTGTAGGTCCAACAAAAGATATCCCAGCACCAGACGTATTTACGAATTCGCAAATTATGGCCTGGATGATGGATGAATATAGTCGAATTGATGAATTTAATTCACCAGGTTTTATCACAGGTAAACCGCTTGTATTAGGAGGTTCTCACGGACGTGAAACAGCAACAGCTAAAGGGGTTACAATCTGTATAAGAGAAGCGGCTAAAAAACGTGGAATTGATTTAAAAGGTGCAAGAGTCGTGGTGCAAGGGTTTGGAAATGCTGGAAGCTTTTTAGCGAAATTTATGCATGATGCAGGTGCTAAAATTATCGGTATTTCAGATGCATATGGTGCTTTGCATGACGAGAACGGTTTAGATATTGACTATCTATTAGATCGACGAGATAGTTTTGGTACGGTAACAAAGTTATTTAATACAACAATTAGTAACAAAGAATTATTAGAGCTGGATTGTGATATTCTTGTTCCAGCAGCAATTGAAAACCAAATTACAGAAGAAAATGCTGATAAGATTCGAGCAAGTATTGTTGTGGAAGCAGCAAATGGCCCAACTACGTTAGAAGCAACCCGTATTCTGTCTGAGCGTGGCATCTTGCTTGTGCCTGATGTATTAGCTAGTGCTGGAGGCGTTACGGTTTCTTACTTTGAATGGGTTCAAAACAACCAAGGGTATTATTGGACAGAAGAAGAAGTAGAAGAAAAGCTAGAAAAAGTAATGGTTAAATCATTCAATACTATTTACGAAACGTCGACAACGCGTAAGGTAGATATGCGCTTGGCTGCTTATATGGTAGGCGTGCGCAAAATGGCGGAAGCATCACGTTTTAGAGGCTGGATTTAATAAGTAGAAAGATTTGCGTATTTATAGAAAATCTCCTATCATAAGATAGGAGATTTTTTTGTGCGTAAAGATAATTAATTTAGTTAGTAGGAAAGAATGGAGTTGGAAAAGAGCTTGGTATAACGCTAAAGTTCGTTGGAAGTAAAGGAGTGAGCAGTTTGAAAAAAGAAACAGCAATTATTATCGGAGGGGGACCCTGTGGACTTTCTGCAGCTTTGGAATTGCAGGCGGTCGGCATCAATGCTCTTATAATTGAGAAGGGGAATATTGTAAATGCTATTTATAATTACCCTACCCATCAAACGTTTTTTAGTTCGAGTGAGAAGTTAGAGATTGGAAATGTTCCGTTTATTACAGAAAACAGAAAACCTGTGCGAAATCAAGCTCTTGCGTATTATCGTGAAGTAGTCAAACGCAAAAATCTACGAATTCACTCATTTGAACTTGTAACACATGTACACAAGAACAACCAAGGACAGTTTGTTGTCACCACCTCAAAGGGTGAATACGAAGCAGAGCATGTTATTGTTGCAACTGGCTATTATGATTCACCAAACTATATGAGCGTTCCTGGTGAAAATCTACCGAAAGTCCATCATTATTTTAAAGAGGGGCATCCATACTTTAATCAAGATGTGGTTGTCATTGGCGGAAAAAACTCTAGTGTGGATGCAGCATTGGAACTAGTAAAGGCGGACGCTCGCGTGACGGTAATTTACCGAGGATCAGAGTATTCAAAGAGCGTAAAACCTTGGATTTTACCAGAGTTTGAAGCCTTGGTTCGAAACGGCACCATCGAAATGATTTTTGATGCAGTTGTAACTCGTATTGATGAGCATACGGTAACGTATTCAAATGGAAAAGAAGAAATTACAATTCCAAACGATTTTGTCTTTGCGATGACCGGTTACCATCCAGATCATTCATTCTTAGAGAAAATGGGCATTGAGATTGATTTTGAATCAGGTCGTCCGCTGTTTGACCCTGATACAATGGAAACGAATGTGCAAGGTATTTTTATTGCGGGAGTAATTGCAGCAGGAAATAATGCAAATGAAATTTTTATTGAAAATGGGCGTTTTCATGGAAGGCAAATTGCTGAATATCTAGCAAGTAGACAACCATAAAGGTATTGTGCCTTTATGGTTGTCTTTTTATTAATGATGAAAGATCTCTTGGATTTCTTCTTGGTTTGAAGAGCTTTGAAGAGCAACTAACAGTTTAATTCGGGCTTTTTGGCCGTTTAGTCCATTTGAGAAGATCATGCCTAATTCTTTTAAATGTTTTCCTCCACCTTCGTATCCATATACATCTTGTGCAATCCCATTAAAGCAACGAGATACCAATACAATTGGAATGTTTTTATCCAATAGTTGCTGTAAACCCTGTAAGGTGCGTGGAGGTAAGTTTCCTTGACCAAGAGCTTCAATAATCAAGCCATCAATATGTAAAGATGCCAGTGATTGAAAAAGTTGTTCATCCATACCCGCATAAGCCTTCAGTAAAACGACCTGCTTGTCAATGTTATCTACAGGGTAAAATTCGTGCTCTGTTGGCATATGATGAAAAGATATTTCTTGCTTTGTCACAATACCAATTGGTCCGTATTGAGGGCTTTGGAAGGTAGCTACATTACTTGTATGTGTTTTAGTCACATTCTTAGCTGTGTGAATTTCATCGTTCATGACAACGAGAACGCCTTTTCCTTTAGCTGCATCACTTGAAGCAACGCGAACTGCAGAAATAAAATTATAAGGTCCGTCTGATCCAATTTCATTGCTAGAGCGCATGGCACCTGTTAATACAATTGGAATATCTGTTTTAGTTGTTAAGTCCAGGAAGTAAGCAGTTTCTTCAAGCGTGTCAGTACCATGTGTAATCACGACGCCATCAATTTGATCGGTCTCAATCTTTTGCTCAATTTTTTTTGCTAACGTAAGCATTTCTTTTGGCGTAATATGGGGCGAAGGTAAATGAAACGCTTCTTCAACAATTACATTTGCTAAGCTAGCGATGGAAGGTGTGGAGTGTTGTAAAGGATTATGATCATCAGGTTTTACTGATCCAGTTTGAGCATCTTCTTTCATTGAAATAGTTCCACCAGTGTGAATGATATAAAGAGTTTTCATAATGACATCCTTTCGTTATCAAATTGTTAAAAGTCTTTGCTACTTTCAATTAGGTAGTAGATAAATGATTTTCTTTCTAACAATAACATGATACGATGGAAAAAAACAGATGAAAAGAGGCGCTGCTTTATGTTGGCGATTTTATCTGCAGGTATTGCGCCTGGACTAGCTTTACTGAGCTTTTTTTATTTAAAAGATGAGTATGAAACTGAACCCATTTCAATGGTCTTAAAAACTTTCATTTTTGGCGCGATGCTTGTGTTGCCGATTATGTTTATCCAATATGTGCTTCAAGAAGAAAATTTACTTCATTCCCCTTTTGTAGAAGCGTTCGTTTCCACTAGCTTCTTGGAAGAATTTTTTAAATGGTTTATTTTATTTTTTACAGTATATCAACACATTGAGTTTGATGAGCATTATGATGGCATTGTATACGGTGTTTCTGTTTCGTTAGGATTTGCTACTGTTGAGAATATTTTTTACTTGTTTGCTAACGGTTTAGAATCAGCAATTGGTCGAGCGATTCTACCGGTTTCTAGCCATGCCTTATTTGGAGTTATTATGGGTTATTACTTAGGAAAAGCAAAATTTTCAAAAGGAAATGAAAAAATAAAATGGACGCTCTATTCAATCGGTACACCATTTTTATTACATGGTATTTATGATTATATTATTATCACCATGGATAATTGGATTTTTATTATTATTCCATTTATGATTTATTTATGGTGGTTGGGATTACGCAAAGTAAAGCAAGCGAAAAAAGTGTTTATTGCCTAATAAAAAGACGTAGCTTCTTCATAAGAAAGCTACTTTTTTTTTGTTTATTTGAGCAAATTTCTCCTAGCCTGTATAAAAAAACATCCTTTACAAAAAATACTCTTATCATCTTATCACTTACATACGATGTAGGAGGTTATGGAATGTTTTTAATGGGACGAATTACAAAGTATATTTGTTCAGCTTGCGTATGTTCTTTATTAGCAATAACAATGATTAATCCGCAATCTTCATCAGCATTTACCAATCAAGTCATTCAACAGGGCGCAGTAGGGGAAGACGTTATTGAATTGCAGTCTCGCTTACAGTACATCGGCTTTTATAATGGGGAAATTGACGGTGTTTTTGGATGGAGTACGTACTGGGCACTTCGAAATTTCCAGTATGAGTTTGGTATAAAAAAGATTGATGGATTAGCCGGAGCGCAAACCAAACAAAAGTTAGCAGACGTAACGAAATACTATGAGTATCATGTAAAGACTGAGTTGAAAAAAGGAAATAAATTTACCCATTACGGTGGAGTTCCAATTGATAAACAAAAAGGTTCTTCAGCAAAGTCTAGTCAGAACAATGTACAAAAAAATGCAAAATCACAATCCAAAAGTCAGCAACAACAGCCGACAGGTCAACAGTCACGAGGACAGCAGCAATCAGAAGGTAGAAATAATAATCAAGCTACTCCTCAACAAAATCAAACTAACAAAGCTGCTACTAATGGAGGCAGTGAACAACAGCAAGAAAAAGCGCAAAAGCCAACAGCTTTAAATGTTCCAAATGGATTTTCACAAAATGATATACAGCTAATGGCTAATGCTGTATATGGAGAAGCGCGAGGCGAGCCGTATAACGGACAGGTAGCGGTAGCAGCTGTTATTTTAAACCGAGTTAACAGTCCAACATTTCCAAACACAGTAGCAGGCGTTATCTTTGAACCGAGAGCCTTTACTGCCGTAGCAGACGGACAAATTTGGCTAGAACCAAATGAAACGGCAAAAAAAGCTGTATTGGACGCAATTAACGGCTGGGATCCAACTGGTAATGCAATGTATTACTTTAATCCAGATACAGCAACTAGCGCATGGATTTGGTCACGACCGCAAATTAAACAAATCGGTAAACACATTTTCTGTAATTAAGAGAGGTGATAATAATGATTCGAACAATTTTAATTACAATTTTAGCAGTTGGTGTGGTAGGAGTCGGATATTGGGGGTATACAGAGCATCAAGAAAAAGATGCTGTTTTATTACAAGCCGAAAATACGTATCAACGAGCGTTTCATGATTTATCGTACGAGCTTGATTTATTAAATGATAAAATCGGCGGGACATTAGCGATGAGTTCTCGAGATCAATTATCGCCAGCGCTTGCAGAAGTATGGCGTTTAACTTCAGAAGCGCATAGCAATGTAGGACAATTGCCATTAGCGCTGTTACCTTTTAATAAAACGGAAGAGTTCTTATCCGATATTGGCGATTTTGCATACGAGGTAGCTGTTAGAGATCTCAGTAAATCACCGCTTACAGATAAAGAGTATAAGACATTGAACTCTCTGTATGAAAAGTCATCTGAAATTCAGAACGAAATGCGTACAGTTCAGCATTTGGTTATTGATAATAATTTAAGATGGATGGATGTAGAGCTAGCTTTAGCAACAAAAGAAAAGCAGGGTGACAATACCATTATTGATGGCTTGAAAACTGTCGAAAAGAGCATGGATTCCTATGCTGAATCAGACTTAGGTATTACAAATACATCAAACGAAGAAGAGAAAAAAGCATTTGGCCAGCTTAAAGGTCGTGAAGTAGATGAAAGAGTTG
Organism: Priestia flexa; assembly: GCF_021441905.1. Taxonomy (NCBI): domain Bacteria; kingdom Bacillati; phylum Bacillota; class Bacilli; order Caryophanales; family Bacillaceae; genus Priestia; species Priestia flexa. Next base: position 2,808,984 of record NZ_CP090431.1, on the reverse strand, counting down.
CCAAAGAAGTAGCACGATCGTTTTTAGATTTAAAAGGAAAAGAAGAAATGCACATTGTGGAAAGTGGTAAGGGGGCTAATTATCCTTTTTACAGCTTAACAATTAAAGACCCTTCAACAAAGCAAGAGATTTATATGGATATTACGAAAAAAGGTGGATATCCGATTTGGGTATTAGAAAACAGAGACGTCAAAAAACAAAATATTAGCCTAAACGAAGCAATGGAAAAAGCCAATAAATTTTTAAAAGATCATCGCTTTGAAAGCCTTGTAATGTCTGAAAGCGCTCAGTACGATAATCTTGGTGTCTTTACATTTGTTGAAGAAACTGAAAGTGGAGTGCGTATTTATCCCGATGCTGTAAAGATGAAAATGGCGTTGGATGATGGAACGGTAGCTGGCTTCTCAGCAAAAGAGTTTTTATTACGACATCGTACAAGGGACATTCCTGAACCAACGATTACAAAAGAAGAAGCTAAATCAAAATTAAATCCAAACCTTAAAGTGATGGAAGATCGCTTAGCCATTATTGAAAACGACTTACAGGAAGAAGTATTGTGTTACGAATTTCTTGGTACAATTAATGACGATACGTATCGAATCTTTGTAAATGCAAAAACAGGATTTGAAGAAAAAGTAGATAAATTACAAAACGCTGAACCAATCTATGACGAAGTTTAATCGAAAAGCCTTCAAGTATGCAAAATACTTGAAGGCTTTTTTATTTTATATAAGGAATCATGTTATTTATTGGAGGTTAAATGAGTATATAAGACTAAAAATATGTTTACAAATTAAGTATATTTTACTATTTTTAATAGTAGGAATACTAATAAAATGGGGGGCTTTTATATGATTAAAGTTGGAATGCCGCTTAACTTAGAAAGTGAAGAAGATCAAATCACCTATCGATGTAAAGTGGTTGATTGTACAGAACACAAACTGATAATTGATTATCCATTTAACGAAAAGACCAAAAAAACAGCTTTCCTAATGAAGGGAACAAAATTAAACGCCATGTTCGTAGGGGAAGATAAAGCCGTTTATGGATTCTCAACAGAAGTAAAAGATCGAGCAATTAAAGATATACCTGTTATTGAATTAGACTATCCGGGAGACGATTCTTTAGAAGCTGTACAGAGAAGAAATTTCTTTCGAGTTCCTGTAACGCTAACGGTAGTTATGGAGAAATATGGTGAAGCGAAAAACTCCTTGCAGAGCTTTACGAGAGACTTAAGTGCCGGAGGGGTTTGTATTAACCTGTCTGAAAGAAGTGATTTTAAAGTGAATGAAGAAGTTAAGGTAGGCTTATTACTAAAGCATGAAGAGGAAGAGGTAACTCTTGAACTGCAAGGTAAGCTTGTTCGTGTTGAACAGCCAATTAACGAACAGCAAGGGCAGCTATCCGTAGAGTTTTTGAGTCCAAATATAAAAGCAAAACAGCTACTAATGCGCTATACGTTAAAGCGTCAGCTCGAGTTAAGAAGAAAGGGATTGTTATAAAGTAAGTATAAATTAAACCTGTTCGTTCCAAACTAGTATGTAAATACAATAATGGAATGAGAGATTAACATGAAGCGGATTGAAAGCTTATTAGTGAAATTTGTTATTGTTCAGTTCTTCTTTTTGTTTGCTGCTCAGGCTCTTTTATTTTACAGCGAACATACAACCTATTTTTCAAAGGTTATACAGTATGAAGGAGTAGCAAAAAATAATTTCAACAAAATTATTGAAACGTTCGACCAGTAAAGCGGCGATATGATAAAATAGAAACAATGATTAAAAAAGCAGGGGGCAACCTGCTCTTTTTTTTCGTGTAAAAAGAAATTAATGAAAAATATGTTCTTGTTAGCACGTCAAGGAGGATTTATGGAAAAGCAAATTTCAATTGCTATTGATGGACCTGCTGCAGCTGGGAAAAGTACAGTAGCAAAGATTATAGCAGAAAATTTATCATATATTTATGTAGACACAGGTGCGATGTATCGTGCCCTTACGTATCAAGCCCAGCAGCAAGGGGTTAAATTAGAAAGCGAAGAAGCGTTACTTCGTTTATTAAATGAAACAGAGATTGAACTTAAACCTTCTGAAAATGGACAGGTTGTTAGTGTAAATGGTAAAGAAGTAACCAACGAGATCCGTTCAGCAGAGGTGACAAATTCAGTATCAATCGTTGCTAAACACCGATCAGTGCGTGAAGAAATGGTCGTTCGACAGCAGAAGTTAGCTCAAAATGGAGGCGTTGTAATGGATGGGCGTGACATTGGTACGCACGTCCTTCCCCATGCAGAAGTGAAAATCTTTTTACTTGCATCAGTGGAAGAGCGAGCTCAGCGTCGTCATGAAGAGAACGTGAGAAAAGGTTTCCCATCTAATCTAGAACAGCATAAAATTGACATTGCTCGTCGAGATAAAATTGATTCAGAGCGTGAAGTCGCGCCTTTGAAAAAAGCAGATGATGCAATTGAAATTGATACAACAGCATTGTCAATTGAAGGTGTCGTTGAAAAAATACTTTCTATTACGCATGAAAGGGTTGGAATGCTGTGAGCTTTTATACATTTGCACGTTCAGTAGTACGCGGTATATTAAAACCTGTTTATCGTTATGAAGTAATTGGTACAGAGAATATCCCATCAGAAGGTGGGGTATTGCTGTGCTCAAATCATATTGATAACCTTGATCCCCCTACCGTAGGGATTACATGCCCTCGTCCGATTTCGTTCATGGCCAAAGCAGAGTTGTTTGATGCACCCGTCTTAAAAACCATTTTACCTAAATTAGAAACATTTCCAGTAAAGCGCGGCGTGGGAGATCGTGAAGCTCTACGAAAAGGATTAGGAATTCTAAAAGAAGGAAAAGTGCTTGGCCTTTTCCCTGAAGGAACAAGAAGTAAAGACGGTAAACTAAAAAAAGGGTTAGCGGGAGTAGGTTTTTTTGCACTGCGTTCTACAGCTGATGTTGTACCGTGTGCAATTATTGGTCCATATAAAGCATTTTCTAAAGTGAAAGTAGTGTATGGAAAGCCATTAGATATGTCAGAGTTTAGAGAACGCCGTGCATCTGCTGATGAAGTGACGGAAGCAATTATGAGTGAAATTGCTAAATTGATTGAAAAATACCAATAGTTAATAAGCTTTTCGCTTGACAAAAGATTCTATTTATTAGAAGTTAGTAACAAAGAGAGTTTTTTCTATACAAAAATAGATACAAGGATATATAGTGATAAGAGCTTCGCTGCTTTTTATCTGAAAATATATTGCTGCTAGATATTGAAGGAGGAAAAGACGATGGTAGAAGATATGAATCAAGTAGAAGTAAAAGCATTAGAAGTTGGCGAAACTGTAACTGGAACTGTAACGAAAGTTGAAGATAAGCAAGTTCTAGTTGAAGTTGCCAACAGCAAGCTAGATGGTGTTATTCCAATCAGTGAATTATCAAGTTTACATATTGAAAAAGCAAGTGATGTAATTAAAGAAGGTACAGAGATTCAAGCAAAGGTAATTAAAGTTGAAGAAGAGCTATTAGTCTTGTCTAAGAAAGCAGTCGATGCAGAAAAAGCTTGGGATGATTTAGAAGAAAAACTAAGCACAGGCGAAGTGTTTGAAGCTGTTGTAAAGGAAGTTGTTAAAGGTGGATTAGTAGCAGACATTGGTGTGCGAGGATTTATCCCTGCATCTTTAGTTGAAGCGCATTTTGTTGATGACTTTGCTAGCTATCAAGACCAAACGTTAACGGTTAAAGTCGTAGAACTCGATCGTGAAAAAAATCGTATTATCCTATCACACCGTGCTGTTGTTGAAGAAGAAAACGCGCAAAAGAAACAAACAGCTCTTAGTTCTTTAGTGGAAGGTCAAGTACTGGAAGGAACAGTGCAGCGCTTAACAGACTTTGGAGCTTTTGTTGATGTTGGAGGCGTTGATGGTCTTGTTCACATCTCTCAACTTTCACACGAGCGAGTAGAAAAGCCTTCTGATGTAGTAAAAGAAGGAGATAGCGTAAAGGTAAAAGTACTATCAGTTGATAAAGGAAACGGACGTATTTCTTTATCAATTAAAGATACGCTTGAGGGACCATGGGACAATATTTCTTCAAAGCTTAAACAAGGTGATGTAGTCGATGGAACTGTTCGCCGATTAGTATCGTTTGGAGCTTTTGTCGAGGTATTACCTGGTGTAGAAGGGCTTGTACACATTTCTCACATTTCTCACAAACATATTGGTACTCCTCATGAAGTATTAACTGAAGGAGAAAAGGTTACAGTAAAGGTATTAGATGTGAGCGAAAGCGAACGTCGAATTTCATTAAGCATTCGTGACCTTGAGGAAGAAGAGCCGGTGGATTATGGTGACTACAATATTCAAGAAGAATCAAAAGGTTTTCAGTTAGGCGACATGATTGGAGATCAATTAAAAAAACTAAAATAATGGTGATGTTTGGTGAGTAGAGCGAAACGAAAAATCGATCACATTCATCATGCGATTCAAACCGGACAACATCGCTTACACGGACTCGACGACATTCAGTTTGTGCATAACAGCTTGCCAGATAAAAGTGTAAAAGATGTCCAGTTAAATACAAAGATTGGCGAACTTTCACTGAGTTCGCCAATTTTTATCAATGCAATGACTGGAGGCGGCGGGTTAGAGACGGAAGAAATTAACCGTTCTCTAGCACGAGTTTCTAGCGCTTGTAATTTAGCGATGGCTGTAGGTTCGCAGATGGCTGCGATTAAAAACGAAGAAGAAGAAAAAACATATCGAGTAGTAAGGCAAGAAAACCCCGCTGGAATCATCCTTGCTAACCTTGGAAGCGAAGCGACAGTGGATCAGGCAAAGCGGGCTGTTGATATGCTTGAAGCCAATGGGATGCAAATCCACTTGAACGTAATTCAAGAGCTAGTTATGCCAGAAGGAGATCGGGACTTTACGGGAGCTTTAAAGCGCATTGAACAAATTGTGAATGCCTTAGATGTACCTGTTATAGCAAAAGAAGTAGGTTTTGGGATGAGCGCTGCGGCAGCGACTAAACTAAAAGAAGTCGGCGTGAGTATTATTGATGTTGGGGGTTACGGCGGTACGAATTTTTCGAAAATCGAAAATGAGAGGCGTGAGAATCATTTTCATTTTTTTAACGATTGGGGAATTTCAACCGCAGCATCTTTAGCAGAAGTATCACAGAGTGTAGGCGGTATTTCAATTATCGGCTCTGGAGGTATTCAAACAGCAATGGATGTAGCCAAATCGCTCGCTTTAGGTGCTTCAGCAACTGGATTAGCTGGGCGTCTACTGTCTGTTTTAATGGATTCAGGTATAGAAGCTGTTATCGAAGAAGTTTTAGAACTCCATGAAGAATTAAGGTTCATCATGGTTGCATTAGGTACTGGTTCTATTTCAGAGCTTCAGCAAGTTCCGCTTGTTATTACGGGAAAAACTTATGATTGGCTATGTCAGCGACCAGTGTCGATTGAAAAGTTTAATAATAGATAGCCAAAACAACAAAACAAGCATACGATACCGTGTGCTTGTTTTGTTGTTTTGAATCGGATTTTCACTATCATAGTAAAAAAAGCAGGCAGAAAACCTGACAACTTGGATGAAATAACAAACGTTTATTATGTATAATAGTCTGAAAATACAGAAAAAAGAGGTGTGGTTATGAAAAAAGGACATCCTGTACTGACCATTTTTCTATTCTTTTTAGGCTGGGTTTTCATGTATGCAGATCGCAATATTTTATCTCCGGTGATGGGAGATATTGGAGAGCAGTGGGGGCTGACAAAAACAGAGCTCGGGTTAATGTCTACGGTGTTTTTTGCCTCCTATGCAGCTATGCAGATTCCCACGGGCTTTTTAGCAGATCGTTTTGGAAGAGTGAAGGTGCTTGTTATTGGATATATCTTATTTGGGGTAGCAACCTTTTTAACTGGCTTGGCTACGACGTTCGGCATGTTTTTACTAATGCGTGCACTAACTGGCCTTGGAGAAGGTACTTATTATGGATCACAGTACGGTATCTCTTCAAGCATCACTTCAGAAAGATATCGAGGGCTTGTGTCGGCATTGATTAACAGCGGTATGGCATTTGGTATTTCACTAGGTTTTATCGGCTCATCGTATATTACATATACGCTTGATAAAGGATGGCAGTTCACTTTTTATCTTTTTGCTGTACCAACTATAATTGTAGCTATTTTAATTGCACTGTTTGTGGAAGATGGGAGAGCAAAGGAGAGTAAGGTACAAGCAAAAGAAAAAGAACCACTGCGGAAACTATTTACGAAAAACCATATTCTAGTGTACATTTTAATCTTTTGCTCACTTTACGGTTTTTTTGGAATGCTAACATGGCTACCGTATTACCTACAAAGCTCTAGGGGTCTTGAAGCTTCGGAAACAGGTATTATTGCTTCATTAGTACCTTGGGCATCTATTCCTGGAGCCATTTTCTTTGGCTACATGTCCGATCGAATTCAAAATAAAAAAGCATTGATTGTTAGTTTGTCAATTGCTGGGGCACTATGTCAATTTTTTATCCCCTACACAAATAGCTATGTTTGGCTGTTAGTTGGACTCATAGTGTATGGGCTGATTGGGAAATTAGCGTTAGATCCAATCCTCATTTCATACATTGCATCTATTACGCCATCTACAATGTATTCTAAAGTGTATGGATTCTTTAATTTTAGCGGGATGCTTTCATCTATTTTTGCACCATATATCACTGGTTATTTTGCTGATCGCTCAGGAAGCATGGAGTTAGGATTTTATCTATCAGGTGGACTTCTCTTAATTGGAGCGCTACTCTTTTTGCTTACAGGACAACAGAAATCTGTTTATTCGGTTTCGAATCCTGTTTTAAAATGAAAATACGAGGCTAGGACATAAGTATTTAAGCCAATATTATATCCAAACTATTGAGGGGTAACCCTTTTTATAGTTTGGCTTTTTTGTTAATTGGAAAACCAATTTAAAAAACTAATGGAATGGAGCGGCGTAGGACAAGTAAATCATGCGGAAACTAGAGGGAAGGCTGAGACCCCGCAGTGCGGCGAGGATGCTCAGACTCCTTCCCGCGGACAGCGAGTGTCTGCAGCGCAATGGAACGGACTGGTTGCTACAACCTAAATTGTTTAGAAACGTCACGATTCGTCTTTGAGAAAGAATCATCAGCCTCTTATCTTTGTCCATTGGTATCTCTCCCTTCTTCAGGGCTTTGTAAACTAGTTGCACCTGGATAATGCAAGCCTTGGTCGCGATCTGATTCAACTCGCTTTGATTTCTTTAGCTTTTTCTCTTGACGGTCTTTTCCCATAATTTTCACCTCCTTATTTAGATTCATTATAGGTTTACCGAAGTTTGTGTTTCTATGCTTATGCAAAGGGTTAATTTTTGTAAAACTGATACATAATGAAGAAATAGGGAGTTGAGAAGATGGAAGGTTTTCTATTCTATTGGTTTGCTTGGATTGGATGGGTCATTTCAACATTTTTTTTGCATAAAACGTGTTTACGGTGGAAGGTGTCGATGTTGTTGTTGATAAGCATTATGCTATCAACAACGTCCGTTTGGATAGGTCCATTTTTCGTTAGCTATACTTATCTTTTCTTATTAGTTATGGTGTGTGTAGATAGTTCAAGGCTTAAAACTTCAAAGCAATTATACGTATTATTTATTTCACTGATTGTCATGTTTGCTTATGTAGGCTTTTGTTTGTTAGAACTGTATGATCCAGTATGGATTTTTGTGAACCGACAATGGCTGTTAACAGCTATTATTTTATATATTGTTTTTCTTCTAGTAAAAGATGATCACATGCGATGTATCGTTATTTTGCTAGGATTGTTAGGGGGAGATTTTCTATATAGCTTAATAGTCACGAATATCTCAATGCCGCATCCTGTGGGACAGCCAATGCTCCTTGACCTTGTAGCTACTGTACTAATGCTTCTTTTTATTTGGAAAGTTGTGCGGTCCCTTGCATCACAGTTCGATTGGTTGTTAGGAAAATTCCAGCGTCAAAAGCATAGTCCGGTCAAGCCTAATAATTGATTTTCTGAAAAATTTGTTGTTGTGAAGCAGCTTTTTTGATAGAATTGTTTGATTGAGAGAGTACTCTTAATTGTTGCATACATGTAAATAACATATTGACTAGTAGGCAATAATTTGAGGTCATGCATGTTTGCATGACCTCGGTTTTTGAAAATGAATGATCTTATCTATTAAAAATATTCAATTGTGAAACGAATAAGCAAAAGGTTGCTATTTATACATAGAACAGATCAAAGAAAGGAAAGATTCGCATGCCAAAACCAATTATTGCGATTGTAGGCCGACCAAATGTTGGGAAGTCAACGATTTTTAATCGAATTGTAGGAGAGCGCGTATCAATTGTTGAAGATATTCCAGGCGTAACGCGCGATCGTATTTATAGCTCAGCAGAGTGGCTTAATATGGACTTTAATATCATTGATACAGGAGGAATTGATATTGGAGATGAGCCGTTTTTAGAGCAAATTAAGCAACAAGCTGAAATTGCTATTGATGAAGCGGACGTTATTATCTTTTTAACAAATGGACGAGATGGTATTACATCAGCTGATGAAGAAGTGGCAAAGATTCTATACAAATCTAAAAAACCTGTTGTATTAGCAGTCAATAAAATTGATAACCCTGAAATGAAAGAATTAATCTATGATTTCTATGCTTTAGGGTATGGAGAGCCATTCCCTATTTCAGGAACGCATGGTTTGGGCTTAGGAGACTTATTAGACGAAGCAGCTAAGCATTTCCCAAAAGATGAAGATGAAGACTATGGAGACGATGTTGTTAAGTTTTCTTTGATTGGTCGACCAAATGTTGGGAAATCATCACTTGTAAATGCTGTGCTAGGTGAGGACCGCGTTATTGTAAGTAATATTGCAGGTACGACTCGTGATGCGATTGATACAAAGTTTACAAAAGAAGAACAAGAGTATGTTGTTATTGATACAGCTGGTATGAGAAAGCGCGGTAAAGTATACGAAAGCACAGAGAAATATAGTGTGCTTCGTGCGTTACGAGCGATTGAACGTTCAGATGTTGTCTTAGTTGTATTAAACGCAGAAGAAGGAATTATTGAACAAGATAAAAAGATTGCCGGTTATGCACAAGAAGCAGGTAAGGCAGTTGTTATCGTTATCAATAAGTGGGACACAGTAGAAAAAGACGATAAGACGATGAAAAAGTTTGAAGAAAACGTTCGTGAACATTTCCAATTCCTAACGTATGCGCCAATTGTCTTTTTATCAGCGAAAACAAAAAAACGTACGCATACGCTTTTACCAGTTATTAATATGGTAAATGAAAATCATGCAATGCGTGTCGAAACAAGTATCTTAAACGATGTGATCATGGATGCAGTTGCGATGAACCCAACACCAACACATAACGGTAAACGTCTTAAAATTTATTACGCAACGCAGGTAGCGATTAAACCACCTACTTTCGTTGTGTTTGTAAATGATCCTGAACTACTTCACTTCTCTTATGAGCGTTTCTTAGAAAACAAACTGCGCGCAGCGTTTGGATTTGAAGGAACACCAATTCGAATTATTGCTCGATCACGAAAATAAAAAGGAGTGCAGATAACATGGAGAAAATTGCGGTATTAGGTGCAGGAAGCTGGGGCACAGCTTTGGGCTTTGTATTAGCGGATAATGGTCATGATGTACGTATATGGGGACATCGCCAAGAAATAATTGATGGTATTAATGAAATGCATGAAAATAAAAAATACCTTCCCGGCGTAGAGCTTCCAATGACTATGCGAGGCTACACATCATTAGAAGAAGCAATTCTTGGAGTAGAAACAGTTATTCTAGCTGTTCCAACAAAAGCAATTCGTGAAGTGTTACAAAGCCTTGGAGAGGTTGCGACCAATCCGTTAACAATTGTTCATGTTAGTAAAGGAATTGAACCAGATACGCTGCTTCGCATCTCTGAAATGATTGAACAAGAAATGGAGCCTGCTAAATTACAGGACGTAGTGGTTTTATCTGGACCAAGTCATGCAGAGGAAGTAAGTAGAAGACAGCCTACTACTGTCACTTCGTCCTCTAAGAATATGAAAGCAGCCGAAAAAGTACAAGATTTGTTTAATAATCACCAATATTTTCGCGTATACACAAACCCAGATGTAATAGGGGTAGAAATTGGTGGGGCGTTGAAGAACATTATTGCATTAGCTGCTGGAATTACTGACGGCCTTGGTTATGGTGATAATGCTAAAGCTGCACTTATGACGCGTGGATTAGCAGAAATTGCGCGACTTGGTAGCGTATTAGGTGCAAACCCACTTACGTTTTCAGGATTGACTGGAATCGGTGATTTAATCGTAACGTGTACAAGCGTACATTCAAGAAACTGGCGTGCGGGGAACATGCTAGGCAAAGGTCATAAATTGGAAGAAGTGCTAGATAATATGGGGATGGTAGTAGAAGGTGTTCGGACAACGAAAGCTGCCCACCAGCTAGCTGAAAAATATGATGTAAAAATGCCAATTACCCAAGCGTTATATGATGTACTGTTTAATGATGTTAGTGCAAAAGCAGCTGTAGATTCTTTAATGTCTCGTACGAAAACTCATGAAATGGAAGATTTAGCGAACATTTTAGGAGAACGAAAGAACTAACTTGCAAAGAAATGTAGAAAAAATAGGCAATTGGTGATGCGGAATCACTTGTAGTTGCATAAAATAACATGTAAATAAAGATGAGTGGAACTCTTCATGGGAATATTTAGTTGTAGCCGAAATAAAGTGCCCCCTTTATTTCGGCTTTTTATTTGGAGTCAATTAATAGAATCCTTAAATTCCCTCTTTTTACACGAAATATGGACTTCCTATGCTATAATGAGAGCAAGAAGGGGAGTGGGTGAGCGGTGTCGCCAGCGTTATTAAAAATGTGGATTTCACTTGGTTCAATTGTATTTATGTTTATTTCTGTGTTTTCTATTTATTTGAGTCGTTACAAAATTAAAAATGTTATATTTAAATATGTACTCGCTTTCATTGCCTATACATTAATGATTATTGCGGGATTCATTATGGTGCTTGTTGTCTTTAGTGGACCAACACCTGGAGCATAACAAAAACTGATAGGGTGAAGTTTAATGAGAAAAATCTTACTATTTATAATTTTTTGTAGCATAACATTCTTATTATCAGCTTGCTTATACCCTGAGGCTAATCTATCTCAAAATCAGGTGCCTTATAAAGATCAGCTTGCAGCTGTGCAACAAGCGGTTGATGACTTTCAAAAAGATAGCGGAGGATTATTACCAATTAAAACAAGGGATAACAATACGCCTATTTATCAAAAGTATCCCATTGAATTTAACAAGCTCAGCCCACGCTATATGCAAGAGCCACCCGGTACAGCGTTTGAAAGCGGAGGCGTTTTTTCATATATGCTGGTGGATGTAGAGGAGAATCCAACCGTTAAATTAATAGATTTACGAATGGCTGAACAAATCAAAGAGGTAAATATTCATCTGAATCTATACAGACAAAAACATAGTGGTTATGCGCCATTTAAAGAGGTCATTGCCGATGGTGTTTTTTCTATTGACTATAAAAAATTAAACATGAAAGAGCCACCTACAGTTGTAAGTCCTTATAGCGGTCAATTACTTCCTCTTGTATTAAATGGGAAAGGTGAGCTGTTTGTAGATTATTCATCGGACTTATATGAAGTATTGCAAAAGCATAAACATACATATAAAGAAGGAGAAGATATCCGGAATCTTCTAGTTGAGCATTCTTCTTTTGTTCCGGCTTATTCATTGCCCTATACCATCGACGAAAAAACAAATGAGCCAATATTTTTAGAAAAATGAGTCATGAACCCTTTCTCGCTGAATAAAATTCAGAGAGAAGGGGTTTTCTCTTTCTTATAAGAAATTTTAGCCTAACTTGTGATTGAGTCAGCATGTGCATGAAAAAAATTATAAATTTTTCTATCGAAAGTCATATTTTAATAGGACAACGTCATAACTATATAATGTCCTAATTTACTCTCGCAATGGATGTCATATCCTATGAACTCATAGATCGGAGGGGATCTTTTGGAAAAGGTAGATGTGTTTAAGGATATCGCCGAACGTACAGGAGGCGATATATATTTAGGGGTAGTTGGTGCAGTAAGAACAGGGAAGTCAACTTTTATAAAGAAGTTTATGGAGCTAATGGTATTACCTCACATTGAAAATGAAGCAGAGCGAGCACGAACGCAAGATGAATTGCCTCAAAGTGCAGCAGGAAAAACGATTATGACAACTGAGCCCAAATTTGTTCCAAATCAAGCGGTTAGCGTACAAGTGGACGATGGGCTAGATGTTAACATAAGATTGGTAGACTGTGTAGGATATACAGTTCCAGGTGCGAAAGGTTACGAGGATGAAAATGGTCCTAGAATGATTAATACTCCTTGGTATGAAGAGCCGATTCCGTTTCATGAAGCTGCTGAAATTGGCACTCGAAAAGTAATTCAAGAGCATTCTACAATCGGTGTTGTTATTACAACAGACGGCACAATTGGAGATATTCCACGCCATGACTATCTAGAAGCGGAAGAGCGAGTAATCAATGAATTAAAAGAAGTAGGAAAGCCTTTTATCATGGTTATTAATACCGTTCAGCCTTACCACCCAGATACGGAGAAGCTAAGAGTAAATCTTAACGAGAAGTATGACATTCCAGTGTTGGCCATGAGCGTGGAAAGTATGCGTGATACAGACGTTCTAAATGTGCTAAGAGAAGCCCTATATGAATTCCCTGTGCTAGAAGTTAATGTTAACTTGCCGAGCTGGGTTATGGTATTAAAAGATAAGCATTGGTTACGTGAAAGTTATCAAGAAGCAGTTCAAGAGACGGTAAAAGATATTAAAAGATTACGCGATGTTGATCGGGTAGTGGCTCAGTTTACAGAATTCGAATTCATTGAGCAAGCTCGATTAGCAGGGATTGAAATGGGGCAGGGAATTGCTGAGATTGATTTATATGCTCCGGATGACTTATATGATCAAATCTTAAAAGAGGTTGTAGGTGTTGAAATTCGTGGTCGAGACCACCTATTACAGCTTATGCAGGATTTTGTGCATGCTAAAATGGAGTATGATCAAGTATCAGATGCGCTTCGTATGGTGAAGCAAACTGGGTATGGGGTTGCGGCACCATCTTTAGCAGATATGAGCCTAGATGAGCCGGAAATTATTCGTCAAGGATCTCGTTTTGGAGTTCGCTTAAAAGCCGTTGCACCTTCAATTCACATGATTAAAGTGGATGTAGAATCTGAGTTTGCTCCAATTATCGGTACAGAAAAACAAAGTGAAGAGCTGGTCCGTTATTTAATGCAAGATTTTGAAGATGACCCACTGTCAATTTGGAATTCAGATATCTTTGGTAGATCATTAAGCTCTATTGTAAGAGAAGGTATACAAGGAAAGCTTTCGCTAATGCCGGAAAATGCACGCTACAAACTAAAAGAAACGCTAGAGCGTATTATCAACGAAGGCTCAGGTGGTTTAATTGCGATTATTTTATAACATTGATTAATAATAGACGGTTGCAGGCTCTTTTAATAAGGAGCCTTTTTCTTATGTTTAAAAGCTGAAGGTTGGAAAATGTTGGATATTATCAGAACGAATAAAGGGTAAAAAGTATGTGAAAGAACATATGTTTCTGTTTTTTACTATATAACGATTTTCTGCTTGCTATGCTATTAGCGATATGTTAATCTTTTAAAAGAAATCGATTGGACATACTAGTTTTGGTATGGAAGTCTCCGAGACAAAATGAAAAACGTTGAATTATTCATAACAATCGTTTATTATTAGGCTTGTTGATACATAGGTTATGTATAATATTCGTTAATTTTGTTAACAAATGAGATATCGTCGATTACTAGATTCCTTTTGTAATGGGATTTTAGTTTTTATATGATCCGATTTTTGGGAGGAGGTGAATGGCATGAACAAGACAGAATTAATCAATGCTGTTGCAGAAGCGAGTGAGCTTTCAAAAAAGGATGCTACAAAGGCAGTTGATGCTGTTTTTGATACAATCTTAGATGCTTTAAAAGACGGTGACAAAGTTCAACTAATTGGTTTTGGTAACTTTGAAGTACGTGAGCGTGCTGCGCGTAAAGGTCGTAACCCTCAAACGGGTGAGGAGATTGAAATCGCTGCAAGCAAAGTTCCTGCATTCAAACCAGGTAAAGCTCTTAAAGACGCTGTAAAATAATATTTACATAAAATGTCTATTTTTATAGTCATAATACAAGAGCTTTGAAAGGTCGCATATTTTGCGACCTTTCTTTTTTGCCTTTAGTACATACATATGCTAGAATTTTTTTAACTACGTCGTAATGCAACGAATGGGAGGCTACAGGATGTCAGCTGTAAATAAAGAACAAATCGAACAAGCAGTAAGGCAGATTTTAGAAGCGATTGGAGAAGATCCAAATCGAGAAGGGCTATTGGATACACCAAAGCGCGTAGCTAAAATGTATGAAGAAGTCTTTTCGGGATTGAACGAAGATCCAAACGAACATTTTAAAACTATATTTGGCGAGGAACACGAAGAGTTAGTTTTAGTAAAAGACATCAACTTTCATTCAATGTGTGAACATCACTTGGTTCCTTTCTATGGAAAGGTTCATGTTGCATATATTCCAAAAGGTGGTCGCGTAACTGGATTAAGTAAGCTTGCACGTGCAGTGGAGGCTGTCTCTAAGCGCCCACAGCTTCAAGAAAGGATTACGTCTACAGTTGCTGATTCTATCGTGGAAACCTTATCTCCTCATGGAGTCATGGTTATTGTAGAAGCTGAACATATGTGCATGACAATGCGAGGCGTTCGGAAACCAGGAGCTATGACCGTTACATCAGCGGTTCGAGGAGTATTTGAGCACGACCAAGCAGCACGCGCAGAAGTATTATCATTAATCAAGTCGTAATTGGCTAGATATGGAGGGAAAATTATGGCACAAAAATCGAATCCGGAATACATCGTCATCAAAGCAGTGGAAGATGGTGTAAATGTTATTGGTCTAACAAGAGGTGCAGATACACGATTTCATCATTCTGAAAAGCTAGATAAAGGCGAAGTGATGATTGCTCAATTCACAGAGCATACGTCAGCAATTAAAATAAGAGGCAAAGCACTTATCCAAACGGTTCATGGTGAGGTTGAATCCGACGTTAAAAAATAAGCAGGAGTTTCCTGCTTTTATTTTTATGGTATACACGACCATTTCAAGTGAAGTGAATAACAACATGTAAAGAATGGAAAAAATAAAAATGCGATAAAATCAAATCATAACCTAGCCGTCGATTATGATTTTAAAGGTTAAATTAACCTTTAGTTATGGTATAATTGACACTATCGAATTTACTTTGGAAAAAGCAGTGACTGAAAGGGAGACAAGGGTGATGAATGTGCAAAACATCTACGATACGGTTGCAGACATGAAAGAACAAATTCATGCTGAGTTGAGTCATCCATATGTTCAAAAATTTATTCATCATCCAACTGTAGATGAAAATAAATTATTATACATATGCTCGTTTTTAACGACTCTTTCACTTGAACAGCAAAAATGGAGTCGCTGTGCGCTGTCAGTTATGCTTGTGCAAACTGCACTAGATACCCACGACCTGGTCTCTACTCAAGATGTTGATAGTGAAGGAACACAACTGCACAAGCGACAGCTAACAGTATTAGCAGGTGATTATTATAGCGGTTTGTATTACTATTACTTAGCACAAACGGGGCAAATTGACTTAATTAAGGTAATTGCTTCGTCTATTAAAGAAATTAATATTGCTAAAATCCACATCTATCATAACCAAACACAAGACGTACAGGATATGATGACGAATTTCTTTACGGTTGAATCATCGCTTATTAATTCCTTATGTGATTACTTTAATTGTCCGGAGTGGCGAGAGCTTTTAGAACATGCCTGTCGTTTAAACGCTATTTCAACCCAGCTAATAAAGTTGGCAAAACAAGAAGCCTCGATTTTATTAGACAATTATTATAAAAATGGAATGAAAAGCATTGGAATTCAAGAAGCGCTTTATGCTTCAAGTGAACCATCAATTGCTGTGGTAAAGCAATACCTAGCAGCAGGTTCACCTTTCATTAATGAGCCGTTAAAAGAGCATTTATACGAGATGATTGGCAGCTTAGAGCGTCTTAAAAATGTTGTAGGAGAAGGATAGTATGCAGCAATCAAAAGAAGAGCGTGTGCATGGAGTTTTCGAGAAAATATATAAAAATTATGATCAAATGAATTCAGTAATTAGCTTTCAGCGTCATAAAGCATGGAGAAAAGATACGATGAAGCGAATGGACGTACAGCCAGGGACAACTTCACTGGATGTGTGCTGTGGAACAGCTGATTGGACATTAGCTATGGCTGAAGCTGTAGGTCCAACTGGTAAAGCTGTTGGGCTTGATTTTAGTCAAAACATGCTGAAGATTGGGCATGAAAAAGTGAACCAATCATCATTTTTAAATGTTGAATTATTGCATGGTAACGCAATGAATTTACCGTTTGAAGATAACTCATTTGATTATGTCACAATTGGCTTTGGTCTTCGAAATGTTCCTGACTATATGGCAGCATTGAAAGAAATGTACCGAGTAGTAAAGCCAGGTGGGAAAGTGGCATGTTTAGAAACATCTCAGCCAACCATGATTGGTTACCGACAAGCGTACCTTTTATACTTTAAATATATTATGCCTGCATTTGGGAAGCTATTTGCTAAAAGCTACGATGAATATTCATGGCTTCAAGAATCAGCGCGCGATTTCCCAGGCCCAAAAGAACTGGCTGAAATGTTTAAACAAGCAGGATTTGAAGACATTGAAGTTAAAACCTATACCGGTGGAGTAGCTGCAATGCATTTAGGGTACAAACGAGTATAGAGACAATTGTAATAAATATTAATGTGTAAAGTAGTGTAACATCGAACGATTGAAATGAATTTATAATGCTAGGTGAGTCCAATGAAATTAAAAATGATGTATACTTTTCTAAACACGGATATTGCACTAATTGAAAAAGAATTAGAGCAAAGGATTGAAACAAAAGAGGCATTAATTACAAATGCATCTCTTCACCTTTTACAGGCAGGGGGAAAAAGAATTCGCCCTGTCTTTGTTTTATTAGCCGGCAAGTTTGGCTCTTATGATGTCAATCAGATTAAGCATGTCGCAGTAGCCCTTGAGCTGATACACATGGCGTCTTTAGTTCACGACGATGTGATTGACGATGCGGATATGAGACGGGGTAAGCCAACGATTAAAGCCAAGTGGGATAATCGAATTGCTATGTATACGGGGGATTATATTTTTGCGCGTGCGCTTGAAACTATTACTAAAATTGAACAAGTGGATGCTCATAAAATCTTATCTGATACGATGGTTGAACTAACGCTAGGTGAGATTGAACAAATTAAAGATAAATATGATTTAAATCAAGACTTGCGTACGTACTTGCGTCGTATTAAGCGAAAAACAGCGTTGTTAATTGCAGCAAGCTGTCAGCTGGGAGCAATCGCGGCCGGTGCTCCAGAATCTATACATAAAAAGCTATTCCTGTTCGGTTACTATGTGGGAATGTCGTTTCAAATTACAGATGATATTTTGGATTTTACGTCTTCGGAAGAAAAGCTTGGTAAGCCGGTAGGAAGTGATTTGCTACAGGGGAACATCACACTGCCTGTTCTTTACGCATTAGAGGATCCAGATTTCCGTCTTAAAGTTGAGAGGTTATTTGTAGCAGACGATCAAACGGAGCTTATTTCTGAAATTATTACGTATATTACTTCTTCTGACGTAATTGATCGCTCTGTTAAAGTAAGTGAGCGTTACCTTGAAAAAGCCATGATCATCTTGAAAGAGTTACCAGATAATAAAGCGCGTAAAGCGTTATACCAGATTGCTAAGTACATTGGTAAAAGAAAATTTTAAAAAAATATTTTTGGTACGTTGTAAAACAACCTAAAGAGTGGTAAGATTTTCTTGAGTGTGATTACGCTTTCATTCGCTTTACATATCATAACTTCAGGGGTGGAGAGAAAATGATACAACAAACTTTTTTAATGGTCAAACCAGACGGGGTACAAAGAAGTATTGTGGGAGAGATTGTATCTCGCTTTGAAAAAAAGGGGTTTCAATTAGTAGGCGCAAAGTTAATGCACGTATCACAAGATTTGGCTGAAACACATTACGGAGAACATCGCGAAAAGCCATTTTTTAAAGAGCTAGTTGACTTTATTACATCAGGACCAGTATTTGCAATGGTATGGGAAGGGGAAAATGTCATTGCAAATGCACGTCAAATGATGGGGAAAACAAATCCTCAAGAAGCGCTTCCAGGTACAATTCGAGGAGACTATGGGCTTATTGTTGATAAAAATGTTATTCATGGTTCAGATTCTCCAGAGAGTGCCCAACGCGAAATTGCGCTGTTTTTCTCAGAGTCAGAGGTAGTATCATATAACAAACAGCTAAATAGCTTACTTTATTAAGCAGACAATTAGACAATTACCACGAAAAAAAGCAAATGAATCTAATTCATTTGCTTTTTTCTATGGAGAAATTTAACATCGATAAACGAGATTCCGATATAATGGAATAAAAAGAAATATGTAATATGATAGATAGGGGTCTTATTTATGACAAATGAATATGAAGAGTTTGTTCGCAAAATTAAGCTGAAAACAGGTATCGACTTGTCGTTATATAAAGAGGCACAAATGAAACGAAGGTTAGTATCTTTATATGAAAAGAAAGGGTTTACTAGCTTCCATACCTATTATCAAGCCCTAGCTTATCAAGAGGATTTATTGACTGAATTTTTAGATAGAATCACAATTAATGTTTCAGAGTTTTATCGAAATCGAAAGCGTTGGGAAGTGTTAGAAGAAACGATTCTACCTCAGTTAACAAAGGGGAACGAAACGCTAAAAGTCTGGAGCGCGGCATGTTCTACAGGAGAGGAACCATACACATTAGCGATGGTTTTATCTTCATACTATCCGCTTTCACACATTAAAATTTTAGCCACAGATTTGGATGAAACGGTTATTGAAAAAGCCAAAATAGGGTTGTATGCAGAAAAATCACTACAAGAAGTGCCGGTACATATAAAAAACAAGTATTTTACTAGTCAAGGATTGTTTTACAAAGTAAACGATGAGATTAAAAAGACGGTTACTTTTAAGAAACATAATTTACTTGCGGATCCCTTTTCACAACAGTTTGACTTAATTGTTTGTCGCAATGTGCTTATTTATTTCACTGAAGAGGCAAAGCATCAGCTTTATCAGAAGTTTTCGGATTCATTGAGAAAGGGAGGCGTCTTTTTTGTGGGAAGTACAGAGCAAGTATTTCAACCTCAGAAATATGGATTGGAAGTAGTAGATACGTTTTTTTATCGCAAATTATAATAGGGGCAGTAAAGAGTGCGTTCGCTTTTTTTTGTGTGGTGAAGTAACATAGAGTATGGTATAGTCATATTTAAAAATAAAAATTCAGACGATTTCCTGAAAAATACATAATAGTGGAGGTAGAAAGATGAGATACTTAACAGCAGGAGAGTCGCATGGCCCACAATTGACGACCATTCTAGAAGGTGTTCCAGCAGGGCTACCTTTAACTGCGGAAGATGTAAACACAGAGCTTGCGCGTAGACAAAAAGGACATGGAAGAGGGCGTCGTATGCAAATTGAAACCGATCAGGTAGAAATTGTGAGTGGCGTTCGCCATGGCTACACGCTTGGATCTCCTATTGCGCTGGTTGTTGAAAATAACGATTGGAAGCATTGGACAAAGATTATGGGCATTGAGCCAATTTCTGAAGAAGAAGCCGAAGACGTAAAGCGAAAAATCTCACGCCCACGACCTGGACATGCAGATTTAAATGGCGCAATTAAATATGGACATCGCGATATGAGAAATGTATTAGAGCGTTCCTCAGCACGTGAAACAACGGTTCGCGTTGCGGCTGGTGCAGTAGCAAAGCAAATTTTAGCTCAGTTTGGAATTAAAGTGGCAGGACATGTGCGTGAAATTGGGGGAATTAAAGCTAATCCTCCAGCATATGAAACTCTTGAACAACTCCAGGAAGTTACAGAGCGATCACCGGTTAGGTGTTTTGATGCAGCTGTTGAAAAAGATATGATGCAAGCGATTGATGATGCAAAAGAAGCTGGAGATTCAATCGGCGGAATTGTTGAAGTCATCGTGGAAGGTATGCCAGCTGGTGTTGGTAGCTATGTACACTATGATCGTAAATTAGATGCTAAAATTGCTGCGGCTGTAATGAGTATTAATGCGTTTAAAGGGGTTGAATTTGGCCTTGGTTTTGAAGCTGCTCGAAAGCCTGGTAGCGAAGTTCATGATGAAATTTTGTGGGATGAAAAAAATGGATACACAAGACGAACAAACCGTTTAGGTGGTTTTGAAGGTGGGATGACTACGGGAATGCCTATTGTTGTTAGAGGTGTTATGAAGCCAATCCCAACGCTCTATAAGCCATTGAAAAGTGTTGATATTGAAACGAAAGAACCATTTGAAGCAAGTATTGAACGTTCAGATAGCTGTGCGGTTCCTGCAGCTAGTGTCGTAGCCGAAGCAGTTGTTGCGTGGGAGTTAGCATCTGCAATCGTAGAACAGTTTGGCCAAGACCAAATTGAAACGATTGCTGAAAATATTAAGCAGATGCGTGAATATGCGAGGGGATTTTAATGGAACAAATTCAAATTGAAACCAAGTCTAAAACATATCCTCTTTATCTAGGTGAAAACATTCTATCTAAACTTCCATCAGTTATCGAAAGCGTAAAGCCAAATGCTTCACAAATTTTAGTGTTAACAGATGAAGCAGTAAACGAGTGCTACGGAGATAAAATGATGGACGCTTTATCTTCGTATTCAACGGTTTATAAATACGTACTGCCTAGCGGTGAACAAGCGAAATCCTTCGAACATTACTATGCGTGTCAAACGTTTGCTTTAGAAAAGCAGCTGGATCGTAATGCTCTTATTATTGCATTTGGAGGAGGGGTAATTGGAGACTTAGCTGGCTTTGTTGCAGCAACTTATATGCGTGGTATCTCATTCATTCAGGTTCCAACAACCCTGCTTGCCCACGATAGTGCAGTCGGTGGAAAGGTAGCAATTAATCATGAACTAGGAAAAAATATGATTGGTGCGTTCTTTCAGCCAGAAGCTGTCTTTTATGACATTGAATTATTAAATACCTTACCTGAAAAAGAATGGCGTTCCGGTTTTGCTGAAGTGATTAAACATGCGTTAATTCATGACGTGGAATTCTATCAATGGATGAAAACAACGATTAAAACGTTAAGTGATTTACGAGAGAATGCATTAATCCACGCGCTTAAAAAAGGAATCTCTGTTAAAGCAGCGATAGTGAAAGAAGATGAAATGGAAGCGGGTGTTCGAGCGCATTTAAACTTCGGACATACGTTAGGTCATGCCATTGAATCAGAATGTGGATATGGGAAAATTAGCCACGGGGAAGCGGTAGCAATTGGAATGCTTTTCGCTATGGATGTAAGCAACGCTTTAGGAAAAACAGCGTTTCCAGTATCCGAAATTGCTTCATGGTTTAAACAGTTTGGTTATCAAACATCGATTCCTTCACACTTAGAAAAAGAACGTTTATTAAAGAAAATGCAGGCTGATAAAAAGTCTAAGCAAAGTGACGTGTATATGGTCTTGCTCGAAGAAATTGGTCAACCTTATGTTCAAAAGGTGGAAGATGATCTTATTTTAAACCTGTTAAGTCAGCAATTAGAGAATTCTAATTAAAAAAGTCTCATGGTTGACAATTTTTAGATGAACGTAATACAATGTAGATAGTTTAGAGTTAGTAATAAGTAGTTTAGTTGAGTTTAGGGTAGACGAGAATGAGATAGTTGAGAAGAGCTGAGTCTAGTTAAAATATGACATTCGTTTACCCAAAGGCATGCTTTTTTTGATATGCCTTTGGGTTTATTTATAATATCTTCTAAAAACACCTCACTATTTCTCATTCTCCATTTGAAATGGAGGAATGAATCACATGACAAACACGTATACTTCCTTTCTGGAAGACTCTTCACACTTTTTAACAATTCCTATCACAAAGACGTTATATGTTGACAGCTTGACCCCAGTTGATCTGTTTCAGCGGGTGCAGGATGAAGCAGTCTATTTACTTGAAAGTAACGATGATACATCACCTTGGTCCAACTATTCATTTATTGGACTAAATCCTTTTTTATATGTTGCGGAAGAAAACGGTGAGTACATCATTAAAGACCGCTATTTACAACCGCGGTTTTCAGCTTCTAGCTTTAAAAATGCTGTTCAAACAGTGGATGAGCATTTTAAAGTAAAGCTTCCTAATCTGCCGCTTCCCTTTAAAGGTGGTGCAGTTGGTTTTATTAGTTATGATGCGGTTTCACAAATTGAAAAAGTACAGGTCAATAAAGAAAATGACTTACAGATGCCAACATTTCATTTTATGTATTGCGAAACGCTATTAGCATACAATCACCAATCAAAAGAGTTAGTTCTTCTCCGCTATGTTCAGCTTAACGAAGGGGATACAGAGGCAGAAAAAAGTAAAAAGTATCAGCTTGCAGTTGAAGATATCAATTCGTATGTTAATCAAATAGTGAATCCCTCAACAAACAAGTTACCGCTTGTCTTTAATTCAGAACAAAAAGACGTAACGTTTAAAGGTGTAACTTCTTCGTACGAGAAAGAGCAGTTTATGAACGACGTTAACAAAATTAAAGAGTATATCAAAAGCGGTGACGTCTTTCAGGCGGTTTTATCCCAACGTTTTCAAGTTCCAACGAAAGCTTCTGGGTTTGATATTTACAGAGTATTGCGACTAGTTAACCCGTCTCCTTATTTATTTTATGTCAAAGTAGACGGTGTGGAATTAATCGGTAGCTCTCCAGAAAAGCTTATTGGAATCGAAAATGGTGAATTAGAAATTCATCCTATCGCTGGAACAAGACGTAGAGGACGGAACGAAGAAGAAGATCAGCATATGTACGAAGATTTAATCCAAGATGAAAAAGAACGTGCTGAACACTATATGCTAGTCGACTTAGCGCGTAATGATATTGGAAGAGTAGCTAAATACGGTAGCGTACAGACACCGGTATTAATGGAGCTGGTTAAATTTTCACACGTCATGCACTTAATTTCTAAAGTAACGGGAACTATTAGCCCAAGCGTTCATCCAATTGATGCTTTGCTAGCTGCCTTTCCAGCTGGGACAGTATCAGGTGCGCCAAAGGTGAGAGCCATGCAAATTTTAAATGAAATTGAACCTGTTGCACGTAATGTATATGCAGGAACCGTTGCTTATTTAGGGTTTGATGGAAATATTGATTCTTGTATTGCCATTCGAACAATTGTCTTAAAAGATGAAGTAGCTTATGTACAGGCTGGTGCTGGTATTGTAGCAGACTCTAAGCCAGAGCTAGAATGGAAAGAAACCCGTAACAAAGCGAGTGCCTTAATTAAAACGATTCAAATCGCTCAAGATATCTACGACAAAAAGGAGAATGTGTATGTTTAAAGAACTGCTATCAAAATGCTTAAATGGCGAAACGTTATCAGCTGTAGAAGCACAAGAGCTTATGAATGACATTATGAATGGGCAAGTTCCACCTACACAAATTGCAAGTATCCTTACTTTGTTAACTTACCGAGGCGAAACAGTTGAGGAAATCGTCGGCTTTGTTAAAGGGATGAGAAATAACATGAACACAATCTCCATTAGGTATGAAAACGTGATTGATACATGTGGAACTGGAGGAGATGGGGCGTCAACGTTTAATATTTCTACAGCAAGTGCTATTGTGGCATCAGCAGCTGGTGTAAAAGTAGCAAAGCATGGCAATCGTGCCGTTTCATCAAAAAGCGGAAGTGCGGATGTACTAGAGAGATTAGGAGTGGATATTCAAGGAGAGAAGACTGAAGTTGAAGAAGCGCTTGAACGTGTCAACATGTCATTTCTATTCGCTCCTCTTTATCACCCAGCTATGAAGCATGTTGCTCAAACACGCCGAGAATTAGGGTTTCGTACAGTTTTCAATGCGCTGGGTCCTTTAGCCAATCCCACAAATTGCAGCAAGCAGGTAATTGGTGTGTATTCAATCGATTTAGCAAGAAAGCTTGCGCAAGCTTTAGTACAGCTTAAAGCTAAACATGTACTGCTAGTTTGTGGTCGAGATGGTCTAGACGAAATAAGCGTAACGACTGAAACAGACGCAGTGGAAGTGAAAGATGGGCGCGTCGTAGAGTATATGCTGTCTCCTGAATCACTAGGTGTCCAAAGGGGAACTATGAAAGAGCTTATAGTAAATGATGCGGCAGAAAGCGCAGCTCTTATTCAATCAATCTTTAAAAACGGTGAGAACAAAATTGCACAGTCAGCGGTTGCTGTGAACGCAGCAGCTGCCATATATGTAAGTGGTGCTGTTCAAACACTAGAGCAAGGAGTCGTTGAAGCGATGCGAATCATCGAAAGCGGTCAGGCATTCGAACAGCTCCAGCGTTTAAAATCTGAAGAGGTGGTTAATCATGCTTAACAAAATTATTGAAACAAAAAAACAAGAAGTAGCAAACTTAGTGCTACCAGATCCTGTTCAAGTAGAGAAAGTGTCATTCTTAGAAGCTCTTGCAAATTCAAACCGCATGCTTTCACTGATTGCAGAAGTGAAAAAAGCATCCCCTTCAAAAGGACTGATTCAACGAAACTTTAACCCTGTTACGATTGCTAAAGCGTACGAAGCAGGAAAAGCAGACGCCCTCTCAGTTTTAACAGATGAGCAGTATTTTATGGGCCACCGGGCATATTTGACTGAAATAAAACAAAACGTAAATCTTCCTGTTTTGAGAAAAGACTTTATTATTGATGAGCTTCAAGTTGAGGAAAGTGCTCGCATCGGTGCAGATGCTATTCTATTAATTGGAGAAGTCCTTGAGCCTGTACATTTAAAGGAGTTATATGAACAAGCAGGTGAGCTAGGGCTTGATTGTTTAGTTGAGGTTCATTCAGCTGAGACATTAGAACAAATTTTACGCGTGTTAACACCACAGATTATTGGCGTTAATAATCGTAATTTGCGCACGTTTGAGACATCCATTACCCAAACAAAGGATATTGCTCCCCTTATTCCAAAGGATAGCTTATTTGTTAGTGAAAGCGGAATTTATGAATATAAAGACCTTACTTATGTAAAAGAAGCCGGTGCAAAAGCAGTTCTAGTTGGAGAGTCATTAATGAAACAAGATAATCAGCAAGCAGCGATTGGAAATCTATTCGGAGAAACCAGTCATGCACATTAAGTACTGCGGTATCCAAACAATTGAAGATTTTCAATTAGCAAAGGCTGGACTTGCTGATTACGTAGGCTTTATCTTTTATTCGAAAAGTAAGCGGTACGTTACGCCAGAAAAAGTTCAGGTTATGAACTGTTCAGGCTTTGAAATGAAAAAAGTGGGCGTGTTTGTGAATGAAGCTCCTAGCGAGGTATTAGAAACAGCGGTGAAAGCAGACTTACAGGTGATTCAATGTCATGGAAATGAATCACCTGAAGAACTTATTTTTTATAAAAATGTTGGCTATGAAGTTTGGAAAGCTTTGCCTCATGGTCCACAGACGCTACAAGCCATGGAGCGTTATAAAGGCGTTGTTGATGGCTATGTAATTGATAGTAAAGTCAAAGAACAATTTGGCGGAACGGGCGTTGCGTTTGACTGGAATTTTGTCCCGGCCTATACCAATACGGCTCGCTCTTATAGCAAGAAATGCTTTATTGCAGGTGGAATCACAGAATCTAATATTGATAGCTTAATGTACTATCACCCAGATGGTATCGATCTATCAAGTGGAATTGAAAGTGACGGTAAAAAAGATCAACAAAAAATAAAGCGTATCGAAAGGAAGATTTTACATGACATACAATCATCCAGATGAATTTGGTAGATTTGGAGAATTTGGTGGAAAATATGTACCTGAAACGTTAATGAAACCATTGGAAGAAGTAGAGAAAGCTTTGGATGAAGCTATGCAGGACCCAGCTTTTAAAGAAGAGTATTTATTTCTTCTTAAAAATTATTCAGGAAGACCTACAGCCCTAACTTATGCAGATAACTTAACAAATAAACTGGGTGGAGCGAAGATTTACTTAAAACGCGAAGACTTGAATCATACTGGGGCTCATAAGATCAATAATGCGATTGGACAAATTTTGTTAGCAAAGCGCATGGGGAAAAAGAAAATCATTGCTGAAACAGGTGCTGGTCAGCACGGCGTGGCTACGGCCACGGTGGCTGCTAAGTTTGGTATGGAATGCAAAGTGTTTATGGGAGAGGAAGATATTGAGCGCCAAGCATTAAACGTATTTCGTATGAAACTATTAGGAGCAGAAGTTATTCCAGCTACTTCAGGCACAAAAACCTTAAAGGATGCAACAAATGAAGCGATCCGTTACTGGGTTCAGCACTGTGAGGATCATTTTTATTTAATTGGTTCCGCTATTGGTCCGCATCCTTATCCAAAAATGGTTCGTGATTTTCAAAAAATTATTGGAGAGGAAGCAAAACAGCAGTTTCTACAGGCGGAAGGCAAGCTTCCTAATACGGTAATTGCTTGTGTTGGTGGTGGTAGCAACGCGATCGGGATGTTCTACGACTTTATTAAGGACGAAAGGGTAGAGCTTGTAGGAGTAGAAGCTGGAGGAAAAGGTGTTCATACACAGCTTCACGCTGCCAAAATGGAAAAAGGAACTAAAGGCGTTATTCACGGGACGTTAACGTATCTACTGCAAGATGAAAATGGTCAAATTACAGAGCCTTATTCGATTTCAGCAGGACTTGACTATCCTGGAATTGGCCCAGAGCACTCTCACTTATCTTCAATAGGAAGAGTAAGGTATGAAAGCGTAACGGATGATGAGTCGATTGAAGCGCTTCAGCTACTCTCGAAAACAGAAGGAATTATTCCAGCAATTGAATCAGCACATGCGCTTGCTAAAGCATTTGAGGTAGCAAAAACTAAGACAAAAGATGAAAGTATTTTGATTTGTTTATCAGGCCGAGGGGATAAAGATGTTCACACTCTTATTAATTTATTAGAAAGGAAGGAAAAAGAATATGAGCACATTTAAGCAGCGATTACCGAAACATGATACGCTATTTATTCCTTTTATTACAGCCGGAGATCCGCATGAAGATGTCACGATAGAGCTAGCTTTAGCTTTGCAAAAAGAAGGAGCTTCTGTATTGGAGTTAGGCGTTCCATATTCCGACCCTTTAGCGGATGGACCGATCATTCAAGCGGCTTCTAGCCGTGCACTTGCTCAGGGAATGTCTATATCAAAAGCAATTAAACTTGTGCCAAAAATGAGAAAAAAAGGAGTGGAAATTCCGATTATTCTCTTTACCTATTTTAATCCTGTGTTACAATTAGGTTTAGAATCCTTTTTCGCTTTAGTGCGAGAAAATGAAATTGATGGTGTATTAATTCCTGACTTACCCTATGAAGAAAGTACAGAGATTCGCACCCTTGCTGAGCAAAACGAAGTAGCTTATATTTCAATGGTTGCTCCAACATCTAAAGAGCGTATTGAAAAAATCTCCAAAGATGCAACAGGCTTTTTATACTGCGTATCATCCCTTGGCGTAACTGGAATTCGAGAAACGCTTCCTGAGGACTTAGATTCATTTTTAAAGGAAGTTAAGGCTTCGACGTCCATACCCGTTGCTGTGGGGTTTGGTATTTCAACAAGCCACCAGGTTGAAGTATTAAAAGAATACACGGATGGTATTGTAATTGGTAGTGCAATTGTTCACAAAGTTGCGGAACTTCAATCGGTACTTTTAAATAAGGAGACAAGGTCAGAAGGAATAGCAAGTTTTCAAGCGTATATAGCGTCCATCGTTTCACCGATACAAAAATGCGAGGTGTAACAAGTTGAAAGTAAAAGAGCAATTATTAACATTATCTCCATATAAGCCAGGCAAGCCCATTGAGGAAGTTAAAAAAGAATACAACTTAGAAACTGTTGTGAAGCTAGCATCTAATGAGAATCCGTATGGCTGTTCAAATCGCGTGAAGGAAGCTATTTACGAAGAGCTTAACCATATGGCACTTTATCCAGACGGCTATAGTGCAGAATTAAGAACAGCACTGGCTGAATATTTACATGTCAAAGATGAGCAGCTTATTTTTGGGAACGGTTCAGATGAAGTTATTCAAATTATTTGCCGTGCCTTACTATCACCAGAAACAAATACGGTCATGGCAACGCCGACATTCCCTCAATACCGTCACAATGCGGTAATTGAAGGAGCTGAAATTCGTGAGGTTCCGCTTCGAAACGGTGACCACGACCTGTCGGCAATGTTAAGCGCAATTGATGAACAAACGACTGTCGTTTGGGTATGTAGCCCCAATAATCCAACCGGTACCTATGTAAAGCAAAAAGACCTGATGGAATTTATTAAGCAAGTTCCAAAGCATACGCTGATTGTTATGGATGAAGCATATTATGAATACGCAGCACAAGAAGAGGACTTTCCACAAACTGTAGATCTACTGGATGAGTACGAGAATTTAATTGTGCTACGTACGTTTTCAAAAGCTTATGGATTGGCTTCACTTCGAATTGGGTACGGCATTGCAAATGAAGCATTATTACAAAGAATAGAACCTGCTCGTGAGCCGTTTAATACAAGTCGTATGGCTCAAAAAGCGGCGGTTGAAGCTTTGAAAGATCAAGACTTTATTAATGAGTGCAAGCGTAAAAATGAAGATGGTTTACAGCAATACTATGCATTTTGCGAAAAGAACGGTTTGAATTACTATCCTTCTTACACTAACTTTGTACTAATTGATTTTGGTCAACCAGGCGATGAAGTATTCCAATTTCTATTGGAAAGAGGGTATATTGTTCGTTCTGGCAACGCATTAGGCTTCCCTACATCTGCACGGATTACAATTGGGACAAAAGAGCAAAATGAACAAATTATTCAATTACTTCAAGAGTATGTGAGTAAACATAAATCATTTGCATAATAATGTAGAAATGAGAGTGTGAGATCACACTCTCATTTCATATGTGAAATACGAGGTGACAAAGGTGACAGGAACAGTTTTTGTAATTGGGATGGGCCTAATTGGTGGTTCGTTAGCGTTAAATATAAAGAATACATATGAATCAATGCATATTATTGGTTACGATATTAATGAAGAGCAGGTAAAGCTAGCAAAATCGCTAACTGTTATTGACGAAATAAGTAGTTCAATTGAAGCCGGAGCTAAAAAAGCTGATTTCATTGTTATTGCTGTGCCTGTTACACAAGCCGTTCAAGTTGTGCAAGAATTAGAAAGTATTCCTTTGAAAAAAGAGGTTATTGTTACGGATGTTGGGAGTACAAAAGAACAAATCGTTCAAACAGCTTCATGCTTACTTTCAAAAGGGGTTCAATTTATTGGCGGTCATCCAATGGCTGGTTCTCATAAAAGTGGTGTCGCAGCATCTAAAGCTCACTTGTTTGAAAATGCAATGTATGTGTTAACTCCTTCTCCTCATACGGAAAAAGAGGCTGTTAATAGACTTAAAAAATTACTGGCAGGTACAAAAGCTAATATCATTGTTCTTTCACCAAAAGAACATGATAAGCTTGCAGGTGTTATCAGTCATTTTCCTCATATCATTGCAGCTAGTCTTGTGCATCAAGCAGAGCATTATCAGCAAGGAAATCCTCTTGTTTCTAAGTTAGCAGCGGGTGGTTTTCGTGATATTACTCGAATTGCATCGAGCAGTCCAGCGATGTGGAGAGATATTTTACTTCATAATCAAGATGCGTTACTTCAAATGTTCGATTATTGGCTAGATGAGATGCACGATGTGCGTAGTATGATTGAGAAGAGAAATGCTGAGAATATCTATGCGTATTTTTCTCAGGCAAAAGAATTTCGCGATCAGCTTCCGGTGCGTTCAAAAGGAGCGATACCCTCTTTTTATGATCTATATGTAGATGTTCCTGACTATCCGGGTATCATTTCAGAAGTAACAGGATACCTAGCAGAAGAAGAAATTAGCATTACAAACATCCGAATTCTAGAAACGCGCGTAGATATCTATGGTGTTTTAAGACTTAGTTTTCAAACCGATGAAGATCGTAAAAAAGCAAAAGTGTGCTTAGAGGGCCGAGGTTATCAAACGTTTATTTCATAATGTAGTTGCAAGAGACTGAGATATAAGTAGTTCAGTCCTTACTATACCTGAACGATTGAGAGTTCATAACTTTTAATCGTTCAGGTTTTTTTGGTTGATTGTGAAAACAATGTTGGAAACAGGGTGGAATGGAGCGTAGGACACTCGACTCCTGCGGGAAAGAGAGGGAAAACGGAGATCCCGCAGCGCAGCGAGGAAGCTCAGGTTCCTCCCCGCGGAAAGCGAGTGACCGTAGCGCAATGGAACGAACGTGTTGAGACAAACCAAAGAGATGGGAACAGCGAGTGTTCGTCTTTTAGAAGCAATCATTTTGTTATGTCCCAAACTCTTATTATTCAATCCGTTTTGTTGAACAAAACAGTAATCTCATTTATTATAGGGACTACTAACAAATTTGTTTATAACCATTAGTAAATACAATCGATCATACTAAGTGATGAAAACATATAGACGAAGTGATAAAGGAGATTATAGGATGACGAAATTAGATCGTGCTATACGATATGTAGAGGAAAATGAAGTTGAAAAAGGGTTAGCGCTTATCAATGAGCTGAAGCATGAAGCAACCGACGAAGAAAAGTTTCTAATGGTTGAGCAGCTTCACGAATGGGGACTTGTAAATGAAGCGTTACCTTTAGTAGACGAGTTAATTAAGAAGTATCCATCTGAAGGTGAGCTCCATTTATTAAAAGCAGAGATTTTAATTGATTTAGAGGAAGAAGAAGAGGCTATTCACATCTTAAGTCAAGTAGCAACGACTGACTCAAATTACGTAGCAGCTTTAATCTTGATGGCGGATTTATACCAAATGCAAGGTTTAACGGAAGTAAGTGAGCAAAAGCTACTTGAAGCAAAACGCCTGTTGCCAACTGAAAAAGTAATTGATTTTGCACTAGGTGAATTCTACAGCAGTCAAGGAATGTATCAGCAATCTATTCCTTATTTTGAAGAGGTATTAAAAACAGATAAAGAACTAAATGGAATTGACTTAAGACAGCGTCTGGCAGAAAGTTTAAGCGGAGTTGGGAAATTCGAAGAGGCTCTACCGTATTTTCATGATGCGTTACAAGACAAGCTAGAAATCAACACGTTATTCGAATACGCATTTTCAGCGTATCAAGCTGGGCATTATCAAACAGCTATTGAGAAGTTTGTAGAGTTAAAAGAGTTAGATCCTCAATACCATTCTTTGTATTTATATTTAGCAAAATCATACGAGCACGAAGAGTTGCTTGAAGAAGCTGCAGCTGCAGTCAATGAAGGAATTTCTCAAGATGAATTTCAAAAAGAACTCTATTTCTTTAAAGGGAAAATTGCGTTGAAGCGCGGTATAGAAGAAGAGGCAGAAGCTGCTTTTAAACAAGCCATTGCATTGGATCCGGGATATGTTGAAGCAATTTTAACATTATCTAAGCTATATATGAGCCAGGAGAAATATGAAGAAGTCATTGAATTAATTACCCATGCTAATGAATACAATGAGCATGACCCAAACTTTGACTGGGATTTGGCAAAAGCTTATCAGGAAACGGAAGAATATGAAAAAGCAGCAACTCATTATGAAGCAGCATCTCGCGTTTTCTTAGATGAATATGCGTTTCTTGAAGAGTACGGCTATTTCCTACTGGAAGAAGGAAATAGAGAAAAAGCCAAAGAAATGTTTAAAAAATTACTAGTCTTAGATCCATCATCAGTTGAAATTCAAGACATATTATTTCAACTGGAAGAATAAATAATAGTTCAAAGGATTTTCTAATTGTCATGTGGAATATTAATCTGTAAAAGGTGTTTAAGACCTGTGATTAAACACAGAGGAGGGAAGTGAGACTATGACGACCCCTGTTACTGTCAACGAAAAGAAAGAATTTGTTCGCTGGTTTTTAACAAATTATCAATTGAAACGCCGAGAATGTGTATGGATTTTAAACTATTTAATGAGTCATGATCAACTGATGCAGCGCGTTCACTTCGTAGAGCAAGCACAGTTTTGTCCTCGAGGAATGGTCATGTCAACACATTGTGTAGAAGACCCACCGTTTCGCTTTTATAAAGAAAACATCATGACAACGGATGCAGAAAAATCATTTCATGATATTCGATTAAATCGTGATGAAGACATTTATATTCAGCTTAATTTTCGCTCATTATATTCATCAACACAATATGTTGCGGTGTTAGAAGAAAACCCATATATGCCCAAAACAGTGCAAACAAATGAAAAGGATCGGCTCTTTGCAGAGCAAGTGTTGGAACAGTCCATTCAACGCTTCCAACGTTCAAAGATTATGGAGCTAATTGATAAAGCATTAGACGAAAATAACAGAGAAGAATTTGAGCGTCTAACGACATATTTAAATAAGCATTACCAAGCAAAATAATTCAAAAAGAGATTGGCTACAGTAGCAGTAAAGTCAATCTCTTTTTCCATATGTAAAAAGAGATGTACAGCAATGACGGGGTGAAATGTAAATGAAATGGCATGTGAAAGACGTTGAATTATATCTACAATCTAAAGAATATGTAGATTCAATTATTATTCCGCTGATTCCAATTGATTTTGGAGCAGCCATGAAAACAACCGCAGCAATGAACGAGTACACAACGATTATTACATCAGAATTAGAAAGACAATTTAAAGGACGAGTTCTACTAGCACCAAGTTTTACATACTTAAAGCAATTAGGAGCTCAACATGCTCTCAAGAATCTGATAGATTGGAAGAATCAAGTGAGTATTAGCGAGACAAAGCATATTTTTTTCTTAACGAATGACCGTGACTGGATTGCTTATGATCAAGAGCTAGAATCAAAGTTAATATGGATTCCAACGCTTCCTTTAGAGCATATGGAAGAAGCTCATAAGCAAAGAGTAGTTGCAGATCAAATTGAACAAATTATTCCAGATTTCTTGGAAAAGTGGAAAAGCTAAACCTTAATAAGATAAGAATGGAAGCGTAAACAAAAAATAACCAAAAAATTTAGAAAAATAAAGGTTATTTCCATGTTTTAGGGGTTGCTTATATTGACCTTGCATGCATATTGATATATCATGAAAATGTCCTAGTTTAATAGAATAAATCATCATGTTTCCACACTATGTTCAAGGGGCTGAGCTTTTAATAGAGGGGGGAATATCATGAGTGAGAAAGACCATCGGGTATCAAGACGACAGTTTTTAAACTATACTCTTACTGGTGTAGGAGGGTTTATGGCTGCCGGTATGCTCATGCCAATGGTAAGGTTTGCGGTTGATCCAGTGTTGAAAAAAGGGGTAGACCAGGATTTAGTGGCTGTCGCACAAGTGGATGACATCACAGCTGAACCGAAGCGTGTTGACTTTAAAGTAAATCAAGTTGACGGTTGGCATGAGTCGGAAGAACCGCGTTCAGCTTGGGTTTACAAAGATAAAGATGGAGAAATTGTAGCTCTATCACCAATTTGTAAGCACTTAGGCTGTACTGTTAACTGGGCTGGTGACAAAGCACATCCAAACCAGTTTTACTGTCCGTGTCATGACGGAAGATATTACAAAGACGGAAAGAACGTAGCAGGCACTCCACCGATGGGTCCGCTAGATGGATACGTACAAAAAGTAAAAGATGGTACATTGTATCTTGGAAAAGCCAAACCACGGGGAGGGGCATAGAGCATGCTAAATAAGATCTATGATTGGGTAGATGAGCGGCTTGATATTACCCCATTATGGCGTGATATTGCCGATCATGAAGTACCTGAACACGTCAATCCAGCTCACCACTTTTCAGCGTTTGTTTATTGTTTTGGTGGCCTGACGTTTTTTGTAACCGTTATTCAAATTTTATCTGGTATGTTTTTAACGATGTACTATGTACCGGATATTAAAAATGCATGGGAATCTGTTTATTATTTACAAAATGAAGTTGCATTTGGTCAAATTGTTCGTGGTATGCATCATTGGGGAGCTAGCCTTGTTATTGTCATGATGTTTCTACATACACTTCGGGTTTTCTTCCAAGGAGCATATAAAAAGCCAAGAGAACTAAACTGGATTGTAGGAGTTTTAATCTTTTTCGTTATGTTAGGTTTAGGATTTACAGGCTATTTATTGCCATGGGATATGAAAGCGCTATTTGCTACAAAAGTAGGGCTACAAATAGCTGAGTCCACGCCAATTATTGGTCAACAAATAAAAACGTTGTTATCAGGACATCCAGATATTGTTGGTGCCCAGACGCTTACTCGATTCTTTGCGATTCACGTCTTCTTCTTACCTGGTGCTTTGCTGGGATTAATGGGTGCTCACTTCTTAATGATTCGTAAACAAGGTATTTCTGGTCCACTATAAGTTAAAAAATTTAATTTATATGTGAGAAATATGTGAAGAAAGGGAGGGAGAATCGGCATGCATCGTGGTAAAGGGATGAAATTCGTCGGTGACTCACGTGTACCTGCTGAAAGAAAACCGAATATTCCAAAAGACTATTCGGAATTTCCAGGTAAAACGGAAGCATTTTGGCCAAACTTTTTATTAAAGGAATGGATGGTAGGTGCGGTCTTTTTAATTGGTTATCTTTGTTTAACTATCGCGCATCCTTCTCCATTGGAGCGGATTGCAGATCCGACTGACACGGGATACCTGCCATTACCAGACTGGTATTTCTTGTTTTTATACCAGCTTTTAAAGTATACGTATGCTTCAGGTCCATATAACGCTATTGGAGCCTTTATTATTCCAGGTATCGCTTTTGGTGCGCTCATGCTTGCACCGTTTCTTGATCGAGGTCCTGAAAGAAGGCCAGCAAAGCGCCCGCTAGCAACAGGCTTTATGTTATTAGGAGTAGCCGCGGTATTTTACTTAACGTGGGAGTCAGTTGTAAGTGTGGATTGGGAAGCAAAAGAAGCTCAGGGAGAAATCCGTGAAGAAGTAGCGATTGATACGGAAGCAGACGGCTACAAAATTATGCAAGAGCAGACGTGCTTAACCTGTCATGGTGAAAATCTTCAGGGAGGACCTGCAGCGCCAGCGCTAACAGGATTAGATTTATCTGCTGAAGAAATCGCAGATATTGCTAAAAATGGTCAAGGTAGTATGCCGGCTGGCATTTTTAAAGGTTCGGATGAGGAGTTAAAGACGCTGTCTGAGTTTATAGCAAATATAGGGAAAGAAGAATAAAAAAATACCTATTTATAGCTTCGCTATGAATAGGTATTTTTTTTTATGGAAAATAACTTTATAATGATGAAGAAATTGTTATATCGTAATTCATATGAAGCGAAAGAGAGGTGTTCACGTTGAGTTGGTTTTGGTATACGTTAAAAGATAAGCGTTTTTTAACACTTTTACTAATCGTCAACATCTTGGGAACAATCTATGGTTATATTTGGTATGGGAATCAGCTGTCACAAACTCCTGCTCGTTTCCTTTTGTTTGTTCCAGATAGTCCGACAGCAAGCTTGTTTTTTGTTATTGTTTTAATTGGTTTTTTATTAAAAAAACAACTTCCACTATTTGAAGCTTTAGCAATGATTACGCTATTTAAATATGGAATTTGGGCAGTTGTAATGAATCTCCTTGTCTATTTGACAACAGGGCAAATGGATGCCATCATGCTTATGCTTATGGGATCACACGGTGCTATGGCTGTTCAAGGTTTATTGTATTCACCGTTTTACAGAATTAAGCTTTGGCATTTAGCAATTGCGGCTGTTTGGACTTTACATAATGACATTATCGACTATGTGTTTTTTATGATGCCAAGGTATAGCATGCTAAATGACTATATCCCTCAAATTGGTTACTTTACGTTTTGGTTGAGCATCTTTTCAATTTTGTTAGCATACATATTAGCGGTTTTACCGCTTCAAAAAAACAGCATGCTTATGAAAAAAATTAAAAAATAGGCGAACCAAACAAGCCCTCATATTCTACACTATAGTAGGCTAATATGTATGAGGTGAGTGACTGTGAACGAGACAAAACGAGAGGTTCATCCATCTGTTGTAGAATTTAAAAACTTTGTTAAAGCACATCCAAAGCTAGTGGAAGAAGTTCGAACGCAAAGAAAAACGTGGAAAGAGCTATATGAAGACTGGTACTTATTCGGGGCTGAAGATTCCATATGGGATACTTATCGCTCTGAAGGTGAGAAAACAGAACCAGAGACGGCAGAAGAAGCAGAGAGTAAAAAAGACATCATGTCCACAATTGTATCATCCTTCAAAAATATGGACTTAGATCAAATGCAAAATCATATTACAAATATTAATTCAGCCATTACCAATATCCAGCAGGTGTTGCAGCAATTTCAATCACCAAAATCATTAACGCGCAGCAAGCCATCTGGTCCAAGAAATCCATTTGGCTTTCGGAAGGACTAGGAGATTATGCGGGAAGATGTATATGAGTATATCCGCTCTAAGCCAAAACTGAATGAATTCATTCGGGAGCAGCCGATGTGGTATCGTCGCTTGACAAGAAACCCAGATGAATTAGAAAAGTTTGACTTAGAGTCAAAAACCTATTATAAGCAGACGATTCCTCATAAAGTTGAAAAATTTTCAAACTCTATTCAGATGGCAAACATGATGTTTCACATGTTTCAGTCGATGAGAAATCAATAATTTGTTAGAAAGCTTCGTCTTTGCGAAGCTTTTTTTTGAGTAAAAAAGAACCCTAGTGCGAAAGCTAAGCATAAAACATTTGCAAAGGATGATCTGAATGCGTGTTATATTATGCTTGCTAGCTTGTATCTTTTCACTTGTAGGGTGTCAGAATGATAAGCCAAAGCCGGAAACAAATAAAGAAATGGTAAGCTTTTCAGGCCAAGCTGCCATGGAAACGATAGGTACAGAGAAACAATTAGTAGTACATCAGCATGTAAGAGGTGCCAATGTATATGTGGAATGTATTATTAACGGATTTTCATTTAACGATGGTAACGGTTTTCTTGAAGTGAAAGTTGACGGTAAAGCAATCAATCCTATTACGCAAGCTGCTTTTGTCATTAAAGCACTGCCAAAAGGTTCTCATCAAATTACGATTGAGCTGATGAAAAATGAGCAAGAAAGTTACGATTTAAAAGAATCTTTTACAATTAAAATTGTATAAATGAAAAGAACATGTAATAAAATGTTGCATGTTCTTTTTCTTTTGAAACTGAAACATGATAAGATAAAGCAGGAGGTGTATATTTACGATGCTCACAACAATGAGAACAATTGAGCTACTTGATGAGTCTGATGCGCTAGCAAATATGGTTTTGCATTCGGACGTAGCTGAACATTATCGCGAATGTTTAAATAGATTAAATAAAGACACAGAAGCACAGAAATTAATTGCTGAATTCGGTAAAATGAAAGAGCAATACGAAGATGTCCAGCGGTTTGGTAAATATCATCCCGATTATAAATCCATTACAAAGCAAATGCGCGATATTAAGCGCTCTGTAGATTTACAGCATACGATTGCTGCGTTTAAAAAAGCGGAAAATGAGCTACAAAAGCTTTTAGATGAGATTAGTGTTATTATTGGACAATCTGTGTCAGAACATATAAAAGTTCCAACAGGCAATCCATTTTTCGATACAGGAAGCAGCTGTGGCGGAGGATGTGGAGCCGGTGGAAGCTGTGGCTGTAGCGCCTAAGCGTTACAACCTCAGTCGCGTACAATCGGTACCGCACACGTTTCCACAACAGAATGATTTTCTTTGAGGAACAAAGAAGCGGTGACGGTAGACGTATATTGAAGTGGCGTGGCGAACAAACTCCGTTTGCCACGTTACTTTTGCATTTGTGGTAGCTGTCTCAGAGGCTATATGAATCCATTTTTCAATTTGATGCCGATCACCTTTGCTTGATGTAATGTAAAGGAACGGAACATGCGTAATTTCTTTTTTTTCTACTTGTTCAATTAATTTATTCCTAGTAAAATGAGAAAAAAAGGAAGACCAAACGTCATCTAACGTCATACATAACTCACCTACTTCAGTTTCATATAAAACTATTTTAACCTATGTAAAAGGGGAAGCTATTATGTTTGTTAATCGTCAAGGACTTATTGCATATGTGCATTCTGTGAAGCAAGCAAAAGCACTTCGTAAGTATGGAAATGTACAGTATGTTTCAAGAGAACTAAAATACGTTGTGTTGTATTGCAATCAGGATGGAATTGAAAAGACAATGGAGCGTATTCAGTCGCTACCTTTTGTGAAAAAAATATTGCTTTCTTACCGACCAGAATTAAAAACTGAATTTGAAAATTCAAAGCCCGATAAAGCAAAAGAGTACGACTACAAGATTGGTATATAGTAAAAAGAGGCTGGGACATAAGTAGTTCAGTCCTTACTATACCTGAACGATTGAGAGTTCATAACTTTTAATCGTTCAGGTTTTTTGTTGATTGTGAAAACAATGTTGGAAACAGGGTGGAATGGAGCGTAGGACACTCGACTCCTGCGGGAAAGAGAGGGAAAACTGAGATCCCGCAGCGCAGCGAGGAAGCTCAGGTTCCTCCCCGCGGAAAGCGAGTGGCCGTAGCGCAATGGAACGAACGTGTTGAGACAAATCAAAGAGATAGGAACGGCTAGTGTTCGTCTTTTAGAAGCAATCATTTTGTTATGTCCCAAACTCTTTTTTATGTACGTTTATTGCAAGGGTGAAATATATCGGTTCATACGCAAAATGCCAATTAAATGTTGGTAATAAAGTTCTGTTTCTGAAAACATTGTAGACGGCTTAACGTCTAATACAATTATATT
Organism: Priestia flexa; assembly: GCF_021441905.1. Lineage (NCBI taxonomy): Bacteria > Bacillati > Bacillota > Bacilli > Caryophanales > Bacillaceae > Priestia > Priestia flexa. The sequence continues at coordinate 2,769,917 of NZ_CP090431.1, read as the reverse complement.
TTTATCTAAGGAATTAGCTAATTGTTCAAACAGCTCGACGCGTTTATTTGCTTTCGTTTCTGATAGAGTAATTCCTTCTCGACAAACATAAAGAGGCTGGAATTTCCCTTCAGTTGTTGGATGTAACACAACAACGAACGATGCTTTTGGCTGATTGTCTATCACGGTACGCAGCATGATAAAGTGCTGTAGGCGGTGCGTATTGTGCTTTGCAATTTCGAATAGTTCATAGATATCTGAGTAACCTTGTCCAAGCTCAATAAAACGTTGAATCATCCTTAATCTCCTTTCGTTTTATTTACAGTCAAGTTTAATGTAACATTGAATTTTTGCAGAGTAAATAAAAAAAGCCCTGTAACTACGCATCACAGGGTCCTTCAATTAAGCTCATGCAATCTCAGTATAGATTGCATTGTTGCTTACGAAGGCAAAGGGAGAGGAGAAACCGGAGGAAGAACTTATGGGGAAACGTAAGCCTTCTCCGCGGTTGGCAACAACATCGGTTCGATGATGTTGTTGGTAAGTAGTATGTCCTCTAATTCTTGTTTTATACATACTGGGAGTAAAACTTCTATTCCTGTCATTGTTTACGTCGCTTTGTACCATAAAAATGGAAAAAGTTTATTTCCGCTAGTTTTTATAGTTAATTTTGTGTTAGGATAATGAAGAATAAGCAAGTAAAAGTAAGGTAGTGATAGACATGAGAGTAGTAGCTGGAAGCTGTAAAGGGCATTCGTTAAAAGCAGTCCCAGGTAATTCCACTCGTCCTACAACAGATAAAGTAAAAGAAGCTATTTTTAATATGATTGGTCCTTTTTTTGAAGGTGGAATAGCTCTTGACTTATTTGGAGGCAGTGGAGGCTTAGGTATTGAAGCGCTAAGCAGAGGAATAGACCGAGCAATTTTCGTAGATCGAGACGGTAAAGCTATTCAAACGATAAAAAGTAATTTGCAAACATGTAGTTTACAAGAGCAAGCAGAAGTATATCGCAACGATTCTGAAAGAGCACTAAAAGCCATCATTAAGCGAGAGCTACAGTTTGACTTAATTTTACTCGACCCACCGTACAAGGCACAAAAGTTGAAAGCGCTTATCGAAACAATTAGTAAGCATAAACTGTTGCAATCCTCAGGTGTCATCGTTGCAGAACATGCAAATGACGTAGTGCTTCCAGATGAAATTAATGAGTTCGAAAAGATAAAAAGTGAAAACTATGGAATTATCGGTGTATCAATTTATACATATAAGCAACCTGAAGAAGTATAACAATTGTTTTACGTAAGAGAAAGGGGATTTTTATGGGGAGCATAGCAGTTTGCCCAGGGAGCTTTGATCCTGTAACGAACGGTCATTTAGACATTATTAAGCGAGGCTCAAACGTGTTTGATACGTTGTATGTTGTTGTATTAAACAACTCATCCAAGAACCCATTGTTTACAGTGCAAGAGCGAATTGAACTACTAAAGCAAGTAACAGAATCGATTCCAAATGTAGTAGTAGAATCGTATAGTGGCTTGCTGATGGAATATGCAAAACAAAAGCAAGCTAGCACTATTTTACGCGGTTTACGAGCGGTATCGGATTTTGAATATGAAATGCAGATAACATCTGTAAACCGTGTGTTAGATAAAGAGATTGAAACATTGTTTATGATGACGAATAATCAATATTCTTTCTTAAGTTCTAGCATTGTAAAGGAAGTTGCTAAATATGGTGGCAATATATCAGAGCTTGTGCCTCCGGTTGTGAAAGAAGCGCTCTCTAAGAAGTTTTCAGCTAATTGATAGAACGCCATTACATTCTTACGCAAACGTTTATTTTAGCTTGCTATAGGAATGGATGGCGTTTTTGTCGTTTATTTTAGCGGAAAGTGACGTTTCATATATAACAAGGAATAAGTGAATAGCAATAAAATGGTAAACGTTGGCCCATATAGGGTGCAAAATTCAAAGTAGATTTGGCTCCAGCTCGTTGTGCCTTCCTGTAAAAAAGTAGGCAAAGCGTGTGGAGACCACTGAGCCTGAGATAAAATATTTTGTTCAAAAGGCTTCCATGCTAAGATAGCAAGGATACTAGCAAATAGTCCGTGCATCAAGCGTGCACAAAAAAATGGGAAAAATCGGATATCTGTTTCAGCAAGAATACTGGCAACTTGAGCGTGAACAGAAAAACCACTGAAGCCTAGGATAAAGCTAACAATAATGACTTGTTGAAATAGGGTGGATTCTGCTGTTTGGCTAGTCAATTGACTGCCCATTGTGATTTCAAAAAGTCCTGATATAAAGGGAAGGCTTAGTGCCGTTGAAAGTTGAAGTAAACTAAATAAATATGAAAGACTACTGCTTATAAACGTTGTAATGTTCATGACAAACAGCAGCTTGTTTAAAACAGAAAATAAAATAATAAATCCACCGATCATTAATAAAGATTGAACTGATGATAACACAGCATCACCTAAAAGCTTACCAATGGGCCTTTGATCTTTTATGCGGGCTTCGTGCATTTCTTTAAAGGCTTGAATAAGAGACGGACGCTGAGCGGAAGCAGAATATGTTGTATCAGCCTTTTTTCCGTAAAAGCGCATAACAAGTCCTACTAGAATGTTTCCGAGATAGTGTGCAAAAGCAAGGATTATCCCCACTGCTGCGTTGCTAAAAAAGCCGACCGCAACTGCTCCAAAGATAAATATAGGGTTTGAGGAGTTGGTGAAAGAAACAAGGCGTTCAGCTTCCGTTTTTGATAACTGTTCTTCTTGCCGTAATCGAGCGGTGATCTTTGCTCCGGAAGGGAATCCAGAACCCATTCCCATTGCTAACGCAAATCCTCCGACCCCTGGAACTCGGAATAATGGGCGCATCAAAGGTTCTAATATTGATCCGATAAAGCGGACAACTCCGAATCCAATCAATAATTCGGAAAGAATAAAGAAAGGCAATAATGATGGAAATACGACCTTCCACCATGTATTTAATCCTCGCACTGAGGCTTCCAGTGCTTCTTTTGGATAAGTGAGTAAGGCAAAGGTAAGCGTTAAAGCGGTTCCTCCTAACACAATCGTTTTTAACATGGATTTATTCAATTCTATTCCCTCTCCTTTTAAACTGCATACGATACAGCGGGTACATGTCCTATATATCAATATACGAATTGGTTAGTCCAATTTATGCTAGTTAATCGTTTAGACCACGTTTTCTTTCTCTACTTTCTTGGTTAAGCTAAAGATAAAAATGATTATTTACGTGCTCAAGTTTCACTTTATAGCGGCAGACGTATATACTGAATAAAACAAGTGATTAGTAAGGGGGCCTAACTATGAAAAGCCCAACGATTGGATTAGCATTGGGGTCAGGAGGGGCAAGAGGGTTTGCTCACCTTGGGGTCATTAAAGTTCTGGTGGAAAACAATATCCCTATTCACTATTTGGCGGGTAGCAGCATGGGTGCTTTGGTTGCGGCTATGTATGCATCTGGTACGGAAATGAGTCAACTATATAAAATGGCACTTACCTTTAAAAGAAAATATTATTTAGATTTTACAATCCCTAAAATGGGATTTATTGCGGGGAATCGTATTAAATCCTTGGTAAAAGCCCTAACCAAAAATAAAAAGATTGAAGATTTAAATATTCCAGTTGCCATTGTGGCTACGGATTTAAAAGCTGGGGAGAAAGTCATTTTCAAAACGGGCTCAGTTGCACAAGCTGTAAGAGCAAGCATTTCCATTCCGGGTATCTTTGCACCAGAGAATGTAAATGGACGCTTGCTAGTAGATGGCGGGGTCATCGATCGGATTCCGGTATCCGTTGTACGAGAGATGGGAGCAGATATTGTGCTTGCAGTCGATGTCTCTCATGTGAAAAGAAATGCAGAAATCACATCAATTTTTGACGTTATTTTACAGAGCCTAGATATTCTTCAAGACGAGCTTGTAACAAATCGAGCAATTGCGTCTGATGTAATGCTTCGCCCTAAAGTAGAAACGTTTAGTTCGCGAGCGTTTACAAATATTAAAGAAATTATTGAAATCGGTGAACAAGCTGCAATTGAGCAGCTACCGTTTATTCAAGAAGCTATTGAAAAGTGGAAGGAGAATCACACAGGTGAAGAAAAGAGTTAGAATTTTATCCTACATAGCATTAGTGCTAACAATTGCTATGTTATTTTTTTATCCCTTACCTTATTATATTACAAAGCCTGGCATAGCACAGGAGCTAAAGCCTATTATTAATGTGCAAGGAGGGTATGAAGAGCAAGGGGCCTTTATGTTAACCACGGTTCGAATGGGAAGGGCGACGCCTTTATCATATGCTATGGCTCATATTCAAGACTTTCATCACTTGTATCCTGAAGAAGATATTTTGCAGCAAGGAGAAAGTGATAGCGATTATACGGTAAGGCAATTACATATGATGGATACGTCCAAAGATGCGGCCGTCATTGTTGCATACAATGCGGCAAACAAAGAAATTAAGTTTGAGAATAAAGGTGTTTATATTGTTACAGTAGTACCGGATATGCCTGCTTATGGCAAGCTTAAAATTGGCGATATTGTAAAGGCAGTAGATGGTCAAACTATTGAGACAGCAGAGGAGTTAATTGAATACGTAGCGAAGAAGAAAAAAGGGGATAAGGTTGCGATAACCATCTTACGAAATGATGAAGAAAAAATAGTAGAGCTTCCTCTAGCCTCATTTCCAGATGATCAAACGCGCTTTGGGTTAGGAATATCCTTAGAAACCAGTCGCGAAGTGGACGTAGAGCCAGATGTAGAGATTGATACTGAAAAGATTGGTGGACCTTCTGCAGGCTTGATGTTTTCACTTGAAATTTATAATCAGCTTGTAAAAGAAGATATAACAAAAGGACATAAAATTGCGGGTACGGGGACTATTAACGATAAAGGGATTGTAGGTCCTATTGGAGGAATTTCTCAAAAGATTGTGGCCGCGGATAAAGAGGGAGCAGAAGTGTTTTTTGCGCCTAATCAGCAAGGAGCGGCTAATTCGAACTATAAGGAAGCCGTACAGGCGGGAGCAAAAATTGATACCGATATGAAAATCGTTCCAGTTGATACGTTTAATGATGCGATTGAATATCTAGAAAAGTTGGATAAAGTAAAAAAGGCGGAGTGAGTCGGTGCCGACTTACTCCGCCTTTTTAAATCATGATCGGTGGCTGCGTATACTCTTGTTTTAAAAACTGAGAGCGTATGGGCTCTTGTAAAGGTGAACTATAGATATTTGTAGCTTTTATATCAAGTGATAAGTCTACGTGTTTACATTGAGATACAGTGGATACAATAGGAACAGACACGTCTTTTTTTATTTGTTTCATATACAGCCTGCCGATTTGAGATATGCCCAACAATCGAATATAAGCGGTTGAAGGCGACTTGGATAGTTCATTTTTTTTTGTGTTCGTCAAAATGTGAACACACATCCGTTGAAGGCGTGTACGCGTATAGCGCTTTGTCTTTACTTTACTTAAAAAGTCTTCAAAGGATAGTGCTTCTTTTATGGCGTTTAATAAGCGATATTCAATACCTTCTTCAATTTCGTAAATGGCTTGAAGAGACTCGGGTGAATGGGTCATGAGCTGATACTTTAAAAATGGAAAATAGAGCTCCCAGTTATGTAAAAAGCCAATTTGTGTTTGATAATCTTTTAGACCTTGAATAACAGGGTTAGGCATATAGCGTGATAAGTCCTTAACATCAATGATATCTTGGAATAAAGCATGACGAATACTTGTTGCGCTTGTAATTTCCGTCTCAGAAAGCATTTTATCGTGATAATGGGATTGAATTCGAGTAATCGTATGTGGTTTAATAGATGCATGCTGTTTTTCAATAGCCTTTACATAGCTTACGCCTAAAATGTTGTTTGGTTGTTCCATATTTAAACCAATTTGTTCATTAGTAATGTTTTTCATAGCAAGGGAAAGAGCTTTTGGGTAGCTATTTCCAACTTTTAAATAGCTTTGTACATGCTCATCTATAGCGTGTTCATGCTCCTTTAAAAGTCTGCTGAATTTAAGAAAAGACTGCGTGTTTCCATGTTCGCTGCCGAAGCATACATACGAAGCTTTAAGATGTTCTAAGATGGCTACAGCACCGTTTGCAAACGTATCAGCTTGCTGAGTAGAGAATGCATAAGGTAGTTCAATGACAAGGTCGGCACCAGCTTTTAGAGCCATTTTCGTACGAGCCCACTTTGATACGACAGCAGGTTCACCGCGTTGCAAGAAGTGACCGCTCATCACTGCGATAACGCAATCAGCATTTGTTTCTTCTTTTGCACTTTGCAAATGATAATGATGGCCATTATGAAAAGGGTTGTATTCAACTATAATTCCTACAGCTTGCATAATGAGTCTCCTTTTATTAAATTTTCAAGTGCTATTGAACAGTTTTAGCGTAAGGATTATGAAAAGAAAAAAATAAATTTAAGTACATTATAGTGTAAAGAAAAAATATTGACAAATAATCTTGTGAAAGCTATAATAACCTTTGTTGCCTTGAGGTGATTAACAATGAAATGGACAATACATCAGTTGTACCAGTTGCAAAATAAAGGATTAACTTTTGACGAAATCGTAGACGGTAAGGAATTTGTTAATACCGATCCACAGATTCGTCGCATGTCAGATGTACATGTGAAAGGAAGAGCTGATATTAGTTCTTCAAAAGTCACATTTCATCTAAAAATTTCTGGAGAAATGACATTGCCTTGTGCTCGTACATTAGTCGATGTTCCGTATCCTTTTTCTATTGAAGCAACGGAAACTTTTCTGTTCAATAGTGATGCCGATTATGAAGATGACGGTGAAATGAGAGTCGTTGAAGGTGAAGTAGTGGATTTAATTCCACTTATTAAGGAATTAATTATTGTGGAAATTCCTCTTCAAGTTTTTAGTGATGATCAACAACAGAAAGGTGCTGCTCCTCAGTCAGGAAAAGATTGGGAAGTTGTAACGGAAGAAGAGCAACAGGAAAAAGTCGATCCACGTTTAGCGGTATTAGAAAATTTCTTTAAAAACAAAGAAAATAACTAACGAGAAGATCCGGCTTTCGGGCCTTCATATGATTAAAAACTCTTTTAAGGAGGTGGGAATAATGGCTGTACCTTTTAGAAGAACATCTAAAATGAAGAAAAGAACGCGTCGTACGCACTTTAAACTACAAGTTCCTGGTATGGTAGAGTGCTCAAATTGTGGCGAGATGAAACTATCACACCGTGTATGTAAGGCTTGTGGTACTTACAAAGGAAATGACGTAGTAAACAAATAATGCAAAAATAAAAGACCCTTCAACAGGGTCTTTTATTTTTGCATTAAAACGTTCTTTAAGGTTTGTGATGACTGCTTTTCTAAGGGAAGATGCAGGAGTTTATATTTCGCTTCTCGAATTCTTTACTTATGAAAAAGTTGAGTGAAGATGAAAAAGGGGGAACAGACATTGGTAAAGACAAAGTTTTTTGTAGATAACAACGGCATTAGCACATTTGTTATTAATCGCCCCGAGAAACGAAACGCTGTGGATTATGAGGTGATGACTTCTTTAGAGAAGGCTATATCTGAAGTGAAAGCGAATCCTCATATTAAAGCGTTGGTAATTACAGGAGCGGGTTCACAAGCCTTTTGTAGTGGTGGAGACATTTCAGCTTTTCATGCCCTTGAAACAGCGGCTGAAGCGGAGAGTATGTTAAAGAGAATGGGAAGAATTTTATATGAATTGCTTATATTACCAAAACCCACGGTAGCTTTATTAAACGGCACAGCAGTTGGGGGCGGGTGTGAAATTGCGATTGCTTGTGATTTTCGCATCAGCGCAGCTCATAGTGAGTTTGGTTTTATACAAGGAGACTTAGGTATTACAACGGGTTGGGGAGGCGGCACGATTTTATTTGAAAAGCTTCGTTACTCAGATGCAATGGAAATGTTGACAAGCTCTCAAATCTACAGCGTGGAGCGTGCCAAGCAGGTCGGCTTTTTATCTTATGTAACGTCATACCAAGAGCTAGCGATGCGCTGTGAAGAGTGGTTGCTTCCAATTATTACAAAGCCTAGCGCTGTGCTGACTGCATATAAGCAAATGCCGATTGCAAAATGGAGCCAAGTTGGTTTGTGGGAACGAATGGAAGCAGAAATTGATCATTGTAGCTTGCTTTGGGAAAGTGAAGAACACAAGCAAGCGGTTAATAATCGACTTCAAAAGAAGGCTTACTAAAGCTGATTGCATGAATAAAGTATCTTGAAAAAGGCAAGTTAAGAATTTCTGCCTTGAGAAGTTGAACAATAGTCTATCTTATCTAGTAGTTGCATACTTATTTAATAAGTACGGATAAGGAGGGATAGAAAAATGACTTCTTCTCGTCAAGATGCATGGACTCAAGATGAAGATTTACTACTAGCTGAAATTGTATTGCGTCATATACGTGAAGGTGGCACACAACTTGCTGCATTTGAAGAAGTGGGAAAGAAACTTTCGCGAACATCAGCAGCTTGTGGCTTTCGCTGGAATTCTTTTGTGCGCAAACAATACAAAACTGGTATTGACATAGCGAAGATTCAACGCAAACAGCTAAAATCACGCGTGATCACAAAAGATGAAGAACAGCCCGTGCGCTTCTCATATATAGATGGTCAATCGATTACGTCGTTAAGTGAGGTTATTCGTTACTTAGAGTCGATTGAACAAATTCAGCAGCAGTCGAGTGAGTTGCTGGAAGCAAATGAGGAGTTGCAGTATAAACTTGAACAGTTACAGGAAAAAGTAACGGTTCTTGAAAAAGAGAAAAAAGTGTTGGAAAGTAACTTATATACGGTGGAAGAAGATTATAAAGCACTGATTGAAATTATGGAAAGAGCTCGTAAGATGGTTGTTCTAAAAGAAGATGAAAAAAGTAGAAAAGTTAAATTTCAAATGGAGAAAAACGGTAATTTAGAACGAGTTGAAAATAAATAATAAAGCGTAGCACTTCATTTATATAAAAGCCCTTGACTCTTTATCGCGGTGTAGCTCAAAGATAGAGAAGGTTCAAGGGCTTTTTTATATTATCTATTATTTTGAGGTTGATACGCCTTCTGGACACCAAAGCATTGGGTTTTCTCCTAAATCTCGCTCTAAATCATAAGCAGCCGGAACAAAGCCCATTTTTGTCCAAAACTGATTAGAATGAACTCGTGGGTTTGTTTTAATAGGCAAGTTAAAAGATTTAGCGTATTCAATTAATCTCGTACCTAGTCCTTTTGATTGGAATTCTTGGAGTACTTCGAGTTTCCATACTTCAAGGTAAGGCTGGTGTGGCTTGAAGTAGTGATCATGCTTTTTAGACTGTCGGTATAAACTCATTCGAGCTACAAGACGATTTCCAATGTAAATACCGTAGAATGGAGAATGAATTTCGTTTTCAGATATTTGGGCATTTAATTCTTCTAACATGGACAATTCTTGGAGCCCGTATTGCTTAAACTGCTTAAATTCTTCAAGTGTTTTATAGTTAATTCGCAACTGCTGTACCTCATACATTATCAATCACTCCTTAGAAATGAGCTGCTTGTATAGCATATGAATAAATTTTTAAATATAGGATAGATAGATGAGAATAAAAAAAGTAAGCGTTTACAAAAAAACAAAGGGATTTTAAGAAAATTGTAGAATTATACGTTTTGGGAGATTTTTTTCTCTTTTAGTCTTATCATACCATGGTTTTGAATAGACTTGAGAATATTTTATACTGCAGCGAAGGGAGAAGAAATACAATGAAAAAAGTTTTAATCGCTAATCGAGGCGAAATTGCTCATCGTATTATTAAAACTTGTCATACGATGAATATACAAACTGTTGCTGTTCACTCTACAGCCGATGAAAATCTACCTTATGTTAAAGCTGCTACATTTGCTTATGAAATTGGAGAACCTCCTGTTCAAAAATCGTACTTAAATATTGAGCGCTTGTTAGAAATTGCTCATCAAGAAAACGTTGATGCAATTCATCCAGGCTACGGATTTTTATCGGAAAATAGCACATTTGCCAAGCGCGTGGAAGAAGAAGGATTTGTTTTTATTGGACCATCGCCAAAAGTTATAGCGGATATGGGTGATAAAGTAAGGGCTAGAAAAATTATGAAAGAAGCAGGCGTTCCCGTTGTGCCTGGAAGCGAAGGGGCTGTAGCTGATATTGAAGAAGCGTGTGAGATAGCTCAAGCTATTGGTTATCCCGTTATGTTGAAAGCTAGCGGTGGCGGTGGAGGCATTGGAATGGTACGCTGTGATGATGAAAAATCACTGCGTACGACATATGAATCCACAAAAGCGAGAGCTAAAGCATATTTCGGCCATGAAGAAGTATTTATTGAAAAGCTAATCACGGATGCAAGGCATATAGAAGTTCAAATTTTTGGAGACCAGCTTGGAAATGCAGTGCACCTTTTTGAACGAGATTGTTCCGTACAGCGTCGCAACCAAAAAGTGATTGAAGAAGCCCCGGCAACGTCGCTATCTATTGATACAAAACAACGTATGTATGAGACGGCCGTCGCTGCTGCTAAGGCAGTTCAGTATTATAATGCTGGCACTATTGAATTTATTGTGGATGCGCAGGAAAATTTCTATTTCTTAGAAATGAATACTAGACTTCAAGTTGAACATCCCATTACAGAGCAAGTGACGGGACTAGACCTTGTAAAGTGGCAACTCTTAGTTGCTAGAGGCGACGCGCTACCTTTGCAACAAGAAGAGGTTCAGCTTACCAACCACGCGGTAGAGTTTCGAGTATACGCAGAAGACCCTGTAACGTTTTTACCGGCTCCTGGACAAATTACGCAGTTTTCGCTTCCAGAGCGTTCTTATGTTCGAGTGGATGCAGGTTATGATAGCGGAGACAAAGTAACACCTTTTTATGATCCAATGATTGCGAAGGTTATTGTCACTGGTCGTACGAGAGAAAACGCAATTGAGCTTGCTAAAGCATATTTTACTGAGGCATCAATTGAAGGGGTTAAAACAAACTTACCGTTGTTTAAACAATTATTAAATGCAGAGCAGTATGTAGCTGGAAAATACAATACAGCGGTATTGACAGAAGTTTTGAAATAAAAAAGGAGGACTAAAAATGAAAGAAACGACAGCAACGATGGCGGGAATGGTGTTAAATATTCATGTATCAGAAGGAGATTCTGTGACAAAAGGTCAGGTATTAATTATTCTTGAATCGATGAAAATGGAAATTCCAATTGAAAGCAGTGAAGAAGGAATAGTTGATGCAATTTTAGTCGGTGTAGGAGACTTTGTAAATGAAGGCGATGTATTAGTGACAATTTCTTAAAAGGAGTGAGCGTATGATACATACAAATGATTTACAAAAGCGTTATGAAGATAAATGTGAAGAAATTCGAGCAGGTGGAGACGCAAAATATCATGAAAAGTTAAAGCAACAAAATAAACTATTTGTTCGAGATCGTTTGGCTTTATTGTTTGATGAAGGTGAGTATAAAGAAGACGCGATGTTTGCTAATAATCAAGCTAAAGGCTTACCAGCTGATGGTGTTGTTACAGCCATCGGCAAGGTGAACGGTCAAACGGTATGCGCAATGGCGAACGATTCAACAATTAAAGCAGGGTCTTGGGGAGCAAGAACAGTTGAAAAGATTATTCGTATTCAAGAAACTGCTGAAAAGCTGCAGGTACCAATGCTATATTTAGTTGACTCAGCAGGAGCTCGAATTACGGATCAATTAGACATGTTTCCGAACCGACGAGGGGCGGGGAAAATCTTTCATAACCAAGTGCGTATGTCGGGGGTAGTTCCGCAAATCTGTTTATTATTTGGTCCTTCTGCTGCAGGAGGAGCTTACATTCCTGCGTTTTGTGATATCGTCATTATGGTTGATGGAAACGCTTCAATGTATTTAGGATCGCCACGAATGGCTGAAAAGGTTATTGGAGAAAAAGTGACGTTAGAAGAGATGGGTGGTGCTCACATGCACTGTAGTGTGAGCGGTTGTGGAGACGTGCTTGTTTATTCTGAAGAAGAAGCAATTTCAAAAGCAAAATTGTACCTTGGTTATTTTCCTCAAAGCTTTCACGAAAAGCCAGCTGTGCTTGAAGGGAAGTTACCTGTTAAGACGTCCAAAACACTAGGAGAGTTAATTCCTGAAAACCAAAACGTTCCGTTTGATATGTATGATGCAATTGATACGTTAATTGATGAAGGAACATTTTATGAAATTAAGAAGTTATTTGCACCCGAACTCATTACAGGTCTTGCAAGGATGGATGGCAAAGTTGTTGGTATTATTGCAAATCAGCCAAAGATAAAAGGTGGCGTACTTTTTGTTGACTCCGCTGATAAAGGGGCGAAGTTTATCCAGCTATGTGATGCATTCCATATTCCGCTTTTATTCTTAGCTGATGTACCAGGTTTTATGATTGGAACAAAAGTGGAAAGAGCAGGTATTATTCGTCATGGTGCAAAATTGATTTCTGCTATGAGTTCTGCGACTGTTCCAAAAATCTCTGTGGTGGTGCGCAAAGCATATGGAGCTGGACTATATGCTATGGCAGGGCCAGCATTTGAACCGGATTGCTGCATTGCCCTTCCTACAGCACAAATTGCCGTAATGGGACCGGAAGCAGCGGTTAACGCTGTTTATTCCAATAAAATTAATGAGATTACCGATCCAAAAGAGCGAATGCTGTATATTAAGCAGAAGCAACAAGAGTACAAAGAGCATATTGATTTATACACGCTAGCTTCCGAGATGATTATTGACGATATCGTGCCAGCTAATGACCTTCGCCAAACTTTAATTGAACGATTTGCTTATTATGAAACAAAAACAATAGCTGAAGTTCGAAGAAAACACCCTGTATATCCAGTGTAACGAACAAAAATGAATAGTATAGAAAAGCTAGGTGAGTATTTCTTGCCTAGCTTTTTATGTGAAGAGATGTTGTTTTAATGATTAAAAATATTTGCTAAACTAATAGAATCTGTGCTACTTATGTAAAGGTAAGTGTTCAATATCTTACATTGTTCATGAATGGTTTAGGTATATGGTAAGAAAACAAACTAATAGAATGAGGAAAGCCTAATGAAGATAGCAGTAATTGGAGGGGGCGCAATCGGCCTTTTGGTGAGCGCATACTTGGCTGATCATGCTCAAGTTACTCTGTATACGAGAAGAAAAGAGCAAGCAGACCAAGTGCGTGAACATGGAATAAAGCTAAAGCGTAAAAAAAATGTGAAAAAGGTAAAGGTGGATGCGAAGGTTTTAAGACTTGATGAAGCCTTTGTGCATTATGAACTAATTGTGGTAGCAGTTAAGCAATATAGCATTAAAGATATTATTCCTTACTTAATGAAGGCTCCAAAGCATACATCGGTATTATTCCTTCAAAATGGAATGAGTCATGTTACATTGGCAAAACGTCTTCCTCAGCGTACCATCTATTTAGGAGTTGTTGAGCATGGTGCGATGAAAGAAACAGATGATGTGGTGACTCATTCAGGAGTTGGCATCACGCGTGTTGCTTTGTTTAAAGGAGGGGATTTAATTTCCTTTCAACGGTTTCATTCTGATGTGTTTGCATTTATGCAGGAGAATGATTGGTATGAAATGCTTATTCAAAAGCTTGTTGTGAATGCAGTAATCAACCCTTTAACAGCTCTTTACCGAGTGAATAACGGTGAAATCATACATAATTCCTATTTTTATAAAACAGCGAAAGCCGTTTTTAATGAGCTGCATGCTGTGTTACGATTAAAAGACCCAACAGCCTATTGGAATCGAGTAGTAGATGTTTGTGAAAAAACAGCTCAAAATCATTCATCAATGAGGAAAGATCTTCAACAGCAAAGAAAAACAGAAGTTGAATCGATATTAGGCTATATTTTAGAAGAAGCGGCTAAGCGCCAAATTAATACTCCTATTATCCACTTTGTATATAATGGAATATTAGGGTTGGAAGATAGTGAAGGAAGGTGACCGTGAATGGGGAGCTTAGTTGTAAGCATCTTGGCTACGTTTATTACGCTGCCAGTAGTAGGTTTTTTTGTATTATACACTCTACTCAAAAAAGTGATGAAAAATCGGCGTAAAGCAGTTCACATCTCTACATATGTCTCAACAATTTTTTTAATTGTATCCACGCACTACTTTGCGAAGCAAATTTTCAACCAGTCTTTTTTGTGGCTGATTATTTTAGTGCTGCTCGTTTTGGCGATGATTGTGATGCTTATAAACTGGCAGGTGAAGAAAGACTTACAGCTGAAAAGAATGACAAAAGGGATGTTTCGAATCAGCTTCTTTTTCTTTTTGTTTTCACATGTGTTATTAGTTGTTAGCGGCCTAATCTTTGAATTATTAAAGTTATGAAGCATGTTACTAGACGTGTCGAGAAACAATATGGATAATGAAGCTAGGTAAACTGAACAAGTATTAGTTATAGAAAGGAAGTTCTTTCATGGAGATTACAGATGTCTCTTTATCAGCAACGAACAAGTTAACAGAAGAATATATACAAGGTAGCAACCAAGCTATGTCATACTTTCATTACAATATACATAAAAGTGATGTTTATAAAGAGCGCTTACATGATCTGAAAAGCTATACTCATCCAAGAGAAGAGCTTGTTGAGTACTTGACGGGATTCAATAAGAAGCTAAATGCGTCAAACAAAACCTTGGAGAACATTGAACAGCTTCGTGACCAAGACAGTGTTGTCGTGGTAGGTGGTCAGCAAGCAGGGCTTTTGACAGGACCTCTATACACAATCCATAAAGTTATTTCAATCATTTTGTTAGCGAAACAGCAAGAAGAAGCGCTGGGAGTACCTGTACTACCAGTATTTTGGATTGCAGGAGAAGATCATGATTTTGCTGAAATTAATCATGTCTATGTGGAAGAAAAAGGGCAAATGCTTAAAAAAACGTTTAAGCAGTCGCTGAAAACCAAAGATATGGTTTCCAATGTTAACATAAACCAAGAAGCCTGTAGTGAGTGGATTGATAGCTTGTTTCAACTGTTTGGTGAAACAGAGCATACAAAAGAAGTATTGTCCTTTTTAAAATGCTCGCTTCAGCAATCTCAAACCTTTACCGATTTTTTTGCGTATTTAACGACAAAGTTGTTTACGGAGTATGGCTTAATTTTAATGGATGCTGCTTCGGAAGAAGTGCGTAAAATTGAATCCTCGTTCTTTATTCAGCTAATCGAGCAAAATGAAGCCCTTTCTCAGTCCGTTATGGCTCAGCAGAAAAAGTTAAGCGATGACTATAAAAAGGTGATTGACGTTGGAAGTGAAACAGCACATCTTTTCTATTCTCATGAGGGAAACCGTATCTTGTTAGAGAGAGATGAAGCTCAGAATTTTAAAGGGAAGCAAGATGAAGTGTCTTTTTCAAAAGAAAACCTTATTCAGATTGCAAAGCAAAGTCCACATTTATTAAGCAATAATGTAGTGACGCGTCCGTTAATGCAAGAATATCTGCTTCCAACATTAGCTTTTGTTGCTGGACCTGGTGAAGTAGCGTATTGGGCAGAGTTACAGCAAGCGTTTAATATCTTTAACTTTACTATGCCTCCGGTTGTTCCTCGCCTATCTTATACGTTAGTAGAGCGTAACATTGCTAAATATTTAGAAGAACTAAATATTGATTCAGAAAAAGCAGTTGTACAAGGAGTAGCTACAGAGCGAGAAGCATGGCTACATGCAGAAGTTCGTAATCCTTATGAAGGATACTTTAATGAAGCGAAAGAAAAAATAGAAGAAATTCATAAAACTCTTCGTGAAAATGTTCAAAAAGAAGACAAAACGTTTGAAGAAGTTCTATTGAAAAATCGAGCAATTCTTCAAAAGCAAATGGAGACTGTTCAAAAAATTGTCGAATCTAAACAGCTCATTAAGCATGATGTAACGCATACGAAATACAATAAAATTGAGTGTGCGCTTCGTCCTAATGGAGCTCCTCAAGAACGAATCTGGAACGTCGCTTATTATTTAAATAAATATGGCATGCAGTTCGTGTCACAATTACTCAATGAGGAAGTCGAATTTAATCATCATCTAAAGGTCTGTTATCTCTAATAAAATCCTGCTGCAAAGCAGGATTTTTCTTTTATAAAAGAGAAACAGTGTACATACACAAAGCAACCAAACAAATCCTGAACAGTTATTTTTTACAAACTCTAAAACACATCGTAGCACCTTACTTTTTATGCCAGGAATATGTCTCGTGTTTAACAAAATAAAACCTTTTGTAACAGAAAGACAAAATTCTACTTAATTCTTGTATAAATAGCTGAAAAAATGTTGAAATTTGATATATAATGAAATGGTATTAAAAATGTATAAAATTTACCTTTATTTCAAGGTGTTTATACATAATTAAGTAGTTTAAAAAGAAGTAGGTGTCAACATGTTTAATCACACAACTGTTTTGCTAAAAGAAGCAGCAGAAGGCTTAAATATTAAGCCTGACGGAATTTATGTAGACTGTACGCTTGGCGGAGCAGGTCATAGTGAATATATCGTCAAGAAGTTATCTGATGAAGGTAGGTTAATTGCATTTGATCAAGATGACATTGCAATTGAAAATGCAAAGGGAAAATTAGCCCCTTATCTAAATCGAGTAACGCTCATAAAAAGTAATTTTCGCTATTTAAAAGAAAAATTAGAAGAGCATGGAATCACAGAAGTAGACGGGGTTTTATTTGATTTAGGTGTTTCATCTCCACAGTTAGATACCCCGGAGCGTGGCTTTAGCTTTCACCATGATGCCCCTCTTGATATGAGAATGGATACGAACTCAAGCCTTTCTGCTTATCATATCATCAATGAATGGCCTTATGAAAAGCTTGTGAAGATTTTCTTTCAATATGGTGAAGAGAAATTCTCCAAGCAAATTGCTAGAAAAATTGAGTCATATCGTGAGCAAAAGGCAATTGAAACAACTCTGGAGCTTGTTGACATTATCAAAGACGGTATTCCCGCTGCTGCACGTAGAACGGGTGGGCATCCAGCAAAGCGTGTGTTCCAAGCAATTCGTATTGCTGTAAACGATGAACTTCAAGTGTTTGAAGATGCAGTTGAACAAGCAATGAACGTAATCAGCGTTGGTGGACGAGTGAGCGTTATTACTTTTCACTCGTTAGAAGATCGTATTTGCAAAGTAGCATTTAAAAATGCGAGCACAGTCCCACAGCTTCCACATGGATTACCAGTTATCCCAGAAGAATTCCAACCGAAAATGAAGGTAATTACGCGCAAACCAATTGTGCCTTCTGAAGAGGAAGTGGTTGATAATAAGCGAGCTCGTTCTGCGAAGTTAAGAATTATTGAGAAATTAAAGTAAGCGTAACAGGCAAAGAGAAAAAAGGAGGGGATTGTGTTGAGTAATGTAGCGTATCAAGTTAAACCTAACACGCAACATGAACAACAAAAGCAGCCGGTTCGTAAAGTTGTAAAAAAGTCGAAACGAAAGATTTCGGTCGGTGAAAAGTTTGTTTATACAGGTACACTTGCACTTATGCTTTTTGGTGCAGTTCAAATGATTTCTAATCAGGCAACGCTTTACAGTACAAATGCAGAAGTACAGGCGTTGGAATCAAACATCCAAAAACAAGAAACAAAAAACAATGAGTTGAAGCTTCAGGTAACAGAGCTAAGTGCGTATGAGCGAATTTGGGCAAAAGCAAAAGAACTAGGACTAAGTTTAAACGAAAATAACGTTAAAGTAGTCGAAAATTGAACCAATGAAAATGCCTAAGAAAAATAGCAATATTAGTACAGGAGCAGCAATATTGATTGTAATATTTGCATTGCTCTTTTTTGTATTAACAGGAAGGTTCTTTTATATACAGGCCACAGGAAAAGCTGAAGGTCAAGCTTTAGCCGAAATCGCACAAAAAAAATATACGAGAGAAACAACCATTGAAGGACAGCGTGGAACGATTTATGATCGTAACGGAGAAGCTATTGCACACGACACGGGAGCATATACGGTTGTAGCAATTTTAGACCCAGACCAAACAAAAGATAAAGACAAGCCAAAGCACGTAGTAAATACGGAAAAAACAGCAAAAGAATTAGCGCCGTTGCTCAACATGAAAGAGGAAGAATTACAGAGCTTGTTAGATAAAGGTGTAAAAAAAGGCTCGTTTCAAGTAGAACTTGGTCCCGGGGGACGAGATATTAACAATACGACTAAGCAAAAGATTGAAAAGCTTAAGTTACCTGGTATTACGTTCTTGCGAGATGCGAAGCGTTTTTATCCAAACGGAGTGTTTGCCTCTCACATTTTAGGCTACGCACAAAAGAATGATGAAGGAAAAATCGTTGGGAAAATGGGGATAGAACAAGTCTATGATAAGCAGCTAACAGAAGAAGATGGAAAAGTATTCTATCAAGCTGGTCAAAATGGAATTAAGCTTCCAGATCCAAAAGAATCAATTGTCCCTCCAAAAAACGGTGACAATATTTACTTAACCCTTGATGAAAAAATTCAAACGTTTGTAGAAGATGCTTTGACAAACGCTCAAAAGGAATACGATCCAGATAACATTATGGCTGTAGTTGCAAATCCAAAAACGGGCGAGATTCTAGCAATGTCTACGCGACCAACGTTTAACCCAAACGTTCGTGATATTACAAATTATCGAAACCCTATTATTGAAGACAGCTTTGAGCTTGGGTCTACAATGAAAATCTTTACGCTCGCCGCTGCGATTGAAGAAGGTGTTTATAACGGCGAGGATATTTATCAATCAGGAGCTTACAAAGTTAGCGAAAAAGATGCGCCAATTCGTGACCATAACGGTGGTAACGGATGGGGACCCATTACGTTTGACGAAGGCATTCGACGTTCGTCAAACGTTGCCATTGCGATTCTAGCCAACGAAAAGCTTGGGACAGAAAGGCTCTTTAATTACTTAGAGGATTTCGGATTTATGAAAAAAACGGGAATCGATTTGCCTGGAGAAGCTTCTAGTAAACTGATTTCTAAATATCCAAGGGATCGAGTGACGACTGCATTTGGTCAGGGGTCAGCATTCACTCCAATTCAGCAAATTCAAGCTGCTACTGCCATTGCAAACGATGGTAAAATGATGAAGCCTTACGTCATTGAAAAAGTTGTAGATGGTACAACGAACAAGGTGAAAAAAGAAACGAAGCCAGAAGTGGTAGGGAAACCTATTTCAAAACAAACGGCCAATGAAGTACTTGATATCCTTGAAAGTGTTGTATCTGAGGATGATGGTACTGGAAAAGCGTATGCTATTGAAGGCTATGACGTGGCTGGCAAAACAGGAACGGCTCAAATACCAAATCCGAACGGAGGAGGATATTTGCATGGACATGGTAAAAACCTATTCTCATTCATGGGGTTTGCACCAGCGAAAGACCCCGAGCTAGTGGTTTATGTAGCGGTCCAAAATCCAAAACTAACTCCTCAAGAGTCAGGTTCAGCTCCGCTTTCGATGATTTTTAATCCGGTTATGAAAAATAGCTTACAAGCGTTAGGAGTTAAGCCTAAAGAAACAGATGAAGAAAAGCAGAAGCAAAAAAGCACATCTTCTGAAATTAAACTTGATAGTTATGAAGGTAAATCAGTAGGTGACGTCAAGAAAGAATTAGAAGCAAAAGGATTAACGCCTGTCATTGTTGGAGAAGGCAAAAGCATCGATGACCAATTTCCTAAAGCAGCTCACACCGTTATTAGCGGAGAAAAGGTATTTTTACAAACAAAAGGTACACCAACGATGCCCGATATAACCGGATGGTCTCACCGCGATGTGATCCGATTTACTGAGTTTATGAATATAAAAGTTAGTGCATTAGACAGTGGCTTTGTTGTGACTCAAAGTATTAAACCTGGTAAAGCTGTTAAAGAAGGTAGCTATTTAGTGGTAGAGCTTGAACCTCCCGAATCCCTTTCGGAAGCTGTAGAAGTAAAGCAGAAAGAAGAAGAAGAGGTTCAAAGTAAAGAAGAGCAAGATAATTCAGACGAAAAACCAACTGAACCAACTGATTAGAAATACGTTCTATCGAATAGTGTACAAGCATATATTGGAACGAGCCGATTCAGAGGAGGTTCTATTATATGCGGGTATCAGGAGTAACTGTTCGCAAACGATTAGCAGCAGTTTTAATTGCGGGTTTTTTAATTTTTTTAATTATTGACACAAGGCTTGGGTATGTACAACTTTTCATGGGCGATGCGCTCACAGAAAAAGCTAAGGGGCTTTGGAGCAGAAATATCCCTTTTGAACCAGAGAGAGGGAAAATCCTAGATCGTAACGATGTACCACTAGCTACGAATAAAAGCGCTCCGACGGTTTTAATTATGCCAAGGCAAGTTGAAGATCCGGCAAATACAGCTGAACAGCTGGCAAAAGTGTTAAATACAACGAAAGAAAAAGTATATGAACAAATTACCAAGTCCGCTTCTAGCGTCTATCTACGCCCCGAAGGCCGTAAAATCTCACATGCTAAAGCAAATGAAGTGAGAAATTTGAATCTAAAAGGTGTGTATATTGCAGAAGATTCTAAGCGCCATTATCCATTCGGTAGCTATCTCTCGCATGTGTTAGGGTTTGCGGGAGTTGATAACCAAGGTTTAATGGGCTTGGAACTTTACTATGATAAGGAGTTAAAAGGTGAACAAGGTTCAGTTAAGCTCTATTCAGATGCAAAAGGAAAGAAAATGCCCAATATTGCAGATGATTACACAGAGCCGGTTGATGGACTGGATTTAAGGTTAACCATTGATTCTAGAGTAAATACAATTATTGAGCGAGAGCTCGATAATGCACAAACTACCTATAACCCAGATGGGATGATTGCTATTGCAATGAATCCTAAAACGGGTGAAATTTTAGGAATGTCAAGTAGGCCAACATTTGACCCTGCTGATTTCCAAACGGTTGACCCAGATGTTTATAACCGTAACCTTCCGATATGGAGTGCGTATGAACCTGGTTCCACTTTTAAAATCATCACCCTAGCAGCTTCTTTAGAAGAAAAGAAGGTTGATTTATTGAAGGACCAATTTTATGATGATGGAGCTGCAGAAGTGGGCGGTGCGAAACTAAGGTGCTGGAAGCGTGGAGGACATGGACAGCAGACTTTCTTAGAGGTTGTACAAAATTCTTGTAACCCAGGTTTTGTCGAACTCGGGGAGCGTTTAGGGAAAGACACGCTTTTTAAATACATCCGTAACTTTGGTTTTGGTGACAAAACGGGTATTGACTTACAGGGTGAAGCAAGAGGGATTTTATTTCCGCTCGACCGTGTTGGTCCAGTAGAACAGGCAACTACTGCTTTTGGTCAAGGGGTGGCTGTTACGCCTATTCAACAAGTTGCTGCCGTAGCAGCAGCTGTAAATGGTGGGACCTTGTATACGCCTTATATTGCTAAGGAATGGGTTGATCCCAAAACCGGAAATGTTGTTCGGAAAAATGAACCTGAAGCGAAGCGCAAAGTTATTTCTGAAGAAACATCAAAACAAGTTCGATTTGCTCTTGAGAGCGTCGTTGCTCAAGGGTCAGGTAAAAATGCGTTTGTAGAAGGATACAGAGTCGGTGGTAAGACGGGAACAGCTCAAAAAGCAAAAGATGGAAAGTATTTAGAAAATAATCATATTGTTTCATTTATTGGATTTGCTCCCGCCGATGATCCCGAACTAGTGGTATATGTAGCGGTAGATAATCCAAAAGGCACTACTCAATTTGGTGGAGTCGTTGCTGCACCAATCGTAGGAAAGATTATGGAAGATAGCTTGCCAGTGTTAGGTGTACAACCTCGTACAGGCCAAATTGAAAAGGAATTGACGTGGCTGGATACACCAATGATAAAAGTACCAAATTTTGTAGGGTTATCAAAAAAAGAGTTACAAGAGCAGTTAGTTAATTTAAAATTAGATGTGAGTGGTTCAGGGGAAAAGGTCATTAAACAATCACCGGAGGCTGGAACGAAGGTGAAAGAAGGCGAAACAATTCGAGTATACATGAGTAATTAAGTCATATATATATGAGTGATTACGTGGTACAATAGAAGATGTTTCATTTTATAGAATAAGTAATGGCATGACCCAACTCTTTTATTCTATTCGTTTTATTCACTATAAGTGGAACTATCTACTTGTATGTTTGAGACAATTAAGCCTTGAGGGAGTTCCCTCGTGGCTTCTTTTTCTGTAAAATGTTCAAGGTGATATTTCGCTTTACACATAGAGAGGACATGGTAACAATGGATTTAAGAAAGCTATTAGGACATTTACATGACTTCGTGCAAATTCCTGAAAACAACATTGAAATTACTTCAATTGAAATGGATTCAAGAGAAGTACAGCCGAGAGCACTGTTTATTTGCGTAAACGGTTATACGGTTGATGGACACGATTTTGCGCAAACAGCTGTCGAAAAAGGTGCCGTGGCTATTCTAGCGGAACGTCCGCTTGATGTGGACGTACCTGTTATCTTAGTCAAGAGTACCAAAAGAGCAATGGCTGTGTTAGCAGATGCGTTTTATGGCCACCCAACGCAAAAATTACGTTTAATTGGCGTAACGGGAACAAATGGTAAAACAACCATTACACATTTGATTGAACATATGTTTAAAGCGCAGCAAAAGAAAACAGGGCTCATTGGTACAATTGAAATCCGTATTGGCGATCAGTCGTATGACGTGAAAAATACCACGCCAGAATCACTAACTTTACAAAAAACATTTGGACAAATGGTAGAAGAAGATGTTGAAGTAGCAATGATGGAAGTATCTTCACACGCGCTTGATATGGGGAGAGTGCACGGATGTGACTTTGATGTCGCTGTGTTTACAAATCTGACTCAAGATCACCTAGATTATCATGAGACAATGGATGATTATCGTCGAGCGAAAGGGCTATTATTTGCTCAATTAGGCAATGCTTATTATAGCGACAAGCGCCCTAAGTTTGCGATTTTAAACGCGGATGATAAAGCATCAGAAGAATATATTCGCAGCACGGCAGCTACAGTCATTACATATGGCATTGATAATGAAAGTGATATACGTGCAAAAAATATTAAAATGACAAACGGTGGTACAACATTTACGCTTGTAACTCCTATGGAGAGCGTGGAAGTAACGATGCAGCTTGTTGGGAAATTTAGCGTATATAACGTACTAGCAGCAACTGCAGCTTGCTTAGTATCGGATATGCCACTGTCCGTTATTGTCGAGGAAATAACGAAATTACAAGGAGTCTCTGGTCGTTTCGAGTTAGTAAATGAAAACCAAGATTTTACGGTCATTGTTGATTACGCACATACACCAGATAGCTTGGAAAATGTGTTGCAAACGGTAAAGCAATTTGCAACAAATAATATCTATACTATTGTTGGATGCGGTGGAGATCGTGATCGCACAAAGCGTCCAATTATGGCGAACATTGCAGCTTCTTACAGTACGGAGGCTATCTTAACATCTGATAACCCAAGAAGTGAAGATCCAGAAGCCATTTTACATGATATGGAACAAGGGATTAAAACAGATAATTTCGTTACGATTGTTGACCGAGCAGAAGCCATCAAATTTGCGGTATCAAAAGCTCAGAAAGATGATGTTATTGTCATTGCAGGAAAAGGGCATGAGACTTATCAAATTGTTGGTAATCAGGTTCTGGATTTTGATGATCGTGAAGTAGCACGTAAAATGATTAGGGAGCGAAATTTGTAATGAATTGTTTGAAACAAAAACTAGGAAACATCAATACATTAAATGAGGAGGGAATGACATGCTAGAGCCAGCTATTTTATTAACCATCGGCTTAGCCTTCCTCATTACGGTTCTATTGTCGCCGGTATTCATTCCGTTTTTACGAAGATTAAAGTTTGGTCAAAGTATTCGCGATGAAGGACCAAAATCACACCAGAAAAAATCAGGAACGCCTACAATGGGCGGGATCATGATTTTACTATCAATCATTGTGGCAACGCTAATCATGGCTAATCAATATGCAGAGGTAACGTATCGTACGTTCCTGCTGTTATTTGTAACAATTGGTTTTGGATTGTTAGGGTTTTTAGATGATTTTATTAAAGTGGTATTAAAGCGAAATTTAGGTCTAACATCAAAGCAAAAGTTTTTAGGGCAAGTGGTTATTGCGATTATTTTTTATTTCATCGCTAGACAATTTGAATTTTCAACTGAAGTAACGATTCCGGGAATTCCAACGCCAATTGATCTTGGGTGGTTTTATGTTATCTTCTTAATTATCTGGTTGGTCGGCTTCTCAAACGCAGTAAACTTAACAGATGGTCTAGACGGTTTAGTATCAGGTACAAGCGCGATTTCCTTTGGTGCCTTTGCTGTTTTAGCATGGAATGCAGGTCAATTGGAGATTTCTATTTTTTCAGTCGCTGTTGTAGGCGCAGTTTTAGGCTTTTTAGTATTTAACGCATATCCAGCAAAAGTGTTCATGGGAGACACAGGCTCACTAGCTTTAGGTGGAGCTATTGCAACGATTGCAATTTTAATGAAAATGGAATTTTTACTTGTTATCATTGGCGGTGTTTTTGTTATCGAGACGTTATCCGTTATGATTCAGGTAGCATCATTTAAAACAACGGGCAGACGCGTTTTCAAAATGAGTCCATTACATCATCACTATGAGCTAAGCGGTTGGTCCGAGTGGCGCGTCGTTATGACATTTTGGGCTGTAGGATTATTGTTTGCAATGCTTGGAATTTACATTGAGGTGTGGATATAAGTGAAAACAATTGATGGTTATCAAAATAAACAAGTACTTATTTTAGGGCTTGCAAAAAGTGGTTTAGCAGCAGCAAAACTTGTAAAGAGTCTAGGGGCGAAAGTGGTTGTGAACGATCAGAAACCATATGATGAAAATGATGCAGCTCAGGAACTTGAAGCTATTGGCATTAAGGTGGTTTGTGGTCATCACCCATTAGAGCTACTTGATGGTGTGGATGTAATTATAAAAAACCCAGGGATTCCGTATTCTAACCCTCTTCTTCAGGAAGCATTAAAGCGCAAGCTCTCAATTATTACTGAAGTAGAACTAGCATATCAAGTTAGCGAAGCGCCTTTCATAGGGATTACGGGGAGTAACGGAAAAACAACAACCACTACGTTAATTTATAAAATGCTAGAAGAAGATCGTAAAAACCCGCTAATTGCAGGTAATATTGGTACAGTGGCTTGTGAAGTGGCGCAGGAAGCAAAGTCAGAAAACGTTATTGTAACGGAACTTTCTTCATTTCAATTGATGGGCATTGAAACTTTTAAACCCAAGATTTCTTTATTTTTGAACCTATTTGAAGCGCACTTAGATTATCACGGTACGAAGGAAGAGTATGCGCAAGCGAAAGCCAATATCTTTAAAAATCAAACACAAGATGATTTTGCTGTGGTTAACATGGATGATGCAGAAGTGAGGAAAGTAAGCGAAGGTATTGCTGCACAAATTGTGCCGTTTTCTGTTAAAGAAGAAGTAAAAGATGGTGCATACCTGCTAAACAACCAGCTATATTTCTGTAACGAAGCGGTTATGAATGTAAAAGATGTTGTCTTACCAGGTAAGCATAATTTAGAAAATATTTTAGCTGCAATTGCGGTCGTTAAGCTGTTGGGTTGTTCAAACGAAGCGATATATCGAGTGCTTACAACGTTTGCAGGCGTTAAACATCGCGTTCAGTATGTGACAACCATTAACAAGCGTAAATTCTACAACGACTCTAAAGCTACCAATATATTGGCAACAACAGTAGCGCTGTCTGCTTTTACACAGCCGACCATTTTATTAGCCGGTGGATTGGACCGAGGTAATGAATTCGATGAATTAAAACCATCCTTGGAACATGTGAAAGCTGTCATTACATTTGGTGAAACCGCACCAAAAATTGAGCGCGTCGCAAAAGAAGCAGGAATACAAGTGGTTAAACGTGTCGATAATGTTAAACAAGCAGTAATTGAAGCATATGACTGTTCAGAAGAAGAAGATGTTGTACTATTATCTCCAGCTTGTGCAAGCTGGGATCAGTTCAAAACTTTTGAAGAACGTGGAGACATGTTTATCAAGTCTGTGCATAAACTGAAATAAGGGCTTGTCTAGACACCTAGAAAACAAGAGCCCTAATCTATTGTTTCGAGGTGCATGACATTGTCGACGAAAAGGTCTACGCCAGATTTTTTTCTTATAATCGTTACACTATCTCTTTTAACGATTGGGCTTATTATGGTTTACAGTGCAAGCGCAGTATGGGCTACATATAAGTTTGAGGATTCATTCTTTTTTGCCAAGCGTCAGCTTTTATTTGCTGGGTTAGGTATATGCGCTATGTTTGTCATTATGAACATTGACTATTGGACATGGCGAACGTGGTCCAAAACGCTTGTCATTATTTGTTTTGTACTATTAATATTGGTTTTAATTCCGGGTGTAGGTTTGGTAAGGAACGGTTCTCAAAGTTGGATTGGGGTAGGCGCTTTTTCAATTCAGCCCTCGGAATTTATGAAATTTGCAATGATTACCTTTTTAGCCAAATATTTATCGGAAAATCAAAAGAACATAACATCCTTTAAAAAAGGGATGGTACCAGCTTTATCTTTTGTGTTCCTGGCTTTTGGTATCATTATGCTTCAGCCAGATTTAGGAACAGGAACAGTACTAGTGGGAACATGTATCGTTATGATTTTTGTCTCAGGGGCTCGTATTAGTCACTTTGTAGGCCTGGGTTTACTTGGCATAGGAGGATTTGTTGTACTTGTATTATCTGCTCCTTATCGAATTAAACGAATCACTTCGTTTTTAGATCCATGGGAAGATCCGTTAGGAAGCGGCTTTCAAATTATTCAGTCCTTATATGCAATTGGGCCAGGAGGACTTTTAGGATTAGGGTTGGGGCAAAGCCGGCAGAAATTTTTCTACTTACCAGAGCCTCAGACAGATTTTATCTTTGCAATTCTGTCAGAAGAGCTTGGTTTTATCGGAGGCTCATTGGTTTTAGTACTATTTAGCTTGTTATTATGGCGTGGTATACGAGTAGCGCTAGGTGCGCCCGATCTATACGGTAGTTTCTTAGCACTTGGGATTATTTCAATGATTGCCATTCAGGTTATGATTAATATTGGAGTAGTAACTGGATTGATGCCAGTTACCGGTATTACACTGCCGTTTCTAAGTTATGGAGGTTCTTCACTGACTTTAATGCTTGCTGCAGTAGGAGTATTGCTGAATGTTAGTCGCTACTCTCGCTATTAAAGATACCATATTAACTTAACGATAAACCTAATGATAAACCGTCAATGAAACCTATGAAAAATAGGTGTTAATTGGCGGTTTATTTTGTTTCTTTACAGGTGTATGATATTTTTGAATGAAATGTTTTAAAAATGTAATGTTGTCATAACCAAATCTACTGTCAACTATGATATGATGTGAAAGATTGAGTATTTTTTTATAATAAGCTAGCAAATCCTGTTTACATAGGTTATTGCATGAAATATATTAAAACAATTGATAAAATAATATTGAAAGCTTCACTAAAATCTAAAATAGACGTACATTCTTTAGGTGAATGTCATACGATAAATAAATGTAATGATGGATGACAACAGTAAAAATGGTTAGTAGGAGGTTCTTATGGAAGCGTTAGTAAAAGAATTAATGGAATTAAATATTGGAAGAGTTCGTGAAAATGAACCGTTGTCCAAACATACAACAATGAAGATTGGTGGACCTGCCGATGTACTTTTGGAACCAAGCTCTGTAGAAAATCTAAAAATAGCAATGGACATTATTCGTAAACATAACGTGAAGTGGAGAGCTATTGGACGCGGCTCTAACCTATTGGTATCGGATAAAGGAATTGAAGGTGTTGTCATTAAGTTAGGAGCAGGACTTGATGATTTACAAATTGACGGAGAGCGCGTTACAGTAGGGGGAGGCTACCCTAGCATTAAACTTGCTACTGTTATTACAAAGCAGGGTTTATCAGGCCTTGAGTTTTCAAGTGGTATTCCAGGTTCAGTGGGCGGTGCAGTCTACATGAATGCAGGTGCTCACGGTTCTGATATGTCACAAATATTAGAAAAAGCGTATATTTTATTTGAAGACGGAACGTTAGAATGGCTTTCAAATAAAGAGATGAAGTTTTCTTACCGCAACTCAATTTTACAAAAAGAGCGCCCAGGGGTTTGCGTGCAGGCAGTTCTACAGCTAAAGAAAGGAACTCGCGATGAAATCGTAGGAGTTATGCAAAAGAACAAAGATTATCGTCGTGAAACACAGCCTTGGAACTTCCCTTGTGCAGGTAGTATTTTCAGAAACCCACTACCAAACTATGCGGGAGATCTAATTGAGAAGTCTGGCTTAAAAGGTTATTCAATTGGTGGAGCCCAAATTAGTGAAATGCACGGTAACTTCATTGTAAATACGGGTAACGGCACGGCAAGCGATGTCTTGGCATTGATTGATCATGTGAAAAAAACAATCAAAGAACGCTTTGACATTGACATGCATACAGAAGTAGAAATAATAGGTCGTTAATAACAAAACGATGCAAAAACTAAGGGGATGGACCTTGATTCTATGCTATAATCAAGGTATTCTAACAAGAAAATGGGAAAATGAGTGAGGGAAAGCAGGGCGCTTTCTCACCAGGGTAAGGGTGAAACAAAATGGATAAAGATAAAAGCAAGTTAATTGTTCTTGAAGATCGCGTGCCTAAGCTCAAAGAGCAGCGTAAGCATAAAACAAATAGGCGGCTTATCTTTTATTTATCACTCTTTTTCATCCTTATTCTATTCATTGTATATTCGCAATCATCCCTAAGTAATATTTCAAAAATTGAAGTTATAGGGAACGAATATGTGGGTAGTAAGGATGTTATAAAAGCAAGCAACCTAACAAATAAAACAAGCTATTGGGAAGTCGATAAAGATCAGGTAAGCGAGCTGGTAGAAAAGCATCCTGAAATTCAAACAGCGACGATTATTAAAAGCTTTCCTAATAAGGTAACAATTAAAGTGAAAGAATACGAGCGCACAGCATACGTATTTTCAAACGGTACATATTTCCCCGTCAATGAAAATGGAAAAGTTCTTAAAGCAATCAAAAGTAGCGAAATGATATCAAGTGCTCCTTTGCTTGTAGAATGGAATGACCCAGAAGCTATTCAAGAGATGGTACAGGAACTAGCCAAGACGCCGGTAAGCCTTGCAAGTTCTATTTCAGAGATTTACTATACGCCTACTAAAGCAGAACCTCTCCAAGTTGAAGTGTTTATGAACGATGGTAGAGAAGTGAGTGCAAAGATAAAAAATTTCTCAGAAAAAATTGTGTACTATCCAGCTATTGTAAAAGAGTTAACGCCAGAACAACAAGGCGTAATTGATTTGGAAGGAAACTCTTTTACACCCTATAAGAAAAATGAACAGAAAAGCGATGAATAGCCGTCAACCCTTTCGTTTGATGGCTGTAACAGCGAGTGCAGAACGTGGTATAACCTTAATGTGTTAAAAAAGATAACATAATTAGGTAAACGTTGAAATTTCGCTTTTCTAGCTTTCATTCATGGTGTAGACTTATAGTTATAGTAAATAGTTATTCTATGAAAAAATATACGTTCGGTATAAAAACGTATTTGAATCAATTAATTGAATGAAATTGAAAGACTAACATGAAAAAGTCGAAAAAAATTGAATTTACAAAAGGGAAAAAGCTTAGTTTGTTGAATATTTTCATATAATAAAAGCTAAATCGAAAGTTTGTTGTTCTTCTGACGTCAAAGTAGTAAAGATGTGTAGAATGTAAAAGGAGGTGCCAAAGAATGAACAGCAATGAAATATACGTTAGTTTAGACATCGGTACATCCAGTGTGAAAGTAATCATCGGAGAGATGAGTAACGATTCATTGAATATCATTGGTGTGGGGAATGTAAAGTCACACGGGTTAAAAAAAGGTTCTATCGTTGATATAGACGCAACAGTTCAATCAATTAGAAAAGCAATAGAACAAGCTGAAAGAATGGTTGGCATTACAATTAAAAAGGTAGTCGTGGGCATTAGTGGGAACCATGTGTTTTTACAAGATTGTCACGGTGTCGTGGCGGTATCAAGTGAAAATCGTGAAATTGCTAATGAAGATATTCACCGAGTAATTGATGCAGCACAAGTTATGTCCATTCCACCTGATCGTGAAATCATTGATGTTATTCCGAAGCAGTTTATCGTAGATGGATTAGAGGGAATTAATGATCCTCGTGGGATGATTGGCGTACGCTTAGAAATGGAAGGCACAATTATTACGGGGTCTAGAACGGTGTTACATAACTTATTACGCTGTGTAGAGAGAGCCGGTTTAGAAATCAGTGATATTTGCTTACAGCCACTTGCCTCTGGTTCAATTGCTTTGTCTCGCGATGAAAAAAACCTAGGAGTTGCACTGGTTGATATCGGCGGAGGCTCTACTACTATTGCTATCTTCGATCAAGGGCATTTAAAAGTGACGACCGTAGTAGCAATTGGTGGAGAACATATTACAAAAGACTTATCAATTGGGCTTCGAACATCAACAGAAGATGCAGAAGCTATTAAAATTAAGCATGGACATGCTTTCTATGACCATGCATCAGAAGAAGAGGTATTTAGCGTACCTATTATTGGTAGCGATCAGCACCAGCAGTTTAATCAACTCGAAATCTCTGATATTATCGAAGCTAGATTAGAAGAGATCTTTGAGATGATAACGCAGGAAGTGAACCGTTTAGGATACAAAGATATTCCTGGTGGTTTTGTTCTAACAGGTGGTGTTGTAGCAATGCCAGGCATTTTAGAGCTAGCACAAGTTGTGTTAAAAAACAATGTGCGCATTGCTGTACCTGATTATATTGGAGTTCGTGAGCCGCATTACACAACGGGTGTAGGTCTCATTAAGTTCGCTTATAAAAATGCAAAAATTCAAGGGCGTGAAATTGGAGCCCCAGTTGTGGAAGAGCAAGTATTTGAGGAAGAGTTTGTTCCAGCAGCGAAACCTCAGCAGCAACAAGCACAGCCACAGCAGTCAAATGAGAAGCCAAAAAAGAAAAATGACCAAAATTTAATGAAGAAGTTTTTTGGATACTTCTTTGATTAACGTTACGGATTGGTAATTTCGATGAATTAGGAGGAACTATCATGTTGGAGTTTGATACAAGTGTAGACCAATTAGCAACGATAAAAGTAATCGGTGTAGGGGGCGGCGGTAACAACGCAGTAAACCGTATGATTGAACACGGTGTTCAAGGCGTAGAGTTTATTGCGGTTAACACAGATGCCCAAGCGTTAAATTTATCAAAAGCAGAAACAAAAATGCAAATCGGTGCTAAGCTTACTCGCGGTCTTGGTGCTGGAGCCAATCCGGAAGTAGGAAAAAAAGCAGCGGAAGAAAGTAAAGAACAAATTCAAGAAGCTTTAAAAGGTGCAGACATGGTGTTCGTTACTGCAGGTATGGGTGGTGGAACAGGAACTGGTGCTGCTCCTGTTATTGCTCAAATCGCAAGAGAACTCGGCGCTTTAACAGTAGGCGTTGTCACACGTCCGTTCACATTTGAGGGGCGTAAACGTTCTACTCAAGCAGCTGGTGGTATCGCTTCTATGAAAGAAGCTGTCGATACGCTAATCGTTATTCCAAACGATCGCTTATTAGAGATTGTAGATAAAAACACGCCAATGCTGGAAGCATTCCGTGAAGCAGATAATGTGCTACGTCAAGGTGTACAAGGTATCTCTGATTTAATCGCGGTACCTGGACTTATTAACTTAGACTTTGCTGATGTAAAAACAATTATGTCTAACAAGGGTTCTGCTTTAATGGGAATCGGTATTGCAACAGGTGAAAATCGTGCGGCTGAGGCAGCCAAAAAAGCTATTTCAAGTCCATTACTTGAAACGTCTATTGACGGTGCTCAAGGTGTACTGATGAACATTACAGGTGGAACAAACTTAAGCCTTTATGAAGTTCAAGAGGCAGCTGACATTGTTGCTTCTGCATCAGACCAAGAAGTAAACATGATTTTCGGTTCTGTTATCAATGAAAACCTGAAAGACGAAATTGTTGTTACTGTTATTGCAACAGGCTTTAGTGATCAAGACCTGTCTCAAGGTAAGCCAGGACGACCATCTTTAACAGCTAACCGTGTGCAGCAACAGCAACAGCCTGTGGCTCCGCCAAAGCGTGAAGTGAAGCGTGAAGAGCCTGTTCAACAAGAATATTCTCGCCCAACGCAGCCTCAATCATCAGATGATGCTTTAGATATTCCAACGTTCTTACGTAACCGAAATCGTAGACGCTAAAAAAACGTGCTGATCTTAAAAGAGATCAGCGCGTTTTTCTTTTTTCTTTATTCTTTGCTCAATAGATAAAGAATGACAAATATCGGATTATTTCCTCAAAAATACTGCTTGTTTCCCCCCATGAAATGACAGACTTTCTACTAGATTATGCTTTATACTAATTTTTAACAAAAGAGATTAAGAGGAATGGAGAGGTTCAATCAGTGCCAATCTATTTAGATTTAATCTGGATTCTTAATTTTGGATTAGATACAATTTTGTTGCTTTTATGCGCAACGGTTTTAAAGCGGCAGTTTAAATGGTGGCGACTGTGCTTAGGGGGATTTATTGGCTCTTTAATTGTACTTCTTATGTTTACTCAATTTTCTGATATTATGCTGCATCCCGCAGTTAAAATTCTGTTCTCCCTCATTATGGTGTTAGTAGCTTTTGGGTATAAGCGTCTTCGCTTTTTTATTGAAAACTTATTAACATTTTATTTTTCAACGTTTGTCGTAGGTGGTGGGTTAGTAGGAATTCATTTTTTGTTTGATCAACAATATTTGCTGGTAGATGAAATGGTGAGTACACAGCCACAGTTTGGAGACCCTATCAGCTGGTTATTCGTATGCTTAGGCTTCCCTATTCTAGCCTACTTCTCAAAGGCTAGAGTTGAAGATATGAAGATGAAAAACATTACGTTTGATCAGCTAGCGGATGTGAAGATTAGTTTAAACGGTGTAGAAATTCATACAAAAGGTCTTATTGATAGCGGTAACCAGCTTGTTGATCCATTAACGAAAACACCTGTTATGATTGTTGCAGCATCCTTACTTGAAGAAGTCCTTCCTTCCTCGCTGCTTCAATTAAGTAAAAATGTCCAATCATTTTCGCATGATGAGGATATTGATCATGACTGGTATGCGAGGGTGAGATTTGTGCCGTATAGAAGTGTCGGACAGTCTAATCAGCTATTGTTGGCTCTAAAGCCAGATCATGTAACCATTGTTCATAACTCCCAAGAAATTCATGTTGAAAAGGTGTTGGTTGGAATTAGCCATACAACATTATCGGTTGAAGGACAATATGAATCAATTATTCATCCCAAGCTATTAGTCATTGGAGAAGTCAGCTCAGCTTCTTAATTTGAACAAAAATAAAAGGGGGAAATTGAATGTCTACATATCGTATTCGGCTACAGTTATGGTGGTACAAGTTATTAATTAAATTAAAAATTAAAACAGATGAAGTATATTATATTGGTGGGAGCGAAGCATTACCGCCACCTCTAACAAAAGATGAAGAAGAAGTGTTACTGAAAAAACTTCCTTCTGGTGATGAAGCAGCAAGGTCTTTACTAATTGAGCGAAACTTACGCCTAGTTGTCTATATTGCACGTAAATTTGAAAATACGGGGATTAATATTGAGGACTTAATTAGCATTGGGACAATAGGCTTAATAAAAGCAGTAAATACATTTAATCCAGAAAAGAAAATCAAACTAGCTACGTACGCATCGAGATGTATTGAAAATGAAATTCTCATGTATTTAAGACGAAATAACAAGATTCGTTCAGAAGTTTCGTTTGATGAGCCGTTAAACATTGATTGGGATGGGAATGAGCTTTTACTTTCGGATGTAATGGGAACGGAAGAAGATATCATTACAAAAGACTTAGAAGCGAATGTAGATAGGAAGCTGTTATTAAAAGCTTTACATCAACTTAATGATCGTGAAAAGCAAATTATGGAGTTGAGATTTGGATTAGCAGGTGGGGAAGAGAAAACGCAAAAGGATGTAGCGGATATGCTTGGTATTTCTCAATCGTATATTTCACGATTAGAAAAGCGAATTATTAAAAGGCTCCGAAAAGAATTTAATAAAATGGTGTAACAAAATGCGGTAACAAGTAGGCGTTCTGACTCTGCTGTTACCGCATTTTGTTTCAGGAATAAAATGTAAGAATTTTGAATGTGCATATTTTTTCCTTTCAAGGAGATACTGAACTCAGAACATCATCTCCTGTGAGGAGGGAAAGAATTGACAAGAAATAAAGTAGAAATTTGTGGAGTAGATACTTCAAAGCTTCCTGTATTGAAGAATGATGAGATGCGCCTTTTATTTAAGGAGCTGCAAGCTGGTGATGAAACCGCTCGTGAGAAGTTAGTGAGTGGTAACCTACGTCTTGTTCTAAGTGTAATTCAGCGTTTTAATAATCGCGGAGAATTCGTTGATGATTTATTTCAAGTGGGTTGTATTGGCCTCATGAAATCTATTGACAACTTTGATTTAGGACAAAACGTAAAATTTTCTACATATGCTGTTCCGATGATTATTGGAGAAATTCGCCGCTACTTGCGAGACAATAACCCAATTCGGGTATCAAGATCATTAAGAGACATTGCATATAAGGCACTCCAAGTTCGAGAAAGATTAATGAGTGAAACATCAAAAGAGCCAACTGCAGAAGAAATAGCCAAAGTATTAGAAGTTCCACATGAAGATATTGTATTTGCGTTAGACGCTATTCAAGACCCAGTATCATTATTTGAACCTATCTACAATGATGGAGGAGATCCTATTTATGTGATGGATCAGCTTAGTGACGAGCGAAATCGCGATTCTACTTGGATTGAAGAAATAGCCTTACAGGAAGGGATGCGTCGACTAAATGAGAGAGAAAAACTAATTTTACGAAAACGCTTCTTTCAAGGAAAGACTCAAATGGAAGTGGCTGATGAAATTGGGATTTCACAAGCACAGGTATCTCGTTTAGAAAAAGCAGCCATTAAACAGATGAATAAGAACATTCAAAGCTAATATTTTTGGCTTCATACGTATGATAAACCGCCGCATGGATCAGTCTGTGCGGCGGTTTGTTTGATAGAAGAAAAAGCGCGTAAAATTACCTTTTCTTTCATGAAATCACTCAAGTTTAAATATACATATACAAAGAGATTTCTACGTTTTTTAAAATGACGTGTTGGCTAAGAGAATAGGGGGAATAGGGATGTTAAAGATTTCTGAATTTCAAATTAAAGATGTGGTTAACGTAGCAGACGGCAAGCGCCTTGGACATGTAGGAGATATTGATATTGATTTAGCCACTGGTAAAATTCAAGCGATTGTCATTGGGAACTCAAGAATGCTTGGTTTTTTTGGGAAAGAAGAGGAAATTGTCATTCCGTGGCGAAATATCGTAAAGATTGGTTCTGACGTTATTTTAGTACGCTATAAAGACAGCTACGAACTTGAAGAGAATTAATGTATTTTTATAAACAGCTATTCTCAATCTGTGGTACAATATTTGAGAACAATAGATAAAGGGTGTGTCACATACATGAATAAAGCTGCTTTTACAAAAAGCCATCATGAATCGTTTATGTGGCTTCGTCCGTGGATGGGTGAAAATAGTCAGCTGTTAAGTGGCTTTACGACTAAAAACGGTGGAATAAGTGAGCCTCCGTTTACTTCATTCAACCTTGGACTGCACGTACATGACAACAAAGAACACGTTATTTTAAATAGAGAACTATTAGCTAACCATCTAAATATGCCCTTATCGAATTGGGTTTGCGCTGAACAAGTACATAATTCGGTTGTACAAAAAGTAACGCGTAAGCAATCAGGAAAGGGAATGCATGCTTATGAAGATGGAATTGCACAAACAGATGGAATTTATACAAATGAATCAAACGTCTTGTTAGCACTATGCTATGCAGACTGTGTACCTCTATATTTTTATGCTCCAAATCATCATATGGTAGGGCTAGCTCATGCTGGATGGCAAGGAACAGTTAAAGATATTGCGGGTGAGATGATTCGAAAATGGGTACAGGAAGAGCAAATACCTGTTGAAGATATTTATGCTGCTGTAGGGCCAGCGATTGAATCATGCTGCTATATTGTCGATGACCGCGTCATTTCAGCAGTGAATGAAGTAGCGTCGTCAGCGGACGTATATGTGCAAATTTCTCCGAATCAATATCGACTAGATTTGAAAAAACTAAACGTTTATTTGATGAAAAAAGCTGGTGTTAATGAAGCAAATATTACCGTTTCATCCCATTGTACAAGCTGTGAAGATGATCTATTCTTTTCGCATCGTCGCGATCAAGGTAAAACCGGTCGTATGTTTAGCTTTATAGGTTTTAAGGAGGATTGACTACATAGTGACAGCAAGCGTAGCAAGCAATTTAGAACAAGTAAAAGAACAAATTAACCTAGCCTGTGAGAAGGTAGGGCGTCACCCAGAAGAAGTAAGGGTTGTAGCCGTAACAAAATACGTTTCTACTGAGCGCGCACAAGAGGCCGTAGAAGCAGGCCTTATACATCTAGGAGAAAATCGTGATGAGGGCATGACGGAGAAGTATGAGGAAATTGGTGACAAGGCCACATGGCACTTTATTGGAACGCTCCAAACACGTAAAGTGAAAAATATTATCAATCAAGCATCGTATATTCATTCGTTAGATCGTTTATCGCTAGCAAAAGAGATTAATAAGCGAGCGAGTAAGCCAGTAAAATGCTTTGTACAGGTAAACGTTGCGGAAGAAGAATCTAAGCATGGGCTATCAGCAGATGAGGTTGTTCCATTTATTCAAGCATTAGAGGAATACCCAAATGTTCAAGTTGTTGGGTTAATGACAATGGCTCCTCATACGGACGATGAGAAGGTATTAAGAAATTGTTTTAAAGATTTAAAAAAGCTACAGCAAGAAATTCAAACTCTTAATTTACGCTATGCTCCTTGCCAAGAGCTTTCAATGGGAATGTCAAATGATTACCAAATTGCTATTGAAGAAGGAGCAACATTTATTCGATTAGGAACCACACTGGTTGGTTAAGAACGTTAAGGAGGTGTCAGGCGATGAGTATGAAGAATCGTTTTAAAAATTTTTTTGCCATGGATGATGAGACAGAAGAGTACGTAGAAGAACGATATGAACAAAAAGAATATGACAATGAACCTGCTGCTGTTCAACCTTCTAAGACGCAAAAGCAAGTTAGCAGTCAGCAGCAACAGCAAAATGTTATAAGTTTGCAAAGCGTACAAAAGTCATCGAAGATGGTCTTATCTGAACCACGCGTTTATGCCGAAGCCCAAGATATTACCGATCATTTAAAGAACCGCAAAGTCGTTGTTGTCAATTTACAGCGAATTCAGCGTGATCAAGCAGTAAGAATAGTCGACTTTTTAAGCGGAACGGTTTATGCTTTAGGTGGTGACATTCAAAAAATCGGAACCGATATTTTTTTATGTACGCCAGACAATGTCGATGTTAGTGGTAGCATTTCAGATATGCTCACTGAACATGAAACAAGCAACGTAAAGAGGTGGTAACCGTATATGGAAATCGTACTTAGGATTTTGCTCCAGTTAATCGAGATTTATTCATGGGCGCTCATTATTTACATTTTTATGTCATGGGTTCCCGACATTCGCGCATCTCGATTTGGACAAATACTGGGAAGCATTTGTGAACCTTACCTTGAGCCGTTTCGACGAATCATTCCTCCGCTTGGAATGATTGATCTCTCACCACTGGTAGCTATTCTTGTGTTACGCTTTGCAAGTGGTGGACTCGTATCGCTATTTAGAATGTTAGGGTTCATATAAAAAGGAATCATTTGATTCCTTTTTTACATACGAGCAAGGAGAGTAGACATGTCTATTTATCAACATTTTCGAGAAGAAGAACGAGCATTTATTGACCTCGTATTAGAGTGGAAAGAAGATGTTCTTAATCAATATAGCCCAAAGCTGACGGACTTTTTAGACCCACGCGAGCAGCAAATTGTTTCAGCTATCATTGGAACAGAAGGAGAAGTGCTTGTTTCGTTTGACGGTGGAAGTGAACAAGGAGAACGAAAGCGAGCGCTTTTATATCCTGATTATTATGAGGTGGGAAATGAAGATTTTCAACTGAGCTACTACGAGCTGCACTATCCTAGTAAATTTGTTACGGTTGAGCACCCTCAAGTGTTAGGAGCATTAATGTCGCTTGGGTTAAAACGGTCAAAGTTTGGTGATGTTTTGGTACAAGATGAGCGCATACAGCTGGTTATTGCCGATGAAATATCTTCTTACGTGGAAGCAAACTTCACGTCAGTGGGTAAAGCCAAAATATCTCTTGTAAAAAAAGACCGCACAGAGTTACTTCAAGTTCAAAGTGAATTTCAGGAAAAAACGTATACTGTATCATCCATGCGGTTAGACGTTTTACTATCTACCATTTACAATTTATCTCGTCAAAAGGTGCAGCCGTTTATTGGAAGTGGAGCGGTAAAAGTAAATTTTAAAACGGTTGAACAGCCTTCTTTTGAGTGCAAAGCAGATGATATACTTTCACTAAGAGGTTTTGGTCGAAGTAAAGTTATATCAGTTGAGGGGAAAACAAAAAAAGATAAGTGGCGAGTAATTGTAGGGAAACAACAATAACAAAAAATGTAAGCAGGAAACAAAAAAAATATGTCGAATATTCCATTACAAACAATGTAATGAGACAACGTGGAGGTGGCCTACATGCCTTTAACCCCTTTAGATATTCATAACAAAGAATTTAATCGTGGGTTTCGTGGATATGATGAAGACCAGGTCAATGAATTTCTTGACCAAGTAATTAAGGATTACGAATTAATTATTCGTGAGAAAAAAGAATTAGAAGCGCGAGTAACTGAGCTTACTGAAAAGGTAGGGCATTTTACTAACATCGAAGAAACGCTGAATAAATCAATTTTAATTGCTCAAGAAGCAGCAGAAGACGTAAAGCGAAACGCAGAGAAAGAAGCGAAGCTAATTGTAAAAGAAGCGGAAAAGAATGCTGACCGCATTATCAATGAAGCTTTATCAAAGTCTCGTAAAATTGCGATGGATATTGAAGAGACGAAAAAGCAGTCAAAAGTATTCCGTACGCGTTTTAAAATGTTAATTGAAGCCCAGTTAGAAATGTTAAACAGTGATGATTGGGATCAATTAATGGACTATGAAATGCCTGCGTTAGAAGAAAAAATTGACTAGTCAAGACAGAACCTTGACTTCTTTCGTTTTGTTGTCATATAATTTGGTAACAGATGAAATTTCATACGTATAGTACGGAGATAGGGACAGTAGTTTCTTACATGATTACGTTTAGCGAACCGAGGAAGGTGAGAGCTCGGTCTAATCTAAGAAACGAATATCACCCTGGAGTATTGCTGCTGAAACGAAGTAAGCAGCGACGTGTTATTCACGTTACGAATGCTGAGAGGACAAACGGAAGTGCTGTTTGTCTACAAGGGTGGTACCGCGGGAGACCTTCTCGTCCCTTTTTGGGATGAGAAGGTCTCTTTTTGTTGTAGCTATATACGGAATGAAATTTACGATTTTATGGAGGTTAGAACTTTGGAATATAAAGATACGTTATTAATGCCGAAAACAGAATTTCCGATGCGTGGAAATTTACCAAATCGTGAGCCACAAATGCAAGAAAAGTGGGCGGGAATGGACATTTATGCAAAAGTTCAAAAGCGTACAGAAGGTCGTCCATTATTCGTGTTACATGATGGCCCTCCTTATGCAAATGGTGATATTCATATGGGGCATGCACTGAATAAAATCTTAAAGGACTTTATCGTTCGCTATAAATCCATGTCAGGTTTTTGTGCACCTTATGTACCTGGTTGGGATACGCACGGTTTACCGATTGAAACAGCTTTAACAAAGAATAAAAAAGTCAACCGTAAAGAAATGAGCGTTGCTGAGTTCCGTAAGCTTTGCGAACAGTATGCATGGGAGCAAGTGGAAGGTCAACGTGAACAGTTCAAACGTTTAGGTGTGCGTGCTGATTGGGATAACCCTTATGTGACGCTTCAGCCTGAATACGAAGCTCAGCAAATTAAAGTATTTGGAGATATGGCGAAAAAAGGCTATATCTACAAAGGACTAAAACCAGTTTATTGGTCTCCATCTAGTGAATCAGCGTTAGCAGAAGCTGAAATTGAATATTATGATAAGCGCTCTGCGTCTATTTACGTGGCGTTTAATGTAAAAGATGGTAAAGGCGTAGTGGAAAGTGATGAGAAATTTATCATCTGGACAACAACGCCATGGACAATGCCGGCAAACTTAGCTATTGCTGTAAACCCAGAGCTTCAATATAGCGTGGTTGCAGTAGATGGAGCTAAATATATTGTGGCATCAGAACTGGTTGAAACCGTTGCAAAAGAGATTGAATGGGTTGAATATGAAGTAGTACGTACTATGAAAGGTGCTAAACTTGAGCACGTAGTAGCAGAACATCCAATTTACAAACGTGATTCTCTACTCGTTTTAGGCGATCATGTTACAACAGATGCTGGTACTGGGTGTGTTCATACGGCTCCAGGACACGGAGAAGATGACTTTATTGTTGGTCAAAAATACGGTTTAGGTGTACTGTGTCCAGTTGACAGCAAAGGTCATATGACAGAGGAAGCGCCTGGATTTGAAGGCTTATTCTATGATAATGCGAACAAGGCCATTACTGAAAAGCTTCAAGAAGAAGGCGCCCTGTTAAAGCTATCATTCATCACGCATTCATATCCACATGACTGGCGTACGAAAAAGCCGACAATTTTCCGTGCAACAGCGCAATGGTTTGCATCAATTAAAGACTTCCGTAAAGAGCTATTAGAGGCAGTAGAAAAAACACAGTGGGTTCCTGCTTGGGGAGAAACTCGTCTTTACAACATGGTTCGTGATCGTGGAGACTGGTGTATTTCTCGTCAACGCGCATGGGGCGTACCAATTCCTGTGTTCTATGCTGAAAATGATGAGCCTATTATTACAGACGAAACAATTGATCATGTATCAGAGCTGTTCCGTCAGCATGGTTCAAACGTATGGTTTGAGCGTGAAGCAAAAGATTTATTACCGGAAGGCTTTACTCATCCTGGTAGTCCAAACGGTCATTTCACAAAAGAAACGGATATTATGGACGTATGGTTTGATTCTGGATCTTCCCACCAAGCTGTACTTGAAGAGCGTGAAGGGTTACAGCGTCCGGCTGACCTTTATCTAGAAGGGTCTGACCAATATCGCGGTTGGTTTAACTCAAGTTTATCTACAAGCGTTGCTGTAACAGGTGAAGCACCTTATAAAGCTGTTTTAAGCCATGGTTTTGCTTTAGATGGTGAAGGTCGTAAAATGAGTAAATCACTTGGTAACACGGTTATTCCAGCTAAGGTTATGAAACAATTGGGTGCAGATATTTTACGCTTATGGGTAGCGTCTGTTGACTATCAGGCAGATGTACGCGTATCTGATAACATCTTGAAACAAGTAGCTGAAGTATATCGTAAAATTCGTAATACGTTCCGCTTCTTATTAGGAAACCTAGCAGATTTCAATCCACAAACGGATGCGATTTCAGTAGATCAGCTTCGTGAAGTAGATCGTTACATGCTAGTTAAGCTCAATAAATTAGTGGATAAAGTGAAGAAATCATACGATGCATATGAGTTCTCAAGTATTTATCATGCAGTTCATAATTTCTGTACGATTGATATGAGTTCGTTCTATTTAGATTTTGCAAAAGACGTATTATATATCGAAGGTGCAAACAACGTAGAGCGTCGTAGCATTCAAACCGTTCTTTACGAAACGCTACTATCTCTAACAAAGTTAGTATCTCCAATCCTTTCTCATACAGCTGATGAGGTATGGGTTCATATTCCAAACGTAGAAGAAGAAAGCGTCCAGCTAGTTGATATGCCAGAAGTGAAAGAAATTGCTGGTGCAGATGAGCTCGAGAAAAAATGGGATGCGTTTATGGAACTCCGTGACGAAGTGTTAAAAGCACTTGAACAGGCTCGTAATGAAAAGGTAATCGGAAAATCTCTTGAAGCTAAGTTGACTCTATATCCAAACGCTGAGACGAAGCAATTGTTAGCGTCTATCTCAGAAAACGTAGGTCAATTGTTTATCGTTTCAGGCTTAGAGGTTGCTGGTGACGTAGCAGATGCGCCGGAAACTGCACAGCGCTTTGAGCACGCAGCAATCGTTGTGACACCTGCTGAAGGAGAAAAATGTGAACGTTGTTGGACAGTTACAACAACAGTTGGTTCAGACTCAGCTCATCCAACATTATGTGCAAGATGTGCAGATGTGGTGAAAACGAACTACGTTCAGCAGTAAAGCGGAAAAAGCACGCTCTTTATGAGCGTGCTTTTTTTGGAAAAAAGACTGTACGAAATTCCCAACACGTATTGTTATGAGGTTTTTGAAGGAAGGAAAAACTTGTCGTGTTGCAATCGTCTCAATATCGGTAACGATAAAATCAATAAGATTGATTTCATCGATAAGGAGGCGGTTTAATGTACGAGCAGTACCTTTCAATTGGACAAGAACTATCAGTTATAAAGGAAGAACTACAAGAACGCCTAATTCAATATGATGGTAATACGAATGAGATGAAATATGAACCCTATAAAGAACGATACGTTATTGATATGATTAAAGCAGATTTAAAAGATGTAGAGCGAGCTTTAGCAAAGCTTGATGTCGGAGCGTTTGGAATCGATGAAAATACGGGGGAACAAATGTGTATTCACAAATTAAAAGTCATCCCAACCGCCAGAACGGAACAAGATTTATTTGTTTTATGGTAAGAAGCGAGAAAAAATATAAAATATATGCTAAAATGCTGTAGTATGGATTCGTTTGACTTTACGGCAGGAGGAAACGGCTTTGTTTTATTATATGATTGCTTTGGCTATTATTATTTTTGACCAGTTAACAAAGTGGATTGTAGTTAAAGAAATGGAACTTGGTGAAAGTATTCCGGTTATTGACAACTTTTTGTATATTACTTCACATCGAAATAGAGGAGCAGCTTGGGGCATTTTACAAGGACAAATGTGGTTTTTTTATGTTATCACCATTATTGTTGTCATAGGGCTTATCGTGTATATTCGGAAGATAAATAAAGCGGATAAGTGGCTTGGAGTAGCGCTTGGACTGATGTTAGGTGGAGCAATAGGGAACTTTATTGACCGTGTTTTTCGCCAAGAAGTGGTGGATTTCGTTAATACATACATTTTCACATACGATTTTCCAATCTTTAACGTTGCGGATTCAGCATTGGTAGTTGGTGTTGGTATTATGTTTATCCTCACGTTATTTGAAGGAAAGCAAAAGAAGGAGAGCACGAAAGAATGAGCGTAGTTGAAATTGTTATTGAAGAAGGACAAAAAAGTGAACGTATCGATAAGGTATTAGCAACTGCTAATACAGAATGGTCACGTTCACAGGTTCAGCAGTGGATTAAAGATGAGTTTGCAAAAGTAAACGGCGATACGGTAAAAGGAAACTATAAATG
Organism: Priestia flexa; assembly: GCF_021441905.1. Classification (NCBI taxonomy): domain Bacteria; kingdom Bacillati; phylum Bacillota; class Bacilli; order Caryophanales; family Bacillaceae; genus Priestia; species Priestia flexa. The sequence continues at coordinate 2,726,260 of NZ_CP090431.1, read as the reverse complement.
TAAAGTTGGGGACGTTGTTACATTAGAAGTGCCTGATTTAAAAGAACCGGACATTGTTGCCGAAGAAATGGACCTAGATATTTATTATGAAGATGAAGACGTGCTAGTCGTAAACAAGCCTAGAGGTATGGTTGTTCATCCAGCTCCAGGTCATTATACTGGGACCCTTGTAAACGGCTTAATGGCTCACTGCAAAGATTTATCTGGCATTAACGGAGTAATGAGACCAGGGATTGTACACCGTATTGATAAAGATACGTCTGGACTGCTAATGGTGGCAAAAAATGATATGGCTCATGAATCACTTGTAAATCAGCTCGTTGCTAAAACAGTAACGCGACGTTACAAAGCGATTGTACACGGCGTTATTCAACATGATCATGGTACAATTGATGCACCAATTGGCCGCGATAAGCAAGAGCGTCAAAGTATGACTGTTACGGATGATAGATCTCGCGATGCCGTAACGCATTTTACAGTATTGGAACGCTTTAAAGATTTTTCATTAGTGGAGTGTAAGCTTGAAACGGGAAGAACGCACCAAATTCGCGTTCACATGAAGTACATTGGTTTTCCTCTTGCAGGAGACCCAAAGTATGGGCCAAAAAAGACGCTTCCTATTGAAGGACAAGCACTTCATGCTGGCGTGTTAGGTTTTGTTCACCCTCGTACAAACGAATATATTGAGTTTGAAGCACCTGTACCAAAAGTATTTGAAGAAATGCTGGAGCTACTTGAAAAAAGAAGTTGACAAGAAGTAATGAAACTGTCATACTGTAGATAACTTAATGAGAACCTTTAAAGACAGTCCCGTGAGGCTGAGAAGGAAACGTACAAAACGTGGGGTTTTTCTACCCTTTTCTACAGATAAACGTAGGCGTTTTAATCCTCTCACCTTAGCGGTAGAGGATTTTTTTTATGTCATAATTGGGGTGAAGAACAGATGAATGTAAAAGCAACTGTACTAGATGACCAAGCAATTCGTCGCGCATTAACAAGAATCGCGCATGAAATTATTGAAAAGAATAAAGGCATTGATAACTGCGTGCTTGTTGGAATTAAGACACGCGGAATTTATATAGCAAAGCGTCTAGCTGAGCGCATCGAACAAATTGAAGGAAAAACGCTACCGGTTGGAGAGCTAGATATTACGCTTTATCGAGATGATTTATCAAAAGTAACGAATAACGATGAGCCGCTTGTAAAGGGGTCGGATATTCCGACGGATATTACAAGCAAGAACGTCATACTGGTTGATGACGTATTGTACACGGGTCGTACGGTTCGTGCAGCGCTGGATGCGCTCATTGATATCGGCAGACCCGAGCTGATTCAGCTGGCTGTGCTTGTGGATCGAGGCCATAGAGAGCTTCCAATTCGTGCAGACTACGTGGGGAAAAACGTACCAACAGCGAAGTCAGAAAAAATTGCCGTTCAGTTAGCAGAAGTTGATGAACTGGACCAAGTAGCTATTTACGAAAAATAATATACACGCCCTTTTAAAAGGTAGTCCCGTGAGGCTGCAAAAGGGGGAAACACTGCGTGAAGCGAATGATTCGTCATGTTGCTTCATGCTGTGGAAACCTCTTTGCGCACTTGTGTAAAGAGGTTTTTTTATGGGCGTAAAAGGAGAAGAGAAGAATGAAACAACAGATTGTACTTGATATACACGATCGACCAAGTCCGGTAAAATGGTTAGCCCTTAGTATTCAGCACCTGTTTGCGATGTTTGGAGCGACGATTTTAGTTCCGTTCCTAGTAGGATTAAGCCCGGCAGTAGCACTTGTATCAAGTGGAGTGGGGACACTGGCATTTCTACTGATTACAAGAGGGCAAGTACCCGCTTACCTTGGGTCATCCTTCGCGTTTATCGCACCAATTATTTCAGCGAAAGCAACGCTTGGACCTGAACAGGCCATGGTCGGTTGTTTCCTAGCAGGGCTAGTATACGGAATTGTAGCCCTTGTTATTAAAGGAACAGGAATTAACTGGGTTATGAAGCTATTGCCACCGATTGTAGTAGGGCCCGTTATTATTGTGATTGGCTTGGGCTTAGCTAACACGGCTGTAAGCATGGCGATGAATGATGCTGATGGGAATTACAGCAGTCAGTACCTGCTTGTCGCGCTTGTTACGCTCGCTATTACGGTTATTTGCTCAGTATACTTTAAAAACATAATTAGCTTGATTCCAATCTTCATTGGAATTGTTGGTGGCTATCTGTTTGCCTATACACAAGGCTTAGTAAGCTTAAAAGAAGTAAAAGAAGCACCATTCATTGCAGTCCCAGATTTTTATATCCCATTCGTGTCCTACACGCCATCGATTTCGCTAGGTATCATTCTAGTAATGGTCCCTGTAGCGGTAGTGACGCTTTCAGAACACATTGGACATCTGCTTGTGTTAAATAAGATTGTCGATCGTAACTACATCGAAAAGCCAGGTTTGCATCGTACGGTGTTAGGTGATGGAGTTGCAACGATGCTTGCAGGTTTAATGGGAGGTCCTCCGAATACAACATACGGTGAAAACATCGGCGTACTTGCAATTACAAGAGTGTTTAGCGTTTTTGTGCTAGGAGGAGCAGCGGTCATCGCCATCTTGTTTGGATTTAGTGGAAAAGTGACAGCGCTGATTTCGAGCGTACCTTCACCAGTCATGGGCGGTGTATCAATCCTCTTGTTTGGAATTATTGCCGCATCAGGACTGCGCATGATGGTTGACGGACAGGTTGACCTTGGAGATAAACGCAACTTAGTCATCGCATCCATCATTCTCGTATTAGGAGTTGGAGGAGCGCACCTGGAGCTTTCTGAACAAGTACAGATCGATGGAATGGCACTTGCAACTATTGTAGGAATCATCTTAAACCTTGTACTACCAAAATCGAAAGAGCAAGAAGCTGTGACTTCAGAAGTAGAAGAAGTACAAGAAAATCAAAAAATTTCATAAACGCCTTTTAAAAGAAATCCAGAGAGGTTTCCAAGGGTGTAGTACAGCGCGTCAAAGACGATGCTTGTTTTCTCACACCCTTTCTATATCAAGAAAGGGTGTTTTTTATTCCACTTACACTGCTAAATAACGTTTAACAAGTTTAACTAACAATCAGTAGAGATGAAGAAAGTCTTCACTGATGGAAGTTCAATTTTATAAAAAGTGAATGAGATGAAACAAAATGGAGGGAATCGATATGAAACATTTAGTGACAGTCTCAACGCTAGAAGTAAATGAAATTCTACAAATCTTAAGTGATGCTGAAAACTATCGAGTAAATCAACGAGGGTGGTACCCGAAGGAAAAGATGTTTGTGGCAAACCTATTTTTTGAAGCGAGCACGAGAACGCGCTGCAGTTTTGAAATGGCTGAGCAAAAGTTAGGTTTAACAACCATCCCTTTTGAAGTGACAACGTCAAGTGTCCAAAAAGGAGAAACTCTTTACGACACCATTGAGACGCTAGCAGCAATTGGAGTTCAATCGGTGGTCATTCGCCATCCAGAAGATCGCTATTATGAAAAACTTCAAGAACAAGTATCGATTCCAATTCTTAATGCAGGGGATGGCTGTGGTCAGCATCCAACGCAGTGCCTGCTGGATTTACTCACAATTCAGCAAGAGTTTGGGTCTTTCAAAGGCTTAAAAATTGCCATTATGGGGGATTTGAGGCATAGTCGCGTTGCCCGTTCAAACGCTGAAATGTTAACAAAGCTAGGCGCAACGGTTTATTTCGCTGGACCAGAAGAGTGGCGAGATGAGTCAAATCCATATGGTACATATATAGGCGTGGATGAGGCTATACAAACTGTTGATGTGGTGATGTTACTTCGAATTCAGTTTGAAAGGCATTCAAAGAATCACTCTACTTTAGAGGAAGAATATCACAGTCGCTACGGCCTTACGGTTGAGCGAGAGAAAAGTATGAAAGATGGCAGCATTATCTTACACCCGGCTCCAGTCAACCGCGGGGTAGAAATTGCGGATGAACTAGTTGAGTGTCAACGCTCAAGAATTTTTAAACAAATGGAAAACGGCGTTTACATCCGAATGGCTGTTTTAGCACGATCATTACAATCAGTTGAAAGGGGAATGAATGATGAAAACAATTATCAAAAATGCTACATGGTTAACTGAGGGAAAGCGTGAAAGAATTGAATTAAAGATTGAAAATGGCATAATCACTGAAATTGCAAGCGAAATTCCCGCAACGGATGAAGAGGTTATTGATGCAAACGGTCATTTAGTAGCACCAGGTTTTATTGATGTGCATGTTCATTTAAGAGAGCCTGGTGGAGAAAAGAAAGAAACAATTGAAACGGGAACGTTAGCAGCTGCCAAAGGTGGATTTACCGCAATTGCAGCTATGCCAAATACCCGCCCGGTACCAGATACTGTTGAACAAATGGAATGGCTGAATAAACAAATTGAAGAAACAGCCCATGTACGTGTGCTACCTTATGCATCCATTACAACTCGTCAGCTTGGAAAAAATCTTACAAACTTTGAAGGGTTAAAAGAAGCCGGAGCATTTGCTTTTACAGATGATGGTGTGGGTGTCCAGTCGACAGGAAAGATGCTAGAAGCAATGAAAAAAGCTGCTGAACTAGACAAAGCAATTGTTGCACATTGTGAAGATAATGAACTTATTAACAAAGGGTGTGTACATGACGGAAAGTTTGCAAAAGAGCATGGGCTTAACGGCATTCCATCTATTTGTGAAGCCGTGCAGATTGCAAGAGATGTTCTACTAGCGGAAGAAGCAGGCTGTCACTACCATGTATGTCATGTAAGTACAAAAGAGTCCATTCGTACAATTCGCGATGCGAAAAAAGCAGGCATTCGCGTAACTGCCGAAGTAACGCCGCATCACCTTTTATTAAGCGAAGAAGATATTCCATCGCTTGATGCTAACTTCAAAATGAACCCGCCACTTCGCGGAAAAGAAGATCAACAAGCGCTAATTGAAGCGTTATTAGACGGAACGCTTGATTTCATTGCAACAGACCATGCGCCGCATACGGCTGAAGAAAAAGCGGAAGGGATGGAGCTTGCTCCGTTTGGAATTGTTGGGCTTGAAACCGCGTTTCCAATTCTTTATACAAACTTAGTTTTAAAAGGAGTCATTACATTAGAGCAGCTCATTTCGTACTTAACGAATAAGCCGGCAGAAACGTTTAAGCTTCCATACGGAACGCTTGAAGTTGGAAAACCAGCAGATTTGACGCTCATTGATTTAGAAACAGAAAGAAAGATTAATCCAGCAGAATTTGTATCAAAAGGTAAAAATACACCATTTACAAACTGGTCTTGCAAGGGCTGGCCAATCATGACATTAGTAGAAGGTAAACAAGTATGGGAGGATGTTAAAGTATGCAACGTCAACTAATTTTAGAAGATGGAACAGTATTTATTGGAGAAGGATTTGGCAGCGAAAGAGAGATGACGGGAGAAGTTGTCTTTAATACAGGCATGACGGGATATCAAGAAATTTTATCAGATCCCTCTTACTGCGCACAAATCGTCACTTTAACATATCCTATGATTGGAAATTACGGAATTAATCGCGATGATTTTGAATCGATTGAACCAGCTGTGCATGGTTTAATTGTGAAAGAAGTTTGCGAAGTCCCATCAAATTTCAGAAGTGAACTTTCAGTTGATGAGTTTTTGAAACAAAAAGACATTCCTGGTTTAGCTGGAATTGATACGCGTAAACTAACGCGTAAAATTCGCCAGCACGGTGCGCTTCGCGGTCGAGTATGCGGGATGGACGTGAACGTAGAAGAGGTAGTTACAGGTCTTAAAAACTACAGCTTGCCAACAGATTCAGTTAAAAAAGTATCAACAACAAATGCATATCCAAGCCCAGGACGCGGTCAAAAAGTAGTACTAGTTGACTATGGAATGAAGCACGGGATTCTTAGAGAATTAACGGCTCGCCAGTGTGACGTCATCGTAGTTCCTTACAACGTGACTGCAGAAGAGGTTCTTCGCTTGAACCCAGATGGGATTATGCTGAGCAATGGACCTGGAGATCCAAAAGATGTGCCGGAAGCTATCGATATGATTAACGGAATTTTAGGAAAAGTACCTTTGTTCGGAATTTGTTTAGGACATCAATTATTTTCATTAGCCTGCGGGGCAGATACAGAGAAAATGAAGTTTGGTCATAGAGGTTCTAATCATCCTGTAAAAGATTTACGAACAAATAAAGTTGCTCTTACTTCTCAAAACCATGGCTATACGGTGCGTGAAGCATCACTAGAAAACACGGATTTAGAAGTTACGCATATCGCGTTAAATGATGGAACAGTTGAAGGAGTTAAACATACGAAGTATCCAGCGTTCACCGTACAATATCATCCAGAAGCATCACCTGGACCAGAGGACGCAAACGGATTATTTAATGAATTTATGGAACTTATGAAAAACAATCAGAAAGTAGGTAATTGCTAATGCCAAAACGTCAAGATATTCAAACTATTTTAGTAATCGGATCAGGTCCAATCGTCATTGGTCAAGCAGCAGAATTTGATTATGCTGGTGCACAAGCATGTATTGCATTAAAAGAAGAAGGGTACAAAGTTATTCTTGTAAACTCCAACCCTGCAACGATTATGACGGATTCCGAGATGGCAGATAAAGTATATATCGAACCTCTAACGGTTGAGTTTGTAAGTTCAATTATTCGTAAAGAGCGCCCAGATGCGTTACTCCCAACACTTGGAGGACAAACGGGACTAAACTTAGCTGTTGAGCTTCACAACACAGGTATTTTAGAAGAATTTAACGTTGAAATTCTTGGTACAAAGTTATCAGCTATTGAACAAGCAGAAGATCGTGAGCAGTTCCGCTCTCTAATGAACGACCTAAACCAGCCGGTTCCAGCAAGTGAAATTATCCATACGCTTGACGAAGCATATTCATTCGTTGAACAAGTAGATTATCCAGTTATTGTTCGTCCAGCATACACGTTAGGCGGAACAGGCGGCGGTATTTGTCATAATGAACAAGAGCTCATTGAAATTGTCACAAGCGGTTTGAAAAACAGTCCGGTAACGCAATGTCTATTAGAAAAAAGTATTGCTGGATTTAAGGAAATTGAATATGAAGTAATGCGTGATGCAAACGATAATGCAATTGTTGTATGTAACATGGAAAACTTTGACCCAGTAGGGATTCACACGGGTGATTCTATCGTTGTAGCACCAAGTCAAACGTTAAGCGATCGTGAATATCAGCTATTACGAAATGCTTCACTAACGATTATTCGAGCATTAAAGATTGAAGGTGGATGTAACGTTCAGCTAGCGCTTGACCCAGAAAGCTTTCAATACTATGTCATTGAAGTAAATCCGCGCGTAAGCCGTTCTTCAGCACTTGCATCGAAAGCGACAGGATATCCAATTGCAAAGCTAGCAGCTAAAATTGCTGTTGGATTAACTCTAGATGAAATGATGAATCCTGTTACAGGAAAAACGTATGCATGCTTTGAACCAGCGCTTGATTACATCGTATCAAAAATTCCACGCTGGCCGTTTGATAAATTTGAATCAGCTAACCGTAAGCTTGGAACACAAATGAAAGCAACAGGCGAAGTAATGGCAATTGGTCGTACGTTTGAAGAGTCACTTCTAAAGGCTGTTCGTTCGCTAGAAGCAAATGTTCATCACTTAGAGCTTAAAGACGCGCATGAGTTTAGCGATGAAATCATTGAAAAGCGAATTCGTAAAGCAGGCGATGAGCGTTTATTCTACATCGCTGAAGCGATTCGCCGCGGCGTAACGATCGAGCAGATCCACGATTGGAGTAAGATTGACTTATTCTTCTTAGTGAAGCTTGAACGAATAATTGCATTTGAAGCTGTGTTAAAAGAAGAGATTCATAATATTGAAGTGTTACAGAAAGCAAAAGAAATGGGATTTGCAGATGATACCATTGCGAAGCTGTGGAATCAATCAGAGCGTGAAGTATATGATTTCCGCAAGCAAAATGGCGTAACACCAGTTTATAAAACAGTTGATACATGCGCAGCAGAGTTTGAATCAAGCACACCTTACTTCTATGGGACATTTGAAGAGGAAAACGAGTCAACCGTAACGGAGCGCAAGAGTGTGATGGTGTTAGGATCTGGTCCGATTCGTATCGGTCAAGGAATTGAATTCGACTATGCGACGGTGCATTCCGTATGGGCAATTAAAGAGGCTGGTTACGAAGCAATCATTGTTAACAACAATCCAGAAACCGTTTCGACTGACTTCAGTATCTCAGATAAATTATACTTTGAGCCGCTTACAGTAGAAGATGTAATGCATATTATCGACTTAGAAAAGCCAGAAGGTGTGGTTGTTCAGTTCGGTGGACAAACAGCTATCAATCTAGCAGAAGAGCTTGCAGCAAGAGGTGTAAAAATCTTAGGAACATCTCTAGAAAGCTTAGATGCAGCCGAAGATCGTAAAAAGTTTGAAGCAACGCTTGCTCGATTAGATGTACCGCAACCCTTAGGTAAAACTGTAACTTCAGTTGAAGAAGCAGTCGTTGTTGCAAGTGAAATCGGCTATCCAGTTCTTGTTCGTCCTTCTTATGTACTAGGTGGACGTGCAATGGAAATTGTATACAAAGAAGAAGAGCTGCTGCATTACATGAAAAATGCAGTAAAAGTACACGCAGACCACCCTGTTTTAATCGACCGTTACTTAACGGGTAAAGAGATTGAAGTAGATGCAATCTCTGATGGTGAAACAGTGGTTATTCCAGGAATTATGGAGCACGTAGAGCGCGCAGGTGTCCACTCAGGTGATTCAATTGCAGTCTACCCTCCTCAAACATTATCAGAGGAAGTAAAAAACACGATTATCGACTATACAACAAGAATTGCGAAAGGCTTAAATATTATCGGACTGCTGAACATTCAGTTTGTTCTATCAAAAGGTGAGGTTTATGTACTAGAAGTAAACCCACGCTCAAGTCGTACGGTACCGTTCTTAAGTAAAATTACGCGCATTCCAATGGCTAATGTTGCGACAAAAGTGATTTTAGGAACAAGCCTAAAAGATCTCGGCTACGAGTCTGGTCTACATCCAGAAGAAGAAGGCGTGTATGTAAAAGTACCGGTGTTCTCATTTGCGAAGCTACGCCGTGTTGATATTACGCTTGGACCAGAAATGAAGTCAACGGGTGAAGTAATGGGACAAGATTCTACGTATGAAAAAGCTCTTTACAAAGGCTTAATTGCGTCGGGAATGTCAATCAAACCATACGGCTCAGTACTGATGACGGTAGCAGATAAAGACAAAGAAGAAGCAACAGAGCTTGCAAAACGCTTTGCCAATATCGGTTATCAAGTTATTGCAACAGAAGGAACAGCAGAAGTATTCGAAAAAGAAAACATTCGCGTGAAAGTGGTAAACAAAATTCACGACCAAGATCATAACCTACTTGATGTCATTCGCACAGGTGAAGCGCAGCTTGTGGTTAACACATTAACCAAAGGTAAGCAACCGGCTCGTGATGGATTTAAAATTCGTCGTGAAGCAGTTGAAAATGGCGTACCTTGCTTAACGTCACTAGATACAGCAGAAGCAATTCTACGCGTACTTGAAACAATTAGCTTCCACACCGTACCGATGAAAGAAGCGCGCCCGGCTCGTGAGGTGACAACTGTATGAAAAAACATGAAATGATGCAAGTCGTCAAGCAGCGTCCTTTAACTCATAACGTTTACGAATTAACACTGAAAGGCGAGCTTGTTCGTTTCATGAATGAGCCTGGTCAGTTCGTTCACATTCGCGTTGAGAATCAGTATTTACCCCTTCTAAGAAGGCCGATTAGCATCGCTGAAATTAACCAACATGCAAATGAGTTTAAGATGATTTATCGTGCGGAAGGTGCAGGAACAAAGCTACTTGCTAGCAAGCAGTCAGGCGAAGCAGTAGATGTGTTAGGACCTTTAGGTCACGGGTTTCCGACAGATGTGCTAGAAAGTGGGAAAACAGCTGTATTGGTAGGTGGAGGGATTGGAGTTCCTCCTCTATACGAGCTGTCCAAACGCTTAATGGCAAAAGGAATCAAGGTTGTTCATGTACTTGGATTTCAGTCAGCTGCGGATGTGTTTTATGAAGAAGAATTTAACGAACTAGGAGACACGCATATTGCAACGGTGGACGGAACTTTGGGTACAAAAGGGTTTGTAACGGACGTAATTGATCGACTTCAACTGCCGTACGACACAATGTTTTCTTGTGGCCCAACGCCCATGCTACGTGCTTTAGAAGCAAACTATAGCGATAAGCCCCTTTATATTTCATTAGAGGAAAGAATGGGCTGTGGAATTGGAGCTTGTTTTGCATGTGTATGTCGTCAAGCTGAAGAGTCTAATGCATATAAGAAAATTTGTAGTGATGGACCCGTTTTCCAAGCAGGGGAGGTGCTTTTATGAACATGCTTCAAACGAAATTACCAGGATTAAATTTAAAAAATCCCATCATGCCAGCTTCGGGATGCTTTGGGTTTGGAAGAGAGTATGCACAGTTTTATTCATTGGATACGCTTGGAGCTATCATGATTAAAGCTACAACTGCGGAAACAAGGTTTGGAAATCCAACACCGCGCGTGGCAGAAACCCAAGCAGGGATGCTAAATGCAATTGGATTACAAAACCCAGGGTTAGAAAAAGTTATGTCAGAAGAGTTAGTATGGCTTCAAAAATACGATGTACCCATTATTGCAAACGTTGCAGGTGCATCTGTTGAAGAGTACGTAGAAGTGGCAAAGAAGATTTCAACTGCTTCAAATGTAAAAGCATTAGAGTTAAATATTTCATGTCCAAACGTAAAAGAAGGTGGCATCGCTTTTGGCGTTGATCCAGTGATTGCTGCTCGCTTAACAAAAGCGGTAAAAGAGGTATCGGAAGTGCCTGTATACGTTAAGTTATCTCCGAACGTGTCAAATATTGTAGAGATGGCTACAGCAGTAGAAGCAGCGGGAGCAGATGGATTAACGATGATTAATACGCTTTTGGGAATGCGTCTTGATTTAAAAACGGCACAGCCAGTGTTAGCAAACGGAACTGGCGGATTATCAGGTCCGGCAATTAAGCCAGTAGCTATTCGTATGGTGCATGAAGTAAGCCAAAAAGTAAATATTCCAATCATTGGAATGGGTGGAGTGACGACGGCTGAAGATGCGCTGGAATTTTTATACGCAGGTGCGAGCGCAGTTGCAGTAGGAACAGCAAACTTTGTAGATCCTTACGTCTGTCCAACTATCATCGATGAGCTGCCAAAATTAATTAATTCTTTAGGGTATGAGCATGTATCTGAATGTGTAGGAAGGAGCTGGAAAAAACATGAAAAAGCCGTTTATCATTGCTCTTGATTTTTCATCACTTCATGATGTGAAAAATTTTTTAGCACCGTTTCAAGGAGAGTCTCTTTATGTGAAAGTAGGAATGGAGCTTTTCTATAAAGAAGGGTTAGCAATCGTTTCTTATTTAAAAGAGCAGGGACATGAAATTTTTCTAGACTTGAAGCTTCATGATATTCCGAATACAGTGAAAAATGGAATGAAATCATTGGCTTCTCTAGACGTTGATTTAGTGAACGTTCATGCGGCCGGAGGTACACACATGATGCAATCGGCTCTTGAAGGGCTGGAAGCAGGTACTTCTGCTGGTAAACAGCGCCCGCTATGCATCGCAGTGACTCAGCTCACAAGCACATCTGATACAATGTTGAAAGAGCAGCAGCTTATTACACATTCAATGCAAGAAGTTGTAACACATTATGCTTCTCTTGCTCATCAAAGCAAATTAGATGGTGTGGTGTGCTCAACTCATGAAGTGCCAAGCATACGTAAGGCTGTAGGTAAATCGTTTTTAACCGTAACGCCTGGAATTCGAATGGCGCTTGATTCAAATGATGATCAAGTACGAGTAGCAACACCTGAGCTTGCGAGAGAATACGGAGCAAGTGCTATTGTAGTAGGACGCTCTGTGACAAACGCAAGCAATCCAGTAGAAGCTTATTACCAAATGTTAAAGCAATGGAAAGGGGAGCATGTATCACAATGACAAACTTACGAAAAGAAATCGCCAAACAACTAATTGATATCCAGGCAGTTAGCCTTCAACCAGATCACCCATTTACATGGGCTTCTGGAATTAAATCTCCCATCTATTGTGATAATCGCCTAACGCTATCTTATCCAGGTGTTCGAAAAGAGATTGCTAAAGGTTTGCAAAGTTTGATTAAAACATATTTTGCAAATGCAGAAGTAATTGCAGGAACGGCAACGGCTGGAATTCCACATGCAGCGTGGGTGAGCGAAGCGCTTGAGTTACCGATGTGCTATGTTCGCAGTAAAGCGAAGGGACATGGTCGTGGTAACCAAATTGAAGGAAAAGTAAAAGAAGGTCAAAAGGTCGTTGTAATTGAAGACTTAATCTCAACTGGGGGCAGTGTTCTGACAGCAGTGAATGCGTTAAAAGAACAAGGCTGCAACGTACTGGGTGTCGTATCTATCTTTACATACGAACTGGAAAAAGCGCGTCAGTTATTTAAAGAAGAAGGTTTGCAGGTTTACTCATTAACGGATTATTCAACGCTTGTAGAAGCGGCAAGTGAAGCAGGGTACATCCAGGAAGCTGCAATGAAAAAGCTCTTTAAATGGAGAGAAAACCCTTCAGATCCAGCTTGGATGACAGCTGAAGAAACGGTTTAACCTAAATGAAAAAGCGTGTCCATGATATGACGGACACGCTTTTTTATGCTGAAATTAATCTCTTAATTTTAATACAAGCTCTTCATTTGGCGTTACGTAAACCGTTTGCTGATTGTCGTAAGTAACAAAACCAGGTTTAGCACCATTCGGTTTCTTTACATGGCGAATCTTTGTAAAGTCAACCGGTACGGAGCTGGAATTTTTCGCCTTGCTGAAGTAAGCTGCAAGGTGAGCAGCTTCAAGAATGGTTTCTTCTGTTGGCTCAGCGTCACGAATAACGACGTGGGACCCAGGTATATCTTTTGTATGAAACCAAAGATGGTCTCTGGCTGCCAGCTTATTCGTTAAGTATTCGTTTTGTTTGTTGTTTTTGCCGACCAAGATAATGGTACCGTCACTTGCTTTATATTGCTCAAGCGTTGGAGTTGAATTCTTTTGCTTTTTATTTTTCTTTTGCTGGCGATTGCGTAGATAGCCTTCTTCTACAAGCTCCTCGCGAATTTCAGCAATATCTTTGTGAGAAGCTGTCTCCATTTGCTGCAGTAAAGATTCAAAGTAGACAATTTCTTGTTGGGCTTTTTCAATTTGTTCATGAACAATTGCTACTGAATTCTTTGCTTTTTGATATTTAGTAAAGTAGCTCTGCGCATTTTGAGCAGGCGTTTTTTGAGGATCAAGCTCAATTGTTAGCGTCCCACCCTTTTCATCATAGTAGTTTATGACATCAACGGTTGTATCTCCTTTTTTAACGAGATGTAAATGCGACGTTAAAAGCTCTCCTGCAAGTTGGTATTCACCAGCTTTTTCAGCCTGCTGTAGCGTTCTTTGCAACTTATTAATTTTCTTTTCATTTTTCTTTTTTTCAGTTGTCATGAACTGAAGTAAATCATGTGCTTGTTGCTTAACACGATCGCGCTCTGCTTTTCCATAATAGAAGCGGTCTAAAAGTTCACTAATGGTTGGGAACGTCTTTTCTTCACCTTGTAAGTGGCTAAGAGACAGAAGGTGAAAGTAATCTTTTCCTTGCACCGAAGTGAGGGTTGGCTGCATGTCGCCGTTTTGAATGGCACTCATTGTATTGATAAACGCTTTGGGTAACGTAGTTTGATTGGCCAGACCAGCGCGATAGACAATTTCATTGGCAAGCAACGGTGAGAGCCCAGCGAAAGCTTGAACGAGCTGATTGCCAATCTTTCCACTGTTGAAGTCTAAACTTCTTAAAACCATTTCTTCATCCGCTTCAAAAGGATCTAGCTTTTCTTGATTTGGTGGCAGTACATAAGTTGCACCAGGCAGTAGCGTACGGTGACGATTTAACGCCATTGGAATGTGCTTGATGCTATCGATAATGACATTTGTTTCTTTATCCACAAGCATGATGTTGCTGTGGCGACCCATAATTTCAATAATAAGCTGCTTAGATGTTACATCTCCAATTTCGTTGCGACCTTTTGTTTCAATAACGAGAATACGATCGAGCCCTAGCTGGTAGATCCGTTCAATAATATTTCCTTCTAGATGTTTACGAAGAAGCATGCAAAACATTGGCGGTTCAGCCGGGTTTTCATATGTTTCATTTGTAAAGTGAATGCGTGCGTAATTGGGGTGAGTTGAAATAAATAGCTTTCGATTTTCCCCCTTCGCTCGAACTTGTAAAATTAGTTCATTTGGAAATGGTTGATAGACTTTTGCGATTCGACCGGATGTTAATGCGTTATCTAATTCTTGTAAGATTCCGTATGTAAAGATTCCGTCAAATGACATGTTGTTCACATCCTTTAATGTTTCAAAAATAGTCCTTCGTAAAAGTATAGCATTTTTTAGGACGAGTCTGAATAAGCATACGATATAACATTGTAACAATCTATGTGACTCATTTACAAACAAAAGGGTGTGAAGGAATGCGATGAAATGGTATGAGCTGAGTGAGCGAGCAACATTAGAAGTGACAAAAACAGATAAAGAAAATGGATTAACTGCAAAAGAAATCGCATTGAGGCAAAAGCAAGAAGGTTTCAATGAGCTTGCTGAAGGTGAAAAGCAGTCTGCGCTGCTCGTATTCTTGGAACAGTTTAAAGATTTTATGGTTTTGGTTTTATTAGCAGCTACGCTAATATCGGGCTTATTAGGAGAGTATATTGATGCTATTGCCATTATTGCGATTGTCGTGATTAATGGGTTTCTTGGATTCTTTCAAGAACGTCGTGCTGAAAAGTCACTTAATGCACTGAAGGAATTATCGGCGCCGCAGGTACTTGCTTTACGAGACGGTAAGTGGTCAAAGACTCTTTCTAGAGAACTGGTAGTGGGAGACATTGTCAAGTTTGGAAGTGGTGATCGGATTGGTGCTGATATTCGTCTTATTGATGCTAAAAGTTTAGAAATTGAAGAATCAGCGCTGACAGGTGAATCTGTCCCTGTTCCAAAGTATACGCGCGTATTAGAAGGAAATGAAATTCCACTTGGAGATCAAGAGAACATGGCGTTTATGGGGACGCTTGTGACGCGTGGAAGCGGTGTTGGAGTTGTAGTAGGGACAGGTATGAAGACTGCCATGGGACAAATCGCCGACTTATTACAAAATGCAGAAGCAGTCATTACCCCACTGCAACGAAAACTTGAGCAGCTTGGGAAAATTCTCATTATTGTTGCGCTTTTATTAACTGTTCTTGTAGTGGGAATTGGTGTCTTGCAAGGGCATGATTTATATACGATGTTCTTAGCAGGCGTATCACTAGCCGTTGCTGCAATTCCAGAAGGATTGCCAGCAATTGTAACCGTTGCTTTATCATTGGGCGTTCAGCGAATGATTAAACAAAAATCCATTGTTCGGAAGCTTCCAGCTGTTGAAACACTGGGCTGTGCATCTGTTATTTGCTCAGATAAAACGGGAACGCTTACTCAAAACAAGATGACCGTTACTCACTTGTGGTCAGGTGGGAAAACATGGAATTTATCTGGAACAGGCTATGACCCAAGCGGTACGTTTTCTGCTGAGGGGAAAGAAGTTAATGTTAGTCGAGAAAAACCGCTGCAGCAGCTGTTGCTGTTCGGCCTATTATGTAATCAAACAACGGTTACAAAAAAAGACAAAGATTATGTAGTCGATGGTGATCCTACAGAAGCCGCTTTAGTTGTAGCCGCAATGAAAGCGGACTTTACCCGTCAAAATGTAAAAGGAGACTTTAAAGTTATTGAAGAGTTTCCCTTTGATTCTACTAGGAAGATGATGAGTGTGGTGATAGAAGGCAAGGATAACAAGCGCTATGTGGTGACAAAGGGTGCACCAGATGTTCTACTAACAAATAGCAAGTCAATTGTATGGGAAAACCGTCATCAACAGCTGTCTCCTAGCGGTCGTGAAGAAGTGCAAAACGCCATCCATTCTCTAGCGAGCCAGGCACTTCGAACGATTGCGGTTGCTTATCGCCCGCTTGAATCGTACGAAACCATTACTACTGAACAAGCAGCTGAAAAAGAGCTTGTGTTTTTAGGATTTCAAGGGATGATTGACCCTCCACGACCTGAAGTAAAGCAGGCTGTAAAAGAATGCCGAGATGCTGGCATTAAAACGGTTATGATTACAGGAGATCATGTGATAACCGCTGAAGCGATTGCCAAGCAGCTCGGGATTTTACCAAAGGGAGGACGAGTACTAGAAGGCCATACGTTAAATACAATGTCACAGTCGGAGCTTGAAGACGTAGTAGATGATGTATATGTTTATGCACGCGTATCGCCTGAGCATAAATTAAAGATTGTTAAAGCGTTACAAGCAAAAGACCACGTTGTGGCTATGACAGGTGACGGTGTAAACGACGCACCTGCAATTAAAGCAGCCGACATTGGCATAGCAATGGGAATTACAGGAACGGACGTTGCTAAAGAAGCCTCAGCGCTGGTGCTACTAGATGATAACTTTGCAACGATTAAATCAGCGATTAAAGAAGGGCGAAACATTTATGAAAATATTCGAAAATTCATCCGATACCTACTTGCTTCTAACGTAGGAGAAATACTTGTAATGTTGTTTGCCATGATTCTAGCTCTGCCGCTTCCATTAGTACCCATTCAAATATTATGGGTCAACTTAGTGACGGATGGCCTTCCGGCGATGGCATTGGGGTTAGATCAACCTGAAGACGATGTAATGAAGCGTAGACCAAGGCATCCAAAAGAAGGGGTGTTTGCACGCGGACTTGGTTGGAAGGTAGTGAGTAGAGGGTTTTTAATTGGAATAGCGACCCTTGCTGCGTTTATTATTGTCTATGATAACAACCCTGATAACTTACAGTACGCTCAAACCATAGCATTTGCTACGCTTGTCATGGCCCAGCTAATTCATGTGTTTGACTGTCGAAGTGAGAAGTCCATTTTCGACCGGAATCCTTTTGAAAATCTTTACTTAGTTGGTGCGGTTATTTCATCAATTTTGCTAATGCTAGTTGTTATTTATTATCCACCTTTACAACCAATCTTCCATACGATGGCTATTGCGCCAAGGGAATGGTTAATTATTTTAGGTTTAGCAAGTGTTCCAACATTTTTATTAGCGGGATCACTTTTAACAAGAAAAAAATCGTAATTAATGATATAGTAATAAAGCACTGGTGGAAGCATACGGTTTGCTTTCACCAGCTTTTAATGAGTGAGGTACATTGCTTTTACTCTTTTTTTGAGTAACACTTTCTTTTATTTCTTTTTTTTTGTAAGATGTACATAGTGGATGTGATGATAATGATAAGAAGTATGACAGGTTTTGGCCGAGGACGAGCAGATAATGACGTTCAAGCGGTAACGGTAGAAATGAAATCGGTAAATCATCGCTTTTGTGAAATTACTGTGCGAATGCCAAGGCAATTAATGGAAATTGAAGATAAAATAAAAAAAATCATTCAAACATACATAAAACGTGGTAGAGTAGAAGTATTTGTTACGATTTCAGGTGAAGGATTAGCTAAAAAGACGTTACAAACGGATTGGGAGTTGCTAGGTGAGTATATGAAAGCTTTCCAAGAAATTAGCGAGCGTCACCAGCTTTCCAAGTCTGTTGAAATTCAAGATATTCTGCATATGCCTGACGTAATGACGACTTCTGAAGAAGAAGTAGACCAAACATCAATTCACCAGCTGGTTTTTACAGCGGTTGAACAAGCAGTAGGTCAGCTGCTAACGATGCGTGAAAAAGAGGGGCAAGAATTATATCAAGATTTAGTTCAGCATCTCACCAACATCCAGCAGCTTCGCGACGAAGTAGAATCGCTTGCACCGACTGTTAGTGAGCAATATGAGGATCGCTTGAGAAAAAGATTAACCGACTATCTTGAAGGTACAATCGATGAACAGCGAGTGCTAGCAGAAGTGGCTATTTTCGCTGAAAAAGCCGACGTTAATGAAGAATTAACCCGTATTCACAGTCATCTTACTCAGTTCTTTCAAACAATTGATACAACCGATGTTATCGGGAGAAAGCTTGATTTTCTTGTGCAAGAGTTAAATCGAGAAATGAACACAATTGGAGCGAAAGCGAATAATGGTAAGATTGCTCAATGTGTCATCGATATGAAAACGCAGCTAGAGCGTTTGAAAGAACAAGTTCAAAATATTGAATAGTTACTAGTAGCCTTCAGAATAGACGGACACAATATGGATACAGTAGGGGGCTTTGTATGAGCGGTAAATTAATTAATGTTGGATTTGGAAATTTTATTTCTTCTAATCGCATCATTTCTGTCGTTCAGCCGGAATCAGCACCAATTAAACGAATTGTGCAAGAAGCGAAGGATCGCGGAAGTTTAATTGATGCCACGCAGGGAAGAAAAACCCGAGCTGTGATTGTAATGGACAGTAATCATATTATTTTAGCTCCTGTTCAACCGGAAACTGTAGCACAAAGGCTTGTGAATAAAGAAGAATTAGTAGAAGGGTAGGGCGTATAAACCAATGATTGAAAGAGGTTTATTAATCGTTCTTTCCGGACCGTCAGGTGTTGGAAAAGGAACGGTAAGAAAAGCATTATTTGAACAAGAAGATATTAAACTTCAGTACTCTATTTCAGCAACAACGCGTCGTCCACGTGAAGGCGAAGTTGATGGTGTGGATTATTTCTTTAAAGAGCGCGAAGAATTTGAGCACATGATTGAAAATAAAAAGCTTCTAGAGTGGGCAGAGTACGTAGGGAACTACTACGGTACACCAATTGACTACGTTGAAGAAACGTTAGCTTCAGGGAAAGATGTCTTTTTAGAAATTGAGGTTCAAGGTGCTCTTCAAGTGAAAGAAGCATTTCCAGAAGGATTGTTTATTTTCTTAGCACCACCAAGCTTATCAGAGTTGAAGAGTCGTATTGTAAACCGCGGTACAGAAACAGAAGATTTAATTAACAACCGTATGCGCGTAGCAAAAGAAGAAATTGAGCTTATGGATGCATACGATTATGTAGTAGAAAATGACAAGGTAGAAAATGCATGTGCACGTATTCAAGCAATTGTCACGGCAGAGCATTGCCGCCGCGACCGTGTATCTGCACGCTATAAAAGAATGTTGGAGGTAGAATAAATGCTTTATCCGTCAATTGATTCATTAATGCAACGTTTAGATTCTAAATATACGCTAGTAACAGTAGCTGCAAAGCGCGCACGTCAACTTCAAATGCATAATGATACAACAATCCAAAGACCTGTATCTCATAAATTAGTAGGTTGTGCATTAGAAGAAATCAACTCAGAACAACTTACGTATACGCACGTACCTTCAAAAGATGAGAATGAAGAAAGATAATTGTTAAAATAACAACCTATTCGCAGTAGGTTGTTATTTTTTTCTGTTAGAAAGAGGGTTTGTCAAAATCAACTTCTATTCTTGAACATGTTATAATATGGACATTGTAAAGGTTGTTCAGTAGATAAAAAGATGGGAGTATGGGTAACGATGTTGAAAGGAAAACGAATTTTATTATGTGTTAGTGGTGGAATTGCTGTTTATAAGGCATCGGCTTTAACCAGTAAGTTAGTACAAGCAGGAGCCGAAGTGAAAGTCATTATGACAGATTCTGCTCGTGAGTTTGTTACGCCGTTAACATTTCAAGCACTTTCAAGAAATCCTGTATACACAGATACATTTGATGAAAAAGATCCGGCTGTTATTGCACATATTGACTTAGCAGATTGGCCAGATTTAATTCTTGTCGCACCTGCTACTGCTAATATGATAGGGAAATTAGCAAATGGAATTGCTGATGATATGATTTCAACTACTCTTCTTGCTGCCACAGCTCCAGTTTGGATTGCTCCAGCAATGAATGTTCATATGTACGATCATCCAGCTGTAAAAAAGAACATGCAAACATTAGCTTCATTTGGCTATCAGTTTGTGGAGCCTGGAGAGGGTTATTTAGCATGTGGTTATGTTGGGAAAGGAAGGTTAGAAGAACCTGAAACAATTGTTAGTCTTCTACAGTCTTATTTTTATGACCAAAAGCCACCTCAAGCGCTAAAAGGTACGAATGTTTTAGTTACAGCAGGGCCAACGGTTGAACGAGTGGATCCTGTACGTTTCTTTACTAATCGTTCGACTGGGAAAATGGGCTATGCTATCGCAGAAGAAGCAGCGAAGCAAGGAGCCAACGTAACGCTTATATCTGGGCCAACACAGCTGACGCCACCCGTTAACGTCAAAACAGTTCAAGTCGAGAGTGCACAGCAGATGTTTGAAGCGGTGATGAAGCATTATACGGATATGGATGTTGTCATTAAATCCGCGGCAGTTGCTGACTATCGTCCAAAGCATGTTCATCAGCAAAAGATGAAGAAGCAGCCGGGAGAGGCAGTACTAGAGTTGGAGCGCACTACTGACATTTTAAAAACGCTCGGAGATTATAAAGATTACAATCAGGTGCTCGTTGGATTTGCAGCAGAAACAGAACAGGTAGACTTATATGCTCAAAAGAAGCTCGAAAGCAAAAATCTAGATATGATTGTCGCTAACAACGTAACAAGTGAAGGTGCAGGTTTTGGAACAGATACGAATATCGTAAAATTTTATAAGCGAAACGGTGAGCAAAGGCAGCTTCCTCTTATGTCTAAATCATCTGTCGCTAAAGTTTTATTAGAAGAAGTGAAGCAGCTGCTAGAGAGTGTTCGACAATGAATTTTGCTAGCGTAATTGTTGACGTAGCAGCGAAGCAGACGGACCGAGCATTCGATTACTCGATTCCTCAACAGTGGAGAGAGATTCTTGTCCCAGGAATGCGGGTAATCGTTCCGTTTGGCCCGCGCAAGGTGCAGGGGTTTGTTGTAGACGTTAAATTAGAAACAGATGTAAAGCGAACGAAGCCAATCGCTGAGCTGCTTGATTTAACACCTGTGTTAACGCCTGAACTATTAGAGCTAGGTCATTGGCTCACTGAAAAAACGCTTTGCTTTAAAATATCTGCTTTTCAAGTAATGCTCCCTGCTGCGATGAAAGCAAAATATGACAAAAAGATATTGCTTCAATCAGGAGTAGAAAGTTCACAGCTTCACTCAAAGGTTCAGCCGTACTTTCAACATACTTCCGAAGTGATGTGGAGCGACATTGAGAAATCAGAGTCTGTAAATAGCTTTTATCGTGATATTCAAAAAGGACTCTTAGAAGTTGTATATTTAGTCAAAAGTAAAGGGAATAAAAAGACCGTGAAAGCTCTTCGTTTAGCTCAGCCGCCTGAACATGTCAAACAGCTGCTCCAAGAGTTGCCTAAACAAGCTGAAAAGCAAAAGCAAGTGCTTGAATTTATGCTTGTGCAAGAAGAAGAAGTAGCACAAAGAGACATTATGACTGTGCTTAACGTAACGAGTGCACCTATTAAAGGATTAGTTTCAAAAGGATTGCTTCACGAGGTTGATATGGAGATTTATCGAGACCCGTATGCCAATCGTGATTTTATTCCTTCAAAACCTTTTCCGTTAACAGATGAGCAATCGGCTGCTATCAAGCCAATCCTGCGCGATATTGAGAACCATGAACACGATGTTTTTCTCATGTATGGTGTAACTGGAAGCGGTAAAACGGAAGTATATTTACAGTCAATTGATCAAGTGTTGAAACAGGGGAAAGAAGCAATTATGCTTGTTCCAGAAATATCACTAACGCCTCAAATGGTCAAAAGATTTAAAGAGCGATTCGGTTCGAAGGTAGCCGTGATGCATAGCGGTTTGTCGGCCGGTGAGAAATACGATGAGTGGCGTAAAATTCAGCGCAAAGAGGTATCCGTAGTCGTAGGGGCAAGGTCGGCTATCTTTGCTCCGTTTCAACATGTGGGCATCATCATCATTGATGAAGAGCATGAAACGAGCTATAAGCAAGAGGAGAATCCCAGGTATCACGCGCGCGATGTGGCAATTAAACGCGCAGAATTTCACAACTGTCCAGTAATTTTAGGAAGTGCAACCCCGACACTAGAGTCATTTGCACGTGCTCAAAAAGGGGTTTATAAACTTCTGCCACTACGCGAACGAATGAATAAATCAGCTCTTCCAAAAGTAGATATTGTAGATATGCGTGAAGAGCTCCGCGATGGAAACCGGTCAATGTTCTCTACGCTTCTTCTTGAAAAAATACGTGAGCGCCTTGAAAGACGAGAACAAATTGTATTGTTCTTAAATAAGAGAGGGCACTCATCTTTTGTTATGTGCCGTGACTGTGGATATGTTCCTTCGTGTCCGCACTGTGAAATTTCATTGACATATCACCGCTACCAAAACCGAATGAAATGTCATTACTGTGGCTATGAAGAGCCAACTCAAACGGCTTGTCCAGAGTGCGAAAGCGACCATATTCGCTTTTTTGGATCAGGGACGCAAAAGGTGGAAGAAGAGCTTGGAAAGGTGTTGCCTGAAGCGTCTGTCATTCGAATGGATGTTGACACAACAAGCCGAAAAGGGGCGCATGAAAAGCTCCTAACAAAGTTTGGAAATGGAGAAGCGCAGATTTTATTAGGTACGCAAATGATTGCTAAAGGTTTAGACTTTCCAAACGTAACGCTTGTTGGGGTGTTATCAGCAGATACGATGTTGAACCTTCCTGACTTTCGAGCTGCTGAAAAAACGTTTCAGCTCCTTACACAAGTAAGCGGAAGAGCGGGACGTCACCACTTGCCTGGTGAAGTCGTTATTCAAACCTATGCTCCTGAGCATTACAGCATTCAGTTAGCAAGTCAGCACGACTATGATACTTTTTATCTTGAGGAAATGAAGCTTAGACAAGCTCATCGTTATCCACCGTTCTTTTATTTGGCGTTGGTAACTGTCTCACATGAAAATGTGGCAAAAGTGGTGTCTGTGACTGGGAAAATATCGCAGTATTTAAGACAAAAGCTCTCTCCGCAAGCCGTTATTTTAGGACCTGTTACCTCTCCAATTGCTAAGATAAAAGATAGATATCGATATCAATGCATGATAAAATACAAGCTGGAACCGAATATGATACCAGCTTTAAAATATGTAGTGAACCAGTACCAAGATCAAATGCAGCAGGAACAATTAACGATTACGATTGATTTACACCCTTATTCAATGATGTAAATCGACAACTAAAACGTTAAATGACTGCAGTTTTGGATATAAATAGAAAGAGTTGAAGGAGGGAGTAATTTGGCTAAATTAAAGCTAGTTTACCATCCCGATGAAGTATTAGAGACAAAATGTGAACCTGTCACAGTGTTTGATAATAAATTAGCTAAGTTAATCAATGGCATGTATGATTTAATGCTTGAAGCAGATGGAGTAGGACTTGCTGCTCCACAGGTTGGTGTATTACAGCAAGTAGCAGTGGTTGATATAGGAGATCGACACGGAAAAATTGAATTGGTTAACCCAGTCATTCTTGAAAAGCATGGTCAACAAACTGGTCCTGAAGGCTGCTTAAGTTTTCCGGGCCTTTTTGGTGACGTAACTCGCGCTGATTATGTGAAAGTACGAGCACATAATCGTCGTGGAAAAGTATTTGTAATGGAAGCAAAGGGTTTTTTAGCTCGTGCCATTCAGCATGAAATTGACCATTTACACGGGGTACTTTTTACTGAGAAAGTATCGCGTTATTATGAAGATGGAGAACTAGAAGGGTAGGAATTTAAAATGAAAGTCGTGTTTATGGGAACACCGGATTTTTCCGTACCGGTATTGCAAACTTTAATTAAAGATGGATATGAAGTAGTGGCCGTTGTAACACAGCCTGATCGTCCAAAAGGAAGAAAAAGAGTTATGACTCCACCACCAGTGAAAGTAGAGGCACAAAAGCATGGCATTCCAGTGCTGCAACCAGAAAAAATTCGTTTAGAAGAAGCGTACAGTGAAGTATTGGCATATAACCCTGACTTAATTGTAACGGCAGCGTTTGGACAAATTTTACCAACACCAATTTTAGAAGCGCCGAAATATGGCTGTATTAATGTCCATGCATCGTTGCTGCCTGAGCTTAGAGGAGGAGCACCGATTCATTATTCTATTTTACAAGGGAAGCCCAAAACTGGCGTAACGATTATGTATATGGTCGAAAAGCTAGATGCCGGTGATATTTTGACGAAAGTCGAAGTGCCTATTGAAGAAAAAGACCATGTTGGAACACTGCACGATAAACTAAGCGAAGCGGGAGCTAAATTATTATCTGAAACTATTCCAGCCCTCGTATCAGGTAATCTAACGCCAATAAAGCAGAACGAAGATGAAGCTACATTTGCGTTTAACATAAAGCGCGAACAAGAAAAAATTGATTGGACGCGAAGCGGTGAGGAAATTTATAACCACATCCGCGGTCTTCACCCTTGGCCAGTGGCGTATACGACGCTAGATGGTCAAGTGATGAAAGTTTGGTGGGGAGAAAAAGTTGCTGCAGAAGGAGATCCGGGGAAGGTAGTATCCCTTGAAAAAGATGGATTTATCGTGGCGACAGGAAACCGTACAGGAATTAAAATTACAGAGCTTCAACCATCTGGGAAAAAGAGAATGGAAGCCGCGCAGTTCTTACGCGGGAATGGCATTGAAGTAGGAGCTATGTTAGGAGCTCATAATGAGTAAATATAACGTTCGTGATATCGCGCTTGATATTTTACTTTCGATTGAAAAAAATCAGGCTTTCAGTAACTTGTTGTTAAACAAAAGTATTCAAAAGTACGGTGTTCAAGGGAAAGATGCCGGTCTCTTAACAGAGATTGTATATGGTACAATTCAAAGAAGAGATACGCTAGACTATAGTTTGGCTCCATTTTTAGCGAAAGCCAAAAAGCTTCAGCCTTGGGTCAAAGTATTGCTTCGTTTGTCTCTTTATCAGATGCTGCACTTAGATCGTGTACCTGATCGCGCAGTTATTCATGAAGCAGTAGAAATTGCTAAGAAGCGTGGCCATAAAGGAATTGCTTCGATGGTGAATGGTGTTTTACGTAATGTGCAACGAAACGGAGTTCCAAGCGTAGAAGAGATTAAAGATCCTATCGAGCGCTTATCGGTAGAAACGAGTCATCCTTTATGGTTGGTAAAACGATGGGTGGAACAATATGGATTGGACAAAACGCGTGAAATTTGTTTAGCTAATCTAATGTCCCCTAAGCAAACGCTTCGCGTAAACACAGCGAGGTTCACTATTTCTGAAGTAGTTGCTCAGCTTAAAGAAGAAGGTATTTCTGTAGAAAGCGGTGAGCTTGTTGAGGAAGCTTTAGAAGTTCAAAAAGGAAATGCTGCATATACAGATGCGTTTAGAAAAGGGATGTTTACTGTACAGGACGAAAGTTCAATGCTTGTCGCTCATGCTCTTGGTGTCGAACAAGGAGAAATGATATTAGATAGCTGTGCAGCACCAGGTGGGAAATCAACTCATATCGGTGAAAAGCTTAACAATACGGGACAAGTCATTTCTTTAGATATTCATGATCATAAAGTCAAGTTAATTTCTGAGCAAGCAGAGCGCTTGCAGCTTACGAATGTTTCACCAACGGTGCAAGATAGTCGTAAGGTGGCAGAGCGCTTTGAAGCGGAAACGTTTGATCGCATTTTAGTCGATGCTCCGTGCTCAGGATTCGGGGTTATGCGAAGAAAGCCGGATTTAAAGTATGTTAAGACCGAGCGTGACGTTCAGCAATTGGCAAAAATCCAGCTTGATATTTTATCAGCTGTTGCGCCACTTTTAAAAAAGGGTGGGACGCTTGTATACAGTACATGTACGATTGATCGTGATGAAAATGGAGATGTAGTGGATGCATTTCTCGATAATCATGCAGAATTTATGGTAGACTCTACCTTGGCAGAACGCATGCCAGAAAAGCTTAAACAAAACGTTAAACATGGACAAATTCAACTGCTTCCAAGCGAGGAAAGCGATGGGTTTTATATTGCATGTTTACAAAAGAAGGTGTAAAAATGGAAGGAACTGTTAGTAAAAGAACGAAAGATACAAAAGTGGAAAATAAAAAACCGTCAATTTACTCATTAGAACTACATGAGTTAGAGGCATGGTTAGTATCTCAGGGAGAGAAAAAATTCCGTGGGAAACAGATTTTTGACTGGCTATATGTAAAGCGTGTAACTGAATTTGACGATATGTCAAATTTGTCAAAAGGACTGCGTGATAAGTTAAATGAAGCGTTTGTTTTAACTACGTTAAAAACAGCTGTTCAACAAACTTCTGCAGATGGAACAATGAAATTTTTATTTGAGCTTCACGATGGTTATACAATTGAAACAGTGCTTATGCGCCACGAGTACGGAAACTCAATCTGTGTAACAACACAAGTTGGCTGTCGCATTGGCTGTACGTTCTGTGCATCTACGCTTGGTGGATTAAAGCGTAACTTAGAAGCTGGTGAAATTGTTGCTCAAGTAGTGAAAGTACAAAAAGCGCTTGATGAACAAGGAGAACGCGTAAGTCATGTCGTAATTATGGGTATTGGTGAACCGTTTGATAACTACGATCAAATGATGGGCTTCTTAAAAATTATTAATCACGATAACGGTCTTAATATTGGTGCGCGTCATATTACGGTATCAACAAGTGGAATCATCCCTAAAATCTATAAATTTGCTGATGAGCAAATGCAAATTAATTTTGCCATTTCACTACACGCACCAAACAACGATATTCGTTCAAAATTGATGCCTATTAACCGTGCGTACAAGCTACCTGATTTAATGGAAGCAATTAAATACTATACGGACAAAACAGGTCGTCGTATCAGTTTTGAATATGGTTTGTTTGGTGGAGTAAATGACCAGGTGGAACATGCTGAAGAGTTAGCAGCGCTTATTAAAAACATTAAATGTCACGTGAATTTAATTCCTGTGAACTATGTTCCAGAGCGTGATTACGTTCGTACACCGCGTGAACAAATTTTTGAATTTGAAAGTACGTTGAAAAAACATGGTGTTAACGTAACAATTCGCCGTGAGCAAGGTCATGATATTGATGCAGCTTGTGGTCAATTGCGTGCGAAGGAGCGTAAAGAAGAGACGAGGTGATTGTATGGAAACTGTCTTTATGACAGACCGAGGGAGAATACGTCAACACAATGAAGATAACGGAGGGGTATTTTTGAATGCTCATGGCCAGGTGCTTGCAATTGTAGCAGATGGTATGGGAGGTCATCGCGCTGGAGATGTAGCCAGCGCGATGGCAGTTCAAAAATTGCAAGACGTCTGGACGAGTAGCCCAGTTATAAATGAACCGAATGATGCTACTATTTGGATACGTGAACAAGTGATGAATGTAAATGAAGCTATTCATCAACATGCAAGTGAACATGAAGAATGTAAAGGAATGGGCACAACCATCGTATTAGCTATTTGCACATCCGAATTTTGTACAATTGGTAATATTGGAGATAGCCGGGGCTATTTATTCAGTGAAGATGGTTTTAGGCAAATTACAGAAGACCATTCCCTTGTCAATGAGCTGGTGAAAAACGGTCAAATTTCACGAGAAGATGCGGAACATCATCCTCGCAAAAATATTTTATTACGTGCATTAGGTACTGAAGAAAAAGTAGATCTTGATGTAAAAACAGTTGAAGTTGAATCAACGGATTTATTATTATTGTGTTCAGATGGACTTTCCAATAAAATAAGCGAAGAGAAGCTCCAAGACATTTTACAACCTGGAACGTCCCTAAACGAAACAGGTACACACTTAATTACATTAGCTAATGAATTAGGTGGAGAAGATAATATTACACTAGCAATTGTGGACTTTACATCTGAAAGTGGGTGAGAACGTTGCTAATCGGGAGACGGCTAAACGACCGTTATAAAATTCTACATGTCATTGGTGGAGGTGGCATGGCCAACGTTTATTTAGCACGTGATATGATTTTAGATCGCGACGTGGCAATTAAAGTTCTGCGGCTAGATTTTGCTAATGACGATGCTTTTATTAAGCGTTTCCACCGTGAGGCACAATCTGCAACAAGCATTGCTCATCCAAATATTGTGAGTATTTATGATGTTGGAGAAGAAGAGGACATCTACTATATTGTAATGGAATATGTCCCTGGAATGACCTTAAAGCAATATATTTTACAAGAGTCACCGCTATCTTTAGAGAAAGCGATACATATTATGACTCAAATTACATCCGCAATTGCTCATGCTCATCAATATGGAATTATTCACCGAGATATTAAACCACAAAATATTCTAATTGACCATGATGATACGGCAAAAGTAACGGACTTTGGAATTGCCGTGGCTTTAAGCTCAACAACTATTACACATACAAACTCTGTATTAGGGTCTGTTCATTATCTATCTCCAGAACAAGCAAGAGGAGGTCTAGCGAATAAAAAGTCCGATATTTATTCATTAGGCGTTGTTTTATTTGAATTGTTAACTGGGCGAGTACCATTCTCGGGAGAGTCTGCTGTTTCCATTGCACTAAAGCACTTACAAACGGAAACACCCTCACCAAGGAAATGGAATCCTTCTATCCCACAAAGCGTAGAAAACGTTGTATTGAAAGCAACAACAAAAGACCCTTTTTATCGCTATAATACGGTAGAAGAATTTGAAGAAGATTTACGCTCTGCTATTCATCCCACTCGACACAATGAACAAAAGTTTATTGTACCAGATGATGATGAAGTAACAAAAGCAATTCCAATTATAAAAGATGAGCCGTATGGTCATGAATTGGAAAAGACGGCTGTTCGTAAACCTTCTAATACACATCAAAATGAAGTAGAATCTAAGAAAAAGCCTAGAAAGAAAAGTAAAGTTATTTTAACGCTTGCGCTCATTTTTTTATTGTTAGCGGCAGCGAGCGTCGCTGCTGTGACTTTTATTCCTTCTTTACTATTGCCTAAGGATATTACGGTTCCTGATTTACATAATGAAGACTATGAGTCAGCCGTGACTGAGCTTGTATCATTAGGGTTTAATGTGAAAGATCCAAAGGATATAGCTGATGACGAAGTACAAGAAGGAGATGTGGTTAAAACATCACCTAAAGCGGGAAATGTGGTAAAAGAAGGTACAGCTGTTATTATCTATCGAAGTACTGGGAAAGCAAAAGTAGCGTTTGATCGCTTTAATGGCCGAGATGTAAGTGAAGTTCAAAAGCTGCTTGAAAGTCAGAATTATCGTGAAGTGCGAACAATTGAAATCGACAGTGAGGAGCCTAAAGGAACAATATTAGATCAAAGTCCAAAAGAAGGTGAAGAGGTTGTTCCAGAAAGCACGGCCGTTACGTTATGGATAAGCAAAGGACCTCCGGAAATTAAAGTGAAGGATTTCTCAGGATGGACGGAAAAAAGCGTTCGAGATTATGTAGCAGAAGAAGAATTTGAAATTGCAGTAGAAAACGAATATTCTGATACTGTTGAAAAAGGTTTGGTTATTTCTCAAACCCCGAAAGCTGGTTCGGTTATTAAAAAAGGTGATAAGCTAACGTTTAAAGTTTCCTTAGGGAAGGAAGAAGTACCTCCTCAAACTGTCAATGTACAAGTAACAATTCCCTATGAGGAAAAGAATAGTGAAGGAGAAAATCCTGAGCAAAAAGTAGAGATTTACGTAGAAGATGCAGATAATACAATGTCTGTGCCTATTAAAGAACTAACAATTACAGAAACGGTTACTGAATCATTCGATGTGTTAGTGAAAGAAGGCGAGCCAGCCAAGTACAAAGTAGTTCGAGATGGTCAAGTAATTGAAGAAAAAGCTGTAGAATATCCAGAAGAATGATAGGAGTGAGGTTATGCCAGAAGGAAGAATTATTAAATCCTTAAGTGGATTTTATTATGTTCTTCATGATGGACAAGTAACCCAGTGTCGCGGAAGAGGAGTGTTTCGAAAGAACAAAGTCACTCCATTAGTAGGCGATGAGGTAGTATTTCAAGCTGATAATGAGCTTGAAGGGTATATACTTGAAATTAAAGAACGTAAAAATGAGTTAGTTCGACCGCCAATCTCAAACGTTGATCAAGCGTTGTTAGTATTTTCAGCTATCGAGCCTGATTTTAGTACGGTGCTTTTGGATCGCTTTTTAGCTTTGGTAGAGTCAAATGATATTCAGCCGGTTATTTGTATTTCAAAAGTTGATTTGTTGTCAGAGAAACAAAAACAATTAATTGAGCAATATGCCGAAGATTATCGTAAAATAGGATATGAGGTAATTTTAACATCAACCGTAACGGAAAGTGGTATTGCAGAAATTAAGCCGCTGTTTGAAAATCAAATAACGGTCATTGCAGGACAATCAGGAGTTGGTAAATCTTCGTTACTAAACGTTTTAAAGCCTGAGTTAGAGCTGAAGACAAATGATATTTCAACATCTCTAGGGCGAGGAAAGCATACAACCAGACATGTAGAGCTTATTTCATTTGGTGAAGGACTCGTAGCAGATACACCGGGCTTTAGCTCCTTGGAGTTTCTAACTCTAGAGGTAGAAGAACTTTCTCACTGCTTTCCAGAAATGTCTCGCTTAAGTGAAGACTGTAAGTTCAGAGGATGTCTGCATGTGAAAGAACCAAAATGTGCAGTTAAGCAGGCAGTGGAGAACCAAGCAATTCCTGCTTACCGTTATGAGCATTATTTGCAGTTTGTTGAAGAAATCAAGCAAAGAAAGCCGAGGTATTAAACATGACAAAAATTGCACCTTCCATCTTATCAGCTAATTTTTCTAAATTAGGAGAAGAAATTCGTGAAGTAGAAGCTGGTGGAGCTGATTATATTCATGTGGATGTAATGGATGGCCATTTTGTTCCTAACATTACAATTGGTCCTTTAATTGTAGAAGCAATTCGTCCAATTACATCTCTTCCGCTAGATGTTCACTTAATGATTGGTAACCCTGATGCGTATATTCCGATGTTTGCAAAAGCAGGTGCTGATATTTTAACTGTGCATGCAGAAGCTTGTACACATTTACATCGTACAATTCAATTGATTAAAGAACATGGTATGAAAGTTGGAATTGCGTTAAATCCAGCTACTCCAATTGATGTTGTAAAGCACGTGTTAGAAGACATCGACCTAATTTTATTAATGACGGTTAATCCAGGTTTTGGAGGCCAAAAGTTTATTAATAGCGTACTACCGAAAATTGAACAAATCTCGCAGCTTATTGAAATTCGTCAGCTATCTATTGAAGTGGAAGTAGATGGTGGAGTAAACGAAGAAACAGCAAAAAAATGCGTAGAAGCTGGAGCAAACGTTTTAGTAGCTGGCTCAGCTATTTATGATCAAGAAGACCGCGCAGCGGCAATTGATCGAATTCGTTCAACTATATAAAGAGTCTACAAAAGTTGCCAAAGGAGGAGTGAAATCTGCTTTTCCTTGGCAACTTTTTTAAATAATTCATAAATAGAAAGGGTGGCTTATCATTATTATTCATATTTTGGCAGGAGGTCCGGATAATTATGTGCCGGAACTTCACAAGTGGAAGGCATGTGATAAGTGGATAGGTGTAGATCGCGGTGTGTTCACTCTTCTTGAGCAGGGGATTATTCCTGATGAAGCGTTTGGAGACTTTGACTCCATCAATGAAGAGCAGCTGAAGGCTATTCAGGATCGGCTGCAAGATTTACATGTTTATCCTTCTGAAAAAGATGCAACGGATTTAGAGCTTGCGGTTGAGTGGGCTGTGTCTAAAAAACCTGCGTACATTCGGGTTTTTGGAGCTACGGGCGGTAGAATTGATCATATGTTTGGAGCCATTCAGCTTCTGTATAAAAGCCTGCAAGAAAACGTGAAGGTAGAGCTAATTGACAAGCAAAATAGCATTCAATTGTTCTCTCCTGGAACGCATGAAATTGAAGTAAGAACTCAAGCGAAATACGTCTCGTTTGTTCCTTATGCTGGCGGTGTTGAAAACCTTACGCTAACAGGCTTTAAGTATCCCCTAACAAACCACTATGTAGAACTTGGCTCTACTTTATGTATAAGTAACGAACTTCTTGCACAAAGAGGTACTTTTTCATTTACTACAGGCATATTAATGATGATAAGAAGCAATGATGCAGATTGCTTGTAAAAGACTTTAATAATGTTGATGGAAGAATGGATGAAGGTAGTCCATTAAAAGTAGATGAATGGTGGAAATGGTGAGGAGGAGTAGTATGAAATTTTATACGATTAAACTTCCAAAGTTTTTAGGTGGTATTGTAAAGGTCATGCTAAATTCATTTAAAAAAGATTAAAAAGCAAGATAATAAAAGAAGCACCATATACATGGTGCTTTTTCGTTATCGAAAATTAAACGCGCTCAACTTTACCTGATTTAAGGGCTCTAGCTGATACGTATACACGTTTTGGTTTACCGTCCACAAGGATACGTACTTTTTGAACGTTAGCACCCCATTTACGCTTTGTAGCGTTCATAGCGTGAGAACGTGCATTACCTGAACGAGCTTTTCTGCCAGTGATTACACATTTGCGTGCCATAGTTTTCCCTCCTAACACAAAAAAACTACTCAATTCTGCTTTTTGAGAAATACTATATTAATTTATCACAGCATTCTTTATAATGCAATACTTCTCAACAAAAGCTTTCAAGAAATTTTCCTTGACATATAAATTGAATGTATGTTCAATAATAAAGAGAGTTAAATTTGGGTAATTAGGGAATGTTCTTTTAAAAAGAGATTGATTATAGTAAAATATTTATTAGCCTATGTATAGAAAGGGGAAAAAGTATGTCCATCGAAATGAAAACTAAGTACGGTCAAATTGATATCTCCACAGACGTAATTGCAACGATTGCTGGAGGGGCAGCTATTGACTGCTATGGCATCATCGGCATGGCTTCTAAGAATCAAATTAAAGATGGTCTTACTGACATTCTTCGTAAAGAAAACTTTACACGCGGTATTATCGTAAGGCAAGAAAATGATGAAGTACATATTGATATGTATATCATTGTTAGTTATGGAACGAAAATCTCAGAAATTGCTCATAACGTACAGACTAAAGTGAAATATACGCTAGAACAAACAGTGGGTCTAACGGTTGACTCAGTAAATATTTACGTGCAGGGTGTTCGTGTAACGAACGTGTAATTAAGGAGGAAGATTCGTGTCAATGACAACATTGAACGGAAAGCGTTTTGCGGAAATGGTGCTTCAAGGAGCACAGCATCTGTCAAACAATGCTGACTATGTAGATGCACTAAACGTTTTTCCAGTTCCAGATGGAGATACAGGTACCAACATGAACCTGTCGATCACATCAGGTGCTAAAGAAGTAAAAAGAAATGTATCAAATCATATTGGACAAGTAGGACAAGCTTTATCAAAAGGCCTATTAATGGGGGCGCGTGGTAACTCAGGCGTGATCTTATCACAGCTTTTCAGAGGTTTTGGCAAAGCGATTGAACAAAAAGAATTTATTACGACAGTAGACTTTGCACACGCGCTTGAGATGGGCGTTGAAACAGCCTATAAAGCTGTTATGAAGCCAATTGAAGGTACGATTCTAACCGTTGCAAAAGATACGGCTAAAAAAGCAGTTGAAGTAGCTGAAAAGCAACCAGAAATGATTCCATTTATGGAAGAAGTGCTAAAAGCATCAAAAGCCTCTCTTGATCGCACCCCAGAATTACTGCCTGTTTTAAAAGAAGTAGGCGTTGTAGACAGCGGTGGACAAGGCTTAGTTTTAATTTATGAAGGATTCCTAGCAGAGCTAAAGGGAGAAAAGCTTCCAGGTGTACCTCTGGCAATTCCATCAATGAATGAGCTTGTAAACGCTGAACACCATAAGCACGCTCAAAGTCATATGAACACTGAAGACATCGAGTTTGGGTACTGTACAGAATTTATGGTTCGGTTAGAAGCAGACAAAATGGAAAAGCACGCATTCTCAGAAGAGACATTTCGCCAGGATCTAAGCGAATGGGGCGATTCTTTATTAGTTGTGTCTGATGATGAAGTCGTAAAAGTGCATATTCATGCTGAGCATCCGGGTGAAGTATTAAATTATGGTCAGCGCTACGGTAGCTTAATAAAAATGAAAATTGAAAACATGCGTGAACAGCATAGCGAAATTGTTTCGAAAGAAGCACCTGCTCCTGTAAAGGCTGAGAAAAAGCCATACGGTATTGTGACGGTTTCAATGGGAAGTGGCATTGCAGAGCTGTTTAAAAGTATCGGAGCTACTGTTGTAATTGAAGGTGGCCAAACGATGAATCCAAGTACAGAAGATATTGTCAAAGCAATCGAAGAAACACATGCTGAAAAAGTGATCATCCTTCCTAATAATGGTAATATCGTGATGGCTGCAAATCAAGCTGCGTCTGTAGTAGGAGATCACGTTGCCGTTGTTCCTTCTAAAACAGTTCCACAAGGAATGACAGCGCTTCTATCGTTTAATCCTCAATCAGATCTAAATACGAACGAAGAAGCGATGACAGAAGCCCTTGGTCATGTGAAGACGGGGCAAATTACGTACGCTGTACGTGATACCAATATCGACGGCTTAGAGCTTGCAAAAGGTGACTTTATGGGAATTGCTGAAAAGCAAATTGTTGTAAAGGATACTGAAAAGCTTGAAGCTGCTAAAAAGTTACTGCAACATATGGTTGATGAAGACTCAGAAATCATCACGATTTTGCAAGGTGAAGATGTAGCTGATACAGAAATGGATGAGTTAGTATCATTTGTTGAAAGTCAATTTGAAGATGTTGAAGTTGAAGTCCATAAAGGTGGGCAACCATTATACTCATATATCTTTGCGATTGAATAATATAAATGCAGGTTAGTTTTATGACTAACTTGCATTTTTTTATTGATTTTTAAACTATCAGAATTTACAGAATACGAACATTTTGTTTTATATTTGTTATTTTGTTCGTATAAATAGTTCTTTCGGTTGAAAAGCCCACTATATTGTGATAATTTTTAAAGGGGCGTACATCGTGCGTTACTTTAAAGTGAATACTTAAGTGAAGATGAATGCAGCATAGGGGGAATTTACAATGGAGATTTTGAAAGGTACGGCACTGCTTTTATTGGTCTTATTTTTATTTTGGCTTTTCAGTAACAAAGCACCGTATGGGATGAAAGCTATGGGTGCTTTGGCAAGCGGTGCCGTTGCGGCGTTTCTCGTTGAAGCATTTCAACTGTATGTGGGTGGCGATTTATTAAACATCAAATTTTTAGGTGAAGTAGGAGAAGCTGCTGGGGGGATGGGTGGCGTCGCTGCTGCTGCGTTAGTAGCGTTGGCACTAGGCGTATCTCCCGTTTACGCATTAATGATGGGGGTTGTCTGTTCAGGATTAGGCCTGTTACCTGGCTTCTTTGCTGGCTATATCATGGCTTTTGCTATGAAAGTAGTAGAGAAAAAAGCGCCTGCAGGTTTAGATTTATTGGGAGCAATTTTAGTTATTGCACCGTTAACACGCTTAATCGCAACAGGGATTTCGCCTTTGGTGGATGCCACGCTATTGAACATTGGTTCCATCATTAAGGAAACAGCAAATGCTAATCCAATTCTAATGGGAATTATACTCGGTGGCGTTATCACGGTTGTTGCTACGGCACCTCTAAGCTCAATGGCTTTAACAGCTATGCTTGGCTTAACGGGTCTTCCGATGGCAATTGGTGCACTAGCGGTTTTCGGTTCGTCATTTATGAATTATGTATTATTCGATCGTTTGAAATTTGGAGATCGTCGTACCACAATTTCAGTAGCTGTAGAGCCATTAACGCAAGCTAATATAATATCGGCTAACCCAATTCCAATTTATGTAACAAATTTTGTTGGTGGAGCAGTAGGTGGTGTCATTGTTTCCCTATTTGGATTGGTAAACGATGCGACAGGAACAGCTACTCCTATTGCCGGTTTAGCAGTTATGTATGGCTTTAACGATCCAATAAAAGTAACAATTTGCGCAGCACTATGTGCAGTTGGTGGAGCAGTTATTGGGTATATTGGTTCAATCGTGTTTAAAAACTTTAATATCAAAACAGTTGCAGAGCTTGAACAAGAAACAAAAGAAGCAGCATAACTCAAAAGCTGACTCGAATGAAGAGTCAGCTTTTTTTATCGGAGAATAAAGAGAAAAATGTTAGCTTATTATTTCGAATTTTAAAACTTTATTATAACGAATTTCTAGGGTTCCAAAAATAGAAAACGTCAAGTAACATATAAAGTGATAGCGATAACATTAAAGTTTAATATCCTTTTTACAGGGGGAGAGTAACCATGAAATATAAATCCGTATTCGATATTATTGGTCCAATTATGATTGGTCCATCAAGTTCACATACAGCAGGTGCTGCGCGTATTGGTAGGGTAGCAAGAACGTTGTTTGGCAAACAGCCAGAAAAAGTCATCGTCTCACTTTATGGATCTTTTGCTCAAACATATAAAGGCCATGGGACAGATGTAGCAATCATTGGAGGGGTATTAGATTTTGATACGTTTGACCCTCGAATTCCTGAGTCTCTTACATTAGCTAAACAAGCGGGCATGGACGTGACGTTTATTGAAGAAACAGCGATTACTGATCATCCAAACACGGCGCGCGTGCGAATGATTGATGGTGATAAAGAAATTGAAGTTGTTGGTATCTCAATTGGTGGTGGTAAAATTCAAATCACAGAATTAAATGGATTTGAGTTAAATTTATCAGGCATGAATCCTGCTATCCTTGTTGTACACAACGATCGTTTTGGAGCGATTGCAACGGTGACGAATATATTAATGAAGCATTCTATTAACATTGGCCATATGGAAGTATCTCGAAAAGAAAAAGGACAGGTTGCATTAATGGCCATTGAAATGGACACAAACATTGAAGATGCAGTAATTGAAGAGCTACAAGGATTACCGCACATTATTAAAGTGACAAGAATGGTTGAGTAGCGTACTGCTTTTTATGCCTTTTGGGAAAAAGGAAGTAATCTATCGTTTAAATAAATGCTTAGTAAGATGATATTGGGTTAGATAGAATGACATCATGTTGTAAAATGGGAGGATACTATGTTTCGAAATGTAGCGGAATTAGTAGAGTTAGCAGAAAGTAAAAAGGTCAAAATAGCGGAAATTATGATTGAACAAGAAGTAGAAGTTACTGGCTTAAACCGTGAAGAGGTCTTTGAAAGAATGGATCGCAATTTAACGGTTATGGAAGAAGCGGTAGAGCGTGGGTTAAGAGGCGTTCAGTCCGTTACTGGTCTAACAGGTGGCGATGCTGTTTTAATACAAAAGTATATTGAAAGTGGAAATGCTTTATCTGGTAATTTAATCTTAGATGCAGTAAGTAAAGCGGTAGCAACGAACGAAGTAAATGCTGCGATGGGAACGATTTGTGCAACACCGACAGCCGGTTCAGCTGGAGTGGTGCCTGGAACGTTATTTGCAGTGAAAAATAAATTAAATCCAACGCGTGAAGAAATGATTGAATTTCTATTTACATCAGGAGCATTTGGATTTGTTGTGGCAAACAATGCTTCCATTTCAGGTGCAGCAGGAGGGTGTCAAGCTGAAGTAGGGTCAGCGTCTGGCATGGCAGCGGCAGCGATTGTAGAAATGGCGGGTGGTACACCTAGTCAAGCAGCTGAAGCAATGGCAATTACGCTTAAGAATATGCTAGGATTAGTATGTGACCCTGTAGCAGGATTAGTAGAAGTACCGTGCGTAAAGAGAAACGCGATGGGCGCTGCGAATGCAATGATTGCTGCTGATATGGCGTTAGCAGGTGTTACAAGTCGAATTCCGTGTGATGAAGTAATTGATGCAATGTATCGAATTGGTCAAACAATGCCAGTAGCGTTACGAGAAACTGCACAAGGAGGCTTAGCGGCAACACCAACAGGTCGCGAGCTAGAAGCAAAGATCTTTGGTATTGCATTAAACAAAAGTGAATGAATTAAATAAAATTTCCATTAAAACCATTAAAGGGATTGGAGAAGAGACAGCGACTCTTCTCGAAGAAATGAAGATACAATCTGTACAAGATTTACTTGAGCATTTTCCTTATCGCTATGAGGACTATGAGCTGAAAGATTTAGCGGATGCTAAACATGATGAAAAAGTAACGGTAGAGGGAAAGGTTCACAGCGTTCCCTCTCTTACTTATTACGGAAAAAAACGGTCTCGATTAACCTTTCGCTTGTTGGTTGGTCGTTATCTTGTTACCGTTACGTGCTTTAACCGACCTTATTACAAATCAAAGCTTGAAATTGATCAAATGGTTACTGTGACGGGAAAATGGGATCAGCACCGCCAAACGATTACTCTTCAAGAACTACAGTTTTCACCTTTCAAAAAAAATCAAACCATTGAGCCGGTTTATTCCACAAAAGCAGCGCTTACTGTAAAAGCAATTCGTAAGTTTATCACCCTGGCTTTAAATCAGTATGGAAGTCAAATTGAAGACATGCTCCCTTTATCGCTCCGAAATCGATATAAGTTAATGGCACGAGAAGATGCGGTGCGAACGATTCATCTACCTCGAGACCATAGCGATTTAAAACAAGCGCGCAGGCGATTTGTATATGAAGAGTTTTTGCTGTTTCAGCTAAAGATGCAGGCGCTTCGAAAGCGTGAGCGAGAAGAAACGGCTGGTATGTCTCAAGTGTTTCAATCAAGCGATTTAGTTGAGTTTACAAATCAACTGCCATTCCCGTTAACAAACGCTCAAAAACGAGTAGTGAATGAAATTACTGCTGATATGAAGTCGCCTTATCGAATGAATCGCCTATTACAAGGAGATGTAGGTTCAGGTAAAACGGTTGTTGCTGCCGTTGCGCTATATGCAACGGTATTGGCAGGGCATCAAGGTGCTCTAATGGTTCCAACTGAAATTTTAGCCGAACAGCATGCTGAATCCTTAAGTGCCATGCTTGAAAAAGTTCAAGTGCGCGTCGGGTTGTTAACGGGTTCAGTTAAAGGGAAAGCAAGGCGTGAGCTTCTGCGACAAGTTCAGGCCGGAGAAATAGACGTGTTAGTCGGTACTCATGCGCTCATCCAAGATGAAGTAGTGTATAAAAGTCTTGGTCTTGTCATTACGGATGAGCAACATCGCTTTGGTGTAGGTCAGCGTAGAGTTCTTCGTGAGAAAGGTGAAAGTCCAGATGTATTATTTATGACGGCGACTCCTATTCCAAGAACGCTTGCCATTACTGCTTTTGGTGAGATGGACGTGTCGATTATAGATGAAATGCCAGCTGGTCGAAAAGCAATCGAAACGTATTGGGTAAAGCATGATATGCTAGAGCGTATTTTGCAATTTGTCCAGAAAGAACTGAGTGAAGGACGGCAAGCCTACGTAATTTGTCCATTGATTGAAGAATCAGAGAAGTTAGACGTTCAAAATGCCATTGATGTTCATAGTACCCTTGTTCAATATTTTAAAGGGCAATGGAATGTAGGACTGATGCATGGGCGCTTAACACCAGATGAAAAAGAAGAAGTCATGAAAGAGTTTAGCGTAAACAATGTGCAAATTCTTGTTTCGACAACGGTTGTTGAAGTAGGGGTGAACGTTCCAAACGCCACGGTTATGGTCATCTATGATGCGGAGCGCTTTGGACTATCACAGCTCCATCAGCTTCGCGGGCGAGTAGGAAGAGGAGACGCGCAGTCGTATTGTATTTTGTTAGCAGATCCAAAGTCTGAAGTTGGAAAAGAGCGCATGAATATTATGACGGAGACAAATGATGGTTTTGTATTATCAGAAAGAGACCTTGAGCTTAGAGGGCCTGGGGACTTTTTTGGCCGAAAGCAAAGCGGGATGCCTGAGTTCAAAATAGCGGATATGGTCCACGATTATCGAGCGCTTGAAGTAGCCCGTACAGATGCTACTGAGCTTGTGAATTCGGAGGCGTTTTGGCAAGATGAGCAATATCAGTTGATGCGTTCTTATTTGGAAGCAACAGGTGTATTAGCAGGTGAAAAATTTGATTAATAGTCAGTGAATCGGCGTTGCAATTGAGGTGTAACTTTACTAAAAATGTTGCATTTCAATTGCAATGATTATATACTGCTATTAGTACCTAGTATTAAAAGTTCGGATGGTGTGTTATGAAGCGTAATAAAAGAGATCGACAGCTGTTATTAAAAGCTACAATTGACGAGAATCCATTTATCACAGATGAAGAATTAGCCGACCGTTTTTCAGTTAGCGTACAAACAATTCGCTTAGACCGCCTAGAATTGTCTATCCCTGAATTACGCGAGCGAATTAAATATGTAGCTTCTAAGAAATTAGAAGATGAAGTGCGTTCTCTGCCTATTGAAGAAGTAATTGGGGAAATTATCGATATTGAACTAGACCAATCCGCTATTTCCATCTTTGATGTGCGTGAAGAACACGTTTTTCAACGCAATCAAATTACAAGAGGACATCACTTGTTTGCTCAAGCAAACTCACTTGCAGTAGCGGTTATTAATGATGAATTAGCATTAACAATTGAGGCTACAATTCGCTATCATCGTTCTGTAAAGATTCATGAGCGCGTGATAGCAAAAGCAAAGGTTCTGTCTACAGATGAAACTCGAACAATCGTAGAGGTAAATAGTTTTGTAGGACAAGAGCAGGTGTTTTCAGGAACGTTTAATATGTACCGATCTACATCTGATAAATAAAACTAAAGGATGAGAAAGAACATGAAAATAGCAATTGATGCTATGGGAGGGGACAACGCTCCCAAAACGGTTATTGAAGGTGCAGAATTAGCCATTCAGCAGTTTGAAAACTTACATATTACACTTGTTGGTAATGAAGTTGAAATAAAGAAGTACCTAACAAATCCAGAACGTATCACAATTCTTCATACTGAAGAAGTAATTGAAGCAACAGATGAACCAGTTCGTGCAGTACGCAGAAAGAAAAATGCATCAATGGTGCTTATGGCTACTGAAGTAGCTGAGGGGCGTGCTGATGCATGTATTTCTGCAGGTAACACGGGTGCTTTAATGACGGCTGGGTTATTTGTTGTTGGTCGTATTAAAGGAATTGAGCGTCCTGCTCTAGCTCCGACGCTGCCAACTTTGGACGGCAAAGGTTTCTTAATGCTAGATGTAGGAGCTAACGTTGATGCGAAACCTGAGCACCTTGTACAATATGCAATTATGGGCTCGGTATACGCAGAACAGGTAAGAGGTGTTCAATCGCCTAAAGTTGGGCTTTTAAACGTTGGAACGGAAGAGAAAAAAGGTAATGAGTTAACAAAGCAAACGTTTAAATTGCTTCAAGAAACCAACATTAACTTTATCGGAAACGTAGAATCACGAGATCTTTTAAACGGCGTTGCAGACGTTGTAGTAACGGATGGTTTTACGGGTAATGTTGCATTGAAAACTATTGAAGGAACGGCACTTTCACTATTTTCAATGTTAAAAGCAGAGTTAATGAGTAGTTTTAAAAGCAAGGTAGCTGCTTCCGTGTTAAAGCCTCAGCTTAAAGGGCTAAAAGCAAAAATGGACTATAGCGAGTATGGCGGCGCAGGCCTGTTCGGTCTAAATGCACCGGTTATTAAAGCTCATGGTTCGTCAGACGCTACGGCCATCTTTAATGCGATTAAACAAACCGTAAATATGGTAGAAAATAACGTATCTTCTACCATTCAAGCTTCCGTTGAAAGTGAAGAAAATAACGAATAAACGAGGAGAGAATAAGAATGGGGAAAATAGCTTTTATGTTTCCAGGCCAAGGCTCACAAGCCGTAGGTATGGGGCAAGACTTATATGAGCAATCTGAAGAAGCAAAGCAACTTCTTTCAAAGGCAGATGAAGTGCTAGGCTTTTCATTATCAAACCTTATGTTTGAAGGTCCACAAGATGAACTGACGTTAACGTATCATGCGCAACCTGCTCTTGTTACTGCTAGCACAATGCTTTTAAACGAGTTTAACAAGAGTGGGATTACACCTGATTATGTAGCAGGTCATAGTTTGGGAGAATACAGTGCGTTAGTAGCAGCTGGAGTAATGTCTTTTGAAGATGCTGTTGTTGCTGTAAACAAGCGTGGACGCTATATGGATGAAGCTGTTCCTGCTGGTGAAGGAACAATGGCTGCCATTTTAGGAATGAGCGCTGAAGAGTTAAAAGCTGTAACGGACGAAATTACGGCTTTAGGAGCTTCTGTCCAGCTTGCTAACATTAATTGTCCAGGTCAAATTGTAATTTCTGGAACAGCAGAGGGTGTTGAAAAAGCGAGTGAACTTGCGAAAGAAAAAGGAGCAAAACGAGCGATTCCTTTAGATGTAAGCGGACCGTTCCACTCTAGCTTAATGAAGCCCGCTGCTGCTAAACTGCAGGATACGCTTAGCATAATGGATTTTAAAGATGCGAAAGTTCCTGTTGTAGCTAACGTAACGGCGCAGCCAACAATCCAAAAAGAAGCTGTACAAGCGCTATTAATTGAACAATTATATTCTCCAGTTCGCTGGCAAGAAACGGTTGAGTTATTGCTTGCTGAAGGCGTAGATACATTTATTGAGATTGGTCCAGGAAAAGTATTATCAGGGCTTGTGAAGAAGGTGAATCGCCGTGCTACGGTTTATTCAGTGAGTAATGTTGAAACGTTACAAGCAACAATTGAAGCAGTGAAAGGGGTAGAATAAAATGTTAGAAGGAAAAGTAGCGGTTGTTACAGGAGCGTCTCGTGGAATTGGACGTGCGATTGCGCTTGAATTAGGAAAGCAAGGAGCTAAAGTAGTTGTAAACTATGCAGGTAGCGAAGCGAAAGCACTTGAGGTCGTTGATGAAATTAAAGGTTATGGAACAGATGCCATTGCGATTCAAGCAAACGTAGCGGATGCAGATTCTGTTCAAAGCATGATTAAAGAAGCAATTTCAACGTTTGGCTCTTTAGATATTTTAGTAAACAATGCTGGTGTTACAAGAGATAACCTGCTAATGAGAATGAAGGAAGATGAGTGGGATGATGTTTTATCAACAAACCTAAAGGGCGTGTTTTTATGTACGAAAGCAGCAACTCGCCAAATGATGAAACAACGTCATGGACGAATCATCAACATTTCATCTATTGTGGGTGTTAGCGGAAACGCAGGACAAGCAAACTATGTAGCTGCTAAGGCTGGTGTTATCGGATTAACAAAAACATCTGCAAAAGAGCTTGCAAGTCGTAATATTACAGTAAATGCAGTGGCACCAGGGTTTATCGCAACTGATATGACGGATGAGCTTCCAGAAGAAGTAAAAGCTGAAATGCTAAAGCAAATTCCACTTGCATCCTTTGGTGATCCACAAGATATTGCCAATATTGTTTCATTCTTAGCTACAGATGCAAGCCGCTATATTACGGGACAAACCATCCATGTTGACGGCGGAATGGTTATGTAATATCTTAAAAGAATTGAAAAGTAAGGGTTTTGACAAATTTTATTATTCAGCCATAGTATTTTAAAGGAAAATCTACTATAATGACTTGAGGGGAGGTGAAGAACAATGGCAGAAGTACTAGAGCGCGTAACAAAAATCATTGTTGATCGTCTTGGTGTAGATGAAAGCGAAGTGAAATTAGAATCTAATTTCAAAGAAGATTTAGGTGCTGACTCTCTTGATGTAGTTGAGCTTGTAATGGAGCTTGAAGATGAGTTTGACATGGAAATCTCTGATGAGCAAGCAGAACAAATCGCAACTGTTGGAGATGCGGTTAATTACATACAGAGTCAAGTTTAATTCTGTTGTATCATTAAAAGCCCCGTTAATAGCGGGGCTTTCTGTGTTTTTTGCGTTATTTTTGAAAAAAATAATTTTTTTTTCAAAATGCGATGTATCTTTTAGGATACCTCGTTTTATAATGGGTTATGTTATGAAAAAAACTATGAACTAATTGTGGCTGGTAAGCGGAGGTATTTTATGCCTAAACATTATTCGAATCGAGACCGAAAAAATAATTCTCAAGTAGTAAAAAACTTTAAACAGTTTCAAGAAGAAATCAACGTGACGTTTGAAAATGAAAAGCTCTTATTTCAAGCTTTTACACATTCATCGTATGTGAATGAGCATCGTAAAAAACCTCATGAAGATAATGAGCGTTTAGAATTCTTAGGGGATGCCGTGTTAGAGTTGACTGTCTCACAATTTCTATTTAAAAAATACCCAATGATGAGCGAAGGAGAACTGACAAAGCTACGTGCAGCCGTAGTGTGTGAGCCATCTCTTGTGACTTTCGCAAATGAGCTCGAATTTGGTAAACTAGTGTTGCTCGGTAAAGGTGAAGAAATGACGGGTGGCCGTCAACGTCCAGCTTTACTGGCGGATGTATTTGAAGCATTTATTGGTGCATTGTATTTAGATAAAGGAATTGAAACAGTAAATCAATTTTTAACAAAAGTTGTATTCCCGAAGATTAATGAGGGTGCTTTTTCTCATGTGATGGATTTTAAAAGTCAGTTACAGGAAATTATTCAACGAGATGGGTTTGGTCAGCTAGAGTACAAGGTGCTACAAGAAAAAGGCCCGGCTCATAATCGTGAATTTATGTCACGTGTATCACTTAATGGTGAAGAGCTAGGTGTTGGAGTTGGTAGATCTAAGAAAGAAGCTGAGCAAAAAGCGGCTCAAGTAGCCATCTCGAAAATAAAAGCGTCGAATGCAAAGTAAAAGAGAGTATTAGTCTGATGTAGGAACGAGTCCCCCCAAGCAACGAATGGTTGTTGCAAAGGGGGATTTACTATGAAAATAAGGAAAAGGGGGAATCTATATGTTCCTCAAGCGTTTAGATATTACTGGCTTTAAGTCATTCGCTCAGAAAGTATCAATTGACTTTGTACCAGGGGTTACAGCAGTTGTTGGACCAAACGGTAGTG
Organism: Priestia flexa; assembly: GCF_021441905.1. Classification (NCBI taxonomy): domain Bacteria; kingdom Bacillati; phylum Bacillota; class Bacilli; order Caryophanales; family Bacillaceae; genus Priestia; species Priestia flexa. The sequence continues at coordinate 2,681,312 of NZ_CP090431.1, read as the reverse complement.
GTAAAAGTAACATTACAGATGCAATTCGCTGGGTAATGGGCGAGCAGTCTGCAAAGTCACTGCGGGGCGGGAAAATGGAAGACGTTATTTTTGCGGGAAGTGAATCAAGGCGTGCTGTTAATGTAGCAGACGTAACGATTACGCTAGAAAATGACAATCAGTTCCTACCGCTTGATTATCATGAAGTAAGCATTACAAGGCGAGTAAATCGCTCAGGTGATAGTGAATTTCTTATTAACAACCAACCATGTCGTTTAAAAGATATTGTGGATTTATTTATGGACTCAGGTTTGGGAAGAGAAGCTTTTTCCATTATTAGTCAAGGTAAAGTTGAAGAAGTTCTCAGCAGCAAACCAGATGAGCGTCGTAAAATATTTGAAGAAGCAGCGGGCGTTTTAAAGTATAAAACGCGTAAACGTAAGGCTGAGTTAAGGTTAATTGAAACACAAGAAAACTTAAATCGCGTGCTTGACATTTTACATGAAATTGAGGGACAGTTAGAGCCTTTAAAAATACAGTCTTCCATTGCAAAAGATTATTTGCAGAAAAAAGAAGAATTAGAACAGATTGATATTGAAGTAACGGTTTTTGAAATTGAAGAGCTTCATGGTAAGTGGGAAGCGCTTAAACGAGACATAGCATCTCATCAGCAAATGGAGCAATCGCTTTCTGCCAACATTGGAGAGCGTGAGCAAGAGATTAATTGTTTACGCGTGTATATTCAGCGTGCGGATGAGGAAATCGACGCGCTACATAAACACCTTCTTTTTGTTAGTGAAGAAGTTGAAAAGCTAGAAGGTAAGAAAGAAGTGTTAAAAGAGCGTAAAAAGAACGCTTCGCAAAATAAAGAGCAGTTAGAGCGACTTGTAAAAGAGTATACTCAAACAAAAAAAGAGTTGCTGATAGCGAAGCAAAAAGAAGAGAATGACTTAACTAATTTTGAAAACGACGTTGCTAAAACGCGTGAAGAAGTAGCCGAACAAGAGCGTCTGTTTGCAACGTATAGTGAAAACCTGGATGAGCAGTTAGAGCAGTTAAAAAGCGAATATTTTGAGTTGGCAAATGCACAGACAGCTTCTCGAAATGAGATTGCTTTTCTAGAGCAGCAAAAGCATCAAACGTCTGAAAAAGAAGCGCGGCTTTTAAAAGCAAACGAGCAATATGTTCAGCAACGAGTGGATCTGGAGCGGAAAAAAGGAGCTCTTATTGATAAACTGCAAAACTTTCAACAAGAATTGCAGGATGCCACGCGTCAATTAAAAGAGCAGCTTGCAAAGCTCGATTCCCTGCGAGAGGAATATCGAAAGCAAGAGTCAACCCTGTATCAAGCCTATCAATACGTCCAGCAAACAAAGTCTAGAAAGCAAATGCTTGAAGAGATGCAGGAGGACTATGAAGGGTATTTCCATGGTGTAAAGGAAATTTTAAAAGCGAGAAGCCAGAAGCTTCACGGGATTGAAGGAGCTATTGCTGAACTAGTTAGCGTGCCGAAAGAGTATGAGACAGCGATTGAAATTGCGCTCGGTGGTGCAACTCAGCATATTGTGACGTCTGATGAGCAGAGTGCGCGACAAGCAATTAGCTTTTTAAAACAAAATCATTACGGACGCGCTACATTTTTACCATTAACATCCGTGCGTTCGCGTTTTATACCGCCACAAACCATTTCGTTAATTGAAACTCACGATACGTTTGTGGGCGTCGCTTCTTCGCTTGTAAAATATGATGAGAAGTATCGTAGTATTGCAGAGAACTTGCTTGGTACGGTTATTATTGTAAAAGATTTAAAAGGAGCAAATGAGCTTGCTAGACTGATTCAGCATCGCTACCGCTTTGTTACTTTAACAGGAGACGTGGTGAATCCAGGCGGGTCCATGACAGGTGGATCGGTTAAGCAAAAAACCAATTCATTGCTTGGTCGTCAGCGAGAACTTGAAACAATTACTGCGAAGCTGAAGGAAATGGAAGAAAAAACGCTTCAACTTGAGAAAAATGTGAAAGCTAAGAAAGAAACGATTGAAGAGTTGGAACAAGCTATTGGTAAAGAACAGTCTTTTGTTAAGCGTCTAGAAGAGCAAGAAAAAGCGTTAGATCGAGATGTGAAGCAAGTAGAAATTGAAGAGCAAGCGGTAAACGATCGATTAGCGATGTATGATCAAGACATGGTTAGCTTTAAAAGCGATCAAGAACATTTGATCAAGCGAATTCAAGTGTTAGAAAAGCAGCTAGGTGAAGCAAAAGAACAGACTTCAGAGCTAGAGGGAGTTATTGAAGAGCTTACTCATCGTAAGCGTACGCAACAAACTTCCCGAGAGGAAGTGCGCCAGAAGCTAACCGAAGTAAAAGTAGAGCTGGCTGGACAAGAACAGTCTCTTAAAAATAAGCGTGAAAAATATGATCGTATTTGCTTTGAGCTAAATCAAACAACGAAGCGCTTAGAAGAAGTAACAGAAGACTTGGCACTTTTAACGAATGAGATGACATCAAATGATTCTGGAGAGCTTTCACTAGAAGAAGCGGCTGCAGAAAAGGTTAAAGAAAAAGCAGAAACGTTGAAGAAAATGGATGACTGTCGGGCAGAGCGCTTGAAATCACAAAACAAGCTAGAAGATGCAGAGCGCTTTGTCAAAGAGTTGCATCGCCAGCATAAGCAAATTGCAAATGCGTTAAAAGACGAAGAAGTAAAACTGAACCGAATTGACGTTGAGTTAGACAGTCGTTTACATCAGCTGAATGAAGAATATCAAACGAGCTTTGAAGCAGCAAAAGCTTCGTATCAGCTAACGATTCCAATTGACGAAGCTCGTAAAAAGATTAAGCTTATTAAGTTAGGTATCGAGGAGCTTGGTACGGTTAACTTAGGGTCTATTGAACAATATGAGCGAACAGCAGAGCGCTATGAGTTTTTAAGCAACCAGAAAAATGATTTAGATGAAGCTAAAAACACGCTTTATCAGGTTATTGATGAAATGGATGAAGAGATGAAAAAGCGTTTCTCTGATACGTTCTACCGAATTCGGGAAGAGTTTAACCATGTATTCCAGTCTCTATTTGGTGGAGGAAAAGCAGAGCTGAAGCTAACAGATGCGACGGATCTGTTGAACACTGGGGTGGACATTATTGCCCAGCCTCCAGGTAAAAAACTTCAAAACTTAGGGCTTCTTTCTGGAGGAGAACGGTCTTTAACAGCCATTGCTCTTCTCTTCTCCATTTTAAAGGTTCGTCCTGTACCGTTTTGTGTATTAGACGAAGTAGAAGCAGCTTTAGATGAGGCGAACGTGCACCGTTTTGCTACGTACTTAAGAAGTTATAGTGAGCAAACACAGTTTATTGTCATTACGCATCGTAAAGGAACAATGGAAGAAGCAGATGTGCTGTACGGCGTAACAATGCAGGAATCGGGAGTTTCAAAACTTGTATCCGTACGCTTAGAAGATTCGAAGCAATATGCTTAGTAGAAAGGGTGTTAAAACATGAGCTTTTTTAAGCGATTAAAAGAAAAGATTACAAATCAAACAGACTCCGTTACTCAAAAGTTTAAAGATGGACTTTCAAAAACGCGCGATTCGTTTTCAGAACGCGTCAATGATTTAGTTTCTCGCTATCGAAAAGTGGATGAAGAGTTTTTTGAAGAGTTGGAAGAGATTCTAATTGGCGCAGACGTTGGCGTTTCGACTGTTATGGATTTGATTGATGAATTAAAAGATGAAGTAAAACGAAAGAACATTCAAGATCCTCAAGAAGTTCAAGCGGTCATCTCTGAAAAATTAATTGATATCTATGAGTCAGGCGAGGAACAGCTGGCAGGCCTTAATATGCAGCAAGATAGCCTTACTGTTGTTCTGTTTGTTGGTGTTAATGGCGTAGGGAAAACGACAACAATTGGTAAAATTGCTCATAAGTTTAAGTCAGAAGGCAAGAACGTTCTGATGGCAGCAGGCGATACGTTCCGTGCAGGTGCTATTGAGCAGCTTGAAGTATGGGGCGAACGCGTTGGAGTAGATGTTATCAAGCAATCAGCTGGGTCAGATCCAGCTGCTGTAATGTATGACGCTATTCAGTCAGCAAAAGCTCGTAAAGCAGATATCTTACTATGTGATACAGCGGGTCGTTTGCAAAATAAAGTGAACTTAATGAAGGAGCTAGAGAAAGTAAAACGCGTAATTGAGCGTGAAGTGCCTGGAGCTCCACATGAAGTGCTACTTGTGTTGGATGCAACAACTGGGCAAAACGCTCTTAGCCAAGCTAAAATCTTCTCAGAAGCAACAAACGTAACGGGAATTGTTCTGACAAAGCTAGATGGTACTGCAAAAGGTGGTATTGTGTTGGCTATTCGAAACGAACTGAACTTACCAGTGAAATTCGTAGGGCTAGGGGAAAAGATGGACGACCTTCAGCCGTTTGATACGGAACAATACATCTATGGGTTATTTGCTAATGCGGTAGAAGATGAAGTGCAAAACAGTTAATTTAAAAACGCGATGAAGCCTTTCTTCGTCGCGTTTTTGCTGTTAAGGAAAAAACTTGACATTCTAATTGCTTCTTTGTAAACTAAAGACATGTAAAGGCTTTTCACTTAACAAGGGGGGCGGTCGTATGTTAGAAAAAACGACGCGAATGAACTTTTTATACGACTTCTATCAAGCGTTGCTTACACCAAAGCAAAGAAGTTATATGTCTCTTTATTATTTAGATGACTATTCCCTAGGTGAAATAGCAGAGGAATTTGATGTGAGTCGTCAAGCAGTTTATGATAATATAAAACGTACAGAGCAAATGCTTGAACAATATGAGGAAAAGCTATTGTTATTTCAACGGTTTCAAGAGCGTCAATCAATTGTTCAACAACTAAAAAATGAACTGACAGGCGAACTTGAAACAAACAACAAGCTTTCTTCTCTTCTTGATTCGCTCGAGAAATTAGATTAGGGGGCGGCATATATGGCATTTGAAGGATTAGCCGACCGTTTGCAAAGCACGTTACAAAAGCTAAAGGGAAAAGGTAAAGTAACTGAAGCAGATGTTAAGGAAATGATGCGTGAGGTACGCCTAGCCCTTTTAGAGGCGGATGTAAACTTTAAAGTAGTAAAAGACTTCATTAAGCGAGTAAGTGAGCGCGCAGTAGGTCAAGACGTATTAAAAAGCTTAACGCCTGGTCAACAGGTTGTTAAAGTTGTACAAGAAGAATTAACAGCACTGATGGGCGGCGAACAAAGCAAAATTGCAGTGGCTCCAAAGGCTCCTACGGTTATTATGATGGTAGGACTTCAAGGTGCAGGTAAAACGACAACTACTGGTAAGCTAGCTAACCTACTGCGTAAGAAACATAACCGCAACCCATTGCTTGTAGCAGCTGATGTATATCGCCCTGCGGCGATTAAACAGCTTGAGACGCTTGGAAAGCAGTTAAGTATGTCTGTTTTTTCACTGGGAGATCAAGTAAGTCCCGTTGAAATTGCAAAGCAGGCCATTGCTTATGCTAAAGAAGAGCATCATGATTATGTATTAATTGATACAGCCGGACGTTTGCATGTAGATGAAAATTTAATGGAAGAGTTAGAGCAAATTAAAGAGCTCACAAACCCTCATGAAATTTTCTTAGTTGTCGATGCAATGACGGGTCAGGATGCTGTAAACGTAGCTGATAGCTTTAATAAACAGCTTGGCTTAACAGGTGTGGTATTAACGAAGCTAGATGGAGATACGCGCGGTGGTGCGGCTTTATCAATTCGTGCAGTTACCAATACACCGATTAAGTTTGTTGGTTTGGGTGAAAAGATGGATGCAATCGATGCATTCCATCCAGAGCGTATGGCTTCTCGTATCTTAGGAATGGGAGACGTTCTTACGCTGATTGAAAAAGCGCAGGCTAACGTAGATGAAGAAAAAGCTAAAGAGCTTGAAGCGAAACTGCGTACGCAGTCGTTTACATTTGATGACTTTTTAGAGCAGCTTGCTCAAGTTCGTCAAATGGGGCCGTTAGATGAACTTATTGGCATGCTTCCAGGTGCTAATAAAATGAAAGGCCTCAAGAACTTACAGGTAGATGAAAAGCAAATTAGTCATGTAGAAGCGATTATTCGTTCCATGACAAAAGCTGAAAAAACAAATCCTGAAATCATTAACGCTAGTCGACGAAAACGCATTGCAAAAGGTAGCGGTCGATCGGTTCAAGAGGTTAACCGACTATTGAAGCAGTTTGAAGACATGAAGAAAATGATGAAGCAAATGACAAACATGTCTAAAGGGAAGAAAAAGGGCATGAAATTACCTTTCTTTTCTTAATTTGTCACTAAATTTAGTTGTAAAAATAAACAGAATAAAATATTTTTTATACTGTTAAGAAAAAAACCTTTACAAACATTTTATCTTTTTGATATTATATTATCTTGTTGAAACATATTCGGAGGTGCTTTAAAAATGGCAGTAAAAATTCGTTTAAAACGTATGGGAGCTAAAAAATCTCCTTTCTATCGTATCGTAGCAGCAGACTCTCGTTCACCACGTGATGGACGTTACATCGAAGTGGTTGGGACTTACAATCCAGTAGCTCAACCAGCTGAAGTTAAAATTGATGAAGAGTTAGCTCTTAAATGGTTACAAAATGGTGCAAAACCATCTGATACAGTACGTAACCTTTTCTCTAACGAAGGCATCATGGAGAAATTCCATAACGCTAAATTAGGAAAATAATTATACTCGCGATGACATCACTAATTGAAACGATTGTTAAGCCACTTGTTGATTATCCAGATGAAGTCCGAGTGAAAGAAGTAAGTGAAGAACATCAAGTGACGTACTTCATTGAAGTTCACAAAGAAGATATCGGAAAGATTATTGGAAAGCAAGGGCGGGTTGCCAAAGCGATTCGGACTGTTGTCTCTGCGGCGGCATCGCAATTAGATAAAAAAGTGCATGTGAAAATTCAAGAGTGAAAAAAGGGAGAGGGATAACCTCCCCCTTTTTTTTATGTAACTACTTCTCAAATGACGGATAGAAATGGTTTAATAAGAATCGTAGGATGAAGAGGAGGGGTTTGATGCAAATTATTCAAAAGGTTGTTGTGAAGCAAGTTGTGACGGAAAGCAGCAAGGCGTTACTACATAATCGTTTCTCTCAGCGAAAAGTCGAGCTGCAAAAAGAGTTAGAGCAGCTTAAGTTTCAACTGAAACAAATAGAGAAAACAAAAAAAACTCAATCATCTTTGCTTCATACCCAGTTTGAAAAAGAGCGTTCATCCAGACTTGAAAAAATAGACGTAATTGATTTTCAAATTGAGCAGCTAGAGCGCCTGGCGTTAGGAAGTGAACTTGTTGAATCAGAAATGGATTCGTTGCTTGAAGTGAAAATCGGTGATAATTGGAATGATATAAAGCAAAAAAAAGAGATTGTAATCAAAGACGGCATTGTCGTTGAAATTCGATAGAGGTGAACAATGAATAATTGGTTTAAAGTAGGTAAAATTGTTAATACACATGGGATTAAAGGTGAAGTGCGCATTATCTCAACCACAGATTTTGCAGATGAACGCTACGAAGTAGGAAACAAACTTTATTTGTTCCAAGAAAAGCAAACTGAACCTGTTGAGGTAGTTGTGGCTACGCATAGAAAGCATAAAAATTTTGACCTTGTATCATTTGAAGGGTATCCAAATGTAAATGACGTTGAGAAATTTAAGAACAGCATGGTGAAAGTATCGGAAGATCAATTGTCTGAGCTTGAAGACGGTGAGTTTTATTTTCATGAAATTATTGGCTGCATTGTTAAAACGGAAGAAGGTCAAGAGCTTGGGAAGATAAAAGAAATCTTAATTCCTGGTGCGAATGATGTGTGGGTTGTAAAAGGAAAAGATGGAAAAGAGATTTTAATTCCTTATATCGACGCAGTTGTTCAGGAGATTGATGTTGAGAATAAAGAAATTATTATTACAGTAATGGAAGGGTTATTAGACTGATGAAGATTGATGTCCTGTCTTTATTTCCTTCAATGTTTGAAGGAGTGTTTGGTGAATCCATTTTAAAAAAAGCGCAAGAAAAGCAAGCCGTAGAGTTAAACGTGGTGAATTTTAGAGGATACTCAGCGAATAAGCATCAAAATGTTGATGACTATCCGTATGGCGGCGGAGCAGGGATGGTGTTAACACCTCAGCCAATTTTTGATGCGGTAGATGCGCTGACAAAAGACTCTAAGCCACGCGTTGTTTTACTGTGTCCACAAGGAGAGCGCTATACGCAAAAAAAAGCAGAAGAGCTAGCGCAAGAAGAGCATCTAATCTTTGTATGTGGTCACTATGAGGGATATGACGAGCGAATCCGTGAGCACGTTGTAACTGATGAGATTTCAATTGGTGATTATGTGTTAACCGGTGGAGAGCTAGGGGCAATGGTTGTAATTGACAGCGTAGTACGTCTATTGCCAGGCGTATTAGGGAATCAGGATTCGGCTGTAAAGGACTCGCATAGCACAGGGTTGTTAGAACACCCACATTATACACGTCCTGCTGATTTCAGAGGATTTAAGGTTCCTGATGTCTTAATGAGCGGTGACCATCAAAAAATTGCAGCATGGCGTGAAAAAGAGTCTCTCAAGCGAACGCTGCTAAGAAGGCCAGATATGCTAGAACAGCTTGAGCTTTCTTCACAGCAAAAGAAAATAATAGCTGAATTGCAAAATGAAGAAAGTGAATAAGACGAAGAGTTCCCAATGTGTTTTAAAAGATACAGAAAAATAATTTCTCTTATTGCATACGCCACGAGAGTGTGCTAAGATAAATCTTGTGGCTTGAGCTGATAGGCTTTTGTCACTTATAACGATGTTCCGCTGCAATGATCTATAAGCATTGTTATGAGCGTCTGTTGGAAGGAGTTGAAACACGCGATGCAAAAATTAATCGAAGAAATTACAAAAGAACAACTTAAAACCGATCTTCCTACGTTCCGTCCTGGTGATACTGTACGTGTACACGTAAATATCGTTGAGGGTAGCCGTGAACGTGTTCAGGTATTTGAAGGTGTTGTTATCAAGCGTCGTGGTGGTGGTATCAGCGAAACATTTACAGTACGTAAGATCTCTTACGGTGTAGGTGTAGAGCGTGCATTCCCACTTCATACGCCAAAAATTGCAAAAATCGAAGTAATGCGCCGTGGTAAAGTACGCCGTGCGAAACTTTATTACCTACGTGAATTACGTGGTAAAGCTGCGCGTATTAAAGAAATTCGATAATCGTGAAGGGGAGCTTGTTAAACAAGCTCCTTTTTTCAAATCTTTTTTTATAATTATTAGGTGTTTCAGTGACTTTCAGATACAATAAAAGATGTAGTATATAAAGGTTGGGGGACTGAGAATGGCCCGAGGAAAAAATGAATTTTTTGAATGGATTAAAGCCATTGCTATTGCTGTTTTATTAGCTGTAGTTATTCGCTACTTTTTATTTGCGCCGATTGTAGTAGATGGATTATCAATGATGCCAACTCTACATGATCAGAACCGCATGATTGTAAATAAGTTTTCGTATAAAATTGGGGATCCTGATCGTTTTGATATTATCGTCTTTCATGCAGATGAACAAAAGGACTACATAAAGCGAATTATTGGTCTACCGGGTGATCATATTGAATATCGTGATGATGTTTTATATGTGAACGGAAAGCCGTATGAAGAACCATATCTTGATGAATATAAAAAAGAAGTTATTGATGGTAACTTAACAGAAGATTTTACCCTAGAAGGTTTAACAGGTGAAGGAGAAGTACCTGAAGGCCATTTGTTTGTAATGGGAGATAATCGTCGCTACAGTAAGGATAGTAGACAAATTGGGTTTGTAAGTATGGATCAAGTACTTGGAAAGACAAGCTTAGTTTACTGGCCGCTATCTGAAGCTCGACTATCTAATTAAAAAATGTAGTAATTGATAAAAGGTGAGTAGAACATGACAATACAATGGTTTCCGGGACATATGGCGAAAGCGAGACGTCAAGTTACGGAAAAACTAAAATTAATTGATATTGTATATGAGCTAGTAGACGCTCGTATTCCACAATCATCAAGAAATCCAATGATTGATGAGATTATTGTAAATAAGCCTCGCATTGTCTTATTAAATAAAACAGACAAAGCGGATCCGCGCATGACAGAAGAATGGTTGCGTTACTATCGTGAACAGGGTGTACAAGCGTTAGCGATTGATGCACAGGCAGGAAAAGGGATGAAACAAATTGTCTCTTTATCAAAAGAAATTCTCCATGAAAAATTTGAGAGAATGAAAGCAAAAGGAATTAAAAAACCTCGTGCGATTCGAGCGATGATTGTTGGAATTCCCAACGTAGGAAAGTCTACGCTTATCAACCGCTTAGCAAGCAAAAAGATTGCCAAAACAGGAGATCGTCCTGGTGTGACTCAAGCACAGCAATGGATTAAAGTGGGAAGTGAGCTAGAGCTTTTAGATACGCCAGGAATTCTTTGGCCGAAGTTTGAAGATCAAACGGTAGGCTATAAATTAGCGACAACAGGTGCAATTAAAGATACAATCGTTAACATGCAGGACATTTGTGTTTATGCACTTCGCTTCCTTTCTCGCTATTATCCCGTTAATCTTAAAGAGCGTTATGGTCTTGAGGAGATACCAGAGGATATTGTTGAGCTTTTTGATGCGATTGCAGCAAAAAGAGGTTGTATTATGAGCGGTGGAATGGTTGATTATGATAAAACAGCCGAACTGGTGCTGAGAGAGATTCGAACGGATAAGCTAGGAATGCTAACGTTTGATGATCCAGCTGAGCTTTCGTCAGAAGAATAGGCTGTAAAAAAAGTTAAGGTCGCTTTTTACCTATGTAAGGTAAAGGCGGCTTTTTTATTGATTGAAAATAATAACAGAACAGTCGATATAGAAGGATAGTAAGGAGAGAGGAAAAGATGAAACTAAACATTAATGACATTAAGCAGGCGTTGCAAGCAATCGACAACCTTCAGGATCCCTTATTTGCGCAGTATGAGCAAGATGAGCGCAAGGGTGTACAACAAGCTGTTGTACAAAGAAAGAAACAAATACAAGCCTCTGAGAGCTTAAAAGAGCAATTCTATCAAATGTTAGCATATGAAAACAAACTGTATGACCAAGGCTTACAGTTTATTGCAGGAGTTGATGAAGTAGGGAGAGGACCTTTAGCAGGACCGGTAGTTGCCGCCGCAGTTATTTTGTCTAGGGACTTCTTTTTACCTGGATTAACAGATTCTAAAAAGTTATCAGAAGCCAAGAGAGAAGAGTTTTACGAACAGATTTGTCAGCAAGCAGTAGCAGTTGGTGTTGGAATTGTAGATGCAGCAACTATTGATAAATTAAATATCTATCAAGCAACGAAAAAAGCCATGTTAGAAGCAATCGAGGGATTATCTATTGAGCCTCAAGCCTTATTAATAGATGCTATGGAGTTGCCGCTTAATATTCCGCAGGAGTCTATCATTAAAGGTGATGCCACAAGCATTTCTATTGCAGCAAGCTCTGTGGTTGCAAAAGTGACAAGAGACCGAATGATGAAGGAACTAGCTTTAATTTATCCCGAATATGGATTTGAAAAGCATATGGGATATGGTACAAAGCAACACTTAGAGGCAATTGATACCTATGGAATTTTAAAGGAGCATCGCCGTTCTTTTGCACCTATTAAAGAGAAAATATAAGTGGTAAAGAGGGGGAAGAATGATGAAAATTTCAGGTTTTCAACAGCTTTTCTCAGCATCTAGTCATAGTACCAGGTCGTTTACACTTACTGCTGGCGATCATGTTCTTGGACGGGTGCTCAAACTTTTTCCGAAACAAACAGCACTTTTAAAGCTCAACGGAATGACAATGGTAGGAAAATTGGAAGCCCCATTAATAGTTAGACAAAACTACTGGTTTCAAGTTACTTCGACAGAAGGAGAATTGCCGCACTTAAAAATGATTTCGCCCATCAAACAAGGTTCTGAATTAGTTGAATCATTAGTGCAAGAACTGAGAATTGAAGTGAATAAAGAGAGCAAAAAGTGGTTGTCTAATCTTGTAGAACAAGGACATGCGCTTACTAAAGAAAAGGTAAATAGCCTCGGTAATATTCTTGCAAAAGAGAGCTTGACAGAACAAACGAAGGAAATTCTAACCTATATGTTAAAGCTGCGTCTTCCCTTGTCTAAAGAAGTGTTCGATGCATTGAAAAATGTTATGGGAAGCAGTTCTTTTTCAAAAGAGTTACAAGCGATTAAAGAATATAATCCAAACTCAGGGCTTGGAAAGGTAATTGATTCAATCTTTTTTCAGTCTAGCGGTGCTCAAAATGAACCTTTTAAAAAAACATTCGTGAATTGGTTACAAGCGACGAATCATAACGAAAAAGCCTATCAAATGCTGCAACATTTGAATTTGTTTCCTAAGAGTAAAAGGGAAGAAGACGTATTAAGTGTAGCCTCACGCTTATTTACCTTACAGCAAAGCGAAGTGAAAGCTGTATTCTTAGCCAAGGTGCAAGAATCTTTTCGTGAAGGTTTTGACATGGTGCGTCAGCTATCACAAGAAGTGTACGAACAGGCTGGGGAGTATGAAGCATTCTCGAACGCATGGAAAGCAATTGACCAGTACTCTAATAGCGAGGTAATCAAACAACTAATGGGAGTACAGCGCTTAACAGCTTTCTTTCACGCGTTTGGATTATCACAAGAAGGTGGAGGAGCACTTCTGAACCTTTTAGCTGCAGAAGTCAAATCGGTCGACGATGCAGGTATTCGAGAGAAAATTGAGCTGCTTATATCTCGAATAACTGGTTTTCAACTTCTATCACAGGCCAATGGTCCACTGTCTAACTTCTACATGGAAGTTCCACTGTTAGTTGGCAAACAGTGGAGAGATGTTTCTATACAATGGAGTGGTCAAAGACAAGAAAACCAAGGGGTTAATCCTAATTATTGTCATATTTTATTTTATGTGAACCTTGAAGCGTTACAAGACGTTGTCATTAGTGTAAATATCCAAAATCGAATCATTACTTTGCAGATAATAAATCAATATGCCGACCTGTTGAAAGAGAGCGGTGAAAAGTTTACAAAAAGCTTAGTAAAAAAGCTGGAAGAGTTGGATTACCAGCTATCAGGAGTTAGTTATCGTCCTTTGAAACAAGGAAGTTCAATTGAAAAGAAAATGTCTACATCGTCTTATTCGTATAGAGGAGGAGTTGACTTTTTGATATGAGCATAAATGATAGAAAACAAAAGGCGGTTGCGCTAACGTATAATCAAGAAAGAGATGAGGCGCCTAGGATCGTTGCCAAAGGAAGTGGAGAAGTTGCAAAGCGTATCATTGAACAGGCACAGGAGCATAACGTTCCTGTTCAAAAAGATGCTTCTTTAACCGAGCTAGTAAGCACGCTAACTATTCATGAAAAGATTCCAAGCGAGCTTTATGAAGTGGTGGCAGAGGTTTTTGCGTTTGTTTATCAGCTGGACCAAGAGATAAAGAAAAAATAATTTTCCAATTATTTTAATATTTTTTAATTGAATAGTAGACAACTAGACAATTATTTTTATACAATGAAAGCGCAGTCTATTTTATTGGTTGATTACGTTAGGAGGATGGGAAATGAATATCCATGAGTATCAAGGGAAAGAACTCCTAAGAAAATATGGAGTAGCAGTACCTAATGGTAAAGTAGCATATAGTGTAGAAGAAGCGGTTGAAGCTGCTAAAGAACTTGGATCTCAAGTTTCAGTTGTTAAAGCGCAAATCCATGCTGGGGGACGTGGAAAAGCGGGTGGTGTAAAAGTAGCGAAAAGCTTAGATGAAGTTCGTACATATGCACAAGATATTTTAGGTAAAACGCTCGTTACGCATCAAACAGGTCCAGAGGGGAAAGAAGTAAAGCGTTTACTTATTGAAGAAGGTTGCGATATTAAGAAAGAATACTACATTGGTTTAGTATTAGATCGCGCTACTTCTCAAGTTGTATTAATGGGTTCTGAAGAAGGTGGTACGGAGATTGAAGAGGTAGCGGAAGCAACTCCTGAAAAAATCTTCAAAGAATACATTGATCCAGCAATTGGTCTACAAGGTTTCCAAGCGCGTCGACTCGCGTTTAATATTAATATTCCAAAAGAATTAGTAGGTAAGGCAGTTAAGTTTATGGCTGGTTTATATACTGTATTTGTTGAAAAAGATTGTTCAATCGCTGAAATCAACCCACTTGTTGTAACAGGCGATGGAAACGTAATGGCACTTGATGCGAAGCTAAACTTCGACTCAAATGCACTATATCGTCAAAAAGATATTTTAGAGTATCGCGATTTAGATGAAGAAGATGCGAAAGAAATTGAAGCGTCTAAATATGACCTAAGCTATATTTCATTAGATGGAAACATCGGTTGTATGGTAAACGGTGCTGGACTTGCTATGGCCACAATGGACATCATTAAGCACTATGGCGGAGACCCGGCTAACTTCCTTGATGTTGGGGGCGGCGCTACAGCTGAGAAAGTAACAGAAGCGTTCAAAATTATTCTATCTGACCAAAATGTAAAAGGGATTTTTGTTAACATCTTTGGTGGAATTATGAAGTGTGATGTAATTGCAACTGGTGTTGTAGAAGCGACAAAACAAGTTGGCTTAAGCTTACCATTAGTTGTGCGTTTAGAAGGAACAAACGTAGAGCTAGGTAAGAAGATTCTTCAAGAATCAGGGCTGAATATCACAGCAGCTGAGTCAATGGCAGACGGCGCACAAAAAATCGTTTCACTAGTGAAATAGAAAGGCTGGGGGATAGGAATGAGCGTATTTATTAATAAGGACACAAAAGTAATTGTACAAGGTATAACAGGCGGAGTAGGTCTTTTCCATACAACGCAGATGTTAGAGTACGGCACACAAATCGTCGGTGGTGTAACGCCAGGTAAAGGTGGTATGGAAGTTGAAGGCGTTCCCGTTTTTAATACGGTATTAGAAGCCAAAGAAAAAACAGGTGCTACAGCTTCTGTTGTTTACGTGCCACCTGCGTTCGCGGCTGATTCAATTATTGAAGCAGTTGATGCAGAGTTAGATCTTGTTATTTGTATCACAGAAGGTATTCCTGTATTAGATATGGTAAAAGTAAAGCGCTATATGGAAGGCAAAAAGACTAGACTTGTAGGACCAAACTGCCCAGGTGTTATTACGCCAGAAGAATGTAAAATTGGTATTATGCCAGGATATATTCACAAAAAAGGTCATGTTGGTGTCGTATCACGCTCTGGTACGTTAACATACGAAGCAGTACATCAACTTTCTGAAGCGGGAATTGGTCAATCAACAGCTGTTGGTATCGGTGGAGACCCGGTTAATGGTACAAACTTTATTGATGTTCTAAAAGCCTTCAATGAAGACGAAGAGACGTATGCTGTTATTATGATTGGTGAAATTGGTGGTACAGCTGAAGAAGAAGCTGCAGAATGGATTAAAGCAAACATGACAAAACCTGTTGTAGGGTTTATTGGTGGGCAAACAGCACCTCCAGGGAAACGTATGGGCCATGCTGGTGCCATTATTTCTGGTGGAAAAGGAACGGCTGCTGAAAAGATCAAAACAATGAATGAATGCGGTATCAAAGTCGCTGAAACGCCGTCTGTAATGGGTGAGACATTAATTAGCGTGTTAAAAGAACAAGGTTTATTAGAAAAATGTAAAACTCATTAAAGCATAAAAATAGTCCTCCTTGCTGAGGACTATTTTCTATGCCATAAAAGGAGTCGATGATATGGATGAGTTGCGCAAAAAAATAATTCACTTATCACATTGTCAGCTATTGACTTGGAAGCAAATCTTTTCGTTTCTTCAGCATGATTCTTCTCTTCAACATCTGTACAATTATTCTCCGAATGACCTTCAGCAAATCCTTCAGGTTCCATTCAATCGAGCATGTCAAGTGAAAAAATATTTGCAAACTATTCCAATACAAGATATTCTAAATAAATATGAAGAGCAAAGTATTTACTGTATAACAATTATTGATGATGAATATCCCCATTTATTAAAAAATATCTATGATCCACCTTGGGTTTTGTTCTGTAAAGGAGATTTGTCATTATTTCAGTATAAAGATTGTTTAAGCGTGGTTGGAACAAGACAGCCTACTCAGTATGGATATAATGCTATACAATCGGTTTTAGCTCCGTTGCTTCATAATCAATTTGTAATTGTAAGCGGATTAGCTTTGGGTATTGACACAGCTGCTCATCAGCTAGCCATTGCTAAACAAGCAAAAACTATTGCAGTTTTAGGAAGTGGCTTTTATAATATCTATCCAAAGCATAATCTTCCATTAGCAAATGAAATTGCTCATAACCATTTATTGGTGTCAGAGTATCCGCCACCGACTAAACCAGCCAAGTGGCACTTTCCAAAGCGGAATCGAATTATTAGTGGCTTGACAAGTGGTACAGTTGTGGTTCAAGCTAAAGAGCGAAGTGGTTCATTTATTACAGCTGATCAAGCACTTCAACAAGGAAGGGAAGTATTTGCTATACCTGGCCCTATTACAGATGATGCTTCAAAAGGAGTAAACAAACTGATTCAAATGGGTGCGAAACTTGTACAGAACCCTACAGATATAATAAGTGAATTACATCGATTCCAAAGTCATAGGTAATTTTTTATTTGGAAAGATGTATGATTTGTAAGATGAAAGAGTATTACTGAAACATAACGAAATTTAGAGAAAAGTATTTGATACAATATGATAAAAAAAAGATTAATTAATAATAATGAAGGTTTTATTTTACCTCTTGAGGAGGAGCAAATAGATGTCTGACTACCTAGTAATTGTAGAATCGCCTGCTAAGGCCAAAACAATTGAACGCTATTTAGGAAAAAAATATAAAGTGAAAGCATCGATGGGACATGTTCGTGATTTACCCAAAAGTCAAATGGGCATTGATACTGAACATAACTATGATCCAAGGTATATTACCATTCGTGGTAAGGGACCGGTACTGAAAGATTTAAAAACAGCAGCTAAAAAAGCGAAAAAGATTTATCTAGCAGCCGATCCAGATCGTGAAGGTGAAGCCATTGCATGGCACTTGGCTCATAGCCTAGATGTAGATATTGCATCAGACTGTCGCGTTGTATTTAATGAAATTACAAAAGATGCAATTAAAGAGTCTTTTAAACATCCACGTGCAATCAATATGGATTTAGTTGATGCGCAGCAAGCAAGACGTATTTTGGACCGATTAGTGGGATATAACATTAGTCCATTACTATGGAAGAAAGTGAAAAAAGGATTAAGCGCTGGACGTGTTCAATCGATTGCAGTACGCTTAATCATTGATCGTGAAAAAGAAATTACGGACTTTGAGCCGGAAGAGTATTGGACGGTACAAGCAACTTTCCAAAAAGATAACGATCAGTTTGAAGGATCGCTAATTGAGTACAAAGGGAAGAAAGCAAACCTTTCCAATGAAGAAGAAGTAAAAGCCATTCTTCAAACGATAGAAGGTAACGAGTTTAAGATTTCAAAAGTAACAAAAAAGAAAGAAAACGAAATCCAGCTCCTTCCTTTACAACTTCTTCTCTTCAACAAGAAGCAGCACGAAAGCTGAATTTTAGAGCAAAGAAAACAATGATGATTGCTCAGCAGCTATACGAAGGTATTGATTTAGGGAAAGAAGGAACCGTTGGTTTAATTACGTACATGCGTACCGATTCAACCCGTATCTCTGAAACAGCGCAAGAAGAAGCAAAAGAGTACATTTTAAACGCATATGGCAATGACTATTTAGCACAAGAAAAGAAAAAAGAAAAGAAGCAAACCAACTCACAAGATGCTCACGAAGCAATTCGTCCTACTTCGGCAATGCGTAAACCTGCAGATGTGAAGGAATTTTTATCAAGAGATCAGTTTCGTTTATACAAGCTTGTTTGGGAACGCTTCTTAGCAAGCCAAATGTCTTCGGCCGTAATGGATACAATGGCTGTTGATTTAAAAAATGGTGACGTAACGTTTCGAGCAAATGGGTCAAAAGTGAAGTTTCCTGGGTTTATGAAGCTATATGTAGAAGGTAGCGATGACCAAGTCGAAGAAAAAGAAAAGCAGCTTCCAAACTTAGAAGAAGGGGAAACAGCTTATTCAAAAGATATTGAGCCAAAGCAGCATTACACACAGCCACCACCGCGTTATACGGAAGCGAGATTAGTTAAAACGCTTGAAGAATTAGGGATAGGAAGACCGTCCACCTATGCACCAACGCTTGATACGATTCAAAAACGCGGATATGTTGCTTTAGAGAACAAGCGCTTTGTACCAACGGAACTTGGTGGGATTGTGCTAGAACTTATTTTAGAATTTTTCCCTGAAATTTTAGATGTTGAATTCACAGCTAAAATGGAAACGGACCTTGATAAGGTGGAAGAAGGAAGCGTACAGTGGGTTAAGGTTATTGACGAATTTTATCGCGATTTTGAAAAGAGGCTTGAAAAAGCAGAAAAAGAAATGCGTGAAGTAGAGATCAAAGACGAACCTGCTGGAGAAGACTGTGAAGCTTGTGGATCACCAATGGTATTTAAAATGGGACGCTATGGAAAGTTCATGGCATGTTCAAACTTTCCAGAATGTCGTAATACAAAGCCAATTGTCAAAGAAATTGGCGTAAAGTGCCCGACGTGTGAAGAAGGGAACATCGTAGAACGTAAGTCCAAGAAAAAACGTACTTTCTATGGCTGTGATCGTTTTCCAAGCTGTGAATTCATTTCTTGGGATAAGCCAATTGCTAGAAAGTGTCCAAAATGTGAGAGCTTACTTGTAGAGAAAAAGCAGAAAAAAGGAACGCAAGTAGTTTGCACAAGCTGTGATTATAAGGAAGAAACGCAGCAATAAGAAGTGCGATTAGTTATTTGGAATAAATTGTAACGATGAATGATTGATTTTTATGAAGGATATAAGTGCGACGACATGAGGTAGTGTGCTAAAATGGAAACGTTCTTAGCGACTCATTTACATGGCGTCGTATTTTTTTGAGAAAAAAAGTAGCAGCGAGTGGAGATAAACGATTAAACAAACAGAAAAAAGGTATGTTATAATACTTCTTTGTTTGATATTTTAGTTGGAGGATTGAACATGACAGAACAAGTAATTAACGTAATTGGTGCTGGTCTTGCTGGAAGCGAGGCCGCTTGGCAAATTGCGAAAAGAGGATTAAAAGTAAGACTTTATGAAATGCGTCCGGTAAAGCAGACACCAGCGCATCATACAGATAAATTTGCAGAATTAGTATGTAGTAACTCACTTCGTGCCAATACTTTAACAAATGCAGTTGGAGTATTAAAAGAAGAGATGCGTAAGCTAGACTCAATTATTATTGAATCAGCAGATGCGTGCGCAGTTCCGGCAGGTGGCGCTTTAGCTGTAGATCGTCATGAGTTTGCAGCGCGCGTAACGGAAAGTGTAAAAAATCACCCGAATGTCGAAGTTGTACACGAAGAAATTACGGAAATTCCAAAAGGCCCAACAATTATTGCAACAGGTCCATTGACATCAAAAGATTTATCAGAACAGCTACGTACTTTAACAGGTGAAGACTATCTTTATTTTTATGACGCGGCGGCTCCAATCATTGAAAAAGACAGCATTGATATGGACAAGGTATATTTAAAATCACGTTATGATAAAGGTGAAGCAGCTTATTTAAACTGCCCAATGACAAAAGAAGAGTTTACGAAGTTTCACCAAGCATTAATTGATGCTGAAGTGGTACCTTTAAAAGAGTTCGAAAAGGAAATCTACTTTGAAGGTTGTATGCCAATTGAAGTAATGGCAGCGCGTGGAGAAAAAACGATGTTGTTTGGACCACTTAAGCCTGTAGGGTTAGAAGATCCCAAAACCGGTAAACGACCTTACGCTGTTGTACAATTACGCCAAGACGATGCAGCAGGAACGCTTTATAATATCGTTGGTTTCCAAACGCACTTAAAGTGGGGAGCTCAAAAAGAGGTATTAAGCTTAATTCCTGGCCTTGAAAATGCTGAAGTTGTTCGCTACGGAGTAATGCACCGCAATACGTTCATTAACTCTCCGAAACTACTTCGCCCAACTTATCAATATCGCGAACGTGAAGACTTGTTCTTTGCTGGTCAGATGACGGGAGTAGAAGGCTATGTTGAATCTGCTGCTAGCGGTCTAATGGCTGGAATGAATGCAGCCCGTTACGTTTTAGGAGAAGAGTTAGTTGTCCTACCTCAAGAAACAGCAATTGGAAGTATGGCTCACTATATCACGCATACAAATGCTAAAAATTTCCAGCCGATGAACGCAAACTTTGGCTTGTTTAAAGAGCTAGAAGTCCGTATTAAAAACAAAAAAGAGCGAAATGAAGCGCTCGCTACAAGAGCATTAGAAACTATTCAGAATTTTACAACAAAATAATGAAATTGTTTGCAAGGGCTACTGAATTGTGATAATATTTAGTAGCCCTTGTGAGGTGATATGAGTGGAATTTGTTAAAGTTTCTTTAAATTCCTTCCTAGAATATTTACAAATTGAAAAGAACTATTCACAATATACAGTTGATTGCTATGAAAAAGATATTGAGTCATTCATCTCTTTTTTAGAAGCAGAACAAATACAAAATTTACAAGATGTTACATATGCAGATGCAAGACTGTTTTTAACAAGGTTATATGAAAAGTCATATTCAAAAAAATCAATGTCGAGAAAGATTTCATGTTTACGAAGCTTTTATCGATATTTGTATCGTGAACAAATAGTGGTTGAAAATCCGTTTGCGCTTGTTTCATTGCCGAAAAAA
This sequence comes from Priestia flexa, assembly GCF_021441905.1. Classification (NCBI taxonomy): domain Bacteria; kingdom Bacillati; phylum Bacillota; class Bacilli; order Caryophanales; family Bacillaceae; genus Priestia; species Priestia flexa. The sequence goes on along the minus strand of NZ_CP090431.1, from coordinate 2,660,519 downwards.
GATCAGTATACGCCACGCTTTCTTTATGCGGAAGAGCTGATGAAACTGTTTGATTTAAATGATCTTACTACGCCGCTTGGCCAGCGTAATCAAGCGCTCCTTGAATTAATGTATGCTACGGGAATTCGTGTGAGCGAATGCGCAGCCATTCAGCTTAGTGATATTGACTTTTCACTTCAAACGCTTCTTGTGCATGGAAAAGGAAAAAAACAGCGTTACGTTCCATTTGGTAAATATGCAAAAGACTCTCTTCATACATATATACAGAATGGGCGAGTGCAGTTGAAAAGCAAAAGCGCTACCAATACGAATGCGCTCTTTTTAAATAATCGCGGAACAACATTGACGGATAGAGGTATTCGCTTAGTTATTGAAAAACTCATGAATAAAACGGCAGAGAACATACATATTAGTCCTCACGTTTTACGTCATACTTTTGCTACGCATTTATTAAATGAAGGAGCCGACTTACGTACGGTTCAAGAGCTACTTGGTCATGAAAATTTATCCACAACTCAAATATATACGCATGTAACGAAGGATCGGTTAAAAACAGTATATATGAATCATCATCCTCGTGCATAGAAGGAGGAGTTAGTTATTATGTCTACATTTCATGCTACAACGATTTTTGCCGTTCAACATAATGGTCAATGTGCTATGTCAGGTGATGGGCAAGTGACGTTTGGAAATGCTGTTGTGATGAAACATACAGCTAAAAAAGTACGTCGCTTATTTCAAGGACAGGTTTTGGCTGGATTTGCAGGTTCAGTTGCTGATGCGTTCACACTGTTTGAAATGTTTGAGAGTAAATTAGAAGAGTATAACGGCAATTTACAGCGCGCATCAGTTGAATTAGCAAAACAATGGCGAAGTGATAAAGTTTTACGCAAACTAGAAGCTATGCTGATTGTGATGAACAGAGATAGCTTACTATTGGTTTCGGGAACAGGTGAGGTCATTGAGCCTGATGATGGGATTTTAGCTATCGGTTCTGGTGGGAATTATGCATTATCGGCTGGCCGTGCATTAAAACAGCATGCCGGAGAACATTTAACTGCAAAAGAAATTGCAAAAGCTGCTTTGGATGTTGCAAGTGAGATTTGTGTGTATACGAATAATCAAATTATTGTAGAAGAACTGTAGGAAAGGGGATTTTCTATGAATTCTCATTTAACGCCTCGACAAATTGTTGAAAAGCTTGATCAATATATTGTTGGCCAAACAAGTGCAAAAAAAGCGGTTGCGGTTGCGCTAAGGAATCGCTATCGACGTAGCTTATTAAACGAAGCTTTGAAAGACGAAGTTGTTCCCAAAAATATTTTAATGATTGGGCCAACTGGTGTTGGTAAAACAGAGATTGCGCGCAGGCTTGCAAAGCTTGTTGGTGCACCTTTCGTTAAGGTAGAAGCAACAAAGTTTACAGAGGTTGGCTACGTTGGTCGTGATGTAGAATCGATGGTTCGTGATTTAGTTGAGACATCCGTTCGTTTAGTGAAGGAAGAAAAAATGGTTTCTGTATCCGACAGTGCTCAAAGAAATGCCAATAGGCGTCTTGTTGAGCTTTTAGTTCCAAGCAAGAAAAAGCAGCAGACATTTAAGAATCCATTTGAAATGATTTTCTCCAATAATTCACAGCAAGCCGATACTCAAGCAGAACAAGAAGAAGAAGTAAATGTTGAAACAAAGCGCAAGCAAATTGCCCATCAGTTAGCCCTTGGAGAACTTGAGGATCATTATGTAACAATTGAGGTAGAAGAACAACAGCCTTCTATGTTTGATATGCTGCAAGGTTCGGGTATGGAACAGATGGGGATGAATATGCAAGATGCTTTAAGTAACTTTATGCCAAAGAAACAGAAAAAGCGTAAACTTACGGTGAGAGAAGCTCGTAAAGTGTTAACAAACGAAGAAGCTCAAAAGCTAATTGATATGGATGAAGTAACGCAAGAAGCAATTCATCGTGCAGAACAGTATGGAATTGTCTTTATTGATGAAATTGACAAAATTGCTCAAAAGAGCGGTAACTCATCTTCAGCGGATGTATCACGTGAAGGTGTACAACGTGATATTCTACCAATTGTAGAAGGTTCTACAATTGTAACAAAGTATGGAGCAATTAAGACAGACCATGTTTTATTTATTGCTGCAGGAGCGTTCCATGTTTCCAAGCCTTCGGATTTAATTCCGGAATTACAAGGGCGTTTTCCAATTCGTGTTGAGTTGACAAAACTAACGGTAGAAGATTTTATGAGTATTTTAGTTGAACCAGATAATGCACTATTAAAACAATATGTAGCATTATTGGAAACTGAAGGTATACAAATTGAATTTTCTGACGATGCTATACGTAAGATTGCAGAAATTGCCTTTCAAGTTAACCAAGACACGGATAACATTGGGGCAAGAAGACTTCATACTATTCTGGAAAGACTGCTTGAAGACCTATCATTTGAAGCGCCAGAAGTTACGTTAGAAAAGATTGTTATTACTCCTCAATACGTGGAAAGTAAGTTAGAGAAGATTGCAAAAAATAAAGATTTAAGTCAATTTATTTTATAGGTATAGAATAGAGATTTCAGGAGGAACAAAGATAATGGATTTATTAGGAAAAACTAGAAAGATTAATGCGATGTTACAAAAGGCTGCGGGTAAGCCCGTAAACTTTAAAGAAATGGCTGAAACTTTATGTGAAGTTATTGAATCGAATGTATTTGTTGTTAGTCGTCGCGGTAAGTTATTAGGAATCGCAGTTAAGCAACAGATTGAAAATGACCGCATGAAAGGCATGTTAGAAGCGCGTCAATTCCCAGAAGAGTATACACAAAACTTATTCAACATTTCTGAAACATCTTCAAACTTAGATATTAATAGTGAATACACAGCGTTCCCTGTTGAAAACAAAGAGCTTTTTGAAGCTGGTTTAACAACAATCGTTCCAATCATCGGTGGAGGGGAAAGATTAGGTACGCTAGTATTAGCTCGTTTAGATCGTAACTTTGCAGATGATGATTTAATTCTAGCTGAATATGGTGCAACTGTAGTCGGTATGGAGATTCTTCGTGAGAAAGCAGAAGAGATTGAAGAAGAAGCGCGTAGCAAAGCGGTTGTTCAAATGGCAATTAGTTCACTATCGTACAGTGAATTAGAAGCAATCGAGCATATCTTTGAAGAGCTAAACGGTAATGAAGGTTTATTAGTAGCAAGCAAAATTGCTGACCGTGTAGGGATTACACGCTCTGTAATTGTAAATGCACTTCGTAAGCTTGAAAGTGCGGGTGTAATTGAGTCGCGTTCTTTAGGAATGAAAGGAACGTACATTAAAGTATTAAACAGCAAGTTTCTTGTTGAATTAGCAAAATTGAAATCAAACTAATCGTTAGAATAAAGAGATCTTTGATTAGCAGTCAAAGGTCTCTTTTTTTTGTTAAGATCGCCCTCCTAAAAAAGTACCTCTTTTATATAAAATGCGAGTTAATAGAACTATTACCATTTTTAATTAAAATATAAAAAGTCCATAAAGAACTAGTTAATTTGAATAAATATAATTCTTTGAGACTATACAAAAAAACGATTAACTTTGATGATTTTAGTGTTTAAGAATTAATTAAATTACTTTTAATGTAATTTATTAGAGTCTTATTAATTATATTTAGTGTATTTTGTCGAAAAAAGCGCCCGGATTTATTTTGAAGGTGTTAAAATAGATTTGTAAATTCAATGATAAATTTTAGTAATGTAGTACAAAAGTTGCTTATTAGGTATAGACAAGAAGCATACTTTTTTTTACAATAGGCTTTATGGTAGAAAAGTCGAAATTTGTCAGAAAATTAAACGCGGTAAGTAGGTGTCCTATATGAGTTTATTTTCAGGAACAATTCAGTCATTAGAGCAAGGTCTGAATTATTCAACGCTTAAGCAGCAAACAATTTCTCAAAACATTGCAAATGTAGATACGCCAAACTATAAGGCTAAAGATGTATCTCGGAAGAATCAATTTCAATCAGAGCTTCAATATTCATTGAAAGCATACCGTACGAACGAAAAACATATTGAATTCTCAAAATCATCCGAACAAGCAGCTGTTATTTCAAGAACAAGTCATACATACCAAGAAAACGGCAATGGGGTTGATTTAGATAAAGAAATGACGACAATGGCAGAAAATCAAATTTACTATGAAGCATTAATTGATCGACTTAACGGTAAATTTAATTCTCTACAAACTGTCATTAGAGGAGGTAAGTAGAGGTGTCAATATTTCAAAATCTCAGCATATCTGGGTCAGCTTTAACTGCTAATCGACTACGAATGGATGTTATTTCTTCTAATATGGCGAATGCCGAAACAACAAGAAGTGAACTTGTAAATGGAGAATGGCAGCCGTATCGCAGAAAAGTGGTTTCGCTCCAATCAAACGGTGGTCCAAGTTTTTCTTCGTTGCTACAAAATGAAATGAGTAAAGGGTCAGCGGGCGGTGTGAAAGTTAAGTCCATAACAGAAGATCAATCTCCTTTTAAGCTTGTGTATAACCCAGCGCATCCTGACGCAAATGAAGATGGGTATGTTCAGCTTCCCAATGTGGATCCATTAAAAGAGATGACAGATTTAATTGGTGCAACAAGATCCTATGAAGCAAATATTACGGTGTTAAACGCAAATAAAAATTTATTATTGAAAGCATTGGAAATAGGAAAGTAAGGTGAAGCAGTATGATTCAAGGGATTCAACATCAAATGCCTGTACTAACTGAGAAAATATCGAACACAGGAACCGTTAAAGAAGCTCACGGTCAATTTTCAACTTTTTTAAAAGAGTCGTTAAACCAAGTAAACAACGCACAAAAGGCATCAGATCTAGCCACAGAAAAGTTAGCTCGTGGAGAAAAAATTGATTTACATAATGTCATGATTGTATCACAAAAAGCCAGTATTGCGATGCAGACGACAATTGAAATACGTAATAAAGCTGTTGAAGCATATCAAGAAATGATGCGTATGCAAATGTAGTAAACGGTTTTAGCTAAAAAGCGGTTATTTCATCCCTAGATAGAAAACAAGCAATAGCCGGAGGATTGTAATGAATGAAAAACTAGCACTCTATAAAAATCAAATAGGTGCGTTCTGGTCAAAGCGCACTAAGGTTCAAAAAGGTTTGATCATCGGCGGCCCCTTGGCGCTGCTAATTGCCCTTATTGCTATTTCTTTAGTAGCAACCAATGAGAAGTTTGTTCCCCTTTACAGCAATTTATCTGTACAGGAAACAGGTCAAATTAAAGCGGAGCTGGATACAAGAAAAATACCTTCTGAAATCTCAGAAAATGGAACGGTTATTTCAGTACCGGAACGACATGTTGACTCATTAAAGGTGGATCTTGCTGCACAAGGTATACCAGACAGTGGGAGCATTGATTATTCTTTCTTTGGGCAAAATGCTGGATTTGGTATGACGGACAATGAGTTTAACGTTGTTAAATTGGAAGCTATGCAAACCGAAATAGCTAATCTGATGAAAAATATCCAAGGTGTCAATAATGCGAACGTGATGATTACCTTGCCAGAAGAAAGTGTTTGGGTGAAGGACCAGCAAGGAGAAGCTTCAGCATCAATTGTTTTAAATACACAGCCAGGCTACAAATTTGATGAGGGACAAATAAAATCTCTCTATCATTTGGTTTCAAAAAGTGTTCCAAATTTACCTACTGATAATATCGTAATTATGAATCAAAACTTTGAATATTTTGACTTGAAGAGCAGTGACGAAATGTCTAATTCATCTAGTTTTGCTACTCAGCATGGTATTAAAAAGGAAATTGAACGTGATGTTCAGCGCCAAGTTCAACAAATGTTAGGTAGATTAGTTGGACAAGACAAAGTAATGGTTTCAGTTACAGCTGATGTTGACTTTACACAGGAAAATCGAGAAGAAAATTTAGTGGAACCTGTAGATAAAGAAAACATGGAAGGAATCGCAGTAAGCGTGGAGCGAATCAATGAAACGTTTACGGGAAAGAAACCTGAAGATGGTGGGGTTGCAGGAACCGGTGAAGAAGATACAACCAACTATGTAGAAAGTGGAAGTACCGACAGTGGAGACTATGAAAAGGCAGAAGAACGAATCAACAACGAAGTAAATAGAATTCGTAAAGAAATTGTAGAGAGTCCTTATAAAGTTCGTGACTTAGGAATCCAAGTAATGATTGACCCTTCTAATGCAAACGGTGAAGTTGAACTAGCAGAGAATTTAGAGGATGACATTCAGCAAGTTTTAAGCACGATTGTTCGTACGTCAATTTCAAAGGATGAACAAGGTGCTGAGTTAACTGATAATCAGGTTGCAGACAAAATTGTAGTCTCCGTACAGCCATTCCAAGAACAGAAAGTAGCCGCTAATCAACAGCAAAGCGGAATCCCAACATGGCTATATTTTGTAGGTGGTGGCTTATTACTAGTTATTCTTGCACTACTATTCTTATTGTTAAAGCGTAGAAAAGATTCTGAAGAAGAGTTCTATGAATATGAAGAAGAGTATGAAGATTCAGTTGAAACCATTCAAAAGCCTCCTGTCCTAAGTGAAGAGCAGCAGTCAAGGAAACGTCTAGAAGAGCTTGCAGGTGAGCAGCCAGATGAATTCGCAAAGCTATTGCGCACGTGGATTAGTGAGGAGTAGGAGGGAGTATAGTGGCGAAAGTGGTAAGTAAAAGTGAATTAACAGGTAAGCAAAAAGCAGCTATTTTATTAATTTCCCTTGGTCCTGATGCATCCGCTTCCGTCTATAAGCATTTAAGCGAAGACGAAATTGAACAGCTAACGTTTGAGATTTCTTCAATGCGAAAGGTAGAGCCTGCGGTTAAAGAAGCTGTTTTAAAAGAATTTGAGCAAATGACAATCGCTCAGAATTATATTGAAAAAGGCGGCATTACTTATGCGAAAGAAGTGTTGGAAAAAGCTTTAGGTCCTGAACAAGCAATAATGGTTATTAATCGTTTAACTTCATCTTTGCAAGTTCGACCATTCGATTTTGCGCGTAAAGCAGAACCAATGCAGCTTTTAAATTTTATTCAGCATGAGCACCCGCAAACGATTGCTTTGATCTTATCATACTTAGAGCCAGCTCAAGCTGGGCAAATTTTGTCATCTTTACCTCAAGAGCGTCAAGGTGATATTGCGAGAAGAATTGCTACAATGGATAGCACATCTCCAGAAGTCATCAGTGAAGTAGAACAAATTTTAGAAAGAAAGCTTTCGACAACGGTGACGCAAGATTACACCCATACTGGTGGAATCGAGACGGTGGTTGAAGTGTTAAATGGCGTGGATCGTGCAACAGAGAAAATTATTATTGATACTCTAGAAATTCAAGATCCAGAGCTTGCGGAAGAGATTAAACAGCGTATGTTTGTCTTTGAAGATATTGTGACGTTGGATAACCGCTCCATCCAGCGTGTCGTTCGTGAGGTTGAAAATGAAGACTTGCTATTGAGCTTAAAAGTAGCAAGCGAAGAAGTAAAAGATATTATATTCCGCAACATGTCCAAGCGAATGGTAGACACGTTTACAGAAGAAATGGAGTATATGGGACCAGTCCGTTTAAAAGATGTGGAAGAAGCTCAGTCTCGCATTGTGGCGGTTATTCGTAGATTAGAAGATATGGGAGAAGTAGTCATTGCAAGAGGTGGAGGAGACGATATTATTGTCTAGTATCATTAAATCTACCTATGCAAATCACGTACATGATTCAGCCAAAACAATCGAAATCAAGCCATTATTTAGTGGGAGAAATTTGATCAATTCAAATGGTCAGACAGCAAAGAATGAATGCCCTGACAAAATTCTTACTGAAGCAAAAGAAGCGTCTACACGTCTTTATGAAGAAGCTGAAGCAAGACTATTAGAAGCAAGACAGCAAATTGAAGCAGAGCGACAGCAGTGGGAGAATGAAAAAATACAGCTATATGAAGCAGAGAAGAAAAAGGGTTTTAACGCTGGGTATAGTGAAGGTCAACAGGCTGGATATGAGGACTATACATCGCTTATAGAAGAAGCCCGTACTGCTGTTAACGTAGCTAAAAAAGATTATACCGATTACCTTTCTCAAGCTGAAGAGGTTATCTTAGAGCTTGGCTTTACACTTGCTGAGAAAGTCATTGGGCAAAATCTTCAACATAAAAATGAGAAAAGTTTTGTATCACTGGTTAAGCACGCAATAAAGGAAGTTAGAGAGAGCAAAGAGCTTCGAGTCTTTGTGGCACCTTGCCATTATGAAATGGTTTGTGAAAATAAACAGCAATTGTTCGATATATTGAATGGAGAAGCTAGCTTATTCATATACGCAGATGAAAATTTGACAGATGAACATTGCATTATTGAGTCGATGTATGGAAAGCTCGATGCATCGGTTGATAGTCAGTTAACGGAGCTAAAAAAGAAATTGAAACTACGTTTAATGGAGGAAAAGCAAAGTGAAAGTGAAGCAGCTTATTCCTGAGATAGCTCATATCTCTTCGTTTAAACGATATGGGAAAGTTAACCGAGTTATTGGAATGATGATTGAATCACGAGGACCACAAGCTTCCATTGGTGATGTTTGCTATATCCACTTAAAGGATACTTGTGAGCGAATTCAAGCAGAAGTAGTTGGATTTAAAGATGAACATGTCATTTTAATGCCCTATACATCTGTTCGATATATTGGACCTGGTTGCATCGTGGAAACAACTGAAAAACCGCTTCAAGTAAAAGTAGGACCTGAGCTAATTGGTCAAGCACTAGATTCCCTAGGAAATCCACTTGATGGAACTAGCTTACCTAGCTATCTTCCATCAGTGTTAACTGAACAGGAACCTCCTAATCCATTGCAACGCCCACCAATTTCTGAACCAATTGAAGTAGGGGTTCGAGCAATCGACAGTTTGCTTACAGTTGGCAAGGGTCAGCGGATTGGAATCTTTGCAGGAAGTGGAGTTGGGAAAAGTACGCTTATGGGAATGATTGCGAGAAACACGAATGCAGATATCAACGTCATTGCATTAGTAGGGGAACGTGGTCGAGAAGTCCGTGAGTTTATTGAGAGAGACCTTGGTTCGGAAGGTTTGAGAAATTCAATTGTCGTTGTCGCAACTTCTGATCAGCCTCCACTATTACGAATGAAGGCGGCTTATACAGCTACATCTATTGCAGAATACTTTCGAAGTCAAGGGCTTAACGTCATGATGATGATGGATTCCGTTACGCGCGTTGCTATGGCGCAGCGAGAAATTGGTTTAGCAGTGGGAGAACCTCCCACAACCAAAGGATACACACCATCGGTTTTTGCTTCATTACCTCGCCTATTAGAAAGAACAGGTACTACTGAACAAGGCTCTATTACGGCATTTTATACGGTATTAGTTGACGGTGATGATATGAACGAACCGATTGCTGATACGGTTCGAGGAATTGTTGATGGGCATATTGTATTGGATCGGAATTTAGCTAATAAAGGTCAATATCCAGCCATTAATGTGCTCAAAAGTGTTAGCCGCGTTATGAATCATATTGTAGAAGCAAATCATAAAATAAGTGCTGAAAAGCTACGGTTATTACTTTCTACATATATTGAAGCAGAAGACCTTATTAATATCGGAGCTTACAAAAGAGGGTCCTCTGCTGAAATTGATGAAGCAATTTTATATTATCCAGAACTTATTTCATTTTTAAAGCAAAAAACGAGTGAACATCCCACGCTTAAAGATAGCGTAGAGATACTAAAACAGCTCTTTCAGAAAGGTGAACGAACGTGACGTATCAGTTTAAGTTAGCAAAAGTCATGACGGTTAAGCAAGATGAAAAAAATCGTTTATTAGCTCAATATAACGAATCAGTTCAATATTTCGAGCAAGTCGGGCAGAGGCTTTACGATAAGCTCAAGCAGAAAGAAGAAATGCTTGAACTTCAGGCAAAAAAGCTTAAAAGTGGTTTAGCGGTTAGCGAGATTAAATTTTTTCAACAAGCGCTTGAAAGCATTGAGGCGACGATTGCCAGGCTCCAGCGAGACGTCATGTTGGCGCGACAGCAGATGAGTATGAAAGAGCTGAAGCTTCAAGAAAAAAATATTGAGTGCAAAAAGTATGAAAAGCTTAAAGACAAAAGCTATACAAGCTACCTAAAAACTCAGGGTGATGCGGAAAGTAAGCAAATGGATGAGATTTCTCTGCAACAGTTTATGCTACACAGAAATTAGGTGAGAAGATGGCTAGAAAAAAGCAAGATGAATATGAAGAAATAGAAGAAAAAAGAAATAGTAAGTGGCAAGTCTTCTTGTTTATTATTTTTATACCCCTGCTGTTTATTATTACAGCTATTTATATTGGTCTAACAATTAGTGGAGTCGATGTTCAAGAGAAAATCTCGTCGGTAACTTCATCTCTTCCTTTAATAGGAGACAATAATGAAAGCTTAAAATCTACTAATCAGCAACAGGCGAATAAAGAGTTAGAAAATCAAATAAAGAGCCTGAATGAAAAGCTTCAAAAGAAAGAAGACAATATTAGAAGTTTAGAAGAAAAAATAACGGCTAAAGAGCGCGAGATTGATGAGTTAAAAATTAAGATTAGAGATTCAGAAGATGAGAAAGATGTTGCTAGTCAAGAACAAGACGGTGGAGACGATAAACAGAAAGACATTGTCTCTACTTATGAAAAGATGAACCCGACGAAAGCAGCTCTCATTTTTACCGAATTAAAAGAAAATGAAGCAATCTTGCTGCTAAAAGCGTTAAAAACGGATGCACGCACGAAAGTCTTAGAAAAGATGGACCCTGCCGTTGCAGCTCGCTATACAAGCTTACTAGCTGAGCCGTTAAGTGAGTAATGGAGGTGAAAGAATGAAGGTAGCTATGCAGCCTATGCTTCCAGTTATGAATGAGAAGCAAAACGTAGATCGTACAGTTAAGAAAGAACATCCTTTTTTATTTCAAGCAATGCTATTCGGAGAGCTGGAAACGACTGATAATCTCAGCACGAACAGTCATTCTATTAGTCATCCTTTGAACAATCAAATGATGAACGTAGATGATAACGAAGATTTGGCTGAATTCTTGGCGCTTCTTGAGCTTCATTTAGAAGAAGGGAATGTTGAAAAGATAGAAAATGAAGAGCAAAGTATTTTGTTTAAGCCTTTTGTTGATCTTATTCAACAGCTCCCTACAAGCGGAGTAAAAGAATCTAAGCTGAAGCAATTGCTTTCCAATGCTACGAATTTGCAGGCGTACTTAGCGGATGTCACATTGCCAGAAAGTGCAAAAAATTTCGTTAAGGAATTTCAACAGTTTTTTCAAACCTTGCGAGAGCTTGTTCCAGTGGAATCCAGTCAACTAAAAGCATTGCAAGAAAAGCTGCAGCAGCCTGAGATACAATCTGTTCAGTTTTCTCGTAAAGAAATGAAACAGCTTATTGAACTGATTACACAAAAAATTGCTTCAGCAAGTGATAATCACTCACTGCCAACTAGACAATTAATAAGCATGGAAACGGATGAGTTAGGTAAGCAAAAAACTCCTGTTGATAAAGCGACGTTTGTACCGGGTGAAATGAGTAAGTTGCAGCAGCTATCGTTTCATGTAAATACGAATTTGCCCAAAGATATGCAGGCATCACAGGTGATGAAGCAGGTACAAGAGCTATTAGTGAAAGCTTCTTTTCAGCATAATGCGTCTCAAACGAAGCTAGTTTTAAAGCTCTTCCCTGAAAGGCTAGGCTCCATTCAAATTGAACTAGTGCAGCGAAACCATGAGACTGTCGCTCGTATTATCGCATCATCTGCTCAGACAAAAGATCTCTTAGATACTCAGCTAGGGTCTTTGAAACAAACGCTTATTAGTCAGCAGGTGCAAGTAGATAAAATTGACGTTTTTCACACAGCAGAACAATGGATGACTAACGGCGAAGAACATCAAGAACAAAAGCAGCAAGAAAAACGAGTTGAAGAAAAAGACGAAAAAGACGAAAATGACGAAACTAATCAAATCTTTTCTCACTCATTAGAAGAAGCGTTAATTAACTACAATGTGTAGGTGATGTATATGACAAATAAGGTTCAGTCTGATTTGTATTTGGCAAATCAGCCCGTGCAGCAAAAGCAAACAGGAACAAGCTCGCTTGGAAAAGATGACTTCTTAAAGATTTTAATTACTCAATTACAAAATCAAGATCCAACTAGTCCTATGGAAGATAAGGAGTTTATTTCTCAAATGGCTCAGTTTTCAACACTAGAACAAATGACAAATATGAGTACATCGATGGAGAAATTTTTACAAGTAGTTCAAAGTGAATCTCCAATTCTAAAAGGTAGCGAGCTTATTGGTAAGACGGTTTCTTGGGTAGATGAAACGAATAAAGAAAGCGAAGCTGTTGTGAAAGCCACTTCTGTAAAAGACGGCAAGCTTACTTTTATGTTAGATGATGAGTCTCATACAACTTTAACTCTTGACGATATTTTGTCTGTCACTCGTTGAACACTATAAATAAGGGGGAAGTTACATGTTACGTTCAATGTATTCTGGAATTAGTGGAATGAAAAATTTTCAAACCAAGCTAGACGTAATCGGTAATAATATTTCAAATGTTAATACGTACGGATTTAAGAAAGGGCGTACAACGTTTAAAGACTTAGTTAGTCAGCAAATAGCAGGAGCGAGTGCACCGGGAGCGGATCGAGGCGGAGTGAACCCAAAGCAGGTAGGGCTTGGGTCTCAAATTGGAACAATTGATACGATACATACTTCTGGAAGCATTCAGCCAACAGGTCGCCCACTTGATCTAGCTATTTCAGGAGAAGGATTCTTTACTGTAGCTAATGGGGCAGATGGCCAAACAATTGATAGACCACTGTATACACGAGCAGGTAATTTTTATTTAGATGAAGGTGGAAACATCGTAACAGCTGAAGGCCTTTACCTTATTGGTTCTGTTTATGACGTTAATGGAAATGAAACGGAGTTTATAGGGGCAATAAATATTCCAGATACAGCTAAAAGTTTTAGCATTGGTCAAGATGGAGTCGTAAATTATGTTGATTCAGACGGTGCTTTACAAATAGCGGGTAGAGTTCGATTAGCAAAATTCTCAAACAATGATGGCCTTGAAAAGGTAGGAGGTAATCTCTTTGCTGAAACAGCCAATTCAGGTAGCGCAAAAGTTGATGGTACAGAATTTTTTGATTTAAGTGAACCGGGAGTAAACGGAACAGGAACGCTTGTATCGAGTGCTTTAGAGATGTCTAATGTTGACTTATCGGAAGAATTTACGGAAATGATTGTATCTCAGCGTGGTTTCCAAGCGAATACTCGAATCATTACAACTTCTGATGAAATCTTACAAGAACTTGTCAACTTAAAACGATAAACTGATAGCCTAGGAGGAAAGAAGCTGAGCTGATCAGCTTGGCTTTTTATCAATTATGGTGACTTTAACAAGGTTAAATGGAAAGCAATTTACGCTAAATGCAATTTACATAGAGCAAGTGGAATCGTTTCCTGACACAACTATTACATTAACCAACAATAAAAAGTTGGTTGTAAAAGAGTCGATTGCTGAAGTGAATGAAAAGGTATGCGCTTATTATCAATCGATTAATGTGTTAGGACTTCGGCGCGATATGGAGGAATAAGCTGTGTTTAAAAATAAGTTAGTTGGCACTATGATCATTATTTTATTGTCTTTAACATTGATTGGGAGTGTTGGGGTCATTATCACGCTAAAGTTAGCAAGCGAGCCGGCGGCTGAAGCTGCGCCTTCCATTGATGAAGTAATTGATTCATCTGTTGACATTGCTGATATTAAAACAAATTTAAAAAGCAATAATTATATTAGCCTATCATTTAAAATTCAAATGGATAGCAAAAAAGCAGCTGAAGAACTACAGAAAAGAGAGTTTCAAGTAAAAGACATTATTATTAAAGAACTATCGGAGATGACAGCTGAAGATTTCGAGGGAAAAAAAGGTTTAGAAGCGCTTGAAGAGCGAATTTCAAAACAGATCGATAGCTCGATGGAGACTGGGCATGTGGTGAAGATTTATACGACCTCCAAGGTTCTACAATAATGGAAAAATGGCAGGTAGGAGGTGAGGTTTTTGGCCGGTGATGTATTGTCTCAAAACGAGATTGACGCACTGTTGTCTGCGCTGTCGACAGGAGAGATGGATGCGCAGCAGTTAAAAGATGAAAACACGAAAAATCGCGTCAGGTCCTATGATTTTAAAAGAGCCCTACGGTTTTCAAAAGATCAAATTAGAAGTTTAACAAGGATCTATGAGAACTATGCGAGATTATTAACAACATTACTTTCAGCTCAACTGCGAACAATCACACAGGTTTCAGTTGTATCAGCAGATCAAATTCCTTATGAAGAGTTTGTTCGCTCGGTTCCGAGCATGACGGTCTTAAATGTCATGTCAGTCGAACCTCTGGATGGCAGAGTAATTATGGAAGTAAACCCGAATATTGCATACGCGATGCTAGACCGTATTTTAGGTGGCAAAGGAGAAGCAGGAAATAAAAAAATAGATAATTTAACAGAGATTGAAACAAAACTACTTCGTAATTTGTTAGATAAAACGCTGGATATTATGGAAGAGGCATGGAGTTCAGTTGCTGTGATTAATCCAGAAATGGAAGAATTTGAAGTTAATCCACAATTTTTACAAGTTATATCACCAAATGAGATTGTTGTAGTCATTTCGCTGAGCGTACAAATTGGTGAAGAAACAGGCATGATTAACTTATGTATCCCACATGTTACGCTGGAGCCTATTATTTCAAAGCTATCAGTGCATTATTGGATGCAATCATCTAAAAAAGAGCCAAATGAATTAGAGGTTGAGCAGATTCGAACACAAGTTCAAGGTGCAACCGTTCCTGTTGTTGCGATGCTAGGACAGACTGATATATCCATTGAGGATTTCCTTTCTTTAGATAAGGGAGATATCATTCGCTTGGACCGAGGTGTTAATCAACCTCTCATCGTTCAAGTTGGAGGTGTACCGAAATTTAGTGCGCAGCCAGGACAATTAAAAAGGAAATTGGCGATTCAAATTTTAGATCAGTTTAAGGGGGGAACGTCGTTATGACAGGAGATATGCTTTCTCAAGATGAAATCGATGCATTGCTAAAAGGAACGTCTTCATTAGACCCTATGCCTTCAGATAGCAACCTAGAAGAAAGTGAAATTAGTAAACACTTTACAGAGATGGAACGCGATGCGCTTGGTGAAATTGGCAATATTTCATTTGGTAGCTCTGCTACTGCATTGTCAACCTTATTAAATCAAAAAGTTGACATTACAACGCCTTATGTTTCGTTGATTCATAAAGAAGAGCTGAAAGAAGAATTTCCCAATCCGCATGTTGCGGTAGAAGTTCATTATACAGAAGGAATTTCAGGTCGAAACTTACTTGTTATTAAACAAAGTGATGCAGCTATTATCTCTGATTTAATGCTTGGTGGAGACGGTGAAAATCCAGGAGAATTACTAGATGAAATTAAACAAAGTGCCGTTCAAGAAGCGATGAACCAAATGATGGGTTCAGCAGCGACATCTATGTCTACGATTTTTCAAAAGAAAGTAGATATTTCGCCACCAAGCCTTGATATTTTAGATCTTCCAGAAGGAGAAGGCACGAACTTATTAGAAGGGGACGATGTGCTAGTTAAAGTTTCATTCAATCTAAAAGTTGGCACGCTAATCGATTCTAATATTATGCAATTGTTATCTCTTCCTTTTGCAAAAGGGTTAGTAAATGAACTGCTGAATCCAGTTGCGACCGCAGAAGAAGAGAGTGAACTTGTTCAAGAAATGCCATCTCAACAACCTTTGCAAAATCAAGTGAGTGAATCACTGCAACAAGAACCAGTTATGCCTGCAGCTCCTGTTAATGTTCAACCTGTTGCTTTTTCATCTTTTGATGGAAATGAAATACCATCACAGTCCGAAACAAATAATTTAGACATGTTGTTAGATATACCACTTCAAGTAACTGTAGAGTTAGGGCGTACAAAACGAACTGTTAAAGAAATTTTAGAGATGTCATCGGGGTCAATAATTGAGTTAGACAAACTTGCTGGTGAGCCGGTCGATATTTTGATTAACAGCAAGCTAATCGCTAAAGGTGAAGTAGTGGTAATTGATGAAAACTTTGGCGTTCGCGTGACGGATATAGTTAGTCAACGTGATCGTATTAATAAATTAAAGTAACTTTATATAGGGGGAAAATAAAATGAGTAAACGAGTATTAATTGTAGACGATGCGGCATTTATGCGCATGATGATTAAGGATATTCTTGTGAAAAATGGATATGAAGTTGTGGGGGAAGCTGCTGATGGAATGCAAGCTATCGATCTTTATAAAGAGCATCAGCCAGACCTCGTAACAATGGATATTACAATGCCGGAAATGGATGGTATTACGGCTTTAAAAGAGATTAAGCAACTGAATCCAGCTGCGAAAGTAATTATGTGTTCAGCAATGGGACAACAAGCAATGGTTATCGATGCAATTCAAGCTGGTGCAAAAGACTTTATTGTGAAGCCATTTCAAGCAGACCGTGTGCTTGAAGCCATTTCAAAAGCTGTAGGATAAAGAAAAAAGTGGAGCAGCTGCTCTGCTCCACTTTGTATTATGAAAAGGTAAGAGGTGGCAAACGTTGCTGCGATATATCGTATTTATTTTAGCTATCGCTGGAAGTCTGTTGTTTCAAAATAGTATAAGCGTGCAAGCGGCAGAAACATCGGATTCAGTGAAAGAATGTATAGAAAATCCAAGCGCTTGTGAAAAAGAGTTGGACCCTAACACAGTTGGTGATAGTGATACCAATCAAGGTGCGACTATTTCCGCTGGTGAAGTGGTGAAAATGTTAGTTGCTTTTGCATTTGTTATTGGCTTATTGCTAGTTGTCTTAAAATTTGTGAAGTCAAAAGGAAATGTATTAAAGCAAAATCAGTTGGTGGAAAATTTAGGTGGAACTAACCTTGGGAATAGTAAATCGGTTCAAGTTGTTAAGGTCGGTGAGCAGCTGTTCGTTGTAGGTGTAGGAGAAAATATTGAGCTGCTTTCAGAAGTAGTTGGAGAAGACAAGGAGCAGTTGTTAAAGAAGTACGAAGATCAACGCAGTGATGGTGAATATAAAGTGGTTCTTCCATCACTATTTGAACGAAAAGAAAAGGAAGCTATTTCAGTTGAAAGTATGAAATCTTTTACACAATCGTTAAATCAGATGATGAAAAAGCGGAAAACCAAGTTGGAAGAATTAGAAAGGAACCGTAAGCAACATGAATGAAGTGATGGAGATTTTTAATGCTAGTGATGCTGAAAATGTATCAACCTCAATCCAATTATTGCTGCTTTTAACGGTTCTATCAATTGCTCCAGGTATTTTAATTTTAATGACATGCTTTACTCGAATTGTTATTGTTCTTTCGTTTGTTCGAACGTCATTAGGCACTCAGCAAATGCCTCCCAATCAAGTACTGTTAGGACTCGCTTTATTCATAACATTCTTTGTTATGGCACCGACGTTTTCACAGGTGAATAAAGAAGCTTTGCAGCCTTTATTTAATGAAGAAATTAATTTAACAGAAGCGTACGATCGAGCATCTCTTCCTATGAAAGAGTTTATGAGTGCTCATACAAGGCAGAAAGACTTAGCGTTATTTTTAGAATATGCAGAGATGGATAAACCAAGTTCAGTAGAAGAAATTCCATTAACGGCATTGGTTCCTGCATTTGCAATTAGCGAATTAAAAACAGCCTTTCAAATCGGCTTTATGATCTTTGTTCCGTTTCTTGTCATTGATATGATTATTTCCAGCGTATTAATGTCGATGGGGATGATGATGTTACCGCCAGTGATGATTTCTCTGCCGTTTAAAATTTTGCTTTTTGTCTTAGTAGACGGTTGGAATTTAGTCGTTAAATCATTATTAATAAGTTTTCAATAGGTGAAAAACATGAATGGAGAATTTGTCATTTCGTTAGCAGAAAAAGGCGTATATACAATCTTAATTGTGTGTGGTCCACTTTTGCTATTAGCACTCGTTGTCGGTTTGCTTGTCAGTATTTTTCAAGCGACAACTCAGATTCAAGAACAAACCTTGGCCTTTGTGCCAAAAATTGTAGCGGTACTTGTAGGAATTGTATTTTTTGGGCCATGGATGTTATCTAAGATGGTGTCATTTACGTATAATATCTTTTCAAACCTACATAGGTATATCGGATAAAGATGGTGGAGCTAATCAGTGTTTATCCGGCATTTCTCTTAATTTTAGTACGATTGTCCGCTTTCTTTATTACAGTACCGCTTTTTTCATATCGTACAGTTCCAACTTTTCACAAAGTAGGGCTAGCGGCAGCTTTATCACTTGTTGTAGTCACAACACTAGATTTTCCAATTATTCCACTTGATGATCGCTTTTTGCTTCTTGTCATTAAGGAGTGTCTCGTTGGAATTTCGATGGGGTTAATTGCATATATCGTAATCATGGCAATTCAAATTGCTGGTGGGTTAATTGATTTTCAAATGGGTTTTGCTATCGCTAACGTGATGGATCCGCAAACGGGTGCTCAAAGTCCAATTACCGGTCAGTACCTTTATATTTTTGCCCTGCTCTTTTTATTATCGACCAATGGTCATCATTTGTTAATAGATGGAGTTTATCATAGTTATGAAGTATTAAAGATTAACGATCTTTCATTTTCAGTTGGAACCGAACTGTTTGTGACGACAATTATTAAAACATTTAGCATGATGTTCCTATTAGCGGTTCAAATGTCGCTCCCGGTTGTTGGCGCGTTATTTCTTGTTGATATAGCACTAGGAATCGTCGCAAGAACGGTACCTCAGCTTAATATTTTTGTAGTAGGATTTCCGCTCAAAATCATCGTGGCGTTTATTTTTCTAATCGTGGTTATGGGAAGTATGTTTTATATGATGCAGCTAATCTTTGAATACATGCTAGAGGCGATGCGAACGATGGTTCATTTACTAGGAGGAGTATAAAAATGTTTCTCGTTCGGTTAGATTTGCAGTTTTTTGCGGGAGAAAAAACGGAAAAGGCAACGCCTAAAAAGAGGCAAGACTCTAGAAAAAAAGGACAAGTAGCAAAAAGTCAAGACGTCACGACAGCCATTATGCTACTTCTTGTTTTTCTCTATTTTATATTCGGAGCTCGGCATACGCTTGAAAAGATGATGCTCATTATAAAGGAATCTTTTCAGACATATATGCTAACGGAAGTTACGGAAGAAAGTGTGTTTATTTTGCTACGAGACCTTCTTCCTGAAATTGCATATGCACTCGGACCTATTATGCTCGTTGCCTTGGTAGGTGCGCTTGCAGCTAATTATATGCAGGTGGGTGTCCTCTTTTCAGCTGAACCCCTTCAGCCAAAATTGGAGAAGGTTGATCCAATTAAAGGGGCTAAAAGAATTTTTTCAATGAGAGCCATTGTAGAACTATTGAAATCAACGTTAAAGATCGTCTTAATTGGTGCCGTTACGTTTGCTGTATTATGGATTAACATTGACGAGGTTCTCATTTTATCTCATCGGAGCATCGGAGACAGTCTGGTATCGCTAGCAAAACTAGTGTTGCAAATGGGCCTTGCAGCCTCTTGTGTTCTACTTTTATTATCTGTTCTTGACTACATGTACCAAAAGTTTGATTTTGAAAAAAACATTCGGATGTCAAAGCAAGATATTAAAGAAGAAAATAAAAATGTTGAAGGAGATCCACTCATCAAATCTAAAATTAAGCAGAAACAACGTGAGATGGCGATGTCTAGAATGATGCAAGAAGTGCCGAAAGCGGATGTTGTCATTACGAATCCAACTCATTATGCAATTGCTTTAAAATATGATGAAGATAAAATGGATGCTCCATACGTGGTGGCAAGCGGGGTAGATTTTGTAGCTCAAAAGATAAAAGCCGTTGCAAAAAGCCATGAAATCATTATGGTAGAAAACCGACCTTTAGCAAGAGGCTTATATGAACAAACGAAAGTTGGCGATGTGGTGCCCGAAGAGTTTTTTAAAGCGGTAGCTGAGATTTTAGCGTATGTGTATCGCATTCAAAAAAAGGTATAAGTATTGAAGATTATAAGAAATAAGGAGAGAAATGATTCATGTCTGCAAGAGAGTTACCAGTTGTTATAGGTGTTGTACTCATTATTGTTATGCTTGTTATTCCGCTCCCGTCTTGGTTGTTGAGCGTGTTAATTATGGTAAATATATCTCTTGCACTGCTTGTTTTGCTTGTATCAATGAACATGAAAGAGCCGCTTGAGCTATCTGTTTTTCCATCGTTATTGCTTGTGCTGACACTTTTTCGCTTGGGGTTAAATGTATCCACCACAAGAGCTATCTTAGGTGAAGGTAATGCCGGCGGTGTGGTAGAGACATTCGGTAACTTTGTTATCGGTGGGAATCCACTTGTAGGATTTGTTGTTTTTGTTATTTTAATTATCATTCAGTTTTTAGTTATTACAAAAGGAGCTGAGCGCGTTTCAGAGGTAGCTGCACGCTTTACTCTTGATGCAATGCCAGGAAAACAAATGAGCATTGACGCTGATTTAAATGCAGGAATGATTTCCGAAAAAGAAGCCATTCAAAGGCGTGAGAAAATTCAGCGTGAAGCGGATTTTTACGGATCAATGGACGGAGCCAGCAAGTTTGTAAAGGGAGATGCAATTGCTGGTATTGTTATTACACTAATTAATATTTTATTTGGCATCATTATTGGAATGATGCAAATGGGTATGAGCATTGGAGAAGCATCCCAAACGTTTACTTTATTAACAGTTGGTGATGGGTTGGTCAGTCAGATTCCAGCATTAATGATTTCCACTGCTACAGGTATTATTGTAACAAGAGCAGCTTCTACAGGGAATTTAAGTCAAGATATTACGGGACAGCTATTTGCGTTTCCTACAATGCTATATGTTACTGGAGCGACTATTGCTGTTCTTGGTCTCATTACGCCAATCAATGATTTATTAACACTTCCATTAGCACTTTTACTAGCAGCAGGAGGTTATTACTTATCTCCTAAAAAAGCAAAACTTCTTTTAAACGAAGAAGCCGCATCAGAAGAAGAAGTGCCAGCTGATGATATGAAAAGTCCTGAGAGCGTTGTGAATTTATTGAGCGTAGATCCTATCGAGTTTGAATTTGGTTATGGTCTTATTCCTTTAGCAGATACAAATCAAGGAGGCGACTTGTTAGATCGTATCGTTATGATTCGCCGTCAGCTTGCTTTAGAGCTTGGCTTAGTAATTCCTGTTGTAAGAATTCGCGACAATATTCAACTACAGCCAAACGAATATCGGCTAAAAATTAAAGGGAATGAAATGGCAAGAGGTGATTTATTGCTCGATCATTACTTAGCAATTAGTCCTGGAATGGGTGACGATATGATAGAAGGCATTGATACAATTGAGCCTGCCTTTCAAATGCCAGCCAAGTGGATTAATGAAGCAACTAAAGAGCAAGCAGAGATGTTTGGGTATACCGTAGTAGATCCGCCTTCAGTGGTATCAACACATATTACAGAAGTAATTAAAGCATATGCTCACGAGCTAATAGGTCGCCAAGAAACTAAACAATTAATTGATCATGTAAAAGAGTCGTATCCAATCTTAATTGAGGAGGTTACCCCATCTCCACTCTCAGTAGGAGAAATCCAGCGAGTATTAGCTAAATTATTAAAAGAGCAGGTATCGATTCGGAATTTGCCAGTTATCTTTGAAGTACTAGCTGACTATGGAAAGATGACATCTGATACGGATCTATTAACAGAATATGTTCGTCAAGGATTATCTAGGCAAATTACCACCCAGTATGCTGCTGGAGAACAGCTGCTTCGCGTCATTACGCTATCGGGGAAGGTTGAAAAAGTACTAGCTGAAGGAGTTCAACAAACAGAACATGGGAACTATTTATCATTGGATCCATACGTTTCCCAAAACATTGTGGAACATATTGTAGCTCAAGTTGATGGGGCAGGGTTTCAAGATCAAACACCGATTGTTCTTTGCTCACCAGCTGTACGGATGTATGTCCGCCAGCTAACAGAAAGATATATACCTCAAGTTGCGATTTTATCATATAACGAACTAGAAGCAAGTATTGAAGTTCAGAGCGTTGGAGTGGTTGATTTATCATGAAGGTAAAAAAATATGTGGCATCTTCAATGCCGGAAGCAATGAAAGTTATTCGAGCAGAGCTTGGTCCAGAAGCGGTGATCTTAAAGTCGCGTTCTGTTAAAGTTGGTGGATTTATGGGTGTCTTTACTAAAAAGAAGTTGGAAGTAATTGCTGGGGTAGACGACCAAGTAAAAAAAACTAAAAAATACGTTAAAAACCGTACAGATGAACAGCTTATGAAGCAGGTTGATGAATTAAAACAGCTTATTGCAACGGTGCACCCATTAAGAAATACTGTTGTTGAATATCCGTTGCTTGTTCAAAAAGTTATTTCATATTTGCAACATCAAGAGATCGAAGAACGATTGTTAAAAGAAGTAAGAGATAAAGTCATGGAGTTATATTATACAACACCTTCGCTAGGCGATAAGCAGGTGGTTGAATGGCTGAAAAGCTGGTTTGAAGATTACCTATCATATTCAGAACGTTCAAAAGTATTTCAAAAGAAATATATTAACGTTGTTGGTCCTACAGGCGTTGGTAAGACAACAACGCTAGCAAAATTAGCTGCGTCGTGTATTTTAGAACAAAATAAAAGAGTTGCGTTCATTACAACTGATACATATCGTATTTCCGCTATCGATCAGTTAAAAACGTATGCGTCCATTCTGAATGTTCCAATTGAAGTTTGCTATAACAATGAAGATTTTCAGCAAGCGCTTCAGATATTTAATGAATACGATATTGTGTTCATAGACACAGCGGGGCGGAACTTTTTAGACAGCCAATACATTCATGACCTCCACAATATGATGTCGTTTAATGAACACATGGAAACCTTTTTAGTGTTAGCAGCGACGGCAAAAATGGCTGATTTACGTAAAGTTTACCAACAGTTTAGTAGTATACCAATTGATTCAATTATTTTGACAAAGCTAGATGAGACCACAACATTTGGTCCAATTATTAATGTGCTAACGGAGTGTCAGCTGCCAGCTGCTTTTATGACGATTGGACAAGGTGTCCCTGACGATCTAGAGAAATATACTGCTGAAAAAATAGTGGATTATCTGTTTGGAGATTGGAAACATGAATGATCAAGCAGCAGCTTTAAGAAAAAGGGTAGCAGCGGTCAAACATGGTTCTAATCAACGGACGGAGGCTAAGACATTAGCAGTCATTAGTGGAAAAGGCGGAGTTGGAAAGTCTAATTTTTCGCTGAACTTTTCATTGTCTTTACAAGAGAAAGGATATCGGGTGCTGCTTTTTGATATGGATATTGGAATGGGCAATATTGACGTATTAATGGGAATTGCTTCGACCTACACTATCGTGGATATGTTAGAGAATAAATGGCCCATTCAGCGTGTCATCAAACAAGGACCAAAGGGTCTTTCATATATTGCAGGAGGCTCTGGAATTACTTCTTTATTTGAGTGGAAACAAAATGATTTGCATTATCTAATTGATCAATTTAACTCCGTTTCTCAAGATTATGACTACTTAATTTTTGATATGGGAGCAGGAATGACAGAGGGCGTCATTGCTTTTTTAAAGGCAATGGATGACATGGTGCTCATTACTACGCCTGAACCAACATCAATTACGGATTGTTACGCTGCATTAAAGTTCTTACATTTATATGATGTGAATGCTTCTTTTAAGATGGTAGTAAATAAGTCACTTTCTATTAAAGAAGGTGTAAACACGTATGAACGCTTTAATCAAGCAGCTAAACAGTTTTTGAAGTGCTCAATTGAATTGTTAGGAACAATAGCGGAAGACCGCTGCGTTTCTCATTCGGTAAATAGTCAGGTTCCATTCATTTTACAATATCCAAAAGGCAGTGCAAGCCAAGGAATTAAGAATATTGTAAATCAATATGCAACATCGTCTAGTACCAGAAATCACAGCGTTGGATTTGTAGCCAAGCTGAAGAAGTTATTTCTCGAAAGGTAGGGTTTGCTAGTTGAATAAAATTAAAGTATTAATCGTTGATGATTCAGCGTTTATGAGAAAGGTTATTACTAGTTTACTAGAGGAAGACGGTAGGTTTAACGTAGTGGGGACAGCTCGAAACGGCGAGGAAGCACTAAAGAAAGCTGTGCTATTGAATCCACATGTTATGACACTTGACGTAGAGATGCCTGTGATGAACGGATTAGAGATGTTAAAAGAATTAATGAAAATTAAGCCAACTCCTGTTGTAATGTTGTCTAGTACAACGTTTGAAGGAGCAAATAATACATTTTTAGCGATGGAGTATGGAGCAGTTGATTTTGTTGCCAAACCTTCAGGTGCTATTTCACTAGATATCGACAAAGTAAAAGATGAGCTATTAACAAAACTCTATATTGCGAGCAAAGCAAATCTTCCTTTCAATTCAAAAGAATCAATTAAAGACAAGCCTGTGAAATCATCAATGGTAAGGGGAGACCGAAAGCCGTTAAAGAAAGTGGTTTGCATCGGTACATCAACCGGAGGGCCAAGAGCATTACAAGAAGTTCTAACAAAGCTTCCTGCAACGATTCCAGTCCCTATTTTAATTGTTCAACACATGCCAGCTGGTTTTACGAGTTCACTAGCAGCTAGATTAGATCGGTTAGCTGCTATTTCGGTAAAAGAAGCAAGAGATGATCAAAAGTTAGAACCAGGATGTGCGTATATTGCACCCGGAGGCTACCATCTAACCGTAAAAGAATCTAAAGAAGGATTAATAACTGTTTTGGATCAGTCGTTACCGGTAAAAGGGCACCGACCATCAGTTGATACTTTGTTTCAGTCGCTTGCAGATTGTCCTAACTATGAAAAAGTTGCGGTTGTATTAACTGGAATGGGAGCAGATGGAACGGAAGGCGTTATTCATATGAAAAGCAAAGGGCAAACCATAGCGATTGCCGAGTCGGAAGAAACGGCTATTATTTATGGAATGCCAAAGTCTATAATCGCCACAAGGTTAGTAGATGAAATACAGCCATTACATTATGTAGCAAATCGTATTTTACATTACGTGCAGAAATAGGGGGAGCACTCAATGGATATGAGTCAGTATTTAGAAGTATTTATTGAAGAGAGTAAGGAACACTTACAGAATATTAATCAACAGTTGTTAGAGTTTGAAAAGGATGTTAATAATCTTAGTTTTGTAAATGAAATTTTCCGTTCAGCTCATACGTTAAAAGGAATGTCAGCAACGATGGGGTTTGAAGATTTAGCGAACCTTACTCATAAAATGGAGAATGTACTAGATGCGATTCGTAACCAGCAATTAAGCGTAAATACACGCGTTGTCGACTTAGTGTTTGAATCAGTGGATGCTTTAGACGTCATGGTGGAGTCAATCGCCACAGGTGGTGACGGAGGATATGATGTACAAGAGATTGTAACGAAACTCCAGGCTTTAGAAAGCGGAGGATTAGAAGTGGCAGCAGCTACAGAAAGTAAAGTCGTATCACCTAGCATTGTATATGATGAATTTGAAACGGACCTTCTAAACCAAGCGTTACAACAAGAATTCTTTGTATATGAGGTAACCGTTACATTAGATGAGCGCTGCTTATTAAAGGCAGCGCGAGCATATATGGTATTTGACGTGTTTGAGCAAGCTGGTGAAGTGGTTAAGTCAAACCCATCAGTTCAAGATATAGAACAAGAACAGTTTGATCAACAATTTACGGCTGTATTGGTATCAAAAGAAGAGGAAAGTTCGTTAAAAGAGCAGCTGATGCAAATCTCTGAAGTAGAGCATGTTCAGATTAATACTGTGGAGCCAAAAGAAAATGTAGCAAACGATAGTGAAAAACAAACGTCACGCCCTCAACAGTCTAATACAGAGCGTGCTGATGACCTTAATGTCAAAGAAACTGCACCAGCAAAAACTGCACCTATTAATAAAACAATCCGAGTGAACATCGATCGCTTAGATAGCTTAATGAATTTATTTGAAGAGCTAGTTATTGATAGAGGGCGCCTTGAGCAGATTTCAAAAGACTTAAATAATCAAGAGTTAGAGGAAACTGTTGAGCGGATGTCACGTATCTCTGGAGATTTGCAGTCTATTATTTTAAACATGCGTATGGTTCCAGTCGAGACTGTTTTTAATCGTTTTCCACGTATGGTTCGTCAACTAGCAAAAGATTTAGGGAAAGAAATCAACTTGCAGATTATCGGTGCTGAAACAGAGCTTGATCGTACGGTTATTGATGAGATTGGTGACCCCCTGGTCCACTTGCTTCGCAATGCGCTAGACCATGGGATTGAAATGCCGGACGTGCGTGAACAGAATGGGAAAAAGAGGGAAGGTACAGTTCGACTGAAAGCATATCATAGTGGTAATCATGTGTTCATCGACCTTGAAGATGATGGTGCAGGGATTGACCGCGATAAAATTTTAGAAAAAGCCTTGAAAAAAGGAATTGTTTCAGAAACAGGTGCTCAAGGTTTAACAGATCAACAAGTATATGATCTTATGTTTGCATCTGGTTTTTCCACAGCCGAACAAATTTCTGATGTTTCAGGGCGTGGTGTAGGGCTTGATGTTGTCAAAAATACAATTGAGTCCTTAGGTGGAACGGTGACAATTGATTCAATACCAGGCTATGGATCTACTTTTTCTATCCAACTACCCTTAACATTATCAATCATTTCAGCGTTGCTTGTTAATATGCAAGATGAACGCTATGCACTTCCATTGTCATCTATCATTGAAACAGCACTTGTAAATAAAAAAGACGTTATGAAAGCTCACGGGCAAGAAGTTATTGATTTCCGAGGGAAAATCATACCGCTATTAAACCTAAAAAAGCTGTTTGACGTACCGGAAATTTCTGAGGAAAAAGATGTTTATCCTGTTGTGATTGTACGAAAAAGTGATAAGACAGCCGGTTTAATTGTTGACTCGTTTATAGGTCAGCAAGAAATCGTTTTAAAATCATTAGGCAATTACTTAACTTCTCCGTTTGCCATTTCAGGAGCAACAATTTTAGGTGATGGGCAAGTAGCGTTAATTATTGATTGTAATGCTTTAATTAAATAATAATGTTTGGGAAAACAACGTTTTAAACCGTAGTGGAGGAGAGCGAAATGGAGACAAAATTCATTGTATTTCAGCTGGGGAACGAAGAGTATGGAATTGCAGTAGAGCAGGTTAAATCAATTGAGAAAATGCAACATATCACGCGAGTCCCTCGAACAGAAAAGTATGTGCGCGGCGTCATCAACCTACGTGGAGTAGTAATTCCAATTCTAGATTTGAGAAAGCAGTTTGGCTTGCAAGAGCAAACTCATACAGATCATACACGAATTATTATTGTCATAATAAACGATATTGAAGTTGGCTTAATCGTAGACGCAGCAAACGATGTGTTAGATATTTATGATGACCATATTGAACCAGCACCTGAAGTCATTGAAGGTATTGAAGCTGATTATATAAGCGGTGTTGTAAAAGTAGAGGAGCGTTTAATAGTACTAGTGAATTTAGGAAAGGTTTTAGGTTTGGATGACCAAGAATAAAACCAACTTAGACAATTTGAAGTTTGACGCAATCCATTTAGATGTTTTGAGAGAAATAGGCAATATTGGAGCTGCTAATTCAGCCACCGCCCTTTCTCATTTAGTAAAAAAAAGAATTGAGATGCAGCTTCCAAGCGTAAAAGTTACTGATATAAACGAAGCGGTTGAAGAAATTGGAGGTCCTGAGCGAGTAGTAGTGCAGCTATTATTACAGATTAAAGGAGATATTCAAGGTAGCTTGTTTTTTCTATTATCAGTAGATGATACGAAGACATTACTAGGCTATTTATTAGATGAACCTTCAATAGAAATTGAAAGTTTGAATTTCCTTGAATCAGAATTAATGCGGTCTACGCTATGTGAAATAGGGAATATTTTATGTGGGTCCTATTTAACTGCTCTTGCAGATTTAACAAACCTTCATATCTACCCTTCATTACCAGCTGTTTGTGTAGATATGCTTGGTGCTACGATGACGAGTGGATTACTGGAAGAAGGGTATCAGATGGAATCGGTTTTAATAATTGAAACAACGTTACAAGAACAAGCGCACTCTTCCGTTATGAAAGGGAATTTCCTCCTTGTTCCAGACAACGATTCTATTCAACCATTATTTCAAGCATTAGGAGTACCATTGCATGGATAAGCATATTGTAAAAGTTGGTATTTCAGATATGAATGTTGTGCAAGGACCTGATTTAATTCGCACAGCAGGATTAGGCTCGTGCGTAGGAGTTGTATTATATGATGACATCTTAAAGGTAGCGGGTCTAGCTCATATTATGCTGCCGGATTCTCGGCATGTGAAAGAGTCATTCAACCGGGCTAAGTATGCAGATACAGCCATTATTGATTTGATTGAAATGCTCGTACATTTAGGTGTAAATAAAAGACGCTTATGTGCCAAAATAGCAGGTGGTGCGCAGATGTTTCAATTTACTTCAAATAATGATTTTATGAAAATTGGCGCTCGAAATATTATAGCTGTGGAGCAGGAGTTAAAACAGCATCATATTAGGTTAATATCAAAAGATGTGGGAGGAACAAACGGCAGAACAATTGAATTCGATCCCACAACTTCACGACTAATGGTTCGAACGGTAAACAAAGGTGTGGTTGAAATCTAGCCAGTAAGCTAAAAGGGTAGCTATTTATTGTACGAAAGAAGGGGGAGAAGCCGTCATGACAAGTGTAAATGTAATGGATGAAAAGAAACGGTGGGAAAAATGGTCAAAAGAACGAGATGAAGAGGCTGGTAATTTGCTTGTGAAGCAATATATGCCGCTTGTCAATTACCATGTGCAACGAATTGGAGTGGGTTTACCTCGAAATGTACATAAAGAAGAGTTAAAAAGCCTTGGCTTAATGGGGTTGTATGATGCACTTGAAAAATTTGACCATAAACGTGATTTGAAATTTGATACGTATGCATCGTTCCGTATCAGAGGTGCTATTTTAGACGGATTAAGAAAAGAAGATTGGCTCTCTAGAAGCGCACGTGAAAAAGCCAAAAGAGTGGAGCATACGATTGAAAAACTTGAACAACATTATTTACGAAATGTTACTGTTCAAGAGATTGCTAGTGAAGTAAAGATGACAGAAGAAGAAGTCATTCATGTGATGAATGAAGGTTTTTTCGCTAATGTTTTATCAATTGAAGAACCAATAAAAGAGCATGATGAAGGTGATCACCAATCGTATACAATCCGTGACGAGAGAATGATTACTCCTGAAGACCATCTTTTAAAAGAAGAATACTTTGCGGAACTGGTTCGGGTAATTGAAAAGCTTAATGAGAAAGAGCAGCTTGTCATTTCATTATTTTATAAAGAAGAATTGACGTTTACTGAAATTGGACACGTTTTAGGTTTATCCACATCACGTATTTCACAAATACACTCAAAAGCTTTGTTCAAACTAAGAAATACGTTAAATAAAATGATGTAGGTTAGAGGGATTTTACAATGTATATCTTATTAATGATTAGCTTTGTTTTACACAGTGTGACGCTTCTAGTTGTTTGGCGGTTGCGTCAGCAACTGTATTCGGTAAATGCTTTAGAAAAAAAACAGCGTGAAATAATAGAGGAAATGGATAGCACAATGGCGACTTATTTAGCGGAAGTGGATGCTCAAAACGATGCTTTTCTACTAAAGGTGCAGCAAAGAATGAAGCGAATAGAAGCTGAACAGCCAGGTGTGTCTATAACAAAACGACCTTCTGATGAGGAAGGGAAAGAAAAGTTAGATATTGCTTATCAAAAAATAGATTTAAAAAGCGAACCACAAGAGTCTTTTGCAGAACTTCTTCAACAAGAGATGACCGAAGAAGTTGAAAGAAGTGAAAACGAACTGACAAAGGAAGAAGCTGGTAAATTATCTAGAAATGAAGTACAAGAAATTGCGCTTTCTCTGCAAAAAAAAGGTTTAACAATCGAAGAAATTGCGAAAAATCTATATAGAGGGAAAACTGAAATTGAGTTATTGTTGAAATTTCAACAATAAACTGCATTTTAGGCTTGCTTGTGAAAAGTGAGTGTGCTATATTTGTTTTTGGTGTTAATACACACGCTCATTGATTTAGTCATTGGTGCTACACTTTGTAGTTTTGGCTAAAGATGAAATGAGCGGAGGATAATCAAAACCATTAGGAGGAAAAACACATGTCAGTAATTTCAATGAAACAATTACTAGAAGCTGGTGTACATTTCGGTCACCAAACTCGCCGTTGGAACCCAAAAATGAAGAAATATATCTTCACTGAGCGTAACGGTATCTACATTATCGATCTTCAAAAAACAGTTAAGAAAGTAGAAGAAGCTTACCGCTTCGTTAAAGAATTAGCTGCTGATGGCGGTACTATGTTATTCGTAGGTACTAAAAAGCAAGCTCAAGATTCTGTTAAAGAAGAAGCAGCTCGCGCTGGTATGTACTTCGTTAACCAACGTTGGTTAGGTGGTACATTAACAAACTTCTCTACAATCCAAAAACGTATTAAGCGTTTAAAAGACATCGAAAGAATGCAAGAAGACGGTACTTTTGAAGTACTACCTAAGAAAGAAGTAGTTCAACTTAAAAAAGAGTTAGAGCGTCTTGAGAAATTCTTAGGCGGTATCAAAGATATGAAACAACTTCCTGATGCATTATTCATCATCGATCCTCGTAAAGAGCGTATCGCAGTAGCAGAAGCTAAAAAATTACACATCCCAATCGTTGGTATCGTAGATACAAACTGTGATCCAGACGAAATTGATTATGTAATCCCTGCAAACGATGATGCAATTCGTGCTGTGAAACTTTTAACTTCTAAAATCGCTGATGCAATCTTAGAAGCAAAACAAGGTGAAGAAACAGCAGTTGAAACTGAAACAACTACTGCTTAATTCCACGAAAGGTGATAAGAGGGAATAGCCTTTTATCACCTTTTTTTGAAAAGATTTAATTAATTGATATAGAGTACATACCCAAATAAGGAGGCTATTTATTATGGCAATTACAGCTCAAATGGTAAAAGAATTACGTGAAAAAACTGGCGCTGGTATGATGGATTGTAAAAAAGCATTAACTGAAACTGGCGGTGACATGGAAAAAGCAATCGATTTCTTACGTGAAAAAGGTATTGCTAAAGCGGCTAAGAAATCTGATCGTATCGCTGCTGAAGGTTTAACTTACATCGAAACACAAGGTAACGAAGCAGTTATTCTTGAAGTAAACTCTGAAACAGATTTCGTTGCGAAAAACGAAGGTTTCCAGAAGTTAACAAAAGAACTTGCTGCACATATCTTAGCTAACAAACCAGCTAACGTTGAAGAAGCTGTTGCTCAAAAAATGGAAAATGGAGCTACTGTAGAAGAGCACATTAACTCAGCAATCGCTACAATTGGTGAAAAACTTTCTCTACGTCGTTTCGCTGTAGTAAGCAAAACAGATGCTGACGCATTTGGTGCTTACTTACACATGGGTGGACGCATTGGTGTATTAACAGTATTATCTGGTACAACTGATGAGCAAGCTGCAAAAGATGTTGCAATGCACATCGCTGCTATCAACCCTAAATATGTATCTCGTGACGAAGTTTCTGCTGAAGAGACTGAGCGTGAGCGTGAAGTATTAACACAGCAAGCATTAAACGAAGGTAAGCCAGAAAAAATCGTTGCAAAAATGGTTGAAGGTCGCTTAAGCAAATTCTTCGAAGATATCTGCTTATTAGATCAAACATTTGTTAAAAATCCTGATCAAAAAGTTCGTCAATTCGTTGAGAGCAAAGGTGCAACAGTAGAGAGCTTTGTACGCTTTGAAGTAGGAGAAGGTATTGAGAAGCGTCAAGACAACTTTGCTGAAGAAGTAATGAGCCAAGTTAAAAAGTAAGAATGTGATTAAATGGGGAACACTCTGTGTTCCCTTTTTCAAAAAAATGGATCTCACCGTTGACGATGGAGGTTAGGCATGAGTCAAGCAAAATATAATCGTATTGTATTAAAATTAAGTGGCGAAGCATTAGCAGGAGAAGACGGATTTGGTATTAATCCTTCTATCATTAAGTCGGTTGCAGAGCAAGTGAAAGACGTTTATGACTTAGGCGTTGAAGTAGCAGTAGTCGTTGGTGGTGGAAACATTTGGCGTGGTAAAATTGGTAGCGAAATGGGAATGGACCGTGCAGCTGCAGATTACATGGGCATGCTTGCAACTGTTATGAATTCACTAGCACTTCAAGATAGCTTAGAGAACATTGGAGTACAAACTCGCGTTCAAACATCTATCGAAATGAGACAAGTTGCTGAACCATACATAAGAAGAAAAGCGGTTCGTCACCTTGAGAAGAAACGCGTTGTAATCTTTGCAGCAGGTACAGGAAATCCTTACTTCTCTACTGATACGACAGCTGCGTTGCGTGCGGCTGAAATTGAAGCAGATGTAATTCTAATGGCGAAAAATAATGTTGATGGCGTATACAATGCTGATCCGAAACTAGTTCCAGACGCAGTAAAGTATGAAACATTAACATACATTGATG
This sequence comes from Priestia flexa, assembly GCF_021441905.1. Lineage (NCBI taxonomy): Bacteria > Bacillati > Bacillota > Bacilli > Caryophanales > Bacillaceae > Priestia > Priestia flexa. The sequence continues at coordinate 2,627,818 of NZ_CP090431.1, read as the reverse complement.
TCTTAAAGGATGGACTAGCTGTAATGGATTCGACTGCTTCTTCTCTATGCATGGATAATGATATTCCGCTAATCGTCTTCTCGATTACGGAAGAAGGAAACATCAAACGTGCCGTAACAGGCGAAAATATTGGAACAATTGTAAGGGGGAAATAATGATGGCAAAACAAGTGTTGCAAGATGCAAAGGAAAGAATGGAAAAAGCACTTCAGTCATATAGTCGTGAATTAGCTTCAATTCGTGCTGGACGTGCGAGTGCTTCATTATTAGACCGCGTGACGGTTGAATATTATGGTGTTCCAACACCAATTAATCAACTTGCACAAGTTAGCGTACCGGAAGCTCGTATGTTGGTAATCCAACCTTATGATAAATCACAGCTTGGTGAAGTGGAAAAAGCAATTATGAAATCTGACCTAGGCCTAACGCCAACAAGCGATGGTTCAATCATCCGTTTATCAATTCCTGCTTTAACAGAAGAGCGTCGTAAAGAGCTTGTTAAAACAGTGAAGAAAGCGTCTGAAGATGCGAAAGTAGCAGTTCGTAATATTCGTCGTGATGCAAACGATGACCTTAAAAAGTTAGAGAAAAACGGTGAAATTACAGAAGATGATCTTCGCGGATATAGTGATGATATTCAAAAGTTAACGGATGACCACATTGCTAAAGTTGATAGCGTGACAAAAGATAAAGAGCAGGAAATTATGGCGGTATAAGTCATTTCAATGTAAAATATATTGTAAAAGACCCTCTATTGTTTACAGGGGGTTTTTTTGTTAATAATGTGTAGTAAGACAAAATATCGAATGACAAAGAACAAAATGTCAATGAGAACATACAACGGGGGACCTTTGCATGTTAAAAAAAATTCAAGCATGGAAAAAAAGTCAAGATCCAGGAACACAGTCTCTTGAGGAACGAAAAGAGCGAGTGAAGAAGCAGGCTGTACCAGAACATATTGCAATTATTATGGACGGTAATGGGCGCTGGGCACAAAAAAGAGCACTTCCTAGAATGATGGGACATCATGAGGGAATGAAAGTCGTTCGACAAATTACAAAAGCAGCAAGTCAATTGGGCGTTAAAGCGCTAACTTTATATGCTTTTTCAACAGAGAACTGGAAACGACCAAAGGTGGAAGTAGAATTCCTTATGAAGTTACCTGAGGAATTTTTAACGACTTTTTTACCGGAGCTGATTGAAGAAAATGTTCAGGTGCGCATTATGGGAGATAAGAGTGAACTACCTTCTCATACATTACGTGCAGTTGATAAGGCAATTGATGAAACAAAAGATAATACAGGCCTTATTTTGAACTTTGCACTTAATTATGGAAGTCGACATGAAATCGTTAAGGCTGTCCAGGCTATTGCGAAGGATGTTGAATCTAACAATTTAAATCCTTCTGAAATTAATGACGAATTGTTTTCTTCGTATTTAATGAGTAAGAGCTTACAAGATCCAGATTTGTTAATTCGAACAAGTGGTGAACTGCGCTTAAGTAACTTTATGCTTTGGCAGTTAGCTTATACTGAATTTTGGTTTACAGATGTATTATGGCCAGATTTTAAAGAAAATCATTTAATTGAAGCAATTGAGGCGTTCCAAAATCGTGGGCGTCGCTTTGGTGGAGTCTAAGAGGGTGTTGAACTAACATGAAACAAAGAATCATTACAGCCATTGTTGCACTAGCGGTGTTTATTCCTATTGTCATGATTGGTGGCATGCCATTTACTGCTTTAATGTATTTGTTAGCAACAATTGGTGTTGTTGAACTGTTAAATATGAAAAAAATCAAACCATTGTCTTTTCCCAGCATTATCAGTTTCCTACTAACGTGGGTGTTTTTACTACCAAATAGCTCAGATGTTGCATTTCAAATGGTAAGTGAACATAAAGTAGAAGTAGCTTTATTTGCTACGCTGTTATTATTAATGTATACAGTAGTTGTAAAAAATGTATTTACATTTGATGGCGTAGGTTTTCTTTTATTAACGACCATTTACGTAGGGCTAGGCTTTCACTACTTTATTGAAGTTCGTGCAGAGCATGGGTTAACATATTTATTTTTCGCATTTCTTTTAATTTGGGCAACTGATTCTGGCGCTTACTTTATCGGACGAGCAATGGGGAAGAGAAAGCTGTGGCCTGAGATTAGTCCTAATAAAACAATTGAAGGTTTTGTTGGTGGAGTAGTATGTGCATTAGTAGTTGCGGTTATTTTTAAAGTCACGTCGGGCATTGAGCAGTCCATGGGCGCAGTACTTTTAATTGGAATCATCATCTCTTTGTTTGGACAAATGGGAGATTTAGTACAGTCGGCATTTAAACGACATTATGGAGTAAAAGATTCAGGTAAACTCTTACCGGGGCATGGAGGAATACTAGACCGATTTGACAGTCTGCTATTTATTATGCCAATTCTGGCGTTTCTTTTATCTCTCTAGTAGAACCATAATTAAAAATAGCTAAGGCTTGTCTACTCAGTAAAAACATGTCTTTGAAGTAATGGGAGTGAATATATTTGAAGAAACTTTCTTTATTAGGTGCTACAGGTTCGATTGGACTTCAAACAGTTGACGTTGTTCAAGCTCACTGTGATTCTTTTGAACTTGTAGCTATGTCATTTGGTCGAAATGTACAAGAAGCACGCAAGATTATTCAAGTATGTAAGCCATCTCTTGTCTCACTTATGAACAAAGAAGACAGTGAAACACTGCAGGCGGAGTTTCCAAACGTAACGTTCATGTATGGTGAAGAAGGTTTGGTGGCGGTAGCCACACACCCGGAAACGGAAGTAGTAGTGAATGCCGTTGTGGGAAGTGTTGGATTAGTACCAACGCTTGAAGCGATTAAAATGAGAAAAACAATTGCGTTAGCCAATAAGGAAACGTTAGTTACAGCAGGCCATATTGTTATGAGTGCGGCTAAGGAGTATGGAGTGGACATTTTACCAGTAGATAGCGAGCATTCAGCTATTTTTCAAAGCCTTCAAGGGCAAGATGATAAAGCAATCGATCGTTTAATCTTAACAGCTTCTGGTGGTAGCTTCCGAGATAAAACAAGAGAAGAGTTAAAAGGTGTAACCGTTCAAGAAGCGTTAAATCATCCAAATTGGTCGATGGGCGCAAAAATTACAATTGACTCAGCTACTATGATGAATAAAGGACTAGAAGTCATTGAGGCACGCTGGCTTTTTGATATTCCGTATGAACAAATTGATGTATTATTACATAAAGAAAGTATTATTCATTCAATGGTGGAGTTTGCTGATACTAGTGTAATTGCACAGCTTGGAACACCAGATATGCGCGTGCCAATTCAATATGCGTTAACCTATCCAAAACGCTTACCGCTGCAGGGCACAGATCGTTTAAGCTTGGCTGATATTGGACAGCTACACTTTTCGAAAATGGATCAAGACCGCTTTAGATGTTTGCGTTTTGCTTTTGAAGCAGGTAAAGTAGGCGGTACGATGCCAACGGTTTTAAACGCAGCAAATGAATCCGCTGTTCAGGCCTTTTTAGATGGGGCTATTACGTTTTTAGAGATTGAAGATGTGATTGAACGAGCAATGAATGAGCATCAGGTTATAAAAAATCCTTGCTTGTCTACAATAAAAGAAGTAGATTTAGAAACAAGAAAACTTGTAAACCTTTTAGCTCGTACTAATTAAAGTTAGTATGATAACTTAAGAAGGCGTACATTTCTGATTAACGTTTCACCTTATCATAAGAAGGGGGGCATACTCATTGAATACGGTCATTGCGTTTATTATTATCTTTGGTGCTCTTGTCTTTTTCCATGAGTTAGGGCATTTAATTTTTGCGAAACGAGCTGGAATTCTATGCCGTGAATTTGCTATCGGCTTTGGGCCGAAAATTCTTTCGTTCAAACGAGATGAAACAGTCTATACAATTCGCTTATTGCCATTAGGTGGATTCGTACGTATGGCCGGGGAAGATCCGGAAATGATTGATGTGAAACCGGGTCAGGTTATTGGCTTACTGTTTAATAATGATGAAAAGGTAGAAAAAGTCATTATTAATAATAAAGAGCAATATCCAGATGCTAGAGTGATTGAAGTAGAGCATGCAGACTTAGAGCATGAAATGGTTATTAAAGGATATGAATCAGAAGATGAAGAACGATTACACACCTTTAGAGTAGCTGAAGAGTCGTACTTTATTGTTGATGGTGATGAGGTTCAAATCGCACCGTACAGTCGTCAATTTGCTTCCAAAACATTGGGACAACGTGCTATGGCTATCTTTGCAGGTCCTTTAATGAACTTTGTGCTAGCTTTCGTTATTTTTGTGGTACTAGGGATTTCACAAGGCTATGCAGTTGATAAGCCGGTACTTGGTGAATTAACAAAGGACGGCGCTGCTATTGAAGCGGGCTTGAAACAAGGTGATGAAGTACAAGCAATTGATGGTGCAGCTGTTTCGACATGGCAAGATGTTGTTGAAGTCATCCGTAAGCATCCAGAGCAAGAGATTACGTTCACTGTTAATCGCGGTGATGAAACGCGTGAAATAGAGGTAACACCGGATAGTCGTGAAATGGGAGAAGAAAAAATCGGTTTAATAGGTGTGTATGCACCTGTTGAAAAGTCGGTAATTGGCTCTATCACAAACGGCGCAACTGAAACAGCAACGTGGATGAAAGAAATTGTGACTGGGTTAGGAAAGCTAGTGACAGGACAGTTTTCACTTGATATGCTTTCAGGTCCTGTTGGTATTTATGCAGCTACTGACCAAGTGGCACAGTCAGGTATTTACTACCTAATGAAGTGGGCGGCTGTTTTAAGCATCAACTTAGGAATCGTGAATCTATTACCTATTCCGGCTTTAGATGGTGGACGTCTCGTGTTCTTTGCAGTTGAAGCAGTACGGGGTAAGCCGATTGATCGTCAAAAAGAAGGTGTAGTTCACTTTATTGGATTTGCGTTACTTATGCTATTAATGCTTGTAGTAACGTGGAATGACATTCAAAGTTTCTTTTTATAAAAACAAATAGGGAATACGTGATGAACAAAGGTAAGCCCCTGTAAATAGGGGCTTACTGTGGTTGTAAAAGCGTGATAAACTATGAAAATAGAGAAGTGAGTAAAGAGGTGCAAGGTTATGAGACAAAGTGCAACATTAATTCCTACATTAAGAGAAGTACCTGCTGATGCAGAAGTAAAAAGTCATCAGCTTTTAGTGAGATCAGGCTTTATTCGCCAAAATGCTAGTGGTGTATACAGCTTCTTACCTTTAGGTAAAAAAGTGCTTCAAAAGGTTGAAGAAATTGTAAGACAAGAAATGGAGCGTGCTGGCTCAGTTGAATTGCTAATGCCTGCACTTCAACAAGCAGAGTTGTGGAAAGAGTCTGGCCGTTGGTATTCATATGGACCAGAATTAATGCGTATGAACGATCGCCATAGCCGTGAATTCGCTTTAGGCGCAACGCATGAAGAAGTTATTACAAGCTTGCTTCGTGATGAAGTAAAATCATACAAAAGATTACCTTTAAACCTATATCAAATCCAAACAAAGTTTCGTGATGAAAAACGTCCGCGTTTTGGACTATTACGTGGTCGTGAGTTTGTGATGAAAGATGCTTATTCTTTCCATGCTTCACAAGAAAGCTTAGACGAAGTGTATGATAAGATGTACGAAGCATACAGCCGCATTTTTGAGCGTTGCGGATTAAACTTCCGCGCAGTTATTGCAGATTCAGGGGCAATGGGTGGAAAAGATACGCATGAGTTTATGGTGCTATCTGAAATCGGTGAAGATACAATTGCTTATTCAGATACATCTTCTTATGCTGCAAATATTGAAATGGCTCCAGTCGTAACGCAGTATAAGAAATCAAACGAAGCACCTGTTGAACTTGAAAAAGTAAATACGCCTGATGCGCGCACAATTGAAGAAGTTGCGTCGTTTTTAAATGTCGAAGCATCATCATGCATTAAGTCGCTGCTATTTAAGGTAGATGATCGCTTTGTGTTGGTCTTAGCTCGTGGAGATCATGAGATTAATGATATCAAAGTAAAAAATTATTTTGAAGCAACAGTTGTTGAGCTTGCAACGCCAGAGGAAGCAAAAGAAGTGATGGCAGCTCAAATTGGTTCACTTGGTCCTATTCAAGTAAGCGAGAAGATTGAAGTAGTCGCAGATCATGCAGTAAAAGCTGTTGTAAATGGCGTATGCGGAGCAAACGAAGATGGTGTTCACTACCAAGGCGTGAATCCAGAGAGAGATTTTACAGCAACATATGAAGACTTCCGCTTTATTCAAGAGGGAGACGCTTCTCCAGATGGACAAGGTATTATTAAGTTTGCTAAAGGAATCGAAGTGGGTCACGTATTTAAATTAGGTACGCGCTATAGCGAAGCAATGGGCGCAACATACCTAGATGAAAATGGCCGTTCTCAGCCAATGATTATGGGCTGTTACGGAATTGGTGTATCGCGTACATTAGCAGCGATTGCTGAGCAGTTTAATGACGAGAAAGGTTTTGTGTGGCCTCAAGCTGTTGCGCCTTATCATGTCCATGTTATCACGGTAAATGTGAAAAATGATGAGCAGCGCGAGCTTGGTGAAACGTTATATAACCAGCTATTAGATCGTCGTGTAGAAGTGCTGCTTGATGATCGACAAGAACGTGTAGGAGTTAAATTCGCAGATTCAGATCTAATTGGAATTCCAGTGCGCGTTACGGTTGGTAAACGTGCCTCAGAAGGAATTGTAGAAGTGAAAATGCGTCAAACAGGGGAATCATTTGAAGTCCATGTTGATGAAGTAGAATCGAAAATTATGGAAATGTTAGCTAAGTAATTTACGCTAATTTTAAAATCGCTCAATGCAAATATGACAAGTTTCGTATTTGCAGTTGAGCGATTTTCGTTTGATTTTATAAGCATTGCGTCAACAGCCGATGCTAGGTTTATGTTAAAATGAAGTGCATTATTTTTTAAAGGAGGCAGAAGTTTTGGGAGAACAAACGCTAGGAAAAAAAGAGCGTTTTAAGCTACTGCTGCAGCAGTTAGAGTTAACGAGTGACCAAGTTGTTCCTTATTTTGACCAAGCCTCAATTGAGAAGGTAGTCATTAATAAAGAACAAAAAAAATGGCACTTTTACTTTCAATTTCAACGAGTGCTTCCGTTTAATGTGTATGAGCTTTTTCAAACACGTATTCGGTCAGCTTTCTCACATATAGCAAACGTCTCTTTTTCTATTACGGCAGAGACGAAAGAATGTACACAGGACGACATTCAAAGCTACTGGCAACATTGTATCAGTGAACTTCAAGGTATTTCGCCTTTACTTATGTCGCTTTTACAAGGACAAAGGCCAACGCTAAATGGTGTAAAGCTAGTATTAAATGCAAGACATGAGGCGGAAGGAACGGCTCTGCGAAAAAAATATGGTCAGCTAATTGCCGACCAGTATTCGTCCTATGGTTTTCCACAGATGCAGCTGGTAACAGAGGTTGTGCATTCTGAGGAAGCTTTTCAACAGTTTGTTGAGCAGCGCAAGCAGGAAGATACAGAAAAAGTGCTTCAGGCCATTACTGAAATGCAGAATAAAGAAAACGATAAAAGTGATGGGCCAGATTTACCAAAAGGTCCGCTTACAATCGGTTATACAATTAAAGATGAAGTGGTCTCACTTGATACCATTGTTGATGAAGAGAAGAGAATTGCTGTACAAGGCTATGTATTTGATGCTGAAACAAGAGAGCTTCGAAGCGGCCGTACGCTATTAATCTTTAAAATTACAGACTATACAAATTCCATTATGATTAAGATGTTCTCACGCGATAAAGAAGATATTCCACTGCTTCAAGCAATTAAAAAAGGCATGTGGGTGAAAGTACGAGGCAGTGTACAAAATGATACGTTTGTACGCGATCTTGTTATGATTGGAAACGATGTGAATGAAATTTCACCAATTACAAGACAGGATAAAGCTTCTGATGACGAAAAGCGTGTTGAGCTTCATCTCCATACACCGATGAGTCAAATGGACGCTGTAACATCGGTGAGCACATTGGTTGGTCAAGCTAAAAAGTGGGGACATAAAGCCATTGCCGTAACGGACCATGCTGTAGCACAATCTTTCCCTGAAGCATACGGTGCGGGAAAGAAAAACGGGATTAAAATTTTATATGGTGTCGAAGCAAATCTCGTGGATGACGGTGTGCCGATTGCATATAATCCTCAAGATGTTTCGCTTCCAGATGCCACGTATATCGTATTTGACGTAGAAACAACTGGTTTATCAGCCGTGTATGACACGGTCATTGAGCTGGCTGCTGTTAAAATGAAAGAGGGAGAAATCATTGATAAGTTTGAAAGCTTTGCTAACCCGCATCACCCTCTTTCAGCTACAACAATTGAATTAACGGGCATTACAGACGATATGGTCCAAGATGCGCCTGATGCTTCAGAGGTATTAAAGAAGTTCAGCGATTGGATTGGAAATGACATTTTAGTTGCACATAACGCGAGCTTTGACATGGGCTTTTTAAATGCAGGATTACAGCGAGCTGGATTTGAAAAAGTGCAAAATGGTGTGATTGATACCTTAGAGCTAGCAAGGTTTTTATATCCACATATGAAAAATCATCGTTTGAACACGTTAGCGAAAAAGTTTGATGTAGAGCTAGTCCAGCATCACCGTGCGATTTATGATGCTGAAACAACTGGTTATTTACTAGTCAAAATGTTAAAAGATGCGTTTGAACGTGATATCTTAAATCATAATCAGCTTAACGATTATATGGGAGAAGGGAATGCTTACCAGCGCGCACGCCCGTATCATGTAACGATGTTGGCTCAAAATGAAACAGGCTTAAAAAACTTGTTTAAGCTCATTTCAATGTCTCATTTAAACTATTTCTATCGTGTACCGCGTATCCCGCGTTCCAAACTTCAAAAGTTTCGAGAAGGGATTTTAATCGGGACTGCTTGCGACCGCGGTGAAGTATTCGAAGGAATGATGCAAAAAGGTATCGATGAAGTGCAAGAAGCGGCAGAATTCTATGATTACATTGAAGTACAGCCGCCTGAAAACTACAAGCACCTCATCGAACTAGAGCTGGTGCGAGATGAGCGAGCGTTAAAAGACATTATTAACAATATTGTGAAGCTCGGTGAAAAGTTAGAGAAGCCTGTAGTTGCTACTGGAAACGTTCATTATCTGAATCCAGAAGATAAAATATATCGAAAAATATTAATTAGTTCACAGGGTGGCGCTAATCCGCTTAATCGTCATCAGCTACCGGACGTTCATTTCCGCACAACAGATGAAATGTTGGAGTGCTTCTCATTTTTAGGTGCTGATAAAGCCAAGGAAATTGTCGTAGCCAATACGCAAAAAGTTGCTGATATGATTGAAGAAGTTAAGCCGATTAAAGACGACTTATATACGCCGAAAATTGAAGGTGCCGATGAAGAAATGAGGGCGATGAGCTATGCGATGGCTAGAAGCATCTATGGAGACGATTTGCCTGAAGTTGTTGAAGCAAGGTTGGAAAAAGAGTTAAAAAGTATCATTGGTCACGGCTTCGCGGTTATTTATCTAATTTCTCATAAGCTTGTAAAGAAATCGCTAGATGACGGCTATCTCGTTGGGTCGCGTGGTTCTGTCGGATCTTCATTTGTAGCGACGATGACGGAAATTACCGAAGTAAATCCACTGCCGCCGCACTATGTTTGCCCTTCATGTAAGCATTCGGAGTTTTTTGATGACGGTTCGGTAGGTTCTGGATTTGACCTCCCTGATAAAAGTTGCGTCGAATGTGGCACTCCGTATAAAAAAGACGGACATGACATTCCGTTTGAAACGTTCCTTGGTTTCAAAGGAGATAAAGTACCGGATATCGATTTGAACTTCTCTGGTGAATATCAGCCAAGAGCGCATAACTATACAAAAGTGCTGTTTGGAGAAGACAACGTATACCGTGCTGGAACAATCGGTACCGTTGCAGAGAAAACGGCGTATGGATATGTAAAGGGATACGCTGGAGATCATGAATTGCATTTGCGAAATGCAGAAGTTGATCGATTAGTAGCAGGGTGTACAGGAGTAAAACGAACAACAGGTCAGCACCCTGGAGGAATTATCGTTGTACCAGACTATATGGATATCTATGACTTTACACCAATTCAGTTCCCAGCAGATGATCGAAACTCTGAGTGGCGTACAACTCATTTTGACTTCCACTCTATTCATGACAATCTCTTAAAGCTTGATATTCTAGGGCACGATGACCCTACGGTTATTCGTATGCTACAAGACTTAAGTGGAATTGATCCAAAGACCATTCCGACAGATGACCCTGAAGTCATGAAGATCTTTAGCGGAACGGAATCTTTAGGTGTAACAGAAGAGCAGATTATGTGTAAAACAGGAACTCTTGGTATCCCTGAATTCGGTACTCGATTTGTTCGCCAAATGTTGGAGGATACAAAACCATCTACGTTCTCAGAACTTGTTCAAATTTCTGGGCTATCTCACGGAACGGATGTATGGCTAGGAAATGCGCAAGAGTTAATTCGTAATAATATTTGTAACCTAAGTGAAGTAATTGGCTGTCGTGATGATATTATGGTGTATTTAATTTATCAAGGGTTAGAGCCTTCCTTAGCGTTTAAAATTATGGAGTCAGTTCGTAAAGGGAAAGGGTTGACCCCTGAATTCGAAGAAGAAATGATTAAAAACGGCGTGCCAGATTGGTACATTGATTCGTGTAAAAAGATTAAGTACATGTTCCCGAAAGGTGCGACACGTTGCTCGTTTAACCCCAACAGAAATGTTGGATAAAGACAAGCCCGTGTAGATACAAAGACAGTAAATCTACATGAGAACTACATGAAATGAGTCGGAGGCGTGAAATCCCCTCCTACCGTAACAGGATACGGTGAAACCCCCTGAGCACCGCGACTTGCAGGAATGGTCTCCTGGCTTGAACTGTAAGAGAGCTCGCTAAGGTTCGTCTTAAAAGCGTGACACGTAGACGTGAGTAAAGGCGGGGGTCCCAAAAAGTGGCTATGGTGAGGCAACGAATCCTCGTATGGAAAGGCTCGTAAGGACAACTCAGTTGAGAAGCTGAGGCTATCGCTTGCGATGGAACATTTGCGGATTACCTATCTTTTGGGGGAATATCTGCGTTCAACCATTAAAGGTTGTTCGGCTGAAGTCTTTAAACTCCTGTTAGATTAAGCTAAATGTCGGGTCAGAGAGGACACCTAAGGTCACCACTAAAGAAGGGATAATTTCATGTGGAACGTGTGAAGGGTGTAGGATGGATGGCAGGAGCCAAGTGAAATCCCTGAGAGTAGGAAATGACTCTCTTCATACACCTGGCGGCAGCCCGTAGTAGTGTTGAAGCTTCTGTAATGGAAGTGGAGCGAAGGGGCATAGTCGGACTCAAGAAAAGGAGCAACCAACATTCACTAACTGCTAAGAAATTCCGTTGAGAGTAAAGTACCGAGATGCAAGTATCCTTGTGAAAGGAGCGAGCATCTATAAAACTTAGCATACCGAAATCGGAAGAGGAGTTTCAAACTCTCAGAGATACAATATACGCGGTAACGAAAGCTGCAATCGCTGAGAGAAAGCAACCTAAGTTCCAAGGAATTATTGAAGTAGCTAGAAGCGAAGTTGTAGTTTTAACTGCGATTCATAAACTCAAAAGTAATAAAGGTAGTGAGACACCTGGCGTTGATGGACAAACGATGAGAATTAACATTCTTCAGAAGGATTTCAAGGAAGTCCTTGAGTATGTCCAAAAGAATTTTGATAATTATCAACCTGAAATGTTTAGGCGTGTGCATATCCCAAAGGATAATGGGAAAACAAGACCACTTGGTATTCCTGCAATTGCAGATAGAATTGTCCAAGAATGTATCCGAAGTGTCATTGAACCCATCTGTGAAGCACATTTCTTTGAACATTCATATGGGTTTAGACCGTGGAGAAGCACCGAGAACGCATTAGCAAGACTTGGTTTCCTCGCTCATAAAACAGGACACCACTGGGTCATTGAAGGAGATATATCCAAATTCTTTGATAACGTGAATCACAATAAACTGCTGAAAATACTTTGGAGTTTTGGTATTACCGATAAACGAGTTCTAATGATGATACAAGCAATGTTAAAAGCGGGAGTAATGGAGGAGATTGTGAAGAATGAACTAGGCACTCCTCAAGGGGGAATTATTTCTCCTCTTTTGGCAAATGTCTATCTCACCCCTTTTGACAACTTTGTTACTAGAGAATACGAGAGGAAAGTTCTCAGGAAAAATTACAGCTCTGGTCAAAGAAGCCTTGTATTGCGCGGATTATCAGGTAAGCCACGTCTTAAGTTAAAAACAGCCTATCTCGTGAGGTATGCTGATGACTGGGTCGTGCTGACCAATACGAAGGAAAATGCAGAAAAACTCGTATACAGGTATGAAAAATACTTGAGAGAAGAGTTAAAATTGCAATTATCCTTAGAAAAGACAAAGATAACCGACATTAGGACAACACCAATCAGTTTTCTTGGTTACAAATATAAGCTTGTGAGAGGAAATGCAGAAAAAGGGTACATTACTAGGTCGAAGCCGAATGAGGAAAAACTCGCTAAGAAGGTTGCGCAGCTTCTTAAGGACATCAAGCTCCTCAAAAAGTGCAAAGACATTGAAACCTTAATCAGTGACATCAATATTATCAATTCAAAGATAAGAGGGCTGGTTAACTATTATCAAGTCACCACTTGGGGCTCGGAAATATTTAAACAGTATAATTATCGGGTTAGATGGGCGGCGTACAGAGCAGTACGACGGAGGCTAGGTGCTAAAAGTGCAAAAGGCAAGAAAAAGATAGTCGACTGGGTTCCTGCTAATAAATGCACAAACCTAACAGAGCTTCATGCTAATTACAAAACTGCCTTACCTGCTGTTAAATATAAAGACCATATTATTGGTGTCACGGACCTTGCATTTATCAAACGAGTTGATCCTGCATTGTTTAATCAAGAGGAAACGCCCTTTACCTTGCAAGGAAGGGAGCTGCACCTCAAGAGAACAAGAAAAAAGCCAAGATTATATAGACTTGATTGGATATTCGGAGCAGACGCAATGGCTACGAAAAGGTTGCTTGGAAATAGAAACAAAAGTAAGCGTAGAAGGAAGCTCTATAACTTTGAATTTTTCCTTAACAGGGCTTACGCATTTAATCGTGATAAAGGCAAGTGCAGGATATGCAGGGAAGATATCGCGCCTTATGAAATTGAAACACATCATGCAAACCCTGAATTGCCTGCCGAGCAGGTAAACAGGGTAACGAACCTTGTGTCCCTTCATAATAAATGTCATAATGACCTGCACAATCTCACATTAAATGAAGACAAGCTTCTTAGCTTAGGTTATAAGCAAAAACAAATTAAAAAGATACTTTCATTTCGGGAAAAATTAGTGAAGTAACATTTGGTTGTTGTTCGATGGAACGCCGTATGAATCGAAAGGTTCACGTACGGTGTGAAGCGGGGGAAAATGGAACCCAAACAGGTGAGGCTGAGGGGAATATTACCTATCGCTACCCCATGCAGCAGCATACGTTTTAATGGCTGTACGTATTGCGTATTTTAAAGTTCATCATGCGCTTTTATATTATGCAGCATATTTCACAGTACGCGCCGATGACTTCGATATTGACACAATGATCAAGGGTTCGACTGCTATTCGGGCGAAAATGGAAGAAATCAATGGTAAGGGACTTGATGCTTCTCCGAAAGAGAAGAACTTATTAACAGTGCTTGAACTTGCGCTTGAAATGTGTGAGCGTGGCTATTCATTCAAAAAAGTTGATTTGTATGAATCGAGTGCAGATGAGTTTATTATTGATGGTACATCGTTAATTCCACCATTTAATTCCATTCCAGGATTGGGTACTAATGCGGCTTTAAATATTGTGAAAGCTCGCAAGGATGGAGAGTTTTTATCAAAAGAAGATCTACAGCAAAGGGGAAAAGTATCAAAGACAATTCTAGAGTATTTAGACAATCACGGTTGCTTAGAAAGCTTGCCAGATCAAAACCAACTTTCACTTTTCTAACATTTGCATAAAATAAGCGGTTATGATATAGTGAATGTGGAAATGCTAAGGATACGGACGAGTAAAGAGTGGGGAAACCCGCTCTTTCTTATTGATATGAACTTACGAACTAGTAAGGAGTATGGGAAACGAATCGGCGGTTAGCATGATTCGTTTTTTCTGTACGTGCATGCTTTTTGACTCGAGACGTTCTAGCATCGAAACTTAAGTACCGGACTGTATCACGGCGATATGAATTGAAAACATTCATTATTATTTTCATCATTCTTACTCATTAGTATATCGTGCGTATGTACCAGCTTCATACTAGGTATTGAAAGGACAGTATCAAATGTGTCCACTCTTTTTTAGATAAGAGACATAGATTTTGTTGTCTCGAAAGGAGGATTAGAAATGGGCAAAAGCGTAAAAGAAACAGTAGAAGAAATGGTTACACCAATTTTAGAAGAAATGAACTTAGAGCTAGTGGAAATAGAGTATGTAAAAGAAGGGCGCGATTGGTTCCTTCGAGTTTTTATTGATTCTGAAACGGGTGTAGATATTGAAGACTGCGGAGCTGTAAGCGAAAAGCTTAGCGAGAAAATGGATGAAGTTGATCCAATCACACATAACTATTTTCTTGAAGTATCCTCTCCAGGTGCTGAGCGACCTTTAAAGAAGGACAAAGACTTTGAACGTTCAATCGGTAAGCATGTATACATAAAAACATATGAGCCAATTGAAGGAGCAAAGGAGTTTGAAGGCGAACTAGTAGCATTTGACGGTACAACAGTAACGTTATCAATTCGCATTAAAACACGTACAAAAACAGTGGAATTACCATATGAAAAAGTTGCGTTTGCTAGGCTGGCAATTGTGTTTTAACGCATTAGCAACTAGTGAATATTAAAGGGGGATTAACCAAAATGAGCAGTGAGTTATTAGATGCCTTGGTAGTTCTTGAAAAAGAAAAAGGCATTAGTAAAGATGTTATTATTGAAGCGATTGAAGCAGCGTTAATTTCTGCTTATAAGCGCAATTTTAATCAAGCGCAAAACGTGCGTGTTGATTTAAATTTAGATCGAGGAACAATGCGCGTATTCGCACGTAAAGACGTTGTAGATGAAGTGTATGATCCACGCTTGGAAATCTCAGTTGAAGAAGCCCAAGGGATTAATCCTAACTTTCAATTAGACGACGTTGTAGAAATTGAAGTAACGCCAAAAGACTTCGGTCGCATTGCTGCACAAACAGCGAAGCAAGTTGTAACACAGCGCGTTCGTGAGGCAGAGCGTGGCGTTATCTATTCTGAGTTTAGCGATCGTGAAGAAGACATCATGACAGGAATTGTTCAGCGTCAAGACTCACGCTTTATCTATGTAAGCCTTGGGAAAATTGAGGCTCTATTGCCACAAAGTGAACAAATGCCCAACGAACAATATAAACCACATGACCGTATTAAAGTGTATATCACAAAAGTGGAAAAAACAACAAAAGGTCCTCAAATTTACGTTTCAAGAACACACCCTGGATTACTTAAGCGTTTATTTGAAAAAGAAGTACCAGAAATTTATGATGGTACAGTTGAATTAAAGTCAGTTGCACGTGAAGCTGGCGATCGTTCTAAAATCTCTGTTCACTCAGAATATGCTGAAGTAGATCCAGTCGGTTCTTGTGTAGGACCAAAAGGTCAACGTGTTCAGGCTGTTGTGAATGAATTAAAAGGTGAGAAAATTGATATCGTTCGCTGGTCAAATGACCCGGTAGAATTTGTGGCAAATGCATTAAGTCCATCAAAAGTATTAGAAGTAATGGTGGATGAAGAGGAAAAAGCAACAACGGTTATCGTGCCAGATTACCAGCTGTCATTAGCAATCGGTAAACGTGGACAAAATGCACGTTTAGCAGCTAAGTTAACAGGATGGAAAATTGACATTAAGAGTCAATCCGAAGCCGAGCAAGAAGGTATTTATATTCAAAAAAGTGATGACATGTTAGTGAGTCAACATGCATTTGATTCAGACGAAGATGACATGGAATAAGAGGTGAGCCAAATGAACAATCGTAAAAAAGTCCCGATGCGAAAATGTGTGGCCACTGGTGAAATGATGCCTAAAAAAGAGCTAGTACGCGTTGTACGCTCTAAAGAAGGTGAAGTTTCGGTTGACTTAACGGGTAAAAAGTCCGGGCGCGGTGCCTATTTAAGTAAAGATAAAGAAGCCATTTTATTAGCAAAAAAGAAAAATGTCTTATCTACTCACTTGAGCGCACCGATTGAAGATGCAGTTTATGATGAATTGTTGACGCTTGTAGAGAAGGAGAAGCAATGACATTGAATAATGAAAAGTGGCTCTCTTTTTTAGGACTTGCAAATCGAGCACGTAAATTAATTTCTGGTGAAGAGCTTGTAATAGGAGAAGTGCGCAAAAAAAAAGCAAAGCTTGTTCTTTTAGCCGGTGATGCATCAGATAACACAACAAAAAAAGTCATCGACAAATGCACGTATTATCAAGTTCCGGTTCGAACCGTTGTGGATCGCTACGTTTTAGGAGAAGCAATCGGTAAAGATGCACGTGTTGTCGTTGCAGTGATGGATAGTGGCTTTGCCAAAAAGCTAATCACGATGCTCGATTAATCTTTTTGGGGGTGAAAATATTGAGTAAAGTTCGCGTACATGAATATGCAAAACAATACAATATTTCAAGCAAAGACGTTATAGAAAAATTAAAAGAAATGAATGTTGAAGTGTCTAACCACATGACAACGTTAGAGGATGAGCATGTGAAAAAACTAGATGCAGCACTAAATAATAATTCAAAACCAAATAATAATGATAAAAAAGGCAACAAAAAGCCAGCAAAACCTGCTGCCAACAAAGGTGGAAAAGGTAATAGAAAGCCTCAGGGAGGAAAAGGAAGACCGGCTCCGGCACAACCAAAAGAACTTCCTGAAAAAATCACATACTCTGAAAGTTTAACAGTTTCTGAATTGGCAAAAGAGTTAGGCAAAGAGCCTTCAGAGATTATTAAAAAGCTGTTCATGGTTGGGGTTATGGCAACAATCAACCAAGAGCTTGAAAAAGAAGCAATTGAATTAATTGCTGGTGAGTATGGCGTAGAAGTGGAAGAAGAAGTTGTGTTAGACGCAACTGATTTTGAAGCAATGGAAATCATTGACGATGAGAAAGACCTTCAAATTCGTCCACCAGTTGTTACAATTATGGGTCACGTAGACCATGGTAAAACAACGCTATTAGATTCAATTCGTAACACGAAGGTAACGGCTGGAGAAGCTGGTGGAATCACGCAGCATATCGGTGCTTACCAAGTTGTGGTAGAAGAGAAGAAGATTACGTTCTTAGATACACCAGGACATGCCGCGTTCACAACAATGCGTGCGCGTGGAGCAAAAGTAACAGATATTACAATTCTTGTTGTTGCAGCTGATGATGGTGTAATGCCACAAACAATTGAAGCAATTAACCACGCGAAAGCTGCTGAAGTACCAATTATCGTAGCTGTTAATAAAATGGATAAAGAAGCAGCAAACCCAGACCGCGTTATGCAAGAACTAATGGAACACGGATTGGTAGCGGAAGAATGGGGTGGCGATACAATCTTCTGTAAGCTATCTGCTCTATCAGGAGAAGGTATTGACCAGCTTCTTGAAATGATCCTATTGGTAAGTGAAGTAGAAGAATTAAAAGCAAACCCAAATCGTCGTGCTGTTGGAACGGTTGTCGAAGCACAGCTTGATAAGGGCCGCGGTTCAGTAGCTACTTTACTTGTTCAAAATGGAACACTAAAAGTTGGAGATCCAATCGTTGTCGGAAACACGTTCGGTCGTGTTCGTGCAATGGTAAACGACATCGGTCGTCGCGTGAAAGAGGTTGGTCCTTCAACTCCAGTTGAGATTACAGGTCTAAACGATGTACCGTTAGCTGGTGACCGCTTCATGGTGTTTGAAGATGAGAAAACAGCTCGTCAAATCGGTGAGCTACGTGCTCAAAAGCAGCTTGAACAACAGCGTGGTGAAAAAACGCGCGTAAGCTTGGATGATTTATTTGAGCAAATCAAGCAAGGTGAAATGAAAGACTTAAACTTAATCGTAAAAGCTGACGTACAAGGTTCTGTTGAAGCTTTAGCAGCATCTTTACAAAAGATTGATGTTGAAGGCGTAAACGTACGCATCATTCACACTGGTGTAGGTGCAATTACAGAATCTGATATCATCTTAGCAACAGCTTCTAATGCAATCGTAATTGGATTTAACGTACGTCCAGATGCAGGTGCAAAACGCACGGCAGAAGCTGAAAAAGTAGATATTCGTCTACATCGTATTATCTACAAAGTGATTGAAGAGATTGAATCAGCGATGAAAGGAATGCTTGATCCTGAGTTTGAAGAAAAAGTTATTGGTCAAGTTGAAGTTCGTCAAACGTTCAAAGTATCTAAAATTGGTACAATTGCCGGCGGTTACGTCACAGAAGGTAAAATTACGCGCCACAGCAGCATCCGTTTAATTCGTGATGGTATCGTTATCTTTGAAGGTGAAGTTGATGCCCTAAAACGATACAAAGATGATGCAAAAGAAGTAGCTCAAGGCTACGAGTGTGGTATTACAATTAAAAACTTCAATGACATTAAAGAAGGCGATGTTATTGAAGCATATGTAATGGAGCAAATCGATCCTAAGTGATTGGATTAGTGGAATGTGAATGTTTAATTTATAACGCGGCCTCACTAAAGGATAAGCGAGCGGTTTTACAGCGGATTTTAATGCGCCTAAAACAAAAGTATAATGTATCGGTATCCGAAACAGATTTTCAAGATGTGTGGCAGCGTACAAAAATTAGCATAGTTGCAGTTTCATCTAGTCGCATCGCAACGGAACAAGAATTACAAAAAGCAATTGCTCTAATGGATTCTTTTCCAGAAATCGAACGCACTATTACAACCTTTGATTGGTTATAATACCGATTATAAGCAGAAAATTTTTCTGTTGATGAAGTGTTGGAACCAATTGGGTTTTTCAAGCTGATTTAATAGCAGTCAGCCTGTTGAAGTGGTATAAAAGGGGTGACACAGTATGAAAATTAGAGCAACTAGAGTCGGTGAACAAATGAAAAAAGAGCTAGGTGAGATTTTAAATCGAAAGATTAAAGATCCACGCATCGGCTTTGTAACGGTTACGGACGTTCAGGTTTCAGGCGATTTGCAGCAAGCAAAAGTATATATCTCTGTATTAGGAGATGCTGAGCAGCGTGAGAATACGTTAAAAGGTCTTGCAAAAGCAAAAGGCTTTATTCGCTCAGAGATTGGTCAGCGCATTCGCTTACGTAAAACACCTGAAATTACATTTGAATTTGATGAGTCAATTGATTATGGTAATCGGATTGAGTCGTTACTTCATGAAATTAAAAAAGAAAGCAACGATGAGCAAGACCATAATTAATGGATGATTAGGGTGCTCAAATGAGCATGATAAAGGGTGTCTCAACAAGTACATGTGCTTTTTGAGGCACCTTTTTTATGGAGGAAAAGGAGTTGAGTAAGTTGGATGGTGTTTTAGTTTTAAATAAGCCAGCGGGGATGACGTCTCATGACTGTGTCTTTAAAGTTAGAAAGCTACTAAAAACAAAAAAAGTAGGTCATACGGGCACGCTTGACCCAGATGTAACAGGTGTACTCCCCATCTGTATCGGTCGCGCAACCAAAATTGTAGAGTATTTAACAGGTGCAACAAAAACGTATGAAGGGGAAGTCACTATTGGTTTTTCTACCACGACGGAAGACTCATCTGGTGATGTGGTGGAAAGAAAAGAGATAAATGCGACGTTTACGCGTGCTCAAATTGAAGAGGTTCTTAAATCCTTAACGGGGACGATTGAACAAGTTCCTCCCATGTATTCAGCCGTAAAAATTAATGGTAAAAAGTTATATGAATACGCAAGGCAAGGGATTGAGATTGAAAGACCTGCGCGTACTATTCAAATTTATCAGTTTGAACTTCTTGATGACCGAGATGTATTTACGGGCGAAAACATTTCATTTCGCTTCCGTGTGACCTGTAGTAAAGGAACGTATGTTAGAACACTTGCTGTTATGATCGGTGAGAAACTTGGTTACCCGTCTCATATGTCTTATTTAAAAAGAACAGGATCAGGTCAGTTTTCTTTAGAGGATTGCTTAACGTTTGAACAGATTGAACTAGCAGTAGAAGAAGGAACAATTCAATCACTTTTACATCCTATTGAGCGTGCGCTCTTTCATTTGCCGAAATTCAAAATAAATGATACATTAGCAGAGAAAGTGAGAAACGGTGCGGTATTACCATGTCCAGAAGATGAATCTTTACTCGAGGGGCAATTTCTAATGGTGGATTCAGCTGGAAAATGCATGGCGATTTATGCGCAGCATCCCACAAAAAAACATTTAATTAAACCGGTAAAAGTCTTAGCAATCGACTGAATTGGTTAAGGAAAAGGTGAAGTGCGTTTTGGAAACGATAGAGATTCGACATCCACATCATTTAGGACGAGAGGTTGTACAGCGTTCTGTTTTAGCTCTTGGATTTTTTGATGGTGTACATTTGGGGCACCAGCAAGTGATTAAAACAGCAAAGCAAATTGCTGATGAGAAAAATGTAGCGAGCGCAGTGATGACTTTCACACCTCATCCATCCGTCATTCTTGGGAAAAACGTTCAGCACGTTGATATGATTACACCTTTAGAAGAAAAAAAACGACTTATTAAAAAACTGGGAATTGACTTTTTATATATAGTGCATTTCGATCGGGCGTTTGCATCTTTATTACCACAAGAGTTTGTTGATCAGTATATTATCGGCTTAAACGTAGAGCATGTTGTAGCAGGATTCGATTATTCATATGGTAAGCTAGGAAAAGGGACGATGGAAACGTTACCTTTTCACTCTCGTTCACAGTTTACGCAGACGGTCGTAGATAAGCTAACAACAAATGAAGAGAAAGTAAGCTCAACGTTAGTTAGACAATTCTTAGCTGATGGTGAAATGGAGAAAGTGAAATTGCTGCTTGGACGTAATTATGAAGTAGAAGGAACGGTCGTTCATGGTGAAAAAAGAGGCAGGCAAATTGGGTTTCCAACGGCAAATGTTTCCTTAGCCGCTGATTATCTCCTGCCAAGAACAGGCGTATACGCAGTGGAGTTAGAGCTAAATAATCAATGGTATCAAGGAGTATGCAATATAGGATATAAACCAACATTTCATGAAGACTTAAAAAAGCCCACAATTGAAGTGCACCTTCTATCATTTAATAAGCAAATTTACGGTGAGCATGTAAGAGTTCGTTGGCATAAGCTCATTCGTAGTGAGCGCAAATTTTCTGGAATTGAAGCGCTAATTGAACAAATTTCATTAGATAAAGAAGAAGCAAACCAGTACTTTTTAGGTGTTTCAAAAAACGTACAATAAACTAAAAGAAAAAGCAGAGATTTTCTTGCTTTTTTGAAAAGAAAGTAGTAATATAACACTTGTATGCAAAACAACCATTGCTTGGCATGACGATTCACCAACGTCTTGCTCGGTAACTGGGGTTTATAAACAAGGAGGTGAATAGGATGGCTATCACACAAGAGCGTAAAAATGAAATCATTAATGAGTACAAAACTCATGCAAACGATACTGGATCTCCAGAGGTTCAAATCGCTGTCCTAACAGAGCAAATTAACAATCTAAACGATCATTTACGTACTCACAAGAAGGACCACCACTCTCGTCGTGGGCTTCTAAAAATGGTAGGTAGACGTCGTAACTTACTTAACTATCTTCGTAACAAAGACGTTACTCGTTATCGTGATCTAATCAACAAGCTTGGTTTACGTCGATAATAAGAAGAAAGCGGGAGCATTCCCGCTTTTTTAGTATGTACATTTAGATGTTTTGAAAAGATGCTACATAATGTGAAAAAAGCTATTGTTTTTTAGTATTTCGTTTATAATAAAACTATCACATTTATTTACATACATATATTTTATATGTAGAGAGGGGTACTCGTCGATATGGAACAAGAAAAACGAGTGTTCTCCATGGAACTAGCCGGTAGAAGGCTAGAGGTTGAAGTTGGTCAATTAGCAAAGCAAGCTAACGGAGCAGCACTGATTCGTTATGGAGACACAGTAGTATTAAGCACGTCAACAGCTTCAAAACAAGCGAAAGACGTAGATTTTTTTCCTTTAACAGTTAACTATGAAGAGCGTTTATACGCAGTTGGTAAAATTCCAGGTGGATTTATTAAGCGTGAAGGTCGTCCAAGTGAGAAAGCTATTTTAGCTAGCCGCTTAATTGACCGTCCAATTCGTCCGCTATTCGCAGATGGATTCCGTAACGAAGTACAGGTCGTAAGTGTTGTAATGAGTGTAGATCAAAACTACTCGTCTGAAGTTGCCGCTATGTTTGGTTCTTCTTTATCACTTTCTATCTCTGATATTCCATTCGAAGGCCCAATTGCTGGGGTTATCGTAGGGCGTGTAGACGGTAAATTTGTTGTAAATCCAGGTGTAGAAGACCAAGAAAAAAGCGATATTCATTTAACGGTTGCTGGAACAAAAGACGCTATTAACATGGTTGAAGCTGGTGCAGATGAAGTACCAGAAGAAGTGATGTTAGAAGCAATTATGTTTGGACATGACCAAATTAAGAAGTTAATTGAATTCCAAGAAGAAATTGTTGCAGCTGTTGGTAAAGAGAAAATGGAAGTGCAACTTTATACAGTAGATGCAGACTTAGAAAGACAAGTGCGTGAAATTGCAGAAGCAGACATGAACCGAGCTGTTCAAGTTCAAGAAAAGCATGCTCGTGAAGAAGCAATTAGCGAAGTAAAAGCAGCGGTAATTGCGCAGTTTGAAGAGCAACAAGTTGAAGCTGATGTATTAGGTCAAGTCAGTGAGATCTTATCTAAGCTTGTTAAAAGCGAAGTGCGTCGTCTAATTACAGAAGAAAAAGTGCGTCCAGATGGTCGAAGCATTGACGAAATTCGACCATTATCATCTGAAGTTGGCTTATTGCCGCGTACACACGGCTCTGGGTTATTCACGCGTGGACAAACGCAGGCACTTAGCATTTGTACACTAGGAGCGCTTGGAGATGTGCAAATTCTAGATGGCTTAAGCGTAGAAGAATCTAAACGCTTTATGCATCACTATAATTTCCCTTCTTTCAGCGTAGGTGAGACAAGACCAATGCGTGGACCTGGACGTCGTGAAATCGGTCATGGAGCACTTGGTGAACGTGCATTAGAGCCTGTTATTCCAACAGAAAAAGATTTCCCATACACAATCCGCCTTGTATCTGAAGTGTTAGAATCAAACGGTTCAACGTCTCAAGCAAGTATTTGTGCAAGTACGCTTGCAATGATGGATGCTGGGGTTCCAATTAAAGCTCCTGTAGCGGGTATTGCAATGGGTCTTATTAAATCGGGTGAGCATTACTCAATTTTAACTGATATCCAGGGAATGGAAGATCACTTAGGTGATATGGACTTTAAAGTAGCGGGAACAGCAAAAGGTGTTACTGCGTTACAAATGGATATTAAAATTGATGGCCTATCTCGTGAAATCTTAGAAGAGGCTCTTCAACAAGCACAAAAAGGACGCATGCAGATCTTAGATCACATGATTTCTACAATTAATACACCTCGTGAAGAGCTGTCTCAGTACGCTCCGAAAATCTTGACGATGGCAATCAATCCAGACAAGATTCGTGATGTTATTGGACCAAGTGGTAAACAAATTAATAAGATCATTGAAGAAACTGGTGTTAAGATTGATATTGAACAAGATGGTACAATCTTTATCTCATCAATTGACCAAGAGATGAACCTAAAAGCGAAGAAAATCATTGAAGATCTTGTTCGTGAAGTTGAAGCTGGACAAATGTATCTAGGTAAAGTTAAACGCATCGAGAAGTTTGGTGCATTTGTTGAAATTTTCAGCGGTAAAGATGGCCTTGTTCATATTTCTGAGCTTGCTGAAGAACGTATTGGTAAAGTGGAAGACGTTGTTGCTATCGGTGATGAAATTCTTGTAAAAGTAATGGAAATCGACAAGCAAGGTCGCGTTAACTTATCAAGGAAAGCAGTTCTGAAAGAGCAAAAAGAAAAAGAAGAGCAGGCAAAAGAAACAAAATAATTGCCTTGTTATTCCCCCACGCAGTCTAACTGATGTGGGGGTTTTATTACATTGGCTTGAAGACGCTGTTCTACCTTGTCCTTTTTCTACATACTTTGTATGGAGAAGGGGGAAGGATAAGTGAAACGTTCAATCATTCAATTTACTGCATTTTTATTTTTACTTGCAATTACATATAAATCAATTTATAATCCGTTTGCTACTGATTATGTAGAAGCATTTCAGACAACGGTTGAGCAAGCTGGTGTCGAAAGAAACGACCTATATCAGAAGATTGCCGAGAAAGCAAAGATATATAACGTTAAGCCTTCTAATGCAGCCATTGACCCAGTCTGGAAGAAAACGCCGGGTTACAATGGAATCGCTGTAGATGTAAAGGCTTCCTATGAGAACATGAAAAAAAGCGGTAAGTTTAATGAAGACAAGCTGGTTTATAAACAAATAAAGCCAAAGGTGCATTTAGATGATCTTCCATCTGAAGCTATCTATCGTGGACACCCTGAAAAGCCTATGGTATCGTTTACGATAAATGTGGCCTGGGGAAATGAATATTTACCAGATATGCTTCAAACTTTAAAGAAGCACGATGCAAAAGCAACGTTTTTTTTAGAAGGAAGATGGGTTAAAAATAACCCTGAGTTGGCAAAGATGATTGTAGATGAGGGACATGAAGTTGGAAATCATTCCTACTCGCATCCTAACATGGCTACATTATCATCAGGACAAATTGTTGATCAATTAAAGAAAACGAATGAAGTAATTACGGCTACTACTGGTAAGAAAGTAAAGTGGTTTGCGCCCCCAAGCGGTAGCTTTCGAAAAGAAGTAGTAACGTTAGCTTCAGAGCAAAAAATGAGTACAATTATGTGGACAGTAGATACAATTGATTGGCAAAAGCCAACAAAAGATGTGCTGATTAATCGCGTGATGAAAAAAATTCATCCAGGTGCAATCGTGCTGATGCATCCTACTGAGACTACAGCGAATTCATTGGATCAGCTGTTAACGGATATTGAGAAAAAAGGGTTAGATGTTACGACGGTAACGATGCTGCTTGATGAAGAAAGAATGGTCAGTTATCGTAAAGATTAACGGATATCAAGCGTATTTTTCTTATAAACGTATCTCATTAAAATGAAGCAAATGACAAAGGAGGAGTTAGCTTGATTACTCGACATACATGCAAAAATGGTGTGCGAATTGTGCTTGAAAATATCCCAACGGTTCGTTCGGTAGCGATTGGAGTTTGGATTGGGACCGGTTCTCGAAGTGAACATCCAGAAATTAATGGTGTCTCACATTTTTTAGAGCACATGTTTTTTAAAGGTACTAAGACACGCTCTGCTCGTGACATTGCAGAGAGCTTTGATCAAATTGGAGGACAAGTTAATGCCTTTACATCAAAGGAATATACTTGTTACTATGCAAAAGTGTTAGATGAACATTCCAATCAAGCGCTTGATGTGCTAGCAGATATGTTCTTTAACTCTGCTTTTGATGAAGAAGAGTTAGCTAGAGAGAAAAATGTAGTATACGAAGAAATTAAGATGTATGAAGATACCCCAGACGACATCGTACATGACTTATTAGGTAAAGCTGTGTATGGTGACCATCCGTTAGGATATCCAATTTTGGGAACGGAAGAGACGTTAAAAACGTTTAACGGTGATTCGCTTCGTAGCTATATGGAAAAAATGTACATTCCTGAAAATGTTGTGATTTCAGTAGCGGGTAACGTAGATGATTCTTTTATTAAAGAAGTTGAAAAGTATTTTGGTACATACACTTCATCATATGATGCCCATCAGTATGTACAGCCAGCTTTTCATACAAATCACATCGCTCGCAAAAAAGATACAGAACAAGCGCATTTATGCTTAGGTTTCGAAGGGCTTCCAATTGGTGGAAAAGATGTGTATAGCCTAATCGTTTTAAATAACGTATTGGGAGGAAGTATGAGCAGTCGCTTGTTCCAAGAGGTACGAGAGCAACGTGGATTAGCTTATTCGGTCTTCTCTTATCATTCTTCTTACCGTGATAGTGGCCTTGTGACTATTTATGGTGGAACAGGTAGCAATCAGCTTGATGTGCTGTATGATACAATTCAAGATACGCTTACAGAGCTTACAGACACAGGGATTACGGCGAAAGAGCTTGCTAACAGTAAAGAGCAGTTAAAAGGAAACTTAATGCTGAGTCTAGAAAGCACAAATAGTCGTATGAGTCGTAACGGAAAAAATGAACTAATGTTGGGTCATCATCGCTCATTAGATGAAATTTTAGATCTAGTTAACAATGTGACAATTGACAGCGTTAATTCATTGGCACGTTCTATTTTCAAAGATGATTTTGCACTATCTTTAATTAGCCCTAGCGGTGAAATGCCAAAAGGATTGAATAAAAAATAAGAGTACGAAAGCGGCTGGAACATAAGTATTTCAGTCAATGATCTATCCGAACTATTGAGAGTTAACGACTCTTTTATAGTTCGGATTTTTTGTTGATTAGGAAACTAATTTTAAAGAATTAGTGGAATGGAGCGTAAGGCATGTGACTCCTAGGGGGACTAGAGGAAGAGATGAGACTCCGCAGCGAGGAGGCTCAGATTCCTCCCTGCGGAAAGCGAGTGTCCGTAGCGGAATGGAACGAAACGAACCTGTTATTATAACCTAACTACCTTAGAAAAGACATAACTCGTCTTTGAGAAAGAAACATTTCGTTTTGTCCCACACTTTTTTATTTTCTTGTCATGTTTTTACTATGTTCATTGATAAACTAGTTATAAGGGGGAGAGGTTTATGAGGTTAAGTGAACTAAGCGGTAAGGAAATTGTGGATTTAAAGCGAGCTGAACGCCTTGGCGTACTGGGGCAAACGGACTTAGAATTTAATGAGCAGGGCCAAATAAAAGCGCTATTAATTCCTTCTATGAAATGGTTTGGTTTCCGAAAGCAGGGTAGTGATGTAAGAGTACCATGGTCTCATATTGAAAAGATAGGAACCGATATGGTTATAGTTAATTTAGAACAATAAGAAAATACATCGATTGAATAGTAGAAAAGCATGGCTGTTAGTAGCCATGCTTTTTTTGGACTCGAATATTTGTCATACAATGCGGAGAAAGATTCACCGATTCTCAGTTGTTTACATACTATGTTGAAGAAAATGCAATAGGTATCTAATGGTAATGAATGATTCTATGATATCTATAATTTTAAAGAACTAGACGTCTCTATTTAATATTAAAGAAGGTGAACAGACACATGTTAACGGATTTGCACATAGCTGTCATTGGTGGTGATGCAAGACAGCTTGAGGTCATACGAAAGCTCATCCAATTAGATGCAAAAACATCGCTTATAGGGTTTGATCAGCTTGATCACGGCTTTACTGGTGCGACCAAATATCAAATTGATGAACTAAATTTTTCCGATGTCGATGCCATTATTTTGCCTGTACCAGGTACAAATCATGAAGGGCAAGTCGATACCATCTTTTCAAATGAAAAAGTAATTTTAACAGAAGAGATCTTAGCTAGTACTCCTGCGCATTGTACCATTTATTCAGGAATTAGCAATGAGTATTTAAATAGCCTTGTTCAAAAGACAAATCGAACACTCATTCAGCTGTTTGAGCGTGACGATGTTGCTATCTACAACTCAATTCCAACAGTTGAGGGGACAATTATGCTGGTCATTCAACATACAGACTTTACAATACATGGAGCGAATATATCCGTTCTTGGATTAGGAAGAGTAGGAATGAGTGTGGCGCGCTCGTTTGCAGCATTAGGAGCAAATGTAAAGGTTGGTGCGCGTAAATCAGAGCATTTAGCACGCATTAGCGAAATGGGGTTAATACCGTTTCATTTAAACGATTTAGCTCAAGAAATAACGGATAGTGATATTTGTATTAATACGATTCCATATCCGGTTTTGACATCTAGTGTCTTAGCCAATATTCCAACGCATGCTCTTGTAGTGGACCTTGCATCAAAGCCTGGAGGTACTGATTTTCGCTACGCTGAAAAAAGAGGAATTAAAGCGATTCTAGCACCGGGACTTCCTGGAATCGTGGCACCAAAAACAGCAGGACAAATCGTTGCCAATGTCATTGTGACGTTACTGAAAGAAGCTGCTGATCAAAGGGAGGAGAAACAATAATGTCACTTAAAGGAAAACGAATTGGTTTTGGTTTAACGGGCTCTCACTGTACGTACGATGCAGTAATGCCAGAAATTGAAAAGCTTGTCAATTTAGGAGCAGAAGTAATGCCTGTGGTATCTTATACTGTTCAATCAACAAATACACGTTTTGGAGATGGAGAAGATTGGATTCGAAAAATTGAAGAAGTTACCGGGAACTCTGTTATCAATACCATTGTAAAAGCAGAGCCATTAGGACCCAAAATTCCACTTGACTGCATGGTGGTTGCTCCAATTACTGGAAATACAATGAGTAAATTTGCGAATGCTATGACCGAATCCCCAGTTCTAATGGCTGCAAAAGCAACGCTACGTAATAATAAGCCTGTTGTCTTAGGTATTTCAACCAATGACGCATTGGGTCTAAATGGTGTAAACTTAATGCGACTAATGGCTACTAAAAACATTTACTTTATTCCATTTGGTCAAGATGATCCTATTTCAAAGCCAAACTCAATGGTAGCTCGTATGCCGATGCTTTCTGATACGGTGTATGCGGCATTGGAAGGGAAACAAATTCAACCTGTTGTCGTGGAGCGTTTTCGCGATTAAGAAACAAAGTAGCGCGCCGCATCATAAAGTAATTTTAAGAATATATTTCTGTCAAAGGTGAAAAAAGAAGAGAAGATTTTAAAATCTTCTCTTCTTTAGCGCAATAAAATAAGGTATTATGTTAAAATAGTCAGTATATGCAGAAAAATGTTGAGTAGTTGAAAATTGTTGGAGGCGGTATTAAAATGACAAGAGAATTACATGTAGCAGTAGTAGGAGCAACAGGTGCAGTAGGACAACAAATGATAAAAACTCTACAAGAGCGTAATCTTCCAATTGGCAAATTAACATTATTATCTTCAGCTCGTTCAGCGGGTAAGAAAGTCACTTATAATGGAGAAGAAATAATCATTCAAGAAGCAAAGCCAGAGAGCTTTGAAGGAGTAGATATTGCTTTATTTAGCGCAGGAGGAAGCATTTCCAAGGCGTTAGCACCGGAAGCAGTGAAACGTGGAGCGATTGTAGTTGATAATACAAGCGCATTTCGTATGGATGAAAACGTACCTTTAGTTGTGCCAGAAGTAAACGAAGAAGCACTAAAAGCACATAATGGAATCATTGCAAATCCAAACTGTTCAACGATTCAAATGGTAGCAGCACTGCAACCACTGCGTGAAAAATACGGTTTATCTAAAGTGATTGTATCGACGTATCAAGCTGTTTCAGGTGCTGGTGCCGCAGCAATTAATGAATTAAAGGAACAAGCACAAGCAATCCTGGACGAAAAAGAATTCACGCCAGAAATTTTACCAGTTGGTGGGGATAAAAAGCATTACCAAATTGCTTTTAACGCTATTCCTCAGATTGATAAGTTCCAAGATAACGGCTTTACATTCGAAGAAATGAAAATGATTAACGAAACGAAAAAAATTATGAGCATGCCTGAACTACCAGTAGCTGCTACTTGTGTTCGCTTACCGGTTGTTACAGGACATTCAGAGTCAGTTTATATTGAAATTGAAAACAATGATGCAACGGTAGCTGATGTGAAAAAATTACTAGCTGATGCACCTGGTATCGTTTTACAAGATGACCCAGAGAATCAAGTATATCCAATGCCTGCAGACTGCGTAGGCAAGCGTGAAGTATTCGTTGGTCGTATCCGTAAAGATTTAGATCACGAAAATGGCTTCCATATGTGGATTGTATCTGATAACTTATTAAAAGGTGCAGCTTGGAATTCTGTACAAATTGCAGAGTCACTTATTAAGCTTGGCTTAGTAAAATAAGCGCAACTAGCGTGTTTCAG
Organism: Priestia flexa; assembly: GCF_021441905.1. NCBI lineage: Bacteria > Bacillati > Bacillota > Bacilli > Caryophanales > Bacillaceae > Priestia > Priestia flexa. The sequence continues at coordinate 2,597,567 of NZ_CP090431.1, read as the reverse complement.
AGTATTAATGAGGTGTAAGTATGAAAATCATCGTCCAAAAATTTGGAGGAACTTCCGTTCGTAATGAACAAGGAAGAGAACGTGCTATTCATCATCTGAAAAATGCACAAAAAGAAGGTTACAAAGTAGTGGTAGTTGTATCTGCAATGGGACGTAAAGGCGAACCATATGCAACGGATACGCTGTTATCACTTGTGAATGGTAATAAGGCTTCTGTGAATAAACGAGAGTTAGATATGTTAATGGCTTGTGGAGAATTAATTTCTTCCGTTGTATTCACTAACTTATTAAACGAAAATGGCATAAAGGCTACAGCTCTAAATGGTGCTCAGGCTGGTTTTATCACGAATAGTGATTTTACTAATGCCAAGATTATTGAAATGAAATGTGACCGTATAATAGAAGAATTAGAAGAGTATGATGTCGTGGTAGTAACAGGCTTTCAAGGAGCAAACGAAAGCGGTGATACAACAACGTTAGGTCGAGGAGGTAGCGACACGTCTGCTTCTGCTTTAGGAGCTGCATTACAAGCTGAATACATTGACATTTTTACAGATGTCGAAGGGGTAATGACAGCAGATCCACGCATTGTTGAAGATGCAAGACCGCTATCGGTTGTGACATATAATGAAATTTGTAACATGGCATATCAAGGTGCGAAGGTTATTCATCCAAGAGCTGTTGAAATTGCTATGCAGGCCAAAGTACCAATGCGCGTACGTTCAACCTATGCTGACTCTGAAGGTACACTAGTGACTTCCCATAGTGCGGCTCAACAGCGTGGAAGCGATGTCCAAGAGCGTCTTGTAACAGGCATTGCTCACGTATCCAATGTGACACAAATTAAGGTATTCAGTAAGGACGGTTATTACGACACGCAGGCTGAAGTATTTAAAGCTATGGCTCAGGAAAAGATTAGCGTGGACTTTATTAATATTTCACCAAAAGGTGTTGTGTACACTATTACTGAAGAATCAACAGATAAAGCGATTGCGGTTTTACAAGAGCTTGGTTACGAGCCTTCTGTTATCCGCAATTGTGCTAAGGTATCTATCGTAGGTGCAGGGATTGCCGGTGTGCCTGGCGTAACGGCTAAAATTGTAACGGCGCTTGCAAGCGAAGGAATTCAAATTTTACAATCAGCTGATAGTCACACAACAATTTGGGTACTTGTAAAAGAAGAGGATTTGAAGAAAGCAGTTAATGCACTTCACCGTGCTTTTGATTTATCAAAAGTAACTCAATAAAGTAAACAGACTCCATCAATTAAATATTGTTGATGGAGTTGTTTACCAATGGAGATAATTGAACGTCAAGGAGTGAAGACATGATTGATTTTGGTAAAGTAGCAACGGCTATGGTAACCCCTTTTGATCATAAGGGAAACATTGATTTTGAAAAAACAACACAGTTAATTAACTATTTGATTGAGAATGGATCAGATTCTTTAATCATTGCTGGAACAACGGGTGAATCACCAACGTTATCCACAGAAGAAAAGCTAGCTCTATTTAGACACTCAGTTAAAGTAGCGGCAGGTCGTGTTCCAGTAGTAGCTGGAACTGGTAGTAACAACACGTATGCATCGATTGAGCTAACAAAAAAAGCTGAAGAAATTGGCGTAGATGCTGTAATGATCGTTGCGCCGTATTACAATAAACCAAATCAAGAAGGTTTATATCAGCATTTTAAAGCAATTGCAGAGAGCACAAAGCTTCCTGTGATGCTTTATAACATTCCAGGTCGCTCTGTTATTAACATGGAGCTTACTACCATTGTACGCTTGTCAGAGCTTTCAAACGTAGTAGCAATTAAAGATGCAAGCGGAGATCTTGACGCTATGACAGCTATTATTAACAATACAGCTGATGACTTTGCGCTTTATAGTGGCGATGACGGTTTAACGTTGCCGGTATTATCAATTGGTGGTAATGGTATTATTTCTGTGGCGTCTCACGTATTAGGTAACGAGATGCAAGCGATGGTATCAGCATTTGAGACGGGTAAAGTAAAAGAAGCAGCTCAACTACATGGTAAATTATTGCCTGTTATGAAGGCTCTTTTCTCTGCTCCAAGCCCAACACCTGTAAAAACGGCTCTGCAGTTTAAAGGTTTAGACGTAGGATCTGTACGTTTACCACTTGTTCCTTTAACTGAACCTGAGCGTGAATCATTACGAAAAATGCTTAACACGCTATAATAAAAAGCCTCCTCATTCATAAAAGAATGCAGGGGCTTTTTTTATTCATTAGAAAAGCATGGATGAAATTTCTTGTATTCCAATTCTGTCATCAGTTATAATGAAGACAAATGAGATTATGGACGGGTCTATGATTTTGGGAGGAAACGGAATTGGATAAAAAGACAGAAAATATTAAAATTTCAGCTTTGGGTGGTATAGGAGAAATCGGTAAAAATATGTACATCGTTGAGGTGAACGACGATATCTATGTACTAGATGCAGGAGCAAAGGTTCCAGGCGGGGATATGCTTGGAATTGATATGGTGATTCCTGATATTTCGTATTTAATTGAAAATAAGGAACGTGTAAAAGCTATTTTCTTAACGCATGGTCACGAAGAACAAATTGGTGCTATTCCATTTATTTCAAAAAAACTTGAAGTGCCCGTATATGGAACGGAATTTACCCTTGCGTTAGTAAAAGAAAGAATGAAAGAGGTTGGACTAAATAGTTTCTCATTGTTAAACGTTATCAGCTCATCGACACGTCTTTCGTTTGAGAACGTAAGCGTTTCATTTTTCCGAACAAACCACAGTATTCCTGACTCAGTAGGCATTTGTTTGCATACTTCACATGGCGCAATCGTACATACAGGAGACTTTATTTTCGATCAAAATCGTTTGTCAAAAAAACCTGATATTGGAAAAATGGCGATGATTGGTGAGCAAGGAGTATTGTGCTTGCTATCTGATAGTATCAATGCTGAAAAGCCTGGATATACAACATCTGAAGCTGTAATTGGTCAAGAGATTGCTTCGCTGTTCCATCATACAAAAGGACGAATTATTGTAGCGACATATAGCTCAAACATTCAGCGGATTCAGCAGGTAATTCAGGCAGTGTATGAAACCAATCGCAAGCTAGTTGTAGTTGGAAAAAGTATGATGAAAACAATTGAAATCGCAGTGGAACTTGGACACTTATCAATACCCGAAGATTTAATTGTCCCTGTGCAAAAGCTTCGCGATATTTCTGAGCACGAAACGGTTGTGCTAACGACAGGGCATCAAGGAGAGCCAATGGCAGCATTACATCGCATGGCCAAACAATCTCATAAATTTATTCAAGTGAAAAAAGACGACACGGTGCTAATTGCTGCAACACCAATTCCGGGCCATGAAGTAATCTTTGCAAAAGTAATCGACATTATTAGTCGCTTAGGAGCAAACGTCGTTCATAGCCAAAAGCAAGTTCACGCTTCTGGGCATGGCAGTCAAGAAGAACTAAAATTCATGTTGAATTTAATGAATCCTAAATACTTAATCCCTGTAAACGGCGAATATCGTATGCAAAAATCACATGAAAAAATTGCAAAGGAAATAGGCTTAGGTGATGATGAAATTTTTGTACTTGATAAAGGTGATGTAATTGAGTATAAAGACGGTCGCATGCAGCCATCAGGACGTATCTATGCAGGAAATACGTTAATAGATGGACTAGGTGTGGGTGACATTGGTAATATTGTCTTACGTGATCGTCGCTTGCTATCACAAGATGGAATTTTAACAGTGGTGGTTACAATCAATAAGAAGCAGCGTACTGTTGTGGCAGGACCGGAAATTATTTCTCGAGGGTTTGTATATGTAAGAGAATCGGAAGCTCTACTTACAGAGGCAGGAAAAGTGGTTGAAGAGATTTTAGCAAAGTGCATGGAAGAAAAAGTGATTGAATGGTCATCTTTAAAATTAAAAATGCGCGAAGCGTTAAATCAGTTTTTATATGAAAAAACAAGACGTAAACCGATGATTTTACCAATTATCATGGAAATATAAGAGTTAAGAGGCTGGAAGGTAAAAGCTAATGACATATCCGAGCTATTGAGAGTTAACTCTCAATAGCTCGGATTTTTTTGGTGAGTAGGAAAACAAGTTTAAAAAAGAATGGAAAGTGAGTGGCTGCAGCGCAATGGAGTAAACTTGTACTTTCAACCTAACTCGTTTAGAACAGTCAGAGTTCGCCTTTGAAAAAGAAGCATTTGGACTCTTTTTATTAAGAAACAGTATGAATTGTAAAAGCGATGGATTTAATAAAAAAGAAAAGCTCATACTAACAATATTATTGTTGGAAAGGAGCAAAATGATGTTTGAACCCAATGAAATGAATTCTTCAGAAACAGCACCACAGCAACCTGAAAAAGGTGAAGAGAATACTAAAGGTGGTATTTTGGATAAAATTCAGCAGCTAGGACAAACAAACGTTGCACAGATGCCACAGGATTCAAAGATTCACTGTTTAACAATTGTAGGGCAAGTAGAAGGGCATATGCAGCTACCGCCTCAAAATAAAACGACAAAATACGAGCATGTTATTCCACAAATTGTAGCGATTGAGCAAAACCCTAACATTGAGGGTTTATTAATTATTTTAAATACGGTAGGTGGAGACGTAGAAGCTGGTTTAGCAATTGCTGAAATGATTGCTTCTCTTTCAAAACCGTCAGTATCAATTGTGCTTGGAGGAGGACATTCAATTGGAGTCCCAATTGCAGTATCCACTCATTATTCCTTTATTGCTGGCACTGCTACAATGACAATACACCCAATCCGTTTGACGGGCTTAGTTATTGGCGTACCTCAAACATTTGAATACTTAGATAAAATGCAGGAACGGGTGGTCAATTTCGTTACGCATCATTCAAATATTACCGAAGAAAAATTTAAAGAGCTTATGTTTTCAAAAGGTAATCTAACACGAGACATTGGAACAAATGTTGTGGGAGCCGATGCAGTTGAATACGGATTAATTGATGAAGTTGGCGGGGTAGGTCAAGCTATTAAAAAGCTTAATGAGCTTATTGAACAGAAGGGTCAACATCAACAGGAGAACCAGTTATTGCAATGATTTTGTATACAATGATGCCCCAAGAGCTAATTTATCCCGATACAACACAAGCCGAGCTTCCAAAACAGAAAATGATGCAGTATAATGGCATTTCCATGCTTGTAGAAGAAAACGAATACAATCAACAGCAAATTGTCCGTATTTTAAGCACAGACCCTCAGCATTATTTAGACAAAAAATATTATCCTGGTCAAATTCTGTCGTAAGGATTTGAGTATAATTTTACTAAAACTATATGGTATAATAATAAATGAGTATGTTGCAGCCGAGTAATGGCTGCTTTTTTGTTCAGTTTATATGAATAAGAAAATCAACATAGGAAGACGTTGATTGGAGTGAGAACATGGCAAAGAAAAAGCGAAGAGGAAAATTTAAGAAAGAAGAATGGAAACGCATTGTCCGATTTGAACTCATAGGCTTATTATTATTAGCTATTACATTAATTGCGATGGCAGGGCTTGGTGCGGTTGGTCAGGCGCTTGTGCTGCTTGTTCGCCTTTTTATTGGTGAGTGGTACATGCTTATGCTAATCGGTTTGCTTGTGCTGTCAGGCTATATTATTTGGAAAAGGGCACTGCCACCGTTTATAACAAGACAACTAGTTGGTACATATTTAATTATTTTAGCAATTTTATTATTTAGTCACGTCACGCTATTTGAAAACCTTTCTAAGAATGGTACTTTTACTGATCCTTCAGTCATTTTAAATACATGGGATTTATACATGCTAGAAGCAACTGGGGAAGTAAATCGCAGTGATTTAGGTGGAGGAATGGTTGGAGCCGTTATGTTTGCGATGTTCTATTATTTATTTGACAGTTTAGGAACTGAGCTCATTGCTTCCCTCTTAATTGTGATTGGCGTGTTATTAATTACGGGACGTTCTTTACACGAAACGCTTCGAAAGGTATTAACGCCAATTGTCCGCTTTTTAGTCACGGAATTAAAAGAGGGTTGGGAAGATATTACAAATTGGGCTTCTAAAAAGAAGCAAACATCTAAAGGGAAGAAAAAGCGTAAACCAGCTGTGGAAGAAGAGGAGGAGAGTGATGAACAGGAAGTAGAAGCACCTGTCATTGCAAAGCAGCCTCCAATTATTGAGCACTTTGATTATGAAGAAGAAGCCGATTCACTTCCAACGTCTGTTCAGGCTCAGCCAGAACCTCAGCCACAGCCAACAGTTAAGCCTGTTCAACCAGTGGAAAAGAAAGAAAGCCCAGCTCAACAAGAAGAAAAGGCGCCTGTTATTTCATTTGTGGAAGCTGAAAACATGGAATATGAACTTCCACCTATCCGATTGTTAACAATGCCGAAGAAAAGTAATCAAGCAAAAGAGAAGAAGAATATTTATAAAAATGCTGAAAAACTAGAAAAAACGTTTCAAAGCTTTGGTGTAAAAGCCACGGTTGCCAAGGTTCACTTAGGACCTGCTGTTACCAAATATGAAGTATATCCGGATGTTGGGGTGAAAGTAAGTAAAATCGTAAATTTAAGCGATGACTTAGCTTTAGCTCTTGCTGCGAAAGATATTCGAATTGAAGCGCCTATTCCAGGTAAATCAGCAGTAGGTATTGAAGTCCCTAATGAAGAGGTAGCAATGGTTTCGCTTCGTGAAGTCTTGGAATCCAAAGACAAAATGGATCCTGATAAAAAGCTGCTAGTGGGGCTGGGAAGAGATATATCTGGCGACGCTGTCTTAGCGGAATTAAATAAAATGCCTCATATGCTTGTTGCCGGAGCGACAGGAAGCGGTAAAAGTGTTTGTATTAACGGAATTATCATTAGTATTTTAATGAGAACGAAGCCCCATGAAGTCAAGCTCATGATGATTGACCCTAAAATGGTGGAACTTAATATGTATAATGGTATTCCACATCTACTGGCACCCGTTGTTACTGATCCAAAGAAAGCATCTCAAGCTTTAAAGAAAGTCGTAAGCGAAATGGAGCGCCGCTATGAGCTCTTTTCACACAGTGGTACAAGAAACATTGAAGGCTATAATGATCTTGTGAAGCGCCACAATGATGACTCGGATGCTAAGCAACCGACACTACCTTACATTGTTGTTATTGTCGATGAGTTAGCTGACTTAATGATGGTTGCTTCATCAGACGTTGAAGATTCGATTACTCGTTTAGCACAGATGGCGCGTGCAGCAGGAATTCATTTAATTATTGCAACACAAAGGCCGTCTGTTGACGTTATTACAGGGGTTATTAAAGCGAATATTCCGTCTCGAATTGCGTTTAGCGTATCCTCTCAAACCGATTCTCGTACCATTTTAGATATGGGAGGAGCCGAGAAGCTGTTAGGCCGTGGAGATATGCTGTTTATGCCGGTCGGAGCTTCTAAGCCAGTACGTGTACAGGGAGCATTTCTATCTGATGAAGAAGTTGAAGAAGTGGTTGATTTCGTTATTGCTCAGCAAAAAGCGCAATACCAGGAAGAAATGATTCCAACAGACGCGCCAGAACAAGTGGAAGAAGTAGCGGATGAATTGTATGATGAGGCAGTTCAGCTTGTAGCAGAAATGCAAACAGCATCTGTTTCAATGCTACAAAGGCGCTTTAGAATTGGGTATAATCGCGCAGCTCGCCTGATTGATGCAATGGAAGAACGTGGAGTTGTCGGACCTTATGAAGGTAGTAAACCTCGAGCAGTACTTGTTTCACAACAAAACGAAGATGTTGGAACATAATTAAATGGTTAGAGAAGACGTAGAGCATATGCCCTACGTCTTTTTTTGTCATAAATGCTGTTATTTTTTTATAAAAAGGTATTATAAAAAAATGTGTTATCATATTTTGTTAGGTAAAATACGAATGTTATTTTTTAAAATTAATTATTTGTTTGTCTTTAATAAATAAATATTGAAATATGAGGTTGTTAGACATGCTTACATGCAACAAATAGGAAAAATCAATATTTTTTAAAAAATATTAAAATTTTTTACATAAAATTAATATAACCTATTTATTTATGTCGAAAAAAATGATATATTATTTTCGATTAAAGAGTCAAACATCAGAGGTCTGATGACTAGTTTAGGGTATGGAGGAAGTGTGATGTCTATTCGAGCGGATAATCGACATTTGTATTTACAAGTGATTGATAACATTAAACAAAACATTGAACGAGGAGTTTTTAAAGAAAAAGAGAGACTTCCATCAGAGTTTGATTTGTCAAAACAGTTAGGCGTAAGCAGAGCGACGCTGCGTGAAGCACTTCGCATATTAGAAGAAGAAAACGTCATTGTCAGAAGACATGGAGTAGGTACGTTTGTTAATGCTAAGCCAACGTTTCTTTCAGGTATTGAGCAATTAAATAGTATAACACATATGATTGAACAAGCTGGAATGAAGCCGGGTACCATTTTCTTATCATCAAATGTGCAAGTGGCTTCAGAAAATGACATAGAGCGTTTTGGCTGTCAAATCGATGAAAAAATGCTCTTTGTTGAGCGTGTGAGAACTGCAAATAATGAGCCGGTTGTATACTGCATGGACAAAGTTCCACAAGCAATACTACCTGAAGATTTTGAATATAAGCAAGAGTCTTTATTAGAAATTCTTGAAAAACAGGCTGGCAAACATATTTCATATGCAGTAGCTCATATTGAGCCGATCGGGTACCATGAAAAAGTTTCTCCCATTTTACAATGCAGTCCAGAGACAGCGCTTCTTGTACTGCGACAAATGCATTATGACCAATATGATGAACCGATTTTATATTCCATTAACTATTTCAAAGCAGATAAATTTAGTTTCCAAGTATTAAGAAAAAGAGTTTAATAGGTTTTAAGTTTTCGCAATTTTAGTAATGATTGTGCGCTGATTCTTTTAAGGAGGTGTTCAATACCAAGCGCGACGAACGTGAAGTAGAACTACGATTCTTTTACACTATTTGGGGGGTTAATAAAATGACAAAACGTAAATATGGAATGGCTTTATCACTTATGTTAGCAGCAGGTACATTATTAAGTGCCTGTGGATCTAGTGACTCAGAAAGCGGAAGCGGTGAAAAAGCGGCTTCTGATTTTAAAGTAGGGATGGTTACAGATACTGGTGGAGTTGATGACAAATCATTTAACCAATCAGCATGGGAAGGTCTTACAAAATTCGGGAAAGAAAATAAATTAGAAGAAGGTACAGGTTATAAATATCTGCAATCGGCTGAAGCTGCTGAATACCAAAGTAACTTATCAACGTTTGCTGAAGCAGGCTATAACCTTACGTACGGTATCGGTTTCTTACTGAAAGAGGACATTAAAAAAGTAGCTGGTCAATATCCAGAATCACATTTTGCACTAGTTGATGACACATTAAAGTCAGAAAACTTAGACAACGTTGCAAGCATTCTATTTAACGAAGAGCAAGGCTCATTCTTAGTAGGTGTAGTTGCAGCTAAACAAACAGCAACCAATAAAATCGGCTTTGTTGGTGGAGTAGAATCTCCGTTAATTAAAAAGTTTGAAAATGGCTTTAAAGCAGGTGTTAAAGCTGTAAACCCAGACGCTGAGGTAGTTGTTCAGTACGCGGAAGACTTCAACGCTCCAGAAAAAGGTTCAGCGATTGCATCAACAATGTATAGTCAAGGTGCTGACATTGTATATCACGCAGCAGGTGGTACTGGTAACGGAGTATTCACTGAAGCGAAAAACCGTGCGAAAAAAGGTGAAAAGGTTTGGGTAATTGGCGTAGACCGTGACCAACACCAAGAAGGTATGCCAGAAAACGTAACGCTAACATCGATGGTAAAACGTGTGGATATTGCGGTTGAAGAAGTAGCAAAACAAGCAAAAGACGGAAAATTCCCTGGTGGAGAAGAAGTAGTGTTTGGACTTCAAGAAGATGCGGTTGGTATTGCTCCAACTATGGATAATGTAACAGACGAGTCAAAAACCGCGGTTGAAGAGTACAAGCAAAAAATCTTAGATGGCGAAATTAAAGTACCAGCAACAGATGATGCATATAAAGAATTTGAGAAAACTCTTAAATAATTCTTCATATCACAACAGGATAGATATGAAAAAAGGCTAGTGAACCACTAGCCTTTTTCATAGCCTTTAAGATGATAAGAAATCCAAAATAATAGACTTTACTCTAGATACAAATAGGGAGTGAACATAGTGGAATATGTAATTGAAATGCTAAATATTCGTAAAGAGTTTCCGGGTATCGTAGCGAATGATAACATTACACTCCAAGTGAAAAAAGGAGAAATCCATGCTTTACTAGGTGAAAATGGTGCAGGGAAATCAACGCTGATGAACGTTCTTTTTGGGCTTTATCAACCTGAAAAAGGTGAAATAAAGGTCAAAGGAAAAGCTGTTAAAATTACGAATCCAAATATTGCAAATGACCTAGGAATTGGAATGGTTCACCAGCACTTTATGCTTGTGCAAAATTTCACGGTTACTGAAAATATTATCCTCGGAAATGAGCCTACAAAAGCAGGAAAGATTAACATTGCAAAAGCTGCTAAAGAGATTGAGGCACTATCAAATCAATACGGGCTTTCTGTTGATCCATATGCAAAAATTGAGGATATTTCAGTTGGTATGCAGCAACGTGTCGAAATTTTAAAAACCTTATATCGCGGTGCAGAAATCTTAATCTTTGATGAGCCGACAGCGGCTCTTACACCTCAAGAAATCACAGAATTAATTGAAATTATGAAGCGTTTAATTAAAGAAGGAAAATCCATTATTTTAATTACTCATAAATTAAAAGAAATTATGGCAGTTTGTGATCGCTGTACGATTATTCGCAAAGGTGTAGGGATTGGAACAGTGACGGTTTCTGAGACCAATCCAGATGAATTGGCGTCCTTAATGGTTGGACGTGAAGTGCATTTTAAAACAGAAAAGAAAACAGCAGAACCAAGAGATGCTGTGTTAACAATAGATGGCTTAGTCGTGGAAGATGCCCGCGGAGTAGCAGCTGTTAATGATCTATCGCTAACTGTCAGAGCGGGTGAAATTGTAGGAATTGCAGGAGTAGATGGTAATGGGCAAACAGAACTAATTGAAGCCCTCACAGGTCTTACAAAAATCAAATCAGGTTTTATTAAGCTAAATGAAAGTGACCTCACAAAGCTATCAGCACGTAAAATTACTGAATCAGGTGTAGGACATATTCCTCAAGACCGCCATAAGCACGGCCTTGTTTTGGACTATACAATTGGTGAAAATATCGCACTTCAAACGTATTACAAAGAACCAATGTCTAAAAGAGGTATTTTGAACTATAAAGAGATTTATAGAAAAGCGAAAGAACTCATTGCAGAATATGATGTTCGCACACCGAGTGAGTATACGCAAGCTCGAGCCCTTTCTGGAGGTAACCAGCAAAAAGCCATTATCGCTCGTGAAGTAGACCGCAGTCCGGAGTTATTAATTGCAGCTCAGCCGACACGCGGATTGGATGTGGGAGCAATTGAGTTTATTCATCGTAAATTAATCGAAGAACGTGATAAAGGAAGAGCGGTTCTTCTTGTATCTTTAGAACTGGATGAAGTTATGAATTTAAGTGATCGTATAGCTGTTATCTACGAAGGTAAAATCGTTGATATTGTGAATCCAAACGAGACGAATGAGCAGGAGCTTGGGTTATTAATGGCAGGCGGAAAGCGCGAGAAAGCAGGTGAAACATCATGAAATGGCTAAGAAATGAGCGAACCATTCATATTCTAATTCCAGTTATCTCGGCAATTTTAGGGTTACTTGCTGGTGCAATTATCATGGTTTTTGGAGGTTATGATGCGGTAAAAGGGTATGATTCTTTATTTAACGGTATGTTGGGTAGTCCAAAAGCTATAGGTGAAACAATTCGTGCAATGACGCCTCTTGCTTTAGCTGGTATTGCCGTGGCGTTTGCCTATAAGACAGGCTTATTTAATATTGGGGTAGAAGGTCAGCTACTCGTTGGCTGGTTAGCAGCGGTTTGGGTAGGCTACGCTTTTGAACTTCCGTCTGTTATTCATATACCACTCGCAATCCTTGCAGCAGGTGTTGCTGGTGCATTGTGGGCCTTTATTCCTGGGTTTTTAAAAGCACGCTTTCATGTTCATGAGGTTATTGTCTCTATTATGATGAACTATATTGCACTGTATACAACCAGCAGTATCATTCGTGAGTTTTTATATGCAGGAAATGAAAAATCGTACAACATCCATGAGTCAGCTTCATTGGCATCTTCATTTTTAGCTGAAGCAACGAACAATTCTCGTTTACACTATGGGATTATTGTCGCGTTTTTAGCAGCTTTTGTAATGTGGTTTCTATTGAACAAAACGTCAAAAGGCTTTGAACTTCGGGCCGTTGGGTTTAATCAGCAGGCTTCTAAATATGCAGGGATGAATGTATCTCGCAACATCATCCTTTCCATGTCAGTATCCGGTGCATTTGCAGGATTAGCCGGTGCAATGGAAGGCCTTGGTACATTCCAATATATGAATACTTTTACGTCATTTACTGGAACAGGGTTCGACGGAATTGCTGTTGCTCTTTTAGGAGCCAATAGTGCAATTGGTATCTTACTTGCTTCTTTCCTATTTGGAGGGTTACAAACAGCAGCACCACAAATGAACTTTATGGCGGGAGTGCCGTCGGAATTAATTGAGATTGTTATCGCTCTTATCATTTTCTTCGTGGCGTCCAGTTACCTTATTCGTTGGATTATTGGTCGTTTAAGTAAAGGAGGAGCACAATGAGTTTCTTAGACGTTTTAATTATAATTATTCCAGCTGCGCTGTACTCTGCGGCACCGCTTATTTTTACAGCATTAGGTGGAGTGTTCAGTGAGAAGTCTGGTGTTGTAAATATTGGTCTTGAAGGTCTTATGATGTTTGGTGCATTTACGGGAATTGTTTCAACACTACTTCTTCAAGACTCATTGGGTGCATGGGCACCTTGGGTTTCAATTTTAATTGCAGCAGGGGTTTGTGCAATCTTTTCACTTATTCATGCCGTAGCAAGTATTACGCTTAAAGCAGATCAAGTAGTCAGCGGAGTTGCGCTCAACTTCTTAGCTGGAGGTTTATCTATCTTTTTAATCAAGAAAATCTTTGGAAAAGGACAAACGGATTTTATTCAATTCCGTATTGATAAAACAAGCATTCCTGTTCTATCTGATATCCCGGTTATTGGTAAGCTATTTTTCTCTAATGTTCCAGTGACGTCATACTTAGCAATTTTGTTAGCCTTTGTTGTATGGTATATCATTTACAAAACGCCGTTTGGGCTGCGTCTTCGTTCTGTAGGTGAACATCCGATGGCTGCAGATACAATGGGAATTAAAGTTATCAGAATGAGATATGTAGGCGTTATGCTATCTGGTGTGTTAGCAGGTATCGGTGGTGCTGTATATGCAACATCAATCGCCACAAATTTTTCAGCAGGTACCATTTCTGGACAGGGCTTCTTAGCGCTTGCTGCCATGATCTTTGGAAAATGGCATCCAATTGGTGCGATGGGAGCGGCTCTCTTCTTTGGCTTAGCACAATCCCTAAGTATTACAGGAGCACAGATTCCAGTTATTCAAGACATTCCAACTGTTATTTTAACAATTGCTCCTTACGTCTTAACAATTTTGGCGCTAGCTGGATTTGTCGGTCGAGCAGAGGCACCGAAAGCACTTGGTACGCCTTATGAAAAAGGTAAAAGATAATAGAATGGTTTTCTGAGGCTAGGACATACGTATTTCAGTTAATGATCTATCCAAACTATCGCGAGTTAACTCCCTTCGATAGTTTGGATATTTTTTGTTAGTGCGGAAAGGAAAACAATTAAAAAACTAGTGAAATGAAGCGTAGGACACGCGACTGCTGGGGGAGATAAAGGAAGAGCTGAGACCCAGCAGCGCAGCAAAGAGGCTGGGATTCCGCCCCATGGAAAGCGAGTGTCTGCAACGCAATGGAACGAACTTGTTTTTTAAAACTAACTATTGTAGAAAAATCATGATTCGTTTTTGAGAAGAAGTCATTTAGTTATGTTCCAGCCTCTCTTAGTTCAGATGTAGTTTGTGGAAAAAGGAAAGTGTTTCTGTCACAGTGAATGTACAAATACAAGGTGAACTGTTAATTGGAAATATAATTTATTTTGCACCTATGCAAAAAAGCTAAATTGCTTATCTTATTTAGTCTTTATTCAAGAAGGACTTATATGAAAGTTGTTTCCTTGAAAATCTTTCCTCTAATTGGATATAGTGAAGGTAAGACTAAAAACGGCAAAATAAACTAAAAATAAAGGTATTGTGTTGTTTTTAGCAAACTTACTATTAATAAGGAGGTATCTCTATGAAATTATTGACTGAACAAAAGCACGAACTGAATGGCTTAACGCTGCATACAATTCCAACTACAAAGTATAAAACCAATACGTTTATTTTAAAATTAAATGCTCCATTGAATGAAAAAACGGTGACGATGCGAGCTCTTTTACCTTATGTATTACAAAGTGCTACAGAATCTTTTCCAACGACAACACAGCTGCGTACATATTTAGATGAACTCTATGGTGCAACTTTGCAGGTGGATTTGACGAAAAAAGGTGATAACCACGATATAACCATTCGAATTGATATAGCGAACGAAAAATATTTAAAAGATTCAACTCCTCTTCTTCAAAAAGCACTCACGCTGCTTGGTGAAATTCTCTTGAAGCCGGCAACGGAGGAGGGAGCTTTCTTAAATGATGCAATGGAAAAAGAAAAGCGCTCTCTGCGTCAACGTATTCAAGCAGTCTTTGACGATAAAATGCGCTATGCAAATCTTCGCTTAGTTGAAGAGATGTGTAAGGAAGAGCCGTACTCTCTACATGTTAATGGTCGAATTGATGATATTGAGTCGATTACAGCAGCTACGCTTTATGAGTATTATCAACATGTATTAAAAGAAGACGCCATTCATCTCTATGTCATTGGCGATTTTCATGAACAAGAAGTAAAAACCACGGTTGAGCAAGCGTTTGATTTGCCGCAGCGTCAACCAAAAGAAATCAAACGTTCAATTACGAAAAAAGAAATTACCGACGTAAATGAAGTTGTAGAAAAACAAGAGGTAAAGCAAGGGAAGTTAAACATTGGCTACCGTACAAACGTTGTATACGGAGATCGTCAGTACTTTGCTCTTCAAGTGTTTAACGGTATATTTGGCGGCTTTTCTCATTCAAAGTTGTTCATCAATGTCCGTGAAAAAGCAAGCTTAGCTTACTATGCTGCATCGCGAGTTGAAAGTCATAAAGGTCTTCTGATGGTTATGTCAGGAATCGATGCGAAAAACTATGATCAGGCTGTAACCATTATTAAAGAACAAATGGAAGAAATGAAAAATGGATCGTTTACCGATAGCGAAATCGCTCAAACAAAAGCAGTTATTCATAATCAACTGTTAGAAACGGTGGATACACCACGAGGGCTGGTTGAAGTTATGTACCATAATGAATTAACAGGGAAAAGTATTTCCGTTGATGAATACCTCAAACAAATTGATGCAGTATCAAAACAAGAAATTGTGAAAGTAGCTGAGAATATTCAGATGGATACAGTGTATTTCTTAACAGGAAAAGGCGGTGAAAACAATGGAGAAAATTGAATTTTCCCAGCTGAAAGAGCAGCTTTATCATGAAAAAATGGACAATGGATTAGAAGTTTATATTTTACCAAAGCCTGAATTTAACAAGACGTTTGCGACGTTTACCACAAAATATGGTTCCGTTGACAATCAGTTTGTTCCGCTTGGGGAAGATAAAATGATTAAAGTTCCTGATGGGATTGCGCATTTTCTAGAGCATAAGCTGTTTGAAAAAGAAGATGGTGATGTATTCCAACAATTTAGCAAGCAGGGGGCGTCTGCCAATGCATTTACATCATTTACGCGAACAGCATATTTATTTAGCTGTACGTCTAACTTTGAACAAAATTTAGAGACGCTTGTAGACTTTGTTCAAGAACCGTATTTCTCTGAAAAGACAGTCGAGAAAGAAAAAGGAATTATTGGACAAGAGATTACGATGTATGATGATAATCCGGACTGGCGCTTGTACTTTGGAACAATTCAAAACATGTATAAAAATCATCCTGTGAAAATTGATATTGCTGGTACCATCGAGTCCATTTCTCATATTACAAAGGATTTGCTTTATACGTGCTACGAAACGTTTTATCATCCGAGTAATATGTTGTTATTTGTGGTAGGGCCCGTTGATGCAGAAAAGGTAATGACTCAAATTCGTGAAAATCAAGCTAAAAAAGATTATGAAGATATGCCTGAAATTACTCGTCATTTTGATAAAGAACCAGAAACAGTAGCGGAACAAAAGCAGGTATTAAATATGCCTGTTCAAGCCTCTAAAGCAATGGTTGGTTTAAAAACAAGAAAGCCTGAACGTTCTGGGCAAGATATGCTTCGACATGAGCTTGCGATGAACATTGTACTTGACCTTGCGTTTGGAAAAAGCTCTTCTTACTATGAGGAACTTTATAAAAATGGACTGATTGATGAGACATTCTCATACGACTATACTGAAGAAAATGGCTTTGGTTTTGCGTTAATTGGTGGAGATACAGAAAATCCGGAAAAATTTTATGCTCGCATTAAAGAAATTTTGCTTGAAGTGAAATCCAACGGTTTGCAAGAAGAAGAATTAGAACGAGTAAGAAAGAAAAAAATTGGAGAATTTTTGCGAGCTTTAAATTCTCCAGAGTTTATTGCCAATCAGTTTACTCGCTATGCGTTTAACGATATGAATTTATTTGATGTTGTAGATACGCTTGAGAAACTGACAGTTGCAGATGTGAAGCACGTAATGGATGATATGATCCATGAGGAGAGCTTTACTGTATGTGAGGTTGTACCAAAATAAGTGATAAGATAGTATATGAAAAGCTGACGTTGAGTCAGCTTTTTTAATGGATAATATAAGGAGAATCAACATGGAGAAATATGCGCTAATTACAGGAGCAAGTGGCGGAATTGGCAGTGCTATTGCGGAGAAAATGGTAAAGGAAGGGTATGGGGTAGTTCTGCATTATCACCAAAACGAAGCTTCAGTTAACGAAATTGCTAGCCGACTTCGCTTCTACACAAACAATATTATCGTTGTGCAAGGAGATTTATCTTCAAAAGATGGCGTCGATCGGTTTTTAGCTACTCTTTCTGTTCCGATAGACGTACTTATTTATAATAGCGGTCAAAGTTTATCAGGATTAATGACCGATGTTTCAGATAACCAAATTGAAGAAATGGTTTATTTAAGCGTAACGGCTCTTTATCGAATCACCAAGTTTGTTCTTCCTAAAATGATTCAGAAGAAAAATGGGAATATTATCGTTGTCTCATCTATTTGGGGATTAGAAGGAGCTTCTTATGAAGTGTTGTATTCAATGGTGAAAGGCGCTCAGAATACTTTTGTCAAAGCATTGGCCAAAGAGGTTGCGTTAAGTGGAATTCGAGTAAATGGGATTGCACCAGGAGCTATTTTAACAAATATGTTAGCCGATTATACAGAAGAAGATGTTGAAATGATGGAGCAAGAAATTCCCATGGGACGGATTGGGAAGCCGTCAGAAATTGCAGATGTTGTGGCTTATCTAACGTCTAATCAGTCTTCTTATATGACAGGGCAAATTTTATCAGTAGATGGCGGTTGGCATACATAATAACGCGAATAAAAAAGAGGAAGGTGTACAAACTATGATATGAATAAACCTTAAGGAGGGCTACTCATGTCAGTATTAGACAATTGGGGTAACTGGAAAAACTTTTTAGGCGATCGCTTACATCATGCTCAAAACGAGGGTATGAACAACGAAGTAATCAATGACTTAGCATATCAAATTGGTGGCTACTTAGCGAACCAAGTTGACGCAAAAAACGAACAAGAAAAAGTATTAGCAGATTTATGGAGCGTTGCTTCAAAAGAAGAGCAACATGCAATTGCTAATATGATGGTGAAGCTTGTTCAAAACAATGGTTCTGCTCATTAATATAACCATGTTAATGAAATGAACAAAAGAAGGAGTCGGCTCAAGTTTTTTGAGAAACGACTCTTTTTTATTTATAAATAAGTCAATGATAAGCAAAGATAAAAACTACAGCGCTTACAATAAGAACATTTACATAAGAAATAGGTTTTACACTTTATAATTTAATGAAAATCATTTATATTTAAATTATGTGAAAAAAGGGGAAAGATAACAGCGGGTACCATTTCATAGGCTCGCATTTTTTACATATCTAATAACAGCTTCTCCGAGTAGTGTTTGAGGTGATTTATTAATCGTTCTTCAAGCATTTTTGTGCTGTGAATGAGTGTTTTAATATGTTCATTCTATTATTGGATTAGGTTTAGACGGAACAAATGGGATGAGGAGGGGTTTCGTGAATAAAATTGAGTGGTACTTAGAATATCAAATACAGAAAAATCGACCTGGTTTATTGGGAGACATTTCGTCTCTTTTAGGAATGTTGGCAATTAATATTGTTACAATTAATGGGGTAGATGACAAAAGGCGTGGTTTATTACTAAGGTGTGATTCCCATGAGCAAATTGAGCGGCTTGAATCTATATTAAAAACAATGGATAATATTGTTGTGACAAAGATGCGTCCTCCCAAGCTACGAGATCGTTTAGCTGTTCGTCACGGTCGTTACATTCAACGAGATGCTGATGATAAAAAGACATTTCGATTTGTACGAGATGAACTTGGACTGCTAGTGGACTTTATGGCAGAGCTTTTTAAGCAAGATGGTCATAAGTTAATTGGTATCAGGGGAATGCCTCGTGTAGGTAAAACAGAGTCGATTGTTGCTGCTAGTGTTTGTGCGAATAAGCGATGGTTATTTGTATCATCAACGCTTTTAAAACAAACGATTCGCAGTCAGCTAATTGAAGATGAGTATAATTCTAATAACATCTTTATCATTGATGGTATTGTATCAACAAGAAGGGCGAATGAGAAACACTGGCAGCTCGTTCGTGAAATTATGAATGTGCCTGCGACAAAGATTGTTGAGCATCCCGATGTATTTGTACAAAATAGTGAATATACGCTGGATGACTTTGCATATATCATTGAATTACGAAATGATCCAGATGAAGAGATTACATATGAAGTCATTGAAGGATCGCAAATGTTTCCAAACGGTGGATTATCCATGTTTGATTTTTAGCATAATTGGTAGGTGTTAATATTGACAGAGTTAGGGCAAAGGTTAAGACAAGAGCGAGAAAATAAAGGGATGTCGCTAGAGGATTTACAAAAAAACACAAAAATTCAAAAGCGCTATTTGATTGGTATTGAAGAAGGCAACTATGATGTAATGCCAGGGAAATTTTATGTGCGAGCGTTTATCAAACAGTATTGTGAAGCTGTAGGGTTGAATCCTGATGACATTTTTGATCAGTACAAAACGGATATTCCAACGACTCAAACCGATGATATTCCACAGCCGTTATCTCGTGTTCGCAGTCGAAAAGAAATTCCCCAAAATACGAAAGCATCAAAAGCAGCAGATTATTTACCGACGATTTTAGTAGTTGCTGGTGTGCTGGTAGTCGGAATTATCATTTGGGTGATTGCTCAAAATATTGTATCCGGGCGTCAAGAAGATCAGGCTGCAAATACTGAACAAACGAATAACGAAGTACAACAATCTGAAGAGCAGCAAGCATCTAATGAAGACCAAGCTGCTAAAGAAGCGGCAGAAAAAGAAGCAACAGAAAAAGAAAAGGCAGACAAAGAAAAAGCTGCTAAAGAAGATGAAGAGAAAAAAGATGAAGAAAAAGAAGAAACAAAGCAAGCTTATAAAGAAGTTCAAAAGTCAGGCCGCAATGGAACATATGAGCTATCTGGAACAGATGAGTTTAAGCTAGAAGTGTCGTCTACTCAAGCTGATACATGGTTAGATGTAAAAAATGGTAAGGGCAATTCATTTTATAATGCCATGTTAAAAAATGGTGAGACAAAAGAATTTGACTTCACGAAAGAAAGTGAAGTTCGAGTGAATATTGGATTCTCACCAGGGGTACAATTGAAAATTAATGGACAAGATGTTTCTTTACCGTTTGATGCAAATCAACAGGTTAGACAAGTTGTAACGATTAAATATGAGCAGGAAAAAGCTCAATAAGTAGCTTAGCAGTATCAAAAATGGTTAAGTCGTGCCGACAACAGTTTGCACGGCTTACGTTTTTGTATGTAATTGGAGGAAACAATAGTGAATTTACCAAATAAGATTACAATCTCTCGAATTTTTTTA
Organism: Priestia flexa; assembly: GCF_021441905.1. NCBI lineage: Bacteria > Bacillati > Bacillota > Bacilli > Caryophanales > Bacillaceae > Priestia > Priestia flexa. The sequence continues at coordinate 2,577,223 of NZ_CP090431.1, read as the reverse complement.
ATCCCGCTTTTTTTAATTTTAATGATGGCACCGTTACCTTTTGGTGAAGTTAGCGCTGCTGGAATGGACGTGCCAATCGCTCATTTATTAGGGGCAGCGTTATTTATTATTGCGTCTACAACAGACTGGATCGACGGGTACTACGCTCGTAAGTATAATATGGTTACAAACCTTGGGAAATTTTTAGATCCGCTAGCAGATAAGCTATTGGTTTCAGCAGCTTTGATTGCTATTGTAGACTTAGACTTAATTGCCGGTGCAGGTTGGGCTGCAATTATTATTATTAGCCGCGAATTTGGAGTAACAGGCTTACGTTTAGTTCTTGCTGGAGAAGGTGAAGTCGTTGCTGCAAATATGCTAGGTAAAATTAAAACGTGGACACAAATTATTGCTATTTCAGCTATTTTACTTTATAACTTACCCTTTGAATTTGTGTCATTTCCATTTGCAGCAATTGCCCTATGGATTTCTGTTGTATTTACAGTAATTTCTGGATGGGATTACTTTGCGAAAAACAAGCAAGCATTTGTTAATTCAAAATAATGGGGATGATTTCATGAACGCGGAAATTATTGGAGTAGGTTCAGAGCTTTTGCTAGGCCAAATTGCCAATACAAACGCGCAATACCTATCTAAAAAGTTTGCAGAGCTTGGTATTAACGTATATTATCATACGGTAGTTGGCGATAATGAAAGCCGATTGAAAGAAGCAATTTTGACCGCCAAAAAACGTGCGGATTTGATTGTGTTTACAGGTGGGCTTGGGCCAACCAAAGATGACCTTACAAAAGAAACAATTGCTTCAGAACTAGGTGTCTCACTTGTAACAGATCAGCAAGCGCTTGAAAGTATCGAAGCGTATTTCGAAAAAACGAATCGGACAATGACGCCTAATAATAGGAAGCAAGCAATTGTACTTGAAGGTGCAACAATACTGCCAAACGATTATGGAATGGCACCAGGAATGGGCATTACGGTGCGTGGTATTCACTACATGTTATTTCCTGGTCCACCAAAGGAACTTTACCCTATGTATGAATCGTATGGACAAGCATATTTAGCAGAAAAGCTAGATATGAAAGAGCAAATTGAATCTCGCGTTTTACGTTTCTTTGGAATTGGAGAGTCTCAGTTAGAAACAGATATTGAGGATTTATTAGATGCACAAACAAACCCAACCATTGCGCCGTTAGCTGCTGATGGAGAAGTAACGCTTCGCTTAACGGCTAAGCATGGAGATGTGGTTGAGGCTCATCGAATGCTTGATGAAGTAGAAAAGCAGATTATGAGCCGTGTAGGAGAGTTTTTCTACGGATACGATATGACATCTCTACAGGCTGAACTCATTGCTACAATGCGAGAGCAAGAAGTGACCGTTGCTTCAGCTGAAAGTTTAACTGGCGGATTGTTTAGTGGGACGCTAACGAGCATTCCTGGAGCTGGAGATGTTGTAAAAGGTAGCATTGTTGCTTATCACACTGAGGTAAAGCACAATGTGCTACATGTAGCAAAAGAAACCCTAGAGCAAGACGGGGCAGTTAGCGAGAGATGCGCAGAAGAAATGGCTGTTGGTGTGAAAAAGCTGACAGGCTCTGATGTTGGTATTAGCTTTACAGGCGTCGCTGGTCCGTCTAAGCAAGAAGGTAAAGAAGTTGGTACAGTTTACATTGGTATAGCTTTTAAAAATGAAAAAACACGCGTGTATTCGCTAAAGCTTACAGGCAGTCGTGATGGTATCCGTAAACGCACTGTGAATTATGGAATTTATTATCTTTTACAACTATTGAAACAGTAATATATTGAAGCGGTGTAGTCCCTCCTTGTGTAAATAAGGAGGGACTTTTCCTTCATAAAATAGTTATTTTTTTAAAATATAGTCTTGGCTGTTAAAATAAAAAAATCGAACATTTATTCGCTTTTTTGCTTGTCAAATGACTCAAAAGCGAGTATAGTTATGTATAGAAAGTTAATTAAAACGTCATTGCTACTACAACGTAGTAATCTTAAATTATAAAACAAAGCAAGCAAGTATAGAGGAGGAAATCGAGTGAACGATCGTCAAGCAGCCCTTGATATGGCTCTAAAACAAATTGAAAAGCAATTCGGTAAAGGTTCAATTATGAAATTAGGAGAACAAACGGAACGTAAAATTTCAACTGTGTCTAGTGGTTCTCTAGCGTTAGATGTTGCGCTTGGTGTAGGTGGGTATCCACGCGGACGTATTATTGAAGTTTATGGTCCAGAAAGCTCTGGTAAAACAACAGTTGCGCTTCATGCAATTGCAGAAGTACAGCAGCAGGGTGGACAAGCAGCGTTTATCGATGCTGAGCATGCGTTAGACCCGGTGTATGCACAAAAGTTAGGTGTCGATATTGACGAGCTTCTTTTATCACAGCCTGATACAGGTGAACAAGCACTTGAAATTGCTGAAGCGTTAGTTCGTAGTGGAGCAGTTGACATTCTGGTTATTGACTCTGTTGCAGCCCTTGTGCCTAAGGCTGAAATTGAAGGTGAAATGGGAGATTCTCACGTTGGTTTACAAGCTCGTTTAATGTCTCAAGCACTTCGTAAGCTATCAGGTGCTATTAATAAGTCGAAAACAATTGCTGTTTTCATTAACCAAATTCGTGAAAAAGTTGGCGTTATGTTTGGTAACCCTGAAACAACGCCAGGTGGACGTGCGCTTAAGTTCTATTCTTCAGTGCGCCTTGAAGTTCGTCGTGCTGAGCAGTTGAAGCAAGGTAACGATATTGTAGGAAACAAGACAAGAATTAAAGTTGTCAAAAACAAAGTAGCACCACCATTCCGCGCAGCTGAAGTGGATATTATGTACGGAGAAGGAATCTCAAAAGAAGGAGAAATTTTAGATATTGCTTCTGATTTAGATATCGTACAAAAAAGTGGAGCTTGGTATTCTTATAACGAAGAACGTTTAGGTCAAGGCCGTGAGAATGCGAAGCAGTTCCTAAAAGAAAATGTTGATATTCGTCAAGAAATTGCTGGCCAAGTTCGTGAATATCATGGATTAGACGAAGCGGCAGAGCAAATGCCTGAAGACGATGCTCAAGATGAATTGAAAATTTAATAACACTTCTTTTGCTTAAAAAAGACTCTTTTTTAAAAAAGGGTCTTTTTTTTGAAAAAAATGTTAATCATAGTGATAGCAGGGGCAAGGATTTTCGTGACATAGCATTTTCATAGGCTTGACAATAAAAATGGACAGACTTACAATTAAGATGTATATTTTCCCTTTTTAAAACATTTTAGCGTTTAAAAGCCTTTGTGTGTATATTGAAAGGTGAAGGCGATATACATGCCGACATGAAATTAAAAACTTACAAGTTTATAGCAAGGGGAGGTGAAATGATGGATATAATTACAATCATCTTCGCTTTGCTTGGCCTAATCGTCGGTGCAGTTGTTGGCTTTTTTGTTTGTAAATCGATTGCTGAAGCTAAGGTTGCGGGAGCAAAGTCAAACGCAGAACAAATTATCGATGATGCAACCCGTGAGGCGGAAGCTTTGAAAAAGGAAGCTTTATTAGAAGCGAAAGATGAAATCCATCAGCTTCGTACAGAGGCAGAACTAGATATTCGTGATCGTCGAGCAGAACTTCAAAAACAAGAAAATCGATTAATGCAAAAAGAGGAAAATCTTGATCGAAAAGACGAGTCACTTGATAAACGTGAAGCGGCACTTGAAAAGAAAGATAATTCTCTTACCGTTAAACAACAGCATATTGAAGAGATGGAAAGCAAAGTTGAAGAATTAGTCAAGGCTGGTCAAGCGGAATTAGAACGCATTTCAGGCTTAACGAGAGACGATGCACGAGCGATTATTTTAGATCGTGTTGAAAATGAACTTTCCCATGATGTTGCGATGATGGTGAAAGAAACAGAAAATCGTGCCAAAGAAGAAGCCGATAAAAAGGCTAAAGAAATTCTTTCGCTTGCGATTCAACGTTGTGCAGCGGATCACGTAGCTGAAACAACGGTTTCAGTTGTTAACTTACCAAACGATGAGATGAAAGGTCGAATCATTGGTCGAGAAGGTCGAAACATTCGTACATTAGAAACATTAACAGGTATTGATCTTATTATTGATGATACACCAGAAGCAGTTATTTTATCAGGTTTTGACCCTATCCGCCGTGAAACGGCACGTATCGCCTTGGACAAACTTGTTCAGGATGGACGTATTCACCCAGCTCGAATTGAAGAGATGGTTGAAAAATCTCGTCGTGAAGTAGATGAGTATATTCGTGAGGTTGGTGAACAAACAACGTTTGAAGTTGGAGTTCATGGCTTGCATCCAGACTTAATGAAGATATTGGGCCGTTTGAAATTCAGAACGAGCTATGGTCAAAACGTCTTAAAACATTCGATGGAAGTTGCTCATTTAGCTGGATTGATGGCTTCTGAACTTGGTGAAGACGCTACGCTTGCGAAGCGTGCAGGTTTACTTCACGATATTGGAAAAGCAATCGACCACGAGGTAGAAGGAAGCCACGTTGAAATTGGCGTTGAGCTAGCTACGAAATATAAAGAGCATCCTGTTGTTATTAACGCAATTGCTTCACATCATGGTGACACGGAACCGACGTCAATTATTGCTGTTCTAGTTGCTGCGGCCGATGCTTTATCAGCTGCAAGACCGGGTGCTAGAAGTGAAACGTTAGAAAACTACATTCGTCGCTTAGAAAAGCTTGAAGAAATCTCTGAGTCTTATGAGGGTGTTGAAAAATCATTTGCTATTCAAGCAGGACGTGAAGTCCGCATTATGGTTAAACCAGATACGATTGGTGATTTAGAAGCGCATCGCTTAGCGCGCGATATTCGCAAACGCATAGAAGATGAACTAGATTATCCTGGTCATATTAAGGTAACAGTAATTCGAGAAACACGAGCTGTTGAATACGCGAAATAAGTAAAATAAAGTGGCTATTGCCACTTTATTTTTTTGAGTCAGAAATAAGGAGCTAAAAGATGAGAATTTTATTTGTTGGAGACGTTGTTGGTTCTCTAGGTCGAGATATGGTAGAAGAATATTTACCACGCTTAAAAAGAAAATACGCCCCAGGCTTAACGATTGTAAATGGTGAAAATGCGGCGTCTGGAAAAGGAATTACAGAAAAAATTTATCGAGCATTTTTACAAGCTGGTGCAAACGTAGTAACGCTTGGTAACCACGCATGGGATAAGCGTGAAATTTTTGATTTTATTGATGATGCTAAGAACTTAGTGCGTCCAGCTAATTTCCCAGAGGGAACGCCAGGAAAAGGAATTACATATGTAACCTACAATCAATATGAAGTAGCTGTTATTAACTTACAAGGGCGAACGTTTATGGCCCCTCTTGATTGCCCGTTTAAAAAGATTGATGAGTTGATTGCACAAGCAAAGCAACGTACGCCAATTATTTTTATTGATTTTCATGCTGAAACGACAAGTGAGAAGCAGGCAATTGGCTGGTATGTAGATGGTCGCGTAAGTGCTGTAGTGGGTACTCATACTCATGTTCAAACAGCTGATAATCGTATCTTGCCGCAAGGTACTGCGTATATTTCAGATGTGGGAATGACAGGTCCTTACGATGGTATCTTAGGTATGGAGCGAGAAGCAGTGATGAAGCGCTTTTTAACATCGCTTCCGGTTCGCTTTGAAGTTCCTAAGGAAGGCCGAACGCAGCTGAGTGGAGTTATTATTGACCTTGATGAAAAAACAGGTCAAGCTAAAAAAATTGACCGAATTTTAATTAATGACGATCATCCTTTTTTTGAATAAGTGAGATGAAAGAGCGGTATGTTTCTTTGGAGACATACCGCTTTTTTTGTCGTTTTACTGAGCGAAAAAGAACAGAGATTAGCGAATCTGTACAAATGACAAGTTTTTGAACAATTAGAGAAAACAAGCAGGAATACGTTTACTATTTCGTGAATATAGTATCATTGAAATCAATTAAGTCATTGGTCTAATGATCTCTCATCATACATTGTAAAGAATAAGGAGGAGTTAGATATGGAAATTTTAAAGGTTTCGGCGAAGTCTAACCCGAATTCAGTTGCTGGTGCTTTAGCAGGAGTATTGCGCGAACGCGGTGCAGCTGAAATTCAGGCGATTGGCGCTGGTGCACTAAATCAGGCAGTAAAAGCAGTAGCGATAGCTCGAGGTTTTGTAGCGCCAAGCGGTGTCGACTTAATCTGTATTCCTGCTTTTACCGATATTCAAATTGACGGGGAAGAGCGGACAGCGATTAAACTCATTGTTGAACCTCGTTAATCATAAAATGGACGGGACCTGCTAGGTATGACCTAGCAGGTCTTTTTTGCAGATAATAGATTGAAAGGAGTAGGGAAAATGATTTTCGATGCGCATTGTGATGTATTAGCCAAGCTATGGTGGAATCAGCATCTATCTGTACAGGATAGCCCAAACCTTCATACAACAATTGATGGAATGAAGCAAGTGGGTGGTAAAGTACAGGTATTTGCTATCTTTGTACCAGAAGCTGTTCAAGCCGAGCAGCAGTTTGACGTAGCTCTTGAAATGGTACACCTCTTTAAAAAACATATTATTAGTCTTCCGAATGTGAAATGGATTCAATCACAGGAAGATGTTTTGCGCTTAGGTAAGAGTGAAATAGGCGCAATGTTGAGCTTAGAGGGATGTGATGCCATCGGCGTTCATCTCGTCCGTTTACAGACGTTATTTGCTTTAGGGGTTAGGTCAGTAGGCCTGACATGGAACTATGCGAACGCGGCGTGTGATGGTATTCTAGAACCACGTGGAGCCGGCTTGTCTAGCTTTGGTAAAGAAATTGTAAGGGAAAATAATCATTATAAAGTCTGGACAGATGTTTCTCACTTATCAGTGCGAGGTTTTTGGGATGTAATAGAAGAATCAGATTTCGTAGTTGCGACTCATTCAAACGTGTATTCCTTATGTTCCAACCCGAGGAATTTACGCGATGACCAAATTGATGCGTTATTGAAAAAAAAGAGCGTTATTGGTATTACCTTTGTCCCACAGTTTCTAACGGATAAAAAAGAAGCAACCGTGGATGATGTGTTAAGACATCTTGATTATATATGTAGCAGAGGAGGAGAGTATTCAGTTGGATTTGGCTCAGACTTTGATGGTATTGATCAAACGGTAGTAGGGCTAGGTAAGTTTAAAGATTATCACAATTTAATTAATCAACTACATAAGCGTTATTCCGCGGACCAAGTGCATCGTTTTTTATTTTCAAATTTTGTGCAACGATTACCATAATGAACCTAGTAAATACTCTGAAAATATAAATCTGTGAATTATGTGGAAAGGGTTGCATTTTAGTACATGTGGGAATAGAATTGTAGACGGATTAAGAAACTTAGTATTTTATTGCTCGTTTTTAGAATGATTTCGTTAGAAAAAAGAGCAATCTTGACAGAATAAAAGGAGTGGCTTAGATGGTAAAGCAGCTTTCATGGAAAGTTGGCGGTCAGCAGGGTGAAGGAATCGAAAGTACAGGTGAAATTTTCTCAACTGCCTTAAATCGATTAGGGTACTATTTATACGGCTATCGTCATTTTTCTTCACGTATTAAAGGTGGACATACAAACAATAAAATTCGCGTAAGTACAACGCAAGTGCGTTCTGTATCGGATGATTTAGATATTTTAGTAGCGTTTGACCAAGAAACGATTGATGTGAATGTACATGAGCTTCGTCAAGGTGGAATTGTCATTGGAGATGCAAAGTTTAAACCAGCACTTCCAGAAAGCTGTACAACGGCAACATTGTATTCCGTTCCGTTTACAGAAATTGCAACTGAGCTTGGTACATCTTTAATGAAGAACATGGTAGCAGTAGGAGCTTCAAGCGCTGTTTTACATATTGATACAGATGTATTCGAAGAAGTAGTATTAGAGATTTTTGGTCGCAAAGGACAACAGGTTGTTCAAAAGAATATGGAAGCCATTAAACGAGGCGCAGAGTATATTCGTGAGCAGCTTGGTGAGAACTTAGAGACGATGAGACTTGAACCAGCAGATGGACAAAAGCGCATGTTTATGATTGGAAATGACGCTATTGCTCTAGGTGCTGTAGCAGGTGGAGCTCGCTTTATGCCGGCATACCCAATTACGCCTGCATCAGAAATCATGGAATACTTAATTAAAAAGCTTCCGCAGTTTGGTGGTACGGTTATTCAAACTGAGGATGAAATTGCAGCATGTACAATGGCAATTGGTGCAAACTATGCTGGCGTTCGTGCGTTAACAGCATCAGCAGGTCCAGGACTATCTCTTATGATGGAATCAATTGGTCTTGCAGGGATTACAGAGCAACCAATCGTTATCATCGATACACAGCGTGGAGGTCCAAGTACAGGACTACCAACTAAACAAGAACAATCAGATTTAATGGCAATGATCTATGGTACCCATGGTGAAATTCCTAAAATTGTGATGGCGCCAAGTACAGTTGAAGAAGCCTTCTATGATACCATTGAAGCATTTAACTTAGCTGAAGAATACCAGTGTCCTGTTATCATGCTGACAGATTTACAGCTTTCACTTGGGAAGCAATCTGTGAATCCTTTAGATTATAGTCGTATTCAAATTCGCCGAGGAAAGCTTCAAGAAGCTGAGCTTCCTGAGCTTGAAGCGAAAGAATACTATAAGCGCTATGAAGTGACAAAAGATGGCGTTTCTCCTCGTGTTGTTCCTGGTATGAAAAACGGTATTCACCACGTAACAGGAGTTGAACATGATGAAACAGGAAAGCCTTCTGAGTCACCAATCAACCGTAATAATCAAATGGATAAACGTATGAGAAAGTTAGACAACATTCAGTTTAAAACACCAATTCACCTGCACTCAGATGAAGTTGATTCAGATGTTTTATTCGTTGGCTTTAACTCAACAAGAGGAGCAATTGAAGAAGCGATGGAACGCTTAGAAGCAGATGGACTTCGCGTCAACCATGCGCATATTCGCTTGATTCATCCGTTCCCTGTTGATGAAATTCTTCCTTATGTAAATGGAGCGAAGAAGGTAATTGTAGTGGAAAATAACGCAACGGGTCAATTAGCCAATATTTTAAAGATGAATGTCGGTAATCACCATAAAGTGCAGAGTATCTTAAAGTATGATGGAAACCCATTCTTACCGCAAGAAGTCTACACAAAAAGTAAGGAGATGTGCTTGATTAATGGCAACGTTTAAAGATTTTCGTAATAGTGTAAAACCTAACTGGTGTCCAGGGTGTGGAGATTTCTCGGTTCAAGCAGCAATTCAACGTGCATCGGCTAACGTAGGACTAGAACCACATGAATTAGCGGTTATTTCTGGTATTGGATGCTCTGGTCGTATTTCGGGTTATATTAATTCATACGGATTTCATGGTATTCATGGACGCGCTCTACCAATTGCACAAGGTGTGAAAATGGCTAACCGTGATTTAACAGTTATTGCTTCTGGTGGAGATGGAGATGGATTTGCCATTGGTATGGGGCATACTGTTCATGCAATTCGCCGTAACATTGATGTGACATATATCGTAATGGATAACCAAATTTATGGTTTAACAAAAGGGCAAACATCTCCTCGTAGCGACGTAGGATTTAAGACAAAGAGTACGCCAGAAGGTTCGATTGAATCATCTTTGTCCGTCATGGAACTTGCTTTAACATCTGGTGCAACATTTGTGGCACAGAGCTTTTCAACTGATTTAAAAGAGCTTACAAGTTTAATTGAACAGGGTATTCAGCATAAAGGGTTTTCTTTAATTAACGTATTCAGCCCATGCGTAACGTATAACAAAGTGAATACGTATGATTGGTTTAAAGAGAATTTAACAAGCTTAAAAACAATTGAAAACTATGATCCAGCAAACCGTATGCAAGCGATGCAGACATTGATGGAGCATAATGGTTTAGTAACCGGCTTAATTTATCAAAATGCTAACCAACCTTCTTATCAGCAGCTTGTGCACGGTTATAGCGACCAACCACTTGCTGATTCTGATTTAATGATGTCAGAAGATAAATTTAAAGAGCTTGTAGCTGAATTTATGTAAACAAAAAGAGACTGAGACATAAGTAGTTCAGCCTCTACTATACCTGAACGATTGAGAGTTCATAACTTTTAATCGTTCAGGTTTTTTGGTTGATTGTGAAAACAGGGTGGAATGGAGCGTAGGATACTCGACTCCTGCGGGAAAGAGAGGGGAAACTGAGATCCCAAAGTGCAGCGAGGAAGCTCAGGTTCCTCCCCGCGGAAAGCGAGTGACCGTAGCGCAATGGAACGAACGTATTGAGACAAACTAAAGAGATGGGAACAGCGAGTGTTCGTCTTTTAGAAGCAATCATTTTGTTATGTCCCAAACTCTTTTTGATATTTTTTCTCCCTTGGTGACATATGTATATATGGAGAGGACTCGGTTATTTACCTGTATTTAAAAAGGTGTTAATATATTTGTGATGAAAGCGTTTTTATAAAAAGGGGATGTGCACCATGGGTGGAAAGATGAAAGCGTTGGTGAAGGATAAAAGAGGGTTTGGAGCTGTTTTGGCTGAAGTTGATATTCCATCGATTGCCGATGATGAAGTATTAATTAAAGTGAAAGCAACTTCAATTTGCGGTACAGACGTTCATATTTATAAATGGGATAAATGGGCATCTTCACGAGTCAATCCTCCTTACGTGTTCGGTCATGAATTTTCGGGGGAAGTTGTTCAAATTGGTCAAAATGTAGCAGGAGTACAGATTGGGGACTCTGTTTCTGCTGAAACGCATATTGTATGCGGACGCTGTATGCAGTGCTTGTTAGGTAATGCTCATATTTGTCAAAAGACAAAGATTATTGGCGTTGACCGAATGGGCTGTTTTGCTGAGTACGTAGCTGTACCAGCTCAAAATATTTGGAAAAACCCTAATCACTTATCACATGATGTTGCGTGTTTGCAGGAGCCGCTTGGAAATGCAGTTCATACAGTTTTAAATGACAGTATTGCGGGTAAATCTGTCTTAGTAATAGGGTGCGGACCTATCGGTTTAATGGCCGTAGCCGTTGCAAAAGCTTCCGGAGCATCTTTAGTGATAGCAATGGATGTGAATGAGTATCGCTTGAGCCTTGCCAAGGACCTTGGAACTCACATTGTACTTAATCCACTTGAACAAGATCCTCTAGAGGTTATCAATAAGCTGACAAGTGGAAATGGTATTGATGTTGTCTGTGAGATGTCGGGCCAGCCGACAGCAATGAATCAAGGTTTTAAGATGGTAGCAAATGGAGGGAGAGTATCTATTTTAAGCTTACCAACGACACCTGTTTCCATTGATGTGACGAATGATATTGTATTTAAAGGGGTAACGGTTCAAGGTATCACAGGGCGTAAAATGTTTTCAACTTGGTATACAGTGTCTAATTTATTGGCAGGAAATCAGCTGAATATGAACGAACTAATTACGCATCGCTTGCCACTAGAAGACTATGAAAAAGGCTTTGAGCTCATGATGGAAGGAAAATGTGGGAAAGTTGTATTTATCTTAGAGTAGTTGAAAGGGGAAGGGGTAAATGAGAGGATTTGAGTTTTTAGATCAAGAGCTACAGGAAATGAAGAAAGCAGGTACTTTTCGCAAGCTTATACCAATTGAGTCTGAACAAGGATCAAAAGTGCAGATTAACGGGCAGACGCTTATTCAGCTATCGTCAAACAACTATCTAGGTTTAACATCCCATCCGAAAATGAAGGATGCGGCTATTGAAGCGGTTCAAAAATATGGTGCTGGTACGGGATCTGTGAGAACCATTGCAGGAACATTCTCTATGCATGAGGCGCTGGAGAAAAAATTAGCAAAATTCAAGCATACGGAGGCAGCACTTGTGTTTCAATCTGGCTTCACGACAAATCAAGGCGTGCTTTCATCAATTTTAACACATGAAGATGTTGTTATTTCTGACGAATTAAATCACGCATCCATCATTGATGGGATTCGATTAACAAAAGCTGCTCGTAAAGTATATAAGCATGTGGATACGGAAGATTTGGAAAGAGCTCTTAAAGAGTCAGGAGACTATCGTAAACGGATTATTGTAACGGATGGTGTATTCTCAATGGATGGTAATATTGCACCGCTTCCGAAAATCGTTGAGTTAGCTGAACAATATGATGCTCTTGTAATGGTGGACGATGCTCATGCCTCCGGAGTGCTTGGTGAGAATGGCCGAGGTACAGTCAATCATTTCAGTTTAGACGGACGCGTTCATATTCAAGTAGGGACGTTAAGTAAAGCAGTTGGTGTTCTTGGCGGTTATATCGCGAGCTCCCAGACATTAATTGATTATTTAATTCACAAAGGTCGACCTTTTTTGTTTAGTACTTCTCATCCACCAGCAGTGACGGCCGCATGCAGCGCAGCTATCGATGTATTGCTTGAAGAGCCAGAGCTCATTGAAACATTGTGGGAAAACACGGCATTCTTTAAACAAGGGTTATCAAAGTTAGGCTATGATATCGGACATAGCGAAACGCCTATTACACCCGTTATCATTGGAGATGAAGCATTGACGCATCAGTTTTCAGAAAAGCTAGCAGAAGCAGGCGTCTTTGCTCAAGGAATTGCGTTTCCAACGGTTGCTAAAGGGAAAGCAAGAATCAGAACAATCGTAACGGCTCAGCATACAAAGGAAGAATTAACAGCTTCTCTTAGCGCTTTTGAAAAAGTAGGAAAAGAGTTGAAGATTTTAGTATAAACGTCAAGAAAATACTGCAGGCTGCAGTATTTTCTTTTTTACAGCTCAAGGGTATGTTATTGTGTTCAATAGATGAAAGTTATATACTAATATAATGTGATTCCGTTTCGTTTTTTGTATGAATGAGGACAAAAAATAAAGACATGAATGGCATTTTTTTAACGAGTTTATAAAGCAACGCATAACAATGAAAAAATTAGTAAATGTGCACGTTGAAAGGAGCTTTTATATGAACGAAAAACAACGTTTAGAAAGTGGACAAGTAACTCCAGCGGACAAAAAATCCGAGAAGGATTACAGCAAATATTTCCAAACAGTATATATGCCACCTTCTTTAAAGGACGCAAAAAAGCGCGGTAAAGAAGAGGTTGCTTATCATAACGACTTTTCTATTGAAGAGCGTTTCAGAGGCATGGGACAAGGCCGTAAGTTTTATATTCGTACATACGGCTGTCAAATGAACGAGCATGATACGGAAGTAATGGCAGGAATTTTCTTAAGCTTAGGCTATGAGCCAACTGACTCCGTTCAAGATGCACACGTCGTTTTATTAAATACGTGTGCCATTCGTGAAAATGCTGAAAACAAAGTATTTGGTGAACTAGGGCATTTAAAGGCTTTAAAGCGTGAGCGTCCAGACTTATTGATCGGAGTATGTGGCTGTATGTCACAGGAAGAGTCAGTCGTTAATAAAATCTTACAAAAACATCAGCATGTTGATATGATTTTTGGAACGCATAACATTCACCGCTTGCCTCATATTCTAAATGAAGCATATATGGCAAAAGAAATGGTGATTGAAGTATGGTCAAAAGAAGGAGACGTTATTGAAAATCTGCCACGTGCAAGAAAAGGCAGCATCAAAGCGTGGGTAAATATCATGTATGGCTGTGATAAGTTCTGTACGTACTGTATCGTTCCTTATACGCGTGGTAAAGAGCGTAGCCGTCGTCCAGAAGAAATCATTCAAGAGGTGCGTCATTTAGCAGCTCAAGGGTATAAAGAAATTACGCTTCTTGGTCAAAACGTAAATGCATACGGAAAAGACTTTGAAGATATGGAATATGGTCTAGGTGACTTAATGGATGAGATTCGTAAAATTGATGTTCTGCGTATTCGCTTCACAACAAGTCATCCACGTGACTTCGATGACCGCTTAATTGAAGTGTTAGCAAAAGGTGGAAACTTAGTTGATCACATCCATTTACCAGTTCAGTCAGGTAGCTCAGATATTCTGAAGATCATGGCGCGTAAATACACGCGTGAGCACTACCTAGAGCTTGTTCGTAAAATTAAAGAAGCAATTCCAACAGCATCTCTTACCACTGATATTATTGTTGGTTTCCCTAATGAAACGGACGAGCAGTTTGAAGAAACGCTATCATTGTACCGTGAAGTGGAATTTGATAGTGCTTATACGTTCATCTACTCTCCTCGTGAGGGTACACCAGCTGCTAAAATGAAAGACAACGTACCGATGGAAGTGAAAAAAGAGCGTCTTCAGCGCTTAAATGCACTTGTAAACGAAATTTCTGCAAAGAAAATGCAGGAATACGAAGGTCGTGTTGTCGAAGTATTAGTGGAGGGTGAAAGTAAAAACAACCCGAATGTGTTAGCTGGCTATACTGAAAAGAATAAGCTTGTAAACTTCGTAGCACCAGAATCAGTAATTGGTCAAGTTGTAAAAGTGAAAATTACAAAAGCTAAGACATGGTCTTTAGATGGAGAGATGGTAGAAGAAGCAGCAGAGGTGAAGTGAAATGTCGCAGTACACAAAAAGTGATGTGATTGCAAGAGCGAAAGAACTTGCAAAAATGATTTCTGAAACGGAAGAAGTTGAATTCTTCAAGCGTGCAGAAGCTCAGCTGAACGAAAACCAAAAAGTTCGTGAAAAAATTGCGAGCATTAAAAGCCTGCAAAAACAAGCGGTTAACTTTCAGCACTATGGAAAAACTGAAGCGTTAAAGCAAGTGGAAGAAAAAATCGATCGAATCCAAGCTGAGTTAGATGAGCTGCCAATTATTCAGCAGTTTCAAGACTCTCAGGTTAACGTTAATGATTTGCTTCAACTTGTGGCGAGCACAATTTCAAATACGGTCACTGATGAAATTATTGTGGCAACTGATGGTGACGTACTTCGTGGTGAAACGGGCTCAAAAGTTCGTAACACTCCGGGGGCAAGCTGCCATTGATAAAAAACTCCCAGCGGAAGCTGGGAGTTTTTTTATGTTGTACAATTTTCTCTAGAATAATTGTCACATTTCTCTAAGGTGTTGCATACAATGAAACATAGGTTTTTTATGTCTTTAACCTAGTTTTACAAAATAATGTGCAAACAAGCGATAGAACCTGCATAGGATGAAATGAAGATAGTTTGAGGAGGGTATGCTCACATGTCACAACACTATAGAGAAATTATTACAAAAGCAGTCGTAGGTAAAGGGCGTAAGTTTACGCAGTCATCACACACGCTTACACCACCGAACCGACCGACGAGCATTTTAGGTTGCTGGGTAATTAACCATCAGTATGATGCTAAAAAGCGCGGAAATACAGTTGAAGTGGACGGCAAATATGATATTAACGTCTGGTATTCTTTCAAAGATAATACAAAAACAGAAGTGTTTACAGAGACGGTTCACTATCGTGATGTGATTAAGCTTCGCCAGAAAGATGACGATGCTTTTGGAGATGATTGCGAAATTATCGTACGAGTGCTACAGCAGCCAAATTGCCTTGAGTGTACAATTTCACCAAACGGAAACAAAACGATTGTCCAAGTAGAGAGAGAGCTTTTAGCCGAGGTAATTGGTGAGACAAAAGTATGCGTAGCCGTTAATCCGAAAGGATGCGATGATGGTGATGAACTTGATTTAGACGTTGATGACGATGAATTTGAAGACCTCAATCCAGATTTCATTTTAGGTGACGATGAATAACTAGGAAGAATTTCTTCCTAGTTTTTTTATGTGCACCAAAAGTGATTAGCAAGTTTTACAATCATGAAGTTTTTTGCAAACCTATGTTATAATACGTGTAGAAAAAATGATTAACAGAAGTTTTTGGAGGAATAGTATGGCAACATATACGCCAATGATACAGCAATATTTAAAAATCAAGGCAGACTATCAAGATGCCTTTTTATTTTTTAGATTAGGTGATTTTTACGAAATGTTTTTTGAAGATGCAACGACTGCATCTCAAGAATTAGAAATTACGTTAACAAGCCGAGACGGAGGGGGCGATGATCGCATCCCAATGTGCGGTGTACCTTACCACTCAGCGCCTACATATATTGAAAGATTAATTGAAAAAGGCTATAAGGTGGCAATTTGTGAACAAGTAGAGGACCCTAAAAAAGCCAAAGGCGTCGTAAAGCGTGAAGTCATTCAAGTCATTTCACCAGGGACTTTAATGAACGAAAAAGGACTGCAAGAAAAAGAAAATAATTATATTTGCTCGGTCACGCATTTCCCAGATGACACGTTTGGATTAGCGCTATCGGATTTATCGACCGGGGAAAATAGCGTCACGCTTATTTCTTCATTCCATGACGTTGTTTCTGAAATCTATGCCAAAGAAGCAAAGGAAATAGTTGTTTCAAGCAGCTTTTCTGCTGAATTGCTGCAAACAGTGAAAGAGAGAATGACCATCACTATTTCGTTTGAAGAAAGTACAAAGGTTGAAGATGCCTTTTTACATTTAACTGAATCACTTCAACAGCAAAAATTAGTAGATACATTTGCTCGTATTTTACAATATTTAGTACGTACACAAAAGCGTTCTCTTGAACATTTACAGCCTGTACAGCTTTATCAAATCAATGAATATATGAAGATTGATTTGTTTTCTAAGCGAAACTTAGAGTTAACAGAAACGATTCGTTCAAAAGGTAAAAAAGGATCTCTTTTATGGTTATTAGATCAAACAGTCACGGCAATGGGTGGACGTTTATTAAAAAATTGGATTGACCGCCCGCTTCTAAGCAAAGAGAAAATTGATGAGCGTTTAAATATGGTTGACGTTCTTATGAAACAATTTTTTGAACGTGAAGAACTGCGAGATTTATTAAAAGAAGTGTATGACCTAGAGCGTTTAGCAGGTCGCGTAGCATTTGGTAACGTTAATGCGCGTGACTTAGTACAGCTGCGCAAATCCCTGCAAAAGGTTCCTGAAATTCAAGAAGTGGTTTATCGATTAAATAATCCATATGTTTCTAAACTCGTTGAAGATATTGACCCATGTGAAAGGTTAACTGCGCTACTGGAAAGAGGATTAAAAGAACATCCTCCTCTATCAATTAAAGAAGGGGATATTATTGCAGATAATTATAACCATCAGCTTGATCAATATCGAGATGCTAGTCGGAACGGGAAGACATGGATTGCTTCTTTAGAGCAGAAAGAGCGTGAAAGAACAGGGATTCGTTCGTTGAAAATTGGTTATAACCGCGTGTTCGGCTACTACATCGAAGTAACGCGTGCCAACTTGCATTTACTACCTGAAGGGATGTATGAGCGTAAGCAAACCTTAACGAACGCTGAGCGCTTTATTACACCTGAGCTTAAAGAAAAAGAAGCGCTTATTTTAGAAGCGGAAGAAAAAATTGTTGAGCTTGAGTACGAGCTGTTTGCGCAAATTCGTGAAGAGGTCAAAGTATATATTCCTCGTCTTCAAGCGTTAGCTAAAAAAGTAAGTGAGCTTGATGTATTGCAGTGTTTTGCAAAGGTCAGTGAAGAGCGTCATTATACAAAACCTACATTCTCTACTAATGGAGATATTCATATTAAAAATGGGCGTCATCCCGTTGTTGAAAAAGTGATGAATGCACAAGAGTATGTACCAAACGACTGTCAAATGACTGACGATAGCTCAATCTTACTCATTACAGGACCAAATATGTCGGGTAAAAGTACGTATATGCGCCAAGTAGCGCTAACAGCCATTTTAGGACAAATCGGCTGCTTTGTTCCTGCAGAAGAAGCAGAGCTGCCCATCTTTGATCAAGTGTTTACGCGAATTGGAGCAGCGGATGATTTAATCTCAGGTCAAAGTACGTTTATGGTTGAAATGTTAGAAACGAAAAATGCAGTTACCAATGCGACACAGTCAAGCTTAATTTTACTGGATGAAATTGGACGAGGTACGTCAACATATGATGGAATGGCGCTGGCTCAAGCAATTATTGAATATGTGCACGAACATATTGGATGTAAAACACTATTTTCTACACACTATCATGAGTTAACGGTATTAGATCAACAGCTTTCAGCACTGCGTAATGTGCATGTTAGCGCAATTGAAAAGAACAATAAGGTGGTCTTCTTACATAAAATTAAAGAAGGGCCAGCAGATAAGAGTTATGGTATCCATGTTGCTGAGCTAGCAGAGCTTCCAGAGCCTTTATTGCAGCGTGCGCGCGTCATTTTAGCAGATTTTGAGAACGCGAGCGAAGAGCAAAAAGTGAAGCCGACTGCTGATGCAGTAGCTGAACCTGAACCTCAGCCAATTGAGCAACCAAAAGCTGAAACTAAAACAGATACCGAGCAAAGTCAACTTTCATTTT
Source organism: Priestia flexa (assembly GCF_021441905.1). Lineage (NCBI taxonomy): Bacteria > Bacillati > Bacillota > Bacilli > Caryophanales > Bacillaceae > Priestia > Priestia flexa. Next base: position 2,558,917 of record NZ_CP090431.1, on the reverse strand, counting down.
TCGGAGAAGAAAAAGAACAGCAGGTAAAAGAAGCCAGTTTATCGAAGCGTGAAAAGCAAATTCTAGCAGAATTAAAGCAGCTTGATCTTCTTGAGATGACGCCGCTTGATGCAATGAACGCCATGTATAAGCTACAAAAACTACTAAAGAAGAAATAGACTTGAAAGGGGTGAGTCTGTGGGTAAAATTAGACAGCTTTCAGACGAACTTTCAAATAAAATCGCAGCAGGAGAGGTTGTAGAACGACCTGCTTCTGTTGTGAAAGAGCTCGTTGAAAATGCGATTGATGCAAATAGCACAGTTATTGAAATTGAACTAGAAGAAGCAGGGTTATCAAAGATTCGTATTTTAGATAACGGAGACGGGATTGCACCTGAAGATTGCTTAACTGCTTTCCGTCGACATGCGACGAGTAAGATTAAGACTGAGAACGACTTGTTCCGAATTCGGACATTAGGTTTTCGCGGTGAAGCACTGCCAAGTATTGCGTCTGTATCCATGCTTGAAATTAAGACAAGTACCGGTGATGAAGCCGGTACCCACTTAAAGCTTCGTGGAGGAGAAATAACGCATCACGAACCGTCTTCAAGCCGAAAAGGTACAGAAATTATTGTAGAAAACCTATTTTTCAACACGCCAGCACGCCTTAAATACATGAAAACAATTAATACAGAATTAGGAAACGTAACGGATGTTGTGAATCGCCTTGCCATGGCGAATCCTCATGTATCCATTCGTTTAATTCACCAAGGTCGTCAGCTTCTCTATACAAACGGAAGTGGAGATGCGCGTCAAGTGTTAGCTGCTATCTATGGGATGGCAGTAGCGAAAAAGATGATTCCGTTAAAGGTAGAATCGCTAGATTATGATATCACCGGCTATATTGCCTTGCCGGAAGTAACACGTGCATCTCGAAGCTATATGTCTACGACAATTAACGGTAGATTTATAAAAAACTACGGGCTTTTAAAAGCTATCCAGCAAGGCTATCATACGCTGTTACCGATTGGACGCTTTCCGGTTGTATTTTTAGCTATTAACATGGATCCATTGCTAGTAGATGTGAACGTACACCCAGCAAAGCTTGAAGTAAGGTTAAGTAAAGAAGCAGAGCTGTATGAGCTTGTAGAAGAGGCAATTAAAGCTGCGTTTAAAAAACAGCAGCTTATACCAGAAGTGACAGCAGCTTCTCGCTCTAAACAACCAGTGCTGCCAACGGAGCAGCAAACCTTCACGTTTAATCATGGATTGCCTAAAGAGCCTCTTCCTTTATCGAAGGAATTTGTTGAACCGAGCAAAGCTCAGCCTTTCTTTAGCAAGAACGTTGCCGAAACGCAAGAAAAGCCAGGTTTTATGGTGACAGAAAATGTTGAAAATGAGCTTGAATACGATGAGCTGGAAGAGCAGGATGCAGAACCAGTGTTTTCTTATGAGGAAGAAAATGATGTACAAAAGCAAGAATCGGGTAATGAGAAAGTCGAAGAAGTGCAAGCAGAGCGAGTTCCTCCCATGTATCCGATTGGTCAGATGCACGGTACGTATATATTAGCTCAAAATGAAAACGGCTTGTTTATCATTGACCAGCATGCGGCTCAAGAGAGAATCAAATATGAATTCTTTAAGAAAAAGCTTGGTCAAGTAGATGCAGAAGTGCAGGAACTTTTAATGCCACTCACGTTTGAGTTTTCAGGTAACGAAGCGCTCATTCTAGAAGAAAATCGTAGAGCTCTTGAAGATGTCGGCGTATTTTTAGAACCGTTTGGCCAAAATGCTTATATCGTTCGAGCACACCCTCAGTGGTTCCCAAAAGGTGAAGAAAAAGAAACAATTGAAGAGATGATTCAGCAAGTATTTGTGATGAAACGTGTAGATATAGAAAGCTTACGTGAAGAAGCTGCTATTATGATGAGTTGCAAAGGTTCAATCAAAGCGAATCATCACCTTCGAAATGATGAAATTTTAGCTTTACTTGAAACGCTAAGAAAAACAACCGATCCGTTTACTTGTCCGCACGGGCGACCAATTATCATTCACTATTCAACATATGAAATGGAAAAAATGTTTAAGCGCGTGATGTAAAGTGATTTATACAATGTTTTACCCCATTTGATGAAGTTATATCTGCACCATTTTTCACCGTAATTGTGTGTTTAAAAGTAAAATTGCAAAGCGGTATGTGGTGCAGGTATTTTTTTAAAAAGAAAAGATTGTTTTTCTTTTATTGTGTATGTAGATTCTGTAAGTCAGATACCTATACGTTAGTAGTTTCTATTGCATATACTAGCGGTAGAAATTAAACATAATGTGAAGGGGAAGTTATGATGAATAACGATTTTAACAGATTACAAACCAATTCAAACCATGATATCGGTTCTAATAGAGATAATGAGTCGGGAAATAAAAATATTATTAGCAATAGTGGAAGCTCTAACGTTAATATTAATATACCTCAGATAAGAGAAACATCTCAAAATCGCTCGGGGCGTCGTAGAAAATGTCGAGCAGAAAACCGCTCTCAAGGTCGTGTACAATCCGAATCAGAAAACCTCTCTGGCCGTCGCAGAAAATGTCGAGCAGAAAACCGCTCTGGTGGTGGCACACAACCTCAATCTGGAAACCAATCCCAACCTCTTGTTCGACCCCAGTCAGAAAATCCTTCTGGAAATCGTGTACAATCTGAATCAGAAAACCGCTCTGGTGGTGGCAGAAAATGTCGAGCAGAAAACCGCTCTCAATGTAGAAGGAATCCTTTTCGGTTCTTTTAATTCAGAAGGTAGAACTTTTAAGAGGAACAGATGTAGAATGCTAATTTTCAAAGCGAAAAAAGAATCTCCATCATTGTTTTGGAGTTTCGTGCTTGCTCAAAACTAGCTTTCAAACAATACCTGTTTCTCTTCTTTTTATAGGCCTGTAAAGAAATTTTTATGTACATTCAGCTTTTTTTCTTTTTTAGTAAATATCTTTTCCAACCAAGTTACTGTCATTGGTGTATGTTCAGGTTAAGAGTTGACTTTTTCTAAAAACCATTCATATTCTTTTATTATTTCATCAGTTAAACGAATTGAGTTTTTGTTTCTACTTTTATAGTCGAGCTCCGCTAATTCAATTGCTGTAACAGAACGTTCCTTCTTTATCAGCCTTGAATAAAGATGGGTTTTCCGGGTAAAATGAGAAGATGTAAATGTAATAGATGAAAGTAGTGTGGTTATGACGGGAGAGAAACAAAAATTAATAGTAATTATTGGTCCGACAGCCGTTGGTAAAACCAAGTTGAGCATTGAAATGGCCAAGCTGTTAAATGGAGAAGTTATTTCGGGAGATTCCATGCAAATTTATAAAAAGATGGATATCGGAACAGCGAAGGTTACAAGCGATGAAATGGAAGGAATTCCTCATCACTTAATTGATATTAAAGAGCCGACTGAGTCGTTTTCCGTGGCTGAATTTCAAGAGATTGTAAGAGAGAAGATTACAGATATTCATGGCCGGGGTAAACTGCCGATTATTGTAGGTGGTACAGGATTATATATTCAATCTGTCATCTATGACTATCAGTTTACTGAATCAGCAGGCGACGAACACTTCAGACAGCGCATGGAACATTTTGTTGCAGCGCATGGAATTGAGCCTCTTTATCAAAAACTTTGTGAAATAGATCCAGTTGGCGCAGAGTCCATTCATCCTAACAACCATAGGCGCGTTATTCGTGCTCTTGAAGTGTATGAAGTGACTGGTAAGCCTTTCAGCGTTTATAATCGTGAGCAAACTCAAGAGCTTCTCTATGATGTGACGCTCATTGGTTTAACAATGGAGCGTAAACAACTATACGATCGAATTAACCAACGTGTTGATCTTATGGTGCAAAAAGGCTTGGTAGAAGAAGTCAAATCACTGTACGATGCAGGGGTTCGTGATGTACAATCAATTCAAGCGATTGGCTACAAAGAACTGTATACATATTTCGACGGAAACTGCACGCTTGAAGAAGCGATTGAACAGTTAAAGTTGAATTCAAGAAGGTATGCCAAACGTCAATTAACGTGGTTTCGTAATAAGATGCCTGTAACGTGGTTTGAAATGGAAGTTGACAATTTTCATGAAAAGTTCAACAAAATTTTCACTTATGTAGCAGGAAAGCTGAAAGAAGAAGCGAATTAATCTAGTAAAGATAGAGAAATGAGGAGGCCGAATAGTGAAACAATCCGTTAATATTCAAGATCAGTTTTTAAATCAATTACGCAAAGAAAATATTTATGTCACTGTGTTTTTATTAAATGGTTTTCAACTGCGCGGACTAATTAAAGGGTTTGATAACTTTACAGTTCTATTGGATTCAGAAGGAAAGCAGCAGTTAATTTATAAACATGCAATCTCAACGTTTGTTCCAAATAAAAATATCTCTGTAGAATTAGAGTAGTCAGATAACCAGCCAAATCCGCGGGGATGAGGCTGGTTTTTCTTATGGTTGAAAGAGAGAAGTATTTTTCTTAACATGGTTTACTGTTTTACCACATACAACTATAATAAGCGTTTATTTCTTGGGTAATGGCGAGCTACAGAAAAAATACAAGCCGCTAAAAGAAAATGATGATTTCATTCGTTCGTCCTACAGCTAGAGATAGAGCGATACAATGTCATCAGCGTAACTGTGATGAAACGAGAGGTGAACAGTGTGGAGCAGCCTATAACTCTTAAAAACAATGGGCAAATTAATATTGTTTTAAATAACGAGACAAAGAAAGAACGAGTCTATACAACGTCAATTCCACGTCCTGTGAAACGACCGATTGTTAATCATGAACCACTGCTAGAAATTGAAAGAGAAATGAGCGGTCTGGTTGGAATGGATGAGCTAAAAAAAATGATTAAAGAAATATATGCTTGGTTATATATTAATAAAAAGAGAGAAGAAAGTGGTCTGAAGGCAGAAAAACAAGCGATGCATATGATGTTTAAAGGAAATCCAGGTACAGGAAAAACAACGGTTGCAAGGCTTTTAGGGAAATTGTTTTTAAATATGAATGTGTTATCAAAAGGACACCTCATTGAAGCTGAAAGAGCAGACTTAGTGGGTGAGTACATTGGACATACAGCACAAAAAACCCGAGATCTTGTGAAAAAAGCGTTGGGTGGTATTTTATTCATTGACGAAGCCTATTCGCTTGCCCGAGGTGGAGAGAAAGATTTTGGGAAAGAAGCAATTGATACGCTTGTGAAGCATATGGAGGATGCAAATGATAAGTTTGTCTTAATTTTGGCTGGCTATCCACGCGAAATGGAGAACTTTTTAAGCTTAAACCCTGGTCTTCGTTCAAGGTTTCCGTTCATCTTTGATTTTCCGGATTATGATGTCAATGAGCTAATGGATATTGCAGACCGGATGATGGATGATCGCCAGTATCAATTCAGCGGCGATGCTTATAAAAAGTTAAAAGAACATTTCATGGATGTAAAATACAATCAGACGCCTCTAGACTTTAGCAACGGTCGCTATGTGCGAAATATTTTAGAACGCTCCATTCGAGCTCAATCCATGAGGCTTTTAGAAGAAGCAAACTATGGTAAAGAGCAGCTGATAACGCTTAAATCAAGCGATATTCGTCTATAAAAATCCGGATTTAAAATGCACCCCAATTGTTAGACACAGTCTAACAATTAAAGGTGCATTTTTTTATGGCTAAATTTAGTGTAGAAGAAAAAATAAACGCTTTTGTCAGATATGTAAACATTTATCATGAACACGAAGGATGTTACGGATATCATCGTATTCGCAGTGAACTCGCAAATCGTGGAAGTAAAGTGAAACACAAAAAGGTTCAACGTATCATGAAAGCACGAGGATTAATCTGCATGGTACGCATAAAAAAATATAAATCCTATAAAGGAACAGTTGGCAAAAACGCACCGAATCGTTTAGAGCACCAGTTTACAGCTGAAGCTCCGAATGAGAAATGGGTTTTTATTTCTCATTTAATGTATGTTCAGTTAGAAGAATCTTATTATCGGATGTTTTTGCCACTAAGTTGTTGTTCTGCCATTTGTACTGTTTGCGATTGTATGCAAATCCTTTACAAGTTGTATCGTTAACATGTGTAAAAGAAAAATGGTTTATTCTTAAGGCGAGAAGTTATTTTTTAAAAGTCTTTTAGTTGATAAATTGGTAATAAAAAGCAGGGAAAACGACTGTTGGCTCGTGAATTTTATCTCTGTCGGTAGACAAAAACTAATAAGAGAAGTTTATTGATTCCTACTGTCTATTTGGCAGAGTTGGTGCCATTCATGAATGTTTGCGTCAATTCAAATAAAAATATAGACATTTATGTATGTCTATACTAATATAGTGAAGATGTTGATTGGAAGCGTTTTTAAATTTTATCTAAAGAAGCTAAAGTAATAAGAAAATAGTTTTACTAGCTTTGATTGGGAAGTATAACGGTTATAAAGCATGTTAGAGTCTGGATGGTGATTAAAGTCTCTTCAACAGTAGTGAGGAATGAAAGCTTTATAAAAATTCTCTATCGGAGCAAATGATTTAATACAAGAAACAGGTGAAACTTATGAATACAAGACAAAAAGAAATTTTGTATCTATTGTTATCTCAACCTGATGAATATTTACTGGTGCAGGAATTTGCGGATAGATTAAATTGTTCTGAAAAAACAATTCGTAATGACTTGAAAATAATTGAAGATTACCTTGATAAGCACTCAAACGCTCATCTAATTCGAAAACCAGGACTAGGTGTTTATTTAGATATAGAAGAACATGAAAAAGTGAGTTTATGTAATAAGTTTTATAAAGTAGATAATGATGCAAGATATCAAACCGGTGAGGAAAGGGTATTGCAAATCACCTATAACTTACTGATGAATGTAAAGCCAATTACAGCAAAAGAGTTAGCTACTCAATATTTCTTAAATAGAGCTACAATAAAGAAAGACTTAAATAAAATTGAGAAATGGTTGAAGCATTTTAACTTAAGGCTAGTCTCAAAACAACGAGTAGGTTTGATAGTTGAAGGAACTGAAAAAAATAAAAGAAAAGCATTGGCTAGAATGTCAGATTTAATTAATAACTTAGATTTTGTAAGTCAGTTTGTCAAAAGACAGTTTTTTACTCATGAAGTAGAATTTGTAGCGAATGAATTGAAAATGCTACAAAGTCGTTATTCGTTATATTTTACAGATGAAACGCTCGAAGGTTTATTATTGCATACATTGTTGATGATTCGACGAACGAAACTAAAACAATCTATTTCGATTTCTAAAAGTGAGATAACTCTTTTACAGGAGAAAAAAGAATATAAATGGACTTGTGGATTTCTTAAAAGGTTGGAAAAAGTTTTCGCTATCCATTTTCCAGAAGAAGAAGTGGTGTATCTAACATTACATATATTAGGTGGGAAAGTTCGATATCGAAAAAATGGGACATCATGGAAAATGGATGAAATCGATGAAGAGAACACCGAGTTTTCTAAGGTGTTACGTCATTTAATTGATCGTATATCTGAACTAACTATGCTAAATCTTGGTAAGGATCAAGTTTTGGAAACTGGCTTAAAAGTTCACTTATGTACAGCTTTAAATCGAATAAATTATAATCTTTCTGTATCAAATCCACTGTTGAATGACATTAAAAATATGTATCCTTACATGTTTGATATAGTGATTGATGTACTTGGAGAAATCAATCAATCGTTTGCTCTTTCTATTCCAGAGGAAGAAGCGGCGTACCTTACCTTGCATTTCCAAGCATCTATTGAACGCTTAAATAGTAACAGGCAAAAGCAAAAGAACGTAATCATAGTATGTCATATGGGAATTGGCATGTCACAATTATTACGAACAAAGATTGAAAGAAAATTTCATCAAATTTATGTGATAGATTGTATTGCAAAAGCGGATTTAGAAGAGTATTTAACGAAGCATCATGATGTAGAACTTGTTATTTCTACAATATCTCTTCCAGAGTTAAAGATTCCTTATGTTGTGGTATCACCTCTATTAGAAGCTAGAGAAGAAAAGAAACTAGGTGACTTTATCAAACAACTTGAAGAACCAGTCCATCAAGAACAAATAGAGTTTGCTATGCTAAACTATACGACTCCTTTTCTAGTTTTTTTACAAGAGGATATAGAGCATCGTTACAAGTTAATCGAGAAGTTAGCAACAGTCTTGTTTGAAAAGGGTTATGTGGAAAAAGAATATGCTGTTCATGCAATTATGAGAGAAAAAATGTCGGCAACAACCATTGGAGCAGGTATTGCAATTCCTCATGCTAATTCCAAATTTATTAAACAGTCAGCAATTGCTATTGCTACATTAAAAGAGCCTCTTGATTGGGGAACTGAAAAAGTGACTCTTGTATTTATGCTAGCTGTAAAAAATGATGATCAAAAAATGATAAAGAAATTATTTCAAGAGTTATCTTTTATAAGCGAACAACCATCATTTATTCAAAAACTTACTAAGGAAACAAATGTAATGAAGTTCCTATCTCATCTACATTATTAAAAAGCAAGGCATTTGTGCCTTGCTTTTTTATTTGATAGGGTAAAAGTTCAATTTTTCCGGAAGTTACGGTAAAAAACAAAACTTTTGACTTTGTAATATTGCTATATAGTATTTGTAGGCGCTTACGAAATAGAATTTAAGGAGGATTAAAAATGAAATTGTTAGCGGTTACATCATGTCCGAATGGAATCGCCCATACCTATATGGCAGCGGAAAATTTGCAAAAAGCAGCAGAGAGATTAGAGGTTGAAATGAAAGTCGAGACCCAAGGTGGAATAGGGGTAGAAAATGAACTTACTGAAGAGGATATTCGTGAAGCAGACGGTATTATTATCGCTGCAGACCGAGCAGTAAATAAAGATAGATTTATAGGAAAAAGACTTTTAGTTGTTGGAGTTCAAGATGGAATTCGTAAGCCCGAGGAATTAATTCAGAAAGTAAGAAATGGTGATGCTCCTGTTTATCATTCAAAATCAAAAACTGAGGAAGGGAATAAACAGCAGAAAAAGCAAAATCCGATATATCGTCATCTAATGAATGGTGTATCTTTTATGGTTCCATTTATTGTAGTTGGGGGATTATTAATTGCAATTGCTGTGGCTCTTGGAGGAGAAAAAACACCCCAAGGTTTAGTTATTCCAGACGATTCTTTTTGGAAAACAATTGAACAAATCGGTGGTGCTTCATTTACATTCATGGTTCCAATTTTAGCTGGATATATTGCATATAGTATAGCTGATAAGCCTGGACTTGTTCCTGGTATGATTGGCGGGTATATTGCAGCTACAGGAAGTTTCTATGGGAGTGAAAGTGGTGCAGGTTTCCTTGGTGGAATTATTGCAGGTTTCTTAGCTGGTTATGTAGCGCTAGGAATTAAAAAAATGAAAATTCCAAAAGCAATTCAACCGATTATGCCAATTATCATTATTCCCGTAATTGCCTCCCTCATTGTGGGTCTTGCATTTGTGTTTATTATCGGTGCGCCTGTAGCACAAGTTTTTGATTCATTAACAGCTTGGTTAGCAGGTATGAAAGGTTCTAGTTCAATTCTTTTAGCATTGATCTTAGGCGCTATGGTTTCTTTTGACATGGGTGGTCCTGTTAATAAGGTTGCATTCTTATTCGGTTCCGCAATGATTGGTGAAGGAAATTATGAGATTATGGGTCCAATTGCTGCGGCAATCTGTATTCCACCAATCGGAATGGGACTTGCTACGTTCTTAAGAAAGAGAAAATTCCAAGCTTCAGAGAGGGAAATGGGTAAAGCAGCCTTCACAATGGGTTTATTTGGAATTACAGAAGGTGCAATTCCATTTGCAGCACAAGATCCAATTCGTGTTATTCCAAGTGTTATGGTGGGTTCTATGACAGGGGCCGTTATTGCAATGATTGGTCATGTAGGCGATAGAGTAGCACACGGTGGCCCAATCGTTGCTGTGTTAGGAGCGGTAGACAATGTATTTATGTTCTTTGTCGCTGTTATTGTCGGTTCTTTTGTAACTGCTATTTTCGTAAATATGTTGAAAAAAGATATTGCTAAAGTAGACATGCAAGAAGTAGAAAAAATAGAAGAAGTTTCAGCAAGAGAAGAAATACCAGAAGTTCAAAAGCAAGTAGAACAGGTGGAAATAAAAAAACTAAAGGATATAACGAGTTTAGAACTGATTGATACGGATTTAATCGGAGAAACACGTGACGATATTATTGATGAAATGATTCAAAAACTCAACTTTGCTGGTGCGTTATATTCAGAGTCTGAATTCAAGCAAGCTATTATGAATAGAGAACAAGAAAGTACGACAGGCATTGGTATGAATATTGCGATTCCTCATGGAAAATCAGATGCTGTTAAGAAGCCAAGTGTAGTATTTGGAATTAAACGATCAGGAGTAGATTGGAAAAGTCTTGATGGAACAGAAGCGAAATTAATATTTATGATTGCTGTACCGAAAAGTAGTGAAGGAAATGAGCATTTGAAAATTCTTCAAATGCTCTCTAGAAAACTAATGGATGACAGTTATAGAGAACAGTTATTATCTGTCCAAACAAAAGAAGAAGCATACAAACTACTAGATGAAATCGCATAAAGCAAAGGGAGATTAGTCATGACTGAATTATTATTTTTTGAACCTGTTTTTAAGGAAAGAATTTGGGGTGGAACGCAACTTACCACTTTTGGTTATGAGATTCCATCGAACCAAACAGGAGAGTGTTGGGCTTTTGCAGCACATGCACATGGACAAAGCGTTGTAAAAAATGGTAAGTATAAAGGTTTAACTCTAGGTGAATTGTGGAAGGAACACCGAGCTATATTTGGGGACTTGGGTGGGGAGTCTTTTCCCCTTCTAATAAAAATCTTAGATGCTAATCAAGATCTATCTGTTCAAGTACACCCAAATGATGAATATGCCAATATCCATGAGAATGGAGAATTTGGAAAAACAGAATGTTGGTATGTTATTGATTGTGAAAAAAATGCAGAAATTATTTATGGACACCATGCAAAAACAAAAGAAGAATTCATGTCTATGGTAGAACAGGAAGAATGGGATAAGCTATTACATCGTGTAAAAGTAAAACCCGGAGATTTCTTCTATGTTCCAAGTGGAACTGTTCATGCAATTGGGAAGAGAATTTTAATATTAGAAACGCAGCAAAACTCTGATACGACTTATCGATTATATGATTATAATAGAAAAGATTCAGAAGGGAATACACGTGAGCTGCACCTGGTAAAGAGTATTGAAGTTACGGAAACTCCATGTACATCAAATAAACTAACTATTCAACAAGAAAAAATACATGATTTGTATGTAACTACTTTTATTGAATGTCCGTACTTTTCAGTACAAAAATGGGTATTAAACGGTACCAGTAGTTTAAAAAAAGAAAAACCTTTTCTTCTTGTTAGTGTAATAGATGGGAAAGGGAGCCTAATTTCTGTAGGAAATGAATATCCCTTTAAAAAAGGAGATCACTTTTTAGTACCTAATGGTTTGGAAGAATATCAACTTGTGGGAAATGCTGAATGTATTGTTTCAAGTCTATAGTGCCTGCATTTATAACTGGAAGAGATTCTGGTTATGGTTTACAAGTATTATATGGGGAATTATTCTTTCTCCAATGCAGGTGTGTTTGCACAGGACGGAGATTACAGAAAGTCAAATAATTATTTTAATGTTAGCAATTTTTTATGGATACCAGAAAAATTTAAAGGAGATAATGGTATACTACCATCATAGTTCCAGGAATATATTTAACGCTACGACAATTATTATATTTGAAATTGTTCTGAATTTCTTTACGCATACTGAGGCTACCTAACAGCTATTTCTGTGTTACGTGTAAATTAAACAGTTGGTATGTCAACACTATATTAAATTTATAGGATATAAATTATTAAAAGCGCTTATGTTTTACTTAGCGCTTTTTTATTTATTTGTGCAAATATAAGTTCGGTTACAAAAAAACTATTAAATCTATCTAGCAATATATATTATAAATGTACCAAATGGTTAAGTAATCTATTTTTGTAAAAGTAAGGAAAAAAGAACTGAATTATTATGTAAAAAAATTTACATTATTTTGGTCATTAATTCTTGATATTACCTTTTATTCTAAAAAAAGGTTGATTTAATAATGTCTACCAATTAAGTTAGTAGTGAGATAAAAATAATAAAGGAGAGAGAAATGAAAAGAAGGTTATTAGCATTATTGTCTTTAGTTCTGTTAATAGGAACAACTCTACCAATCTACGGAGAGGTCAATAAAGTAGAAGCTGCTGAGCAAAGTTTTAACGAAGATGAGATTACAGAGATGGCGGAAGAATATTTAGATGGCTTTGAAATAATTCAATCTGATGAACTAGAAAGTTCTTTTTCAGTTATTGAGGATGATGGTGAAAGATATGAATATGAAACACTTGTGTTGAATCCTGACACTGACGAAGAGACAGTTCAAGTGAATAAGTATTTGCTTGTTAACAATAAAAGAGAAAACCTGGTTGAAACATCTGAAGAGTTGGTTAATAATAGTAATGAAATGGTTGCTATGGCAAAAGCTTCTTGCCACGGAGTAACAGGTGGTGTGATAAGTTGGAAAGGTACAAGAGCTACAGCCTACTTTGATTCTTGTCTTACAAAGAAATTTGTAAATATAATAGATGAATCTCAAGGCGCTACAGGTGCTATCGCAGGTCTTAGTGCAGTTATACGCAATACTACAAAATTAGGAAAGATAATTTCGTATGCAGGTTTTGTTTCAAGTATCCTATGGGCTGCGGGATATACTATTAAGAAGATTTCAGAAAATGGAAAATATGGTATTGGCTTCCATATGGCTAGAAATCCTATAACTGGTAAGATAAATAAGTCGATGGGTATACCTTGGAGACAATAGTTGTAATCAAGGAGGGTTAGAATGATATATAGGGTATTATTAATTTTTGCATCATTAATATTCATAGTAAATTACGTAGTAGGCCCTAGGTTTTTAGATATGGAAGTATCTACTTCTGGAACTTTTGTGGGACTTATGTTAATTATTGTTGTGTTGTCTCACTTACTAGATGGAAAGAAAAAATAGAGGTGTTAAAGAGTTCTCTTATAAAAAAATAAGGGAACTCTTTCTTTTGATTCTGTAGTAATGGATAGGCTACACTGAGTTGGACAGAAAAAATAAGGTCAAGTAGAATACAGTAAATACTACGGGGGAGCATCTACTATGACGAAAAAAGCTAGACGAACATTTACAGCTGAATGTAAGGAACAAATCGTGCAGCTCTATCTTAATGGAAAGCCAAGAAAGGATATCATCCGGGAGTATAACTTGACACCCTCGTCATTGGACAAATGGGTGAATCAAAGCCAGGAATCTGGATTGTTCAAAGAACAGGACAACCTAACCCCTGAACAACAGGAATTGAATCGACTTCGCAAAGAGATTAAGCAACTTCAAATGGAGAACGATATTTTAAAGCAAGCCGCGCTGATACTAGGACGAAAGTAAATGTCATCAAGAATAATCAACATAAATACTCGATATCAGCAATGTGCAAAGTCCTACAATTACCTAGAAGCACGTACTATTATGAAGCCAAAGAAAGAGCAGCCGTGGATGATATAACCTCAGATGTGATCGAAATATTCCACGCGAGCCGTCAAAATTATGGAACACGCAAAATTAAAATGGAATTAAAAAAACGCGGACTCATCGTGTCTAGACGGAGAATTGGGCGTATTATGCAAGAACAGGGTCTTGTCTCTGCTTACACGGTAGCTCAGTTTAAGCCACATGCGAAATCCTGTAATGAATCCGAACAGAAGAATGAACTAAACCGCGAGTTCCATCAGGAAGAAGAAATGACAACGATCGTAAGCGATTTAACATACGTAAGAGTCAAGCAAAAATGGCATTACGTATGTGTATTTGTCGATCTTTTTAATCGGGAGATTGTAGGTTACAGCGCAGGTCCAAACAAAGATGCGTTACTTGTCTATCGTGCATTCGCCTCTATCAAAGCCGACCTTCGTAAAATCCAACTGGTTCATACAGATCGTGGGAATGAGTTTAAAAATAAGCTAATGGACGATGCGTTAGAGACATTTAACATTCAACGTTCTTTAAGTATGAAAGGCTGTCCATATGACAATGCCGTCGCTGAAGCAACGTTTAAAATCATCAAAACAGAGTTTGTGAAAGGTCAACATTTTGATAGTTTAGAAGAATTAACAAGGGAATTACATGACTATGTCCACTGGTTTAATCACATTCGAATTCATGGAACACTGGGTTATGTCAGTCCGGTTGATTATAAACTTGAACACCTTAAAAAATCTGTCTAGTTTAGTGTTGACATACCACATACAATCTCCTAGAAAAAGAATTTTTTCTTCAAGAACATAAATAATACTAGAATCAACAGCATGATCTCCACCTACATGTTCAATTAGACAATGCACTCCGCCTAAATTGACTGTCATTCGGTTATCGAATGTAATGTGAGGTAGAGGAAGAAAGACGTCTCGATAATTCCCTAGCTCTTTTTGTATTGCTTCAGAACAAAATGGGATTTCTGTTCCTTCTTTAACACGTTGATCTAAGTATTGATCTTCCCAAGATAGACTCTGTAATTTTTTTATCCTGTCATGAGTTTTGAAATGAGAAATAGTTGGCATATTTACTTCGCTCATGCCGAATATATGATCCCAATCTCCATGAGTAAGAACAACCCAGTCCCCTTTAATATGGTTTTCTTTTAGTTGTTCTAGAAACAATCTTGCATGGCTTGATGAATTGCCAGCATCAATTAATAGTGTTCTTTCTTCTCCTGTAACTGCTGCTAGAATCGGACGATCTGTTTCTTGATAGGGTGGTAAATATGTGACGCGATTAGATATTCGTTGTAGTTTCTGCAATTTCTCATTCTCCTTATTTAGTGTATTAATTTCCTCTTTTATAATAGGCAATTTCAATTCTGGTGTAAATTTAGTCATAAAAAAACTGCACCTTCAATTGTTAGACTATATCTAACGATTGGAGTGCAGTTTTTTATTACATATTTGGTTGGCGAATTGAACGAATTGGCAGCTTCCATTTGTACATATAAGATAGCATACGACATGCAACAAGCAAACCAAATAATACGTAAAGCTCTACCGGAGAGCTTGCGATTTGAAGGCCAACAATCAAGCCTGCAAGAATTGCCCAAAGCGCATAGATTTCATCTTTTAAAACGGTCGGTTTTCGGCGAGCAAGCAAGTCGCGTACAATCCCACCGCCGCTACCTGTTAATACAGCAGCAACGATAACAGCGCTTAAGGGGTGTCCCATGCTGGTAGCATAGAGTGCGCCTTGAATGGCAAAAGCCGCAAGCCCAATTGCGTCAGAAAAGTTTCCCCAACGTTTCCACTGTCTTAAGATGCTGTTTGGAAACAAAAAGGTTGCCGTAATCGATAATAGCGCAATTTGGAAAAATAATCCCTGCTCCCAAAGAGCAGATACTGGTACACCAATTAATAAGTTACGGATGGCGCCACCGCCAAACGCTGTGACGATTCCTAGAATGTAAACTCCTAAAATATCATATTCTTCTTCCATTGCAATAAACGCCCCGCTAACTGCAAAAGCAATGGTGCCGATGATGCTCAAAACGTCCCATGTCATCGCAACTTCCCCTTTATGTATAAAAATTCGTTTGTTAGAAAGTATTACAATAATAAAGTCATTCAAATTGTATCCACTATTGAGCAGAATTTCAACGTTTTTTTAGGGATAATTTCTTAAAAGAAACAAAGCGTGATAAACTAGTAAAAACAATCTATTCTGCATCTTTGAAGAAGATAGAGAAAATCGTGTTTTTTTGTTATGATATGAGTGCGTTAATACTTTAACAGTAAGGGAAGGAAAGTCATTGACATTTGAGATGAAACAAGAGCTTGAGCGTGTGATTTTAGTGGGGTGTCAGCTTCACGATGATGATGAGCGCTTTGAGTATTCGATGGATGAACTAGCATCATTAACTGAAACAGCACAGGGTGAGGTTCTAGTACGCTTGTCTCAAAAGCGCGACCGTATACATCCAGCTACATATATCGGAAAAGGAAAAGTGGAAGAGCTCGTTGCGCTTGAAGAAGAGCTAGAGCCAGATTTAATTGTGTTTAACGATGAGCTTTCACCGAGTCAAATTCGTAATTTATCCAGTCAGCTAGAAGCTCGAATCATTGACCGAACGCAGCTGATTTTAGATATTTTTGCGCAGCGTGCGCAAACAAAAGAAGGAAAGCTGCAGGTTGAGCTTGCGCAGCTAAACTACTTACTCCCTCGCCTAGTTGGACAGGGAACAGCACTTTCTCGCTTAGGAGGAGGAATTGGTACAAGAGGTCCAGGTGAAACGAAGCTTGAAAGCGATCGACGTCATATTCGTCGTAAAATCGATGAAATTAAGCGTCAGTTAAAAACAGTCGTCAGTCACAGGGAGCGCTACCGAGAGAGAAGAAAGCGTAACCACGTATATCAAATCGCTATAGTAGGATACACAAACGCCGGTAAGTCAACGCTTTTCAATCGTTTAACAGAAGCGGGCATTTATGAAGAAAATCAGCTGTTTGCAACCCTTGATCCAACGACGAGACAGTATACGATGCCGTCCGGCTTAACTGCTCTTTTAACAGATACGGTTGGGTTCATTCAAGATTTGCCAACAACGCTTGTTGCTGCGTTTCGTTCCACATTAGAAGAAGTGACAGAAGCTGATTTCATTTTACACGTGGTCGACTCTGGTAATCCAGACTATCACAACCATGAGCAAACTGTTCACAAGCTATTAGCGGAATTAGATGTAGAAGATATTCCGATGTTAACCGTTTATAATAAGCGAGATGTGAAGCATGAATTATTTGTGCCGACCACACCTGCTTCTGTTTTAATCAGCGCTTTTAATAAGGAAGATCTCGCTTTGCTGGGAACAAAGATCCAGGATGAAATGAAGAAAGAGATGGAGTACTTTCATCTATTTATTCCTTCGGATGAGGGCAAGCTGTTGGCGGAGTTAAAAACCGTTGCGCTGATTGACTCCCTAAAGTTTAATGAGGAAAAAGAAAAGTACGAGTGCCGAGGCTATATTGCAAAAGAGCACCCAATTTATAAGCAGCTAAGAATGATAGAAGAAAGTTGAGGAAGATAGAAAATGATGTTTGATCAGTTAGCAAACGGAGAGAGAATTAAAAGGTTAGCAAAGGAAGTGGAGCAGCAAATTAAGCCGATTCATGAACGAATTGATGAAGTGATTGAAGCAAATCAGTTTCGCGTGCTGCAAAGCTTTCAACAAAACCAGGTGAGTGATTCACATTTCATTCCCTCCACGGGCTATGGTTATGATGATTTAGGAAGAGATACGCTTGAAAAGGTATATGCTGATGTATTTGGAACGGAAGCGTGCCTTGTACGTCCCCAAATTATTTCAGGTACGCATGCAATAGGCATTTCGCTATTCGGTGTGTTGCGACCTGGTGATGACCTTTTATACATTACCGGTAAGCCATACGATACGCTTGAAGAAATCGTTGGAATTAGAGGGTCTGGCGTTGGTTCACTGAAAGAGTATAACATTGGATATAAAGCCGTAGATTTAACAAAAGAAGGGCGAGTAGACCTTGAAGAAGTGAAAGCGGCCATTACGGATACAACGAAAATGATTGGTATTCAGCGTTCAAAAGGTTATGGAATTCGTCCTTCGTTTACGGTCAGCCAAATTAAAGAAATGATTGCTTTTGTGAAAAGCATCAAGCCAGACGTTATCGTATTTGTAGATAACTGTTACGGAGAATTTGTAGAGACAATAGAGCCATCTCATGTTGGAGCTGATTTAATTGCAGGCTCTCTCATTAAAAATCCAGGCGGTGGGTTAGCGAAAATCGGTGGCTATATTGCTGGACGTAAAGAGTTGGTTGAAGCATGCTCTTACCGCATGACAACGCCAGGTATTGGAGCAGAAGCTGGTGCAACGCTGTACAGCCTACAGGAAATGTATCAAGGTTTCTTTTTAGCTCCGCACGTTGTAGGGCAGGCTTTAAAGGGGGCTGTATTTTCTTCGGCCATGTTTGAAAAACTTGGGATGCAGTCAGAACCAAAGTGGGACGCTGAGCGAACAGACTTAATTCAGTCCGTTCAGTTTGATGATCGGGATAAGATGGTGGCGTTTTGCCAAGCAATTCAATACGCGTCGCCAATTAATTCGCACGTGACGGCATACCCAGCTTATATGCCAGGATATGAAGACGATGTAATCATGGCAGCCGGTACGTTTGTTCAAGGGGCTAGCTTAGAGCTAACGGCAGATGGTCCAATCCGTCCACCGTATGTTGCTTATGTACAAGGTGGTTTAACGTATGCTCACGTTAAAGTAGCTATCTGCACAGCAATTGATTCAATGATTTTGAAAAAGTTAATTTAAGTATAATCTTGCTCAGCAAGAGAAAAAGATGAGCTATCGTGTATAAAAACAAATTAAAAATAAACTAAAATCGCTATTTTATTGTATTCGTGAAATATTCTAAAAATTTTTATGTGAGAATTGCTCACATATGGTTGACAGATAAACTAACATGGCATACAATGAAACTAGTTAATCAAAGGAGGAACTGAGATGAGTGACAACATACGAAGAAATACGCCGCTTTTCCCAATTGGAATTGTGATGCAGTTAACTGAGTTGTCGGCTCGCCAAATTCGCTACTATGAGGAACATGAATTAGTTACACCTGTACGATCTGAAGGTAATCGTCGATTATTCTCGTTTAACGATGTTGATAAATTACTAGAAATTCGGGACTTAATTGAACAAGGTGTAAACTTAGCTGGTGTTAAGCAGCTATTTCAAGTTCAGAAAGCGCAAGAAGGGCATAAAAAAGAGGCAAAACCAGAAGATGAAAAGGTTGTAGCAGAAGCAAGCAAATCTGAGCTATCAGATGAAGAGTTACGCAAGATGCTTCGCGCTGAGTTAATGCAAGCAGGACGCTTTAACAAAGCAACGCTCAATCAAGGAGATATGTCTCGGTTCTTTCATTAAAAATTGTAAGTATTTATATGCTTCGTTAACAGGAAGTATATAAACTATAAATATTTTTTAGATTTAGGGGAGGATCACACGATGGCAAAGTACACAAAAGAAGATATTTTCAAAAAGGTTCAGGAAGAGAATGTAAAATACATTCGCCTTCAGTTCACTGACATTTTAGGAACAATCAAAAACGTTGAAATTCCAGTAAGTCAATTAGAAAAAGCGTTAGACAACAAGATGATGTTTGACGGTTCTTCAATCGAAGGTTTCGTACGTATCGAAGAATCTGATATGTACTTATATCCAGATCCAGACACGTTTGTTGTATTCCCTTGGACGTCTGAAAAAGGTAAAGTTGCACGTTTCATTTGTGACATCTACAATCCAGACGGAACTCCATTTGATGGAGACCCACGTAACAACTTAAAGCGTGTATTAAAAGAAATGGAAGACTTAGGATTCAGTGATTTTAACCTTGGGCCTGAGCCAGAATTCTTCTTATTCAAGCTAGATGAAAAAGGAGAGCCAACGTTAGAATTAAACGATAAAGGTGGCTACTTCGACCTAGCACCAACTGACCTTGGTGAAAACTGCCGTCGTGACATCGTATTAGAGCTTGAAGAAATGGGCTTTGAAATTGAAGCATCTCACCATGAGGTAGCTCCTGGTCAACATGAGATTGACTTCAAATATGCTGGCGCATTAAGAGCTTGCGATGACATCCAAACATTTAAACTAGTAGTTAAAACAATTGCTCGTAAGCACGGCTTACACGCAACATTCATGCCAAAACCATTGTTCGGTGTGAACGGTTCAGGTATGCACTGCAACCTTTCACTATTCAAAGATGGCCAAAATGCATTCTATGATGCAAACGGAAACTTAGAGTTAAGTGATACAGCTCGTCAATTCATCGCTGGTATCATTAAGCACGCTCACAGCTTCACTGCTGTAACAAACCCAACAGTAAACTCTTACAAGCGTTTAGTACCTGGTTACGAAGCTCCTTGTTACGTTGCATGGTCTGCACGCAACCGTAGCCCATTAATTCGTATCCCAGCTTCTCGCGGAGTAGGAACTCGTGTTGAGGTACGTAGCGTAGACCCAGCTGCTAACCCATACCTAGCGATGGCTGTATTACTAAAAGCTGGTTTAGACGGAATCAAGAACAATCTTGAAGCTCCAAAACCAATTGACCGCAACATCTATGTAATGACTAAAGAAGAGCGCGTAAAAGAAGGTATCGTAGATTTACCTGCTACGCTAGCTCAAGCTTTAGATAGCTTCCAAGCTAACGAAATCATGGTTTCTGCATTAGGTGAGCACTTAGCTGAACACTTCATCGAAGCTAAGGAAATTGAGTGGGATATGTTCCGCACACAAGTTCATCCATGGGAACGCGATCAATACATGAGCCAATATTAAGTGGTAAATCCCTTGACATTACTGGTGTCAAGGGATTTTTTATTTTGGTCGCAAATTTAATTTGACGTAATGAAACGTTCACGACCAAAATAGGACCAAATTTTTAATTTTGCAAAACAGTGACTATATATTTCAATAAAAGAGCACGATCAGTCTGCACATCTGTTTAGAATCTAAGTGAAAATAATTAGATAAGCCCACTACTTATAAGTAGTGGGCTTATACATGTTTATAGGTCATTTAAAAATCTTTAGCTTCTAAGTTAATTCCATCTACTTTATTTTTATAAATAAAAAATGAAAGTAAGATATTTTTATCTCTATCAACATACTCCATTACTTTATCTGTTTGGTCACTTGAGCGTTCTATATAACTTTCACCATATGCTGTAATTAAATCTTTTTCGGAAGTACCTACTGAAACATTTTTAGATGTTTTAGAATTTGAATCAAATGCTTCAATTCTGTAAATAACATTGTTTTTGTGACTGCCGCTCTTTACAGTAATTCGTTTATTTTCATCAATAGTATATACTTTGTAACCTGGGTGGCTAACATCTTGGCTAATAGAAAAATGATGATTTGTTTCATAACTTTCCATATTATCTAATAGGTAAATATGATCTATATTCTCGTTAGATAAGTCAGTTGTTTTTGTCTGATATTCGTAAAATTTAAATCCAATAATACAGATAATTGCTAGTACTATTAAAATTAATATCCAAAAGCTTTTTCTCTTTATTCTGATATTTAAAACGCCCACTTTCTTCAAATATATATAAATGTTAAAAATTAACTGGAAACATAGGGTATTATAGTATATATACATTTTTATTACAATAGTAATTTTTGTTTTTTAGAATTTATTACTTGATTTAAGGATGATTAGCAAGCCCATCGGGTCTACATAAGATTGAAAATAAAATATTATTCAGTGAATTGCTTAAAGATAGCAAGTTTACCTTGATTAACTAAAAAATCCGAATATAGTACAGCCGAATCAAATAAATATAGGCTTTTAACCATCTGCTTATGTTACGAATATAATATTTATAAAAGTTATTATATTCTAATGGAGTGAATGGGGATGCAGAACCAGGAGAAAAATCAATTCGAGCAAGAAGAAACACAATTAGCAACAAGTTTAAAGTTATATTTATTATCCGGCATACTTGGTACTGTAGCGGATATTATAGCGACGTATGCAGCAAAGTTTGCAATTGATGAAGTAATGGAAGAGCAGGCGTTTGAACAACAAGAAAATGCTGAGCAAGAAACACGATTAAAAGAATTAGAACGGCAGGTCGAAGCTTTACAAAGAAAGCTTGAGGAATTACAGCTGTAGGCCACTAATCACTATGTAGTGATTAGTTTTTTTTATTTCAAAAAAGCGAATGCAAATGGAAAGTAGAATAAACTAAAATATGTGCTAAATGAAAAGCGTAAAAGCCAAAGCGAGCCGCATTCTAGAAGTATGAAGCATGACATCTAGTCGGTAATTCACCGAACATGAACAGAGTACATAAAAATAACTAACTATGTAAAATGAAGAGGTGTTTTATGTATTATTATCATTATTATAACCCATGCTTTCAACAGCAAATGAATCGTCAGCCACAATCCCCACCAGTTGATACTTCTATTTTTAGTCATTCTGTCAATTCCCTTCAAAAAATTGTTCTTGAATCCAGTGTTTTGCTGAAAAAATTAGCTGATCCAAAGTTTTCTCAGACCTTGATGACAGCAGCTCAGGCTGGAAATCACAAGCAGGTTGATAATTTAATTAAATCAATAGGAATAAGTACACCTATAACAACCAAGTACAATCCAGATGGGCTTTTGTTAATTATGCCTGCTCAGTCTCAGGGGAAAGAATGTTGTGCGTTAAGCATGTTTCTTAAATGGGGAGAATTCCGTGGATATAACTCTTGAAAAGCTAGTGTTTTGTTATAGGTTATTTTTCCCTGGAAAGCCTTTTAACACATGTATCTATCTTGACATATAGCGAGCATTTATTGGACAAAGAAGCTAAATAAATGAAAGGGAATTGAAAAACAGGAGCTTAATGCAAACGCTCCTGTTTTTATTATTCTTGAATCCTGTTTATATAATTAGTTTAATTTAAAGATGAACAGAAAGATTATAAAATAAAACGCTATATACGTTACGTATATAGCGTTTTCAGATTGACGAGAAACCTGTAAGGTTCTCGTCAATCTGAGGCTCTTTTCATTTTTTATAGTGAAACAAGTAAACATTTCACAAACAAATCGTCGTTTTCCATAAAAATCGCCCATTACCTGACCTGTTTTGGTCAGGTAATGGGCGATTTTTTTCATGTTTTGACAAGCTGCCGTCAGATACGCCTGCATCTGGACAGACTTCAGCCCTCGATACCGGGCATATCGATACCCATTTAGCTCTTTTGCGTCGGCAAAGCTACGCTCAATCGTCGTGCAACGCATACGATAAAGTTGTTTACCTGCTTTTGTGCGCTTGTTTAGACGCGCTTGTTCTTTGAATCTCTCCCAAATGTGACGTGTCACCACGCGTTGTTTTTGGGAAGCGGAAAAACACCCGTCTCTCATTGGACAAACGGCACAATCACTTGGATTTGATTTGTATGTACGATCTCCTGTGCGACTGGTAGTCGCATACGATAAAATGCACCCCATTGGACAAGCGAATACATCTTTTTCCTGTACGTAGTGAAACAGACGTTTTGGCACGTCTTTGTTTGACGATCCAAAACGCCGATAGCCCATCACCATAAAAATCCCTTTTTCAGAAAGGCGTTTACAAATATGGCTTGTAAAATACCCGGCATCTAATGCAACAGCTTCAACAGAAAAGCGAAACTTTTTTATTTGTATGTCAAGGCGGTCAAGATAAGGAACAGAGTCAGCCACATTGCCAGCTGTAATACAGGTATCTGTAATAATATTATGTTTGACATCCACCGTTCGATGATCTAAATAATGAAAGCCATCTGGCTTTCCATCTCTCATCATAAAACCACTATCGGGATCCGTTGTACTGATGCGGGTTTGTTTTTGTAAGGCAACGCCTTCCTTTCGAGGACTTAGTTCTTTTTTCCGTTTTCAAGACGATCTTCGTTGACGGCTGCTTCTAACTCTTCCATATACGCTTGTCGGCGGGACTTCTTTGGTTGTTTTTCATATTTATGTTTATTCGCATTCGCTTTGATATGAGTCGAGTCTGTCATTAAAGCACGTCCACCAACCATGCGATGTTCTATCGCCTGGCGAACAATTTCATCAAAAATGTCTTCAAAAATCGTCGTATCTAAAAAGCGTGTTCGGCGATTAAAACTAATCGTCGAATGGTGAGGAACGGCATCCGTTAACGATAAGCCTAAGAACCATCGATACGCCACATTCGTTTGAATTTCTTTGGCAAGTTGACGTTCGGAACGAACGCCATAAAAGTAGCCAATAAACATCATTTTGAATAGCGTAATGGGATGAATGGAAGGACGTCCATTGTCTTCACAATAATAAGGAAGAAGCTTTTCTTCAATAAAGCTAAAATCAATTGTCGCTTCAATTGTACGCAAAAAGTGATTGGCAGGAACTAAATCTTCTACAGAAACCATCACTTGTTCATCTCGATGATTTTTAAGTGCACCCATCATGTTTCATCAACTCCAGTCTTTTTTTATCAGTGTTACCACTGATAAAAAAAGACAGACATAAAAAAGCTGTTGAGAACAAAGTTTCTCAACAGCCTGAAAACGCTATATACGTTACGTATATAGCGTTTTATTTTGAGGTTTAGATGTTCGCATATTTGTTTTAGTTTTAATGAGATGTTAGTTTTACTAATTAAAATTAGTGCTACTGTGCAGAAAATTAATGCTGAGGTCCATCCAACATAGTTATTAATAGTGCTGTTTTCAAAGAAATCAAGAATTCTTAACGAAATGGTTAATGCAACAAAGGTTAAGAAATTTTCATATTTTTTATTAAGTTTTTTTGTTGTTAGTTCATAAGCATTCTCCATTGCAATTCTCTCCTTCTAGAAGTGACATCGTATTTTCTTCTTTAATACATTCTATCATAGGGTAATCAAGGGGTTATGGAAAATTTTTCTTTATTTGTGAGAAAAAATAAATAAAGAAAAATTTTTAAAAAGATATATTTTATTAGAATTTTTCAAGATGTAAACATGGTGAAATATGTATTAAGAGAGTGGTGAATGCTGAATAGGGGTGTTCTAATGGCCTTAGTGTTGGCTGGGATTTTGATGTATATTTATCTCGCTTTAATGACAATTGGCTATAGTATCCTTTATAACATAATGACAAAAAAGACGACTAGCTATGACTGGACGTTGCTTCCTGCAATACTGCTAGTTGCGGCTACTTTAACTTTAATTTATGTTTTTTTGCCAGATTATGAAGGGAAAGGGCTAATGAAAGTAACGATGTATGCAGCTAATGGATTGGTTGCTTATTTATTGATGCTGAGGCTGCTAAAAGGTGCAAATAAAAAAGCGTATGACTTCATTCTAAAAAAGCGCAAAAGTAAGTCATAAAGGTTCAGAAAAGAGGAGACAACGATGAATAAAATAAGAATTAATGATGAAGATTTCTTTAATATAAAGGAGTTTCATAAATCTATTTTAAAAAAAAGATTTACCTTCATATCACGGTGAGAATCTAGATGCTTTATGGGACTGACAAATCATGTCCAAACACCACCTCTCATAAGCGCGGAGAAATTTGAGAAAGGTAAAGCATGCATGGAAAAAGGTGCTAAAAATGTGTTGGAGGTTTTTCAAGAGGATCAAGAGAGTGATAATTAAAGCGTGAGCGTCTGGACTAACTCTTTTTAATGTATAAAAAACGATTTTAAAAAGTACATATTGAAGTTGTCTCCCAGGCACAATGGGATGGGAGACAGTATTACATGTACCATAGCTACTTCTAACATTTAACTAAATAAAGGGCTTGACTATCTCTGTGTGCATCTAGATACGTTGAATAGCTTGTCTAAACAAATAGATTATATACATTTTTTATTAAATTGAATGATTGTTTAGGTAATGGTTATATTAATGCTTGTGCGCAAGATGGAAGGTAGCACACCGTTATAAATATGTTAAGGAGGATGAAAAAATGGGTATTTTAAGTGGAAATCCAACAGATGAGCCAATGCACTACGGTGAGGTATTTGGAACTTGGTCTTTTGTTTCAACATCAAAAGCTTTAGTGTCTGGATATCAAACATTTTTAAATCACGTAGGTGACAAAGACCTACATAAATTAGTTCAACAATCAATTGAACAATGTCAAGAAGAGATGAAAGCGATAGAAAAATTATTAAAAGAAAACGGAATAGGTTTACCTCCAACACCTCCAGAACGTCCTGAAGCTTGCTTAGATGATATTCCAGTAGGTGCTCGAGTTCAAGATCCAGAAGTTGCGGCTTCTGTTTCGCGCGATATTGCAGCAGGTTTAGTTGCTTGTAGCCAATTGATTGGACAGTGTGTACGTGAGGATATCGCAGCAATGTTCAGCCAGTTCCACATGGAAAAAGTAGCGCTAGGCGGTAAATTTTTAAAGCTTAGTAAAGAAAAAGGATGGTTAATTCCTCCACCTCTTCATAAGTCTAAAAATACGGACTGTTAATAAATGTTTTTGCAGATTATTACAAATCCGATTCCTTGTGTATTCAATTAATAAACAGAGGGGGTTGGATTTTTCCAATCCTCTATAAAGAGTATGAATTAATAATACCAAGCTTATGTTTATGTCTAAGTTATAAAGAATTGAACCTTAATGATGATAAAAAAGATGAAGTCTATTGCACAGGTAACAAAAGTAAATTATGAGTAAACTGTTTCTAAGTACAAATACACTCGTAAGAATGCATTTTGACTAAGAGCTAAGAACATTTCTTAATACAGTTACAGTAAGTTTTTTTATAAAAAAATATTTTGTTAATAACGGACACATATAGCAGCCCTTACTTATTGTATGTGTAATTTAAATCTCAGGTAATATTAAAAGGATCTTTTACTTTTGCGTAGCGGGCTCACCAAAATGTGTCTTGTAGTTCCATAATAACAGTACCATTTTTGAATAAACAATTATAAATAATATCGATTCTTTGCTTTTCCTCAAACTCTAAAACTAAAGAAATAGTACTTCCAAATTCTAAATTTTGCTCAGGGAAAGAATCAGAAACCATGAAAATAGTTCATCTTTTTTAAACTTAGCGTGCATAATCCGATTCTGAGCTTCTGGAGGAGTTGGGAAATCTACTTCTCCAAACGTTTGAATTTCTTGAACTTGACCTTCAAAAACTTCCTTGTAAAATTCTAAAGCTTCCTTTGCATTTCCATTAAAAGATAAATAAGGTGTAATTTGTTTCTTTATTTCAAGCTCTCCTTTAAGTTGAAGTGTCAGACAATCCAATTATAGTGGTAATAATTCTTCATCGTAAAATTGAGCGTTCAAAGCTTTTAATAAAAAGAAGTAAAGATGTACATGTACTTTTTTATTTAGCTTATTTATATAAATATTTTAAAAACCAAAATTGCATCTTAGCAAAAGAATATGCTAAAATTTGACGAGTGTACTTGCCAGAAGTACATTCTTTTTTTGTATATAAACAGCTAGTATTCATCATTAGAGAAAAAGGAGTGGATTCCTTTGCCGCAGCAAGACTTAAAAAAGGAAATTGGATTCTTAGCTGCTCTTACGACAGTTATTGGAACCGTTATTGGAGCGGGTGTGTTTTTTAAACCAACCGCGGTTTATGGAGCGACTGGCTCCGCTAGCCTTGGACTCTTAGCCTGGTTAATTGGTGGGCTTTTAACGATATGT
Organism: Priestia flexa; assembly: GCF_021441905.1. Lineage (NCBI taxonomy): Bacteria > Bacillati > Bacillota > Bacilli > Caryophanales > Bacillaceae > Priestia > Priestia flexa. The sequence goes on along the minus strand of NZ_CP090431.1, from coordinate 2,531,569 downwards.
GCGGGTCTTACAGCTGCTGAATTATCAGCTGCTATTCCTGAGACAGGAGGGATGATGGCTTATTTAAAGAGAACGTATGGGAACCTTGTTGCGTTTTTGCTTGGGTGGGCACAGACGGTTATTTACTTTCCGGCTAATATTGCTGCGCTTGCTATTATCTTTGGAACGCAAACAATTAGTTTATTTGGACTAACGGCAAACGATAATCAATTCCTCATTGTTATAATTGCCATTGCAACTGCGTTGTTTTTGACCTTAATGAATTTTTTAGGAGCCAAAGCAGCTGGTGCTATTCAAACGATTGCAACTGTTTGTAAGCTCATCCCATTAGTACTCATTATTATCTTTGGTTTATTACATAGTGGAGACGTGCCATTTCAGCTGTTTCCAGTAGAAGCAGGACCAGATAAAGATTTCTTAACAGCGTTAGGATCAGGATTACTGGCAACCATGTTTGCTTATGACGGCTGGATTTTAGTTGGAAACATTGCAGGGGAAATGAAGAACCCGAAAAAAGATCTTCCGAGAGCTATTATCCTTGGCTTATCCGTTGTAATGGCCGTATATCTTCTTATTAACGTTGCGTTTCTTATGGTAATGTCGGCAGCGTCTTTAGCAGGTACAGATACGCCAGCATCAGATGCTGCAGGCCTGATTTTTGGCGCTTTTGGTGGGAAGTTTGTAAGTATTGGTATTTTAATTTCTGTATTTGGCTCGATCAATGGCTACATTATGACGGGAATGCGCATTCCGTATGCGATGGCGACAGAGAACAAGCTTCCATTTAGCAAGTGGTTTGGGCGTCTTTCAAAGAAAAGTAAAGTACCGTACAACTCGGGCATTTTTATTTTGTTTATCGCCATCATTATGATGACGATTGGTGGATTTAACACGCTAACGGACATGCTTGTGTTTGTTATTTGGATCTTTTACACGATGACTTTTGCGGCTGTGCTCATTTTACGTAAGCGTGAACCCGATCTTCCAAGACCTTATCGTGTGCCACTTTATCCGGTACTACCACTTATTTCGCTACTAGGTGGGCTGTTTATTGTGATTAATACGCTCTTTACACAAACAACTCTTGCTTTGTGGGGGTTAGGTATTACGGCTCTTGGTTTACCCATTTACTTTGCGATGAGAAAGAATCATATTAATAATTAGAAAAGAAGTCTTTTAGGGCTTCTTTTTTTATTGGTTTTTTGTTGTATATGCAACAAAAATGAGATACATTATATATAAATATTTTGTTGTGAATACAACAAAATGGAGGTGTGTCAATGTGGAGATTTTACGCGAAATTGGGATGATTGCAAGAGCGCTTGATTCTATCAGTAATATTGAGTTTAAAGAGTATGATCTTACCAAGGGCCAATATTTGTATCTTGTTCGGATTTGTGAAAATCCGGGAATTATTCAAGAAAAGCTAGCAGAAATGATAAAGGTTGATCGAACAACGGCAGCTCGCGCTATAAAAAAATTAGAGATAAATGAATTTATTGAAAAAAAAGAAGATGTCCATAACAAAAAGATAAAAAAGCTTTTTCCAACTGAAAAAGGCAAGATTGTCTTTCCTATTATTAAAAGAGAAAATGAGTACTCAAATGAAATGGCTTTAAACGGATTTTCAAATCAAGAAATGGAAGTGATGGTGGACTTACTTCAACGAGTAAGAAGAAATGTTGAAAAGGACTGGGAGTTTGTTAAAAAAGGAAATAAGAGAATGTATTGAGAAAGTTGAGAGGAAAGGTAGGCGTAACATGAACATAAAAATTAAGCCGTGCAATTATGAACAATTAGATCAGCTCCAAACTATTAGCTATGAAACGTTTGATGAGACGTTTCGACATCAAAACTCTCCTGAAAACATGAAAGCGTATTTAGAAAAAGCATTTACCTTACAGAAGCTAGAAAAAGAGTGGGCTACTGCTTCTTCACGCTTCTTTTTTCTTTATCATGATGACGAGCTAGCAGGATATTTAAAAGTCAACGTGGGTGAAGCTCAGTCTGAAGCACTGGGAGATGATGCGCTTGAAATTGAAAGAATCTATATCCGAAAAAACCATCAAAAACATGGTCTTGGTAAGAAGTTGTTTAATAAAGCGGTTGAGGTCGCTTTAATGTTAGATAAACAAAAAATTTGGCTAGGCGTTTGGGAGAAAAATGAGAACGCGCTTGCTTTTTATAAAAAAATGGGATTTGTTCAACAAGGCCAACACTCTTTTTATATGGGGGACGAAGAGCAAATCGATTTAATTATGGTTAAATCACTGATCTAAATGATCTTTTTAAAAGGGGACTGAGGTAAATGTATATACCGAAGCATTACATGATTCAGAGTGAAGATATCATTTATGAGATTATTGATCAGCACGGATTCGGCACTTTATTTTCTCAGCATAACGGTGAGCCTTGTGCTACGCATTTACCACTGAATTTAAATAAGGAAGAGAAAACCTTATATGGGCATCTTGCTCGAGCTAATGAACAGTGGAAAGATGCTGTCGATCAACAAGTGCTGGCTGTTTTTCAAGGTCCACACTGCTATATTTCACCTTCTTGGTATGAGACAAACAAAGCTGTACCTACTTGGAATTACGTTGCTGTTCATGTATATGGACAGTTAGAGATTATTAAAGATAACCGTACCATAGTTAAATCGTTAAGTAACTCTGTGGAGAAATATGAAAAACCCGAAAGTTCTTATCAGTTAAAAGATGTTGATGCTAGTTTCGTAGAAGGTTTAAGCAGAGGGATTGTTGCGTTTAAAATGAATATTACAAAAATTGAAGCGCAGGCCAAGCTAAGTCAAAATCATTCAGTTGAACGACGAAAAAGAGTGATTCAGCATTTAGAAGAGAGTTGTCAGCACGATAATATGCAAGTGGCAGAACTAATGAAGAGAGAGTTGTAATTAAAGGGATAAAATTTAAATTAAAAAAGAGTGATTGTTTTGTTGAATCACTCTTTTTTAGCTAATTAAGATAAAAGCTTTAAGACTAAAGCAGCTCGGAAAATGGTTATAACAAGGAAATAATAATACAAAGTGCGAGGAGTTTAAATTTCTTCAATAACTCGACACGGATTGCCCATTGCTAATGAATTTTCAGGAATTGATTTAGTCACAACGCTTCCAGCGCCAATAACAGAATTTTTACCAATGCTAATGCCAGGCAAAATTATTGCATTTCCACCAATTCAAAAGTTATCATCAATAGTTACAGGTTTAGTCAAAGTACGATAAGGTGCCTCGTTTGCCTTATGGTTCGAATTAATTCGTTCAACTGCTTTTAAAGGGTGAGTCGCCGTATAAATTTGTACGCTTGGTGCAATTAGAACATTTTCACCAATGACAATTTTATTAGTATCTAAAAAGACGCAATTAAAGTTGATAAATGTATTTTTTCCAATTGAAATATTTTTACCGTAATCGCAAAAAAACGGCTTTTCAATCCAAACGTTATCGCCAACAAACTCACAAAGATTTTTTAATATACTTGTTTTATCAGCTTCTGGATTGCTACCAGGCTTATTAAATTCATCCATATAATAGCGTACTTCTTGGGCCATCTTTAGTAACTCAGGGTCTCTAGCGTTATAATTTTCACCGTTTAGCATTTTTTCTTTTTCAGTCAGGGTTTAGCTCCTTTATTAGATGAGATATGTATCATTCAATTAATAGTTTATCCACTTTAAAATAAAAAAGCGAAAAGTAATGTTTGCTTTTAAGAAAATAAGCCTTTAGTAATAAATGACTTTTCCTTCAAAGTATTATGAGCTAATCGGTAAAGAGCTTTTCTAACTTACATGTAAGTAGAAGGCTCTTTTTTGTATTTAAAACAAGCTTGAAACCACACATCTAAATTTCTAGAATGACGGAAACATTGTGTTTAGCTCAGGGGTTCAAGTTGTTTGGGAAAAGTTTGCAAACTACTGGGATGTAGAGCAACGACATGATAAAAGGGTTATATGAAGCGCATTTGTCTGTAAAAGATCTATCGATTTCTATCTTGGTTTATGAGAAGCTAGGGTTAGAACTGGCTTGAGCTGTGGGAAGGGAATGACTATCAAACAGTATACCATCCATAACTAAGACACGTAGCATTTGAAGTAAGCTATGGTGGTTTACAGTAGTCTGTCCGTCGATGGCTTCGCTCACTTGGAATTGAAGTAGGACCATTTAAAAAGTAGCTTTGTTGAGGTTACTGAAGAGCTGAACAGCGTGGAAAGGAAAATAACAATTAAAGGGTGGACATACAAATATAAATAGAGGAGAACAAGATGCTTATATACGATAAAATCTACGGAGAGTTTGATATAACAGGAGTAGTAGAAGAGCTAATTTTAAGCGAGCCTGTGCAGCGCTTAAAGGAGATTCATCAAGGCGGGGCAAGTTATTTAATTAATAAGGAGTGGAACGTAACAAGATTTGAGCATTCTGTTGGAGTGATGCTCCTCATTAAAAAATTAGGTGGCTCTGTAGAAGAACAAATAGCAGGGCTGCTTCATGACGTATCCCACACGGCTTTTTCACACGTAGTAGATTATGTATTTGATAAAAGCAATGAAGATTATCATGAAGATATTTATGAAACAGTTATTTCTGAATCGAGTCTTCCAAGAATTTTAGCTAAGCATGGATATGATTATCGTGAAATTTTGCTTGATGAAACGAAGTGGACAATACTTGAGCAGTCAGCTCCTGAGCTATGCGCTGATCGCGTTGATTATACGCTACGAGACATGTATTCGTACGGTTATATCTCGCTGGCAGAAACACAGCGCTTCTTACAAGATATTGTGGTCATAAACGGAAAAATACACCTTCAACATATTGAAGTTGCCGAGTGGTTTGTAGAGACTTATTATAAAGAGGTAATTGATTTTTTTATGAATCCGTTAGGTATTTATGGTGGCGATCGGCTGGCAAAAGTATTAAAGCAGGCTTTAAATAAAAAAATCATTACCAAAGATGATTTTTTAACAACGGATGATCAGTTACTTCACAAAATAAAGGCTTCAAATGATCAAGAAGTAGTAAGTTTGTTAGGACAAATTCATCCAGATGTAGAGGTGGAAGTAAATGAACAAGAGTATGATATCCATCAAAAGAACAAAATTCGACTTATCAATCCATCTATCTGGATAAATAATAAATTTGTATCTGCTTCTGATTTATCTAATTATGTAAAAGAAATGAACGAAGTAGCGTTATTTAAAGCCGAAATCGGTATGTATGTAAAGCTAGTTAAAAGTTAATTTATGTTTTCTAACAAAAAAGAGGCAATAGGATAAACTATTGTCTCTTTTAACTAAACATTTATTCCGACTCTGCTTCCATTGCATCTTGTTTCGTTTGATGAACAGTTCCGAACGGATGATTTGGCGGGGCATAAATAGAATAGAGCTTTAGAGGTGTGTCTCCTGTATTCGTTAAGTTATGCCATGTTCCTGCAGGTACGATAATGGCAAAATCATCTGAAACGTCGGTTTGAAACGTTAAGTTATCTTTTCGACTGCCCATTTTGACAGACCCTTGCCCTTGTTCAACGCGTAAAAACTGGTCTACGTCTGGATGCATTTCTAAACCAATATCTTCTCCTGGTGCAAGACTCATTAGCGTTACTTGAAAATGCTTTCCGGTCCATAAAGCCGTGCGAAACGTTTCATTTTGCTTAGTCGCTTCGTTGATGTTTACAACAAGTGGATTTGGACCGTAATCTCTGATTTCTCTCGTTTGATGGTTTCGGCTGCTTGCTGCAGGTGCAGGGTAATAAGGTGGATGAAACTGCTGATACATTTGATGATACCACTGATGGTAATAAGGGGAATTTGGATACATTATTTTTCCTCCTCTAACTAGGTGTTTTCCCTGTTCATCATATGCAGATAATGCCAGAAAGGGAGGAGGTGTGCTGAAAATGGGCGCTAAAAAGTTTGTGTTTCAACTCATTTTTGTAGAGTATATGGAATTCTTTCAGTAGTTAGCAATTGCACAAAGCCATTGTAGTAAGGAAGCAATTCCTCTGCTGTTTTAAAATCAACCCATTGAACTTCTAAAATATTTTCTTCACTAGGAATTTGTTTCGGCGCTTTTATAATACTTCCTCGAAATGCAATGAAAAAGACAATGAAATTAGAATATTATGTAAAAAAAGGCGCTGATTATGATAAAATAAGAGCAATCAGAATGAGCGGGAGGAAGTCCGATGTAAACAATCTCTTACACTTATAAGCTAAAAACTAAATAAGATGTGAGGGATTTCTATGTCAACATTTCATAACGAACAATCATTTCGTTTTCTTTGGATTGGACAAATGCTAGCGAATTTAGGTGATGTGTTATATATTGTGAGCTTAACAGCAGTAGTATATCACATGACTAAATCAGTTACCTTCATGTCCTTGATTCCATTTGTTATTACGATGACAGCGTTAGTAAGCGGTATCGTGGCGCCTTTAATGATCGAAAAGTATCAGTTGAAAGCAATTCTATCTTACTCTCAGGTTGGGAAAACGATTTTTTTGCTAGTGCTTTGTCTTATGGCACTGCATATAAGCATAGACCGTTTATGGCTAGTCTATATAGTGATTGGATGCATTTCTTTTTTAGATGGAGCGGCATCACCGGCGCGCAATGCGCTTGTTCCAAGCCTAATCGATGACGAGCATCTTGTAAAAGCAAACAGCTTTTTAGCTATGATTGATCAAATAACAAGACTTGTCGCCTGGCCTGCTGGAAGCATACTAATGATATGGTGGGCCCAAGTTAATATGCTATGGCTCACTTTTTTGCTGTTTACTACTTCATCTATTTTTATGTGTTTGATTAAAGTGGAACCCATAGAAAAGAGCGCAGAAGCATCACCTAAGCTAGGCGTGATTAAGGAAGGGTGGCAAATTATTTGGAATTCAAAGCAGCTCCGGATAATCAACGTGATGACAGTGTTAGAAACTGTGGCTGGAGGAGTTTGGATTGCGGCCATTATACTTGTATTTGTCGAAGAGGCTCTGGATCAAACACAAGCGTGGTGGGGAATTATTAATGCAGCTTTCTTTGCAGGAATGTTATTAAGCGGAGCGCTTGTATATCGCTATTCTAAAGTAATGGAGAAGAATTTAGGTCAAGCGATGATGTGGTCATCATTCTTCCTAATGGTTCTTACTCTTTGGTTTGGAACGACTTCTATAGCATGGTTAGCCGCTATGATTTCACTATTGTACGGGTTACCACAAATGGCGAGAGATGTTGCAGAAGTGACCATTATTCAAAGAAATGCCAAAAAAGAGTTGCTGGCTAAAGTGTATTCAGCAAGAGATACACTAATATACGGGTCTTTTGGAATTTCTTCATTGCTCTTTGGGTATATAACAGATTATTTCGGTGTTCGCATAACGTTTACAACTGCAGCAGGTTTCTGTTTGCTTTCCTTTCTTATTGCAATTCTGAATAGAACCAACCTTGTCCGGATATCAGGCGTTAATAATAGAAATAGAACAAACCAAGCTGGCTAATTTGCCACTTGGTTTTTTTATTCTTCTTTAAAACTTATCTTTGAGACAGCTTCTGACGATGTGTTAAATTCAATTGAAACAATTACCGTGAATTTTTGGTTGTTTTCATTTAACCAAAGCTTAAAGGTTTCTTTTGACATATTACCTTGCTGTTCTCTTTTTACATGCAAATAGTCATAAATAGCGGCTTTCGGGTACTTTTCTTTTGTTTTTTGCATCGCAAGCTTTCCCCACTTCGCGTAAGCTGGTTCTCTGGATTCTACTGCATGAGCGGGAGAAAACCAAGCAAGGTTAGTGAACGAAATAAAAGTGAGTGTTAAGCATAAAAGTAACTTTTTCAATGAAATCACCCTTCCTAATTTAAATTGAAATAAATTACGTTTCTATAGCATTATTTTTTAATATCTATGGCTTGTTGGCTGTTTGCAAAAAGCACAGTATTAAAAAGAAAGGACCGTTTAACATTGTGCTAGCTATCGTTAGTTTGTGAAAGTTGTTGAAAATTATGTTGAAATTCTAAAAAGCGAATACATACATAAAAGATAATGGCCTCTGTAGTGAGAATTGTTACACCTCAGTACTTCTGAATGGCTTTTGGTTTATTTAACCTCCTGATTATAAACCAACCAACCAACCGGGTTCTGATATTTGAGAAGAACGCTCCAAAATTTTATTCATGATGCTCTTTGTCGGAGCATTCGAGAGGGTTCGGCTGGTAGTTATTTTTAGAGGTGATAGAAGAAATGCTATAAGGAATAATAACAATTTATCTTTGCTCATTTCAAAAATATCTGATGTAAACATTAGAGAGAGGACAAATCGTATCCTCATACCTGTGTTCTAGGTAGTCATACGTGTGATTATTTGCTAGGTTGACGTCTTTTACGAAATAATCCAACTATGAAAAGAAGCAGTGGATATATCAATCCAAAAATTAAGCTATAGGAAAGCCATGTCTCACTGTCCCATACTTTTTGATAACTGATGCTTGGATAGACGGTAATGGATAAAACGATAACCATAATGGCAAATGGAAGAGTAAAAGCCTTATACTCTTTTAATCCAAAAATTTGTGCAAAGCTTGAAACGGTACCGTAAAAGTAAATAGATAATTTAAAGTACAAAGAAATAAACCACATGATCGCAATTAAGATTTCAATTCCTTGCAAAAATGTCCCTATATTAATTCGCATCGCTAGTTCATAACTAGGGTAGGAAGCACTTGCAGAGACAAAGGGACCTAAAACTAAGGTGCTTAATAAAATAAGGATACACATGATGAATCCTCCTATAATGCCACCTTTTAAAAACGAAGATTTTGCTTTTTTGAATCGATTTATATGTGCAGGAAATAGCATAAGTAAAGCAGGAAAAGTAAGATAGCTAATGTTAACAAAAGTAAATGTAGAGCTGACGAGTGATTTTAGGTTTATATCCGTTATGGGCTGAAGATTTTTAAAATCGCTTTGTGGTGCAATAAAGCAGATTAACGCAATGAAGGGTATGACAAACCATGGAAACAAAATTTGAGCCGATCTCGCTAAATTTTCTACTCCCGATCGAACACCAATCGCTACAACAAGCATAAATGCGATATTAATTAATAAAATAGGGGTTTCGTCAATAACCTGTGTGGCTAAGAAGCTCCCTAAGTAGTATAGAACTTCACCACAAAATAAAAATACAGAAAGAAAAAAAAGAAGAGATACAGCCTTTCCAATCCACTTTCCAAGAAGATATTCATTTAATTCAATTAGCGTTTTATTTGGAGAAAGGTTCCCAATTGCAACGTACAACTGTACTAAAATAACCCCAATCATAATACCTAAAAAAGCTGAAATCCATGCGTCTTGTTTTGCATCAGCAGCTATGGCTGATGGTACAACAAGAATAGCGCTCCCTACACAGTGTAGCGTGACTAATATTCTAAACTGAGTAGAGGATATCTTATTTTTCTTCATAGTCTTTTCACCTATTTTTACCTTAAAATCTGAACTAGAATATCAGTAAGAGGTCTTAAAAGGAACGCAATCCCATTTAAAGGGTTAGGGACGTCCTGCAATATACCTCTAGCAATAACCATGCTAAAGCTAATTGAAAGCAAAAAAATAAGCACTTTGAATTCTTTGTGCATTTTTGCTTTTAGTAAACGAGGAGCGTCAATCTTTAGAATAAATATAGAAGCTAAGATTATGCAGATAATAGGAATCATTTTTACTTCATGCACTCCTGTTATGTTGGTTATTTATAGTTATTACCTTAGTGAACGGTTTTTATCAGTTTAGTTAAAAAATGCTTGTTTTAAAATTAGAAATTAGTTTCATCATGAGATGCGTCGGGTATACAAAATATAACAAATCAAATATAGGAGGGGTTTCAATGAGTAATCAAAACCAAGGATTGGGAGATAAAGTAAAAGGTGCTGTTAACAAGGCAAAAGGTGAAGTGAAGGATCAAGTAGGTAACGCTACAAATAATAAAAACCTTCAAGCAAGCGGTAAAAAAGATAAAGCAAAAGGAAAGGTACAAGAAGGCGTAGGGAAGTTTAAAGACGGTCAATAAAATAAAAAAGCAGGCTTTGTATTGGACAAGCCCGCTTTTTTAATTAAACAAAGTATTATGAAATTAAAGTAAGTGGATTTTATGAAGTGATGAATGCTACTATTACATTATTGGTACGAACAATACCACCATACCCCTTTGACTTAAAGTCAAAAAATCCCTAGTTATCCCCTTGATAACTAAGGCCTTACTGGTCAATTTTAGTTTGATGTAGATGGAAAAAGCGCTGCTTGCGAGCAGCGCTTTTTCGTTATCCTTCTAAATATCGATATAGCGTAGATTTGCTAATTCCCGTTTTTTCTTTAATATCCGCTAATGTGTAGCTTTTGCTTTGGTACATTTCAATTGCCTTTTTTACATTTTCATCCGGTTTTCGTGGACGCCCAGTCGAAATTCCTTTTTTCTTCGCGCGTGAGACCCCTTGCTTTGTTCGCTCACTAATAACATCGCTTTGGAAGTCTAAAAGATGTTTTACCGTATGTATAAATACCTTTCCATTAGATGAGCTCGTATCAATGTCTTCATCAAGAAACTGAACGTATGCTCCTTTTTCTTGAATTGTTTCAAGCAGCTCCAAAAGATGTCTGGTAGAGTCAGCTAGCGTGAAGAAACGTTTAACAACTAGCTGATCATTTGCTAAAAGACTATCAATTAAGTTTGCTAACTGAACTCGTTTTTTTGCAGAGCCATGTTCTTCTTTTATAATAGTATCGCATGGAATTTTTTGTAGAGATAGTTCTTGATTCTTACAGTTTATATCTCCTTCGTAAGGCCTCATGTATCCAATAATCATCTCACTGCTCCCTTGCTAATTAGTGCATGTCTTTTATCATACCACAAAGAAAATTATAAACAAAAAGTATCAAAAAGGTTCCATTTTGGGAAAAAGAGTGGTAGACTACTTTTTGTTGAAGACGAATTCGGCTTGCGAGTAGCGAGTCAAAATAAAAGGATAAGAGGTGCAGGATTTGGTAGATAAAATTAAGCAAGAATGGTTTTCAAACATCCGTGCTGACGTACTAGCAGGAATCGTAGTTGCTTTAGCACTAATTCCAGAAGCCATTGCATTTTCAATTATTGCAGGCGTTGATCCGATGGTTGGTTTATATGCTTCGTTTTGTATTGCCGTTATTATTTCATTCGTTGGTGGTAGACCAGGAATGATTTCAGCAGCAACAGGCGCTATGGCTTTGCTGATGGTGCCATTAGTAAAAGGCTACGGACTAAACTATTTATTAACAGCGACTATTTTAACAGGAGTGATTCAACTTTTATTTGGTATTTTTAAAGTAGCTAAGCTAATGAAATTTATTCCAAGAGCGGTTATGATAGGTTTTGTAAACTCTTTAGCTATTTTAATTTTTATGGCTCAGGTTCCACATTTTTTTGGAATCTCTACTTTAACATACGTGTTTGTAGCAATTACACTCATCATTGTGTATCTTGTACCACGATTTTTTAAAGCAATTCCAGCACCGCTTATTGCCATTGTCGTGTTAACCATTGTGGCTATATCAAGTGGTGCAGACTTACGTACAGTAGGAGACTTAGGAGTAATTAAACAATCCTTACCATCGTTTTTGATTCCAGACGTTCCGTTTACGTTTGAAACCCTTACTATTATCTTTCCGTACTCTCTTGCATTAGCGATTGTTGGATTATTAGAATCGCTTTTAACAGCGACAATTGTAGATGATATGACGAATACTGAAAGTGATAAAAATAAAGAAGCAAAGGGTCAAGGTATCGCTAACTTTGTGACAGGATTCTTTGGTGGAATGGCAGGGTGTGCGATGATTGGACAGTCGGTCATCAACGTTAAGTCAGGTGGTCGAAGTCGCTTATCGACTTTCGTAGCTGGAATGTTCTTGATGTTTTTAATTCTGATTTTAGGCCAACTTGTTGTGCAAATTCCAATGCCAGTACTCGCTGGAATTATGATTATGGTTTCCATCGGAACGTTCGATTGGTCTTCTTTTAGGTACGCTATTACCGCGCCAAAAGGTGATGTGATTGTAATGATTGTCACAATGGCAATTGTTGTGGTAACGCATGACCTATCAAAAGGCGTTATTGCAGGCGTAATTTTAAGTGCAGTATTATTCGTAGCAAAAATCTCAAAGATTAAGCTTTATCAAAAGGTGGAAGGTTCCAACTTACTTGTTAACGTAGAAGGTCCTTTGTTTTTTGCTTCAGTTGAAAGCTTCGTAAATGCTTTTGACTTTACAGCTGATGCTAAATCTGTCGTTATTAACTTTTCCAATGCCAAGGTTTGGGACGATTCAGCTGTAGGTGCTATTGATAAGGTTGTGATGAAATATCGTGAATATGGAACGAATGTCACGATAAAAGGGTTAGATTCGACCAGTAAAAGATTAGTAGATAAGCTCGCGGTTTATCATCGCTCAAATGCTAAACCATCAGCTCACTGAGGTTAAAACTTTATCATTGGAGATAGGCTAATAATTATAGTCTTGATCTTGTTTGGATTAAAAAAACGGATACGTGTGTATCCGTTTTTTTTTTGAAGTTCGGTTTATAAAGTAACAAAGCTAAAACCAATGTGTCGGATACTGCCTTGCACGAAAGGCGTTATTATAGATGGTTGAAATAAACACGACTACCAAAGCACCGAAAATAATGGGAAGTAGAAAATTCCAAGTTACTTCATTATTAATTGCAACGAGAGCACTAGCTGCTGCTGGCGGGTGCATGGTTTCTGTCAGAGCCATAAGAAATAAGACAAATGCCAATGCAAACACGAGAGAAAAAACGCTTTTACCTAGTAAACTAAGTATAATAATTGCGCATGTTGTAGAAAGAAGGTGTCCCCCAATAACATGTCGAGGTTGTGAAAGTAAGCCTTTGTGAGCACCGAAGACTAAAATGCAGCTTGCCCCAAGAGGAGCTAAAGCCATAGGGTAACTTAGGTGTAAGACGATAAAACTAACGACCAGCATGGCAATTAGTGCACCTGCAGCAGAAACAGTTGAATCTATGTAATCAACTTTTCCATGTTGTCTCATAGTTCCTTTCATTTTCTTAAAATATGAAATAAAAACATTAGTAGATTGGTGAGCGTACTTTGTAAGTTTTTTTTCCACAGTAGTAATTAAAGCTCCTTTCTAAAACAGTTAAGTTAAATATAGAATGTTTTATCTATTTAAATATTCTATAATAAAAACTAGTTTGTTCAAGGGGCTATCAATTTTTCAGACTAATAGAACATTCAAGCTTGTAGGTAATTATTTAAATAAAAGCATCCAAAACTCGAGAAGATGATTTTAATAATAGGCACTTAAATAGATAATCATTCATAAATTTTTCACCGTTCATTTTCAGTTCACATTTCCTTGCTAAACTGTGTAACAAATGATGAACAAAAGGAGAAGTTTATGAAAAAAATCACGCAACGATTGGATTTAGTATTAGTTTTAACCTTGGTAGCTGCATTAGTATTAAATACATATAACATTTGGCAGGACGGGGCTGCGAACCAATATTATTTAGCTGCGGTGAAAAGCATGACTCAGAGCTTTCACAATTTCTTTTACGCTTCATTTGACCCGTCTGGCTTCGTGACGGTGGATAAACCACCTGTTGTGCTATGGATTCAAACTATTTTTGCACTTTTGTTTGGCGTGCACACATGGAGCGTGATCCTACCCCAAGCCCTTGCTGGAGTAGGATCAGTTTACTTACTTTATAAAATGGTTCAACCGACGTTTGAAGATGGAGCAGCTCGAATTGCTGCAATTGTCATGGCGTTAACTCCTATTGCAGCAGCAGTAAGCCGAACGAATAATATTGACAGTCTGTTAGTATTTACACTTCTTTTAGGTACTTGGTGTTTAATGAAATCGCTGAAATCAGGAAAGCTCCTTTGGCTTATATTCGCTTTTGGACTAATTGGACTGGGCTTTAATATGAAAATGCTTCAAGCATTTATGGTATTACCAGCTTTTATCGTCATGTACGCTGTTGCTGCACGGAAGTCAGTAAAAAAAAGAATTTTATCACTTATACTGTCTATGTTTGTATTAGCAAGCGTTTCGCTATCGTGGGCTTTGGTAGTAGATTACGCGTCAGAAGATAATCGTCCTTACGTTGGTAGCAGCCAAACGAATTCAGTTTTGGAGTTAGCTTTTGGTTATAACGGTACGGAACGTCTTTTAGGGCAAACAACAGGAAATGCAAGAGCTGGAATGGGCGGATTTGGAGAACAAGGAAGTGTTCAGGCATCAAAGAATATATCAATTCCTGACGACTCAGAAAGTGACGATGCTCAAGGGACACCTCCGTCAATGAACGGAAATAATCAGCCGCCGCAAATGCCTCAAAATCAAGGGGATGGTGGACCTCCAGGAAACAATAATTCAAGAGGGCCACAAGGAAGTGTAGGACCTGGAGGTAGCCAAAGTATGAATATGTTTGGAACAGGTGAAGCAGGTCCACTTCGATTATTTCAGTCGGCTTTATCTGGGCAAATTAGCTGGATGTTGCCTTTTGCATTAATGGGAATTTTAGCGGTAGCACTGACCGCATTTCGTGAGCGAAGAAAGAAAGAATGGCAAGAAGCGATGTTTTGGAATGCATGGCTGGTTCCAGTAGCCGGGTTTTTTAGCGTTGCGGGATTTTTTCATCACTACTATTTAATTATGCTTGCTCCTCCAATTGCCGCTTTGTGCGGGATTGGCTGGAGTGCAATGTATCGCTTATACAAAGAGCGTAACGATTGGAAAAGTTATTTACTACCCGCAGCAGTGGGGGTTACTGTCATCTTTCAAACGTATATTCTAGGCTCTTACACAGAGCAAATTGGAAGCGTATGGATGTATACATTAGGTATTGTAGGTGTAATATTGACAGTTGCTTTTGTTATACTGAAGAGTCACGACATAGCTAGAAAAAGACTGTCAATTATCAGTTTATGTATCCTTTTGATAGCGCCAATGTATTGGTCTGTGACTCCTATCCTTTACGGTGGAAATAGTGTACTCCCCGAATCAGGGCCGCAGCTTAGCAACTCAATGAACGGAGGTGGAATGTTTAGCTCAAACGTGAATAGCGAGCTTCTTTCATACCTTCGCGAAAATAATACGGGAGAAGAGTACTTATTTGCGACGTTCACAACCGTTACGGCCGCACCTTATATTATTGATGCTAATGAAAGCGTCATGGCATTAGGAGGGTTCAACGGTACGGACCCTATTCTAACAACGAGTGAGCTAGAGGGTCTTGTAAAGAAAGGGAAGGTTAAATATTTTTTACTGAGCGGGGATAACTCAGGAAATAGCGAACTTGTTAAATGGATTAAAATTCATGGTGTCGAAATTTCACAAGAACACTATTTAAGTGAAGAAGACCAAGGGAAGAATAATCTTGGTATGGATCGAGGTTTTGGTAGTAGAAACCAAGAGGCGCTTTATAAAATAGAAATATAGAATGAAGTAAAGGTACGAGGTGTCAAACCTCGTACCTTTTTCTATTATTCTTTAAGGAATGACTTTTCATAAAAGCTTAAAAGATGTTCTAGCGTAATAGGGTCGCTGTAAGTTGATGCTTTGGCGTTAATTTCAAACACATGTCCATTTTTTACAGCAGGGATGTTTTTCCACACTTCTGTTTCTAAAAATGAATTGTCGCCGTCTGCATACTTACTTAAAATCATATAATCTCCAGCAAATTCAGGAAGAAGTTCGGCAGAAATCGTATGAATTCCAGATTTAAGCGCCGTTTCTTTTACTTTTTCAGGCATTTTTAAACCCATAGCTTGATATAAAACTTCTGTTCCACGGGCATAGTTGTTTCCAAATACATAAAATTCTTTGTTGCCACTTTCAATAACGGAAACCGTCGCGTCTTTACCAATTTTCGTACGGATTTTTTCACCAGCTGTTGCCGCGCGCTTTTTAAAGTCTTCTACCCACGCGGTAGCCTCAGCTTCTTTATTTAGCAGCTTTCCAATTTCAACTTGCTGTGATAAATAGTCTAGTTTCCCCCATGTAAAAGCAACGGTAGGGGCAATCTGACTTAGTTTTTTAATGTTTTTCATTTCAGAACCAGCAATGATTAGGTCAGGCTCTAGCTCCATAATTTTTTCTAAATCATCTTCTGATACGACTTCTACCCCTTTTACTTTTTCTTTAAAAAGTGGGTTTGCGCTGCTCCATTCATCAATTCCAACAAGTTTGCCATCTAGAGACATTACGTTAGGACCGTTAGAAAGAGCGATAATACGCTTGGGATCTTTAGGAACTTCAACAGAACCATTTTCAGCTTCATACGTAAATGTTTCACTTTTGTTTCCACCTTCATTTTGAGAGGCCGTTTCTGCATTGTTACCACAAGCACTCACTAGTAGCGTAAGCAACAGCAAAAATGGAATAGTTAATCGCTTCTTCAGTGTAATCTACTCCTTTATATGTATTGTTAATAATGATAATCATTTTCAATTATAAAGTAGAAGAAAACATTGTCAATAAGAAAATACGAAATAAAAACCTTTGATGGTAGTATCAAAGGTTTTTAGACGAAGCTTTATGAAATTTCTTTTAAGACAGCAGGTACATTTGTTGTGAAAATAAGGTAGGTTTGATTTTTGGTTTTGATATAAATTCGATCGGTCGTTCCATATGGTGTACCGATGCGAATTGCGTCAGCTTGCTGTCCACCATACGTTTCATCTTTTTTGACCTCAATAATGTCTTCAAGAGGAATCGTAAACGTAGAGAACTGCCACTTAATAGTTAACACTTCGTTTGTCTTAGTGATGTTAATGCTAAGCATCGTATCATCCTTTCAAAGTTTATACTATTATTTTACAATTAAGAAAGGTTAAAAAGATAGATATTTTCTATAATTTGGATTTAAAAAGGTAGGGAAGTTGCTATGAATTTTTATATCGCATCAAGTTTTAAAAACAAAGGGAGTGTCCAGCGTTTAGCAAAGCTTTTAGAAAAGCAAGGACACATTCACACGTACGATTGGACAAAGAATGAACGTGCTTCTTCTATTCAGGAGCTGAAAGAAATAGGGCAATGTGAAAAAGACGGAGTGCAGCGCGCAGACCTCTTTATTTTAATCCTTCCAGGAGGAAAGGGAAGTCATATTGGGCAATTGCGTTTGAAAAGAAGGTCTATTTGTACAGTGAAAACAGCGGGTTAAATGATCTTCAAAACACAAGTGCTTTTTATCACCTAGACAGAGTTGACAAGTTTATGGGAACGCTTGAAGAGTTTTTTCACTATTTAATGAAATGTGAGGTGGCAACCCATGTCTGAAATTACATTTTTAGCATCATATAAGCCATTTATTATTCCTGATGAAATCGAAGAATACAACAAAAAAACAAACTTTGAACGAATAGAGGACTTAATATATTTAGCTGTTTTTGATTTAAAAGATACGGGCTGGTATGAAGAAGTAGGCGGATTGTTTACACTGCCGTACTTATATGAAATCCGTGGTGCGGACAACCGTTTATTTTTACTGTACCTTGAAAAGTATATGGAAGAAGGAGATGTATTAGAGCTATGGCACCTTCCTAATCAGCATGCTTCTTCAGAATATGAAAGGCGTCTACTGTCTGCTGCTGAACCAATCAAGATCAATGTGGGTAGCTTGACTTATGAAAATCAAACAGGGGTGTATCACTTGAATGAAAAAAAGTGGGTTGAAGAACTAAGTCACCGTAATTTTCTTACACCGTATGGGATTACAACAATTGTGAAGTATTAAATTATCAAAAAATATGTTTTAAACAATCAAATGTCACTAAACAACTCTTTATCTTCAATATCCCCACATAAAAACAAAAAAAGAGGGCATAGATAAGTGTACATTCTATAGAGGGGGATTTTCATGAGTGAGGAACAGTATTGGCAAACGATTCATAAAACCCAAGATAAATTAAATCGTTTATTTTATGATTATTGGAAGCAGTATTCAGACTTTGGAAACTGGCAGTTTTGGACTGTTTTAGCATTAGCAGTATTACCGCTTGTGTTACTTTGCTTTACAGTAGATAGAAAGCGCATATTTGAGCTCTTTTTCTTTGGGTACACGGTGCATATCCTATGGACTTATATTGATATTGCGCTTGGGCGTAGTAACCATCTTATACATACGTATTTTCTAATTCCGATATTACCAAACGCATCTAACATCACCGCTTCTGTACTTCCAGTTGGCTTTTTACTTCTCTATCAATATTGTACAAACCATAATAAAAACTTTTATATTTATACCATTGTACTAAGCGCGCTCTTTGCTTTTGGTTTAGCACCGTTAGAGAAAAGTGTAGGGTTAATTGAAGCGCGTAAGAGTATGAATTTATTCTACGTGTTTTTAATTGACTTAGGTGTTGTTTACTTTGCTTATTGGCTTACAAAATGGCTGTTAAAGATCCAAAACAAAGAGCAAGCTATAGATTAAATAAAAAAGAATGTTGAGTACTCAACATTCTTTTTTATTTAAGAGGTACAAGTTTTACCAACTTTTAAGCCAAAGCTGCCAGCGTAATCGCAATTCCGTTAAAAACGCCGTGGATAATCATTCCAGGTACCACAGAACCTGTTTTTTCATAAACCCAGCATAGAATACCGCCAGATATAAAATTAACTAGCAATGTATTGTAGGTTGGCAAATGAGCCAGCGTAAACAATACCGAACTGATAAGAGTAGCAGGGAGCACGCCCCATCTTCGAAACCAGCGATATAAAAAACCTCGATAAAAAATTTCTTCATAAACAGGAGAGACAATGCTAGCTGATATAAAACCAATCATGAAATTCATAACGGTTAAACGTGATTGAAGGCTTTCAGTTTTTTTGTTACTTGTACCAATACCCAGCAGCTCCATTGCTAGAACGGCCATGATACTTATAATAATTAATAGAAGAGTTAGCCAAACAATACTTATCCAAGCTCTTGGAGGGAACGCTTTTAGGCCTACTTCTTTCCAAGAAAGGTGGTTGGGCTTTAAGGCTACTACGTAAACGCCTAATGTGAAAAGGATGGCCATCAGCAATCCTGTTAATGTACCAGCATATAAATCATTTTGTAAAATAGCGTTCAGCTTTTTTTTGAAAAGGTATTCAATTAAAACAGGTATAACAATAAACACAAGACCTAACAATAGCGTTAGTTCTCTCCGACTCCATATACGCTTATTCCAATTCATTTCTTCAACTCCTAAATAATGGATGTCTTTATGTATATTAGCTGTATATGGAAAATATCCTTTTTTAATTTTGGGTGAGGTTATTGCTTTGCATGGATGTTTTTTTCTGCTAGGGTAATACAAAAGCATAGGAGTGTGATGATATGCAAAATCGTAGTGTACATAATCCATTAATTATTGATGTATCTCATCATCAAGGGGAAATTGATTGGGAACGAGTGGCTCGAGCAGGAGTGCAAGGTGCATATATTAAGTTAACAGAAGGAAAAACATTTACAGATCCAAGGGTATATGAGAATTATGTTGAAGCTAAGCGAGTGGGTTTGCTTGTCGGCTTTTATCACTATGCACACTGTACCAACGACCCTAAACAGGAAGTGGCTTTCTTTTTGCAGCAGCTGCAGTCAATGAAGTTTGATTTTCCCCCATGCTTAGATTTAGAAGTAAATAAAGGGAAAAATGCTGAGTTTGTCTCTAGGTTTGGCCGAACGTGGCTAGAAGAAATGGAGAAAAATACTGGTGTACAGCCTTTGTTATATAGTGGGTATCACTTTGCTAAAACATACTTCACAAAGGAGCTTTCCTATTATCCTCTTTGGATTGCTCGCTATAGTAGCAGTAACCGAACGGAAGGATTTGATTGCCCGGGAAACCTATTTACTTGGTCAGAGTGGACCATGTTTCAATTTACCGATCAGGGGAAAGTTGACGGGATTTCAACATATGTCGATTTAAATGAAATGAACGCTGCTTTTTTTCAGTATGTCAAGGAGTCGAAGCCAAGCTTACTAAGTACCGTAAAAACGTCTTTTCAACAAATGAAAAGTCAATTTGTGAAAAGTTCTAATCCGTCTCTACCTAAAGGCATGTTAAAAAAGGGAGCGAGAGGAGAAGAAGTGTTTGTACTCCAAAAAGCGCTTGCTTCCGTTTACTTTTATCCCAATAAGTTCGCTCCTAATCATGGAATAGACGGAATTTATGGAGCCAATACAGCTAATGCTGTTGCTCGCTTTCAAAAAGTCTATTTGCCAAAAGAAGTGGATGGAATTTACGGACCGAACGTTCGATTAAAATTAGAAGAAGTGATGAAAGGAAAATAACGAGCATAGAACCTATGCTCGTTATTTTTGAAGACGGTCTTTAATTAGTTTATATAAAGCATTTATTCCTAGGCTAATGCTAATTGTAATTCCTGACAAAGCAACGATAAAGGCGATGTACTCAAACAATGAATAATCTTTTATTGCGCTCCAGTTTAGGTTTTTATTCCAGCTTTCAATAACTAAATTCATTCCGTAAATACCGGATAGCACAGTATAGATGGTCAAAATCAACAGTAGGTAATTATGACGTTTCCCTGCAATTTTTTCTTGATTTTGATATAAAGTCCCAAGTGTTTCCTTCACTTCTTGGTAGAGTGAATCAATGTGAAAGGTCTTTTTGAAAAGTCTAGAAAATTCTTGTCCTTCCGTTCGAGAACTGATTTCTAAAAACAAGTACTTACCTGAAAAGAGTGTGATAGAGCGGATGAGTCGCTCAATAGCGTTTTGGTCTTTTTCAAATGTAAGCTGCGAATATTGATAAGATAGTTTCAACAGTACAATTTTATAAAAGAAATGTAAAAATAGATTATAGTAGTGCTGACCAAATAGGTGATTCATTAACATTTGATTCGTCTCTTCATCGGCTGAATGTGAAATACAAGAAAAAACGTGGTCTGTTACAACATAGTATGTTTCGGGCGTCCATCGCTTGTAGACGTGTTGATCATTGTATTCATCAATATATTCTTGGTTTCTAGCTGAAATAAATGGTTTACCGCCAGTATCATAGCTGTTCAGTTGTCCAGTTCGAAATAAGGTGCCACTGCTAATAGGCTGTTCATTGTTGACGGTTACGTAACTTAGTACGTACATCCGTTCATCAATAAAATAAGGCAGGCTTCCAAAATGTTTGCTGTGCTGTGTTTCTTGCTCAATGTAAGGCTTTAGAAACGGTGTTAAGTTTGAAAAAATATAATCTTGTACTTTATCATAGGTTTTATTTTCGTATGTAATGGTCGCTCCGTGCTCTTCAGCTAATTTAGGCTCTAATACGCGAAACTGATTCATAAACTCAATGACGTCATCGTACGAATAATGGTTTCCCTTTACTTCGATACGAATCGTCATTACACCGATTTCAAATGGGCATAAAAAAATATCAATAGACAAAACTTCACTTAGAATTGTTGACGCTTTTGTTTCAAATGTAATTTCTTGATTCACCTTTTTTGAAAATCGAATGAGCCCTGTTTCTTTTGGTGATTGAGGAAAGAGAATACATTCGATATAAGGAAGAAAGTATTGATCAAGGCTAGCGTGGGAAACAAAATAGTCTTTGCTATAAAATTTCTTTTCTAAATCTGTATTCTCTAGAGAAAAAAAGTCAAATTC
Organism: Priestia flexa; assembly: GCF_021441905.1. Lineage (NCBI taxonomy): Bacteria > Bacillati > Bacillota > Bacilli > Caryophanales > Bacillaceae > Priestia > Priestia flexa. The sequence continues at coordinate 2,509,873 of NZ_CP090431.1, read as the reverse complement.
ATGCTCATAAAGAGCTGAAACTAAATCTTTTTTCTCTTTTCGGTTAAAAGAAAAAGGAAACAAGAACATGTTCATTGCACGATTCGGTGTAATATCTTGAAAAGGAGAGTTCATTGCTTGCCACTTATCCACTGAGAAATTCCCTCCCTTATGCTTTTCATTATTGCTCTTTAAGTAATATACCTATATTTGACCAAAAAAAAACATAAAAAACCAGCTGGGTTCCAGCTGGTTTTTCTTAATGAATGGAGCGATATACTCCAATGACTTTTCCTAAAATAGTTACATGACGTAAGATAATAGGTGCCATTGTGGAGTTTTCTGGCTGTAAGCGAACGAAATTATCTTCTTTAAAGAAACGTTTGACAGTTGCTTCGTTGTCTTCCGTCATTGCTACAACAATATCGCCGTTATTAGCTGTTTGCTGTTGGCGAACAATGACCATATCTCCATCTAGTATACCGGCTTCAATCATACTTTCTCCCATAATTTCTAACATAAATACTTGCTCATCTGGAGAGGCGTACTTGTCAGGTAACGGAAAGTATTCTTCTACATTTTCAATTGCAGTAATTGGAAAGCCTGCCGTAACTTTACCGATAACAGGAACATTTATAACTGCACTTTGTGGAATGCTTACATCGGCCTCTGCTTGAAGAACTTCAATTGCTCTTGGTTTTGTGGGGTCTCTACGAATTAGACCTTTACTTTCTAAACGAGCTAAGTGCCCGTGAACTGTTGAACTAGATGCTAAACCAACTGCTTCACCAATTTCGCGAACAGATGGGGGATATCCTTTTAATTTCACTTCATGCTTAATGAAATCTAGTATTTCTTGTTGACGTTTTGATAGCTTCATACATTTCACCTCATTTTTAGCTATTCTTTGCTATAAATTATATCATGGCTATATATAATATACAAACATAAGTTCGAAAAAAACCCATTGACAGAAACGGATGTTCGCAATAAAATGAGAACATATATTCTTAGGGGGATTTGAAATGAGACCATTAATAGAATCTATTAAACATTATACTACCTTTTTTGTGGTTATCGCCGCACTTACATATGTCTTGACGTTGCTATTAGGAGCAGATAGAGTGGAGTTAGAAAAATACACAACTGTTACTATTGCAAAGGGTGACACTATTTGGGAATTATCTCAAGAATATAGTAAGCATCATAATTTATCACCAAATGAATTTGTAGAATGGGTCCAAAATATGAATGAGCTAACTGTTCCATCTACACAGTCGCTTTCTCCGGGAGATCAGTTATATATTCCGGTATTGAAATCTGATTTAGCAAGTGATCATCAGATTGCTTTTGATAAGTGAACTAGAGCTACGAGTCCTCTACTGAACGATGGTAGGGGTTTTAGTGTTTGGAAATGAAGAAAGGGAGCTAGAAAGATGAAAGCAGTTATCTATTGTCGAGTAAGTACGGATAAAGAAGCCCAAGAGACATCGTTAAAGAGGCAGGAAGAAGAGTTAATGCAACTTGCTAAGATGCATAATTTTACAGTTTGTGAAGTTATTTCTGAAAAAGCGAGCGGCTATGAAGTTGACCGAGAAGGAATATTAGAAGTCTTAGAATTATTAAAAGCAGAAGACGTTTCTACCCTGCTTATTCAGGATGAAACACGACTGGGGCGTGGAAATGCAAGGATTGCTTTACTACACGCGTTAAATAAAGAGAAAGTAGCAATTTACACGATTAGTCATCAGGGACAGCTACAGCTATCAGAAGCTGATTCCATGTTGTTAAACATCATTAGCTTGGTGGAAGAACATCAAAGAAAATTACATAATGCAAAAATTAAACGAGGTATGAAAAGAGCAGTTGCCAATGGGTATCACCCGGAGCATAATTTAAAAAACCAGCATGTAAACTCAGGTAGAGAACGAAAGGAAGTTCCCATAGAAGAAATTGTACAACTACGTAATAATGGCTTAACATTTGCAGAAATTGCTGTCACGCTAAAAGGCTTTGGTTATAAGGTATCAAAAGCAACTGTACACCGTCGCTATCAGGAGTACTGCGACGACCAAGGCGAGCTTCTTGCTAAAAAACAAGAGATTTAGTAAGATGTGTAGTATTGTATTATGGTTTAAACTGTATTAAAAAGCGAGGAGTTCTGACAAAATGTTGTCTAAAGATAAAATGGCACGAATCAATCAACTATCTAAAAAATCAAAGGCGGAAGGTTTAACAGAAGCTGAAGCACAAGAACAGCAAGAGCTTCGTAAAGAATATTTACAAACGTTCCGTCAATCAATGACAAATCACCTTCATACGATTAAAGTTGTTGATGAAAAAGGGAATGACGTAACCCCTAAAAAACTGAAAGATAGCAAAAAGAAGCGTCTACACTAAGGCGATGGTTTGCTGTGGTGCAAAAACTAGGGAAATGAGTTTCTCTAGTTTTTTTGTATATTTTTGCGTTTGGAAACGAAAAATGTAAAAGTACGAAAAAAAACGAATCAAATATTGTACAAAATCGTTAATCATTAGTATGATTACATATATACATAGTTTTGAAAGGAATGAAGAGTTATGACACAACGTATTGAAGATCTTTCAATTGCAACAATTCGTACTTTATCAATTGATGCTATTGAAAAAGCAAATTCAGGTCACCCAGGTATGCCAATGGGAGCAGCTCCAATGGCGTACACGCTATGGACAAAGTTTATGAATATTAACCCATCAAATCCAGATTGGTTTAACCGTGATCGCTTTGTTTTATCAGCAGGACATGGTTCAGCACTTCTATATAGCTTATTACACTTAGCAGGCTATGACCTATCAATTGACGATTTAAAAAACTTCCGTCAATGGGGAAGTAAAACACCAGGTCATCCAGAGTATGGTCACACAGCAGGTGTTGATGCAACAACTGGTCCATTAGGACAAGGAATTGCAATGGCAGTTGGTAAAGCGATGGCTGAGCGTCATTTAGCCGAAACATATAATAAAGAGGGACTTGAAATCGTTGATCACTTTACATACGGTATTTGTGGTGACGGAGACTTAATGGAAGGTGTATCAGCTGAAGCAGCTTCACTAGCAGCGCACTTAAAATTAGGTCGCCTTGTCGTGCTTTATGATTCAAACGACATCTCATTAGACGGAGATTTAGACCGTTCATTCTCTGAAAACGTAGAAGATCGTTTCAAAGCTTACGGATGGCAAGTAATTCGCGTAGAAGATGGAAATGACTTAGCAGAGCTTTCAAGTGCAATCGAAGCAGCTAAAGAAGATCTTTCTCGTCCAACTTTAATTGAAGTAAAAACAACAATTGGTTATGGTTCTCCAAACCATGCGGGAACATCAGGTGTTCACGGTGCGCCACTAGGTGCAGATGAAACAAAATTAACAAAAGAAGCGTATAGCTGGACGTTTGAAGAAGATTTCTATGTGCCAGAAGAAGTTTATGCACACTTTAAAGCAACGATTGCTGATGAAGGTGCAAAGAAAGAAAAAGAATGGAACGACGTTTTTGCTCAGTATAAAGAAAAACATCCTGAGCTAGCAGCTCAATTTGAATTAGCTGTACAAGGTAAACTTCCAGAAGGTTGGGAACAACAATTACCTGTATATGAAACTGGTTCAAGCTTAGCAACTCGTGCTTCATCAGGTGAAGTATTAAACGCAGTAGCACAAGCTGTTCCTCAATTCTTTGGTGGTTCAGCAGACCTTGCTGGTTCAAACAAAACAATGATCAAAGGTGCAGAAGACTTTACTGCAAAAGATTACAGTGGACGCAACATCTGGTTTGGTGTTCGTGAATTTGCAATGGGCGCAGCGCTTAACGGTATGGCTCTTCATGGTGGTGTAAAAGTATTCGGCGGTACGTTCTTCGTATTCTCTGATTACCTACGTCCAGCAATTCGTCTAGCAGCATTAATGAAGCTACCTGTTACGTATGTATTTACGCATGACAGTATTGCAGTTGGTGAAGATGGTCCAACACATGAGCCAATCGAGCAATTACCTTCATTACGCGCAATGCCTGGTCTATCAGTTATTCGTCCAGCAGACGCTAACGAAACGGCTGCAGCATGGCGCTTATCATTAGAGTCTACAGATACGCCAACAGCGCTTGTGTTAACTCGTCAAAACTTACCGACTCTTGAAGGTACGAGTGAAACTGCTTATGAAGGTGTTTCAAAAGGGGCTTACGTTGTATCAAAAGCAGGCAAAGAACAGGCGGATGCACTTCTACTTGCAACTGGTTCTGAAGTAAGCTTAGCAGTAGAAGCACAAAAAGCACTTGAAGCAGAAGGTGTTTCAGTAGCTGTTGTCAGCATGCCATCATGGGATCGCTTCGAGAAGCAGTCAGCTGAGTACAAAGAAAGTGTTATTCCAAAATCAGTGAAGAAGCGCTTAGGTATTGAAATGGCTTCGACATTAGGTTGGGAGCGCTATGTAGGTGACGAAGGTCAAGTTCTTGGCATTAACCATTTCGGTGCTTCTGCTCCTGGTGAAACAATTATGAAGGAATTTGGCTTTACAGTTGATAACGTTGTAGCAAGAGTAAAAAGCATGTTAAATGCATAATTGATAAAAAAGAGCAGGTCCTTCGGACCTGCTCTTTTTGTTTCGACAAAAAAACAAAAGAATTTTTGCATCAATAGACAACCATTGCAATGTGGACAAGCTATAATAAAAAAATAAAAAGGCGAAAGTAAGGAGGAGAAGTATGAGAACATATGAAGTATATTTAATGGAAGACGAAGTAGCAAAAGCATATTTTCAAAGAGAGAAGCTTGTTTTTCAACTATTTGTGGATTATAAAATGAAGAGAGGCTTAGAAGATCAATATCTTCAAAAGCAGGTTGAATACATTACAAGACCCCTTGCTATTTCATATATTCAGCGCGCGATACTTCAAATATTTTCTCAATACCCTCACTTCTTTATACACAATGATCATTTTGTTTTAGAATACCCACACAAAAAAAGCCGGGCTTCGCTGAAAATAAATAGTCGATGTATAACGATTGAAGGAGATGGAAATGTTGATGCAGAGACCGCTTTCTTTGAAGTGCTGCGAAAGCTTGATGCGTGCTATCTAGCAATTAATTACGGGACAGAAGAGTACGGATGGCTAAGGCCTGTTAAAACAAGAAAATATGTGTAATTATTTAAGGAAATTAGTCTGGAAATATTGTATATTGGCGAATGATTTAGTACACTGTAAGGTAGACAACACGAAGGAGGAAGTTGTAGTATGTGGCCATATATTCTAGTTGGTATTCTAGCATTGCTTGCTGGGGTAGCGCTAGGATTTTTCATTGCTCGTAAATACATGATGAGCTACTTTAAGAAAAATCCACCAATTAATGAACAAATGTTAAAAATGATGATGATGCAAATGGGCATGAAACCATCACAGAAGAAGATTAACCAAATGATGAAAGCGATGAACAGCCAAATTAAATAACGGTTAATTGGACAGACACTCTCAGCTTAAAGGGTGTCTTTTTTGTACACTAAGTATTTGTAAGAGGGAAAGGGATAACGCAAATATCGTTGCGTTATAAAGAGCTTTAACTGCTTACGCGTATATAATATAAGTATGTACTGACGATAGTATTTGATTGTGTTAAAATATGTAAGCAATATAATGTTTGAATTGTTAGAAAATATAGAAAAAACAGGGGTGGTGGGGTTATGAATATATTTCGTGATTTGGGATGGTTTTTTAAGCAAGAAAAGAGAGCGTATATCATAGGGATTTTACTTTTAATAGCGGTTGCTTTACTTCAGCTAGTGCCACCTCGTGTTATTGGGTGGGCAGTTGATGCTATTGAAAAAGGAAGTTTATCAAAAGAAACGCTCCTTCAGATGGTGCTCTTGTTAGGGGCAGCCGCTGTCGGCTCATATGGTATGAGATACATATGGCGAGTTATGATTTTTGGTGCTGCTGTTAAGCTGGCACGACAAATGCGCAATACGTTGTATGAACACTTCACGAAAATGAATCAAACATTTTATCAAAGTAAACGTACGGGTGACCTGATGGCTCACGCAACGAATGATATTCAAGCTATTCAACAAACAGCGGGAATTGGCGTTTTAACATTTGCGGATTCTGTTATTACGGGCAGTGTTGTTTTAATAACAATGGCTGTAACAATCAGCTGGAAGCTAACGCTAATTAGCTTATTACCCATGCCTTTAATGGCCTGGCTAACGAGTAAATATGGCACAATGTTACATCAAGGGTTTGGAGAAGCACAAGCGGCTTTTTCTTCATTAAATGATAAGGTACAAGAAAGTATAACGGGTGTAAAAGTTGTAAAAACGTTTGGAAAAGAAACCTCAGAAGTCGATATGTTTACGAGACAATCAGCTGATGTTGTTCAAAAGAATATGAAAGTAGCGAGAATTGATTCTTTATTTGACCCTACGATTTCTTTTATTGTGAGCTGGTCTTTTTTATTTGCTCTTATTTTTGGATCACGAATGGTCGTAAGCAATGAGATCACGTTAGGAGAACTAGTTACATTTACTACGTACCTTGGGTTGTTAGTGTGGCCGATGCTAGCGTTTGGTTGGCTTTTCAATATCGTAGAAAGAGGAAGGGCTTCATATGATCGAGTTTTTGCTCTACTACAAGAAAAAAATGAGATTGTTGAAAGTGAGAAACCTATTACAAAACGCCCTAATGGAGCGATTACGGTACAAATTGACCGCTTTGTGTATCCGGGTACAGATGAAGCAGTTCTTAAAGATATCCACTTTTCCTTACAGGAAGGCCAAACGCTTGGAATTGTAGGAAAAACAGGAGCTGGAAAAACAACTTTACTAAAGCTTCTTATTCGTGAATTCGATTTAACGGTTGGAGATATTTATTTTGATCAACATAGCATTAAATCTTATAGCTTTGATTCTTTATATAATAGTATTGGTTACGTTCCCCAGGACCATTTCTTATTTTCAACGACAGTAGGAGAAAATATTGCCTTTTCAAACCAAAATGCTTCCCATTCGGATATAGAGCGAGTGGCACAATTGGCACATGTTCATGAAGATATCACGTGCTTTACAGATGGATATGAAACCATTGTAGGAGAAAAAGGGGTTTCTTTATCAGGTGGACAAAAACAACGATTGTCGATTGCGCGTGCACTATTACAAGATCCTCAAATGCTTTTTTTAGATGACTCGCTTTCAGCAGTTGATGGGAAAACTGAAGCCCTTATTTTGAAATCTTTAAAGCAGCACCGCCGCAATAAAACAACGGTTATTACTACTCATCGACTGAGTGCAGTTGCACATGCAGATTTGATTTTGGTCATTAAAGGTGGACGAATCATTCAGCGGGGAAGGCATGAAGAACTTTTAAAAGAACACGGGTGGTATCAAGAGATGTATACAAGGCAGCAGCTAGAAGAGATTGTGGAAGCCGGAGGCTATGAATATCATGAAAAATAAACAAGTATTAAGGCGGTTAGTAAGATACGCAGTTCCCCATCGCAAATCCTTTGCGCTTGCATTTTGTTTATTGTTGGTGGCCACCACAGCGGATTTATTAGGTCCCATGCTTATTAAAGTGTTTATTGATACGTATTTAACAGAGCGTTACTTTCCTGTAGAGCCGCTCCTTTTATTAGGAGTTGGCTATATAAGTTTGAACATGATCAAGGTCGTTATTCAATACTTTCAGCAGCTCAAGTTTCAGGGAATTGCTTTAAACATTATTCAGCAAATAAGAATTGACGTGTTTTCACATGTACATAAGCTTGGGCTCCGCTACTTTGACCGAACGCCAACGGGTAGTCTAGTTTCACGAATCACAAACGACACGGAAGCAATTAAGGAAATGTTTGTCGAAGTGATTGCGGTATTTATTCAAAATGGTGTCTTTTTAATTGGTATTTTTATAGCCATGTTCATTTTAGATATGAAGTTAGCACTTTATTGCTTAGCGCTTTTACCATTCATTTTCGTATTAATGAAAACATATCAGCATTTTAGTGGGATTTATTATACACAGTTAAGAGAAAAGCTCAGCCAGCTCAATGCAAAGATTCACGAATCGTTACAAGGTATGGGGATTGTTCAGGTATTTAGACAAGAAAAGCGTCTAAGACGTGAATTTGGAGATATTAACGAATCACATTACCAAGCTGGTGTACGTAATTTAAAGTTAGACGGCTTACTTTTAAGGCCAGCAGTTGACGTATTATATGTTCTTGCAATTATTGGTGTACTTAGCTACTTTGGTATATCAGTTTTAGATAGCCCAGTAGAAGTGGGTGTGTTATATGCTTTTGTAAACTATTTGGAGCGCTTTTTTCAGCCAGTTAATGAAATGATGCAGCGCCTTTCAATGTACCAACAAGCCATGGTCGCTTCAAAGCGAGTATTTGAATTAATGGACGAAGGTGAAAAAGCACCGTCTTTTATGAAAGACTCACAAGCTACAATTAAACGAGGTATGATAGAATTTAGAGGAGTTACTTTTTCTTATGATGGAAAGACAAACGTTCTATCAAATATTTCCTTTTTAATAAAAGAAGGTCAAACCGTAGCGTTAGTGGGACATACAGGCAGTGGTAAAAGCTCAATCATTAATCTTCTTCTAGGATTTTATACGCCAAAGCAAGGTGAAATCCTAATTGATGGTCAGCCCCTTCAAACGTATAGTGAAGAAGAAATTAGAAGAAGAATTGGTTTGGTATTACAAGATTCATTTATTTTTGCTGATACGGTTAAAGCAAATATCTCTCTTCATGATCCTTTAATTTTAGAAGAAGATGTACGAGAAGCGCTGAGATTCGTACAGGCAACACCTTTTATTGAAGATTTACCGAAAAGCTATAATGAAGTGCTTGTTGAAAGGGGGGCAACATTGTCAAGCGGCCAGCGTCAACTCTTATCATTTGCTCGCACAATGGTACGTAAACCAAAAATACTAGTTCTAGATGAAGCAACAGCACATATTGATACAGAGACAGAAGATGCTATTCAAGCTGTTTTAGGGAAGATGAAGAGAAATAGGACAACGGTGGCAATTGCTCATCGATTGTCTACTATTCAACATGCAGACGCTATCCTAGTGCTACATAAAGGTGAAATTGTAGAAAGAGGTACTCATGCAGAGCTGTTAGAAAAGCAAGGTCTTTATTACAGCATGTATCGACTCCAGAACCATCAAGGAAAGGCTGGTGGAGAGATATAAAAAAACAACTTCTTAAGTAGAAGTTGTGTCGGAGTGCTGTGAAGGAGTGTTATTATAGATGTTTAGTAGATGATCTAATTCTTGACTATGCTTAATAGCAGGGGGAGAATTTAATCCACTAACTCGAACGACCCGAATCAGCTCTTCACGCTTCTTTTCAATCTCTAACAATATATTTTGTTTCAGCAATAGAACTGGTCCCTTCTCAATAAAACTTTTACCTAATTATACAAGATAATGGCACTTTTTGAAAAGGAATAGATGAGTCATTTTGATGACAAAATGGTAACAGATTCTAAACAAATGGAGTGAATCAGAAATGGCTGATGTGAATTTATTTTTAGCATTTGGAGCAGGATTTTTATCGTTTATTTCACCATGCTGTCTACCGCTGTATCCGGCTTTTTTATCGTATATTACAGGTGTCTCAGTAGGGGATCTGAAAGAAGGGAAAAACGTACATCAGCGCAAAGCTCTTTTACATACAACCTTTTTTCTACTAGGCTTTTGTTTAATCTTTATTGCAATTGGTTTTGGCACTTCTTTTATTGGAAGTTTATTTGCGAACTATGGAGATTTAATTCGTCAAGTGGGAGCCATACTCATTGTGTTTTTAGGGCTTGTAACAATTGGAGTCTTTAAGCCGAAGTTTTTAATGAAAGATCGCAAAGTACAGTTTTCTAATCGACCTACAGGTTTGTTAGGTTCTTCTCTTATCGGAATGGCTTTTGCTGCAGGGTGGACGCCATGTACAGGACCTATTCTTGTATCTGTTATGGCTCTAGCAGCTACTAATCCTAGCTCAGCTATGCTCTACATGATTGCTTATTCGCTAGGGTTTTCAATTCCATTTTTTATCATGTCGTTTTTTATAGGTAAAATGAACTGGATAAAGCGTCATATGAAAGCAATGATGACCGCTGGTGGATATGCAATGATTGGAATGGGAATCATTTTATATTTTGACTGGATGACCAAGATTATTATTTATACAACGAGCATCTTTGGAGGCTTTACAGGGTTCTAGATAACGAAGTGGTGTGGCTTGAAAAAAGTTGGAATCGTTGATAAAGTAATAAGTAAAAAGTCCTATTTCGTTTCGTTGGAAAAGACCAGAGGTAGATAGGGGAAGACGGAGGGCTATAATTGTCAAGAATACTAATTGTAGATGACGCAAAGTTTATGAGAGCAACGTTAAGAAGTATTATGGAGAATGCTGGTTACCACGTAGTTGGAGAAGCGGAAACAGGTAAAGAAGCCATCGAAAAATTTCATGACCTTCAACCTGATGTTATAACGATGGATATTACAATGCCGGAGCTAAATGGAATTGAAGCGGTTAAAGCCATCAAGCGAGTTGATCCGAATGCAAAAATTATTATGTGTTCTGCGATGGGACAACAAAAAATGGTTGTTGAAGCCATTGAGGCTGGTGCAAAAGATTTTATTGTAAAACCTTTTGAGGAGTCGTCAGTGTTAGAAGCTATGAAGCGCTTGCTAAACTAGTAAAAAAACAATAGTTAATTAAATTGAAGACGCTTATATTAAGCGTTTTTTTTGTTAATAAAAATTTATTTTTATGTATTCCTTAACGATATAGAGAGTGATACAATGAAACCGTGAAATTTGTATTTTAAAAGAGGTGTAGAAGTGAAAGAGATTATATTAATATTGATTTTGCAACTAGTTTATGTACCAATCTTAACGTTGCGAACGATTTTCCTAGTAAAAGGAATGAGTATGTACGCCTCGGCTTTTGGTTTTTTAGAAGCATTAGTATATGTATTTGGTTTATCCCTCGTCTTTTCAGGTGACCAAAGTATTGTAGCTATGATTGTATATGCTGTTGGATTTGGTGCTGGTATTATATTAGGTGGATATATTGAGTCACGCTTAGCGATTGGCTATACGACATTTTTAGTGAATTTAATGACAAAGAATGAAGAGCTAATTAACCGCCTTCGTCAAGAAGGTTTTGGAGTTACGGTCTATCAAGGTGAAGGAAGAGATAGCGCACGTTATCGTTTAGATATTTTAACAAAAAGAAGTCGTGAAGAAGAGCTATTAGATTTTATAGAAGAATATGAACCTAGAGCATTTATTATTTCGTACGAGCCTCGTAAATTTAAAGGCGGATTCTTATTAAAAGCAATGAAAAAGCAAAAAGTAAAATCTAAGCAGAAACCGAAAAATGACCCTTCGCATTTAAAGTAAGACAAGATTTCACATTCTTTTGCAGTTGTTTTATAATAGGAAGTATACTATGAGTAAAGAAGGGGTTACTTTGATTTATGCTTCCACGATTTTTGCTGTTTTAATGGGTTCATTCATTATTTTTATGAGGATGAAAGCATCTGAAAAGCCGGTAAATGCTAAAAAAATCATTTTACCACCTTTTTTTATGAGTACGGGAGCGTTGATGTTTATTTTTCCAGTTTTTCGAGTGACTGGAGCTGAATTTTTAGAGGCTTTGATAGTTGGCCTGTTCTTTTCATTATTTCTAATAAAAACATCAAAGTTTGAAGTGCGTGATGATGATATTTATTTAAAACAGTCAAAAGCGTTTATCTTTATTATTATTGCATTGTTACTCATTCGCGTTGTCATGAAACTATATTTAAGCTCAACAATCGATGTAGGCGCTCTTGGGGGGATGTTTTGGATTTTAGCGTTCGGTATGATTGTGCCATGGCGCATTGCGATGTATCGTTCGTATAAAAAACTTGAGCAACAGCTGCAGCACAACTTGATGAATAAAATGATTTAAAAAGGTGTCCATACGGGACACCTTTTTTGTCTATTCAAATAAATGTTGATACGGAGAATGATCGATACGTTGAGCTTTTAATGTTTTTAACAAAAACTTATGATCTCGTTTTGGAGTTGCCGTAATGTATCCTCGAATAATTAAATCTTCCGTAATACTTGCGGCTTGCTCTTGAAGTGCAAGTTCACCGATTTTACCGGCGATTTTTTGCCTAGCTACGTCGCGAAATAGCTCAGGAACAGGTTGTACAAGCGTTTCCAATAACTGTTTTTGTTCATTAGACCACAAGTGAATCGTTTGCTCTAAGTAATAGTCTTGCCAATCAAGAATTGACTTTCCATCTTCTTTTGGTAACCGCTTTAAAAATTTTCGAAACATAAAAAAGCCACCGATTGCAAACAAGCTAACCAATATGACAACCCATAGTACAATGAACCACAAAAACCATCCCTCAAGCATTTTATCCCCCCTATGTATTATGCTCTTAGCAATATATAGCTTTTGTCTTTATTATAGCGAGGAGTGGATAAACGTGGCAACAGCTAGTTTAGAAGAATAAAAAGTCTATATAAGTCACAAATGACTTGATTGAGTCATTTGTGACTTATATAGAAAAAGAAAATTGTTCAGAAATGTCGAAAAAATTAAACTTTTAGAGTTGGCACGCTTCTTGCATATTAAAAGAGTGAGGAAATTAACTAGTGAAAGGAAGATTATAATGAGCAGACAATTCAGTCAGGTAGATAAAAACTTTCCGGGTAAAAATGCAAAACAACTATTAGAGCGTAGACATAAAGCTGTGCCAAAAGGTGTGAGTTACGGTATTCCAACATTTGCTGAAAAGGCAGAAGGTGCTTTAGTAACAGATGTTGACGGCAATACGTTTATCGATTTTGTTGGTGCTATCGGAACAATTAATGTCGGTCATGGACATCCAAAAGTAAAAGAAGCGCTTCATAAGCAAGTTGATCGATTCATCCACACAGGTTTTAATGTAGTGATGTATGAATCATACGTAGCATTGTGTGAACGATTAGCAGCTATTGCACCAGGAAACTTTGATAAAAAAGTATTATTGTTAAACAGCGGTGCTGAAGCAGTGGAAAATGCTGTGAAAATTGCTCGTAAATATACAAAACGTCAAGGCATCATTTCGTTTACTCGTGGTTTCCATGGACGTACATTAATGACAATGACGATGACAAGCAAGGTAAAACCGTATAAGTTTGAGTTCGGACCATTTGCTCCAGAGGTATACAAAGCTCCTTATCCTTATGCATACCGTAGACCAGAAGGGTTAACTGAAGAAGCTTATGAGGACTATATCATTTCAGAGTTTAAAAACTTCTTGAATAATGAAGTAGCACCTGAAACAGTAGCAGCAGTAGTTATGGAACCAATTCAAGGAGAAGGTGGCTTTATCGTTCCTGGCAAGCGCTTCGTTCAGGAAGTATATAACGTATGTAAAGAGAATGGAATTTTATTTGTTTCAGATGAAATTCAAGCCGGTTTTGCACGAACAGGTCGTTATTTTGGAATTGAGCACTTTGATGTTGAGCCGGATTTGATCACAGTATCAAAATCATTAGGTGCTGGCGTACCAATTAGTGGCGTTATTGGTCGAGCTGAAATTATGGACGAATCTAATCCTGGGGAACTTGGTGGAACGTATAGCGGAAGTCCTTTAGGCTGTGAAGCAGCGTTAGCTGTATTAGATATTATTGAAGAAGAAGGGCTAAACGAGCGCAGTGATGTTCTTGGGGAAATTGTGCGCGCACGCTTTGAAAAGTTAAGCGAAAGCTATGATGTAATTGGCGATATCCGAGGTCTTGGATCAATGTGCGCCGTAGAATTAGTAAAAGATCGTGTTAAAAAAGAGCCAAATAAAGAATTAACGCAAAAAGTTGTGCAAGAAGCAAATAAAAGAGGGTTATTGTTGCTAAGTGCAGGGGTTTATGGCAACGTACTTCGCTTCTTAATGCCGATTGTCATCACGGATGAACAGCTTGAAGAAGGGCTGCAAATTGTGGAAGAATCGTTAGCTGCAAGTGTACAACAACTCGTGAATGTATAAAAATAAGAATGGTGAGACAAGGGCCACCCGCTTGTCCTTTGTCTCTTAATAGAAGTACCATTTTCGTTACCAAACTTTTCTGATAAAATGAATGAATACTATTTTTGATGAAAAGGTGATTTAGTTAATGAGCAACAGCGAGAATATGTCTTATATGAATCAAGAACTTTACGATATCTTTGAGTCATCCTTTGATGAAGTTTTTGTTACGGATGCGCAAGGTTATGTCGTGATGGTAAATTCACAGTGTGAAAAAAATTACCATCTGAAAGCGGAAGAGTTTATTGGAAAGCACGTAAAGGAGCTTCAAGAAATGGGGATTTTTTATCCCTCGGCGACGCTTCAGGTAATTGAATCCAATACATCGCTAGAACTTGTGCAAAAAACAAGTTCAGGTAGGTATTTGCATGTTCGGACTCGTCCCGTTTTTGATGAAAGTAAGCAGTTGAAAAGCGTCATTAGCTATTCCCGTGATTTAACGGATTTAATGCAGTTGAAAAATAAAGTAGAACAGATGGAAGAGCAGCTGGAGAGTTACCAAAAAGAGATGTCTGATTCTGTAGAGCTAGAGGGCATTGTTACCAATAGCAAAGCAATGAAGAAAGTGTTTGCTATTGTTCAACGAATTGCTTCTGTTCATACAACCGTTCTTTTACTTGGAGAAACGGGTGTTGGAAAGAGTAGGGTGGCAAAATTAATTCAGCAGCTAAGTGTTAGAAAGAGTGCTCCTTATTATGAAATTAACTGTGCTGCTTTACCAGATCAGCTAATTGAATCGGAGCTGTTCGGTTATCAAGGTGGAACATTTACAGGAGCGTTTCGTGAAGGGAAAAAAGGTATTATCGAGCTATCAAACGGAGGAACCTTGTTTTTAGATGAAGTTGGTGAACTATCGTTACAAGCACAAAGTAAATTGCTTCATGTGCTTCAAGACCGCACCATTCGGCCTGTCGGTTCAAGTAAAACAATTCCAGTAGATGTGCGCATTATTGCTGCAACCAATCAAGATTTGGAGGCGATGGTGGACAAAGGGTTATTTCGAAGAGACTTATATTATCGTTTGAATGTAGTCCCCATCACAATTCCTCCTTTACGTGAACGGGCAGAAGATATTTTACCGCTGGTCTATCAGTTTTTAAATCATTTTAATGCAGTGTATGACCGCAAAGTGGAGCTTTCACCAAAAGCATTGGATGCGTTTAGTAGACAGGAGTGGAAGGGGAATGTGCGAGAAGTTGAAAATATGATTGAACGTCTTGTCGTTACAAGTGACAATGTAGTAACGCTAAAAGATTTACCATTCGAACAGGACTTTTCAGTTCATAAACACACTCGTACATTGCCAGAAGTCGTAGAAGAAATAGAGAGAAAAATGGTGGTCGAAGCTTATGAAAAGTACGAATCTTCTTACAAAGTTGCAGAGCAATTAGGGATTAGTCAGTCACAAGCGAATCGAAAAATAAGGAAGTATCTAGAGGGGATGGATGAAGGAGATGAGCAAGCAACCTAAGCAATTGGATAAGGTGTTATCAAAATTCGATGTATTATGTTTAGCTATTGGAGCCATGTTAGGCTGGGGTTGGGTCGTACTATCAGGTACTTGGCTAAATTCGGCTGGGTCATTAGGAACGTTAATTGCTTTTTTAGTTGGAGGATTACTCGTTATTTTTGTAGGACTTACTTATGCTGAATTAGCATCAGCTATGCCAAAAGTAGGCGGAGAGCATGTATTTGTAAAAAGAGGCCTTGGAAAAAAGGCTTCGTTTGTAGGTTCATGGGCAATCGTTTTAGGGTATGTATCTGTAGTAACGTTTGAAGCAGTAGCGCTTCCTACGGTTCTAGACTACTTAATTCCTAATTATCAAACAGGATATTTATGGACAATCAACGGCTGGGACGTTTACTTAACGTGGGTATTAGTTGGAAGTGTAGGAGCCATTATTTTAACAGCCATCAACTATTTCGGTCTCAAAACAGCGGCCTTTTTACAGGTTGTACTAACAGTTGCAATTGTTGGTATTGGTATTCTTTTAATTTTGGGATCAGGGATTAACGGAGATACAAAGAACTTGGACCCATTATTTATTGGGGGAGCAGGTGGCATCATGACCGTACTAGTCATGGTACCGTTCTTATTCGTTGGTTTTGATGTTATTCCTCAAGTAGCAGAAGAAGCTAATTTACCGGCAAGAGAAATTGGTAAGATTTTAATTATTTCTGTAAGTGCTGCAATTGTATTTTATATGTTTATTGCTTTGGGCGTAGGGATGGCATTAGATAAAGGCGCTCTAGAAATTTCGCAATTAGCAACTGCTGATGCGATGGCGGCAGCGTTTAATTCACCATTATTCGGGAAAATTTTGATCATTGGCGGTATTGCAGGAATTGTGACGAGTTGGAACGCATTTATTATCGGGGGAAGCCGTGTTATTTATGCGATGGCGCAAGATGGAATGTTGCCAGCATGGTTTGGTCGCCTTCATCCTAAATATAATACACCTTCCAATGCGGTTATTTTTTTAGGGGCATTAGCAGTGTTTGCTCCATTATTGGGCAGACCTGCACTTGTATGGATTGTAGATGCAGGTGGATTAGGAATCGTTATAGCTTACTTAATGGTTGCGTTATCGTTTGTAGCTTTACGTAAAAAAGAACCGCAAATGGATCGTCCATTTAAAGCAGGAAAAACAACTTTTATCGGTTGGTTAGGAGTCATCTTTAGCATTGGATTCATTGCATTATATATGCCTGGAATGCCAGCTGCTCTTATTTGGCCGTATGAGTGGGTTATGGTACTAGGCTGGACCCTTATCGGAGCATATTTCTTTATTAAGATGAACAAAGGGGTTTATCATAGCAATGACGAAGAAATACAAGTAAACGATACCGACAGCTCGGTTGATGCGAAAATTAATTAAAGGAGTGATCATTCATGAAACAAGCAAATCTATATATTAACGGTGAGTGGGTAAAAACGTCTGAAACGTTCGACGTTGTGAATCCAGCTACAAATGAAGTGGTAGCTTCAGTTGCCAAAGGTGGGGCTAAAGAAGCAAAATTAGCAGCAGATGCAGCATACGAAGCATTTTTAGAATGGTCCAAGAAAACAGCAGAAGAACGCGGAAAATTATTAATGAAATGGCATCAGCTAATTGAAGAGTATACCGACGAATTAGCTGAAACAATGACAATTGAGCAAGGAAAACCATTAAAAGAAGCAAAAGGTGAAATTGGATATGCGAACGGATTTGTATCATGGTATGCAGAGGAAGGTAAGCGAATATACGGTGAAACAATTCCGGCATCAGCTCCGAACAAGCGCTTATTTGTTCATAAACAACCAGTTGGTGTAATGGCGGCTATTACGCCTTGGAACTTTCCTGCTGCAATGATCACACGTAAAGTTGCTCCTGCTTTGGCGGCAGGTTGTACGGCTGTCATTAAGCCAGCTGAACAAACTCCTTTAACTGCATTACGCTTAGCTGAATTAGCAACGGAAGCAGGTATTCCAAAAGGAGTAATTAACGTCGTTGCCGGAGATGCGAAATCAATTGGTGAAGCTTGGATGGAAGATGGTCGTGTTCGTAAACTGTCATTTACAGGTTCAACAGCTGTTGGAAAGCTATTGATGAAAGGCGCAGCAGATACAATGAAAAAAGTATCACTTGAGCTTGGTGGACATGCACCGTTTATCGTAACAGAAAGCGCAGATTTAGATAAAGCAGTAACAAATGCCATCGCATCTAAATTCCGCAATGCTGGTCAAACATGCGTATGTACGAACCGTATTTATGTGCACGAAAAAGTTGCAGAGGAGTTTACAAAGCAATTTGCACAAGCAGTTTCACAACTAAAGATTGGTAACGGTTTAGAAGAAGGAACAGATATTGGACCGCTAATCGACGAAAAAGCGTTAGAAAAAGTTCAGAAGCAGTTAGATGATGCAGTAGAAAAAGGTGGAGATGTTGTCACTGGTGGATCTGTTTTAACAAAAGGAAGTGGTTTGTTTGTAGAGCCAACTGTTGTCAAAGGCGCTACAGATGAAATGCTTTGTATGTATGAAGAAACGTTTGGACCAATCGCTCCAATCGCTACTTATCGAGATGAAGCAGAAGTAATTCGTCGTGCGAATAATTCACCATTTGGTTTAGCAGCATACGTATTTACTGAAAATATCTCAGAAGCAATCCGTATTGCAGAAGCTCTTGAATATGGAATTGTGGGGTTAAATGATGGCCTGCCATCAACACCACAAGCTCCGTTTGGTGGCTTTAAAGAAAGTGGACTTGGTAGAGAAGGAAGCCACTTTGGAATTGAGGAATACTTAGAAGTAAAATACATCTCATTAGGACTTTAATTTAACAAGTGAAAAAAGGTAGCTCCCAGAAAATATGGGAGCTACCTTTTTGTTATCCAGCTGCTTGATTGGGTGACTTTGGATGTGTATAGTCAATTTCCAAGCCGCTTGCGATATTTTGTTTTGCCTTTTTAAAGAATAAAAATAAAAAGATAATGCTTACTGCAAATGCAATTATATAAGATACGGTTATTGGTAAATTAAATCCGATTGGTGCATTCATAATATAAGTTGTCGTTGCCATCGTCATAAACAATGCTGGAATCGTTGAAATCCAATGATTAGCCCCTTTTACAATTAGATACATCGATGCGATCCATAGGGCAATGACTGCTGTTGACTGGTTAGCCCATGAGAAGTAGCGCCATAACAACGTGAAATCAATTTTAGTTAAGATAAATGCAATAACAAATAAAGGTGCAGCGATGATTAAACGATTCGGCAACTTAATTTGCGAAAAATTCAGATAATCAGCGATGATCATACGAGCGGAGCGGAAAGCCGTATCGCCTGATGTAATAGGCAAAATAATGACTCCGATAATAGCAAGCGTACCCCCAATTGCACCAAGCATCAACGTTGATACTTCAGATACAATGGCTGCTGGACCACCACTGTTAATAATACTATTTAAATCACGACCATCAAACAAACTCATAGCTGCCGCAGCCCAAATCATTGCAATTGCAGCTTCTGCAATCATCATACCGTAGAAAATTTTGCGCCCGGATTTTTCATTTTGCAATGTACGTGAAATAATTGGTGATTGCGTGGCGTGAAAGCCTGATAATGCACCACAAGAAATCGTTAAAAATAAGAGTGGGAAAATTGGAATGTTATCAGGGTGCATATTTGTAAACGTTAACTCTGGAATAGGTGCCCCTGTTACAACAAGCATGGCTCCTACACCAACTGCGCTGATAATTAGAAATGCACCAAAGATTGGATAAATACGTCCAATAATTTTATCAATCGGTAAAATTGTAGAAAGAATATAATAAACGAAAATAGCAAAGATAATGATAGTCAGCGGAATGGTTCCATTGGCTAAGTCATTGATTAAAGCCGCTGGTGATGTAATAAATACAGTTCCGACTAAAATGAGTAGTAAAATTGAGAAAACGTTTACAATGTGTTTTGAAAAAGTTCCTAAAAATTTTCCAGCTAATTCAGGAATATGAGCACCACGGTTTCGAATGGAAATCATACCAGTTAAATAATCATGTACAGCACCTGCAAAGATTGCTCCAATTACAATCCAAACAAACGCTACGGGACCATAAAGCGCTCCCATAATAGGTCCGAAAATTGGACCAACACCGGCAATATTTAATAGTTGAATTAAAGAATTCTTCTTATTATTCATCGGTACGTAGTCAATGCCATCTTTCATTGCATAGGCAGGAGTTGGTCGAGAATCTTTCACTCCAAATACGCGCTCGACTACTTTTCCATAAGTCAAATACCCAATGAGTAATAGCACAAACGAAAGTAAAAATGTAATCATCGTATCAGTCCTTTACTAAGTATTATGAAAACGGTTTCTTAAACTTAGTATACTAGAAAGTTATTAAAAGAAAAAGGACCTTTTAGTCAAATTTAGTAAAAAGACAGATCCTAAGAAGAATCATCTTGAACGTAATGTTTAAAGTCTAAAAACAAAAAACAAAACTCTTCAAAGGAAAAAGTATCAAATGTTTCACAAGAGTAAGTATCCAAAAAGTCTTCAATCATATGACGGGGGATAGATTGAAATAGTCCCATTGCTTTAAACGAGTGCTCAAATTTATGATATAAAGGTTGTAATCCATAGTAGTCAAAGACATCCTGCAATTGTTCTGTATGCATTTTTTATTCCTCCTTTTTAAGTAGTATGACCATGTTGAATGAGAAAAATAAAATGAGTTTTGTGTAAAGGCTAGATTTTCTATTTCGAAGAAGCTATGCTAAAAGGATACACTGGTGATAAAGGAGAAAAAACATGTTTATGTACGTCACAATACTAGGATTTTTAGCTTTTGCACTGTATGCTTGTACATTTGTGTATGCCATCATTAATAAAAGTGGACAAGCAAAGCAAAATGGAAAGCGCGCACTGATTGGCTTCTTAGTCATGGCTGTAGGTTTAATCGGTATGCAAGTGTCATAGTTTGAGATTTCTTTGACAATTTTGCCACCTTCACTTATAGTTAACCATGAGCGAACGTATGTATCTATTTTTGAGTTTTCGTTCATAAATTGAATAAGAAAGAAGGTGGCAAAATTGAGATACCATACACATATTGCAACATCGATTGCTGCCGGTGCAGGAGTAGCGATTCAGACAGATGTCGCTTTTACTTTTCCATACGTCGTAGGCATAGCCATTGGATCATTGCTCCCCGATATCGATGAGCCAAACTCATACGTTGGACGAAGATCGTTTGGGCTTGCAAAAGTAATTAAAAGCATTTTTGGGCATCGTGGAATTACACATTCACTTCTTGTTTGTGGACTTATTTTTTATTTATATCAGCTATATTCATATGAATGGTTGTTTGGGATAGCGTGTGGCTATATCTTTCATGTAATAGGCGACTTCTTTTCAAAAAGAGGTGTGCCTTTATTTTGGCCCATTGTACGAAAGAAAATAAAATCGCCTCTCACATACGAAACAGGGAAACCCTCAGAACAGCTTATCTTTTACATAGCAATAGGTCTTATCATTTATTTCTTGTACAAATATAGCTTATATTCTCAGCTGTTTTAATGTTAAAAACCCCGACTTAACTAGTCGGGGTTTTTAACATTAAGATAGAATTGGCTTCAACATGTGTAATCGGTAACATAACGTCAATTGTTGTACCTTCTTGAAGCATGCTTGTTACGCTAAGTGTACCTTTATGCTCATGTATAACCTTATTACAAATAGTTAAGCCTAATCCAACGCCGTGCTCTTTTGTTGTATAAAAAGGTTGACCAATTTTTTTTATTCGATCAGCATCCATGCCACAACCATTGTCCATAATTTGAATAGTAACGTGCTGTTGATTTACCTTGTTAAAAGAGACCGTAATTTGTCCTCCAAGAGGCATCGCATCAATTGCATTTTGAATGACATGTATAAATACCTGCTTTAATTGATGGGGTTGTCCATGAATGACAAAGTTACCGTGAGCAGTATTGTATTCATAAACCACTTTAATGCCTTGGTGTATAAAAGCTTGGGAGAAACGTTTTGTCACATCTTTCAATAAAGCAAGTAAATCAATGGGCTCGTAAGGTTGAACTTCTTGTTTGGCTAAACTCATAAATTCATTTACAATTTGTTCAATTTGATCAATTTCACTTTGCATCATGCGACGATAAGCAATATCCTGAGCACTTTGATATTCTTCACTAAACAGTTGTAAGAAACCTTTAATCGTGGTTAAAGGATTTCTAATTTCATGAGCAATACTTGCAGCTAATTCCCCAATTGCTGATAATTTTTCAGCATTTCTCATCATTTCTTCAAGCTTTCGCTGTTCTGTTATATCACGAGAGACGAACACAAAACCTTCAACTTTTCCATCATTAACAATAGGTACGCCTTTTCCTTCAAGCAAAATAGAAGTGCCATTAGCATGTAGCTTTCGATAATGAAAAGTACTTGCTGTTTTTGTTAACTTCATGTTTTCAATTCCAGTTGCTACTTTTGCATGATCATCTTCATGTACATGAAGAAGTACATCCTTCCCAATTAAGGAACAAGGAAGAAGGCCGAGTGTGTACTGGTAAGAGGGTGAAGCATATTCATAGCAACCATCGATTCCGACTACGCAAATTAAATCGTGCGTGTGAGAGAGAATTAAGCGATGGCGAATTTCACTTTGCTTTAAATGCTCTTCCGCTTCTTTACGAGCTTGAATATCACGAGCGGTAATAACAACGTAGGTTACTTGATCATCTTTTACAGATGGAATCCCTCGCCCCTCAACCCAAATATAAGAGCCGTCGTCTTTTAGTAAACGATATTCTGCACTCATTTCAACTTTTAATGAAAACACTTGATTTAATTTATGTCGTATCTGATCTATATCATCAGGATGTATTACGCTAAAGTTTAAAGACTGTCCTTCTTCTGTTGGTAAATAACCTAATACGGATAAATGAGAAGGGGAGTTATAAATTAAATGCCCATGCTGGTCCACAACGGTGATTAAATCTCGCATATTATCTGTAATGATTCGATCTTTTAGCTGATGAAAAGATAACGCTTGGTTTTCGTTAAATTGATATTTTACAGGTGTACCACACATTCTGCAAAAATTATATTCTTCTTGATAACCGCAAGATGAACAAACAGGCATCGAATCACTCCAATCTTCCGTAAGGTAAAATATAGGCTCTATGTTATATTATACCTCATTCTAAACAGTTCTTGGTAGAAAGAAAACCCAAAAGAGAAGTTCTTTCGATAGATACAAAGTCTCATTTTTGGGTTTGTTTTTTTAAAGAGTGATAATGATGTAAAGCTCTTTCACGTGCAAATTTATGATCAATAATAGGAAGTGGATAATCTTTTCCTAATCTTAAATTAATCTCTTGAAGCACACCTTCTGGGGCTTTCCAAGGCTCATGAATATATTTTGCTGGCACGTTTCTTAATTCAGGAAGCCATTTTTTGATATAAGTACCTTCAGAATCGAACTTTTCAGATTGTGTAATAGGGTTGAAAATTCGAAAATAAGGGGCAGCATCGGCTCCCGAACCAGCTACCCACTGCCATCCCATCGTATTATTAGCCAAGTCAGCGTCTACAAGTGTATCCCAAAACCATTCAGCACCATAATGCCAGTGAATTAATAGATGCTTGACTAAAAAAGAAGCGGCGACCATACGAACTCGATTATGCATGAATCCTGTTTTCCACAACTGTCTCATGCCTGCGTCTACAAGTGGATAGCCCGTTTGTCCTTGTTGCCAAGCGCGTAAGCTCTCCATATCATTTTTCCAGTTGAAAGCTATAAATTTCTTATTGAGAGGCTCTTTAATAGTAGACGGAAAATGATATAACAAATGATAAGCGAAATCACGCCATACTAGCTGTCGGATAAACGCTTCAGCTTGATGAGTAAAGGTTGAGTGCTTTACTTTTTCCACCTTAGACAATAAGTAGTGATAAAGAACTCTTACTGATAGCTGACCAAATGCTAAGTAAGGTGAAAGCTTTGAATCAATTTCTTTAGAAGGAAAGTCCCTTCCTGTATCATAGTGTTTAATGCTGTGTTTTAAAAATTGGCGAAACATATTAATTCCACCTTTTTCAGTAGGTGTCCATGTTTCTTTTATTGTCGCTGCCCATGGGATAGTTGGCAAAAGATTTAGTTCGTTTAGTTCACATGTTTTAATTGAAAACGGGAGCGCCTTTAACTTCGTTATTTTTGGAACAGCTGCAGGTATACGAGATTTCTGTAGAGCTTTATAGAAAGCAGTGAATACTTTATAGGGTTCACCGTTCGGTTTTTTTATGGAGGAAGGCTCTTTTAGTAAAAAACCTTCGAATTGACGAGCTGTAATTCCATACTCATCACAGAGGCGAATTAAAAGTTGCTCTTGCTGTTTTATATCTGGTTCATAGTTAGTATTCCAATAAATTGCGGTAGGGTTTACTTCTTTAATGAGAGATTCAATGGTTTCTAATCGAGAACCTTTTCGAATGACTAAAGAACTTCCACATTGTTGAATAGACTGTTTAAAATCCTCTAAAGCATGATGTAACCACCATTTTGATGCTTCCCCCATAGAGTCTGCCTCATCATAAATGAAAATAGGAATGGCTAGGCCATCTTGACAAGCGTGATACAGAGCTGGATTATCTACAAGGCGAAAATCTTTTCGAAGTAATACAATGGTTGGATTAGCCATCATAAACGTCCTTTCTTTCAATAGTTTGCTATCTAGTATAAACATAAATAATTCGATTGCCCAAGTTTTAATATGTTGCCTATTTTTAATAGGACGAAATTCGAACGGAAAGAAAGGTGAATATGTTAAAACGGTAATAGTAACGGAAGGAGCCCTATAAATGAAACATGTATATGGAAGTTTACCAACTCCAATGCACGATCCTCGAATGAATCAACCGACACAAGGAATGCCGATGCAAGGAATGCCGATGCAAGGAATGCCGATGCAAGGAATGCCGATGCAAGGAATGCCGATGCAAGGAATGCCGATGCAAGGAATGCCGATGCAAGGAATGCCGATGCAAGGAATGCCAATGCAAGGAATGCCGATGCAAGGAATGCCGATGCAAGGAATGCCGATGCAAGAAATGCCAATGCAAGGAATGCCGATGCAAGGAATGCCGATGCAAGGAATGCCGATGCAAGGAATGCCAATGCCAGAAATGCCGATGCAAGGAATGCCGATGCAAGGAATGCCAATGCCAGAAATGCCAATGCAAGGAATGCCGATGCAAGGAATGCCGATGCAAGGAATGCCAATGCCAGAAATGCCAATGCAAGGAATGCCGATGCAAGGAATGCCAATGCAAGGAATGCCAATGCCACCAATGCAGGGGATGTCGATGTCAGGAGGAGCAGACTGTGGATGCGGTCAGAAGCCTAGCAATTTGATGCCTGCAATGAATCAAAGTATGAATGCACCACTTGTACAAGGTGAAAACGTACAGATGCCTTCTAAGTCCATGATGCCTATGGGTCCAATGCATAATGCGAATAAGCGAAGTCCCGGATACTTCTAATAAAAATGGTTAAAAAGCTAGGATTCTAAAGTTATAGAGTATAATTGTTGCATTTTTATAATAAAAACGTCATGAGAAATAACCAAGTTTTCAACGGTTATACCTGACGTTTTTTGTTCGTAAGGAAAAAGACATCTTTTCAAGCATGGTACGATATTGAAGAGAGTTTACTATGCTCTAGATTAATGAAGAAGAAAGGGTGTTTATTGTAATGATAGATGTGATTGCGACGACATTGCATGATGCAAAGCTAGCTCAAGAGAATGGGGCAGATCGAATTAGTATTTGCACGAGTATTAATGAAGGTGGCATTACCCCAAGCTATGGGTTAATTAAACAAATAAAAAAAGCGATTACCCTTCCTGTATACGTAATGATTCGACCTCATAATCAGTCGTATCAATACAATGAAGACGATATTCAAACGATGGTTCATGATATCGAAGAAGCAAGGAAACTGGGAGTGGAAGGAGTAATCTTAGGCTGCTTAACGTCAGAGAAAACCATTGATGAAGAGACGTTAAAAGCTTTACTAAGTGCTTCTAAAGGAATGGATGTGACGTTTAACTTAGCTTTTGATGACTTACATAATCAAGAAGAAGGGCTTCGGAAATTATTGAATTATCCAGAAATAAAGCGGGTTATGACGTCTGGAGCTGATAAAAGTGCGTTAAACGGAATTCCACAAATCAAAAAAATGTTGCGTCAAATGAGAAATGAAAATCTTATATTTGTCGGAGCTAAGGGGTTAAAACCAGAAAATTTACAGGCTTTTCTATCGGTTACCAATCTAACAGAAGTATGCATTGGAGCAGGTATACGAGTTAATTGCCAATATACACAGCCAATAAATGAGAAAAGTGTGCAAAAAGCAAAAGAAATTATGAATAAAATGCAATAAGAGAAAAAGTGCTACGAAGTAAAGTAGCACTTTTTTTAGTAGAATCAGCATTAAAAACTGCCAGTTAACACAGAGGAGTTTAGGAAAAAATGCATATTTTTAGAAAATTAGTTGACATTGAAAATCATTATCATTTATCCTTATACATGTAATTAGTAGTGAAAATCATTATCATTTAAATAAATAGGAGGATTATTCATGTCTATTTCAATAACAAATCAATCTACAAACGAAGCGTTACTTTCACAGCAAGAACTTCGAGAATCGAATGCAAGATCTTATCCAAGAAGAATTCCAATTGCTATTCAAAAAGCGGAGGGAGTCATCATCACAGATATGAACGGCAAAGAGTATATTGATTGTTTAGCAGGAGCGGGCACTTTAGCGCTTGGTCATAATCATGAAGTAGTCCATGAAGCGATTCAACAGGTACTAGCTGATCGTATTCCTTTACATACATTAGATTTAACTACGCCGGTTAAAGAAGCGTTCGTAGATGAGTTATTTGCAAGTTTACCAGCTAATTTTGCCCAAAAAGCAAAAGTGCAGTTTTGTGGACCTACGGGTGGAGACGCCATTGAAGCAGCGTTAAAGCTTGTAAAGACGGCTACAGGGAACCGCACAATTTTATCGTTCCAGGGCGGCTACCATGGTTCTACTCACGGCACATTAAGTATTAGCGGAACAACAAGCCCTAAAGAGCGCATTCATGCTTTAGTTCCAGATACACATTTCTTACCTTATCCTTACGAATATCGTTGTCCTTTTGGAATCGGTGAAGGTGGTCATGAAGCAATTAGCACATACATTGAAAACTTATTAGACGATCCAGAAAGCGGTATTGTTAAACCAGCAGGAATTGTAGTTGAAGTTGTTCAAGGTGAAGGAGGTTCAGTACCTGCTCCTATCGCGTGGTTGAAAGAGCTTCGTCGTATCACAAAAGAGCGTCAAATTCCGTTAATTATTGATGAAGTGCAAACTGGAATTGGTCGAACGGGTAAAATGTTTGCTTTTCAGCATGCTGATATTGAGCCCGATGTTCTTGTGCTGTCAAAAGCAATCGGGGGTAGCTTACCACTATCTGTTGTTGTATACGATAAAGCGTTGGATCAGTGGGAACCAGGTGCTCATATTGGAACTTTTCGTGGTAATCAGCTCGCAATGGCAACGGGAAAAGCAACGCTTAGCTTTGTGAAAGAGCATGCTTTAGATGCACATGCGCATGATCTTGGAATATACATGCAAATGCAGTTAAAAGCCATCCAGTCCGATAGCTTTTCTATTGGAGATGTTCGTGGTCGAGGGTTAATGATTGGAGTGGAAATCATCGATTGGTCTAAGCCGGCAAATAAGATTGGAACCCATCCTGGAAATGGAGAGCTAGCGAAGGTGATTCAGCAAGAGTGCTTTAAGCGAGGGGTTATCCTAGAAGTTGGAGGCAGACATGGAGCAGTCATTCGCTTATTACCACCTTTAATTTTAAGTCAAGCTCAGGCTGATGATGTGCTAGAGCGCTTTAAAGAAGCGGTAAAAGCAGCAGAAGCTAAGTGGGTGACAAGGTAAGATGGAACAAGATTATCAACAATGGTTTCTATCTAAGGACAATCAAAGCGTAAGAACGTATAAGCAGTTAATGAATCAGTCTATAGAGATGATTTCGAACTATTATGAAACAATTGAAAAGCCTTATCATCATTGGGAGCTAGAAGATCGCTTTGAACACTTTAATGATGAAATGACATTCAAAGAAAATGGACGTGCGTTCGCAGAACTGAAAAAGTCAATAGAACAGCTTGTTTTAAGGCATTCTCTGCATATTTCTCATACTGGAGCAATGGCGCATTTGCATTGTCCACCAGCTATACCTGCTTTGGTCGCAGAAGTCTTTATCACAGCTCTCAACCAATCGATGGACTCTTGGGACCAAAGTCCAATTGCGACTTATATAGAAGACGCAGTTATTAAAGAGTGCGTTAAACAAATCGGCTATGAAGAAACCGCAAGTGGCGTATTTACAAGCGGTGGCACGCAGTCAAATTATATGGGGATGCTACTAGCTCGCAATGATTATTGTAAGCGAAAGCTTAAAGCAAATGTACAAGAAGAAGGTCTACCCCCTGAAGCAAATAAACTGCGAATCTTTTGTTCTGAAAAAGCGCACTTTACGGTTCAGCAATCCGCTGCGCAGCTTGGTTTAGGGATGAATGCAGTTATTCCAGTTAAAACAAATGAACGCTACGAGATGTGCATGGATGATTTATGTGCAAAGGTAGAGCTTTCTAAAGAAAGTGGAGAGCTTCCGATGGCCATTGTAGCCACAATTGGAACCACTGATTTTGGAAGTATTGATTCTCTTCATGATATTCATCAACTGGCAGCAACTTATGATATGTGGGTTCATGCCGATGCTGCGTATGGAGGCGGCCTGTTGTTTTCAAAAGCTAATAGACACCTAGTTCAAGAGTTAAAGCTTGCAGACTCTATTACGATTGATTTTCATAAATGGTTTTATCAGCCCATTAGCTGTGGTGCTTTCTTTGTGAAAGCTGAAACAGCTTTTCAGCATATTCAGCTTTATGCAGATTACTTAAATCCAGAAGAAGATGAGCATCTTCACCTTGTTAACCGCAGTATTCAAACAACTAAACGGTTTGATGCCCTCAAAGTTTGGCTAACGTTTCAAATGATGGGCACATCAGCCTTTGGTAAATTGATTGACCAAACTATTCAAAATGCGAGACAGCTAGCTGGATACTTACAAGAAAATTCAATGGTTAAAGTTATGAACGAACCGATGATGAACGCTGTTGTATTTAAGTATCAGTGTAAAAGGCTAGCGAAAAGTGCGGAAAATCAAAAGTATATTGAAAATAAGATTAATACAATGATCCAGCAGCAGTTATATGAAAAAGGAACATATATTATAGCGAAAACAAAAGTAAACCAAGAAGCATGTTTAAAAGTAACAATGTTGAATCCAATGATTGAGTTAGAGAACCTAAAACAACTTATAAAAGAAGTGATTCAGCTTGGAAACGAGTTGGAGCAGAAGGAGGAAGCATTACGTGAATGCGCAACAATCAGCTAATTTTATTACAATGCAAAATGTAGTGAACTGCTATGTGAGAGAAACAGGAAAGGGGAAATGGATAAAAGTAGGGGAAGGTGAAGAACTTATTTTAACCCTGGAAAAGCAGCCCGTCACGCTCTATTTCCCAGCTTATTATCGTTCTCTAACAGGGCGTCATTTATTAAACGAGCAAATGGCATACCAAGTAGAAGGTCATGAGCGCCAGGAGCTAGATTTGTTAACGCTATTAGCGCTGCTAATGAAAGAAGTAACGGAAGACTTACTTCAAATAAACGAATTGATTGTTCGCGTGCTATTAAGCTACGAAAATATGAAGCAATTTATCGAAGTGAGACAAGCGGAACTTCAAGAGTGTTACGGGGCTGATAAAAGCTTTTTACAATCAGAACAAGCACTTTTAATTGGACATCAGCTTCATCCAACCCCAAAAAGCAGACAAGGCATTTTGCCTGAAGAAGAAACAATATTTGCTCCAGAGCTAAAGGGGAAGTTTCAACTACACTATTTTTACGCAGAAGCTTCATTGGTCAAAGAGGGGTCTGCGCTGGAACAAGCAAGGTTAGTTATTAAAAAGCAGTTGGTAGAAGATGAAGAAGTATCAGATGAATTCAAAACTAACTATTGCCAAGACGATGAGAATGTATTGATTCCAATGCATCCACTTCAAGCAAGATATTTACTTGGGAAATCAGAAGTTTGTGATTGGATTCAAAGCGGGCGACTTTCATATCTAGGTCCTCAAGGGCAAGCGTTTTATCCTACTTCTTCTGTGCGAACTGTATATAACTCAAGCGCAGACGTCATGTATAAGTTTTCGATACCAGTAAAAATTACAAATTCACTTCGAGTCAACAAACGAAAAGAGCTGTACCGAGGTGTAGAGGTAACGGAACTTTTACGTGCTGGTTTAGAAGAAGAGCTACAAATTTATCATCCTGCTTTTCACATTATTAAAGATTTTGCATACGTAACGCTTGGTGAAGAAGAGATTGGCTTTGAGGTTGTAATTCGAGAAAACCCTTTTAAAGGCTCACAGGGTGATTCAACGACTCTTTTAGCGAGTTTATGTCAAGATCATGTGTATCGTCATCATACACAGCTTCAAGAGATTGTTCATCGTTTAGCCAAAGCTGAAAATCGATCACTGGAAGCTGTTAGTCAAGATTGGTTTAAGCAGTATTTAGACATTTCATTAAAGCCAATGATGTGGCTGTATACAGAAAAAGGAATTGCGCTTGAAGCTCATCAACAAAACTCGATTATCAAATTGACAAAAGAAGGCTATCCACAAGCGTTTTATTATCGTGATAACCAAGGCTATTATTTTATGCGCTCTAAACAAGAAAGCCTCAAAAAGCTTATCAAAGACTTGAATCAGATGAGCGATACAGTTTGTGATGATGCGGTTGCTGAAGAAAGATTCCGTTATTATGTTATCTTTAATCATTTATTTGGTTTAATTAATGCTTTTGGTACAAGTGGACTAATTGAAGAAAGCAAGTTGATTGAACAGATGCGTACGGTCATTTCAGAATATGCAAAGAATGATCATACAAATCTAGTCAAGAGTATGCTTTCTCAAGAGAGCTTGCCTTGCAAAGCCAATTTATTAACGCGCGTTCATGATATGGATGAACTAGTTGGAAGTCTAGAAACACAATCTGTTTACGTAGACGTGACGAATCCGCTTGCGGTTCTAGAAGGTGTATATAAATGATGGTACTGGCTCAAAGTGACTACCCTATTACAGTATGGGATACCAACACAAAAAAAGAAATTACGTTTCGCTATGTAACGTTTGAACAAGATTTTGACCGCTTGCATAGCTGGATGCATCAAGACCACGTCATTCCGTTTTGGAATTTGGACAAGCCAAGAGCCGAGTATGCCTCTCATTTAAAACGTTTTTTAGCGAACAAACATCAGCAATTATTAATTGGTGAAATAGATGGGCAAGCGATGAGCTACTGGGAGTCGTATATCGTCTCCCAAGATCTAATCCGTCATTATTATGACTATGAAAAAGGAGATCAAGGCATTCATCTATTGATTGGCGAGCCAACTTATCTTGGCAAGGGGTTTATTTATCCATTAATGCTAACGCTCATGAAGAGAATGTTTGAAGTGCCAGAAACCAAGCGTATTATGGCTGAACCGGATATTCGAAATGAAAAGATGATTTATGTTTTTGAAAAGTGTGGATTTCAACAGTTAAAGACGGTAGATCTTCCTGATAAAACAGCAATGCTTCTTTATTGTCAACAAGAAGTGTTTGAAAGTAGGTGGAACGCATGGATTCAAGGAGAATTTTAGAGGTTATTGGAGTGGGCATTGGGCCATTTAACCTTGGCCTAGCAGCTTTATTAGAAGAAACAGAATACTCGTATAAATGCTTTGATCAGAAGTCTCAGTTTAACTGGCATCCGGGTATGCTTTTAGAAGGAGCTAC
Organism: Priestia flexa; assembly: GCF_021441905.1. Classification (NCBI taxonomy): domain Bacteria; kingdom Bacillati; phylum Bacillota; class Bacilli; order Caryophanales; family Bacillaceae; genus Priestia; species Priestia flexa. Next base: position 2,478,305 of record NZ_CP090431.1, on the reverse strand, counting down.
GCTACAAGTTCCGTTTATGGCGGACTTAGTGACAATGGTTAATCCGTCCAGCCCGTATAGCTTTTTACGTTATTTACACGAGCATGCGCGATTGTATCAGTTTTATTTCTTTGAAAAATTTCACATTCCACGAACTGAATATAATCACTATTGTCAATGGGTGGCTAGTCAGTTAAAAGGGCTACAATTCAACAGTAAGGTTCAGAAAATTGAAATAGAAGAAGAGCAGCTATATAAAGTAACAGTTGAGGAAGATGGTGAATCAACTGTTTACTACGCGAAAAATGTAGTAGTAGGGGTAGGTACAAATCCAACCGTTCCAGCTGATTTTAAAGATTTGCAAAATAATCGATTCTATCATTCGGCTTGCTATAAGCAAAATCGTGATGAAACAGTTAAAGCTCGTCATATTACGGTCGTTGGTTCTGGGCAAAGTGCCGCTGAAGTTGTGTATGACTTGTTGCAACATCAAGAGGAAAACAACTATGAACTCCATTGGTATACAAGGTCTAAAGGGTTTTATCCAATGGAGTATTCAAAGCTCGGGTTAGAGCATTTTTCACCAGAATACACGCGTTATTTCTATCACTTAAATCAGGATAAAAAAAGAGATGTGTTAAAAAATCAAGATCTCTTATATAAAGGAATTAGCTTTGATACGATTGCTGACATTTATGAACATTTGTATGAACGAACCGTTGGTGGAAAAGCTTCTCCTATTCATATGCAAGCACTAACGGAGGTTCAAAGTGTTAGTCGAGAAGAAACTGGCTATAAACTCACCCTTTATCAATATGAGCAAGATGAAGTGAAAGAGTTGAAAAGTGATGTTGTTATTATGGCTACAGGATATGCTAGCAGCTTTCCATCATGCTTAGAAAGTTTACAATCTCATCTACTAGTTGATGAAAGTGGGCAGTTGCAAATTGATGAGCAGTTCAAAGTCAGGACTCAACCCGTTGAAGTCAATTTGTTTATTCAAAATGGAGAACTTCATACACACGGCGTGGGAGCTCCAGATTTAGGGCTTGGTCCTTACCGGAATGCGATTATTATTAATCAAATTGCAGGAAAAGAAATTTATAAAGTTTATAGTAAGAATGTATTTCAACAGTTTGGTGTGTAAAGTAAAATGATTCGCTCGTGGATTATATTTACGTGCTTGTTTATGACGGTGGTGTCAGAAGTTCTTCTGTCACCTTTTTACCCCCAATTTTTCACAGATTTCTTTCAGGTTAATGGCTTACAGGCAACATCCTTTTTTATTATTTGTTGTCGAATAGTCGTCATTATTATGACACCAATTTGGGGGTTGCTTTTAAAAAAGTGGAAGATTGAAAAAGTAAGCGTCTATGCTCTTGTTAGTATATCCATTTGTAAATGGATGTTGAGTGAAAGCAGCAGCTTTTCCATGTTTCTAGCTTTTTCACTTCTACTACTTGTATTTCAAAGTTGCCTATACTTACTTTATCCACACCTGGTAAGCACAAGCGAAAACAAAGAGAAAAAAGCAGCAACTTATCTCTTGGCGTTGAACGGCGGAATAATCCTAGCAAGTCTGGCTGGAAGCTTCGTCATTTCATGGGAAATGCCGCTTGTAATTTATAAATTCTTTGCGTGCATTGATTTGATTTTTGCAGCTGTTTTTGCGAGAGGAATGAGTGGATCCAAAAGAGTAAAGGACAAAGAGGAGACCGTTCGTTCCCTTTTTCCAAAATGCCTAATTGGCTATTTACTTGCTGTTTTTCTTTTTCACATCGCTCACAATATGGTGAGACCATACTTTACGATTTTTGTTTCAAGTGAATATGGAGTCGATGAATGGTTAAATGCAGTGCTTTACGTTATGCCAAGTGTCATGGCTATTGTACTAAAGTTTGTGCTGCCTCCAGGAACGTTCAAGCGCTCTAATATGATGCATGTGTTATACGGAGTATTAGCGTTTAGCTCAGTCGTATTGATCATGCAAGCTTTTACATCATCGTTAGTTTTTTTTATAATCAGCAGATGTTTATATGGGATAGGCTTCTACATTAGCCTCCTAATTATCGATCTTTATCTTTTTAAGCAAAGCAATGCGGAGACGGTTTCTTATTATAGTTGGATGCTAACGGCACAAAATGTTGGCTTGCTTTTAGCGCCGCTACTTGCGCTAATACTTGTTCAAAATGGCAAGCTACATATACCTCTTATTGGTGGTGGAATGGTATTACTGGCAGCAGTTCTATCATTTATCATGGCTCAGCAGAGGTTAAAATTCTATAAACCGGTAAAGGAGAATAAAGGATGAAAATAACAGATACGAATTTAACGGTATTTACAAAAGAGCGCTGGAATAAAGCAAATAATCAATTGCTTGCTAAAATGTTAGAGGAGTTTATGTATGAAAATATTATTACTCCACACGAGGTGAAGGTAAACGAGGAAAGCTCGTTGTATGAATGGAAAGACCCTCGTGGAATTGTCTATCGATTTGAAGCGAAAAAGCGCTTGTTTGATAGTTATGAAGTGTTAGTAGAAACAATTTATATAGAAGAAAATAATATGCTGATTAACTCTTCAAGAGCACTACAGCTATTAATTAGTCTGTCTGACCTTGATGAAATGTCGTTTTCAACAGCTGGACATTTAGCTAAAGAATATATGCATACCCTTGTGGCTGATCTTCATTTACAAGAACGTCTCAGTGCTGATGAACTAGCAAATCTTGACTACGCAGAGCTTGAAGGTGAAATGACGGGACACCCTTGGATTACATATAACAAAGGACGAATTGGTTTTAGCTATAATGACTATATGAAATTTGCTCCGGAACAAAAGCAAAAAATTCAGTTATCATGGATTGCTGTGTCGAAAACTGTGAGCTCTTTCCATTCACTCACATCACTTCAGTTCCAACAAGTAATGGAACAAGAGCTAGGTGAAAAAACAGTAGAAGTATTTGAAAATCAATTGCAGGAAAAAGGTTTACAACCAGCAGACTATTATTATCTACCTGTTCATGAATGGCAGTGGAAGAACATGATTATTCCTCTATATGCACACTATTTAGCGGAAAATCTCATTGTCCCAATGGGGGAAGGAGATGATTATTATCTTCCGCAGCAGTCAATTCGCACATTTGTTAATACAACAAATCGCAATAAATATCATGTAAAGCTACCAATGAGCATTTTAAATACGCTTGTATATCGAGGTCTTCCGAGTGAACGGACGGTTATTGCACCTCAGGTAACAAAGCATATAAAAGACATTCGCGACAATGATTCATTCTTGCGAGACATATGTAAAGTAGGCTTGTTAGGAGAAGTAGCCACTTTAAATGTAGACCATCCGACATTTGCAGCAATGAAAGATGCTCCTTATCAATATTTAGAAATGCTTGGCGTCGTGTGGAGAGAAAGTATTTATCAAGAGTTAGAAGAAGGAGAGCAAGCTATTACGCTAGCAGCACTCTTGCATGTGGACTCTAAGGGTAAAGCATTGGTATCGTCTTATATAGAACAGTCTGCCTTATCTGCTTCACAGTGGGTAGAAGCATTAATGAGCGCAACTCTTCCGCCGTTATTACATTACTTATATCAATATGGAACGGTGTTCTCACCTCATGGTCAAAATACAGTTCTTGTCTTAAAAGAAGGTAAGCCAGTCCGCATTATTATGAAAGATTTTGTTGATGACGTAAATATTAGTGATCAATCATTTAAAGAATTACAAAGTTTAACGCCCGAATTAAAAGCTGTATTGCGGAGCGAGAAACCAGATGGCTTAACACAATTTATCCTAACAGGTTTATTTATTTGTCACTTCCGTTATTTAGCGAAAGTGCTTGAAAATAAAGAAGGAATAAGTGAATATCAATTCTGGAATAGTGTTAGAAGTGAAATACTTGAATATCAAAAGCAATTTCCAGAGCTTCAAGAGCGCTTTGAACTGTTTGATTTGCTTCGTCCATCTGTGACTAAGCTCGCATTAAACCGAAATCGTATGTTCGATTACGGGTACAATGACGGTGAAGATCGACCACATGCGAGTGAACATGGGGAAGTAAGGAATGCGCTTCATGAAGTTGCAGTTATAAAACAAGTCTAAATATAAAGAGGCAGAAACATAAGTATTTTAGCTAACGAGATATCCGAACTATTAGAAGTTAACGACTTTTGATAGTTTGGGTATCTTTTTGTTCATTCCAAACACAAGTTGAAAAAACCTAGTGGAATGAAGCGTAGGACACGTAACTCCTCCCCGCGGAAAGCGAGTGTCTGCAGTGATAGGGAACAAACTGGTTATTGTAGCCTAATACTTTAAAAAAGGCATAATTCGTCTTGGAAAAGCCATCATTTCGTTATATCCCAACCTGTTTTTATGTTTTAAATGCAAGGCATCAGGTAAAAAGAGTAATGTGTAATTCGTCTGCAGAAGCATGGTTTAAATCATTTTAGGAAAACCTCATAAATAAAGAACGCAGAGAGAAAAGGTTGGTGTTAAGTAACGTGACAACATATATGATAGGTGTTGATATTGGAACAACAACAACAAAGTCAGTTTTATTTACTGCTGATGGAGAAGTGAAGGAGTCACATCATGTTGGTTATCCTCTTCATACGCCGGATGCCCTAACAGCTGAGCAGAAGCCAGATGAGATTTTTGCGGCTGTGCTATCAACAATTAAGAAAGTAATAGCCAAGGGAAAGGTTCATAAAGATAAATTAAAAGTTGTATCTTTTAGCAGCGCGATGCATAGCCTGATTGCTGTTGATAAGAGTGGTGAGCCACTTACAAATTGTATAACGTGGGCGGATAAGCGAGCGGCTACATATGCAGACAAGCTGTGTAACCAACGAATGGAGCTATATAAGCGAACGGGTATGCCTCTTCATCCTATGTCTCCTCTTGTTAAGATTAAATGGTTAAAGCATGAGCACCCCGAAATCTTTGAAAAAACAGCTAAATTTATTTCAATTAAAGAATATATATTCCATAAGTTATTTGATGAATATATAGTAGATTACTCCATTGCTTCTGCAACAGGCATGCTTAATTTAGAAACAAAACAATGGGATGAAGTCGCGTTAACAAATGCAGAAATCTCTCCTTTGCAACTATCCACGATTGTGCCAGCAACTCATGTGAGCAAAGGCATTAAAAGCGAACTTGCTCACACGCTTAAAATTAATGAAGACACTCCTTTTGTAATAGGGGCAAGCGATGGCGTATTGTCTAACTTGGGCTTAGATGCTATCGATCAAGGTGAAATTGCCATTACAATTGGCACGAGTGGAGCAATTCGAACGGTTACAAAAGAGCCTGTTCTAGATAAAGAGGGCCGAACATTTTGTTATGCATTTACCGACGATCTGTGGGTTGTAGGCGGCCCTATTAATAACGGTGGGATGATTTTACGATGGGCAAAAGATGAATTGGCCAAAAGCGAAGCTGCAGTTGCCGAACGCTTAGATGTTAACGTATATGATTTACTTACGAAAATGGCTGATACGATTCCCCCTGGAGCTGGAGGACTCATTTTTCATCCTTATTTATCAGGAGAGCGGGCTCCTTTATGGGATGCAGACGCGAGGGGTTCATTCACCGGACTGTCTCTTCATCATGGTAAGGAGCACATGATTCGCGCGGTTTTGGAAGGGATTATGTACAACTTATACACAGTGTTAGAGCCTCTTGAAGAATTAATTGGGCCTGCTCGTGAAATTAAAGCTTCAGGTGGATTTGCTCGCTCTGAAGTATGGAAGCAAATGATGGCTGACATTTTTAATGCAGAAGTAAGAATTCCAGAAAGTTTTGAAAGCTCTTGTCTTGGCGCAGCCGTACTAGGCCTTTATGCAATTGATGAAGTTGAATCGGTAAACGTTGTAGAGAAGATGGTTGGGAAAACTACACACCTAAAGCCAATTCCTGAAAATGTGGAAGTATATAAAAAAATTCTGCCCGTCTATCGAGATATTATGAATAGTATGAAGCCTCATTACGCGAAACTAGCAGAGCTTCAGCATGGAGAAGAATCGAATCCTTACTCTAAAAATAAGAATGACGCTTGATAATCGGTAGACTTTCATTATAATGATAGAATAGTCTGTACATTCAAAGAGAGAGGGAACTTTATGAAATCGCACATTGAGCAACATGTAACATCATACAAAGAAAAGTATAAAAACAGAGGTCGGTTGTTAATCAGCTGTTCAGATCAGCCTGGAATTGTGTCAGCTGTATCTACGTTTTTATTTGAACAAGGAGCAAATATCGTAGAGTCTAGTCAGCATTCAACCAATCCAGAAGGTGGAACATTTTTTATTCGTTTTGAATTTGAATGCGACCGCTTGGATGAAAAAGGATCAGCAATGGAAGAAGCTTTCCAATCAATTGCAGAATCATTTTCAATGGAAGCGAAATTTACGTACGCACATCGTTTAAAACGAACGGCGGTCTTTGTATCAAAAGAGCTACATTGTTTATTAGAACTCCTATGGGCATGGGAAAGCGGTGATTTAATGAGCGATATTGCTGTAGTCGTTAGTAATCACGAAGATGCGCGTGAAGTCGTTGAATCTTTTGGTATTCCGTTCTATCATATTCCTGCAACAAAAGAAATTCGTGCTGAAGCGGAAGCACAGCAGCTACAATTATTGAAGGACTACAACATAGATTTAATTATCTTAGCACGTTATATGCAGATTTTAACGCCGACATTTGTAGCAGAGAATCCATATCGTATCATTAATATTCATCATTCGTTCTTACCTGCTTTTATTGGTGCAAAGCCATACGAGCGAGCATACAAGCGTGGTGTTAAGTTAATTGGTGCTACCTCACACTACGTAACGGATGATCTAGACGAAGGACCCATTATTGAACAAGATATCGAACGAGTAAATCACCGAGATGATGCGGAAGAGCTGAAGAAAAAAGGACGCTTAATTGAGCGTACCGTCTTAGCAAGAGCAGTAAAGTGGCATTTAGAAGATCGAATTTTAGTTTACGGTAATCGAACAATTGTATTTAATTGATGAAAAGAGGCTGGGTCATAAGAATTTCAGCCAATGATCTATCCGAGCTATTTAAAGTTACCTACTTTTTATAGTTCGGATTTTTTGTTGGTTCGGAAAACAATTTTGAAAACAGAGTGGAATGGAGCGTAGGACATTTGAATCCTGCGGGAAAGCGAGTGTCTGTGGCGCAACCGAACGAATGTGTTCTTACAACCTACATCGTTTAGAAACAGGATGATTCGTCTCCCAGAAGGAATCAGTTCGTTATGTCCCAGCTTTTTTCTATGAGAAACCCTGCACTTTCTCATAGACATGAGAAAAAATCGCCTATACAATAGAGAAAGACTTTTGAAAAAGGAAGTGTCGGAAGTGAAACAATATCTCGACTTATGTGAACATGTATTAAAACATGGAACGAAAAAAGAAGATCGGACAGGAACAGGAACAATTAGTACATTTGGCTATCAAATGCGATTTAACCTCCAAGAAGGTTTTCCTGCTTTAACCACAAAAAAACTTCATTTAAAATCAATTATTCATGAATTATTATGGTTTTTAAGCGGTGATACAAACATCAAATATTTACAAGATAACGGTGTACGTATTTGGAACGAATGGGCTGATGAAAACGGAGAATTAGGTCCTGTCTATGGTCACCAATGGCGCTCTTGGCCAACACCAGAAGGAAGTACGATTGATCAAATCACAAATGTCATTCATCAAATTAAAAATAATCCGGATTCAAGAAGGTTGATGATAAGCGCGTGGAACGTTGCGGATGTTGATAACATGGCGCTGCCGCCATGCCATTGCTTATTCCAGTTTTACGTAGCAGACGGTAAATTATCTTGTCAGCTATATCAACGATCAGCCGATATTTTTTTAGGCGTACCTTTTAATGTTGCATCCTATGCGCTTCTGACAATGATGGTTGCGCAAGTGTGTGATTTAGAACCAGGTGATTTTGTTCATACGTTTGGTGATGTTCATATTTATACAAACCATCTTGAACAAGTAAATCTTCAGCTAACGCGTGAACCTCGCTCGCTACCAAAAATGAAGATTAATCCAGATGTCAAATCTATCTTTGACTTTAAATTTGAAGATTTCGAGCTTGTTGAGTATGATCCGCATCCTCACATTAAAGGGGCCGTTAGCGTATGATTTCGTTAATTGTAGCAATGGACAACAACTGCTTGATTGGAAAAGAAAACGATTTACCTTGGCGTTTGCCAGCTGATTTACAGTATTTCAAACAAACCACAACGGGTCACACAATTGTAATGGGGCGAAAAACGTTTGAATCAATTGGTAAACCTCTTCCAAATCGAAACAACGTTATTTTAACAGGAAATAAAGACTATCACCATGAAGGTGTAAAAGTTATTCACTCTGTTGATGAACTAGTATCGCTTGAAGGAGAAAGTGAACTGTTTGTGATTGGTGGCGCAACAGTGTATGAGCAAACTATGCATGTGGCGACTCGTTTATACGTTACGCATATCGACGAGGTGTTTGAAGGAGATACATACTTTCCTGAAATTGATTCATCTGTTTGGAGAGAAGTATCAAGAAAGCAAGGTGTTAAGGATGAAAAAAATCCTTATGCCTACTACTTTACAGTGTACGAACGTGCATAATGAAATAACTACCCATAGCAAGTGAGTATGTTTATTGATCGGGTCAATCGCAGAGCATCGGTTCAAGCTTTAAAAGATAGTGTTTGTCTACTTAAAGAGGGACATTCAATGGTCATTTTTCCAGAGGGAACACGGAGTAAAGGCAAAGGAATTGGTGAGTTTAAAAAAGGAAGTATAAGAATTGCATTAGATGCTAAGGTGCCAATTGTACCTATTGCTATTCCAGGAACATCGAACATTATGGAACAATGTAAAGTTGGATTTCAAAAAGCAGATGTAACCATACGGATTTTACCTCCAGTTACAACGCATTTAGATGCAGGAAGTGATCCAAACGTGATTCATCATCAAGTTCGTGAGCGAATTATTCAAGCTTTAAATAATCATCATCAAGTGCAATCAAAAAGCGTCTCTTAAGTGAGACGCTTTTTTTGTTCAATAAATTCCTGTAAATGATGAACTAACTGTCTGAATTCTTCTGGGTTTACAAATTGTTGTTCATTCCAATGTTGTTGGACCCACTGTGTAAGCTCAGAAGCTGAGTTAAATACTTCTCCACTTGTATCCGCATTCCTCAGCATGTATCGTCCGTTATCATCATCAATAGTTACTTCACAAGGAATGGCACTATCAATGCTTTGTAACGTATACTCCATGTTAATCACCAGCTTTCTATCTTTCTTTTTTACTGTTTACTATACTGGTGAAAATATGCTAATTAAAAAAAATCAAAAGATTAACTAAAAATAATGATTTTTCTAAATTTTATGTGATATAATGTACAAATTAAAAAAAGGTAGGAAGAGGAAGGAAGTTGGTTATGAAACAACAAGTAGATAATCGAACAAAACATGTACAGTTAGAGGACATCATGATTGCGAATCAAATGATTAAAGATGTTGTTGTACATACACCACTACAGCGCAACGATGTGCTTTCTGAGCGTTATGAATGTAATGTGTACTTGAAGCGTGAAGATCTGCAAGTCGTTCGTTCATTTAAAATTCGAGGAGCGTATAATCGAATTAAGCAATTGACAAAGCAGGAATTAGAGCATGGAATTGCGTGTGCAAGCGCCGGTAATCACGCACAGGGAGTGGCTTACGCTTGTCGCCACTTGAACATTGATGGGAAAATTTTCATGCCTAGCACTACTCCTCGACAGAAGGTCAACCAAGTTAAATTTTTAGGGAGAGACAATGTAAAGATTGTTTTAACAGGTGATACGTTCGATGATTCGTATGAAACAGCTATTCAGTGCAGTGAAGAAGAAAAAAGAACGTTTATTCACCCTTTTAACGACGTTGATGTAATTGCGGGACAAGGAACGGTTGCTGTTGAAATGTTTAACGATTGTGAAGACGAAATTGACTATGTGTTTGGAAGTATTGGGGGAGGCGGTCTAATTTCAGGTGTAGGGACTTATGTGAAAAGCATTTCTCCTAAAACAGCAGTCATTGGCGTAGAGCCAGCCGGCGCAGCTGGAATGCAAACGTCTTTTGATAGAGGAGAAGTCGTAACCCTTGAGGCCATTGACCCGTTTGTAGATGGGGCAGCCGTAAAGACTGTTGGTAGCGTATCCTATGAAATCAGCCGAGAAGTGGTTGATGATATCGTTATTGTTCCTGAAGGGAAAGTCTGTACAACCATTTTATCTCTTTATAATGAAAATGCGATTATTGCAGAGCCAGCCGGTGCGCTTTCTATTGCCGCTTTAGACTCTTATCGCGAACAAATTAAAGGTAAAACAGTGGTGTGCGTTATCAGTGGAGGGAATAATGATATTGGTCGCATGCAAGAGATCAAAGAACGTTCCATGATGTATGAAGGTTTGCAGCATTATTTTATTGTGAATTTCCCTCAGAGAGCAGGAGCACTACGAGAATTTTTAGACGAAGTGCTTGGACCAAATGATGACATTTCACGCTTTGAATATACGAAAAAAAATAACAAAGATAGCGGCCCAGCATTGGTTGGCATCGAATTAAAACATAAAGAAGATTATTATCCATTAATTAGTCGAATGGATAAAAAAGGATTTCCTTATACGGAAATTAATAAAGAAAGCAGCTTGTTCCATTTATTCATTTAAGATTGATGCAATAACCTGTAATAAAATAACAGCATTACAAAGGAATGTCTCATTGTACGTCGAATAAGATGTCTATGAGACATTTTTTCTAAAAATAAAGTAAAAATGAAAAGACAAGTAATTAGTTTACCATGTATAATAAAAGAAACGGGTAAAAAGAGGGTTGATCGCCTTGCTATTGAAAAGCCTTGAATTTAAACATGAGAATGGTCAAAAAGTAAAAATTATTGATATTCCAGTATTGGAGGAAGATAGCACATTTCGGTTTATGATCTCTGTAAAGTTAAATACCTTAATAACAGACATTATGAAGAAATCAATGCCGAAAAAAACCTACTCGTTTCAAGAATATTTAAAACGCGTGTTGAAATGGAAAGATTATGAACAGCTATTTAAGTCTGACGCATTAAAACATAATGCTTAAAGAGAAAAAGTTGACTATTCTGAATTTTTCAGCGTAGTCAACTTTTTTATGTTTTACGTGAAATAGTTGTATTATACTAGCTTAATAATAAGTACTTTAGGATATTACTGTAATCAAGTTTAGAACAATGCTATAATGAGCGCAAAGGATTTTGTAGGGGTGAACTCATGACGAAAATTAAAGTGGTAACGGATTCAACGATAGATTTAACCGTAGAGCAAGCAGCTCAATATGGTATTGAGATTGTCCCGTTATCGATTAATATTGATAATGAAACATATTTAGATCGAGTTGAAATAACGCCAAGTGATTTTATTGAAAAGATGAAAAGGTCTGATGTATTACCAAAGAGCTCCCAGCCAGCGGTTGGAGCCTTTGTTGAAGTATACGAGCGCCTAGTGAATGAAGGATACGATGTTTTATCAATTCATATGACAGGTGGTATGAGTGGTACAGTACGTTCTGCAGAAAGTGCTGCTAAGATGGTAGATGGGAATATTACCGTAGTGGATTCTATGTATATCTCAAAAGCTCTCTCTTTTCAGGTGTTTGAAGCTCTTGATATGATTCAACAAGGGTGTGAAATGAATGAAATTGTCCAACGTTTGGATGAAATTCGCCGTAATACGACGCTGTTTGTTGTAGTTGATACGTTAGAAAACTTAATAAAAGGTGGACGAATTGGTCGAGGTAAAGCGCTAATTGGTTCGCTACTAAATATTAAGCCTATTGCTTCACTTGCTGATGGTGTGTATACGCCTGTTGCAAAAGTTAGAAGTCATTCTCAAATCGTGAAATTTTTGACAAAGCAAATCGTGGAGGAAACGGCAGGTAAGCAAATTAAAGGAATCGGATTGGTGCATGCGGAAGGATTTGAACTAGCTCAAAAGCTAAGAGAATCGATAATTGCTGCCTGTGGCTATGAAGATTTTACAATTGAAGAAACAACACCTGTTATTTCTACTCATACAGGAGTTGGTGCGATTGGATTTATGTACTTTGCTGAATAAACTGAAAGTGATCTGTCTGGTGAGCAGGTCACTTTTTTGTTGGAAAAATCATATAGACTTCAACGTTAATAGTGGTGAAAAGATGTTATAATAGTGAGAAAGTAACCATCGTATGTTTAGCAAAAATTTCTATATGGAGTGCAAACATGAGAAATTATATTCGAAACTTAAGCGTGTTTAACAAAACTGTTTTGTTCTCCACGTTAATTGTTATTATTGTTGGAGTTGGGACAGCTTCGGTTAGCTACTATCTCCAAAACGTAACGACCAAGCAGCTACTCACTCAGAATGCACTAACGACAACAAAGCTTTGGAAAGAGACGTTATCTCCTAATGAGATTACGCAATTTGTTAAGGCAGAAGATTTACCTAGCTCTTTAGCTCGAACAGGGATAGAGAAACAGTTTGAGCGTATTTATAAAGCAAGTCCAGAATATTTACAAGGTCATCTATTTACAGTAGAACCTTATGAAAATCATGGATTTAAAATAGTTGTTACTGCTAATCAAAAGGTGCGTCAACAGCTTAAACCTTCCATGATCTATTATGGCGAAAAAGAGTTTTATACCCATTTTATGAAAGCGAAAACAGAAAAAACGGAAGCGGTAACAGATACATATACGGATCAGTTTGGCACGTGGATTACTGCCTTTTCTCCCATTTTAAATGAAAAAGGCGAAGTCATTGCTATGCTTGTAATTGATGTTGATGCTAGCGTAATGACAACCTATCAGCAGCGCTTGTTTTCGTTACTATTTATTGCTCTTGTTTTTCTATTTACGATTATTATTTTTATTCAAGATTGGGGTCTACGCGTAGTTATGGCTCCTCTTAAAGAACTAGTAGAAGGTATTAAATCGGTTAGTCATGGTAACTTTCAAGTTAAATTGCAGCAGAAAGATGCTTCAGAAATCGGTCAAATCAGCCAGCAGTTTAATGTAATGACCCAAAGGTTACAGCATTTGTTTCAGCAGGTTGCTGCTACAAAAGAGCAGTTAGCAGTAAAACAACCGAGTTTGGAGTCTAGTGGAGACTTGGAAAAAGCTTTGGATGAGCTTGAAATTATTATGGAACGAACGAAACTTCAAAAGGAGCTTCAGCGTGCAGAAAAGATGAATGCAATTGGTCAGCTAGCTGCATCTGTCGCACATGAAATTCGAAACCCGATGACCGTGGTAAAAGGTTTTTTACAGCTGTTTCAAGATAACCAAAAGCTAACAAAAGCAGAGTTAGGTTATATTCATTTAATGATTAGCGAAATGGATCGAGCTGAGGTTATTATTAATGATTATTTATCCTTAGCACGTCCAGGGGTAAAAGAAGTAGATATCATTGACTGCATCCTAAGCGTAACAAGTTTAGTAGATTTATTATCTTCATATGCACTGTTAACAAGCAATATTGAAATTGAAATTCAAACGAATCAGTTAGCATACGTTCGAGGCAATAAGAATGAATTTAACCAAGTACTTCTCAACATTATGAAAAATGGTATTGAAGCTATGCAAGATGGTGGAAAGCTTTCTGTGTCTATTGATGTAAAAGATAATCAAGTTCATATTGCAATTAAAGATACTGGTGAAGGAATGACCCAACAAGAGTTAGAGAGACTAGGAACAGCTTTTTACTCATTAAAAGAAAAAGGGACAGGGATTGGGTTAATGGTATCATACCAAATTGTAGAAGAAATGAGAGGCAAGATTACTGTTGAAAGTGAGAAAGGAAAAGGATCTACGTTTATTGTTTCAATACCAGCATATAAAACGTAAAACATTGTATCGGGGGGGAAAATATTGAAAAACAACAATCAAAAGCTTATGCTGCTGTGTTTGGTTTTAGTTATCGTTTTAGCAGCTTGTGGCTCACAAATTAAAGACCCTTTAAACTGGAAGCTCAATTCTTTTATTTATACAAATCAGGAGAATAAAGAAGTTAGCCTAGATGATCTTAAGGGGAAGGTCTGGGTCTCTAACTTTATTTTTACCAACTGTGAAACGGTTTGTCCACCAATGACTGCTCATATGGCTAAGCTTCAGAAAATGGTGAAAGAAGAGGGACTCGATGCCAACTTTATTTCTTTTAGCGTAGATCCTGAAAACGATTCACCCGATAAACTGAAGGAGTTTGCCGCAAAATTTAATGCGGACCTTTCGAATTGGCACTTTCTAACGGGTTATGCACAACAAGAAATCGAAAAATTTGCGTTGGACCAATTTAAAGCTGTTGTTAAAAAGCCAGAAAATGATCCGCAAGTTATCCATGCTACAACTTTTTATTTAATCGACAAAGAAGGTACCGTTATGAAGTCTTATAGTGGTGTGGGAGATACTCCGTATGACGAAATTATTAAAGATATGAAAACGTTAAGTAAGTAAAAAGAAGGTATCTATGAGTTAAAAGTTATATTTTAATTCATGGTTACCTTTTTTTAGAATAAACATTCTTATCCATTTTTCTACATATACTATAGACATGGGAAAGACCTTCCTTGACAATGTATGTTACTATATAAAGATATATAAATGCGCTATAGTAAATCTAGTCAAGTAAGGCGACAACTAGAATACAGCATAGTAAGTAGGTGTTGTGATGAAAAAATGGAGAAAAATAATCGTGGCAAGCGTGTGCTCTGTCACTTTAGCTAGCTGTTCTCAGCCTACCTTTCTTGTCAATCAAGAAGACGTTGTAGATCAAAAAGAAGTGCAGCTTACAGAAAAGGAACAAATACCAAAGGGCTTTTTCCCTGTGGAATTAGAAGCTGTTGCGATAGGTGATTCGTTAACGGAAGGTATAGGAGATGAATCCAAAAAAGGTGGATACGTACCTTTTATTGAACAGTATATTGCCAAGCAAAACGAAGTGGAAAATGTAACAATTTCTAACCTGGGTAAAAAAGGAAACCGTACGGACCAGCTGTTGGCAAGATTAAAGGATCCATCAATTGCGAGCAAAGTTTCAAGAGCAGATATGATTTATGTTACAATTGGCGGTAACGACGTAATGAAAGTTGTGAGAGACTATTTTTACGATATTTCAATTAAAACATTTGAAACAGAAAAATCAAAATATGAAAAACGTTTAAATGAGGTTTTTCAACGAATTCGAAAGCTAAATCCAAATGCACATATTTACTTAATAGGATTTTATAATCCATTTTTTAAAACGCTAAGCGATATGAAAGAGATTAATGTTGTAATTGATGAATGGAACCAAGCAAGTCAACAAGTAGCAATGAATTATGAAAACGTAACATATGTTAAAATTGATGATGTCTTTTACGATTCTTCTGACAATCTTTTAGGAAAAGATGAGTTTCATCCTAATAAAAAAGGGTATGAATTAATGGCGGAACGTATTAGCAATGCAATGGAAGAAGAAGATCCTTTATTGGGACAAAACAAAGAGAAAGTACGGGAAGAAGAACTGAACGGAAACGAGTAAGGAGCTTATGAAATGAAGAAGTGGAAATGGTTATTTATTGGATTATTAAGCGTTAACCTTCTCTTAGTGGTTATAATCATTGGTCTTATTTTTCAACCGGCCGATGAAGTAACACCGCTGAAGTCTGGTGAAATAGAGGGAGATGCTGAACTAACGATTTTAGCTAAAAAAGAAGATTTAAATATACTTATTGATAAATACTTAAAAAGAGAGCTTAATAATCAGCCTCTTAATTACGATATCACGCTAACAGATGTTGTGCAGCTAGACGGAACCATCGAGGTTTTTGGGGATGATATTGATATTCGAATGACCTTTACTCCTGAAGTGCAAGATAATGGAGATATTGTTCTTGAACAAGAAACACTATCGATTGGGAAAATCCAGCTCCCGGTAAAAACAGTACTTCGCTATGTTAATAATAATTTTAACCTTCCTGAATGGGTGACAATTGATCCGAAGAGCGAGTCTGTATATGTGGCTCTTCAAGAGATGGAGCTTCAAACAGATTTTAATGTGAAAGTTGAGAAGTTTGACTTAGAAAATGATGATATACGAGTCAAGTTAATTTCAAAGAAAGAATAGCAAAAAAGCTCTCAGTAATAGTTTATTACTGAGAGCTTTTTTGTGTTAGCGATCTTGTGAAATTAAGGCTTCTAATGCAGGATTTCCTTGTGCGTAGCCGACAGCATAAACGGTATAAGCTCGGTTTGGACGCAGGCTGAGAGGTGGGATAGATAAAACAACATCATCTGTTCCTGCTATGCGTACATCAAGCTGTACAAACATTGGAGATAATCCTAGATATTTAGTAATTTCTTTAAACGTAACGTCAGAAAAGATCACGTCTCCACCCCGAGCAGCAATATCAACTGCTGGTGCATCAGGAGACAAATGAATAAACCTCATTTTTGTTTCGCCATCTGGAACTTTACTATCATCATAAATAAAAAGTAATTCTAGCTCATTTAAATTATTTACGGCAGCAACCGTATATTTTTGGTTCCCTTCAAACGTAAACGACTTTGTGAGTAAAGGTTTTTCGGTTTGGCCAGCAGGATAAATTGAGATTGTGTAGCGACCCGGGTCCCCTAACGGTAAATAATCTGTTTCTTGTTTGTAAGTGAGATTTCTAATAACACGTCGGCCATTTAAATAAATATCGACGGACGGTGCATCGGGAGAAGCGTGGAAAATTCTAGCCATTGGTTTAGCTATTCGTGACCCTTGTGCATTTTTACCTGCTAAAATTGCTTGCTGCACATAATATAAATGCTTTTCGTAATAAGCAATGTGACGGGAAGGATCGCTATATTTATAGTAGTTTGATAAAAAATCATATTTCATTGCTTTTTTAATGTATTGGTCAAATGAATAATTAGCCATGCGTTCAGCTCCTCTGTTTTACGGAGTAGGAAAAAGATGTCTATACGTAACCAAACATATGCTAAAACTCATAAATTATGCTGTAAAACAATTGACCAACTTTCATCTTGCTTTTAATTGAATAGAATGAAGCATAACCGTTAATGAATAATGGTTATAGGCAAAAGAGGTGAAGAGGATGAAGTTGTTTTATGAGAAGATGCTCAAAATCATGCTCATTGGATTTGGGTTCATTCTTCTATTACTGCATTTCATTGTCTTATCATTTTAGTTACTAATTTACGAAAAGGGGTGACTGCATTATGAAAGGAAGCGTGTGGTTCACCGTCTTTCGGTATGTACTTGTGTGTTATGCTGTTGTTTTCACCCTCATTGTCGCGAGTTTACTGCCGGCTCTCTTTGGATTTACTGTAACCTTACAGCAAGAAAATGGACCAGGAATTCCTAGTGGATCAGTGGTTGTGTTTCAGTCATCACAAGATATAGATACCGAAGGAGTTGTACTAGTTAATCAACAAGATGCATTAGTAGTAATGAAAGCGAATAACCACTTGCCCGATGAAAGCATAATGGGAGTGTATTCTTATCATCTTCCATATGTAGGCTTCCTACTTACAATCATGAAGCAGCACTGGGCCGTTTTTTTATTTGTAACACTTTTTTGTTTTATTCTTCTTGGAACAAAGAGCTTACAGACGAAAAAAGGAGAGTGAAAATGGGTATTCGCACATACACATCGCATTTTCAAAACATAAAGTAACAATGTGCTAAACGAATATCACGAATGAGGAGAGATTGCTATGTATAATTATGGTTGTTATGATCAATGTCAATATCCGGTTGGGGGGTATCACCACCACTGTGGGTCAGGAAATTCATTTGCATTAATTCTTGTGCTGTTTATTTTATTAGTTATTATTGGATGCAGCTACATCTGCTAGTTTATTTAAAGAGCTCTTTTCATACTTCGGGGTGAAAAGAGCTCTATTTATGTAGAGAGTAAGACAATATTTTTGTTTAAAAAAATAAAAATATTTTGCCAAATGTTCTTTTTCCATATTATACTATAATTACTATCCTAATAACTGAAGGTGAACATATGGATCAAGAAAGGCTATATGAACAGCTATTTTCAATGTCGTTAACACCCATGCTTATCATGGATCTTAATGGAGAAGTTCAAGCTTTAAATGATGCTTGTGCACATCTATTTAAGAAGGAGAAAAAGCAACTTCTTTCTTCCAATGTTTTTCAGCATATTAGTCAGTTTTTAATTAAAAAAGCTGATATTGCTCCTCTTCATAGCCATGAAGAAGAAGTGGTTGTGTTAAACAAGCAAATAAACCAACAAGTACCCATACATATTCATATTCAGAGAATGAAAGAGCAGCCGCATCTTCTTGTTGTGCAGTGGAAAGAATTTTCTTCTAGTTTTGAAAAACAAGAGGAAGTTATTCGGAAAATGAAGCAGTACAAACAGTTTGTACAGCAGAGTCAAGATGCTTTTATTGTCACCCAAGAAGGAAAGATTCAGTACATTAACCCCGCTGGTGTGCGCATGCTTGGAGGAACTAAAAAAGAGGACTATCTAGGACGATATTGGCTTCATTTTATTCATCCAGAACATCTAGAAATCGTTAAAAAACGAATGAATCAGCTGATGAAAGGAATGTCTATTCGTCCTCGTGCAGAAGTGAAGTTATTGACTAAGCGTGGAGTTGTGAGTATTGAATCTTCCGCAACGAAAATTAAATTTAAAGGCGAGGATGCTATTCAGTATATTATTCGTGATGTAACGGATCGGAAGAAGTATGATGAAATGGCAAGTAAATCTGAAAAACTCATGATGGTGAGCAAGCTAGCAGCGGGCGTAGCGCATGAAATAAGAAATCCATTGACTGCAGTTAAAGGGTTTGTGCAGCTATTAAATGCATCTCAGCAATATAATAAATCCTATCATGATATTATGCTAGAAGAGCTGAATCGCGTTGAATCAATTATCCAAGAATTTTTAACGTTAGCAAAACCTAAAAGTGAGCATCCTTTTAAGAAAAAGAGCCTTCACCAAATTTTAAGTCATGTAACGTTATTGCTTACTACTCATGCAAACTATAAGAATAGTGAAATCAAAAGCTTTCTCGAAGGGGATATTGAAATTCTCTGTGAAGAAAATGCATTAAAGCAAGTATTCATAAATCTTATTCAAAATTCATTGGAATCGATGGATAAAGGCGTGGTAACGGTTAGAACAGAAAAACGAAATGGATATGGCGTAGTAACAATTGAAGATCAGGGTTGCGGAATAGACGAACAATCATTAGCTCGTTTAGGAGAACCGTTCTATTCTACAAAGCAAACGGGAACGGGTTTAGGGCTAATGGTTAGCTATCAAATTATTGAACAACATCAGGGGCATATTTCATTTACAAGTCAAATAGGAGTGGGCACAAAAGTTGAAATTGCGATTCCGCATGTAAAAGAGCCAGTGAATGTATAGTAGCAGTACTATTTATTCGCTGGTTTTTTTATTCGTGCGTAAAAGGCGAATGTTATATTTTTATTTTTTTATAACGTTCGTGTTTATTGTTGACGTAAGCGTTTTTGTCTGATATAGTATCAAATGGCTAGAAGATAACCGAATAATAAATAAAAAACGGTTGATGAAAAATAAAAAGGTTAACGGGGGAATGTATTGATGAATCAAAACTATGATGTAATTGTTGTAGGAGCAGGCCCAGCTGGAATTTTTACTTGTTATGAATTAACGCTAAAACTACCTGAAGCAAAAGTGTTGTTAATTGATAAAGGACACGATATTTACCGAAGGAATTGTCCGATTCTTCAGAAAAAAATTGTGAAATGTCCGCCGGCGAATAATAAAAAAGATTTTGCAGGCTGTTTGCCCGCTTGTTCAATTACCAATGGATTTGGTGGAGCAGGCGCATATTCAGATGGGAAATTCAATATTACAAGTGAATTTGGGGGATGGATGACGGATTATCTCCCTGAATCACAGGTGGTAGATTTAATTAAATACGTAGATGAAATTAACTTAAAGCACGGGGCAACAGATTCGATTACAGACCCGTTAACTGATAAAGTACGTGAAATTGAAAAACGGGGCTACGCAGCAGGCTTAAAACTACTGCGTGCGCAAGTTCGTCACTTAGGGACGGAACAAAATTTAGAAATTTTGAAAAGCATTTATGAATATTTAAAAGAACGCATCGACATGCAGTATAAAACAGAAGTTGCTGATTTTGTTACAGAGAAAATTGATGGGAAGCACATTGTACGCGGAATTGAGCTTAAAAATGGGGAAATGCTAACTGCTGATAAAGTGGTAGTATCTCCAGGGCGAGATGGTTCAAAATGGATGACTGACTTATTAAAAAAACGTCGATTAAAAATGATTAACAACCAAGTTGATATTGGCGTTCGTGTTGAGACTTCAGATATCGTAATGGAAGAGATTAATAAGCATCTATACGAAGGTAAATTCATTTATAATACATCAGTTGGTACGCGAGTAAGAACGTTCTGTAGCAACCCCTCAGGACATGTAGTTGTTGAGAATCATTCTGGAATCATGCTTGCAAACGGCCACGCTTATAAAGACCCGAAGCTTGGAAGTAAGAATACGAACTTTGCGCTGCTTGTATCTCATAAATTCTCA
This sequence comes from Priestia flexa, assembly GCF_021441905.1. Lineage (NCBI taxonomy): Bacteria > Bacillati > Bacillota > Bacilli > Caryophanales > Bacillaceae > Priestia > Priestia flexa. The sequence continues at coordinate 2,457,632 of NZ_CP090431.1, read as the reverse complement.
GAACCGTTTGATCAACCAAATGAATATGCACATGAAGTATCAAGGTTAGCAAATATGCTATCAAATGGGGGATTAGTTGTACAGAAGTACGGTGATATTCTAAAAGGTCGTCGCTCCACACCAGCTCGTATTAAAGAAGGTTTCTTAGAGCCAACGTTAAAAGAAGCAGTCCCAGGAGATCTTGGGCTTGTTCTTCCTTACAACACAATGAAGAGTCTAATTGAAATGACGGAAGCATTAGATCATGTAACGCCAGGCTTAGCTTCTGAACACACGCTTTTTTACGGAGTAGAAGCGAAGTTTTACTCTGCACGTCCAAAACTAACGGATCGCTTTGAAACAGAGATTTCAGGCTTATATGTTGGAGGAGACGGAGCCGGCATCACGCGAGGATTAGCTCAGGCAAGTGCTTGTGGCGTATGGGTGGCACGAGATATTGTTGAGAAATTAAAAGATGAAAAAAGAAAAGAACAGCCAGCAATGGTATAAGAAAAAGCGGACGCATAGGTCCGCTTTTTTTATTTACATAATAGCTTTTTTAATATGTTTTAAATAACGGAAGCGAATGAATAAGAAATACACTACCTGAACAGCTCCAAATCCAAGCAGAACGACTGCAGTTTCCTTAACAACTGAGAATTCAAATAAGCCTTGAAGAGCTTTAAACGCAAACACGCTGTGTACAAACGCTACAAGAATGGGAACAAAAAATAATAAAACAAGCTGAGGCGTAATAATTTTATTGAGCTCAGACTTAGTTAAACCAACTTTTGCAATCATTTGATACTGGCGCTTATCATAGTCAAGGTCTGTATACAAACGGAAGTATAAAAAGCTTCCTGCTGCAATGAAGAAGACACAGCCGACTAAAAGTGCCACGAAAAGAGCAGTGCGATACATTTCCATCATCATATTGTAATCATATCCAGCTGATGAGAAATAGAAAGCTGGATCACTCGTATAATTCCCAGTATAAATGCCGTCTTCTCCGTTATATAAACTTAAGCCAATGTCTTTTGTTTCGACCCAATCTTTAGTTACAAATCCGTAATAGTGAGTTGTTGACGTAGGGTTTTTAATTTGTTTATAAAGCTCATTTGGAATGACGTACAAATCATAGCCGATCATTCCAGAAGAAAAGTAAGGTGCATCAATAATTTTTGCTACGTTGAATGTTAGATTGCTTTCACTTAAAGTAATGGGTTTCATCTTTTCATCTAAAAACGTATTATAAGTGACTGTGCTGACATAATGACCTTCATTTTCTTTTAACTTAAGTGGTTTTTCACGAGCTGCAATAGCCATCGCATTATAATCAGACAAGGAGATAAGCTCAACTTTTTTATTCGTTTCTTTTCCTGTTTGTTCGATTAACGTTACTTTGATTTCATTATACGATAAGTCGTTTTTATTAAAATCATCTCGAATGGCTTGTACCTGTGCTTTTTCGTTCGGGTTTTGATCCGATGATTGATAGACAACGGGAATTTGAGCACGTTCGTCGAATAGCTTTTTTGAGCCTCCCATCGCCGATAAGGTTCCAATTGCACAAAAAGCAACGGTTGATACGATTGTTACCATGAAAAACATACGAGCGTTATCTTTCATTCTGTAAGCTAAATCTGAAATGGTAATAAGACGAGTATGATTCCAGTAAAAGCGCTTGTTTTTCTTGAACATTTTTAATAAGAAAACACTTAGCTGCGTATAGAAAAAATAAGTTCCCACAATCGTCATAAGGATAACGATAAAAAAGCGATAGCCAATATTATACATGTTTGCTGTCCACGCTAAGTAATAGCCGCCAATTAATAAACCAGCAGCCAGTAATGATAAAATAATAGAGGTTTTAGGTTCAGGCTTTGGTTTTGATGTAGACTGAAACAAATCTAACAGTTTGTTTGTGCGTACAAAAAAGCTTGTGAAAAATGAAATAACAAGAAATAAAACGGTAAATGCAGCTATTGTTAAGGCGAGTGCTTCCCAAGGAACTAAAAACGAAAGGGGTTTTTCCATGCCAATAACGTAAGATCCAACCATTAAGTAGAGCTTGCCGAGAAGCATTCCAACAAGAATTCCCGTAATGATGGCTGAAAAACCAATGATCATGTTTTCTAAAAAAATCATGGTGTTTAGCTGACGTTTAGACATTCCATGCATAATAAAAATTCCAAATTCACGCTTGCGAGACTTTAAAAATGCGCTGACAGAATACAGGACGAAGAAAAACGAAAATACATAGATAATATATTCAGCCGCCGTCATGCCCTTTTTTGCCATTTCTTTTGTTACACCTTCTGTGACCCCAGGATGAAAAATAAACATTGCATAAAGAAAAAAAACGGCTACAGAAAAGGCGCTGCTTAAAAAGTAAGCTGCATACGTACGCTTATTACGCATCACGTTTTTAAATGCGAGTTGTCGAAAGCTCATGTGCGTCTCCTCCTAAAACTGATAGCATATCAATAATTTGCTGATAAAAAGCTTGACGATTATTTCCGCGGTAAATTTCGTTATAAAGCTGTCCATCTTTAATGAAAATTACGCGATTGCAATAGCTAGCTGCGTGCGCATCATGAGTAACCATCATCATCGTTGCGCGTTCTTGTTCATTTAAATGCTGCAGGGTTTCCATCACATCTTTAGATGCTTTGGAATCTAAGTTTCCAGTTGGCTCATCAGCCAAGATAAGCTGTGGATGGTGGATAATTGCTCGGGCAATGGCGGCTCGTTGCATTTGTCCGCCTGAAATTTCGTACGTGCGCTTTTTTAAGATATGTTCAATGCCGAGTTTACTAGTAATAGCAGCTACTCTCTTGGCCATTTCGGAGCTTTTTACTTTGTCTAAAGCAAGCGGTAAAATAATATTTTCTTCAACAGTTAATGTATCTAATAAATTAAAGTATTGGAAGACAAAACCGAGCTCGCGGCGTCTAAAAAGTGCAATCTCTTTTTTCTTAAGTTGATGAGGATTGCGGTTGTTAATGATTACTTCTCCAGCCGTCGGTGAATCAATGGTAGAAACCATATTGAGCAGGGTTGTTTTCCCGCTTCCGGACGGCCCCATAATGCCAACAAATTCTCCTTTTTCAATTGAAAAGTTAACGCCTTCTAAGGCTTTGTAAGAAACGTTTCCTTCATATACTTTTGTTAAGTTATTGACTTGTAAAATAGGCATAGTCAAACTCCTTTGTAAATGTTTTTTCTTTATAGCCCTATCTTATTGAAATTTGATCTAACGTGCCATGTACTAAGCTTACAGGAATCTTACACTTTTGTAAGAAAGCAAGAGAAGGCTAATCTATATATTAGCCTTCTTGGGTACGAGCGATATTTTGTTGAAAAATTAAGCGTATGGTAGTTCCTTGTCCTTCTTTTGATTCAAGCTCTATCTGATGGTGGAGCTGTTTACAAATTTCTTTTACGAGATAGAGCCCCATCCCTGTAGATTCTTGATATTTCCGACCGTTTTCTCCAGTGAAATAGGGATCGAACACCCGCTTTAGGTCTTGTGATGGAATACCTATTCCTTGATCTTTTACTTCTAATATAACCTGTCTACCTCTTTCAAATGCTGAAATGGTGATGCTTTGATTAATTCCAGCAGAATAGCGGACGGCATTAGTAATAAGCTGTGAACAGGCAAAGTGAATCCACTTTTCATCAGAAGCGACGATGTACTGGGGCGGAACGTTAACTGTTGGAAATACGCGGTTTCGAATAAAAAAGCGTTTATAACTCGAAATAAGGCTAGTTACAACTTTATGTAGAGAAACACTTTCCGCTTGAAAATCATGAGTGAAATCATTCAATCTCGATGTATATAATACAGTCTCTAATCCTTTTTGAATTCGATCCATTTCATCTTGAATGCTCATAAAGATAGGTTCATCTTCATTTTGAATCATAAGGTGAATAACAGATACAGGAGTTTTCATTTGATGAACCCACTGATTCATAAATGTAATATGTTGATTAAGCTTATTTTGATAGTGATACATTTCATTATGAAAGCTTCGAAATTGACTCTCCAGCAGTTCTTTTAACGCTTCTGAAAGCGGGGACTCCTCCTCAGACAATATGCTGTCTTCTGACTTATGTAAGGGATTTGACAGGTGTTTATAAAATGTTTTGTTTGTATAGTAGCGATAGCATAAATAAGTGATGTAGATAACGGTGCTGATTAAAATAGCATAAAGAACAGTAAAAATGTCTCGAAAACCATCTAACGCAAAAATCGTACATACTAAACCCAATTGGATAAGATAAAAAAATGTAAGAGGAAGATGTTCTTTAAAAAACAGCTTCATGCTTTATTTTCCTCTTGAATCCGCAGCATATAGCCTGTACCTCTAATTGTTTCAATCGCTTTTTCGATACCAACATCCCCTAGTTTTTTACGCGTACGCGTCATGTAGACATTTAGAGTATTATCATCAACAAAAAGCTGGTCGTCCCAAATTTTTTCGAGTAATCGATCTCTGCTAACAACTCTTTCTGCTTTATCTAACAATGTTTCAATGAGCTTGCTTTCTGTTTGGCTAAGCTCAACTTCTTTGCTTTGGTAGCGTAATAGTAACCTTTCAGGATATAAAGTTAAGCCGGCGTGCTCTACAATTCGCTCCTGGTTAGTAGGTGCATAGGACCCGTATGCGCGTCGTAGTTGGCTATTTACCTTGGCAATCGCGACATCGTAGTCAAAAGGCTTGGTTAAATAATCATCTGCTCCACTTTCTAACGCCATCACTTGGTCCATTTTTCCATCGCGTGCTGAGATGAAAATGATAGGGCAAGTGGAAAGAGTACGGATTTGTCTGCACCAATAAAAGCCATCATATTTTGGTAAATTCACATCCAATAAGACAAGGTTAGGGTGGTGCTTTTGAAAATCATCAAGTACATCTGTAAATGACGTAACGATATGTACGAGTAAATTATATTTTTCAAGATGTTCTTTTAATAAAGAAGCAATTTTTTGATCATCTTCTACAATTAAGACGGTAAACATGGTTAGGGCTCTCCTCTATAGATAAAAATCAATATATTGTTCTTTATAGTTTATCAAAAAGAGAGGGGAGATTGAAATGGATTTTAGAAAAAAATGTAATTTATGAAATTGCTCGCCAAAAAAGTAAAGTTTAAATTAGCTAAACTTAATTATGGTGAAATTCAGAAAAAAAGATTTACAGATATACATTAAACCAGTATAAAATATGAATATAAAAATGATAATGCTTACAATTATTGTATAAAAATAATATTTAATGAATATTAATTATTTTGTTTTAAATGTTATAAAATGGATTTCTTCTTTATGTGTTTAGTATTACTATACAATTTGTTAGTTGTTATTGGTATGAGGTGCTATTTTAAGTTGGAATGTCGTTTGGTAAAGAATAGTTTAGTTTATAACGAACATAAATACGAATATAAAATATACATAAAATGTGAGAAAATGTGACATGAAAATAAAAAAAACGACAGTATTTTGAATTTTTTTTGTATATTATCTTGACAAAGTGATAGGAAATGAATTTTAATAAAGAAGTAAGTTATTGCAGTTTAAAACTATTACATCAAAATAACAGTTGCTTAATTTCAGATTGAAAGAAAGCGGGGGACCCAAATTTGTGCAGACAAGCACTAGGGGTGAATCTTAACTTAATAGTTAAGTAGGGTAACTCACATACCCGAATCCGACAGCTAACCTCGTCAGCATTTTGTGGGAGAGTACATGGAAGGTTTGAAAACCAGAGAGGGCTCTCATGGTTTTTTTTGTACACTTTTTTCGATGATTTTAAAAAAAAGCAGCTGGAGCTCGTTCTATTCTGAAAATTTCAAAAATAATATAAATTAAAAGTAGTTATTCTTTTTGGAATATTCAACCTGTTAATCTTGGTAGTTATTAAATTAATAATATAATTTGTTTATATGAGGGGGTTCATCAATGAAACTATCAACAAAGATTATCATTGCACTAATTATTGGTGCTGTTGTAGGTGTCTTGTTAAATACGTTTTCACCAGGGACGTTTACAACACTAGATAAATATTTATTTACGCCGCTTGGGCAAATCTTTTTAAATCTTATTAAGATGCTTGTTGTACCGATTGTCTTTTTCTCAATTGTACTTGGCGTTGCAGGTTTGGGAGATCCGAAGAAACTTGGCCGCATCGGCGGTAAAACAATTGGTTACTTTTTAATTACGACAACAATTGCTATTACAATTGCTATTATCTTAGCATTTATTATTAAGCCAGGCACAGTTGGAACATTCGACACAGCAAATGCTTCCTTTGAAGCACAAGAAGCACCTCCTGTAGGTGAAACATTACTAAACATGATTCCTACTAACCCAGTTCTAGCAATGACTGAAGGAAACATGCTTCAAATTATCGTATTCTCAATCTTTATTGGATTTGGAATTACGATGTTAGGTAATAAAGCAAAAGGACTATATAACATTATCGATCAAGGTAATGAGCTTATGATGTACCTTGTAAACTTAGTGATGAAGTTTGCTCCATACGGTACGTTTGGTTTAATCGCAACTGCGGTTGGTAGCCAAGGATGGGGAGCGATTAAAGCAATGGGGCTTTACATGTCAGTAGTTGTGCTTGCGCTATTTGTTCACGCTATCTTAACGTACGGTGGATCTATAGCGCTGTTAGCAAAGCGCAACCCAATTGAGTTCTTTAAAGGCTTTGCACCAGCTATGACTGTTGGTTTTAGTACATCAAGCAGTAATGCGACGTTGCCAATTGCAATGAACGTAGCTCAGAAAAATCTTCGTGTACCGGAATCCATCAGTAGTTTTGTTCAGCCATTAGGTGCAACAATTAACATGGATGGAACAGCAATTATGCAAGGGGTAGCAACTGTTTTCATCGCTCAGGTGTACGGAGTAGATTTATCATTCAGTGCACTAATTACAGTTGTTGTAACAGCAGTTCTTGCAAGTATTGGAACAGCGGGTGTTCCAGGTGTTGGACTTATCATGTTAGCGATGGTACTTTCAGCAGTTGGCTTACCAGTAGAAGGTATCGCATTAATCATCGGTATTGACCGCTTGCTTGATATGATTCGTACATCGGTTAACATTACAGGGGATGCTGCGTGTGCAGTAATTGTTGCCGAGTCTGAAGCAAGAAGAGCTGAAAAAGCAGGAGCTTAATGTAATGCATTAACCAGTAGGGGATGACTGGAGAATGACAAACAAAGGATTTTTGATACGATAAAAAGGCTCACTCTTTACGTTTAAACGTAAGGAGTGAGCCTTTTTCTGTTTTAGTGAAAACAATCCTTTTTACTTAGCAAAAACAGTGTCCATATGGCATAGAATCTAATAGAAGTCTGCTGACAAGGAGGAATCGCGATGAATGATAAGTCTTTATCGAACTTGATCAAACCACTGTTAAACGCTTGGTATCCTACGATTTCTCACGGAACGGGAGTTTATTTGTATGACGTGGAAGGCAAAAAATATTTAGATGGATCATCTGGTGCCGTGACGGCAAACGTTGGACATGGTGTTCAAGAGATTATTGATAAAATGAATGACCAAGCAAAAAAAGTTGCGTTTGTCTATCGCTCTCAGTTTACAAGTGAACCTGCTGAAAGCTTAGCAGCACGGCTCTGTGAACTGAGCAATCATCATTTTCAGTTTGTGTTTTTTGTTAATAGCGGGACAGAAGCAACAGAAACCGCAATGAAAATGGCTATTCAGCATTGGCAGGAAAAAGGGAAGCCTCAAAAAATAAAAGTATTATCAAGATGGATGAGTTATCACGGCATTACGATTGGTGCTTTGTCCATGTCAGGGCATGCGGGTAGAAGAAAAAGATTTGTACCTTTACTAGAAGAATACCCTTCTGTTTCACCACCTTATTGCTATCGATGTCCATTTGAAAAAACGTATCCATCCTGTGATTTAGCGTGCGCAAACGAACTCGAAAGAGTCATTAAGCGTACAGGAAGCGAGCAAATTGCTGCTTTTATTACGGAGCCTATCATTGGAGCAGCTGGAGCAGCTATAACGCCACCTGATGGATATTACGAGCGAATTCGAGAGATTTGCGATAAATATGATGTTTTATGGATTGTAGATGAAGTAATGACGGGGATGGGGCGTACAGGAAAAGTTTTTGCTTATGAACATTGGAAAGCCAAGCCGGATCTTTTGACTCTTGGTAAAGGTTTAAGTGCTGGATATACTCCAATTGCAGCAACAGTTGCTACTAAAAGCGTACTAGCGCCCGTATTAAATGGATCTAATCTCATTATGAGTGGGCATACATTAAGTGCAAATCCGCTTTCTTCAGCCGTTGCGTTGGCCGTGCTGGATTATATACAGAATCATTCTTTAATAGAAGCAGTGGAGAGTAAGGGAGCATATTTATATGCGAAGCTTAAGAGCTTGCAACAGCAAGTAAACATTATCGGAGATATACGAGGGAAAGGGTTATTGCTAGGATTAGAGCTTGTTCAAAACCTGAATTCTAAAGCTTCATTTCCTTCATCGTTTGAATTAACGTCTAGGGTTATTCAAAAAGCTCAAGATAAAGGCCTTTTATTATACCCATCTCAAGCTGGAGAAGATGGAGTAGAAGGAGACGGAATTATTATTTCACCTCCATATACTATTACGTCACACGAAATTGATGAGCTGGTGGGATTATTAACTGTGACGATGGTTGAGATTGAAAAAGAACTGGGGGGAGAGGAAGAGAAAAATGAATAATCTTCAAAATAGGTTTCATAAAATGATTAAAAGCACAGATGTTATGAGCTATGTTCAAAATGATATGACAATCATGTTTGGAGGGTTTGGAGGGGTAGGTACAGCTCCTACTGTAATTGAAGAAATTTTAAAAAGTGATGTTAACGGGTTAACGCTTATTTGTAATGATGCAGGTTTCCCAACCATTGGTGTAGGAAAGCTTGTATGTGAACAGCGAATTAAAAAGCTCATTGCTTCGCACATTGGTTCGAATCCGGTTGCTGGTAAACAGATGAACGATGGAATACTAGAAGTAGAATTTTCTCCTCAAGGAACGCTTGTTGAGAGAATTCGAGCAGCCGGAGTGGGCATCGGTGGGGTATTAATTGATGTGGGGATTGAAACTGACGTAATTTGTGTGGGAAAGCAAATGATCACTCTATCAGGCAAAACGTTTTTAGTTGAGACGCCGTTAGAAGCAGATGTATCGATTGTTTACGCTAAGAAAGCAGATGAATTTGGAAACTTGCTGTATGATAAAAGCGCTCGTAATACGAATCCGCTTGTAGCTATGGCTGGAAAAGTAACGATTGCTGAAGTAGAAGAAATTGTCCCATTAGGTGAACTTAATCCTGATTCAATTGTGACTCCAGGTGTATTTGTAAACTATATTGTACAGTCAAAAGGGGTGAATTGGAAATGGGTTTGGGAATAGATAATCGTCATCGAATTGCTAAGAGAGCTGCTCAGGAAATTGAAAATGGAATGATTGTAAATCTAGGTATTGGAATTCCATCGCTTATTCCAAACTATGTTCCTTCGGCGATAGCGGTTATGTTTCATGCGGAAAATGGAATTGTTGGAATCGGTCCTTCTCCATTGGAAGGGCAAGAAGATGAAAATGCTTGCAATGCAGCGGGTTATCCTATTACTACGCTTTCAGGGTCTTCCTATTGTGATAGTGCAATTGCTTTTGGAATGATTCGAAAAGGATACGTTGATATGACTATTCTAGGAGCGCTAGAAGTCAGTGAACAAGGGGATTTGGCAAATTGGATTGTACCAGGAAAGCGAGTACCTGGTATGGGAGGAGCGATGGAATTAGCGCAAAAGGTTAAGAAAGTTGTTGTGCTAATGAATCATACCAATAAAAATGGTGAACCAAAGCTTGTGAAAACGTGCTCTTTACCTCTTACTGCTAAGCGCTGCGTGGATTTAATCATTACGGACCGAGCTGTCTTAAAAATAGAGAAAAATCACTTGCTTTTAATAGAAGTAATGTCTCCTTATACTGTGGAAGATGTGCTGCAAGCAACTGATGCAACAGTAGAGCTGAGCGATAGCATCAAAATAATTCCCTAAGGAGGTTGAGATATGACAAATTGGCAAGGGGAAATTCAGAGCTGGTTGACGGAACATAAATATGAAATAGTTCGGTTGTTGCAACGTTTTGTACAGGAAGCAAGCGTCCAAAGAGATGAAAAATATGTTCAGGCGATTGTGATTGAAAAGCTAAGACAGCTTCAGTTAGCCATTGACATATGGGAACCGGATATTAAAGAACTGCGTAAAAATGAAGCATTTGTCTCTACTCGAACTAACTTTCAAGATAGTCCTAATGTAGTAGGTACCTTAAAAGGAAGAGGAGGAGGGAAATCTATTCTATTAAACGGTCATATTGACGTGGTACCAGCAGGAGATTTAGCACACTGGAGAGACGAACCATATAGTGGAATGGTAAGAGACGGTAACGTATATGGACGAGGAAGTACAGATATGAAAGGAGGAAATGTAGCTCTTCTTTTTGCTATTCAAGCGTTACAAGAGCTCGGTGTTTTATTAAAAGGTGACGTTATCTTTCAAAGTGTAATTGAAGAAGAAAGTGGAGGAGCGGGTACGCTTGCCTGTGTGTTAAGGGGGTATAAAGCAGATGGAGCAATCATTCCTGAGCCTACAAGCATGAAAATCTTCTCTAAGCAACAAGGTTCGATGTGGTTTCGTTTAACCATACATGGTCGATCTGCTCACGGAGGTACAAGATATGAAGGAGTGAGTGCAATTGAGAAAGCAATGCTTCTTATTGAGCATCTCCAGCAGCTAGAGAAAAATCGCAATGCTCGCATTGTTGATCCGTTGTACAAAAATACGCCCATCCCTGTGCCAATTAACATAGGTACGATAAAAGGCGGATCGTGGCCGTCTTCAGTTGCAGATGAGGTGATAATTGAAGGGAGAATTGGGGTAGCACCTCATGAAAAGATGAAGGATGTGAAGGAAGAAGTAGAAGAATGGTTGAAAAAAATTAGCGTGCAAGATTCTTGGTTTGATTTTCACCCTGTGGATTTAGAGTGGTTTGGAGCGCATTGGCTGCCAAATGAGTTAGATACACAGCACCCCCTTATTTCATCTCTCTCTCAAAGCTATGAGCGAGCAATGAGTCACCCTCCTACTATTGAAGCGTCACCTTGGGGAACGGATGGAGGGATTTTATCTCAGGTTGGTAAGATTCCAACAGTTGTTTTTGGTCCAGGAGTTACGGAAGTTGCTCACTTTCCAAACGAATATATTTCTATTGAATCTGTTATAAAAGCCACTGAAATTATTGCTCTTACTATTATTGATTGGTGTGAAATTGCCGACTGATAAAGGAGGGGAAGCAATTTGATTGAAGTGAATAGACGGGACTTCAGCGCGCTGTGCATACAAGACTCTTTTAATAAAAGACTTCGAATTGAGGATTACCGAGGGAATATTTCTAGCATGATTTACTATATAAAGAGAGAGCTGAATAAGCACCAGTTAGAAAAGGTAATTATAAAGTCTCGCTACGAACAAGTTCAAAGCTGGTTGCAACATGGGTACCGTTTGGAAGCCACCATTCCATCTTATTTTAATGGAAGCACTGCTTACTTAATGACTTTTTATGAAAGCCAAGAGCGACAAGTGCACAATCATTATGCAAAAGAAAATAATCTACTTCAAAAAGTCCAGTTATTACCGCTAAAGTGCCCAGAAACATTGTTGTCACCTTACAAATTAAGGAAAGCTATAAAGAGTGACGCCAAACAGCTAGTAACATTATATAAAACAGTATTTACTATTTATCCATCTCCCTTACATGATCTAGTCTACGTTCAAAGCATGTTAGAAGACGGAACACCTTTCTTTATTGTTGAATATGAAGAAAAAATTGTAAGCGCAGCTGCTGCAGAAATTAATACGCTTTATAATAATGCAGAATTAACAGATTGTGCCACCCTTCCATCTCATCGCTCGCTTGGCTTAATGAAGCATTTGATGGTTGAAATAGAGAGAGAATTGAAAAAGAAGTATGTTTATTGTGTATATACAATAGCTAGAGCGCTTTCATTTGGGGTGAACGCAGCTTTTCATCAGCTTGGCTATGCGTACAGTGGGAGACTTATTAACAATTGTTTGATTTCCACGGCGCTAGAAAATATGAATGTATGGTCAAAGGATTTATCAACCTTAACAAGTGAGTCTTAGGATAAGAAAGTCACATAAAATATAACCATTTACTAGGCGTTCACATATAAAGTAGTAGCACAGTCTAAATTGTAATTAAGGGAGGAGTTTTTGTGTTACATGACTTATATAAGCCGTCACGTCATTGGAAAGACATCGAACTTTGGAAAGATGTACCGGAAGAGAAGTGGAACGATTGGATTTGGCAATTAACCAATACGATTCGAACGCTTGAGGATTTAAAAAAGGTCATTCATTTAACACCCGAAGAAGAAGAGGGTGTTCGAATTGCAACCAAAACGATTCCATTAAATATTACACCTTACTACGCTTGGCTAATGAACCCAGATGACCCGCGATGTCCAATCCGCATGCAGTCTGTGCCAATTGGCCAAGAAATGCATAAAACGAGATATGATTTAGAAGATCCTTTAGAAGAAGATGAAGATTCACCTGTACCTGGACTTACACATCGTTATCCGGACCGAGTTTTATTTCTTGTTACTAATCAGTGCTCGATGTACTGTCGTTATTGTACTCGAAGACGATTCTCAGGACAAATTGGAATGGGTGTTCCTAAAAAACAACTGGATATGGCAATTGAATATATTGCTCAAACAAAAGAAGTGCGAGATGTTCTAATATCTGGTGGCGATGGACTGCTAATTAATGATCAAATTTTGGAATATATCTTAAAAAATTTACGCGCTATTCCCCATGTTGAAATCATTCGTATTGGCACAAGGGCACCGGTTGTTTTTCCGCAACGTATTACAGAAAATTTATGCTCCATTTTAAAAAAGTACCATCCAGTCTGGCTCAATACTCACTTTAATACATCAATTGAAATTACAGAAGAAACGAAAAAAGCATGTGAAATGCTTGTAGATGCTGGAGTGCCTGTGGGCAACCAAGCAGTTATCTTATCTGGCATTAACGATAGCGTACCAATTATGAAGAAGTTAATGCATGATTTAGTGAAAATCCGTGTCAGGCCTTATTATATTTATCAATGCGATTTATCAGAAGGAATCGGTCACTTTAGAGCACCTGTATCAAAAGGCCTTGAAATTATTGAAGGGCTAAGAGGACATACGTCTGGCTATGCTGTACCTACCTTTGTAGTAGATGCTCCTGGTGGAGGCGGTAAGATTGCTATTCAACCAAACTATTTAATTAGTCAAAGTGCTGGTAAGGTTGTACTTCGAAATTTTGAAGGGGTCATTACGACTTATCCAGAACCGGAAAACTATGTCCCTAACCGAGCGGATGACTATTTTTATTCAATTTATCCAGACGCGAAGCAAAAGGAATCTTCCATTGGAGTAGCAGGGTTGATGAATGAAACAAACTCAACGCTTATTCCAGAAGGTTTAGGGAGAGTAAACAGGCGTAAGTCGTATGAAGCAGATACAGCACATGCGACCCTAAAAAATAAGCGTGAAAAGCGCGACGAGTTAAAGGAGAAAAAGTTTCAAGCGCAAGCACAAAAAGAAAAAGATTCCACTTCATCTTGAGGAGGCAAATACAATGATGGTAGAATGCGCATGGTGCGGCGAAAGCGCTGGAGAAAAAAGCGTTCATACCGCTTTTTGGGAACTTCCAGATGGAACAAGAGGAATTGAAATCACAGATGTACCTTGTATTAAATGTTCTGCCTGTGGAATGTATTATCAAGAAGAAGAAGTGATTGAAGAAATAGAAACACAGCTGCTGCTTGTAGATACAAAACTGTTGCCAAAGGTTATTTCCTATAAAGAGTTACTAGCAACACCGCGTTTGTTAAAGCGTAATTACTTTAAATTTTAATAAAGAGCCCTTATTTTTCGGGACTGACCCCATAAAGTGAGACAAATAAAAAACACCTTTAAGTTGAAAACTGGGTATGTAGTACCTAACAATCACTTGGAGGTGTTTTTTCTATGGGAACAAGAGTCAGTTATCCAGTCGAAATAAAGTTAAAAGCGATTGAAATGAGGTTAGCCGGTGTACCTGTAAAAGAAGTATTATCACAACTAAACATTCGGAATCCTACTCAATTAAAAACATGGATGAAGTGGTATCAAAATGGGGATGTACACCGGTTGGAACAGCCAGTAGGCAAGCAATATGCCTATGGAAAAGGTCCTGATTTTGAAAACGAGACAGCTAAGTTAAAGACTGAGAACCGACAATTAAAGCAACAAATCGAGATTTTAAAAAAGTACAAGGAATTGGAAAGGAAGTGGTACCAGAAATCGCAGTGAACCTAGTGGAAGAGTTAAAAGAACAAATCCCTATTTATCAAATCTGTTTCCATCTTGGTATTCCTCGGTCCACTTACTACCGTTGGAAGCAGCATAGTCAACAGGATACACGAAAGAAATGGATGGAACAGCAAGTGGGTGAACAATGTCGTGCACACAAGTTTCGATATGGCTATCGGAAGATCACAGCTGTACTCAAGCGAACCATGAAGATTAACCACAAGTTTGTGCAGCGTACCATGCAGAAATACGGTTGGCAATGTCGCGTTAAACGGAAGAAACGGCAGCGAACAGGGCAACCTTATCAGGTTGCAGAGAATGTATTAAAACGTGACTTTCGAGCTGAACGCCCTCTTCAAAAGCTCGTGACTGATATTACGTACTTGCCTTTTGGGCCGAAACCATTGTATCTTTCAAGTATTCAAGATTTATTTAACGGAGAGATTATTGCGTATTCCATAGGTGATTGTCAAAATGTCGCGTTTGTTTTAGACACGCTTAACCAACTCCCTTCTCTACCGGAAGGGTGCACGTTGCATAGTGATCAAGGCTCTGTGTACACATCGTATGCTTATCAACAAACAATTAAAGAGAAAGGCATTATCATGAGTATGTCCCGAAAAGGGACGCCTGCAGATAATGCCTCAATTGAATCGTTTCATTCCTCACTAAAGTCTGAAACGTTCTACCTTGACGAGTTGACATACACTACGACTACCATCATAGAGCAAACCGTCAAAAGCTATATTACGTATTATAACCATGCCCGTATTCAAACAAAATTAAACAACCAGTCTCCTGTACAATACAGAAAACGGGTTGTTTAAAAGGTGTTTTGATTCCTGTCTCAAAAACAGGGGTCAGTCCCTTTCAAATAAGGGCTCTTTATTTTTTATTAGCTTTGTATGTGTACTTGCTGTTCTCGAAATATTTGATACGCATTGGTTAATTTATCAATAATGGGACGTGTTGATGACAAATGCTGCTCATCAATACGTGCGATCGGTAAAATACCAATGGATGTACTCGTGACAAACGCTTCATCAGCTTGTTTAATAAAATCAATTGTCATATGCTGTTCTCGTACTTGAATGCCTTCTTCTTTTGCGCAAGCAAGGACATTGGTTCGAGTAATGCCACATAAAATTTGTTTTGTGGCTGGAGTTGTATATAAAATTTGATCCTTGATGACGAAAACATTGCTGCTAGAACCTTCCGTTATGTATCCGTCTTTTACAAGGATGGCTTCTTTGCATCCTTTAGAGGCAGCTGCTTGCTTTGCAAGGATATTTGGAAGTAAGTTTAATGATTTAATGTAGCAGTTTGCCCAGCGCTCATCTTCTAAAAGTAAAGTGGAAATACCTTTTTCGTAAGCCTCATCAGGCATTTGACGCGGGTGTCTAATCGTCATAGATAGCTCTGCTTTGGTATCTGGAAATAAATGATTACGAGGAGAAATTCCACGCGTTACCTGCATGTAAATATCTGCTTCTTCCAACGTAGACTTTTGTATTCCTTCTTCAATTATTTTCTCCAAATCAGTTCTGCTAAACGGCAGCTCAATTAATAACGCTTTTGCGCTTCGCTCAAGACGATCTAAATGTTGAGAAAGTGCTAGAGGTGTTCCCTTGTATACGCGAATGAATTCATATACACCATCGCCAAATTGATGTCCGCGTTCATCAATAGGAATTACTTTTTCGTTAATATCTCGAAATTGTCCATCATAGTAACCAAGTTCCATTTCTATACACTCCTTCTTTCTCTTATAGTGAAACGTTACCACAAAATTCAGTAAAATGAAATTAGAAAGTATTTGAGTCATATAGACAAAAATCTCACCTCTTGCTAGAAGGTGAGATTTTTTCTTGTTTATGGGAACGTTCGTTTAATGGCTAATGAGAATTTTTCAATTGCCTTCTTTGGCGTAATGAACTGAATGAATAGTTTCGTACCAGTAATGATCCAATCAACAATACGACTACCTAATAGAAGCGTTACTAAAATAGACATGGCTGTTAAAACCATAATGCTCCAAAAGCTAGCATCTAAACTTTTGGCAAATTCGGTAGTGAAAAACCACTTTAAAACAAATCCATGTAAAAGGTAGACATAAAGCGAACGCTGTCCGATGCTAGTTAAAGCAAAAGGACGGGTTGGAATTAAGGCCATAAATGCAAAAGATACAATAAACGCAATGGCATAGTGAGACAAGCGCATTAAAAATTCGCCTACGCTATTGTATGTGTTTGTACCATAAAGCATGTCCGTATAAACGGTTTCATTTAAAAAGTAATAACTTGCTGCTAGTGTTACAACTAAGATAGTGGAAGCAATGACTCGATTTTTAGCTGTTAAAAGATTTTTAAATGGTTCTTCTCTCTGTGACAAGTAATACCCCATCAAAAAGAATGGGAAGAACACAAACATGCGGCTAATACTTAGTATTTTTTCAAATCCATCAATGTTAACAAAACCAATTCCAACACCTAGTAGAATAGAAGCTGTCATGCTGATCCACATTGGGAACTTTGCGAAAAATGGCAGCATTAATTTCCAAAAGATTAAGCTAAGTAAGAACCACATTGCCCATCGCGGTACTAAATACTGTAGTGTGTACGTTTCATTCGTATAAAGGGCACTATAGTAAAAAGTGTAGATGGTTTGAAATGCTAAGTAAGGGATAGCCACTTTGGTAAAGATTTTTTTGTAATATCCTTTTTTATGAAAGTTTTTTGAAAAATAACCAGCTAGTAAGATAAATACTGGCATGTGGAAAATAAAGATAAAGTGATAAATGGATAACATACCTTCGCTATCTGTACGATAAGGTGAAATCATATGCCCAAATACAACTAAAAAAATTAATACAAATTTAGCGTTATCAAAATAAGCATTTCGTGTACTCATAGTATTCATCTTTCCTTATTCTTTGCTGATTTAAACGTGCTTCAGCAATTTTTTATTGTGCTTTCAGTAGCAAATTAAATCATGAAAGTGAAAAATTTGCAATTTATATTTTTACTATAAAAACTGTCGAAACAGCGTTTTTGTTACATTTGTGCATCGTTTTTGTCACATTCACTTAAAGTGAAAAACAAAATGCTTGATATGACAACTTGTCTTCTTTACTATACAATGCAACTAGAACATAAATCTGTAACCATAATGTAATGTTTCTCATGTGTCTAGGTCAGGATTCGACGTCATTCACAAGAGACTGTTTAAATGGTAGTCTTATAGCAAATAAAACGTGAGTAAACAACGCATAAAATACAGGGGGAACAACGTATGAAGTCATTTTATCACTACATGATGAAATTTAGGTTAAATCCAAAAAATGATCTAATAGGACAGTTAGCACGATTTGTGTATGAAGACCATAGCTTTCCTAAAACGGCAGATGATTACAATGAGATCAGCTCCTATCTCGAATTAAACGGTGATTATACGATGAGCATGTCTGTTTTTGATGAGGCATGGGAGCTATATGAAATGAATCAGTAAGGTGTTTAAAACAAAGGGCCTCTATACGCTGCGTGTAGAGGCCCTTTGTTTTTTTGTGAAAATCAGCGTATTTCAGGCTTGATTGAGGTGATGTTATACTTCCCCTTTTACTATTTTTGCATATACTATTGTAACTTTTCAGTAGGTGTTAGTTTAACAAGGAGGTGCGACGATGGCAGGCAAGAAAAAGCCTAAATACCGCATTGGGGATACAATCGTTGTAACGATCTATGGGACCGTTGGCACCATTACAGATATAAAAGTGATGGATGGACTCTTTGTATATGAGATTAACCATAGTGAAGGTCTGTTTTTAGAAGACACAATTGAGTTATTAGAAGATTATGACGGACAGATCTTAGTACAAGAACGCGTTGAGTTGGAATATAAATATTTCTTTGGTGACATTGTTCAAGTGTTTAATTACGGAAAAGAATTGTTTAAAATCATTGGCATTCGCACAGAAATATGGCGATATAAAGAAGACGCATGGGAAGATATTGTGTATGAACTATCCCGTGTTACTGACGGAGAATGGCTTGAAGCTAGTGAAGAAGAGCTTATTCTCGTGACTCCTCATGAGGAAACAGAAAACTATGTACAAAATATCGATATGTTGTATTTAGGAAAAGAAATTAAAAAGACGGAGTTGCTACCGACGATGAAAAAACAAAATGGACATGGAAAAGAAGAGATGAAATTAACAAAAGAGAAGCATGAAATTATAAATGGTTTGTTAGATGTTTATAACGATTACAAAACGTTGCATGAGATGTTTCAAGATGATGAGTATGTAGAAGTAATGAACTTAGTATTGAAACATTTACACAAGATTTCCAAATCAGAGCAAGATAAAGCGTAGCACCATGTCTGTTATTATAAGCGTATGTTAGAAAGGGTAAGCTATACATAGAAAGAGACGTATAGCATTGAAAATTTTAGACATACTCTTGTACTTTTGCTCATAAAAGTATATAAAGTAAAGTTTGAGCTAGTAAGATTAGATATTTGCTAGTCCTTTGCTTTGCTATTTTGCGAGCTCATGAAGCTACGCTTGCCCGCTGAGACGGGGTGAGGAGTGATATTGTGAAAGAAATCGAAGTAGTTATTGATACAGAGGAAATCGCTGAGTTCTTTTACAATGAACTAATAAAGCGGGGGTACGCTCCAGCTGAGGAAGAGCTAGGAGAGTTGGCTGATATTACATTTGATTATTTGATTGATAAATGTATTATCGATGAGCAAGAAGAATAAAGAGAGATAATAGCAATTTAATAGCGGTACTTTATGTAACGACGAGGCAGCTCGTCGTTTTTATATTATAGTGGGCATATCCAGTTTTGCTAAGTATGAATAAGGTGAGGTCCCTACAAACCAATCAGACTGATTAAAAAATGTATGGACGCGGTTTCCCCAGCACATATCTAAAGGTAAAGTAGATGAAGGAGCCTTAAAATGGTTAAATTTTGAGTGTAGACTTGATGAATAATCTTGTCTCGCTCCGGTATGCTTTACGCTATCTGCAAACGAATAAGTACCTGAATATAAATGACTATGAAGAAACAGAAGTGCATAAAGCAATTTCCCCGCAATAATTCGATTTTTAAGGGAAGAAAATTGTGAAATGTTTACTCCAACTAAAGCTAATTGGTTATTACTTTCATAAGGAATTAACACCTGGGTCATACCGAGAAAGCTTTGTGCATAAAACTGCCATGTATCCAGTACGTCTTCTTTTGTTTTTCCATCTTGAATGAGCTTGTTTTCAATATAATGCTGTTCATTCACAATTAAAGCAAGAGATAGTAAATGTTCTTTTTTCATAGGTTCATTTATGAATTCAGTCCAAATGGGATGCATAAATGCGGATACTCCTAAGGCGGTAAGTAAGTGAGACAGATTTTGCCCATTCTTTTGACTTTCTTCATATAACAGTAGTTGAGAAAAAGCATCTTGAAAGATTGCAGCGTTTGCGCGCTCTAAAAATAGAAAAAAAGCATGCTGTTGAACAGGAGAAAGAAGCTTTTTGGCGAAAGTAGTTTGCAAGTCGGTCATATAGTAGCCGCCATTTCTAGAAACGAGGTGAGCTAAAAACGCCCATTTTATTTCCGGGTAACGCTTATAAAATTCCAAATAAGCATGGGTTCGCGTAATGTTGTTTTTATTGTGCAAGCGAACGTTTTTTTTAATTCTTTGAACAAGCTTAGACTCTTTCTCATTTAGTTCAAAAGTGTTAGAAAAGGAAGATAAAATAGCTAAAGATTGCGTATTTAAGTGTGCTAAGTTGTTCGTTGTTTCAATTGTCATAGTCTTGTTGACCTTGAATGGAAGTGAATAAATCATAAAAGTTCTCCTTTTCGTTTTAAAGCAGCTAAACGGGGAATAAAGTTTTTGAAACCTTTATATTATTAGTACGTATAAAGGGTAATAAGTGTTAAGAAAAGAGGGAGTTATTATGATAAAAAAACTATTGAATTCAATATTAGGATCAAAAAAACATCATCGCTACAGCAGCAGCGATTACCACCGTCGCCGTCCACGACACTACAGCAGCAGTGACTACAAAAAAGGACGTCACTATGATAGTCGAAGTCATTCAAAGTATGGACATCATCATTATAAGCGTAAGAAAAAAAGCTTTTTCTCCAGCTTTTCTTCTAGCTGATTGACAAAATGAAGCACTTTTTTAAATCAATTCAACGATTTCTAATGGACCGCCCTTTAAAACAAGGCGTATTAATTAAGAACCGTTATGAAATTGACCGTGTTTTAGGAATGGGGAGCTATGGTATTACATACCTGGCAAAGGATCAAAAGCTTGGAACACAAGTAGTAGTCAAGCAGCTGCGTAATACGAAACAAAAGCTTGACCAAGGCATGCGAGCTTTTCAATATGAAAAAAAGATATTAGCAAGAATAAATCATCCTCAAGTCCCTCAGCTACTGGATGTAGAGGAAAGTAGCGCTGGATTTTTCATTATAATGGACTATATTAATGGAAAGACGTTTGAAGACTTAATATTTGAACATCACTATAAATACAAAGAAGAAGATGTAGTTCAAATATTGCTACAAGTAATAGAAGTGATTGAATCTCTTCATAATGAAGGAATTGTCCACCGTGACCTGCGAATTCCAAACATTCTTAAGGTCGATGATGTTATTTACATCATTGATTTTGGTTTAGCACGTTTTATCGGAGATGATGAACAAGTCGAAGGCTTAGTAACAGAACAGCAGTATATGAGAAGAACAACTGTTCAAAGTGATGTATATGCTTTAGGGCATTTCGCGCTGTTTTTGCTGTACTCAAGCTATGAACCTAATTCAAGAAAAGAGAAGAGTTGGGAAGAAGAACTTTTGTTATCACCAGAGCTTACAGCAATCATTCGCAAAATGTTACAATCCGATGGCTATTATGAAGATATGATGCACCTCAAAGGGGATTTGCAGTTTATTGCTGATAAAAAGACGAAGGCTTTAAACTTTTAATATAGTGTAGAAATGGGGAGGTTGGAATTAATGGCTTTATTTAATAAGATATTAGCTCGAATCGGTATTGGTGCTGCTAGAGTAGATGCAAAGCTAGTAAACGACGAGTTTCGTGCAGGTGAAAAGATTGAAGGGATTGTAGAAGTATATGGAGGCAATGTTGAGCAGACGATTGACCGAATTTACTTACGTCTGTTTACATCATATGTAAAAGAAGTAGATGATAAAAAGGTCAAACAAGATATACAGCTCAATGTATTCAAGATTAATGAGCCGTTTACTATTCAGCCAGCTGAAAAAAAAGAAATCCCTTTTACTTTCCAACTACCTGATGATACACCCGTTACGCTTGGAAAAACACGAGTATGGGTGGCAACAGGTTTAGATATTAAAGATGCGGTAGACCCGTCCGATATTGATTATGTGAAAGTTCTTCCTAATTTGATGGTTACAAGCGCGATGAAATCAATGGAAGACCTTGGCTTTCGTCTTCGTCAAGTGGAATGCGAAGAGGCACCAAGAAGAATGCGAAAGCGACTTCCTTTTGTACAAGAATTTGAATTCGTTCCAGCTAAGGGTCCTTATTATGGAAAGTTAGACGAAGTAGAAGTAATTGTTCAATCATTAGGTAATGGTCAATATGAACTGTTGTTGGAAATTGATCGTAAAGCTCGAGGGTTTAGTGGCTTTTTATCAGAGGTATTAGACGCTGATGAGTCTCTTGTGCGGGTTACAGTGTCTGAAAGTGAGATTGCTCAGCTATCTGCCACTCTAGAGCGAGTTATTTCAAGATATAGCGTATAAGTTAGGATAGTCTGTCTTTCTTCTTCACATATTAAACGTGTGAGGAAGGGAGGGAAAACCATGTCTCATAAAACAAGTAATCAAACACATCAAAAAGGAATGAAAAAGTCGTCACGTCAACAGCCAGAATTCTCAAATGAATTTGCTATGAACCAGGCACCAAAGCCTGAACACTATAAACAGCCTAAAAAAGACTAACGACTGCATAAGGAGCATGTATTTGCATGCTTCTTATTCATTCTTCTTTATCGTTTAATGGAGGAGAGCACAACATGTTAACGCGAAGACAATATATTGTTACTGTCTGCCTGGCACTTGCCTTATTTGTGATTCTAATGCTAACGTTTGACACGGCTTTTGTAAAAGAGTTAGATTATGATGTATTACATACAATTTTTGAGTGGAGGACAAGCTGGCTAACACCATTTTTTATTTTTATTACAACGTTAGGATCATGGTATGTTACGGCACCAATTTGGCTTGTCCTTGTTATACTGTTGATGTATAAACGCCAAGGCATATCAGCCTTATTCATTACCCTTGTGTTTTGGGGGGTACGAGGGTTAAATTGGCTTTTAAAAGAAATTTTTGAACGTCCAAGACCTGGATGGAGTCAGCTAATTGACGCATCACACTACAGTTTTCCAAGCGGCCATGCGATGAATTCGAGCGCATTTTTTGTGGGACTATTATGCCTTGTTTTAGCGTATTCCAAGACACAAAGTGTGAGAAGTATCGCCTATACAAGCTTTATTCTACTAATCATATTAGTTGGGTTCAGTCGAATGTATTTAGGTGTCCATTACTTAACAGATGTATTAGCCGGTTATGCTTTGGGTATCTCTTGGGCGATTAGCATGTATCAGCTCTATCGTAAATTCATGCAGTCTTCTTTAAAGAAATACCAGTTCCCGACATAATATATACCATTACAAATTCTTAACGAATATTTCATTTTATTGATTTAGAACCAAACGGTTATCCACTGACTTTAACAAGATGATACACTAGTAAAAGCATGGCGAACGCCATGCTTTTTTGGAGAGATTTATGCTAAGGTAGTTTAATTATAAAAGAAAGTATGAATAAAACATGTATTTGAAATGAAGGATTTTGATCTATCTATCGCTAATATAAATGACATAGTATTAATTCATACATAGGATGCAGGATAGAACATTGAGGTTTGGAGGGAAGACATTTGAATGTGTGGACGAATTTAAAAAAACAGTTAAATATCATTACGGAATACGATGTTACAATTATGCAAACAGAAGAAAAAGGAGAAAGAAGAGGATATAAACCGGTTCATCGTTTAACGGTCAAAGCTCTCGACCATCAAGATGCAGCGGTTAAAGTCTTTCAACAGTTCAACATTGCTGACAATTTGCCAAAAGAATGCAATGCTCGTTTTATTAGTACAGGAGATATTTTATTAATTGATGAAGGTACTAGAGGAAAGTATTATTATAAACTTTGGACGGATGGATGGCAAAGAGTAAATCGGATTCACGTCCGGTAAATCAATTATTGATAAAGCAAAGCGACCAATCAGGCCGCTTTTTTAATAAAAAAGTTAATAGTCGCGCATATGGTGTCCAGGACCATTTTTGCGTTTATTTGCTGTATGCTCATCACCATGTGCCTCTTGCTCCGCAATAATGGCTTCTTGAGGAATGTGGTTGTTTTTCTTTGGTGAATTAATGCGATTACGATGTTTTTTGCCCATATGATCACCTCATTTATTTAAAAATAGTGTTCTTGAGTAGCTTTCCTCGAAACATGTTTTTCATTACGCCATTTTTTTCAGTACATAGTTCAGCAAAAATGTTGGAATAATGAAGGGCAGAGAAAGAAATCAGTAATTAATTCGACAAATTATGTTATAGTGAGAAGGTAACATTTTTACACAATAGGAGGTACAAAGATGAGTGTACATATTGGGGCAAAAAAAGGTGAAATTGCAGAAACGATCTTACTCCCTGGAGATCCGCTTCGTGCGAAATACATTGCGGAAACATTTCTAGAAGATGTTACTTGCTACAATGAAGTTCGCGGAATGTTAGGATTTACAGGAACATATAAGGGAAAACGTGTTTCCGTACAAGGAACAGGGATGGGCGTTCCGTCTATCGCTATTTATGTAAATGAGTTAATGAATGAGTATGGTGTTCAAAACTTAATTCGTGTCGGAACTTGTGGGGCGATTCAAAAAGATGTAAAAGTTCGTGACGTTATTTTAGCTATGTCTTCATCAAGTGATTCACAAATGAATCGCGTGAAATTTGGACATATTGACTATGCGCCAACTGCGAATTTCGACTTATTAAAGCGTGCATATGACGCTGGAGTTGAAAAAGGATTACACCTAAAAGTAGGTAACGTTTTCACTTCTGATCAATTCTACAATGAAGATGGACAACTAGAAAAGCTAGCTGCACACGGTGTACTAGCAGTTGAAATGGAAACAACAGCACTGTATACGCTAGCAGCTAAATATGGGCGTAATGCGCTGTCTGTTTTAACGGTAAGTGATCACATCTTTACAGGTGAAGAAACAACAGCTGAAGAGCGTCAAACAACATTTAATGATATGATTATCGTTGCTTTAGAAGCAGCAATCAATGAGTAATAAATAGTTGAATTCTGTTCGCAATTCCCTTATAATATCTTTATGAATAAGATTCCTTAAAGGGGAGTAGCGTCAGGTTTTTCCTGAAATAAAGTCGACATTTCGTAGAGAAATCTACCGGCTTTATTGGCATAGTAAAACAATGTCTAGCAAGACCTTTACCGATTAGTGGTGAAGGTCTTTTATTGTTTAAATGAGAGATAAAAGATGTAACCATAATCGTTTGTTCTTATTTTTATGTTAAAAAGAGGAGAAGCGATGGTTCGTTGAAACGAAAAAAGAAACTATTTTTAATGGTAGCATTCCTTGTGTTGAGTAAATTATTTTTACTTGCAATGTTGACCTTGGAGGTGAAAAATCCGCCTCGATTTCAACATTTATTTGGCTTAATTCCAGTCAGCTATTCATTAAATTATACGGAAGTTCCACCTCGACGTTAATGAGTAGGACTTCACTAAAAAAGAGCGTGCAGTTTACGCTCTTTTTTAATGGTGTAAATTAGAAAAGAAATCGGTTCAACACGATCGTAAAAAATATATTTTCAATTCAAAGAAGATATGGTACGATAACCTACGTTCAAAACGGCTTTGGTTTTCGTGAGAGTCGAAAATCAATTTACTATATACTATGAGGTGATTTAGTGAGCGTAGCAGCTATTAAGCAGCAGTGGTTTTCAAATATCCGAGGAGATATTCTCTCAGGAATGACCGTTGCACTTGCATTAATTCCCGAAGCACTTGCATTTTCCATCATTGCAGGAGTAAATCCTATGGTAGGTCTATATGCTTCTTTTTGTATGGCAATTGTCATTGCATTTACTGGGGGAAGACCAGCAATGATTTCTGCCGCAACTGGTGCAATGGCTCTTTTAATGATTGATCTAGTGAAAACTCATGGGGTTGAGTATTTGTTTGCGGCGACAATCTTAACTGGAATTATTCAGCTCGTTTTAGGTGTGCTGAAAGTTGGAAGGTTTTTATCATTTTTACCACAAACGGTTATGTTTGGTTTTGTTAACGCGTTAGGGATTTTAATTTTCACTGCTCAATTTCAGCATTTTAAAGGTGCGAACTGGGCTATGTACGCGATGGTAGCAGGAACATTATTAATTGTATATGTATTCCCTCTTGTAACTAAGATAGTTCCAGCACCGTTAGTAGCGATTGTATTTATGACGGCCATGGCCATTTTTGGTGGAGGATTTGGCTTGAAAACGGTAGGAGATATGGGAGAGATTACGCGTACACTACCAGCTCTTCATTTTCCAGCAGTAGAATTATCACTAGAAACATTATTGATTATTCTACCGTATTCACTACCGTTAGCGATTGTAGGTTTGTTAGAATCATTACTAACTGCGACAGTTTTAGATGATATGACGGATACAGATTCCAATAAAAATAAAGAGGCACGTGGACAAGGTTTTGCTAACATAGTTACAGGTTTATTCGGTGGAATGGCAGGATGCGCTATGATTGGACAATCTGTAATCAACGTAAAATCAGGTGGACGTGGAAGACTTTCAACACTTATAGCAGGCGTGTTTTTATTATTTTTAATTATGGTGTTAGGTGATGTTGTAAAGCAGATTCCAATGGCCGCGCTTGTTGGCGTCATGTTTATGGTAGCGGTAGGCACGTTTGATTGGCGATCTGTTAAAGACATTCATAAGTATCCTGTATCGGATTCTGTTGTTATGATTGCAACAGTTGTTGTTGTACTGCTTACACATAATTTAGCGCTAGGAGTTATGGTTGGTATTGTCATTAGTACGGTCGTGTTTGGTTGGAAAATGGCGAGATTAACAATAATAAAAGAAGAAGAGTCTGATCGAATAGTTTATCACGTTAAAGGTCCTCTTTTCTTTGCAACAACAACAGCTTTTGTAAATGCATTTCATTACGAAGATGAACAAGCAATAATTGTAGTTGATTTTTCAAACTCTTACGTTTGGGATCAATCTGCAATGTTAGCCGTGGCGAAAGTTATAGGAAAGTATGAAAGCAATAATAAAAAGGTAGTATTACAAGGGATGAACGGTGCTACCAAAAAAGCGATGGGGCGAATTGGCTTAGACTCTTCGATATAGATAGCATAAAGAGGTGACTATTCACCTCTTTATTTTATTGAAAAGTCTTTTCCAAAATGACAGAGTTATTGAGGGTGAATCCACTATACAATTATGTTGTTTCTTTTTAAGTAAATCATATGCTTTGCGTCGATATTGATAATCAAACATCATGATCACCTCGCAAACTTAAAATTGTAAGCGATTACACATTTAATTTTACCAGAATCTAAACAAAATAAAAAGAGCGGAGTCTATACTAACGGGTTCGGTTTTTGAGTGAAAAATAACAAATAAACAACATAATCGGAGACACAATTCACATATGAATTGGTTGTCTCTTTTTTTGTTGATCCATCAATGGTTTTACTTACTTAATAATAGAATTGATATTAGAATTCGCAACCTAATTGGTATGACTGCATAAGTTTATGCGGAGTTGTTAATTATAGTGCTAAAATTGCTGTGACTTGAACATTTCTTTGTAATGAGAAATTCTTTTTATTGTTATTTATAATCAAAAGGATATTAAAATAACAATAATAATTTAATCAAAAACAATAATAATTTAATCAAAAACAATATTAATTTATTGAAAAACGATAAAATACATATTATAATCATATTGTCATTAAATAAGGGAGGTGTTTTAAATAATTGTTAAACGAGGTTCCACCACTTTCTTAAAGGTCATTATTTTTCTAATCGGAATTGCAGTGTTTACTTTGTGTATTTATTGGATGCCTGTGTTAACCATTAAAGACGTAGAAGCACATCCTGGTGGGGATTACTCGCTATATCCCCTTTTAGTATGTGCGTATGGAATTTGTATTACATTTTCTTTTACGCTGTATCAAGTATATAAACTATTAACCTATATCGAAAGGAACAACGCTTTCTCCGAGTTATCTCTTAAATCTTTAAAGGTTATAAAAAAATGTGCTTTTACAGCCATTTTCTTCATTGTATTAATGATAATAAGCTTAAAGGTGATTTCTATAATCACAGGAGATGATGCAGCAGGACCTATATCGATAAGTTTGATAGGAATTTTTGCAACAAGTATCCTCACAGCCATTGTGGACGTACTTCAGAAGCCATTAAAAAATTTCCTAGATAAAAAATAGGTATAATTTTATTATTAATTTCCCTACCGTTGAGTATAAAAATGATAATGGAACTTATTCATAATCAAAAAAGAAGCGAAAATATAAAAAAGCAGTTGGATTACGAAATCCACTGCTTTTTTTGTTACCAATTTACTGTTGATATTAATGTTAAAACAGTAACGAATTGGGCTGCGAGTTTTGATTTTGTGCTTCAAAACCGAACCCGTTAATTCTATACCGCTCTTTTTATTTTACTCTGTACCAAACATATATCGTTTTTGGTGCCAAGATATCCCAAACATTAATCCAATGGCAAACATACTACCCATTAGGGAGCTACCACCGTAAGAAATAAATGGTAGAGGGATACCTGTAATTGGTAATACTTGAATCGTCATACCGATATTTTGAAAGACGTGGAAGGTAATCATCGTAATGACACCTACGCATAAATAAGAGTTAAATTCATTTTTTGTTTCTAATCCAAGCTTAATTAAGTAATAAATAAGAAGGAAAAACAAGCTGATAACAATGCTTCCTCCTATAAAACCGAACTCTTCACCTATTACGGCAAAGATAAAGTCTGTTTGACTTTCTGGAATGTAAACAACGCCATTTCCCGGGCCTTTTCCGTTGACCATCCCAGAACCGATAGCATTCAGTGATTTCACTAAGTGATATGCTTCACCTGTGCTGTAAGTGGTTGGGTCTAGCCATGCATAGATCCGACCAAATTGATACTGCTTAACACCTAAATATTTTTCAAGGAAATCAGGAGCATAAATTACTAGTGCAAGAATGCCGGCACCTATTGAACCAAGCCCTAAAAAAGCAGGAACAATTAGCTTCCACGTTACTCCCGATACAAAGACCAGACCTACAAAAATCGCTAATAAAACAAGCGCAGTTCCTAAGTCAGGTTGCTGCATCACAAGAAGCAGAGGAAAACCTAATGTTGCCCCCATTTTTGCTAGTAATAAAAGGTCTTCACGTATCGTGCGAATGCGATATTTTTCGTTGTGCTTAACAATAATATTACTCAATACAATAATCAAGAAAACTTTTACAAACTCAGAAGGCTGTAATGAAAAGCCAGGTAGTGTAAACCAACTTTTTGCACCGTTAATTTCTCGAGCAATACTGCTCGGCGCAATAATTAAGAAAATTAGAAGGAAGTTTCCAAAACCATAGAAGACCCACGAGAGTTTTTGTAATTGATCAGAATCTAGTCGCATTACAAATGCAATAATTACCGCTCCAATTACGTAGAAAGCAACTTGTTTAATAACAAAGTTTGAATCATATTGTCCAATAGTTTGTGCACTATTAATAGCAGTAATACTTACGCAGAAAAAAAGAAAGAGAAGAAAAGCTAAATTCCAGTCAAATCTACTAACATTTCGTTGATTTTCACCCATACTATTCACCTATCAATATCGAATCTAATTATATTCTTAATGTGGCACGCTAGTGTTAAGCCACAAAAGATATCTTCACTATGATGAAGATAATATCATACAGCCTCTTATTATACATGAATCATTCTACAATATAAATAGGTCAAACGATAACATTTTGCCTTTTACATCTTTTTGCTAGATTTTTAAGGTGGATAGGACTAAATCTAGCAATCTTATCATAGAGATTACTATATAAAAGATAATTTAATCAATTGCTAATCACTAGTAAATTTAATAGATAAAAATGAAAATTGAGTGAAAGAGTCTCTTATATAATAGAGGAAAAGGAGGATTAGCTTATGATTTGGGGCGTGATTCTTGTAGGCTTATTCATTTGGTGTTCCTGTTACTATACTGTGTGTCACCATGGTTATATATCAACAAAAGCTGGCAATTTAGCTGCTGTATATACGGCAATGAGCACAAGCTTTATAACTGCTTTTACGATGTTTGTATTAGTGGAAGAAACGCTTATGTTCTCAAGTATTTGTGCTGCTTGTGCAGGTATAGGAGTAGGATGGTTTATTGCGATTCCTTTCACAGTGAAAACAATTATAGGTGGTATTGTTAGCGGTGTTATTGCTAGTTTCAGCTTTTATACAATCCATCTCTTTTGGTCATATAGCAACGGGATTTTATGGGGGATTTTTATTTTAATCTCCATAGTAGGAAGCAGCCAGTCTCTCTTTAAAATTTTAAAAGAAATTCCTATGTTTGAATCAGTTTTTGTTAAACGTTGCATTCAACACCCCTTTGTTTTAACTCCAATATTCGTTTTGATCTTTTTTGTATATCAATTTATTGAACGATGCATGCCGCAATATGATCCTACTCGAAAAACCTAGTGTATGGATATTCACCTATTCAAAAAGTGAAGCATATAGTAATTTAAATGCACATTGGAAAGGAGAATATATATGTATCGATATTATTACGACCCTCGCTTTCAAATTATATTTCCAGGACAGGGTGGGCAAGGTTTTCCACCGCGACCACCAGGACAAGGTGGAAGCTTTTTACCACCACCTCCACCACCAGGGCAGGGAGGCGTACCAGGTTTTCCACCACCTTCTGGTCAAAGTGGTCCCCCAACAGGTCCACCGCCTGCTTTTACACCTCAATTAGCTTCTTCGGGAGGACCATCTCTTTATGCTGTAGATCCTGGTTCGATAGCAGGTTGTCTGTATAAATACACGTATATCTGGGCAAAAGGTGGGCGGTCATATTGGTTCTATCCAACATATGTCGGCCGCAAATCCGTAGCAGGGTATCGTTGGACTGGATTCAACTGGATATATGCTGGGATTGATTTAGATCGAGTGAACGAATTTCAGTGTTATTAAAGAGGGTGGGACATAAGTATCTCAGTCAATGATATATCTGAACTATCGCGAGTTAACTACTTTCGATAGTGCGGATATTTTTTTTGTTTCGGAAAAATTTTAAAAAAATCATTTAAACGGTTGACGAATAAAGAACAGAATCATATAATAAATCTTGAATTCGAGATAATAAACCAAATTAAAATCTTGAAATGAAAATAAATGATTTAAAGATAAACGGGAGATGAGAACTATGACAAACGTGTTATATGTAAAAGTAAATCCACAAGTTGATGAGGCGTCCTTCTCAACACGCTTAGCTCAAGCATTTTTAGATGAGTATCAAACGGTGAATCCAAGTGATACAGTAACAACAGTCGACCTTTATAAAGAAGGCGTTCCTTTAATTGATTCTGATGTGTTAAGCGCTTGGGGGAAAGCTGGAGCAAATCAAGAGCTAACAGAAGATGAAACAGTAAAAGTTGAGCGTATGGGAGCTTTATTAGAGCAGTTCTTACAAGCTGATAAAGTAATTTTTTCAGCACCGATGTGGAACTTAAGCTTTCCACCACTTATGAAAGCATATATTGATAACATTTTGATTGCTGGGAAAACATTCAAGTACACTGAAAGCGGACCTGTTGGATTAGCTACTGGAAAGAAAGTAGCATTATTAGAAGCGCGCGGCGGTGTTTATAGCGAAGGACCAGCTGCAGAACTTGAGTTTACGCAGAAATACTTCCGCACTGTAATGGGCTTTATTGGTATTCAAGATGTTGAATTAGTTGTTGCTGAAGGCATGGCTTATGCTCCAGCAGAAGCAGATCAAATTTTAGCTAATGCAGTAGAGAAAGCAAAAAGTGTGGCAAAGACATTTTAATAAGTAGTGAAAAAAAGAGTATGGTAAAGGCTATACTCTTTTTTATATTTCAGCGAGTTAAATCAATTTCAATATTATTCCATTGAAAGAACTTTTTTGTTTACAATACATCGTAGGCATGTTTAAATAATGAACATATTTATCTCAATATCCTGATCTAATAAGGGGAGCATTGTATACAAATGTTGAGGATATAAGAAGAAGTTTCTTCTTAATAAAGCTACGTTTTTCAAAGGTAATAACGGGGTATGCTACCAATAAAATGATAAAGGAAAGGTGATTAACATGTTTAAAAAACTTTTTGGCGGTAAGACGAAATCTAAAGAAACACTAGTAACGGCACCAATGACTGGCAAAATCCTTCCATTAGAGCAAGTTCCAGACCCGGTGTTTTCTCAAAAAATGATGGGCGATGGATTTGCTATTGAACCAACGGATGGACAAGTAGTATCTCCAGTGGCAGGAGAGATAGTCCAATTATTCCACACAAAGCATGCTGTCGGATTAAAAACAGAAGCAGGTACGGAAGTACTTATACATATTGGACTGGAAACAGTAGCAATGGAAGGGGAAGGCTTTGAAGCGCATATTCAAGCGGGCGATAAGGTAGAAGTAGGCACACCTCTTATTACGTTTGATTTACCATTAGTGACAGAAAAAGCGAAAAGTATTATTACGCCTGTTGTCATTACAAATAGCGACGCAGCAGATTCATTTGAAATTGTAGCAAGTGGTGATGTTCAAAAAGGACAAACTCAATGTGCGAAAGTGACAATGAAATAAATTTGTCACCTTCTTCCTGCTGAGGAGGAATAACCGGTTGAAGATATTTAAAGTATTAAACAACAATGCAGCCGTTGTAAAAGAAGGAAAAATTGAAAAGATTGTAATGGGCCCGGGGATTGCCTTTCAAAAAAGCAAAAATGATATTTTAAATAAAGCCAAAGTTGAAAAAGTTTTTGTAATGAAAGAAGAAAATGAAAAATTTCAAGAAATATTAAAAAGCCTACCTGAAGAGCATATTCAAGTGGCAGAAGAAATTATTTCGTATGCGGAACAGCAGCTAGGCGTTACGCTTAGTGATCATGTTCATATCGCTTTAAGTGATCATTTATCATTTGCAATTGAAAGGTTATCTCGAGGAATTTTAATTCAAAATAAACTTTTACATGAAATTAAAGCACTATATCGTCCGGAATACGATATAGGTGTATGGGCGATTGAACAAGTTTCTAAACGTTTAAAAGTTCAGATGCCAATTGATGAAGCAGGTTATATCGCTCTTCACATTCATACAGCTAAATTGCATACATCCAATATGGAACAGGTAATGATGAATACAACAATCATCAACGAAATGATTGAGATTATTACAGAAGAACTTGACCTTAAAATTGATGAAGAGAGCATTTCGTACCAGCGACTACTCACTCATTTACGCTTTGCGTTAAATCGAATTGCTGAAGATGAGCCTTTTCATTCAATGGATGAAGATATGTTGAACATGCTGCAAACTAAGTACAAGCGTGCTTATACATGTGCTTTAAAGATTGGAGCATTTCTGAAAGCCGAATATGACATAAATTTTCCACCTTCTGAACTTGGCTATATTACGCTCCATATTGAAAGAATTGGTCAAAGGGCCTAAAAAAGTCTTGACGAACAATGTCGAAATAGATACAATGAAAGCGTATTAATTGAATAAGCGGGATTGTGACTGGTTAAGCAGGCAAGACCTAAAATGCGTGAAATATGTATGCACTGCTGTTGTGTATATGTATTTGAGTACGCGTTTTAGGTCTTTTTTGTTGTCATCTGGCTAGTTGAATCGCAGAAACTATATTAAAAACATGTAATAAAGGGGGAGTTCGCATGGATGTGAAAGACATTGCGAAAAAGCTTGTTCCGCTTTTAGGTGGAAAAGAAAACGTTACCAGCGCTCAGCACTGCGCTACGCGCTTGCGTTTAGTCATTCGAGATGAAAGCAAAATTGATCAAAAAGGTTTAGATGAAATAGACGATATTAAAGGTGCTTTCTCTAATTCAGGGCAATTTCAAATCATTTTTGGCACAGGACTTGTTAATAAAGTCCATGCAGAATTTATGAAAGAGTTAGGTGTAGAGAATCAAACAACAGAGCAGCCTGCAAATCATCAAGAAGAAATGAAGAAAAAGATGAATCCTTTCGCAAGGTTTGCTCGTATGCTTTCAAATATTTTTGTTCCGATTATCCCTGCCATTGTTGCAAGTGGTTTACTAATGGGGCTACTTGGAATGATGAAAGCATTTAAGTGGGTTTCAGAAGACAGCTCACTTTTCATTTTACTAGATATGTTTTCAAGTTCCGCGTTTATCATCTTGCCAATCTTGATAGGATTTTCAGCTGCTAAGGAATTTGGAGCGAATCCGTATTTAGGAGCCGTAATGGGTGGAATATTAACTCATCCAATGCTATTAAACCCATGGACCTTAGCAGATGCCAAGCCTGAATATATGGACTTTTTTGGATTAAGTATTCCGTTAATTGGCTATCAGGGTACCGTTGTACCGATTTTACTTGCGATTTATGTGATGAGTAAAATTGAAAAAGGGTTGCGTAAAGTTGTTCCAAACGCAATTGATTTACTAGTAACACCATTTTTGACGGTTATTGTTACAGGGTTTATTTCTCTGTTATTTATTGGACCATTTGGAAGATATATTGGTGATTTGATTTCAATTGGTTTACAATCAATGTATGATGTAGCGGGTGTATTTGCTGGTATCGTGTTTGGTGGTTTGTATTCCACGATTGTATTAACAGGACTACAACATAGTTTTCATGCAATTGAAGCAGGACTTCTTGCAAACCCTGATATCGGAGTTAATTTCTTACTTCCTATATGGGCATGCGCTAATGTTGCACAGGGTGGTGCCGGATTGGCCGTATATTTTAAAACAAAGAATGCAAAAACAAAGAAAATCGCAATTCCAGCCGCTGTTTCTTCGTTTCTTGGGATTACGGAACCAATTATCTTTGGTGTAAACTTAAAGTTACGTAAACCATTTATTGCAGCAGCTATAGGTGGTGCTGCTGGTGGTGGATATGTTGTGTTAACGAATGTTGTTGCAAACGCATACGGTTTAACAGGTATCCCGATGATGGCTATTGCAGCTCCACTTGGGATGAGTAATTTAATTAACTATATTATTGGAATGGTTATCTCGGTAGGAGTAGCATTTATTGTTACGTGGTTTATGAAATTAGAAGAAGAATAAAGAAGGTAAAAGAAAAGTAGGAGTAAAATGACAGTTCATTTTACTCCACTTTTCTTAATTTATACTCATAAAGAAAGAGAGGGGAAAAAAATGAAAAACGGTGTTATTTCATTAGGAGAAGCATTAATTGACTTTATTCCGTTAGATCATACGAATCTTACATATCAAAAAAGTCCAGGGGGTGCGCCTGCAAACGTGGCGGTAGGAGTATCAAGATTAGGCTTGAAATCCACATTCCTAGGGAAAGTTGGGAATGATGTATTAGGTCATTTTTTAAAAGATACGCTTGATGAATATGGTGTTAATACAAACAACATGCTGCTTACAGATGAAGCACGTACAGGAACGGTTTTCGTTACGTTAGATAAAGACGGTGACCGCAGCTTTAATTTTTACATTGATCCAAGCGCAGATCGCTTTTTTCACGAAGCAGAAATTGATGAAGAGCTATTTAAAGAAAATCGTATTCTTCACTTTGGTACGATTTCAATGATTAGTGAACCTTCCCGCTCTGCCACTTTGAAAGCTGTAGAACTCGCGAAGAAGAATGATGTTCTTGTGTCATTCGATCCTAATGTTCGTTTAACGTTGTGGAAAGACGAAGAAAAATTGAAACGTACCATTCTAGAGATGCTTCCAAAAGCAGATATTGTAAAGCTTTCAGAAGAAGAGCTTGCTTTTATTACCGGAAAAGAAATGATTGAAGAAGGAGTGGAAGCGTTAAGCCATTATGCTATCCCGCTTTTAATTATTACATTAGGAGCAGAGGGAAGCCTAGCTGTATCTTCTAAAGCAAAAGTAGCTATTTCCGCTATGAAAGTGAACGCTGTTGATACAACAGGTGCAGGAGATGCCTTTGTGTCTGCTATGCTTTATTCCATTAATCAATATAATGGTCAACTTTCAGACTTGACAGAAGAAGAGCTTACTTCTTTTGGACGCTTTGCAAGTGTTTCTGGGGGACTAGCAGCTTCAACAAAAGGTGCGATGACGGCATTACCTACAATTCAAGAGATTGAAAAGCTTCTTGTGAAGTGAAAAAAGCTCATCTGTTTAGCAGATGAGCTTTTCTATAAAATATAAGCCTTGATGAAACTTTTTCACAAATAAACCGTAGAAGATAAAGACGTACGTATTGTGTCAGCACATTGTAAATGCTACACTACTAGTAGATTCATTAACTACAGTTTAGAAAGAGAGTAAACATATGGATTTTTATCATGATTTGTTTCTATATGTTCCGTACTTAACTGCCCTTATGGCTTATGTAGTCTGCTATTATATGCTTCGGGAATCGAGGTATGTAGCGGTACGCACAGAGGAGCTAAGAGAATCGACTTGTATTCAAACTAGCGTAGCAGTATTTACGGCATGGAAGCGTTTGAAGACGCTTATTCATGTATATAGAAAAACACCGGTAAAAGAAAAAAACACAGATGAAGAAGACCCTTTCCTTCTTATTTTTGCTTAATGTAATCATTTAAACAATTAGGAGGAAAGAAAATGAAACGACATTATAAATTAGTAGCAGTTTTAGGAATGGTATTAATTGCATTAGCAGGGTGTAGTACACAAAATCCTGTTACGTCTACAAGCGGTGGATTTTGGGATCACTACTTTGTATATCCACTGTCTCTTGCTTTGACAAAGGTAGCAGAATTCCTTGGTGGTAGTTATGGTTTATCAATTATTGCTGTCACGATTATTATTCGTCTAGTCTTATTACCGCTTATTTTAAAACAGCAAAAAAGCACGATGGCTATGCAAGCATTACGCCCGGAAATGGAAGCTATACAAAAGAAATATGCAGGTAAAAAAGATCCTGAAACGCAGCAAAAGCTTCAAAAAGAAATGATGGCTTTGTATCAAAAACATCAAATTAACCCACTAGGTGGATGTTTACCTATTTTAATTCAAATGCCAATTATTTTTGCGTTTTATAACGCCATTGCACGTACGGGAGAAATTGCGGAACATTCATTTTTATGGGTAAGCTTAGGTGCTCCAGATCCATACTTTATTTTACCAATTGTTGCAGCTATTACAACATTCTTACAAATTCGTGTAAGTATGACGGATGAAATTCAGCCTCCAATGAAGATGATGATGAACATTATGCCAATCTTCGTATTAGTAGCCGGTTTTACACTTCCGTCAGCTTTAGCTCTATATTG
This sequence comes from Priestia flexa, assembly GCF_021441905.1. NCBI lineage: Bacteria > Bacillati > Bacillota > Bacilli > Caryophanales > Bacillaceae > Priestia > Priestia flexa. The sequence continues at coordinate 2,420,475 of NZ_CP090431.1, read as the reverse complement.
GGTAATTGGTAACTTATTTGGTATTGGACAAGGTTATTATTTAAAAAAGAGAATGACGTTACTAAAAAGTAAATCAGATACTAAACCAGCTCCTACAAAATAAAGAAAAAGGCAGTCGTAGTTATATACGATTGCCTTTTTCTTTTGGTTAACAACATTTTACTTGTGAAAAATGATATAAATTGGATTAACTTACATATTTCTAAGGCATAACCAAAAAAGACTTCTAAGCAGAAGTCTTTTTTTATAGGTTTTTGTCATGAGATGTTTGGATTTGTGCAAGGATAAGAAGAAGTAGATGTGACAGATAAATTTAATTAAAAGGAGTGACAAAATGAGGCGCTTTTTCTTATGCTTCTTCATGATATTATTGCTTCCAAGTACAGTTGAATCAGCTTCTAACTTCAAGGTAAGTTTTATTCGAGATGGTGACGTGTGGGTTTATGAAAACGGAAAAGAAACAAAACTTTCTTCAACTAATGAGGCAAGTGAACCGATTTGGTCAAAGTATGGAGCTTATATCGCCTATAAAAATGGAGAATCGTTGATGGTAGCTAGCGTAAAAGGCAAGCAAATTGAAATTGAAAAAGATGTCCAAAGTTATCAGTGGTCACCAACTGGTATGGAGATAGCTTACATATCAAACGACATTTTAACTATCTACAATGTTAAACAAAAGAAAAAAAGCCACGTAGCTCTTGGCGTTGATCAGTTTTCATGGTTCCCAGATGGTAAACAATTTTTAATAACGGAGTCAGCAACCTTATCACCGAGAGGTTGGGGAGCGGTTAAATTATATACGGTTGAAAAAAATGCAAATCTAGATATAAAAAAGGTCGAACCTTTTGCAACCTTACCTCATCCAAGCGACTCTTTTTTTGCTTATACAACGAGCGAATTTAAGTGGTCAGAAAATGGACATTGGATTAGCTTTTTAGCTATTCCGACAGCTTCTATGTCAGCTGATGGAAACACGCTATGCGTTATAACTTCTGAAGGTAAAGCGTTTCAATCAATCGGTACAATGCTAAACGTATCAAATTGGTTTAAGTGGTCTCCCCATCAGCAAGAGCTAGCTTTTATTAATGGAGAAGGTCGGATTGCTACTGAAAATAAAACGTTCACGTTAAAAGAAATGCCCGTTTTTAAAGAGCATATTTTTACTCCAAAAGGTTTTGCTGACTGGGATTTTACGTGGGCAGCAAATAAGCAAATTATTATTTCACGAGTACAAGAAGCGGATTGGTCAAACGACGCTAAGAAACGCCCGCTTCCCTCACTTTATACAATTAACTTAGCAAAAAACCAGCAAGAAAAATTAACTAATCCTTTAAAAGGCTGGGGGGATTATGCGCCAACATATATCAATCAGTCCAAGCAAACCCTATGGATACGTACAAATCGTAAAAGAGCCAATATTATGGCTGGTAGTACAAAGCAAGAAAAAATACTCATTAAAGATGTCGATGTGCCTGATAATTATTATGATTTATATCGGTGGAATGATGTTTTCACTGTATACGAGCCCTAACATGTAAGACAATAAGCGAAAACCAGGTGAGGATATGAACATTCGATTGTTAACCAAAGAAGATGCAGATATTTATTGGGAACTACGTTTAAGAGCTCTACGAGACCATCCAGAAAGCTTTGTTTTAAGCTATGAAGAAGAATGTGAAAAAGAAGTGTCAGATATTCGTAAGCAATTTCCTACATTTGAAGACGAGTTTATCATGGGAGGGTTTCTCGATGATAAACTTGTTGGAATTGTAGGTTATAAAAAACAAAAACCTTTAAAAGTTCAGCATAAAGGAGATATCTGGGGAATGTACGTAGCTCCTGAAGCAAGAGGAATGGGGCTTGGGAAATCACTTTTAAAAGCAGTTATTGAACAAGCTTCAAAATCAACGGAGCTGCTGCAAATTTATCTTGTGGTCGCAGCTAATAATCAAGGAGCAAAAGCTCTGTACACTTCTTTAGGATTTAATAGCTATGGGTTTGAAAAACAAGCTCTACATGTAGAGGATAAATTCATTGACGAAGAGCATATGGTTCTTTATATGTAGAAGAATCAAAGGGCTGAGAAATAAGCATTTCAGTGAACTAGATATCCGAACGATTGCGAGTTAACTGGCAATCGTTCGGATATTTTTGTTGGTTATGGAAATAAGTTAAAAATGGAGTGTCTGCAGTGCAATGCAAAGAACGTGTTTCTATAACTTACTTATGTTAGCAACGTCACGATTCGCCTTTGAGAGTTAATTTTCTTGTCTAAAAATGTATGTGAAGGCACTATTTATGTAGTAAATATGCTACTATTTAACTAACCATTATTTATTATATGTTTTACTAAAGGAAGGACAAGTAAAATGGAATCATTAATTCAATTGAAAAATATCTCAAAATCATACAAAAAGCAAACGGTACTAGAGAACGTCCATACAACTTTTCAAAAGGGAGAAACAGTAGCGATTGTTGGCAAGAACGGTGCCGGAAAAAGTACGTTGTTAAAGATTGTAGGAGGGTTAATTAAGCCAACCAAGGGGAGCGTAACAATTGATACATCCATTGGTTTACCGGCCTTTGTGGTTGAACAATTCCCTCAAGAGCTTCCGTTTCGGCTTCAAGATTATCTATTTCATATGGGACGTATTCAACAAATCTCGAAAAAAAAGCTACTGTTAAAAATTGAAGAGCTGCTCGAGACCTTTGATATGACCGAGTATAAATACGAAGAAATTACTTCTTTTTCAAAAGGAATGAAGCAGAAAGTAAATATGATGCAAGCGATGCTGGGATCTTCAGAGCTTCTTCTTCTTGATGAACCGTTATCTGGTCTAGATGCCAAAGCGCAGGTTGACGTTGAGAAAGCGTTTAGACGATTAAAAGATCGAGGAATGACAATTATTTTTACCTGTCATGAAGAAAGATTAATTCAAGTAACGGCGGATCGAGTGATTACAATTGGTGCTCACAAAATACTTCGCAGTCAGCGTATTGAATGTATAGATAAACTGGCTGTTATTGAAGCAGATTTTATTATGAATAAGCCTATTCGAGAGCTGAAAGGTAAGTGTGCTAAGGTTGAGCAACACGGCAGTCGCTATACGCTTTATATTAGAAAGCAAGACATGAATCAATTGCTCAAAGAGCTAATTGATGTGCGAGCGGATATTCATCGTGTAGAAATTATTGAAAGGGAAGACTATTAGAAATGATTGCATTGATACGATATCATTATCTTACATATTTAAAGTCATATCGGTATATTCCGCCATTGGCTTTGTATTTAATCTTATTAATTATTACCTATACATACACACCAAATCCGGTATTAGACAGTTTCTATAATACTTCTATTTATTTATTCTTTATCTTTTCGTGGATTACAATTTCATTTATGCACGCGGAAAATAGTAAGCAAGAAAGAATTACAAGGCTGCATGTGAGGAAGAAATCAGTTTATTTCATCAGTAAAATAATCAGTGCTGTAGTGCTGTCAATTATTCTAAGCGCTGTTTCAATTTTATATCCAATCGTCTTTGACATGTTTTCTTCAATGCCCACTGCTAAGGAGCAAGTGTTTGGATATTTACTGCATTTAGTAAGCTGCTTAACAAGCATGAGCGTGTCATTATTGTTCACTCGTCATATGCTTCGCACTGGTAATCTTTCGTGGTTTGGCCCAGTGTTTGTGTTGGTATTAACGTTGGCAGTAGCGGGTGTTCCTTATCCTTATGAAGGTTTGCAAATGGTTATTTATTTATTGCCGCCAATAGCAGCCCTGATACACTTTATAAGTGAGGATATTCATGTTTGGATAGGCTTTTGTTGGGGGCTTGCTTACTCAGCTGTCGTCATAGGTTTTTATTTATCAATTGTCCGTAACCGAGATATTTAACTTTGCTCAGTACAATAAAGCCCCTTTTACACCGGGAAATTAAATGTAAAAAGGGTCTTTTCATAAGGATGAACGACTTTATATAGACGGTCAGGATAATTAGTGAAAATACCGTTCACGCCCCATTGAATTAACTTTTTCATCTCTTTTGTATCGTTTACCGTATAAGCATGAATGTCTAGTCCATATGATTGGACCATTTTTATATAGCTTTTTGTTAACGTCTTTGAACTTGGGCCAATTCCATCAGCATATCGATGAATATTTTTTAATTGATGTGACGTTAATAAGCCTTGTCTATAGGAAACTAATTGAATGAGCATAATGGAAGGTTCTAAGTGGTGGAAAGTCCGCAAACTTTCATCACTGAACGATTGAATAATAAGCTGTTGTTTATTTATAGTGTACTTATCTAAAAGAGCCATTAGCTTTTTTTCCATACCGGGATATTCATGAGGTGATTTTGTTTCAATATAATAACGAATGTCGTTTCCAAACGTGGCAAAAATTTCGTCAAGCGTTGGAATATAAGCTCCTTTTCGCTTGCTAGAAAACCAGCTTCCCGCATCTAAAGTCTGCAGTTGCTTTACGGTTTTATTCTTTACATATCCCGTTCCATTCGTTGTACGGTGTAGGGCATAGTCATGAATGGCAACTAATTGACCATCTTTAGACATATGCAGGTCAATCTCAATATAGTCACTTTTCATTTTTTGTGCCAGCTTATAGGCTTCTATCGTATGCTCTGGTTCATGGCCAGAAGCTCCGCGGTGAGCAATGATAAGCGGGTCTTTTTCAGCCGTATTAGCGATGTTGGTGTTACTAATAAAAAAAGCAACCCCTACTAAGCATGTAATTGAAAGTACAATAAGCCATTTTTTGTGCATATAGTAGCCTCCTGTTCATCTGCTTTTATTTTAAAGTAGTAAGGAAGTGCGTGTAAACGAAGATTTCGTATTTATTAGTATGTCCGATAGAACAAGATGTTTTCATGGATATAGTGGAAAAATCATAAAAGTAGCCAATGCTTATTGAGCATTGGCTACTTTAGTATCCTGAAGTTTTGTATAAACAACAAGGCGTTCTTCATGTGTTTTATTTTGTTTATCGAATAATCCTGTACACGTTATTAAATTGAGATGATGATCAAACGTTGGGCCGAAGATTTCTCGTAAAGGTGCATCTTCACGCGGATAGGCTTTTTTATCAGTAACAACAAATGTAAGTACGTTACCCGATTCATCAGATACAAAGATCTCATCACCCTTATCAAGTTTATGAAGGTTGTAAAAAATTGCAGGTCCTTCTTTATCATCAACATGCCCAGCAATAACAGCATTTCCTTCATTTCCTGGCTTTGTGCCTGGTTCAAACCAAGCGACATCATCACCGTTATCAGGAACATCCATTTGTCCATCATTAGTTAAGCCGGTTTTTTCAATCAGCGCTTGAATGTCTAACTTTGGTATTGTAAGCTGAGATGGGGCAGAAACATCAACCGACGCTTGTGGGGGCGAATTTGTTGATTTTGTTTCTGCCATTTTTACTTTTTCAGGATCGGGCTGTGAAGTTGTTGCGACTGACTGAGCTGAACAGCCAACTAATCCTAAAAAAGCAGTGCATATAATTGGTAGAGCCCATCTCATGTTGTTCATTAATTTTCGTAGCCTTTATGACGACGAACAACAAAGATAGCAACTGCTCCAATTCCTAATAGAGTTAATACAGGAAGAAGGGAGTCATTTGATTGCTCAGAAGCTCCACCCATACCTGTTTTGGGCATTTCAGAAGGCATTGCCGTATTGTCTTTTAAAACAAGTGGCTCAAGGCTGTCAGCAGTATTTACAGCAAGTACCGTGTAAACTGTATTTGCTTCTAAGTTTGTACCTGTAAGGTCTAATACTTTCGTATTACCATCAGTAGTTGTTACTTCTAAATCATATGTGCCAGCATCTACTTCTGTATAATCTGTTACTTGTTTAAATGATGCATTTTCAAAAAGGGTTAGACCGTTTGCAACGCCTACATTTACTGCAGGAGCATCAGGAGAGAAGTGACCTACGCGCACTTTTGTTTTTCCTTCTGAAGCATTCATATCATCTTCAAGCACTTTTAACTCTAAATTAGCAACTTTGTTAATTGCAGCTACAGTATAAGCTTTTCCAGCTTCAACTGTTAAGTTTGTAGAAACGACAGCTTCTTCTTTTCCTTTTGTACCAGCAGCATAGATGTCAACTTTATGTTCACCAGAAGATAGATTTAAATAATCAGTAGCATCTTTGAAAGCAGCACCTTCAACAGCAGCTTCTCCATCAACGTATACGTCAACCTCAGGTGCGTCTGGTGAAGCGTGAACAACACGTACCATTGCATCGTTGCTTGCAGCTGATGCGAAATGCCCAGTAAAAGCAAGTAATAAAACAGTCATTAAAGAAGCGATACTAACTTTAATTTTTTTCATTTGCTTCATTCTCCTTTTGTATACTTTTTGTTTAACATTTGCGCAAATGTTGTACAATTATTTTATATCCAATATGTAATTTTGAAAACTTTTAAACTGTTTTTTAATTTGAATGTTTTTTGAAGATGAAAAATGGTTGTGTAACCTTACAATTGTTATCATCTACAAGTTTATCCAATATATTCATGGTTTAATGCTTAAGATGCGAAATATAATAAATAAAATAAAGAAAAATATTCAGAATGTTATGATAAAATAAAAGAAAGGAGTGGATGTCCCAATGCTGCCCGTTGAAGAAGAAAAGGTAAAAATAGTGCATCGGTCTTTACCTCGCAAAATGATTATTAAGCGTGTGTTACTTATTTTATTTGGAGCTATATTAATGGCGGTAGGTCTAGAGTTTTTTCTAGTACCTAATAAAGTCATTGATGGAGGCATTGTTGGAGTGTCTATCATATTGTCTCATTTAACAAATTTAAAACTTGGGGCGTATATTTTTGTACTAAACTTACCTTTCTTTTATATAGGTTATAAGCAAATCGGTAAAACGTTTGCCTTATCAACTCTTTTTGGTGTCAGCATTTTATCTATTGCTACATACGTTTTTCATCCACTGCCGGTGCTAACAACAGATCCGCTTTTAGCAACGGTTTTTGGAGGTATCGTTTTAGGTATTGGGGTAGGAATTGTGATTCGGTACGGTGGCTCTTTAGATGGGACAGAAATTCTAGCTATTTTATTTAATAAAAAAACGCCTTTTTCCGTTGGCGAAATTATCATGTTCTTTAACTTATTTATCTTAGGAAGTGCAGGGTTTGTGTTTGGATGGGACCGTGCTATGTATTCGTTAATGGCTTATTTCATTGCTTTTAAAACAATTGATATTGTTATTCAGGGGTTAGACGAGTCAAAGTCCGCTTGGATTATTAGCGAACAGTACGAACGAATTGGTGAAACTATTTTAGCAAGGTTAGGCAGAGGAGTAACGTACTTGAAAGGAGAAGGAGCATATACGGGTGATGATAAAAAAGTAATCTTTTGCGTTATCACAAGATTAGAAGAAGCAAAGCTAAAAGAAATTGTTGATGAAATTGATTCAACTGCATTTTTTGCGGTAGCAAATATTGCTGAAGTAAGAGGAGGGAGGTTTAAGAAAAAAGATATCCACTAAGTATAGAAAGAGGCTAAGACGTAAATAAATGTTCTCTTCTCAAAGACGAGTCATGCCGTTTCTAAAATCGTTAGGGTGTAAGAGCAAGTCCGTTCCATTGCGCTGCAGATACTCGCTTTCCACGGGGAGGAATCTGAGCCTCCTCGCTGTGCTGCGGGGTATCAACCTTCCCTCTCTTTCTCGCAGGAGTCGAATGTCTTACGCTCCATTTCACTAGTTTTTTAAAGGTGTTTTCCAAACCGACAGAAAATACCTGAACTATCAAAAGAAGTTAACTTGCGCTAGTTCGGATAGATGGTTGACAGAAATGCTTATGTCCCAACTTCTTTTTGCTCTATGAAAGAACAGCTAATCCCTTGGAGAAGTTTGTTTTTAATATTTTAATTACACGATCTGTTTGTTCTGGTATACACTCTACGATTAAAATCACTTCCGCCGTTTGCTCCTGCGTACTTCGCTTTTTAACAACTCTATAATAAATAAAGTTAATTAAAAAGCCAATGATAAACCCTGAAGCAGCACCAATCAATCCCCAGTATATAGGTCCCCATGTTAAGATGAACCCAACGCTTACGCCTATAACTGCAAAAGCTGTTGCCAGCCCAGCAGCGATGTCAAATAAGCTAATGCCGTCTGATTGATGAATACTATCGAAAATTAAAAAATGATCATCTTTTACTTCTAGTGGGATGGCTAAAATTTGGCTTTTAGGAATACCACTGCGCTCCAATGCTACAATGGCGAGCTCTAGGTAAATTGAGTGATCAAAAGTAGAGAATACTTGCATAATGGGCTCCTTACTATATCGGGATTTAGCGTATAGAAGCTATAATCGCTGTTTTAATGAAAAGCGGTATTGCTGATAGTTTTGTGAAAGAAAGTCAGCCTGTTCACGATCATATAATTTATTGTTCTCAATGGTGTTAACATAGGCATCATAGGCGCTAAAACCATATATAGAAGGAAGAAATAAAAGCCATTCTATATTTAAAACGCTTGTTGAACTTGGGATGTCTCCTAAAAATAGAAAATGAATCGCGGGAAGAAATTGTGATTGATAAAAAAATACGACTACCCAAATTAAAGAGAAGAAACCTATGATAATTCGGTGAATATAAAGCTGACCAGATCCCGGCATGAGTATGGACCACATGACGGCTACTAGGGGGCTTCGTTTATCAAGGTAGTTGACTTCTAAAGCGCCCATTTTAAAGATATCAAAAGGTTCATTTTGATGTTCAGCCAGCACGTACACTTTGTTTATGTCGATGGTTGTGCGATAGCTATCCCAAATGGCAAATAGATAAACAGGGATATATAAAAGCGCCCATCGAGTATCCAATATGCTTTTGGCTTCTTCTAGCCTACCAGTAAAAGAATATACCATTGCAACATTAATGTTGGCATGAATATTTGTATAAACCTCCCAAATGAATAAGAGCAGCCCTGTAATGTTTTTAGATAACAAAAGATGACCGAAGCCAGGAAAAGCCGCCGACCACCAGGCAATGATATACGGATTTCGAAGGTGGAGCTGAGTTGTGCCAAACAAGCTAACATAGGCTTTATGTCGCTTGTGCGTTTGGTAAGTAATATGCTTCATACAGAATTCCTTTGCTGGTTAATTTGTTTTATTGTTCCGTAGAACCATTATTTTCATTCATAAAGATGCATTTTTGCTACAAGATAATGTGAAATATGTGCATGTTCCATTCGATAGTATAAAGAAAAGAGGAATTTTATGTTTAAGCGATTACTTAAAGTACTAGCGGTAGGAGTTTTGGTTTTACTTGCTGTCGTGGTAGCATTCTCTGTCATTTGGACACAGTTTGATTACAAGCCTTCTCAAGAAGTTGAAAATTTAGGTGTCCCAAAGCAAGCGATACACCGAGATGGCTACCTACTTTTTCAGCCAGATGATAATACTGATATAAAAGGTGGCTATATTATTTACCAAGGTGCAAAAGTAGAAGCAATGGCATACGGTTATTATGCACAGGAAATCGCAAAGCAAGGATATCTAGTAGGGATAGTAGATGCGCCTTTTAATGTTAGTTTCTTCTCAAGTAACAAGGCAGAAGAAATCATGAAGGAACACCCTACTATTAATAATTGGTTTATCGGAGGACACTCTTTAGGAGGAGTTGTAGCGAGTTCTTATGCGTACAATCATCAAAGTAAGGTAAAGGGACTCATTTTATTGGCTTCCTATCTAATGAACAAAAATGACTTTTCAAACACAAATTATCCAATTTTATCATTAACAGGTGACAAAGATGGTTTATCAACGCCTAATAAGATTTCTGAAACGAAGCATTTATTATCAAAAAATACAAAAATAGTAAAGTTAAAAGGAGCAAATCATGCCCAATTTGGTCTATATGGTGAACAAATTGGGGACAATAAAGCGACTATTTCTCCTGAAGAACAACAAAAGCAAATGGTTCAACAAACGGTTCAATGGCTTAATGAGCAAATAAAATAAAGCTGCTGTATCACATATAGATACAGCAGCTTTGTTAGCTTATTGGCGAATGTTCAGTAGCATCCATATCTAAAATCCATTCGTTAAACTTTTCTTGTAGTAAACCAAGCGAACGTTGATTATTAGATACGACATCCAACGCTCGATCATCATAGAGATGAAAAATTGTTCCTTTGCTTACGTTGATAATGTAACATTCCTCTTCAATCGCAGGTTGGATATGTAAATCGCGATTCGCAATAGATTGTAGTAGTTGCTTTTGCTTTAAGTCAGTTGGCCTGCAGGCAATTGCATACTCATTTTTAGTTGATAATAGCTGTACGCTTGTCTTTCTTAAGCGAGAGCGAATGAATTTTTTCATTAATATATCAGTGCGCTTTAGAAAGGATAGTTCAGCTTTTGAAGATGGCGAACGAAATACAACGATGAGCTCATCATTTTCATCATGAAGTGCTTTAAAAATTTGGTATGTGCGTTTATAAACATTTTTCATATACCCTTGTTCCCACACGCGCTTTTGGTTTGTTAGCTTGAATCGGATGCCTATTGGTGCATTGTAAAAAAGCGGTTTTCTCATTTGGATATCAGGAAATAAGTGAGATAAATATGATTGTAAAGTAAGATTGTTCATACGCAACACCCTATCTATTTGTAAAGTTTTTACCTTTTATTGACTCAAGTGTAGCATGAAGTCGATTGAAAATGTGAAGTGCAAACCTGATTTAACGGAAAGGTAATACAACTGTTATATTTCCATTCAAATTCTTATAAAAGAAAGGTGTTTTTTACAAATTTGTCGTATTAGTAACGTACATATCTCTATGTCAATCATTCTGAATAAAAATGACATAGCAGAACGTTTTTGCTCACGCAGAATTTCACTTGATAATAGAGCTAACCATATGAAAAGTAGGTGAGGATGATAAAAAAACAGGTTTTGCTAGTCGTAGGCGTTACGTGTTTATTATTTGTGCTAATTTTTTATAAGACTATTTTTCAAGAAGGAAATCCGATACCTTTAGCAGTGGGGATGGCAAAAATGAAAACAGGAAATGAAAAGGTAGTTCAAGTTTCAGATAAACCAGAGAAGTATTTAATTCACTCCGATGATTACCTATCGTTTATTAAAGAAATGGATAAAAAAGGTGATACGTTTCAATACCAGGAAGATGAATTATTTTATTTTGATCGAGAAGAAAAGCGAGCTTCTTTTGAACGAAAATCATACACCAATCGCTACATGATTATGGAACTAAAGTAAGACAGCGACTAATTAGCCGCTGTCTGTTTTTGCTCCAAAATCTTCAATTGTAACGTCAACATGATAATCAATAGTAGAGTTTGAAAAAATAGTATCCCATTCTTTTCGATGTTTCTTCCAAAATGCAGGGTGGTTGATTCGTACATACTCTCTAAATTCAGGTGCATCTGCTTCATAATCAGATTGGAGCTTGTTAAGTATTTTGTTTGTATCTGATTGGATAATTTTCTCTACATTTTTTTCAATGTGGTTAATAAAAGAAGGAGATAGCTTTTGGTCAGTAGCATCCCAATCTTCAGATAACCGCCCCGATGTCTTTACGTATACATCAAAGTGAATTGCATGATCACTTTCAACTTTGGTTTTGACTTTTTGTTTAACAGAACCAATTTCAAACGAGAAAGGATACTTTCCATGCTTTCCATATACGATCCCACCTTGAATATCACCTGTTAACCAACTAAGTGCCTGTAAGTCATTTTGAGATAAAAACGCGTGGATTTTTCCACCTTTAATTAAAGCTGCTCCGTTTAACTGGATGTCTTTTTCTAATTTTGAAACACGTTGTACTAAAAAGCTTTGGTCCGTTTCTAACTTAGCTGATATTTCTCCTAATGATAAGGTGGGAAGAATTTTATTGGTCCGATACCTATTCTCAACTAAATCATAAATGACATTGACCGGTGGAGTATCCATTCCTTTAATCGTTAAAATATCCTTTGCTTGGCCATTTGTAACAAAAACAAGGCAGCTTCTGCGAATTTCATTATCCCTAGCAAGCTGATCCATTAGAGAGTCTAACTTGAAGGTCTTCCCAGCTTTTTCACCAAATACTAAAATACGCTGATGCTGACTGAATAAAGGGTCTTGCTTCAATGCAATGTTCCTTGTAATTTCATGTACTGTGGGTCCTTTTGTTACAATGTTTTTATACGGTGAAGATGAGGAAGAAGATACCCCACCACGGTCTGGAGATATAAGAGTTTGATGAGTGAGCATAAGGTTATGCTGAGACGTCTTTTCGTTCACCGTGTCTAAGGAATCCATGCCAACGCCAATGACGAGTGAGAGTTGTTCAATGTTTCGGTGTCGAGAGCAACCCACTAATATGATTATCATCATGATGACAGCTAAATATTTATTCATATTCTCCTCACTCGTTTCTTAATTAGCATAATTGATCCTAAAAAAAATGGAACTGCAAGAAATATAATTAAAAAAGCCCAGCCTAAAAGGTCAGCAAAAGCAATAACGTCTCCAGCTGTTTTAGGGAGGAGTGACCCTACTACAATAACAATTGCTAGAGTTACACGAATTAAAAAAGACTTCTTTGTAGAATTCTTTTTTAACATCATGCTAATTCCTGAAAAAGCTAAAAAATTAAACATTTGAAACGTTAAAAAAAATTGTAAAAGCCAAACTGTGAGCAAGAAGAGCTCTAAACGTTCAACAAAGATTCCTTTTACTTCATGAGACTGAACAAATGCAATGGTTGGATAAACAATTGTTTTAACTTCAGGCACTGTAAGAGCTCCAACAACAAGAATATAAGTAATAATATAGAGGGTAAGAGGAATTCCGAATCCTATGAGAGCGATCTTTCGAATCTGCTTTTTATTCTTTAGGTATTTTGGTAAAAACAAAATTAATTCTGCACCTACAAATGAAACAGAGACTGTTGTAAATGCATTTAAAATTGGATGAATTCCATCGGCTAAGATTGGTCGGAGATTTGAAACGCTAACCATATTAACGCTAAAACCATAAAGTGCTAATAAGATAATGATGGTAAAAGGAAAAAACAAAGCCATCATCTTACTAATCGTATTCATTCCCCCTGTTAACGTATAGAGTGATGTGAGCATAAACGTAATTATAATTACTCCTAAAGGAACACTTTCAAGAAGATAAAATTGAATCATTTCTGACATAGCTCGGATTTCAAAACTTGATACAGCCGTAAAATAAGCAATGGCGAAAAGGTTAACAATACTCCCTAAAAATTTTCCTATAGCTTCCTGTGAAAATTCATATAGAGATTGAATTTGAAAAGATTTTATCATCCACGCGAGCAAAATAATAATTAAAGAAAATAATCCCCATTCAACTATTAGTACAATCCATCCATCTGCATTATTCGTTTTTTCAGTAATCGAGCGCGGTAGCGTCAATAATCCGACACCGAGCATCGTGCATGAAATTGTCGCTATTGCATAAAAGTTTGATAGCAGCTGATCTTGTTGCTTCATAAGTCCTCCTTATTTCTTAGTTGCATTTGCTTTTTTAAAAGGTAAACGGACGTAGGAATCTTTCCAGGATTTACTGTTTTTAGCGTAAAATGGTTTGAAATATTCTATTCCAAAGCTTTCAAGCTTTGTTAAATGTGTAACTAGTATAAGTAAAAAAAGAGTGACTCCGTATAACCCTAAAAATGCTGCAATAATCATTGAGCCGAACCTTAAAATTCGGAAAGATAAACCAATACCATATTGAGGAACGGTAAAAGAAGCAATTGCCGTAACAGCTACAATAATAATCATAACGGAGCTTACAATATGAGCTTCTACAGCTGCTTGTCCAATAACAACCCCGCCTACTAATCCAACAGTCTGCCCAACAGGTGTTGGGAGGCGAAGTCCGGCTTCTCTTAACAATTCGATGGTCACTTCCATTACCATCGCTTCAATAAAAGGTGAAAATGGTACGTCTTCTCGCGTGGCTGCAATGGTAATGGCAAGCTCAGTGGGAAGCAGCCCTTGATGAAAAGAAACAAGGCTAATATAAATGGCTGAGAAAAAGAGCGTAATGAAAATTGAAATATAGCGAAGAAGGCGTAAGAGAGAACCTGCCAACCATCTTTCGTAATAGTCATCGGGCGATTTCATAATCATGTCAATTGTTGTTGGTACTAATAGAGCAAAAGGTGAACCGTCTACAAAAATTGCAACTCTGCCTTCATTAATAGCAGCTAAGACGCGGTCAGGTCTTTCTGTATTTTGGACCTGTGGAAAAGGAGAATAAGGAGCTTCTTCGAGAAATTCTTCAATCATTCCAGAATCTTGAACATTATTAAGATTAATGTTTTGAAGTTTTTGGCGAACTTGATTAACGATATGAGGTTGACATTGCTTTTTATGAAAAACAATTGATGTTCGATGAAGCTGTTCTTCTCCAATGAAAACATCCTCGACCGTTAAGTTTGCATCACTTGCTCTTTGCCTTAATATGCCGATATTTTCTTCTAAATTTTCAATTAACGCAACCTTTGGACCACGCACAACTTTTTCGGTCGTTGGTTCACTCCACGTACGCTGTTTAGCTATTGTCATATTTAAAGAAAAAGCCGTTGTACGATTATGAATAAATAATAAAGGTTCTCCTTTAAAAAAAGCAGTGAGAGCTTGCTTGTACGTATAAACTTCACTGCTTTCAACAGTTGAGATAAAGGAATCCCAACGATCTAGCGTGTTGGCTGGTGATGAGGTTTTTGTTTGAATCATTTTTTCTGTTAATTGATTCAGCTTTTCGCTGTCTACAAGCCCTTGTAGATAAAGAATATAAACAAAATCAGTAGATGAAATCCATAGCTTTTTTGAAGCTATGTCACTGCTATCACCTGCTAATTCTAGAAATGTCTTAACAACGTACTCTGTATCTCGTTGAAACGTTGAATTGAGCAAGTCTTCACCACCTTTACATTATTAGTAATATATTGAGTTCAGTAGTAAAAAACAGTACGATAAAAAAGAATATATATTAGTCTTTACGAGTTCAATAGGTGTTATGCTAACTAATCGAAAAAGGACGTGAAAACATGCTACATTCATTTAAACTTCAAACGAGTAATCGCGATGAGATGATTGATTTGACAAGTCAAGTGGAAACAGAAATTAAAAAGCATCAAGTGAAAAGCGGAGTAGTCACCGTATATTGTCCACATACGACCGCTGGTATTACAATTAATGAAAATGCAGATCCAGATGTAAAACGTGACATGATTAGAAGATTTGACGAGGTATATCCTTGGATTGATGAAAAAGATCAGCATTTTGAAGGGAATACAGCTGCCCATCTAAAGGCAAGTACAGTTGGTTCTTCGCAACAACTTATTATTGAGAATAGAAATTTATTATTAGGAACGTGGCAAGGGGTTTATTTTTGTGAATTTGATGGCCCTAGAAACCGTACATGGTATATTAAAATTCAAGCAGATTAAAAGAAGAGGCTGGGATATAAGTAATTCAGCCAATGATAAACCTGAACGATTGAGAGTTCCTCATCTTTAATCGTCCAGGTTTTTTTGTTGATTGTGAAAACAATGTTGGAAACAGGGCGGAAAGCGAGTGGCCGTAGCGCAATGGAACGAACGTGTTCTGACAACGTAAAGAGGTGAGAAAAGGGAGTGTTCCTCTTTTTGAAAATTTGTTTTGTTATGTTCAACCCTCTTCTTTTAGCATGTCTTCTTTTTTTGATTTTTTGTTATAAAACAAAAGATAGATAATATATATGTTATATAACAGAAAAAGGGAGAGATCTTGTGTGGAGCAAATTACAATTAAACAAGAAACAGAACAAGAACAAAATGAAAAGACAAACTTTACGTGGGTAGATGAATATCCAACAGTATTAGATATTATTAATGAATACTATAGTTTTTGCCGTTAAAAAAGCCAACGCAAGTTGGCTTTTTGTTCAGGCTGTTGAGAAACTTTGTTCTCAACAGCTTTTTTATGTCTGTCTTTTTTTATCAGTGGTAACACTGATAAAAAAAGACTGGAGTTGATGAAACATGATGGGTGCACTTAAAAATCATCGAGATGAACAAGTGATGGTTTCTGTAGAAGATTTAGTTCCTGCCAATCACTTTTTGCGTACAATTGAAGCGACAATTGATTTTAGCTTTATTGAAGAAAAGCTTCTTCCTTATTATTGTGAAGACAATGGACGTCCTTCCATTCATCCCATTACGCTATTCAAAATGATGTTTATTGGCTACTTTTATGGCGTTCGTTCCGAACGTCAACTTGCCAAAGAAATTCAAACGAATGTGGCGTATCGATGGTTCTTAGGCTTATCGTTAACGGATGCCGTTCCTCACCATTCGACGATTAGTTTTAATCGCCGAACACGCTTTTTAGATACGACGATTTTTGAAGACATTTTTGATGAAATTGTTCGCCAGGCGATAGAACATCGCATGGTTGGTGGACGTGCTTTAATGACAGACTCGACTCATATCAAAGCGAATGCGAATAAACATAAATATGAAAAACAACCAAAGAAGTCCCGCCGACAAGCGTATATGGAAGAGTTAGAAGCAGCCGTCAACGAAGATCGTCTTGAAAACGGAAAAAAGAACTAAGTCCTCGAAAGGAAGGCGTTGCCTTACAAAAACAAACCCGCATCAGTACAACGGATCCCGATAGTGGTTTTATGATGAGAGATGGAAAGCCAGATGGCTTTCATTATTTAGATCATCGAACGGTGGATGTCAAACATAATATTATTACAGATACCTGTATTACAGCTGGCAATGTGGCTGACTCTGTTCCTTATCTTGACCGCCTTGACATACAAATAAAAAAGTTTCGCTTTTCTGTTGAAGCTGTTGCATTAGATGCCGGGTATTTTACAAGCCATATTTGTAAACGCCTTTCTGAAAAAGGGATTTTTATGGTGATGGGCTATCGGCGTTTTGGATCGTCAAACAAAGACGTGCCAAAACGTCTGTTTCACTACGTACAGGAAAAAGATGTATTCGCTTGTCCAATGGGGTGCATTTTATCGTATGCGACTACCAGTCGCACAGGAGATCGTACATACAAATCAAATCCAAGTGATTGTGCCGTTTGTCCAATGAGAGACGGGTGTTTTTCCGCTTCCCAAAAACAACGCGTGGTGACACGTCACATTTGGGAGAGATTCAAAGAACAAGCGCGTCTAAACAAGCGCACAAAAGCAGGTAAACAACTTTATCGTATGCGTTGCACGACGATTGAGCGTAGCTTTGCCGACGCAAAAGAGCTAAATGGGTATCGATATGCCCGGTATCGAGGGCTGAAGTCTGTCCAGATGCAGGCGTATCTGACGGCAGCTTGTCAAAACATGAAAAAAATCGCCCATTACCTGACCAAAACAGGTCAGGTAATGGGCGATTTTTATGGAAAACGACGATTTGTTTGTGAAATGTTTACTTGTTTCACTATAAAAAATGAAAAGAGCCTCAGATTGACGAGAACCTTACAGGTTTCTCGTCAATCTGTAAAAAAGCCAACGCAAGTTGGCTTTTTGTTATTTAACGAATTCTTTTTGCACCAATATAACGCTTGCTCCAATAGCTATCTTTTAATGAAGCAACTGAAACACCTTTTGAAGATGAGCTATGTAAAAATTGATTGTTTCCCATGTAGATACCGGCATGGGAAGCGCCTTTTTGGTATGTTTGGAAAAATACAATGTCCCCAGGCTGTAAGCTTGTAACTCGTGTCCCTTTTTTATAAATCTCTGCCACAGTTCGAGGTAAAGTAATGCCAGCGCCCTGCTTGAATGTATAACCAATAAAGCCACTGCAATCAAATCCTCTAGGAGTTGTTCCACCCCAGCGATATGGTACCCCTATATACTGCTTTCCTTTATTAATAACTTTTGAAGCATTAAATGTAGAAGTCTGTGAAGAAGTTTTTACTCCAAGCTTTGCATATGTGCTTTTTCCAACAACTCCATCGGCAGACAATCCATTTTTACGCTGAAATGATTTAACTGCATTTGATGTAGCTGGTCCAAAATAAGTTGTTGTATTGCCAGTGAAATAACCTTTTTTCTTTAAAAGCTGCTGTAATTGCTGAACATCCTGATTTCTCATTCCTTGCTTTAATGTTTGATCACCTAGCGCAGCTTGGCTGACTAAAGGGCTAGCAAATAAAAAGCTAGCGAGGGTAAAAACCGCCACAAATTTCTTCATAATGGGCCTCCATCAATTTTTCGTCAATTTTCGTAAAATAATCATAACACCTTTCGACAGATGGAAACGTTACATTTTCATTACAAAATATGAAAAAAATGAAAATTAGAGTGAGCAGAATGATGTGTTTTGATTTTGAAAAATAGAAAAAAATTGAATATTTAGCTGTTAATAACTAAAACATATGAAAATGTAAGGACATTTAAAAATAATAATAGAAATCTGTTGTGAATTACTACACAAATACTTTGTAGTCATGTAGAATGTAAAAATAGAATACAGTGTCAATTGATTTGACTTTTGATGAGGTGAAAAGTAATGAAAAGAATAGGTGTATTAACAAGCGGCGGTGATTCTCCAGGAATGAATCCTGCGGTTCGTGCTGTTGTGCGTAAAGCGATTCATGAAGGAATGGAAGTTTACGGTATTTATCAAGGATATCAAGGGTTAATTGAAGGGAATATTCGAAAGCTTGAAGTTGGTGATGTTGGTGATATCATTCAACGCGGTGGAACAATGTTATATTCTGCAAGATGTCCAGAGTTTAAAACAGAAGAGGGACGCCGTAAAGGTATTGAAAACCTAAAGAAGCATGGTATTGAAGGTTTGGTTGTAATCGGTGGAGATGGATCTTACATGGGAGCTGTTAAGCTAACTGAGCTTGGTTTTCCATGTGTAGGTATTCCAGGAACAATCGATAATGACATTCCAGGAACAGACTTTACTCTAGGTTTCGATACAGCTTTACATACTGTTATCGATGCAATTGATAAAATTCGCGATACGGCTACTTCACATGAACGTTCTTTTATTATTGAAGTAATGGGACGTAATGCTGGAGATATTGCTCTATGGTCAGGGCTAGCTGGAGGAGCTGAAACAATCTTAATTCCTGAAGCGAAAGATGAGTTCCAAGAGATGGTAGATCGTTTAAAGAAAGGCCAAGAGCGTGGTAAGAAACATAGTATTATCGTTGTTGCTGAAGGTGTAGCTACAGGAAACGAAGTAGCAAAACAGCTTGAAGAAGCTGCTGGAATTGAAACTCGCGTTACGGTTCTAGGGCACATTCAGCGTGGTGGATCACCAACAGCACAAGATCGCGTGTTAGGAAGTCGTTTTGGTGGCCGCGCCGTTGAGTTATTAATGGAAGGTAAAGGCGGGCGTGCAATCGGTATCCGTAAAAATGAAATTGTTGATTATAATATTATGGAAATCCTAGGTGAACCTCATCATATTGATGAGCGTATGTATCAACTATCAAAAGAATTATCAATCTAAACGATATAAAGGCGAGACTTCTTATAGAGGAGTTTCGTCTTTTTTTAGTTTCAAACCAGTACCTTCACAATGCTTACACTTTTTTGTGTAGAATATGCCAGGAATAATCATTACTTTCCCAAGCCCTTTGCAAAAGGTACATATCAGCTCAAACCCCATAATGCCATCATTCCTTTTATTTAGTATAGCATTTCTGTTTATTAGTATAACACAAAAGCGTAAATATTTTTAGAAAATTTAATTTTTATATCGCTTTCTTCAATGGAATAAAAAATAGTAGAGCTGTTATAATTGATAGAAAAGGAGTGAAGGACATGTTTAAGCGAATTTTATTAGCTTCAGATGGGTCTGAACACGCTGCTAGAGCAGCTGAAAAAGCGGTTGCTCTAGCAAGATTAACTGATCGAAGCTTTGTTCAAGTGATATATGCAGTAGAAGGAGATAGTAGGTTAAACACGCTTGGAAAAGATGAAGCAAGAGAAAAGCGTATCCAAACAACACAAGAAGTTTTAGAGAAATCTGATATAGAGTATGAAATTACGTTTATTCATGGAGATGCTGCTAAAACAATTATTCAATTTGCTAACAACAATCGCTTTGATGTTGTAGTAGTTGGAAGCCGAGGCTTAAATCCAGTAAAAGAAATGTTTTTGGGGAGCGTGAGCCATAAAATTGCTCAACATGTTAAGATACCCGTATTGATTGTAAAGTAGGAGAGAGCGCCAATGAATATGCAAGTTGAAGAGTTAAAGAAACGAATTGGAGAGGCAAGTCGGATTTGTGTCTTTACGGGAGCGGGAATAAGTACAGAGTCGGGCATACCTGATTTTCGCTCGCAAAACGGATTGTATCGAAAAAACCTAGAATTTTCAGATGTGATTTCCACTTCTTTTTATCAGAACAATCCGGTACTTTTTTGGGAGCTATTTAAAGAGATTTTTCGTGTGAAGCTGCTTGATGAATATGAACCTAACTCAGGTCATTACTTTATAGCAGAATTAGAAGAAGAAAAGACCGTGCATGTGATTACACAAAATATTGACGGCTTGCATCAGAAAGCAGGAAGCACGAATGTATATGAAATTCACGGAACAATTAAGCGAGCACATTGTCAAAAATGTGGAAGTGAGTTTGGGTTAAATTTTCTAACCAAAGTTGAATTACCGAGCTGTACGTCGTGTGAAGAGGCACTAAAGCCCAATGTAGTTTTATTTGGAGATTCAATTCACTGGTTTGAAGAAGCTGTAGAGGCAGCTTTACAAAGTGATTTATTTATTGTCATGGGTTCATCTTTGCAGGTAACACCCATTAATCAAATTCCTTTATTAGTTAGAAAACATGGTCAGGTACCAATGGTCATTATTAATAAAGAGCCAACTTACTATGATTATGTGTTTGATAATCAAATACACCTCCCAATCGGTGAAGTTGTAACGGCTTTAAAGAGTGGGAAGTGAAAAAGCACGCTATGGGCAGCGTGCTTTTTTTAAACTTCAAAATAGATAGCGAAGCAGAACACAGAAATGACCAGAAAAAACGCTGAATGCAACTTGCTTTCTTTAAACGTCAAAACAGCTTCAATAAATAAAAATAAACTTAGCATTAATTGAATGTATGGTAAATAAGCAATATAGTTGGTAGAATCACTGTTCTGAAAAGCGATTATTCCGTATACCACAGCTCCGATTAAAAAGGCATATTTTAATAGTTGTAATCCTTTAACTAACATCTTTGTGAGGTTCCTCCTTATTTAAAACCTAGGTCACATGATTATAACATATATTATATAGATGTAGACAAGTAAAGTGACGCGATATGTTTGACCATGGTCTATCTTTCATGAACTCAAAAGGATATGAACCACTTCTGAATACTGAATAAAAAATGTTTTATTTCTGATTTTTCAAATTCCTTGTTGACAGACTAAGAAAGTAAGTGTAATATTTTCCCTAGTTAATTAATTGAATATTCTTATCTCGAGAGGCGGAGGGACTGGCCCTGTGAAGCCTCGGCAACAGACTGTTAAAGTACTGTGCCAATTCCAGTAGCAATTTGCTTGAAGATAGGAGAAGAACCAATAACGACTATTAACCTCTTCTTATCTTTAAGAAGAGGTTTTTTATTTTGAACAGAAAGAGGGAATAGAACCATGACAAAGACATTAGTGAAAGCTCCATTTAAAGCTGATCATGTAGGGAGCTTTTTAAGAACAACTCCTCTCAAAGAAGCAAGAGAAGCCTATACAAATGGTCAGATTAGTAAAACGACTTTAAAATCTGTAGAGGACCAGGAGATTGAAAAGCTTGTCCAGAAACAAATCGAAGTGGGACTTAAATCTATCACTGACGGAGAATTTAGACGTGCATGGTGGCACTTAGATTTCTTATCAGGTCTAGATGGTGTAGAAGAGTTTGAAACGGAGTATATTAGTCAATTTAAAGGTGCCAAAACAAAAAATAAAGCAATCAAGGTAGTTGGTAAAGTAGATTTCAACCATCATTATATGCTGGAACATTTTACATTTTTAAAAGAAGCTGTTAAACAATATGGTGATGGAAGCCAAGTTGCTAAGTTTGCTATTCCAAGTCCCAACATGTTATTCACTCGAATTCAAGAGGATACTTACTACAATGGGGATAGAGAACAGTTTTATCATGACACGGTAGTTGCTTATCAAAAAGCAATTCAAGCTTTTTATGATGCTGGCTGCCGCTACTTACAGTTAGATGATACTTCATGGATTGATTTTGTTTCTGAAGAACGTATAGATGCAGTTGTTGAGAAGCTGGGTATGGATGTAAAAGATATTATTGATACGAGAGTCAACTGCTTAAACGATGCGATTTCTAAAAAGCCGGAGGATATGGTCATTACGATGCACATTTGTCGTGGAAACTTTAGATCTACGTATATTACCAGTGGTGGCTACGATACTATTTCAGATGCAATTTTTGCTAACTTGCATGTAGATGGGCTTTTCCTTGAATATGATGATAATCGTTCAGGAGATTTTGAGCCATTAAAAAGTTTTACACGTAACAACCAAACAGTTGTATTAGGACTAGTAACATCTAAATTTCCTACATTAGAAGATGCAGAGGTTATTAAACAAAGAGTTAAAGAAGCGAGTGCATCTATTCCTCTAGAAAACTTGTCACTGAGTCCACAATGCGGGTTTGCAAGTACGGAAGAAGGAAACGAACTAACAGAAGAAGAGCAATGGAATAAAATTAGTCACGTCATTAAAATTGCTCAAGATATTTGGGGCGCTAACTGAAGAATAAGAGTTGTTTCTTAATTTTACATAAGAATCCAATTAGATCTTTCTTTTCGTTGTAGTAAAATTGGAAAAAGCTGCGTCTATAAATGATGCAGCTTTTTTGTGTATTGATAGCGTAACTGCAAATTATCTACAGGTAACATAATATTTATTGGGTAAGATAGCGAACTGTCACGCTAAGGAAACGAAAGATTCTTGATAGATGTATTTACCTTGCAGAATGCTTAAGTTTCAGAGTTGACTTGCAATTGCCTTAAAGGTTTTTTATACACACCAAATGTCGAATAGTTTATTTCTTCATATAATAAAAATAATCAGTGATAAGTAGTTTAAGGAACTCATACTGTAATAATAAGTGAAAATTCTGTCATTATTGAAATGTAAAAGCTGAATATGTGAAAGGAATGTTCTTATTGGGAATCAGGAGTAGACTAGGGTTGTTTTTGTTAGGCATTTGTTTAAACGCAATTGCATTCGTTAGTCTTATCATGGAATTGAGTTTAGTTCCCATTCACGCAAGAAACGCAGGTGATTACCTAACAGTATTTTTAAGTGAGATGCCTATTTTTCTCTTTTTGATAGGCGTGATATGTGTTATTGTAAGCTTTTATATGCCTGTGAAAAGTAAAAAATAGAAGTGTCTTTTATAAAAGGTGTAAAGTATTTATACTTAAGATTCGTGTTAGAACACTGGCTAAAAGGTTTGACGACACAGTTTTTTACATTTAAAATAAAAAGAAATAACTATTTAGCAATAAAAAATGTTTTAAACTTTTAATCACTTAGGAGGTGACTCCTTACTCGTACTATTACGAGCTAAGGAACTTGATTGGACATATTTAACTTGATTTTATTAGCGGTACTGATTGCATTAACTGCCTTTTTCGTTGCTACAGAATTTGCAATTATTCGAATTCGTAGCTCTAGAATCGATCAATTAGTGGTGGAAGGGAGCAAAAATGCAAAAGCTGCGAAGCAAGTTATTACTAACCTAGATGAATATTTATCCGCTTGCCAGCTGGGAATTACAATTACAGCATTAGGCCTTGGGTGGTTAGGTGAGCCTACTGTAGCTCATATGCTTGAACCACTTTTTGAGCAACTTGGTATTGAAGGAGGATTATCTACCATCATTTCAGTTGCTATCGCGTTTGCTGTCGTTACGTTTCTACATGTGGTAGTTGGAGAGCTAGCTCCTAAAACGTTTGCTATTCAAAAAGCTGAAGCGGTGACTCTATTATTTGTAAAGCCGCTAATATTCTTTTATAAAATCATGTATCCTTTCATCTGGGTACTTAATGGCTCAGCTCGCTTGCTAACAGGTTTATTTGGACTAAAATTAGCATCAGAGCATGAATTAGCACATAGTCAAGAAGAGCTTCGCATCTTATTATCAGAAAGCTATAAAAGCGGTGAAATTAATCAATCAGAATTTAAATATGTCAGTAAAATCTTTGACTTTGATGACCGAGTGGCAAAAGAGATTATGGTACCACGAACAGAAGTGGTCTCAATTGATCAAGAAGATACGATTGAATATATTTTAGATATGGCAAAAGAAGAGCGATTCACTCGCTATCCTATTATTGATGGCGATAAAGACCATATTGTTGGTTTGCTAAACATGAAGGAAATCTTAACTGAGATTGTTATGAAAGATGTGCAGTCAATTCATTTAAAAGATTATATTCGTCCAATTATTCAAGTGGTTGAAACGGTCTCTATTCACGATTTACTGCTGAAAATGCAGCGTGAACGCATTCAAATGGCGATTTTAGTTGATGAATATGGTGGTACAGCTGGTATTGTAACAATTGAAGATATTTTAGAAGAAATCGTTGGTGAAATTCGTGATGAATTTGATACGGATGAAAAGCCTCTCATTCAAAAGGTGAAAGATTATCATTACATTGTGGATGGTAAAGTGCTTGTAAGTCAAATTAATGAGCTGCTTGGCATTCAAATTGATGATACAGAAATCGATACGATTGGTGGCTGGGTATTAACAGAAAAATATGATGTAAAGCAACAGGATATTATTACGTTTGAACAGTATGATTTTAAAGTGAAGGCAATGGAAAATCATCATATTCAATACGTGGAAGTCATCAAGCGACGTCAGGTAACCGAAGTTGTTTCAGAACCAATGCCAATCCCTGAAGTCGATCCTTCACAGGCGCTATCTTCATAAAAAACGCACGGTTAACCGTGCGTTTTTTTTGGTATAAACTATTCTCTAAAATTAGTAGTATAGGTGATTATTACCGCTATTAATCTGTCAAAAAATTTGCTTTAATATGATTATGAAAACTTTATTAAAATTCTCATCAATTACAATGTTGTCTGTCACTCTTGTTTTTGGATTAAATCATACTGCTCAAGCATCTACAGTACATACTGTTCAATCAGGAGATACTATGTGGAAAATTGCAGTGAAATACCAGGTAGGTGTTCAAGAAATTATTGATGCAAACCCAAGTATTTCGAACCACAATGTAATCTATCCTGGTCAAAAAATCAATGTGCCAAGCGTAAATACTACGGCTCAATCATTTGAAGCGCAGGTTGTAAAACTTGTGAACGAAGAGCGCGCAAAAGTAGGGGTAAAACCGTTGAAATCTAATTGGGAAGTAGCGCGAGTAGCTCGCTATAAATCTCAAGATATGATTGATAAAAACTACTTTAGCCATACTTCTCCTACATACGGAAGTCCTTTTACTATGCTGAAAAACTTTGGTATTTCCTATAAAACAGCAGGTGAAAACATTGCTGCTGGACAAGCGACACCAGAAGCCGTTGTGAAGTCATGGATGAACAGCGAAGGGCACAGAAAAAATATTTTATCCAGTAGCTTTACAGAAATTGGAGTAGGTTATGTTAAAGGCGGAAGCTACGGACATTATTGGACACAAATGTTTATCTCAAAATAAAATAGAAAGGAGAAAAGGTTGCTAATTTATTTAGCAACCCTTTTTTTTAACCGCGAGATCTTTCTAATATATTTGTATCTTGTTTAATGATATCTTCAGATTGTTGCACTACAAGAGCACGAGTTGGAAAAGCAAAGTCAACTCCTTCTTCTTGTAAAATGTCCATAATTTTAAAGTTTATTTTTTCTTTTACCTCTAAATAGTCAGCATAAGCTGTTGTGTTAGAAAAGAAGTATAGCAGAACATCAAGGCTCGATTCGTTAAAGGTTTCAAAATTAACAATAATCGTTTCCTTATGAATATCTTCATCTTCCATCAGCATTTGCTTAATCCGCTCAACTGAGGTTTCCAGCTTTTCTTTAGGTGTATTATAATTCAATCCTAAATGAAATGATATTTGACGTTTCCCCATTTTAGCCCAGTTTACAATAGGCTCATTTGATAGGGTTGCATTGGGAACTGTTACAAGCGCTTGAGCAAACGTTCGCACCTTTGTGCTTCGAAATGTAATATCTTCAACCACGCCTTCAACGCTTGGTGTTTTAATCCAATCTCCAATTGTAAAAGGCTTTTCTGTAATAATAACAACTCCGCCAAAAAGGTTGCTAACCGTATCTTTAGCTGCAAGGGCAAATGCTAGCCCTCCGAGTCCTAAGCCGGCTACGAATCCATTAACGTTGAAGCCCCATTCTTCACCAATAATGGAAGCAGATAAAACGACAACGATAATGCGAATAAATTTCTCAACAAATGGAATAACAATACGGTCTACTTGAACATCAAAATTTTTGGAGAAAGTTGAGAAAAAGAGAGCCGTTGAATCCGCTAGGTTGTAAAGTCCCCACCCTGCGAGAATAATAAAAGCAGAACGTATAATCTGGCTTTCACGCTCAGCCGTTAAAAGTTCAAACGGTAGATAAGGGAGCGCAAGCTGAATACCAATGATTACAAAAATCCACCTCATTGGCTTTTCAAATGCTTCTAAAATACTTGTGATAAGATCAATTTTTTTATTCTTAACAAACCCGATAATAAATTTAAATAAATAAGTTGTAAACAGTTTACGCAGCACAAGGAAAATTAAAAAAATCCCAACTGCTAAACCAATATTTTTCCAACC
The DNA here is from genome assembly GCF_021441905.1 of Priestia flexa. Taxonomy (NCBI): domain Bacteria; kingdom Bacillati; phylum Bacillota; class Bacilli; order Caryophanales; family Bacillaceae; genus Priestia; species Priestia flexa. The sequence continues at coordinate 2,393,627 of NZ_CP090431.1, read as the reverse complement.
ATCAACAGATGATAGTGAGTCAACAAAGTCCATATAAACCTCCTAATACGCAAACAATCTTGTATCTACTAAAATAGCATAACTTCACGGTTAAAGCTATAAAAGTCCATGCTGTACATTTATTCAGAAATATTTTTAAATAAAGCTTATCATGAAGGACTTTGCTATGTACTTATTTTAGTAAATAAAATAAGCAAATCTTTTAATGATGTAGCGGCGGGGCCGGATTTATTGGTGAATATAGTGATACATGTAGTTTACCCTCATCAGTCAGTGAAGCAAAGAAAATATCAGAGAGATTTTCAATATCTCGTGTTTTTAACTCGCTTAATAACCATTCTTTTGTCTGGTTGCAGTAAGTTAATACTTCCTCGTATATCTTTCCTTCAATAATTAAGGGATAAGCAAGATCTAATTGGTTATTTGCAATTTGCAAATCATCACGCGTCAAAAATTCTTTGGACGCTTTTTTTTGAACGGTTAATTGCCCGTTGGATTCAATAACAGCGATTTTAACAACACTGATATCAAAGACGTTACTTTGGCGAAGCATATATAAAATATTATCAATTGAGTATCGAATGCGCTTAAGATTCTCAATTAAAAATGCACCATCTTTAATTACAACAATTGGTTCAAATGTAATCTTTTTTCCAAATGAGCGCGAGTGAATCTTAAAGTAAGCAATAATTTTCTGGAAAATGGCAATCATAACAATTGCGATCGCTGTATGGATATGTTCAACTTTTGGGTCAGCAATATCTGCTCCTACAACAGCGCCAAGAGACATTAAAATAAGAAAGTCAAAGATGGGAAGCTCGCCGATTGAGCGTCTGCCCATAAACAGCGTCATAATAAGCAAGAGAGGTAAAATAGTAACAATTCTAGTCAATAGAATGAGGGAATCTTTTAATAAATCCATTGTAAAACTCCTTACTTTCTTAGGCTTTTCACTTAGTATGTATAAAAAAAGAGTTAATATGAATGAAAAAAGAAGCTCTGTATAAACAGGCTTCCATTAGTGATCTGTAAATAATAATTTCAAACCTAAAATGCCAAATACTGTACCTTGTATATACTTTAGTGATAACTGCACGTGACGGTTGTTTTTTGCACGCTTTCCAAGGTAAGAAGCGAAAAGTACTACAAGAGAAAAGACAACTAACGTTTCTAAAATGAAAATCATGCCGAAAGAGAACATTTGTAGTCCTACATAACCTAATGATGGGTTCACAAACTGAGGTAGAAATGTAATGAAGAATATAGCTACCTTTGGATTAGACAGATTGGTAAAAAAACCTTTTTTGAAAAATTGCGCTGTATTCATCTGAGTGGAAGTTAAAGATAAAGGCTCAGTTTTAGAACGAAATGACTGAATAGCTAAAAATAAAAGATAAAGCACGCCAACAATTTTTAAAATATTAAATGCTAATACGGACTGCTGAAAAATAATAGATAGCCCTCCAGCTGCCAAGAGCGTATGAATGAAAGTACCGGTAATGGAACCTAGTACTGTTTTCATTCCTGCTTTAACACCTGAGGTTAAGCTTTGAGTCAAAACAAATAGCATGTCTTGACCGGGAATTAATACAATTGTTAATGAAACAACTATGTAAGATAAAATCCAAGATAATGTCATAGTCACCCCTCCTGACATTGATTAAATCATGTCTTTATGACGATTCTCAAGAGTCTGTGCTAATGAAGTAATAAAGTAATTTGTTACTAAAATAAAGGAATAAAACGACTTGACGAATTTGTCTGATATAAATATAATTTACTTACATAAAGTAAGTAAATTATATAAAATAAATATTTGGAATTCCATTTTATATGAAAAAGAAGGAGAGAAAGAAATGTCATTTCATCAAAAGCCTCATACATTCGTTAGTCAGGTTGCGCTTCGTGTAAATAATATTTTAAAATCGCTGCGTTTCTATGAAGAAGTGCTAGGTTTTCAAGTTCTAACAAAATCCAGTATGAAAGCCGTATTAACAGCAGACGGAAAAACACCTCTCGTTACATTAGAGCAGCTTTCTAGTCCAGAACCAAAGCAGGAACGTAAAACCGGTCTTTATCATTTTGCCTTATTATTACCATCACGTGCAGCCTTAGGTGAGATTATTCGTCATTTAGTTAAAACAGGGTATCCAGTGCAGGGGGCTTCGGATCACTTAGTTAGTGAAGCGATATACTTAGCTGATCCTGATGGGAACGGAATTGAAATATATCGAGATCGATCTGATGCTAATTGGGAGTGGAATGATGATGAAGTTAAAATGGCTACGCTTCCCCTTGATGCTCAAGCTGTTTTAGCAGAAGCAACAAATGAAAAGTGGGAAGGGTTACCGGCTCATACAGTAATGGGGCATATTCATTTGCACGTCGCTGACTTAGAAGAAACGAGAGCGTTTTATGAGAAGTTAGGGTTTGATGTCGTTAGCAGTTTCCCTAACCAAGCATTGTTTATGTCTACAGGACGATATCATCACCATATTGGAGTGAATATTTGGAACGGAAGAGGCGCGAATGCACCGTCTGAAAAAAGTCCTGGAATGAAGTATTTTACAATTGAGTTTCCAGATGAAGAAAAGCGAGAGGTAGTGGTGGATCGTTTGAAAGATATAGGCGCAGTAATTAGTAAAGAAGATCAAGCTATCTTTACAAAAGATCCTTCACAAAATCAAATAAAGCTAGTTGTTCAATAAACTAAAAAAAGCGCATGGGAATGCGCTTTTTTTATACAATAAGCAAAAAGCCTGAAAAAATAGGTAAAGCAACAAGAGATGTTTTTAACACGGGTGTTGGTACGCGTTTTGTAAACTTGGCACCGATATATGAACCTACCATTGTTCCTACAACTACCTCAAATAATAATTGAATATCTAAGAAGCCCTGTTGATAATAACCTGTTCCTCCTCCAATGGCAATGGGAATAATGATTAACATGGTTGTCCCCGCTGACTTGTGAAGTGATAAACCAAGTACCATCATTAATCCAAGCTGAATGAATGGAGTGGATCCTATACCGAACATCCCGGATAAAAGCCCGGTTACTACCCCAATTAATATGGACGCAATTACAAAGTGAGCGCCCTGTGGTATTGGACGGTTGCCGTATTTCCTTGATAGCACAACGATTCGTACCCATAGTAAAACCCCTGATAAAAATAACATGCTGGCTGTTAGCCAAGTTAATTGTTCCTCTGGTATAAAGCTTGAAAAGTGCGAGCCGAGCCATGCTCCTAAAGCCCCTACAATCCCAACAATAATGCCTGATTTAAGTGAAACGTTTCCTTCACGATAGTGGCTGATAGCACCTGAAAGAGAAGAGAAAATCATTGCTGCTAGAGCAGTGGCTAAAGCGATATGAACGGGAACATTAAAAAATAATGTTAAAAGAGAGATAATAAATCCAGAACCTCCTGCTCCTACAAAGCCTAGAATAAGCCCAACAGCTAGCATTGTTAAAATAATTGAAATATGCATTTGAAGTATGCCTTCTTTCCATGTTGATTTCCACTTTTATTCTAACATATATTTAGCTTCACGAAAGACATAGAAGAAAGGAGGGAGAATATAGTAGAGGTACTAGGAACTTTTTGGCATAATGAAAGATAGGTTTGGTGTGAAAGGGGAGAACAATTAATGAAAACACGTGTTACGGAGTTACTAGGAATTCGCTATCCAATCGTTCAAGGCGGCCTTGCTTATCTAGCTTATAGTGAGCTAGCCGCAGCTGTATCAAACGCAGGTGGACTTGGACAAATTACGGCTATGACTTTAAAGACAAAAGAAAACCTTACCCGTGAAATTCATAAGGTTAAGGCGCTTACTTCTTTTCCTTTTGGTGTTAACTTTGCTGTTGGAGGGCAAACCGGCACTTCTTATGAAGAACTTTTAGAAGTAGCAATTACTGAACAAGTACCGGTTGTTTCTATTACAGGAGCGAATCCAGCGCCAATTATTGAAAAGTTAAAGGGCACTAGTATTAAAACGTTGGTGCTTGTCTCTAACGTAAGGCAAGCACAAAAAGCAGAAGAGCTAGGTGCAGATGCGGTTATGGCTGTTGGTCAAGAAGCTGGTGGGCATATTGGAAGAGATGATTTAGGAACGATGGTACTGATTCCTAGAGTAGCTCAAGCAGTGTCCATTCCTGTATTAGCCAGTGGAGGAATAGGAAACGGCCAAGGTCTTTTAGCAGCATTTGCTCTCGGAGCAGAGGGAATTGAAATGGGAACAAGATTTATTGCTACAAAGGAATGTGTACACGCAGGCGAACGTTACAAACAAGCAATTGTTGAAGGGACCGAAAGAGACACGATTGTTATCAAGCGTTCTTTGGGTGCACCCGGGCGCGTATTAAAGTCAGATTATACGCTTTCTATTGTAGAACGTGAGCATATGGGAGATCGGTACGAAGAATTACAAGACGTAATTAGTGGAAAAGCTAACTGCCGTTATATATACGAAAACAATGAAAAAGAAGGATTCGGCTGGGCCGGACAAGTTATTGGCTTAATTTCAACTATTCCAACTGTACAAGAACTTTTTAATCAAATGATAGAAGAATATGAAACCGCTCGCCATAGAGTGAATCAAATATCGCAATAATTCAACCAAATTTGTAACAAATTGTGAAAAAGCTATTTAAAAAAAGGTGAGAATGCAGTATTCTAACAAGTAGATAAGCAGAGCTAGTTGAAGAATATGTTGAAAGACCGGTGAATGAATGAGCTTTTTCACAAAAGATTTGTTAATTAACTTTTTATTTATATTATTACCATTATTTTTAGTTCAAATGTACTATTTATTAAAGTATGCAAAACAAATAGATTGGTTGAAAAATTGGACGATAGCAATATTTCCAATCCTTTCTATCTTGTTATGCATGCTTTTTCCTGTTGATGCCGTTATTGTCCCTGATAGATATAATATTGACCTTCGACGTATCCCATATATCTTAGGAACACTGTATGGGGGAGCGGGATTGGGAACCTTTCTTTTGGTATTGATTTTAACCATACGTTTTTTAATAGGCGGAGTAGGATTTTACGTTACGTTAATATCTTTACCAATTTTAAGTATCCCATTATTCATAATTGCGAAGAAATATTTAGCCATGTCTTTGCAACAAAGAATCATAGCAAGTACATTAATGAGTCTCGTAGGTGCACTTTTGGCTATGGGAGTCTCGATTTTTGTTTTTGATATTGCGCTGCCAACTTTTTTGTGGATTGAATTTGTTTGCTTAGATGTAATTGGTACGCTAGTTATTACGGTTCTATGGGAAGCTATTCGAACCAATCTATCAATTCTTAAACGATTGGTGAAAGCTGAAAAACTAGAAGTCGTCAGTCACCTAGCAGCAAGTATTTCACATGAAGTGCGCAATCCATTAACTGCTAGTCGAGGTTTTATGCAAATGCTAGGGGAAGATGAACAAAATCCCATAAAAAAGCGGTATTTATCAATTGCAATTGATGAACTTGATCGTGCGAAGGATATTATTGATGATTACTTACTCTTTGCAAATTCAGCCCCTGAGCGACCGGAACAAGTAGATGTAGGAGTAGAAATTCAACATGTTTTACAAATTATGAAACCACTTGCAAATATGAACGGTGTCGTTTTACCGCCTCCCTCTCTTTTGCATGGGCAAGCTAAGGTGTGTGGAGAACGAAAGAAGCTTCAGCAGTGTTTTATTAACTTAGTCAAAAATAGTATTGAAGCAATGCCTAATGGAGGGAAGCTCGAAGTAAAGCTGAAAAAAAGCGGAGAAACAGTTACGGTAGAGATTCATGATACGGGGTGTGGAATGACGAGTGAGCAGATTAGCCGGTTAGGCGAACCTTATTTTACAACCAAGGAAAAAGGAACGGGCCTAGGAACAATGGTTTCTTTCCGCATTATTCACTATATGCAGGGGAAGGTTCACGTGAAGAGTGAAAAAGGAAAAGGAACATGCTTTTCAATTGAGCTACCACTTTGTACAAAAACAGCACCTAAAATAGATTAATTTGATTTAGGTGTTTTTTTGTCTTGAAAAATCATTTTGAAAGCGTTACAATGTTCTCATAAGTTATCCGAAACGTTTTGGAGGAAGTGTAATTGACAACTATAAAAGATATTGCGAAAGTTGCAGGTGTCTCTATTACGACGGTATCTCGTGCATTAAATGGGTATTCCGATGTGAATGAAAAGACTAGGCAAAAGATTATAAATGTAGCTAAGAAGCTGAATTATAGCCCAAACACTTTAGCTCGTGGTTTGGTCATGCAAAAGTCGAAGACAATCGGTCTACTTGTTTCAGGAATTAGTCGAGAAAGTGTCAAAGATAATTTTACGTTTGAAGTTTTATGTGGAGTAAATGAAAGAGCCTCTCTTTTAGGCTATGATTTAATTTTATTTAATACCAATACAACAAAACAACGCGAAAAAACGTATACGCAGCTTTGCAAAGAAAGAAGAGTGGATGGGGCAATCATTCAAGGAATTAAAAAGGATGATCCGTATCTAACGGAAGTGCTTGAAAGCAACATTCCCTGTGTCCTTGTCGATATCCCGATTCGTTCCAATTTAGTTGGTTATGTGACAACAGATAACAAGCTAGGGGCTAAGAAAGCAGTTGAACATTTAGTGCAATTAGGACACGTGCACATCGGAATGGTAAACGGAAGTGAGGATGCGTTTGTGAGTCAAGAAAGGCTTAGAGGGTATCTAGACACGTTGGAAGAGCATGGTATTGATATACGTGAAAATTGGATTGTAAACGGGGAGTTTGAAGAAGCCGTTGCAGAACAACAAGCGTATGAGCTATTAAAAAATAACGAAGAAATCACATCTCTTTTTTGTGCAAGTGATTTGATGGCATTAGGTGCATTAAAGGCTTGTAAGCGTTTAGGGCGAAGTGTACCTGATCAGATTTCTATCGTGGGCTACGATAATATTGTGCTTGCTGCTTACTCATCACCTCAACTTACAACAGTAGGGCAAGAAGTGTATCAGATAGGATATGAAGCCGCAGATTTATTGATTGAGATATTAGAGAATCGTTCTACAAATATGGAGCGATATTTAGAAACAGAACTTATTATTAGAGAAACGACAGCTAAAAGCCACGAATAAGTGGTTTTTAATACAAGGAAAATCCGAAACGTTTCGGATTTTCCTTGTGAAGTAAATCCAAAACGTTTTGGTAAATAGGAGGAGTAGTAATGGATTATCGTGTAATTAAAGAAAATGATTTATTTCTGTTAACAGATCAAATGGGAAATATCACCAAAAACCATCAGTACGGTTTAGGTTTGTATACGAAGGACACTCGCTTTTTAAGTGGACTTAACATAAAGATAAATGGTGAGGATCCAATTCTATTAGCTTCAGATGCTGATGAAAATTATATGGCAACTATTCGATTAACCAATCCCCATATAGAAAATGAAGAAAACCTTATCTTATGGCGTGAATCAATTGAAATTTTACGTGAACGCTTTATTTATGACGGGGTTTTATATGAAACAATTAAGCTCAAAAACTACTTTCCAAAGCGTGTAGATTTTACGATTACAGTTCATATGGATGTTGATTTTAATGACATGTTTATTGTTCGAGGTTTTCAAACGGGTCATGTAGGAAAAAGAAGTGGACAAACCATTGGTGAGCAAAGCTTAGTATTTAAATATATGGGAGCAGATGATATTTATCGTGCTACAAATATTGCATGGGATCGTCCAGCAACTTTAGTAACGGAAGAAGGGCAAGTTGAATTTCATTTCTCATTAGATCACGAAGAGGTAGAAGAAGTTGTGTTCACTATTCAACCACAGATTGGACAGGAGGAACCTAAAGCTAAACTTCCAGTTGAGATAGCACTCTCTCAGCTAAAAGATTCATATACAAAGTGGGAAGAACAATCTACGAAAGTACAAACAGATCATGAATCACTTCAAAGGTTGATAAATCGAGGAATGAACGACCTGCGTGTACTATTAACTAACGTAGGATATGGAGAGTTCCCTGTGGCAGGATTGCCGTGGTTTGGCGTTCCATTCGGTCGAGACAGTTTAATTGCTGCTTTACAAATGCTTCCGTTCAATTCAAGCATTGCAAAGGGTACGCTATTAACTATGGCAGCATACCAAGGCGAAACTTTAAATTCATGGAGAGATGAACAGCCAGGAAAAATCATGCATGAAATTCGATATGGAGAGTTGGCTAATACGAATCAAATCCCATTTACGCCTTATTACGGAACTATTGATGCTACTCCTTTATTCCTTATTTTATTAACAGAATATGTAAAATGGACAGGGGATTTGAAGCTTGTATATAGGCTTGAAAACAATATTGAGAAAGCGCTAATGTGGATTGATGAATATGGAGATCGAGACGGGGATTTATTTTTAGAATATCACCAAGAATCTAGTAAGGGAATTGCCAATCAAGGTTGGAAAGACTCTGCGGATTCAGTCGTGCACAGAGATGGTGAATATGCGAAAACACCAATTGCTTTAGCAGAAGTACAGGGCTATGCATATCAGGCAAAAGTTGAAGTTGCAAACCTCTATGAGCAAATTGGAAAGAAGGAGAAAGCAGAGAAATTACGTAAGGAAGCAGTTCGGTTAAAAGAAAAATTTGAGCAAGAATTTTGGATGGATGACGTTTTATTTTACGCTATTGCATTAGATGAGCATAAGAAAAAAGTAGGAACAATCACCTCTAATCCAGGGCATATTCTATTTGCAGATATGTTAAATCCAGAAAAAGTAGAACACGTAGCAAACATGCTGTTATCCGATAAAATGTTTTCTGGGTATGGTATCCGTACAATGGGTAAGGGAGAGGCAGGATATAATCCAATGAGCTATCATGATGGAAGTATATGGCCTCACGATAACAGTATGATTTTGCTGGGGCTTAGCAAAGTCGGAAAACAGCGTGAAGCAAATAAAGTCATTGAAGGATTAATTGATGCATCAGCACATTTTGAATATGATCGCTTGCCGGAACTATTTTGTGGTTATTCCAAAACAGATGGAAAACCGGTAAAATATCCTGTCGCTTGCTCTCCTCAAGCATGGGCAGCAGGGACGCCGTTAACGTTTATTCAGACAATGCTGCAATTGTTTCCAAACAGTATGAAGAAGCAAATTGTTATTAATCCTGCTTTACTAGACAGCATGAATAACTTAACAGTTGAGCATATTCAAATTGGTCAAGGAATGCTTTCGGTACAAGTAGTTAAAGAAAAGGGTGAACAAGTGTTAAAAGTCTTGGAAAACTCGACGGGCTATAAGGTTGTAACAAGTTGTCGCACGGTGAATTGTTCATAATCGTTTTAGGGTCGAGTGGAGAAGTCTACTCGACTCAGAAATGACGGAGGAGGAATGATTGATGAACTATAAAAAGTGGTTAATGACGTTCAGCATACTTTTGGTTGTAGCAATTACCGCTTTAGTAGGGTGTTCAAATGAACTCAAAAGCAGTGTTAAGAAAACCGAAGTGGTGTTAGCTGGCTGGGGAGGAAATCCTGAAGAAATGCGATTGTTGAAGCAAACAATCGCTGAATTTGAAAAGAAGCATCCAGAAATCTCTGTAAAACATGAAGTCATTACTGATCAATACATGGATATTTTAAAAACACGTTTAATTGGAGGCAATGGACCGGATGTTTTTTATTTAGATGCGTTGGAAGCGCCTGGCTTAATTGAAACGGGAATTGTTGAAAACCTAAACCCTTACGTGACGGAGAAATTTGATGTTGAGGACTTTGAAACCCCAATGTTGAAAGCGTTTCAAAAAGATGGTAAGACGTATGGGTTTCCAAAGGATTATTCAACTTTAGCACTTTTTTATAATGAAAAACTTTTTAAAAAAGCAGGAGTAGAAGTTCCAACAACCTGGGATGAACTCATTGAAGTGTCAAAGGTGTTCGAAAAACAAGGTATCAAAGGTCTAGGCGTATCACCTGAGTTAGCAAGGCTTTTCTATATTGCTGAATCAAATGGTGGCGATGTTGTAAAAGATAACAAAGCTAATTTTGCAAGCAAGGAAGTAATAGATGCTTTACAACCTATTGTTAATCAGTATCAAAAGGATAAAACATCTGTTCAGCCATCTGATGTTGGAGCTAATTCAGGTACTGATATGTTTGCTCAAGAAAAAGTGGCGATGGTAATAGAGGGAAATTGGATGATACCATTCCTTGATCAATCGTTTACCCATTTAGAGTATGGTACTGCTGAAGTACCAACAGTTAACAAAAAGCGAGGAACTATGGCTTTTGCAGTGGGATACGTGATGAATGCAGAATCCAAACAAAAAGAGGCATCATGGAAACTCATTGAATATTTAACAGGAAAGAAAGGGATGGAAATTTGGACAAGCAAAGGTTTTGCTTTACCAACAAGAAAGTCCGTTGCAGATAGACTGGGGTATATAAATGATGAAAAAAGAAAAGCACTTGTTGCTGGAGCTTCCTATGCAACTGTGTGGCAGGATGGTCCATACCTCCCTATCATCATGAACAATTTTAATAACCAATTTTTAAGTGCGTTTCTTGGACAAAGTGAGTTAAAAGAAGCGCTACAAAAAGCAGAAGAGCAGGCAAACAAAGAAATTAGCATCTACGAATAAAGCAAGCTCAACAATGGAGTGGATAAAATGAAAAAAGCTAAAAGACAAAAACAACAGTATAAGCTACGTGATATTGGTCAAGGCTACGGATTTATGTCACCAACGCTTTTTGTATTATTGTTATTTGTAATTACTCCCATCTTCTATGCTATCTTTCTATCGTTAAATAAAGTCCAGCTACTAGGTGGTACTGAATTTAGCTTTCGAGGGCTAGAAAACTATATGAAGGTGTTAGAGGACGACAAAGCACATATTGCGCTTTGGAACACGCTGAAATATGTAATTGTTGTTGTGCCTGCACAAACTATTTTAGCTTTGGTATTAGCAGCTACGTTAAATGCAGGACTAAAAGCAGAGAAATTTTTTAGAATCATTTATTTTCTACCAACACTTACGTCATCTGCTGTTTTAACGTTGATTTTCATGTGGATGTATAATCAAAACGGATTAGTTAACCAATTTTTAGCTATATTAGGACTTCCTACATACAATTGGTTAGGAGACCCTCAAGTAGCACTTGTTGCAATCATGATTATGAATATTTGGGCAACGGCGCCGTTTTATATGGTCATCTACTTAGCTGCGTTACAAGATGTACCAGACTCTTTATACGAAGCAGCACAGCTGGATGGGGCCAATGCTTTTCAACGATTTTGGCATATTACCGTCCCAAATTTACGGCCAATCACATCATTTGTAGTCATTATGGGTCTCATTGGAACATTCCAATTGTTTGATCAATCATTTATCTTCTCGGGAGGATCTGGAGGTCCAAATAACTCAACGCTTACCGTTGTTCTGTTAATTTATCAATATGCATTTAAAAATTTAGGAACGATGGGTTATGCAGCTGCTTTAGCATTTTTATTGGCGTTTGTCATTTTAATTGCGACATTAATTCAGCGTAAATTTTCAAAAGAAGAAAGCATGTATTAAGGAGGGGAAGATATGAAAAAGACCCAAAATGCCTGGAAAGTTATTGCTTATGTTGTTTTAACAGTATACGCGCTTGTTACGTTGATACCTTTTATTTGGGCAATGTCAGCCTCTTTTAAAACGTTAGAAGAAATTGTTTCAGGAACGATGAACTTTATACCAAAAGATTTTACTTTCGAAAATTATAAGCAAATTTTTATTGAACAAAAACTGTTTCCTCGCTGGTTATTTAATAGTTTGTTTATAGCTATTGTTGGAACAGCTTTAAATTTACTGTTTAATTCTATGGCAGGATATGCACTTGCTAGGCTGAGCTTTCCTGGGAAAAAGAGCATATTCATGATGATTTTAGCCGTACTTATGATTCCAGGACAAGTTACTATGATCCCTAATTTTTTAATTTTAAAAGAGCTTGGCTGGTTAAATACGTATCAAGGAATGATTGTACCGGCAATGGTAAACGCAACGTTCATCTTTATGATGCGACAATTTTTTATTAATTTTCCAAAAGAGCTTGAAGAAGCAGCGGAACTAGATGGGTTGTCTAAATTTGGAACATTCTTCAAAGTAGTTCTTCCACTGGCAAAGCCGGCTCTAGCTGCGCAAGCAATTTTTGTGTTCATGGGCTTTTGGAATGATTTTATGCGACCTTTAATTGTTATGTCAGATACGGAAATGTTCACGCTAACTCTCGGCCTTAATACGTTCAAAGGTCAATATATTAGTTATTGGAACTATATTATGGCTGCGTCAATGGTCTTTACATTACCAATGTTATTGCTATATGCCTTTTTTAATAAATACTTTGTTAAAGGTATTTCGTTTACAGGGGGAAAATAAATCGGTGCTTAGAAGCATGTGCAGATTGTTAATCAGCGCATGTTTTTTTTTACGTAGAAAAGAAAAAGTTCTATTTGAAATTTTATTTTAATAAGTGTAATTAGTTATTGAAATTTTATTTTAATCAAATTATAATGAATGTAAATTTAACTGTTTTACAGGAGGAAAAGTCATGGATAGAAAACTAACAATACTAACAACAGAATCTCGCAACGAACGCACAATGAATATCGATGCTGAAAATACAGCTGATATTTTACGTATTATGAACGAAGAAGATCAAAAAGTAGCTGTAGCTGTTAATGCAGTTTTACCAGATATCGAAGCAACCGTTGAATATGTCGTCCAGTCTTTAAAAGCCGGTGGTCGACTCATTTATATCGGCGCTGGTACAAGTGGTCGATTAGGTGTTCTAGATGCTGTCGAGTGTCCTCCTACTTTTAGTACGCATCCATCCGCTGTACAAGGAATTATGGCTGGAGGAACAGGTGCATTTACAAAAGCAGCTGAAGGAGCAGAAGATAGTGAAGAAGGCGGTGTGCAGGATCTACAAAGAATTGAATTAACAAGTGCTGATACGGTTATTGGAATCGCTGCTAGTGGAAGAACCCCGTATGTAATTGGAGCTTTGCGGTATGCGAAAAGCATTGGAGCGAAAGCCATTGCCTTATCGTGTAATGAAAATGCAGCTATTTCGCAAGTGGCGGATCGAGCAATAGAAGTAATTGTAGGCCCTGAAATTTTAACAGGATCAACACGTTTAAAGTCTGCAACAGCTCATAAAATGATTTTAAATATGATTTCAACGGCTTCTATGATTAAACTCGGAAAAGCATATGGAAATTTAATGGTTGACGTAAATGTAAGTAACTACAAGTTAAAAGAACGAGCAGTTGGAATTATCGAAAAAGTAACGGCAGCACCATATGAAGAAGCGAAAAAAGCGCTAGAAGAGGCTAATAATGAAGTGAAGACAGCTATTGTTATGATTAAAACGCAAACAACAGTTGAAGAAGCACGAACTCTCCTAGAAAAAAATGATGGGTACGTTAGAAAAGCAATCGAGCACAGCAAGTGAAAAGGAGAGAGAGAAATGGCGACAGGCGGATTAAGAATCATTCACGCTCTACTTCCACAGCTACCTGCTTCTGAGAAGAAAATCGCAGAATATATTTTAGCTCAACCTGAAGCCGTGATGGATTACACAGCTGGTGAATTAGGTTCATTAGCAGGTGCTAGCGGAGCTGCTGTTATTCGCCTTTGTAAATCGTTGGGTGTAAAGGGGTTTCAAGATTTAAAGGTTCGGATAGCAGGAGATTTAAGCACAAAAGTGGAGCAAGGATATCGTGATATTACACCTCACGATACGATACAATCTATTGTAAAAAAAACAACAATTAATAGCGTTCAAAGCATTAGTGATACTTCTGAGCTATTACAGCACGAAGAAATTGAAAGAGCCGTTAGCGCTTTAAGCAAGGCAAGAACCATACACTTTTTTGGTGTTGGAGCTTCTCACATCATTGCCATGGATGCGCAGCAGAAGTTTTTACGAGTGAATAAGGGAGCGACAGCCTTTACTGATGTGCATATAGTAGCGACTTTAATTGCAAATGCAGGAGCTGATGATGTTGTCGTAGGGATTTCTTTTTCAGGAGAAACATCTGAGGTTATTAATATTTTATCCTTAGCAAAAAAGCGAGGTTTAACAACCATTAGCTTAACAAAGCAAGGGTTATCGTCAGTATCAGCTCTAACAGATATTTCACTTCATACTTCCTATACAAGAGAAGCGCCGTTTCGAAGTGCAGCTACTTCATCAAGGTTGGCTCAGCTTTACGTCATTGATACACTGTTTTTGGCCATGGCAAGTACGAAATATGATGAAACTGTTGGATATATAGATCGTACAAGAGAAGCAATTCAATTCTTAAAAGATAAACAAAAGTAAGGTTCTATACATCAAAACTTTGGAGAAACAGTAAAACAAAGGGGGAGCTAGCATGTCAACAGAAAATAAAGTGTTAGCAAAATCAATATTAGAAAATCTCGGAGGCGCTAGTAATATTAACGAATATACTCATTGTATGACGCGTTTAAGAGTAAAAGTAATAGATGCCAGTCTAGTAAACTTAGACACTATTAAGCGTACGGAAGGTGTATTAGGAGTCGTAGAAGAAGAGACGCTTCAAATTATTTTGGGACCGGGTAAAGTTACGGTGGTAACAGAAGCATTTGGTCAGCTGATAGATGAAGCCGGTGGTCTTGATTTAAGCGAACGAGCTGCTCAAAAGAAGAGTGAACTAAAAGCAAAAAATCAAACACCGTTTAAGCTGTTTTTACGAAGAATCGCAAGTATTTTTATTCCATTAATTCCAGCTCTTGTAGCCTCTGGATTAATTACAGGAATTACAAAGTCAGTTGTGCAGGCAGAGTGGTTAGCAGCAGATTCACAGCTGGCTTTAATTCTAACAGCTATTGGAAGCGGTTTATTTGCTTATCTAGGTATCTTAGTTGGGATTAACGCAGCAAAAGAGTTTGGTGGATCACCAGCTTTAGGAGGTCTGGCTGGTATTTTAGTTATAAATCCAGCGGTGGGAGACATTCAGCTTTTTGGAGAAGCGTTATTGCCTGGTCGAGGCGGTTTAATTGGCGTATTATTTGCCGCTATTTTTATTGCCATTGTTGAGAAAAAAGTTCGACCGTTTGTACCTCAATCTTTGGATATTATTGTAACACCTACTGTAGCTCTTCTTGTTACTGGAATTGTTACGTATATCGTCTTTATGCCTCTTGGAGGATTCATTTCAGATTTAATTACAAAAGGGTTACTGAGCGTGCTTGACTTAGGAGGGATTGTGGCTGGCTTTGTACTAGGAGCAGCATTCTTACCGCTTGTTGTAACGGGACTACATCAAGGGTTAACGCCTGTCCACTTAGAACTCATCAATTCAATCGGGGATGACCCTTTATTACCTATTCTTGCGATGGGCGGAGCGGGTCAAGTAGGAGCCGCTTTTGCTATTTATGCAAAGACAAAGAAAAAACGTTTAAAACGAGCAATTGGTGGAGCGTTACCTTCAGGAATGTTAGGAATTGGTGAACCACTTATCTTTGGAGTAACACTGCCACTAGGACGACCGTTCTTAACGGCTTGTTTAGGTGCTGGAGTTGGAGGTGCTTTCCAAGCATATTTTAATATTGCAACTGTTGCGGTAGGGGTTTCAGGGTTACCGTTAACGTTCCTTGTTCATGCACATCAAATTATTTTATATCTAGTTGGATTATTGATTGCATATATAGCAGGATTTTTATTCACATACGGATTTGGATTTAAAGATGAAATGGCAGGAGAGTTCGATTGATAGGTATTTCTTTTTATTTAAACGATCAGTTCGCTGAACAAAGAATTATGGAAGCAAGTAAAAAAGGTGTGAAGCGAGCGTTTACCTCGCTTCACATTCCTGAAGAAACAGGCCATCTTGCTCAAAAAGCTAAACATTTACTGCAAGTAGCAAAACAGCATGAAATGGAAGTTTATGCTGATGTTTCTAAACATACACCTATTCATCTGCAGATTCCTCAATTAGAAGATTTAGTCACCTTAGGCGTAACGGGTATTCGGTTAGACGATGGGTTTGAAGTAGAAGATATTATTTACCTTTCTCAGTTTTTTAAGTTAGCTGTTAATGCCAGTACAGTGTCAGAAAGCTTTCTTACTGCGTTGGTTACAGCAGGCATAGAAGCAAATCAGTTAGTTGGATGGCACAACTTTTATCCAAGACGTGAAACGGGATTGGATGAAGTGTTTTTTCGACAGCAAAATCACATGTTTTTTCAACAGCAGATTCCAGTCATTGCGTTTGTGGCAGGGCAAAAAGAAAAACGAGGACCTTTGTTTGAAGGGTTACCTACTTTAGAACAGCATCGTACCACAAACACGCTGTTAGCAGCAGTCTGTCTAGTCGAAGAAGGGATTAGCAGTATTTATATTGGAGATCCTGAATTCAATGAAGAGATAGTAAATGCGTTAGCCGATTGGAATAAGCATAGGATATTAACTCTTCGTATGGTGACGGAAACGCTGCCAGCATGTACATACCAACTACGTCCTGATCGCTCACGAGACGTTGTGCGATTACAAGGAACGCGTACAAGTCAGAGCATAAAGCCAAGTCAAACAATTAGGCGACCGCGAGGAACCATTACGATGGACAATGAGCGGTATGGAAGATACCAAGGTGAAGTTCACATTGGTTTGAATGACTTGCCGGCTGATGAGCGAGTTAACGTAATAGGACATATTCATCCAGAAGATATAGAGTTATTAGAACTTGCTCAGCAAGCCTATAGTCTCAGGTTAATAAGAGAATAAAAGATTTTTATTTGCAAAACCTAATAGGTATCCTTTTTAGACATTTTATACTCTGCAGCATGAGAAGGAACCATTTCAAACTATAAACGAAATGGAGCGGATTATAAATGAAGAGATGGTCAATGGGAGTTTTAATAGCTGTTCTTTTAGTTAGTATAGCAGTACCTTTTTTCACTTCACCCAGTGAAGCAAAGGGACCTGGGAAGAAACAGAGTTTTAAGTTAGGTGTTGAAGTTCTTTTAGAAGATGAGTTACAACTTTTAGAAGGAAAAAAAGTAGGACTCATTACAAACCCAACAGGTGTTAATCAAGAGCTTAAAAGTATTGTTGATATTTTTAATGAACATAAAGCTTTTGACCTTGTCTCACTATACGGACCAGAACATGGAGTGAGAGGAGATGCTCAAGCTGGTCAGCACGTAGAGTTCTATATTGATCAAAAAACGGGGCTTCCTGTGTACAGTTTGTATGGTCCAACTAAAAAGCCAACGCCTGAAATGCTAAAGGGTGTTGAAGTGCTGGTTTTTGATATTCAAGATGTAGGAACTCGCTTTTACACTTATATTTATACAATGGCCTACGCAATGGAAGCTGCAAAAGAAAATAACATTCCTATCGTTGTTCTAGATCGACCGAATCCCTTAAGTGGTCAGAAGATAGAAGGACCGGTTTTACAAGAGGAGTATACTTCATTTGTTGGCATGTATCCTATTCCAATTCGTCACGGTATGACAGTAGGTGAATTAGCACAATTATTTAATCAAGAGTTTAATATTGGAGCTGATTTAAACGTAGTCAAAATGAAAGGCTGGAAACGATCAATGACAGCAAAAGATTTGCCTACAGAATGGGTTGCTCCCTCACCAAACATGCCAACAGCAGATACAGCACTTGTATATCCGGGAGCTTCGTTAATTGAGGGTACAAATGTTTCAGAGGGAAGAGGAACAACTAAGCCATTTGAAACCATTGGAGCACCTTTTATTAACGGAGGTAATTTAGCTGAAGAGCTCAATAAACTTGCACTTCCAGGCGTGACGTTTCGTCCATCCTATTTCACTCCTTCTTTCTCTAAGCATAGTGGCAAACTTTCAGGAGGAATTGAAATTCACGTAATTAATGAAACAACATATGAACCTGTTAAAACAGGGGTAGCAATTGTAAAAACTATTCATGATTTATACCCAAACCACTTTGCGTTTAACGCTGGAAATAAACCATTCTTTGATTTGCTAGCGGGCAATAATTCAGTTAGGGAAAGCATTGAAAGTGGAAAGTCAATTCAAGAAATTGTCGCAGAGTGGAAGCCGGAGATAAACGAATTTCAAAAGTTGCGAAAAGGATATTTACTTTATAAATAAAATGAAAAGGAGAGGGATTTTATGAAAAAAGTGATGTCTGTAGGGCTTGTAGCAGCTTTAGCTACCTCAATCCTTATCCCATTTAAGACTCCTTTAGTATCAGCAGAAGAAACGCTTGATGCTAAAAGCATTGTTTCAGAAATGACGCTAGAAGAAAAAGTTGGTCAAATGCTGATGCCAGATTTTCGTAACTGGAAGAAGCAAGGGGATAAAATGGCTGTTGGATTTACTGAAATGAATGATGAAGTAGGAAGTATTGTGAAAAAATACCATATTGGCGGCGTAATCTTGTTCGCTGAAAACGTGGTAGATACTGAACAAACAGTTCGATTGGTTAATGGTTTGCAAAGTGCCAGTGAAGATATTCCTCTTCTTGTTACAATCGATCAAGAAGGTGGAATTGTTACAAGGCTACAGTCGGGAACCAATCTGCCAGGAAATATGGCGCTTGGTGCTACTAGAAGAGAACGAAATGCATATAAAACTGGAGAGATTATCGGTAAAGAGCTGTCCTCTTTGGGCATTAACGTAAATTTTTCTCCGACGATTGATGTGAATAATAACCCAGGAAACCCGGTGATTGGTGTCCGGTCATTTAGCTCAGACCCAAAGTTAGTAGCAAAATTAGGTGTTCAAACAATTAAAGGATTACAAAAACAAAATATTGCAACGGCAGCCAAGCATTTCCCAGGACATGGAGATACCGCGGTAGATAGCCATTACGGTTTACCTGTTGTATCACATGATAAAAAGCGCTTAGATGAAGTGGAACTTTATCCTTTTAAACAAGCGATGGATGCAGGTGTAGACATGATTATGACGGCGCATCTACAATTTCCAGCCCTCGATGACACAACGTATACAAGTAAAAAGGATGGTCAACAAATTACGGTTCCAGCTACATTATCGAGAGGGATTATAACCGATCTTTTACGAAAAGAGCTTGGATACAATGGAATTGTAGTTACAGATGCATTAAATATGAAAGCTATTTCGGATAATTTCGGCCAAGAAGAGGCTGTTATTATGGCTATTAATGCTGGCGTAGATATTGCACTTATGCCCGCTCAAGTCAACTCTATTGAAATGGAAAAGAATTTAGAGGATGTTTATAGCGGAGTAATAAACGCAGTCCATAGTGGAGAAATTCCAATGGCTGAGATTAATGACTCTGCCGAACGAATTATTGATTTGAAAATAAAGAGAGGCATTTACGAAGCAACTGATCAAAATGTAGATAAAAAAGTGAAAAATGCTCTAAGGGTAGTAGGAAACAAGGAGCATGTAAAAGCAGAAGAAAAAATGGCAGAAGAAGCGGTGACATTACTAAAAAATGAAAAGTGTACTTTGCCATTTAAACCTAAAAAACATGAAAAAGTATTGGTGGTTGCCCCTTTCAAAGACCAGACAGATGCAATGGCGCGCACAATTCAAGAGCTAATAGATAAAAAAAGGATTAAGTCAGTAGATGTAGAACGTTTAGAATTTGAAAATAAGACGTTTACAGAGGAAACTAAAGAGAAGATAAATGAAGCTGATTATGTTATCACAGGTTCATATATAGTGAAAAATGACCCGGCAGTGAACGATGGGGTAATTGATGACACAGTTCAAGATTCATCCAAATGGGCAACAGCTTTCCCAAGAGCCGTTATGAATTACAGTCAATCACAGAGTAAAAAGTTTGTATTAATGAGTGTGCGAAATCCTTATGACATAGCAAATTTTGAAGAAGCTAATGCTGTTTTGGCGGTGTACGGTTTTAAAGGATACACGAATGGACGCTATCGTCAGCCAAATATTCCAGCGGGTGTTAAAACCATTTTTGGAGCTTCTGATCCAAAAGGAAAGCTTCCCGTAGCTATTCCTTCTGTCACAAATAAAGGCGAAACGCTATACCCGTTTGGCTTAGGATTAAATATTAAAAATAATAAGCCTTTAAAATAAACAAAAGAGCTACCTACATAGGTGGCTCTTTTTGTTCTTCAATTAAGAGTTGAATAAGGTTTTTTAACTGTTTAAACTCCTCTGATGTACCGACTACTGTTTCGCTTAAAGCATGCAAAGTACTGCTAATGACAAACGAGCGTATTTGAGGCTGACGAATAAGCTCTTCTTGTAAGAATGTTAGTAATTCAATAATTTTTGGCTTGTCTACATCATCAGCATCTTCCGCTTCTTTTGTTACTAATAAGATAGAGGCTCGAATCTTTTGTTCTGTTGTTTGAGGAGAATGATTGTGAAAAGGAATCCACTGTGTTAGCAAGTCAGGATCAAAAAGCATTTCTTGGCTAGTAGAGACATTTTTCACTAAATGAACTAATCGATCGACGGTATAACGAATGATTTTAGGTGCGTCAATTTGGTTATGGTGTGCCATGACGCTGTAGTGAAAGTTGCGGTGTAGAATGCCTAAAAACATAATGGCGCAGTCCAGTAAGTAAGCTTTTTTATCTGAGCCAAATAAGTCAATTAATCGATTGTAAAGCCAGTGTAATTCGTAAAGCTGAGCTTGTTTAAAATGCTCCTTTAGCTCAGCGTTATTCGAAAAGAAAATCTCTTCAAATAGTGTAAACAATTGATTTTGATGGTGCATTTGTACCTGAAGTTCAATTTGCTTAATGAATATATCTAAGTCTGAACGGTTTTGGCCAATTAAAAATTCATTTCTTTTGGTTTCTAACTCATCATAAACCGACTCGAAAATTTTAATGACTAGCTCATTCTTAGACGAAAAGTAATTATAAAACGTACCTTTTGAAATGCCGCTATCTTCAACGATATCTTGTATAGATGTTGCTTGGAATCCTTTTTCAACAAAGAGCTTATGAGCGCTCTTTAGCATCAATTCTTGTTTTTTATTCATTTCATCACCTGCAATAAAAGTGTACTAGCTGTCTATTTATTTATGATACAAGAGAAAAAACGTTTACACAAACTCTTTTAAAATCACAGCTTTTTTTTGTTGCAAAAAATGAACTGAAGGTATAATATACAATATGTGAACTTATAGTATAAAAAAATATACTTGCGGTTTAGTGAGAGGAGGAACTTTATGCAAACTACAAAAAAACCACCATATGGAATTATTGGTATTTTACTTATAGGAGCATTTATTTCATTACTTAATGAGACATTATTAAACATTGCTTTACCATCTATAAAAAATGAGTTAGGAGTAACAACATCAACCGTTCAGTGGTTAACGACAGGTTATATGCTTGTCAATGGTATCATGATTCCAACCACTGCTTTTTTAATTCAACGATACTCGGTCCGTGGCTTGTTTTTAACAGCGATGGCTCTTTTTACAACGGGTACAGTAGTAGCTGGAGTAGCGCCGGAATTTGGAGTATTGTTAGCTGCACGTGTTATTCAAGCATCAGGAGCAGCTATTATGATGCCGCTATTAATGAATGTGCTGTTAACGAGCTTTCCAATTGAAAAGCGCGGGGGAGCAATGGGTATTTTTGGATTGGTGATGATTTTTGCACCTGCAATCGGCCCAACTCTTTCAGGATGGTTAATTGAGCATTATGACTGGAGAATGCTATTTCACGTTGTGACGCCAATTGCATTTGTTGTTCTTGTATTAGCATTTTTCTTGTTGAAAGATCAAAAAGAAAAGGTAGATATTCAGTTAGATAAGCTTTCTTTAATTCTTTCTGTATTTGGATTTGGTGGTTTACTGTACGGGTTTAGTTCAGCTGGAGATAAAGGCTGGGGATCACTAGAAGTATACGGAACGATTATCGTTGGAGTAATTGGGTTGGTTTTATTTATTACTCGCCAGTTTAAGCTTGAAAAACCAATGCTAGAGTTTCGTATCTTTAAATATCCAATGTTTGCATTGTCATCTGCCATCTCAATTGTTATTACGATGGCATTATTCTCTGCAATGCTATTACTACCAATGTACGTACAGAGTGCTCGAGGGATTTCGCCCTTAGATTCAGGATTATTGTTATTACCGGGAGCCTTAGTGATGGGGATTATGTCTCCAATTACAGGCAAGCTGTTTGATAAATTTGGCGCACGCGTGCTAGCTGTAATTGGGTTAGCTATCACAGGTGTTACGACGTATATGTTTAGTCAATTATCATTGACAACTACATATACGGAGCTAATTATCCTATACACGGCTCGTATGTTTGGTATGTCAATGGTTATGATGCCGATTATGACAAACGGATTAAATCAGCTTCCACAGCAATTTAATCCGCACGGCACAGCGATGAATAATACGTTACAACAAGTGTCAGGAGCTATTGGTTCAGCTTTACTTGTAACGGTTATGTCTAACCGCACAGAATTTCATGCAGAAGAATTAGCAAAAGAGGCAATGAGTAATGGAGCCGTTGCACCAACGGCTGATTTGCAACAGCAAATTGGACTGCAGGCCATGGTTGAAGGGATCAATGATTCATTTTTAATTTCATCGATACTTATAGTGGTGGCATTAGTCTTATCGCTCTTTATGAAGCGAGTAACAGTTAGCGGAGTTACACAAGACCAACAAGCTGTTAAAAGAGAACAGTTTGCTAAATAAAATAAAAAAGGTAAGGTTCACTTATAAGTGAACCTTACCTTTTTTTATGAATATGTTCGTTGTATAGTGAAAAAGTATGATGAGTCTTGAAAGGAGAATGAGGAGTTATGTGGCAATCTCTTCAAGGTGAACGTATTTGTCTAACCCCAATCCAACTTGAGCACGCACCGGAGCTTTTTAAAATTTGGTCTAATCAAAAAGTTACTGAATTCATGAATATTGATTCTTTTTGTGATGAAAAGCAAGCAAGGGAAATGATTGCTTTTCTACAGAATCTAGCGAAGGAACAAAAAGCACTACGCTACACAATCTTTCATAAAGAGCAAGCAAAGATTATTGGTTCATGCGGATTTAATCAAATAGATACTCATAACCAGCACGTAGAAATTGGCTATGAAATAGACGAAGTATTTTGGGGACAAGGATATGGTTCAGAGGTAGTTCAACAATTGGTTCATTATGGTTTTGTGAGCCTTGATATGGTTAGGGTATCGGCTAAAGTAGAGCCAGCAAACAAGGCGTCCATTCATTTACTAGAGAAAAATCATTTTCAGTATGAGGGAACTCTGCGAAAAGTTGAAAAGTCAAAAGGGATGTTTGTTGATTTATGCATGTATGCTCGAATTAAATATGAGTAATAAAAACGCGTCAAGTTTTAGCCTGACGCGTTTTTAATTAACTTGTATAAATAAAGCTTAGCCCCATTGATTTTAGTAGCTTTCGATAAGCAATGGATGTTTGGTCAGCTGCGATATGAGCTTCCATTTGTAAATCAAGAGGGAGATCTTCGGGCTTTTGGTTTTCAACCATTTCGCGATCTTCATCGAATACCCGAAGGTTAAAGTCATAAACACCTTCAACAGGAGAATCTTTGTCAAAGTTGCGAGCAATAGGTACAAATAAGCGCGTTTCACGAGCGGAAACTGGACAAACCGCATTCATAATCCAAAGCTGGCCACCTTCAGGAAAATAAACTTTTAGTGTAGCGGTGAAAGGTGGGTACACGTCAAATACCCGCAGCCATTTAAAGTTTTCTGGATTTAAGTGTGCTTGTTCTTTAGAGTAATTGCTTACAGTGCTTAAGTACTCCACGTTTAAACCATAGTCTGTTTTATCAACCTTATATCTGGGAACAAAGGCATTGTTTCGATCGCCAAATGTATCCGTATGAACCCAGGCAAAATGTGCAACATCCAAAAAGCCTTCCATCTGTCGACCTGCCGAACCCCCTATATCAAAGCTAGGACAAACAATTTGTTGAAAGTCAGGGTCATCCCAAGCCTGAAACTGTGGAATGTTATCCATTTCGCCTGTTAACGATGTCCAAATGAGTCCAAATTGCTCGATAACAGGGTAAACCGTCATGCAGAGGCGAGGAGATATATTTGCATCAGGATGCGCTGGTATCGATGTACAAGCTCCTTCTGTGTTATAGCGAAATCCGTGATAAGGACATACAATTTCCTCCTCTTCTACCCAACCCATACTAAGGGGAGTGCCACGATGAACGCAGAGGTCTCGAGCTACGACAACTTGTTTTTTAGTGCGATATACAACTAAATTGACATCTAATAGCTTAACGCTAAGCGGCTTTTCGTTTACCTCAGCTGCTTGTGCGATGGGATACCAATAGGTCGAAAGAGTCGTCCAATCCTCCTTGCTAAACGTACAGTCACGCGGATAAGGTGTTTTTGGGGGAGATTTTTTAAGCATTTGTTGTTGGTCCATTTATCTTCTTCCTTTCTAGTTTCTTGAATGTTTTACCAGTGTAACTCATTTTTAGAAAATTCTCATTTTTATTGTTAGATATTCTTACATTCATTTGAATTTTTGTAGATTATAGTGAATCAGATAGATACATTTTGGATAATAAATGAAATAAAATGTTTCAAAGAATAGAAAAATATGATATAATTACGATTGACGCTGGCGTAGCTCAGTAGGTAGAGCACTTGCATGGTAAGCAAGAGGTCGCAGGTTCAATCCCTGTCGCTAGCATAATACGTGTAGTAAAACGAGGACCTTTTAAGGGTCTCGTTTTTTTGTACTCATCAAAGTATTTATTTTCCTAAAAATAGATAAAATGTAAAAATGTTTAATGGAAAGAAAACTAGGGTAAAAGAGGTTATCGATAAAAACTGAACGAGGAGTGCATCTAAATTTGATCACATTTAAAAATGTTTCAAAGCAGTATGAAGATGGCACCACAGCTGTCAAAGACATTAATTTAGAAATAAGGCAAGGGGAGTTTTTTGTTCTTATTGGTCCTAGTGGATGTGGGAAAACAACGACGCTTAAAATGATTAATCGTCTTCATGATGTGACTAGTGGTGATTTATACATAGCGGATAAAAAAGTAACGGATTACAACATTAATGAGCTGCGCTGGGAAATTGGGTATGTCCTCCAGCAAATTGCTTTATTTCCTCATATGACCATTGCGGAAAACATCGCGGTAGTACCTGAGATGAAGGGGTGGAAAAAGAATAAAATCAAAAAGCGTGTAGATGAACTCTTGGAACTGGTTGGACTGGACCCGAAGCAATACCGAAACCGCAAGCCTTTTGAACTCTCAGGTGGGCAACAGCAGCGCATTGGTGTAGCTAGAGCTCTCGCAGCCGATCCTCCTGTTATTCTTATGGACGAACCTTTCAGTGCACTAGACCCGCTAAGTCGTGATCAGCTGCAGCAGGACGTTTTAGCTTTAAAAGAAAAGATAAAAAAGACATTCGTCTTTGTTACGCATGATATTAGCGAAGCCATGACTCTTGGAGATCGTATCTGTTTAATGAAAGATGGGGAAGTAGTTCAAATTGGCACACCAAAAGAGTTTGTTCAAAACCCTAAAAATGATTTCGTAAAATCATTTATCGGTAATCAGGGAAGCGTATTGCTTCAACCATTAGAAGTATTTGTTAATGAAACAAATCAGCAAGATTTTGAAAAGATTGAAGCCCCTGTACATTTAAAATCATCTGCATCTATTGGCGAAGCTGTAGAGCTTTTACAAAAGCACGATTGTGTTGGTGTTTATAAAGGTTCAAAAAAAATTGGTATTGTAACGAGCAAAAACATCCTTGCCTTCTTGTCTAATAAATCAAAAGAAGGAGCGGTGGTATAATGAATGGCTTAACTACTTTGTTAGAACAAAGGGGAGATGCGCTTGTTCAAGCACTGCTTGAACATGTTCAAATTTCCGTACTAGCGCTATTAATTGCAGTATTAATTTCCGTGCCTCTTGGCCTGTACTTAACCAGGCATGAGCGAATTGCTGAGCCTATTATCGGCGTAACGGCTGTTCTACAAACGATTCCTTCATTAGCTTTATTAGGGTTATTAATTCCAGTAGTAGGAATAGGAACCGTTCCCGCTGTTATTGCTTTATTTCTCTATGCTTTATTACCAATTGTTCGCAATACATATACAGGAATTAAAGAAGTAGACCCATCTTTAATTGAAGCAGCAAGAGCGATGGGAATGAATTCATTTAGGCGACTGATAAAAGTCGAGCTACCCTTGGCTCTTCCAGTTATTATGGCTGGTATTCGTACAGCGATGGTCTTGATCATCGGAACAGCAACCATCGTTGCATTAATTGGTGCAGGTGGATTAGGTAGCTTAATTCTATTAGGAATTGACCGAAGTGATAATGCTCTTATTTTATTAGGTGCCATTCCAGCAGCACTATTAGCAATTGTCTTTGACGTGGTTCTTCGAACAATTGAAAATTCTTCAAAGAAGGGTTCGAAAAAACGTCCTATCATTATGATTGCTATTTTAGTATTAATTCTTGCATCCCCGTTTATAGCTATGAAAGCAACTGAGCCAGATCTTGTAATAGGTGGGAAACTTGGTGCAGAACCAGATGTTTTAATTAATATGTATAAACAGTTAATTGAAGACGAAACGAATATGAAAGTAGACTTACGTTCGTCATTGGGAAAAACAGTTTTTGTATTTGAAGCTCTTCGTAATAAAGAAATTGATATTTACCCAGAATATACTGGAACAGCGCTTGTTACGCATTTAAAAGAGCAACCTAATAGTAAAGATGCCAGTGAAGTATACGAACAAGCCAAAGTAGGATTAAAGGAAGAATTTGATTTAGTCTATCTTCAACCGATGGCTTTTAATAACACGTATACATTAACAGTAACAAAAGAGTTTGCAGAGCAAAATAACGTCAAAACTATTTCAGACTTAACAAACGTGGCTGATCAAGTAAAGGCTGGCTTTACCCTTGAATTTAAGGATCGAGAAGATGGATATGCAGGTCTTCAAAAAGAGTATGGCTTAGCGTTAAACAATGTTAAAACGATGGAACCAAAGCTTCGCTATAATGCAGTTCAAACAGGTGATATTAATTTATTGGATGCATATGCAACAGACCCAGAAATTGAACAGTATGATTTAGCAGTTCTAGAAGATGATGAAAAGTTCTTTCCCCCTTATCAAGGTGCGCCTGTCTTAAGAGCAGAAACGTTAAAAGAGCATCCTGAGTTAAAGGAGATTCTCAATAAGCTAGCAGGGAAAATCAATGATGAAGAAATGCGTAAAATGAATTATGAAGTCAATGCTGAAGGGAAAACAGCAGAAGAGGTAGCCCACAAGTTCTTGGTTAAAAAGGGGTTAGTATCAGACTGAAATTAATTGAAAGCCGAGCAATGACTCGGCTTTCTTTATGATGAGGTCGTACCTTTATGTAGTACTTGTAGCCACGTGTCTGGAGAAATTTCGAAGCCTTCAATACTAATACAGGTCATTCCATCCGCGCTACCAAATTCAACGTATTCACCGGCTTTCCAAAATACAGCTTCTCCGAAATTAACATAAATTCGACCTTCACTGTTAGCAATCCATCCTTCTCCGCTTATAATTAAGAGTAGTTTGGGAATCGTGGCTTCAGTTTTAGGCGCGTAATCATAAGGTGCTAATGAAATGTAATTTATTTTTACATCTCCCGTCTGAGAAAGAATGGTGTTGAAATGATAAGACTGATAAAGCATAGAATCAGTTTTACGCTGAGCATATTGATATAGTTTCACATTGGTCCCTCCAGTAGACACGGATTTCGTTGTCGTGTTTCCGTAGCGTAACTAATATATGTATGAACATAAAAAAAAGACCCAAAAAGCAGAAAACTGTCTGCTTTTTGGGTCTTTTTAATCTAAGAATGTTTGAATTTCCTGCCTGTTCTTTTCTAAATCTAATCGTAGTACAGCGCCTGCTCCTGAAACACGTTCATTGATAAATGCACCGTCAACAGGGATGCGAAGCGAATCAAGTTCATTTGAGCTTCCAAGTAAGAAATCTTTTCCTATAGATACGAAGGTCTTTGGAGGTACATTTGTATCCACATAGGGATCAATAATTCCCCATAACTTAGGTGCTTTAGCAATTGTTTGAAGCGATAACGCTTCTTCTGTAAGTTTACCTAAAACTTCTTGCTGTCTTTGAACCCGTCCAAAGTCACTTTGACTATCATGTCTAAATCGCACATAGCCTAATAGCTCTTCACCGTGAAGCGTCTGCTTTCCCGGTTCTAAGGTCATCCCGATACCATGGGACATTCTTTGGTTAATATCAACTTCAATACCATTTGGAGCAATTGTATCTACAACTTTTGAGAAGCCTTTAAAATCTACTACCGCATAGTAATTCACATCGATACCGAAATTTTCCTTTATTGTTTTGCGCAAAAGCTCAGGTCCCCCAAATGCATATGCTGCATTGATTTTATTTTTTCCATACCCGGGGATATCTACATAACTATCTCGCATAAGAGATACAATCTTTGGCTGGTTATTATCCTTGTCATAGTGCGCAATCATAATTGTATCAGCACGTGAATGTTCTTCCCCACGCGAATCAATCCCTAAAAGAAGAACGTTCATAGTATCTAAATTGGCGCTTTTACCGTTAAATTCAAATTGTCCATCTTTTTGAAAGTCGCCGTCTGCTTCAGCCAACCCTTGTTGATATTGATAAAAAACATATCCAGCTAAAGCAATCAGTACTACAGAGCAAAAAAGAAAAAATCTTCTCATTCGCTTTTTCTTTCTCTGTTTATGTCGTTTGCGATGTTCACGTTGTTCCAATATTCTCACCTATCATTTTAAAGTAATTGAAAAGTATAGCAATTATATTCTTATATAAAATTACCATCACATTCTATGATTAGCAAGTATTAGCCATTTTAATCGTAAAAGCTAGGTGTGTATCTAGGTATGTATTCTGTAAGATTAAAGCAAACAAAAAGGTTTTAATGAATTTATACGTTTTTTGCAGGTGAATGAGCCAAAAGTCTCTAATTAGTAAAAGGTGAAAAAATGCAGAATGGCAAAGGAGATGGGGAAATGAGCTTATACGTATCATCTTCAAATATAGTCGTTATTCCACAAAAAGCTGTTTCACACTGGAAAACATATGGAGTGGGAACAATTAAAGGAGCAAAAGTGACGGGAAAGCGCTGTGAACAATTGATGCTACGATTTAAAGAGAAGATAATGACGCCTTTTCAAATGGTATCTTATCACGAGTCATTCGTTGTCATGTTTGATGATGAGCAAAGCAAAGAGCATTTTGAGCTAATTGCAAACATACTTCAGGCAGATGGGGATAAGTTTAACTACTACCTGTTATTTGATGATCATGAATCTGAGGTTTTGAAGGGAATGAAACAATTTTTGACAGTAGGCGAGTTTAATGTACCAGTCGTACGGCTTAATCAAACAGGTGAATTTGATTTTCATAGCAATGGCAACTCGGTTGAAATAGTCATTGATGATGATGTAGATGAAGAAGGAATAAGTTCGTTTATTCAAACATTTAGGTTAAACGAAGGACATTATTTTATTGGTGACCCTGGATTTTTAAAAAACCAAGAGATGTTCCAGGAGCAATATTTTACCGGAGGGGATTACCATCTTATTTATCAGTATAATAATCAATGGCTTAAAAAAGTAATTATTCAACCTAGCGAATCAGTACAAAATAGTATATAAACTAGAATTTCTTTTGTGCCTAAAGACGTTGTTTCACTATTCGAGAAAGTAGTGAAATTATGGTATAATAGTTTTAACAGATAAAGAAAGGAAGTTATATACGATGAATGAACGTTTAAGTAATCTGGCTTCTTGGCTTTCTGAAAAAAGCTATGATGCTGCATTTATTTCTTCAACAGAAAATGTATTTTATTTAACAAATTTTTATACGAATCCACATGAACGGTTATTAGGTCTATTTGTATTTCCAGATGCTGAACCTTTACTTGTTTGTCCTTTCATGGAAGTTAATCAGGCAAAAAGTGGAGGATGGAAGTATGATATCGTTGGATATGAAGATCATGAAAACCCTTGGAAACTTATTCATGAGGCATTACATAAAAGAGGAGTTAATAACATTGGTCGTTTAGCAGTGGAAAAAGAACAGCTATCTTTCCTGCGAAGTGAAGAGTTAAAAACGTTGTATCAAGATGCTGTCTTTGAAAGCGTAGAAGAAAAAATGAACGAATTAAGGCTAGTTAAAACGCAAGCGGAAATTGACATTTTACAAGAAGCAGCAGCCCTTGCTGATTACGGTGTGGAAGTAGGTGTATCTGCTTTAAAAGAGGGCGTTACGGAAATGGACGTTCTTGCTAAAATTGAATATGAATTAAAGCGAAAAGGTATTCGAGAGATGTCGTTTTCTACGATGGTGTTATTTGGAGAAAAAACGGGTGATCCTCATGGTAATCCTGGGCTACGCACGCTGAAAAAAGGTGATATGGTCTTATTTGACTTAGGCGTTGTATTAGATGGATATTGCTCAGATATTACGCGAACAGTGTCATTTGGTGAAATTACTGAAAAACAACAGCATATGTACGAGACGGTTAATAAAGCGTTAGACGCTGCTTTATCTGCATCTAAGCCTGGCACGAGGATTGGGGACTTGGACATGATTGCGCGTAACCTTATTTCGGAAGCGGGATACGGAGAATACTTTCCACATCGACTAGGTCACGGATTAGGAATTAGTGTACACGAATTTCCTTCTATGAACCGTACGAATGATGACGTATTAAAAGAAGGCATGGTTTATACAATTGAACCAGGGGTCTATATTCCGAACGTTGGTGGAGTACGTATTGAGGATGATGTAGTTATTACGAAAGATGGAAATAAAACGTTAACGAAGTACCCTAAAAACTTACAAATTATTAAACCGTAAGAAAAAGCCCCATTAAAAGGGCTTTTTCTATATGAAGAGAAGAAGACTAATGGCCATGATAGCCATTCCACCGATAAGACCATAAATAGAAAGGTGAGCCTCATCATATCGTTGGGCAGCAGGTAAAAGTTCATCCAAAGAAATAAAGACCATAATTCCTGCTACTGCGGCAAAGATAACCCCGAACATAACGTCATTTAAAAAAGGCATGAGTAAAAAATATGCAGCAATAGCTCCTAGAGGCTCTGAAAGACCTGATAAAAAAGAGAGTTTAAATGCTTTCTTCTTATCACCTGTTGCAAAATAAACGGGTACGGAAACGGCAATTCCTTCAGGGATGTTATGAATAGCAATTGCTACTGCAATAGCAATTCCTAAAGAAGGATCTTGAAGGGTTGACGTAAACGTAGCAATTCCTTCAGGGAAATTATGAATGGCAATTGCTAAAGCAGTAAATGTTCCCATTTTTAAAAGAGCAGTGTCTTTCACTCTTGGTTGTTTCATGTCTTCTACGGTCTTTAATTCATGTGGGTTTCCTTGTTTTGGGACAAATTTATCAATCATTGCAATCAATAGCATTCCAGCAAAAAAACCACCAACCGTTACCCAATTTCCAGATACTTTACCAAGTGCTCCTACAAGGGCATCCTGTGCTTTTACAAAAATTTCAATCATGGATACGTAGATCATAACGCCAGCTGAAAAACCGAGTGCAATTGATAGAAATTTTGTATTCGTTGTAGATACAAAAAAAGCTAAAATACTTCCTATTCCTGTTGCGAGACCTGCCATTAATGTTAAACCAAAGGCTAGTAATAAATGTTCAGTCATGAAATAATCCTCCTGAAAGAA
Source organism: Priestia flexa (assembly GCF_021441905.1). Lineage (NCBI taxonomy): Bacteria > Bacillati > Bacillota > Bacilli > Caryophanales > Bacillaceae > Priestia > Priestia flexa. Next base: position 2,361,865 of record NZ_CP090431.1, on the reverse strand, counting down.
TAAGAGTGAGTTTTTATCTATATTCCACAAATATCTGAGACATGACCAGTGTGTAAAGGCAACGGGAAATAATATCACATGTTCAATTCTCAATTTATCTAGCACAGTATATTCAGTTTCTTTTGATTGGGAACTTGCCTATAGTTTAGAAGGAGTATGAAATAGCGATTGTGAAAATCATTTCCAAGAGATATATTACGAACAGATAACATTTTGTTCACAAATTATCGCATCGCTATCGATTTTTCGTTTGGTAGTATATCCTGTACATTAGAGGCTTTGTAAGCTTGATAGCAAGGAGGCTTTTTGATGACTAATTACTCAAAAGATGATGAACAAATTATACATAAAGCAGTTGAAGTTTTTGGAGGGAAAGATCGTATTGACGAATTTGAGGATGAGAGAAAAAAACACAGCGTACATGTTTTAGCAACAGGCAATCACCCCCGTTCAGACTTAACAGCATATGCAACGTTGGGAGGGTATCATTGTCCAACAGGATACACGGTGGGTGGTATTCCACTTCGCATTGAAATTGTAGGAGCATGTCATTCTTCATTTGCACCCTTCCCACAAATTTTAAGCAAGTGTGTATTTCATATGATGAAGTCACATGTTTCAATCTTTCCAGGGGCAATTTATAAAGATATTATTACTTCTTTCGATCATAGCCTTCATATGCAGCATATTTTATTGATTCCGCCATTTTTATGGGATACATTTTCTACGATTGAGCTATCAGATAAAAAGGTTGCGTTTTTACAAGCAGTCCCAATCTCTGAAAATGAGCGAGCTTTTGCATTAGAATATGGAGTGGACTCTCTGCTAAGCCGATTCGACGATGAGCGAGTGAACGTATTTAATTTAGAGCGTCGAACGGTAGTATAAAGAGGCAGCCAGGTAGGGCTGTCTCTTTTTCTTGATAGAAAACAGGCTTGTATCTAGAAACTTTAGGACAAAACTCCACGATTGTCCTAAGACAAACACCTATACGTGATAAATTCCCATTACATATAGTAGAACATAAGTATTAAACATAATTAGGAAGGGGATGTTATGATGAATAACCAGCGCAGAAGGCCACAAATAAATCCAAATTTTCGTCCAAGTGGGGGCACAAATAATGAGGATGGAAACAAAAATATCATTAGCAACAGTGGAAACTCCAACGTTAATATTAACCTAGGGCAAGGAAAAAGATCAAAACAGTCGCAGAGCCTAGATCAGTCTGATAGCGGCCTAATCTTTTAATCTAAGGGGGACTCTTTAGTAAGCGAATTTAGTGAAAATTCGCTTAGGTTAATGAAGAGTGAATAGCGGTTAGTACGGGGAGGTTTATCATGAAAAGCTTAGTAAGTGATAGTGGAAACGCAAAAGTAGATATTACCATTAATATAGATAATTCAGCTCTAGCTTATTTAGTAGGAAGCTGCCTCCATGCAACTCAGCAAATAACCGATGAACAATATCTTCAAATGATGACTAATCTGACAACACTACTTGGGAAAAATAGTGAAGAAATAAAAAAGCTGTTTTCAAACCATCAAATTTCGACGAATAAAAAATTTAAATCTGCTAACGAGCTAGAGAATTTAAAAATCTATTATAATAAGAAGTAGAAGCACTTGATAAAAGTGCTTTTTATTTTGAATTCAGTCATAAAAAGGGGAAGTCAATGAATAGTAGAAATAGAGTTGTCTATGCTTGTTTATGTTTAATAACAACTCTGCTGGGGTTGTCAACGAGGGTTTTTCAAGAGTATCTACCTGCTTTTTTGAGGTTGTATATAGGTGATACTTTGTGGGCATTAATGATCTTTCTTGGATTTTCCAGTATATATAAAACAGCTAGTACCATTCGAATTATTGTTATATCAATACTGTTTTGCTATGTCATTGAATGTAGTCAGCTTTACCAAGCAGAGTGGATTGTACAACTTAGAGAAATCACTTTAGGAGGACTCATTTTAGGATATGGCTTTCTTTGGAGTGATCTAATTGCATACACTGTAGGAATTGCAGTGGGGGGATTGGTAGAACTTACTTTTAAAAAGAATCCGTACATAAATGATGAAAAGTATTGACTCTCACGCTACGTCATACTTTATCGTTACTATTAAGAGGGGGGATTGAAAATGGCTATGCAGGTAAAGGAAGTAGCAAGTTTAGCTGGTATTAGCATACGAACTCTTCATCATTATGATGAAATTGATTTATTGAAACCGACGGAAGTAACTGAATCGGGATATCGGTTATATGTTGAAGAAGATTTAGAGATGCTTCAACATATCTTATTATTTAAAGAGCTAGGGCTTTCTTTAAAAGAAATTAAAGCAGTCATTTATGATCCTTCCTTTAATAAACAAGAAGCTTTAGAGTTACATCAACAGCTTCTAATTGAAAAACGAAATCGACTTAATCGGATGATTGCTATGACTGAACAAACGATTAAGTCGATGAAAGGAGAAGGATTGATGACCAATAAACAAAGGTTTGAAGGATTTGATTTTAGTGTGAATCCGTATGAAGAAGAAGCAAAAAAGCGATGGGGTAACGAGAAAGTAAACCAAGCGAATAAAAAAGTTAGAAGTATGACAAAAAGTGAACAAGAGGATTTATCGGCAGAAGCAAATGAGATTTATAAAAAGATAGCTAAGCTGATGAATCAATCACCATCATCAGAATCGGTTCAAAAAGCTATACAAGAGTGGTATGACTTCTTGAATCGTAATTTTACGACATATTCACCAGAAGCATTTAAAGGGTTAGGAGAATTATATATTCAAGATGAACGCTTTCAAAAGAACATTGACCAATTCGGAGAAGGTTTAGCTGAATTTTTAAAAGAAGCTATGGGGGTATTCGCTGATAGTTTGTTAAACGAGGAAAAGCAATAAGAGAAGTTATTCATGATTTTGAACATAGTAATTGAAAAGAGTCCCCATCCAAATGGGGACTCTTTTCAATTACTACTGCGCAACGTTTTTGATAGAATTTTTGCTACGGATTTACTTTGTTCAATTTGTGTACGTTTATTATTTTTGCGTTCTAATGCAATCGCTTGTAGGCTTTTTTCTTCTTCTGTTTGCGCTACAACCTTTGGTACAGTAGCAGGTTTCCTACCTTCTAAAGCAACAAACGTTAAGAAAGAAGTCGCTGCAATTCGTTTAACACCTGTAATTAAATTCTCAGCGATTACTTTTACAAAGATAATCATTGAGCTTTTGCCAGTTAGTACAACAAAAGACTCATATGATATGAAATCTTCTTCCGTCACAGGTTCAATAAAATCGACGTGATCAATCGATGCTGTAACACACGGTTTTCTTGAATGTTTTGTAGCAGATAATGATGCAATCATGTCCATATCGGCTACAATTTTCCCTCCAAATAACGTATGGTGATTATTTAAATCATTAGGGAAGATATGCTGTGATTTTACAACTCTTGATACACTGCAAGGTATTTGTTCAACTGTCATCTATAAAGCACTCCTTTAAAACCTCAATCTATAATGAATGTCCATATGTAATAATAAAAAACGTATATCAATTTTATTCCCTATTTTTGAATCAGTAATCTTTATGATGAAAAGTAAAAAAATAGAGTATTTTCTGTCATATTAGTTAGGTATAAAGTTGTGGCTGTTTAATATGCATTTTACCTTTTTTAAATATGTAAATAAAAAGAATTAAAAAATTTCTCCTTTTGTCCGATAAATAGTTTAAAATATTCATAGATTTATTTATTTAAGGAGGAACGTATGAAAAAAGTAATTGCTGCTTTAGTTGTTATGTTCATGCTTAGCTCAAGCTATTCCGTGGTAAACGCAAAAGCTGAAACAAACCCAACTGTAAGCGTCCAGCTTAAAAATTATTTGAAAAACAAAAAGGAAATTCAAATTCAAACATCAGAAGATGCAGCGACATCTTATGAAGGAGTTCGATTAGAAGCTAATCAGACCTATCTCTTAAAGGTAGAACAAGGGAAACTTTCTTTATATAAAGGAACTACCAAATTAAAGGCTGATACAACTTTTAAACTTTATACTAATCAAACAGCAGAAACGCGTATTGAAGGAAGAGTGTATAGTGGGAGTTTTGATTTTGTGATTGAAGGTAACGAATATATACTACCAATTAATCATGTATCAATGGAAGAGTATTTAAAGGGAGTCGTTCCTAACGAAATGATTCCAAGTTGGCCTGTAGAGTCATTAACTGCACAAGCTATTGCAGCACGTACATATGCAATGGGGCATCTGAACAAAACCATCAATGATACCATTCAATATCAAGTATACGGTGGGAAAACAGTCTATGCTAATACGAATGCAGCTGTTGAGAAATCATATGGTCAAACCCTTACATATAATGGTAAATTAATTAGCGCACTGTATTCATCTAGTAATGGTGGAGTTACGGAGTCAAATGCTAATGCGTGGTCAGGAACATCGCTTCCTTATTTACCAATTCAAACCGATTCATATGATCCAAAGCACCCTTGGAATTTAACAGTGAACAAGCAGCAAATAAACATAGAAAACTTAGACTTAGTTCGCTATAAAGAATGGTGGAGTGCCATTAAAGAAAATGATAAGGAAATTACTGATAACATTAAAGCCTATTTACAGAAAAAAGATTATAAAGGGAAAGAAATTAAGGTTGTCTCAATTCCAAAGCTAGAATTCACTGAAAAGAATACTAGTAATCGTTATAATAAAGGAAGCTTAGAAGTCAAGTTTATTGTAAAAGACGATGTTGATTCAGAGGGGAAACTTAATGTGAAAACATTGAGCTTAAATAATGTAAAGTCTTCTGATATTCGTCCAATTATTGGGGTAAATCTTATCAAAAGTTACTATGTGACTGAACAAAATGCTACTGATAAAGAAACGGTACTAAAAGGCTTAGGATATGGACATGGTGTGGGAATGAGTCAATACGGAGCTTATTATCGTGCCAAAGCTGGTCAAACGTATGATCAAATTTTAGGCTTTTACTACCCGAATGCAGAACGCACACAGCAATACAACCGTGAAGCAAAGCGTTTAGCAGGACCTGAACGCTATGATACAGCTGCAGAAATTGCAAGAGAAGGATGGACGACGGCTCGAACAGTTGTCATTGCAGCGGGAGGGAATTTCCCAGATGCGCTAGCAGGAGCTCCTCTTGCTGTTCAAGAAAATGCTCCGCTATTACTAACAACGGGTCATGAATTGCATCCAACTGTAAAAGAAGAGCTTCAGCGCTTGCAGCCTGAAAAAGTAATTGTGTTAGGAAGTTCAAGAGTTATTCGTGATTCAGTATTAGATGAAATTAAGCAATTAGGTGCTAAGGAAGTTCAGCGTTTAGGCGGAGCGGATCGCTTTGAGACGTCAGCGGCAATTGCTAAACAAATAAATTCTTCGAAAGTAATTGTAGTGAATGGACAAAACTTCCCAGATGCTTTATCAGTAGCTCCATATGCAGCGAAAGAAGGAATTCCAATTGTATTAACAAGACCAACTTCAATTCCTGCAGCTACAGCACAAGTGCTTGAAGGAAAAACAGAAGCAATTGTTATTGGTTCTGAACAAGTAGTTAACGAATCAGTTTACAATTCTCTTCCAGCTAACCGAGTGAGATATGCAGGAGAACATCGCTACGCCACAAATCAGAAGGTTGTGACGAACTTACTTGGCAATACAAAAAAAGCTTATGTAGCAGCGGGAACTAATTTTCCAGATGCACTAGCTGGATCAATTCTAGCTGGAAAACATGGTGTACCAGTTATCCTAACCGATGCAGATAAGCTGCCAGCAGGTACAGCTGATATCTTAAGTGGCTATAACGATTTTACAGTATTAGGTTCTAGTCGTGTAGTAAACGACTTTGTAGTTAATGAACTAGAAGAAATTGCAAATAAATAAACGGAAAAGCCGTGGCAAAAACGTCACGGCTTTGTTTGTGAAGCTGGAATGTGAATAGTAAAAGAAACGCCTTTATCTAGGTTTTGAACTGAGATTGTCGCATTATGCATAGTAACAATTCGCTTTACAATACTGAGTCCAATACCAAACTCTCCTTTTGAACCTTTTTCAAACGGTTCAAAAATAGTGGATAATACGCTCTCTTCGATAGGAGGTCCGTCATTTGCAATTCGACATTCTACAATATCTATCCCTTCACGAATTTTTCTGTGAACAAAGATAGAAATGGATGATTCAGCGTATCTAATCTGGTTTTCTAAAATGTTCTCAATAACTTTGGTCCACTGCTCTTTATCACCATCAATTGTCACTTTATCATCTCTAATATCCCATTGAATTTCAGTACGACTCCACCGCAGCCTTTCAACTACCTCGCAAATAAGTTCTGACAAAGAAAAAAGCTCATGGTCAACAGGGTGAGCTGATAGATAATCTAATTTTGTTAAATATAACAAGTCACGAATTTTCTTTTCTAATTTCTGTGATTCATCTTCAATGACTTGAACAGTATTTGGCAAATCTCCTTTTGGATAAATACCATCTTGTATGGATTGAGCGTAGCTTCTAATGACCATTACAGGTGTTTTCAAATCATGTGAGATATTTTGAAGAAGAGTTTGTTGTGCTTCTTCTTTTCGAATAAGTCGTTGTCGCATTTGTTCTATGGAAGAGCCCAATTTTCCAATTTCATCCGTGCGGTCTAACGTTACAGGCTCGTGCCATTCTTGTTCTGCAATTCTCTTAACATGTCTCTCAAGCGAGACAAGAGGACGACTTAAATATTTTGCGAGCCAAATAGAAGGGATCCAGCTTAAAAGAAAAACGATGGACATTACGACTAATAGCTGCTTAAATAAAGCGGAAGCCAAGGCATTTCGATACGTATCCCATGAAAACGATAATAAAAATGCAGGCTGGTCATTAATGATTACTTTACTAATTACATAAAATAACGTTCGGTTACCCAGGTCTTTTTCATACCTTTCGACAGTTGATTCCTGATCTTGAGCTAGCTCCTGTGCGTGTCTCAAAAAATCTTGAGGCAGAACGCGTGAAGATAGATAGGAAATATCGACATTTTCAGGTAATAAAATGTGGTCTACCGTACGGTTTCGTAAAGATGGCCCGTTTTCGTCATTGCTAAAATAATATTCGCCAGAGCGACTAGGCAACCCGTATTCTTTTAAAATATGTTGTTCGTTTTCAATGCTTGTATAAATCTCATCGGTGAAGAATTGTCTAAGTGCGCTCGGGAACAACGTAGCTAACAAAAGTGAGATAACTAGTAATATGCCTGAGATGACAAGCCAAATTTGAAAAGCAAGAGATCGGTTTTTCATGTGCTCATCATCCGATAACCATATCCATAAATGGTTTCAATTCGAGCATGTGGCAGTTTTTTTCGAACCCTGCGTACTAAATCATCCACCACTCGGTCTGAACCGAAGTAATCTTCACCCCATATAGAATCTAATAACTGCTCGCGTGAAAATGCTTGGCCTATGTCTTTAGATAATGTAACAAGAAAATCAAATTCTTTTGATGTTAAATCAATAGTCTGATTGTTTTCATATACAGTTCGTGTATGAAGGTCTAACGTATAGGGACCTATAGCAATTGTTGATTCGTGTTTTTGTTTTTGACCATACACAAGGTTTAAAAGTTTTTGAACACGAATAACGAGCTCACGAGGCAAGAATGGCTTGGATAAGTAGTCATCGCTTCCCATTTCAAGCCCTAATACTCGATCAATATCTGCATCTCTAGCAGAAATGAAAATCACAGGGATATCAGGGGTAGCAGACTTAATTTCACGAATGAGATGATAACCATCGATATCAGGAAGCATGATATCTAAAACCCAAAGACTAGGAGGGGTATGAATCATTGCTTTGGCATCTGTTCCATTTGAAAATGAAGTAACAGACCAGCCTTCTTTTTGTAAATAAAGAGTTAAAACTTCATTTAAGTTTTGTTCATCTTCGACTAAGTAAATTGTAAAGCTCACTTTATACACACTCCTCTTTCTATTCAAAGCTATTATACTATGTGTTTGGTAGCAGAAAAAATTTTTTCACAATTTCCCATATTCTTTTGATACTTATCCCAAACTTTTGTTTTATAGTGTAAATAACGAAAAACATAATTGAATGTAAAGGAGCCAATTATATGGAACCAAGAGACTTTAATCAAAATAACAATGATGGTGAATATAACAGTCAACCTAATAATGACCAAATGAAAGCTCAATACGATGCAGAATATCAACAAGAACCAGGTATGAAACAAGAATATCCAATTTATCGGTCTGAGCATGTAAGAGAAGAAAAATCTAAAAGAAGGTTTTTACCATTTCTTGCATCGTCCATTGCAGGTGCTGTATTAGGTGGAGGAATTGTATTATATAGCGCGCCTCAGCTAGGGTTCACAAATGATGGAAGCCAAACGAATACCGCATCTACTTCAACAAACGCTACAACTACAGCTGCTACAAAAACTATTAGCACCAATGTAAGTCAAGGAGACCTGGTATCCGTTGTAGATAAAGTTTCACCAGCCGTAGTAGGCGTAAACAATATCCAAGAGCGAACAAATCCCTTTTCAGGAGATACGCAAACAGCAGAATCTGGAACAGGTTCAGGCGTTATTTTTAAAAAAGATAATAACAAAGCGTATGTTGTAACAAACAACCACGTAATAGAAGGATCAAGTAAGGTAGAAGTTACGTTATCAAATGGGAAGAAAGAGGATGCCCAAATTGTAGGTGCGGATCCGCTAACCGATTTAGCTGTTTTAGAGATGGATGCTAAAAACGTAGAGGCAGTAGCTGAATTTGGTGATTCTACTTCACTCGTGGCTGGAGAACCGGTACTTGCCATTGGAAACCCCCTTGGTGAGCAGTTCTCAAGAACAGTCACACAAGGTATTGTAAGCGGCACGGAGAGAACGGTAAACATTACAACATCAGCTGGGGAATGGAACTTGGATGTTATTCAAACAGACGCAGCTATTAATCCAGGAAACAGCGGTGGAGCATTAATCAATGCTGCTGGTCAAGTAATTGGTATTAATAGTTTAAAGATTGCTGAAGACGGTGTAGAAGGAATCGGTTTTGCTATTCCAACTGCAGATGTTCAACCTATTATTGACAAGCTAATGAAAGATGGAAAAATTAATCGACCATATATGGGAGTGGGGCTACAGGATGTAGCAGGTTTATCAACTGCCATTAAAGAAAATGAGCTAGGCCTAACAGAAGATACTTCTGACGGTGTTGTGGTTACGACAGTTGAACCTTTTTCAGCTGCTTCAGAAGCTGGTCTACAATCAAAAGACATCATTGTAGGGATAGATGGTAAAGAAGTAAAAACATCCAGTGACTTGCGCAAGTATTTATACACGGAGCGTGCAATTGGAGATAAAGTAAAGCTTGACGTTTACAGAAACGGAAAAAAAATAAACCTTTCACTAACGTTGAAACAACAAGGCAACGATGAATGATATACACAGCACGGCAGCTATTTCTATTTTTAATCGCTGCCTTGTTGATTACTGGGTGTGTAAATGCTTCAGAAGAAGTTGTTTTTCCAACACTAAACAATGAACAGCCGTCTAATAAAGTGGTCGCTATATACAAAGGTGACCCTATTACAAGTGATGAACTTCGAGAATTTTTAGCCGTACAAGGCTTTCTAGATCCGGATGCTCCGGTGAACGATTCTTCTTATCGAAAAGATGCTCTTTATCAGCTTATTGTTGATAAGTACGTAGGGGAAGAAGCTGTCAATACTGATTGGGTGAACCAACAGTCAGAACAATTGTGGAATGAAATTGAACATTCCTATAGTCAAAAAATTAGAGAGCAAGCTTATGAAGAGCTAGACATTACAGAAGAAGTTGTAAAGAAGCACATTAAAGCTCATTTTCAATCGAAACAGTTCTTTCGAGACAAAATATCCGAAGAAGATGTAAAAGGCTACTTTGACAAAGCGGGATATAGCGCTGAATTTAAAACAGTTGAAGAAGCGAAAGAGCCAATCCTTCAAAAGCTTGTACAAAAAGCTATCAATAACTATGTTCAGGATGAATTAAAGAGACAGGTTAAGTACGTTCAAGTCTCTTGATTCACCTTTTATATAGATTACTGAGGTTGGGACATAAGTATTTCAGCTAATGATCTATCCGAACGATCAACAGTTGAATACTTTTGATCGTTCAGATATCTTTTGTTGAGACAGAATCATTTCGTTATGTCCCAGTCTCATTCTGTTTGTTCTTTTCATTGATGAAGCCCCCTTTTATCGTGATAGAGCAATATAAATGAAATGAATAAAAATAGAAATAGACAAATGTTTTTGTAAGTGATAAGATAGGGTTGTAAAATCTTTCATTATTCGGAAAATTCATTGTCCTTTCACCTTTTGGTTGAAAGGCATTTTTTTGTTTAATTCGCATACATAAAGATAAAGAAAATAAAATGACTAGTCTCCATTCATACTCCTCAGACGTGATGATACCATCACGTCTTTTTGCAATTAAATGTTAATATGTAAGGTTGCCTTATGAAAAGAATTGAAGTAGTCATAGTCTAACTTATTTTTCTTTTAAAAGATAATCGATAAAGCCGGGTTTCATTTCGACTTGAGAAATACCGATATGAGATACAGTATGTGCAAAAGGAGTAACTTCATCGATGAAATTTTCAAGTTCCTTAAGGTTTGGAAGCTGTAACTTTGTAATAAAGCAGGCTTTTCCAGCTATTCGTTCACAAAATAAAGCGTATGGATAAGTAGCGATAAATTGTTTAAAGCGACGATATTCACCGTTTTTAATTGTTGCCTCAACAAAACAAGAAATAGGAAGCCCTAATTTTTCACAATTAATAGTGACAGAGTATCCGCTAATAATACCAACTTGTTCCAAATTTCGAACCCGCTCAGCAACCGAAGGGGCTGATAGATTGACTAATTTTGAAAGTTCTCTCATGGAAAGTCGAGCGTTAGTAGTTAACTCCTTTAAAATATGTAAATCAATACGATCAATGTTCATCTATTCTCATCAGCTCTTTCATTTTTATATTCTATTATAGTGAAAAATGATAAAAATTTCTGCGTTTTGCCTTCTTATTTTTAGGGGGATTTTATTATTTAAAAAAGGTATTGACATACCAAAAATGTGGGAGTAAGATAAGGTGAAACTTTAAGTAATAACTTATTTTTCCATTTAAAGTAAGTCACAAATAGATGAAATCGCTGAATCCTAATAGGAGCGGAGGAACCACTTTTGCACACTTTGTGCTCGGGGTGAATCCTTTATAGGTAGGGTTACTCTCATAACCCGAATCCGACAGCTAACTTCGCAAGCGTTTTGAGGGGGAGATGGAATGTGTAAAAAACACAGGAGCCTTCCTGTGTTTTTTTTGTGTGGAAATTAATCGTTACAATAAGTAAGATCATAAAAAAAGAGCACAATAAAACAAGAGAGAAACCGGAATAGGAAAGGAAAGTTTGAAATGAAAAAGCAATTTGCGGTGTTAGGATTAGGGCGTTTTGGCGGCAGCCTTGTAGAAGAATTCATCAATCTAGATGTGGATGTTCTAGCGATTGACCGCAATCAAGAAGTTGTCAATAAGTACACAAATACAGCCACTTATGCAGTGCAAGTAAACGGTGTGGATGAAGCAAGCCTTAAAAGCCTTGGAATTCGAAATGTTGATCATGCAATCGTATCATTTGGAGACGATATTGAAGCGAGTGTATTGGTAACAATGTTACTGAAAGATATGGGTGTGAAGCAGGTGTGGGTAAAAGCAGTAAATTCATACCATCAAAAAGTACTTGAAAAAATTGGAGCCGATAAGGTCATTCACCCTGAGCGAGATATGGCGAAACGAATTGCGCATCACGTAGTTTCTGAAAAGATTATTGATTACATTGAACTTTCAAAGGACTATAGCATTGTAGAAATAATGGCTTCAAAAAAGATTCATAATAAAACATTATTTGATTTAAACATCCGTTCCAAGTATGGGTGTAATATTATTGGTTTTCAACGTGGAAATGGTGAAATGGTAATTTCACCAACAGCCCATGAAATTATCCATGAAGGTGACATGCTCATTGTTATTGGACATAATCGGGATATTAATCGCTTTGAGGAAGAAGGCGTATAATCAATGAGTTTAGCCAGAAGTATTAAGCTAACGCCCCCCCAATTATTAACATCAATCTTTGGAGGGGGAATTATTATTGGCGCATTACTTTTAATGCTTCCATTTTCTACAACGGAACCAATCTCTTGGATAGACGCCTTGTTTACCTCTACTTCAGCTATGACGGTAACGGGATTAGCCGTTGTAGATACAGGAACGCGCTTTACGGTATTTGGTCAGACGATTATTATGCTTCTGATACAGGTAGGTGGATTAGGGATCATGTCATTTGCCGTGCTGATCTTTATTATGCTCGGTAAAAAAATCGGTTTTAAAGAACGAATGATGGTCCAGCAAGCTTTAAACCAAACTAATATTGGTGGCGTCATTCTTCTAGTAAAGCGCCTTTTTATCTTCTCTTTTGTCATTGAGTTGATTGCACTGATTTTTTTAGCCATTCGGTGGGTACCAGAGTTCGGCTGGGAAAAAGGGTTATTTTTTAGCTTGTTTCATTCAATATCAGCATTTAATAATGCTGGGTTTGGCCTTTTATCTGATAGCTTAGTGCAGTATGCAGGAGATCCACTCATTAATATTACGATTTCATTATTATTTATTATTGGGGGAATCGGATTTACGGTACTGGCGGATTTATGGGAGAAAAAGTCTTACAAAAAGCTTAGCCTACATTCAAAATTAATGATTATTGGAACATTTATCATTAATACTGTGGCGATGCTGTTTATTTTTTTCTTAGAGTATGGAAACGCCAAAACGTTGGGAAGCTTAAGTCTTGGTGACAAGATGTGGACATCGTATTTTCAAGCGGTTAGTACGAGGACCGCTGGATTTAACTCTATTGACATAGCTAACTTGACGGATTCAACAGCTTTTTTAATGATCATTTTAATGTTTATTGGGGCAGGGAGTGCGTCTACTGGTGGAGGAATAAAGTTAACAACGTTTATTGTGATAACATTTGCCGTCCTTTCATTTATTCGAGGACGTGAAGATATTGTCTTATTAAAGCGCAGGTTAAGTACTGTATATGTTGTAAAAGCACTAGCTATTTCTATGATCGCAATTATGTTTGTGTTCTTCGCTACGTTTGCAATAAATATAACGGAACCGAACACGCCTTTTTTAAAGCTGATGTTTGAAGTTGTATCAGCATTTGGAACAGTTGGCTTATCCATGGGAGTAACGCCAGAGCTATCATACGTTGGACGTGTTATTATTATTTTTATCATGTTTTTAGGTAAGATAGGTCCGTTAACTTTAGCATTTTCTTTAGCTAAATCAAAACGTGAAAAAATTCGTTATCCAAATGAAGATGTATTGATTGGATAATAAAGAGACCGCATTCTTTGTTTTCATAGATAAACAAAGGATACGGTCTTCGTTTTAATTAAAACATAATAGTAGCGCCTAAAATTGTGGCGATCATTAAAAAGAATGTAACCATTAAGATTCCTGGTAATTTTGATTGATTGCGCATCCACTCAATCCCTCCTTTTCAATTATAGTCATGTTAAAGTGCCTTCTACCTATATAACGTATAAGTAATCAATTTAGATTCATTTTTTTAAAAATTTTTAATGAAACCGAGAGCCTGTCCAGACTTATTACGCTTTTGCAGATATTGAGTTTTAGAATCGAAAAAAGATACGGTCATAAGGCAGATTGGCGTGTTACTGTTTAATAAAAAAGGTATTAGAATCCACGTTTGTCCATTGCAAAAACTCTTGTAGTGAATATAGTAAAATAGGAAGTCATTATGATTTCCTTTCACATCATAACGCCCTCTAATAAAGACCCGATGCATGACAATTCCCCCAACTGTCTGGTTCGATCGGTATATGACCATGCTATTTGTATGGTCTTTTTTTACATGTTAGATTAAAAGAAATAAAGTCATATATATAATAATTATAAAGAACTAAAGAAGGGTAGGTCTTTACTATTGTTTTTAAAATTAAAGAATGTTTAGAAAATTACTATAATATTATTTTGTGATAGTGATATAATAATATGAATATTTTAAAGATATTTTTTTGTACTTACTAGTAAAATATACTCTTTAATTGTAAAAAAAATACTTTTTAAATGCCCTTAGATTTGCTCTTGTCAGCTTTTCTATACAGCCTATTAACCTATAGCCAAAAAGTTGTAAAAATAGATAATTAAAGGTAATAAATCCAACTTTCACTGGTAAAGTTAATGGATTGTCTCTGCTGCTACTAAACTACTAAAACTAGCAGTGGAAAATACGAAAGGGGCAATGATATGAAAAAGTATAGTTGGTTAAAGGTTGTAACATCGTTAGCAATTACGGCAGGGGTGTTAATACCATCTACTGGAGGAGCTTATGCAGCAACTGAAGAAAAAGAACAAGTGATTGTAGGATTTAAAAGTAGCGTAAATGAAAAAAGTATTACAAAAGCAAACGGTAAAGTGAAAAAGAAAATGAAAGAATTACCGATTGCCGTCGCAGAAATGACTCCAAGTGAGGTTGAAAAGCTTGAAAAAGATCCAAATGTAGCTTATGTAGAAGAAGATATTCGTATATCAGTAGCAGCTGATACGCAAGACTGGGGAATCTCTAAAGTGAAGGCTCCTACAAGTTGGTCAACTGGTTTAAGTGGACAAGGTGTAAAAGTGGCGGTAGTTGATACTGGAGTTGCAACAAATCATCCTGACTTAAAAGTAGCTGGAGGAGCTTCATTTGTATCATATACATCTTCTTATAATGATGATAATGGACACGGTACGCACGTAGCAGGGATTATCGGTGCTGAAAACAACGGTACAGGTACGATTGGTGTTGCATATAACGCAGATATTTACGGTGTAAAAGTACTTGAAAGCAGCGGTTCTGGAAGCCTTTCTAGTATCATCGCTGGAATTGACTGGTCTGTAGCAAACGACATGGACATTATTAACTTAAGCTTAGGAACGTCTGTAGGATCTACAGCATTAAAATCGGCAGTTGATCGAGCTTATCAAAGTGGAGCAGTTGTAGTAGCTGCTGCTGGAAATTCTGGAAACTCTGCTGGAACAGGAGATACGGTAAATTACCCAGCGAAATATGATTCAGTTATTGCTGTGGGAGCTACGGATCGTTATGATCGCCGTGCTTCATTCTCATCAACTGGCCCTACTGTTGAAATAGCAGCTCCTGGTGCGGCTATTCTAAGCACATACTTAAACGGTCAATATTCAACGTTAAGCGGTACATCAATGGCTAGCCCTTATGCAGCTGGTATCCTAGCCTTATACAAACAGAAATACCCATCATATTCAAATGCACAGTTACGTCAACTGTTAATCAACAAATCAATTGATTTAGGACCAGCTGGTCGTGACACGCACTTCGGATACGGATTATCACAAGCTGGTACTTTCTAATTTAGATAAGAACAAAGCAGAGCCTTGGCTCTGCTTTGTTTATACCTTTTCAGATAGTGTATAAAGCTCATCGGATGATGTAGCAATTTTATCAATACGATTTGTCAATTCTGAAATAATGGAAGATATTTTGTCTAGTTCTTTTTTTGTTAGAACGCTCTGCTGTTTATTTTCTGTTGTGACAGTTAAAACATTTGTGAAAAACGTTGTGATGTTATTCATATTTACCGTTGTGTCTTTTGTTAACCCCGCCACTTCATCTCCAATCTCAGCTACGCTTTTTATTTGTTTTTGAATATCTTTGATGAAAGTTGAAATGTTTGCGATTGATTTTTTTGTTTCCTCCGCCAGTTTACGAACCTCCTGAGCAACCACGGCAAATCCTTTTCCATGTTCCCCTGCTCGAGCTGATTCGATTGAAGCGTTTAAAGCAAGTAAGTTTGTTTGTTCAGCAATGGATGTTACAATCGCTACAATTTGTGTAATTTGCTTTGATGTATCTTCTAACGTTTTCATGCGTTGCTGAATGAGAGAAGTATTTTGCTGGATGCCATCAAGCATTGCTTGCTCTTGTTCGAGCTTGGTTTGGCTTTCAATTGCATCTTTGGAAACAATCTCAGCTAACTCTGAGCTTTTATTCGCAAATGACACAACATCCGCCGTTTGGCTGCTTATTTGAGTAACAAACTGTGCTGTTTCCTCAGATAGGTTAGCTAATAGAGAAGAGGTACGACTAATCTCATCTTGAATAAGCTTTTTTTCTTGATATAAAAGTTGTCGTTGTTCTTCAAACGTTTCTTCATAGGCAGTTAACACAATTTGTTGTTCTAAATTAATGAGCGTTGTAATACTTTTAATAGTTTGAATGCAGGCTTCTTTTTCGTCTATCTCCTCATGGCACAGGGCAATTAATGCAATTTGTAAGTTCTGAAAAGCGCATAAATACCATTTCGGTTCAAGACCAATTTTTACATGCATTTTTGAAATCATTTTACGCTTTTGTACAAACTCATCATCTACTTTGCCGTTAAACATTTCTAATATATGTTTTTTAAGCGTGTTTTTTAAGCGGTCAATACTGCTATGCTTCTCAATGATGGTAACTAAGTGTTGCTGTTCTCCAATAGCTCGATAGAATTCGTTTACAATTGAAATAATATTTTCTTCAACTGCAGGCTGTAGCCTAACGATTCTTTTAAGGTCATCTAAGTTTAGACCAATCATTTTAATTTGTTGTTGAATTTCTAAACTAGATACTTGCATGCTTGCAGTCATTTCTTCAAGAGCAACTGCTTGTTCGGTATGTGTGTTTTTCCTAAACCAGTTCATAAAATCACCTATTATCCTTAAAGTTGTAAGCACATATATGGGTATATAACGGTCATGGACCCTTACTATATATTTCGGTTTGCTTGTTGAAAAGCTTGAGCGTTATTTTCAAAAATGTCATGAAAATGTGATGTGCTGTCATGGGATTGTTATGTTCTATTTATCTGATTGTGATGCGTGCATGATAAGGTGATACAGTGACCACTTTGATAGATAGTAGTGGGAAAAATAGGTGAAGGAGTATGTATAATGAGGAAATTGGTTGCGTCTATGTTAATGGGAGGAGCCGTATTGTCTACACCCGTCATTGGACAAGCCGCTTCAAACGACGAGCTATTAAAACAAGGAATGAAAAACGAAAGCATCTATGAAGTCAAAGATTCTTTAAAGCAAGAAGGATATTTAAAGGGTAAGGTTTCTACATACTTTAATTACGAAACAAAAGTAGCAGTTCAAGCTTTTCAGCAAGATCATAATCTAGTAGCTGATGGAATTGTTGGAACCAAAACATATAAAGAACTAGAAACAACAGAAGTTGAACAAGGAGCGTCTAGCTTTGACGAGTCTGCGGTCATTAGTAAGGCGAAATCTCTTATTGGCACGCCTTATAAATGGGCAGGTACAACACCTTCTGGCTTCGATTGCAGTGGCTTCTTACAATATGTATATAAGGAAAGTGTAGACGTAGAAGTTCCACGTACCGTGGCAGATATATATGCGGCAGGTGAAAGCGTGAAGGAACCAGCAGTGGGAGATATTGTTTATTTTGAAACATATAAAGAAGGCCCTTCTCATGCAGGGATTTATTTAGGTGATAATCAGTTTATTCACACTTCTACCTCAAAAGGTGTAACAATCAGTGATAAAAACTCGAGCTATTGGAGTGAACGTTATCTAGGTGCTAAAAAAGTAAAGTAATTTGAGAAAACAGTAGAGAATTCTACTGTTTTTTTGTTTTGAAAAAAGTTAAATCATTGTGCACTCTTTCTTTGTAAGAATGCGAGACAAGCGCATATTTATCAAAAAATGCGAAAAAAGTTCTATCACTTCCTCCTGACAGCTTGTATATATTGATAAAGTAATCGTTTGAGTGTTCTAGTAAAATTCAAATGATTGCATGACTAACAAGGAGGAAAAAAGATGTGGTGTTATAGCTATTACCGTCTCAAAAAGAAAATTAAGAGACTGTTATTTTCAAGAAGGTTTGGTACTTTCATTGAAAATAATACAAAAAAAGCAGTAGAAGAGGTTATTTATTCTCAGCGATTTCGAGACTACTTTATTCAGCTTGTAAGAGAAGCGGATGTTTCGCCTTTTAAAGAAATTGCGCTTCAATATTTAAATGAAGAAGTTGTCGTTTCAACAGTTGCGGGTCCTTTGCAAGGTACGGTTGCTGAAGTAGGCGATGATTATTTAAGGCTAACTGAAAGTGCCACTTCCAGCATTTTGTTACCATTTACCAGCATCATTACAATTCAAAAAGTTTAAAGAGAGGAGAGGAAAAGATGTTTCAAGACGCATTAAGAGAAAGCATTGGTTCATTTGTACAAATCATTACCCCAATTGATATTATTAGCGGTACATTAATTGCAGTATTTGAAGCTTCAATTGTTGTTCGTACATCAAGCTCATATGGAGAGCCTACTGATGTCACAATACCTTTTGCATCTGTCACATACATTCGTATTATTAGTGGAGATGAATAAAATGAACGTATCCGTTATCATTCCAGCATGTAATGAAGAAGAGTCATTGCAAAGTGTGATTCAGGCAATAAAAAAGATAGCACCTTTTGAAATCATTGTTGTTGTAAATGGGGCCACTGATAATACAGCTTTAATTGCAAAACAAGAAGGGTGTAAAGTGTTAACGTACGAAGAGAAGCTTGGGATTAACATTGGTCGAGCAATTGGAGCAAAAAAAGCAAAGGGGGATATCCTTGTATTTCTAGACGGAGATATCGTTGTACCCTTTGAAGAACTAAACCAGTATGTGCAAGCAATTAAAGATGGCCATGACCTTGCATTGAATGACTTGGAATGGACAATGAAGCGAAAAATTCGTCCTCACGTAGTGGCTGTCTCAAAATATATGCTTAATTTAAGCTTAAAAAGACCAGATTTAACAGTTCAAGCAGTTACCGCAATTCCACATGCTATAAAGCGCTCAGCAGCTGAAGAAATCGGCTTTGAGAATTTAGCGCATCCCCCATTAATGCAGACACTTGCTATTTTAAAAGGAATGTCTGTTGTATATCCTTGTTCCACAGATGTTATTTATACCAACCGTATTCGTAATACCCACAAGACGCTTGTTCCTAATTCTCCGTTTCCCTTTTCAACCGAATCAATTTTAGCTGATCATTTAAAAGCTTTTTCTCACTTAATTCATCAGAAAGGAGTAAGGGGAGGACTTACGGATGGAAATCGTAACCGTAAGATTGTATCAGAATATACACCCACTCTGCTGAAAAAAGAGAGATGTAAAACAAGTGCGATTATTCCAGTTGGAGAAGAAAGAGAAACGATTCATCTTGTTATTCAAGAAGTGCAAAAAGCAGGTGTTGAAGAAATTATTGTGGTAGCAAATGGGTCAGATGAAATAACGATTTCAAGAGCACGTGAAGCAGGCGCAACGGTACTTGTGTATCCAAATAGGCTTGGACATAATGTTCCAAGAGCAATTGGAGCAATGTATAGTTCAGGTGATATTTGCTTGTTTATTGACGGTGATATCGTTATTTCTGCTGAAAATCTTCAACATTTCATCCGTGCAGCTGAAAATGGAGTTGATGTTGCGCTCAATAATTTGGAGTGTTTATTAGATCAAGTCCATCCTCTACATTCTGTTAGTGCTGCAAAGTATTTTTTAAATGCTATTAGTAAGCGTCCAGATTTAACCATTAACACAACAACTGCAATTCCTCACGCAATAAAAAGAGAAGTAATAGAGAAAATCGGGTACGAATCGCTCATCATTCCTCCTTTATTTCATTTGAAAAGTTTGTTAGCAGGTTTTACGGTTAAGGCGATTCATTTTGTAGACGTAGCGCGCACCAATCGCATTCGAAAAGAGCACTTAAAGACAACAGGATTACCTCAATCAACGGAAAGGATTTTAGGAGACCATATTGAAGCAATTGCTTATCTACTCAATCAAACAACGGAAAGAGGTCTCTTTTTAAAAGATACAAGAAGACATGACATTTTGTCTGAGGTGATGCGTGATGAAAACTAAAAAAGTAGCAGTATTAGGACTTGGATACGTGGGATTACCCTTAGCATTATTGGTTGCTAAAAAAGGTTTTGATGTGATAGGTCTTGATGTTGATCGTAGCAAAGTGAACCTACTTCATCAAGGGAAAAGCTATATTCCAGATGTATCAAATGAGGAGATTAAAAGAGAAAAGAAATTTAAAGCTCAATGTTTACAAGACGGAATTGAAGAGTTTAAACAGTGTGAATATGTAATTGTGACGGTTCCAACACCAATTAACGATCAGCACGAACCAGACTTAACAGCAATGATTAAGGCTTCAGAGTTTTTGCAAAAGGAAATGGTTGCCGGACAAACAGTAATCTATGAGAGTTCAACTTATCCAGGTACGTTAGAAGAAATTGTTTTACCAATTCTTTTAAAATCAAAGCTACAAGTAGGAAGCGACTTTTATCTCGCTTATTCTCCTGAAAGAGTAGACCCAGCAAATACGCACTATCACATTGAGCAAATCCCTAAAGTGATTAGTGGATATACGGAAAGCTGCTTACAAAAAATTAGCGAATTTTATGGTAGCATCTTTCAAAAAGTAGTTCCTGTTTCGTCACCAAACGTGGCTGAAATGTGTAAACTATTTGAAAATATTCAACGGTTAGTTAATATTTCTCTTGTGAACGAAACAAATGTATTATGTGAACAGCTGAACATTGATTTTTATGAAGTACTTGAAGCAGCAGCAACGAAACCATTTGGATTTACTCCTTATTATCCCGGACCTGGAATTGGTGGGCACTGTATTCCTGTTGACCCACTTTACTTTGTATGGAAGCTCAAACAGGCTGGTTTAAAAAGTGAACTCATTCAAGCAGCTCATGAAATAAATGAACAAATGACTGAACATGTTGTGACACTCGTTGAAAAGCAGCTTGATAAGAATGAGAAAAATGTTTTGGTCATTGGCATCGCGTATAAACGGGATGTAAACGATGTACGGGAGTCACCAGCATTGCCTATATGCAACGAGCTAATTACAAGAGGGTATAATCTATCATATCATGATCCATATATCGACACTTTTACGCTAAATGGTTGCAACATTCAGTCTGTAGAGCTTACTAAACAAGCGGTGCAAACAGCCAATGTAGTCTTAATCTTAACCGACCATCAAAACATTGATTGGTCACTTGTGAAAACTGCCGCGAAAATAGTGGATACAAGGGGAGTATTAAGGCGTTAAAAAGGAGGGCGTAATGTGAAGAAGCTTTCAATCATTCTAATTGTTCAAAATGATGAAGCGACAATCAGGCAAGTCATTCGCAGTACTCGCTGTTTAAATCCTCATGAAGTGATTGTCTTAGCCAAGCAGTCAATGGATGGATCGGTTTTAATTGCAAAAGAAGAAGGCTGTATTGTGAAAATAGAGAATGGTGAAGAAACAGCACATGAATTGCGAATGAAAATAACTCGCATGTGTAAGGGAGACGCCTTTTTATATTTAGACAGCGATTATATGATCTCAGAGAAACAAGTAAAACAATTTGTTCAACCACTTTTATTTAGTCATTGTGATGTGGTTTTAAACAAATGGGATGAAGCATTTCAGCATGATTTTGGAAGGTTTGAAGTCATGTGGAGCAGGGTTCTACATGATATGTGTAATAAACCTCATTATACCAATGCTTATCTTTCTCCACCATATGCATTTACTAAGGAAGTATATAGTCAATTATCCTCTGCTGCTTGTACAAATCCTCTCGCTTTATTTGTTGAACTACAAACGAACTCCTTCCGAACAAGCCATCACCTTTCCATTACAACTTTTGGAGAAGGGAAGTTTGCTCCTGGTGCTTTTGAAAACAAACGAGCTGAATATAAAGAAAGATATAAGGAGCTCTTGGACAATTATATAGCTAAAACAGAAGCTGTTTCAAAAGCTATGAACAGAACGGATGCTTATCAGCCGTATGAAAACATTAGCAAAGGGTGGGGAAAACTTTCCTCTTTTTATAAAGGAAAGCAGCTATCAGTTGTCATACCAGTAAAAAATGAAGCGAAAACGCTACAAGAAGTGATCAAAGAGGTTCGGAAGCTTGAGCCTCTTGAAGTTATAGTTATTGTGAACGGCTCTACGGATGAGTCAGAACAAATTGCCAAAAATATGGGAGCGAAAACAATTGTTTATAAGAATGCGTTAGGGCATGATGTAGGTCGAACGATAGGTGCCGAGGTTGCAAAGGGAGACATTATTTTATTTGTAGATGGAGATTTTAGTATTAAGGCTTATGATTTATACCCCTTTGCAAGAGCAATAGCAGATGGCTTAGATGTGGCTTTAAATAAAAGTGAAGATGAAAAAAGCTTATCTCATAGTGTGCAGGCTTGGAAATTTCTATTAAATGAAATGAACGACAGAGGAGATTTATGGATGAGCTCGCTAACTGCAGTTCCGCATGCGATTAGCAAACAAGCGATAAATAAGATTGGTGCTCACATTCTCTCTAGTCCTCCTATGGCGATGTTGAAGTGCTTTCAAAATCAATTAAGCATAGCTTCTGTTCATGACGTTAACGTAAATAAACAGAATCGTTTTCGATTTCATGAGTATCTTCCAACAAATGTAATTAACTCAACGGCAGAGCTTATTATTAAAGAGTATATGAGAGCTTTTTATTTAAGCTGATAGCAAAAATAAACCTACTTACTAACAAAATGTAAGTGGTTTATTTTTTGTTACATAATTATAATATAAAAATAACTTGTAATTATATATATATTGCTACTAAAATAGTGATATAGGATACATAAAAGGAGGAACTAACATGAAGAGTTATACAATTGGTACATTCTTTATACGTGTTGTATTAGGGTTAACATTTTTTATTCATGGCCTAAGTAAATTTCAAGGCGGAATTGACGGAACTGTAGGTTTTTTTGAAAGCATTGGTATCCCTGGTTTCATGGCTTATGTAGTAGCAATTATAGAACTAATTGGTGGAGTTGCTGTTATTGTTGGACTAGGCACACGAATTGTTGCAGCATTGTTTGTTTTTGTTATGCTAGGAGCTATTTTTACAGCAAAACTGGGAGCGCCATTTGTGGGAGGATATGAGTTAGATATTGCACTTCTAGCTATGTCTTTACATCTTGTCTTTGCAGGAAGTGGAGCATTATCTTTGGATCAGCTCTTGAGGAAAGATGAAAGCTACTTGTAAAAGAAGGGGCGCAGTTCAAGGTTGTGCTTCTTTACTATAAGAAAACGTTAATCGTTTTCAATTTAACATGGTAATATTTTTATCACTAAATGGTATTGAAAATTCGTGAAAAAAGAGTAGAATGTAGGAATATCCTTTTTAAAAAAGGGTATAGAGAAAAGCAGGCGCTTAACCGGGATGAACAGCGTATATTTCAAAGTAGAAAAGGAGATGTTCATATGCCAATCATTCTAAAAGATGTTGTAGTGGGGTTTTTCTCAATGGCCGCTGCAGGTCTATTCGCTTTTCAAGGAATCGAAGTTGTGTCAGCAGTTGTAGACCTAGTACAATCTTGGAAACAAAACTAACATTCAATTATAAGAGAAAGAGACTGAGACATAAGTAGTTTAGCCTCTACTATACCTGAACGATTGAGAGTTCATAACTTTTAATCGTTCAGGTTTTTTTGGTTGATTGTGAAAACAATGTTGGAAACAGGGTGGAAAGCGAGTGACCGTAGCGCAATGGAACGAATGTGTTGAGACAAACCAAAGAGATGGGAACAGCTAGTGTTCGTTTTTTAGAAGCAATCATTTTGTTATGTCCCAAACTCTTTTTTTATCTCTTCTGAATGCAAAATAAGTAAATACATATAGTAGGAGGAAATGAACGGTTCATATGCTGTATACTATTAGTAGATAAAATTCCATGAAAATTGTACAAGGTACAACAGGGGGGAAAAGTGATGAACTATGGAAAGTGGATGATTTTAGGGATAGTTAGTACAAGTATTGTACTTACGGGATGTGGAAAAGAGAAAAGTAGCAGTGAGCATGAATCTCATTCACATCATGAAATTGAAACGACAGCGGACATTCGTGAAGAAACAAAAAGCAATGAAATTTTACCAACGTTTTTAGATGATAAAGACGAGAATATGAAGGTTGTATATCGCTCAGTTGGTAAGCATAAAGAGCTTCTTGAAAAGATTCCATGCTACTGTGGCTGTGGTGATACAGTAGGGCATACAAGTAGCTATGATTGTTTTATTTATGAAAACAAAGTAGGTGGAGCTGTTGTATGGGATGATCATGCAACAAGGTGTGGGATATGCTTAGACATTGCTGCGCAGTCGGTAATCGAATACAGTCAAGGTAAAAGTATAAAGCAAATTCGAAATGATATTGATGAAAAGTATAAAAAAGGATACGGAAAACCTACTCCAACTCCTAAGATATAGCAATGCCTGGAATGGAATGTTAAGTATAAAATTCCTTCCAGGCATTTTATTTTTTGATAAAAATAAAATGTGTTATAATTAGAATAGTTAGAAAGTTTGAGTGGGAGAGGAGAGGTAATAATGCAAACCCCAGAAAGTTTAGAAGGGCCAGAATATAAGTCGATGTTAATAGAAGAAGCGGTAAATCAAAAGTTGTATGATGAACAGAAAACCTATAATCTGTTAGGAAGAGTAATTTTAATTAGTTCATTATTACTTGTGTTCTTTGTATTATGGGGAGTGTTTAGTTTCTTTACAACGTAAAACGCTGCATGGAAGGCGAGCATCCACACAGCGTTTTTTTATTTTACTTCTTCAACTGATTGTTCTAATTCATTAACTTCAGTTTCGATATTTTCAAGCTCTTGTTTTATTTGGCTTTCTGCTTCTAGCGTAGGCACTTCTCCAATTGTTTCTTCCTCAACCTCTGTGCGTTCAGTAGTAGCGGCAGCTTCAAGTTCTTCAGTCGATGGACGAAGTGATTTTACTTTGTTTACAACTTGAACAGACTGTTCTGATACCACTTGTGAAATGCGTGCAGTGCGTTGCTTTAAGTCTTGTCCTTTTGCATAGACGCTTTCTTTGACTTGACCAGTTTTTGCTAATGCTTGATTTGCTTGATCTTGAATGCTAGCGCGGAGCTCTTTTCCTGACTTTGGAGCTACTAGCAGTGCAGTTGCAACCCCGACAACGCTTCCTACAATGGTACCTACTAAAAGCTCTTTACTACCTCTGTTTACAACTTGTTTTACATTTTCTTCTTTCATGACATATACCTCCTCTTATAATATGTAATCATATGAAGGACCTACCATTTTGTTGAATACTTCCTGTAAAACATATTGCGTTAGTTAAAAAAATCTGCCGCTTGCCGTCGGATGCTCGTACAGGTTGATGAATTTTGATTGTTATATAATATTCAACCATCCTTCCAAGAACCCTTCTTTTTTGACATAAAAATTGTAAAAAAACTTATCTTTAAAATACGACACAATAAAACGACAAGATCCGTTTTGGATTCGTTGGATTTTTAAAAGAAAGTTTTATATGATAGAGTGTGAAACAAAATGCTTGTTGAATGTGTTGGAGGGATTTATACATATGTCTACATCAAAATATCGAACAATTTTTGAAGCGAAGCCCGGCGAACTTGAAGAACTAAAAAATAAAGCGAAGCAGGATAGCTGGCAACCTATTTATCATATCTATCCTGAATATGGCTTAATGAATGACCCAAATGGTTTAATCCAACTTAATGGAGAATATCATGTTTTCTATCAGTGGTATCCTTACGGAGCAATTCATGGTATGAAGCATTGGGCACATGTGAAATCAAAAGATTTAGTAAACTGGGAGAGACTTCCTGTAGCGATTGCGCCGACAGAAAAGTATGAGTCACATGGGGCATATTCTGGAGGTGCCGTTGTGAAAGATGGAAAAGGGCTCCTTTATTATACGGGAAATGTAAAGTATGAAGATGGATCTCGTACAGCAAATCAATGCATGGCCATCTTACATGAAGATGGTACCGTAGAAAAGTATAGTCAGAATCCTGTAGTAGAAGGCGTGCCAGTTGGTTATACCGGACATGTTCGTGATCCAAAGGTATGGAAAGAAAACGACATGTACTACATGCTTCTAGGAGCACAGCGCGAAAACGAAACGGGAACGTTAATTGTATATGAATCAACTGATGCGCTCGATTGGCGTTTTAAAGGTGAAGTAAAAACGAAGCTGCCGGATTTTGGCTATATGTGGGAGTGTCCTGATTACTTTAAATTAGATGGAAAAGACGTTTTTGTGTTTTCACCGCAAGGCATTCAGGCAGAAGGTCATAATTTTCATAATATCTATAATGTTATTTATGCAGTAGGCACATTTAATCTAGATGATCTAACGTTTGACATGGAATACTATCGTGAAATCGATAAGGGTTTTGATTTTTATGCTCCCCAAACGTTTGAAGACGAACAGGGAAGACGTTTAATGTTTTCGTGGATTGGAAATCCAGACGTCGAGTATCCATCTGATCAATATGGTTGGGCTCACGCTTTAACTCTTCCGCGTGAGCTGTCATTAGAAGGAACAGAATTAGTGCAAAAGCCTGTTTCTGAACTAACAAAGCTTCGCGATGATGCAGTTCATTTTCGCGGGCGTTTAACAGACGAAGAAGTTATTATTGATGAAGCTACTAACAATGCCTATGAGATAGATATGAGCTTTACGAATATTGAAGCTTCTCAAGTAGGCTTTCAGCTTTTTAACAGCAAGGAAGAAACACTAACGCTTGTTTTTGATCATGAAAAAGAAGAAGTGCGAGTAGATCGTTCTCATTTCAAACATCAATATGCTACAGATTACGGAGTTGTAAGAACGGAAAAATGGGAATCAGCTTCTTGTGTTGATGTTCGTATTTTCGTTGATAAAAGCATTCTAGAAGTATATATTAACGGCGGAAAAACAGTATTTACTTCACGCATATTCCCACAAAAAGATTCGAAGTCAGCTGTTACGGTATTTGCAAAAGGCGAAGCAAATTATCAAATTGCCTACTATGGGTTATCGCGTGGAATCTAGAAGCGGTAAGAAAGGTCAAGACTTGTTCTTGGCCTTTTGATTTTGAATATAACAAATTTGATACATTATGTTGTGGAAAGCTAAGAAATCAAATTCTTAGCTTTTTTATCTTTGTACTTGTTTTTTAAAATTAAATTGTGTACAATTAAATCAATGAAAATACAAAAGGAGAAATGAATTAATGAAAACTTTATATGAAACAACGGTTATTAATACAGGTGGAAGAAGTGGTGAAGTACATTCGCCAGATAATATTTTTAACTTAGAAATTGCTGCACCATCATCACTAGGAGGTAATGCCACAACCGAAACAAATCCAGAGCAATTATTTGCGGCTGGCTACAGCACATGTTTTAATAGTGCTTTAGAATTCATGTTGAAAAGACACAGCGTTGAGATTGAAAGCAGTAAGGTCACCGCTACTGTACGTCTTGGTACAGATGCTAAAGATCAAGGAGTTAAATTAGAAGTGGATTTAACGGTTCATGTGGAAGGATTAGATTTAGACATTACGAAGAAATATGTAGAAATGGCCCATTCCTATTGCCCTTATTCAAAAGCAATTAGCGGTAATGTTGATGTGAAAATTGACGTTGTTTAATTAAGCGAGCTCCCATGAAGATATTTTCATGGGAGCTCTTTTATATCAAATGGGACATAAATTAAATGTAGGACGACCGATTCGTATACATTAAAAACGTGCTGTAGTAGACTGAAAAGTAAGAGTTAGCGACATTGGAGGGGAAATAATGTATACGGTATTTTCAACATTTGATGTACCTGATGAAAAGGCAGAAGAAGTCATCAACATTTATCAAAAGCGATCAAGGAAAGTCGATCAAGCTCCTGGTTTTGTGGATTTTCAGCTGTTACAAAATGATAAGCGTGCAGGAGAGCTGACGGTGCAGCTTACATTTGAAACGAAAGAGTCTTATTTAAAATGGGTGCGAAGCAAGGAATTCAAGGAAATTCATGAGCTTGAAAAGAGATATCCAGATCAAGAATTAGCAGCGGTCATTCCGAGCATACGTCAATATAAGGTTGTGGCTACATGACAAACCTTCCTGTAAATAAAATTGTAGAAAAGGTAACAGAACAAATTTATGAGCAAGAGCCTACGCTTTTACAAAAATTTGGTGAACGAGGGAAGCAAAAGTGCATCGAGGACAATCACTACCACATGAGATATTTACATACGTCATACCTGCTTCAAAATGAAGCTGTGTTTAGCGATTACGCCTTATGGTTAAATAGTTTGTTAACGAGTCGAGGCATGAAAACGAAGCATATCATTGATAATTTTATCCTTATTGAAGAAGTTCTTTTGGAACTAGCTGGAGATAGTGACGAACCAGCTAAATCGTACATCTTATATTTGCGAGCGGCGAATGAAGTGTTACGAAGAGAGGAGAAAAATGATTCGATTACTGACGAAAAATGATGCAAGACAATACGTAAAGCTAAGGCTTGAATCGCTTTTGGAAAGCCCAGCTGCCTTTTTAAAAACCTATGATGAAGAAGCTAGCACTCCTCAATTAGAAGAAGAGATGGGAGAGAAACTAGTGAAAGAGCATTTTTACACATTCGGTTCATTTCGAGGTGAACAGCTTATAGGAATGATTACACTTCAAGCAGAACAGCCTTTAAAAATTCGCCATAAAGGTAACCTTTTAGCAATGTATGTAGCAAAAGACGCACGAGGAAAGGGAGTTGCAAAAGAGCTTGTGCAAGTTGTGTTGGATAAAGCAAAACAATTAGGACTTGAACAGCTGCAGCTCACCGTTGTTTCAACGAATAAAGAAGCAATCGCGCTATACGACTCGTTTGGGTTTGTGACCTATGCGGTTGAACGAAATGCACTAAAGTATAAAGGACAGTACTGGGACGAAGAGCATATGGCTTTATCATTAAGATAAGCTTCATAATGTTGATAGTAAATCATTGATTTTTAGGAGCTACTTATATGGTTATATACAAAACAAGCCCGCATTAAAGAATGAAGCGGGCTTGTTTTATCTATATAGAAGTAACAGTAGAATAATGGTGTACCTTTAACAAATTAAGATTGAGAGAGCTCTTTTTGTCCTACTTTTTTGATTAAGACAAATCCGATAATGACAGCAAAAAACGCAAGAATCATGATGCTAGCAAATACCGTATGAATACCGACAAAGAGATGCCCTTGAACAGAAGCTAACGTATCAGGATCTACCTTTTGGTGCTCAAATGATGAATTAATCATTGAACTATCACCGCCGTTTGCATTCACTTGAAGGTTAAAAAGAGTACCAAATACGGCAGCTCCTAAAGTCTGGCTAAATGTATTCGTAAAGGTATTTAAAGAAATAGCTGTTCCACGTTTTTGTTGTGGTACAGAGCCTTGAATAATTAGCATGAGTACGGGCGTAATAATTCCCATACCTAGGCCGAGAATTCCAATTGAAGCATAAATGGACCAATCAGATGATTCCTGTGTTAATGAAAATAAAAAAGACGTTGCAATCAATAAAAAAATTGTTCCAAGCGTAATGACATATGTAGGTCTTAGCTTTGCAACCAGATGCCCTGAGAAAATAGAGGCAATTGTCCAACAAACTGGCATTGGCATTAACATAAAGCCAGCAGCTGTTGCGCTTTTTCCGAGAATTCCTTGCGTGAATAAAGGAAGGTATACTGTAATGCTAATTAGAATACCGCCCATAAATAGTGTTAAAAAGTTAACGGTTGTAATGGTAGAATTCGAAAAAAGATTGAGCGGTACAAGCGGTTCAGGAGACCTTTTTTCAATCCAAATGAAAAGAATGAATAGTACAAACGCGCTGCTAAACAAACCAATAAGTAAATCATCTGTCCACTGCTGTGTTTGGCTGCCTGTTAAAAGTGCATAAAGTAAAGCGATAACTCCTAATGAGAAAGTAACAGCACCTGGGTAATCAATATGTCGTTTTTCTTTTTGAATTTGTTCTTTATAATATTTCACAATCATAAACAAGGATAAAAGACCGAATGGAACGTTTAAAAAGAAGATGTAACGCCATGACAGCGTATCAACTAAAAATCCTCCTAATAATGGACCAATGACGCCAGAAACACCCCACACAGCGCTAATCCACCCCTGTGCTTTTACACGAGCTTGAGCTTCTTTATTTAAGTCGCCAATGATGGTCATTGTAATTGGCATAACTGCTCCTGCACCCAAGCCTTGAAAAGCACGAAAGATGATGAGCTGTGTCATATTCATTGCCATTCCACAGAGAATTGATCCAATTAAAAAGATAATAATACCAACTAATAATACGCGTTTGCGTCCGAATAAATCAGCAAGCTTTCCATAAATAGGCGTTGAAACAGCCGTTGCTAACATGTAAATTGCATAGACCCAGCTCACTAGTTCAATACCTGATAGATCACTTGTAATTCTAGGCGTAGCGGTACTGACGATCGTTCCTTCCATCGCTGCTAGTGATGTAACGAGCATGAGTGCAATCATAATTTGTTTTTTCATAGAAGCAGCCTTCCTTTCTTAAATAACTCCAAACTTTTACAGTATATCTTATTTAATATTATTAAACAATAAAGCTATTAAAAAATAACCAAGCATTCGAATTGTATGCTTGGTTATTTTGCAAGAAATCGTTTCCGCTTATAAATGAATTTGCCTATATAATAAAGTGCAACGGTTAAAAGAACAACCCCTGCAATGACGTATTCATTAATCATATCTGATAATAATCCTGCTGATAAAAGAGATAAGATGGTGAAGTAAATGAGGTTACCCGATGCCGTCCCCCATAAAAACTGCTGAAAGCGAATAGAGCTAACGGCGGCTACGAAGTTAATAAGACTAGTCGGAATGAACGGGAAAACTCGTACTTGAAAAACGTAGCTTGTTCCGTTTGCTTCAATTTTTTCAAGTAAAGAAGGCTTTATTTTTTTTAATAATCCATCCTGGAAAACATAGCGAACCATTAAAAAGACGCAAGCTGCTGCTAGCATACTCGTAAACCAACTCCAAATCAATCCTAGTTCGAATCCTAATAGATTTATGTTAATGGCAATGATTAATACAAGTGGAATCATGGTAAACGCATTTTGCACAAGCATGGCAACTAGCGTGAACAGCAGTGTTATTAGTAAGTTTTCTTTTAAAAAGGCTGTTATCTTATCCATATCACCAGTGCGAATCGAATTAAATAAATCAGTATTAGTAATACAAATGATTAATACAATAGCGACTAGAAAGAGCAATCCTGCTTTTATCCACGTTTTAATTTGAAATCACCTTTTTCATTTGTTAAGTTAACAAACAGTAAATAGGCTTTTATTATATCTTAGCTCTCTGAAAATGAACATTAATTTACTATGGAAGGGAACTAAACTTACATGAATAAGTAGAGAAAAGGTATGATACGATAGGGTTAATAAAATAAGCGGGAGACAAGTATGAAGGACACATATAAAGATTTTGCTGAATTATCAAAGTTTGAACGAGCTGAAAAGGATTATCGAATTAGAACACAAGCAACCTCATCTGAACTGCTAGTGCTAGCCATTCACGGTGGGAGAATTGAGCAAGGAACATCGGAAATGGCTATTGCTATTGCAGAGAAACAAAATAGCTATTATCTGTTTGAAGGGATGAAAAGTGCTCAAAATCGTAAACTGCATATTTCATCTTCTCATTTTGATGAGCCTACTTTATTATCTATGTTGAAAGAAGCAGAATATGTTCTTAGCATTCATGGATATAAGGAGACAAAGAAGAAGCATACGCTAATCGGTGGGTTAGATGAAGAGAGAAAGAAGTGGGTATACAAGGCGTTGAGAGATGCGTCGTTTAGTGCTGAAATTGTTGGTCAAGACCACTTGTTATCAGGTACGCACAAGCATAATGTTGTGAATAAAGGAAAGCGAGAAAAAGGCGTCCAGCTTGAAATTAGCTATCAAGAAAGAGACAGCTTTTTTCTAACAAAAAACCAGTATACGAATTCTTTTTATCGCTATGTAGCAGCAGTTCAATTGGCATTTGTAGAAAACGGCACACCCTAGGATGTGCCGTTTTCTTGGCCCGAGCAAATGCTTTGTAAATAATCACGAATAACAGCTTCAACTCTGTCGCTAGTTACTCGATCTCTGTCAAACATTGCGTGCAGTGCTAGCCCATCAATTAAAGCATAAAGCTTTTCTGATTCCAGGTCAGTGTTTATCTTTTCTTTTAATACGTTTTCATTTTCTAGGTAAAGCATAATTTTTTTCATACCGGAGAAAATTCCATCATCAATAGGTCCTTGATTTTTATGTTTATGATGAGCTGTGAAAGTAAGCCAAACCTCCATTTCAGCCATTTTTTCATCATTAGTTGGAACGATCTCTAGCAGCATTTTTAATACTTTTTCCTGTGGAGGAAGGTCCTGTGAAGCAATTGAAACAATTCGTCGCTCAGCTTGTTCTTTAACTAGTTCCATGGCATAAGCTAATAAGTCATCTTGGGAAGAAAAGTAGTGACGCAAGGAGCCAAGTGATAAATTTGCTTCCTTCGCAATATTTCTAACGGTAGTACCTTCCATTCCTTGCTTTAAAATAACTCGCCATGTTGCTCTGGCAATTTGTTCTTTTCGTTTTTGATGATCAACTAATTTTGGCATGAATTTATTGTAGCAATAAAAAAGACAAGTTGCAATTTTACAATACAGTTGTATTAATAAAAAAGAAATGCTAAAATGGATTTAAATAATACAACTGTATTAAAAAGAGGGGTGGAGGCTTGAATTTTATTGCTTGGATGATTGTAGGGTGTGAAATTGCTTTTTGGATTGTTATTTTGTTAGGGTTAACAACACGATATATAGCTAAA
Organism: Priestia flexa; assembly: GCF_021441905.1. Taxonomy (NCBI): domain Bacteria; kingdom Bacillati; phylum Bacillota; class Bacilli; order Caryophanales; family Bacillaceae; genus Priestia; species Priestia flexa. The sequence continues at coordinate 2,328,890 of NZ_CP090431.1, read as the reverse complement.
AAAGAAAAGATGGGTTTTTTCCTTTTAGCACTAACGCCGGTTATTGATTTGATCTTATTGCTTGTTACTGGAATTGATTTATATAATGGTACGAAAGCGACGACTGTTCATGGTATTGCAGCCATTTATATTGGAGTATCGCTGGCATTTGGTAAGAGCATGATTAAATGGGCAGATGAGCATTTCTTATATTATGTGATGAAGCAGGGGCAAAAACCAATCAAACGTTTTGGAAGAGAGCACGCTAATCATGGGCTAAAGGGATGGTTTCAACATTTAGTTGCGTATGGAATAGGAGCTGGTCTTTTAGGTGCGCTTATTTATCTATTAAATGATTCACAACAAACAGAAGCGTTAAGCGGTATACTGCGAATATGGTCTTTAGTTTTAGCCATCGATTTGTGTATCACCATTAGCTATTTTATCTGGCCAAAAAAGATGAAAGAAACAATTAAACAGTAAGCTGTCCAGTGCTCACTTGTAGGTGAGCATTCTTTTTTGATGAAAGTAGGATAATAGGATGTATTTCGGTTATTTGAAAATTTTCAACTTATTTACACTGATATCCTTTATAATAGAGAACGTTAGAGAAATGATAGATAAGGGAGAAAGAGAATGGACATTTTAAGTGCAGAGTTTTTGTCAGCGCTTCTTGCTATTATTATTATTGATTTAGTTTTAGCTGGCGACAACGCAATTGTAATCGGTTTAGCAGCAAGAAAGTTACCCAAACATCAGCAGAAAAAAGTAATCATTTGGGGAACAATTGGAGCAATTGTTATTCGTATGCTTGCAACATTAGCAGTTGTTTGGTTATTAGAGATTCCAGGTTTACTTTTAGTTGGAGGAATTTTATTAACGATCATTGCGTACAAGCTCTTGGTTGAAGATCAAGATCATGATGTAAAAGCTGGAGATAGCATGTGGGCTGCAATTCGTACAATCATTATTGCAGATGCATTAATGGGGTTAGATAACGTATTGGCAGTTGCCGGTGCAGCACATGGAAGCTTTTTATTAGTAGTACTAGGGTTGTTAATTTCAGTTCCTATTGTGATGTGGGGAAGCACGTTAATTTTAAAATGGGTAGAAAGGTTTCCGATTATTATTACAATTGGAGCGGCAGTACTAGCTTGGACCGCTTCTAAAATGATTGTTGGCGAGCCGTTTCTAAAGCCTTATTTTGAAAATGGTTTCGTTAAGTATGGTTTTGAAGTGTTAGTCATTGCTGTAGTTATTGGAGCAGGGAAAATGAAACAAAGGAAAGCACAAAAGCAATCTGTAGAAGAAACTATTGAGAAGGCTCAATCTTTTTCTAAGTAGAACCGAGCTTATAACCCAAACAAAAAGAGGTGCATTTGGCACCTCTTTTTGTTTGGGTTGAATTATAGGCTTATGAGATGTCCGTACTTTTTAGCATAGCTTTATAGATAAGCTTTGTTAATTGCTCGGCACCTTCTGGAAGAAGATGAACGCCATCCTTGGTAAAGTATTCTGGATGATTGGCTCCTAAAGTATGCCAATCAACAAGCATCACGTTTTTAGATTCTTTTGCTGCTTTTTCTAACTTCTCATTTACTTCTGTTTCCCATTGTCGTGGAACTCGTGCATTGATGAGATACACATCTGCTTTTGAGAACTGCTTAAGTAGTTCATCTAGCTGTTTTTCTGTAAAGTAACCATTCGTACCAAGTTGAATAATAACTGCACTAGAAGGTTCGTTAAACTGAGCATAGTTCTTTGCGACGTTTAACGCTTCTGATAGCTGTCGACCAACTTTGCCATCAATTACAATATTAGGATAAGTTTCTTGCAGGGGGTCAGCTAAGTTAAGCATGACTGAATCACCAATTGATAGAACTTGAGTATAGGAAGGTTCCTTTGCCGATGATTCTTTTTCTTTCAGATTGTTATCCTGTGATATTGGCTTTGCTGTTGTTTCAATATGAACGGCTTCAGGCTGTTTGCTTTCTGTTTTTTTAGGTTCTAAAATCCCCGTAACGCCAAGTGTAAACAATAAGAAAAAAATAACAAATACTATAGGCGCAGCAAATTTTAGATGAGAACGAAATGTAGCCGACGGTTTGAATGTTGGCAGTGTTTGCCTAAAGAAGGTTTTGAAGCCTTCTTTTCGTATAGGTTGTTCAATAAATCGATAAGAGATTTCTGCGATGAAGCATGTCGCTATAACTTGTAAGCTGATATGTACATAATTGAACTCACCAAATTCAGTAGTAGGTGTTGTTAATGTAATAATAGGGTAGTGCCATAAGTAAATGCCATACGATCGTGTACCAATCCATCGTAACGGCTTAAAAGATAGTAGTTTACCAATTATGCTACTAGGGTGTGAAATCGTTGCGACGAGGACAGCGGCATTTAAACTAACTAAAAGCATACCTCCTCGATACATTGATGGGGCAAATTCATTTAGTAATGAAGTGCATAAAAACACTAACAGCAAGCTTGTAAGGCCAGTAACGTTTAAAATGAATTTTCCTGTGCTTGGGACATTTTTAGAAGATAAGCGATAGAGTGGCCAAACAAATGCTAAGCAACATCCAATTAGCAATTCGAATGATCGTGTATCAGTGCCGTAATAAACGCGACTAGGGTCCATACCTGGTTCATATAGAGCTCCCATTAATAGTGCAGACACTAAGGCTCCGCAGCTTATAATGAAAAGAACAGTCTTTTTCTTCCTTGTAAACCGCAGTCCAATTAGCAATAAAAGTGGCCATATGATATAAAATTGCTCTTCGATTGCAAGTGACCATAAATTTTTTATGGGAGAAGGTGATTGAAAGCTATCAAAATATGAAACATCTTGAAAAATAAACCACCAGTTACTTACATAGAGCAATCCTGCTATCGCATCCCCTTGTAAAGTAGATAAAAGAGATGGTTTGAATAAAACCGTCCAAGCAACTACGCATACAACCATGAAAAAAGCTGCAGGAAACAACCTTCGTATTCGGCTTTTAAAAAACGAAGGAAGGAGCAGTTTTTGGTGCTCGTCATATTGTTTCAATAAAATAGATGTAATTAAATATCCTGATAAAACAAAGAAAATGGACACGCCTAAGAAGCCGCCGCTTACCCAACTAAAGCCATAGTGATATGCAAATACAAATATAACAGCTAGCGCTCGAAGTCCATCTAATCCATGAACATATCGATGCTGTAGCTGAGTGTTAGCCATATTAAAGACTCCTTTACAATCTAAATTGTTATACGTATGTAAATAATATTTTGGTGAACCCAGAAAAATGACTTTTGAAAAGTTTAGGATAAACCACAAGATATATGGTACAAAGAATTATTTTACCCATAAAGTATTTTTTACCATATTGTCATAAAATGCAATACTTTTAGAATGAAAATATTTTTTTGTGTAAAAGAACCGGACGTACCTTTGGTAAACCTGGCTCTTTTTTTGAATTTATAAAGGAGAGCGCACGGCTCTGTCTGCATTTATTCTACCATAAACCCAATTTGTTCCTGTACCTATTATTGGGTCACACGTATTTTGAATGACTGTACGGATTTGAGACGAGCTGCGCCCTTGAGCTGCTAATAATGCTGCTAATACAGCTACGTGAGTGCCGTGGCCATTAAAGTCATTTGTGTCAGTATTGTTATCAATAAAGTTATAGCCGGGAACTAATTTTAATGCGAGGTCAGGGTGGTTTGGCTGGACGCCTCTATCAAGTATTGCAATTCTAATGCCAGCATTGCTTTGAGTAACATCCCATGTAGAAGGAACACTTACTTTTTGAGGTCTGTATTGAAAGGAATAAAATGAATCATTTGGAATATAGGAAGCTTCAAACACGTAGTTTTGCTCTGCGTATTCAACTTCATCGAGTTCCGAGTATATTTTCATCATCTTATTAATATTCTTGGCTGTAGTAACTACTTGAAAGCCTAATGTTTCACTACAATATGAAGCTTCACATTTATATTTTTTATGAATTGAAGCGATTGTATTCTCATCAACGTTGTCATTAAATTTAACAATAAATTGATCTTGAGCAAATATTGATTGTTTAACCTTTAAAGCTTGTACCAATTTTTTAACTACAAAAAACAAAAGCGTAATTACACAAATTGAACCCGTAGTTAATGCAATCCATCGCGCTGCAGATACTCTCTTATCAAGAGAGTTGTGTACCCTAAGTCCCATTCCACTAGTTTTTTACTTATTTTTGGAACGAACAAAAAAATATCCGGACGATTGCAGGTTAGCAACCGTTCGGATATTTCATTGACTGAAATACTATATCCCAGTCTTCATTGGTCTCATTATATCTTAATTTCTTTAATAATTCGTGCAGGATTTCCACCAACGATAGCGTTTGGAGGAACGTCTTTGGTCACCACGGCTCCTGATGCAATAACTGCATTATCGCCAATAGTAACGCCTGGATTAATGACAGCGCGACCGCCAATCCAAACGTTATCCCCAATGACAACGGGCTTGCCGTATTCCCTACCGCTGTTACGTTCAACGGGGTCGAGTGGGTGAGTAGCTGTATAAATGTGAACACCTGGTGCTAGCATACAGTTATCACCAATCGTTACAGGGCAAATGTCTAAAATTAAGCAATCGAAATTCGCATAGAAGTTTTCTCCTACATGAATGTTATATCCGTAGTCGCAGCGGAAAATAGGTTCGATATAAATATTTTCCCCAGTCGAACCAAATAGGTCTTTTATTAAACTCATGCGATAAGTATCATCTGTTTCAACTGCTTGGTTAAATAATCTGGTTACTTTTCTTGCATGAGTGCGGTCTTTGATCAATTCAGCATCTCCTGATATGTACATTTCTCCTGCAATCATTTTTTCTTTTTCTGTTTTCATTTTTTATTCTCCCTACCCTTTTTATTTAACGTTTTCATATCGTAGTTTAGCGTAAAATTCGGCGTTCGTTAAGTAAAGTAGCTAAGAATCCACTAGCTTTTTCTTTATTCGATCAATAACAAAAAGGAAAAGAGGCAGAACAAAGCCGATTGTGCCTGTATAAAAAGGAGAAGTAGTAAGCGTGTAAGTTCCTAAAAACGGACCGCTTGGCACAAAGATATTGGAAGAAGCTAAAAACAATAATCCGATAGGTAGGGTTAAGAAACGATATGAACTTAAGTTAAATAACTGCGCTAATCCTAAGTTTAATACAAACAACAAAATGCTAAGCTTGAAGAAAATTGAAATAAACCAAATTATAGCGACAATTACTTCAATGCGGGTTATGAAATTTGTCACATTAATTTCTTTAGCCAATAGGTAGGTAGGAGAAAGACGAGTAGAAGTTTGATTTACTCCTAAAACTAAAATGCAAAGAAAGATAATGATAATTAAAAAAATACCGCCAATCAATGTACCAATATAAACAGGTGTGCGTTTTTTATTCGTCCATTTAACATAAGGAAAAATCATTAAAAAAACAACTGTATCCAAAAAAGGAAATGTCAAAAAATGCACTGTGGAAATGAAAATAGGTCGGATACCCGTAGTAAATAATGGTTGAAAGTGATCAAAGCTAATTTGTTTAATAAGAAATAATACGAGTAAACTAAAGAGAGCAATGACCCATGGAAATAAAATTTCACCAGAACGTGCCAAAACCTCAAGTCCTAAGCGAACGCCAAACAACGATACGCTTAATACAAATACATAAATTGGAACAATTGGGGTTTCAGGCATAACTTGCGTAATGATAAAATCACCAATATTATAAAGTGTTAAAGAACCTGCTACTAAAGGGAAAGTTAAAAAAATGATAGAAAACAATTTGCCAATCCATTTGCCGAGAATTTCTTCGGTGAACTCAGTAAATAGCATTGTTGGATATCGTCTTCCTAGTGCTATGTATAAAGGCATAATACCCAAAGCGATGATTAGCGTTAAAATACTTGTAATCCAAGCATCTTGTTTTGCAATTGAAACAATGATAGATGGGATAACTAAAATAGCACTCCCAATTATATAAAGGCTAAGTAGCACGATGAATTGTTTTTCAGAGATTTTGACATGTTTTAGCACGCTGGAAAGACCTCCTATACAAGGCATATTGTTCTTCAAGCCTTATATGCTCGTTAGTATGCCTAATTCGACGTTACTTATGAATAATGAGAAAAAAAGTAAAAGCAGAGCCAGCATTGGCTCTGCTTTTGAGGAAGTGTAAATATAACTCTTACTTTAAAGCCCAGTGATAAATAGCTTCAGCAACACCATCTTGGTCATTGGTTTTAGTTATCCAGTCAGCTGCTTCCTTTACGACATCTTGCGCGTTACCCATAGCTACGCCTACTCCAGCTTCTGTAATCATTGCAATATCATTTAGGCTATCACCCATAGCCATTACTTCGTTCATTGACAGATTTAAGCGTTCACAAACGGTACGAAGTGCTTTTGCTTTATTGATGCCAAGAGCGTTAATTTCAAGATTTGTTGGGCTAGAATTTGTAATTTCAAGATTTTTGTTTTTAGTTAATGTATCTAAAACTAATTTGCGCGTATCATCATCATGAATATCATAGCCAAACTTTAGCCATTCATGATTAGTAATATCCGTTGGAAACTCGTCCCTCCATACCTTTTCACTCGTCACAGCCCAAAAAGTTAATTTATGCTTTTGTTTTAAATCCCACATTTCTTGTATGTAATCTGGTTGTAGAATCGTGCGCTCAATTAAATTTCCTTCACCGTCCCAGATTTCACTCCCATTTACATTAATAATATAAGAGGAAAGCTTTAACGACTCAGCAAATTCAATACTAGTTGGGCGCGACCGTCCTGTACTTAAAACCACATGTATTCCTTTTTCTTCTGCTTGTGCTATAGCTTTTTGATTACCTTGTGAAATTTCACCTTCTGTATTTAATAGTGTGCCATCCATATCAAGAGCAATTAACTTAATTGATGGTTTATCCATAGTGCTTCACCCTTTCAAAAATGCTTTTTCTACTTTAAGCATAGCATGAACAAACCTTTTAAAAAAGAAAGGTGCTGAGTAAAGGATAGACCAAATGACTCATTTTTCAAAAAAATGAAAAAGTTAATTGACGAATACGAAAGGGCTTTTCTATAATTTTCTAGAAAAGAAATTCATCTTTTGTAGAAAATTGCAAGCGATTGCATAAAAAGAAAGATGAAGGCTTCTAACAATAATAAGGGGGAAAAGAGATGGGGAAAAGTTTTAAAGTGCTGTTAGCATTCATAATGAGTATAGCAATTATATTTACAAGCTATACAAGTACTCACGCAGAAGTCAAATCAGATTACAAGCTGTACGTTATGGCTCCTTTAGGAGAAATTACGGATTGGGATCAGTTTGAACGTCAGCTTGTTCAAATGAAGAAGAATGGAGTATACGGCTTAACAACAGATATTTGGTGGGGAATTGTTGAAGCTAAGGGAGATAATCAATTTGATTGGTCTTATTATAAAAAGTATGCCAGCGTTGTTGAAGATTCAGGCCTGAAATGGGTTCCTATTTTATCCACACATCAATGTGGTGGTAACGTAGGAGATGATTGTAACTATCCAATACCTAATTGGCTGTGGGAAAAAGATGACATAGAAAGCATGGCATTCAAAAGTGAAACTGGGTTTGTTAATAAAGAAGCATTAGCACCTTGGTGGAACGGAATTGAAAAGCAGTATGAGGAATTATATCGCTCGTTTGCAAAAAACTTTGCTAATTATGATGATATCATTAGTAAAATTTATTTAAGTGGCGGACCAGCAGGAGAATTACGCTACCCATCGTATCAGTTTGCAGACGGATGGGACTATCCAAAACGCGGTCAGCTACAAGCATATACAGAAGGTGCAAAAGAAGACTTTAGAGATGAAATGAAGAATCAATATAAAAATATTAAAAATCTTAACAAGGCGTGGGGAACATCATTTAAGAAGTGGAATGATATTGAACCTCCAACTGACGGAGATACTTTCTTTACAAGCGGTGAAGCTTACAAAACTATATATGGAAAAGATTTTATGAAGTGGTATCAAGGGGCTCTTGAAGATCATCTTCAGACAATCTCAGAGCAAGCACATAAATACTTTGATCGTACGTTTGGCGTAGAAGTTGGTGCGAAAATTTCTGGTGTGCACTGGAAGATGAACGATCCTGAAATGCCACATGCTGCTGAATACAGCACAGGATATTATAATTATGCTAAGCTTCTAGACCAATTTAAAAAATCAAATATGGCGTTAACGTTTACTTGCTTAGAAATGGGAGACCAAGATGCACAAACATCTCCTTACTATAGTGCTCCAAAAACGTTAGTGACTCAAATTGCTACATTAGCAAACGAGCGTAATCTTTCGTTAAACGGAGAAAATGCGCTTCCTATTATTAATAATGAATGGGGATTTGACAATGCATCTGAGATGGTATTTAACTATGACTTTGATGGTTTTACGCTTCTTCGTATGACGTATTTATTTGACGAGGCTGGGCATCCGACAAATGAACTTAAGATGTTGAAGGATAAGCTTGCGCTAAAGCCATTACCAGTTACGTTTAAAATGGAAGGTTTACAGCTAAAGAAAGGTCAAACGCTTCATGTAACAGGTAATCGAGGAGAGCTAGGTCGTTGGAATGCAAGCAACTATAACTATACGTTAAAACCAAAGCGAGACGGTAGCTTTGAGGGAACATTTGACTTAGCTGCTGATCGTCAGTATGAATTTAAGTTCTACATTAAAGATCAAAATGGGAAAATCATTTGGCAAGATGGTGAAAATCAAAGCTACAACACACCAGCAACGGGAAAAGGACATTACGTAGCAACTTGGTAATAAAATTGAAACAGCCGCTTATACGAATAAGCGGCTGTTTTGTATGATAGATGTTTCGTTTTTACTTTGCTTGGTCTTGATTGTCAGCATGTTCTTTTGGATTTTGTTTATCATGATTAGGAGACATCATGTTTGACATGACGACATGGCCATCTCCACCGCATACTTTGCACTTTATAAATGAAAGCAGCGCAAATCCAAATTTCGTTCCGCTTCCTTGGCAGTGTGGACAAACATAACGAAGAGGCATTTTGATACCATCCTTTTTTATAAATTCATTCCCATTATAATTTTTGTACCTTCCTCTCACAAGGTACAAAAGGTAGAAGAAGGTGGAGGAGATTTTTCTCTCTAGTTAAAAGGTAGGGGGTGAAAAATCATCGATTTTTGTTGCTTTTAGGGGAAGAGTTCAATATTTTCCACCCTCCTTGTCAATGTAATCGGTTTCAAAAAAGTTTATGCTGCACTAAAATGAGAGCATATAGGAGGTGCGGTTACATGGAGAGCCAAAGCAAATTGCAAGAAAAAGAGGTTGTGTCAGTAAATAAGCCAAGACAAACGAAGTCATCAATTCGCACAAGCAATCGTAAAAAGTGGAAAAAAGCAGGAATATTTACCTTGTTTGTAGGACCAGTCCTTTTAGCATTTAGCATGATTGTTTTATACCCGTTTTTATCAGGTGTTTATTATGCCTTTACCAATTGGAATGGTGTAACAGGAAATATTGAGTGGGTAGGATTAGACAACTTTAAGTACTTACTTTTTGAAGATAAGCAATTTCATGCTTCCTTCATTCTAACCGCGAAGTACACCGTTGTTGCAATCTTATTAACAAATGTCGTTGGGTTTGGTCTTGCATTACTTGTTACACAGATGCTTAAGACAAGAAACATTCTACGAACAGTCTTCTTTTTACCTAACTTAATTGGTGGATTATTACTTGGATTTGTATGGCAATTCATTTTTATTCGAGGATTTTCATCAATTGGTCAATTAACAGGATGGTCACTATTTGAGCTTCCTTGGTTGGGAGATGCAAATACAGCTTTTTGGGGCATAGTTATTGTCAGCGTATGGCAAGGTGCCGGTTATATCATGATTATTTATGTAGCAGCTTTACAAAACGTTCCTCAAGAGCTTCTTGAAGCAGCAAAAATTGATGGAGCGAACCGCTGGCAAACACTTCGTCATATTACACTACCAATGGTAGCGCCAGCCGTTACAATTTGTTTATTCTTAACCATTTCATCTTCATTTAAAATATTTGATGTAAACTTATCATTAACAAACGGTGGACCGTTTAAATCAACAGAAATGTTAGCGCTTAACATCTATACAGAGGCTTTCGTTAACAACCGTTATGGTATTGGAGAAGCAAAAGCACTGATCTTCTTCTTAATCGTAGCAGGTATTACAACGCTTCAAGTTATGTATACGAAGAAGAAGGAGGTTGAATCTTAATGCGCAATAAGTATACAGGAAAGACGTTTATTATTGAAATCTTAGCGATAATACTAGGTCTAATCTTCCTTGTTCCGTTTTACTATGTTATCGCTAACTCATTAAAGCCGTTTGCAGAAATCTTAACGAATACATCAGCTTTACCATCAGCATTTCAATGGCAAAACTACGTAACAGCTTTTGAAAGAATGGATTACTTACGAGTATTTAAAAACTCATTAATGATTACAGTAGCAAGTAATCTAGTGATTGTAGTCTTTTGTTCAATGGGTGCTTATATGCTTGTACGTACAAAAACAAAGTTCAGTAACTTTATCTTTTTACTCTTTGTAGCAGCGATGGTTATTCCGTTCCAATCTATCATGATTCCATTAGTAAAAGCGGCAAGTTCGTTTGGATTAATGAACAGTATCTGGGGATTAGTTGTGATGTATCTAGGATTTGGTTCTGGATTAGCAATCTTCTTATATCACGGGTTTATTAAAGGGATTCCAGTAGAGTTAGAAGAAGCAGCAATTATTGATGGATGCTCTACATTTGGAGTGTTTTGGAGAATTGTATTCCCGTTGTTAAAGCCAATCACGGTGACCATTATTATTTTAAACAGCTTATGGATTTGGAACGACTTCTTATTACCGTTACTTGTTCTGCAAGATCCGTCATTGCGTACAATTCCATTAGCAACGTTCTTCTTCTTTGGACAATATACAAAGCAGTGGGATTTAGCACTAGCAGCATTAATGTTAAGTATCATTCCATTATTAATCTTTTTCTTCTCAATGCAAAAGCATATTATCAAAGGAATTACAAGTGGGTCTATTAAATAATGAATTTGGAAGCCTATGCTCATGATGAGTGAGCATAGGAGCCAAACATATCATAGGAGGAACCAAGCATGAAACTAAAAAAATTTCCTTTAGCAGCAGGTGTACTATCAGCATCTCTTTTATTTACAGCAGCGTGCTCCAGCGATAGTTCATCTGGCGATAATGCAAGCGGTGGCGCAAAAGGTGACCAAGTTGTTGTTGATATTTTTCAAGGAAAAGTTGAAATTGCAGATCAGCTAAAAGCATTAACAGATCAATATACAAAAGAAAATCCTAACGTAACGTTTAACATTGAAACGGTTGGAGGCGGTGCAGATGGTGCAGCAGCACTAAAAGCGAAATTCGCTTCTGGAAATGAGCCTGATATCTTCTCAAATGGTGGCTATCAAGAAGCTGTTACGTGGAAAGATAAACTTGAAGATTTATCTGGTGAGCCTTGGATAAAGGATGCGTTTGATAACACGTTAGATCCAATGACAATTGACGGTAAGGTATATGGTCAGCCAATGAACCTGGAAGGCTATGGATTTACGTATAATAAAGAGCTTTTCAAGAAAGCGGGTATTAAAGAAGTACCACAAACATTAGATGAACTAGAAGCAGCAGCTAAGAAGCTAAAAGCAGCAGGAATCACGCCGTTTTCAATTGGATACGGCGAATGGTGGGTATTAGGAAATCATGGTTTAAACATTCCTTTCTCAGCTCAAGAAGACCCAGATGCGTTTATTAAGAGCTTAAATGAGGGGACTGGAAAAATTTCAGGTAACCAGCAGTTTAAAGAATATGTTAAACTATTGGATTTAACAATTAAGTATGGAAATAAAAACTCATTAACAACGGATTACAATACGCAGGTAACGAACTTTGCAACGGGTGAAGCAGCAATTATTCAACAAGGAAACTGGATTCAGCCAATGCTTGATAAGATTAATCCAAACTTAGATTTAGGCGTTATGCCAATGCCTCTTGGTGATGGTGGAAGTGTGAAAGGTAAAATTTCAGTCGATGTACCAAGCAGCTGGGTCGTTCATAACGGTGCACCAGAAGCAGATAAAGAAGCAGCAAAAGATTTCTTAAACTGGATGGTAACATCGGAAGAAGGCAAGCGTGCACTTGTAGAAGAATTTAAGTATGTTCCTGCATTTAAGACAATTGAAGCAGGCGCAAAAGATATCGGTCCATTAGGTGCGGAAATCTTAAAGTATTCTGAAGAAGGACAAACAATGCCTTGGCAATTTATGAAGTTCCCAGATGGTGTGAAAGAAGAATTTGGTGCTTCACTTCAAGAGTATGTTGGTGGTCAAGTAACGGAAGAAGAATTGTTTAAATCATTTGAAAGTACTTGGGATAAACTAAAAAAATAACTTAATGTATAAGAGCTTCTCCTGTAGTGGAGAAGCTTTTTATTGTACATAATACTTTACATAGGGTGGGGGGGTACATTATAATTCAATTATGAAAGGTGGTTTTTGGATGGAAGAAAACCGTGGGTCGGAAGTAAAAATAGATTGTCATGCAGGTAATGCAAGGCGAAGTCATCATTCTCCAGAAGTAAAGAAAAACTTAACGAGTCGCCTTAATCGAATTGAAGGACAAATTCGGGGAATTAAAGGGTTAATTGATAAGGATACGTACTGTGATGATGTCATTACGCAAATATCGGCTGTTCAGTCAGCTTTAAATAGTGTAAGTAAAATTTTATTAGAAGGTCATTTAAAGCACTGCGTTGTAGAAAGAGTACAAGAGGGCGACGAGGAAGTAGTAGATGAGTTATTAACAACAATTAAAAGATTAATGAAATAAAAAAGGAGCTGGAAAAGATGGAACAAACAGTATTATCAGTACAAGGTATGTCATGTGGGCATTGTGTAAAAGCAGTTGAAGGTACAGTATCAGAGTTAAGTGGTGTAAAAAGTGTAAAGGTTAATTTAGAATCAGCAACGGTTGAAGTTGAATATGATGAAAGTAAAGTCAGCCTTGAAACGATTAAAGAATCAATTGATGATCAAGGCTATGACGTAGCGTAAAATCGCGTGCGAATAACTTCGCACGTTCTCTTTTAAAAAGTAATATACCTATATAGGGTATATGAGGAGGGGTTCTATGAAAAGCCAAAAAGACATTACGTTACGTATAGAGGGTATGACGTGCTCAGCCTGTGCAAGCCGAATTGAAAAAAGTTTAAAGAAAATAGATGGAGTTGAAGATGCAGCTGTTAACCTTGCATTAGAAAAAGCAACAATTCGCTATACACCTGAAGTAGTTCAGCCACGCGTTTTTGAAGAAAAAGTGCAGAATCTAGGATATGATGTTATTTATGAAACAGAAGAACTAGACATAACCGGGATGACCTGTGCAGCTTGTTCAAGCAGAATCGAAAAGGTATTAGGAAAGCAACAGGGAATTGCTCATGTAAACGTGAATCTTGCATTAGAAACGGCAACTCTAAAATATAATGAAGAACAAATTGATCTATCTACCATCATTAATAGAATTGAAAAATTAGGATACGGTGCGTCTTTAAAGGCTGAAAAAAACGAAAATATCCGTGAAAAAGTAACCAATCAGCAAGAACTCAAATTTTTAATTGCAGCAATATTAAGCATACCGCTGCTTTGGGCGATGGTTAGTCACTTTTCCTTTACGGCCTTTATTCCTGTACCGCCAATGTTTTTAAATCCATGGTTTCAACTGGCCCTTGCTACGCCAGTTCAATTTCTTATTGGTGGACAGTTTTATGTTGGAGCCTATAAAGCGCTAAGGAATAAAAGTGCGAATATGGATGTTCTTGTGGCTTTAGGAACGAGTGCGGCTTACTTTTACAGCGTTTATTTATCGATTCAATCCATTGGTTCAAATGCTCATATGATTGAACTTTATTATGAAACAAGCGCAATCTTAATTACCCTTATTTTACTCGGAAAATTATTTGAAGCCAAAGCAAAAGGGCGCTCTTCAGAGGCAATTCGAACGCTTTTAAGTTTACAAGCAAAAACGGCAATTGTAGAGCGAGAAAATCAACAGGTTGAAATCCCTATTGAAGAAGTGAAGCATGGAGACGTTGTTTATGTGAAGCCGGGTGAAAAAATCCCGGTAGACGGTGAGGTAATAGAAGGACAATCTGCAATTGATGAGTCCATGCTAACAGGAGAAAGTATTCCGGTTGAAAAATCGATTGGTGATGATGTGACGGGAGCCACAGTGAACAAAAATGGCTTTTTAAAAGTAAAAGCAACAAAAGTGGGAAAAGAAACAGCGCTTGCACAAATTATAAGAGTTGTGGAAAGCGCACAAGGTTCTAAAGCCCCTATTCAACGCGTGGCTGACCGTATTTCAGGTATTTTTGTTCCCATTGTTGTAGCACTAGCAATCATAACGTTTCTTGTTTGGTACATGATCATCAACCCTGGTAACTTTGCTTCAGCGCTTGAAAAAATGATTGCTGTACTTGTAATTGCCTGCCCTTGTGCATTAGGTCTAGCTACCCCAACGTCAATTATGGCAGGATCAGGTCGAGCAGCCGAGCTAGGTGTTTTATTTAAAGGCGGTGAGCATCTAGAAGCAGCTCATGAAGTAGATACCATCGTGTTAGACAAAACTGGTACCGTGACAAAAGGTGAGCCACAAGTAACGGATATTGTGACGGAAACAGGCGCAAGCCAAGAAAAGCTTTTACAGCTTGTTGCCTCTGCTGAAAGTCAGTCTGAGCATCCATTAGCACGCGCCATTGTCAAAAAGGCTTCTGAACAAAATCTTAGTTTGCTAAAAATTTCAGCTTTTGAAGCAATACCTGGACATGGTATAAAAGCGATTATAGAGGATGAGGAAATTTTAGTGGGTACGAGAAAGCTTATGTCCGATTCTGGAATTGAAGTTGCGGGTGTTGAATCACTCATTTCAGAAATTGAGTCTCAGGGGAAAACGGTTATGCTAATTGCTTTAAACAGTGAATATGCAGGGTTTGTAGCAGTTGCTGATACGGTTAAAGAAACGTCAGCAAAAGCTATTAAGGCCCTAAAAGAAATGGGACTTCACGTTGTGATGATTACAGGTGATAATAAGCAAACAGCAAATGCTATTGCTAATGAAGTGGGAATTCATCATGTGCTTGCTGAAGTATTACCTGAAGAAAAAGCAGCCGAAATTCAAAAGCTGCAGGCTCAAGGGTCAAAAGTGGCAATGGTTGGTGACGGCTTAAACGATGCACCGGCTCTAGCAGTGGCGGACGTTGGAATGGCCATTGGAACCGGCACGGACGTCGCGATTGAAGCAGCAGACTTAACGCTTATGAGAGGTGACCTTACAAGCATCGTTCATGCTTTGCAAATGAGTAAAGCAACAATGCGTAACATTAAACAAAATCTCTTTTGGGCATTCGGCTACAATACCATTGGAATTCCAATTGCCGCAATCGGATTTTTGGCACCGTGGTTAGCCGGAGCAGCTATGGCGTTCAGCTCTGTATCCGTTGTGTTAAATGCGCTGCGTTTGCAGAAAATGAAGATTTAGAAGACAGTCTGGGATATAAGTAATTCAGCTAATGATAAACCTGAACGATTGAGAGTTCCTCACTTTTAATCGTTCAGGTTATTTTAATTGTGAAAACAATGTTGGAAACAGGGTGGGATGGAGCAAAGGACACTCGACTTCTGCGGGAAAGAGAGGGCAAACTAAGAAATCCTGAGAAGTACAGCTGGTAGGATCAGTTAAGCGGTATGACTGTTTTGATAGCCAATCAATGACTTTTTTTTCTTTCTTTTTCCTAAAAAACATGGGCCACCATCCTTTGTATAAACTATGTTCTTAGTATACAAAATTAGTAGATCATTTGAAATAATAAGATAAAAATAGGTTTATATGGTAGTATATGTATATAAAGAATTGATAACATATGTATGTAGGTGAAGAAGTAGGAGGAAAATATGCTTCAAGGAATAAATCACTGCTGCTTTTCAGTGTCTAATTTAACTCAATCAATTGTTTTTTATGAGAAAGTTTTGGGAGCTACACTTCTTGTAACAGGTAAAAAAACAGCTTATTTTGATTTGAACGGATTATGGATAGCGTTAAATGAAGAGAAACACATTCAACGAAACGAGATTCACCATTCGTATACTCATTTTGCGTTTTCAATTAATGCTAAGGATTTAAAAAGTTTTGAGGCAAAACTAGTGGCTTACCATGTACCAATTTTAAAAGGAAGAACAAGGGATGAACGTGATAAAGAGTCGATTTATTTCACCGATCCAGACGGACACAAGTTTGAAGTGCATACCGGTACGTTAGAAGACAGGCTTCATTATTATAAAGAAACCAAAGCTCATATGGTATTCGTTGGAGAAGGGAAAGAAAAATGAAAAAGTGGCTTATATTTAGTGGAACCTCTCTGCTACTAGTGGGGATTGTTGGAAGCTCCGTATATATAAGGGGTGGCGAATCTCTTCAAACTGGAACCATTATAACTTTCCCTGAAAATAAAAAATTCGTGGCAATTGAGTTAAGTAATCAAAGCTCTTTTACCTCAGTTCACCTCATAGATGTACAAGTAAATAATCAAGCATATCCAAGTGGACTAGAACTTAAGCAAGTAGAGGCGAACAAAATAATCACCTTATCAGATCAGATTGATCAACCAATGACGCTACAAGAGATACAGAAGAAGAATATAGAGCGCTCAAATAAAAAATATATGTTAAAAATCACTCATAGTAAACCAATTGACCGAGTGTCTCTTACGTATAAATATGTCGGGAAAACTCAAACACAAGCAATAATTTTCGATTGAAAAGTAGGAGTGTGCCAAATGATTATTAAAAACCTTGAAGTAAAGCATGAAACTATTCCTTTAAAAGTACCGTTTAAAACAGCACTTCGAATAGCCACAGAAATTGAAAGTATTGAAGTGGTTATTACGTTAGAAAATGGAATAAAGGGTAAAGGAGCAGCTGCACCAACGTATGTCATTACGGGTGATTCATTAGAGAGCATTGTGGCAGCCATTAAAGGACCTATTAAAGCTGCAATAATTGGAAGAGATATTAAAGAGTTTCAAATGTTGCTTCAAAGCGTACAGTCTTGCTGTGTAGGAAACACTAGTGCTAAAGCTGCTGCTGATATTGCTCTTCATGATGCATATAGCAAGCTAATGAAAGTGCCCCTTTATACATATTTAGGTGGTGAAAAAACTCTCTCAACATGTATGACTATCGGTGTAGATACTCCTGAAAAAATGATAAAAGCTGCGAAACTAGCCGTGGCTGACGGTTTTCAAGTACTTAAAGTAAAGGTTGGAGCGAATCCAGAACTAGATTTTGAACGCATACAGAAAATTCATGAAGCTATTCCTTCATACATAAAGTTGCGTTTAGATGCAAATCAAGGTTGGAGTGCAAAACAAGCCGTTCATATCATTCATGAGATGGAAAGTAGAAAATTTAACATTGAGTTTATTGAACAACCAGTTCCTTCCTATGATTTAGACGGCTTAAAGCATGTGACAGATCGAGTTACTACGCTTATAATGGCGGATGAAAGCTTATTTTCGCCAAAGGATGCGTTAAAACTTGTAGCCGGCCGTTATGTAGATTTATTAAATATTAAGCTTATGAAGTGCGGGGGAATAAACGAGGCTTGGAAGATTGCGAGTATTGCAGAAGCAAACGGTGTACGCTGCATGATTGGTAGTATGATGGAACCTTCCTTTTCAGTAGGAGCTGCTGCACACTTTGCATCGGCTCATCCAAATGTTCATTACTTTGACTTAGATGCTCCACTATGGCTAGATGGTGACTTAGATGTTTTAACCTATCACGGAGATCAAGTCATTTTATCTGCTCTTCCAGGGGTTGGAGATGTACAAACTACTTTTCAAGGAAATTAAAAAAGATGCCAGCTAGTATCATAATCTAGTTGGCAGTTTCTTTGAATATTTGAAAATGGAAAGCTTGTACGTTTTACTGCTCGTCCTTTTTTTGCTCTTCAATGATAGTGGCAATACGGTTGATAATCTTTGTAAAATTATCAATCTTTTAATGAGTAAATAAAAAGCGACCGCAATTGGAAAAACTACATTGGCAATAACGTTTAACCAGCTTTCTATTAGAGACACCTCCTTAAAAGTGGACTTGCTATATCATATGCAATCTTTCACCAAGGATTCATTATGCTGGAAATAAGTACTTATATACGTTTTTATTGTTGTTAAATGGAAAGGTGTGAATTTTTTGGGGAAGGAAGTTTCAATCGTTTTAGATCCTAAGGATGTTAATAGAAAAGCCTCTTATTACACAATAGGAATTGTATTGCTTAGTACGGTTGTTTACACATGGTTCTGGGGGTTAGAGTTTACCATTACTCTTATGTCCCTGCTTAAGTTTATCGGTTTTTATTTTCTATTAATTTTTCTTCATGAACTGCTTCATGGAGTTGGTTTTTTGTGGTTTGGGAAGGTCAAGCTAACAGATTTAAAGTTTGGTTTTATTTGGAAGTATATGGTTTGTTACGCACACTGTAAGGTCCCCATTTCAATGCGTGCTTTTCGCATTGCACTGTTGCTGCCTGTAATTCTAACAGGATTTGTACCCCTCGTTATAGGGATGCTAGTTGGTAATGGAATGCTTGTAGCTCTCTCGACATTATTAGTTGGTGGTGGTGCAGGAGATTGGCTCATTTATCGTTCAATCCGTTCATTTTCTAAAGATACGTTTGTAAAAGATCATCAAAGTGATATTGGCTGTACGGTGTATGTGTGTAATACAACGAATGAAAATCAAAATGTAAATATCTAGATTGAAGAGGTTGAGACATAAGTGTTTCAGTCAATGATCTATCCGAACCATTGAGAGTTAACGACTCTTTTATAGTTCGGATTTTTTGTTGATTGGAAACCAATTTTAGAGAATTAGTGGAATGGAGCGTAAGACACGTGACTCCTGCGGGAGATAGAGGAAAGGCTCAGATTCCTCCCCGCGGAAAGCGAGTGTCTGTAGCGCAATGGAACGAACCGGTTATTATAACCTAACTACTTTAAAAAAGGCATCATTCGTCCTTTAGAAAGGAACATTTTGTTTTGTCCCAGACTCTTTATGTAAAAAAATCTTTAAAAAAGACTTGAAATTTTGGATACGTTTTCATATTATTATAAACAAAGGTAGTTACTTTTTATAAAAGATACCTATGTTACAATGTTTAGTAAATAATTATAACAAACTAAGGGGATGGAAAAAATGAAATATTTTTTAGACAGTGCAATCTTAAGTGAAATTACATACGCTTATGAAAATTGGGCAATTGATGGAGTGACAACTAATCCACGACACATAATGAACAGTGGAAAACCATTTTTAACGGTATTAGATGAGTTGGCAAAAGAGTTTGAAGGGGTTGCAAACTTTCCGATTTCAGCAGAAATCAACCCACACCTAGATGATGCGAGAGAAATGGTTCATGAAGGTAGAAAAATTGCTAAACTTTCACCAAACTTTATTATTAAAATTCCGTGCACAGAGCCTGGGTTGATTGCGGCTAAAGAGCTTGAAAAAGACGGAATATCAACGAACGTTACGCTTGTTTTTTCTCCATCTCAAGCACTGCAACCGGCTAGAGTTGGTGCCAAATTTGTTTCTCCGTTTGTAGGGTGGAAAGAAAATAGTGGAGACGATGCAACAGCATACATTCAAGATATTATTAAAATCTATCAAAACTATAATTATGAAACAGAAATTATTGTAGCAGCGTTACGCAACGGTAAGCAAATTGCAGATGCGGCAAAAGCAGGTGCTCATATTGTGACGTGTGGATTTGATGTATATAAAGAAAGCTTCTATCACGCATTTACAGATTATGGGTTAGATAAATTCAGAAAAGCATGGGATAATACCATTACAGAACAAACGGTTTTAAAGTAATATACTAGATAAATAGAAAGCTCCTCTTAGCAGCGTTATTAATAATCTTTAGGGGAGCTTTTTAGATAAGCATTTTACAACAAAGGAAGCGATTGTTGATGTCTAAGTTTGAGAAGTTAAAAAGCTTGAACCCCCACCTATCTTTTTATCATGTAGAAGAAAAACAATTTGAGCTTTACGGAAAGATTATCACAGACTATAATTTTGATGAAATAAAAGCTTATATGGAAGAGATACAGATTCCTAGTGAGGGAAATATATATGTGGCGTCAGACAGTAAAATGGAAGAAAAACTAGTAAAGAAACAGATTGAAGCAACTTCATATGGTCAGATGCCAATTCAAATTGGGTACTGTAATGGTCTAAATACTTTTTTAAACGGACTGGAGTATCATCAAGGTAATGAAATTAATTTTGCTGTAACAGATATGGTTTTGTTGCTTGGGAAGGTGCAAGATATTTCGGAGCGTATGTATGACTCTAAAAATGTAGACGCTTTCTTTATTCCGGAAGGGACCGCTTTGGAGCTATATGGTACAACGCTTCACTTTGCTCCATGTACAGTAACAGATGAAGGGTTTAAAACGATTGTTATTTTGCCAAAAGGAACGAATGAACCTTTGTCCAATGAAAATGAAGTAGATAGCAAAAGTGATCAGCTGCTTTTTATGAAAAATAAATGGCTTTTGGCTCATCCAAATCGTAAAATGCTCATTGATAAAGGTGCACACCCTGGAATAAAAGGTGATAATATACAAGTTAATCACTGAATATTAAAACAAATATTGGTGTAGGGGGAATAAAACGTGCAAAATCAAAGTCCATTATTTACACTTCTTTCATGTTTAGTGTTTATGGCACTACTTGGTTGGTGGACATATAAAAAGACAAAAGGTACAAACACCACAACGGAAGGATACTTTTTAGCAGGGCGTGGCTTGTCCGGTGGATTTATTGCTGGAGCTTTAATTTTAACGAACTTATCTGCAGAGCAAATGATTGGGTTAAACGGTCAATCTTATGCAGCGAACATGACAAATATGGCTTGGGAAGTAACAGCGGTTATTGCAATTGTTATTATGACGCTTATTTTACTACCTCGCTATTTAGGAGGAGCATTTACAACGCTACCTCAGTTTTTGAGAGAACGCTATGATGAAGGCGTGAGACGTTTAGCTGTTTTATTATTCATGTTAGGGTACGTGCTTGTCACGATTCCTTCTACTTTATATTCAGGTGCATTAGCCCTGATGAAATTGTTTGATATTCCAAGTCTGTTAGGTATCTCTTATGTTCAATCCGTTTGGTTAATGGTTTGGACCATTGGGATTATCGGCGCATTCTTTGCCATTTTCGGAGGGATGAAAGCCATTGCGGTTTCCGATACGTTTATTGGAATCGGATTAATTATCGTTTGTTCCATTATTCCTTTAATCGGATTATTTCAATTGGGGGATGGAAGTATCGGTGCTGGGCTTAAAACCATTACAACCGTACATCCAGAAAAGATGAATGCAGTTGGATCCAGTACAGATTCTGTGCCTTTTTTAACAATTTTCACAGGAATGATTTGGGCAAACTTATTTTATTGGGGAACCAATCAGTATGCGATTCAGCGTACGCTTGGAGCAGCTAACTTAGCAGAGGGACAAAAAGGAGTATTATATACAGGCTTTTTTAAACTATTAGTTCCAATCTTTATGATGATTCCAGGTATCATTGCCTTCCACTTATATGGAGGGGATATGAATCCTGTAGACTTAGCATTTCCTACTTTAGTATCTAATATTTTACCATGGTATTTACAGGGGTTCTTTTTAGTAGTGTTACTGGGAGCTGTATTTAGTACATTTAATGCTCTTATTAACTCAGCAGCTACGATGTTTGCCTTAGACGTGTATAAGCCGCTTCGTCCAAACGTAACGGATCAAAAGCTACTTAGTTTAAGTAAGTGGTTTGGGGCAGTACTAGCTCTTGTTAGTTTCTTTATTTCACCGCTTCTCATGTTTGCTCCAGATGGATTATGGGAATTAATTCGTCGCTTTACAGGATTCTTTAATATTCCGGTGATTGCGATTGTATTAGTCGGTATCTTTGCAAAGCGTGTACCAGCAGTTGCTGCAAAAGTCGCCATTGGCTTTCATGTTGTTACATACTACATGCTTTTATGGGGAACCAATCATTTATTTGGATTTAAAGTAGACATTAACTTTATTCATGTTTACGCTATTCTCTTCTTTACCGAAGTAGCAATGATGTTGATTATTGGAAAGATTTCACCAAGAAAAGAAGCATGGAACTTCATTCCTAGACCAAAAGTGGATATGAAGCCATGGAAATATTCACTGCTTGTCTCAATCGTATTACTTGGTTTAATGTTTGCATTCTATATTGTCTTTTCACCAATTGGCTTAGCTTATGCAGGTGGCGTAGTTTCTCCATATTTCTGGCCAGCACTTTTGGGGCTGTTTGTGGTTACCGCTATTCTGGGCTATGTCTCTTTGACAAGTTGGAATAAAAAGTACGGACAATACGTGGAAAAGAACACAACTGTTAAAACAGATAATAAGCAGTTTCCCGCTTAATAAAATGTAAGGTAAAGGAGAACGGCTATATGCTAAAGACAACAATGACAGGAATATATTTAAAGGAAATTGATAACGGATTTGAACTATTTTTTAACAATCAACTTTTCATAAAACATACAGTTGAAAAACCGAGTATATTTGTTGGGGTTGGAAAAGAAAACATTGAAATGTATCGAGGCAACTTCAATATAAAAGATTATTTAGTTGAACGTATTGGTTTAAGGTTTGTTGCTGTTACTCCGACTGATAGTGGTTATACAATTCAATTCTCAACATTTAAAGGCGGAGATCCAATCCTTCTTGTTGGTATCACAGAAGAAGAAGGACGTTTAAAGCTTGAGTATACGCAGTTAGATGAATCGATTAATCGTTTTTGGTTACGAGTTGTAGCTGATAAATCAGAAAAAGTATATGGATGTGGAGAGCAGCTTTCACATTTTAATATGAGAGGTAAAAACTTTCCGCTGTGGACTTCTGAACCTGGTGTAGGTCGTAATAAAAACACGTATACAACGTGGCAAGCAGATGTTAAAGATAAAGCTGGAGGAGATTATTACAATACCAATTATCCTCAACCTACGTTCGTCTCTACGAAAAAGTATTATTGTCATGTAGAAACAACTGCGTACGCAGATTTTGATTTTCGTAATCCACATTTTCATGAGCTTCAGATATGGGAGATTCCTAAATACGTATTATTTGAAACAGCGGATACGTATTTGGAGCTAGTTGAAAAGATGACGGCAGTTTTTGGTCGTCAACCTGAGCTTCCTGATTGGGTATATAATGGCGTGATTTTAGGTATTCAAGGTGGAACAGAAGTTGTTGAAGAAAAGTTAAACAAGGCTTTAGAGAAAGGCGTTAAGGTTGCTGGGGTGTGGTGTCAGGATTGGCAAGGTAAACGCATTACGTCTTTTGGTAAGCGACTAATGTGGAACTGGGAATGGAATCAAGATGAATATCCGAAACTAAATCAAAAAATAGTAGAATGGAAACAAAAAGGTATTCGCTTTTTAGGTTATATTAATCCTTACGTAGCGGTTGAGGGACATTTATATAAGGAAGCAAATGAGAAAGGGTATTTAGCATTAAACGAAGCTGGAGAAACGTACTTAGTAGACTTTGGAGAGTTTTATTGTGGTGTCGTTGATTTCACGAATGAAGAAGCGACTCAGTGGTATAAAAAGGTTATTCAAACAAATATGATTGAGTTTGGCTTAGATGGCTGGATGGCTGATTTCGGGGAATATTTGCCAACAGATGTAGTACTTAAAAATGAAGAAGATGCGAAAAAAATGCACAACGCGTGGCCAACGCTTTGGGCAAAAACAAATTACGAAGCCGTTTCTGAAGCAGGTAAACTTGGAGAAGTCGTTTATTTTATGCGAGCTGGCTATACGGGTGTTCAAAAATATTGTACGCTTCTGTGGGGAGGAGATCAAAGTGTCGACTGGTCACGAGATGACGGATTAGCTTCTGTGATACCAGCAGCACTGTCATCTGGTATGACAGGATGTGGATTACATCATAGTGATATTGGTGGTTATACAAGTCTTCATGGCAATAAGCGTTCAAAGGAACTGCTGCTAAGATGGACTGAGATGGCAGCGTTTACACCTTTTATGCGAACTCATGAAGGAAACCGTCCGGATGATTGCTTCCAATTTGATGGGGATGATGAAACATTAGAACACTTAGCAAAAATGACGACTGTGTATACAACTTTGGCGCCTTATACAAAATCAATTGTAAAAGAAAATGCTGATCGTGGTATACCTGTTCAGCGTCCACTGTTTATGCACTATGAACAAGATGAGAAAGCTTATGATATTCAGTATCAATATTTATATGGTCAGGACCTATTAGTAGCACCTGTACATCAAGAATTACAGACAAAATGGGATGTGTATTTACCAGAGGATGACTGGGTTCATCTATGGAGTGGTAAAGAATATCGAGGTGGAGAGGTTTCAGTTGAAGCCCCAATCGGTTATCCACCAGTTTTCTATCGTAAAAGTTCAGAATGGAAAGCTTTATTTAAAAAGATTTCTACTATGTGAAAAAATAGAAAAGACTGCTGGTTTCTTCCGCAGTTTTTTCTATTTAGTTAAAATACACCACACAAAGATAGTGATGTATGATATAATCATTATGATGAATGGGAGAAACAAGGGATAAAGGGGAAAAGTTCATGTTAAATACATCTGTCTTATATTTGCCAATCGGGAGAAAAACATTTGATATTGAAGTTGCAGAACAATATCGAAAACAAAGTGAAAGTTGGTTGCAAGCATCTTGTGCCAAAGTCATAGCGCCAAGTGAGATTCTTACATCGGTAGAAGAGCTAGAAGACTTTCTACAATCAATTCATCATGAGTCAATTGATACTTTATTATATCAAAGCGTAACGTTTGCCGATGGAGAGTTCATGGTAAAAGCGCTTGAATATTTTACGAATCCTGTTGTTGTATGGTCCGTTCGGGAGCCAAGCGTTGGCGGCCGCTTGCGATTAAACTCATTAACAGGTGGCAATAGTACAAGTAACGTACTTAGAAATCATAACCATCCGTTTTCATTTGTATTTGGAAATCCGAATGAAGAACAGCTGCAACATAAGTTAACCAAACAGCTTAATGTCATGCGCGTCATTCAATCATTAACAGATATGAAGGTTGGAGTAGTAGGGGACTATCCACCTGGCTTCTTCTTCTCACAAGCTGATGAAGATGAGCTGCATCAAGCACTTGGTGTTACTTTAAAGAAAATAGATTTGCAAAAAGCATTTAAAGAATGCATTACTATTCCAAAGTCAGAGTGGGTTGGAGAAGTAGATCGTGCTGAGCAACAAGTAATAGGGCTACAGCGCGATGATGAAACCGTACAAAAGTTTGCCCAATTCTCTACTTATATAAAACGAGAGATTGAGAAGGAAGGTTTTACATCGCTGGCTATGCGATGTTGGCCTGATTTTTTTAATAATCTAGGAGCAGCACCGTGCTCAACTCTGTCTCAGTTCACAGAGGATGGAATGGTAACATCATGTGAATCTGATATTCATGGATCAATTTCCATGTTTATCTTAAGAGAATTAGCAAAAGGAAACGCCCCGTATTTGGGAGACTTGGTTCACATTGACGAAGAGAAAAATTCAGCTGTATTTTGGCACTGTGGAGCTGGTGCTTATTCGTTAGCCCGTCCAGATACTGGAGCCACAGCTGGTGTTCATCCTAACAGAAAGATTGGCTTGGCAATGGACTTTGGCTTAAAAGCTGGAGAAGTAACGATTTTCCGAGTGAGTCATACACCAGATGGTTATCGTTTATTAATCATGAAAGGAACGGCACTTGACGTTGAACAGCCTTTTACCGGTACGTCAGTTGAAGTAGAATTAGCAACGGACGTAACGGAGACTTTATATGATTTAATGCATGCAGGCTATGAGCCACATTTTGCATTAGTATACGGTGACGTAGTAGATGAGCTAAAAGAGTTAGGAAGAATTTTAAACATCCAAACAAATTTATATAATTGATGTTAAAAGACTATAGGAAAAAGGGTGATAAAAGAAAGTGAAAGCAATTATAGATCCTACCAAAAACGTTGCGCTATATTTGCAGGTTAAAGATATTCTTGTAAAGCGTATTCAAGAGAAAGTGTGGCCTCCTAATACACTAATTCCAACTGAACAAGAATTGATGGAAGAGTTTGATGTTAGTCGTACAACGTTACGTCAAGCGATTACAATGCTTGTGCAAGACGGACTGCTGGAAAAAAAGCAGGGGAAAGGAACGATTGTCAAAACACAGCCATTAATAGGCGGAAGCTTAGGTAAGTTGAAAGGATTTGCAGAAGAAGCAATTGAAAGAGGGTTAACGCCTGAATCAAAGTTAATTCGAGCAGAATTTAAAAAAGACCTTTATTATGAAAAAACAAAGTTGAGGGTAGCTGACGATGAAGAAATTCTAGTCATTGAACGCGTACGGTTTGCTGATGAAGTTCCAATTGCGATTGAGAGGTCTTGTTGGCCGGTTCATATTGGACAAATTTTAAATAAAGAAGATTTAAATAGAGCTAAATTTTATGAGGTCTTAGAAAGTGAAGGAATTCTATTAAAGCGCGCAAAAGAAAAGATATCCGCAATGAATGCTACCATTTACGAAGCTGATTTGTTAGGCATTCGAGCGGGAGAAGCGCTCTTGGAAATGACAAGGTTGAGCTTTGGTTTTGATGATAAGCCTATTGAATTTACAACCACAAAGTTTCGTAGTGATAAGTACCATTATGATATTGAATTAACGAGATAATAAACATTTGGGGGAATGGGAGACATGGTAAATACGGCAAGCGTAAAGCAATATGGATTATATGTAGATGGCGAATGGATTGAGACCAAAAAGGAAATGAATGTTCTTGATAAATACACGCAGGAAACAGCTGCAAAGGTATCAGTTGCTGAAAAACATCACGTTGATCAAGCAGTTCAGGGAGCAAAGCAGGCACTTAAAACCTCATTTTCACCATATACGCGATACGAGGTATTAATGAAGGTAGCTGAATTGTTGGTAGCAAGAAAAGAAGAATTTGCACAGGTATTAGCTATTGAGGTCGGTAAACCAATTCGTGAATCAAGGGGCGAAGTAGAACGTGCTGCTCAAACACTGCAGCTATCTGCTGAAGAAGCTAAGCGTATTCACGGAGACGGAGTTCCTGTTGAATCCGCAGCTGGCTCTGAAAATCGAATGGCATTTACGGTTCGCGTGCCCGTTGGTGTTATCGCTGCTATTACACCGTTTAACGTACCGCTCAATTTGGTATGTCATAAGATTGGGCCAGCACTAGCAGCTGGAAACACTGTTGTGCTCAAGCCTGCTGAGGTAACGCCTATTTGCGCATTGAAGTTAGCAGCTCTATTTCAAGAAGCAGGACTACCTACAGGGCGCTTACAAATTGTAACAGGAGATGGTGAGCAAATTGGTACATGGCTATTAGATAATCCAGACGTTAATATGTTCACTTTTACTGGTAGTCCCCGTGTTGGAGAGCTCATTCGCTCAAAAGCAGGTCTTCGAAAAGTGGCGCTGGAACTAGGAAACAATTCAGCAACGGTTGTTCATAGCGATGCTAATATAGAACAAGCTGCTTCTCTTATTTCTCAGAAAAGCTTTAATAATGCAGGTCAAGTTTGTATTTCTGTTCAGCGTGTGTATGTACACCAAGAAGTTTATACAACATTTATTGAAAAACTAAAAGAGAAAACGCAACAGCTAGTTGTAGGAAATCCGATGAGTGAAGAGACTGATATTGGCCCGATGATTCGATTAAAAGAAGTCGAGAGAGTCGATGCTTGGGTTCAAGAAGCAAAGAGTCAAGGTGCAATTATTGAAGTAGGTGGAAAAGCAAACGGTTCATTTTATGCGCCAACGATTTTAACTAATGTAAAAGATAATATGAAAGTTTGCCGCCAAGAAATATTCGGCCCTGTGGTTGCTGTTGCGATATATACTGAGATTGATGAAGTAATTGCCAGAGTAAATGATTCAGAATACGGTCTTCAAGCAGGCTTATTTACAAACGATTTGAGCTTTGCCATGAAAGCCGCTCGTGAAATTGAAGTTGGTGGTTTAATTGTTAACGATGCATCGGCTTACCGAGTGGATCATATGCCGTATGGTGGTGTGAAAAACAGCGGTAGTGGTAAAGAGGGACCGAAATATGCAATAGAAGAAATGACGGAAGAGCGCATCATCGTTTTAAACCTATAATAAAAGCAGGGGCCTATGTATAAACAAGGCCTCTGCTTCTGTATAAAAACGTAATAGTGAAGGTGCAAACAATGGAATTTTTATTTGTATTAATCCCGATATTTGCAATATTTGCGATTGGGTTTATTGGACAAAAACGGATTGGATTTGATACAAAATCCATTTCCACAATGGCGCTGTACTTAATGTCCCCAATCTTGGTGTTCCGAACATTTTATACGACTGCGTTTAATGAAGAATATGCATATTTTATTTTATATACGTTTGGTCTTTGTTTTCTACTAATTAGCGTGGTATTTATCCTATCGTGGATAAATGGCTACATAAATTCACAAACATGTGGAATGATTCTAGCTTCTGCTTTTATGAATAACGGAAATTATGGCACGCCGGTTGTACTGTTGCTTTTCGGCGCAACAGGGCTTGAATCTGCTATTATACTGATGGTTATTCAGCAGTTAGTGATGTGTACAATTGGTGTATATTATGCTGCTAAAGGAGGGAAAGCGACAAGTGGAATAAAAGAGTCGCTGCGTGCAGTTAAGAGAATGCCAATTATATATGGCGCAGTTGTTGGAGGGATGTTTCAGCTTTTACATATAGAACTGAGCAAATCAGTTTATCAAGCTGTTGACTTAGTTGCTAATGCCGCTATCCCGACAATTATGCTTGTGCTGGGAATGCAGCTTGCTACTATATCCGTTCGAAATTTAGCCAAGAAGAAATTATCTTTCTCCCTTGCTATTAAGCTAGCTATTTCACCAGTTATTGCATATGTCTTAACATTATTCTTACCTGTGGATGATATGACAAAGCAAATTATGATTATCATGGCTGCTATGCCTACAGCTGCCAATACAACGATGTATGCCATGCAATTCGACACGGAACCGGAGTTTGTCTCGGTTGCTACACTATTCAGCACGTCTTTAAGCTTAGTGACGTTACCCATTGTGTTTTGGATTGTACTGTAGATATAAGTTAAAAGCTGAAAGGATAGATAATATGCAGAAGCAACAGTCCTATGTAATCAAAAAATACGTTAAGTGGCTTTTCATACTTACATTTATCGTTTTTCTTTTCATGTATTTACTCTATGGTTTTTCGCACTATGTAACCGGCGTTTGTTTTTTAATTTCATTTGTGACGGGCGTTTCATTTTTAATGAGAGAATATACGACTTATTTAGATCATTAAGATTCGATGCACTAACAACAGTTTACTTATATGTTACTATATTCATAGTGGAAAATTATAGGGGGATGATTGATGAATCAATTATTTACTTTATTTCTTTCCGATTTGTTAGCTACTATTCCGCTTTTTATAAGTATAAATCTTTTAAGAGTATAGGTTTACTAATAGGTAAAAAAGACATGGCATAAGCCATGTCTTCTTAATAATAGTAGCCATATGGTGGGTAGTAAGGGTATGGTGGATAAGGGTATGGTCCGAATCCTCCGCCGTATAGAGAGCTAGCAAGCAATCCGCCAGCTAATCCTCCTAAGAATGGAGCACCGAAGATAAACGGGCCTCCAAAAGGACGTCCGAATGGTCTGCCAAATGGTCGACCGAAGCCGCCTGGTCTGCCATAAGGTCTCCGAAAATCGTGCTGATTGTATACGTGTTGGTTTTGATACATAACAATACCTCCTTTTTCTTTAGAAGTATATGCAGCAGCCTATAAAACGTTTGGGCAATAATCTCGTTTACGTACATTATTTTTTGAAAATAAAATAAAGGAGAAAAATCTATGAATCTATATTCCGTAATGAAGGCAGCTGAAAGTGATTTTTTATCATTTTCAGAGCTGAAAAATCAAGTGCAGAAGCTTCATATTAAAGGAAGGCCTGATTTATATGAGAAGAAGGATTCATCTCTGTCCTACAGTGAATATCAACAATGGCTCGAATCGGCTGAAACAGAATTACTAGTCGTACGAGATCGAGAGAAGTCTGTGGTTGGATATGTCATCCTTGATTTTAAAAAGGCAGGACATACTAATCCCATTTTAAAAAATCGGTGCACTTTATTCATTCGAAGCATCGGTATTAGTGAGGATCATCAAAGCAAAGGAATTGGCAAGCTATTAATGAATGAAATTGTTAAATACGGCAGAGAAAAATCAGTAGATGCTATTGAACTAAACGTGTTGGAATTTAACGAACGTGCAATAAAGTTCTATGAAAACATGGGGTTTACTACTAAAAGCCGTCAGCTTGAACTGCTGTTTTAAAAAAGGAAGCGCTCAGTATAGTTATATTGAGCGCTTCCTTTTTATCTATTTTGCGCAAGCTCGAATAAAAAATCATCAAAGCTTAGGGAGTGCTGGCTATTATCTGAGCGCTTTCGAACGGCAAGACTGTTGTTGGCTACTTCTTGATCGCCGACAATTACGATATAAGGAGATTTTCTTAGCGTAGCTTCCCGAATTTTAAGGCCAATCTTTTCTTTGCGGCTATCAACTTCAACCCGTCTTCCATGCTGACGTAAGCGCTGTGCAACTTCATTTGCGTAATCTATATGAGCATCAGCAATCGGGAGAATTTTCACTTGAACAGGTGCAAGCCAAAGAGGGAAGTCTCCACCATAATGCTCGATTAAAATACCCATAAAACGCTCGATTGAACCGTAAATTGCGCGATGAATCATTACTGGGCGATGAGGGTTGTTATCTTCTCCGATATATGTGCAGTCGAATTTTTCAGGCATTTGAAAATCCAGTTGAACTGTTCCACACTGCCAGCTTCGGCCAAGGGAGTCTAAAATATGAAAATCAATTTTAGGCCCGTAGAACGCTCCGTCTCCTTTATTAATATCGTACGCTAACCCTCTTGCTTTTAAGACATTTTCAAGAGACGCTTCCGCTTGTTCCCACATGCTTAAGTCTCCCATGTATTTTTCAGGACGAGTTGAAAGTTCTATCTTATACTCAAAGCCAAACTGCTCATAAAATTCATGAACTAGCTTCAAGACACCATCAAGCTCTGCTTCGATTTGAGAAGGCGTAACAAATAAATGAGCGTCATCCTGAGTAAATGAGCGAACGCGAAACAAACCGTTTAAAGATCCGGATAGTTCATGTCTGTGTACGAGCCCAAGCTCAGCAAAACGAACCGGAAGCTCTCGATAGCTTCTACGTTTGCTGTTGAACAATAAGATTGCGCCGGGGCAGTTCATTGGCTTTAGGGCATAGCTTTGTTCATCTACGTTTGAAAAATACATGTTTTCTTGATAATGGTCCCAGTGTCCAGACTGTTCCCATAAATGCTGTTTCATCATAACGGGTGTTTGAATCTCTGCGTATTGAGCTTGAATATGCTTTTGTTTCCAATCGTTAACGAGTTCGTTTCGAATGGCCATGCCGTTTGGTAAGAAAAAGGGCATGCCGGGTGCTTCTTCTAGAGTCAAAAAGAGTTCAAGCTCTTTTCCTAGCTGCTGATGGTTTTGCTTTTCAAGTTTTGCGTTTCTCATGTTTTTCCTCCTCATAATTAAATAAAAAAAACCGCACTCATCCCAAAAGAAGGGACGAGTGCGGTCGTGGTACCACCCTAGTTTCACGACAAAAAAACGTCGTGCTCAAAAACGATAACGGATTTCCCGATTACGGATAGTTTGCAAAGCATTTCCCCGCAATAGCTCAAAGATGGTAAATCAACTTTGTTTCTAAAGGGCTCGCAGCCAAAGGCCCCAGTCTCTGGATAAAAGGTAAAAGAAGATTCGTATTCTTATCAACGCCATCTATAAAATTGTATAAAAAACCGCACTCATCCCAAAAGAAGGGACGAGTGCGGTCGTGGTACCACCCTAATTTCACGACAAATAAGCGTCGTGCTCAAAAACGATAACGGATTTCCCGATTACGGATAGTTTGCAAAGCATTTCCCCGCAATAGCTCAAAGGTGGTAAATCAACTTTGTTTCTAAAGGGCTCGCAGCCAAAGGCCCTAGTCTCTGAGTAGAAATGAAAAGTTATTCATGTCCTTATCAATGCTTACGGATGATTAGAATGGATGGATTTTCCTTAAGTCAAGAGGGATTTTTAAAAAAAGGAAAATAAAGATAAAATAACCCAGTTAAAGTTAATTATGGTATGATGAACAATACATATTCGGATGAGAGAAATAAAGGAGTGCTAGTAATGATTCAATTTCCGCGTTTAAAGCATGACGCTACCATAGGTGTAACCGCTCCTTCTTCGGGGGTTCCAGACGCTTTACATAAGATGTTTCAATCAGCTTGTGACAAAATGGAGGAGCGTGGGTACAAGGTTCAATGCGGTCAAACTGTTTGGACGCAGGTAAAAGCAAAGTCTGCTTCAGGTAAAGTGCGAGCTTATGAATTGATGAGTATGCTCAAAAACGAAGAAATAAATTTAATTATTCCGCCTTGGGGTGGGGAGCTTTTGATTGAAATTTTTGAGCACTTTTTATTTCAAGAAATTAAGCCAAAGTGGGTTTTAGGCTATTCTGATACAAGCTTATTCCTATTTGCGTTAACCATAAACACCGGTATTGCAACAGCTCATGGTCCAAATTTAGTCGATTTGCGAGGCGAGTACTGGGATGAGACGACCAAGATGTGGGAACGAGTATTACAACTTGAAGAAGGAAAGAGTATTACGCAGTACTCTTCTACTGATTTTCAAAAAGAATGGCAGCACAGTAATCCATCTCCTTGCGTCTTTCATTTAACCGAACCTACCGAGTGGAAAATGGTTGGGAACAAAGAGCTTGTGATTGAAGGAAGGTTACTTGGTGGATGTATCGACGTAATCCGTCATGCAATTGGCACACCATGTGGGGATGTTAAAAGCTTTCAGCAGAGGTTTTTACAGGGTGAAAAGCTCGTTTGGTATTTTGAAAACTGTGAGCTATCAGCTACAGACCTTAGGCGTACACTCGTTCAAATGAAGCTAGCAGGTTGGTTTGATTATTGTAGCGGTATACTTTTTGGTCGAAGCACTGCTAACCATCCAGTCGGAGGCTATACAGCTGAAGATGTGTATGAAGCCCTTTTAAAAGAGCTTGAAGTACCTATTGCATATGATCTTGACTTTGGGCATATGCCTCCTCAGCTTACGCTTGTGAACGGTGCTTTCGCCAAGGTAGAAATTAAAAATGGAAAAGGTTATATAAAACAAACATTTAAAAACTAACAGAGGTTGCATAATGCAACCTCTGTTAGTTTTTATGGCTGTAAGTCTAGCATAGCTCCATAATATTGAGAAGCGGTTGTGAAACAAATAAAAGCACAAAGCTCGCTAATCTCCTTATCGTTAAAGGCCTCTTTTAAAACGGCAAAGACAGTATCTGGAACGCTTCCTTTTTCTTTTAAAAAAACGTCTGCAAAGGCAATCGCCAGCATGGTTTTCTCATTTTGTTGTTTACGATTTGGCGCACCTTTTGCTTTACAATAAGCGCAGCCATTTTTTTCAGCTAATACGCGCCTTACTTCTTCCTTTAGCTGTGCTGATAGACTAAGAGTTCTTTCTAACTCATCACCTAAATCACACCATTTATTCATAATATCTACATTGTGACCTAATAGCCGTTGAAAAGGCGTGAATCCAACCCTAGAAAGTTCAATTCTTGGCATATTTTACATCCTCCTTTCATTTTTCTAGTATAGCGTAATGGGATAAAACAGACCCTTTCGTTTGAAAAAGAATTTAAAATAATTATTTATATATATAACAAATAATGCATAGATGGTTTTCAATTGAGAAACTATCAATTTTTAGAAACAGTTTATCTGAAAAAGTCATTTATTTAGATTTTTTGATATATTCCTAGTTTTTTCTAAAAGGTTATAGTATCCTTTTGGTAGAAAGATTCATCTTTTGTAAAAAAATGATAGATTTTTGGGGAATATGGTATAAAGGGGAATCGGTCAGATGGAGGAAAGAACAGGGAGAAAACAGAAATACCGGCGGATGAAAAAAAGAGGGATTTTTACTATTCTAACTTTGATTCTCATTGGCTATTTTGTCGTTGCCAATATGGATCGTTCAGAACCTGCAAGTAACAACGGTGCTTCAACGGAAAAAGAACAACCTAAAAAGGAAGAAGCTAAAGAGAAAAAAGCAGCGGCCGTCAAGAATGAAAAAGAAACAACGATTAAAATTAGCGCAGCGGGAGACTTTACAATTGGTACAGACGAAAGCTTTCCATATCAACAGTCGTTTCCGCATGAAGCAGATAAAAATGGCTTACCTTACTTTGTAGAACATATTAAAGATTTATTTGAAAACGATGACTTTACGACCGTTAATCTTGAAACAACGTTAACTAACTCGACGCAAAAAGCAGCAAAAACCTTTCGTTTTAAAGGGGACCCTTCCTATGTTAATATTTTAAAACTAGGAAATATTGAAGCTGTTAACTTGGCAAATAATCACATTTTTGATTATCTAGATCAAGGATATGAAGATACCATGAAAACATTAGATGAAAATGATATCGGTTACTTTGGATACGATAATGAGTACATAACAGAGGTTAAGGGTGTTAAAGTTGGTGCACTGGGATATGAAGGCTGGGATTCAAACGTTGAAACAGCCAAGAAAGAAGTTAAGGCTGGCATCAAGCGTTTACGCAAAGAAGGTGCAGAGATTGTTATTGTACATTACCATTGGGGAATCGAAAGAAGCCCTGTGCCAACGCAAAGTCAGCAAGAGCTAGCTCGCTACACGGTTGATAACGGTGCAGACTTAATTCTAGGACATCATCCACACGTTGTTCAAGGTATTGAAGAGTATAAAGGGAAGTTCATTGTATATAGTCTAGGAAACTTTATGTTTGGTGGAAATCGAAATCCAAGTGATAAAGATACTTTCGTTTTTCAACAAACCTTTCATTTGAAAGGTGAAGAGCTAACAGATAAAAAGGAAATTCAGGTTATTCCATTTAGCATTTCATCAGTAGCTTCAAGAAATAACTATCAGCCAGCGCCTTTACAAGGAGCTGAAGCAACTCGAGTTAAAAATAGAATTATTAATTTATCTGCCCAAATTACAGATTCAAACTGGCTTGTTTATGAAGGCGGAGAATAAAAGAAAGAGCCTGAGACATAAGTAGTTCAGCCTCTACTATACCTGAACGATTGAGAGTTCATAACTTTTAATCGTTCAGGTTTTTTTGTTGATTGTGAAAACAATGTTGGAAACAGGGTGGAATGGAGCGTAGGACACTCGACTCCTGCGGGAAAGAGAGGGAAAACTGAGATCCCGCAGCGCAGCGAGGAAGCTCAGGTTCCTCCCCGCGGAAAGCGAGTGACCGTAGCGCAATGGAACGAACGTGTTGAGACAAATCAAAGAGATGGGAACAGCTAGTGTTCGTCTTTTAGAAGCAATCATTTTGTTATGTCCCAAACTCATTTTATATTTGAAAATCCGTTTATAAACGTTTGAATCATGACAGTTAGGCTAGTGTTAGCATCGAGGTCTAGCTGAAACCCTTGCTGTTGTTCAATAGAGGTAAATCCGTGTAATAAGCTTCTTAATCCACGCACAAGGTGAATTTTTGTATCTTTATTGATAGAATAAGCATCCATCGATTTAGCCACAATTTGCACAACGGCTTCTTGATGAGTTTTAAGCTCTGGATCATCATGATTTGAAACGCGAGAAATTGCCTCATACAAACCAGGAGATTGTCTCGCAAAATTTACGTAAGCAAAGCTAAGAGAGAGAATAGCTCTTTCACCAGACTGACCAATCGCTGCTTCAGCCATTACTTTATATAATTGTTGTAGGCCATAAATGGCAAGGTGCTGTCGCAAATCTGCTAGATTAGCGATATGGTTATATAAAGAAGGAGTCTTAATATTTAATGCTTTAGCTAGCTTTCCAAGTGTTAAATTATCATGTCCTTCTTCAGCAATTAATGATAATGAAGCTTGCAATATAGTAGATAAGTTGATACCGGCACGAGGTGACATTAGATGTTCTCCTATTTTAAAATGTATTTTCAGCTTTTTGAATAGCTTTTAGCATGGCTTCATACGGATCTGTTATGCATGTACCATGTCCAACAGCTAGCAGCTTGGGATGTAAATCAGCTAATTGCTTAGCACTGTTCAGTGAACGTTTTTTATCCCATGTTGCAAATGCAGGAAAAGGAAAGGTAAGATTTAGCATTCCAGCAACGGCTATACCACCTTTTGTTTGAAAAGCATCTCCTGCAATTAAAAAGCGATTTCGCTCATCAAATAAAGAGATAGAGCCAGGAGTATGTCCAGGACTTGAGATGACTTTTAAAGAGCCAACGGTATCTTGTTCATAGAGTAAGCGGTCTGGAGAACTTTTTATTTTGTTTGATATTCCCCCCTTAATAGGCAGCATTCCTTCATCTTCTAGCAAGCGTTTATCTCCGTTGAGTAAAAGAGAGTCTCGAGCAGATATACAGAGCTGGGCGTGTGGAAATTCTTTTTTCAGTATATCTACTGATCCAACATGATCATCATGACCATGAGTTAATAAGATAGTTGTCAGAGGCTTAGAAAGGGATTTAATGACTTCAATTATTTTTGGTCCATGTGAAAATAATCCTGCATCAATAAGCGTTAGTTCAGCTTCTTCTTCAATAATGTAGCAATTAATAGGTAATAAGTTCGGAAAAAAAGTTAATTGATAAAGCGTATCAAATCGAGTTACTTTCATTTACTTATCAGCTCCATTCAGAAAAAAAACTAATATTGTTAGTTATAAAACTAATAATATTAGTTTTTTCTTATATTTTCAAGTATTAAGGTAAATATTTCTTTCTGAAGACCTACACAAAATTAGTTAATTCATATAAAATGGATAATTATAGGAAAAGGGGTGCGGAATGAAATTTCTTATAACGTTTGGAACATTTATCTTTACAACGAGTGTATTAATGCTAATAGGAGAGATATTTTCAATATCAATTCTTCGCTTTAGCTATGAATATATGAATGATGATACGGGGTTTGAGGTAAGTATTGGATCGGTTATGCCGTTTGTGATAGGGATAGCCATGGGGGCTGTTGTAGAAAAGCTGTATGAGCATCGCGTCAAGAAACATGCATAAGAAAGGAGAGGGGAACTTTGGAAATCATCTTTACAACTGTCATTATCGCTGCTTTAATTGTTTCAAGTCTATACGTTGTCCAAAAGAGAAAGAAACACGGGTTAAAGGGAATTAAAAGTGCTCTAACTCCCATCTGTTTTTCTCTTATTGCTTTATTACAACTAGCGGCATATTGGTTTCATTTTTTAGGTGTGGTGAGTGTAGCTTTTACGATTGTATTGCTGTTAGCCGGTGCTTATTTCACTAAGTATTCAATTGTTGAAAAACCAACGAGCTTAGAGGAATGTAGCATGGAGCTACATTTCTCTTTTTTTAGGAGTGAGTGGAAATGAAGTTATGTTTAAAGCCTTTGTCCATGGAGGATGAAGAAGCATTATATCAGTTTGAAGTCATCAACCGTACGTATTTCGAACAGTATGTTCCCTCTAGGGGTAAAGACTATTATTCACAAAGCGGATTTCATGAAAGGCTACGTGCGCTTATGCTTGAACAGGAGCAACTATGTTCCTTATTTTATTTGATAAAAAATGAGCATCAAGCTATTATTGGACGAATCAATGTAGTTGATATTAATGACGGAGCAGGAGAGTTAGGCTATCGGATTGGAGAAGAGTATGTTGACCAAAAAATTGCAACACAGGCAGTAAGAATACTTTTAGATAAGCTAGTAGCACACAAACAGATAAAATCTCTGCAAGCTAAGACAACAACGACAAACGTTGCTTCACAGAAAGTATTAGAGCAAAATGGATTTTTAGTTCAAAAAGAGGTAGAGAATAATAGTGGAACCAATTCTTCTTTATCCTTCATCCATTATAAATGGAGTCAATGAGTTCTTGTGTCAAATTAATGAGTTGCTTGAAAATCTTTTGTTTTTGTCGATATATATAGTGTCAACAATCGCTTTATTTTATGAAAGAGACGATTCCGACGTATTTTAACTCTCATCTGTCTCTATAACGACATGATGACATAGGAGGAAGTA
The DNA here is from genome assembly GCF_021441905.1 of Priestia flexa. NCBI lineage: Bacteria > Bacillati > Bacillota > Bacilli > Caryophanales > Bacillaceae > Priestia > Priestia flexa. Next base: position 2,290,489 of record NZ_CP090431.1, on the reverse strand, counting down.
TAAGACTTATGGATATCGTTTCAAATACATATTCACTGCCGCTGGTTATACTGTCAGTTGTCATTGCTATTATTGACTCATTTGCGGCATTAAATATTGGCGCGCGTATATACAAAGCAAAAGGGATGTCAAAGTGGCTTTGGCTAACAGCAGGAGGAGTTGCAATGGGAGGTGGCATCTGGTCCATGCACTTTATTGCAATGCTTGCATTCCATCTAAGTATTCCTGTGAGCTATAAGCTATCCATTGTTGTTTTGTCCATCTTACCCGCTGTAATAGCGTCTGGTTTAGCGCTTTATATGGTTGGTCAAAAGACAGTCAGTACTAGACAGGTCATTATTGGGGGAGCTGTGGTTGCAGCAGGTATTTCAGCGATGCATTATATCGGGATGGAAGCCATGGATATGGCGGCGGAAATTATCTATGACCCTTGGCTATGGGGTCTATCCGTTATCATTGCTTTTATTGCTTCCGTTGTAGCTATACGTTTGTTATGCTATGCGCGGATAAATGAAGGAAACCCTAATTTTTGGTGGCAAAAAGGTTTAAGCGCATTGGTTATGGGAGCGGCTATTTCAGGCATGCACTATACGGGAATGGCCTCTGCCACGTTTACTCATACTCATGCTCATAACATGATTTCGACGTCTTTAAATCATGTGATTTTAGCCTACTCAATTGGAATTAGTACACTCCTTATTTTAGGCATTATCCTAATTAGCACACTGATTGATCGCAAGTTCGAATCACAGACAATTCAATCCGAGCGTAAGTTTCGATCCGTCATTGAATCGGCAATGGATGCAATTATTTTATCAGATTCAAACGGTTCTATTATTTCTTGGAATAAAGGTGCTGAGCATATGTTTGGCTATAAGGAGAGTGAAGCGCTGGGTCAAAATCTTAGCTTTATCATCCCATCTCGTTTCCAACAAGCTCATTCAGATGGGATGAAGCGTTATTTAAAAACAAAATTGCCACACGTCATTGGAAAAACGGTTGAATTAGTAGGGGTCAAAAAAAGAGATATCGAATTCCCGATTGAGCTTTCTCTAGCAAGTTGGGAGGAAGATGAACAAACATATTTCAGCAGTATTATTCGAGATATCACAGAAAGAAAGCAAGCAGCAGATAAAATAAATGAAATGGTCTATTTAGATCCTCTTACAGGGTTGCCGAATCGTCACTTGCTAAATGACCGCTTAACGCATGCTATTGATCAAGCAGTCATTAACAAATATATAATCGGCGTAATGTTTATTGACTTAGATCGCTTTAAGTATGTTAACGATACGCTAGGTCACGCTGTAGGAGATGAACTTTTAATTCACGCAGCGTCGAGGATGAATAAGCTTTTAGAAAAAATAGATACGCTTAGTCGTCAAGGCGGAGATGAATTCATTATTATATTACCGAATACGACAAGTGATAGTATCGCAAAGCTTGCAAAACAGTTGTTAGAAGCTTTTAGCGAGTCATTTATTGTTAACGAACACGAAATATTCATTACACCATCCATTGGAATTTCATGTTATCCATCCGATGGTCGAAATATTGAGTCATTAATTAAAAATGCAGACACGGCTATGTATCGTGCAAAAGAACAAGGAAAGAATAATTTTCAATTTTACACGCCTGATATGAATGAAATCGTCTCAACAAAGATGAAGCTTGAAATTGGGATGCGAAAAGCTCTAGAGCGGAAAGAGTTTGTGCTACACTATCAGCCTCAAGTTGATATTTCAACAGGAAATACAATTGGAGTAGAAGCGCTTGTTCGTTGGCAACACCCGGAGTGGGGACATATTTCTCCAGGTGAATTTATTCCAATAGCCGAAGAAACGGGACTTATTATTCCAATTGGAAAGTGGGTTCTTGAGGAAGCTTGTCGTCAAAACAAGAAGTGGCAGGAGGAATATAATATTCCCCTGCGAGTGTCAGTGAACATATCGTCGAGACAGTTTCAGCAAACAAACCTTGTTCAGATGGTAAAACAAACGCTAGAAGATAGTGGGTTAGCCCCTGAGTATCTTGAACTTGAACTAACGGAAAGTATCATTCAAGATTCAAAGCACGCAATTAAAACGATGCATGAGTTAAAAAGTATGGGGATTCATCTATCAATTGACGACTTTGGAACAGGCTATTCTTCCCTTAGTTATTTGAAGTTATTTCCAATTGATACCCTGAAAATTGATCAGTCCTTTACAAAAAATATCTTTGAAAACTCAAAAGATGCAGCATTAGTAGAAACAATTATCAATATGGCTAATAATATGGATTTGAAAGTAATTGCTGAAGGTGTAGAAACGGAAGAACAGCTAAGCTTTTTGCGTCAAAAGCACTGTGATGAAGCACAAGGCTACTTCTTTAGTCGACCGATTACTCCAGCTGAACTGTCAGAACAACTTCATGAAAGGCTAACAGTATCTTAACAAACAAAACCTCCCTTTGTTTAAAAGGGAGGTTTTATTGTAGATGAAAATCAAGGGACCCCATTTCAATACCATTTATGAGTATCGTTAAGGTGTGTACCCCGCTATAGTGTGTGCGCGTAGATAGATTTTTAAAGGAAAGCTTTCTTTCGTAGTGCTTAGATGAATATTTTTTGACTTGAAACTCTGCTAGCTTAAACACTTTTCTTGTGCGATTACCCCGTGATTTTACATAATCTACTGCATATTCAATACGAATTTTCTCTTCTGTTTCGCCATATAGATCAAATTGAAAAGTTAAAGAGCCTCCAATTGCTGTTTCGGGAGCTGAAAGTTGAAAATTTGAGATTGTCACTTGATGATTCTGGTCAAAGCCAAAAAGCTGTAGAACTTTTGGATGGCCATTTTTCAATAGCGTGCGACATGCATGTTTTAAAATCCAATCTGTGTGTGGGTGCTTATTAAGGTTAGCCTCAGTAAAAGTTAAAAGAAGATCAGGATGTGTTTTAGAAATATCATTTAAATTATTTGCTACGCTTTTACGTACATACAAAGATGAATCTTGAAGTAAGTTATTTAACACGGGAAACACCGGCCTTGGGTCTTGTTTAAATGATGGAATAGATATTCCCCAAGGAAGGCGAGGACGACAGCCTTCACTGGCAAGGCGGCGAACGTGTTCATTTTCATGAGTAGACCATGTTAAAAATTGTTCCATCATGCGTTTTTGATCTTTGAGTAAAAAAGGTCGAACCGCAAACTCTGAAGTAGAGTAGGTCGTGAAAAAAGCAAGCGCATCCATAGACATTTCCCATTCGTTCAAACCATATTGTTCTACATAGTCTGGAAAAGTAATTCCAGCAAGCTGTCCCTTAAATTCAGGGGCGACTTTATATAAAACAGCAAGTGCTCCGTGATAATCTAAAGCTAAATGTTTGTGTAGCATTGTGGTAATGTGTCTCATTCTTTCTTTTAATGATTGATTATGCCACTCTGCATGAAAAACACCTGATATAAAAGCATCTTTTGAAAATGAAGAATAAGCTTCTTCAATCGAATGGGCCAGCTTGTTAATAAAATGTTTATTATAGATATCTCTTTGTTCAACCATTAGTACACCTCTTCTAAAAAAATTGATAAAATATGGTAAAATAATTATTCTTAAGATAAACGCCCTCGTAGTTCAGAAGGGAAGAGCGCCGGAAAACATTGTAGCCGCCGGGTCGCAAGGTAAGGGTTTCAGAAGCACCGAAAAGCAAAATAAGCTGAAATGAGTGAAATTCTCGTTGGTGAAATTCCGTAGGGAAGCGTGTTCTCCCAAACCTAAGCTTACGAAAGGAGTGCAGGTTCGAATCCCGTCGAAGGCATAAAGAAAGCAGAGAATTTCTCTGCTAATTACCACTCTTTTGGCTCGTAGTTTAGTTCTTTAAACAGCTGGTTACGCTCTTTTTTTGTTAAATCACGCCACTGACCAACAGGTAGATTATTTAAGTGGATATTCATAATGCGTGTGCGCTGCAGGCGTAATACCTGATAACCAAGAGCTTCACACATACGACGAATTTGACGGTTAAGCCCTTGGGTTAAAATGATTTGAAATTCGTATTTCGACAGCTGCGTTACTTTACACGGCAGTGTTTTTGTTCCTAAAATATGTACACCCTCTGACATGTTTTTAACAAATTCTGGAGTGATAGGCTTGTCCACAGATACCACATACTCTTTTTCATGCTGATTTTCTGCACGCAAAATTTCGTTAATAATGTCATTGTCATTCGTTAAAAGAATAAGTCCATCAGAATCTTTATCCAATCGTCCCACATGGTGGATACGTAACGGATGATTGACAAGGTCAATGATATTTCCCTTTACTTTCTTCTCACTTGTACTTGTAATGCCAACTGGCTTATTTAAAGCAATATATACGTTGTTACGAGCGATACGAAGCTGCTCTCCGCTTACTCGAACGTCATCGCCAGGATATACTTGGTCACCAATTTTTGCTTTCTTACCATTAATGGTTACGCGACCTTCGCTAATTAATTTATCTGCACCGCGTCTGGAAGCTTTTCCAGATTCGCTAATGAATTTATTAACTCGCAGTTTCATCACATCCATATCTTCATTCATTTTACTTTAAAGTAATGCCTTAATATCTTATCATGCTAAGTGAATTCCGTCATTAGTTGTTCTTTTTATTATTGACAAATTTCATCTGTTTTTAAAAGTAAAAAAGGAATGGAGAAAACTGTTAGCATGCTTTGTATGCATTTAGCCATGCTAATAAGTGAGATGCCAAGCGAGGCTTTCTCGTTAAAGGTAAGTATCCTAACTTTGAGGTGATAAGAATGAGTTATAAAGATCAATTAGATCCGCACTCAGAACTTTTTAGCCACAACTGGACAAGACCGAAGCGCTCGAAATCGCAGGTAAATGGACATACTCAAATGTCACAAACAAACATTATTTTGCGAAGTAATGCGAAAGCGCATCGTTGGTAAGGATGCTATTCTCTATGCAAAAGGCGCACACAGCGCCTTTTGTTAATTCATTGAAAATGGAGGGGTAAATGATGAATCAAAAAAGTCGTGTAGAAGCGGAAAAAGCGAAATATTTTTCGTCTCAAATTGTTAAAAAACCAGGTCATTCTGATGGTGTATACGAAGAGTTTTCAAGTGAGCTTGATCAAGCTGATTTAAAAGCTCAAGAACGTGCAAAAGCTGCAGATGAACGTCAAAGTCATTAATGAATAAAATAGCTGCCGTTTGGCAGCTATTCGATAATCAATAGTTATTATTCTCCTTGTGCGCCACCAAGCGTTTTTTGGTGCGCATGCTCCGCTTCATTTCCGTTCTTTCTAAGCTTAGCTGCTTTGTCATCAACTAGCTTTGATTGATCCACTTCTTGTGAAGGAGTTAGCTTTTTCTTAGACAATAGAATCACCGCCTTTCGATTACACTTTTAGCTTTTCTAAAACTCAATAAAATATCAGTCTAAAATAAAAAAGACTCCCAATTGGAAGTCTTTTATTTTTTCAGAAGTAGATAAATGAAATAGGGAGCACCAATTAACGCAACAATAATTCCGGCCGGAACTCCTTCAGAAGTCATTAAGTTACGTCCGATTGTATCAGCTATTAAAAGGAAAAAGCCACCCATTAAAATAGCTACGGGAATAAATAGCTGGTTTCTTGGTCCTACAAGGCTTTTTGCAAGGTGAGGAGCAATTAATCCAATAAATGCAATTCCACCGCTTACAGATACGGCAGAAGCTGCAAGGGCTACAGCAGCAAGTAATAGTGTGATTCGTTCTTTTTCAATGGAGATTCCAACACCGATAGCCGTATGCTCATTGAGCGATAAAATATTAAGTCTATTAGCTTTGTATAAAACAAAAGGAATTAATACCATTAGCCAAGGTAAAAGAGCTAAAACAAACGGCCAGTCTGAACCCCAAATGTTTCCGGCTAACCATTTTGCAATAAAGTCCACCTTTTGACGTTCAGCAGAAGAGATTAAGACAATCATGACTCCGGATAGAGCCATGGAAAACCCAACACCAGTTAGTACTAACTTAGTAGGGTCGAGGCCTATATTTCTTTCATAGGCAAACGTGTAAATCAAGGCTGCAGTTATAATGGCTCCAATAAATCCAACAAAGGGAATCATATACACAAATGAGCCAGGGTCAATTGGGAAGAATAAGAAAAATACCGCGACTCCTACTCCAGCACCTGAGTTAATTCCAATAATGCCTGGTTCTGCTAAATCATTTCGGGTAATGCTCTGTAAAATAGCTCCTGATAAAGCAAGAGCCATACCAGCTAGTAATGTAATAACGATACGAGGCAGACGGATTGAAAATAAGATAAATTCTTCTTTAAACGTGCCTTGTCCAAATAGAGTCGGAAGCAAGCGGTCAAAGGATAAAGACGCATAGCCTAATCCCATGCTAACAGCAATTGTCAGCAAAATAAGAACTGTTAGTAAAAGCAAAATAAATAGCTGTTTTTTTCGTAGTGTAGGATGAATCATCGGATTGTGTGACCTCCTTTTTTAATAATAAATAAAAAGAAAGGGAGGCCAATCATTGCTACAACTGCAATAATGGATGTTTCGTACGGAGCGTTAATTGTGCGTGCTAACGTATCCGCAAACAACATAAACGACGACCCGATAAGTACAGACATTGGGATGATAAATCGGTAATCCGTTCCGACAATCGCTCTTACGATATGAGGAATCATCAGACCAATAAAGACAAGGTTACCGGCTAAAGCAACCGATGCACCCGCCAATAACACAATGACTCCAAACAAAATAACTTTAATCTTAGTCGTATGCTGTCCTAATCCCGTTGCTACCTCATCACTTAAACTAAGAATGGTCAGCTGTCTAGCAAGAGTAAGTGCAATCAATGTGCCTACTATAATAAATGGAATCACAATGGATAATTGATTCCAAGATGTTAAAGTAAGTCCTCCAGAAGTCCACATAGACACATCTTTTGAAATGTTAAAGTAAATGCCAACGGCATCGGCGATTGCATATAGAAAAGTAGAAACTGCGGCACCAGCTAATACAATGCGGAGAGGGGAAAAACCTCCTCTTTTTAGAGAGCCAATGCCAAATACTAGCCCAGCGCCAACACCAGCTCCAATAAAGCATGCAATCATAATCCAAAAATAGTTGGCAGATGGAATGAGAGCAATTGTCAGAGCAAGAGCAGCTTTAGCACCAGCTGTTAATCCGAGTAAACCAGGGTCTGCTAGTGGATTCCTTGTCATCCCTTGCATGATACCACCTGATACTGAAAGAGCGATACCTACAAAAATAGCTGCTACTTCTCGAGGAAGGCGAAGTTCGCGAATAATTAAGATTTGATTATTTGTACTAGTTGAGGTAAGCGCTAACCAAACATCTTTTATAGAAATGTTAGCTGCCCCAAAAACCATTGAAATAATGAACATTCCAATAAAGATTAAAAATCCAAGAATAAGTTTAAGTGTAAAAGGAATAAATGGTGTTTTGTTCGTTGTCATGAGCCTCTCATCTTTTCTTTTATAGAATAAAGCAAAAGGAATTCTTAAAATAAGAATTCCTTTTTATGATTGGATTACTGCTGTAAAAATTTCTCTTTAAAGAAGTCTAATTGATATTCTAATGAAATTGGATCATTAAAATAAAACTCTTTTGCATTTGCTTCAAACAGTTGCTTGTTCTTTACAGCAGGAATGTTTTTGTACGTATCCGTTTCTTGGAATGACGTATCTCCATCTGTATTTTTACTGAAGATTACGTAGTCACCGGCATACTCAGAAAGAACCTCTGGTGAAATTGCATAATAGCCATCTTTTAATGCCATTTCTTTTACTTTTTCAGGCATTTTTAATTTCATCTCTTGATATAAAATTTCTGTACCACGTGCCCAATTGTCACCAAATACATAGAGTTGTTTGTCAAAGTTTTCAATAACTGAAACGGTTGCATCTTCACCAATTTTTGCTTTGATGTCTTCACCAGCTACTTTTGCATCAGCTTTGAATTCATCAATCCATGCTTGTGCTTCTTTTTCTTTGTTTAAAGCTTTACCAATTTCTAAGTGCTGAGTTAAATAATCTACTTTACCGTATGTATACGTAACAGTAGGAGCAATTTCTTGTAATTTATCAATGTTTTTTGTTGTCGATAAACCAATAATTAAATCAGGGTTTAATTCAATGATTTTTTCTAGGTCGTCTTCTGTTACAATTTCAGCATCTTTTAGCTGATCTTTGAAGCGAGGGTTGTCTTTTGACCATGAATCTACGCCAACTACGTTTGTATCTAAAGCTAAAACGTTTCCGACAAATGAAGCAAGAACAACTACGCGCTTAGGATTAGCAGGAACTTCAATCGGTCCATTTTCAGATTCGTATGTAACAGTATCTGATTTTTTATCTTTTGCTTCATCACCTTGGTTTTCGTTTGAGTTACCGCAAGCACTAATAATGAGCAGTAGTAAAAGCATAAAGGGAAGTAATAATTTTTTCATGTTGTTAGTCTCCTTCTATAATAAATTATATGTAATACACATTGGTTTGTTTGTTCTAGGATCGCGTCCAATTTCAGCATCGATTTGGAAGACCTCTTTTAAAACGTCTTGCTGCATGACTTCTTCACAGGTACCGGCTTTTATAATTTCGCCATCTTTCATTGCGATAATATAATCTGCAAAGCGGGCGGCTTGATTTAAGTCGTGAAGAACCATAATAACAGTGCGATCTTGCTCTTCGTTAAGCTTTTGTAACAGCTCAAGTACTTCAAGCTGATGAGCCATATCCAGGTAAGTAGTGGGCTCGTCTAAAAAGATAATATCTGTTTCTTGAGCTAGGGCCATTGCAATCCACACGCGCTGTCGCTGACCGCCCGATAAGGCATCAACAGGACGGTACTTATAGTCTATTGTTCCTGTTACTTCAAGTGCCCAGTCAATAACTTCATAATCTTTTTTTGTTAAGCGACCAAATCCTTTTTGATAAGGAAAACGTCCATAAGATACGAGCTCTCCTACGGTGAGTCCGTTTGCGCTTTCAGGGGACTGAGGAAGGATTGCTATTTTCTTTGCAAGTTCCTTGGTGTTTTCTTTTGCAATACTAGAACCGTCCAATAATACAGTGCCGGACTGATGAGAAATCAAGCGTGTAATAGCTTTTAGCAACGTTGATTTTCCACATCCGTTTGAACCAATAATGGTTGTTATTTTTTTATCAGGAATTTGAACACTCAAATCTTTTACGATTACCCGTTCACCATATCCAATGTTAAGATCTTCTGTATGTAGGCGAACCATGGCGAAACCTCCCGTTCAAAAGTGTTAATTAGAATTGGTGATAATGATTATCATTTCTGATTCATTTTTACTATAATAGTCTGTTTGAATTCTGTCAATCATTATTTTTGTTTGTCAATTTGATTAAAAAGATGTATATTTAAATGAGAATGATAATCAATGATGATTACTAGGAGTGAGCGAATCGTGAAAAATTCAGAGCTTTATGATGTAACCGTAATTGGTGGCGGACCAGCAGGGCTATATTCGACCTTTTACAGCGGGCTTCGTGAAATGAAAACGAAACTAATTGAATTTCAGCCTCGTTTAGGGGGGAAAGTGCACGTTTATCCCGAAAAAATGATATGGGACGTGGGGGGCTTAACTCCGACTCCTGGAGCTCAATTAATTGAGCAGCTTGTAGCTCAAGGATTAACGTTTGATCCAACAGTTGTATTAAACGAGAAAATTGAATCTATTTCTCGAAATAATGAAGGACACTTTTTATTAACGGGTTCTTCGGGCGAAATACATCGATCTAAAACAGTAATCATAGCGGTAGGCGGAGGGATTTTGAATCCACAAAAGCTAGAAATTGAAGGAGCAGAGCGCTTTGAGATTTCAAATTTAAATTATACTGTAAAGTCACTGCAACGCTTTAAAGATAAAGTCGTAATTGTTTCGGGAGGAGGCAATTCAGCCATCGACTGGGCTAATGAATTAGAGCCTGTTGCAAAAAAAGTGTATTTAACATATCGAAAAGACTGTCTATCTGGTCATGAGTCACAGGTGACGCAGCTAATAAATAGCTCTGCAACTTGCATGTTAAATACGTCAATTAGTAAATTAATAGCTGATGGGAACAGTGAAAAAATTGCTAAAGTAGAGCTTACTAACCATTTAACTGGAGATATTACATATCTACCAATTGACGAAGTAATCATCAACCATGGATATGAGCGAGACACATCATTACTTCAAAAAAGTGAGCTTTCAATTGAAATGATTCATGATTATTATATTGCGGGAAACTCGTCAAGTGAAACAACTGTGCCCGGCTTATACGCAGCAGGTGATATTCTGCAGCATGAAGGCAAAGTAAACCTAATTGCTGGTGCGTTTCAAGATGCAGCAAATGCCGTAAATCGAGCAAAGCTGTTTATTGAGCCTAATGCTAATAAAGTTGCAATGGTCTCTTCTCATAATGAAGTGTTTAAAAAACGCAATAGAGAGCTAGTAAAGCAAATGTTACAAGCATAGAAGGTGGCTGCAGATATAGTAGCCATCTTTTTTATCGTGTAATTGTACCGTGACAAACTACTAGAGAATTTCATATAATTTTATAAGTAAGCGCTTACAAAATTTTAAGGGGATGAAGGGAATGACGAATACAGAGAAATATAGGTTTGAAACAAAAGCGGTTCACGGAACGTATAAATCAAGCATGCATCACGACAGCCTTGTTACACCGCTTTATCAAACATCTACTTTTACGTTTTCAAGCTTAGACCAAGGAGCACGACGTTTTGCAGGAGAAGAGAGTGGATATGTTTACTCAAGGTTATCAAACCCCACCGTAGCAGAATTTGAAAGTCGAATGGCAGAGCTAGAAGAAGGCGAAGAAGCGCTAGCATTTGGTTCGGGAATGGCTGCTGTATCTGCAGCTTTAATTGGTTTAACAAAGGCTGGAGATCATATTCTTTGTTCAAAAGGTCTCTACGGCTGTACGTTTGGTTTATTGGAGCTATTAAATGAGAAATATAGCATTACACATTCTTTTTCAACGTTTCTAACAGTAGAAGAAATAAGAGCTAGCATTACTGATAAAACTGCATGCATTTATATTGAGACACCGATTAATCCTACTATGCACGTCATTAATTTACCTCTTGTAGTGGCAGTAGCAAAAGAGCATGGAGTTCCAGTCATTGTGGATAATACATTTTTAACGCCGTATTTGCAAAAGCCCTTGGCTCTAGGATGTGACCTTGTTATACACAGCGCAACCAAATATATTGGTGGGCATGGTGACGTTGTGGCAGGCGTAATGGTTGGAAGTACAAATCTTATTCAAGGTATAAGAAAGACTGTTCAAAAAGATATCGGTGGCATTCTTGCGCCTTTTGATGCGTGGTTATTAATTAGAGGCTTAAAAACCCTGCCTGTCAGGATGGATCGTCATTGTGAAAATGCAGAAAAAATTGTTGAAAAGCTAAAAATACACCCAAAAGTGAAAGCTGTTTATTACCCGGAAATAGAAAGTAGCTTCGAAAAGCAAATGAAAAGAAGTGGAGGGGTGTTAGCTTTTGAATTAAATGGATCAGAAGAATCTGTGAAGAAGTTTGTGAATGAACTAAGCTTAATCTCCATTGCAGTTAGCTTAGGTGATACAGAAACTTTAATCCAACACCCTGCTTCAATGACGCATGCGGTTGTTCCAGAAGCTATTAGAAAGGAAATGGGGATATCAAACGAGCTGTTGCGCCTATCTGTAGGCTTAGAATTTTGGGAAGATATATGGAGAGATTTAGAAAGTGCGCTCAATAAGATTAGCTAATTATGTCAGATTGAAAAGACCTTTTTGATAGGGTCTTTTTTGTTTTGTCAAGAATTTTGTTCTGAAAGTAAAAAGTTATGTTGAAATATCCATAGCTACTAGTTATAATGATGTACATGCTTCAAATGAACGTTTTTAAATTATTCTGAAAAATCTTTTTAGGAAGTAATTTCAGCCAAGAAAGACGGAGGGTTTTAGGTGTCAAATAAAATACCATTTTCATTTATTGTTGTAATTGGTCTTATGTTATTCGCTCTATTTTTTGGAGCAGGAAATTTAATCTTTCCAGCCATGCTTGGTCAATCAGCCGGTACGAATTTATGGTCTGCAAACGCTGGCTTTTTACTTACAGGGGTAGGACTTCCTTTAATAGGGGTAATGGCTCTTGGGTTTTCAGGCAAAGATGATTTGCAGTCTTTAGCTAGTCGTGCACATCCTGTTTTTGGGATCGTGTTTACGATTGTTCTTTACTTAGCAATCGGTCCACTTTTTGCAATTCCTCGAGCGGGAACAGTTTCTTATGAAATTGGCGTCAAGCCATTTTTATCAGAAGGAGTAGGAGGTCTACCTCTATTAATTTTCACCATCATTTTCTTTGGAGTTGCGTGCTTCTTTTCCCTTAAGCCAGGTAAGATTGTTGATATTATTGGAAAGGTGTTAACACCTGTTAAAATTGGGTCTATTGGCATTTTAGTTGTTGTAGCAGTTGTAGCTCCAATTGGTGAATTTAAAGCTCCTTTGGAAGCGTACGAAACCAATTCATTCTTCAAAGGCTTTCAAGAAGGATACTTAACAATGGATACGCTAGCTTCATTTGTATTCGGTATTATGATTATTAACGCTATCCGTGAGAAAGGGGCTACGACTAGAAAGCAAATCATTGGGGTATGCGGAGCGGCAACTCTTATTACAGCCACAGTATTAGGTGTCTTTTATACGGCTCTGGCTTATATGGGAGCGTCGAGCGTATCTGAGCTAGGCTATTTAGATAATGGAGGTGCCGTGCTTGCGAGCGTATCAAATTATTATTTTGGCTCATTTGGAGGCGTGTTTTTAGGTATTATGATTACCGTGGCATGCTTAACAACAAGCATTGGGTTAATTATTGCCTGTTCTACTTTTTTTCACCAGCTATTTCCTAAAGTTAGCTATAAAGTAACTGCTGTTATTTTATCTGCTTTTAGCGCACTTGTTGCTAATATTGGTTTAACACAGCTAATTGCAGTTTCCGTACCTGTACTAACGGCTATTTATCCGCTTGCCATTGTGCTTATTGCGCTTACGTTTTTACATCCTTTATTTAAAGGACACCCTGTCGTATACCAAGGAAGTTTACTTTTAACATTCATCGTAAGTTTATTTGATGGACTAGGTGCTGCTGGGGTGAAAATTCAGGCAGTTGATTCAGCTTTTACACAATTGTTACCGCTATATTCTGTTGGATTGGGATGGGTCGTTCCAGCCATTATTGGAGGAATCGTGGGATATATTGTTGTATTGCTACGAGCAGGAACAGTCTTAAATAGACCAAGTAAATAGAAGTGAAAAGCATGCTGAAGAGCATGCTTTTTTTGTTACAACCACTCCAAAAACTCCAACCGATTACCAAAAGGATCATGTACATAAATGCGATTAGCGTTTGGTAACTTTTCATCTTGTATAAAAGCAACTTGATGAGCTGCAAGGTGCTCTTTCAAAGCAGATAAATTTTCAACTGTAAAAGCAGGATGTGCCTTTTTGGCAGGTATAAACGATTGGTCAATTCCGATGTGAAGTTCACAGTCGTTGATCTTAAACCACAAACCACCATTTTTCTGAAGTACGACAGGCTTTTCAACTTCCTGAAAACCAAGAAGCTCATGAAAAAAGCGTCTAGCTCTATGTTCACTATTAGGCGGAGCAGCCAGCTGAACGTGATCGATGCGTTTAAGAGAATACATCAATGAATCGCCTCCATCTGAATTCACTTCTTTCTTCTATATTAGTATAGTGGGTAGCTCTATCGAGTAGTAGAAAGAAAAAGTAGTGCACGATAATAAGAAATTCTTATAAAAAGATTAATTTTTTAGAAAATTTATTGATTTCTGTTTTCTTGTCGTGTTACCCTTTTGAAAAGGAATTTAAATGGGAATTTTTCTAAAACATCAATAGAGGGGAAGGCAGCTATGAATCCAGAAGTGAATCAAGTTGAGAAAAAAGGGGTTATAGTAAGGGTATTAGACTCTATTGAAAGGGTTGGGAATAAACTTCCACACCCCGCAGTATTATTTGTTATTTTTGCTATGAGCATTATGGTTGTTTCATGGATTGTAAGTGTATTTGACGTAACGACCGTTCATCCTGGAACAGGTGAAGAACTTCCAATTAGAAATATGTTTTCTAAAGAAGGGATTCAGTTTATCTTTACATCAATGCTATCCAATTTCACAGAGTTTCAGCCTCTTGGTTTAGTACTAGCTATGATGCTTGGTATCGGAGTGGCTGATAAGGTTGGACTAATTGAAACGTTTATTAAAAAGACTATTATAAATGCACCTAAAAGTGTTATTACATACGCAATTGTTTTTGCAGGAGTGCTTGGTAATTTAGCAGCAGATGCGGCGTTTGTCATTATTCCTCCGCTTGCGGCAACCATTTTTTATACGCTAGGAAGACATCCCTTTGCTGGTTTAGCAGCTGGGTTTGCGGGAGTAGGTGCAGGGTTTAGTGCTAACTTGGTCATTTCAGGTAATGATGCTTTATTATCCGGAATTGCAAATGAAGTAGTGAAAACGGTAAGCGATACGGCAACGGTAACACCCGTTGATAACTGGTTTTTTAATGCGGCATCTGTAGCGCTTGTTGTTCTTGTCGGTGGACTTGTAACAGAAAAAATTATTGAGCCAAGACTTGGTACGTACAAAGGGAATAAAGCATCCGTGATGTCAGAGGTATCGAACCTTGAAGCAAAAGGGCTTCGAAACGCTGGTATTGTAGGGTTTCTTTACATAGGAATGATTGTTATGATGACTGTGCCAAAAAGTGGACTGCTAAGAAGCGATGAAGGAACTATTATTCCAAGTCCATTCTTAGATGGTATTGTACCAATTACGCTTATTTTCTTTCTTTTAATTGGAATGGCATATGGATTTACAGTAGGGAATCTAAAATCTATTTCCGATGTTCCTAACTTAATGGCAGAATCGATGAAAGATATGGCTGGCTTTATTGTCTTAATTTTTGCGGCTTCTCAGTTTATTGCGTACTTTAACTGGACGAACATTGGTACGTGGATTGCTGTAAGTGGAGCTGAGATACTAACAGGAATTGGGCTAACAGGACTGCCTGTTATCATCGGATTCATCTTTTTGACTGCAGTATTGAATTTATTTATCTTTAGCGGGTCTGCCCAGTGGGCTTTAATGGCTCCTATCTTTATCCCGATGTTAATGTTGCTTGATTATCATCCGGCATATGTGCAAATGGCTTACCGAATTGCCGATTCGTCCACTAATGTTATTACGCCATTAAATCCGTATTTTCCAATTATCTTGGCATTAATGAAAGATTATGATAAAAGGTCAGGGATTGGCTCACTGATTTCCTTAATGCTGCCGTATAGCGTAGTCATTTTGGTTACGTGGACTCTATTCTTTCTAATTTGGAATCTTCTTGGGCTTCCAATTGGGCCAGGGATTGAGATGTTTATCAATAAATAAAAAAGTCGCTGTGTAAAGCGACTTTTTTATTTGTCATCACCGCATTTTGGAGATAATGCCATTAGGATCTTGGCAGTAGCTTCATGTCCATAAAAATCGTATCCCATACCCCATCTTTTTCAGTGAAGCGTGTGTGAAAGCCCCTTGATTGCCAAAATGCAAAGCCGCCAGGAAGGAATGGGTGAGTGTGTAAGCTTAAGACATCATACGTCCCTTGACTAAAAGACAGTGCTTGTTGAAAGAGCTGTTTGCCAATTCCACAGCGGCGATACTTTTCGTCAACATAACACTTAACAATTTCAGCTGTGTTTTCTGGATAAAAGTCGTTCAGATGACTAAAACGACGGTCATATGGATAAACACAAATGGTTCCAATTACTTCATTGGTAGGTGAAAAAGCAGCGAAGAAAGCTGTTTTTTCTTTATGTAAGTAGTGCATTTCAAAGTTTGCTAAATCTGGAGAAAGGACATCCTTATTCAGCATGGGAAACAGTTGACTGCGCATTTTAACTAAAAAAGCAACAACTTGTTTTGCGTCTGTAGTGGTGACTTGCTTAATAGCGACAGTAGATAGCATAAAATTTCTCCTTAGACTAAAAAAATTCCGTGTATGGTGAGAGTATACACCATTTCTTTGTAAAAAAGATCGGTGTTTTCTGAAAAATAACTTTTAATATTCTGTAAATTAGATTATAGTCTAATTAGATAAATATCTAACTAGGAGTGTTTATATGCAGTTGAAGCGTATTGTGGACTTTCATAAAACAATGGGCGATCCGACGCGAATTCGTATTCTAAGTTTACTAAAGTCAGGACCCCTGAACGGGCAAGCAATTGCAGGCAAGCTAGGACTAAAACCGCCAACGATTACGCACCACATGGCAAAGCTTCGAGATATTGGACTCATTAAAGAACGAAGAGACAAAAATACGATTTATTTTTATCTGAATGTCAAAGCACTAGAAGCAAGCGCAACGGCTATTTTAACGATTGTAAATGAAGAGGTGATTGAAACAGTGGAAGAAAATGATCGTTTTAAAATTTTAAAGCCCTTTTTTACTGCTGATGGAAAGCTGACAAATTTACCAGCACAGCGTAAAAAGCGTATGGTTGTGCTTGAAAAGATTATCAGTGATCTTAAGTATGGAATTGTTTATGAAGAAAAAGAACTGAATGAGTATTTAAAAAAGTTTCATGATGATTACGCAACGTTAAGGCGTGAATTAATCATGAATCATTATATGTATCGAAAAGATAATCAATATGAAATGAACCCTAAAGAGCTATGGGGTAAGATGTAAGCTAGTTTAATCAACTAGCTTTTATTTCACACAACTAATTAGATGGTTATCTAATTAGTTAAAGGGGATAGAAAGATGATTTATTTATTAAAAGTTGAGAAAGCATATCGAAGTTTATTTTTAGCAGGGGTTGTGAACGGAGTAGGAGATCGTTTCAGCCAAGTAGCGTTGTTAGCTTTGCTTTTAGAATATACGGAATCTGGCCTAGCAGTAGGTACAGCACTTGGCATTAGGGTTCTTCCGTTTCTTTTTTTTGGCCCCTTAGGAGGAGCGCTTGCGGATCGTTTTTCAAAGCCAATGATTTTAATTGTTACAGACCTCATTCGAATTCCGTTTGCTTTAGCTTTTATATGGGTAAACGATTCTTCAATGATTTGGCTTGTTTATGTAAGTACGTTTGTATTAGCAGCGGGAGAAGCTATCTATGCTCCTACAAGAAAGGCTTTAATACCTACTGTTATTCATTCGAACCGTATTGTACAGGTTAATAGTTTAGAGCAAGTATTATTAGGAATTGTATTAGTTGGTGGCTCTCTTATTGGTGGCTTTGCTTCTTTTTATATAGGAAGTGATGTCACGTTTATATTAAATGCGTGTTCTTTTTTATTTGCCAGTTTAATTGTATACAAACTAGTAGATAGAGGTGGACAACAAGTAAATTCGAAACCAACAGAATCCATTACAATTTCTGCTGTTTATTCAATTATTACGTCTTCGGTAGCTTTAATTTTGGTTTTTTGCTTTGAACTTTTTGTACCTATCTTTAATGGAATTGATAACGTACTCATTAGCGTGTATGCTGTTCAAGAATTTAACATAGAAAGCTGGGGGGTAGGCTTGTTTTACGGAGGACTTGGGATGGGGCTAATGCTTAGCTTTATTGTGGCGAATCGAATCCGAAAATATCTGTTGATTTGTGGATTAGTCTCTCTTGGAGTAGAAGGTATTTTCTTAATGATGATAAGTAACACCTATTCCTGGCAGCTAGCGTTTTGCTTTTATTTGGTTCTAGCATTCTTTTCAGGTATTAGCAACGCTTGTCTGGATTCAGTTGTTATGAGAGTGACGCCTTTACAACATCAAGGAAAGGTATTTGGTATGTTTACAACCATTTCCAACGTAACTCTGGGTTTATCTATGTTTGGAGCAGGCTTATTATTAACAGTAATAGATAGTCGAACACTTGGATTAATTGGTGGGATGGGATATGTAATCATCAGTGTAGGGTTAGTATGTATTTATATCATAAGGACTCTTAAGCAAAAAAAAACTCCTTTTATATAACATAATGAGTTGAAAGGCTGCTCAATTATTTTAGCAGCTTTTTTAGTTAATTAGGACCTATTAGTTTCTAAATATTGTTATTTATAGTTAAAATGTATTATTTTGCTTTATTTTGTAAAAAATTATGAAAATTTAGTTTATTATAGAATGTGAAGGGATACATTCCACCTATTAAAAAGGAGCGTGAAGTAGATGAAGGTGTTAAAAAGTTTTTTTGCTATTATGCTAGTCTTTAGTGTTATTGCACCAGTAGGATCTGCAGAAGTGCCAGGAGTGAATCGCTCGATGAAGCAAGGAGCGACGAAAGGCCTTGTGTCTGTGTCACACCCTTTAGCAGCTAAAGTAGGGAAAGAAGTGTTAGAAAATGGTGGTAACGCCGTCGATGCAGCCGTAGCTATTCAGCTTTCTTTAAACGTTGTTGAGCCAATGATGTCAGGTATTGGTGGCGGCGGATTTATGATGATTTACGATGAGAAAGAAAACGATATTGAAATGATTGACGGTCGTGAAATGGCGCCAGCTAATGTAACATCGAAATTGTTCTTAGATGAAAAAGGAAAGCCTGTACCTTTTAGCAAGAGACACACAACTGGAAAGGCAGTTGGAGTTCCTGGTACAGCAAAAGTATTAGAACAAGCCCTTGCAGATCATGGGACAATGACATTTGAAAAGCTAATTGAACCAGCTATTAAACAAGCGGATAAAGGCGTTAAGGTGAATTGGTCGATGGCGCAGTATATTAATGAAAATAAGTCGAAGTTGAAAAATAATAAAGCAGCATCCGAGATTTTCTTTCAAACTGGCGAACCTCTTGAAGAAGGAGATTTACTCCTACAAAAAGACCTTGCTAAAACGTTTAGAATTTTGCAAGAGGATGGTCCTGCAGCTTTTTATGAAGGAGATATTGCGAAAGCTTTAGCTGAAGAAGTACAAGCTAAAGAAGGAACGATGACTGAAGAAGATTTAAAAAATTATACAGTTAAGAAAAGAGAGCCTGTAGCTACTACATACAGAGGTTATGATGTTATTAGTGCAGCACCGCCAAGCTCAGGTGGATTAACGGTGTTACAAATTTTAAAGCTGATGGAAGGTTATGATGTTAAAAAAATGGGAGCAAACTCTCCTCAGTACCTTCATTATTTAACAGAAGCGATGCACTTAGCGTACGCAGATCGCGCAGCTTATATGGCTGACGAAGATTTTTACAGCGTACCTAAAGAAGGCTTATTAAACGAAGAATATCTGAAAGAACGTCGTAAACTTATTAACAAAAATCGTTCAATACCTGAAGTGAAAGAAGGAGATCCTTGGAAGTATCAAGAAGGAGAGAAAGAAAAGAAAAAAGTCGTGAAAGAAGAAAAGCCAATCGGACAAACCACCCATTTTTCAGTAGTAGATAAGTGGGGGAATATGGTTTCGTATACAACTACTATTGAACAAGTATTTGGGTCAGGTATTATGGTTCCTGGGTATGGCTTTATGCTTAACAATGAAATGACGGACTTTGATGCAACACCAGGGGGAGTTAACGAAGTAGAGCCAGGTAAGCGACCACGAAGCAGTATGTCCCCAACGTTTTTGGGAAAAGATGGCAAGCCGTTTATGGCGATTGGTTCACCAGGAGGACCAACAATTATTGCATCTGTCGCTGAAACAATTATGAATGTTGTAGATCACGACATGCCTATTCAAGCAGCAATTTTAACACCGCGTATTTATTCAGCAGCTTATCCAACTGTTAGGTGGGAGCCTGATATTGATCAAAATACGCGATTAGAGCTAATGGCTAAAGGACATGCTTTTGAAGAAACAGCGCAGCATATTGGGAATGTCCAAGCAGCTATTTTAAATCGAGAAACTGGAAAGATGTACGGTGGAGCTGATAATACGCGTGAAGGAACGGTTTTAGGAGTAGACCGCTTTTCCTATAAAGCAAAACAGCCCAAGCCAATTCAAGAACAAAAAGAGGGGCCGTTCACAGTAAAAGTGAATAATGTCAAATACCCATATACGCATGACCAGCTTAAGCTCATTGATGGAAAGCCTTATGTACAAGCTGATAAACTGCTACTTGGTTTGGGGCTTTTAAAAACGAGCGATTTGAAGATGTATAAGCCAACGAAACACTCCTACTTACCGGCTGCTACTACTGCAGTAGGAGCAGGATTTGAAGTAGAGTGGGATGAAGAGAAAAAAGAGCTTTCTTTAGAGAGGGACCCTGTAGAAATTGGTAATCCAATTGATGATGAAGATGGAGACATTATCACGAACTAAAGTTTAGTATTAAAAGAGACTGAGACATAGGTAGTTCAGGTTCCTCCCCGTGGAAAGCGCAATGGAATGAACGTGTTCAGCTAACCTAAAGAGATGGGAACAGCTATTGTTCGGCTTTTAGAAGCAATCATTTTGTTATGTCCCAAACTCTTTTGTTACAGGAATGTAAAAGATTTAAACGTTAAAATGAAGTTCATAAATTCGTCATGAACTTATCTGTAAGTTTCCCAAAAATCATGTATAATGATTCTTAATCTTTGCTATATATAGTAAAAAACCATTAACTGATAGTTTAAAAGGGGGGTGATTCCATGGGGCAGGGAGACATAGCAGACGAAGCAGATTTGCAAGTATGGTTAATGTAATAAAAGTAGCGTGCATTAAAAAGAGATTGAAAGTTACATTTATGCACCTGGAATCACCTTTATACATAAAGGTGTAATCCAGTCGATACTTTTATAAAACAGGAGGTGTTCTCTTATTCTGCCGTTTGACAGAATAAGAAAACGTATTGATTACACTTAATTTAATATTAGTTGCGCTTTTAATTGGTTTGACCGCGTTCTTCGTAGCGGCTGAGTTTGCCATTGTAAAACTTCGTAGTTCAAAGGTTGATCAGCTGATTGCTGAAGGAAGAAGAGGGGCACTTGCAGCTCAAAGGGTAACCACACATCTTGACGAGTATCTATCTGCCTGTCAGTTAGGTATTACAATTACAGCTTTAGGCTTGGGTTGGTTAGGTGAGCCGACTGTTGAGAAAATCTTAAATCCAATTTTTGCTGATTTTGGCTTTTCATCAACGCTGTCACATTTATTATCCTTTGCTATTGCCTTTGCTCTTGTTACGTTTCTACACGTTGTAGTCGGGGAATTGGCTCCGAAAACAGTTGCTATTCAAAAAGCAGAAACGGTAACACTATTATTAGCGCCAGCTCTTATTTGGTTTTATCGCTTAATGTATCCATTCATCTGGTTATTAAACGGGTCAGCACGTATTTTAGTCGGTCTTTTCGGGCTAAAGCCAGCTTCTGAGCATGAAATCGCTCATAGTGAAGAAGAGCTTCGTATTATTTTGTCAGAAAGCTATGAAGGTGGAGAAATTAACCAAGCGGAATATAAGTATGTAAATAACATATTTGAGTTTGATAATCGCGTTGCACGTGAAATTATGGTGCCAAGAACAGAAATGATTGTGGTATCAAATGAGGATACAATAGAAGAGTTCTTAAAAGTAGCAGTAGAAGAACGCTATACGCGTTATCCGTTTGTAGCAGAAGGTGACAAAGATCAAATTATTGGTTTAATTAACCTAAAAGAAGTTTTAAATGATGTGGTCATTCATAGTCACTTAAAGCAAGAGAAGGTTGAGCGATATATGAAGCCAATTATCCAGGTTATTGAATCAATTCCAATTCACGATTTACTGTTAACCATGCAGAAGAATCGTACGCAAATGGCTGCTTTAATTGATGAATATGGCGGGACGTCTGGACTTGTTACGATTGAAGATATTCTTGAAGAAATCGTTGGAGAAATCCAGGACGAGTTTGATGGCGAAGAAGTTCAAGAGGTTCGTAAAGTATCAGACGATCATTACCTTTTAAATGCCAAAGTGCTAGTTGAAGAGGTAAACGACTTATTAGGAATTCACATCGAAGAAGAAGAAGTCGATACGATTGGCGGTTGGATTTTAACACAAAAAACCGATATTGAGCTTCACGATTGTATCGTTTACGAAGGTTATGAGTTTAAGGTGACTGATGTAGATGGATTGCAAATAAAAGAAGTAGAAGTAAGGAAACTGCAAGAAAACGCAGCTGAAGTATAATAAAAAGCCAGCTTGGCCATATGGTCAAGCTGGCTTTTTATATGTTATTCTTGCGCTTCCAATCTTCATAAAAATGCAGCAACGTTTGGTGTATGCCCTGGAGTGCCATTAACACTAAGTAAAGCATCATAAATAACACGATTTCACCTGTGAACAATGCAATAACGGCCAACCAAACATAAAACATTTTATCTTTCATTCTCTTTTTCCCTTTTAAATAGAACTAAGCTTTGAGGAGCCACTTTCCCGCTTCTTCTAAGTTCGTAGCAATATAATGAGGGAAATTTTTCGTTTGTTCATGCTTATTCTCAGCAAGAGCTTTTTTTCCCGCACCTGTTTGCACTAAAATGGTTGTTGCTCCTACTTTCCTTCCAGCTTCAATGTCCGTCCACCGATCTCCAATTATCACGCATTTTGATAAGTCTAACTGATGCTTACGGGCAGCTTCTATAAGCATGCCGATACTCGGCTTTCTGCATGTGCATCCCGCAGTATGATGATGGGGACAAATGCAAAAGTCGTCAAACCCAAATGAAGTCAATTCGTTTATAAACTCATTTTTGGTTGCTTCTCCGCTTGAAATTCCAGGCTGGTTGGTAAAAGCAAATAGTTTAATATTGTGCTCTTTTAACAAATGAATGGTTTTTAATGAAAAAGAAAACAACGTAAAATCTTTTGGGTAATGAACTGTATCGTCGCCTCCTATTGGGCCATCACGATCAATAAAAACTGCTTGAATACACGAAGCCATCAAGAAACCTCTTTTCTATGAAATTATTTTTAGTGTATATGAATATGGATAATTGTTCAATTAATGGAATATTAAGTTGACGATGTTAACTATAAAATGTAATATATAGTTAACAAAAGTAATGTATATATTGCAAATTAGAAAAGGTGGTTGTTTGAAAAATAAAGTTAAATTTGCCCGTATTGAAAAAGGCATAACACAGGCGGATCTCGCACAAAAAGTAAATGTAACAAGGCAAACAATTGGGTTAATCGAAAAAGGTAAATATAATCCTACACTTCAGCTCTGTGTTAATATTGCAAAAGAACTTGACAAAACTTTAAATGATTTGTTTTGGGAGGAGGAATGACAGTGAAAGAATCATGGTTATCATGTATACTTCCTGATGATGAATACAAAGCGCAAAGAATTGTTTACTTCTTAGGAGAAGGAGCGCTTTTTATGCTAGGTTCACTTGGATTTTTATTGATAGGAACACAGGTGTTTTTTGCATGGAATATACCTATTCAGTTGTTGGCAGGAATACCGATAATACTCTTTGTTGCCTATGTATTTATTCGATATATCGTATCGGGAATAGAATACACAAATGTAATGTCCGAACGTGCATTTGAAAAAGAAAAAAAGCGAATTGTTGTAAAGTCGATTAGCTTTATAGTGTTGTTTCCGTTACTATATGTATTATTTTTAGGGTGGCAAGCGTTTAGCGAAAAGTCTTTTGACGTAGCAGGTATTGTATTGATTAGCGGTGTTTTAATGTTTCTTGCTGAATATATTTCATTAAAACGCTCGTATGCAAAAAATAAAGAGCTGTTAGATTAATGAATCCATACTATAAAACAGTAATTAGCTTATAAAGAAATACAGGCTATAATAAAGCCTGTATTTTTATGTGGTGAAAAAAATGAATATTTTGTTTTATTTATTTATAATCCTAACTCATTGCTTGAATCCTTGGAGTAAGATAAGATATGTTCATATGAAAGGTGTGAATAGAAAGTGATAGTACGTACTGAAGAAGAAAGGCAAGGCTTAATGAAAATTGGAAAGATTCTTGCTGAGATAAGAGATACGTTAGTAAAAGAAACGAAGCCTGGAGTTACAACAGGCGAACTAGATGAATTAGCTAAAGAACTTTTTGAAAAACATGGAGCAATTTCTGCTCCGAAAGAACTATTTGATTTCCCAGGCTATTCTTGTATTAGTGTAAACGAAGAGGTAGCTCACGGCATTCCTGGTAAACGTGTAATTGAAGATGGAGATCTTGTTAATATTGATGTATCAGGTTCGAAAGACGGTTATTTTGCTGATACGGGCATTTCGTTTGTTGTTGGGGACAGTAATAAGTTTTTAGAGAAGCTTTGTAAAGCGACAAAAGAAGTATTTGATGAGGGACTTAAAAAGTTTAAAGCTGGTGGTAAGCTTAGTAATGTTGGGCGAGCTGTTCATAACAGTGCACGCAAACGTGGGTACACGGTTATTACTAACTTAACGGGTCACGGGGTAGGACATTCACTTCGCGATAAGCCAGATCACGTTCATAACTACTATGAGCCAAGAGACCGCACGCTTTTAAAAGATGGAATGGTTATTGCGTATGAACCGTTCGTGTCAACAAATGCTGAAGAAGCATATCAGCTGGATGACGGCTGGACGTTAGCGACAAATGATGGAAGCTTTGTTGCACAAATTGAGCACACAATCATTGTGACGAAAGGTCAACCAATTATCGTAACAGAATAGAAGCAGATGCCTTTGCATCTGCTTTTTTATAGTACTACTCATACCAAAGCTTAATTGTTTGTTGATTCATTTTAATGTAGGTGGAAAGTGAAGAAATGAAGATAAAAAAGAATAGAACAAAAATCGTTCTATTCTTTCTATTTACTAAAATAAATTTAGTTTATTTAAATTAGTAGTCCCATTTACCGTGGCGTTTGCTGCTTTTTTTATAAGAGCATTTTTCTTTCTTGTCGTAGCTGTGTTTCTTTTTGTCACAAGTTCTTTTGTCATCGTGCTTGTAATCTTTTTTGTAAGAATCTTTTTCGTAGCAGTAGCATTTAAACTCTTTCTTACCATAATCTTTTTTACCTTTACGGTGCTTGTCGTGTTTTCTACACATTGACAATCATCTCCCAGTTGTTTTATTAGTAGAAGCTCTAATGCATTCTACTTAATATAAGATATGAAAAACCGGACAACCTGGTATATGCAAAAGCCTGTATTGAGTAGAAAAGGGCGAGTCCATTTTTAACTTTATTATAATGAGCTGATTGACATTGACATAATGAAAGTGAATTTGATATAATTATCTCGAATTAAAGATATTTGATATGAAAATAAATGATGGTATAAACATAATCCTAGTTAGGAGGAATTAGAATGAATGAATTAAAAGGTATTCATCACGTGACAGCTATTACGAGTAGTGCTGAAAAAAATTATGAGTTTTTCACGTATGTACTAGGGATGCGCTTGGTGAAAAAAACAGTCAACCAGGACGATATTCAAACCTATCATTTGTTTTTTGCAGATGATAAAGGAAGTGCTGGAACTGATATGACGTTTTTTGACTTCCCAGGAATTCCAAAAGGATCTCATGGTACGAATGAAATTTTTAAAACATCATTTCGTGTTCCAAACAATGAAGCACTTCAATATTGGGAAAAGCGATTTAATCGTTTAGGTGTTCATCACGGTGGTATTCAGGAACTATTCGGAAAGAAAACTTTATCTTTTGTGGACTTTGATGATCAGCAATACCAATTAATTTCTGATGAAGGAAATGTCGGAGTAGCTTCTGGTATACCTTGGCAAAAGGGGCCGATTCCACTGGAATATGCCATTACTGGACTTGGTCCAATCTTTGTACGCGTGGCGAATTATGAGTTCTTTAAGGAAGTATTAGAGAAAGTATTATTATTCCGCGAGGTGGACCAAAAAGGTGACTTGTATCTATTTGAAGTTGGAGAAGGTGGGAACGGTGCTCAAGTAGTAGTTGAACATAACACAACTTTACCTGAAGGTATTCAAGGGTATGGAACCGTTCACCACGTTGCGTTCCGAGTGAATGATCGTCAAGTACTTGAAGAGTGGATTGATCGACTTGCGAGCTTTAGATTTCCAACATCAGGCTATGTGAATCGTCATTTCTTTGAATCTTTATATGCTCGCGTTTCTCCTGGGATTTTATTTGAATTTGCAACGGATGGTCCAGGATTTATGGGAGATGAAGAGTATGAAACACTAGGAGAAAAGCTTTCACTTCCTCCATTTTTAGAGCCTAAACGTGAACAAATTGAAAAGCTTGTACGACCAATTGAAACGGTTCGGAGTACAAAACACTTTGAAAAAGAGTATGAGTAAAGGTAGCTTCCAATGGAAGCTGCTTTTTTTTTACGTCATTGTTAGAAGAACTGACGTATAATAGAAGAGAAGGTGTGGGGGTGATGATCATCAATAAAAAGAAAATGGTTTTATTTGCTGTTTCCATTATGATTGCAGCACTAAATATGAGGCCAGCTATTAATTCAATTTCCCCTATTTTACAGGAGCTTACGTCAGCACTTCAAATGAATGCGTCTACGGCTAGCCTTTTGACAGCTGTACCCGTGTTGTGTATGGGAGTGTTTTCACCGCTTGCTGCAAGCTTGGCTCAAAAATTTGGGCTAGAGCGTATTATTGGGTATGCGCTTTGTTTGATTGGAATTGGGACGGTACTACGTTTTTTTACATATTCAACAGGCTTTTTAATTATGACCTCGCTTATAGCAGGAGTAGGAATTGCCGCTATGGGCCCGCTTTTGTCTGGCTTTATAAAAAAATATTTTAATGAACATGTACCGTTTATGATTAGTCTGTATACAGCTGCTTTGACAACAGGAGCAGTTGCCGCTTCATGGCTTTCAGTTTCGATTTATGAAAGCACAAATTCGTGGAGAGTGACGCTGAGCGTTTGGATACTATTTGCTATTGCTGCTATTCCAGTGTGGTGGCAATGGGTTTTGAAAAATAGCGAAAGTTCCTCTGGTCTTTCGGTACCCGAAGAAGTGAAGCCTATACCTTGGAAAAGCCAACGCGCGTGGCTATTAACGTTATCTTTTGGCTGTATGGCCATGATTTTTTATTCGGCAACGGCTTGGATTGCTCCACTGATTGAAAATCAGGGCTATTCGAAGCAGTATGCAGCAAACATTCTTACGCTCTTTACTGCAACTCAAATTCCAGTGGGTTTTTTATTACCAGTTTTATTAAAAAAAGTGACATCACGCCTTTTTTGGCTCTGGTTTGCCGCTGGAATGGAAGCGTTAGGTCTACTTTTATTAGCTCTTGAAGTTGTTCCATGGGTGGGTGCAATCTTTATTGGTATCGGTGCTGGAACGCTATTTCCGCTAAACTTATTACTACCGATTGATTTATCGAAAAACGCTGATGAAGCTGCTGGCTTGTCAGCAATGACCCAGTCAGCTGGCTATATCATCGGTGCATTAGGACCAATTATCATCGGTACTTTAGTTGACTTAACCGGTCAATTTTACTCCACGTATGTTTTTTTACTTGTTGTGATATTTACGATGAGTATTATTCAATGGTTTGCTATGAGATCGGTTTCTAGAAATAGAGGGTAGTAGTATGGGATAAGAAAGGGGAAGAATAAGACCTTCTTCTTTCTTATCTATCATAAATGGACTAGCATTATTACAAAAAACGTTAACTGTGTTAGAAAGTTTGTAATCTTGTAGAATAAGTCGAATGCATTAGTTGAATTTTAAATGAAGAAACAGGACTTATATCCAATATCTTCTAATCAAGTTTTCTTTTACAATAATAGTAGAAGCACAATCCTAGTTATGCATCTACTATTCTTGTAGGAGGAAGTGCCATGAAAAAATCGTACGCAGCGTTATCACTAGCATCAATGCTTGTCCTAACAAGCAACCCCTCATTTGCAGACGCTACTATTCATTCAGAAGCTTCTGTTCATCAAGACTCACTTTATGCTATCAACTATTCATTGTTAAAAAAAGCAAAACCTGAGGAGGTTGGCATGTCATCTGCTAAGCTAAAAGAAGTTGATGCGATGATTGAACAAGAAATTAAAAGGGGTTTTCCAGGCGCCGTATTACTTGTTGTAAAAGATGGTAAAGTTGTGAAAAATACCGCGTATGGCTATGCTAAAAAATATAATAGTTCTACACTTTTAAAACACCCTGAAAAAATGAAAACAAGTACTATGTTTGATTTAGCATCGAATACGAAAATGTATGCGGTAAACTTCGCTCTCCAAAAGCTGGTTAGCGAAGGGAAGCTAAATTTAAATGAAAAGGTTCAAACATATCTACCAGACTTTAAAGACCAATCAGAGGATGTTATTAAGGGAAAGGATCAAATGAAAGTGATTGATTTACTTCATCATAGCGGGGGATTTCCACCAGATCCACAATACTTTCATCCAAAAGCGGGTGCTTTATATTCTCAGGAAAGAGACAGAACCATTAGTTTAATTTCCAAGACACCTCTTCAATACGAACCAGGAACAAAGAATGTATACAGCGACGTTGATTATATGCTCCTCGGCGTTATCGTTGAAAAAATTACTAATCAGCGCTTAGATCATTATGTGGAAAATGAAATTTATCGACCATTGGGCTTGAGACATACACTGTTTAACCCGCTACAAAAAGGATTTAAGTCTAAAGACTTTGCGGCAACTGAACTACAGGGTAATACGCGGGATGGTGTTATAAGTTTTCCGAATGTTCGAACATATACATTGCAAGGAGAAGTTCATGACGAAAAAGCATATTATTCAATGGCAGGTGTTTCGGGGCATGCTGGCTTGTTTTCAACAACGAGTGATTTAGCAGTTTTACTACAAGTCATGTTAAACGGAGGAGGATATGGTCGTCATCAATTATTTAATGAGCAAACAATTCAAACCTTTACAGAGCCGTCACCTATGAATTCTACATATGCACTTGGATGGAGACGAAACGGGGATGAAAGCATGGAATGGATGTTTGGTCCTCATGCAAGTCAAAATGCAATTGGCCATACTGGCTGGGTTGGTACTGTCACAATCATTGATCGAGAGAAGGATTTAGGTATTGTTTTATTGACGAACAAGAAACATTCACCACTTATTAATCCGTCAGAAAATCCAAATCGCTTTGAAGGAGATGTGTTTGAAACTGGTCAATATGGAAGCGTTGTAACAGGCGTTTATGACGCCATTGAATAGAGAGTGAAGAAAGAAGGAGCTGAGGTTAATCAGCTTCTTCTTTCTTCTTTTTTTTGAAAACGCATTCAAAAAGATGTTGAACTCCATCGGAGGTTTTGATAAAATAAATTTAGTTAATTTTACTAAAAAAATAGTAAAATTAACTGTTTTGCCGACGACTGCATAATAAGCAAGCAGTCTTTTTTCGTAAACTGTTTGGTCTATACCAATTTTCGTATGCTATCATAAAAGCAAATAGAAGTTTTACAGGGAGTGGCTAACTTATGGCAACGATTAAAGATATTGCACAGCAAGCAGGCGTTTCAATCGCTACCGTATCTAGAATTTTAAATAGTGATCAAACTCTATCCGTCGCTGACGATACGCGTAAGCGAGTAATTAACACTGCAAAAAGCTTAAATTATCAGTCGTCAAAAAGAAAAAATACGGCGTATTCAAAATTAACAGAGACTCGTTCTATCGGTTTAATCCTAACAACATCACAAAAAGATGAAGTGAATGATCCATACTTTTTATCTATTCGATTAGGCATCGAAAGTATTTGTGAAGCTTATCAATTTAAAATTGAAAACGTATTTGTGGTTGGTGAAAATGAAATCCCTAAAGGCGGACTTAATCATTTAGACGGCTTAATCGTGATAGGAGCAATTGACGAAAAAGATTTAGCGTCATTTTATTACAATAAAAATAGGCTAATCTTTGTTGACTATACACCTAAAGGTAATGATTTTGATGTAGTGACGTCTGATTTCGAAGCTGCAACTAGAGACTTAATTGAAAAGCTAGAAGAAATGAAGCATAAAGATATTGCCTTTATTGGTGGGAAAGTGATTACAAAGCGCCTCAGTGACAGTGCCGGAGAGCATCATTCTGAAAGACGTCAAAACACGTATGAACGAGTGATGAAAGAAAAAGGGAACTTTCATTCACGCTATGTAAAAGTAACGGGATGGGATCCAATTCATGGATACGAAATGACGAAAGAATTAATTAATCAAGAAAGCATGCCTACTGCAATTATTGTAGCGAGTGACCCATTGGCTATTGGAGCTTTAAAAGCGCTTAATGAAGCAGGTATTCATGTGCCAAAGGAAGTATCAATTGTTAGTTTTGATGATATTAGTGCAGCAGCTTACCTAACTCCAAGCCTATCTACAGTTAAAATTCATACAGAAGAAATGGGGAAAACAGCGGTAAAGCTTCTTCATGATAGATTAAAAGGAAGAGAGTTACCAATTAAGGTTATGTTACCTACGAGCTTTATTGCTCGGGAAAGTATAGCAGAAAAGATAGAATGACAACAAAGCTAGGGGAGATGGAGAGAAATGTCTATTTTATTTGACGAAAAGAATAAGATCTTTCACTTGAAAGCAAAAGATACAAGCTACGTAATGGGGCTTGTTCGAGATAATTACTTAGCTCATTTTTACTGGGGGAGAAAGATTAATAACTACAATCACACAAACCAAATCCAGCCGTTAGACCGTTCGTTTTCGCCGAACCCGTATCAAGGAGACCGCACGTTTTCACTGGATTGGTTACCTCAAGAATACCCTCAGCATGGAAACGGTGATTTTCGTTCACCAGCTTATCAAGTAGAACTATCAAATGGTACAGCGGTTACGGATTTACGTTATAAAGAGCATCGAATTTATAAAGGGAAACCTAGCTTAGAAGAATTACCAGCTACATATATTCATTCTGATGATGAAGCAGAGACTCTAGAGATTGTGTTAGAAGATAGCATTATTGGCTTAGAAGTAACGTTACAGTATACGGTTTTTGAAAACTATAATGGGATTACGCGTGCGACAAAGTTTGAAAACCAAGGGAAAGAGTCTATAAAGTTGATTCGTGCTCTCAGTGCTAACGTTGATTTTCGGGACGCAGAATTTGATATGCTTTCACTGCCAGGTGCATGGGGGAAAGAGCGTCATGTTGAGCGTCAGCCATTGCATACGGGTATTCAATCTGTTGGCAGTATAAGAGGTGCAAGCAGCCATCAGCAGAATCCTTTTCTTGCGCTGCTTCGTAAAGATGCGACTGAATATTCTGGAGAAGTATATGGATTTAACTTTGTTTATAGCGGTAATTTCTTAGCCCAAGTAGAAGTAGACCAGTTTTCAACGGCGCGTTTATCTGTAGGCATTCACCCGCATAATTTTACGTGGTTACTAGAAAAAGAGGAGGCTTTTCAAACTCCTGAAGTCGTCATGGTATATTCAGCTGCAGGTTTATCAGAAATGTCTCACACTTTCCATAATTTATATAAAAACCATCTATTACGCGGTGAATTTAAAGAGAAAGAGCGTCCAATACTGGTAAACAACTGGGAAGCTACTTACTTTGATTTTGATGCGGAGAAAGTAGAGCAAATTGCCAAGGTAGGTAGCGAGCTTGGCATGGAGCTGTTTGTACTTGATGATGGCTGGTTTAAAAAGCGCAACTCAGACACAACGTCACTTGGAGATTGGTTCGTTGATAATGAGAAACTTCCTGCAGGCTTAGAAGATGTGGCCAAACGTGTAAACAACGTAAACATGGAGTTTGGCTTATGGTTTGAACCTGAAATGGTCTCAAAAGATAGTGATTTATATAGAGAACATCCGGATTGGTGTTTGCACGTACCGAACCGTCATCGAACGGAAAGTCGAGAGCAACTTGTTCTTGATTTTTCTAGAGAAGATGTACGCGCTGAAATTACAAAACGTATCTCAGCTATTCTTTCAAGCGTTCCAATTACGTATGTTAAATGGGACATGAACCGCCACTTAACAGAAGTGGGTTCAGCACTTCTTCCTGCTGAGCGTCAAAAAGAAACGTCTCATCGCCATATTTTAGGCGTATACAAAATGATGGAGGACCTTACAACTGCATTTCCTCATATTTTATTTGAAAGCTGCTCTGGTGGTGGAGGACGCTTTGACCCAGGGATGCTGTATTACATGCCGCAAACTTGGACCAGCGATAACACGGATGCGGTTGAACGTCTGAAAATTCAGTATGGCACAAGCCTTGTGTACCCGATTGTATCAATGGGAGCGCACGTATCAGATATTCCGAATCACCAAGTTCATCGCTATGCACCATTAAAGATGCGCGGTGATGTAGCAATGGCTGGCAACCTTGGCTATGAGCTAGATTTAACGAAGCTAACAGATGAAGAGAAACAAGCTGTAAAAGAGCAAATTGTGGAATATAAGGAAATTCGAAGACTCATTCAGTACGGTAATTTTTATCGACTCTTAAGTCCATTTGAAGGACATGAAACGGCATGGTTATTTACGGATGAAGCAAAAGAAGAGGTAGTAGTATTTTATTATCGTGTACTTGCTGAGCCGGCGGCACCTTTGCGCTCGATCAAACTTCATGGGTTAGATTCAGAGAAATCGTATGAATTAATAGGAACAGATAAGGTGTATGGGGGCGATGAGCTTATGTACAGTGGAATTCATATCCCTATTTCCTTACAAGGTGACTTTCAAAGCTATGTGTGGAAATTTAAAGCAAAAAGATAAAGAAAGGGAGGCTGGGACATAAGGATTTCAGCCAATGATAAACCTGAACGATTGAGAGTTCCTCACTTTTAATCGTTCAGGTTTTTTGTTGATTGTGAAAACAATGTTAGAAACAGGGTGGAATGGAGCGAAGGACACTCTCCGCGGAAAGCGAGTGGCCGTAGCGCAATGGAACGAACGTGTTCTGACAACGTAAAGAGGTGAGAAAAGGGATTGTGTGTCTTTTTGAAAATTTGTTTTGTTATGTCCCACCCTCTTTTTTGTAATGGTTATTCTCCACTATTTAGTAGAAGTGTGGTAAACTATTTAGCGAGAAAAGATTTTGTTAGTAAGATTGGAGATGCAAGATCATGTTAGCGAATCATGATAATCAACAGCCCATGAGTCGTTCTGAACGAAGAAAACAAGCTCAGCCAAAGAAAAAAACTCAAACGTTTCAAAATCGTCTTTTAAATGGATTAATTTTAATTGTCTCAATATGGATTTTATATTTACTAGTTAAAATTTTGTTTTTAGTTCAATGAGCAACGGATACAGTTGCTCTTTTTCATTTGGGTAAAAAGGAGAGAATATTATGCAAAGAGAGCTTACGCAAAATATAGCAGTTGGTTCAAAAAGCCGTTTGCTGCTTGTTTTAATTTTAGGAGGGCTGGGTGCATTTGGGCCTTTTACAATCGATATGTATTTACCCGCTCTGCCAACAATTGCAAAAGAACTTGATGCGACAACATCTTTAGTTCAAATTAGTTTAACAGCCTGCTTGATTGGGTTAGCGTTTGGTCAACTGTTAATGGGGCCTTTTAGCGATATTAAAGGTCGAAAAAAGCCTCTCGTTATTTCAATTATTATCTATACAATCGCTTCAGCTTTATGCGTTGTGGCACCTACTATTTGGATATTTATTGCCTTACGCTTTATTCAAGGAGCTGCAGGGGCGGCTGGTATGGTCATTTCAAGAGCGAGCGTGCGAGACTTGTTTTCAGGAACAGATTTAACTAAATTTTTTGCAATGCTGATGCTCGTTAACGGGTTAGCACCTATTGTAGCACCGATTGCAGGAGGTCAAGTACTGGAGTTCGTATCGTGGCGAGGAGTATTCGGTGTTTTAACCGTAATTGGCTTAGTTATGTTAATCAGCGTTATGGTTGGACTAGATGAAACACTACCGCCGGAACGCCGTAAAACAGGCGGATTTAAAGAGATTTTACAAACCTTTGGAAGCTTAGTGAAAGACAAAACATTTGTAGGTTACGCGTTGACGCAAGGGTTCGTAATGAGCGCAATGTTTGCTTACATTTCGGGCTCAACATTTGTTCTTCAAGAAATTTATGGGTTGTCTCCACAAATGTTTAGTGCGGTGTTTGCTATTAATGGTTTAGGTTTAATTATTGCCACGCAGGTGACGGGACGTTTGGCAGGAAGAATTTCTGAAAGTATCTTGCTGACGTATGGTCTGATTCAAGCTGCTGTTGGCAGCATTAGCTTAGTGCTCGCTATTTTATTCACAGACTCTGTGTTGCTGCTGTGTGTTTTTTTATTCTTCTCAGTAACAAGCGTTGGGATTGTCAATACAACGGTATTTTCATTAGCTATGCAAACTCAAGGAAAACAAGCGGGGAGTGCAGCTGCTTTATTAGGACTACTCCCATTTTTACTAGGAGGATCCGTAGCGCCGTTAGTGGGCGCATTTGGAAACAATACGGATTTAGCGATGGGAATTGTTATTGCAATCTGTGAGTTACTTGCTTTATGTGCTTATATGTTACTTGTAAATAAAAAAGGATAACATTACAAAAAAATAGCGCTTTACATAACGTAAAGGGCTATTTTTTAGATGAAATCACTTTCAATTTCTCATGCATATGCTGTAAAAAGAACTTTATGACGGGGCGTGGCATAGATGGATAATGGACAATTGGAAGTAGTTGGAGCTGCAATTGCCGCTATCGGAACCATAACGGCCGCAGTTGGAAGTACGCCTTTCTGGTGGCTTTCCGAACAAGCTAAGTACAATTTAAATCTTTGGGGAAACTTACTTCAGGGAACAGGTAACGCATTAGAAGCAGATAGGCAAGGAGAAATCTCACTCGAAAAAATCGGAAACGAAATTCAAGCTGTCGGCAACTCCACCATTGTTGCAGGCCTTCTTTTGTTAGAAGAAGGGGAAACACAAACTCGTCTTACTATTTCTGGAAACTTAATGCAAGCTTTGGGAGGAGCGGCTGCTTTAGGAGATGAGTTAAAGGACGACTCAAATATTGGAGAGGTATATAGCATCGTCGGAAATATCATGCAAATTATTGGGAATTCGATGCAAGCTCTAGGTGATGGCTATGATTTAAGAGCAGAAGAACTAGAAGAAGCAACAGGGACAGATAATGGTTCTGATGAAGATAATAAAGGAGAAGTATTAAATGTGTTTGGAAGCTGGATTCAAGCAGGTGGATCTGTACTATCGTTCATCGGTCAGGTTATAGAAGAAGAGGAAGAATAAAAGGAAGCACCGAGGTTCTAGTTGAAAGTAGAAACTTCGGTGCTTTTTGCCATATGTATAAAGTTCTTTGAAGCTTGACTAAGGTAAAAATCCTTAACGTGAGCGAATACAAGCGTACGCGTAGCGTGCTCTAGTTTTATATAGCGAATTGTGGAAGGATTATCATGTTTAATAACCATTTCAGGAACAATGGTAACTCCAAGGCCGTTCAAAACTAATGCTTGAGCTGTTTCAATACTACTTGTTTCATAAGCTACTGCTGGTTGAAACTGGTGATTTGCACATAAAGAGAGTACCTTCGAGCGAAAGTCAAACCCGCTTTTTAATAAGATGAATGGGCAATTTTCGTAATCGGTTAAGCGATTCGATAAAGGTGGTAGCCAATTGGGCGAATTCTTTGGAACAGCAAGGTAGAGAGCTTCTGTTAAAAAAGGTTCATATTTTAAGCGTTCATCTTTAATCGGAAGTGATAGCAAAGCAAAATCTACTTTAGCGTTGACCAATAATTTCAGTATATTTTCGCTTGAGTCTTCCAGAAACTTTACTTTTACAGTTTGATACTGATGCATAAACTGCTTTAGCAAAGGAGGAAGAACATGTCCACCTGTGATAGGGGTAACGCCAATTGTGATACTATTTTCTTTTATGTTTTTGGAATCCTCTAGCTCTTTTTGTAAATTGTCATGCATACGTAAAATAGCCTGTGCTCTTACAACAAACAGCTTGCCTTTCTCTGTTATTTCAATACCAGTTGAATAACGATTAAATAATAAAATACCCAGCTCATCTTCTAGCTTGGAGATTTGTTTACTTAAAGAAGGCTGAGCGATATGTAAATTCGCAGCAGCTTTCGTAAAGCTTTTCATCTTGTAGACTTCTATTACATATTGAAATAAGCGTATCTCCATTTTTCCCTCCATAGTTTTAAACTATCAATGTAATAGCTACCATATATTAGCCATTAAATCATTTAGTATGTAGGATAAATATAACAAATATTTCTAAAAAGGGGTTAGTTAAAAATGAACTCAATAAATGTTTGGAATCCTTCTTTATATGACCAAAAGATGCAGTTTGTTTCAAAGTATGGTGAAAGTTTAATTGATATTCTTTCTCCTAGAGAAGGTGAACGGATTTTAGATTTAGGATGCGGTACAGGTGATTTAACTGCAAAAATTGCTGAGCATAATGCGTTAGTCACGGGTATAGACTATTCCGAAGAAATGATTAATGCTGCTAGAAACAAGTATTCACACATACAATTTAATGTCGGAGAAGGACAGTCATTCGAAGTTAATCAACCATACGATGCGATTTTTTCAAACGCAGCGCTTCACTGGATGAAAGATGCTAAAGGTGTATTATCATCAGTTTATCAAGCTTTAAAACCAAAAGGGCGATTTGTTGCCGAATTCGGTGGAAAAGGAAATATTCAAACCATCATTGAGAGCATTTCGTATTTTCTACAACATGAATATAGCATTGATGCAAAAGAAAGGAACCCTTGGTATTTTCCTAGTATAGGAGAATATAGCGCGTTGCTTGAAGAGACCGGGTTTAAAGTGCTCTTTGCACAGCACTTTAATCGCATTACACCGTTAGCTGATGGTGAGGACGGTATGCAGCAATGGTTAGAAAGTTTTGCTGGTGATTTTGTGACAGGCCTTAGTCATAGTGAGAAGACACACCTTTTTGGACAAGTCACTAAGCATCTTAAGCCACAGCTGTATATAAAAGGTCAGTTTGAAGCCGATTATCAACGTATTCGAATAGTGGCAATAAGAGAATGAAATAGTTCATCTATAAACTAGAGGCTGGGACATAAGTATTTCAGTCAATGATCTGTCCGAATTGTCGACAGTTAACGCTGTTTGATAGTTCGGATGTTTTTGGTTGGTTCGGAAGATAATTTTAAAAAAGAGTGTCTGTAGCGCAATGCAACGAACTTGTTTTTACAACCTAACTATTATAATAAAGTAATACTTCGTCTTTGAGAAGGAATCATATCGTTATGTTTTAGCTCCTTTTTGTTTAAATACCATTATTATGTTTTCTGAAGCCTCATATTAATATTTTTAATACAACTAATAAATTATCTGTATTTTACTAATTTTGAATTTTAGTGTAAAATCAATTAAAAAAATAGGAATAGTAGAGATTAAGAGATTTTTAGAGAAATATTCGTCAGAATAATGAAATCATTTTGTATAATTTGTATACATACTAAGCTTTATATTCCTTTGTGAGGTGGATATTTTTGCAACTTCAGGTCACAAACAGTCCTTTTAATCAAGAGCAGGTAGAATTATTAAATAAGCTACTACCAACGCTAACAGAATCCCAAAAAATTTGGCTAGGGGGATACTTGGCTGCGAGCGGTTCAGCACTAGCAGCAGTATCAGCACCTGTTGCTGAATCAGTGCAGAGCGTATCAGTTGCTCAGCCTGTGTCTAAAGACGTAACAATCCTTTATGGATCTCAAACAGGAAATGCTCAAAACTTGGCAGGTCAAACGGGTAAAACATTAGAAGTAAAAGGCTTTAATGTTAAAGTCGCATCTATGAGTGAATTTAAACCCAATACCCTTAAAAAACTTGAGAATTTGCTCATTGTTGTAAGCACACACGGAGAGGGGGAGCCACCTGATAACGCGCTCTCATTCCATGAGTTTTTACACGGAAAACGCGCTCCAAAGCTTGAAAATTTACGCTTTTCAATTCTTTCTCTTGGAGACAGTTCTTATGAGTTTTTCTGTCAAACAGGAAAAGAGTTTGACCAACGCTTAGAAGAGCTAGGCGGTACGCGCTTATATCCACGAGTTGACTGCGATTTAGATTTTGAAGAACTAGCAGCAGAGTGGACAGAAGGTGTTTTGAATGGTTTAAGTGAAGGTAGCGGCGCTCAAATGGAGGCTGCTGTAGCAGTGGAAGACGCATCAGCTCAGCCATCAACTTACTCTAGAACGAATCCATTTAAAGCAGAAGTACTAGAAAATTTAAACTTAAATGGTCGCGGATCAAATAAAGAAACGCGTCACTTAGAGCTATCTTTAGAAGGTTCTGGATTAACGTTTGAACCTGGAGACAGCTTGGGCGTTTATCCAGAGAATGATCCTGAGCTTGTTGATTCATTAATTTCGGAGCTAGGTTTCAACCCAGATGAAGTAGTGAAGGTGAACAAACAAGGCGATGTGCGTTCTCTACGTGCAGCGCTCATTTCAAACTTTGAAATTACTACATTAACAAAACCGCTTCTTGAACAAGTGGCAAAGCTTACAGGAAATGAAGAACTGCATGCTCTTATCAGTGATAGCGCAAAAGTAAAAGAGTATGTCTATGGGCGTGATCTTTTAGACCTTATTAAAGACTTTGGTCCGCTTGGAGTTTCAGTTGGAGATTTTGTTGCCTTATTGCGCAAGCTACCAGCACGTTTATATTCAATTGCAAGTAGTTTAGAAGCTAATCCTGATGAAGTGCATTTAACAATTGGAGCAGTGCGCTATGATTCACACGGAAGAGAGCGTAAAGGCGTATGTTCTATTTTATGCGCAGAACGCTTACAGCCAGGTGATACTTTACCTGTTTATATTCAACATAATCAAAACTTTAAGCTTCCAAGCAATCCTGAAACGCCAATTATTATGGTGGGTCCAGGAACGGGAGTTGCACCGTTTCGTTCGTTTATGCAAGAGCGTGAAGAGGTTGGTGCGGAAGGTAAGTCATGGATGTTCTTTGGCGATCAGCACTTTGTAACAGACTTCCTATACCAAACGGAATGGCAACAGTGGTTAAAGGACGGTGTACTTACCAAGATGGATGTTGCATTTTCACGTGATACAGCTGAAAAGGTATATGTTCAGCATCGTATGAAAGAGCATAGTAAAGAGCTTTTTGAGTGGTTAGAAGAAGGTGCGGTTGTTTATATTTGTGGAGACGAAAAGCATATGGCACATGATGTGCACAATACGCTAATTGATATTATTGAACAAGAAGGCAATGTAAGCCGTGAACAAGCAGAGCAATATTTAGCTGATATGCAGCAGCAAAAGCGTTATCAGCGCGACGTATATTGAGGATTGAAAGGAGAGTTTCAACATGGTTAACAAAATTTTAAAAGCGCCCGAAGGTCCTCCAAGTGACGTTGAGCGTATAAAAGAAGACAGTAATTACCTGCGCGGTACGTTAAAGGAATCGATGCTTGAACCGATTAGCTCAGGAATTTCGGATGACGATAATCGTTTAATGAAATTTCATGGCAGCTATTTGCAAGATGACCGTGATCTTCGTAACGAGCGTCAGAAGCAAAAGCTAGAGCCAGCTTATCAGTTCATGCTTCGCGTTCGTACACCAGGTGGAGTTTCAACGCCTGAACAATGGCTTGTTATGGATGATTTAGCTCAGAAATACGGAAACGGCACGCTTAAGTTAACAACACGTCAAGCATTTCAAATGCATGGTATTTTAAAGTGGAACATGAAGCAAACAATTCAAGATATCCATGCATCAATGCTTGATACAATTGCAGCATGTGGTGACGTAAATCGTAACGTGATGTGTAATCCAAATCCGTATCAATCTGACATTCATGAAGAAGTATTTGAATGGTCAAAGCAACTCAGTGATTATCTATTACCACGTACGCGAGCATATCATGAGCTTTGGTTAGATGAAGAAAAAGTTGCTTCAACGCCTGAAGTGGATGAAGAAACTGAGCCAATGTACGGCCCGTTATACCTACCTCGTAAATTCAAAATTGGAATTGCGGTGCCGCCATCAAATGATGTTGACGTATACTCTCAAGACCTAGGTTTTATTGCAATTGTTGAAGAAGGTAAGCTAGTTGGTTTTAATGTTGCAATCGGCGGCG
This sequence comes from Priestia flexa, assembly GCF_021441905.1. NCBI lineage: Bacteria > Bacillati > Bacillota > Bacilli > Caryophanales > Bacillaceae > Priestia > Priestia flexa. Next base: position 2,250,432 of record NZ_CP090431.1, on the reverse strand, counting down.
GCATGGGGATGACGCACGGGGATAAGCAAACGTACCCGCAACTAGCAAAAGTGATTGGTTTCTGTACACCAGACCGAATACTTGAAGTGGCTGAAAAAATTATTACAATTCAGCGTGACTACGGTAACCGCTCTGTGCGTAAATACGCGCGCTTTAAGTATACGGTTGATCGCTTAGGGTTAGATACTGTCGTTAAAGAATTAGAAAATCGCCTAGGGTGGAAACTTGAAGAAGCGAAAGAATTTCACTTTGAACATAACGGCGATCGCTATGGCTGGGAAAAAGGTGTCAGAGGAAAATGGCATTTTACACTATTTGTTCAAGGTGGTCGCGTAACGGATTACGATGGCTATCCGTTAATGACTGGATTGCGTGAAATTGCGAAAGTGCATACTGGAGACTTCCGCTTAACAGCCAATCAAAATTTAGTTATTGCTAATGTATCAAGCCAAAAGAAAAAGCAAATTAGTGAATTAATTGAACAATATGGATTGACAGACGGCAAGCATTATTCCGCGCTTCGTCGCAGTTCACTTGCTTGTGTATCGTTACCTACCTGTGGATTAGCGATGGCAGAAGCAGAGCGCTACTTGCCGACGCTTATTGAACAAATCGATGAAATTTTAGATGAAAACGGTCTTCGTAATCAAGAAATTACGATTCGTATGACAGGCTGTCCAAATGGATGCGCTAGACCTGCACTTGGTGAAATTGCCTTTATCGGTAAAGCGCCAGGAAAATATAATATGTACTTAGGGGCTGCTTTTGACGGCAGTCGTTTAAGTAAAATGTATCGTGAGAACATCAGTGAAAGCGAAATCTTAAGCGAGCTACGCGTGCTAATTAGCCGCTATGCAAAAGAGCGTCATGATGGTGAACACTTCGGTGATTTCGTTGTACGCGTTGGCGTTGTGAAAGCAGTAACGGACGGTACGAACTTCCACGATTAAGAAAGAAAAAGGCAGAGGGCTCTCCTCTGTCTTTTTTTATGAGTCCATGAACCGAACGAGAAGCTTGTACATATACTAAAAAGACAAGTCGGTTTAAAAGGAGAACTTGTAATATCAATCAATAATCCTATTGGATTTTTGGATGTTCATTGTGAAGCGAGCTTCTATCATTTTCTTGTTATCTTAAGCAGTGTGCTTCCCCAGGTTATTAAAGTAAGAGATTCAGTTACCATTAGTCAATTTACGAATTTAATAAGCAATCTACTAAGATTACTTACAACAAAAGTATCTGTCAATAATGAGCAAACTACGTTTTTGCAGCAGGCTACCAATGAAATTAATAATGCTCTATCTGATGCATCTATTTCAAGACAGCTCATGTTAAAATAAATGAATTAGTTAAAAGGAGAGTGAAAGTCCCTGAAGGAATTTACGGAGCGGGTTATTCAAATTATTCAAAGAATCCCTAGTGGGTACATTATGACATATGGACAAATTGCAAAGGAAGCAGGAAACCCACAGGCAGCGAGACAAGTAGCTCGCATTCTACACTCTATGAGTCAAAAGCATAAATTACCGTGGCATCGTGTTGTAAATGCAAAAGGTGAGATTGTAATTAAAAGTGAAGAAGCTGCTTGGACTCAAGCGACATTTTTAGAGAAAGAAGGTATTTCTGTAAAAGAAGGAAAAGTAATAATAGAACATTATTGCTTGAACCAAAAGAAATAGTGATTAGTAAACTAATTTATAAAAAAAGAAGGTAGCGTGCACCTTCTTTTTTTAATACCACGTATTATCTTCAATCCAATATTCATATTCCTCAGCTTCTTCATCACTTAGCTTCTTGCCATTTATGTAGACTTCATGCCACTCGTATACTTGCTTATGAATATATGTATAGAATAGGATGCGTACATGTTCTTTTTCAGCATAGTCATAGCCTTTAAACTGAATAATATGATGGTTATCTTCTTTTTTGATATACGTCCACGTTGGATTATCCGTAAATGCTTCTAGCGTTATTCCTTCATCGCTGTACCTCATAATGTCTTTAGCATTTGTTTTAGTCGGTAAATAAGATAATCCGTAATCAGCACCAATACTAAAAGCAATAACGAGTGCGTTTAATCCAATTAAACTACCGATGTGTGTGCCACCTTTATCTTTTAAATAAAGAATTTGCTTTTCTTCTGGGAGATCCATAGCGGACTGTACTAGTTTAAAAGCATGTTTATAATACCAACGATTAGCATTTATTCCTATTACTATGGCAATCACCAAATAAAAAAGTAATTCAACTAGAAATGGGATATCAATGATATATGTTGCAACGAGCAGTGGGATATCAATCAGCGCAATAATTAAAAAGATTTTATATAACTTGCGGTAGGCAAGCCAGAATGGAAAAAATAAAAAGGCCATCCAGTTCCAACTGTTATTTTTGGCAGGGTCTGTGACCGAGCTCCATTTTGTATGGTAGTAAGAGGTGTTGGTTTGCACTACTTTATGTTGAGCATCAAATGATAGAGGATGAATTGTTGAATCTAGCATCTAGATCCTCCTTTCTTTTTTCTTATCCAATCTAGAATAAGCTATTAATGGAAATGAAACAAGTAGATTTATGTGTTTAATAGGTACTTTTTAGCCCGAATGCTAACCCGTGTTCTTTAAATTAAAAAACAGTATAGGAAAAATCTTTTTCAGTGTATAATAGATACACTGTAAGATGAATAAGTAAAGGCAGGAACATATATGAAAACGAAATGGAAAATGGGGATACGAACAAAGATTTTAGGGGGCTATTTCTTTATTGTTTGTAGCTTATTTATAGCTATTATTCTTTTAAATAACCAAATTAAGTCGTTACAACAAGAGCGAAATTTTATTATTGATCACGATATCCAAATTCATGAGTTAACAGGTCGAATTGAAAATAGTTTGTTGAACATGGAAACGGGTCAACGCGGGTATGTACTCACAGGGGATTCAAGTTATTTAGCACCTTATGAACAAGGACAATCTCAATGGAGAGACGATTATAATAAGTTATATCGATTATTAGATGATAATTCTCAACAAGAGAAGCTAAAGGAAATAAAGTCAACCATTGAGAGTTGGGTTGAAAGCGCTGGAGAACCAACAATTAAATGGAAGCAAGAAGGTAACAAAGAAGAGCTAGAATCGTTTTTTAAAGTAGATTCTGGTCGCCGCTACATGGATGACATGCGCAGTCAATTTAATTCGTTTCGTGAAACGGAAAAAGCAATGACCGAACAAAGAGCAGTGGAATTAGATAGCCAAAATAAAAATATTACCTTAGGCATGTATGGTCTTCTCGTATTTGTCGCCTTATTCTCAACTGTAATTGGCGTTTTTTTATCAAGATCAATTGTTAATACAATGAAAGAAGTTACAAATACAATCAAACAGATTGCTACATCAAAAAATCAGTTAAATACGCGAATTAGAGTTAAAACAAACGACGAAATCAAAGAGCTAGGTGATGCAACTAACGAGCTACTAGATAGTGTAGAAGACCGAAATTGGCTTCAAACCAACCTGGCAGAAGTCGTGACTATGTATCAAGGCATTACGTCTATTCGAACATTAGCTGAGCAATTTCTACTAACGGTTTCTAAAATAACAGGTGCTTCATGCGGTGCATTTTATATTCGAAATGATGAGCATGATGAGATTGAGTTTGTAAAAGAAGCAAGTGTTGCTGATCGGTTTGAAGACGTAGGAAGAGAATCATTTAAAATGGGACAAGGGCTTATTGGACAATGTGCATTAGAGAAGAAACAGTTATGCTTAACAGATTTACCTCAAGGGTATCAATTGATTGGCTCAGGCTTAGGTGCAACCGTACCTAAAAGTGTGCTTATTGCTCCTGTTTTATTTGAAGGTGAAGTTATCGCGGTTATTGAATTAGCAAGCTTAGAAGACTTTACTGCGCTTGAAAAAGAGCTTATGAATCAGGTGGTTGAGACGTTTGGACTGACGATAAATAGCGTTACGAGACGAATGGAAATTGCTCGATTACTTTCGGAATCTCAAGCAATGACTGAAGAGCTTCAAGCACAGTCCGAAGAGCTTCAAACGCAGTCCGAAGAGCTTCAGATGCAATCTGAAGAGCTTCAAACCATCAATGAACAGTTAGAGGAGCGCACGCGAGACGCAGAACATCAGTCCGAAGAGCTTCTGGTTGCAAAAAAAGAGCTAGAAGAAAAAGCAAATCAGCTTGAATTGAACTCACAGTACAAGTCTGAGTTTTTAGCAAATATGTCTCATGAGCTTCGTACGCCGCTTAACAGTATATTAATCCTATCAGAGATGCTTTCGGAAAATGGAGATAATAGGCTTACAGATGAAGAAGAAGAGTATGCACGCATTATCCACTCTTCAGGCAGTGATTTATTAGGGTTAATTAATGATATTTTAGATTTATCAAAAGTAGAAGCAGGAAAGCTAGAGCTGCTTCTAAGTGAAGTTAACATGAGCGAGCTTCCACAACAGCTAGAGCGTCAGTTTGCTCATGTATCTGAAAAGAAAAATGTAGCTTTTCATGTATACAAAGAGGATGATGTACCGAATCTGTTTATAACGGATGAAAAGCGTGTTCAACAAATTTTGAAGAATTTGCTATCCAATGCTTTTAAATTTACTCATCAAGGAGAAGTATCTATTTTCATTCGACGAGCAAGTGAAAGCATCTCTCACCCAATAAAAGAATTAGTGGAGTCGAACTGCTGGCTCGAGTTTGAAGTAAGGGATACTGGAATTGGTATTCCTAAAGAAAAGCATGAACTGATTTTTGAAGCCTTCCAACAAGCAGATGGTGCCACGGTTCGGAAGTACGGTGGTACAGGTTTAGGGCTGTCCATTTGTAGCGAATTTGCAAAGCTTTTAGGTGGTTTTATTACACTTCATAGTGAAGTAAGTAAAGGAAGTTCGTTTACGCTTTATTTACCAAGCTTAATTAATGGGGCTGTGGATTATACTCAGCTAGAAGAAGCGTACAACCAAGTGGCGGTGACTTTTAATGAAGTGGAAGTCGCTGAAACACAGGTAGAAAGCAAAATTGACAATCAAGAAGAAGATACTTCAACTATAAATGACTCAAATGTATTCCAAGGAAAGAAAGTATTAATTGTTGATGATGACCAACGTAATATTTTTGCTTTACAAACAGCGTTGAAAAAGCAGGGAATGGACATCATCACGGCTCAAAATGGCCTTGAGTGTTTAGAGATTGTAGAGTCAAAAGAGCATCATATTGACTTAATTTTAATGGATATTATGATGCCGTATATGGACGGATATGAAACAATGCAAAAGATTCGTCGAGAGTTGGAATTAACTGATTTACCAATTATTGCATTAACCGCAAAAGCGATGAAAAATGATCGTGAAAAATGCTTAGAAGCAGGAGCGTCTGACTATATTAGCAAGCCGTTAGATTTAAGTCAGTTATTTTCCGTGATGCGCGTGTGGTTGGCAAGCTGAGTTAAGTAATGAAAAAGGATGTTACGTATGGATACAAATCAACTAGAAGTAAACGAAGCATCGTATAAATCAAATCTAGAGCTGAAGCTGCTATTAGAAGCGATTTATCGACTATCTGGATTTGATTTTAGAAAGTATGCTCAGTCCTCTGTATACCGACGAATTCAAAACCGAATGAACATCGATGGCATTCCAACGATTTCAAGAGTAATTGAAAAAGTTGTGCATGACGAGGAGTTTCTAGAGCAAATTTTAAACGATCTATCAATTAATGTAACAGAGATGTTCCGAAACCCAACGTTTTTTAAAGCGTTTCGTATGCAGGTAATACCTTTACTAAGACAGCATAAAGAAATTCGAATTTGGCATGCTGGCTGTGCAACAGGTGAGGAAGTATTTTCAATGGCTATCCTGTTACAAGAAGAGGGATTATTAGATAGAGCAGTTATATATGCAACAGATATGAACGAAGACGTGCTTCAAAAGGCAAGACAAGGAACGTTTTCACTTCGGAAAATGAAAGATTATACAAAAAACTATATGCAAGCAGGTGGAACAGAAGCCTTTTCACAGTATTATCAAACCGATCATCTATATGCTTATTTCCATCGAAGCTTATTAAAAAATATCATTTTTGCACAGCATAACTTAGTAACAGATCACTCATTTAATGAGTTTCACGTTATTATTTGTCGTAACGTGCTCATTTACTTTACAAATGAGCTTCAAGAGCAAGTATATGGGCTGTTTTCAGAAAGCTTATGTGAAGGTGGGTTTTTAGGACTTGGAGATAAAGAAACGCTGCGTTTTTCAGCTGGCTCTGAATTCTACGAAGAGTTTGTGGGAAATGAGCGAATTTATCGAAAAATAACTACATGAAGAAAGGTCGAGAGCGCATGCTCTCGACCTTTTTAAATAGATTTAGCTTGAACAAGCAGTAAACACATGTCATCTGGCTGGTTTTCACGCTGTTCGGGAGGGAGGATTTGATCCATGATAATTGATGTATCCTCCCATTTTTGAGAAGTAATTAATTTCAGTTGTTCAGTTGCCTCGACTTCCGAAGGTCCCATCGCTTCTAGTGCACCATCTGTAAATAATAGAAGTTGAACATCTTCTTCAAAAGACACTGTAAACTTGTTGACGTTAATGTCATCAAAAAAACCAACTGCACAGCTTCCTCGCTCCAACGGTAAGACTTCCTTGCCATCAATCAACATAAAGCCAGGGGGATGCCCAGCATTTACGTATTCGATCGTTTTCTTTTTTGTATCAATCACAACATAGATACCGGTAAAATAATAAGGAATATGATCTTTTTCCGTATGTAGCAAGGTCATGTAGCGATTTAACTCTTTAATCACAAGCTCAGGATCAACAAGAAGCTTAATAGCTTCTCTAAGGACAGATGAGATAAACATACAGACAAGAGAAGCCGAAATTCCGTGCCCCATCATATCAAATAAAATAATTCCGTATCGGTGTTTATCAATTTTATGGCAATAATACATATCTCCAGCGAGCTTAAAAGATGGTAAATAGGATACGTCCATTTTAATATCATCTTCTTTTAACAATTGGCTAAGAAGATTTCGCTGAACGTTTGTAGCTAAATCAAGTTCTGTTTGAATTTTCTTTTCATGCTCAGCGTGCCAGTCGAGCTCTGATTTTAGTCGAAGCGCAACGCGTATGCGTGCCAGCAGCTCTACTTTGTTAATGGGCTTTGTAATATAGTCACTTCCTCCAGCGTCGAGTGCTTCAACAAGCTTTGAAGAGTCCTCAAGAGCGGTGACAAAAATAATAGGGATGTTTCTCAAACGCTCGACGGTTTGAATACGGCGACACGCTTCAATACCATCAATTTCAGGCATCATAATATCTAATAGAATTAAATCAACAGGCGGTGTTTTTGCATGAAGATCATCTACTCTTAGATAGGTGAAAAGCTCTTGTGCCGATGTTAGTGATACGGTATCAGTGTAGCCAGCACCTTTTAAAATTTTATCAATTACAAATAAATTGACGGAATTATCGTCTACCAATAAAATGGCCATTCTTTATCTTTCCCCTTATCTTGTTTGAAGACTATTCAGTTTTCAAGCATACATTTTCTTTTAAGCTTTATTATACAAAACTTATATGGCTTGTGGTATTAACATCTCTTAATGTTAATAATAAAATTTGCCTCTACGGAAATACAGAGAGTTAAACTAGGTGATAATGTAATAATTTTCTAGAATTCTAAAGTTAAATGGGTTAATATGTAAATAATGGATAAGGAAAGGAAGGATAGTGTTGAAAAAAGGATTTTTATGGGGCGCTAAGGCTGTTGTTTTTGCATTATTAATTAGCAGCATTTATTTATCATATACTCAAAGTAACGATCCGTATCGTTTTTTTACGGGCTTAGGGAGTGAAATTTCAATTTCCCCAAATGACGATCGTTTGTTATTTTCATATTATACAAATGGAAATGAACAGATTTACAGTTCGAGTATAAGTGGAAAGGATGTCCAGCAGCTTACAACGTCGAGTGAAACTCGCAGTCATACACCGCGCTATTCAAATGACGGCAAAAAGATTTTATTTTTAGCAAAGAAAGCGGATGCTAATGAGCAAAACGTTCTTAATGTTACGAATGCGGATGGGCAAACACCTCAAAAGGTTAGTGATGATTCTCTACACGTAACGGATGCTGTATTTTCAAAGAATAATCAGCAAATATATTTTATCGGAATGCCTGCTTCAGATCTTGGGAAATTAGAAGGAACAGCAGAAGGTGGAAGTAATCTCTACGTTGCAGATGTACAGACTGGAAAGGTCAAGCAACTAACAAAGAAAGACTATTTTTCAATGGGAGATTTAGCTGTTGATGATGATGACGTATATTATACCGTTTTTAATGAGCATGAAGAGCTCTACTCATATAATCTAAAAGCAAACAAAGAACAGCGTGTAAATTACAATAAACTAACAGGAGATATCTATGAAACAACTTTTACACCATCTGGTGATCAAGTAGCGTATACAGCAGTCTCAAAAGAGTCTGAAAACAGCTCGTTATATGAATATGAACTATTTTTATTTGATATTCAATCAAATAAAACAGAGCAGTTAACAACGTTAAAATCTAGCGTGAATTCTCCTGTGTTTTTTCATAAGCAAAATAAAGTTGTTTTTCTACATGATACAGCCTGGGCAGCACAACCTGAAGAGTATAAGTTAAAAACAATTGATCTAAAAACAAAAGAAATACAAGAAGTAAAGTTATCAGTTCCTAAAGATACGAATAATAGCGTGCTGAACAAGTTAGTAGGCTATATAGGAAATGGATATACAATTGGGCTATTATACGTCGTACTGCTTTCTTTATTCACATACTCGTTTCATAAAAATAAGCATAAACCATACGTAATTCCGATTATTAGTCTTAGCATTGCTATTGTAGGAGTTGTAGCAAGCTTTGTTACAGCAGCTGTTTTTGATCCATGGGTGGGCATTGCAATTGGGACGCTATCAATTGGCATCGCGGCATGCAGCATTATCTTATTTCTCATTGCGTTTGTCATAAAGCAAGTGACGACAACGCATAATCATTCACTATAATAAGAGCTGCAACAGGTACAGGTGGACTGTACCTGTTTTTTCTATTTGAAAAACGAGGTATAATAAGGTGAATCGTTTTCATAAAACAGGGGGATTACTGAATGAAACCAAAGATTAGCGATGTAGCCAAGCGCGCTGGCGTATCACCAACGACGGTGTCGCGCGTTTTAAATAATAGAGGATATATTAGTGAAGAAACAAAAACACGCGTGCATCAAGCGATGAAAGATATTAACTATTTCCCGAATGATGTAGCACGTTCTTTGTTTAATAAGCGCACAAACGTCATTGGTTTAATCTTTCCAACGGTTGCCAATCCATTCTTTGGTGAACTGACGTTTTATATTGAAAATATCTGTACCAAATTAGGCTACAAAGTATTGTTGTGCAACAGTTTAAACCGAGTAGATGAGGAAGAAAAATACGTTGAAATGTTAATGCGTAACCAAGTGGACGGAATTATTGTTGGAACCCATAACCGAGGAATTATTAATTATCACAAGGAGCATCTCGCAGTCGTAGCTATTGACCGAAATTTATCTGAAACGATACCCGTTGTCAGCTCAGACAATTATGAAGGAGGAAAGCTAGCGACGGAATTGTTGCTGAAAAAAGGGTGTCATCATATTGTTCATTTGAATGGACCAGCCGAATTAGAAACGCCAGCGAGGTTTAGACGAAAAGCATACGAAGACGTGATGAGACAAAGTGGAAAAGAACCAATTACTTATGAAATTCCCGCGACGTTTGATCGACGCAGTCAACAGGGAATAATTGAACAGCTGTTTGATGAACAAGTTAACGTAGATGGGATTTTTGCCAGTGATGATGTCATTGCAGCTTCTGTTTTACGAGAAGCAAAGAGGCGAGGAAGAGATGTTCCTAGCGATTTAAAAGTAGTGGGATATGACGGAACTGAGGTAACACAAACGCTTCTTCCGGAGTTAACGACTATCAAGCAGCCGGTTGAACAAATTGCTCAGCGATCTGTTGAACTGTTATTGCAAGCTATTGAAGGAAAGTTTGGTGAACTGCCTTTAGAAACCAAGCTTCCCGTTCAGTTATTGGAAGGAAGCACAACGTAACGATACATAGCCTAAAATGGGCTATGTGTTTTTTTTTGTGTCAACCCGTTGACATATGAAACCGGTTGACATAGAATGTATTTGAAAGTGCTTTCAAATATTGGGGAATGAGTTCACTTCAAAGGGGTTAGAGGGATGAATAAATCTAAAAGTTTGTATTGGAAGCTAAGCGCTTATTTTTTCTTTTTCTTTTTTACGTGGTCATCGAGCTACTCATTATTTTCGATTTGGCTTGGACAAGAGATGAATCTAAACGGGGCTGAAACAGGCATTATCTTTTCTGTAAACGCTATCTTTGCTCTTTGTATGCAGCCGATTTATGGATATGTTTCCGATAAAATTGGTTTAAAGAAAAACATTTTATTTTTTATTAGTACACTGCTTGTGTTTGTGGGACCTTTTTACGTATTTGTCTATGGTCCGTTACTCCAAGCCAATGTAATAGTTGGAGCCGTAGTAGGGGGATTATACCTTGGCGTTGCCTTCTTAGCAGGGATTGGAGCTATCGAATCTTATATTGAAAAAGTGAGTAGAAAGTATAGCTTCGAATATGGAAAATCGAGAATGTGGGGATCTTTAGGCTGGGCGGCAGCGACGTTTTTTGCAGGACAGCTGTTTAATATCAATCCAAACATTAATTTTTGGGTCGCTTCTGTATCCGCTATCATTCTGGTTTTAATCATTTTATCGGTTAAAGTTGAAATGACAGATTCAGAGATGAATAAAGCTGAATCCGTTAAAATGAAAGACGTTTGGAATCTCTTTTTATTGAAGGACTTCTGGTTCTTCATGGTTTATATACTTGGCGTTACGTGCATTTACGGCGTATATGACCAGCAATTTCCTATCTACTACGCATCATTATTTCTAACAGAGCAGTTGGGAAATCAGGTTTTTGGTTATTTAAATTCATTTCAAGTTTTCTTGGAAGCTGGAATGATGTTTCTAGCACCTTTTATTGTTAATAAGCTTGGAGCAAAGAATAGTTTAATTCTAGCAGGTCTCCTTATGGCACTTCGCATCATAGGGTCTGGCCTGGTTGGTGGGCCAATTGGGATTTCATCTATGAAACTTATTCATGCGCTTGAACTACCAATCATGTTAATTGCTATCTTTAAATATTTAGCGGCCAACTTCGATACACGCTTATCATCTATTCTTTACTTGGTTGGCTTTCAGTTTGCCTCACAGGTAGGAGCTTCTATCATGTCTCCACTTGCAGGAATGTTATATGATTTAGTTGGTTTTAGATCTACGTACTTAATTATGGGTGGCTTTGTGTTATTTTTCACCATTCTATCAATCTTTACATTGTTAAATCACAAAAAACAACCTGTGCTGAAGCAGGCTAACAATGTACCTAAAATAGTGTAGGGGGAATGAATATGTTAACAACGAACGGAATTCAACAAGCAACGGAAGCAGTGGAACAAGCAAAGAAAAAGGTAAACAATCGTCATCGTCTCGGCTATCACATTATGGCTCCAGCAAATTGGATTAATGATCCAAACGGTCTTGTTCAATTTAAAGGAGAGTATCACGTTTTTTATCAGCATCATCCTTATGATGAAAATTGGGGTCCTATGCACTGGGGACATGTGAAAAGCTTAGATTTAGTTAATTGGGAACATCTTCCGATTGCACTTGCTCCAGAAGATGCTTGTGACAAGGATGGCTGCTTTTCTGGTAGCGCAGTTGATAATGATGGAGAGCTTACGTTAATTTATACGGGACATCATTATATCGACAAAGAAAGAGACTTGTTTTATCAAAACCAAAATATTGCAGTCAGTACAGATGGAGTACATTTCAAAAAGGTAGTCGAGAATCCAGTTATTGAAAAGCCGCCAGCAGATAGCTCTCATCATTTTCGTGACCCAAAAGTATGGAAGCGCGGAAGGGATTGGCATATGATAGTGGGGAATTCAAAAAACAACATTGGTCGCGTTATTTTATATCGCTCTCCAAACCTTCGAAACTGGGAGTATATTGGCGTACTAGCAGAAGGAAACGAGCAGCTTGGTTATATGTGGGAATGTCCAGATTTCTTTGAGCTTAACGGTAAACATGTTCTACTGATGTCACCACAGGGGATAAAAGAAGCTGGAGATCACTTTAAAAACTTGTTTCAAACGGGCTATATGATTGGAGAATATGAGTACGACAAGAACAAGTTTGGGCATGGAGAATTTATTGAGTTAGATTATGGTCATGACTTTTATGCGGTTCAAACATTTTTAGACGATAAAAACCGTCGGATTGCAATTGGCTGGATGGATATGTGGGAATCGGATATGCCTACAAAGAAAGATGGCTGGTGCGGAGCACTTACATTACCTAGAGAACTTACGCTTTCAGCTGATGGAAAGATAAAGATGGTGCCTGTTGCAGAGGTGACACAGCTTCGAGAAAAGAAGCTGTCAGCGATTGAAAATCAAACGATTACTTCTAGCTATGAAATGGGTGTGCAGGGTTCAATGTTTGAGGTTGAAGCTGTGTTAGAGGTGACGAATGCAGAGAAGGTAGAGCTAGTACTTCGAGGCATCGAAAACGAAGCCACAGTTCTTGCCTATGACAAATCTACAAATAAACTTAGGGTTGATTGCTCTAAATCAGGCAAGAAAAAAGATGGAATTCGTCGTGTCAAACTAGCAGCTAGTGACCAGTTGAAGCTACGTATTTTTGTTGACCGCTCTTCGATTGAAGTATTTATTAATGAAGGAGAGGCTACGATGACAAGTCGTATCTATCCAACAGAACCGTATCGCAGTGTAGAATTTACAAGTTGTTCAGGAAAAAGTCTACTGAAAAAAGCAACGTGCTGGAAATTAAAAGATATTTGGAATGAGAAATAAGCAAAAAGCACGGGACTAGTCCCGTGCTTTTTCGCTACTCTGCAAAATTATTCTCAATGAATTTTTGTTCTTCTTCAATTGTTAGTGTGCCATAGGCTTGACCAACATTTCCACCTTGAAGTCTCCAAAAAAAGTTATGGTCTTCTGCAACTGTTGAAAAATTATCATTTTCCCAACGTTTTAAGATCGTTAGCATGTCTGTTTTATGTTCAAAAGAACTTGCTTCTACAATTGCAATCACTTTTTTGACATTTTCATTTGTTAAAGGAACCGCCCCCCATTTATCCTGAGCACGCACTTTTTGATGAGTCATCTCGTGCATAATTTGCATCACTTCACTTTCTTCAGAATCAGCGGTTATACCGAGTTCTTCTGATACGCCACCTATAAAGCTTGTTTGTTCTTTAATTTCTTCTTCAATTTCTTCTGCTTTTTCCTTTTCAACAGAAGCAGCTGTGGTTAAAGAGGAGTATCCTGCTTTTTTGTCGTTAATCGAAGCGGACCCATAATGAACCAAATAAATACGGAAGAAATAATGGCTATGAGCCAGTAAATGAGCCAAAACGTATCTTGAAAGGGAACGATAAAAAAAGCAGATCCAATCAATATAAGCATAATAAGAGAGCACTTACAAAAACGGTAAAAGGAGCGCCACTGCTCTTGCTTTTTTGCTTCACCAACTAAACAGATTTTCTCAGGAAGCGTACCGTTATTCCATTTATGGTTCGCCCATTCGTCTGCCCACTTGATGGTTTGGTGGCCATAAACGATGGAAAATGCAATATATGCTGCCGATAAGCCGTGAAAAAAGGTTGGCTTTGTTCCGGTCGATAAATCGATAAATGTAACTCCTAACAGAAATAAATCAATAAGCGGTGTTGCTGCTAACAAAACAAGAGAGAGCTTTTCTTTTTTCCATACATACCGACAAAGCAATCCTAAAGCCAAGAACATCCAAAAAGCGACTTCTCCCAGTATAATGGCTAGAAAAATAGGGTTCATATACCTAGGTTCCTCCTTCTTACTTCAAGGTAGTCAATTCTATCATGACAATCATTTCAGCTAATCTTTCTTGTGAAATTAAATTTTCTAATCATAGTATAGTGCTGTTCAGCTTAACAAATAAGGAAAATTCCATGTATCTCTCTATGTGTATATGAAAAGTATAACTGCTCGTTTTAAATAAAGTAACATAACAAAAGGAAAAAAATTCATTTTTTGAAGTCGTAGTAAAAACTCAGGCTAAAGTTGTAGAAAAACATGCCAAAAGATACGGCAGGTGATGGATACGATAAAAGCTCTTTATTCATACAATGAAGATAGAAAGAAAGAGAGCGTTAGTAATAGAGGAGGAACCAATAATGACAGCTAAACAAAATGTTGAAACGAAAAAGCATATGTTTAAAGAATACTGGAATGAAATAATTAAAGCCCTCATTGCGACGAAATAAAAGGAGGAACAAATATGATTTACGTAAATGATTATGTGGTAAAAACCATTCATGAACTACACGTGCAAGAAGTTGAGCGAAAACGATTTTACCTTACCATATTTAAGCGCCAACATTGAGCATCTTATTAAGAGTTTCTTCAGTCATATGGTATGATAACAAATATCTTGAATTGAAGAGGTGCGAGTTATGAAAATTGAAGTATGGTCGGACTTTGTTTGCCCATTTTGTTATATTGGAAAACGTCGTTTAGAGGATGCCCTTGCGCAGTTTCCACATAAAGATGATGTTGAAGTGGAGTTTAAAAGCTTTGAGCTTGATCAAAATGCGCCACTAAATACAGGTCAAACCATTAATGAAGCGTTAGCGAAAAAGTATGGCATGACGATTGAACAAGCGCAGCAGGCAAATGAAGGTATCGGCCAGCAGGCTAAAAGCGTTGGACTAACGTTTAATTTTGATAATATGAAGCCGACGAATACCTTTGATGCGCATCGCTTAGCAAAGTTTGCTAAAACAAAAGGTCAAGAAGAAGTAATCACTGAAAAATTACTCTATGCGTATTTTACAGAATCAAAAAATCTTGGTGATCGTGAGGTTCTTGTAAGCGTAGCGGAAGAAGCGGGCTTAGATCGCTCAGAAGCACTAGCCGTTCTGGAAGATAAAACGTCGTACTCAAATGATGTCCGTATTGATGAAAGTTTAGCGCAACAATACGGCGTAACGGGTGTTCCGTTTTTTGTCATTAATCAAAGGTATGCTATTTCAGGCGCACAGCCAAAAGAAACGTTCACAAGTGCTCTTGAAAAAGTATGGGCAGAAGAAAACCCGGCTCCTAAACTGCAGGATTTATCTGGGGATAGCTCTGTAGATGCAGCCTGCGTGGATGGGAACTGTGCCGTTCCATCAAAAGATGAACAATAACTAGTAAGTTATATCGTAAGAAAAAAGGAGAGAGCTTAAGCTCCTCCTTTTTTAATGGAATAATTTATTCACTTTTTCTTCGTCGTTTAGATAATCTGTAGCTAACTCTTTTAGTGACTGTTCACTGGAGAAATCGCTTAGTTGTTGAGTATACCAGCTTTCCAACTCCTTTTTTGTAAGTGTATATTCAGTATCATCAAATTGAAAGGTGATCCAGTCTGCATTTTGAATTAACGCAAAGATAAAGGTAGCGTTATAAATAGCTACTTTCTTATGTTCATTGTCTCCGCCGCTGATGTCTTCATATGCTAGATGGATGCCGTACGGCTGTTCTTTCGTCTGAAGCTCAAGCTTTTTAAACTCTTCTTCATGTAAGAGTTGGTGAACAATGTGTACCACTGCGCTATTATCTCCGATGTAGGAACCTTTTAACTCGAATAAATCTTTACTGGTATTAGCTGAACTACAGCCGTTTAAAAGGAGTAGTACCGATAAGGAAAATAAAAATAGTTTCATATATTTTAGCAATTTTCGACCTCCTGATGTATCTCCAATATCCATTGTTAATCGTAACATAGATGAGGAGTGAATTGTTAAAATTAAACAAATGTGTAGCATTCCTTCAAGAAGTGAGCTTAGATTTCACAATATTGACAATAGAAATAAATTGAATATTTTGGTAATGTATAAGTGGGACAATTGGGAAAAGGGGTATCTATGAAAATATCGTTTATAAGACATGGTAAATCTGCTTGGAACGAAAATGAAAAAATAAGCAGTGAACAATTTCGTGAATGGGTGTCAGCTTATGACGAAAAAGGCGTTCAGGAAGAAGAAGAGTACCCGCAGTCAACGGTCGAAATTGTTGCTAGCAGCGGCATCGTACTAACGAGTGACTTAAAAAGAAGTCAACACTCAGCTAATCTATTGACGAGAGGGTCACGATTAAACTCAGACAGTATCTTTAGAGAAGTAGAGCTCCCTCAATGTACATTTGGTCAGTTTATTAAATGCAAACCAGCTGTTTGGCTTGTCATATTAAGGCTTTTATGGCTGGCTGGATACAGTCAGTCATGTGAGTCGTACAAGCAAGCGAGAAAGCGAGCAAAAATTGGAGCAGAACGCTTAGTTCAATATGCCAAAAATAAAGAGACAGTTGTCCTTGTTGGTCACGGATTTTTTAATCGTTTACTCGCAAAAGAACTAGAGAAAATGGGCTGGGTTACATATGAAAAAATGAGCAGCAAACATTGGAAGTGCATTACATATGAGTCTCCTTAATAAGTAGGTAAAGTCATCGCTTTTGGAAGCGATGGCTTTTTTTATCTTTTTGGAAAAATGTTGACATATACAGTTAAACTATATATAGTTGAGTTGTATAAAGTTGAACTGTATAAAGAGGGTGAATAAGTGAAAAAGCATAAACTTCTTCCGTTATCAGAAACAATGCACTATATTTTATTAGCTTTACGAGAACCTTTGCACGGATACGCGATTATGAAAAGAATTGAAGAGCTAAGTAATCATGATGTTCGGATTGCAGCCGGAACGCTATACGGAGCGGTTGAAAATTTATTAAAACAAAAGTGGATTAAGCAGGTTCCATCTGATGATCCGAGGAGAAAAGTATATAACATCACAGACGAAGGGAAGCGTATTTTGAAAGTTGAACAACAGCGCTTAGCCCATATACTTTCTTTATATAAGGAGTGAGTGATCATGAAGAAATTTAAACTGTTTATCGATGTGGAGAAAGAAGAAGAATGGCTCAATGAAATGATAAGAAAAGGATGGCTTTGTCAACGAGTTGGGATGTTTGGAAGCTATAGTTTTATTAAAAGCTCTGCTGTAAGTCATGTTATTCGACTTGATCACCAGACGTTTAAAAATAAAGCTGATTTCTTATCTTATAAAACGCTCTATGAAGACTATGGGTGGAAGCATATTGCTGGAACAAAAATGAGTCATACACAGTATTGGATGGGGGAACCAGACGGAGATACGGAGTTGTTTTCAGACCTTTCCTCTCAGATTTCGTATTACAAACGATTAATGAACTACAATGGTTTCTTCATGGTCTTTATTTTGTTTTTCATTATGATGTTTTACTCTGATAAAAACTTTGAAGCAGTTTGGAATCCAAAAGCAGCTTACTATACTCAAGGCCTTTGGGAGATGGAAAATCCTCAATTTATATTGGGCTTTCTATTTGAAACGCCCTTTGCTTTAATGAGATTTTTGAGCCCGTGGATTATGATTATATGTGGAATTATATTTGTCTTAACTTATCAGAAGTACGCAAAAAAAGTTAAAGAGCTATCTTCGTAACAGCAAGGGCAGGCTTCAGGTTTGAAGCCTGCCCTTGCTGTTTGTACATTCTTAGTAACAAGAGAATCAATATGTAAAAAATGTAATTTAAGTTATAGTGTTCCTTTGAAATAACTGGTAAACTATACATGATTACTGGGAGGTGAAGGTGTTGGCAAAGCAGATTTACAACGGGCGCTATACGGCAGATTCAGAAGAAGATATGGTTGTGTTTATTATCGGTATGAGAATTAATAAACTATTTTCTTTCTCAAAATGGCTTCCTGTATTTATGGCAATGCCGCCGATGATAAAAGAACTTTATCAAAACAAAGAGCTCGGCTTTTTACATACGGAAATGTCTTTTTCATGGAAAACAATCACTTTAATACAATACTGGAAAAGCTTTGAACAACTTGAGTCCTATGCAAAAGGAGCTCGTCATTTAAAAGCATGGAAGAAGTTTAATCAGCGAATTGGAAGCGATGGAACGGTTGGGATCTATCATGAAACGTATAAAGTCGAAGCAAATGCGTATGAGTCCATTTATGCAAACATGCCGCTGTTTGGACTGGCGAAAGCAAAAGGGCACAGGCCTGTAAATCGAGGGTTAGAGTCTGCGAGAGAAAGGTTGACTAAAGAGCATTCATAAATTCATTGTTGGTTACAATTGCAAATTAATAATGGTACTTAAAAGCTTTTGTTAACGAATAATAGAAAAAAGTAATGAAACAACCAAGAGTGAAGTGAAAGATGAAGAGTTTAAAAGTGGCTTATAGCTGCTTTTTTTAGCGAGGAGAGGAATATGAATAACAAGTTAGTCCGTGGCACGTTTTTTTTAACAGCTGCTACGTTCATCTCAAAAATCTTAGGGTTTGTTTATATTATTCCATTTATGAATTTGGTAGGAGATGAAGGATACGCTCTTTATAAATATGCGTATGGGCCTTATGGTCTTATGATTAGCTTATCGACAATGGGTCTCCCGCTAGCCGTTTCCAAGTACGTGTCAAAATATAATGGGCTAGGAAACTATCGGGCAAGTCAAGATTTATTGAAGTTTGGCTTGTTTTTAATGATGGTGACTGGGTTTATAGCATGCGCAACTTTATATGCTTTAGCTCCAACTTTAGCCCATTTCGTTGTTGGAAGGCAAGATGGAAGTGGAAATAGTATTGATGACGTAGTTTACGTAATTCGAATGGTCAGCTTTGCTCTTCTTATCATTCCAGCAATGAGCTTACTACGAGGGTATTTTCAAGGCAATCAATCAATGGGTCCCTCGGCTTTGAGCACGGTAATTGAGCAGGTCGTTCGCGTTCTGTTTATCGTATGTGGCACGTATGCTGTGTTAACAATGTTTAATGGTAGTATAACAAGCGCGGTTGGAGTGGCGACATTTGGTGCAGTGGTGGGAGGCGGCGCAGGTCTTCTTATATTGGTAACTGTGTATCAAAAGCGCAAGCATTTTATTTATAAACAAGTACAGAACAGTCGAGAGAACAAAAGAATTCCGATTGCTTCAATGTTAAAGGAGCTATTAAGTTATAGCATTCCATTTGTAATTGTTGGATTAGCCATTCCTATCTATCAAAATATCGATACGTTTACAATTAATGCGTTGTTTCAATCGATTGGCTATACCCAAGAAAAAGCCGAAACAGTCAATGCAGTTATTGGTCTTGCGCAGATATTGGTAATGATTCCAGTCTCACTAGCAACTGCTTTTGGGATGTCACTGCTTCCAAGCATTACGACTTCTTATACAAAAGGTGAAATAAATAATGTGAAGCAGAAAATTACGCAGGTTCTGCAGCTCTTTTTCTTTTTGACGCTTCCTGCTGCTGTTGGTTTATCACTGTTAGCAAAGCCTGTTTATCGAATGATTTTTCCGTCAGGAAGCAGCTATGAGCTGGGAGGTTTTGTTCTCCAATGGTACGCACCAATGGCCATTTTATTTGGTTTATTTACTATTACAGCAGCTATTTTACAAGGAATTAATCAGCAGAAAAAGGTCATTGCTGGTTTGCTAATTGGGATTATACTGAAGCTGAGTCTAAATATTGCACTACTTTCATCTTTTAAAGAACTCACACCAATTTTGGCGACGTACGTAGGCTATGGCGTCTCTGTTTTATATAATTTCCATCTTATTAAAAAAGCTCTGTCATACCGCATCATCCCCGAGCTTGCCAGAATGAAAATATCCATTGTGCACGTAACGTTCATGGGAATCGTTGTGTTTATCATGAGCAAATTGTTAACGGTTTGGTTAGCAGGCGCTGTACAGGATTATACTGCTTCTGTCCTTACAGCTATTCTTTCAGCAATAGCGGGAGCAGGTATTTATATGGGTTGCAGTTTTAGTAACAGCGAAATACGGGATCTATTTAAAAAGCCAAGGAGAAAAGTATCATGATGCTTTTCTCCTTAGTTATTTATATATAAATATATTTATAGATAATGGTTTATTTTCTAATTTGTATTATCGAAAATGAGGTCGTACAATTTGACTTGTAGTACAAAACAATACACGTCTTCAGGAGGAACTTAATATGTCAAAACATATTTTAATGGTTGTAACAACAGCAGATAAAATGAACGATGATCATAAAACAGGACTATGGCTTTCAGAATTTGGTGAAGCATATCTTGAATTTACAAAGAAGGGATATGAAGTAACAGTAGCAAGTCCTTTAGGCGGAAAAGCACCGGTTGATGATCGAAGTCTTCAAGGAGATGTTCCACAAGAAATGCTGGATACTGCTATTCATTTAGAAAACACGGTAAAGCTAGACAGTATTTCAGATGTATCAGGATTTGATGCGGTTTTCTTACCAGGTGGACACGGTACAATGTTTGATCTTCCGGATAATGAAAAGCTGCACGCTGTTATTCGTGAGCTTTACGAAGATAATAAAATTGTGGCAGCGGTTTGTCACGGACCAGCTGGATTAGTTGGAGTAACATTATCAGACGGTACACCGCTAGTAGCTGGAAAAACAGTTACTGCCTTTACAGATGAAGAAGAAAGAGAAACAACGCTTGATCAGTTTATGCCGTTTCTTTTAGAAACACGTCTTCGTGAACTAGGTGCTAACTTTGTAGCAGCTGCAAACTGGACAGATCACCTTCAAGTAGAAGGCAACTTAATCACAGGTCAAAATCCGCAATCAACAATTAGCATAGCAAAAGAAGTAATTAAACAATTAGCATAAGTAGAATCCCCTATAGAAGTACAAGCTTTTATAGGGGGGTATCTCTGAATAGGAGTGGTAAAGAATGAAAGCATTATTATTGCATGAACCAAACACATGGCGTGAAATGAAAATTGAAGAAATTGAAAAGCCGGTGGCTAAAAGAGGAGAAGTTGTTGTCAAGGTAGAAGCAGCAAGCTTAAATCCTGTTGATTATAAAACAGCAACAAACGGAAACCCTAGCTGGACTTATCCACATATTGTAGGGTTAGACGTAGCTGGCACAGTTGAAGAAGTGGGCGAAGACGTAACGGAATGGCAAAAAGGTGACCGTGTTGTATACCACGGTGATTTTAACAAAAAAGGTGGGTACGCAGAGTATGGCGTAACAACAGCTCATACAATTTCTCGTATTCCAGATTCTATTACGTTTGTAGAGGCAGCAGCTCTTCCAACAGCTGGTTATACAGCTTATTAAGCATTGTTTCGCAAATTTCCAATGAATGCAATCCATACAATTTTAATTCATGGAGGTGCTGGTGGCGTTGGTGGCTTCGGAATTCAATTGGCAAAAGCAGCGGGCAAAACCGTCATTTCAACAGCTTCTGCTCATAATCACGAGTACGTGAAGTCACTAGGGGCAGATCATGTAATTGATTACCGAGAAGAAGATGTGAAAGCACGCGTTATGGAAATTACAAACGGACGAGGCGTCGATGCGGTGCTAGACACGGTAAGTCGTGATAACGCAACGGCTTCTTTAGATATGATTGCTTACAATGGACATATTGCGCATATTGCTGGAGCGCCTGATTATACGAAAGTGAACCCGTTCACGAAGGTTATTTCATTCCATGAAGTAGCGCTTAATGCTATTCATCATAACCATGACGAAATTGCTGAACGTGACTTGGCAAAAATGGGTGATGAATTTTTACAGCTAGTACAAGAGAAAAAAGTATCTGCCCTTGTTGAAAGAGTGATTTCATTGAGTGAAGTACCACAAGCTCTAGCAGAGCTGTCAGAACGTCATGTACGAGGGAAAATTGTCGTTGATATGAACAAATAAAAGGAGAGAGACCATGGAAAACTTTCAGTATCATAACCCTACAAAACTAATTTTTGGAAAAGACCAGCTAGCTGCGTTACCAGGAGAAGTGAAAGCTTACGGAAATCGCGTTCTACTGCTATATGGTGGTGGAAGCATTAAGCGCAGTGGCTTATACGATAAAGTGCAAGAGCTTTTAAATGAAGCGGATGTACAGGTGGTTGAATTAGGTGGAGTAGAGCCGAACCCTCGTTTAACAACGGTTGAAAAAGGCATTCAGCTTGTTCGCCAACACGAAGTGGATCTTATCTTAGCAGTTGGCGGAGGTAGTGTTATCGACTGTGCAAAAGCGATTGCTGCAGGGTCTCATTATAAAGGTAGCGCTTGGGATATTGTTATGAAAAAAACTGTTCCGACTTCTGCTGTACCTATTGGAACCATTCTAACATTAGCCGCAACAGGCTCTGAAATGAACGGTGGGGCAGTTATCACAAACTGGGAAACAAATGAAAAGCGCTCATTTGGATCAATTCATACGTATCCAAAGTTTAGCATCTTAGATCCACAGCTTACGTATACTGTACCTCAAGATCAAACGGTATACGGAATCGTTGATATTATGTCCCATGTATTTGAGCAATATTTTCATGCTTCAGAAAATGCGCCTCTTCAAGAGCGTATCGGGGAGTCAATTCTTCGCACGATGATTGAAACAGCACCAAAGCTTATGAAGAATTTAGAAAGCTATGAGCACCGTGAAGTGATGCTTCTTAACGGCACATTTGCGCTAAACGGTACGCTTTCAATGGGGGTTAAAACTGATTGGGCTACGCATATGATTGAGCACGCAGTTTCTGCTGTCTATGACATTCCTCACGGTGGAGGTCTTGCGATCTTATTCCCTAACTGGATGGAATTTGTTGCTAGCAAAAATCCAGCCAAGGTAGCACAGCTAGGAGAGCGAGTGTTTGATATTAGTCGTGAAGGAAAAGAAGATGCGCAAGTAGCAAGTGAAACGATTGCTGCTTTACGTACTTTCTGGACGTCAATTGGAGCACCTTCTACGCTAGCTGACTACAACATTAACGATGAAAAATTAGATTTAATGGCGGATCGTTCAATGGTTCGTGGTGAAACACTAGGAAGCTATGTTCCACTTCATAAAGAAGATGTAAAAGACATCTTACGTCGCTCTCTTTAAAGGAACGTATTTACTAAAGGTAAATAGGCTCGGAGGATAGAACATGATTGATTTTGAATGGTATCGCAGTTTTATTAGCATATATAAACATCGTTCGGTATCTGCTGCTGCCAAAGCACGTATTTTAACACAGCCTGCGATGAGTCAGCATCTAGCTGCTTTGGAAGCCGAAGTAGGGGAGCCTCTTTTTATTCGAGCACCACGTAAAATGATTCCAACGGATAAGGGAAAAGAACTTTATACAAAAGTTGTTCCTTTAATTGAAAGTCTAGAGAAAGCGTCTCTTGAACTCAAACATGAGTCTTCTTCGTTAGCCCCGATTATACGAATCGGGTCACCCGTTGAATATTTTACAAAAGGGGCTCTTCATAAAATTAAAGATGTGAATCTACGCTTCACCGTTCAGTTTGGAGTTGCACAGCTATTATTAGAAAAGCTTGAACGAGACGAAGTAGATTTTATTATTACAACTCAAAAACTTCAGCAAGCTGGAATTGATTGCGTGAAAATTGAAGATGAAACGTTTGTGATTGCCGCTCCAG
The DNA here is from genome assembly GCF_021441905.1 of Priestia flexa. Classification (NCBI taxonomy): domain Bacteria; kingdom Bacillati; phylum Bacillota; class Bacilli; order Caryophanales; family Bacillaceae; genus Priestia; species Priestia flexa. Next base: position 2,226,760 of record NZ_CP090431.1, on the reverse strand, counting down.
CTCAACTTGAAGAGCCGAGCTTACAGCAAGATGAGCTGGAAGCGTGGTTGAAAAAACAAAAGTGGCTCACGTATGGGTTGGAGCTACCGATTATTAGAAGGTATTGGCGCGAGCATTTTAAAAAGCGTCCTGATATTCAAGCAGCCCACGTTGTTCCAGATTTAAGAGCCATATTAGAAGCAATTGAACAAGGCATGGGGATAAGCGTCTTACCAACGTATTTAGTTCAAGATTCAATCGCACAAAATCGCTCTAAAGTATTGTTTTCAACACTGCACGTCTCCAATACAATTTATGCTGCTTATAAATCGGATCATAAAAGTCACCCTGCGTTTCAAGAGATACTTTTAAAATTACAGAAATAGCATGAAGTCGCGTTTAGGCTTCATGCTTTTTTTATATAGAGCTTGCTTTTTAGGTTAAAGTATAGTTTAATTACACTTATATAAATTAATCATTAGGTAGCTAATGATTCTGAAAATTCAAGGTAAGGTGCGAATGGATAAGAAAAATAAACATCAAATAGAAGAGGTAGATCGTTTAAAGGTTTTATCTGAAAGCCTAGGAGAAGACGTTGATTTACACGCAGTAGCAGTTGCTACCAATCTCTACAGAGCAGCTCAATCTTTGCGCATTGTGATGGAACGTGACGTACTATCAGCTCATAAACTATCGTGGACTGCATTTTCATTACTATATGATGTGTGGGTATGGGGGCAAAGGGAAACAAAAGAGTTAGCTGTTTCTTCAGGCGTTACGACGGCAACAATTAGTACCATAACGAATACATTAGAGCGCAAAGGCCTATGTAAGCGCAGTGCTGACCCAAGAGATAGACGTCGTGTTAGCATTAGCCTAACAGAAAAAGGTGAACAAGTAATTAAAGAGCTGTATCCAAAATTTCATCAAGGTGAAAAGAAGCTTGTTCATTCAATGGAAGTAAGTGAGCAAGAACGGTTAGCTGAGCAGCTTCGCTATATGATTCAAAATATTAATAACGTATAGGCATTGAGAGGATCTTAGTAGTTTTTATCTCCCTATTTTTCAGAGAGCCAGTGGACGGTGTGAACTGGTATATAGATAAAAGTGAATTACATTCCTTGAGCTTTCTTTGTGTAGCAGCAAAGAGCGGTGAGTAGCCGTTAAAAAATGAAGTGGAAGAGAACATCTCTCTTCAACAAGGGTGGTAACGCGTGTAAGAACCACGTCCCTTATTTAGGGGCGTGGTTTTTATTATTTTTAAGGAGGAAGTAAAATGGAAAACTTTTTAGCACAAGCAACAGAAAATCAAAAAGCAGAGATTGAGAGGCAATACAAATTATATAGTTTTGGAACTCAGGAAATCATTCCTGCGGATGAACTGAAGCAAAAAGTAGCAAAGGCCGTTTTAACAGGTGCACCGCTGAAAATTAAGCTAGGATTGGACCCTTCAGCTCCTGATGTTCATTTAGGGCATACAGTCGTATTAAATAAGCTTCGTCAATTTCAAGAAAATGGGCATGTTATTCAGCTTTTAATCGGTGATTTCACAGGTAAAATTGGTGATCCAACGGGTAAGTCTATTGCGAGAAAACAATTAACGGATGAGGAAGTCAAGCATAATGCCAAAACGTACTTTGAACAATTCGGAAAAGTGCTAGATATGAACAAAGTAGAACTTCACTATAATTCCTTTTGGTTATCAAAGCTTAATTTTGAAGACGTCATTAATTTAGCAGGGAAAATTACCGTATCACGCTTACTAGAACGAGATGACTTTGAAAAGCGTTTAGGAGAAGGAAAGCCAGTTTCTCTTCACGAATTTTTCTATCCACTTATGCAAGGGTATGATTCTGTAGAATTAGAATGTGATATTGAACTTGGTGGAACAGATCAGCACTTTAATATTTTAATGGGACGTCACTTTCAAGAGAAGTATGGAAAAGAAAAGCAAGTAGCCATGCTTATGCCTTTATTAGAAGGGTTAGATGGAGTAGAAAAGATGTCTAAGTCCAAAAAGAACTACATCGGTATTGATGAAGAGCCTTGGAACATGTATGGAAAAGCAATGTCAATTCCAGATGAACTCATGATAAAGTACTACAAGCTTGCTACGTATGTACCTTTAGAAGAAATTGAAGAGATGGAACGAGGTTTAACAATGAACACGAAACATCCTCGAGATCTAAAGATGCAGCTTGGTAAAACAATTGTACGAATGTACCATGGTGAAAAAGCTGCACAAGAAGCTGAGAATCATTTCAAAACGGTCTTCCAAAAAGGAGCTTTGCCAGATGATATTCCGGTGATGAAATGGGAAGGTTCAGAACAACTTCCAATCATTGAGCTATTGGTTGAGCTAGGACTTCAAACCTCTAAAAGTGAAGCCCGTCGGATGATTAAAAATGGTGGGGTAAAACTAAATCAAGAAAAAGTAACAGATGAAAACTTACAAGTAGCCATAGAAAATGACTTAATTGTTCAAGTTGGCAAAAGAAAATTTGTTCAGCTTAAAAGATAACGGAGAAAGCTCTCATACCAGAGAGCTTTTTTTCATGGCTACATATTATGATTAAAAATGTAAATAGTAGTAGTATCAAAAAAAGTAAAGATATAGAGATGAGAACGCCTAAATTAGAAGCCGCGCTATGTAGTATTGCTTTTAAGGGACTTACTCAGAATTTACATAAGAGATTAATCAAAGGTATTTTATTTATCTTGATAAAGTATAGGAGGCACCATAAATGACAAGTCATATACCACTTAGCTCAAGTGAACTAGCAACGCTATGGATGACGTATCAACAAAAAACAATGTCTCAGCGGTTACTGGAACATTTCATTGAGCATGCAGAAGATGAAGAAGCTAAAGAAATTTTAACATCTACGCATAATAAAATTGTTCATTATATAGAAAGAATAAAACAAATTTTTGAACAAGAAGGAGCCGTTGTGCCCGTTGGATTTACAGAACAAGACGTAAATACAGAGGTACCAAAACTTTACGACCACCTATTTGACATTATGTTTTTACGCTTATTAAAGCAAATGAGCATGGGGTTACACACTCTTCATTTAAGCATGGCACATCGTGATGATATCGTGTCTCTATTTCAAGAGCTAACAGAATTTACGCAAGGCGTATATAGCAAATGCGTAGATTATTTACAGAAAAAAGGTGTTCTAGTGAGACCACCTGTGGTATCCATGCCAAAAGAAGTAAAGTTTGCTAAAGGTACAGGGTATATGAATGGTATGAAGCTATTTTCTGAAAAGCGAGCGCTTAATACGGTCGAAGTAGCGCATATTCATTATGCAGTGGAAACAAATATTTTAGGCATGCAACTGATAACAGGATTTGCACAAGCTGCTAATGAGCCAGAAGTACGTAAATATTTTATAAAAGGGAAAGAGTTATCAAAGAAAATTATCGCTAACTATACGCAGCTGCTTCTCGCCAGCGACATTCAAGCTTCATCGACGTGGGCTGGTAAAGCAACAAATTCTCAAATAGCACCATTTTCAGATAAACTCATGATGTACTGCACAAGTATCTTCTGTAGCTTCGGATTGGGAAGCAACGCGCTTGGAACAGCCTTTAGCTTACGAAATGACCTTCCGCTACTTTTAATTGATACGGCTAAAGATATCTTAACCTATGGTCAAGAGGGTGGGAAAATTATGGCAAGGAACGGCTGGATGGAAGAACCACCGCAGATGGAGGATCGAATAGATTTAACAAAATAAAAAAAGTAAAAAAAGTGCAAGACAACCGTTTGTACATGGTAGAAATTACCCTTCATTTCAGTTATTATAAAAGAAAAATGAGTTGTTAGACAATCAGGTGGCTAACCGTAATAGGGTAGGGGAAAGCGATGTTAAAAGAAACGGTAAAAGAGTATATTGAAGTAGAACTAAGAGGAAGTTCGGGAAAAAAAGTAGAGCTTTATGAAGAGGAGAAGGATTTTGCAATGAAAAACGAATTAATTCCAGAAGGCGTCACAATTTCTTCCAAAGCTGATTACACTAGATTTGCGGATGCATATGTGGAGAGAGTAGATAAAGAGTCCGAAAATTTATTATCTGAAGAAGCTGCTGGTACATTTTTAAAAGAGCCAATTCAATATGTTAAAAACCATCCGAATGAGTTTATTTATATTGAATGTCAATCATTTGATGTAATTCGTGTTGAAGGGGTTTCTGTAGAGCTTGATGATGTTTTTCGCACGTACAAAGTGCTTTTAGGGCTGCGTCAGCCGAAAAAAGTAGGTTCTCATATCAAAGCATTTTTAACAAATGAATTGTCAGAGGGACAAAACAGCTTTCAAGCACTATTTAACGATAAAGACGGTATGTGGGACATTAATATTGATATCGAATCAATGAAAGGATTTGATGAAAACCTTTCTCTACATGATACGTTTGAATTAATTTATCACGTATTGTTTGAGCTAGTTCAGTATATTGATGAGCAAAAATAAAAAAGGATGAACCATAAGTATTTCAGTTAATGATATATCCAAACTATCGCGAGTTAACTGCTTTTGATAGTTTGGGTATTTTTTGTTGGTTCCAAGACAAGTTTAAAAAGCTAGTGAAATGGAGCGTAGGACACGCGACTCCTGCGGGAAATAGAGGGAAAGCTGAGATTCCTCCCCGCGGAAAGCGCGTGTCTGTAGCGCAATGGAACGAACTTGTTCTTACAACCTAGCTAGTATAAAAAATTCAGATGAAATGTTTTCACCGTACGAAGTAATGATTACTTCTTTTAGCTTTTTGATTAAAGCTTGCTTACTATTTTTTTGTACAAGGATATAATCTGGTGCTACGCACGTTTGTCCAGCATTTGCAAACTTTCCGCGTGCAATACGGGCCGCAGCTTCTTCGATATTTACATCACTGTGAACGATAGTTGGACTTTTTCCACCTTCGTGAGTAGCTGGTGTTGGTACTTCTTTAGTAGCCGCCCACTCTTCGAGATGCTTTAGTGTAAACTCAATCTCTCCTAGTACTAAACCAACCTCTGCGCGCTTAGCTTCCGCTTCTGACTTATGTAAATCTGCTTTTAGCGCATCTAAAATATCTTGTTCATGATTTTGAATTAGCTCTTTTAATTTTGTTAGTGTCTCAATTCGAAATGCAACGTCTTTTGTTTTACCACTGTAAAAGAATGAACGCTGCTTCTTTACAAGTTCTTGGTAGCTAGTCATCTTAATAGTCTCCTTTAACAATCATTATTTAATCGTAAACGTAAATGATAACCTGTAGCCCAAATTCATTTCCCAGATAAGGATACCCCAAAAGATGAGGCAGTGGGATCATTAAAAGAGTTAAAAGATGAAGGGGAAATTCGATCAATTGGTGTCTCAAACTTTTCAATTGATGAATTAAAGCAAGCAAATAAGGATGGCTATGTTGATGTTTATCAAGGAGAATATAATTTATTGGAAAGAAATGCAGAGAAAGAATTGCTGCCATATACAGCGCAAAATGATCTTTCTTTTATTCCTTATTTTCCCCTTGCTTCTGGATTATTAGCCGGTAAATACAATGTTGATGCAAAATTTAATGATTTGCGTAAGAATTTACCTTATTTCCAAAGAGATGTATTTAAAGAAAACCTTTTAAAAGTAGAGGAGTTAAAAAAGCTTGCGCATGCTAAAGAAGTTGAAGTTGCTCATTTAGTATTGGCTTGGTATTTAACTCGCGACTCGATTGACGCTGTAATTCCAGGAGCGAAGCGAGCGGAGCAAGTCATTAATAACTTAAAAACGTTAGAAGTAGAGCTAACAAAAACTGAAATAGAAGAAGTTGATCAGCTCTTTCGTTAATTGATCAATTCGTGGTAACAACATAAAAATAGCTCCCTTTAAGGTGATTCATTCAACCGATGGGGAGCTATTTTTATTGGGAATATTTTTAACGTGAGTAAACTGCTCTAACATTAGGTAGCCATGTACTGTCGTACTTTCTTTAACTGCTCATATGCTAAAGCGGTAATGGTTTGAATAAGCAAAAATACTGAAAATGAGTATATGATTGTAAATTCGTTTTGAAACGCAATGATATCCGACGTAATAAAAACCCAATTCATTCCCATACCAATTAATGTCCAAGTAAGAATGTAGTAAATAAACGTATATTTTGAAATATGAAGCGCCTCATAGAAATAGATAAAAAAGTAGCCAAAAGGCGCAAACAATACATAATAAAGGCCGTCGAACAGCTCATAGTGTGGAGAATCATTTACCGTGTAAAAATCAATGATTCCACCACCGATTGTAAAATCAAATACAAGCCCGCTTGCAAGTCCCCAAAGCCAGCTTAAAATTGCAATTTCCTTTGTCAGTTTTCTAGGTAAGAGTAATGCAATAACGATAGCAAGTCCAATCATACACAATAAAATGACTTCGTTCTTACTCCATTCGCCAAGCAACATATTTATGACGTCACCTTTCTTAAGGTAATTTTTCGATACATGTTAAATACGTAAAATAAAATAAACTGTAGTATGAGCGTATACCCAGCATCATAAAGAAAGTTCCACTGCTCATAAGTATAAACGTTCAACTGAACAGCCAGAAATCTTAAAAAAACAAATCCTGCTAAAAATAAGAGTGTAATGCCAATCCAACGTTTTATAGCAGAATAGCGATAGAGAAGGTTGAATTGAATAACGAATAGCATTGGAAAGATAAGGCTTCGGTCTAAGATAAAGGCTGTATAAGGAATGGGAGTTGTTGGCGTATTAATTAGGTTGAGCTCTTCGTTAATAATCCAAGCAGCATTAATGTTAATAATAAGTACGACTAAGAACAGAAACGTATTTTCAACAACAGATAATACTTTATGCTGCATATAAAAAAGGGATATGGTGAGGAATGAAACAAAAACAAAAATAGATAAGACCATGGTAAACCTCCTTTGTATAGTTATTTGTTTTAGAAAGCAGAACTATACCGTAGCTAAAGAATTAAGAAAATGATTTTTTAATTGTTTTCCGAACCACCAAAAAATGAGGGTGGGACATAACAAAACAAATTTCCAAAAAGACGAACACTCCCTTTTCTCACCTCTTTACGTTACCTGAACACGTTCGTTCCATTGCGCTACGGCCACTCGCTTTCCGCGGGGAGGAACCTGAGCTTCCTCGCTGCGCTGCGGGATCTCACGTTTTCCTCTCTTTCCCGCAGGAGTCGAGTGTCCTAAGCTCCATTCCACCCTGTTTCCAACATTGTTTTCACAATTAACAAAAAACCTGAACGATTAAAAGTGAGAAACTCTCAATCGTTTAGGTTTATCATTGGCTGAAATCCTTATATCCCAGCCTCTCAATCATGAAGTTAGATTTAGCTAAGTCGTAAACATATTGATTGTATCCGTCTGAACCCGTTGCGCGGAGAACTAAGAAGTCGCCACCATTTGCTTTATTAATCATCCATTTAAATGCTTCGTCTACATCCGTACTGCCTCCCATGTAGACTTGTCCGAAAGTCGTGGTTGTCGCTTTATCAACTGAACTGCCCGTTGTATAGAGCGTATAGTTAGCTGCTGCAGCTGAGGTTGGTAAGGTAGATAGAAGTAGTCCTCCTGTTAAAGCGATGCATGTGATCATACGTTTACCAAAGTGGTTTCGTTTTTTTATGTTCTTCATTTTGTTTACCTCCTTTAATTGAATTACTTAAAGGTAATGCAAAATATGTGCCAAGATACAAGATAAAGGTACAAGTGGTTTCTCTACAGATAATTAATCTATAATGGGTGTATATGGTTGAATGAACCTGTGTTAAACAACCACTAAAATAGAGAGAGTGATAACATGAGTCAATTTCCTGAGTTTAAAGAACAAACAGTATTAATTACAGGTACCTCAAGCGGGTTTGGTTTACTTAGCGCGTATCACCTTGCCAAAGCTGGATATAATATCATCGCTTCAATGCGCAATTTAGAAAAGAAAAGTGCTCTGCTAAGGATGTTAGAAAAAGACAAGTTAAAGGAGAGGGTAACGTTTGTTGAACTAGACGTTACGTCTCAGCGTTCAGTTGACCAGTTAACTGCATTTTTAGATAAGGGTAACGGGGTTGATGTGTTAATTAATAACGCAGGATTTGCGTTTGGTGGTTTTAGCGAAGAAATTCATATAGATGAATACAAAGAGCAGTTTGAAACGAACGTATTCGGTGTCATGAGGGTGACTCAAGCGGTGCTTCCGTTTATGCGAGAAAAGCGCAGGGGTAAAATTATTAATATTAGCAGCATCAGTGGGTTAATCGGCTTTCCGGGATTATCGCCGTACGTATCTTCTAAACACGCACTCGAAGGATATAGTGAAAGTTTACGGCTTGAGTTAAAGCCGTTTGGAATTGATGTTGCTTTAATTGAACCAGGTTCTTATGCGACGAATATTTGGACAACAGGTAAGAAGGTATCGAAGCATTCGTTGAATGAAGGATCTCCTTACCACGCTTATATGCGCGCAATTGAGAATGAGCTACAGGCTGGTGAGAAAAACCTTGGTGACCCTGATCAAGTTGTTTCTTTACTTCTTTCTTTGTGTAACCAATCACAGATAAAAAAACTTAGATATCCTGTTGGTAAAGGGGTCAAGTTATCCATATCGGTAAAGCGTATGCTTCCGTGGAGCGTTTGGGAGAGAGTCATCATTAAAAAGTTGTTGAAATAAGACATTAAGAGCTTTTACATAAGTGAAAGACTTTTTAGGGTTTGCATGCCAAATTCTTCTATCGTATACTGAGTTAATTAACGAAAAATTAAAAATTATGAAACGGTTAAGGAGGACAACATGAGTGAACCCAATATTGTAAGAAGTGGCCCTAATCATTATATTTGTGAAATAGGTGCTGCGAAGAAAATCGACGAGTATATAGCAAGTTTTTCTAGACCAGTAGTTTTTACAGGATTCAAATCATTTGATGCTTTTAATCAATACGGTGCATTGCCTGAACATATTCCAGTTATCCAGCATAAAGGGTATTGTTATGATGAAGATATTCATACCTATGCAAAAGAACTTTATAACGTTGATTTGGTAATTGGAATTGGTGGAGGTATTGTACTAGATAGTGCAAAATCATTAGCGGATTATTTAGACGTTGAAGTTATTCTTGTGCCAACGATTCCTGGAACATGTGCAGCAACAACGCCTCTTAGCGTGATGTATGATGGAGACGGGCAGTACGTTCGCGTTGATTACCATAAGAGAGCGAGCTTTTTAACAGTTGTAGACCCAAAGCTTTTACTTTCATCTCCTGTTAACTATGTTAAAAGCGGCATTGGAGATACTCTAGCAAAATGGTACGAAGCAGATGCGATTATTCGAAACACGAAAAACGCACATGAACTTTCAGCAATGGTATATTCAGGTCTTAATCAAGCAAAATATATTAGAGATATATTGATGGCAGATAGCGAAGCTGCTATTAAAAGTTTACAAGAACAGAAGGTTACCCCGGCATTTACGAGGGTAGTAGAATCCATTATTATGATTGCTGGAACCGTTGGAGGATTTGCCGTTCAGTACGGGCGGGTATCAGGTGCTCACGCAGTTCATAATGGACTTAGCTTTGTTGAAGAAGCTCATCATGTTCTTCATGGTCAAAAAGTGACATATGGTATTTTGGTTCAGCTCATGTTAGAAAACCAATTAGAAGTGGTCAAAGAACTTATACCGTTTTACGAAGCGTTAGGGTTTCCGCGCACGCTCTCAGACTTAGGGATTAAAGAAAAAGAAGAAGCTAAAAAGCTAGTAGCAACTCATGCAATTAAGGAAGAAGAAGCTCTTCGCTTTATTGGGGATTTTACAAAAGAAGAAGTAATAAATGCAATGGACCAAGTAGAGGACTTCACATTAAGCACACGTCTATAAAGGCAATGAATGAAAGGTATGAAAAAATGCCTCTTAAAAGAGAACAATTTTTCATGCCTTACGTTGTTTTTAGACGTTTATATTCACTAATAAACGTTGAGGGATCTGCTTGAATTTCATATTTGAAAACACCTTGATGAGTATGTAAATACAGTAATCCTTTTTCTGAAGAAAAGGGTTTATATGAAATGTCCAAAACTTGTTCTAGCGTGAAAGACCGCGCGTTACACTTTACTTGATTAGTGAAAAGCTGGAGTTCGTACTCTTGTTTTATATAATGCTGCTGAAAGCGATCAACTTTTCTAACCACATATGAATACATAATGCTGGAAATTAGCATAGTGTAGACTCCCTTCTAAAGGTTTTTGTAGGGCTATGATAGCATGAGAGTGTCAAAAAGCGAAACATTTGACAATGAAACTTACATTTTCTAAAATGATAGTAATTATAGGATGTTGCTCTAAGGGGAGTAGCTTTTACAACAAGGTCGTCAGTACAGAGCATATGCTCTCGGCTTTGTTGGAAACGAGTTCGTTGTTAGCAAGACCTTACCAATAAGCAGGTAGAGGTCTTTTAGGTTATGAACATGCCGCTACCTAATTGGTAACGGCTATTTGCATATTTAAACATAAGGTTGGGGATTTTGTGAAACTATTATCATTACAAATGTCAGCGTATATTCAAAAAGAGGTGGAACAGCTTCAAGAAAAACTTTCACCTTTTACGAAGAAAGTATCACGCTATATGTTTTGGTCACTGCCTCTCATCGCAGTTTCTGTCTTCAATTTAGGGTTTATGCTTTTTACAGATCCTGTTACTCGTGAAGCGCTACCGATGTTAGGTATATATGCTCTGATTGGAGCAATTGGTATGGCGTTATCAAGAGAAACGAAATTAAAGCGTAAAGAAATGCGGAAGGTAGGAGCAGAATACGCAATTGAGCGCATTCAAAAAAGTGAAGTGGTCTCTTCATATCGTAAAGAAGAATACATTGAGCGAATTAAAGCACAGCCGCTTGCAATGATGGCTCATTTTATCCAGTTTTTAAGCGAAGAAGAAAATAGAATGAAACGTGCAAATATGTAACTTTGTAATGACAGGTATTCCTTAGTGAGTACCTGTTTTTTTATATAATAAAAAAACATGTTAGGTTTTTTTACATGAAAATTGAATTTATTTATGATATACTGTAACTAGTTTCAATTTTCTAAAAAATGAAACGTTAGATTTTTTGTCAAGGGGTGGAAGAAGAAATGACGATTTTACAAACTACTGAGCAAGACAACAGCGTCGCATTGCGTCGAGACGTCAAGTTTCTTGGACAACTACTAGGAAATGTATTAATTTATGAGGGTGGACAAGAGTTACTTAATAAAGTTGAAAAAATACGTGAAGTAGCAAAAACACTTCGTGAACATAATAATCAGGATATCTATGAACAGTTAAAATCTGAAATAACAAGCATTGAAGATCCAATGAGACAGCAAGTCATTCGTGCATTTTCTGTTTATTTTCATCTAGTTAATATTGCGGAACAAAACCACCGCATTCGCCGCAAGCGCGAGTATCAGCGGCAAGAAGAAGCAAACATACAGCCTGGCTCACTTGAAAAAGCAGTAAGTGATTTGAAAAATAGTGGCGTAACAGCGGACGTTATTACAAAACTTCTTGAAACGCTGTCTTTAGAGTTAATTATTACAGCGCATCCAACAGAAGCAACGAGAAGAAGCGTGCTGGACATCCATAAGCGAATTGCTGATATTTTACAAGCGTTTGAACAAAAATCAGTAACAAAACGTGAACGGGAAGAGTTAGAAGAGCAGCTTTTTAACGAAGTCATAATTTTATGGCAAACGGCTGAACTACGAGATCGTAAGCCGCGCGTAATGGACGAAGTGGCAAATGGATTATACTATTTTGATGAAACGTTGTTTGAAGTATTACCACATATTCATCAAGAGCTGGAGGATTCATTGAAACGCTACTATCCTGAGCAGCAGTGGCAAGTGCCAAACGTTCTGCGTTTTGGATCTTGGATTGGTGGAGACAGAGATGGTAATCCAAACGTAACGCCAAAGGTAACGTGGCAAACCTTAACAAAGCATCGTAGCGTAGCGGTTCGTAAGTATAGAGCAGCTTTATTGAATTTAAGGGAGCGCCTAAGTCAATCAACAAAGCGAGTTTTAATTTTAGAAGATTTAGTGCAATCGGTTGAACAAGAAAAACAGCTTTTGCCTCAAAAGAAAAGATGGCGCGTGCCTCATGAGGTATATCGCTGTAAATTAACGATTATGCTTCATAAGTTAGAACATGTTGGACAAGAAGGTGGGTATAAGCAGGCTGACGAGCTACTTAATGATATTAAGCTTATTCAAAAAAGCTTACGTTTACATCATCCGATGCAATATGAGTTGAAAAGCGTTCGTCAATTAATTCGTCAAGTAGAATTGTTTGGCTTCCATTTAGCAACGCTTGATATTCGAAATCATAGCGGTGAACATGAAGCAGCAATTAAAGAGATTTTATATTCAGTTGGCATTGTAGAAGACTATTCTTCTTTGACAGAAAAAGAAAAGTTGGAGCTGCTAAGCGGAATCTTACAAGATCCTCGTCCGCTTATTTCGTTCACTGAAGACTATTCGCCAGAAACAAAGCAAATAATTGAAGCGTTTCAAATGATTAAGCGTGCACATGAAGAATTCGGAAAGCGTTCGATTGAAGTCTACTTAATTAGCATGACCCAATCAGCTAGCGATTTATTAGAAGTAATGGTTTTGGCAAAAGAAGCAGGAATCTATCGTTTGCATGCCAACGGAGAAATTGAAAGTTATTTAAACGTTGCCCCTTTATTAGAAACGATTGATGACTTAACGGCTGGGCCAAAAATTATGGAAGAGCTATTCCAACTTGATTTTTATCGAAAACATTTGGCAGAACAAAATGATTTACAAGAGATTATGCTGGGGTATTCTGATGGAAGCAAGGATGGCGGAACGTTAACAGCAAACTGGAAGCTCTACAAAGCTCAGCAGGAAATTCATGATATGGCGAAGCGCTATAACGTACGCCTTAAATTTTTCCATGGTCGAGGTGGATCTCTTGGTCGAGGCGGTGGTCCATTAAACCGAAGTATTTTATCGCAACCTGCTGAAACGCTAGGAGACGGCGTTAAAATTACAGAGCAAGGAGAAGTATTATCTTCTCGCTATTCGCTATACGACATTGCGCACCGAAGCCTAGAACAAGCGGTTTCAACCTTGCTAACAGCAGCTGCCAAAGTGTCGTCTGAAGCTGAACAAACGGATATTCGTACATCTCAGTGGGAAGAAGCGATGAACATTGCATCAAAAGAAGCGCTTGCTCATTATCAGCATCTTGTTTTTGAAGATCCAGACTTTTTAACATACTTTAAACAAGCAACACCGTTACCAGAGTTAGGTGCTCTTAACATTGGATCTCGTCCAATGAGTCGAAAAGGCAGTGACCGTTTTGAAGACCTGCGAGCTATTCCATGGGTATTTGCTTGGACACAAAGTCGACAGCTTTTGCCTGCTTGGTATGCAGCTGGAACGGGTCTTGTACATCTTATCAAAAAAGAAGGAAGTCTTTCTCTACTGCAGCAAATGTATAAAGAGTGGCCATTTTTCCGCTCAACAATTGATAATTTGCAGATGGCTTTAACGAAAGCAGACTTAATGACTGCGAAAAACTATACTTCAATGGTTGAAGACAAAGCGATTGCTGATCGAATTTTCGGAGCAATTGAGAAAGAGTATACCGAAACGAAAGAAGCAATTCTACAAATTACGGATCAAGAAGAATTAATGGAGCACCTACCGAATATTCAATCGTCTATTCGATTGCGAAATCCATACGTTGATCCGCTAAGCTTCTTCCAAGTCGAACTTATTTCCAAACTTCGTCAAGCAGATGAAGAGCAGGCTGATAGACTTCTACAAGAAGTGTTATTAACTATCAATGGAATTGCGGCCGGCTTGCGTAATACAGGCTGATTTTCTAGCGTATGATGCCCCCAAAAAGTGGAGAAGCTAACGGGGTATCAAGCTGGAGGTGATAACATGAGCAATGCAAAAGGACGTTCAAAGAAAAATTTACCGACTGATGCCAATCATGTAAATGCTCAGGAGAAAGCTGAGCAAATGCGTATGACAGATGAGCGCAATCAAAAGCATAATGATGGTCGCAAATACGATGGGAAAATCTAAATGCGCTCTCACAAAAAAACCTTCTACTCTTATCTGGAGAGCAGAAGGTTTTTTTTAGCTATTTAAGATGGCATCAATCTGGCGAAGTTCATCTTGCGTAAATGAACGTTTATGAAGGGCTGCAACGTTCTCTTCAATTTGACTTACGCGACTTGCTCCTATGAGGGCAGAGGTAATATTTCCATCTCTTAACACCCAAGAAAGAGCCATTTGAGCTAAGCTTTGATCTCGTTTCTGTGCAATTTGATGAAGTCTTTGCACTTGATTAACCACCTTTGCAGTTACGCGCTCCGCATCTAAAAAGCCGGTTTCTTTTGCTGCTCTCGAGTCTTGTGGAATACCGTATATGTATTTATTCGTAAGCAACCCTTGCTCAAGCGGACAAAATGCAATGCAGCCAACCTGATGATCTGCTAGCACATCTTGGAGTCCGTCCTCTATCCAACGATTAAACATTGAGTAGCTTGGCTGATGAATGAGAAGGGGTGTGCCGAGTTCATTTAAAATATGCACAGCTTCTTTTGTTTGCTCCGCGCTATAGCTTGAAACACCTATATATAGCGCTTTTCCTTGTTTTACAATTAAATCAAGCGCTTGCATGGTTTCTTCAAGAGGCGTATTAGGGTCAGGGCGATGAGAATAGAAAATATCAACATATTCAAGGCCCATGCGCTTTAAACTTTGATCTAAACTAGCAACAAGGTATTTTTTTGATCCCCATTCTCCATATGGACCTTCCCACATTCGATAGCCCGCTTTTGTAGAGATAATTAATTCATCTCGATAAGAGGAAAAGTCTTCTTTTAACATTTTTCCAAACATCTCTTCAGCAGAGCCTGGTGGTGGTCCATAGTTGTTTGCTAAATCGAAATGAGTAATTCCTAAGTCAAAAGCCCGTCTTAGCATGGCTTTTCCATTTTCAAACGAATCTACCCCCCGAAATTATGCCAAAGTCCCAGTGACAGTGCGGGAAGCAGTAAGCCAGAGTTTCCACACCTGTTATAAATCATTTCTTTGTACCGCTGTTCATTTGCGCTGTAAGTCATCACACATGTCCCCCTTTTGTTTAATGAAATCGCTTTAATCATAATAGGGAAATCAAAAAATGTCACTTAATTTATCTTTTGGATTAGCATTAATAAAAGAATAGTTCGTGATAAAATGATAATAAAGCATAGAAAAAAGAGGGGGGGAATAAGGATGGAAATAGAAAAATACGACGTAGTAAGGTTAACAGAAACATTTCCGGTTATAAAAGAACTTATCCAACTCACAGAAACCTGCTGGATGAACCCAAACAAGCAGTCTTTTCAACTACATAAACAAAAGATGCCACTAACTGAGCAGGACGTTAAGGATGCAGAATCAAGGCTTGACCGGTTTGCACCTTATTTACAGAATGTTTTTCCCGAAACGAAAGAAACAAAGGGAATGATTGAGTCACCTTTGATTGCCATTCCTACAATGAAATCGCGTTTAGAAAGCCGTTTTAGCCAACAAATCGAGGGAGAACTTCTGCTTAAGTGTGACCATGACTTGCCCATTTCGGGTTCAATTAAAGCGCGAGGTGGCATTTATGAAATCTTAAAGTATGCTGAAGACTTAGCTATTAAACATAACATGCTTTCGTTTGAAGATGATTACCGAAAGTTTGATAGTGAAAAATTTCGTTTGTTTTTTCAGCAGTATACAATCGCGGTAGGGTCGACTGGGAATTTAGGATTAAGTATTGGAATAATTAGTGCTAAGCTTGGCTTTCAAGTAACCGTTCACATGTCAGCTGATGCCAAGCAATGGAAAAAAGATTTGTTAAGAAGTAAAGGGGTAACGGTTATCGAGTACACAGATGACTACAGTAAAGCTGTAGAAGAAGGGCGTAAGCAGTCATCACTTGATCCAATGTGTTATTTTGTAGATGATGAAAATTCAAAGCATTTATTTTTAGGTTATGCTGTAAGCGCCATTCGTTTGAAAAAGCAGCTTGCTGCAATGAAGGTCAAAGTAGACAAAAACCATCCGTTATTCGTGTATTTACCGTGTGGAGTTGGAGGTGGTCCAGGCGGAGTGGCTTTTGGCTTAAAGCTTATGTATGGCGATGATGTTCGCTGCTTTTTTGCTGAGCCAACCCACGCACCTTGTATGTTGTTAGGTTTAGCAACAAATCTTCACGATAAAATTTCTGTGCAAGATATTGGTCTTGATAATATAACTGAAGCAGATGGATTAGCCGTAGGAAGGCCATCAGGGTTTGTTGGTCAAGTAATTGGTCCAGTTCTAGAGGGGAGCTACACAATCAGTGATGATGAAATGCATCGATTGTTAGCAGAGTTGGCTGATAGCGAAGGAATTGAATTAGAGCCATCAGCACTAGCCGGTATGATGGGACCAGTAATGACAAACAGACAGCTGTCTCGACAAACACTTGAACATGCGACTCATATTGTATGGGCAACAGGTGGAAGCATGGTACCACTAGCAATAAAAAAAGAGTACTATGAAAAGGGAAAACTGGCTTTAAGGAGATGATAAAAACTCCCCTCATGCATATGAGGGGAGTTTTTATAATGCTACATAATAAGATTCAATAATAGCTTCATCGGAGTGAGGAATATACTCTCCTTTTACAATTTGCGACCCGTTGATACAGCCGCTGGTTAATAAAATAACATCATTTGCTCCTCCAAGCTCTAAGGATTTTAAGACTCCTTCTCTTCTCGTTGGAGCTCGGTGAAGGTTCGAAGCATTGGGATGAGCAAATCCTGTAAATACTTGGTCAATGATATCGTTAGGGTTATGAAAGCCAGGATGGTCAACGGTAACAACAACTTCATCCACTTGTCCCTCAATGATGCTGGCCATTTTGGGCATTTTGTTAAAGTCTCGGATGCCAATTCCAGCAATCATCACAATTAAACGATTATATGTTAATTTTTTTACTTCTTGCAAAAGTCGAGTTAGAGCTACAGGCGTATGAGCATAGTCAAGGATAATCTTTTGATTTTGTGGCCCTTCAATTACTTGGAAACGCCCTTCAGGACTAGCGAGCTGTGGTAGAACGTTAAGAATATCCTCAATGTGAAAATTAAGCAGTAGCGCTGTACCGATAGCTGATAGCACATTAGCAATATTATATTCGCCAAACACAGGGACGGTTACGGGATAAATGTTGTCGTTATAATGAAGCTCAAACGTTGTTCCTTTTTCTTCTACGCTGATAGAATCAGCACGCAGCGTTGCGTTGGAGTTCTTGTTGAGACTATAAGTAACCATTGGATTTTTAAATAGTTGAAGCAAATCTTTTCCCATCAAATCATCATCAACGTTTATAACAGCCGTTTTGGCTTGTTCAAATAGCTTCATTTTACAGTTTTTATAGTGTTCCATCGTTTTATGATACTCAAGGTGTTCTTCTGAGAAATTTGTATGAATGGCGACATCGAATAAAATTCCTTCAACGCGCTTTTGATCAATGGCAATGGATGAAACCTCCATGACAGCTGCCTCATCTCCGAATGTTTCTAGGTCATGAAAAATTTGGTGCAAATCAATTGATTCAGGCGTTGTGGGGGTGCTTTTTTGATAGGTTAATTTTTTATGTGAAGACCAAATCCCCGTCGTGCCAATTGAACCTGTTGGTAACCGGAGTAGCGTTAATAATGAACGTACGTAAGCTGCTACTGTTGTTTTCCCGTTTGTACCAGTTACGCCAATTGTTTTGAGCTTTTCATCCGCTTGTTGGAAATAGAACTTAGAAATCTTTGCCATTGTTTTTCGAACATCATCTACAACGATAAACGTACAGTGCGGATACTTATCATGAAGTTGTTGAAAACAATGATGAACGGATCCAAAGACTCCTACAGCTCCTTTTTGAATAGCTTCTTCTATAAATTGATATCCGTCCGCGTTTTCGCCTTTCATGCTAAAAAATAATGACGAGTTTTTGACATATTTCGAGTGATAAGCGAGATGTAAGACGCGCTGAGAAGTTGGGCCGACTAGTTGCTTAATTTGAATGTCAGGTAACTGTTCAAAGTTTAGTATCATGATTTTCCTCACCATTTAGTTTATTTTACAAGTTAACTTGCAGAAATTACCGTTTATAATGTTCTTACTATTTGTCAGTTTGAATTGAACTATTCGCAAGAACATATATGAACCATACAAAATATCTAAATAGAATTTCAAGTTCTGACTCTTTTCCCTTAGGATAAGAGTGATAAACAAGGGGTAATATGGAAAAAAACCTTTTTAATCCTTGGTATCTCGCTATTTACAAAGAAGTTTGCTGCTATATAGTGAAAAGGGAAATAGTGGAATGGTTATGTCAAAAAAACATGAACATCCATTCATTTATGATTTGTTTTCATGTGAAAATTGTGATAATTATAGAAATTTTTTTACATTTTTTTAAAAATTAATGTATACTTGTAATACAAAGAAATTTTAAAGCGGTTACATATGAGAGGTTTACACTTCATCAAGGGGACTCAGTACAGATTAGTTGGGATCTTACATCGCGTAAATCCCTCTTTCGTGCAGGGAGAAGAATGTTGTAGACGAATAAGACAAAAAGCAAACAGAGAGGGGAATAATAATGTTTGTACCAATTGAGCGTAAGAAAGTATCAAGTCAAGTTCTTGATCAGTTAAAGAAGATGATAAAGGAAAAGACTTTTCCGCCTGAATCTCGCTTACCATCTGAGCATGAGCTTTCGAAAATGTTTGGCGTTAGTCGTGCACCTATTCGTGAAGCGTTAAGCGTTTTGTCAGCTAGTGGATTAATTGAATCCAGACAAGGTGGAGGAAGCTATGTTAAGCGAGTAAACTTAGCAGGCATGCTTGATCCGATGACGTTTGAAATGGTTGAAGCAGACCAGGTGTTAGAATTAGTTGAGATGCGAATTATCATTGAATCAGAAGCGGCAAGCCTAGCGGCTATTCGTCATACCGAAGAAGAACTACTAGAAATTAAAGAATCGTTAGAAGCATTCAAAGGAACGATTAAAAATAGTGCTGAAATTGGTTATGAAGCAGATTATCGCTTTCACCATGATATTGTAAAAGCGGCACATAATTCATTTTTGCTTCACACAGTAGAGAACTTGGGTCATCTATATCGCAAAGCGTTAGCGTATTCGTTAACGCAAAGGCCTGAGAGTCGCAAGCAGGTTCATGAAGATCATGATCGCATCTTTGAAGCAATTAAAAATAGAGATGCTCAAGGTGCAGCAGAAGCAGTTCGTGAACATTTAGAGCATGTTCGTATGAAAGTGATGCAAGGATAATAGATTCACAAAAAAGAACGCTAGCAATGGCGTTCTTTTTTATGGCTTCCAAATGCTCTAAAGTAGTTATGCTTGTTTTGGATCAAACAATGCAAACGTTACGTCCGCTTCACAAGCCACTTCGCCATCGACCGACGCAACAGCACGAGCTTTCGCAATCGTACCGCGCACGCGCGTCATTTCTACTTCTAAACGAAGCTGATCGCCAGGAACAACTTGCTTTTTAAAGCGACAGTTGTCGATACCTGCAAATAAGCCAAGTTTTCCTTTGTTATCATCTTTTTTCAACATAACAACGGCGCAGACTTGAGCAAGTGCTTCTACAATTAGAACACCTGGCATAACTGGATATTCAGGAAAGTGTCCGTTGAAAAATTCTTCATTAGCCGTCACGTTTTTAATACCTACGGCACTTTTGCCTTCTTCTACTTCAATAATACGGTCCACTAGTAAAAATGGATAGCGGTGAGGGATAATTTCTTTAATTTGCTCAATTGTTAGCATAATGGTCTCTCCTTTATGTAAAAACTTATACCTGATACTAGTATCAAACTATATACGTACAAAGTCAACTTGTAAAGAGTAAAATTAATAAAAGTGCATGGATCTCATTTCGGTTCCGTTAATAAGATTTGGGTAAAGCGATAAGTGAAATAACATTGTCCAAATAAACCTAACATTCCAAGTGGAATTAAGAAAAGGTATCTTTCAGAATACAGCATGCTAATAGAAAAGAGTAAAAAGCAGGCTGTGATTGTTAATAGATGAATGACTAGTTTACGTGTCATGAATTAGACCTCCCTCTTATAAGAATCGCATACCATATTTTATCATATTTAGTTATGTTTGGATTTTTATAAAAAGAGGGTGGGACATAACAAAACAAATTTCCAAAAAGACGAACACTCTCTTTTCTCACCTCTTTACGTTGTCAGAACCGTTCGTTCCATTGCGCTACAGCCACTCGCTTTCCGCGGAGAGGAACCTGAGCTTCCTCGCTGCGCTGCGGGATCTCAGTTTTCCCTCTCTTTCCCGCAGGAGTCGAGTGTCCTACGCTCCATTCCACCCTGTTTCCAACATTGTTTTCACAATCAACAAAAAACCTGAACGGTTAAAAGTGAGGAACTCTCGATCGTTCAGGTTTATCATTGGCTGAATTACCTATGTCTCAGCCTCTTTTTAATAGGAAAGAGCCACGGATTGTTTTAAATGAATTTCTGCATTTGCTGCGTGTAATAAAAAGTGGGCTACGTCTGCGCGGCTAATGTTTTTGCTGTCTTCAGGTACACCCGTCACAGCTTTTCGATACTGAGCGGTTACGGGGCCATTTGTTAACCCCATTGGTCGAGCGACTGTCCAATGAAGGTTGCTTGTTTTTAGCAGTTGAACAGCTTTTAAATGGTCGCGTAGTGGATTTTTTAAAATATTTTGAGCAAGCCAACCTGTCATACCTGGAATTTCTCCTTCAATTCCAGCTGAAGCAGTATATAAGATTCGGTGTAAGCCTTGCTCTTGCATTGCTTCAATAATAGTAGATGTTGCTTCTTCTAAAAATGTAGAAGGGCCTAATCCATCAGTTCCTAAGCAAGAAACAACAGCATCGTGGCCTGTAATAGCATGAGCCACCTGAAAGGAATCCGTTACATTTCCTTCTATAATATGCAAATTGCTATTTGTTATTGTTAGCTTATCTGGTGTTCGAACGAATGCTGTGACGAAATGTCCTTCTTCTAAAGCCTGATTCACGAAAGCTTGTCCAGTGCGTCCGCTAGCTCCAAATACAACAAATTTCATGATCATCATCCTTTTCTGTAGAATTACTATCCCATATCCTTCTTATAAAAAATATTCTATACGTAACATAGCATATTTCGCGGTGAATTTCTCACAAAAAGTATGGAATTGCTGAAAAAAACAGAAAACTAGCGTTTTAATAAGAGATTTGCAAGATGAAGGAAAAAGGAACGAGGCTTGTACCCACCGTCTGACAAAAGGATGTCTAATTTTAAAACTCTTGTCATAGACTGTCTAGAAAAGAGAGAATTGAACGAACGGTTTATAAAGGTGTTTTTTAATAGAAAGCGAACTTTGTATATAAGCATATGGAGCGAAAAGGGAGCGATGAGGAATGGGAAAAAAGATAAGCAAGGTTCGGATTGGTGTTGTATTGATAGGGCTACCACTCGTTTTTGTCATCGTATCCATCATCACAAAAGACTGGCGATATTTAACGTGGAGTATACCACCTGCGTTAATGTCTTGTTGGACTGCACTTGTTGTTTTACGAAAGCAAGAAGAGTCTTAAAAGCCAAAAAAAGGAGATGGGGAAATGAATGGTCAACAGCTTCTTTATAGTTTGCTAACAGCGAATGGACAAGGGTTACAAAGTGCGTTTGTCATAAGTAAACATAAAATATCCAAGCTACAACCAACTTTGCCAAACGAAAAGGATGAACACATCCAGTTTCAGCAAAATCTCCAGCAGGATATGAAAAAAATTGCTAAGCAGCCAGAGGTCGATTTGCATCTTCAGCTGTTTTTACATATGGCTGAATACTTTCGACTGCCTGTTTCTCACACTACAACAAATGGAGAACTATACGAACTTAGTGAAGAAATAGGCAATATGTTTGTCGCAAAGTATAATGAATTGTTTTCAATTGCTCGCTGTCATTCCCTAGACGATGTTTTGCGTCATCAAATTCGTTTGTTTATTCACCTTGCAGATTCACAGTACTTAATCGCTTCAAAGCGTGAGCAGATGGTGTTACAAACAGCTCTTTTAACGTGGATTGAGCAGTTACCAAGCTTATATCAAGATCGGATTCTAGAACTATTCAGCAGAGAAGTCACTCAAAAAGCAATGGAAGAGGTCTTACAGAGACAGGGAATTATCAGCTTTTTTAAGCAACTTCCTCCAAGTGCATACGATCTACTATCATCTTTACTTTGTGCAGTAATGCCTTTGTTTGTGCCTATGCAGCATGCACCGTCACTTCTAGTTGGTTTCAATGCACCGCTATGGACGTTAGCGAGCTTGGAAAGTCATGAAATTGTAGCCAAGCGTAAGGAAGCAGAACCTTTTTTACCGCTGTTAGCGACCGTTGTTCATTTAATGTGGATGTGTAAGCTTGAGCACCAAGATGAGTTGCTTAACTACCAATCTTTGTTAATTAAGTGGTCATCTGTGTATCATCGGTATGAAGATTTTCAAATAAAAAAAGAGCAGGCTCAGTTTGACGTCGAGCGTCTTGAGGGCCTTATTTATAATGGAGAGCAAGATATTAAAGAGCTTAAAGGTATAGAAAGACAGCTTACTAAAAAAATAGATAGCTTAAAAGAGTCCATTCGCCATCAGCTTAATCAAATGGATTTAAAAACGCTAAACTGCGGCCTTGTTATGAAAAGGATGGTTCAGGAGCATGAAGCCTTAAAGGAAGATGTAGACGAATTAAAAAGAAAGCTTTCAATAAAAGGCGATATCATGGAACGAATTCGACTTACGTTTCGTTCAGCTGAGCGCATAGTAAAAAGTAAAGTAAAGGAAGTTGAGCGCAAAAAAATACTGATGCAAATGACGGATTTTATTTTAGCGAACCGGCTTCCAATCTGTGTGGATATACAAAATGAAATTGAAGAATTACAGGAGCGTTTAACAAGTACGCTGTTGAAGCTTAATCAGCATATTGAATTGCTGGACGAAACAAAAAGTTCTCGAGGGCTAACGAGCGGTAAACTTAAGCGATACGAAGCAGAAATCAAGCGCTTGGAGAAAGTCTATTATGGATTAGCTGTCAGAGAATTAGAGCCAATTTCGTAGATTAGATAAGCTGATAGATAAATATGAGTTACCCTAAATTTAGCCTAGGTTATTATGAATAAAAAAAGCAAAAAAAGTACGATTTCTTTGAAAAAAATGAGTAAAAGTTTACACAAATCCCTTTGAAATTTTTTTGATAATTTGGTACAATAAAGTTGCTTATTTTTGTTCCATAAGGATAGTTCGATGGGTTTCGTCTTGACTTATTGTAAGAGCAAGAATGGAGTAATACACAAGGTGTAGCTTGCTGCACGAGGAGGAAAAGAGATTATGTTACAAGGTAAAGTAAAATGGTTCAACGCTGAAAAAGGTTTCGGTTTCATCGAAGTTGAAGGACAAGACGATGTATTCGTACACTTCTCAGCTATCCAAGGCGAAGGCTTCAAAACTTTAGAAGAAGGCCAAGAAGTTACATTTGAAATCGTTGAAGGTGCTCGTGGACCACAAGCTGCTAACGTTCAAAAGTAATTCTTTTTATAGGATTATCAGGGGCTCCCAAATGGGGGCCTTTTTTCTTTTCCTTCGAAAAAGGCTGGTCATCTTGTATAAAAAAAGCGTATAATGAAATGATGAAAATAGGAATTGTATAGTAGAAAGGATAATTAAACTTATGAGCAATCAACAGCAACAGCAGATGGTCGACTCACGTCGTACGTTCGCCATCATTTCCCACCCGGATGCTGGAAAAACAACATTAACTGAAAAAATGTTATTACTAGGTGGAATGATTCGTTCTGCTGGAACAGTTAAAGGTAAAAAGTCAGGAAAGTTTGCAACATCTGACTGGATGGAAATTGAAAAGCAGCGTGGAATCTCCGTTACATCAAGTGTAATGCAGTTTGAATATAAAAATCATTTTATCAACATCCTAGATACACCTGGACACGAAGACTTCAGTGAAGATACATATCGAACACTAACAGCGGTAGATAGTGCTGTCATGGTTATTGATGGAACAAAGGGAATCGAAGCGCAGACGTTAAAGTTATTTAAAGTGTGTCGTATGCGCGGGATTCCAATTTTAACATTTATCAATAAGCTAGATCGTGAAGGAAAAGATCCTCTAGAGCTATTGGAAGAAATTGAAGAAGTACTTGGAATTGAGTCTTACCCAGTGACGTGGCCGATTGGCATGGGGAAAAGATTCCAAGGTACGTATGATCGCTTTTCGAAGCAAATCGAAGTGTACCAAGGAAATAAAGAATCATATTTTGCAGACTTTGACGGTGAAAACATTGATGATGAAGTGAAAAAGCACGTGGATGAAATGTATTTGCCAACGCTTGTGGATGAATTATCTCTTCTTGATGAAGCAGGTAACGATTTTTCAATTGAAAAAGTAAAGCAAGGCCTTTTAACACCTGTATTCTTTGGTAGTGCGATTGCAAACTTTGGAGTACAGTCGTTTTTCAATTCATTTTTGCAATTAACATCACCACCACAGCCGCGTGAATCATCTGTTGGAACAATTCAACCAACGGATAACAATTTCTCAGGCTTTATCTTTAAAATTCAAGCAAATATGAACCCAGCTCACCGCGATCGAATTGCCTTTGTACGCGTGTGCTCAGGGAAGTTTGAGCGTGGCATGAACGTAACGCTTGCTCGTACAAATCGTAAAATGAAGCTTGCTCAGTCACATCAATTTTTAGCATCAAGTCGTGAGACGGTGGATACAGCATATCCAGGTGACATTATTGGTTTGTATGATTCTGGTACGTATCAAATTGGAGATACGATTGTCGGCGATGGTAAAGTGTTTCAATTTGATGCGCTTCCGAAGTTTCCACCCGAGCTATTTGTGAAAGTACGTGCTAAAAATGCCATGAAATCAAAGCATTTTGAAAAAGGAATTAATCAGCTTGTACAAGAAGGAGCGGTTCAGCTCTATCGTACACCGTTCTTTGGAGATTATATTTTAGGTGCTGTTGGTGAGCTTCAGTTCCAAGTGTTTGAACACCGTATGAAAGGTGAGTATAACGTAGATTTAGAGTTTGTTCGCATGTCTCATAGCATTGCAAAATGGGTGGACAAAGAGACGATTAAGGATAGCATGTTTGACTCTCGCGTTATGCTTGTTGAAGATCGGGATGGGCATGCTGTACTCATGTTTGAAAATGATTTTGTATGGCGCTTATTCCAAGATAAGTATCCTGACGTGAAGTTTTTAGATCCATTTAATTTATAAAAAAACGCTTGGCGGTTGCCAAGCGTTTCTTTTAATGCGCAAATGACTTTAAATTTAAAATGACAACTCCTGCAATAATTAACGTAATGCCAATGACCATTGAGATGCTGCCGCTTTCCTTCCAAATCACAACACCGATAATAGCTGTAATGGCAGTTCCTACTCCTGACCAAATTGCGTAGGCAATGCTCAGTGGAATTTGTTGAAGAGAAGCAGAGAGTGAATAAAACGCAACTCCAAATCCAACGATTACACCAATGCTTGGCCAGAGTTTTGTAAATCCCTGAGATGCTTTTAACATGGATGTTCCAAAAAGTTCCGCTGTAATAGCAAGTGCTAGAAATAAATAGGCTTGCATCTGAATTCACCCCTCGCTACGTAAAAAAATATTTTTTACGACGTATACTGTAAGATATGCTAAATTTAACTTCGACATCTTATCATAGGATGAAAAAACTCGCTACTATTTTTTCTTCGATAGGTAATCCACAGTTTCTTGCTTTCCTAAAGCGGCATGTCCTTGTTTTTTGTTATAGTTTAATATCACTTTAATTTCATTGACTTCACATTCATCACTTAATGTGTGAAGACCTGATAGAAAAGGAGTAAGATGGTTAGTCATATCAAATTCTGAGGCTGCGTTTTGGAGATAATCAATTGGTGGGACGTAACCAATTTTCTGATAAAACGCTAAGATGTTAATTCGCTCATAAAACATTTGAACCACTTCTTCTTGTGACATGTTGGGATAAGATAAAGAAAAAACGTTACGAACGGGTGTTTTAAGCCACTTCGTTAAGCATGTTTGTGGATTATTTACAACTGCTGTAGCACCTTTTAAATAACCCGCTAAAATGAGCGACATGAAGCCTCCGCCTGACGACCCGTAACAGGTTACGTGTGATAGGGGGACTTGTAAATTCGCTAGAATTTCACCTAACAAAACAGAAATTTCTTGAAGATAAAACCTTTCTTTTGTTCCTTGTCCCCATCCTAACGAAAGCGGACCTAAATATAAGGTAGGATCGTTATAATAAATGACGGATGCATCGAATAGGTCCATCCATGAATGGCGCTGAAAATAAGGAGGACCTTGCGGGTGCTCTTGCTTAGCACCGGCTCCAGAGCCTAACAGAATCATCTTTGAAGAGTTTTCTTTTAGTTTGATTAAAAATTCATATAATACGCCGTCCCACTCAACGGCAAAGACATACGGCATGTCATTTAATAAATCAACATCATGTAGCTGATGCTTTTTGATTGCAATTCGCGTGTAGTTTTCAATCAATTGTTTAACACCACTTTCTATATAGTAAAAAGCATTCATTCCATCTTATGAAAAATCTAAAAAAGTGCTTGTACGTTTAATGTATACTCTATGAAAATCAAGTCATATTAAGAAACAATAGAAGGGAAGTGATCGTTGTGCGAGATATATATCAAACGTTTCAAGAGCTATCTCAGTGTGAGCGAGCTGGAATTGACTATGAAATTGAGTGCATCATTCGTAAGAAAGACATTGTTGTGTTGGCGATTCATGGCGGTACAATGGAAGAGGGTACACTTGAAATGGCAAGGGAATTGGCGCAGGAGGTTAACGGGACTTTTTATGCATTTAAATGCTTAAAAAAAGAAGATCCCTTTGAACTGCATGTAACATCTACTCATTACGATGAAGAGTTGGCAAGGTCATTAGTCCATCAGTCAAATATAACTATTTCATTTCACGGTGCACGCGGTGCGGAACGAGAGATTTATATAGGAGGGCGCGATGAACCTCTTGCATCTCGCGTGAAAGAATTATTAAAACCCGGGTTTATTGTAGTTGAGCCGCCCCCTCATTTAAGAGGAGTTTCGCCAGATAATATTGCAAATGATAATACCCGCCATCAGGGACTGCAGTTAGAATTGACAGTACCTCAATATGATGAGCTGCTAACTAACGTAGAAAAAAAACAGTCTTTTATTGAATCATTAGTAAAAGCGATTAAAGAAAGTGAATAGCATGTATACAGCGCCGGAAAAAATAGGCGCTGTATTTTTATTGCAAGATAGTTGAAAAGCGCATCTCCATATGGAAGATATGCTAAAATATAGAAAAAGAAAGTGTTGCACCTTTAATGGTTGGTTTATAAAGTGAGGAGATAAGATGAAAATTAAAACAGAAGGAATATCAGAAGTTGTCCTTGAAGTACACTCAATGGAACGAGCCGTACAGTTTTGGTCTAATCAGCTTGGCTTTCCAATCGTGGAACAATGGGGGTATGATAACGGACAGTTTACCGAGGAATCAAATGGAATTTGGGCAACATGGCTCTATGTTGGAGGGCCAACAAGGCTAGGACTATGGCTTCCTCGTATGTTTTCCAAAGCTGAGCAAAAGATGAAGCAGCTGAATATTTCAAGCTGGCCAAACCTTTACGATGAGGGTGGCGTTCACGTTCACTTAGCTCTCCACGTGCAGAAGCAAAATCTTGAGGGAACGCTTACATTGTTGAAACAGGAAGGTATCGATGTGAAGATAATAAAAGAAGCAAATGAAACAAGAGTGTATTTTAAAGACACGGAATCAAATATTATTGAATTCTATACAAAATCAATGGCCGACGATTACACAAAACAAGTGATAAAGAAATAGTAGAACACTAGGGAGGGGTATCAATGAATGAACTCAATGGCTATTTGCTTGCAATGGAACACGTAAATCATTATACAAATCATGTCTGTACGTTTGTATTTGATACAAAAGAGATGCTATATGTGCTTGAGCTTGGAATTGATAGCTAGAAGGGAGCTCGTTTTGCAAAATTATTATTGGATCATAATTATGTTAGTTTTGGGAACATGTATAAAACTATGGAAAGTTATTCGTAAGAAAAAGCCACCAACAAAATTTGAGCACTTTCATAGTAAAGCTTATGATTTGGAGGAAAAAGGAAAGTTAGAAGAAGCTATTTCAATGAGAAGTGAAGGAATTAAAAATTCGGCGCTTTCACCTTTAGAAAGAGGTGACTTGCACTTTGGTAATGCTTATACATACGTTCAGATGAAACGCTATAAGAAAGCAACCTTATGCTTTGACAATGCGTTTGAGGAAGCAAGACAGGAAGAGTTTCCTTATGATAAACAGTATGAGCAGATACTAGAGATTTATCTAAAAGCGGGAAGAGAGCAAGATGCACTCCGTATCGTTGAGGAATTAATAGAAAGAAGCTACTATGATAAAAAGTTTTTAAGGTTAGAAACAGCTAAGCAGTGGGTGCAAACAGAAATGCAAAAGCGTGCTCTATCATGAGTACGCTTTTAAATTTCGTTTAGCTTCGAGGCCAAACAATGACAATAACGCCAACTAAGCAGATAATGCTACCTAACCAATCTTGGAAATCTGGTGTTTCTTTGTCAATTAACCAGCCCCAAAATAGACTCATGATAATAAAAACACCCCCGTAAGCCGCATATACTCGTCCAAAGTCGGGAAAAGCCTGCCAAGTGGCGATAATCCCGTATAGAACGAGAGCGATTCCGCCAGCTAATCCAAACCAGCCAGACCAGTCATCACGAAGCCATTTCCAAATAAAGTACCCGCCACCAATTTCAGCAATTCCAGCTAATATAAAAATAATAGTTGCCTTAAACATAACTTGAAGCTCCTAACATAGTAATCTCTGTTTTAATGATATCTGTATTTGTTTAAAAATACGAGGTGAAATTAAAAATGTGTTAAAATGGATAATAAGGAATAAAAAGTATAAAAATGGAGGTAGTTCGTTTGAATTTCATATTGTTCTGTCCAAAGAAGGTAAACAACGAGTATTGTAAGAACGGAAAAATATGAAACTTTTTAAACACTATTTCGTATTACTTAATATAAATTAGATTTTTTATTTTAACAAAGGATATGACAGAAATGAAAGAGGCAGGATGTATAAAATGTGGTGGACAGAGCGTTGGGCAAAAGGAAGTGGCAATGACAGGCACAGGTCTCTCAAAGCTTTTAGACGTTCAGCATAACCGCTTTGTTGTGGTTTATTGTAAGTCATGCGGTTACTCAGAGTTTTATAATAAAGAAGCGTCTAAGGCGTCTAATATTCTCGATTTGTTCTTTGGTTAATTTAGAAGAAATACGACTGTTTAGCCACTTTTCATCATATGGATAAGTTATATGCATATGATGAGGAGGGGAAACTGTGAGTGATTCGTTTTATTCGCCGTTCATAAATAAAGAGGGAAGAAAGCTAACGATTGCTGAAATTTGTTTCTCTGATGTAGAAGTGATGGTTGCGAAGCAGTTAGAAGAAGGGTATCAGCTTGAATTTAAGCGAGAAGTTAGTTCCACTGTGAAGAGGAAGATTCCAAATATTATTGCATCGTTTGCCAATGAAATGGGCGGGTGGCTAATATTTGGAGTTGATGAAGATGATTACTCAATCAATTTACTTGAAAAAAAAGAGTATGAGCTCTTTATTCACAACATGCTGAAGGATGTAACGAATCCAATTCCTCGTATTTTTACTCGGTTTCTATCACCTGAACATACCACAGAGTACGGCGTCTTTGTTATTTGGATTCCAGAAGGCTTGTACCCTCCTTATATGTCATACGGGAAAGTTTATCGCCGTATTGGGAGCGGAACTTCTCCAATTTCAGAAATTGATGACCGCTATCACCTGGACCGTCTATATCAAAAGTCAAAAGACCGAATGATGCGTTTAGAAGCATTTTGCACAAAAGAATTATCTATCTATAACCGAAAGGGGCTTACGCACGGCGAAGGCTATGTTCACTATGGAATGTGCAATATGTACGTCATTCCAATTTATGACTTGTACTTATTGGAACATATGGATGAAGATAAATTAAAGCAGTATATCTTATCAAAATCAAATGAACCGAAAGCTTATCCAATGTATGAAGAAATTGAAATGAACGTTCATTTACCGTTTGTTAAAGCATCATATTCTGCAGAGTCAATTATTTTTCGAAACACTGATGTTATTGACTCCTATGATAAAACCGTTGCTTGGGAACAGTTTGTTAATGGAGCGGCAAAATTTCATATTCCAATTCCATATGTAGAAGAGCTTGATGAAGTAAAATCTGTTTTGCAAGAGTGCGTACCAAGCTACAGAAGTGCTGCTATTTTTGATCAATTTCAATACGTTGATGGCCATCAATTTTTAACATTGTTACTAAGCTGTCTTGGTGAGTACATTGAATGTATGACGCAGCTCAACGCTGAATTAGAAGATATGATTGTTGTAATTGATCTTGAAAACGTGCGAAATGATGTTTTGTATTTTAACCATGAGGCATATAAAGGTTTTTTAAGAGAAGAAGGCCTAGTTTTTTCTGATAAAAAGCATTATCGATTTAATAAATCTTTTCGAGCTATGAAGCTAAAAGAAAAAAACGGTGAATCTTTATTTCAATATGTTGATTATATTATTAACGCGTTTGGTCTCTCAAAAAACAAAGCTCTTCATTTTCTTATGCAATCTTTTTATCAATCAAAGTAAAAAAATGACTATTTTTTAACAATTGAGAACATTTATACATTTTCCGAAAAAGGTATGGTACCATCAAATAGAGTGAGGGGAATAGTGGTTATTCCTCAAACTCGCTTGAATAAACCTTTCAAACAAAAGGGGATGTTACAAAGGTTTATATCAGACTTTGTGAGACATAGGGGAGAGAATGAAACATGAAAAAGGTTGGGTCCATTCTGTTAATCGTGTTAGCGCTAGCAGGATTGGGAGGGGTGTGCGCTGCTTATTATCATTTCGAGCAGCAAAAAGAAGCAGTAGATAAGTTTGTGGTAAATGAAACATACATATTAACAGTAGGGGTAACACAAATATAGAGATTTTAACCAGATATACGGGTAAGCTATTCAAGAAAAAAAATCCTAACAATTGTTAGGATTTTTTTTCTTGAATAGCTTTTTTAATTTGTTTAATTGTTTCAACATGCATTCCCTCATGGTAAAAGCTAAACAAGAACGTGCTGCCAACGTGATCAAACGAAATGCCAGCTTTATTAGTGAACGGCTTGGCTAGTTTCAAATCATAATGAGCGGGTATGAATTCTTTAATACGCTCAGTTTGAGTCATCAGCTCTTCTTTTAGTTGAATTAAGGTAGGAGGTGTTTCCTTCCATTGAGAAGGTATTGTTCCAGCCGCGAATAATCGCTCATATGAGGCAGGCAATTGATTTTTCTTTCCAGCAAGCTCAAAAACAAGCTTTTCTTGAATATATGCAATGTGCCCTAAATTCCAAACAATGTTGTTTGAAAAGCCATCGGGAGTTACTAACGATTCCTGTTCAGTTACGCTTGATAAAACTTTTAGCGTAATACTTCGAACGGTTTCTAAATGATGTAATAACAATAAATTCATAAATAATTCCTCCTTTAGACTTGTTTCTTTTCTAGTAATATCTTTTAATTATAACAGGGAAACAGTCAAATACGGTGTAGTTTGCTTAACGAAAATAGTAAGAAGAAAGGGCGATATCATGTCTAGTTTACGTTTTGAAAAAATATTGCAAGTAACAAAGAATCATATTGAGTTGTTAAAGGAAGCTGATCCATCAGAAGAGGTTATTTCAGGCTATATTGAGAGAGGAACATGCATTGCAGGAAGAGCAGATGGTGAGTTAGTGGGGCTTGTTGTACTGCTACCAACAAGGCCGAATACGGTGGAAATTGTCAATATTGTAGTAAAGAAAAACATGCGAAATCAAGGATACGGAAAGCAATTGGTGGAAGAAGCTTTAAAGCTTTCAAAGCACTATGGATATAAAAGCGTAGAAATTGCAACAGGTAATTCAAGTATTGAGCAGTTGGCGTTGTATCAAAAATGTGGATTTCGTATTACAGGAATTGAAATTGATCACTTTGTTCATAACTATGAAGAAGAAATCTATGAAAATGGTATTCAATGTCGTGATATGATTCGACTGCGACAAATATTGAGTTAAGGGTACATATTTTTAGAAAATAGGCGTTTAGACAAGCAAAAGGATGATGCGTGCATACACTGAGACAGAAAGGATGGTGTATGTTATGTGTTTTTACGGCGGTTATTGTGGAGGATACGGCTATAATAAAGGCGGCAGTGGGTTTGCCTTAATCTTAGTTCTGTTTATTCTTCTTGTTATTGTAGGATGCATTTGTTGGAATTAATAAAGAAAAGAAGCATACAAAAGGAGACTTTTGTATGCTTCTTTTCTTTAAATTAAAACTAATCTAAAAATTTTTATAAAATAAAATTAAAAAAATATTGACACTATATACAAACTACCTGTAGAATAGCCATCATAACAAAGTGAATAAAAAAGCAACTCTTATCGAGAGTGGTGGAGGGACTGGCCCTATGAAACCCGGCAACCTATCAGCAATCGTGCTGTAACGGTGCTAAATCCTGCGGTGTATCTTTATACACTGAAAGATAAGAGAAGCGGATTGGTTAAAATCGCTTCTCTTTATCTGCAAGAGGCGTTTTTTTTATGGAAAAAAAGAAAAGGGAGCGATTGGCATAATGAAAAAAACAACAAAAGTACTAGGTTTAACACTGGCATCAGCACTACTAATTGTAACGGCTGCGTGCGGAAAAGAAGAAGCAAAGACTTTGAGCACAGAAAAAATTACAATCGGAGTAACTGGTGGTCCTCATCAACAAATTAACGAAGAAGTGAAGAAGTTAGCAGAAAAAGATGGATTAGAGATTACCATTAAAACGTTTAACGACTATAATACACCGAACACAGCGCTTGATGAACGTGATTTAGATTTAAATAATTATCAAACATTACCGTTTTTAGAACAACAGGTAAAAGATAAAGGCTATAAAATTGAGGATGCGTTTAAAACGGTTGCGTTTCCAATGGGTATTTATGCAGACGGCATTAAAGATATAAAAGAACTGAAAAAAGGTGACAAAATTGCTGTGCCAAATGATCCAAGTAATGAATATCGTGCGTTAAAGCTATTTGAAGCGGCTGGAGTTATTAAATTAAAAGAAGGCGTTGAAGAAAAAGCAACGAAAAAAGACGTAGCTGAAAATAAACTGGATCTTGAAATCGTTGAGCTAGAAGCTTCACAAATTCCATCTCAATTAGGTGAAGTAGCAGCTGCTGCAATTAACACAAACTTTGCGATGGGTGCAGGTTTAACAATTAATGATGATGCCATTTTCCATGAAGAAATTGAAAACAATCCATATCCAAACTACGTTGTTGTACGTACGGAAAATAAAGATGATGAAGTTGTAAAACAGCTAGAGAAATACTTCCATTCAGATGAAATTCGTCAATTTATTGAAGAAGAGTTTAACGGCTCAGTTGTCCCAGCATTTTAAGGAGTGGTGAACGTGATTGAATTAAAGCAGACTTCCAAAACATATGAAGTCAACGGCAAGAAAGTGGAGGCTGTGAAAGACGTGTCCTTGACTATTGAAAAAGGAGAGGTGTTCGGAGTAATTGGATATAGCGGTGCGGGGAAAAGTACGCTGATTCGCTGTGTTAATCTACTTGAAAAACCAACGTCTGGAGAAGTATTCATTAATGGTGTAAGCCTAACGACTCTTTCAAAGCAGGATCTTCAAAAGACACGCCGGAAAATCGGCATGATTTTCCAGGGTTATAATTTATTAAAAACAGCAACTGTATATGAAAACATTGCAATTCCTCTAAAACTAGAAGGCATTGATAAAGAAACCATTCAAAAGCGCGCAGAGAAGTATTTAGAAATTGTCGGGTTGTCTGATAAAGTTAATCACTACCCGTCTCAGCTATCTGGCGGTCAAAAGCAGCGTGTTGCCATTGCACGAGCGTTAGCGCATGAGCCTGAAATTTTATTAAGCGATGAGGCCACAAGTGCCTTAGATCCAGAAACAACGGAAGCTATCTTGGAGTTACTATTAAAAATTAACCGAGAATTAGGCTTAACAATTTTTCTAATTACGCACGAATTAAACGTTGTTCAACGTATTTGTGATCGCGTAGCAGTGATGGAAAATGGAAGAGTTGTAGAAGAAGGAAAAGTAGTGGATATATTTACTCATCCACAGCATCCAACAACTAAGCGTTTTATTGGTTCAGAATCTGCATTTAATCTTCCAGAAGCTTTAAAAACAGAATATCGTAAAACTGGTAAGCTTGTATCACTTTATTTTAAAGGAAGTGAAAAGTCCAATGAACCGGCGCTTGCGATGGTTTCACGCAAATTTGATGTATTACCAAGTATTTTAGCCGGTGGAATTGAACAGTTAAAAAATGAAACGCTTGGAAAGCTGCTTGTTCATTTAAGAGGAGATAAGGAAGCTTATGAAGAAGCAATCGGATATTTAGAAAGTGAAGGCGTTATTGTAGAGGAGTGGAAATAAGATGGCTGAATTTTTTGTAGAGTGGGGAGACGTTATTTGGGAAGGCTTCCTTCAAACGTTAACCATGACAAGTATCTCATTAGTTATTGCCATCTTGATTGGTTTACCGCTTGGGATTTTACTTGTTGTAACTAGACAGGGTGGACAGTCAGAAAACAGATGGTTATACCAAGTTCTGAACTGGATCATCAACATTATTCGTTCGATTCCATTTATTATTCTATTATTCTTCATTCTACCATTTACTAAGCTTATTGCTGGAACAACCATTGGTGTACAAGGCGTAATTGTTCCCCTTGTGGTTTATACCGCACCTTATATTGCAAGATTAATGGAGTCTGCGCTGTTAGAAGTTGATAAAGGAATAGTGGAAGCATATCAATCAATGGGGATTTCAACGTCAAAAATTATTTGGTACGTTGTTGTAAGAGAAGCGCGTTCTGGTATTATCTTAGGATTAACTATTGCAACAATTGGTCTCATCGGTGCTACTGCAATGGCAGGCCTTGTTGGTGCTGGTGGGCTTGGAGATATCGCCTTTCAATATGGGCATTTACGCTTTGAACCAACAGTGATGTACACAACTATTCTCGTATTAATTATTATGGTACAGTTGATTCAATCGTTTGGTAGCCAGCTAGCTAAGAGATTAAAAAGAGAAGGGTAAGAGAGAGGTAGGTTGCTCATGGGAAGGAAAGTTGGAATTATTGGATGTGGCAATGTTGGCTCAGCGACAGCTTTTTCATTAGTTAATCAGCAAGCAATAGAAGAATTGGTACTTGTGGATTGTTTAAAGGAAAAAGCGGAAGGTGACGCGCTTGATTTACAGGATGCAACTGTCACAGCGTCTGGGGTTACAAACGTATATGCAGGTGGATTGGTCGATATTAAAGATGCAGATGTGATTATTATAAGCGTTGCCGGTCCAAGACCTCAAAAAGGTGAAACGCGGCTTGATGAACTAAAAGCAACTGCACCTATTATTATGGAAGTAGTTACAACTCTAAAAGAGCTTGGTTTCTCAGGCTGTTACGTTGTAGCCACAAATCCATGTGATGTTATTACATACCATGTATGGAGTTTGTCTGGATTGCCAAGAGAGCGTGTAATTGGAACAGGAACTTTATTAGATAGTTCACGTCTTCGGCGAGTTGTTGCAAATGAACTCAAGGTAAAGCCACATGACGTTCATGCGTATATGCTTGGTGAACATGGCGATTCGCAGTTTGCACTATGGTCACATTCAACAATTTTTGGACAAAAACTAGAAGATTACTACCAACATGAGCAGTCTATTTTAGATAAAGAAAAAATTGAAAAAGAAGTGATCAAACTAGGTTTTGAAATCTATTGGCTGAAAGGAAATACGGAATTTGGTATTGGAAACGCGATTGCACAGCTAACCAAAGCCATTGTCAGTAACGAACGAGCTGTTTTTCCAGTTTCTACGATATTGCAGGGAGAGTATGGCTTACATGACGTAGCTATTAGTATTCCATCTGTTATTGGAAAAGGAGGAATTGAGAAACGAATTCCTCTTCATTTATCACTAGAAGAACATCGTAAGCTGGAATATTCAGCAAACATTATTCAAACAGCAATTTCTGAAATCCGTTCTCAAAAAATACAGCACTAAAAAAGCACGCTTTTCTGAAAAGCGTGCTTTTTAACGATAGCTTGTCGTACATACATAACTCATACTAAATAAAATAAGGTTTTTGCCTGCTCCGTCTTTTTGAAAATTTCTATGGTTGTAACAAGCAAAAAGGTAAAAGCAACACTAGAGGCTAAAAGGGAAATACGCAAAAATAAACGCTTTCTCTTTAACAGCCGATAAATAAAGAAAAGCATGATCCCAATTAACACAATACAAGCAATACCAAGTTGGATAGAGAGCTTTGCTAACTCATCAATGGTTTCTTTAAATAAAAGTAGCCCTTCGTTGTTAAGCTTTGTTTCAGAAATATTTGTTTTTTCTTCATGGTTTAATACGCCGATGTCCCACTTTTGAGAGGATGTATCATTGTATACTGTGTAATAAAACGGCCCGAGTTTTTGTTCATCAACGTGATGGTTACTTGCTGAGACGTGTGAAGCAATGGGAAAGGCGAGTAAAAAAATAAGCAGTGAAATCCATCTTTTCATAGTTAAAATCCTCTTTCTCTATCACAATCTTCTTTTATTATAAAGGAGATTTTTTTTTGTATCTATCATCCCTCCGTCCTATTTAGATTTCTATATATAAGGCGAAAGGGGGAATGAAGGATGGCAGAAAAAATTCAGGAAAAAAGCCAGCTTCGCATGACATTTCACAACGGTGATAAGGAGGATGGAACGATGATTTTAAAATCCAAACTATACCCAAATATTGCAATAGCTTCTTCACCTGATGCGTTGCTAACAGTAAGTGAAGCCATTGCGAGTCTACAGTTACTTCCACTTGTTGAAGTCGCAGAAGTCGTAACATATACGCTTGTAAGTGAATAATAAAGGGGGGAGCTAAATGAAAACATTAACAATGCAGTTTTTGAACTTAGAACAAAAAACAGTGGGTATTTCAATTGAGCAGCCGAAAGAAGGGCTTGAAGCTTCTGAAATCAGCGCAGCTATGGATCAGATTTTAGCAAGCAATGTGTTCACATCAAATGGTGGAACACTTACATCAAAAAAGGGTGCACAAATCATTGAGCGTAACGTAACGGAATTTGAAATCTAAACATGGTTTGCCTTGACCAAAAACCACCTCCGCACTACAATGAGTAGTGTGAGGTGGTTTTTTTATGAAGATTCAACAGTTTAAGTTTAAAGAAAGTGGCTTGAATCGTTTTTTTGGACCTCTAGAAGCAAAGGTAATGGAATGTATATGGCATGGAAAACAAATGACAATTAAAGATGTTCAAATTGCTCTTGAAAAAGATAAGATAGTCAACTTCAATACGGTTATGACCGTTATGAATCGTCTTGTAGAAAAAGGGCTGTTGGACAAGTATGTAAAAGGGAGAGTTTCCGTTTATCAACCTGTGCTGTCACAGCAGGAATTTTTAGAAGGGCAATCTAAGGAATTAACGTCTGAATTAATTGATGAATTTGGACTCTTGGCTGTGAGTCATATGTTAGATGCAGTAGAAGAAGCAGATGAAGAGCTGCTGCTGCTTTTAGAACAGAAAATTAAAAAGTTAAAAGCGAGCGAAGAAATATGAATAAAAAGCAATCTGTTGTTCTTTTTTACGCATCCATACTAGTAGCCATTAGCCTGCTTGTACAAATGACGGTTTATCTCATAGACCCACATCATCATTTAAATGTGTTTACTCTATGCTATCACGCTGTAGAACATATTGGTTGGAAGTGGGCACAGTATGTTTTATATGGGTTTGTGGTTTATACCCTCTTGCTTGTTTTCTGGAAGCTAACTAGACAGTTTTGGCTTTTGTACCAATTTTATCATCAAATTAAAGTCAGTAAAGTATCAAGCTTAACTCGTTACATAGGCAAGGATGAAGATATTTATCAAGGGATCGTTGTTGTTAATTCTACCCGTCCATTTGCTTTAACGAAAGGATTTGTGAAGCCTCAAATTGTTGTTTCAACAAATTTAGTTAATCTGTTAAATGAAAAAGAACTTGAAGCAGTGTTATATCATGAGCAATTTCATGGGCGTAATAAAGACCCACTGAAAATTTTTCTGTTATCATTGTGTGCATCTGCACTGTGGTATCTTCCTGTGCTGAAGTGGAGCAATGAACGTTACAAATTAATAAGTGAACTGTTAGCTGACCGTGCTGCGATTGATTCGCTAGACTCGACACTTCCAATTGGAAGTGCGCTTTTAAAACTGATTAAGTACCAAAAGCAGCAAACTTCTTATGCATATGCGCCTTTTGCCGAGACAGCAGTCAATTATCGCATAAAGTGTTTGGTAAATCCAAAGATGACCGTCACATGGAATATTCCAAAACTTATGATGGTAAAGTCAGTGGCTGTGTTTGTGCTGCTTTGGTCAGTATTTGCTTATTAAGGAACGAATAAAACATATTGAGGGAGAGGTGAAAGCTGCTTCTATTTAAGTTGCAGCAAACAAAATGGCAAAGTCAAAGAAAAAAGGAAAAACAGGAGTTCAAAAAAAGCAGTCTACAAATTCTAAATGGTTGTTTTGGACAATTGGAATTGTGAGCGTGGTTGTTTTAGCGTTTATTATCTTTGGTAATATCAATAAAGGTAGCGAACAAGCTGATATCAGCTATGAAAATCAACCGTTCTTGGGCGAAGAGGATGCACCAGTTGAAGTGATTGAATTTGGTGATTATAAATGTCCTCATTGTAAAGAGTTCAACAATACATTTTTTCAATTGATTGACCAAGATTACATTCAAACAGGCAAAGTGAAGTTTTACTTTATGAACTATGCTTTTATTAACGTAGATTCAACTCGCTCGGCTCAGTTTGCTGAAACGGTTTACAAAGAGCTAGGAAATGATACATTTTGGAAGTTCCATAAGCTGCTTTATGAGAAACAACCTGATTCAGCCGGTGCTGAAACACAGGATATTTTTACAGACCAATTTTTACAAGATACCCTCGGCGAAATAGCCAATGAGGAAGATGTGCAAAAAGTAGTGAAAGCTTATGAAAACGAAGAGTTTAAAGAAGCGTTCCGCCAAGACATGT
Source organism: Priestia flexa (assembly GCF_021441905.1). Classification (NCBI taxonomy): domain Bacteria; kingdom Bacillati; phylum Bacillota; class Bacilli; order Caryophanales; family Bacillaceae; genus Priestia; species Priestia flexa. The sequence continues at coordinate 2,187,324 of NZ_CP090431.1, read as the reverse complement.
CTTATGCCAAGAAACTAAATGTTTCTGGAACACCGGCTCTTTTTGTAGATGGAAAGCCATTTGAAGGATCAACTGCTGAAGACTTTGATAAGATGGTTAAAGAAGCAGCTGAGAAGAAGGGACAAGAATGAAGAAAACATTAGTAGGGAGCTGGATTGTTACAATTGTTGCAACTCTGGGCAGCTTATCTTTTAGTGAATTGTTTAATTTTATTCCATGCACATTTTGTTGGTATCAGCGAATTCTAATGTATCCGCTCGTGATCATTTTAGGCATAGCTGTGTATGAACAGAATGACAGAATTTATAAATACGTACTGCCGTTCTCAGTCGTAGGTATGCTTGTATCGGGCTATCACTATGCATTACAAAAAATACCTGCATTACAAGCGTTTGAAACATGTACAAGCGGTATACCTTGCTCGGGTCAGTACATTAACTGGCTTGGCTTTATCACAATTCCATTTTTAGCATTCATTGCGTTTACAATGATTACATTCTTAATGGTAATGTTAAAAAGACAAAAATAACAGAAGGACTCTAAGCTAAAAACTTGGAGTCCTTCTGTTATTTTTGAATAAACTATGTTCTAAATAAACACATATTGCATCAACTAAAAATGATGTTCTTATAAAGAAGGAGCTTGTTTTATCGAAATAAATTTTGAAAAGAGAAATCGAACAGCTGGCCCTATAATAAGAATCTGTGTTGGGTAGGCGACAATTATGTTTTTTGCAAAAATTGTAAAGAAACTAATTAGTACATGTTGGTTTGTCAAAGAGCCAGCTATAGATGCATGAATAAGTCCATAGATTGACATGAAAAACACCATTCCTATCACCATACACGTAGATAAAGTTAAGATCATATAAAGCTTCTTCTCTTTCTTAAAAGGTAGTGAAAAGACAACTTTGTGAGCTATAGGCCCTACTATTACTAATTCAAGTGCAAGAGCAATAATGAAGACCATTATCATTTCTTTTACCATTTGCAGCGGTGTTAGTACGTTGAACATTCCATTAAGCATGAAGTTATACGTTGTCATAACGAATACCATGCCTAAGCACATCATCATTCCAAAATAAAATTCCTGTTTTTTTGTTGTTGGCATATCGTAATCCTCCTTTTGAATTCTTTGTTAAGTATAGAGATTTAAAAAACGCTTCGTAAGTGAACATTATGTGAACTTTTTTGTTTTTCGTCCCTTTTGAAAAGTAAAAAGCCTATATATAAAGCGATAGAGCATTAAAGGAGGAGAAGAAAAATGACGGATTGGCTTTCTTTCGTTTCAGATGTTGGCTTTCCAATTGTAGTGACTTTATATTTGCTGCATCGGATTGAAGCGAAGCTTGATATGGTTGTAACGTCGATTCAAAAATTACCTTACGAGTTAGAACAACGGGAAAATGAATCAACTTGAAAAGTGGAGAAATATCCATGTGTTAGTAAAATAAAGGAAAAGAGCTTTTTGCATTTATGAGCATGTTATACTTGTTCTAGCTGTTAAGATAAAAAGTGGAGGGATTCAAGTAATGAACATGTACCCTGACATCGCAACAAGCTATGGAGCAGATTTAATAGTATGTGAAAATCAATTTGAAGCAAGCTATTATTACCATGAAATGAGAGGGCAATGCTTACAAAAGTTAAAAGAAATTAGCAAGTTAGTTGATGAATTTGAATTTGACTTTTCACCAGACAGTTTAAAGATAATTGAACTTCTATATTATGATGTAGAAGATCAGCAGTCTTTTTCATTTTTTAATCTGACTAAAGAAGAATTTGAACGTTGTCTAGGCGTTTATTTAGGGGAAGTTGTAGTTAGAAATATTGAAAAAGCTCGCTGGGTTGTTCGTGAATATTCCCTCGACTCTAGCAAATTTTTAATGGGAATTGAAAAAGGGAAGTTTGCGTTAATGCTTCCTTATGGATATCGTGAGCATAAAGAACGCTATCCGCACTTTCGATTCACTCTTTATCGAGACTTTTTACAATTTAAGAACCGTAACTAAGCTTGAAAAATAGCTTGTAGTTGAACATAAAATAATTAATTAATTATATATTAAAGACAGAGAGATGAAGGAAAGCTGAGAATATTTTCTCGGTTTTTTTCATGAGTATGGATGAAAAATGGTATAATTAGGTGAATATCTCGTTTTGGGAGGTGATCGAGAATGGTAAACAGCTGTTTACCTGCTTCTGTTCGTACTCATGCAAAGCCTACAAATGGAAAGGCGATACTTTGCATGGGGATAAACGCTTGATTAAGTCGCCCATTGCTTAGTTCACTTCATTTAATAGGCTTTGCCACCTTATTTATAGTAAAGAATAAGGAGCGAGCAGAAATGAAATATGTGAACGCAACGACTGTTTTACCTACTGAGCTAGTTAAAGAACTTCAGAAATATGTCCAAGGAGAAACTATTTACGTGCCAAGTACAACCCGAAAAGAATGGGGCGCGTGCTCGGGTACCCGAGAATGGACGAAAAAGCGAAACTGTGACATTAAAAAAGCTTTTCAAGAAGGCCGAACAATATATGAACTAGCAGAACAATACTTTTTAGCTGTTGAAACAATTAAAAAAATTGTTTATAAAAAGTAATTATAAAGGCACTCATCAAAAGATGGGTGCCTTTATGTATATCTTTTTTTAGAACTGTTTTTGCCATGTTAGCAAAATTTCCTGAGCATATAATAAGAAGTAGAATAAAAGAAAGGCTTGATTTAATATGGAAGCATTTATTAATCATCATCAATACAATCTTATACGAGAGCAAGTGAAGTTAATCTCTGACAGTTATGCGAAATCTAATAGCCACGATGTAACAAGTGCTATTAAAGCCTTGGCTGCTGAACGAGTATTTAATCAATTTGAAGAGCTAACACCGTTGCAAAAAGATATTTTGTCACCTATTTCAATGCTGTCAGACAGCAAGGAAGCCGAGGTGTTTTTGAATAGCTTAGAATCGGTTATCATTCCTTTTCCACAAATAAGCGAAGCCGGAATTAAAAAGTTATTTAAAAAGGTGAAAAAATTAAAGGTACCGGCTAACATTAAAGAAGAAACGCTTCACTGCTCGTATATTGGGTGGAATGATTACGGTGCCAGTAAAAAGTACATTATCGTAGAGCATCACGGAAAGTTAATTGGCGTTGCAGGTGAATTTAACCGTATTCAAGATAAAGGAGTATGTACAATTTGTCATCGTATTTCGGACGTAGGGCTATTTATGAACCAGAAAAAAGCAAGTTCAGACGGTACGTTTATAAAGCGTGGAAACTATATTTGCCAAAATAGTGAATGGTGTAATGATCATCTAACAGATCGAAGCAAGCTAACTGAATTTATTGAGTGGTTATATTAAAAGCGAGGACTTGCTCCTCGCTTTTTACTGACCAATCTTTATCGGAATGTGAATCTTTATTACAATATCGTTATCTACGTTAAAGTGTGTAGAGGTATCAACAATTTCTAATGTAGGGCCAGGAATTGCTTGATGTCCAGATTTGGAAAGCCAATTTTTTTGAATCATCTCGTAAGTTTTATGAAGACTTTCAAACGTACCTTTGTGCTCATATTGTATATATGTATAAGCGGGAAACGTGTGAACATTCATTCCTTTGGGGATGGTGGTTGGATCGTTTACTTCTACACCAGTGATATAAAAGTAGTCATTTTCAAATGGAGGGAGACAAATCCCTGTCATGATATGATCATGCTTTCGATGAGGAATGGTACTATAATTCTGTTCCATTTGCTCCCAAAGAGCCTTTACTATGTCCTCGTCTCTTTTATTGAGCTTAGACCTTTTTTGAGCAACACCAACTACTGAAAATCCTTCTTTATAAACGATTTGACCTTGCATAATCCACCTCGTATGTAATGGGATAAAGTGAAGCTTATCGTGATTTTAACATACAATGAGACAATGGAAAATAGCTAAAAAAAGATGCAATCCTTTATTTTTACATAAAATGTAAGAATTACGTATAGGACATAATGGCCTCTCTTATATATTCAATAATATCTCTTCTTCATTGACGAATTGAATGTAAAGGGGTGACCGCCATGATAGGTTTATTTAAAAGCCGAATTCAAATGTCTTCTACTCAAACTACGAGCTCTTTATCAATTCTATTTAACAGTGAAACAACAATTTTAACGCTAGATTTACCTACAAACATTGCTCAGCAGCAAAAAAAGATTGATGGAATTGTAGGGGGGAAGCAAATATCCCACTTGGACTAACAAGCTATGAATATGGTGTGACGATGCGCTTGTATCGGAATAGTCAACAGCTAATGAGCCAAAACTTACGTCAAGGAGCAGCTGCGGTACTAACGCTAGGGTTTATCCAAAATAATACCATCCCTTTTTTGTGGGTAGATCAAAATGCTGTGCAAGAAACCAATACGTATACGGTGACGCTTCGGTTCTTTACTCGGTCAACAAGCGGCGTGAGCATCCAGACTAAGACAAGAAGCCTAAACGTTATCTCGTAGCTTAGCAAAGCTCAAAGTGATAACTAAACCAATAATCGTCTTGGATGTTACGCGTATTAGAAGCAAGGATATGCTCTTTTCCTTCCTCATCTAGTGCTAACCAGTTATAATTAATGTCCATTTTAATAGAGTAAAAATGGCCTTCTTTAAACAAAATAACCGGAGGGTGTACTTCTACATAATCATTTAGTTTTTTAACCACGTCTTGTTTACAACGAATAAGTTCCATGAAATTGTTTCTCCTTTGTGCATATGTATAGCATATTCTTTGCGGTATAGCTTGCACCCTCTTTACAATTAAGAGGAGCAAGGTTATTTTAGCATATTTTAAAAAAGAATTAGAGTGAAAAGGACCGAGACAAATGAATGAACAAATTATCTTTGCCAAAAGACCAGCTGGAATGCCAGAGACAGACACATTTCGATTTGAAAAAATTGCAATGCCAGAAGCAAAAGAAGGAGAGGTAGTTGTTCAAACCCTTTATTTGTCGAATGAAAGGATTCATTGTGGCTGATTATGCAGAACGCTTTCAAGAGGAGATTAAACAATTAGGTGAATGGGTGCAGCAAGGAAAGATTAAATACCGTGAAAATGTTGTAGAAGGATTTGAAAATGTTCCTGAAGCATTTTTAGGCTTATTCAGTGGCGCAAACCTAGGAAAGCAGCTTGTAAAAGTAGCCGAGTAAAAGCTTATATTAAAAAACCCAGCTTTATAAAAGCTGGGTTTTCTTTAAAGAACAGATACGGTTTGCTGTTCCTCTGTATTTTCTTGCTTGTGGTTACGCTCAATAGCCGAGCGTTTATGGTAACGACCAAGTAATCCTGTCATAATAAAAATTGCTAACAGAGAATAAAGCACTTGAATGACCCCAAATACGGCAGTTGCTGACCCAACAATGAAAAGATCTGTAATAAGCATCGTTTTTCCAGGATTCACTCCAAACCTTTTGTCTAAAAAAACGCAAAGCATATTAATGCCACCGAGTGAAGAGCCGTTTCGAAATAAGATAATAAGCCCAATCCCAATGATGATGCCTGCTGTAATTGCAGAAAGCAGTGGATGAGGCAGTTGCAAGGGAAGCATTCCTACAAGAACATCTGACATAATAGACATTAAGCTAACGCTTATGAAGCTTCGAATTGTAAACTGCAAGCCAATTTGAGTAATAGCCATGAAATAAAACGGTAGGTTAATAATAAAGAAAAGCATGCCAAATGAAATGTTGCTTAATTGTTCAAGTACAATCCCTAATCCTGCTGTCCCGCCGATAACCAGGCTTGAAGCAGTTAAAAATTGAATGCCAGTTGCTACGAAAAGGCATCCAATTGTAATCCATATCCATTGTTTCACCCTGTTCATTTTTAATACCCCTTTGTATATGAATTAATTTTTTTGTATATAAATTCTCGTTTTCTGATATCACAAATCCTATTGTACTACAAAAAAAATTCTTTGTATCTATAATTGTAAGAGAATCTAACACAATTAAAAAAAGTAAGATAATTTAAATTAGTTTAACTTTTCTGTTTATTTCTGTAGTTTTAAAATGAATATAAAATGTATATTTAGAAAGTGGAAAAGGCGAGCAGAAATTTGTGAAGAGCGTTTCTTAGTTGGTAAAATAAAAGCGTAGTAGATTAGCCAAAAAAAAGAAAAGAGGCAGCATGAAGATGAATCATTCCGTTGATGTAAAACAATTAAAGGCAATGAAGCAAACATTAACAAGATTTATGATGGCTTATAAGTTTGCTTTAGATGAAATGAGCACGAAAATCAATGTATTAAAACAAGAATTTGAATATGTACATGACTACAATCCCATTGAACATATTAAAACGCGTTTAAAATCGCCTGAAAGTATTCTAAAAAAAGTGTATCGAAAGAACGGAGAGTTATCTTTAGATTGGATTAAAGGAAATTTAAAAGATATTGCAGGCATCCGAGTCACTTGTTCCTTTATCTCTGATATATATAAGCTTCGCGATATGATTCAAAGTCAAAAAGATATTAAAATTGTTGAATGTAAAGATTACATAGAAAATCCAAAATCAAATGGATATCAAAGCTTACATCTTATTATTGAGATCCCGGTCTTTATGTCTGATAGGCAAGAAAATGTGTTTATCGAGCTTCAAATCCGATCCATTGCTATGGACTTCTGGGCCAGCCTTGAACATAAAATTTACTATAAATATAATAAAAAGGTTCCAAAGCAGTTGATAGATGAATTAAAGGAAGCGGCGGTTACAGCAGCCGAATTAGATCGCAAAATGGAAAAGCTTCATGAAGAAATCAATTACTTAAAGCTTGTAGACGATGAACAAGAAGAAGCAAATGAGTTTGAGATTAATCACGTGAAGTTTCCTTTACCCGATGAATTATTAAAGCTTGTAACAAACGATAAAAAGAGGCTGGGACATAAGTAATTCAGTCAATGATAAACCTGAACGATTGAGAGTTCCTCATTTTTTGATCGTTCAGGTTTTTTGATGATTGTGAAAACAATGTTGGAAACAGGGTGGAATGGAGCGTAGGACACTCGACTCCTGCGAGAAAGAGAGGAAAAAATGAGATCCCGCAGCGCAGCGAGGAAGCTCGGATTCCTCTCCGCGGAAAGCGAGTGGCCGTAGCGCAATGGAACGAACGTGTTCAGGTAACGTAAAGAGGTGAGAAAAGGGAGTGTTCATCTTTTTGGAAATTTGTTTTGTTATGTCCCACCCTCTTTTAGAAAATGATGATAAATTCATGAATAAGTAATAATAGAAAGAAGAGAGTCACAATGAGGTGTTGGTTATCGGGAACAAGGTTTGTTCTAATGGAGGGGAGTATTTTACTTGTTCTGCTATAAAGCTGTTCATATTCATGTTTTGTCACTCGGTGAGCACCTAAAAAATACGGAAACCACCAAGTGAAGATGTGAGAAATGAATAAGATAATAGTGATAACAAAAGCTAGCTTAGTAGTAAAAGGTAAATTAATGTACATACAGCAACCAATAGTTAAAAGGGGAATATATTGATACAACAGCTCACTTTTGCGATGGACAGACGTTTTCTTTTGAAGATCGTTAAATGGATATAAAGGACATAAGTTTTTAATTAGTAGATAGACAAAAAATAAGACAACCACTAATAAGCTCCATGCATGTAAAGAAATCATTGAACTCACTCCTATGATGTTAGCCTACTATATATATACGATTTTCAAGAGTAAACATTCTGAATAAGGCATGGTTTAATTTACGTGAAAAAGCCACATTAGCGCATGACAGCGCTAGTGTGGCTTTTTATAATGCTGTTTCTTTTGAATTTAGCTTCTTCCATTCATGTTGGAGAATTCCATAAATCACAAGGTCATGGTAATGGTCATATAAATATTCTCCGTCACGACAAATGCCTTCTTCAGTAAAGCCTAATCGTGTGGGAACGGCACGGCTTTTGTGGTTATCAACCCCACAGCGAATTTCTACTCGGTGAAGTTTCAGCGTATCAAATGCGTAAGTAAGGCAACCGTGTACAGCTCTGGTCATAATACCTTTTCCTTGAAACTGCTCCCCAATCCAATAGCCAAGGCTAGTGCTTTTATTCCCCCAGTTAATTGCATGAAATCCAACCATGCCAGCAATTTCATCATAGTAGCGAATAATTGCTTGAAAACCTTGATTGTTATAATATTGAGTTCGCCATTCGGGGATTAAATCATCGTAATCGGAGATGCTTCTCATACTGTCAACCCACGGCAACCACTCCCGCAGATAAGGTCGTGATTCATTTACAAGAGATAAAAGTGGAAATGCATCACTTGGCTCAATTAACTGTAAACTAATCTCTTTATCAATTTTATACTCAAACATAAAACAACCTCCGAAATTAATAAGAATAAGCATTAAATATACCTTTATCATAGCATATTTATAAACTGTTTTTTCGGATTTTTCTATAGTTCAGAATGGTTTTAGAATCATAAAAAGCCAAATAAATGGTAAGAATTATCTTACATGAAAACAAGACAGTGCTATAATGAGAAAGGATGAACTACTACTAAGGCTACATGTTGTAATTTAGAAGGTGACAAGATGGACGTACAATTATTACTGACAGTATTTGCGTTGGGATTTTTAGGCTCATTTTTAGCGGGTATGCTTGGTATTGGAGGCTCGGTTATTTTATATCCAGTTTTACTTTTTGTACCACCTCTTATTGGAGTAGGGGCATTTACAGCGCATGAAGTAGCGGGAATCGGAGCGGTACAGTCTTTATTTGCATCAATTTCTGGAACGCTTGCCTATAAAAAAGGCGGCTTTTTACATAAATCACTTATCATTTATATGGGAACGAGCGTGTTGCTTGGAAGTCTCGTTGGTTCAACTCTGTCTAATTCGTTTTCAGAAGATACCATTAATTTAATCTATGGAGTAATGGCTACAATTGCTGCAATTCTTATGTTTACACCTAAGAAGCCTACACAAGATGAGAACAAAATGGAGGTCTGGTTTTCAAAAAAACTAGCTGTTCCGCTTTCTTTAGCCGTAGGTATATGTGGAGGGATTGTGGGAGCAGGTGGTGCTTTTTTGCTTGTTCCAATTATGATTACCATATTAAAAATACCGGTAAGAGTGACAATTGCTAGCTCACTAGCAGTGACCTTTTTATCTTCAATTGGAACAACCTTCGGAAAAGTGGCTACTGGACAAGTGTTAGTGCTACCTGCGCTGATGATTATCGGTGCAAGCTTACTAGCAGCGCCAATTGGAGCATTTGTTGGTCAAAAGACAAAAGTGAGTTCCCTTCAAGTTGTTTTAGCTATTGTTATTACCGCAACTTCGTTAAAAATCTGGTTTGATTTACTAAAAAAGTCAATCTCTTTCCATTAAATAAAAAAGATAGCGTGATTTAAACGCTATCTTTTTTATGTTGTTTTTGAAGAAACAAGATGTGCTACTAGGATGTAGCGTTCTGGCGCAGAACCTATAAAGTTAAAAGGGTAACAAGTACTGACTGTTAGAGTAGCTCTTGGTTTAGGAACAATTACGGTTCGATCATCGGCATCGACAATTCGCACTTTATTAACTCGATACGTAAATGATCCCGCTTCTGTATGAACTAATAACAAGTCTCCTTCTCCAACTTCCCCTAGTTTTCGAAAGACTGTATCACGATGACCGGATAGCACAGAATTGTCGCTTTCTCCAGGCAACACGCTGTCTGCAAAATGACCAACGCCTTTTTCAAGCTCATCTTCGTTAGTACCATGATAAATTGGAAGCGTAGCCTTCAGCTTTGGAATTTCTAGTTCACCCATTAAGTCTCCTATTTTAGGCTGTGAAGGATAAGATGCATCTTTCTTTTTGATTTCCTTTAAAGAACTGCTGTTTTCTTTCTCTATAGGCTGTCCTGCTTTTGCTTCAGCAGGTGCTGTTACCTGGGGTTCAACAGCACCTGTTTTATAAGCAAAATATCCTTTAGCAAACTTATAAGCATTAGTAGTGGTAAACCATAGGCCGAAACAAAGAACCCCTACAATAATCGAAAGAAAAATCAATCGCTTTTTGCGACTGATTTTTCCTTTTGAACTTCTTGGTTCCATATCATGCTCGTCTCACTTTACGATATGCAGCAAATGCTAACAAAACAAGGGCTGAGCCAATTAAAGTGTTTAATAAATAGTCTGAAGCCGTATTTGGTAAGCGAGCTCCTTTAACAGTCTTCTTTACTTCAGCTTTTTTTACTTCTATTTTTTGAGCTTTTTCTTTAACAGGTGCTTGTTTTACAATGTTATTTACGTTTTGAGCAGATTTTTCAATGCTCGTTCCTGTGTTTGCAACCGTATCCGAATTAACCATTTCACCTGTGATAATCATATCAGCTAAAAATTTGCCGTCAGCTGTATATAGGTTAATTTTTAAGCTAGCATTTTTTAATTCTTTCATATTCATTAAATCAAATAAAGATAATGTCTTTTGGGTTCCGTCTTGAATCAACGTATATGTTGCTTTCATTTTAAAGATAGAAAGCATTTCGTTATAAATTGACATTAGTTCCGCAATTTGATCAGAAGTTAGTTCAGTTGTTGTATCAAAGTCTTCAAAAGCTGCTAGACGCTCGGCAAGTGCCATTAAGCGATTTAACGTTTCTTCATCCGCAAGCTCATCTTCAATTGACATTAAGTGATCGTTAATGCGCTCTAACTCTTCACGCGTTAGTCCAAACTCATCTTCCAACATTTTTAAAGCAGATTCAAAATCATCAGTGCTAATCTCGTCCGCATACTCTTCATCATCGGCATAGTCAAACTCATCTTCTAAATAGAAAAAAACTGTTTGGTCTAAATCATCAACAAATACATAATCATTTAAATCTTCACCATTTTCTTCTAATAATGATTGAAGTGATTTTTGATTTAAGTCATAGCTTTCATAGATAGAGCTTAAATTGCTTAAGTCGCTTTTGATGACGTCACCCAAAAATTCTTTTAATTCTTCCACAGTATCAAAGTTTGATAATTCCTCATCGTAAAGTGAAAGTGAAAACTCAATATCATCTTTTGAAACATCAAACCCACGAGTAGTACTGACAGTTGTTAAATACTTCGTCAAGTCTGCTTCAAATGTTTTGGACTGAGCAGCAAATGATACAGCAGGAAAGCAACTAATCATCAGTAGTAAAGCAAGTAAAATTGAAACCCCTTTTTTCATCTCTCATTCTCCTTTTTATGTAGTCTAGAAGATTATAAGTTATGAGTAATATTTTTACAATACTAGATATTAAAGTTTTTATATGGGAAATTATAACTTTTAGATTGGGTGTTAATATATCAAAAAAGACAGCTCACTTCTTATTTAACAGAAAAGAAATGAGCTGTCTTTATTCATAAATGTTACCGCTCTCTATTTAAGGTAACTAAAAAAGGGAAGACAAAGAGCGTATGTAGTGATATTCGTTACCGTTACGGTTTAAGGCTTTAATAGCGAAAGGGTTGAAAAATGAGAACGAGGCTTTGTAAGCTCAATTTTTATCCCTTTTAGTTTTAAACGCTCAACAAACTGTTTGCGCTTTTGACGTTTTTCTTTTGGGGAACGATCCATTGTTTACCTCAACCTCCATTTAGTTAGGTACATCTCAATATACTCATCATACCAAAAAATTGCATATATACAATAAACATTGCAAGATATTCACAAAGATTTAAAAAATGAAGCATTACTTTCTTTTTAACTAGTATTCTATACCCTATTTTTAAACCCTTTAACATGGCAAAAGAAGCTAATGCGCATTGATGTTTCTTTATGTGTATCATATGATGATACACATAAAGCTTATATAGAGGTGATAAGTAGATGAAAATTCGTAAAGCATATATTCGCATAGACGAAAAAGTCATTGAAAATGTATTTGTTCATGAAAATAAAAAGGAAGAACAAACGCTAATTGCAATTCCAGATTTGGAATGGTCAACCATTATCCCTTATGAAGAAGAAATTCAAGAGTGTAAAAATCGACTACGGACATCGTTAGCTTCTAAAGTCAGTGAAGAGGTAGCGGAGCAACTAACGAGAAAAATTAATTTTTGGGTACGAGAGATGTAAAAAAGAGAGAGTAACCAAAAGAATAATAATATCTTTTACTTCATTATTTAAACATTTCACTACATATAATTCTAAAATGACCGTAATTCCCAAATTGGTGCTACAGATTGAACGCATTATTTTCTTGGATTTTCCATGATTAGCTCTTGATAAATGGAATGGATTATGTAAAATGAATGTAGGAAACAAAATATACGGCGATGGAGTTCGCCAAAACTGCTGCAGAGCTAATGACTCCTACCCATATACAGGGTAGGAGTCTATTTTTTTGTTCATAATTAAGAAAGAGGTGAAGAAGATGACGTATTTACTAGTAGGTATAGGAGGTATTCTTGGAAGCTTGCTTCGCTACTATCTCGGTGTGTTTACACATTCATGGTGGGCATACAGCTTTCCATTAGGAACGTTAATAACGAACTTGATGGGCTGCTTTATTTTAGGTTGGTTTACATATCGAATGATTAAAATGAATGTGTTTCCTTCTGCTGTTTTAGCTGGCATCGGTACAGGGTTCGTAGGTTCTTTCACGACGTTTTCTACCTTTAGTGTCGAAACCGTTACTTTAATCAAAAACGATACCAGTCTGTTAGCTTTTCTTTATGTAGCACTTAGTTTATTTGGTGGTTTACTGATGTCTTGGTCTGGTTACCGAGTAGGGGATCGTTCAGCCAATAAGCTGAAAAAGAAAGGAGAACAGCTATTATGACAGCTTTACTCATTGCACTGGGTGGGTTTTTAGGTGCCATAGCCAGGTATGTGCTAAGTACGTGGATGAATCAAAAATCAACTACAGGGTTTCCAATTGGCACTTTATGCGTCAATTTAGTAGGCTCATTTCTACTAGGAATCCTGGTTGGGAATGGAATGACATCTGGGGTGTATTCTTTTTTAGGAGTGGGTTTTATGGGGGCATTTACGACATTTTCGACGTTTAAGCTGGAAAATATCCACCTTCATGAAAAGAAAATGCATACGGTTCTATTCCCTTATTTGGCGTTTAGTTATATTGGAGGTATTGTGTTAGCTTTTATAGGAATGTTAGTCGGTGCTCTCTAAAAAATCTTGATTGTAACAAAGGGCTATTTAAAGAAAAGCCAATTTATTTTTTCTGCACGCTTTTTTCCATTTGAAACTATATTATGAAGAAACTTTTTTGTTGACGTACGTTCTAGATGACAGCTATGATGATACTAATATGGGTATGAAGTTACGTCAGGGAGGATACAATGATACTACTTTATATTGGTGTAATCTTATTTTGTTGTGCCATTATGTTTAGTTTATATAATCGCCATGTGCCCGTTCATGGAATTAAGAAGCTTTCTACGCTTGACTGTGAGACTACGGAAATTGCAGTCGTAGATGTTCGACATTTTCATGAAATGAAACATAAACCTTGTCAAAAAGCTATACACATTCCGCTGCCGTACTTGGAAAGACAACATGTTGAAATTCCGTCAAAACAAGTAGTAGTTATTGCACCGGATACAATTGCAAGAAACTTAAGCATTCGTAAGCTGCAAAAGTATGGCTATCAAGTAAAGGGATATTGCTGTGCATGTGAAGGATAAGTCATTAGTAACGCACAAAATATAGGAGGGATACTGCGTGAATTATACTGATCAGACAAAAAATCGGTTAAAGCGAGTAGAAGGTCAAGTGCGAGGCGTACTGCGTATGATGGAAGAAGATAAAGACTGTAAAGACGTTGTAACGCAATTATCAGCTGTTCGAAGCGCAGTCGACCGAACCATTGCTCAGATTGTTGCGCTAAACTTAGAACAATGTATTGTTGAAAGACAACAAGCTGGAGAAGAGACTGCAAAAGTCGTAGAAGAAGCAATTGCCTTATTAGTAAAGAGTCGATGAGTAGAAAAGTTATCTGACGAAAGTCTGATAGCTTTTTTTTTGATTTTCATGCATAATTCGTACATATTATTTTTTAACGTCACTCACTAAATGGAAAGGAGCGTGAATACCAATTCGAAAGTTTAAGCGACTCTTAGTTCTAATCATTCTTATAGGTGCTATTGTGGGAGGTATTGAATTTCTTCGATATCCAATTCACAGCAACGCTAAGGATGTTGAAGAGCATATAAGAAAATGGAAAGGGATGGGGGACATTAACGGTTCCAAAAAGCTTGACATTCGAGAAATCCAAAAAATTAGCAGTTCGGACACATATGTTGCGTTATTCACTATTCCTGGTAGTGGAGAAGGAATGGCGATTTTAAAAGAAGGATGGAGCAAAAGGTTACGGATTGAAGTAATGACAAAGATGAACAATCTTGTTGAGTATGATGATATACATACTAATAAAGGGACGTATGCGCTGTTTTTAGGAAAGAACCCAAGTAAACAAATACATCGAGTGAAGGCCTCACTTGTAAATGACAATTATACGTTTGATATTAAAGTTCCCAAAGGAGAATATTTTATTTCATATCAACCTGTGCCAAAATATGTTGAAAAACCATTTCCAGCGGATCTTATTCTATTGAATAATTCAGGAGATGACATCACTGTTAAGGAATATATGGATCAAGAGCTGCGTGAATAACACGCAGCTTCTTTTAGTATGTAGACAACATACATGTCAATTTTTGAACTTTTTGTGAAGTATATAACAAAAGCATTTAATGTGTAATATACTGTAAATGGGCGGTAATCGAACCTACCAAACTTGAATATTGATTGACACAATTCTGTATAGATTTTGTCACAAAATATTCAATAATAGATGAAACCCCTTTTGTATCAAGGGTGATTGCGGTTACATTACATGAATTACCTTTAAAAAGGTAAGTTTCGGTAAGAAAATGCAACATTCATCCTTTTATTTACATTTATTCCTTGTCGAATATATGCTAAAATATCGCAAGGATTGAAGTGTTCTTTGACCTCATGTTTTTACACTATTTTAGAATATTTTCAAAATAAGAAAATCGACAAAAAGTGACGAAAAAATTGTCACTTTGTATTACAATAGTAATGGTTGATGTATAACATGAGTTTAAAGAGATTTTGTATTAAAGCTTTCTATAGTTAACTAGATAGAAAGTTTTAGAGATGATCTAATTTAGAGGCTTCGCATCATGAGTTGTTAGAAAGGAGAGTTTTTAGTGAAACCAAAAAAAGGATTTTGGAAGCTAGCAGGTTTATTCTCTGCACTTTCAGTATTTTTCTTGAGCGGCTGTTCAGAATTAGCCGTTTTGAATCCTCAAGGTCCTGTCGCTAAAGAACAAGCTGACCTTATTGTTTGGTCGCTTTGGATGATGGCGATTGTGGTCGTAGTAGTATTTGCAATCTTTGCTTATGTACTTATTAAATTTCGTGAAAGACCTGACAACATGGACTATGAGCCACCAGAACAAGAGGGTAACTTAAAGATGGAGATTATCTGGACTGCGTTCCCGATTATTATCTTAATTCTTTTAGCAATCCCAACTGTAAAATCAATTTATGCTCTTGAAGAACCACCGAAAAATGAGCAAACAAAAATTGAAGAACCGTTAACAATTCATGTTACTTCAGCAAACTGGAAATGGATTTTCAGTTATCCGGAAGAAAACATTGAAACAGTTAACTATGTAAACATTCCAGAAGATCGTCCAGTTCGCTTTGAATTGACGTCTCAAGGTTCAATGAACTCGTTCTGGGTACCGGAGCTTGGTGGACAAAAGTATTCAATGAACAACATGGCGATGGATTTATATCTTCAAGCTGATAACCCAGGTTCTTATATCGGACGAAGTGCTAACTTCTCAGGTGAGCACTTTACAGATATGGAATTTGAAGTGTTAGCCCAAACTCACGAAGACTATGAAGAGTGGGTTGACGAAGTGAAGGCAACAGCTAAGCCATTAACTGAAGAGAAGTATGATGAAATTATTGAACCAGGTGTAGTAGGTCGCATGACGTTCAACGGTACGCACTTAGAGTGGGTTAACCACGCAAAAGACGCATACATCCCTGGTAAAGTAGACGAGCGCGGCATGAACATGGGACATGGCAATCACAACCATGGCAGCGACGATAGCAAAAAAGAAAGCGACGAAAGCCATGACGAGCATGAAGGTCATGATGAACATGAAGGTCATTAATACGGGCCTAAATAAACGTACGATTGGGGGAAGACATAATGAAGCTAGATGAATTCTTTGTCACTGGCGATCCCGTCATTTATGCAGCTGACGCAGCGATTGTCTTGACAACCATCGGTATCATTTTTGTCTTAACATATTTCAAAAAATGGAAATGGTTATGGACAGAATGGTTAACAACAGTAGACCATAAAAAACTTGGTGTAATGTATATTCTTGCAGCCGTCTTAATGCTTTTCCGCGGCGGTGTAGATGGACTTATGATGCGTATGCAGTTAGCGTTCCCGGATATGAATATCCTGAACCCGCATCACTATAACGGCGTATTTACAGCTCATGGTGTTATCATGATTCTATTCATGGCAATGCCATTCTTGATTGGTTTAATGAACGTTGTCGTTCCGCTTCAAATTGGAGCGCGTGACGTAGCATATCCGTTCTTGAACGCAGTAAGTTTCTGGACATTCTTTATGGGAGCTATGTTATTTAACATCTCTTTCGTTATTGGAGGAGCTCCTGATGCTGGTTGGACATCATATTTCCCTCTGGCCGGAAAAGAATTTAGTGAAAGTATAGCGAACAACTACTATGCAATTGCTATTCAGATTGCCGGTGTTGGTACCCTAATGACAGGTATTAACTTCTTAGTTACGATTTTAAAAATGCGTGCACCAGGCATGACGTTAATGAAAATGCCAATGTTTACTTGGTCAATTTTAGTTACGTCAGTTATTATCATCTTTGCGTTCCCTGTATTAACAGTAGCGCTTGCGTTAATGACGCTTGACCGCGTATTCGACACAGCATTCTTTACGGTTGCCAACGGTGGTCTCCCGATGATGTGGGCAAACCTATTCTGGATTTGGGGACATCCTGAAGTATATATCGTAATTTTACCGGCGTTCGGTATTTTCTCTGAAATCATTAGTACACACTCTCGCAAAAACCTATTTGGTTATAAAGCGATGATTATCTCAATGGTTGGTATCGCGTTCTTAAGTTACATTGTATGGGTTCACCACTTCTTTACAATGGGTAACGCGCCTGCAGTTAACTCGTTCTTCTCGATTACAACGATGTTAATCGCTGTTCCAACCGGAGTTAAAATATTTAACTGGCTCTTTACCATGTATAAAGGCCGTATTAAATTTACAACATCAATGCTATGGTCACTTGCGTTTATCCCAAACTTCGTTATTGGTGGGGTAACTGGGGTAATGCTTGCAATGGCTTCAGCTGACTATCAGTACCATAACAGTTACTTCCTAGTAGCTCACTTCCACTATGTATTAATCTCAGGAACAGTATTTGCATGTTTCGCTGGATTATACTACTGGTATCCAAAGATTTTCGGTCACACGCTGAACGAAAAGCTAGGAAAAATCTCTTTCTGGATCTTCGTTGTTGGATTTAACGTATGTTTCTTCCCACAATATTTCCTAGGTCTAGATGGTATGACTCGTCGTATGCAAACTTATTCAGAAACATTAGGTTGGGGAACATTAAACTTAATTTCAACAATCGGTGCTTTCTTAATGGGTGCAGGTTTCATCGTATTGGTTGTAAATTTACTTTGGAGCGCTTGGAAAAACAAACGCGACACTGCAAACGACCCATGGGATGGACGTACGCTTGAATGGTGGACTAAATCACCAGTTCAACACTATAACTTTGCGGTAGTTCCACATGTGAAAGAAATGGATGAGTTCTGGCACATGAAAAAACGTGGAGAAACAAAAATTAAAGAAGAAGACATTAAACCAATTCATTTACCAAGCAACTCAGGTATCCCATTCATCTCAGGTGTATTCTGGTTCATCGGTGGATTTGGACTTGTCTTTGAATGGATGCCAATGGCGATCTTCGGATTAATCGGAATTTTAGCTTGTCTAGTTGCACGATCATTTGACTATGATGAAGGCTTCTATGTTCCGGTAGATGAGATTAAACAAACAGAAGGTATTACAGGGGGTGACAAATAATGGGTGGACATTTAGATAAGTCATTACCACTCGAGTATCAAGATCACCAGGGCCGAATGAATATTCTCGGCTTCTGGATTTTCTTGGGTGCGGAAATTGCACTGTTCTCTACGCTGTTTGTCACGTATTTAACGTATCATACTCGTACAGCTGGAGGCCCTGGACCACAAGATTTATATATTGTTGAAACGTTTATGATTCAAACAGTTTTACTATTAGTAAGTAGTTTCACAATGGGAATCGTTGTATGGCACATGCGTAATAATAACTTAAAAGGGTTAATTACTTGGCTAGTTATTACGCTTTTACTAGGTGCAGGATTCTTGTACTATGAAATTGAAGAGTTCATTCTTTATGCAGCTCACGAAGGTGCAACAATGCAAACTAGTGCATTCTTGTCTTCATTCTTTGCGCTGTTGGGAACACATGGACTTCACGTAACGATGGGTATTGGTTGGGCAATTTTACTTATTATCCAGTTAGTAAAGCGCGGCTTAACGCCTGTTACAGCAAGAAAAGTATTTATTATCGGTTTATACTGGCATTTCCTTGACGTAGTATGGATTTTCATCTTTACGTATGTATACTTGAACGGATTGGTGGGATAAGACATGGAAAACAAACAAGGCCAAAAAGCAGGATTTCCGCTTAGTCATGTAATGGGGCTTATCCTTTCTTTAGCACTAACGTTTGCAGCGCTTGGATTAGTTATGTTAGCTGACTTATCAAGAGGCGTAACGATGACACTAATCTCAATTCTTGCGTTCTTACAAGCAGCTATGCAGCTTGTGATGTTCATGCACATGACTGAAAGTGAAAACGGCAAGGTACAAGTTGCAAATATGCTTTATAGCTTCTTTATTGCACTATGTATCGTTGTTGGTACGCTTTGGATCTTAGCAGATCACTTTAACCATTAATACAAAAAGCCACTTACTTCTGCGTAAGTGGCTTTTTTACTATTCATTAGTAGCCTTATATCGAAGTGTTTGATAGTGACCTGTGGCCACTCGGTCGACCACTTCACCCTCCTCATTTGTATATACCTCGTATTCCTCATAAACTTCAACATCAAAACCATTGATTCTTTCAGTTGTTATAAGAACATTTTTAAGGCTCATTTCAACGTCTTCATCGTTACTTGAAGCTTCTACTTCACCGCTGTCTAAAGAAAGAGGTGAGACGGCTTCAAAGTATTCTTGAGACTCGTTGTCCATGTAGCTAATCACAACCATGATTCCAATAAAAAAGATTCCTAAAAACAATATACGAGCTGATGTCATCTTAAAAGACCCCCGTAAATTGACATACTAAAACAACTAAGCCAAGAATCCATACGTAAACAGCAAATGTTTTTAGAGAATGATGCTTTAAATAGTGAATCATCCATTTTACGGCCATATAGCCAAAAAGCGCAGCCGAACATGTTGCTACAAATAAAGAGAAAAACGAGATGTATTCCACACCACCACCGACAACATCTTTAAGCTGTAAAAGAACGGCTCCACATATGGCTGGCGTTGACAGTAAAAAAGAAAAGTAAGCAGCTGTTTCTCGGTCTAGCTTACGCATTAAAGCAGCTGCCATTGTTAGACCAGAACGTGAAACGGCAGGAAAGATGGCGGCTGCTTGAAAGGTACCGATAAACAGTGCGTCCTTGTAGGAAATATCGTGCATCTTTTTTGCTCCTTTTTTTACTGAGTCAGCAAACCATAAGAAAAGACCTGTTACAAGAAATTCCCATCCAATTGTAGAACCTGTAATTGAGATTTCCTCAAAATAATCTTTAAATAATAAGCCAACCACAACAGCTGGAATCGTACCAATGATTAGCAAGAAGGTAAGCTTGCTAAACGGGTGACGAATCATGTGCCACAGCTCGTCTTTATAAAAGACAAAAATAGCAAGCAAGGTTCCAATATGTAGCATCGTATCTAGGTACAAACCTGCGCTATCTAATCCAAATAAGTGTCGACCTAAATACAAGTGCCCTGTGCTACTAATGGGTAAAAACTCTGTTAACCCTTGAATGATTCCTAAAATTAATGCTTCAATCCATGACATATTTTCACCTCTTAAAGCGTGTCCTTGTATTATTGTATCGACCAAAAGGCATGAACATGACAAAAATTAATGAGAATGGTTAGATAAAGCAAAAAAATTAGAGTCCACTATTAGTGTTTCTAACAGCATGCAACAACTAATGGCTGTATTGAAATAGAGATTAAAGCATAGTTAGTAATTGATTAAACTAAAAGGTGAATCTTTGCTTAGAAGGTTGAAATCAACATGGATAAACTTAAGTGATTACACAAACGATAAGTTTGAAACCAACATAACGTTTGTGCAAGAAAAATGGATATTTAGCTTGCGGTATACAAATTTGTATTCATCAAACGGAGGTGGGAACTCATGATAAAAAAAGTGTGCATAGCACTTATTTTATGCTTCATTGGAATTCATTCACATGTAGCAATGGGAGAACAACCTAAAGTGGAAGTGTTTCAACTTGATACAGGTAAGGTCATTCGGGTAGCTGATAAAACTGAAGTTGTTCAAAAAGAGGTTGAAAAAAGCATCGCTTCCATTACTGGGATTTATAAAAAAGTAAATCCTTTACCTAAAACCGGTTATTTGGTGAAGGTACCATTAGACCCCGCTGTACAAGTGCAGCAAAAAGGGTTAGATGTGTTAGCTAGTGAAGCTGTTGTTGTATTAAGCCCAAATGAACAACCTGTACTCATGCTATACGATAATGAAAACAAAATTTATTTTTTTGAATTTACCTATGACATCTCTACGTTACGAAAAGAATTAGAATTGTAAAAGAAAGCTCCGCATAGAGATGTCGGAGCTTTCTTCATTAGTAACATACACATCATATATATAGATATCTTCAGGTTTTTTCTTTAGTTTAAAGCCTCCTTTTACACCTGAGACGGAAGTGATGAGATCCGCATGAACTAGCTTTATTAACAGTTTTTTGGAAAAAAATAAGAGAAGCGCCTAGCTGCTTACTCATTGCATCTGCTGGCAATACAGCTTTGGAAGGTAAAAAGTGAAGAAGTACCATGGCGTATACAGATTGTTCAACGCCTGTTTTCATATGCAAAGTATATCAAACCTTTCTAAAGTGGATAATAATTATCCACTTTAATCGTTTTATTTGAGAATGCCAAATAAATTTTTCGGGTTATTTGACAGTTAATTCAAACAACTGTAATATATTTAGAAAAATCAAATATTTTACGATGGGGTGGGAATGCGATGATTGAATTAAGACCGTTCACAAAAAAAGATATAAAAGAACTCATTGAATGGATTCCCTCAGAAGCCTTTATGATTCAGTGGAGTGGCTCCACGTTTGCATATCCACTTACGCCTCGCCAGCTCAAAGAGTATATCCGCTATGCCAATTATGAAGGAGCTCATACGTATGCTTTCTCCGTTTTTCATCAACAAACCGGCCAGCTAGTTGGTCATATTTCTCTTGCTCATATTGATTATCACCATAAGACGGGCAGAATTGGTCGAGTATTGCTCAAAGAAGAGGAAAGAGGAAAAGGATACTGTGGTGATATGTTTGACCATGTTTTATCATTCGGTTTTGATGTATTAGGACTTCATCGTATTTCCCTGGGCGTATTTGACTTCAATGAAGCTGCTATTAAGTCATACGAGCGTATTGGGTTTTTACGTGAAGGGATGATGCGAGATGTAAAGCACGTGAACGGACAGTATTGGAGCTTAATTGAAATGAGCATGATTGATTATGAGTGGAAACAAAGAGAAGAAAGTTCTGCGGAAGCAATAAAACATATTCAGTAAAATGAAACCGGATTGAAAAACTCAATCCGGTTTTTTGCGTCAAACCCTTTTGTCATTTTATTTTCGCGCTTCTAATTATACTTAGCAGGTATAAATCTTTGAAAAAAAAGGCATATAGGAAGTAAATAAGCTAATAAAAGCAGCGGAGGGACAGAAGGGAGAGACATAAGTTATGAAGTTCAAGTACACGTTACTTTCCGTACTCATATTTCTTGGTTGCGTCTTAACTGGGGTCTTATATGTTTTTAGTGAAAAAAAAGTTGAGGCAAAGGAATTTAACATGCTCGTAATGGGTGTAGATGAACGAGAAGAAGATACGGGACGTTCAGACGTACTAATGGTTGTTCATTTTAATTCAGAAAATGGACATTTGAAAATGATGCCTATCCCTCGAGATACGCGTGTGAAAATTAAAGGACAAGCAGAAATGGAAAAGATTAATCATGCCTATAAGTACGGTGGAATTAAACTAACAGTCGACACTGTCGAACAATTCTTAAATATGCCAATTGATTACTATGTCAAAGTAAACATGGAAGGATTTAAAGCGGTCGTGGATGAGATAGGTGGTGTAACGGTTGATAATCCGTTTCCATTCACATTTGCATCTTATTTATTTCCGCAGGGTGAAACAAACTTAAACGGTGAAAAAGCTTTAGCTTATGTAAGGATGAGACATGAGGATCCTAAAGGAGACATTGGTCGTAATGAAAGACAAAAACAAGTAGTAGAAGCGCTCTTAGACAAAGGAATGAGTATGTCAACGGTAGCTAATCTTCCCAATCTCTTAAATATTACAAAGCAATACGTTGATACAAACGTAACGATTAAAGACGCGTTAGCTGTATATAACGTAATGGAAAAAGGCAAACCAACGTTTGAAACAGTACATGTAGAAGGAGAAACGCAAATAGTAGACGGAACATGGTACTATATTGTAAAAGACCAGGAGAAGGAGCATATAAAAGCCATGCTATATGGAGATAATCCATCGGAAGAACACTGAAAAAGCGCGCAGCCTGCGCGCTTTTTGTTTAATTCATTTCTTGTTCGCCAATTTCTTCTTGACGTTGCAAACAAGAAATCTGCTTTTTTTCTGGGTGAATATTAAAGGTATATCCCCACGTTTGAATCTTTTCAAGGATAATTTCCTCTTTTTTAAAGCCAAAAATGAGTACGATATCTTGATTTTCATCTAATAGTAAATATTTTTCATCTTTTCTCCACATTGTTAGGTTAGCTGCATAAAAGAAATTCCAACCATTATTCATACGATGACCTGTTGCTTGATTTTTATAGTTTAAAATCATAATAATTTCCTCCAATAGACAAACTTTCTAGTAAAATAGTTCATTTCTCATTATAAACAGTTCTTTCTTATAAATCTATAAGACGAATGAAGCATAAAATGATAAAATGTTTACGTTAGATTTTCTAGCAATATACCGTCTTTTTATTAGAAAGGAGATTTGTAATGAGCATATGGTATTTTATCATCGGAGCACTAATTGCCGTTATCGGAATGATGTTTATTTATCAGTCAACCATTTATACAATTGAAGGTAAGCTACAGGAAGACAAAACAGATAATGAGATTTATCAAGATCTTGTTCGTATTCAGACTATGTTTTTTATTAAACACGCGGTAGTAGAAATTGTTCCGTTAATTTTAATCGTATTAGCATTTATGAACCCAGAACCTGCTTCAAGCATGAGTCCATTAATTATTGTGGCTGTCGTTTGGATTGGAGCGATGCTTCGCATTTATCAAACTCACCAACAGGTGGCAAACAGGATAGAAAAACAGCAGTTCCGAGGGTTTCTAACAAAATTTATGATGATAGAGATTGGGTTGATCAGTGCCTTTCCAATTATAGCAATTGTCGGTGCACTTACGCTTAGTGTAGGGTAATACATAAAAGCGTCTATATTAGTAACCTCTCTTGATGAATTACAAACAGTATGATTCAATCTTCACGTTTAAGTATAATAACAATGGGTAAATAAGAAGTATATTACTATATTTAGATTACAAATAAGGTAGGGAAACATATGATTACAAAGGGCGAAGTTATTCCATTGTTAACTGATGCAAGTCCATCATTTCAATATGATGAAGAGGTGAATACAACAACAATAGAAGGTTTGCAGCAAGAGCTCAAGCGCTTTGCTTCTCACTTAATTTCATTAGAATTTAATAATCAATTAGCCCATGAATCTGAGATATTTGAAACCATTGAACGATTATATACAGAAGGTGAAGCTGAAGTAAAAGAAAGCATAACGATAGGCTTGTTTGAGACTATGTATGAAATGCTTTCTGAACAACACATAACATCTGAAGAAATAGGAAGGCTTTTAAAACCACATTCCTTTAAATGGTGGAAAACCATTGAACAGTTTAACAAGCTTTCCTAATAATAAATAAATCACGCCAGTTTCTTGGCGTGATTTATTTATTGCTCATGTTTTAATTGCTTGTCTAAATAGAACGTTCCAAAAGGAATAAAAGATAAAATAAACGCATAGATGCCCCATAAAATTGTTTTTCTATGCTCAAATTTTACGTGCACAGCAGCAAGTATGTATAATACGAACAGAGCACCATGGGCAGCTCCAACGACGGATACAACCTCAGGAATACCAGCTAAATATTTTAAAGGCATAGCAATGAATAGTAAAAGTAGATATGAAATGCCTTCTACAATACTTAACAAACGTAAGCGGCCAATCGATGATCTTAACATCTTGGTTCATCCTCCAAATGTATGATTTTTTTAACTGTCGTGAAAAATGTACCATGTAGATGCAACCGTTACAAGCATCAATGGTCGCTGTCACAAAAGATTCAAAAGATAATTAAAAAAGAGCCCACTATGAGTTGACAAGGTATAACGTTATCTTTTATAAGTATATATAGTAAATGATGAAACTGTACATTCATTTATTTACGTTCAGTCTCGATACGTTAATCCTGTTTTACACGTGTAATAAGAGGCAGGAAAGGGTTTGGAAATATGACAAAAGGAATAGAACAAAAGGAAAATATCCTTGATGCAGCGTTTGTTGTATTTGGAGCAAATGGTTATCATGATGCTAAAATGATTGATATTGCTAAAAAAGCGGGTGTGTCGAAAGGGACACTTTACCTTTACTTTCCTTCAAAAGAAAGCTTATATATTGCGGTTAATGATCGCTCTTTTCTTTACTTCATTGCTAACGCAAAGCGAGAAACCAATCGCTGTGAAACATTTAGGCAAAAGCTTTATTCAATTGCAAGACATCACCTGTACTTTTTTTATAACACAAGAAAGTACCCAGATTCGTTTTGGCAAGCTCCCCATCAAATGCCTGAAATGATGGAGCGTTTGCATCGTTTTTTTGATGATTATCATTCCCTAGTATCAGACTTGATGAAAGAAGAGGGACTTGAAGATACAGCTTTACATTCAAAAGCGTTTTGTAGCATGCTAAATGGGTATAGAATGGATATTGTATCTAACAAAAATGTGTCAGAAAAAGAAATTGAACGTTATGCAACGTTTACAGTTGACCTTTTCCTAGAAGGTTGCTACTGATTTCTTTTTTTTTTAAAAACTGACCCGTGGGTACTCTAGTTTAAATTGTATGGGAGGTTCTCATGAATAAGAAACAGCAAGTAATGGATTTTACGTACTTTTATGGACAACAAGTTATAAACATCATTCATGAATATGACAATCCGTTAGCTTTAGAATTTTCTAATGGTGGTCTTGTTATTGAATGTCCATGGCGATTGAAAAAAGCAGATGCTGTGATTGCCGGTCAAGCGGACTGGAAGCTCAATGCTTCGTTTGAATGGCGTTATCATATTGCAAAAAAAATACTAGGAAAACGGATTAATAATATTGTTTGGTATGAAGACTTAAACATTTTGCGAGTATATCTGACAGAAGAGTACCTATTAGACTTATTTCAAGATAGCGCAATGTTTGAAGGGTGGGATCTTCACGGAGAGAACGGTTTTTCCTTTATTTCACTGCCAGGGGGCTCAATGGATTACCTCCCGAAGAGTGTCTATTAATCTTTAACGCAAAGGAGGTGAGGCTTTTAGTGACATAAACTGACCCGCTGGTACTCACTACATTACACATGTAAAATACGACTAATAAAATATACGGGGGCTATTTATGAATTTCTTGACAAAGTTTAGCTTAAAGAATGCAGTAGCAGTATTCATTTTATCGTTTCTGCTTATCGTAGCTGGATTATTCTCATTTTCAAGGTTAAAAATTGACTTATTACCTAATATTGAATTTCCACAGCTATCGATTGAAGCTGTATATCCTGGGGCTTCTCCTAGTGATGTAAACGAACAAGTAACATCGAAGTTAGAAGAGCAGTTAAAAGGTCTTGAAGGCGTTAAAAGCGTTCAAAGTGTTTCTTACGAGAACGTGGGGATTATTAATTTAGAATTTCCGTTCAATACGGATTTAGATGAAGTTGAACAACAAATTGACACTATAACAAAAGATTTAGATTTACCAGAATCATCGACGGTTGATGTGAACCGCTTTTCATTTGGTACTTTCCCGATTATGAACATTTCTTTATTTGCTGAAGGTGATGCAGAAGTTGAAAAGCTTTTAGACAGCGAAATTATCCCAGAATTAAATAAAATTGAAGGGATTAACTCTGTATCTGTTGGTGGCGTAAAGGATGATCTTTTACAAATTACGTTGGATAAAGAAAAAGCAGTGGCAGCTGGTCTGACGCTTGAACAAATCAAAGAGCAAATTAACCAAAAGTCCGTATCGTTTCCAGCAGGAACTGTAAACGGTGAAGAACTCCAAATTCCTGTTCGAGTTGAAGAGAAACTAGATACAATTGATGCATTAAAAGAAGTTGAGCTAAAATCTACAGTTAATCCCGAAGCTCCACCAGTTTTACTTGGTGATATTGCAACGATTGAAGAAGTGAGTGAGCAAGGAGAATACACGCGCTATAATCAACAAGAGGCGCTAACAATGGCTATTACAAAGAAACAGGATGCAAATACGGTTCAAGTTGCCAATGATGCATTAGAAGTGTTGAAAAAATATGATGATGATATTAACTATGCTATTGGATTTGATTCAGCAGAAGGAATTGAAAAGTCAGTTGAAACGTTAGTAAAAGAAGGATTGCTTGGGGCGTTGTTCGCTTCAATTGCAGTACTAATCTTCTTGCGCAACTTCCGTGCTACCATTATTTCAATTATCTCGATTCCACTTTCACTTCTTGTCTCAGCTATTTTCTTAAATGGACTGGATATTTCATTAAATATCATGACACTAGGTGGAATGGCAGTAGCAGTTGGGCGCGTTGTGGATGATAGTATCGTAGTTATTGAAAATATCTTTAGGCGTGTTCGAAAATCAGAAGAAGGCATTTCTGATGAATTAGTTGAATCTTCAACAAAAGAGATATTAAAAGCCATTACATCATCGACTATTACAACTGTTGTTGTATTTTTACCAATCGGTTTTGTCGGTGGAATTACTGGTGAGTTCTTCTTACCATTTGCTCTAACAGTAGTATTTTCATTATTAGCATCTCTTCTTGTTGCGGTTACAATCGTCCCGATTTTAGCAAAATTTGCGTTTAAGAAGGTACCAGCAGAAGAGAAAGAGGGTAAAATTCAGCGTGGATATGCAAAAGCGATTGCATGGTCACTAAACCATAAGATTAAAATTTTAATTCTATCTTTCTTACTATTATTTGGTTCATTTGCTCTTGTTCCATCGCTTGGCTTCACATTCATTCCAAACGAAGAACAAAAGCTTTTACAGGCAAATGTTCAGCTACCTTCGTCTACTTCTTTAGAACGTACAAATGAAGTGTCGTTAAAAGTGGAGGAGCTATTTGCAAACGAAGATGAAGTAAAAGAGGTAACAACAGAAGTCGGTTCACGCGACTTTGCAACTGGCGTAAAGCGACCAAATCAGATCGGTTATTTCTTAAATCTGAAAGATGGCGTAGATGTAGATGCGTATATTGATGAACTTCAAAGTAAGATGGAAGACATTGTAGGAGAAGAGTCTCCAAAAGCAACACTAAGCGTATCTGAAGCTTCAACAGGTGGACCACCAACTAATAACAACGTAACGGTAGATTTATTCTCATCTGACTTAGATGACTTACAAACGGCGGCAAAAGAAGTAGAAAATTATTTAAATACGTATGATAACTTAAAGTACGTAAAAAATAATTTCTCTGATAAACAAAAGCAGCTTGTGGTTGAAGTCAATCAAGATAAAGCATCTGAGTATAGTGTATCTGGATTCCAGCTTGTGGGAACCATTACCGATCAAACAAAACCTGTATCAGTAGGTGACCTAACGTTAGATGGAACAAATCGTGCAGTTCAGCTTTCTTATGATGAAGATATTAGTTCAACAAAAGCAATTGAAGATCTGCAAATCTTTACACAAAGAGGACCAGTAGCAGTAAAAGATATTGCTAATGTAAGCGAAATTGATACATTTACATCCATTCAAAAATTAGATGGAAAAGTGTTTGCTCGCGTTGAAGCGGATATTAAAGACGAAAATATTCAAAAAGTGACGCAAGACGTAGTAGAGGGTGTAGAGAAGCTTAATTTACCAAAAGGGGTAAGTCTTGAAGGTGGAGGCGGTAGTGATGAAACCGTAGAAATCTTCCAATCTTTAGGATTGGCTATTTTAACAGCCATTGGTCTTGTTTACTTGACGATGCTCATTACGTTTGGTAAAGCTCGTATACCATTTATTATTTTATCGTCGTTAATCTTTGTTCCAATTGGTTCACTAATTGGCTTAGTGATCGCAAAAGAGCCTCTATCTGTTAGCGTAATGATTGGTTTCCTAATGTTAATTGGAATTGTAACGACAAACGCTATTGTATTAGTAGACCGAATTACCCAAAATAGAGAACAAAAAGGTATGACAATTCGCGAATCGCTTATTGAAGCTGGTAAAACGCGCTTACGTCCAATCCTAATGACGGCCTTTGCAACAATTGCAGCGCTGATCCCGCTTGCTTTGACAACATCAAGTGGAACATTGATCTCTAAAGGTCTAGCAATAACGGTTATTGGTGGTCTAACATCTTCTACTTTATTAACCTTAATTATCATTCCAGTTGTATATGAATTATTCTTTGCTAAGCAGGTTCGTAAAGAAAGAGAACTGGGAAAAGGTGCGAAATAAGAACTATTTTCTATAAGAGGAAAATATGACCATTAATTATATGCTATAATAAAGGTACGTTTTATTTAACCCCTTATATTATATAGATGAAGCCAGGACCCTTTAAGCCGAGGGGATCTCTGGCTTCGTTTTTTTATTGCTTTTTGTTAGAGATGGTTTACACTTAAAAAGTATCCATGAAGAAATACAGTATTGATATGCGAGGTGAAGGGGAATGGGCACTGATGACCCCAATTTGTACAGAACTATAAATAGAGGCAACATAAGGTGTTCCATGTCTCTTTTCACACGTAACGAAAAGCTACTTTTGATGCCTCACTTTTAAAATGAGGTGAATGAATATGATTAAAACATATCTTTATTATTGAAGCTCACGCTTTGAATCTTGCTCTTTTTCAGCGCTGTTATTTTTTACTTCAAACTCTTTAGGAGAGCTAGTAAATAACCCTGTAAATAGCAAGATGGGAAATACTACTGCTAAAAAGGTGCTTATAGCTCTAAAATCTTATAGTAGAGTCATTCAATATGTTTTTCAACAACAAGAGAGAATAGAAAAGGGAGGAGTCTAACAAAAAAAGAGCGGCTATAGGCCGCTCTTTTACGATTATTAAATTAGTTTTGGTAAGTGTGTCGCAGCATCGTACTCTACAAGAGGCTCACCTTGTTGAATACGATGTAAATAGTCAGGGTTTGAAATAAGTGGGCGTCCAATAGCGGCTACGTCAATCCAGCCAGCTTCTAGAGCACGTTCTGCAGATTCTGGTGTTAAATCACCAACTCCGATAATAGGGCCGCTCCAGTAGTTTCGAACAATTTCATAAAGGTTCTTACCGTCTTTTACATCTTCGTAAAAGTTAAGCATTGAAGGGTGAATTATTTTCACGCCAACTTCTTTAAATGCTTCAACATAGGTTTGAATTGCTTTTTCAGCATCATCCCATCTGTATTCAGGCGCATCGACCTTATGCGGAGAAAAACGAATTATAACACGTTCTGCACCAATTGCATTAATCACGGCAGAAATGACTTCTTTCATGAATGTTAATCGTTGTTTTAAATCTCCACCGTATTCATCTGTGCGCTTGTTTGAAAACTCAGAGTTAAACTGATCAATTAAGTAGCCGTGTGCACCGTGAATTTCAACACCGTCAAATCCAGCTTCAAGGGCATTTTTAGCAGCTTGAGCATATTGAGCAACAACCTCTTTAATATCTGCTTTTGTCATTTCTTCTGGTATTTCATAAGGTTTACGGAAGCGAGGAACTTGACCAGCTGCAGCGATGGCAGAAGGAGCTTGAGGCTGTTGGCCTTTAATTAATTCATGGTGACTTAAACGCCCTACATGCCAAATTTGCGCAATAATTGTACCGCCTTCGTCGTGAACGGCATTGGTTACTTCTTTCCACGCTTCAATTTGCTCTTGCGTATAGATTCCTGGAACACCTGGATTTCCTTTTGCGCGATCACTAATGACAACACCTTCTGAGATAATGAGGCCGATGCCGTCTTTAGCGCGACGACGATAGTACTCAGCAATTTCTGTATTTACAACACCTGTTTCATCATCTGCAAAGCAACGTGTCATTGGAGCCATTGCAGTTTTTGTTTTCAATTGTAGACCTTCTAATTGTGTTTGTTCAAATAGCTTAGAATAGCGAGTCATTATTCGTTCATCTCCTTCAAAACAAGTCTTTGTATGCAATCCTTTTAAGTAAGGATAGACTCAGTGTAACAAGAAGGGTATTTTTGATTCAAATATTTTGACTCACGAAAAAAACGCTGCTTTACAAAGCAGCGTTTTTCAATGTTAAGCGTGGTTTCTACGCATTTTTCTCATAACGAAACTTACGATTAATACTAAAATGATTGAACCAATAATGGCAGGTACAATGGCGAATCCGCCCATCTCAGGACCCCAGTTTCCAAAAATAAGTCCACCTAACCAAGCTCCGATAAAACCAGCGATAATGTTACCGATAATCCCTCCTGGGACACCTTTTCCAGTAATGATACCAGCTAACCAACCAATAAGTCCACCTACAATAAGCATCCAAATAAATGACATAATAACAACCTCCTGATAGTGTATTTGAATCTTATATCTTTTTGATACCCGCGAATGAACCAAGTTATGCATGTTTTGACCAAAAATAAAAGATAGTGTGAAATTAATCAAAATAAAGAGTAAATTGAAGGAAACAGGGAATATAGATAAGTTTAAGGTGAATAAATAGGGAGGTTTATACTATTTGTCCATAAATACACTAGTTTCAGTTGTTGGCCTTATATTTATATGATAAGGTTGAATAAAATTAAAATTTTTAAATAGAAAGATACAACCTTTAGCGAGAAAGTTCTTTAGGCTTTCTCGCTTTCTTATTTTAATTGGTAAAAAGTGATAAATGATGGACTGAGGTGAGAAACATTGAAATCTCAAACCTTGAGGTTAGTTAATCAGCTACTTTCAGGAAATCAAGATAGTGCGTGGGATATAGTAGAAGAAGCTTTACAAAAAGGAGCAAGTAGCTTAGATATTTATGAAAGTCTTTTGACGCCTGCTATGTACTATATTGGCACGCTTTGGGAAAAGAATATCGTTACGGTTGCAGACGAGCATGTAGCGACTACAACCTGTGATTATGTATTAACACGCTATGGATTTTATAAAGAAATGACAAGTGAAAGCAAAAAAGAGTACGGAAAAGTGATGTTGTTTTGTTTAGAAGAAGAACAGCATTTTATTGGATTAAAGATGGTCTCGCTTCTATTTGAAGAACATGGATTCGATACGCGGTTTTTAGGAGCAGACTTGCCAAAGGAAGCAGCGGAGGTTATGGCAAAGGACTGGCAGCCTGATATCGTAGCATTATCCGCTAGCATTTCGTATCATTTAGATCAGCTTCCGCAATATGTAAATATGTTAGAAGATTTAAACCCAAAACCAATTACTTTAGTTGGTGGAAGACTCATTGCGACAAATCACGTTGCAAGTACTATACTTGAAAAAGCAAAACAAATGCCAAGTTTAAACGAACTAAATGAATGGTTATTACGTTATAAAAAAGGGGTGGACATACATGTCGATGCTTAAAAGTGCTCCTGTTCCATATTTTACTGTGGACCGAAATTTTAAAATTTTAAATCGTTCCAAGCTAGCGATGACCACTTTTGCGCCGGTCGATAACTTCTTAGATGTTGTTGATACGTTCAGCAAAGAAAAAGCCAAAAAATATTTAAGAACAGAGTATATCGTAAAAGACGACAAAGAAAAAAGTGAAAAACAGCTGCACACAACGCTTGTAGAAGAAAAAGACTACACCACGCAAAAGGTAGAGCTTGTGTTGCAAACTGAGCAATCACCGTATGCTTTATTTGAATGTTTCATACAGTGGGATGAAGAAGTTGGGCATTTAGTTTGTATTTATCAAGATGAGCGTATTAAAGAGCTAACAAGGATGGTTCACGCTCACCAAAAGCGACTTGCACATACAGACTTTGAACTACTGCAGCAAAAAGAGAGCTTAGAAGCTTCACTAAAGCGGATTAAGCAACTATCAGCTTCTTTCATTAAGCTTTCTGAAAAGGTAGCTCTTATTCCACTGTTTGGCGATTTAGACGAGCAGCTCGTAGCAGAAAATTCCAAAGTGCTCCAAGATGCTACATATGATGGCCACTATTCCATTATGCTCTTTGACTTTTCAGGAATTAATGAACTGAAACCGGAAGGCATCCACGCCTTTTCATCCTTTATGCGTTCGTTTGATATTATGGGAGTTACCTGTTACATCATAGGCATGAAACCATCTCATACAGAAATGTTAAAGGGGAATTCATTTGGTAATCAGATTATCTATATGAATAATTTAAGTGATCTCGTAAACATTAAACATTCTGTTGGGTAAAAAAGCTGTGCGACTGCACAGCTTTTTTTGTTCTTTAAAATATTCCGCTGATTTTTAAATAGGGGAATGTGCATAATAAAGATAGAGTAGGGAGGTGGAAAAATGGAGCATAAAGAACATAGCGGTTTACATAAACATGAGCATAGCCTAGCATGTGGACATACGAAAATTATGCATGATGGTCATATTGATTATGTTCATAACGGTCACCTACACCATAAACATAATGACCATTGGGACGAGTGTGTAATTCCGGTAAATGAAACCAACCCTGATGCATGTCAGCCAATAGAGTGTGGATGTAATCATGAAGAGGATTGTGGCCATGAGATGGTACCCCATGGAGATCATATGGACTATTTAGTAAATGGAAGGCTACATCATGTGCATGATGGTCACTGTGACGACCATGGACCAGTAGAAGTCATCACTAATCATTGAATAGACGGAAAATTTTAAAAATGTAAGCGCATACTATTTACAATTTAGGTATCAATTGCTATTATTGTCTTACAGGATACTTGTTCGAATTATCTTGTAAGACAATATACTAAGTCGATTTTCAAAGGAGGAAAAGTTATGATAATGGAAGAATGGTTCGCACTTTTCGCACTTGCAGGAGTATGCATGGTCCTTGTTAATCGCATGTTGCACAAAATTTATAAAGAAACAAGTACAGACGATTCTTAACATCTTCTCTTACATTGAAGGTGTTTTTTTATGGTCTTATATAAGAATATGTTTATATAAAAGAAGCTGGAAAATAAGTATTTAAGTCAACAAGATATCCGAACCGTCGAAAGTTAACTTCTTTTGATAGTTCGGATATCTTTTGTTGGTTTCGAACTTATTCTTATAACTTAACTATTGTAGAAACGTGATGAATCATCTTTGAGAAGAAATCATGACGTTTTGTTCTATACCATTTTTTTATTTAACATAAACCATTCTTATTTCTAATAAATTACGGAGTAGGTAAATTTTGAGCTTCTTCTTTTTTCATCATATGGGACGGTAGGATAATTTCTTCATCTACTAAGAAGCTAAGAAGCTCTCGCGTAGCAAATGACATATAGCGTTCTTTCTTTAAAATAATACCTAACTCCCACATCGGTGTTGGAGAAGAAATGGGAATGCTACGTATTAAAGGATTATTAATCTTCGGATAAACCGATTTTGGCAAAATAGCAATCCCGAGTTCAGAAGCTACGAGTTCAATGATAAGATCCCACTGTGAGCTTTCATAGGCAATTTTCGGCTGGAAGCCAGCTTCAATACATTCATGAATAATACGGTCGTGAAGCGAGAAATCTTTGCTAAATAAGATGAAAGGTTCTTCTTTTAATTCCGATAGAGATACGACCTGCTTTTGAGCAAGTGGATGTTTATGGTGAATATATAAGTTAAACTCTTCTTGTACAAATGGATAAATATGAAACATTGGGTTTTGGACTGGAAGTACAATAATCCCAAGGTCTACCTGTTCAGACTCAACAAGTTCAACAATACGCTTAGCGCCTAATTCCACGAGCTCTAGTGTTACTTGTGGATGCTTTTTAGTAAACTTTTTTGCAATCATTGGAAAAACAATGGTACCAATTAAAGGTGGTATGCCGATTTTAATTTCACCAGTTGGTAAGTGTCTAAGATCATCTAATAGAGCATGAAGCTCATGTAATGTTGAAACTAATTTTTGGCTTTGATTATATACAACTTGACCTGCATCTGTAAGAGTCAGTTTGCGAGTCGAGCGATCAAATAAATCGACGCCCAACTCTTCTTCAAGCTTTTTCACAATTTTACTCAAAGCAGGTTGAGATAAATGAATAGCAGATGCAGCCTTGGTAAAACTCTTTTGGTTCACAACTTCCATAAAGTGTTGCAGTTCACGAATGTCCATAAGCAAGCCCCTCACTAATATTCTTTGTTTTCATACTATTTATTCTATTTATCTATTTTACTTATGTTTCAATAAAATGTAAACTCTTACATAAGGAAACTGAATGATAATTCATCTTTTTTACAAGAATAACCCTTCTTATTTTGTATAAGAACACAATGTTGTAAGCGTTATCATTAATGGTTATACCCTCAGAAATACCGTTTTTAGAACCTTCAATTTACAGAAATAATAATAGTTGTTCCTCACACATCGCTATTGATTTGTTCTTACATACAAAGAAGAAGAATAAAATAGAAAGATGAAATTTATCAGACTACAAGAACACCTCATAAATAAAGAGAAAATAAAAAGGGGAGAGTGGTCATAATGACATATGTAAAAGGTTTAGAAGGAATTGTAGCGGCTGAAACAAAAGTTGGGCACGTTGATGGAGATAAAGGTCAGCTGATTTACCGTGGATACTGGGCGAAAGATTTAGCAATTAACTATACATTTGAAGAAGTAGCTTACTTGATTTGGAACGGACAGTTACCAAATCATGAACAGCTTAATGAATTTAAAGAAGAGATGAAAGCACATCGCGTATTACCAAAAAATATTGTAGCGCTAATGGATTGTTTACCGAGAGATACAGAAGTCATGAGTGCTCTTCGTACATGCATTTCAGCACTTGGCGATCCATCTTACAGTTGGCCGCCTACAAAAAATCAAGCGGTTGCATTAACGGCAATTGCGCCAACTATTATTGCTTATTGGTATCGTAAAATGAATGGTTTAGAAGTTGTTGAGCCGAATGAGAATCTAGATCACGTGGCTAACTATCTGTATATGATCACAGGAGAAGTATCGGATTCAAGCTTAGTTAAAGCATTGAGCGCATATTTTGTACTTACTATTGAGCATGGTATGAACGCATCAACGTTTTCTTCGCGCGTGGTAGCGTCAACTGAATCAGACATGGTCTCTGCGATTTGCGGAGCGATTGGTGCAATGAAAGGACCTTTACATGGAGGTGCTCCTTCTGGTGTTATTAGCATGTTCCAAGAAATTGGCTCTGCAGAAAACATTGAGCCTTGGGTGCGACAGAAGCTTGGGAACAAAGAGAAAATTATGGGATTTGGACATCGTGTGTACAGAACACATGATCCAAGAGCAGAAGCTTTAAAAGAGGTTTCAAAGCAAATATCAGATGATAACGAATGGTTTGATTTCATTGTAAAAATTGAAGATACAACCATTCGACTGTTAAATGAATATAAGCCAGGAAGAAAAATTTACACGAATGTAGAATATTTTGCTGCAGCTGTTATGAAAGCAGTGGAGCTTCCAGCAGATTTGTTCACACCCACTTTTACGGCAAGTCGACTGGTAGGATGGACTGCACACGTACTTGAGCAGTCAGAAGATAATCGTATTTATCGTCCGCAGTCATCTTATATCGGCTATACGCCAGTGGAACAAAAACAATAAACACTCGAATCAAAAAGAAGCGGATGTTGAAGGATTCGCTTCTTTTTTTGTGAATTAAATGATCACTAGGGTAATAGTTGATAGTAGCAACGAAGTAATGATAATTGCTAGTATTGGCCGAACAGATTTAGAGCATAGCGTTTTAATGTTAACGTTTAAACCTAAACCAACCATTGCCATTGTTAAAATGAACGTAGTTAAGACAGGGGTGCTACTCATTATTGTATTAGGAATGTGTATATATCTTCCCAAAATATAGCTGTTGAAAATGCTCATTAAAAGAAAACCCACTAAAAACCATGGGAATTTGATAGCTGTTGGTGTCCCTTGTTTTTCTTTCTTTTTCATAAGTAAAACAAACAAAAAGCTAATTGGAATTAACCATACGACTCTGCCCAGCTTGGCTATAATAGCAAGGGATAGAGATTCTTGGCCTGCAGGCATAGCAGCGAGGGTTACATGAGCAATTTCATGTAGACTCATGCCAGACCATATTCCGTAATCTTCAGAAGAAAGATGTAAAGCTGACTGAAGAAAAGGGTAGACAATGGAAAAAACACTTCCAATTAGCGCAATAATTCCGATGCTTATTGCGATGTCTTCTTCTTTTGATTTTATAATAGGAGAAATGGCTCCGATAGCGGCTGCTCCGCATATGCCCGTTCCTACACCAAGCAATAATAAAATGGCCAAGTCTGCTTTTAGCCATTTTCCAACCAGGACCATACACGTAATCGAAAAGATAATAACCAATGCATCTTTAAAAAAAATACCGATACCCACAGCAAATATTTGATCAATCTGAAGCTGAAGACCATACAAGATAATAGCTCCACGAAGTAGAGCTGTAGATGCAAATTTAATTCCTGGCTCAAGTTGAGTCGGGTACCCAATGTAATTTCGATAAATAATTGCAATTAAGAGTGCACAAGCAAGGGGGCCTATCATTTTAAAAATTGAGAGAGATGCAAGAAAATACCCTCCTAGCGCCACAGCAAAGGTAAAAGCAAGACCACCACTATATGCTAAACCACGTTCATTTTTAATACCATTATTCGTATTCATGTTTTTCAACTCCAATATGATTCGTACTTCTTTGAGCATAAAGGAGATTTAACTATTAGTGAAATACTGTTATTTTATTTTAATCATTAATATTTTTAATGATTTATCACACAGGCATTTCAAGTACAAATGGACTTTCTAATTATGGAACAGCCCTTTCAAAAGTTGCTCGCAAAGACATTACAATTGACTTCGGTCGACTATTGCTTGAAACAGTAAAGTTTGCGCTTGATGGTGTGAAAAACAGTATCAAAAAAGGCTGGCTTGAGCAGCCTCCGTTAGCTGCTAAACATGATTTTTTCTCGAAATAATTAGAGTATAATAATGTTCATCGGCGCTACAATGGTGTAAGATTATACCAGTGTAGTGCTTTTTTATGAACATAAATAAAGGAGCGTCGTTATGGAAAATGAAATGTTAAAGGTATTTGATGAAAACCATCAACCAATTGGACAAGCATCACGTGCAGAAGTTCATCGACTTGGTTATTGGCATGAAACGTTTCACTGTTGGTTTATCAGCCGTGAAGCATCAAAAGCCTATATTTATTTACAGCTCAGAAGTACGGATAAAAAAGACTATCCGGGCTTGTTTGATATCACTGCTGCAGGACACCTTTTAGCTGATGAGACCGTTGAAAATGGAATTCGAGAAGTAGAAGAAGAACTAGGTGTAAAAGTCAAATTGGACGAGTTGGTTTCAATTGGGAAAGTCCACTATGAAGCTTACAAAGAAGGTTTCATTGATAAAGAGATTGCTCATGTCTTTGTATATGAAACACCATATGAAATAAGAGACTATCATCTACAGCTTGAAGAGGTAGCAGGAATTGTTCGCGTTGACTTCAATCACTTTTACAATTTTTGTTTTGGCAAAACAAACAGCATTCTTGCAGAAGGATTCACATGCAAAGACGGTATGAAATTGACCTTTAAAGGAGACATTACCTACAAAAAACTAGTTCCTCATGACCTTAGCTTTTATCAACAGGTGGCAGAACGTATTCAAAGGTATTTAAGTAGAAAATAAGCGAGGAGAAAAAAATGGTTCATATTCAACAATTTTTACAACACATTCACGCACATCTACAAACAGATCAAACATCATTATTAAAGCATATACATAAGCAATCTGTTCTAACAATTCCATTTGAAAATCTTGATATTCACTTAAATAAGCCTTTATCAATGAACCCAGAGCATGTGTTTGATAAAGTTGTACGAAACAAACGCGGCGGTCTATGCTTTGAAACAAACAGCTTATTGTACGCAATCTTAACACAGCTTGGATTTAAAGTAACGTTGATATCAGCGGCATTTTGGAATGAAACGCAAGAGAGCTG
This sequence comes from Priestia flexa, assembly GCF_021441905.1. NCBI lineage: Bacteria > Bacillati > Bacillota > Bacilli > Caryophanales > Bacillaceae > Priestia > Priestia flexa. The sequence continues at coordinate 2,148,431 of NZ_CP090431.1, read as the reverse complement.
GAACAAAGACTGTACGCATCTAGCGCTATGCGTAGAGGTAGATGCGAAAAGTTACTTAGCCGATATAGGAATTGGAGGGGGCTTTTTTGAACCTTTACTAATTGAGGACCGGCATACATATAAGGACAATAATGGTGAATACCGAGTGTTAAACCGTCATGACGAATGGATTGTTCAAGAAAAAAATAGTGATTGGCAGGATCTTTTTAAATTTTCTCTTCAATCAAGAAAACTAGATGATTTTTATACTGCCTGCCGATATTATGAGCACGATCCAACTTCATTTTTTCGCCAAAAGAAGCTTTGTAGCGTAGCGACTGAAGATGGTAAAGTTTCATTATCATCTAATACATTAAAAATTACAAAAGGATTAGAGAAAGTGGAAACACCTATTATATCGGATGATCAGTTTAGGAAAGAGCTAAAAAAATATTTTCAAATTGTACTATAAAAAAAAGCACAAGGGTCAGTTACATACAAGTAAACCCTTGTGCTTTTAATTTATTTAATAATAGATAAATAATTATGATGATAAGAATGGAATCTTATGGTTTCTGATAAATTTTAAACCATAATAAAAGCTAAAAATCAGCACGAAAGAACCGGTGGTTAAGCACGTTTTCATGAGAGCTAGCCCTCCAATAGACGGACTTGCCGATAGTTTATAACCTAGCAAAAAAAGCAAAGTTGCTAGCATAAATAAACAAAAACTCATATATGAATAACGATTCTTAAAAGCAGCAACGAGAAGGAGAATAAGTAAGTACAAGCCGCTTATAAGCATCATTATAGGGAAAAATGGATAAAGTTTAGCTGCATAGATAAAATAGTCCACCTGTGAAATATCGTATCCAGAGGTAATAGGAGTAGTAGCAATCGAGGTATATTTTGCTGAATCTCTCCATTCAAACGAATCATCAGTCAAATTGGATCCCTCATACCATGTTGCTGCCGTTGATAAAAGAAATATGAAACAAGCTGCAAATAGCTGAGTCATATATTTAATTGACATAAAGTGCTTCATCTCCTTCAAATAATGCCATACTCTAGGAAGATATTATATCAGCTTTTAGAAGAAGAATATTTTATTTTACAGAGTGTCATAAAACGTTCAAAATTCACATCAGAAAAAGTTCATGTTTCAACTTAATAAAAATAGGGGAACATTGACAAATAAACGTAATGTATAGGAGAGACAAACATGAAAGTAGCTGTTATCTTAAACCCAAACGCAGGTAATAAAAAATTAATTGAGTCGATTGAACTTATTTGTGATAGATTGAAAACAGCCTTTTCAGAGGTGAAGTTATACGAAACCGAGGCTCCAGGTCATGGAAGTGAAATTGTAAAAGAAATCGCTTCTGATGTGGATGTCATTATTGGAGCTGGGGGAGACGGAACCATCTATGAGCTTGTGAATGCCATTGCACCGCTTGAACAATGCCCCGTTTTCGCAATTCTTCCAGGAGGAACATGTAATGATTTCTCTCGTGCAATTGGCATGAATCAAAATCCATTGAAAGCAGTAGAGCAAATTATTGCACAAAAGAAAATTGCAGTTGATGTTGGCAAGCATAATCAACAATACTTTTTAAACTTCTGGGGAATCGGCCTTGTAGCAGACGTCTCTGAGAACATTTTAGAAGATGGGAAAGAAAAGTTTGGTAAGCTCTCATATTATATGAGTGTGGGGAGAACGATTAGCCAAGTAGAACCTTTTGAGGTAGAAGTTGATAGCGATGAAACGACTTATGAGGGTGAAGCAGTAATGGTTTTGATTGGCAACGGTCCTTTCCTTGGTGGAAACCGAGCTGTTTTAGGAAATTGTTCGTTTCAAGATGGGCTTTTAGATGTATATGTGGTCAAACAAATGGCTCTTGAGCCTCTCATCAAATGGCTTCAAACAGCGCCTGGAGAAGAGCAAATGGACCCAACAAGTCAGCTGTTACATTTTAAGACAAAACGAGTAACAATTGACGCTACTCCACAGAAGACTGTAGATTGTGATGGTGAAAAAGAAACAACTACGCCCGCAACAATTTCGGTTCTTCCCCATCATTTAGATATGTACGTTGGTAATATGTAAAGCGCCTGGATATGGCGCTTTTTTTATTATGGTATCCATTTCTTTGAAGTGAAAGTAATAATCATAAAGCTGCTCATCACGATGACAATCATTGAGTAGCAAAAAGCTGTAAAACCCACGATATGTAAGCCGATAAGCATAATTAAGCTGTCCAATAGAAAAATAACAAGACCAATATTAATCGGCCACTTTGCTGAAATAATTAAAGCGATAAGATCAAGACCATCTGAGCTAACTTCATATCGAAGCATTAAACCGATTCCCATACCAGTTAGCACGCCTCCAATTATGGAACTAAACAGTAAAGGTATTTCCATACTCCCACCAATAACGTTTAGCTTTTCTGTCATAAAAAAAGAAAAGAGTAACCCAATGCTGCCATAGAAAAAATGTTTGCGATGGTAAAAAAATGCGTAAATAAAAACAGGTATATTAACTAATAAAATGGATATGCCGATTGGCAAGCCAATCATGTAATAAATAACTAAGCCCAAGCCGATAAGTCCACCATCCAATAAATGATGGGGTGCAATAAACCCATTAAGTCCTAAGCCGATTAATAAACTACCACAAAAAATGACGATTGCTCGAGTAAAAATAGTCCTCACCCTATATAAAAAGTTATTCATTAATTGTCAAAAAGCTAGTACATTGATAATATATGGGAAGTTTGTCCAGCGTATGCCTTTCTTTCGAGAGATTATTAATCTAATAGGTTGTTCTGTGAAATATCCAATTTATGCTATAATAAATAGTTGAATTTTCATATAGTTTAACTAGAGGAGTGAGCATATGGTTGTTATTAGATGTGCAGTTGAAAAGGATGTTGAACGACTAGCAACACTGATGAAAGAGTACATTGTTGATTTTTACCATCAGCCGGAACCGCCACGAAAAGAGATAGTTTCTCATCTTGAGTTATTATTAGCCGATTCATCAAAAGGAGTTCAATACGTAGCTGAGGAACAAAATCGCTTGCTTGGTTTTGCAACCATTTATGTAACCTTCAGTACATTAAAGCTAAAGAGAACAGCTATTTTAAACGATCTATACGTATTGCCAATGAATCGCGGAAATAAAGTAGGAGAAAAATTATTTCAAGCATGTGAAACATACGTAAAAGAAAATGATTTAGTGGGGTTATCCTGGGAAACAGCTGTTGATAATGAAGTTGCTCAGAATTTTTATGAGAAAATGGGCGGAGAAAAATCAAGATGGCTACACTATGAAAAGTAATCGTTTATTGCAATTTATAAACAAATTATGGTATAGTATGGAAATGCATAAAGTTGTACGTTAGTTGTTATGAAAGGAAAGGAGAAACTTACGAATTGAAGAGCAATCCAATTGTACATATGTGGAAACTGTTAACCGCGATTGGCGGGTTTCTCGTTGCTTTCTTTCTTTTTAAAGTTCGCAAAGGTAAATAACAGTTATGAGTGAAAAAGCACGATTTCGTTTATGAAATCGTGCTTTTTTGATTTGAGGGAAACGGAATGCTAATTTTATCATGGATGGAATTCTTGTAAGAGTTGTAAGTAAAAGAATCTCCTGTGGATTGCTGTATCGACATGTACAGCAGATAGCTATCTTTTGTTTCCATATAATAACTGGCATCGTCCAGCTTAAGTGAATAAAAACAATAACTGAAGTTAAGCAGCGATTGTTTTTGAATACGGGTTTCAGAATGTTCTTTTACCCACTCATATAACTCAAAAACAGTGGCACAATCAGGGGATAACATAATCTTTGCTTTCTGTTGAATCTCATTAGCAGCGTTAGTAACTGAATCTTTAAGCTGTTTAACAAAAGAGGAGAGTTGTTCTTTCACATTTTTCTTCCTTTCACATTTAGCCTTTTCTATAAATTGTGTTGAAACAAGAGTTTATATACGTTAACTACTTATAAAAAGAGTGAAGTAGCCGCATTGTAACAAGTGGCATGTAAAAAATATAGCCAATCTAATTTAGTATTTGATAAAGTAAGGAATATAGAAAAAATAAGGAGTGTACAACAATTTGACAAGCATACAGATTCAACCTCTAGATGTTAAAGCTGCAGAAGCAGCAGCAAAGTATATAGACACGCTAACAAAGCCTCAAGGAAGTTTAGGAAGGTTAGAAGAGCTAGCAATTAATTTGGCTGGCATTACACAAGAGATTTTTCCAACCGTTACACCACCTGGAGTACTGGTATTTGCAGCAGATCATGGGGTTGTTGAAGAAGGGGTATCAGCTTTCCCAAAAAGCGTAACTGCTCAAATGGCGCTTAATTTCTTAGAAGGTGGCGCAGCTATTAACGTATTTAGTAAGCAAATTGGAGCTCAATTTCAACTTGTGGATATTGGAATTACCACTACTGTTCAACACAGTGAACTTTCGTGCCGAAAAGTCAGAATGGGTACGCGCAATTTTTGCAATGAACATGCAATGACGAGAAATGAAGTTGAGCAAGCGATTGAAATAGGTATAAATGAAGCAACAAGCCTAATTAACAAAGGAATAAAGTGCTTAATTGTTGGAGAAATGGGAATTGGCAATACTACTTCTAGCACAGCTCTACTAGCTGCTTTAACAAATCATAAAGTAGAAGAGCTAGTCGGCAGCGGTACAGGAATCACTTCTCAACAACTAAAGCATAAAATAGAAAGAATTGAGCAAGCATTAGCAGATAGACAATATGATGTAAAAGATCCAATTGACATTTTGTCAGCTTTTGGAGGACTTGAGATTGCAGGAATGGTTGGCGCAATGCTTGCAGCAGCTTCATACCGAATACCAATCATTGTGGACGGGTTTATTTGTACTACAGCGGCTGTGTTTGCTGTCCAAATGAATGAATTAGCTTCCGACTATATGTTTGCAAGCCATCAATCTGTTGAGCCAGGTCATCGATTCGCTCTGTCCATTTTAAAAAAAGAACCATTATTAAATTTACAGATGCGTCTTGGTGAAGGAAGTGGCGCAGCTATCGCGTTTCCACTTCTTCATTCAGCGTCTTTGATGATTAAAGAGATGGCTACATTTGCAGATGCAGGTGTTGCAAACAAAGAATAGTAAAAAAAAGACATACTCAGTATGTCTTTTTTACATCATCATATATGTAGGTTCAGCATCATAATAGAATAAATTCCATAGCTTATGCCGGTTAATAAGAACGATCCCATAATTAGTAGTACAACAGCAACACGTCTTTTAATCGCTTTAATTTCTTTTTCTTGTGCTACACGGTTCATTTTGTTTCCTCCAGTAACTTGCTTAGAGATAAGAATTGTGAAGGTAATCACATATGCATATGCCAAAATAACTAATTATTGTTTATCAAGAATAAACTGTAATTTAATTCATGAGTTTAATTATGACTATCCACTTAAACTTTGCTGAAATTATTTACTTGTACAAATTGAACATATATTATAAAAAGAGTGGATAAGTTGATAGTATCGAAAGTAACATACAATCGCAATAAATACGATAATCATAATTACATAATAAGATGAAGAAAATTCTGAAAAAAGAGGTAATGCAGATGAATGGTACACTCATTATTCAGCATGGTGCTCCGTTTGTAAATGGAACATCTGTCCCTCTTGAACAATCTACTGTTATAGTTGGACGAAAAGGAGATGGATGGTTGCCTGATTTAGCGTTTCAAAGCGTATACATCTCTCGTAAGCACTTTAAAATCACTACCAATGAAAACAACTATCAGCTTATTGATTTAAATAGCAAACATGGGACGCAAATAAATGGACAAAAGCTTATTCCCGCTCACTCATATACACTGCAGCATCAGGATCAAATATCAATTGCAAATGGTACAGCTGTCTTAACATTTATTAGCCAAGACATGGACGCAACATTAGATTTAGGTCCACTATTAAATGAGATTCACACATCTAAGCAATATGAACTTGATCCCGTACTTCAAAAGATTAGAGTAAAAGATGAAGTATATGTATTATCAGAGAAGGAATATGCGTGTTTATCGTATTTACTTCAACAGCACGATACCTTCGTTTCAAAAGAAATGCTCAAAAAACAAGTTTGGCCAGAACGAGTGATGGAAAAAAATGATGTATTTGTTAATCCGGAAGAGCTTAATTCTTTAATGTACCGAGTTCGCAAAAAAATAGGACAAACGCTTGATATTCAGGTAGTGCGAGGTAAAGGGTATATGCTTCATTTTAAATAATGTCTTTGTCGTTCTAAAAGCCATGTGGTGAAGTACCGCATGGCTTTTTTGCTAATTTGTAATGTTAGATTGTTTTTACAGCCTGTACGCGAATATAAGCTGCTGGCAAACACCATTCGTCTTGTTTGAAAAATGTTTTTTGTAACTTGTCTTCAACTCTATTAAAGATAATTTGTTTTGTTTCAGGCGTTATATTATTGAAAAGAGATGATGCATGTGTATCAAGCCAGTTACGAAGGCCATCTTCGTGCTGTAAAACGAGAGGCTGTATGAAATGAATAGCGCTTTGAACATCGAATCCATGCTGCTCAAGCAAGGAAGTGTATTCTCCAATACTCGGAAAATAAAAAGGGAGAGAAAAATTAGATGAAATAATATTGAAAACGACAAGCTGGCGCAGCACCTCGTTAAAAACAGGATAAAGGTGGTTTTGGCCATTGAACTCTGTCACAAAGCGTCCTTGTAGTCTGAGTGCGCGATAAATATTTTTAATAACAACAGTAGGAGGGTGAATAAGGTGAAGCGTGTTTTGGGAAAATACTGCATCAAACTGATCTTCATAGTCTAAATCCAGTGCATTGACGCGCATAAAGTGGACGTGAGGGTAATGATGCTGTGACTGTTCAATCATATTTTCCGACGAATCAATACCTGTTATGTTCACACCTAGAGAGCTAAGCTGATTTGCCATGTATCCGTTACCTGAGCCAATTTCTAAGATGTTTTCACCAACTTGAGGAGAGAGCATGTTCATTACATTTCCACCAAAAGACGAAATAAACGAAGAGTGTGAGAGTGTGCGGTTCATATTGATACTGCCTCCTTATTAAAGGTAGTTCGAGAACATGTCGTTCAATCAATACAGCTTAAGGAGAAAAATACGTAAGAGACAATCGATTGAATAGTAAAATTATATCACAATTCTGACAAAATAGAACGACCCTTCTATCTTTATTTACAAGCTTCTTAAAAAAACAGCTTAATTGACTGCTAGTCAATTAAGCTGCTGAATTATCCCCACTTTACAAATAGAGGTAGGTCTGTATGACCCATTTCTCGAACATATACAAATAAGTTACCTTTATGATGAATTTCATGATCGATTGCCATTGACACTAATTGGCTTGCGGGCATCTTTTGACCAAATACCGCAGAGGTATCGATAACGCAGTTTAACTGGTCGTCTGTTAAAGAAGCTAGGATGTCTTTTGTTTTTTCAGTATAATGAGAGGCTAATTCCGATAAGTTTTTCTGCTCAATATCATGCTTTTCTTCCAATGGAGCAAGGTTGCCCTCTTGTGCTACTTTCGCAAATGTGTAAAAAGAAGTAAGCATGTGTGTAGTGAGTTTATATGCTGACATAGATGTTGGTGTTGGTTGATAATCATAATGATTTTCTTCAATCTTATCAATTAACATATTTGTTACATTACGATGAGCTGAAAAATGATGTAAAAGACGCTGAGATGAGGACATTAATTACCACTCCTAATATGTAAATTTTTACTTCATAGTCAGTATACCATGGTGCCTATGTAAGTTAAAAATATATGCATAAAATGACGAATTTTGTAGAAAAATAGAGAAAAAAATAAGAAAAAGTGGTTGACACTATAGAGAAAAAGACTTATGATACGTATATTATAAATTTTCGAAATAAATTGACTAAATTCTTCAATATACATTTTGCGTTGATTGGGAGTAGTAGAGGATCTAATTATAACAGAGAGCTGTTGGTTGGTGTGAAACAGTATAAGATGACCTTGAACTCGCCCAGGAGCTCTTAAGATGGAACGGAATTCACTTCTTATTATATCTTAACGCATAACCTCCGTTAGAAGGTTTGTACATGATGTACAAGTAAAGTGGATTTTAATCGATGAATTAAAATCAAAAAGAGTGGTACCGCGGAGGTCAGCTGGCCTAACGTCTCTTGTTGTAAAGAGACGTTAGGCCAGCTTTTTTTGTTGAAGAAATTTAGACGGAAAGGAACATCAAGATGAATCAAACAAATCAATGGACATCAAAGTTAGGTTTTATCATGGCAGCAGCAGGTTCAGCAGTTGGAATCGGCGCAATTTGGAAATTCCCATATGTTGCGGGAACTAGTGGGGGAGGCGCGTTTTTATTAATTTTCTTACTCTTTACGTTATTAATCGGCTTGCCTTTACTATTAGCTGAATTTGTTATTGGGCGTAGCACACAAAAAGACGCTATTTCTGCATATGAAAAAATTGCTCCAGGAACGGCATGGGTATGGATAGGACGTCTAGGAGTTATTACGAGTTTTGTCATCTTATCATTTTATAGCGTTGTTGGTGGTTGGATTATATTATATCTATACAGAAGCGTTACAAATCAATTGGTAGGTTCAACAGATGATTACGCAGCTTTATTTAATGATACAATTTCAAGCTCTTTTTCACCGGTTATAGGACAATTACTCTTTATGATTATTACGATTGTTGTCGTTGCTAAAGGTGTTCAAAATGGAATTGAAAAAGCAAATAAATACATGTTTCCAGCACTATTTATTTTATTTATTGCATTAATTGTTCGTTCATTAACATTAGATGGTGCGATGGAAGGAGTAGCATTTTTCTTAAATCCTGATTTTACAAAGCTAACATCTGAAAGTATTTTATATGCCATGGGTCAATCGTTCTTTGCAATTAGTATTGGGATTTCAATCATGGTCACATACAGCTCTTACTTAAATAAAGAGGAAAGTCTGCAGCGTTCAGGTGGAATGATTGTAGGACTAAACATTTTGGTTTCAATTTTTGCTGGGCTAGCGATTTTTCCAGCTGTGTTTTCAATTGGCTTAGAGCCAACAGCAGGGCCAGGATTACTATTTAACGTACTACCAGCTGTGTTTGAACAAATTCCGTTTGGCGGCTTGTTTTTAACAATTTTCCTAGCGTTATTCTTGTTTGCTACATTAACATCTGCATTTTCTTTACTTGAAACAATCGTAGCAGCAGTAACAAAAGGGAACAGTGATAAGAGAACGAAAGCATCTTGGACTATGGGGATTTTAATCTTCATTGTTGGAGTTCCTTCAGCTCTATCTTTTGGTGTTTTATCAGATATCACGTTTGGTGGGAAAATTTTATTCGATGCGCTTGATTATTTAACACTTAACATTTTAATGCCATTTGGTGCTCTGTTAATTTCCTTTTTTGTTTCATATCGCATGGATAAAAAAGCTGTATATGAAGAATTCATATCAGGCTCCAGAACAGCGAAATATTTGTTTAAAGCATGGATGATCTTACTTCGTTACATCATTCCAATTGTTATTATCATCGTGTACTTGCATACGTTTGGCGTACTGTAAAAACAGTAAAAAAGGGAATCGCTATTCAGCGGTTCCCTTTTAAGTTCATTAAATATTATGTTGTTTTAATTCTTCAAGCAAACGCTCCATGCCTTCACGACTTAATGTTAGCTTTCCATCAGCAAGTGTTACGTTGTCAGATGATACTTCTCCTGTAACTGCACAAGCTCCGTTAGGCTCATACTTCTTTAAAATAATGCGATCAGTTTCTACAAAGATTTCTACAGGATCTTTTACATCTATTTCAAGTACACGGCGTAGTTCTTTAGGAATTACAATACGACCTAAATCGTCAACTTTTCTTACAATACCAGTTGATTTCATTTTTTAATCACCTTTACTTTAGAAATATTATTTTTGGAATTTCTACAACTGATTATATACTACAATTCGACAAATAAAAGCGAAGTTATAGAGATGTAAATGAACTGTAATATTATTGAAATGTTTTCTTTATCTATAAACAATGCCTAAAAAATGGAATAAATTTCAAATGTTATTTTAATAAAATAATGAAACGTTATGCTTGCATTAAGCTTCTACCTATGTTTTAATATAGAAATTGCTCGTAAAGTATAAGTTTTAAATCGGAATGATTACTATCAAAAAAGAACATTGAAAGGATGAGAATTCATTGGCTAAAAAATCAAAGGTTGTAAAAGAACGTAAACGTCAACAATTGGTAGAAAAGTATGCACTTCTTCGACAGGAACTAAAAGAAAAAGGGGACTATGAAGCGTTACAAAAACTGCCGCGTGACTCCTCACCAACTCGTTTAAAGAATCGGTGCCGTGTAACAGGAAGACCGAGGGGCTATTTACGTCAATTCCAAATGTCCCGAATTGCATTTCGAGAACTAGCTTATAAAGGGCAAGTTCCTGGTGTGAAAAAAGCTAGTTGGTAAAAAAACTCTCCATAAAAGGAGAGTTTTTTTATTTTGTAGCTGCAAAATAGCGTGAGATACCTTCTGCAATACCACGAGAAACTTGCTGCTGATATTGTTCTGTTGCAATACGATCTTCTTCACTTGGATTAGATACAAACCCAAGTTCAACAAGAACGGAACGCTTATTATTATGTTTTAATACATAGAAGTTAGCTTGTTGCGCACCACGATCTCTCATATTTGTGTGTTGCACCATGCTCTCTTGAATGTATTTTGCAAGTTCTTGATCACGAGCTGAATAGTAATAAGTCTCAATTCCAGTAGCGGATGAGCTTCCTGCATTATAGTGGATGCTAACGAATGCATCAGCTTCGCTTGCGTTGCTGATTTTTGTTCGGCCATCTAACGAAATGAAGGTGTCGTCAGAACGAGTAAATAGTACAGTACCACCTGCGCTTTCAACTTGTGCTGCTACTAATTTAGCTGTTCTTAGTGCTAGGTTCTTTTCAAGCTCGTCTTGACCAACGGCTCCTGGATCATGACCACCATGACCTGGATCAATAACAATTAACTTCTTTTCTAAACCTGAAGTTGGGTTTGTTACTTCACCTGGTGTTGAAGGTGCTTCAGTACTCGTTAGTCCTTTTGATACCCAAGCCGTTTGAGAACTAGAATATTGAATTTGAACCCAACCATTTGACTCAGCTACTTTATTAAATGACTCCCCGACTTGTGCTACGCGAAGAATGCTTGCACTTAAACTTGGCTGCGTACGTAGGTTAGCAGCTTTCGTAATTGTAACCTTTTCAGTTGGGTTGTTTGTTTCAGGCTGGTCAGAGCCTTCTTTTAAGTACTTGTTGGCAACCCAGCCAGTTTTGCCGTCACTCGTTTTAATCTGCGACCAGTCTCCGTTTTCTTTAATCACGGTTACTTTGGCATTGCGCGGCAAGTTGGTAACGATTGAAGCCGAAGTGCTAGCGGCAGAGCGAACGTTTAAAGAACTAGCGTTCACGGTCGCTTGCTTGGAAACAGACGTACCTTCATCTTTAGGTGCATCGGCTTTCACATCGGCTAAGTATTTGTTGGCAACCCAGCCAGTTTTACCGTCACTCGTTTTAATCTGCGACCAGTCTCCGTTTTCTTTAATCACGGTTACTTTGGCATTGCGCGGCAAGTTGGTAACGATTGAAGCCGAAGTGCTAGCGGCAGAGCGGACGTTTAAAGAACTAGCGTTCACGGTCGCTTGTTTGGAAACAGACGTACCTTCATCTTTAGGTGCATCGGCTTTCACATCGGCTAAGTATTTGTTGGCAACCCAGCCAGTTTTGCCGTCACTCGTTTTAATCTGCGACCAGTCTCCGTTTTCTTTAATCACGGTTACTTTGGCATTGCGCGGCAAGTTGGTAACGATTGAAGCCGAAGTGCTAGCGGCAGAGCGAACGTTTAAAGAACTAGCATTCACGGTCGCTTGCTTGGAAACAGACGTACCTTCATCTTTAGGTGCATCGGCTTTCACATCGGCTAAGTATTTGTTGGCAACCCAGCCAGTTTTACCGTCACTCGTTTTAATCTGCGACCAGTCTCCGTTTTCTTTAATCACGGTGACCTTAGCGTTACGAGGCAAGTTGGTAACGATTGAAGCCGAAGTGCTAGCGGCAGAGCGAACGTTTAAAGAACTAGCGTTCACGGTCGCTTGTTTGGAAACAGACGTACCGTCATCTTTAGGTGCATCAGCTTTTACATCGGCTAAGTATTTGTTGGCAACCCAGCCAGTTTTACCGTCACTCGTTTTAATCTGCGACCAGTCTCCGTTTTCTTTAATCACGGTTACTTTGGCATTGCGCGGCAAGTTGGTAACGATTGAAGCCGAAGTGCTAGCGGCAGAACGAACGTTTAAAGAACTAGCATTCACGGTCGCTTGCTTGGAAACAGACGTACCTTCATCTTTAGGTGCATCGGCTTTCACATCGGCTAAGTATTTGTTGGCAACCCAGCCAGTTTTACCGTCACTCGTTTTAATCTGCGACCAGTCTCCGTTTTCTTTAATCACGGTGACCTTAGCGTTACGAGGCAAGTTGGTAACGATTGAAGCCGAAGTGCTAGCGGCAGAGCGAACGTTTAAAGAACTAGCGTTCACGGTCGCTTGTTTGGAAACAGACGTACCCCCACTTTCAGAAGAAGGAGTAGTAGATCCCGATCCCACTTTTAAGTATTGATTGGCAACCCAGCCAGTTTTACCGTCACTCGTTTTAATTTGCGACCAGTCTCCGTTTTCTTTAATCACGGTTACTTTGGCATTGCGAGGCAAGTTGGTAACGATTGAAGCCGAAGTGCTAGCGGCAGAGCGAACGTTTAAAGAGCTAGCATTCACGGTCGCTTGTTTGGAAACAGACGTACCTTCATCTTTAGGTGCATCAGCTTTCACATCGGCTAAGTATTTGTTGGCAACCCAGCCAGTTTTACCGTCACTCGTTTTAATTTGCGACCAGTCTCCGTTTTCTTTAATCACGGTTACTTTGGCATTGCGCGGCAAGTTGGTAACGATTGAAGCTGAAGTGCTAGCGGCAGAACGAACGTTTAAAGAGCTAGCATTCACGGTAGCTTGTTTTGAAACAACATTTGTGGATGATGTTTTTTTCTCTATGTATTCACTTGATATCCAAGCGTCTTTGCCATTAAGTTGGATTTTTGCCCATCCTTGTTGTTCTGTTAATACATTAATTGTGTTTCCTTTATACAGCTTGCCAACGATTGCCCCACTTGTGCTTGGAATTGCCCGCACGTTTAATGATGTGGCATTAACAGTCGCTGGTTGAGCGGCTTCAGCTTCTAAATTAAAAAAAAGAGCCGAAGAGCTCAGAGCAGCAGTTGTACAAACTGCATACATCATGTGTTTATTATTCATCTTTTCCTCCTTGCATTCTACTAAATTTACTTAAAAATAAAATGGATTTCAAAGCATATATCGGCAACTTAACCAAAAATTCAAGGTAAAACTATATTTCTCTTAAGTTACCTACATTATCCATCATACTACATGTCGAATGGTGGCGGTATAATGAATTTGTCCTAAACAAATGGAAGATAAAAAGGGAGAGTGCTTTAGCGTTAACTTTTAATTCATAAAAAAAGAAGCATATATAAGGGAATATTAACAAGTAAATGGAGTATTTATTAATAATTTAGTCCACATTGCTCAGAATGAAATGGTCAATTTTCATAAAATTTTTGAAAGAGGAAATTGTATATAAATAATTATTAGAAAATTATTTATTTTTAATTAATTTAGTGGTAAATTATAAAGAAAGCTAAAGAGAGGTGGAGATCATTGGTTGAACTTGTGAATTATGAAACAAAATGGCCGGTCCTTTATGCATTTGAAAAAGAAAAGGTAACCTCAATGCTTAAAGACTTTTCAATTGAAGTTAAGCATATTGGAAGTACAGCTATCCCCAATATGTCGGCTTCTCCAATTATCGATGTATTAATAGGTGTTCAACGTTCTGAGGACTTAACGTCAGTTATTGAAATATTGCAAAATGGCCCATATGTTTATATAGAAGAAATGAATATATTTATTGCTCTAAAAGATGAGGCTTCTTTGTCGCATTATCCAAAATATATAAAGGAAAATGACTCCTACTGTGCAATACCAACTCATATTCAACACGCTCATCTGTACGTAACAGCTGTTAATTCAGCCTTTTGGGATGGCTGCTTAGCGTTTCAAGATGAACTTAAGAAAAGTGAAAGGCTACAGGAAGGGTATATAGACCTTAAAAACAAACTTGCATCTTCATACTGGAATAATTATGAGCGATATATGGAAGAAAAACAGGCTTATATTCAAGCGTATGTTTCTTCTAAAACTTTGCAATCAACAGATATAAAATAGAAAAAGCCAGCGCAAAAACGCGCTGGCTTTTTAAGCGTTACTTTGTATCTTCTAAGATAATTGTTTCAAGTTGGCTTGCAGTATTCACGGCTAAAACCGTATAATTCTTACCATTTTCTACTTTAGTACCTGGAAGTCCAAGTATTTCTTTGCCATCTTCGGTTGTTACGCTTAAATCATAAGCACCAGGAGCAAGAGTCTGGTAGTCAGATACTGTTTTGAATGCTAAATTTGTAAACAGTGGAGCGGCTCCTTTTGGTCCAACGTTAACAGCTGGAGCATCAGGTGAAAAGTGAGCAACACGAACTTTTGCTTTATCAGGCGTTCTTACCGTATTGTTGGAGATTGCTTTTAGTTCTAACATATTTACTTTGTTAATAGCAGCAATCGTGTAAGACTTTCCACCTTCTACAACAAGCGTTGCTTTTACTACGGGCTCTTTTGTTCCTTTTGTACCAGTTGCATAAACTTCTACTTCATGTGATCCAGCAGGTACTTGTAAAAAATCCGTAGTATCTTTAAATTTAACACCTTCAACAACGGGTTTTGTATCTAAGAAGATATCAACTGCAGGCGCATCTGGAGAAGCATGTACGATGCGAACATCAGCATTCTTTGCAGGAACTGCTTCGTTAGGCGCTTTTGTTTCAGAAGCAAATACAAGTGTGCGGCTTATGGCAATCAGCATAATCGCCGTAAGTATAACTAATAGTCGTTTCATGTTCTTTCACTCCTCATTTCATCTTGAGACAGTTGTATGTAAGGAAACTGTTCAACTATTAGCGTATACAAATTAAAAGCAACTATACGAAAAAATGCACTACTTCGTTGATAAGTAGTGCATTTTGTTAGGGGCCCTTTTAGCGATAAGGGCGTAAGAAAAATGTGCGGAATAGAGCAATAACTGCAAGCAACGTAGTTAATCCCCAAGTGAAGATATAGGCTAATCCCAGCCCAATATTTGCATCTAAATAGTTATGTTTGGATTCATCGTATAGAGCATAAAGCAAAGGAGCAGAACAAACGAAAAAACTCGCAAGTAGCGCAATTCCTTTCCAAGGTTTAGGGCGTCTAATTGTCCAGAATAAGCATAAAAAAGCAACGAATAGTAAAAGAAACGTTCCCACTTGTATTACGTTTAAAATAATCATACCGCTAATCACCTTCTTAATAATTGACTATGACTATTATAGGCATAGAACTTGGAAAAAGAAAGGAAAAAAAGCCTAAGCAATTATTCGCTTAGGCTTTTTACATTGAACTGAAATCCATGCTTTTCTAACATGGCGCGAACCTCAGGATAATAGATCGTTTTATAAATAGAACTTACTGTTTGTGACCAGTTGCGTATCCATTAACTTGGCTGGACTCATACTTTCAAAGTGCTTTGAATTATTCGGGCTTAGAAAATGAAGTTTTTGCTTCTAAAGGAGCTACTAACACACCATCTTTAGCAAACTGAACGAACGATACAAAGTGAGCAGATTGATTATGAGCTTGAATAGAAGCCTCATCTTTCCACTGTTCAAGCATTACAAATGAATTTTTTTCAAATGCGTCTTCAAATAATTGATAGCTCACGTTTCCATCCTCTTCAGTAGAATGTTTAATTAATGTTTGAATAGCTTCTAAAAAAGCATCGCGCTTTGCAGGATTAATTTTCATATAAGCTTGAATGGTAATCATATTTATTTCCTCCTAAAATGAAAAGGTTTTTTAGTCGTATTTAAAACGTTAGTCTTATTAGTTCGAAAACCATCGAACAATGAACACTATATCACTTGAAAAGTGGCCATGCAAGCATTAAAGTTCGGAGATTATCAAACATTGAAAAGAGGTATGAGAATGTGATACCTTTTACGTATGAGAAATCCATATCAACCATCCAAATCTGAAATTCGTTTAACGTCTATCTTACATGCTTTGAGTGATCCAAATCGCTTGCGTATTGTACAATGTTTAGGGAAAAGAAAGGAGAGTCACTGTTCTTATTATCAGACGCTTAATGTATCAAAATCAACGCTATCCCACCATTTTAAGGTACTGCGCGAAGCAGGAGTTATCAAGGTTAGAATTGAAGGAACACAGCACTTTTACTCACTGCGAATAGAAGATCTAGAGGAGCTATTTCCAGGTTTGCTCTCAGCAGTGATTAACGTTAACGAAGAGTTACTATAAAAAGCTGAACAATTTGTTCAGCTTTTCTTAATGAATGAAGCACTTAGACCTCAAAATAGAGGTGAATATGCAAGTTACACCCTGGATTGAAAGCAGCTTGGCAGTGTGGGCATCGTGATTTACAAGATAAGTACTCAGTAACGCTTAGCTCATTATGACATGCACCACAGAGGATAGCTTTTGTATTAAACAGCTTTTGAGGCCAAACTTTAGCTGAGTGATCTGCTGTTTCTTCATGACAGCGATGGCAAGGATAGTAGTCTTCACAGCAATAAAATTTTATTGAAATAATATCTTTAGCGGAATGATAATGAACGCAACGCGTTTCTTGGTCGATTGTTTTTCCTTTAACGTTCTTAATGAGAATCACATCCTTTTGAAAGCTAAACATGTTAATTGTATCATGAAATTGAGCATCGTTTGGATTTTAAACAGTATATATACATAGAAGGTGTTATAATAAATGCGTTAAGCCTTTATCATTTATATAAAGGCAAAGGCAAAGGCAAAGAATCTTTCAATGAATAGAAAATTAAAAATGCGTGAAATGCAGTGTAAAGAGAGGAAATAAGATGAGTAAGAACGTAATTGTATTTACTGGCGGGGGAACAGCTGGCCACGTTACTCCCAATATTGCTATTATGAAGGAGTTAGATCAAGAGAAGTGGGATATTCACTATGTAGGCTCTCATAATGGGATTGAAAAAGAATTAATTACAAACTTAGATATTCCGTATTATGCGATTTCGAGTGGGAAACTTCGTCGATACGTGGATATGGAAAATGTAAAAGACGTCTTTCGAGTAGTTAAAGGTGTAGGAGACGCAAGGCGAGTGTTAAAAAAGCTTAAACCTTCGCTTGTGTTTTCTAAAGGTGGATTTGTAACGGTACCTGTCATTATGGCAGCGAAGTCGCTTAATATTCCAGTATTTATTCATGAGAGTGATTTAACTCCGGGACTGGCAAATAAAATCGCTCAGCGTTTTGCAACAAAAATTTTCACATCATTTGACGAAGCAGCTGCTTATTTTCCGAAAGAAAAAGTGCAGGTTGTGGGTTCGCCGATTCGTCGAGAATTATTTCACGGAAAAGCAAACAACGGTCAAAGCTGGCTCCGCTTTTATGATAAAAAGCCAATTCTTACAATCATGGGTGGAAGCTTAGGTGCGCGAAAAATTAATGAAGTTGTTCGTGAATCGCTTCCAGAACTTCAAAGAAAGTTCCAAATTGTACACCTGTGTGGAAAAGGCAACGTTGATGAGAGCTTAGTGAACTTGCCGAGCTATCGCCAGTTAGAGTACGTGAACGAAGAGCTACCTGACGTGTTAGCAGCGACTGATTACGTCATTACGCGCGGAGGATCTAATGCTATTTTCGAATTTTTAGCTCTTCATAAGCCAATGATGATTATTCCTTTATCTAAAGCGCAAAGCAGAGGAGATCAAATCCTGAATGCAAAAGCCTTTCAAAAGAAAGGTTACTGTACCGTTTTAGAAGAAGAGCAGATTACAAAAGAAACATTTTTACAAGAATTAGAGCTTCTTCAAAAACAAGCAAGTGAAATGAAGCGTACAATGCGTGAAGCGACAAAAACAGACGCTATTTCTGTGTTAGTGAAAGAGATAAATCAAATTTAAAGCATGTAATTTAAGTACCAAAAAAAATCAGCTGCTATAATAAGGAGCTGATTTTTTTTATGGGAAAGTTGATGGGTTTACTTTACAACAATCGTTTCTTTTTGCTTTTTGCCTTCTTTTTCCCATGTTACTTCAATCATGGCAAACGTAATGTCTTCTGTTACTTGGCTGCTGTCTTTTACGTCATAAGCTTTAAGGTTATTACTTAATACCGTATCAACAGAAAGAAGCTGTTCGGCATTTTCTTTTTGAATAGGTTGCACGGTGGTATAGCTTTTAACTTCGCCTTCTTCTTTTAGAAATTCTACTTTGCCACGCCAATGTGCTGTTTTTCCTGCTAACGTTTTAATGGGTTTATCTATTCTCTTAGCGGTAGATTTGTGATCATTGGCATGAATAAAGGACAAGATATTATCGCGCATTAACGTCATGGAATAGTTATGATAAAAATCTTTATCAATTTCCCCTTTTTGAAGAGCCCGATCAAGCTGAGAAAATTGCTTATCCGCTAAAAATAAAAGAAGTTCCTGCTCATTAATATTTCGTTTTTCGGCCATTTGAGCAATCGTCGTGCCACTTTTCCATTCTTTTTTAAATTCTTTACTATTTATATGTAAAAACTCTCTTAGCTCGGTATAGTTATAGCGATACTGAAAGCGTGGTTCTTCAGCAGCCCATGAGGTAGAGGTACAGGTGAAAAACAGCATTAATGTTGTTAAGAGAAGGATAATTTTTCTCATGTAGATTACTCCTTTCATCTGATTGTTTGTTATTGGTTAGCTTTTAACAGATAGAGTAAATTATGCATTATTCTTTACTTATCACCTCATTAGGCAATATGATGAAGTATGATAAAAAAATGACAATTTGATAAAGAATATGTAAAAGCTAGTCTCTATTAGCTTCATGATGATATAATAAGAGGGGTAAAGACGTAACTTGCGTAATGGAAACCTCTAATATTAAATTAGGGGTTATTTTTTTTACTATGTAAGTTAGTCTTTCTACTATGTAATGAGAATAAATGTGTAAAGAAGAAAATAGTAAAACAAATGAATGTTTCAATAAAGGAGTTCAAAACATGGCTACTGAAAAGACGACAAGTGATCAGCTGAGAAGTCTGTTTAAGTCCTTAGTCTGCATAATTGCACTTATATATATTATTCGCACTTTTATATTTGGCCCATATATAGTCCAAGGAGCTTCGATGAACCCGACGCTAGAAAATGGGGAACGATTGTTTGTTAACAAATTGTCTTACGCTATCCATGATTTGCAACGTGGAGATATTATCATTGTTGATGGAAGTGGAGAAGCTAAGCATTATGTAAAACGAGTAGTTGGGTTACCTGGAGAGAAAATTGAAATGAAAGATGATGAATTATATATTAATGATAAGAAAGTAAAAGAACCGTATTTAGAGCGTAATTTACAAGCGGCTCGATACTTACAAATGCAGTTAACCGGAGATTTTGGCCCAATTAAGGTCCCTTCAGACTCAATATTTGTAATGGGTGATAATCGATTATATAGCAAAGATAGTCGAAATGGATTAGGGAATGTTAACATCAATGATGTAGTAGGAAAGGCAGAATTTGTTTTCTACCCCATTCAGGACGTAAGGAACGTTTACTAAATAACGTTCCTTTTTTATGTGATAAATCGTCATAAAGGATTGAAATAAAAGCCAAGCTAAAAGAAAAAAGGGTGTGAAACCTTTGAACGCCTCATATGAAAAATTATTTAAACATTTTAAATTTGTCCACGGAATGGAAATGAAAAATCGCCTTGTTATGGGGCCTTTATTTACGCAGAGTTCTCATGAAAATGGAGAGTTGTCTGATAAAGATATGGCTTTTTATCGAGAGCGAATCAAGGATGTTAGCATGGTGATAGTAGGCCCCGCTTATATAGAAGAAGGCGGAAAGACAATGGATGGTCAATTAGGGATTCATAGAGATTATGTAGCAAGAAAACTCCATGAATTTACAGCCATGGCAAAAAGAATGAAGGTTAAAACGATTTTGCGCATCTCTCATGGTGGAGCTTTGTCAGCTGAGTATTTAAAAGTTGGGGACGAAGCAGTTGCTCCTAGCAGGGTGGCGGTCCGTAGAAAAGGAAAAAAACCAAAAGAACTGAATGAACCTCAAATAGATCATACGTTACACGCATTTGCTCGTGCAACCGAGCGTGCTATTCAAGCTGGCTTTGATGGGGTTGAAATTGAAGGAGGAAGCGGGCATCTTTTACAGCAGTTTACTTCAAAGCAAGCAAATCATCGTAAAGATACTTTTGGAGGAACAGCTGAAAATCGCCTATCTTTTTCAATTCAAGTCATTCGCACGGTCTCCAAAGTTATTAAAAATACTACTAATAGACCCTTTTTACTTGGTTATGCGATGACTCCGGAGGAAAAGGGATATGGAGGCAATAAGGTAGATGATACCATGGTATGGATTGATCAGTTAATTGAAGAAAAAGTTGACTATGTTCATTTAGAAGTCAAATCTTTTCATGCTAAAACAACGCATCATAAAGAGGGTGAGGCTGAGGTTGTGCCAGCGATTATTAAACATGTAAATCAGCGCATTCCCATTATTAGCGGAGGAAATTTATTTACACCTTTACAAGTGGAGGAGGCAATTAGAGGAAAGTTATCAATGGTAACGATTCAACAAGCTTTAAATCTAGATCCTTACTGGGTGGAAAAAGTAAGAAGAAGCGAAGAGCCATTCTATGGAAAGGTTCCTGAATTAGAAGAAGTTGAAGCTTATCAAAAAGTAGATAGTAATGAGGTTGAAGATTTATTGGAGGAACTTTAAAAAAGAGAAATCATTATTTATGATTTTCAAAAAAACATAGTTGACTTCTAGGAATAGTTTGAATTAAAATGAAACCATCTCATAAAAGCTGAATATACTGTAGCTAGCAATGAGTGGGCTGATCGGAAAAACCGAAGGCTTCTAACAATAGGTTAGGAGTCTTTTTTTGTTACCCAAATACAAAAAGGACTTTAACTATAAAAGAAAACAATTTATCATCATGAAAGGGTAAGGAAATAAAAAATGAAAAAACTACTTACGTTTGCAATTATCGGATTTTTCGCTCAATTAATTGATGGATCGTTAGGAATGGCTTACGGAGTTACATCAACCACGCTATTACTCACCTTTGGAATTGCACCTGCTGTTGCATCTGCATCCGTTCATTTAGCGGAGGTCGTAACGACTGCTGCATCAGGAGCTTCCCATATTAGATTTGGAAATGTTGATAAGACAACCGTATTACGCTTAGTAATTCCAGGGTCAATTGGAGCGTTTGTTGGAGCGTGTTTTTTAAGTAACATACCAGGTGATATGGTAAAGCCTTATATCTCTACATTTTTACTGCTATTAGGGGTTTACGTTTTAATTCGGTTTTTATTTATTTTTAAAGTGAGTGAGGAAAGGGAAGCAAAGCCATTATCTGCAAAACAATCAATTCCTTTGGGGTTAATAGCGGGATTCGCTGATGCTACGGGGGGAGGAGGATGGGGACCAATTGCTACCCCAGTTTTATTAACAAAACGTGGATTGAGTGCTCGTAAAGTTATTGGTACAGTAGACACGAGTGAGTTTGCTATTGCGGTTTCAGCTACTTTAGGATTCTTAATTTCGCTTGGTTGGGAACAAGTGAACTGGATGTGGGTAGCTGCTTTAATGATTGGTGGAATTATTGCAGCGCCAATCGCAGCTTGGCTTGTACGAATTATTCCAGCACATTTATTAGGGGCGTTGGTAGGTGGCTTTATTATTTTGACTAATGCACGAACTCTTTTAATGTCTAGCTCTGTTTCTACTCCTATGCAAACAGCTATCTATGCGTTTATTTTAATTGTTTGGGCTGCTTCCATCACGTTAGCGTTAAGAAGAGGTCAAAAAGAAAAAAAAGAAGCAGGAAACCTTGCAAATAAAGTGGTAAATAATTAAAGAGTGAGGCTGGGACATAAGTAATTCAGCCAATGATAAACCTAAACGGTTGAGGGCTCCTCACTTTTAATCGTTCAGGTTTTTTGTTGATTGTGAAAACGATTTTGGAAACAGGGTGGAATGGAGCGTAAGACACTTAACTCCTGCGGGAAAGAGAGGGAAAACTGAGATCCCGCAGCGCAGCGAGGAAGCTCAGGTTCCTCCCCGCGGAAAGCAAGTGGCCGTAGCGCAATCGAACAAACGTATTCTGACAATGTAAAGAGATGAGAAAAGGAGTTGTTCTTCTTTTTGAAAATTTGTTTTGTTATGTCCCACCCTCATGTATATATTGCCTTATAAAAGAAAGGAGCTATTGATATGCCGTTTAGCTATGTAGAATCGTTATCTTGTCCAAAATGTCAAAAGAAATATGATGCATCGAAAGTGCAGCAGCTTTGCACATGCGGCTCACCACTTTTAGTTTCATATGATTTACAAAGAGTAAAAAATCGTGTAACCAAAGAAGAGATTGAAAAGCGTCCGCCAACCTTATGGCGCTATCACGAAGTTTTGCCGGTTCAGAATGAATGTAATGTTGTATCTTTAGGCGAAGGCATGACGCCTTTAATTGAAATGCAAAAGCTTGGCAGGCGTCTAGGAGTAGAAAAGCTACATATGAAGGATGAAGGACTTGTACCAACAGGTTCATTTAAAGCTAGAGGGGCAGCTGTTGGCGTCTCAAAAGCGAAAGAGCTTGGCATTAAAGAACTAGCAATGCCTACAAATGGAAATGCTGGAGCAGCGTGGTCGTTATACGCTACAAGAGCATCAATTAAGTCACATATCGTTATGCCGGTTGACGCACCGTTAATCACAAGAAAAGAGTGCGCAATTGCAGGAGCCAACCTTTATTTAGTTGACGGTTTAATTAGCGACGCAGGTAAAATTATTAGTCAGCTAGTAAATGAAGCGGGGGTTTATGATGTTTCAACGCTCAAAGAGCCGTATCGCATTGAAGGAAAGAAAACGATGGGGTATGAAATTGCCGAACAGTTGGAATGGAAGCTACCTGATGTTATTCTATACCCCACAGGTGGAGGCGTAGGTCTAATTGGTATCTACAAAGCCATTTGTGAAATGCAGGCTTTAGGTTGGGTAGAAGGGCAAATGCCAAAGCTCGTTGCGGTACAAGCATCAGGGTGTGCACCAATTGTATCAGCTTGGGAAAATGGTGAAAAAGAGTCGGTGTTTTGGGAGAATTCAACAACAAAAGCATTTGGAATTAACGTACCTAAAGCTATTGGAGACTTCTTAGTTTTAGACGCACTGTATCAGTCAAGGGGCTGTGCCGTTGCTGTAACGGATGAAGAAATTACAAAAGAACAGTCCTTGATAGCTGAACTAGAAGGGGCTTTCGTCTGTCCGGAAGGGGCAGCGACCTTTGCTGCGGTGAGACAACTAAAAGCGAGTGGGTGGCTAAAAGGAACGGAGCACATAGTTTGCTTAAATACAGGACAAGGAATTAAATACCCAGAGAGCGTAGAAGAACATGTAGAAGTTTTACAACCTAGTGATCGAATTTCATTTATCAGATAATGCTTAATTTAGTAGTGCTATGGTACAATAAGAATAAAAATGACCGAATGAAGATTATATAATCTGCATTGGAATATAAAGGTGTGAAAGAAGTTTGTGGTTTATTTTATTCTAGTTCTTGTAGCAGCAATCGAAATTATTGTTTTAGGAATTAATCGATCCGTATTTGCCAATATTCCATTGGTAGAATTTTATATTGTCCCGCTTATAGCTGTAATAGCAGCTGCTATTTTATTATCAAAGCGACCGAACCGAATGATGCGAGTAGCTCGACAAGGGTTCTTTACAGCAGCCATTATTGTGTTAGTATTTGTCCCAGTTATTTATACAAACAACCTTCCATTATATAGTTACGAAGAGGCAAAAGATATACTCGCCCAGCGAGAACAGCTTCTTCTATCTCAATTTATGGAAGGTGATAAAGTATATGAAGCAAATGGTCCTCAGAATTCTCAAAAGAGACAATATTTACTTACAGTTGCGCGTGGAGAGCAAGTGTTAAAGTATGCTTTTGACCCTTTTAGCGGAGGTTTTGAACTAATATCGAGAGGTAGCAAAGAGTAAAAGGGGCTGGGGCATAAGTGTTTCAGTCAATGATTTATCCGAAAGATTGAGAGTTAACTCTCAATCTTTCGGATTTTTTGTTGATTTGAAAAACAAGTTTTAAAAAAAGTGGAATGGAGCGTAAGACACTCGACTTCCCGCAGAAAGTGAGTGTCTGCAGCGCAATGGAACGAACTTGTTTTTACAACTTAACGATGTTAGAACAGTCATGATTCGTCTGTGAAAAGGAACCATGTAGTTACGTCCGAGTTTCTTTTTTGTAAGTTACATGTACTAGTTTGACAAAATTCTTAACGAGATTTTGTATAGATTGAGAGAGGGCTTCTTATCGCAATAGTAAGTTTTGTACTTTTTTCTATTACAGAATTTGTTATTATTAGGTAGGTGCTGTAGGTTATTAAGTTATTACATTATTAGTACAAGGCTCATATGAAATGATCATATTAAAATCAATGATATCTAGTCGATTCAGACAGCTGAATCGATTTTTTTGAGAAAATGTTGTTAAAAATTTGAAACTTTCATGTTTGCGTCGCGTATATAATGGTGTAATGTCACACAATCGTCACAAACGGAGGTGAAAAAAGATGGAGAGTTTGTTGGAATACCGTCTATTGAAATTAAATGAAACATATACTTCTATTTATCATTATGAGTCTATTGAACTAGAACAAGTGCTTGCTCGGAGGGAATGTGAATTTTTCGTAAAAGAAGGTGTTACCTATAAGCAGCGTTCGTCTGCTTTTGAAGATGATATTCATGTAATCTACGTTGATGAATATGAGCATGCTCCTAAAGAGGAGAAGGAAAGTGATAGCGAATATTTAACGCTTGAAATTCGAGAACTGAATTCGTATCGTAATCACCCGTTGCTTACAATCAAGTCCCTCTCCAATCACCTTGAAGTGCTCTCATATTTAGGCACTGTTTATAGTTATTTCAACGGTCGAGAATGGGAGCGGGACTCAGCAGAAATTGATGAAGACCGAAAAGTATATGTACTATATGTCACCGAAACAGGAGTTAAGTATTGAGGAGGAAGAAAGATGTCAAAAACAAAAAAAATGATGGCTGGCGTTTTAACCACTGTAATGGTTACTTCACTCGTTGGCTGCGGGTCGAATCGCCCTCCTGAACCGGATGATGACAGCTGTAGAGACTGGGATTGGGATGAAGATACTCAAACATATTATTGTGATAGCTCATCAAGTACAACTGGTGGAGGGCACTACTATCATAATGGAAAAACATATAGCTCTAAAAAATCCTTAACAAGTGACTCATCCTATAAATCTTATAAATCTGGAATTGGATCAGGGACTAAAGGTGGTTTTGGGGGATAAACATGACCGATATACGCAAACAATTCTATAAAAATATCGACTCGTTTTGGCATGATTTATACGATGAAGAGTACGCTTTATACGATATAAAAGTCGAAAAGGCAGAAAAAATTAAGCAGGTTAAAACCGCTGCAGATCGAGTGGGGCATGTATTTTTTAAAACAGCTCATCTTTTGCGAGCGCTTGACGACGAAACGTTGCAATCATTAGGATTTCCAAAAGAAGTTTTACCTTATATTCGGCTTCAGACCATGGAGGTAGAAACTGTGATTTCTCGAATTGATTTCATCGTTAACGAATCTGGTATCAAAGTGATGGAGTTAAATGCGGACACTCCTACCTTCATTAAAGAATTATTCCACGTGAATCGTCGTGTTTGCAAGCAGTTTGGTTTACATGATCCTAATCAAAAAGAAGAAGAACATTTATCTCGTGTATTAAAAGAAGCCATTTTCAAAGCTTATGAAAAGCTTGGGAAGACGACGTATCCGCATATTGTTTTTTCATCCCATGGTGACCATGAAGAAGACAAATGGACAACAACGTATTTAATGGAACAAGCCAATGTAAAAGCAAGGTATGAACCGTTAGATAAGCTTAGAATTGTAGATAAGCCAATATATGAACAAGGAGAGCTTGTTTTAGAGCCAGGACTATATGATACGACCGGGCAGAAAATTGACGTTCTTTATCGACAAACGTATCCCATTGAGCACTTAGTGAACGATAGAGATCCAGTTACAGATGAAGGCGTTGGTGAGATGCTTTTAAAGCTTGTCAAAGATAAACAACTCGCAATTATCAATCCGCCATCTGCTTTTTTATTGCAATCAAAAGCAATTCAAGTTGTGATTTGGGGCCTGTATGAGCAGAAGCATCCGTTTTTTACAAAAGAAGAGCATGAATGGATTTATACTTATTTCTTACCTACATATTTAGAAGAAGATGTTTTTATAAAAAGTCAAAAGCCTTATGTAAAAAAGCCTTCGTTTGGTCGAGAAGGTGATACGGTTGAAATATATGAAGGTTCAGGTAAAAAAGTGGCTGAGGACGCACAAAAAACGTATGAAGATGAAGTGCCTGTTTATCAACAATTCTTAGAACTTGACATAGCAGAAATTGTCACAGAGAAAGGAAAACAAACAGCCCATATTATGTATGGTTGCTTTTTACTAAATGGAAGGCCGAGTGCAGTTGGTATTCGAGCGGGAAATCAAATTACTGATAATGCATCTTATTATTTGCCAATTGGATTAAAAAATGAAAGTGAGGATGAAAAAAATGGCGTTGACTGAATGGATTGAATGGGGAAGTATTGGTAGCTTTCTAGCTCACGTAGTTGTAGGTTTATTTTTGTTATTTCTTGGAATTATCGTATTTGAATTAACAACAAAGTTTAATGACCGTGAACTTATTCGAAAAGGAAACCTTGCCGTTGCACTTAAGTTATGGGGAAAAGGAATTGGTCTTGCAATTGTTATTTACACGGTTTGGAGCAATAGCTTTAACTTAGTTGATGCAGCTGTTTGGGGCATAGTGGGAATTGTAACACAGGTGATTGCTTATTGGATTATTGAATACGTTATGACACCTAAAACAAACTTGGCAAAGAAAGTTGAAGAAGGTAATATTGCCGTTGGTTTTACGCTGTTTGCTGCTGCGATTGCTGTTGGCTTTATTGTTGCGGGAAGCTTAACTTATTAACGTTAGCTGAAATGTTAAAGAATGAACGATAGACAAAAGGCGATTCCTTGATTAAGGGGAATCGCTTTTTGGTACTTTGGATTGCTCAGCATCAAGAAGCTCTTTTGTATGAGCTCGATCGGCTTGAACAATTCGTTGCTGCATATAAAAAGGAATCACAAACAGCAAAATAAATAAAAACAAATAGCCCATGTGCTTTCCTCCACAATTAAAAGTCTTACTTTTATTATGTGAAAAAATAATAAAAATAATTCTCTGTAGAAATTATCATTCAGCATATATTTTTCTCGTGTTCGTTCGCATAGTTTTATATTCAAAACAAACACTAAATACAGCCTTTTATACTGAATAAATTAAAGAGGGTGAATGAATGAAAAAGAGATTTTTGTTGTTAAGCTTTACAATGATGCTATTAATAAGTTGCAGTCGTTCAAATGAAACAGCTAGGCCAAGCCTCTATTTAATTCCCGATGGATATAGAGGTTGGGTGGCGGTTGAATATGATAAAGATAACGGGCAACCTACGGAAATGGAAGGGGAATATACAGTTTTTCATATTGACCAAAACGGCAGAAGTCGAACAAAAACGTTACTGACGCATGAAGGATGGGCTACGAATAAATATTACTATGTAAGCGACGGTGGCGATAGAAAAGAGTTAAAACCAGGAAAAATGATTCATGGCGCAACGGAAGGGACAGAAAATACCAATCATACAATTGAGTTTTTCTTTGTAGGAAGCGCAGATGAATTTGACAAAGCAGGTGATTACAGAAGGGAATATAAATCAAACTAAAAAAGTAGTCAGCTATGAGTGCTGGCTACTTTTCGGAATGAAAAACACTAAATTTGAGCTGTTCAATTTTAGCTAGCGCTTCTTTTTGATCTTCGCTGCTTGTAACCCAGCTAGGAACGTAAACATGGAACAAATCGGGCTCGGGAATATGCCTTGGGTGGCCGACTTTAACATAGGATTCAATGTATTGTAAGTGTTCTAAATTATATGCCCATAGCAAATGATTTGGACAAGATGTTTTTAAATACAAAGGCAAGTTGAAAAAGGGATCGAATCCTTCTTTAAATTCAAAAGAAATTTCCATTTTATGTGAAGCACTATCATCATAACCGCAGTTTGAGCATTCACACTGATGTAACCCATTGATATGGCTAACTGAAGTTATACGAGCACAAAGTTGACAGCTTGGACATTGAACTAAAATAAAATCATGAAACTTATATAAGCATTCTTTTTTGTTTTCTTGTTGATTTGTCATCATTTGTACCTCAAATTGTAAAGCTTTTAGAAAAAGTAAAGAGTATTTTTACTTTAAACGTTTACTCTCTGTATTATTCATACCATAGCTTTTACAGGAAAACAATAAAAAACCTTTTCGGAACCAAAGTTGTGTGATATAGTATGACAAATCAGAAAAAATATAGAGAATGGTGAGATGAGATGAGTCAACAGGAACAATGGACATCAAAAATTGGCTTTATTTTAGCTTCGGCTGGTTCCGCTATCGGAATTGGAGCTATTTGGAAGCTTCCTTATGTAGCAGGTACAAGTGGGGGAGGAGCGTTCTTTCTTCTATTTATTCTGTTTACAGCTATTATCGGTCTTCCTTTACTACTAGCAGAGTTCGTATTAGGACGTAATACGCAAAAAGAAGCAATTCGTGCTTATGACGCTGTAGCGCCCAAATCCATCTGGAAAGGAATTGGCTACCTAGGCGTAATTACGTGCTTTATTTTGTTATCATTTTATAGTGTAGTTGGCGGCTGGATTTTACAATACTTATTTGCCAGCGTGACAGGTGGACTCAGTGGAGTGAAAGACTATAGTACATTGTTTGGTAACACAATTGCTAATCCAACAAGCGCTGTAATTGCACAGTTTGTATTTTTACTCCTGACAATTATCGTAGTATCTCGAGGGATTCAAAACGGAATTGAAAAAGCAAACAATATTTTAATGCCTGCATTATTTGTACTTTTTATTGCTATTATTATTCGATCTTTAACATTAGATGGCGCAATGGAAGGCGTCAAGTTTTTTCTTTATCCAGATTTTACAAACTTAACGTCTGAAGCTATTTTATTTGCGATGGGTCAGGCATTCTTTTCATTAAGTGTGGGTGTTTCCGTAATGGTAACGTATAGCTCATATTTAACGAAGCAACAGAACTTGCCGAAATCTGCAGTGTCTATTGCTGGTTTAAACATTGTCATATCTCTATTAGCTGGCCTTGCAATTTTTCCAGCAGTTTTTTCAATGGGAGGAGAGCCTGCAGAAGGACCTGGGCTGTTATTTGTAGTTTTACCTACAATTTTTGAACAACTTCCTTTTGGACTAGTATTCCAAACATTGTTTTTAGCGCTATTTTTATTTGCAACATTGACATCTGCTTTTTCTATGCTTGAGATTATTGTGGCGTCATTAGCAAAAGGGAAATCTGGTAAACGTATTAAGTTGTCATGGATATCTGGAGTATTAATTTTTATTGTTGGTATTCCTTCAGCACTATCGTTTGGACCGCTAGCAGACGTAATGATTTTTGGTAAGTCAATTTTTGATGCTGCTGATTTTTTAGTAAGTAATATTTTAATGCCGTTAGGTTGTTTGCTCTTAGCTTTATTTGTACCATGGAAAATGAAAAAAGCTGTCTTAATTGAAGAGTTTCAACAAGGTTCTAACAATGTGAAAAAGTGGTTTGCGCTTTGGTTACTAGTCATTCGCTATGTAGCTCCCGTATTAATCATCATTGTATTTGTAAATATGTTAGGCTTTCTTTGATAAGTCGCGAGAGAACGCTGTTTTGACGGCGTTCTTTTTGCTATGAGTAAAAGGGGGGACACGCAGGTGGTTAATTTCTTATATGAGATGTTTGTTGGTGTCGGAGTATTTGTTTTGCTGTTTGTTTTATTAATAATTGCTAGAGTTGCGGGGAGTAGAAAGAAGTAGATGGTAACAAATTCTATTTGAATTTCAAAAAAAATAGTACACGTTATTAAAAAATGTGGTAGTATAATATCCTATGAGCATAATTAGACAATGTTCGCATGTGTTGTGATGAAGCGTTTTTTAGAAAGAGGGATCGTCTTGAGTGAGGAAGTTCTGGTCAAGATTCTATCTCAAGCGTATGAACAAAATAAGACGTTACCAATTGTCTCATTAGCGTCTTTCTTTGACGAAAATAGTTTGCATTTTCGAGTGAAAGCTACGCTGCCAATCGGTCTTACGTATCGTACGCTTATGTCAATTCAGAATAAAACGTGTGTCCAAGATGTGTTAGTGGAAGTACTACAAGTCGATCATGTTAACAATGATGGACCAGTTTCTGAATGTGTTTATATTTTAACAAATGGCACAGCGAAAGAGGTTGAACAGTGGGTTGAACCACTACAGCCGACAATGGTGTGCGAAGGATATTTATATGGCGAACCGTACAATGCGCCACAGCTAAAACATGACTACCGCGTGTTTGCTGTAAAATGGTAATCCCGTTTCGAACAAAAACAGCCCCCCTGCTAGTAGGGGGCTGTTTTTGTTGAAATATGTTTAATAAGGGTGGGCATCGTGTCCTTTTTGTTCAGCTTCTTGTACAGCATCAGAAGCCTTATTACTTCCTAAAGGAGAACCCCCTTCAATTGGGAAGTGCCCAAATGATGGGGTGATTTCGGATCCAGCTTCCATATCATAAGTGCCATCATCATTCATCGTAAAGCCAATGCCAGCTGCCACTTGTCGACCATAATCTTCGTCGCACTTTGTTAAAAGCTCGATCATACGCTGTTGGATCTGTTGGTGACAAGGCTTAAGCCCGTCCACAAGGTTTTGAATCAAATCTTTACGCTCCCATTCTTCTAGTAAACGATAGCGCTCACCAGCTTGCTTGAAATCATTTGTACGTTCAATTTTTTCTTTTTTAAGATGGCCTTCTACTTTGGGTTGATGAGGCTTAGGTCTATCTGTTGCTTCTTTAAGGCCACCTAAAAGCGAAGGTTCATAGTTAACATGAGGGTTTTGGGTCGGTGCCTCATCCACATGGTAAGCCATTTGGCCATCTCGTTGATTTGTTGCTACATGCTTTTTTGGTGCATTGATCGGCAGCTGCAAGTAATTTGCACCAACGCGATGACGCTGAGTATCTGAGTAAGAAAACGTTCTACCTTGAAGCATTTTGTCATCAGAGAAGTCAAGACCATCTACTAACACGCCAGTTCCAAACGATATTTGCTCGGTTTCAGCAAATACATTATTCGGGTTTTTATTAAGGACCATTTTCCCAACTGGTAGAAACGGAAATTGATCTTCAGGCCAAATCTTTGTATCATCTAAAGGGTCAAAATCCAGTTCAGGGTGTTCGCCATCCTCCATAATTTGCATGCAAAGCTCCCATTCTGGATAATCTCCTTTTTCAATTGCCTCATATAAATCTTGCGTAGCGTGACTAATGTTCTTTGCCTGAATAGCTTCAGCTTCGCTCTGAGTAAGATTTTTAATACCTTGTTTTGGCTCCCAGTGGTATTTAACTAAAAAAGCATCCCCATTTTTATTTACCCACTTATATGTATTAACTCCTGAGCCCTGCATTTGACGGTAGTTAGCTGGAATCCCCCATGGAGAAAATAAAAAGGTAATCATGTGCATTGATTCAGGCGTTTGGCAAATGAAATCGAAAATTCGTTCCGTATCTTGTCTGTTTGTAACAGGATCTGGTTTAAATGAGTGGATAAGGTCAGGGAATTTAATTGCATCCCGAATAAAAAAGATTTTTAAGTTATTTCCCACCAAGTCCCAATTTCCATCCTCTGTGTAAAATTTAACTGCAAATCCTCGAGGGTCACGCATCGTTTCTGGAGAATCTTTTCCATGAGTAACAGTGGAAAAACGTACAAACACAGGAGTTTGCTTACCTGCTCCTGAAAAAACTTTTGCACGCGTATAATTCTCTACAGGTTCGTCACCTAGTTTTCCATATGTTTCAAAGTATCCGTGAGCACCGGTTCCTCTAGCGTGAACTACGCGTTCTGGTATACGTTCCCTATCGAAATGGGCAAGTTTTTCAATTAGTTGATAGTTCTCTAAAGTAGCAGGGCCGCGATTTCCAATTGTGCGACTGTTTTGGTTATCACGAATGGGGTGTCCTTGACGAGTTGTTAATGTTTGTTCATCTTCACCTTCAGTAAATCGCTTATCTTCAGAATCACCGGCGCCATTTACGTTCGTACCGTGAATTCCGTCTTTGTTAGACATTTACGTATTCCTCCAATCAGCTTAAGTTATTACAGTAAACTATTTTTTCCATGTTTTATCATTTTATGCATCTATTTCATTTGAAAAGGTGCATAAACGAAAAAAACACAAAAAAGTTTCAGCTTTTGGTAAAAATACGACGAACTATACAAAAAAATAATTGAAATATAAACATAATGTTAACGGTGATTTTAGAACCAATCTTACCCTCCGAAAAGGAATTTAAATGTAAAATAAAGTTAATTAAATAATCTTATATACTTATAAAGTACTGAAAATGTCATTCTGTAGGCATAGAAATGGAAGAAAAATGTCGGTTCTTGTAACAAAAATGTAATATTGGTGATGTTATTTTGTAATACAGTGTTGTTACAATGTAAACGTCTTAGATTAGTAGATTATGACAATGGAGGAACCTTTTCTATGAAAAAGTTAATATATTCTTTAGCATTATGTGGATCTTTAACAGTAGTACCAACAATTAGTGAAGCGGCATTAGGTGATACAACTTTACGTCCAGGAATGAGTAATTCAGATGTAAAACAATTACAACAACAATTAAAAAACAAGGGTTATTTTACATACGGTACAACTACAAATTATTATGGAACAATTACAAAGAGCGCAGTTATGAACTTTCAGCGTGCGAACGGATTAGCTGCAGATGGAATTGCCGGTAAAAATACATTTAGTAAACTGTTAGGAAGTAGTTCTAATTCTTCTAGCACATCTAGCACTTTATTACGTGTTGGTTCTAGAGGTGCAAATGTTCAATCTCTACAACAGCAGCTGAAAAACAAAGGTTATTTCAAGGGAAATACTACTCAATATTTTGGGTCAATTACGAAAAATGCAGTTATGGCTTTTCAACGTGCGAATGGTCTGTCAGTAGATGGAATTGCAGGGCCAGCTACGCTTAATAAACTGAAAAATGGTGGAACTAGCGCTGGTTCAGGCTCTACTTCAACGGGTACATCATCTATATTACGTCCGGGCATGTCTGGTTCATCAGTAAGTAGCTTGCAACAAAAATTAAAAAATAAAGGTTATTTCTCTGCTAACGTAACGGGATACTACGGTTCAATTACAACAAGTGCAGTTCGCTCGTTCCAACGCGCAAACGGCTTGTCAGCAGATGGAATTGCAGGGCCAGCTACGATGAACAAATTAAATTCTAGCTCAAGTTCAAACAACACTACGTCTAAGCCAAGCGTTAGTACGCCATCAAGCTCTAGTGCTTCAAAAGTAACTTCATATGGGAAACGTTTCGTGGGAACACCATACGTATGGGGAGGGACTTCTCCAAGTGGATTTGACTGCAGTGGATTCTTAAACTATGTATATCGTAACGCTGCAGGAGTTAGCTTACCGCGTACAGTTGCGGGTATCTACAGCACAGGAACTCGTGTTAGCACACCGAGCCCAGGAGATATTGTATTCTTTGAAACATATCAGCCGGGTGCAAGTCATGCAGGAATTTACTTAGGTGGAGGTCAGTTCCTTCATGCATCATCATCTAAAGGTGTTATGATTAGCTCTATGAGTAACTCATACTGGCAGCCTCGTTATTTAGGTGCGAAACGTTATCTATAAGTTTTAAAAGGGGATAATATACTATCCTCTTTTTTGTCATTGAAACAAGACAAGTATGACTTTTGTTTCTTTTTGGTATGATAAACATGAAAAAGGAGGAAGAAGTAATATGGCGATTGTAGATTTAACGATTATACCGGTAGGGACTAAAACGCCCAGCGTTAGCCAATACGTAGCGGATATTCAGAAAGTGTTAGAGAAATACAAAGAGGAGGTAGAGTATCAGTTAACTCCCATGAATACGCTTATTGAAGGTGAGCTTGGTCTTTTGTTGAAAATTGTTCAAGAGCTACATGAAGTTCCGTTTGAAAATGGAATCGAGCGAGTGTGTACTAACTTGCGTATCGATGATCGACGAGATAAAAAGCATACAATGGCTGGTAAATTAAAGGCTGTTGAATTAAAAATGAATCAAAACTAGCAGCTACCATCAGCTGCTAGTTTTTTTTGTTACTTGTTTACCAAGAAGATGGTAACAAGGAGTATGTATGCATTTCATCATGGTACAGAAATTTTGTTAGTTGCGAGCCGTTAAACGTAAAGGAGTATGCTGGTTCTGTTTTTTCTCCTTTGGGAAATAAAATAGAGGTTTTAGTGCCGCTTGAAGTAGTTGGAAATGTAAAAAATCTAAGTTAGTTAAATTGGTATAATCTAGAAGGGAATCTTTTGAATAAATTAATAAAGACTGTGAAGAGTTTGGGACATAACAAAATGATTGCTTCTAAAAGACGAACACTAGCTGTTCCCATCTCTTTGATTTGTCTCAACAAGTTCATTCCATTGCGCTACGGCCACTCGCTTTCCGCGGGGAGGAACCTGAGCTTCCTCGCTGCGCTGCGGGATCTCCGTTTTCCCTCTCTTTCCCGCAGGAGTCGAGTGTCCTACGCTCCATTCCACCCTGTTTCCAACATTGTTTTCACAATCAACCAAAAAATCTGAACGATTAAAAGTTATGAACTCTCAATCGTTCAGGTATAGTAGAGGCTGAACTACTTATGTCTCAGTCTCTTTTTAAATAAAGTTAGAGTGTAAATGAGTGTGGATTTGAAACGCAATTCGTAGTCGAAGCGTTTCTTCCGGTGTATGAACCGACCTCCCTAATATTTCTTCACACTTTTCAATTCGATAAATAACGGTGTTTCTATGAATAAATAACTGTTTGGCTGTTTCTGATATTTGACAATTTAAGTTTAGGTAAGTAGATAACGTGTCTAATAAAATAGGTTGGTCTTTTCGATCGTAGTGAAGAAGTCCTTCCAGCGCTTTTTCGTGATATTCTTCCAAGTCTGCAGAGGGAATAAGTCTTAAAAGTTCTCGAAATTGTTTTGGTTGATAAAATTGAATAGGTGCTGCTTGG
Source organism: Priestia flexa (assembly GCF_021441905.1). NCBI lineage: Bacteria > Bacillati > Bacillota > Bacilli > Caryophanales > Bacillaceae > Priestia > Priestia flexa. The sequence continues at coordinate 2,112,854 of NZ_CP090431.1, read as the reverse complement.
TCGGTCATTTGAATGTTTTCAAGTGCTTCGATGGCTTCTTTGTACGAATCTATCACGGTTAATAGCGTCTGGCTTTGGTTTCCTATTCCGAAGCATACGTTTTGTTTATAATGTCTTTTTACAACCTTTTGAATAAGGATGAGCTGGTTTGCGATAAACTGATGCTTATCGTAACTATCAGGGAAAAATAAAATGACGTAGCGATTATCCTGTGTGAATAATAAGCTTGGAATAGGCTGTTTTGACAATTCGTACTCGATGAGCTCATAAATCATTTCGCTATCTGTGTATGTATAATGCTGTAATGGGATTTTCCCAACAGCACAAATGTACTTTTTGTCAGGAGAAAGTCCAATCTGCTTTCCGTGATAAGTGGCTTCATCTATATTTTTGAAGTAATCATGAGTTAGTTGATGGAAATATTCATTTTTCTTTCGGCGCTCTGCTTCTTTTAAAGCATGTTGACGCATCATTTCAAAGGAAAGTACATTCGCTGCTTGTTCAATTGTTAATAAGGATGACTCGTTTGGCAACATGCTGCGATAAATAACTAAAAAGTTGCTCTTGTGTGTATGTGTAGGAATTAAAAATAAGCTGAGTTCTTGTTTTGTTTTTGTGATAGAAAACGTAGCATAGCTGGCTTTAAGGTGAAAATAATTATTTATCTGAACGGCGATCTTTTCTAAAGAAGCTGATGCTTTTTCTTCTTTTTTCTCTGTGTGAAACAATAAATTTCCGTGAAGGTCGAATAGCCCAACTGGAGCGTCGCATAACGTTTGAAGTGAATGTAATATTTTTTCAACACCGTTTCCTTGTAGAATATAGGAGGAAAAGAGTTGATGAGTCATCATCGCTTGTTGAAGATCGCTTGTTTTTTTATCTAAAATAAAGCTTAAAGATTCGTTGATAATGGAACCAAGTGCTTCGTCTGTTTGTAAGTCGATGATAGGAAAGTTTAGCTTCTCTGCGAGTTCGCAAATAGATGAAGGTACTTGTTCGAAGAATCGCTTCGTTTTTATTGCTAGACCTGCGCACTGTTTTTTTGCCATGCCCTCAACCAATTGTAATAGGTTCTCTTCTTTTTCTTTAAAGTGATAGCCGGTTGTGACGAGCAGCTCCCCTTCTTTTAGAAACGTTAAAATATCTGGAGCGTCCATCATGTTAATATTTTGGACGGTTCTTGTTAACCCATTTTTTCCGGCCACAACAGATGCGCTAGCATAAGGCCGACTGCTTAATAATGTTTGTAACTCCATGCTCCCACCCCTTGTTATAAAAAGTTACATTAAATATTGCTATATTCCTATTTTAAAACATAAATTGGTTAAAATAAATAAAAAATTCAGAAAAAAATGTATAAAAAGTAGATGAATCGAGATAAAATCTTTTGTAAGATATATTATATAACATAATATGTAATAAAATATAACAATACGGAGGGGTTGGATGTCGCAGCCAGTTTTAAAAGAACATTCATTAAAAGAAGTAAAGAAAAAAAGAGAATTTCCTCATATTTACTTCATGTTAGCCATTATCATTGGTGTAATGACTATCGCTACATATCTAGTTCCAGCAGGAGCGTATGATCGAGTTCAAGGAGAAGATGGGAGGGAAATGATTGACCCTACTTCGTATGCAGAATTGGAGTCAAGTCCTGTCAGTTTGCTAGGGATGCTAAAAGCTGTTCCCCAAGGCATGGTTGAAGCAGCTCCTGTGATTTTCTTTACATTTGTCATTGGAGGAGTATTTGTAACGCTTCGGTCAGCAGGTGTAATCGAACTTGGGGTTGGAAAAATAGCAAAAAGTTTTTCTCATAAGCCGAAGCTACTAATTCCGGTATTTATGTTTACTTTTGCACTAATAGCATGCTTTATTGGAACGCCTGAATTAGCAATTGTATATGTCCCAGTGATTATGCCACTTATGCTTTCGTTGGGGTATGACCGGGTTACAGCTGCAGCGATTGCGTTATGTGGGACCATTGCTGGTTTTACAGCAGCTCTTACAAATCCCTTTACAGTAGGAACAGCACAAATGGTTGCCGGACTTCCTTTGTATTCAGGAATGATATATCGAATGGTTTGTTTTCTTATTATTATTAGCATTGGAATGGCTTATGTAATGAGGTATGCGGAAAAGAATCGCACTAAGCCAAAGGAGGTTATAAAACCACATGCGTTAAAGAGTAGTGCTACAAATAGACAGAAGGTTGCTGGTATTGTAACGGGTTTATTTTTTATTGGGATGATTGCAGGAGTTATTTTGTATCGTTGGGATATGGTGACATTAGGAGGCTATTTTATTGCGATGGGAATTATTCCGGCTTTAATCGTAGGAATGAACTCTAAAGAAATTGCTGAATCATTCAATGAAGGATTTCGGGACGTTTTAGTTGGTGCGATGGTTTGTGGAATTGCGAGAGGTGTAGCTGTTGTAATGAACGAAGGTCAAATCATGGATACAATTGTATATGGAATTTCTACTGTTATTTCACACCTTCCCGAAAGTGTTACTGTAATAGGGATGCTAATTACGCAAAGCGTATTTAATTTCTTTGTACCAAGCGGAAGTGGGCAAGCTCTTATCATGATGCCGATTATGGCACCATTAGCAGACTTAGTAGGTATTACGAGACAAACAGCTATTCTAGCTTTTCAGTTTGGAGATGGTTTTTCTAATATTTTGTTCCCTACATCAGGATACTTTATGGCTACGCTAGCGATTGCTGGAGTAGGGTGGAACCGCTGGGTAAAGTTTATTCTTCCTCTTTTCCTGCTGTGGATGACCGCGGGGGCTATACTGTTAGTCGTGGCAAACCTAATCGGTTGGTCTTAGTTATATTATCCAAAAAAACACCTTTTTTTTGGAGGATTTGTCAATGAAAACAACTTTTAGATTTCGTAAAATGAAAAGAAAGAGGTGGAAAAGATGGTTGCTGAAATGAAGGGGAAATCCAAGCTCTGCTTACAGGTTGAAAAAGACCTTCAGTGGCTTTCTCAATTTGGAGCGGATACTAGAAAAGGTGTTACACGTTTACTATATTCAACAGAATGGTACGCTGCTCAAGAAGCATTAAAAGAGAAGATGACAGAAAATCAACTAACTGCTTACTATGATGATGTGGGGAATCTTTATGGAAGACTTGAGGGGATAGAACAGAATCAAAAAACCATTCTAGTCGGATCACATGTGGATACAGTTGTGTATGGAGGCAAATATGACGGAGCGTTTGGAATTATCGCAGGTCTTATAGCAGTAGAGCACTTACGAAAAACGTACGGAATGCCAAAGCGGTCGATTGAAGTAGTGTCTCTCTGTGAGGAAGAAGGAAGTCGATTTCCTTTAACTTATTGGGGGTCTGGTCACATTGTTGGATTATACAACTATGAAAATATGAGTCAAGAAATAAAAGATCGAGAAAATATTACGTTAAAGAAAGCAATGGAGCAATACCAATTTGGAAAAGGTCACTATAAAAAGCCGTTTAGACAAGATATTTCACATTTTATTGAGCTACATATTGAGCAAGGTGAGCAGCTTGAAAAAAAACAGCTTGATATCGGACTTGTATCAAGTATTGCAGGACAAAAAAGGTTTACAGTAACCGTGCAAGGAGAGAGCAATCATGCTGGAACAACACCGATGACTCACCGTAAAGACGCTTTAGCAGCAAGCTGTCGTTTCATTACGTCTCTCTTGGATATGAGCAAAAAATACGAAGAGAAGCTGTATATGACGGTAGGAAAGTTAGATGTTTCACCTAACGTACCAAATGTTATACCTGGAAAAGTCAGCTTTAGTATTGATATAAGACACGGTGAAGATGGTGTCTTGGATAAAGTTGAACATGAGATAAAAGTGATGCTACGAGAAATTGCTATAAATGCAGGTGTAACAACAGAAATTAATCGGTGGATGAATGGAAAACCAGTACAAATGGATAAAAATTTATCTGAAATTTCTAAAAATATTTCCAAGGAAAAGAACATTTCATATATGAGCATGGTGAGCGGGGCTGGTCACGATTCACAGGTGTTTGGACCAAAATTACCTACTTGCTTACTGTTTGTACCAAGTAAAAATGGAATTAGTCACTCACCTAAAGAATACACAAGCGCTGAGCAGCTTGAGAAAGGAATTCAGGTATTAATTGAGTTACTTTACAAATTAGCCTATTAGGAGGATGTTAAGATGCTAAATAAAAAAATACTAAATGCTCCACCGAGAACAATCATGACACCTGGACCTGTAGAAGCAGACCCTAGGGTGCTAAGAGTGCTTGGAACGCCAATTCTTGGTCAGTTCGACCCTGCATTTACAACGATTATGAATGAAACGATGGAGATGCTAAGAGAACTGTTTCAAACCAAAAATAAATGGGCATTCCCAATCGATGGAACTTCAAGAGCTGGGCTTGAAGCAGTGTTAGCAAGCATTATTGAACCAGGAGATACGGTATTTGTACCTATATTTGGACGGTTTGGTCACCTGTTAACAGAGATTTCTGAGCGATACGGAGCAGTTGTCCACAATATTGAATGTGAATGGGGAAGCGTGTTTGAACCAGAACAAGTTATTCGTGAGATCAAGAGAACCAATCCAAAAATAGTAGCTATGGTTCATGGTGAAACATCTACAGGTAGAGTTCAGTCCTTAAAAGAAATAGGGAAAGCTTGCCGAGAAAACGATGCTTTATTTATTGTTGATGCCGTCGCAACAATTGGGGGTATAGATGTTAAAGTGGATGATTGGTATATTGATGCACTTATTGCTGGAACACAAAAGTGTATATCTGTACCTTCAGGGATGGCACCAATTACTTATAATGAACGAGTGGAGCATCATATTACTCAACGAAAAAAAGTGGAGAAAGGAATTGCTACAGAAGCAGATAACAATGTTCGAACACGACCGAATATTATTAGTAATTATTTTGATTTAAGTCAATTACAAGATTACTGGAGTGATCGTCGCCTTAATCATCATACGGAAGCAACATCAATGTTATATGCTCTTCATGAAGGAGTTCGGATCTTACTTGAAGAAGGTTTAGATATACGGTTTGCTCGTCATCAATTACATGAAAAAGCACTTGTTGCAGGTATTAAAGCGATGGGGCTATCGCTGTTTGGAGATGAGATTTCAAAGCTAACACCCGTGACCTGCGTTATGATTCCAAATGGTATTAATGGAGAAGATGTTCGCAGTACATTATTAGATCAGTTTGGAATTGAAATAGCAAGCTCATTCGGACCTCTTCATGGTAAGATTTGGAGAATAGGTACAATGGGATATAGTTGTCGACAAGATAACGTTCTATATACACTTGCGGGTCTTGAAGCAATCTTGCTTAGAAAAGGAGCTTTAATCACTGCAGGGAAAGCCTTACAAGCTGCTTTAGATGTTTATGAGAGTGAATTGGTCAATGTGTAAAAATAGATCATTTTAAGGAGTGGGAGAAATGAATGAAAATTTTTTAACACATCCATACGCTTCACAAAGAATGTGTACATTTGGAAAAAATGGAATGGTTGCAACAAGTCAACCTTTAGCAGCGCAGGCAGGTTTAGATATGCTAAAAAAAGGAGGTAACGCAGTTGATGCGGCAATTGCAACAGCAGCGTGCTTAACAGTAGTCGAGCCGACGTCAAATGGAATTGGGGGAGATGCGTTTGCTCTTGTATGGATTAATGACGAATTACATGGGTTAAATGCTAGCGGTCATGCTCCTCAAACACTTTCGATGGAAGCCTTAAAAGAAAGAGGTATTACAGGTGAAATGCCTGAATATGGTTTAACTCCCGTAACGGTACCTGGTGCTCCTAGCGCTTGGGCTGCTCTGTCAAAACGATTTGGAAAGCTTCCTTTAACAGAAGTACTGCAACCTGCAATCACATATGCACAAGAAGGGTTCCCTATCTCTCCGATTTTAGGTTACAATTGGAATGTTGCATACGAGAAGTTTAAAGACGAATTAAAAGGGGAAGAGTTTGCTGGCTGGTTTGAAACATTTGGAGTAAATGGGAAATCGCCAAAAATTGGTGAAGTGTGGTCATCAAGTGATCATGCAGATACGCTTATTGAGATTGCGGAAACAGAAGCTGAATCATTTTATCGAGGAAGAATTGCTGAAAAAATTGATGCGTTTTCTAAAGCTCATGGAGGCTTTATTCGAAAAGAAGATTTGGCAGCTTTTCAACCTGAATGGGTTAAGCCAATTTCGGTGTCTTATAGAGGCTATGATGTTTGGGAGATTCCGCCTAACGGTCAAGGCTTAATTGCTCTTTTAGCACTAAATACCTTAAAAGGTTATGAGTTTAAAACTAAAGATTCAGTGGATACGTACCATAAGCAAATTGAAGCGATGAAACTAGCTTTTGCAGATGGAAAAAAATTTATTACTGATTCTAAGCATATGAAGGTGGCTATAGAAGATCTGTTACACGATGAATATGCTGATGCACGTCGAGCTTTAATCGGTGACGATGCAAGGCTACCAGAAGCTGGTCAACCACTTCACAGTGGAACCGTTTATTTAGCAACGGCTGATGATGAAGGGAATATGGTTTCTTTTATTCAAAGCAACTATAAAGGCTTTGGATCAGGAGTAGTTGTTCCAGGAACAGGCATTGCTCTTCAAAACCGCGGACACAATTTTTCACTCGATGAGAATCACGATAATCGACTAGAGCCAGGTAAAAGAACATATCATACTATTATCCCAGGCTTTTTAACAAAAGGTAATCAAGCGGTTGGACCATTTGGTGTAATGGGAGCGTTCATGCAGCCTCAAGGTCATGTTCAAGTCATTATGAATATGGTTGATTTTGATTTAAATCCTCAAGCGGCACTAGATGCACCAAGGTGGCAATGGATTAATGATAAAACAGTTCTTGTAGAAAAAGATATGCCAAGTTATATTGTGGAAGCGTTAGAGAGAAAAGGTCATGATGTTCAAGTGGCAACAAGTCGTCATTCGTTTGGTCGTGGACAAATTATTCGCAGAGATCCTCAAACAGGGGTATTGTTTGGAGGAACAGAGCCTCGAACAGATGGGGCTGTTCTAACGTATTAAGGAGAGATTACAACAAAGAAAGGAGCGTATAAAATGCAGCAATTACATATTTTTATCGCGTTTTTTCGCTCAGGTATGCTTGGTTACGGAGGTGGGCCGTCCGCTATACCACTTGTTAAAAAAGAGGTTGTTGATACATACAAGTGGATGGATAGCGATGAGTTTGGTGACGTATTAGCAATTGCTAATACGCTACCAGGTCCTATTGCAACAAAGCTAGCCGGATATATTGGGTATCGGGTTGGCGGAGTGATAGGGATGATTAACGCATTAATTGCGGCAGTAGCACCAACTGTCTTGCTTATGGTTCTCCTTTTGACAACACTTACGCAGTTTAAAGACCAGGCATGGGTAATCGGAATGACTAAAGCTGTTGTACCTGTAGTTGGGGTTATGTTAGCTGTTATGACGTGGGATTTCTTGAAAAAATCTACTGGTGGATTAGGTTGGACAAAAGCTATTTTACTGGCATTTGTAAGTTTGGTACTGATGGAGTTTATTCATATTCATCCAGCAATTATTATTATTTTACTAATGGTTGCAGCGTGGATTCCCGTTAAAAGAAAGCAAAAAGAAAAAGAAGTTCAGGAACAAAAGAGGGAAACTGTATGATTTATTGGCAATTGTTTATGGCTTTTTTTGTATCAAATATTTTAGGTTATGGAGGGGGACCAGCCTCAATTCCATTAATTCAAAAAGAAGTAGTTGACCGCTACGGGTGGTTATCGGTTAATGAGTTTAGTGAAATGTTGGCAATTGGTAATGCGCTACCGGGTCCAATCGCAACAAAAATGGCAGGTTTTATTGGCTATCAAGAAGCAGGTATCCTGGGGGCGTTTGTTTCATTACTAGCTACAATTGCTCCTTCTGTCATACTTCTAGTTGTCTTATTACGGATCTTATATAAGTATAAAGATTCACCAAACGTGAAGAAAATGACAAACTTTATTCGCCCTGTTATTGCTGTTCTACTTGGAGTTATGGCTTATGATTTTTTTGCAAGCTCTTATGTGGATTCAGGGGTATGGCAGACGTTATTTTTAATTATTACGAGCTTTGTACTGATGGAGAAATTACGTGTTCATCCAGCGATTGTTATTGTAGGTGCTCTTGCTTACGGTGCTATTTTTCTTGCTTAAAAAAGACCTCGAGTATGAGGCCTTTTTTTATGTGAAAATAATAAAAATCAGTATTATTTATAAAAAAAATGAAGTTAATTGAAAACGTTTTATATGCTTATAATTCAACGTTTTAAGGAAGTCTATGGAAAAAGTTTGTAAAAGATTATAAAAAAAAACCTAAAAAAGTATTGACGATTTAGGTAAAACCATTCATAATACAAATCAACATCACACAACATCATCTAAACGTTAAAACAAACGTTTAAACACACATACATAGTCAATATTGAGCGTTGATAGGAGCAATAGTAGAAAAGGTTTCCCTGTTTCAGAGAGCTGACGGTCGGTGCGAGTCAGAACAAAAACCCTTCGAAGTACATTCCTTGAGCATCTTTTCTGAGTAGGAAAAGACGGCATAGCCGTTATCGTAATGAAGAGGCAAGCAAATGCTTGCAACTAGGGTGGTACCGCGATTAATTCGTCCCTACTGACCTTACCTTAAGGGTGAGATCAGTAGGGACTTTTTGTATTTACCGCCCTATAGAAAATTAAATAATTAAACAAGCGATGAAAAGAGCATAGTAGCAACGTGTTTCCCTGTTTCAGAGAGCTGACGGTCGGTGCGAGTCAGAACACAAACTAGTTGTGAATTACATTCTTGGAGCTTACTTTTGCATAGCAAAAGCGGCATAGCCGTTATCGTAATGAAGAGGCAAGCATCTGCTTGCAATTAGGGTGGTACCGCGATCAATTCGTCCCTACTGACACAATCAGTAGGGACTTTTTGTATATTCCGCACTCAGCGGACATGTAAGATACTATAAAAAACATACAAAATCTAGGAGGATCTTAACAATGACAAAAACTTTAGAGCAATTACGTGGACAAATCGATCAATTAAATTTAGAAATTTTAGAATTATTAAATAAACGTGGTGAGATTGCAAAAGAAATTGGTGAACTAAAAGGTACACAAGGTGTAAAACGTTTTGATCCAGTTCGTGAGCGTGAATCATTAAATCACATTTTAGCAAACCATAACGGACCATTTGAAGCATCAACAGTTCAACATATTTTCAAAGAAATTTTCAAGGCAAGCTTAGAGCTTCAAGAAGATGATCATAGAAAAGCGCTTCTTGTATCTCGTAAAAAGAAATCTGACGATACAGTAGTCGATGTAAACGGAACGAAAGTTGGAGATGGAAACTTACAGTTCGTTATGGGACCATGTGCAGTAGAAAGCTACGAGCAAGTAAAACAAGTTGGCTTAGCTCTAAAAGAACAAGGCATTACGCTAATGCGTGGAGGAGCATTTAAGCCTCGTACATCACCATACGATTTCCAAGGTTTAGGTGTAGAAGGTTTGCAAATCTTACGTAAAGTTGGAGATGAGTTAGGTCTTCAAATTATCAGTGAAATTGTTTCACCACAAGATATTGAAACAGCATTAGAGTACGTAGATGTAATTCAAATTGGTGCACGTAACATGCAAAACTTTGAATTATTAAAAGCAGCAGGTTCAGTTGATAAACCGATCCTACTAAAACGCGGATTAGCTGCAACAATTGAAGAGTTCATTAACGCTGCTGAGTACATTATGTCTCGTGGAAATGGTAACATCATCCTTTGTGAGCGTGGTATCCGCACATACGAGCGTGCAACTCGTAACACATTAGATATCTCAGCAGTACCAATCTTAAAACAAGAAACGCATTTACCAGTTGTTGTAGATGTAACGCATTCAACTGGACGTAAAGACTTATTATTACCTTGTGCAAAAGCTGCAATTGCGATTGGTGCAGATGCAGTTATGGCTGAAGTTCATCCAGATCCAGCTGTGGCATTATCAGATTCAGCACAACAAATGAACATTCCTGAATTCCATGACTTCATGGCAGAATTAAAAGGTGCGGCAGTTAAGTTATCATAATTATATAGCGATGCAATGAGAGGACTCTAGTAGCAAGCATCTCCCTGTTATAGAGAGCTGATGGACGGTGTAAATCAGTACAAAGATGTGAGCAAAATACACTCCTTGAGCACTCTGTAAAGAGCGGTCGACTGATCGTTAAACAATGAAGGTGGTAAGTACGAATAGCTTGCAACTAGGGTGGTATCGCGAGAATAAGCTCGTCCCTATCTTAAAAGAGGGGCGAGCTTATTTTATTAGGTGAAAAGATTGAATTTTACAAATTGGAGGATGGAAACGATGAGATATTTAACAGCAGGAGAGTCACATGGTCCACAATTAACAGCAATTGTTGAAGGGGTACCAGCGGGGCTTGAATTAACGGCAGAACATATTAATGAAGATTTAGCTAGAAGACAAAAAGGTCATGGTCGTGGTCGTCGCATGCAAATTGAAACAGACCGTGTACAAATTGTAGGTGGAGTAAGACATGGGGCTACTTTAGGTTCACCAGTGGCACTCGTAGTAGAAAACAAAGATTTTACGCATTGGAGAAATATCATGGGAGCTGACCCTGTGGATGAAGATGCAGAAGTGAAGCGTCAAATTACAAAGCCAAGACCAGGTCATGCAGATTTAAACGGTGCAATTAAATACGGACATCGTGACATGAGAAACGTTTTAGAACGTTCATCTGCTCGTGAAACAACAGTTCGTGTTGCAACGGGAGCTGTTGCAAAGCAAATTTTAAAAGCTGTTGGTGTCAATATTGCATGTCATGTTCTAGAAATTGGCGGTGTCAAAGCAGAGCAGACATCATACCAATCCTTAGCGGAACTTCAAGAAAAAACGGAAGCATCTCCCGTGCGTTGCTTGGATGAAGAAGCTGGACAAAAGATGATGAAAGCAATTGATGAAGCCAAAGAAAACGGTGATAGCATTGGCGGTGTAGTAGAAGTAGTCGTAGAAGGGATGCCAACAGCGGTTGGAAGCTATGTACACTACGATCGCAAGCTAGATTCAAAGCTTGCAGCGGCGATTATGAGCATAAATGCTTTTAAGGGTGTAGAGATTGGTGTTGGATTCGAAGCAGCACGTAAGCCAGGAAGTGAAGTGCACGATGAAATTTTATGGAGTGAAGAGCAAGGTTACACGCGTAAAACAAACAATGCAGGCGGATTAGAAGGTGGTATGACTACTGGAATGCCAATCGTTGTGCGAGGCGTAATGAAGCCAATCCCAACGTTATATAAACCGCTTCAAAGCGTAGATATTGATACAAAAGAACCGTTTGCAGCTAGTATTGAACGCTCTGATAGCTGTGCAGTTCCAGCAGCAGCTGTTGTAGCTGAATCAGTTATTGCATGGGAATTAGCTTCGGCTATTGTTGAACAATTTGGTTCAGACCGCATTGATTTGCTGCAACAAAACATTAATGAGCATCGAAAGCATGCAGCGCAATTTTAACATATAAAGGAGAATGAAAGGTGAAAAAACGTGTATTACTGATTGGTGTTGGTCTTATCGGAGGTTCACTGGCACTTTCTATTAAAAAAAATGAAAACGTGCATATTGTGGGAGCAGATATTAATATAGAAGAAATGCGTGTGGCAATGGCACACTCAATCATTGACGAACAAGCAGATGATGTAAAAAAAGCAGCTGAAATGGCAGATTATATTATTTTAGCAACGCCGGTAGAAGAGACAGCTAATTGGATACACGTTCTTTCAAAGTGGACATTGCAACAAAATGTTGTTATAACAGATGTTGGAAGTACTAAAGCAGCAGTAATGGAAACGGCATTTTTGTTAAAAGAAAAAGGAGTAACGTTCATTGGCGGACACCCAATGGCTGGTTCTCACCAAAGTGGTGCAAGTAATGCACGAGCAGATCTATTTTATGAAGCTCGCTATATGTTAACCCCTTTTGAAGACGAAAATCCACAAAAGATAGATGCGCTTATGCATTTACTTGCGCCGACACAAGCTCACTTTGTCTTTATAGATGCGATTACACATGACCAAGTAACAGGGGTTATCAGTCATTTGCCTCATGTAATTGCCACCAGTCTTGTTCGTCAAGTGAAAGGATACTCAGCAAAGAATACGCTTATTACTGAGATGGCAGCAGGTGGCTTTCGAGACCTTACTCGGATCGCATCAAGTAGCCCGCATATGTGGAGAGATATTCTAAAACAAAATCGCTACACGCTGTTAGCACTTTTAGATGATTGGATGAAAGAAATGGAGCAAGTGAAGAACTTGCTCGAAAAGGGAGATAGTCATGAATTGTTTCATTACTTTTCAGATGCTAAACAATTCAGAGATTCCCTGCACGTATAAATTATTATAAAGGAGAATGAATATGACACTTCAAGGATTAAACGGGATAATTCAAGTTCCAGGTGATAAATCGATTTCGCACCGATCGGTAATGTTTGGATCAATTGCAGAAGGAACAACAACCATCTCAGGATTCCTACCAGGTGATGATTGCCTTAGCACTATTTCTTGCTTTCGTAAATTAGGCGTAGAAATTGAAGTTGTGAATGAAGAAACAGTTATTGTAAAAGGTCGTGGCATTCAAGGGCTACAAGAGCCGACTGAAGTATTGGACGTTGGAAATTCAGGAACAACAATTCGTTTAATAATGGGGATTTTATCAAATACGGCACATCATCATACGCTGATAGGAGATGAGTCTATTGCAAAGCGTCCCATGAAGCGAGTGACAGACCCTTTACGTAGCATGGGGGCTCAATTAGATGGACGTGCAGAAGGCAACTTTACTCCTCTTTCTTTAAGAGGTGGAAATGTAAAAGGAATTACATATAAATCTCCGGTAGCTAGTGCGCAGGTAAAGTCAGCGATTTTATTAGCTGGGCTACAAGCCGAAGGCGTTACAACGGTTATTGAGCCAGAAAAGTCGCGAGATCATACTGAGCGAATGCTAGAAGCTTTTGGTGTTCAAGTGAAAGAAGAGGGATTATCTGTTTCAATTGAAGGTGGACAAACGTTAACGGGTACACATATTGAAGTGCCCGGAGATATTTCATCGGCTGCGTTTTTCTTAGTAGCAGGGTCTATTATTTCAAACAGTCAAATTGAATTAAAAAAGGTTGGTATGAACCCAACTCGCACAGGGATTTTAGATGTATTACTTAATATGGGTGCATCTATTGAAGAAAAGAATTTAAAGACAGATGTAGCAGAACCTTTTGCAGATTTAGTTGTAAAGTCAGCACCTTTAAAAGGCACTGAAGTAGGAGGCGATCTCATTCCTCGTTTAATTGATGAAATTCCAATTATCGCGCTGGCTGCAACTCAGGCTCAAGGAACGACAGTTATTAAAGATGCAGCTGAATTAAAAGTAAAAGAAACAAATCGAATTGACACGGTCGTTAATGAGCTAAATAAAATGGGTGCTAATATTGAAGCAACAGAAGATGGAATGATTATTCATGGAGGAACGCCGCTTCATGGTGCAAGCGTAAATAGTCATGGAGATCACCGTATTGGCATGATGCTAGCAGTTGCTTCTTGTATTGCAGAAGGTGAAACAATCATTAAAAACCGCGAAGCTGTATCGGTATCATACCCATCATTCTTTGCTCATCTAGATAAACTTAAAGGAAGTAAATAACCGATTAAAAACTAGGTGAAAAGATTGGTGTTTCATATTTAACTTGAATATACCTAGGTTTTCTTTTAACTATCTTATATAATGGAAGAAAGTACGAAAGAGAATTTGGTGAATTACAATGTTTTTAATGTTTGTCTATATCGGAGGGATTTTATTCTTTCTAAAAGTTTTAAAGGATAGAGATTTTATTTGGCTATTGTTTTTGTTGCCATTTAGCTTTTTTGTTTTGTTTTATGAAACAAGCTATTTTAATCATATCCCAGTTTGGGGAAAGCTTGTTTTTTTTACCTCTTCCTTTTTAATGATGTACGCAATGATTTTAGTCTATAATCGATTCTTTCGAAAAGAAGCATAAAGAAAGCACACATTATTGTGTGCTTTCTTCGTCGTTTAGATTAATCGTTTTTAGCGGCGTTTTAGCTGGACCCTCTAAGACCGTACCATCATAAGAAAAGCGGGATCCATGACATGGACAGTCCCATGTGCTATCTCCAGCATTCCAGTTCACTTCACAGCCTAAATGTGTACAAGTAGTGTCAACACAATGGATTTTTCCACCTTCATCTTTGTAGGCTCCTGCTCGTTTACTGTTTACATAAATGATATTTCCTTCTCCTTTTTCTAGCTGTTCAACTGACTTTTTAGGCAAATCAAGCTTTCCACGAATAAAATGATCTGCGACATCTAAATTTTGACGTAAGAAGTAGCGGATACTTGGATCAGCATGAAAACGAGAAGGCTTATATACTTCTTCATACGGATTCTTCCGTTGCATAATAAGGTCTGTAATAAGCTGTGCGGCTACCGTTCCGTGCGTCATTCCCCATTTTTTAAATCCTGTTGCAATAAAGATGTTTTCTTTGCTTTCTTTCAATTTACCAATATAAGGGATCTTGTCAATGGTAATAAGATCTTGAGCTGACCATCGATAGGGATAGGAAAGAACGTTAAAGTTTTCTTCTGCAAATCGCTGTAACGATTGATAGTGATATTCTGTATTGATTCCTTGTCCTACTTTATGACCTTCACCACCAATTAACACTACTTCCTCCCCATTTAAAGTAGCTGAGCGCAGCGAGTGTGTTGGTTGGTCTGCTCCTAAGTACATACCTCCCGGAAATTTTTGTTTTGTTTTTGCCGCTAATATGTAAGAGCGCTTGGCGTACATTCGAGTATAAAAAAATCCTGCTCCATCATAAAAAGGAAAATGTGTACAAATCGCAACATGCTGACAGGATATTCGGTGGCCATCCCTCGTAATGACAGTAGGGGATGTACCTTCTTCAATATCATTTGCTACGGTATTTTCAAAAATCACTCCGCCCTTTTCCAAAAACTGTTTGGCAAGGTGAGTTAAATATTGGAGAGGATGAAATTGAGCTTGATTTTTCATAATAGCTGCAGCGCGAATATCAAACTGAAACGGAAGCGATGTTTTAAAATCGCATGGAATGTTAAGTTTTTCATACGCACGAAATTCTTTATGTATCCGATGATCAAATTCTAGTGTAGCACCATACAAGTAAGCGTCTTGCGTTGAGAATTGGCAATCAATGTTTTCTTTTTCGATTAGATCTTTCATAAAGTGTAGAGCTTTATCATTTGCTTCATAATAAAGCTTTGCTTGCTCAACGCCAATATGTCCAATTAGTTCATCATAAATAACGTCATGCTGAGCAGTAATTTTGGCTGTTGTATGACCAGTTGTCCCATTTAAAATTTCATTAGCTTCTAGAAGTGCCACGTTTAGCCCTTCGTTCTGCAACAAATAAGCCGTTGTAATTCCAGTAATCCCACCACCAACTACTACCACATCTACTTTGCGATTTTCCTGTAATGTACTGCCTTTTGGGAGTTTAACTTCTTCTCTCCACATCGGTTGTGCCTTTTTGGGAATATCCAACACTATCTCCACCTTTTTCGTTGTATATGCATAATGTTTCCAAATAAGGTCGTGAATATGTCTATAAATTCATTAAAGAGCTTAGCGTTGTCTTCTAAGCCCAGTCTATATCAAAGATTTTCGTTGCTTAAAATAGTGTTCATTATATAAAGTGCTAGCGTGTGTAGGGATTAAATCCGTACATTTTAGGTGATGAGCGTAAGCTTTTTCAAGATGATTTAGCCTTTTCCATGTGTGATTGCTACATTACTATTAATTATATTTCCATATATTTCTAAGTGCTCGTGTACGGCACCAATCCATTTAAACTGGCGAGCTCGTTTAAACAGCCTGTTGCGCTTTAAGCTATACGTTGGTTTATTGTTTTCATCAAATGTTAAATGATAATTCATCGTGACACTATCTACTGAATCATTGAGCGGATCTTTTAATTGTTGAAATTCAGTTTGATTCCTTTTTGTTAGATAATCATCCGCATCGATCCATAAGATATAGTCTTTTGTTGCTTTGGAAAACAAAAAATTGCGAGCGTATGAAAAATTATCTTTCCATTCTAGAAAAAAATATTAGACGTATATTTTTCAGCAATTTTGACTGTATCATCAACAGAACCCGTATCGATAATAATAATTTCATCAACTAGTTGATGAATGCTTAACAAACAGCAGTCTAATGCAGGCTTATTAGCGACAGCACGGATTGTAACCAATGGTGTAGCAGTCCCATCCATAGTTGTAGGAGGTTTGGTTAGTTTACCAAACTATAAGGGAGAAAGTATCGTCACTTTAGCAGCAGGCTCGACAATTTCACTACAGTTATTTGGTTTACTTGGTGCAGCCGTATTGACTACTGGAGCCGGTGTTACGTTAACCATTGTTTGTTTATCATAATAAAAATGATATTTGTCAAAAAACGTTCATAGAATAGAAGTATATGAACATTAATGTGTTCAAGACTAGCTAACGGGGTATAGAATAAGTACACTGACGACGTTCTTATTCGTTTAATTATAACTGGGCAAACGATTTGTTTGTCCTTTTATCATCTTCTAGTGACAATTTTCACATATAGGTGTAAACGGAAAAATGAAAACGTTGACAAAAAGAGGTGGAATGTTATGACAGGCTCACTACCTTTTGTTATTATGGCTTTGTTACTTCTCTCTTTAGATCAAGATCAGGAATTCGCAACACAATCTGGTGGTACGTTTAAAACATATACTTATCAAGGAAAGAAATTTAAAGTTTATTTGCCTAAAAATTATTATTTCTTGAAAACGTATCCTCTTATGGTTATGCTGCACGGTTGTACACAGAGCGCAGACGATTTCGCAAAAGGAACAAACATGAACACACTTGCAGATGAAAAAGGATTTATCGTTATCTATCCTCAGCAATCAAGTAATGCAAATTTAAAGAAGTGCTGGAACTGGTTTGAGCCTCTTCATCAACTGAGAGGTTTGGGAGAGCCTGCTATTATTGCTGGGATGGTTAAAAAAGTAAAGCGTATGCACTTTATTCAACACGACAAAGTGTTTATTGCAGGGCTATCTGCTGGCGGAGCAATGAGCATCGTTATGGGCGTTACGTATCCTGAATTATTTTCTGGAATCGGCGTGGCGGCTGGACTTGAGTATCAGGCAGCATTAAATGTATTTAATGCGTACGCAGCAATGGCGAATCAAGGTCCTCCACCTGTGAGACAAGGTAGAGTTGCACATCAGGTAATGGGTAAGCGAGCTAAGCCGATGCCGGTGATTGTGTTTCATGGAAATGCGGACTCTACGGTAAATGTTTTAAATGCAGATCAAGTCGTAGAACAGTGGATTACTACGAATAATTTAGCGTTTGATGGAAAGGTTGAAGGGTGGATTGACCATAAGCCTAAAAAGGTTAGAGAAGAAAAAAGGCAGTTTGGAAGAGATTTTACTTATGCTCAATATGCAAGCCCCAAAGGAGAAATTTCAATCGATCAATACACTGTAAATGGTATGGGACACGCGTGGTCTGGCGGAAACGCAGAAGGAAGCTATACGGATGAAAAAGGCCCTGATTCAAGTAGGATTATGTGGGAGTTTTTTATGAAAAACGGAAATGCCTTTCGTGTATAAACTAATAAATAAAAAGCTCAGTCCGGTTCATGGGACTGACCCCATAAAGTGAGACAAATAAAAAACACCTTTAAGTTGAAAACTGGGTATGTAGTACCTAACAATCACTTGGAGGTGTTTTTTCTATGGGAACAAGAGTCAGTTATCCAGTCGAAATAAAGTTAAAAGCGATTGAAATGAGGTTAGCCGGTGTACCTGTAAAAGAAGTATTATCACAACTAAACATTCGGAACCCTACCCAATTAAAAACATGGATGAAGTGGTATCAAAATGGGGATGTACACCGGTTGGAACAGCCAGTAGGCAAGCAATATGCCTATGGAAAAGGTCCTGATTTTGAAAACGAGACAGCTAAGTTAAAGACTGAGAACCGACAATTAAAGCAACAAATCGAGATTTTAAAAAAGTACAAGGAATTGGAAAGGAAGTGGTACCAGAAATCGCAGTGAACCTAGTGGAAGAGTTAAAAGAACAAATCCCTATTTATCAAATCTGTTTCCATCTTGGTATTCCTCGGTCCACTTACTACCGTTGGAAGCAGCATAGTCAACAGGATACACGAAAGAAATGGATGGAACAGCAAGTGGGTGAACAATGTCGTGCACACAAGTTTCGATATGGCTATCGGAAAATCACAGCTGTACTCAAGCGAACCATGAAGATTAACCACAAGTTTGTGCAGCGTACCATGCAGAAATACGGTTGGCAATGTCGCGTTAAACGGAAGAAACGGCAGCGAACAGGGCAACCTTATCAGGTTGCAGAGAATGTATTAAAACGTGACTTTCGAGCTGAACGCCCTCTTCAAAAGCTCGTGACTGATATTACGTACTTGCCTTTTGGGCCGAAACCATTGTATCTTTCAAGTATTCAAGATTTATTTAACGGAGAGATTATTGCGTATTCCATAGGTGATTGTCAAAATGTCGCGTTTGTTTTAGACACGCTTAACCAACTCCCTTCTCTACTGGAAGGGTGCACGTTGCATAGTGATCAAGGCTCTGTGTACACATCGTATGCTTATCAACAAACAATTAAAGAGAAAGGCATTATCATGAGTATGTCCCGAAAAGGGACGCCTGCAGATAATGCCTCAATTGAATCGTTTCATTCCTCACTAAAGTCTGAAACGTTCTACCTTGACGAGTTGACATACACTACGACTACCATCATAGAGCAAACCGTCAAAAGCTATATTACGTATTATAACCATGCCCGTATTCAAACAAAATTAAACAACCAGTCTCCTGTACAATACAGAAAACGGGTTGTTTAAAAGGTGTTTTGATTCCTGTCTCAAAAACAGGGGTCAGTCCCCATATACTGAGCTTTCTACTATGATATCAAGACATTTACTTATGATAAATAGCCTTGTATAGCAGGAATATTCAGGTGTGTAAAGAATATGTAATATAAAGGAAAGAAGAGCTGACGAGTCAGCTCTTCACTTATTCATTAGTATCCCCAGCCACCATAGCAACTGCAACCTACGATAACTAAAAGAATGAATAGTACGACTAAAAATGCAAAACCACCATTGTAACCGCCATAAGAACCCATTCGTAACGCCTCCTTCCTTATATTACACTTTTATTGTACGCAAGACGCTTGAAAAGGTGACGATAATGGGCGGGAATACTAAATGTGCGAACTTATGTAATTTCTCGATTAGAGTGAATAAAATGTGTAAAATAAGATTGATGATATGCTTGTTAGGGAATAGTAACGAAGAAAACGTGTAAACATGTATATACTAATTATAATTTGTTACTGTTCGAAATAAATAACAAGAAAAGTAAACAGATAAGAAGGACGTTTAGTGGGAAAAAAGGAGAGTAAAAAATGAATTTGGCATTTTTTTTGATTCCAAAACAAGAAGTAGTAACCCTTAATATTCAATCAACCTTAAGGCAGGCGCTTGAGAAGATGGAGCACCATCGCTATTCTACGGTACCTTTGGTAGATGATGAAGGTAAATACGTTGGTGTTTTAACCGAAGGGGACTTGCTTTGGAAGTTAAAAAGTCTAGGCGATTATAGCTTTCAAGATATGGAAAATATTAAGGTAACAGAGGTTGATCGTTATCAAGATTATCAACCAATTCCAATTTATGGAGAAATTGATGGGATTATTACAAAGGCAATCGAGCAAAATTTTGTACCTGTTGTTGATGACCAAGGAGTCTTTATCGGTATTATTCGTAGAAGAGAAATATTAGAGTTTTATTCAGATAATATAATTAAACGTATGATTAAGTGAAAAAAGCCTTTACATCCAAACGATGTAAAGGCTTTTTTTTAGAAGAAATATAAAAATCACTAAAAAAAGGCGCAGTTACTTAATTGCAACAATGCACGTACTTATAGGATTGTACATAGTTTATTACTATAAATAAAATATTCTATGTTGAAAGGTGAATTTATATGACAGAAAAACATCGTAAAGAAGCAGAAAAAAAGTTTCATCAATCAAATCAATACTACTTTAAAGCAGAAGCTAAATGTAAGAAAAGAAGATGCAAACGCAAAGAAGAAGATTATGTCAAAGCGGAATGTCGTGTAGAAAAAGGGAACTGTAAAAAGAAGGAAGAGCGAGTAGAAAGAGAAAAAGGGCACTGCAAAAAGAAGGAAGAACGTGCAGAAAGACATCGCCTTCGTGATGAGCGTAGAGCGGAAAGACAGGATCGAAAAGAAAAAAACCAGCATGATGAAAAAAGTACGCATCATAAGAAAAAGGGAGATAACTGGAATCGCCTACTATATTAAGAGTGTAAAACCTTACCTCCATCGGGTAAGGTTTTTTTATTTTAATAAAAAAAATAAAGTTTACAAACACTTAACATTATGATTAACTTTATCATGTTATGATATCAATATCCGATATCAAAATATGATATTGGATAAGGGGGATCCTTATGTTACGCGAATTCTTTCTGGGAAGTATTAAAATCCACATTTTGTACCATGCCAGCGTCGAGCCAATTTACGGGTCGTATATGATTGAAGAACTTCATTCACATGGTTACGATATTAGCCCTGGAACCATTTATCCTACGCTTCATCATTTGGAGAAAGATGGGCTTTTAATAAAAGAAGAGCGAATTGTAAAAGGGAAAATTCGCAAGTATTATACGATTACTGAAAAAGGGCAAGAGGTGCTTCAAGGTGCAAAAGAGCAAATTCGTGAATTAGCTAGAGAAGTATTAAAAGAAGGAGAGGATACAACATGAATCAATCAGTGTTTCGAAGGTGGATTGAAATTTTACTGATTTCAACTAAGCTTGGGTTAACCTCTTTTGGTGGGCCTATTGCGCATTTAGGATATTTCAGAGAAGAATATGTAAAAAAGAGAAAGTGGCTTGATGAAAAAAGTTATGCGGATTTGATTGCATTGTGTCAATTTTTACCGGGACCAGCTAGCAGTCAAGTGGGAATTTCGATTGGGATGCTGCGCGGTGGGATTTTTGGAGGCGTGTTGTCATGGATAGGTTTTACAATGCCTTCAGTTATTGTGCTTATCGTGTTTGCATATTTAGTGCAAGGATTTGACGCATCAAGTGCAGGCTGGATTAATGGTCTGAAAATTGTTGCTGTTGCAGTAGTTGCCCAAGCGGTTCTTGGCATGGGGAAAAACTTAGCGCCAGATCGAACCCGTATTACGATGGCTATACTCGCAGCGCTAATTACTTTGTTTTTTCCAAGCGCTATTGGACAAATTGGCACTATTATAGCTGCTGGCATAATAGGATATGTTCTATATAAAGAAATGAAAATGGATGATGTGCAGGACATGCCTATTACAATCAGCCGAAAAGTTGGCGTGCTGGCATGGATTGTATTTATCGCATTATTAGTAGGATTACCACTTTTACGTACTGCATTTCCTACTGTTTGGATGGGCATAATTGATATTTACTATCGAGTTGGTTCGATTGTTTTTGGAGGCGGCCATGTTGTTCTCCCGATGCTAGAACGTGAAGTTGTACCAATTGGCATGGTAACAGAATCTGAATTTTTAGCTGGATACGGTGCAACGCAAGCAGTCCCAGGTCCTTTATTTACGTTTGCCAGTTATCTTGGAACGGTAACGGCTGGTTGGTCTGGTGCTTTAGTTGCAACTGCGGCAATGTTTCTACCGTCATTCTTGCTTGTTCTCGGCACCTTACCATTTTGGAACGTTCTTCGTAGAAAACCAAGCGTACGAGCAGCTTTAATGGGCGTAAATGCAGCTGTTGTAGGAATCTTACTTGCAGCGTTATATGATCCAGTTTTTACTAGTGCAATCAAAACAACGCCAGACTTTGCATTAGCGCTTGTCGCTTTTGGTTTATTAATGTA
Source organism: Priestia flexa (assembly GCF_021441905.1). Lineage (NCBI taxonomy): Bacteria > Bacillati > Bacillota > Bacilli > Caryophanales > Bacillaceae > Priestia > Priestia flexa. The sequence continues at coordinate 2,090,755 of NZ_CP090431.1, read as the reverse complement.
CTGGAAAGTAGCTCCCTGGATTGTTGTACTTGCAACTGCACTGGGTGGGTATCTACTATCAATTTTTTTCTAGTACCAATGAATATTCACTTCTAACTGGGCGGATGCATAGAATAGAGAACTATAAGCTATATCTGAGGGGGAAATGCCCATGAAGTGGTTTGAGGAATTACTACTTGATGAGGAAATCATGGCTCAATTAATTAGAACGATTGGTGTTAGCATTATTGTCATTGGCTACATTGTTTTGTTTATTGGTGAAGTAAGTGACCTTAACGTTTTACAAAAAATGAGAGAGATAGCAGTGTGAAAAAGTTCTCAGAGTGAGAACTTTTTTTGTTGAAACTTATATAAAAAGTGTTCGTATATAGTAAAGTAAGTGTAAGGAATTCAAAAGGGGGATTATCATGTTAAAGAAAATATTTGCAAAGATGGGTGTCGGCGCTGCAAAAGTCGACCTCATTTTGAACGAAAGTACATATACATTAGGTGAGCACGTAGAAGGAAAAATCAAGGTCCAAGGTGGTAAAGTTGAGCAGCACATTAACCTTATAAATGTAGAACTATGGCTGGAGGTGCGCGGCCGTAACGGGGAGTTTCATACTCATAAAGTGACCAGTATCCCAATCGTTTCTTCTTTCCTTATTAGAGAAGGAGAAGAGAAAGAATGGGGTTTTAAATATGATTTACCAATGGATATTCCTATTTCAGCAAGCAATTGTAGCTATTTCTTTCAAACACATTTAGATATTGAAGGAGGAGCAGATGCCAAAGATCGAGATGACATCCGTATTAAAGCTCCTGAGGCACTTTATCAATTTGTAGAAGCACTTGAAAGTTTAGGGTTTAGAGAGAAACATCATTCTGGCCAATTTAACGGTTATAAACAAGAGTTTGAGTTTTTCCCAACCTCTCAATTTCAACGCCGTATTCGAGAGCTAGAATTTGAGGTAGCTGTAGAAGATAAAGGTCTTCGTATTTTGCTTGAACTGGATTTACCAAGCTTTGGTCGAGAGCGTGAAATAAAGCGAGAAATCTCTTTTTCAACTGAAGAACTCAGTAATAATAAGAAGCTTCAGCAATCACTTCATCAAATTATTGAAGAAATGATTGACAATCCAGCTAGTTATGAACACTTTCAGCCTTCTCATTACCAAAGAGGCGAGTATAAAAGAGGTATGAGCGGTCTTGGAGGCGCTATGGGAGGGTTTGCAGCAGGTATGATAGGTGGTATGCTTTTAGGAGAAGTGATGGATGACATGTTTGAAGATGTGGCATTTGATGACATACAAGAAGACTTAGAAGGAGCCGATGATCTCTTTGATGGTGACTTTTTTAGCGGAGACGATGAGTGGTAATAAGAAACAAAGGATGAAACCTTTAATGGTATCATCCTTCTTTTTTTATTTCATCTTCATTACTACTTGAAGAATTTTCTTTTCGTTTCTTTACTTCCACGTATTTAATATGAAAGTCTTCAATGACTAACACTTTAAAATAAAAATCATTATATTGTACTATATCATTTTTAACAACATCGAATCGTTCAGTTAGTACCCAACCGGCAATCGTATCTACTTCGTCGTCGCTAATATCTGTACCAAGCAAATCATTTACTTCGCTAATTAACATTTTGCCATCTAAAATATAATGATTTTCTTTAATTTTTTGTACATAGGGAATTTCGTCTGCATCAAACTCATCACGAATTTCACCAACAATTTCTTCAACGATGTCTTCAATTGTGACTAAACCAGCTGTACCGCCATACTCATCAAATAAAATCGCCATTTGGACACGATCTTTTTGCATTTTTACTAATAAATCATGAATCGGGACGGTTTCAATTACTTTTAAAATTGGCTTGACATAGGATTCTAAAGTGTTTGTACCATCCTTTTGGTTAAACACAATGTCATTATAAATTTCTTTGATATTTACAAGCCCAACTATTTTATCTTTGTCACCATCTTCAATAATTGGATAGCGAGTATATTTTTCCACATTGGCCACTTGTAGAAAAACTTCTACAATATCATCTTTTGATGCAGTTACAATCTCAGTGCGAGGTACCATCACTTCTTTTGCTAAGCGGTCATCAAAATCAAAAATCTTATTCATATACTTATATTCAGATTGGTTAATTTCTCCGCCTTTTAAGCTTTCAGAAAGTAAAATTCGAATTTCTTCTTCGCTATGAGCTACCTCATGCTCAGAAGCAGGCTGTAACCCAAACATACGAGTTAGGAGCTGAGCGGATCCGTTTAGTGTTTTAATAAATGGATACATAATTTTATAAAACCAAATAATTGGCTTAGAAAATAATAAAGTAATTCGTTCTGCCATTTGAATAGCGAACGTTTTCGGTGCTAGTTCACCTACCACAACATGTAAAAATGTAATAATGACAAATGCAATCGCAAATGACAGAATGCCTGCTAAACGTTCATTCATATTGATATCGTCAAAAAGAGGATGTAGGATGCGTTCAAGTGTTGGTTCACCAAGCCAACCAAGACCTAGAGCTGTAATGGTAATTCCAAGCTGACAAGCAGATAGATATTCGTCTAGATGCGTGATAACATGCTTAGCCGCTATCGCTTTTTTATTTCCTTCATCAACAAGCTGGTTAATGCGTGAGCTTCTCACTTTTACAATTGCGAACTCAGTTGCTACGAAAAAGGCAGTTAAGCCAATTAAAAGAGCAACGAGGAAAAGATTTAAAATCGTCAAACGTTTCACCACCTATTTAGTACGTGTATATAGTAAGTGTTATCTAAACGAAGGAAGAACATGTATTGAAACAATCCCCAGCGCTATTTAAAAAGAGAAAGAAGCGTTCTCATTAATGGGTTTGTGCTATACTAGCCTAGAGGTGAAAATAGTGAATATATTGGATAATTTAATTTTGAAACATGGACTTCAAACACTAAAGGAAGATATATATAGCTCTTTGTATACATGTGTTATGGTACACCCAACACGTGCTGACGAACTGGAAGTGGGTACATCAAAATTAGGAGGATACCCAGATTTACCGGAAGATTTTTACTGGCCTAAACAGGATGGGGAATATCTACAGTTTATTGGTCAAATCAATCTATCTCAGTTAGAAGGTGCGTGGAAGCAAGATTTACTTCTTCCTGACACGGGTTATCTGTACTTCTTTTATGATGGTGAAGCATATGGTGAAGCGGATCAACAAAATGGTTGGCGCGTACTTTTTTATGAAGGGACAGCAGATGATTTAACTGCAACAAAAGTAGACGTTTCAAGCATATACCTACAGTGTGGGGTAGAGTTTAGCTATGATATCCGACTTGGAGATACATATATAGAAGACGATCAGCTGTATGATCAATTTGATGCTCTTATGTTAGAAATCAATGGTAACATTCCATTTCACCAAATTGGGGGAACAGCGTGGGATATCCAAGGGGACGTTTTGGAAGAATGTCAAGAGTTCTCTGGTAAGAAAGGCGACTGGCAGTTATTATTTCAAATTGACTCTGATGATCAGCTTAATATGATGTGGGGCGACGTTGGAATCTTATATTATTGTATTGAAAGACAAGCTCTTGAAAAAAAACAATTCGAAAACACATGGTTAATCATGCAATGTTCATAAGAAAAACACCTGCTTTCACACAAAGCAGGTGCTTTTTTTAATGTAACGTTTTATTGTTTGGAAGCTCGGGAGGCTGTGTAGATTTTGCGAAACTTTGCGTCATTTGCTGTACATCTTGAGCGGCTAGCTGCGGTACTTGGTAATCATGACGCTTGTTTTGATAGTGGGCTACTTCATATGCCATTTCAATCCAATTAGGAACGCTATCAGCGAATAAACGGCGTACAATAGGATTTGTAATTTCAAGTGAGGTCATGGTAACGAGTGAAGCATGACCTTTTAATAAGCCTAACATGTGCCCAGAAATTCCTTTATCGCTAATGTCATTAATGGATTGATTTGGTTTTTTAGGCTGACTTGCTTTTAATCCGTATACAAAATCGTTTGATTCTGCCATGTTATAGGTTTGCGTTGGACTAGAAGGGTCTTGGCCTGTTGAAAAAGATTCTACAATACGGTTGTAGTCTTCCAAAATAAAACTATATTGACGATCTAACATTTGCTTTAACTCTTCATCTTGAATGTATTGTCGAAACATCATGAACTGATCTAAAACATTGATCATGCCAGCTAGCGTTTCATGAACGTCAAATAGTTCATGTCCTCCGTGATTCATAACTTGAGGAACCTTACCAGTATGCATATTCATATGTGTTTGTTCGTTATTCATATCCATCCTCCTAGTGTAATAAATAAATACGTTGTTTAGTGTAAAGAATCCAAGCATCTTTATACGTACAAAAAGAAAAATATTGAAAGGTTTTAGATTTTATTGATGATATCAAAGGAATTTTACAACACATATCGAATATGAACTTTAACTTTAAGGATTGGAGATATAGCTTAATGAATGAGTTAATGGTATGGTCGGAGCAGCTACAAGCAGAAGCAACAAGCTTATTGGAAGAATATCAGCTTTTACATTTATGCAAACAATATGGCAACCCTCTCATTGCAGGCAGCTTTGATTTAAATGTCATGGTACTTCGTCATCTCGATGTTTACATTGGAAGCGATAAGGTTATTGAAGATTTATTTTTTGCACTTGGTAAAGACTTAGCATTGAGAATGAAGCCCGTTAAAATGATCTTTATTGGTAATAAAGAAAAGGAAGAAGAAATGACTTGGGCTGTATACACAGACATCGAAGGACATGAATGGAAAATTAATGTGAATGTTGTGTCTGAAGCAACCATACAGCAGATGCTACAAAAACAGCAAAAGTTAAAAGCAAAAATGACAGAGAAGAAAAGAGAGCAGATTTTATTTTTTAAACAGCAAAATGGGTATAATCGCTATTATAAAAGTGCACATGTGTATGAAGCAGTTTTGGTTGAAGGTGTTCAAGATGATATGACTTTTTTTAAATGGCTACAACATAAAAAACGAGCCAAGTAAAGTAGGCTCGTCTTTTATTTACACTAATTCTTTTACTGGTAAAAACGCATTAAGCATCCAGATATGCTTTTCAAAACGACCAACTGTGCCGATGAATAAGTCAGCAGTAACGTGATCATTTGCTTCTTCAGCAATCTTAATCCCCATTTTGAGCTGTTGAACGAGAATTAGGTAATCATTAACAACAGATTCAATCATTTCGTGAGCAGTTTGTTCATTTCCCTCTTCACTTAAAGTAGCTAGGCTTAAAAAACCTTTTAACGTAGCTACAGGCTGTCCACCAATTGCTAGTAAACGCTCTGCATATTCATCGATATCCGCAGCCGTTTCTGTATATAGTTCTTCAAATTTCTCATGAAGAGTAAAGAACTGAGGTCCTTTTACATACCAATGAAAGCGGTGGAGCTTCGTGTAAAATACGTTTAAGTTAGCAATTTGCTGATTTAAGAATTGTTCTAAATTCATGTGTCATTCCTCCTGGTTTAACTGATATATATAGATTATAACATATATTAGATTATAATCAATACTTATTTATAATTATTATAATCTAATAACGAACCTTTTTTCTTTAATGAGAAGAGTTAGGAGGTTATGTTAAGATAGCTAAGAGAATATAGTAAAGGGAAGAGATTGAATGATTATTACAAATGAAGCAAAAGCATTGATTGAAGAGATTTTATCAGAACAAGAAATTGAAGGTATTCGTCTTTACTTTAAAGGAATTAGCTGTGAAATTCCAAATATCGGATTGTCATTTGAAGAAGCCCAAGAAAATGATGAACTGCAGGTCATTAACGGTATATCAGTAGCAATCCAAGAGGCGATTCTACCTTATACAAAAGAACTTTTACTAGATGTTCATCTAACACCATACGGACCTGGGCTAGCTTTAGTAGGTGCCAAAGATCAATAAGTAAAGGTTTTGAAAAAAGTCGATAAATAATTTGTTAGAATGTCTGACAAATCTGTTGGAATAATGGAAAAATATTGTTTTACTTAATTTAAGCGTTAATGAAAACGAGGGGGGATTACATGCTTCTTTCTCATCATGTAACGGTTGAACAACGTAAAAAAATTAAACATTTTAAACAGTTAATTCGAGACTCGCGTTCAGCCAAAGAACGTTTGATGTATCAGCAGCAGTTAAATCAATTTGTTGAGCGACTGTTTATCGAGAATCGTCTTCAGCGTCATGGAGAGCACAAGTGAGTAACAAGGCTGGGACATACGTATTTCAGTCAAGGATCTATCCGAACTGTCGAGAGTTAACTCCTTTTGATAGTTCGGATATTTTTTGTTGGTTTGAAAACAATTTAAAAAAGCGAGTGTTTGCAGCGCAATGAAACAAACTTGTTCTTACAACCTGACTATTTTAGAAACATCACCACTCGTCTTTGGGAAAGAATCATTTCGTTATGTGCTAGACTCTTTATTAGGTATTATTTCACTATCTTTTGAAAGCGTTTTCTGTTAAAGTTAAACTATAATTAGTTCCAATATAACATATGTAAAATGCGTTCTAAAAAGCAAGAAGGAGTTGGTTTGCATGAGTGAAAATGGAAACTTCTTACTGGGCTTACTATGGGGAACGTCTTTAAGTATTCCGCTTTGGCTTTCTTTCTTTGGATGGATAAAGTTATTATTAAAGATTAGTTTATAACACATAACGGACAAGCTAATAAGTTGCTAGATTACCGGCTAGATACAAATCAGTATCTAGTCTTTTTATTTTGATAAATATTTTTTGGGGTTAGAGAAATGCTATTACTAACTAGGATGAAGAAGGAGGGAAGGAAGATGAAGTTACTAATTGGTGTTTTACTTTTAAGCGGTATCATTACGGCGATTGAGCTTCCTTCTTTATTAAAAAAAGAGCAGAAAAAAGAACTCTATTTATTTTCTTTCTTTTTACTCTTTAGCATGACTCTAAATATTTTACATAGCATGCACTTTTCGCTCCCTAATCCGTTAGATTGGCTGAGTGCAATTTTTAAGCCTATTAACCATCTAATTGTAAACTAGAGATGAGGTGACGTGCTATTACAAAGGTCGATATGCATCAGGAAGCAGTAATCATTAGCCCCAAACAGTTTTTTATTATTTCAATTATGTTTCTTGTAGGAGACGGGATATTATATGTTCCTACAATCGTGGCTACTTCAGCAAAGGAAGATAGCTGGATAGTTGGTATTATTAGTATTGTAGAAACAATTTTTATTGTATGGGGATATGCGAAGTTAGCTAATGGAATGAAAAATCAGTCGTTACCAGATTATTTGGAAAAAGAGCTTGGAAAATGGGGCGCAAAATTACTTCTATTACTTTTTATCGCGTACATACTCGTTGATATTGGGTTGATGGTATATGAAATTGGCTCATTCCTTATTACAATTATTTTACCAGAAACACCTATCGAAAGTATTTCTTTGGCACTTCTTATTGTTATTTCTTTTGGCGTAAAGCTGGGGATAGAAACGATGTCTAGGACATCAGAAATTTTATTTCCATGGTTTTTTGGTTTGTTTATTCTGTTAATTGTATTCAACATCCCTAATGTTCAACTGGAAAACTTTCAGCCGTTTTTACAGAGAGGCTCTGCTCCAATCTTCGAAGCCAATATGCAGCTTCTTCCTTATGTATTTAAAATGATTATCTTAATTGCTATCTTTCCATTTGTAAGAAACCAAAAAGCAGCTACAAAAGCATATGTACTAGGTAGTACGGGCGGAATATTAATGCTATCGATTGTGATTGTAATTGCTTTGTTAGTATTTGGTGTTCAAACAATGACGTCTGAAGTATTCCCAAGCTATTTATTAGGGCAAGAAATCAGTATTGGAGGGTTTTTTCAGCGCATTGAGGTCATCATGGCGATTATTTGGTTTATTAGCGTCTTTTTTAAAGTAGCTTTTTGTTTTTTAATCTTTAACTTCATACTAGCATCGGTTGTGGGAATAGAAGATCATCGCTTATTGACATTGCCGCTTGCTTTCACTTTAATACCACTTTGCTTAGCGTTTTTTCCAAATACTGTTTATCTCGTTGAGTTTATTGTAACGACGTGGCTATCATATTCCATTACATTTGGTGTGTTGTTACCGTTTCTTGTCGGAGGGTTTATCATTCTAAAAAAACAGCTGCACAAACAATGATGGAACTTCATTTGTGAATTTTTTGTAGCAAAATTGTGTTGTTTATTGAGAAGACACAAAGAAAAACGTACACTTGGTAATGGATAGAAACAAATACATAGAAAATTTAAATGAAGGTGAAAATTAATGAGAAAAATCATGATGTTTTTAATGGTAATGTTACTCGCTCTTCCAACGGTGAGCTTTGCCCATACGCATGTTCAAACAACCGTACCTGAAAACGGGGCTACGGTTACGTCTCAGCTAACTGAAATAAAACTTAGCTTTGAGACACATATTGAAAAAGTAAGTACACTGACCGTGACAAAAGATGGTCAAGAACTTTCAATTGATTCACAGGAAGTATCAGGTCATGATTTAATAGGTACATTTGAAGAGCCGCTTCCAAATGGAGAATATGAAGTGAAGTGGAACATTGTAGGAGAAGATGGTCACGTTATGGAAGATGCAATTTCATTTACCGTGAATGCAGATCAAGAAGAAGTAACATCTGAAAATAAAGATACACAAAAAGAGTCTGCTACAGAAGAAGCTGAAAAAAGCAGCTCTCCAGATGAGCAAACAGAAGCTGAATCAACAAGCGAAAACTCATCTTTCTTCGTTATTATGATTGTAGCAGTGGTTATCGTAGCAACAGCACTCATCTTTGTGTTTAGAAAAAAGAAAGGCTGATTCAATGTCAGTAGTTTTACCGCTATTTGAATGGGTTACGTATATTGGTTTAGCGTTCTTACTCGGTACAGCAGTTTTACAGTATGTCTCTGAAGAGAACAAGCCTGCTTTAAGTATATCGAGTAAGTGGCTAATTGGCAGTGCTTCTGCAGTAGGGATTTTTTCTATAGGCCCAGTTTTAGAAATTGTGCTTGCATTTTCAAAAATTAGAGGTTTCTCAGATACAATTCAGGCAGTACTATTTGGAAGTAAAACAGGTCATGCATGGTTGATTGTTGTACTTTCCTCGATGTTATTGATTCTTACGATTGTCGTAAAAAGTCATCCCCATATCTATACAATACTAACTATTGGTCTAGTGCTTGGGATCTCTTATGCTGGCCACGCCGCCTCGATTTCGCCGCTTAACGGCATGCTTTCGCATTTTCTTCACGTGCTGTTTGTCGGTCTTTGGAGCGGAGTTGTTTTAACCGTTTCCTTTTTTATACAAAAAGCTGTGAATTGGAAACCTTTTTTAACATGGTTTACTCCCTTTGCAGTAGGGTGTTTTATTCTACTTTCACTAAGCGGAGTAATTGCCATGCTTATTATAGTAGGACTCCCTAACTACATAAATTCATGGTCTACAAACTATGGACAAGGTTTGTTACTTAAACAAATAAGTATTATTTTATTAATCGTTTTTGCAGTAATCAATGGTATTTTGCTTCGTAAAGTGAAACGCTCACATACTTTTCGCCCAACTAGATGGCTAAGAGTTGAAGCGGTGACCTTACTAATTATTTTCTTTGTAACAGGCGTTATGGTTAATCAATCACCGCCTACAAATCTACAGTATGCAGAAGCAAATTCTCTGCTTCCATTTATTTATGGTCAGCCAATCACCTTACCAATTACGTTTCACTTTACAATCGTAGGTGCAATCTTCTCATTTTTGGCAATCTTCTTTCTTACATATATCTTTATTATTTTTTATAAAAAAATAAATGCCTGGTTTAGTTTGCTAAGTGGAGCATTGTTTGTATTTTCTTTATACATTGCTATGATTACAAGCATTTCTTTTTAATAAAAAAGGCTTTCAACGTTGTTTGAAAGTCTTTTTTCGTTGCCGTAATTTTTTACCTGATTTGCTATCATTAGCTGGTTCATCACCTGTTGTGGGCGATACGCTATTTTCTTTTGAGTTAGTGAAAGGAGAAATGTAGCATACGTCACCAAAATTAACAATTCCACCGGTGATTTTTCCAATGTAAACGGATTTAATCCAAACGGGCATAATCATCATCCTTTTTTTGAGCACTCTTTATATATTATGACAAGCCATTTTATCATGTATAGACGAGTGTAAAGGGAAAGTAAATATTTCTATATTTGTTTTCATTTCGTGTACAATAGAAATGGAAAACGTAGAATTTAGAAAGATAGAAGGTAAATTATGAACAAATCTAAAGAAGCTAAAACAAACTTTTCATTTAAAAAGCTCTGGAGACTAACCAATCCATCAAAAGGAAAGCTTAGTGTTTCTTTGGTATTTGCATTAGCAAATACAGGGGCTTCTCTTGTTATTCCTTTACTAATTAAAGAGCTGATGGATACAATTAACAGTGGTTTATCAAAACAAATGATTGCAGTTTTAATTGGACTATTTATTATTCAAATGATTACCAGCGCTTTATCTCTATATCTTTTGGCGCAAGTGGGACAAGGCGTGGTTGAGAAGCTGCGCACAACGATTTGGGATAAGCTTGTTAAGCTGCCGGTATCATTTTACGACCGCAATCGCTCTGGCGAAATGGTGAGTAGAATCACAAATGACACAACCATTGTGATGAACTTACTATCAACAGAAATGATAGAGTTTGTCAAAAATATTTTATCAATCAGTATATCAATTGTTATTTTGTTTACGCTAGATATTCCAATGACGCTCATTTTATTAGCGGTTATTCCAGTAATGTTCTTATTGGTTATGCCACTTGCCAGAAAGATTCATAAGATATCTCGTGAACAGCAGGATAAAATGTCAAAGCTCACGGCGTTTTTAGCTCAAATGCTTAGTGAGATACGCTTAATTAAAGTATCAAGTTCTGAAAGGAAAGAAATTGAAGAGGGGAAAAGCTCATTTCACTCACTTTTTTTATTTGGGATACGCCGTGCAAAGATTGAAGCGATTATAACGCCAATTATTAGTACCGTGATGACAAGCGTTATGATTGCAATTGTAGGATTTGGTGCATACCGCGTTAGTCAGGAGTTTATTAGCGCAGGAGAGCTAGTAGCATTTGTTCTTTATCTCTTTCAAATTATGGTACCTGTTGGTTCACTTACTCGCTTTATTACAAGCTTTCAACAAACGAAAGGTGCATCAGAGCGTATTTTTGCTATCTTGGATGAAGAAGAAGAGTCTTTTCATCATGGAGAACAAGTTAAGCGAATTGGTGATTTAACGTTTCAACGTGTTGCGTTTAAATACGAGGAAAAATTGGTGTTGAAAAATATTTCATTTTCTGCTCGAAAAGGAGAAGTAACGGCGTTAGTTGGTCCAAGCGGTGCAGGGAAATCAACCGTTTTTTCACTGCTTGAGCGCTTCTATGCCCCATCTTCTGGTCAAATCTTATTAGAGGGTAAAGATAGTCAGGTTATTAATCTAAGAGAGTGGCGTCAGTTGTTTAGCTATGTGCAGCAGGACTCGCCAATTTTAGCAGGAACGATTCGTGAAAATTTAACGTATGGGCTAGAGCGTACAATTTCAGACGCTGAAATAATTGAAGCAACAAAGCAGGCAAATGCTCATGAGTTCATTATTAATTTTGACGATGGATACGATACAATGCTTGGTGAAAGAGGAGTAAACTTATCTGGAGGTCAGCGTCAACGAATTGCAATTGCAAGAGCGCTGCTTCGCAATCCTCAATTTTTACTTCTTGATGAAGCGACAGCAAGTCTTGATTCGGAGTCTGAAAAGCTTGTGCAAGAGTCGCTTGAACGAGTTATGAAAGGGCGAACTTCCCTTGTCATTGCACACCGCTTATCAACGGTTATAAGTGCTGATCAAATCGTAGTAATTGAAGATGGAGAAGTGACGGGGAATGGAACACATGAAGAGCTTCTAAGCACGCACACCTTTTATCGCCGCTTGGTTCAACAGCAGTTCCAAACAGAATCTTGATAATGTAAAAAGAGCGTACTAGAGTGGTTCTAGTGCGCTTTTTTTAGTGGAAAATCACTATCTTTGTCGAAGGTCTTGTGAGACATCCTAGAACTATGATAAAGTGAACGTTAAAACCATTTACTGAAAAAAAGGGGGCTAGATAATGAAAGTAGGAGATAACGTTTTTTATAACAGTAAATCATATAAGCTTATTCATGTATATCGTAATGGAACATTAGAGCTTTTGTCGACCCAACAACCGGACTTTGGAAAGACCATTATTGTTGATGCTGCTAAAGTTAAAAATAACTGAGAGTGAGAAGTAAAATGATTGAATTATAAAACCCCCTTTACCTTCAGCAAGGTGAAAGTAAAGGGGGGGAATCAGTTAAGCTTTTAGCTTTTTCACAAGTTCATCGCCCATCAGTTCTGAAGAGAACGGATCACGGCTTGTAACGATTTGGTCGTTAGCCCAAACAGCATACTCTTTCTTGTCCATTTCAGGTATATAATTAGCAATTTTGCTAAGTTCTTGCTCTAGGCTGTAAGGCAGAAATGGAAGTACTTCTTCAGGTTCAATCGCATCAGGATAGCCAGTAACGTCAAGACCTTCAATTAACCGTTTTCCGTTTTTGTCTTTTAAGAAAGCAAATACGGACGGGCCGTGACATTCTGCTGCTAAGATGCCACCTTTGTCATAAACATCGTTCATTAATTGATGAAGATGAACATTTTTCGCAAGATCAAACATCGCACCATGCCCACCAACAACTAAAATAACATCATAGTTTGATGCGTTAACTTCTTCTAGATTCATTGTTTGATCCGCTCGTCCAGTTTCAACAAGCTCTTTGTACGTACCATTTGGATCAAAGTCCTTTGAAATACTGCGTTCATCTAATGTTGGCTTTCCTCCTAAAGGTGATGCTAGGTCAATCGTATGTCCTGCTTCTTCTAGCTTTAATAAAGGAGCAAATAGTTCTTCTGCCCACCATCCAGTCTTATACTCTTTTTCTTCATATCCGCTTGATAATACGGCTAATATACGTGCCATGAAAAAACCTCCTAGTAAATTGTTCCATTGTTAATATGAAACGATTATGAGTATCTTATTCATCCACAATTTTTTTACCCGTTTTAATAAATCGTTAAACAGAAAGAAGAGTTATAGAGAAAACGAGAACAAAGGAGATAATAAAAAGTACAAGAGTATGTATCAGCATTGTTTTGGTAAATCCTTTTAAATGCTCAGACTGATCAATTTTGCGACTATGCATAAAGAGAGAAATATTAATGAAAAAACCTATGCAGCTATTGCATAGGTAAGGATTGATCTTCTAGATATGTAATAGAAGTATGAAGTTGTTTAGGTATCTGTTGTGTTATAAACAAGATAGGAATGTTCAAGCTCTGTTTGAGTTTATGAAGCACTTCGTAAAATGAATGACTGTACTTATATGCAAGGCTATTTACAACTAGCAGAGAAGGAGAGACGAGTAAACAACTTGTCATCAGCAGCTTCTCTTTGTCTACCTGTGATAAAGAGTGCAAGGGCTGATTTAATAAAGTTAGAGGAAATGAGCATTGCGAAGTAACATTCGAGATTAGATTATTTCTATTCGTAGATTGAATACTATCAGGAATATTTTGAATAACTTTTTCAAGAAACTCTAGGCATGTTTCCCGAGGATGAGCTTTCATTTTTTGATGTGGGTTTAGCTCTTGAATTTTCACTTTTAGCTTTCTGCGCTCTTTTGCTTTAATGCGAAGCAAAGAGCTATGGTTTAGCAAAATGTCGCCTATATCAGGGTCGCTTGAAAGAGATAAGAGTTCGAGTAATGCAGTTAACTTTTTATAGTCAGCGGATATAATTGTTGTAATAGTACCTGCGCTTGCTGTAAAAGATAGGTTACGAAGAACAGCTGTGTTTCCGTGCGTTTTTGAAACGCCTTGGACTTCTAGCAGAGCAGACATAAAAACACCTTCTTCTTTAAAATAAATCGCAATCATTATTATTTATAATAATAGACAGCTTATGTTTTGTAAAGAATGAAATTTTGCAAAAACTTCATGATTTTCTCACATTTACAGTTTATAGTAAATAATGAGGGGATTATATGGAAGGGAGCGGTCAAATTGAACGCAAAGAAAATTGTATGTCTAGTAAGTATATGTGGTTTTCTAATGGGGTGTGGGGTAGATCAAGAGCAAGAAGCGAGTGCTGAACCTAAAATGCTAGATGTGAAGCTGAATGGTCCATCTGAAGTATCTAAAGATGAAACCGTTATCTTTAAAGCGGTTGTTACATATGGTGATGAGAAAGTTGAAAACGCAGATGACGTACAATTTGAAATTGAGAAAGAAAATGCAGAGGGACAAGGGGAAATGATTGAAGCAAAACATCGCAAGGACGGCATATACGAAGTGGAAACGGACTTTCAAGAGCCTGGAATTTATACAGTTCAATCGCACGTAACGGCAAAAGACTCTCATAATATGCCTAAAATACGTGTGGAAGTAAAATGAAAAAAGCCTCTAGAAAGAGGCTTTTTCTATTGGAAAGATTCGTAAGGAAACGTAATTGTAACGGTAGTTCCTTGACCAAGATTACTTTTAAAGTTTAAGGTTCCATCGTGATAATGAATAATTTCCTTAGATATCGCTAATCCAAGGCCCGTACCACCTTTGTCGCGAGTCCGAGCTTTATCCGCTCTGAAAAAACGTTCTCCTAAGCGACTTAAATCTGCTTTTGATATGCCGATTCCCGTATCAGTTACGTTGATGTCAACTTTGTTTTCATCATGGGAAAGTGAGATGTCAATGTGTCCTTCCGCATTCGTGTAACGAATTGCATTATGAATCAGATTATAGAATACCTGTTTTAAACGGAGCTCATTTGCATTCATGATAATATCTTCATCTAAGTTGGCTGAAACTGTTAACCGCTTTTTAGCAATGCTAATGGCTAAAACGTCAAGCGTTTCATTAATAAGCTGAGCCAAAACAAGAGGCGACTTTGTCATGGTGAGCGTTTCGGATTGAAGCTGAGATAAGTCTAAAAGATCATGAACAAGTGCATTCATTCTTGTCGTTTCTCGTTGTATTACGTGCAAATAATCGTTTCGTTCTTGTTGGCTCATAGTTGAATCTTGTAAAAGTTCACTGTAGCCCTTTATATAGCTAAGCGGTGTGCGTAGTTCATGAGCGACGTTTGCAAGAAACTCACGCTTTTGTTCATCACTTTTTTTTAAGGAAGATGCCATGGAGTTAAACGCTTCAGCAAGGTGACCAACTTCGTCATTGCTGGTAGAAGGTATACGTATAGAAAAGTTTCCTTTTGCAATTTCATTTGAAAAAGTTTTCATTCGCTGTAATGGATTCACAATTGCTTTTGTAATCCGATTACCAATTAAATATAGAAAAATAAACGTAATAACTGCGACAATCGCTAAGATGTTTGCTGCTTTTGTAAAAACTTCATTCAATGAAGCTAAAGGGACATATAGATAAACGATTCCTGCTAGCTCATTTGTTTTTTGATCAATTAGCGGTACAATAGCACCAATAAGATTGCGTTCAAATTTTTCTTCGTAGCCTTTTTTAACAATGTATTCGCCTTTTAAGAGTTTTTTTCGTTCTGCTTTTGAAATAATAGGCTTATCTTCTTTAGAAAATGGAGAGTATCCACTCAGCTCTTCGGGATTATTAAAAATTAAAATTTCCGCTTCTGAGACTGTATTATGCCAGTTCACGTTTCCAATTAAAAAATCGGAAATTTTACCTGTGTGATAGTGAGCAGCAATTTGTTGGCCTTCTGCTACAAGTGAGCTTTCTGTTTTGTCTACATAGAGTGATTCGTAAAGAAACTGAATAAATAAAAATGAAAATACGATAGAAAAACATAGAAGGCCGCTTATTAATAAGCGGAGCTTGGTTGTTAGAGAAAGTGAAAGCTTTTTCATACTTCTGCTTTATAACCGATTCCCCATACGGTTTGAATCAAGTCACCTTCCGCTTTTAACTTTAAGCGCAGCGTTTTGATATGAGTATCAACGGTACGCTCACTTCCTAGGTAATCTAGTCCCCAAATTTGACGTAGCAGCTGTTCACGTGTGAAGGCTCGTCCAATGTGGTTGCATAAATAGACGAGTAGTTCATACTCCTTTAACGTCAGCGGTATCGCTTCATCATTTACATATACAGTTCGACCAAGCTTGTTGATTTTAACGTTTCCAAATCGCTGATAGACTTCAACTGAACGTGGAAGTGCAGTTGTACGGCGGAGGACAGCCTCAATACGTGCTATTAGTTCTCCGCTGCTAAACGGCTTAACAATGTAGTCGTCCCCTCCAATCTTTAATCCATGTATACGATCAAATTCATCTCCGCGTGCAGTCAAAAAGATGATTGGAATAGATGGGTGAACGCTTCTTATTCGTTCAGCTAATGTAAACCCATCCATGATTGGCATCATCACGTCGATGAGAATAAGGGAAGGGAGCATATGAGCTAATTCATCTAATGCTTCTTCTCCATTTGAAGCTTCGATGCACATATAGCCTTCTCGCTGAAGAGATAGCTTGATTAAATGTCGCATTTGTTGTTCATCATCGACAATTAATATAGTTGGCTTTTGCATTTTCATCATGCCCTTTCTCAGTATAAAGTTCTTCTTTTAGTATATCGGAAATATGTGAGAAATCAGTGAACTTTTGCAATCGTTTGCTTTATTGTAGCTTGTGAAGAGATTGTAATATAACGAAACAATTCTCTCTCAAAAACAAACCATGCCGTTTCTAAATAGTATAAGTTGTGAGAACACGTCCGTTCGATGGAGCTAGTTTTTTAAATTGTGTTCCGAAGCAGCAAAAAAATATCCGAACTACCAAAAGTATTTAACTTTCTATAGTTCGGACCTAGCATTAACTGAAATATCTATGTCTCACTCTTATTAGTTAGCAGGGCTGTTTGTCAAATGTAATCGTTGCAACAGCATCGTGTAAGTGAATAGACTCTTCATTACGACATGATACAGTAAAGGCTTCTACAAATGGATACTCGTATAAGTCAGCAGCTACTAAGCGGACCATATCTTCAACAAATCGTGGATTTTCATATGCTTGTTCAGTGACCATTTTTTCATCTGGACGTTTAAGAATCGGGTGGATTTTAGCACTTGCGTTTGATTCGATGGCCTCTAATAAAGCATGTTTCCAGTCAATAGCATCATTGATTGAATCAGCTAACCGAACATCTACCGATACGTAGCCACGCTGGTTATGAGCGCTATATTCACTGATTTCTTTTGAACAAGGACAGAGTGTTTTTACAACAGCTGTTAATCCAACTTCAAACGTCACACCAGCTTCTTTTGTGTAAGAAACTTTCAAACGAGCTTCAGAATGGTTAAGGCCTGATAATCCTGAAGAAGGTGCTACTTGGTCATAAAACCATGGAAATGAAATCTCTACTTTAGCATCAGGGATACGTAGGCGATCAGAGAGTTCCGTTACAAATGAAGTAAGGGCAGCAAACGTTAAGTTCAACTCACCGCGCTTGCGATACTCTTCTAAAAGTTCCGTAAAGCGACTCATGTTTGTTCCTTTTGAATCCTTTGGAATAGAAGAAGTGAGAGTGAAAGTAGCAATTGTAGGCGTAGCTCCACTTCGTGCAAATATGGTTACAGGTATTTTAACGTTGGAAACACCAACCGCTTGAATATCAAATAAAAAATCTTTCTTTTTATTTTGTAGATCAGCCATTTCTTCTTTTTTAGTGGGCTTTGTTTTTGGGCCAGGATCTACTGAACCGAATAGTTTATGGCGTTCTTGCTTTGAAGGTAAGTTTATTGTTGTCATCGTTGTCATGGCTCTTTCTCCTTTCACCTAAGAGAAGGTGGTCGCTAAAAATATGAATCTGGAAAAATTTTAACCTACTTTGTTCTTTTCTTGCAATGATTAATTTAGGAAAATGGAGTGCTCTGTGCCAAACAGGCATAAAGTTGCTCTATTTCTCATAAGGTGAACATAACATGAAAGTAGGACAAAGTATAGAAGGGTTATCTAAAGAAATTGATAATTAGATTGTTGTCATACATGTAGGTAGGACAAGAATTGAGGAGATTAGTAGATGAATACTTTTCTAAAAGGAACATTTATCTTAGCAGGAGCTGCTTTTGCAGGGGAGCTCATTGAATTTTTAGTGAATATGGTATTAGCACGAGAGCTTGGCAAAGAGGGAATGGGGATGTATATGACGGTTCTCCCTATTATTTTTCTCGTTGCCACAGTAGCAAATTTAGAGCTGCCGATTTCTATTTCAAAGTTTATTGCAGAACATAATCGACATGAGCATCGCAATATGATGAAGCATGCCACCACGTTTGCAACGGTATTAAGCCTCGTTATTTTTTTCGTCACGTTTGGTGTTGTTTCTTTTTTTCCTTTCTTTACACATTACCATCCCTACTTAAAGTGGGCCGTATTAATCTTTATTCCAATTGTCTCTTTCTCGGCCGTATTGAGGGGATATTTTACCGGAAAAAACAGTATGTCAACCATTGCGGTTTCAAACTTTATCCGAAAAGCCTTTCAATTAACAATCTTATTTGTTATTTTTCAAATGTTTCAGTTTACAGATGTGAAAACTTCTCTGTTCATTGCTATCTGTACCCTAATTGGAACAGAAGCTGTTATCTTACTTTATTTTTTTATCACGTATGTGACTCAATTGAACGTCATTACAAGAGGGCATAGAGCACAATTAACCCCTCAAGATGTTCGAAAGAAGCTACTGAGCGTTTCGTTGCCAACAACTGGTTTGCGCTTGTTTAATGCGATTTGTAATGCTATCCAGCCATTTTTGATTAAGCATGCTCTTATTTTGTCAGGGATGACGCTTAGCGGTGCAACGCAGCACTTTGGGATGCTCACAGGAGTAGCGATGAGCATTGGGTTTTTTCCAGCATTTTTTGCTCATTCTCTTTTAGTAGCTCTTATTCCTGCGGTATCTGAAGCACACGCAAAGGATCAAGAAAAGCAATTGCAAAAGCTTCTTCTTCAAAGTATGCAGCTTACGTTTATTTACGGTATTCCATCTGTTTTGGCTATGTATATTTTTGCGGAGCCATTAACGAGCTTATTCTTTCATTCCACAGAAGCTGTTTTTTATCTGCAGGCACTGTGGCCATATTTTCTGTTTCATTTCTTTGCCATTCCGCTTCAAGCCTACTTAATTGGGTTAGGGTACGTGAAAGATGCGCTATTTCATACGATTTGGTCTCACGTTGTTTCCTTTTCACTTATGTTTGTACTCGGTTCGCAGCCAACGATTGGTATGACAGGAGTTATTATCGGTATGAATGCTGGTATCGTTGTATTGACGCTTTTACACTACGTCACAATCTGTCGAGTCATTAACGTTTCGTTTTTTTCGCTTAAAAAACATAAAACAATTTTATAAAAAATGAGGGTGGGACATAACAAAACAAATTTTCAAAAAAGACGAACAATCCCTTTTCTCACCTCTTTACGTTGTCAGAACACGTTCGTTCCATTGCGCTACGGTCACTCGCTTTCCGCGGGGAGGAACCTGAGCTTGCGGGATCTCAGTTTTCCTTCTGTTTCCCGCAGGAGTCGAGTATCCTACGATCCATTCCACCCTGTTTCCAACATTGTTTGCACAATCAACAAAAAACCTGAACGATTGAAAGTGAGGAGCTCTCAACCGTTCAGGTTTAACATTGGCTGAATTACTGATGTCCCAGCCTCTTTTAGATTTACCAACTATCCATAATAGATTTAAATAATTTAGCAGGGTCTTCGCCACCACCGCTTGTTAATTTCTTTCTTTTCTCATCAGTTTTCTGTTTTTCAAACCCTGTATGAATAGAGATGACAGCTTCGTCCGTATAGCCAACAAACCAAGCGTCTCCATAATCTTGGGTTGTACCAGTTTTACCAGCGGCATCCTTAGAAGAACGAGCGTTAGCTCCTGTACCATAGCTTTTTTCAATAACATCTTCAAGCATGGACGTCATTGTATCCGCGTTTTGTGGACTCATGACTTCTTCTGTTTCAATCTCTGGTTCTTGTTCTTCGCCACCGCGCATTTGAATCTTTTTAATCGCATAAGGCTTCGTCATTTTCCCTTCGTTTGCAAAGACTGAGTAGCCTTGCGCTAATTGAAGAGGAGAGAAAGTCGTTGTGGTTCCTCCTAAAGCTAGCGATAAGTTTCGATCTTTATCAGTTAAAGGAAGTCCAGCTTTTTCCATAAAGCCGAACGAATCTCTAAAGCCAATGTCGTTTAAAAGCGATACGGCTGTTGTATTGACTGAACGAGCAATGGCTTCTCGCATCGGTATTTCTCCAAGATAGCGACCGCTTGCGTTTTGAGGCTTATAGCCATTAAAGTCTACCGGCTCATCCACAAGAGTAGTTGTTGGGCTGTAGTCGCCAGTTTCAAGCGCAGGGCCATAAACAGCAAGTGGCTTAATAGCTGATCCAGGCTGGTAACCGATTGTAGCTCGGTTTAGTCCGTTTGTTTGATAATTTCGCCCACCGTAAATAGCTGATACACCGCCTGTTTTTGGATTGATAGCGGCGATTCCAACTTCTACTTTGTGTGATGCCGTATCGTCTGCAAACACGTGATTAGTTACGGAGCGATTAATGGATTCCTGTAGAAGTGGGTCGAAATCAGTATAAATTTCGTAGCCGCCTTTGTATAAATCTTCTGCCGTAACACCATACGTTTTCTCAGCTTCACGAACAACATAGTCTACGAAAGCTTGATGACTATTTCGTTGCTTAAACGTTACGTCAGGCTTGACAATTCGTTCATTGATAGCTTGATTATACTCATCTTGCGTAATGACTTCTTGGTCTAACATAAGCTGGAGAACGACGTTTCGACGCTTGGTTGCTTCTTCTGTGCTACTAGCAGGTGAGTATGTGCTTGGCGCTTTTGGAAGTCCAGCTAGCAGTGCCGCTTCACCAACACTTAATTGGGATACGTCTTTGTTAAAGTAAAGCTGAGATGCGGCTCCAATACCATATACGCCGCTACCAAAATATATTTGATTCATATATAGTTCTAAAATTTGATCTTTTGAAAACTGCTTTTCAAGTCCGATTGATAAAAACATTTCGTCAAACTTGCGCTTAAACGTTTTATCGTTAGATAGATATAAGTTTCGTGCAAGTTGTTGGGTGATAGTACTTGCACCCTCAGCTTTGCTCATCGTGATGACATTTTTAAACACAGCACGCGCAATTCCCTGCATGTCAATTCCAAAATGGTCATAAAAGCGACGGTCTTCTGTTGCAACAAATGCCATTTTGACATGATCAGGCACTTCGTCAATGGACACATTTTGTCTTGGAACCGTCTTATATAATTCATCAAGTGGTCGATTATTTTTGTCGTAAATGACAGTGCTTTGTACAGCCTGCAGCTTGCTGTATGATAAGCTAGCTGTTTGTTCAAATTGCTTTAACACATAAGTGACACCAAGAAGGATCACTAGAATAACGGTTAAAACAGCGAGAATAAATTTTCTCATGGTTTCTCACTCCACACTAATTAATAATTCCGTGTTCAATAAGATAGAGCTTTAACTTCTATCCTTATGGTAAGTTAGCACATAGAGTGTAAGCTTGAAGAGAAAGGGTTTTTGATAACCTTAATCATGGCATGTCCTTTATGTAGCTTATTGACAACGGTGGTTGTTTGTTTCACTAGAGATGGTTTAACTAGTTACTCTTTTTAATTGTTAAGGTTGGTTTACACTTTTACGCATACTTATTGAAGAGGTTGCCTATACTTATCGGCATAATCTTATTCAATAGTACAGTCTTCTACAACAAAAGAAGTTAAATTTTTCTTGTTTACAACAAACTTAAACAAGACGGATACATCTTGCATTTAGTGTACCCATAAATTTTGGTTTGTCAAATAAAGCAATATCTAACACGCTAGGTATTGCTTCTTCATGCTTTATTTTAAATAGTAAAAGTAATCGTTCAACACTAGGTCATTTACTACTATCGGTACAATATAGAAAATATTAACAAGAGAAAGGGAGTTTATTACAAAAAGCTGTGAAATGTTGAGCAACAGTAAAATTAAAAGATAAGAGAAAACCTTGTAATGAATAATTAGTCATGCGATGTATGGACTATTCAATGCGTAATTGATAAGAATTTGCCGTTTTAAGTGCTTGTTAGTATGTTCAATTTATTTAAGGTTATGCATTGAGCAACACCTTTACATTTATAAGAAGAGTTCGTATAATGATAAATATCTTTAATTCGAGATATTTATATGAAGAGGAGTGAAGAGAGAGATGAAACATATCTTTAAACAAGGAATAAATAGTAAAAAGCCAGTTTTGCTAATGCTTCACGGAACGGGTGGAACAGAAGAGGATTTGTTGCCAATTGCAGAAATGATTGACCCTGAAGCGTCTGTGTTATCGGTTAGAGGGAGCGTATTAGAACAAGGGATGCCGAGATTTTTTAAGCGTTTAAGAGAGGGTGTTTTTGATATAGAAGATTTAGCAGTTCGAACAAAAGAGCTGAATAATTTCTTAGACGAAGCAGCTGAAGAATATGCCTTTGATGGGAAGAATATTATAGCAATCGGTTATTCAAACGGTGCTAATATTGCGGGGAGCTTACTGTTTCACTATGAACAGTCATTAAAAGGTGCAGTGCTTTTCCACCCGATGGTACCAAGAAGAGATATTAAAGTACCTAATGCACAAGGTATTCCGATTTTTATTGGTGCAGGAGTAAACGACCCAATTTGTCCAGCGGACGAAACGAAAGAATTAACAACACTTCTTCAAGGTGCAGGAGCTACTGTCGACGTTCACTGGGAGTCTTTTGGTCATCAGCTTACGCGAACAGAAGTAGAAGCGGCAAAAGCATGGTATAGACGCACTCATGAAAGTAAATAAAAAGAAGCTGAGACATAACTATTTCATTTAATGATAAATCCGAACTAGTAAGAGTTAGCTCTTTTATGGTTCGGATTTTTTGTTGATTCGTCTTTAAGAAGAGCTCATTTAGTTATATCCCATCCTTTTTTTTTGAGTTGCACAGTACTATCAAGCTTGTTAGGATGAAAATGTTTAAAAAATGAAACAAAAGACTTAGAAAAACGTTATAATGAAAGAATATTAAAGATGAGGTAATTTGGAATGATTGTAATAAAATGGTTTTTGATTGTTTCATTAGTAATTGGATTTTGTTGGCTTTTGTATGCAGTATTCCCAACCTATTTATACCGGTGGTTTCATCCAAACGTATATATAAATGTAAAGAGAGCTCAATCATTTGCTTTAACATTTGATGATGGGCCTCACAGAGAATATACGGCTCAGATTTTAAATTTGCTAAAAGAACATGAAATGAAAGCAACTTTTTTTGTAGTAGGGTCAATTGCAGAAGAACAACCCGACCTACTTAAACGAATGGTCATGGAAGGGCATGAAATTGGTATCCATCATTATAATCATGTAAGTGCCTGGTTTTTAACACCAGCTCGATTAAAGAAAGAAATTCAAATGTGTAAAGATGTTATTATAGAAGCAGCTGGAGTAGAGCCCATATTTTATCGTCCGCCATGGGGGCACTTGAATTTATTTAGCATTTGGTGTGCAAGACCTTACCGTACAATTATTTGGTCTAATATATTTGGAGATTGGTCGCTTAAGAAAACAAAAAGAGCATTAGAAGCTGAGATGAAGAGTAAATTAAAACGTGGCGCAGTCTATGTGTTGCATGATAATGGAGAAACAAAAGGAGCAGATGAAAAAGCACCAGAGCATACAATTGGTGCTTTGAGAGAATTCATTCCATATGCCAAGCAGCACAAGATGAATAGTAAGACGCTCTCTGAATTACAAAAGGAAGGAACAAGCACGTGGAATTAACAATGGTGTCGCATTATATTAATGCATTTGGTTATATCACAATATTTTTAATTTTATTTTGCGGGATTGTTGGTATTCCAGCTCCTGAAGAGTCATTCTTAATTATTCTTGGAATGTTTATTGCAAAAGGCCAGCTGTTGTTGTATTCATCAACAATCTATGCCTGCCTAGGTGTTATCGTTGGTATGCTGGTAGCTTATGCGCTGGGTAAATATGCAGGGGTCCCATTCTTTAGTAAGTATGGAAAGTATGTTGGACTAACTGAACCAAAATTAAAAGCTGCTCGTGAGAAGTTTCATAAGCATGGAAAGTGGACAATTTTATTTGGCTTATTTGTTCCTGGCCTTCGGCAAATTAGCCCGTACCTTGCAGGAATTAGTCATTATCCTTTTTTATTATATGTTTGTTTTTCCGTAATAGGCGGAATTGTATGGGTACTATCTTTTTTATTACTAGGCTATTTTGTTGGAGATCAAGTTCATATTTCAATTATTGTCGGGGGAGCCATTTTATTTTTTGTTGTTTACGTTATACTACAGCTGCGAAAAAAGCGAAGCACCCGCTTTAAAGGGAGTGATCATTCATGAAAAAGATTTTATTTTTGCCCTTGTTTAAGATGGCATCTGGACATCATCAGGTAGCGGATGCTGTAATGGAAATAATCGTGGCAAATTATAAGCAAATTTCTGTGAAAAAGATTGATTGCCTAAGTTACTGGAGCAAACCTCTTGAACAGTTAATTTCATCTTTATATATGAAATGGATTTCTATGTTTCCAAAGCAGTTTGAGAAATTTTATCACGAACACGTCTATAAAGTGGAGAATCATACATGTGATGATTTTGTTGTTAAGAGCTGGCCGATTATTGAATACAATATGAAGCGGTTAGTTGAGTCTGAGAAGCCAGACGTTATTGTTTGCACCCACAGCTTTCCTTCGCGTGTCATTAGCGGATTGAAAGAAAAAGGAATCATTGATACACCCCTTGTTAATATCTATACCGACTTTTTAGTAAGCGATGTGTGGGGGAAAAATGGTGTAGATATTCATTGTGTACCTGATAAGGAAACAAAAAACTTTTTAGAAAGTATTCACGATGTGCCTGCTCGTAACATTTATGTGACTGGAATTCCAGTTCATGCTGCTTTTACGAATAAACGAATAGACTCAAAATCTGAAAAGATGATTCTAATAGCTGGAGGGAATGCGGGGCTTGGTAATGTAAAACAAATGCTTAGCTCTGTTCCCTACGATAGTATTTATCAATATGTGGTACTATGCGGAAACAACAAAAAGCTATTTCAAGAGCTCGTAAAGTTAAATCATCCAAGCATTACACCCCTTCCGTATATTGCTTGCAGAAAAAGAATGAATTGCTTATATGAACAAGCTAGTGCAGTTGTGACAAAAGCGGGTGGTGTTACCATTAGTGAAGCTTTACGTAAACGCCTACCGATTTTTATTCATTCTTCACTTCCAGGACAAGAACAAATTAATATTCAAACGTTAAAAAGAAAGGGTTTATTGATGCCTCTTAACAAAGCACAGCTGCTTGAAGATCAGTTGGTGGAAGTGCTTGAAAATGATGTGCAGCGCAACCGGCTACTACGAAGAATGGATGAATATATTGAAAGCATTGAGTACTCGGTTTCTGACGTATTGGCGAACCAGTTTCATCTATATGAATACGAAACAACAAAGAGTCGGTTATAAAGCAGAAAAATATTGAAAAAAGAAAATGTTCGTTATACTAAGAAGCGAATGAATTAAAATGAAAAAGGAGTTCTGAAAAATGAACGAAGTTATTGAAACAATTTTAAGTCATCGCTCTGTTAGAAAATACCAGGATAAACCTTTAACGAATGAGCAAATTCATAAGATCGTAGAAAGTGCCCAAGCAGCGTCCACATCAAGCTATATACAGGCATATTCAATTATTGGAGTTAAAAATCAACAAACCAAGAATCGCTTAGCTGAATTAGCGGGTAATCAACCGTATGTTGCTCAAAATGGTCACTTGCTTATTTTTTGTGCAGACCTGCATAGGCATGATGTTATTGCTCAAATAGAAGGTAAAGATTTATCTGAGTCCCTTGAAAGTGCCGAAAAATTCATGGTTGCTTTAATAGACGCAGCTTTAGCAGCTCAAAATGCTTCGGTTGCTGCGGAGTCAATGGGCCTTGGAATTTGTTATATTGGCGGCCTTCGAAATCAACTTCAAGACGTTCAAGAATTATTAAAGCTACCTGGTCGCGTACTGCCTCTATTCGGTTTAACGATTGGATATCCGGCTGCTGATACGGATAAAAAGCCTCGTTTACCTCAAGCTAATGTGTATCATGAAGAAGTATACGAGCAAGATCAAAATAAGTTTATTGAAGAATTAAAAGCCTATGATGAACAAATTTCTTCTTATTATAATGAGCGTACGAATGGAAAAAGAAACGATACGTGGACTGGCCAAATGGCTCATATGCTATCGAACCCAACGCGTATGTATATGAAAGAGTACGTAGAGAAGCAAGGCTTTAATAAAAAATAAATAACCAGTTATATGCAATTGATGAAATGCACCCTAGTTGTTAGAGATTTCTAGCAATTAGGGTGCATTTTTTATGAATAAAAAGGAATAGGAGGGTTTGTTTGTAAAAAACAACAAATAAATAGAAATTGTTGAAGCATATGGACAAATTATCAGAAATATTACAGTTTCATGTTAAAAAAGCGTTATTTTTGTAATGGAAGTTGAATGTTCCTGTAATGGCTGTGCAATCTCTAGGTGATATCATTCAATCATTGAGTAAATAAGGAGGTATTCGTAAATGAAGAAATTTATATTTACTCTAGGAACAACAGCAATCCTTTCAGCAGGATTTGCAGGTGGAGCATCTGCAAGTGGAAACGACACGTATCAAGTCCAAAAAGGTGATACGTTATGGAGCATCGCTCAAAACCACGATGTGAGCGTTGACGAATTAAAAGATGCAAATAACTTAACATCAACGATTATTCATCCAGAACAAAATTTAAATGTATCAATCATAAAAGAAATTACACATAAAGTTGAGCGCGGCGATACATTATGGTCAATCAGCCAAAAGTATGGCGTAACAGTAGAGCAAATTAAAGCTTGGAACGGATTAGGAAATGATCTTATCATTCCAGGTCAGGTCTTTGCTATTGAAACAAGTGGAGGTTCACAAGCTGTAGCACAACCAGCTCCAGCACCAAAAGCTGAACCAGTGCAAGAAGCTGCGCCGGCGCCTAAAGAAGAACCAGCCGAACAACCGGCACCAGAAGCTGAACAAAAACAAGAGCCAGCTCAGGAAGCTGCTGCACCAGCGCCACAACCTGAGCCAGCTAAAGAAGAACAACCTGCTGAACAATCACAACAGAGCGGTAAGCAGTTAACAGTTGAAGCAACTGCTTATACAGCTAGCTGTGAAGGATGTAGCGGTGTAACTGCTACGGGAGTAGATTTGAAAGCAAATCCAAACCAAAAAGTAATTGCTGTAGATCCTAGCGTAATCCCATTAGGTTCAAAAGTATATGTTGAAGGCTATGGAGAAGCAATCGCTGCTGATACTGGCGGAGCGATTAAAGGTAATAAAATCGACGTATTTGTTCCTGCACAAGCTGATGCAGAGCAATGGGGTCGTAAAACAGTTAACATTACAGTATTAGATTAATAGTGTATAAGAAAAAAGAGATGTCTGATTTCAGGCATCTCTTTTTTTTATGATTACACACAGAAAACGAATAATCTACAAAAAAACACCTTTAATGTTAGCGCTTTCTGGAAAAGGTTTCAAAAAACACCTTGATTTTGTCAGAAAATTTATTATAATTAGAAATATCATCAAATGTGAGGAAAAATAACATGATGATGTGAAGGGAGGGTTATACATAAAAAAGCTTCTCATGGCGGTGAGAAGCTTGAATTGGGCATAACAAATTGGGGTATGTATGCCTAATTCTAATTATAACACAAATAATTAGAATGTGATAAGGAGTGGCACAATTGAAACCAATCAGTTGGAAAACAGTTTTATCAGCTATAGCAGTCTCAACGCTTGTTCTTGCAGGTTGCGGGAAAACAACTAGTACAGAAGGGCAAAAAGCGATGATAGATACATCTGGGGACACTGTGAAAGTGGGGGTTTTACATTCACTAAGTGGAACCATGTCTATTAGTGAAGTTTCATTGCGCGATGCAGAATTGATGGCCATTGATGAAATAAATGCATCAGGAGGAGTGCTTGGTAAAAAAATTGAGCCTGTAATTGAAGATGGAGCTTCTGATTGGCCTACGTTTGCTGAAAAGGCAAAAAAACTTTTGCAAAAAGATCAAGTAGCAACAATCTTTGGAGGATGGACGTCAGCGAGTCGTAAAGCGATGCTGCCTGTAGTTGAACAAAATAACGGCTTGTTATGGTACCCAGTCCAATATGAAGGAATGGAGTCATCACCTAACATATTCTATACGGGCGCCACAACTAACCAGCAAATTGTACCTGCTGTCACATGGTTGCTTGAAAATAAAGGAAAAAAAGTTTTTCTAATAGGTTCAGACTATGTGTTTCCACGAACAGCTAACAAAGTCATTAAATCTCAGTTGAAAGCAGAAGGAGGCGCGTTAGCTGGGGAAGAGTATACACCTCTTGGGCACACAGATTATAGCACGCTAATTAGTAAAATTAAAGACGCGAAGCCTGATGTAATATTCAATACATTAAACGGTGACAGTAATGTTGCTTTCTTTAAACAATTAAAAGATGTTGGTATTACTTCTGCTGATATTCCGGTACTATCTGTAAGCGTAGCAGAAGAAGAGATAAGAGGAATTGGTGCCTCTGTATTAGAGGGGCATTATGCATCTTGGAATTACTATCAAACAACAGACACTCCCGAAAATGAAGAATTTGTAGCAAACTATAAAAAGAAATACGGAGATGACCGCGTAACTGGTGACCCAATAGAAGCTGCCTATACAGCAGTATATTTATGGGCCAAAGCGGTGGAGAAAGCAGGAAGCTTTGAGATTGATAAAGTGAAGAAAGCAGCTGATGGAATTGAATTTAATGCGCCGAGTGGAGTAGTGAAAATAGAAGGAGCTAATCAGCATATCTGGAAAACGGCTCGAATCGGTCAAGTGCAAGCTGACGGTCAGTTTAAAGAAGTATGGAAATCTGGTGAATCGATTAAGCCTGATCCATACCTTGAAAGCTATGAATGGGGAGCTTCACTCAGCAATAAAAAATAGTGATTACTAAGCTTTCAAAAGATAAGATGTGCTAAGTATACATCTTATCTTTTGAAGATGGAGAGGAGTCATTTTATTGTCCATTTTTATTACACAGCTCTTTAATGGATTAAGTTTAGGGTCAATCATGCTTCTTATTGCGTTAGGACTTGCGATTACGTTTGGACTAATGAATGTAATTAATATGGCGCATGGCGAATTAATTATGGTGGGTGCCTACACTACTTATGTGGTACAACAAATTGTTTCTTCATATTTACCTCAGCAAATGCTTGCTTATTATTTTATTCTAGCAATTCCTTTAGCATTTTTAATCAGCGCAGTATTAGGAATAATCATTGAAAAGACCGTCATTCGTTTTTTGTATGATCGTCCGTTAGATAGTTTGCTAGCCACGTGGGGAGTGAGTTTAATTTTACAACAAGCGGCTCGTTCTATATTTGGAGCGCCGAATGTAGCAGTTAAGACACCCGATTGGCTAGACGGTGGATTTAGTATTCTTGGGGCAACTCTTCCGTATAAAAGGCTTTTTATTTTAGCATTAGCTGTTTTTAGCATAGTTGGCCTTTCTTATTTCCTTTATAAAACAGCAGTTGGTCGAAAAATGAAAGCCGTTATGCTTAATCGAGAAATGGCTTCTTGCTTAGGGGTTTCAACCAAGAAGGTAGATAGCTATGCCTTTGCGTTAGGTTCAGGTTTTGCGGGCCTTGCAGGTTGCGCACTCACAGTTATTGGACCAATTGGACCTTCAATTGGTACCAACTATATTATTGATGCGTTTATGATTGTAATATTAGGTGGGATTGGCAAGCTGACAGGAACAGTGATTGGTGCCTTAGGAATTGGGATTTTAAGTACAACGATTGAATATACAACGAGCGCCACTATTGCAAAAGTAATTGTGTTTGCACTAATTATTGCATTTTTACAATGGAAGCCGTCTGGCCTTGTAAGTATGCGAACACGCTCATTGGATTAAAGGAGGATTATCCATGAAATTTAATCGCACATATGCTTTATATATCGTTGTACTTATTGGCTTTCTAGTAGCACCACTTTTCCTGCAAGAGTTTCGTTTGGGTTTATTAGCGAAGTTTTTATGCTATGCCATTGTGGCAATAGGAATTTCTTTAATATGGGGCTATACAGGTATTTTAAGCTTAGGGCATGGCGTGTTTTTTGGACTAGGAGCTTATTGCATGGGCATGTATCTAAAGCTAGAAGGTTCGACTACTGGTCTTCCAGATTTTATGGAGTGGAGTGGCGTTACGACTCTTCCTGCTTTTTGGAAGCCGTTTACGAACCCTGTATTTGCAATTGGTGCAGGGATCATAGTACCAATGCTGTTAGCAACAGTTCTTGGTTACTTTACGTTTAAAAATCGCATCCGTGGGGTTTATTTTTCGTTAATTTCTCAAGCAGTTGTTGTCGTTGTAGTCACTTTATTTATTGGAAAACAAGATTTAACAGGAGGAACAAATGGTCTTACCAGCTTTTATACATTTTTGGGGATGCCATTAGCGGATTCTTTTGTTCAACAAATTCTTTACTTTGTCACAGTAGGTGTATTGGCAATTGTTTTTGCACTTTCCATCTGGCTAACTAAAAGTAGAGCTGGGAAAGTATTAATGGCTATACGAGATGGTGAAAACCGCGTTCGTTTTCTAGGTTTTAATCCAACTTCTTATAAAGTGTTTGTATATTCTTTATCAGCTGCTTTTGCTGGTGTAGCAGGTATGTTGTTTGTTCTTCAGGTAGGGATTATTTCACCTGCAATGATGGGCATAACGCCATCTATCGAAATGGTTTTATGGGTAGCGATTGGAGGGCGACATTCTCTTCTTGGTGCTGTGTTTGGTGCTATCTTTACAAATGGTGCGAAAAGTTTATTTAGCGAGACATACCCAGATATTTGGCTAATCCTTTTAGGTTTATTGTTTATTGTAGTCGTGTTGTTCTTACCGAATGGTATGGCTGGACTTGTTCAATCAATACAGAACAAATTTAAAAAGCTTAAATCTAGAAAGGAGAAATCTCATGAGCCAGATACTATGGTGCGATAATGTTATGGTTGATTTTGATGGATTCAAAGCCTTGCAGGGTGTGGACTTAATGATTGAACCGAATGAAGTGAGGTTTTTAATTGGCCCTAACGGGGCTGGGAAGACAACAATTTTAGATGTCATCTGTGGGAAAACAAAAGCAACATCTGGAAGAGTTTTGTTTGAAGAGGTGGTTAACCTTGGAAGCCTTCAAGAACATAAAATTGTTCAAAAGGGAATTGCAAGAAAGTTTCAAAACCCTTCTATCTTCTCACAGTTAAGTGTGTTTGAAAATTTGGAACTATCAATCAGGCAAAAAAGAAATCTCACCTCTGTTTTATTTGCCAGAATGACTGGAGAGACAAAAAATCATATTGAAAAAGTACTTGAGCAAATTGGTTTGCAAGACTTCGTATACAAGCAAGCTGGAGAGTTATCACATGGGCAAAAGCAATGGCTAGAGATTGGAATGCAGCTCATGCAAAACCCAAGCTTGTTACTTCTAGATGAGCCCATTGCTGGAATGACTGGGAAAGAACGAGAAAAAACGGGTGAATTAATGCATGAGATCTCCGCGTCATGTTCTGTACTTGTAGTGGAGCACGATATGGATTTTGTCAGAAAGTATTCTAAGCAAGTTACGGTCATGCATGAAGGGAAAATACTTTGCGAAGGTAATATGACAGATGTTCAAGAAAATGAGCGCGTTCAAGAAGTATACCTTGGGAGGAGGAAGCAAACATGCTAAATGTAGCAAATCTACAAGCGGGGTATGATGAAACCACGATCTTACGTGATGTTTCAATTAAAGTTGAAAAAGGAAAAATTATTGCAGTTCTTGGGCGTAATGGAGTTGGAAAAACAACGTTAATGAAAACACTAATGGGTTTACTGAAGCCGAGTGCAGGAGATGTTGTTTGGAGAAATCACTCCGTAAAAGGTCTTAGACCAGAGCAGCGAGCAAAAAAAGGGATAGGTTATGTTCCTCAAGGAAGGGATATCTTTTCAACATTAACAGTAGAGGAAAATTTATTGTTAGGTCTTGAAGCGCTTCAAAAAAAACCAAAAAAAGACGTTATTCCATCACATGTGTTTGAGCTGTTTCCAGTTCTTCATGAAATGTTACAGAGGAAAGGAGGTGATTTAAGCGGTGGTCAACAGCAGCAGCTTGCGATTGCCCGTGCTTTAGTAGGGAATCCTGAACTTTTGTTGCTGGATGAACCAATGGAAGGAATACAACCCTCTATTGTTCAGCTTATTGAAAGGGTCATTATTAAAATTGCTAGAGAACAAGGTGTTGGCATCGTTTTAGTAGAGCATAACGTAGATTTAGCACTAGCTTGTTCGGATTTTTTTTACATTTTAGATCATGGTCGAATTGTTGCACAAGGAGATTCAAAAAATGTGAACTTAGAAGCTATTCAAAAGCATTTAGTAGTATAGAAAGGGAGGTTTAAATGAAACTCACACAACGAGAGCAAGAAAAACTTATGGTGGTTGTCGCTGCAGACCTCGCGAGGCGTAGGCAAAAGCGGGGGCTAAAACTGAACTATCCAGAAGCAGTTGCCATTATTACATATGAAATAACAGAAGGCGCCAGAGATGGTCGAACTGTTGCCGAATTAATGCAGCTCGGAACACAAATCTTGTCACGAGATGATGTAATGGAAGGTATTCCTGAAATGATTCATGATATTCAAGTAGAAGCAACGTTTCCAGATGGAACAAAGCTTGTGACGGTACATGATCCAATTCGATAGGGGGGAGAAGAAGTGATTCCCGGAGAATACAAGTTACGTAAAGATGAAATTGTTTGTAACAAAGATAAGGGTATAGTCGAGATGTTAGTAACCAACCGAGGTGATCGTCCTATTCAAGTGGGATCTCATTTTCATTTCTATGAAGTTAATTACGGATTAGAGTTTAACCGCAAAGAAGCGTTTGGCTATCACTTGAATATTCCTGCTGGTACGGCCGTTCGCTTTGAACCAGGTGATCCTAAAAATGTACAGCTTGTACTCTTTTCAGGATCACAGCATGTATATGGATTAAATAATAAAACAAATGGACCCACGGGGCAGCTAAAAGAGGAGTAGGTCGAACATGAGCTTTAAAATGTCAAGAAAACAGTATGCAGATATGTTTGGGCCGACGGTTGGAGATGCTGTAAGGCTAGCGGATACCGACCTTTTTATTGAAATTGAACAGGACTTTACAACCTATGGTGATGAAGTGAAGTTTGGGGGAGGAAAAGTCATCCGTGATGGGATGGGACAGCATCCTCTTGCGACAAGAAGTGAAGCAGCAGATCTTGTTTTTACGAATGCCATCATCATGGATTATACGGGGATATACAAAGCAGATATTGGTGTAAAAGATGGCATGATTCAAACCATTGGAAAAGCGGGAAATCCACTATTAATGGATGATGTTGATCTTGTTATTGGGGCTAGTACAGAAATTATTGCTGCGGAAGGAAAAATTGTGACGGCTGGAGGAATTGATGCGCACATTCACTTTATCTGTCCACAACAAATTGAAACCGCCTTATCGTCTGGAGTAACAACAATGATTGGAGGAGGGACAGGTCCTGCAACGGGAACAAACGCGACGACGTGTACACCTGGAGCGTGGTATATCGAGCGGATGCTAGAAGCAGCTGAGGCTTTTTCCATGAATTTAGGCTTTTTAGGTAAAGGGAATGCATCAGCAAAAACGCCTCTTATCGAACAAATTGAGGCTGGAGCGATTGGCCTTAAGCTTCATGAAGATTGGGGTACCACCGCATCAGCAATCGATACAAGCCTGCAAGTTGCGGATGAATATGATGTACAGATTGCGATTCACACAGATACGCTAAATGAAGGTGGGTTTGTCGAAGATACGATGAGAGCAATTGGAAATCGTGTTATTCATACGTATCATACGGAAGGAGCAGGTGGTGGACATGCACCTGACATTATGAAGATGGCAAGCTTTAAGAACATTCTGCCGTCATCAACGAATCCAACTAGACCGTATACGATTAACACTCTAGAAGAACATTTAGATATGCTGATGGTTTGTCATCACCTAGATCCTTCTGTACCAGAAGATATTGCATTTGCAGATTCCCGTATTCGTAAAGAAACGATTGCAGCTGAAGATATTCTGCATGACCTTGGAGTTTTTAGCATGATCTCTTCTGATTCGCAAGCAATGGGCCGTGTTGGTGAAGTGATTACGAGAACGTGGCAAACAGCAGATAAGATGAAAAAGCAAAGAGGAAAACTAAAAGGTGATAACGGTATTGGTGATAATGAACGGATTAAGCGATATATCGCAAAATATACAATTAATCCAGCTATCACCCACGGCATTTCAGAATACGTAGGTTCAGTAGAAGTTGGTAAGCTTGCAGACTTAGTCGTTTGGGATCCAGCGTTTTTTGGTGTAAAGCCAGAGTTGATTATTAAAGGCGGAATGATTGCTCACAGTCAGATGGGTGATCCTAATGCCTCTATACCTACTCCTCAGCCGGTTCTATATCGCCCGATGTTTGCTTCTTTCGGGAAAGCACGCAGCAAAACGTCGATAACATTTATCTCGCAAGCTGCATATAACCGAGGAGTACATCGAACCTTGGGATTGGAGAAACGGATTAAGCCTGTAAAAGGGATTCGTTCACTAAGTAAAACGGACATGAAGCTAAATGGTGAAATGCCTAAAATTGATGTGGATCCACAAACGTACGAAGTGCGAGTGGATGATGAATTAATTACGTGTGAGCCAGCAGAAGTATTGCCTATGGCACAACGATACTTTTTATTTTGAGGTGAAAACAAACAATGTTAATTGAGCAAATTGTTGGAAATGTCGCTACGCTAGAAAAGAAAGCGCCACATATTGAAAAAGTGTATTTAGAAAGTGATCATCTATTAAAGCGCGTGCAGCGAGTTGTGACCGATCACGGTAAAGAACTAGGAATTCGTTTGAAAGACAATCGTGAGCTTGTAGATGGTGATGTGCTTTATATGGATGAGAAGAATATGATTGTTATTCAAGTAATAGCAGATGACTTATTAACGATTCAACCCACAAGTATTAAGCAGATGGGGGAGATTGCTCATCAGCTTGGAAACCGGCATCTGCCAGCTCAATTTGAAGAAAACGAAATGCTTGTTCAATATGATTATTTAGTCGAAGAGCTTCTTAACGAGCTAAGCATTCCGTATAAGCGTGAAAAAAGAACGGTTCAAAAAGCATTTAGACATATTGGACATAGTCATGACTAATCAACTGCTAGCGCTTGTACAGCTGTGTGATTCAAACTTTCCATCCGGCGCTTTTTCACATTCATTTGGCATGGAAACCTATATTCAAAAAGAGCGAATTATAAATGCCGTTACGTTTTCAGAAGCTCTTAGTACGTATGTTGAAACACAGCTTACTTATACAGATGGGTTAGCTTGCCGACTGGCATATGAATTTGCTTCAGAAGGGCACCTTCAGAAAATAAAGGAATTAGATCAAGAGCTGTATGCACTGGCGCTAGCAAAAGAAACAAGAGAAGGGACAAGGAGAATTGGTCAGAGAATGGTCAAGCTTTGCGTCGATCTGTTTGGTGGGAAGCTTTTAGAATTCTACGAACAAGAGATTCAGCGGAAGGAGTGTTTTGGTCATCCATCAATTGTTTTTGCCATTATAGCTGAGCAATTACAGGTGTGTAAACAAACAGCTGTTTCTACGCATTTGTACGCCACTGTGTCATCGCTTATTCAAAATGCAGTTCGTGGTATCCCAATTGGACAAACAGATGGTCAACGAATTTCGCTTGCTTTTCATGAGAAAATTGACCAGGCAGTAATGAATATTCTTCAAGCGGATTCAAGTGAGCTTGGTGCAATGACGCCCGGTCTTGAAATCGCTCAAATGCAGCATGAACGTCTGCACGTTCGCTTATTTATGTCTTAATACAAAACGATATAAGGGAGGGAAGCCTTTGTGGCGAAGGCGAAAAAATGAATGCAATGAGAATTGGTATTGGAGGTCCTGTAGGGGCGGGGAAAACGATGCTTGTAGAAAGACTAACGAGAGCACTGCAAAGTGAGCTAAGCATGGCCGTTATTACAAATGATATCTATACAAAAGAAGATGCTCAGTTTTTAGTGAAAAATAGCGTATTACCTCAAGAACGCATCATTGGTGTGGAAACAGGAGGTTGTCCGCATACCGCTATTCGAGAAGATGCTTCTATGAACTTTGCGGCAATCGATGAGCTGGTTGAAAGACATCCTGACGTTGAGCTGATCTTTGTGGAAAGCGGTGGAGATAATTTAGCAGCAACGTTTAGTCCAGAACTTGTCGATTTTTCTATTTATATTATTGACGTCGCTCAGGGTGAAAAGATTCCGCGTAAAGGTGGACAAGGAATGATTAAATCAGACTTGTTTATTATTAATAAGACGGATTTAGCTCCGTATGTTGGTGCAAGCTTAGATGTAATGAAAGAAGATACAATTGCAGCCCGAGGTAAGAAGCCTTTTGTATTTACAAATTTGAAAAAGGATCAAGGACTGGATGAAGTAATTCAGTGGATCAAAAAAGAAGTATTGCTTATCGGCATTAAATCATGAGCTATACAGGCTATTTAAAGCTTGAGTCGCACAAGGTGAAAGGTAAGACGGTTGTTTATAACACATATCATGACGGAGCTTTTAAGGTAGCTCGCCCAATTTACATGGAAGAGCATACCCCAACAATCTACCTTCTACATGTAGGAGGTGGATATGTTGGTGGAGACCGTTATAAAGCGTGTATTACGGCTGAAGAGGGTGCACATTTATGCTTGACGACACAGGCTGCAACAAAAGTATACCGAACGCCAAACGCACCTGTAGTTCAGGAAACAGAGCTGCTCTTAAAAAAAGGAGCAGTGATTGAATACCTTCCAGATCCGCTCATTTTATACGAAGATGCGCAGTTTATACAAGAAACAACTGTACATATGGAAGAGAAAGCAACATTTTTTATCTCTGACGTTATTACGCCAGGCTGGTCACCTAATGGAGAGATATTTAAGTATGATTCACTGCGTTCGAAGCTCAAAGTTTATCAAAACAATCAGTTAATGGTGTTTGACCATTTGTTTTTATCGCCTCATGAAGACATCCATGCGATTATGAAAATGGAGGGCTACACACATTTCGGTTCTTTTTTAGCAGTGGCTGAAGGAATTATCGATTCGGTCATTGATGAATTGTATGATGAAGTAATAAGTGAAGAGCAGCATGGATATATAGGGATTTCAAAATTAGCGATTAATGGATGTGCCATTAGAATTTTGGGAAATGATACAAAAACGCTTGAAAGTATTATTAATAGATGTTTTCAGTTCCTGAGAAAGCGCCTGTTAGGCTTAGAGGTGGTTCATCTTCGTAAATATTAAGAGCTCCCTTTGAGTAATGGTTCTAAGTGGCCTTACAGAAAATTACATTTCGGGGTATAAATTTTTCTCCTTTACTAAAACTATTGGTAAATCAATGCGAGGTAGATAAGGATGAAAAAACAATTACCATGCCAAGTGCCCCCCGTACATATTCTAAATTGTGAGAACCAATTTTTTGACTAGGCTAGAAGCAATCCTGTGGAATATTGCCCTACCAGGGTTTAGTCAATTATTAAACAAGCAGTACGTAAAAGGGATTGTGTTTATAGTATTAGAATTTTTAATCAATATGGGCGCACATTTTAACTCTGCAATACAATTAAGTTTTTTAGGTGAAACTGAACAGGCGTTAGCAACTGTAGACATGCAGTGGATTATGTTTTACCCATGCTTGTATTTTTTTGCAATGTGGGATGGTTTTAAAGATGCAGAAGCAGATCCCCCTCCTCTTTACTCGTTTATACCGTTTGCATGCTGTGCTTACTTTGTAACAGTAGGCATCATGTATGCTTCAGTTGTGAAAATTAACGGAGTACTGCTTGGGCCGATTTGGCTACCGATGCTGTCTGTGATTCCAGGACTGATAGTTGGATTGCCGATTCAGCTTTTACTAGCTAAAAAAGCAAATGCTACGCCATAGACATGAAATGAAAGTTGAATTCTTCAGCTTATCTTTCATGTCTATTTTTATGTCAAATATAGATATGGTTGTACATAACATAGTAAAGAACATATTGAAAATAGAGCATAAGAGGTTAAGCATTTATAATAATGAAGTCATAGCATGAAGAAGAGAGTGGGAGGGTATAAAGTACAATAGACGTATCAGAGAGAAAAAGTTTTCTTTAGTAACGACTAGCTACATTCGGTAGTTGGTGAAGAAAGTGAGAGGAGGAAGAAAGATTGACAGAGAAGATTTATCAATTTTTTATTATTTGGTACATATGTGGAGTTGTCCTGCTTGCCTTTGATTGGTTACCAACATGGCTTGAGTGGGCAAACGTAGTATTTTTACATCTAAGTGGCTTAATTGCGTTTATCTATATGGCAAAAACATATCGAATGGTGACCGGAATGCTCGTCGCAAGCTTCGTAATGCTTGCAACAATTGTTATTGAAAGCTTAGGTGTACACTATGATTTTTTATTTGGGTCGTATGACTATGAGAAAGATTTTGGTACCAAAATTTTAGGTGTACCGCTCACAATTGGTTCAGCTTGGCTAATGGTGATTGTGACTAGCCGTGTACTTGCACTTGGTATTATGAAAAGAATGGAATTACCTTATCTTGTAAAAGGGCTAGTATACGCAACGATCTCATCTATATTTGCAGTTATTATGGATTTAGCGATTGATCCAGTAGCTTATGTAGTAAAGCAGTACTGGGTATGGGAAGGAAACAGTTTTTATTATGATATTCCACTTTCTAATTTCTCAGGCTGGTTTATTCTTTCATTTTTTATTCAATTTATCCTCTATTTCTGGCTAGAAGCTTTAGAAAAAAAAGAAGAGCTAAAGTGGGAAAGTCGAATGGTTGTTTTATATAGTTCCATTGTTTTAATGTTTGTCATTGTGGCAACGGTTAACGGCTTGTGGTTAGTCGTATTTATGACGTTGACTCCATACAGCATTCTTTTTGTTTTATACCAAAAGGAGAAAAGAATATGATTTACCCTGAGAAAGATAAGCGATTTGAAAGAGTTCTGCAGTTGTTTGTACATTACCAGTTGAAAAAGCAGTTCTATCGTATTTATATCGATATGGAGGAGGTTGAAAACAACAAACCGGCTCTATTTATTGCCAATCACTCAAGCTGGTGGGACAGTTTAATAAGCTTTTATGTAAATCGAGTGTTACTTAAGCATGACAGCTACGCGATGATGTCTGAAGAAGGTATGAAGTCTTTTCCATTCTTTAAAAAAATTGGAGCATTTTCGGTTAATCAAGCCTCGCCAAAGCATATTATGAAATCGCTCCTGTATGCAAGGGAATTGTTAAGAGAAAAAAAAGGGGTGTGGATTTTTCCACAGGGAAAGGAAGAACATTTAGAGAAGCGACCTCTGCAATTTTCAGACGGCCCATCTTTTATCATGTTAAAAGAAAAGGGTGTACAAGCTATTCCAATTGCATATTACTATAGTTTTCGTCATGATCAGCGTCCAGAGCTATTTATTAAAGTGGGTAAACGTATAGAAGTAAATACAGAAACAAGTCGAAGTGAATTAACTCATAAGCTAGAGCAGGCCGTAACTACTGAGTTAGATAGCATTAAAAGTAAGCTTGTTAGCGAGGACCTTTCAACATTTGACGTGTTTATGACGGGTAGAAAAACGTTGAGCGAGTGGCTAACTTGGTGGAAAGAGAAGGTGAAGCGATGATTTATTATAGTGCTTTATTTATCCTAATGGTAATAGGTACTATTATTAACATATTTGCAATGCCACGTTTAGCGAGCTACCAGCTTAATCAAAACAAAGCTGCTCCACTTGTCTCTATTTTAATTCCTATGCGTAATGAAGAACGAAACGTTGAGCGCATCATTCGTTCATTAAAAGGACTTACCTATCAGCGAGTCGAAGTCATTATTTTAGATGATCAATCAACTGATCGAACTCGACAGCTTTTGGAACAAGAAACAAAAGGCGATAAGAGGTTTTCGATTATAGAAGGAAAATCTTTAAGCGGAGAATGGGTCGGTAAAGTGCATGCTTGTCATCAGCTTTCAAAACGAGCAAGCGGTGACTACTACCTATTTATTGATGCAGATGTTGCTTTAAAGCAGGATACGATTGAACAAGCGTTAGCCTTAGCTAGAAAAAAGAAAGCCAAGCTAGTGACCGGATTTCCAAGGTTTCCGGTAAAGAAGCGGATAGAATCGCTCCT
Source organism: Priestia flexa (assembly GCF_021441905.1). Lineage (NCBI taxonomy): Bacteria > Bacillati > Bacillota > Bacilli > Caryophanales > Bacillaceae > Priestia > Priestia flexa. Next base: position 2,050,197 of record NZ_CP090431.1, on the reverse strand, counting down.
CGTCCCACTTCAGCATGTTGTGGTGTTTTCATATTTACCAATCATCATTGCAAACGGAGGGAAATATCCAGCTGCAACTGCGGCACACGGCGCGTTTATGTTTTTTAAAAAAGAAGCATATGAAAGCATAGGAGGACATGAAGCTGTCAAGAGTTCCCTAGTCGAAGACGTGCATATTGCAAGAGCTCTGAAAGAGAAAGGTGAAAAAGTGATTTTGGCTAACGTGACGTCGCATGTAAACTGCTATATGTATGAAAAAGACGATGAAGTATGGAATGGCTTTGCAAAAAATGTGTATACAGGATTAGGTCGGTCAATCAATAGACTCGTTATTCTTATGGTGTTTTTTACTGTTTACTATATCCTTCCTGTACCGCTATTTTTATATGGCGTTGCATCTGGACACTTACTTTTTCTTTTGCCGTTACTGCTTCTTTTTCTTCAACGATTACTTATTGACCTAGCAGCTAAGCAAAAATGGTATTTGTTTATTGCCATGCCTGTTGCTGCAATTGCTTTACTATTTTTAATGAACCATTCGATGAAACAAAGCATACAGCACAAAGGTTATCAATGGAAAGGAAGGCATTATAAATGAAAAAAATTATCATTGTGGGAGCTGGTTTAGGAGGATTAGCCGCGGGCGTGTTGTTACAAGTAAGAGGGTTTGACGTTACCATTGTCGAAAAGAACGGACACGTAGGTGGGAAGATGATGCCGATGAACCTAGGCGAATATTCCTTTGATTTTGGACCGAACACGATTACAATGCCGCATGTTTTTCAACAGGTGTTTAAAGAGGCAGGAGAAAACCCCGACGATTATATGCGGCTTATTAAGTTAAATAATCATACAAAAAATTGGTTTAATGATGGTTCAACATTTATGATGACAACGAATCGAGATGAGATGATTCACCAGCTGGAACAACTAGATCCTAATGGGGCAAAGAACTATGAACATTATCTTGCCAGCGTTAAAAAGCTTTATACCATTGCACAAGATCAGTTCTTTTATCGAACGTTTTCATCGTGGAAAGATTATATGAACCCGTCTTTGTTTACGAGCCTTCTTAAAGTGAAGCCATTTGAAACAATTGATTCTTTTCACAGGCGTTTTTTTGAAAATGAAAAAGTGATTAACGCATTCAATCGTTACGCCACGTATATAGGCTCTTCACCATACGTTTCACCTGCTACCTTTTCATTAATTGGTCATTTAGAAATGAACGAAGGAGTTTACTATGTTCAGGGGGGGAACTCTAGAATTGCTGAAGGGTTTGCTAAGGTATTTCAAAAAGCAGGAGGAACTTTAGTGCTGAATGAACAAGTAGAAAAAGTGCAGGTGAAGAACAAGAAAGCAGTGGGAATTAAGCTTGAGAGTGGTGAAAAACTGCCCGCAGACTCAATTATTGTTAATGGTGACCTACTGCAAGCCTACCCGTTTCTGGTAGATGAAGCGGACCGCCCGCATTTTACAAATAAGATGGTTAGTAAATTTGAACCCTCTATTTCAGCTTATGTCATTTTAGCTGGAACAAAAAATAGAAACGACTCGCTTATTCATCACCAAGTATACTTTGCAGAAGATTATAAAAGAGAATTCTATGAACTGTTTGAGAAAAAGCAGCTTCCAGCAGATCCAACAATCTACATTTGTAATTCTTCTTATACAGATAGAAGCGTAGCGCCTGGTGATAACTTATTTATTCTTGTCAACGCACCAGCAGGAATGAGTAATGATAATGGGTACGAACAAGTTATCTATGAAAAGCTAAAGAGGTTCGATATCGATATTACATCTACCTTATCATGTCAAAAAATCATTACACCAAGCTGGATTGAAGAGCAATTCGGAGCGTATAAAGGGGCTCTTTACGGTATTAGTGCTAATCGGAAAATGGATAGCTTTCTACGGCCCAGCAACGTGTCCAAAGACGTAAGAGGGCTTTATTTTGTCGGTGGAACAACTCATCCAGGAGGTGGGTCACCAATGGTTACAATCAGTGGTATAAACGTGGCCAACTTAATTTCCACATAATATTTTCATTGTAAATAACTTCATATATTTGATACTATAGGAAAAGGAAATCATTGATAAGAACAGCTGCTTTTTTGTATAAGAAACCATACGGAAAGTTGATTACATAATGAAAAGTGAAAAGGTGATTAAAGCGGTTTATGATTGCATTTACTTGTTTAGTCGTGATCATCAGTATTGTTCGTCCTTATTTTGAAAGTATTATGGTCAGACGAATAATATCTGAAGAGAAAAAAGTTCGATATTATAAAGAACAATCGTTTTTTTATGTTCTTATTTTACTTCTTTACGTAGTCATTATGCTGTACTATGCGCTACCAGTAGAGAAGTGGGGTCTTCAAACGGTATACTTGGATACCATACAGCAAAAGAACATGTTTCCAGCCTGGGTTGAGTACTTATTATTGCTTATCTTTTTAGGGTTTATTGTATTGTCAATTATGCTTCAATGGATGAAAGATCATGGAGAAACGGTATTTATGGAACAGGAGATGCCTACTTCAATTGAGGCAACGGTTCCAAAAACGAAACGAGAACGCAAGTGGTGGCTTACATACAGTGGAACTTCAAGCGTAGTAGAAACGCTGGTATATTTTCCAAGTCTTTATATCTATATTCATGATGTTCTACAAATTCAAAATAGCTGGGTATTAGCCGTTTTAATCGGTTTAGGTTATTTCATGTCACAGTTAGCGTTTCAAAAAGATCGTTTAAGCCTTCAGACATTAGTTGTTGGAGTTGGTTTGGGCGCTATGTATATCATGTCAGATTCGATTGCAATTATTGCATTTTACTACGCATTTAGCTTTTTAGTTTATGACATTTACCAACAAGACCGCAATATACCTATGAAAGCAGGATGAAGAAAGAGGCTGGGACATAAGTAATTCAGCCAATGATAAACCTGAACGATTGAGAGTTTCTCACTTTTAATCGTTCAGGTTTTTTGTTGATTGTGAAAACAATGTTGGAAACAGGGTGGAATGGAGCGTAGGACACTCGACTCCTGCGGGAAAGAGAGGAAAACGTGAGATCCCGCAGCACAGCGAGGAAGCTCAGGTTCCTCCCCGCGGAAAGCGAGTGGCCGTAGCGCAATGGAACGAACGTGTTCAGACAAACCAAAAAGATTGGAACAGCTATTGTTCGTCTCTTAGAAGCAATCATTTTGTTATGTCCCAAACTCTTTTTTTATAGAGGCAGGTCGCGTTTTGAAAATAAGACAGTACCTATTGCATATAGCAGTACACCAGCTATTCCAAATAGCAAGCACGTGACAAAAATATCTTCGTTTCCACGTCCGATTTCGATTGGGTTAAAATAGTAGAAAATCGAAGCGTAACGAAGAGATTCCAGCTTCTCAGATAGCTTACCTACAAGGTCAACTCCGTAAAATAAAAGCGTGATAGCTGTTGGAATGCTCCATGCTTTTTTTGAGTCATTGCATACGCATGAACATAGAAAGCAATAGCTAGAAATAAAGAAAAATAATAAGAAGACAACAATATTCATCTTCATAAAGCCCCATACATCAAAATCGCTGATTGATGTGAAAAACTTTGTGACAATGATTCCGCAAGTTGTTGTTATAAAAATAATAATAAACAACCCAATCACTCCAACAATAGCTTGAGTAAGGACAACGGTCATTCGTGAAGCCGGTGTTGTTAAAAGGTATGCCATAGAACCATTGTCAACAAGCTTTGCAACAAGAGAAGCAGATGTTAGGATACAAAAAATACTTAGCAGCACCAATAATAATAAGCCGTAATACTCTCCAGCTATAAAATCGCTTAAAGACGATAACCCGTTTTCAATGCCAAATGTTTTCAACAAACTTTCTGGCATTGATTTTATAAGGTCGTTTAGTCCTTCTACTTGGGAGATTGAAGGATAAATATAAATGATGAGAAGCAAGTAAAAAGTGGAACCAAATGTGTAGCTAAAGATTGATTTTGATTGACTTCTTAGCATCGTTGTAAATAAGGGTCCGTTCATATTGATTCTCCCCCTTCTTGGTAATAATTCATAAATAAATCTTCTAATCTTTCACTTTTACTTTTAAAGCTTATTACGTCCATTTTAGATAACAGCTGGAATAAATCCTGGAATGAATCCGTCACAACGACTTGTACTTCAAGCTCTCCAAGCTGCGTTGCCTCCAAATGAGAACGAACGATATGCTGTACTTCTTCAGGTGTAGAGACCGTTATACTAAATGTATGGCGCTTGTTTTTTTGAACCTCTTCAATAGGTGCATTTTTTACAATTCTTCCATCTTTAATAATCGCAATTCTATCGCAAACTCTTTCAATCTCTGAAAAAATATGAGAAGACATAAAGATGGTTGTGCCCATCTTTTTATGCTCAATGAGTAAATCAATAAATATTTGCTGCATGAGCGGATCGAGACCAGACGTTGGTTCATCTAGGACTAAAACGTCAGGGCGGTTCATAAAAGCAGTAACAATTCCTACTTTTTGTTTCATACCTTTAGACATTTTTCGAATGGAAACCGTTGGGTCAAATTGAAGAAGCTCAATCAGCTGATTGCGATAGGTAGTGTCTTTTATCCCTTTCATTTTCGTCATTAACTCTAAAAACTGTATGCCACTCATATCGTCTAAAAATGAAATTTCCCCAGGGAGATAACCTACGATTTCTTGCACTTTATTGGCTTCCTTCCATGTATTGAGCCCATTTATAAAAGAACTCCCTTGGTCTGGCTGAATGAATCCCATTAAATGTCGAATGGTAGTAGATTTTCCTGCTCCATTAGGGCCCAAAAAGCCAAACACTTCACCTTGATTTACATGTAGTGAAACATCAAAGATGCCTTTTTGATTTGAAAACTGCTTGGTTAAGCGTTCTAAATGAATCATACATATTAACTCCTTTGTGTGAAAAGTTAATTTTGAAATATTATTAATAAAATATTTCAAAATTATTGTATGCTGAATCGAAATAACTTGCAATACTTTTTGAAATAATTACTTATATATATTTCATATTTTTGATAAAATAAGCTTGGTGATGTAAAGATGAATGGGTTTGAAAGAAGGAAGAAGCAAAAACAGCAAGATATACAAAGCGCGACGCTAAAACTATTTAATCAGTATGGTCCAAGCGGTATGAATATCGCTAAAATTGCTAAAGCAGCAAAGGTATCGCAAGTAACGATTTATAATCATTTTGAAAACAAAGAGCAGCTTATTCGAGAAACAATTAAAGCTTATCTTATGGAGCAGTTTGAATTATATGAACAGCTCCTTTTAAGCAATTCAACGTTTGAAACAAAGCTGAAGAATATTATGTTTGAAAAAGCTAAGTCATTTAAAACAATTAATCCCCAATTTTTGCAAGAGTTGATTTTGCAAGATGAACCGTTGCAAAGATGGTTTCACTCTTTCTATAGTGAACAATCTTTGCCTTTGCTAATTAAGTTTATTAAAACTTCTCAACAAAAAGGAGAAATTAATCCAGAGCTATCCGTTGATACAATCTTATTTTATATCCAGGCTTTAAAGACACAGCTAGATCAGCTAGCTCCTCATGAGATAGCTACATTTGATAAAAATAAGTCGCTGGAAATTTTACATATTTTCTTTAAAGGGATTTCTCCCAATTGATTTTAAAAAAACGAACAAAGATGACTATTCTCATTTTTTTGTTCGTTTTTTTAGTTTTTTGAGGGTTGACACGTGTCTTTATGGAGAATAAGATGGTAGTGTGATAAACGGAATGTGTATAGTATGCAGTGAACAAAATATGTATAAATATGCAAAAAAGGGGAGTTACTGCGTAGCAGTTAAGGCGATGGGATACAGCGGGAATATCATTATGAGGAGAGAACAACTATGAAAAAACCATCGTTACTAACGCAGGTTTTAGTAGCATTCGTCGTAGCTGTTGCGCTCGGACTCATCTTTGGAGACAAGATGTCTGTCGTGCAGCCGCTTGGCGATTTGTTTCTAAGGCTCATTAAGTTTATTATGGCGCCTTTGATTTTAACGACGCTCATTGTAGGCGTAACAAGTTTACAAGATACCAAGCAGCTTTTTAGTATGGGAGGGAGAACGATTGTTTTCTACCTCTTTACAACGTTGATTGCTGTGACGATTGGTATCGTATATGCTGTGATTTTATCACCTGGTACAGGAGCTAACGTGTCGTTACCGCAAGGAGCCACTGCGCCGAGTGGAGAAGCACCAACGCTTACGGAGACGTTGCTAAACATGATTCCGGAAAATCCATTTGCAGCGTTAATGGAAGGGAATATCCTACAAATTATCTTTATGGCAATTGCAATTGGTTTAGGGATTTTATTTGTAGGAGAGCCAGCAAAGCCAATTCAAAAGCTATTTGAATCTTTTTCCACAGTCATGTTTAAAATTACAAGTGGTATCATGGTCATTGCACCAATTGGTATCTTTGGAATGGTAGCACCAATTATTGGTGAGTATGGTTTAGCTGTTTTAGCACCTCTCGCTAAGGTGATTATTGCTGTAGCATTAGGTTGTTTAACGCAGCTTCTCGTTGTGTATTCTCTTGCGGTTAAAGGCTTTGCTGGGATGAGTCCACTTACATTTTTAAAAGGAATAGCACCAGCCGGCCTTGTAGCTTTTAGTACAGCAAGTAGTGGTGCAACGCTACCTGTTTCAATGAAAAACGTTCAGGAAAACCTTGGCGTTTCAAAAGAAACAGCAAGCTTTGTTTTACCGTTAGGTGCCACAATGAATATGGACGGTAGTGCGATTTACCAAGGTGTTGCTGCGCTATTTATTGCACAATTTTATGGAATTGATCTCGGTATGAGTGAAATTTTACTAATCATGTTTACAACTACCATTGCATCAATTGGTACTGCGGGCGTGCCAGGTGCAGGGATGATTATGTTAACAATGGTACTAGCAGCCGTCAACCTTCCAGTTGAAGGAATTGCTTTAATTGCAGCAATCGATCGTATTCTTGATATGTTCCGTACGTCGGTTAATATTGTCGGAGATGCTGCAGCTTCTGTTGTTGTAGACTCATATGAGAAGAAATCAAAAGAAAAAGCGAATCAGCAAGCATCGTGAATTTTTGTGCGTACATCCTTATGAAAGGTGAGGATGTACGCATTTTTTTTCATTCCTTGCTATAATGGAAAAAGATTCACGCATACTAAAGTGAATGAGTAATTGATAACGATTTAAAGGAGTTTTTTGATGACAAAAGTAAAGTTAATTTCACATAATGATTTAGATGGGGTAAGCCCAGCTTTATTAGCTCGCTTAGCATTTGGTGATGAGAACCTTGATTACGACACGGTAGGAATCGGACGCATAAACGATACGGTGCTGCATTTTATAGAAGAAGATAATGATGGACAAGACTTATACATAACGGATATTAGCGTAAATGATGAAGTAGCAGCTAAGCTGGATGAACTTGTGAAAAATGGTCAAAAGGTTACGCTTATTGATCATCATATTTCTGCACTTCCTCTTTCTGAAAAATACGATTGGGTCCATGTGATACCAGAAGATAAGAATGGGACGAAAACAGCAGCTACATCGCTTTTTTATACATATCTACTAGAAAACAAGATGTTGGAACGTACGAAGATGCTGGATGAATACGTAGAGCTTGTACGTTTATTCGATACGTGGGATTGGTTTCACGAGAAAAATGAAAAAGCAAAAAGACTTAATCACCTTTACTACTTAATTTCTCATGAAGAGTTTAAAGATACGGTTTACGAAACGCTACAAGCATCTTATACTGGTGCCAGTCAAAGCTTTGAATTTACAGAAAAGCACGCGATTTTACTTGAAGCTGAAGAGAAGCGAATTGAAAAATATATCTATGACAAACAAAAGCAAATGATGCAAGCAGAAGTAGAGATTGCAGAGCAAAAATACAAGGTAGGGATTGTGTTCGCAGATACATATCAGTCAGAGTTGGGAAATGCATTATGCCTAGAGCATGAAGAAATCGACTTTTCAGTAATGGTTGATATGGGAAGGAAAAAGCTAGGGTTTCGAGCGGTGAAAGATAAGATTAATTTAGCTGAAATCGTGGGTCACATTGGTGGTGGAGGCCATCCAAAAGCATCCGGCTGCAAATTAACGAGCGAAACCTTCAAGCTATTTGTAACCGATCACTTGTTTCAACCAGACGAAAAAAGTGAATAAACTAAGTGTAGAGGAGGGATGACTTTGACATTTGAACGTGAGGTTGTTGTGGTAACTGGTGGCGCAAATGGAATTGGAAAAGGTGTGGCAAGCGCCTATGCCAAAAAAGGTGCCAAAGTGATAATCGCAGATATTGATGAAGAACAAGGGGAGAAGCATGCTAAAACGCTGCGTGAAGCAGGTGCACAGGCAATGTTTATTCACACAGATGTAAGAAAAGAAGAGGATGTTATCAACCTCATGAAAGAAACTGTTTCAGCTTATGGTACGATTACTATTCTGGTTAATAATGCTGGAGTAACAAAGTGGAAGTCTCCGTATGAGTTAACGCTAGATGAATGGGATGATATCATAAATCTTAATTTACGAAGCGTATTTTTATGCTCAAGAGAAGCTGCCAAAGTGATGCGAAATAACAAAATAGGTGGTTCAATTGTAAACTTAGCTTCTACGCGTGCCGTTATGTCAGAGCCACACACCGAAGCATACGCTGCTACAAAAGGTGGCATTGTGGCGCTAACGCATGCTCTTGCCATTTCACTTGGACCAGACAAGATTACCGTCAACGCAATTTCTCCTGGCTGGATTGAAACTCAGCAATATGAGGAGCTTCGAGATGTTGATCATGCTCAGCATCCGTCTAACCGAGTTGGCACTCCAGCAGATATTGCAAAAGCGTGCCTTTACCTGACGCATCCAGACAATGATTTTGTAACGGGGACGAACGTAGTTGTCGATGGTGGAATGACGCGCAAGATGATTTATGAACATTAACTAAAGTAAGCAGGCTATAGGCTATACCTATAGCCTGCTATTTTTATTTTGTATAAAAACACAGTTATATGAAAGCGTATTCTTTTTAAAATTTAGAAAAATCAGACTTGATTTACTTATCGAAATCATGTATCGTTATGTTCAATTCCTAATTGAAAAGGAATTAGTGTATAAAGTGAATATGTTCATGCAAAAGGTGCTAAGACACTTGTTTTAGCTTAAAAGGGAAGATCGGTGAAAATCCGACACGGTCGCGCCACTGTAAGGAGGAGCCTATTATCAGTAAACCACTGTTTATGAAACGGGAAGGTGATAATAGGTGATGATTCTAAGTCAGGAGACCTGCCTGTTGTTTGCACTCACAACCTACGCGTAATAGGGAGAGGTGATTAGCTTGGTATTGAAACAAAAGTATATGTTGTTCAATACTTCTTAAAGCTGTCGTCTAACTCTCTTTCCAGAGAGTTTTTTATTGCAGAAAAATAGACGAAACGAGGAGATTGAAATGACAGTGAATACAGCAACAATTGGGTATCCAAGAATCGGTAGAAACAGAGAATGGAAAAAAGCAATTGAAGCTTATTGGAAGCAGGAAACAACGGAAGCAGAGCTGCACAACCAACTTCATGAGTTGTATGTTAATCAGCTTCGTATTCAAAAAGATAAGGGGATTGATTTTGTTTCAGTAGGTGACTTTAGTTATTACGATCACATGCTTGATACGGCGGTTATGTTTAATATTATTCCAGCTCGTTTCAAAAAGCAAAATCTATCCGCTCTTGATACATATTATGCAATGGCAAGAGGGAACAAAGAAGCAGAGGCATGTGAGATGACTAAGTGGTTTAATACCAACTATCACTACATTGTCCCAGAGTTTACTGACGTAACGCCGGCATTGAATGAAAACAGACCATTAGCATATTGGCAAAAAGCAAAGGACGAATTGGCACTTAACGGTAAGCCTCTTCTAATTGGGCCAGCAACCTTTATCTTATTAGGCAAAGGATTTAAACAAGAAGAAGTATCGAGCTTATTTGCTCAATTAACTCCGCTTTATATTCAAGTGATTAAGGAGTTACATGAAGCGGGAGCAGAGTGGATTCAAATTGATGAACCAATTTTTGTAACGAATAAAGCAGAAGGGTACTGGAAGGAGGTTGAGGCATTTTATCAGCGTATTTCAGAGGAAGTACCTGGTGCTAATCTTATCATCCAAACGTATTTTGAAGCATTAGATAATTACCAATCTGTTGTGAACCTTCCTGTGAATGCTTTTGGGTTGGATTTTGTACATGATGAGAGAAAAAATAGTGAAGCGATAAAAGCACACGGTTTTCCAAAAGGGAAAAAGCTTTTTGCAGGCGTTATTGATGGTCGTAACGTGTGGAAAAGTAACTTAATTGAAAAAGCTGCACTTGTAAGTGAATTGCAAAAATTAGTGGGTAAAGAAGAGGTAATTGTTCAGCCATCTAGTACACTGCTTCATGTCCCTGTAACAGTAGAAACTGAACAAGAGCTAGCAGCTGATATTCGAGCAGGCTTAAGTTTTGCTGAAGAAAAGCTGACTGAGCTAGAACTTTTAAAGGACCTTTTAAAAGGGGATAGCGAAGCAGTAAAAGCACATCAGCAAGAGATTGAGGCATTTTCGAAGGTTGCAAACCGCGTTCACACGAAAACGAGAGCAGAGCTAGAACAGATTGATGATCAAGCCTTATCTCGTGCTTCTGTGGCTGAGCGCCAGCGTTTGCAAAAAGAAAAGTTTGATTTACCGCTTTTACCAACTACAACAATTGGAAGCTTGCCACAAACAGCAGAGGTTCGTTCGAAGCGCTTAAAATGGAAGCAAGGTCAGTTAACGAACGAACAGTATGAAGCGTTTATAAAAGAAGAAACAAAGCGCTGGATTGAGGTTCAAGAAGAAATTGGTATTGATGTGCTGGTTCACGGTGAGTTTGAACGTACGGATATGGTTGAATTTTTTGGTGAGCGCTTAGGCGGAATGTTAACAACGAAAAACGGTTGGGTTCAATCATATGGTTCACGCTGCGTAAGACCACCTGTTGTATACGGAGATGTCTATTTAGTCGAGCCGATGACGGTTAAAGAAATTGTCTATGCACAAAGTTTAACCGAAAAAGTCGTAAAAGGAATGCTGACGGGGCCAATTACCATCTTAAACTGGTCATTCCCACGTACAGACATCTCGAAGTATGAAAGCATGAATCAAATTGCATTAGCCATTCGAAAAGAAGTTAAAGCGCTTGAAGAAGCCGGTGTTCACATGATACAAGTAGATGAACCTGCGCTGCGAGAAGGATTGCCAATTCGAGCTGAAAAGCAAGACGCGTATTTAAATGCTACTGTTGAAGCGTTCCGTCTAGCAACAACGGGTGTAGAAGATACAACGCAAATTCATACGCATATGTGCTATTCGAAATTTGATGACATGATTGACACAATCTCTGCACTAGACGCAGATGTCATTTCAATTGAAGCATCCAGAAGTCATGGCAATATTATTTCTTCATTCGAGCAGTATTCATACGATAAAGAAATCGGGCTTGGCATTTACGACATTCATAGCCCTCGTATTCCAAGCTTTGAAGAAATGACAAATAATCTTGACCGTGCTCTTCGCGTGTTAAACCCAGCACAATTTTGGGTTAATCCAGACTGCGGTTTGAAAACACGAAATGAAAAGCAGGTAATCGATGCTTTAACTCAAATGGTAAACGTTACGAAGAAGTATCGTGAAAAGTTAGCAGCAGTCGCACAATAAAATGAAACAAAGAAAACCCCCTTTTATATGGGGGTTCTTTGTTTACGTTATGACAAATTATCTTGTTCCAACCATTGCTGCGACCATTTTTCAATTTCTATCATAATAGGTTCAAGCGCTTTTCCTTTTTCCGTCAAGGAATACTCGATGCGTACAGGCGTTTCTGGAAAGACCTCACGCTTGACAATCCCTTGTTGTTCAAGGTCTTTCAAGCGTTCTGATAGTACGCGGCCGCTTACTGAAATGGATGATTCGATGGCACAAAAACGCTGGGGTCCAGACAGAAGCTTATAAATAATGAGCCCGGTCCAGCGCTGACTTAAAATCGTCATTGCTTTTTCAAAGCGTGGACATAAGGTTGATTGATTCATTTGTTTCACTCCTATAACACATATTATAGCACAAAGCATTAGGTGCTACACTTCTTAAAACTTCACGACCAAAGAGAAGAACCTTACATAAAGTAAGCGAAAGGAGTATTGAAGTAAAGCTGTTGAGAGAAACTAGTTAATAACCAATTACTTATCTATCTAAAAAACGAAATGGCTTATTCACGATCAAATAGCCAAGTTTTAATAATTGCCGCATACTCACGACCATATGATTGAAGCTTCACGACGTTTGGTGTTTCTGCACCTAATGGGTATACGTTATATCCTTGTCTTTTGGCAATCAGTGATGCGCGGTATAAATGAAACTGGTTGCTGACGAGTACAATATGTTTGTCATTGATATCAATAAGCTTTTTGGTATAGAGAAAGTTTTCATAAGTGGAAGTAGATTGATTTTCTTGTATAATGCGAGCAGAGTCAACGCCGTGATCTACTAAAAAAGTAGACATCGCTTCCGCTTCAGAGATGTCTTCATCATCACCTTGTCCACCTGAGACAATAGCAATTGTTGAAGGATTATCTTCTAAATAACGCAGCGCAGTAATCATGCGCTCTCGTAAACTTAAAGATAGCTCTTTTCCATTTACCTTAGCTCCAAGAATCATAATGTAGTCTGCGTTTTTTGGAGGAGGTGAACTAGCTGCAGAATAAATATGATACGACGCAAACAACACGTATCCAATTAGTAAAGAAGTAAGTACGTAGATAAATTTTCTTTTCATAAGCTACTCCCATCGTTTATTCCTATTTAGTATAATGCAGTAATTGGTATAAAAAGTAGTATTTATTTAATATTTAAGCGGTAAATAGGAAAAAATGTCATGAATTTAGCAAAAGGGATAGCTTCATATGTTTTGGAACGTTATAATCATAATGCACATCTTCTGCAACATTTCAAAGAAGGAGAGAACGAACATGAAGAAAAAAGCCGATTGGCGTTATCGAATCGCACATAAAGAAGCTTTAATCGGTATCGGCCTGGCTCTTTTCCACTTTGCATGGTGGTTTGGTTTTGCGTACGGACTTGGCTCAAAGCCCGTATCAGAGTATACATACATATTGGGGTTTCCGGCCTGGTTTTTTTATAGCTGCATACTTGGAATCCCGCTCATTATTTTACTGGTCTGGATTATTGTTCGCTTTTTCTTTTCAGATCTTCCTTTAGAAGATGAAGAAAGAGGTGAGAGCGAATGAACTGGGCTGTTGTTGTTCCTCTTGTTGTGTTTGTTCTATTAATTTTTGCGATTGGCTTTATCACCGCTAAAAAAACAAGCACGGCAAGTTCATTTATTAATGATTATTTTCTAGGAAGCAGAGAGCTTGGAGGGTTTGTTCTTGCCATGACGATGGTCGCGACGTACGGAAGTGCGAGCAGCTTTATTGGTGGTCCTGGTACAGCATATCAAACCGGACTTGCTTGGGTACTATTGTCCGTGATTCAAGTTGTAACAGGTTACTTTGTTCTCACAACTCTTGGCAAAAAATTCGCCATTGTTTCGCGAAAGATGAATGCCGTTACGCTTGTTGATTTTTTGAAAAAGCGATATGAAAGCAATATTGTTGTGATTGTTTCTGCTGTAAGCATTGTCCTTTTTCTATTTGCTTCTTTAGCTGCTCAGTGGGTTGGAGGAGCTAGATTAATTGAAGGTTTTGTAGGCATTTCATACAAAAGTGCGCTTGTCATCTTTGCAGTCACCGTACTTGTTTATGTATCAATTGGTGGGTTTCGTGCTGTCGTACTAACCGATGCCCTGCAGGGAATTGTAATGCTTGTAGGGACGATTATTTTACTAATTGCTACTATTTATGCTGGCGGCGGTGTCGAAGCAATCATGAAAGACTTAGTGAATGAAAATCCAAATCTTGTGAGCCCGTACGGAGCAGATCGTTCATTAACACCGCTTTATGTGTCATCATTTTGGATTTTAGTTGGAGTAGGAGTTGTGGGACTGCCACAGGTGGCCGTTCGAGCGATGTCTTATAAAAACTCGAAAGCGATGCATCAAGCCATGCTTATCGGTACGGTAGTAGTTGGTGTGATTATGTTAGGGATGCATCTTATTGGTGTGTTTGCTCGTGCTGTAATTCCAGGAATTGAAGTGGGAGACACTGTGATGCCGACGTTAACCCTTGAAGTATTACCACCTTGGTTAGCAGGAGTTGTACTTGCTGCGCCGATGGCAGCCATTATGTCGACGGTAGACTCTATTTTATTAATCATTAGCTCTGCTATTGTAAAAGATTTGTATTTAAACTACGTTAATCCGAAAGCAAAAGAGCAGCAGGTGAAAAGATGGAGCTTCTTAACAACAATGATTATTGGAATTTTAGTATTTTTGTTTGCTATTAACCCACCTGATTTACTCATTTGGTTTAACTTATTTTCATTTGGTGGACTTGAAGCAGTATTTATTTGGCCAATTGTGTTAGGATTATATTGGACAAAAGGAAATAAATATGGAGCAATTTCGGGAATGGTGACGGGGCTTTTAGTGTATATTTTAATTCACACATACGCTCCTAACCCATTTGGCATGCATACGGTTGTGCTTCCCGTTGTTCTGTCTTTATTGGTTTTTGTAACTGCAAGTATAATGACACAATCAAAAACAAAGAACCTACAAGAACAGCTTCGTAAAAAATATTTATAAACGATTATGTTTTAAAAGTGCCTTATGCGTTTAAGGATAATAGGGAAATCGGTGGAAATCCGATGCAGCCCCCGCTACTGTAAGTGTGGATGAACCTGCAACAAACCGCTAGCAATGAGCTAGGAAGGTGCAGAAGTAAAGTGAAGCACAAGCCAGGAGACCTGCTTTTAAACATTAACTCTTATTTTTCGGCGGGGAAAATAGGTGACGTGCACATCAAAAGAATGAAGATGTTGTCATGAAGCCTTGGTTTTTAGCCAAGGCTTTTTGCTATGAAAGGCGTGATACAGATGAAAAAAGCAATTCCTCTTATGATTCAAGGAACGCACTCGGACGCTGGAAAAAGTTTACTTACAACTGCTTTTTGCCGAATTTTTGCAGAAGATGGTTTCAAAACAGCGCCGTTTAAATCACAAAATATGGCACTTAACTCTTATATTACAAAGGATGGAAAAGAGATTGGACGTGCTCAAGGAATTCAAGCTGAAGCTGCTGGAGTGGAAGCAACGACCAATATGAATCCGGTTTTAATCAAACCGACAAGAGAGTATGAGGCGCAGGTCGTCGTTCATGGTGTTCCTTTGCAAAATATGTATGCGTACGAGTATAGGAAAGATTTCTTTGAAACCGGACGTGAGATTATCACCAAAGCGTATGAAGAGCTTGCTTCTGAGTACGAGTATATTGTCATTGAAGGAGCAGGGAGTCCTGCTGAAATTAACTTAAACGACCGTGAACTTGTGAATATGCGAGTAGCTGATATTGCACAGTCTCCCGTTATTTTAGTAGGAGATATCGATAAGGGAGGCGTTTTTGCTAGCTTAGTAGGAACAATTCAGCTGCTTCCAAAAGAGCATAAGTCAAAAGTGGTAGGTGTGATTATTAATAAATTTCGAGGTGACTTGTCGCTGTTGCAACCAGGGCTTGATTGGTTTGAAGAGTATACGGGACTTCCTGTTCTAGGCGTCGTTCCTTATCTGGATGATGTGGAGATTGATGCAGAAGATTCACTTGCTTTAACTACGTACCCTACTCTTCCAAATCCAGCTAAAGAACTTGATGTTGCCGTTATTTCTTATCCTCGCATGTCGAACTTTACAGATCTAGATCCTATTCGTTTTGAAGATGATTGCCACGTAAGGCTTGTGACAAAACCTTCTCAGCTTGGAACGCCTGATTTAATCATTTTACCTGGGAGCAAGAATACGTTAGAAGACGCAAAGTACTTGTATGAAACAGGCTTAGCAGAAGCTATTTTGACAAAGAAGAATAAGGTGGATATTGCTGGAATCTGCGGTGGGTATCAAATTTTAGGTGAAGTGATAAGTGACCCAAATGAAGTGGAATCAACCCAAAAATCTGTTAAAGGGCTAGGTCTTTTACCTATTGAAACTGTAATGAAAACAAAGAAGCGAACAGAACGGGTAACGGGAAGGGCTATTTTACACGATGAGTCCTATCAAATTGAAGGTTACGAAATTCATATGGGCGAAACAACGTCTACCAAGCCAACTGTACATTTTGCTGAGCTAAATGGTATAAAAGAAGGAGCAGTTTTTGGTCGCGTCATTGGTACATACATACATGATGTTTTTCATAATGATGGCTTTCGACGTGCATATTTAAACGACATTCGACAGCAAAAAGGATTAGTGCCGATTAAGAAAACGTTTAATAGTAGGGCGCGAAAGGAAGAGTCTTTTCAAAAGCTGGCTGCACATGTACGAAAAGCAATTGATATGAAACAAATTTATGAAATCATGAGTGAATATAAAAAGTAATTCACTATCAAACGGTTGGGGCGTGCTATCTGTAAAAGATTCTTTACAAAAAGGTTAAAATCCCGGCCCTCGGTTTCCGATAGAGGGAGTTGATGCAAGATGAAAAAAATCGTAAACAAAATTGTCTTATTTTATGTCTTTAGTATAATCCTTGTTTTAACTACAGTTATTACTGGTGTTTTTGTAGGTACCGTGTCTTTAACCGTTACAGACGTTATTAAAATTATTGTTCAAAACATGTCTGGATTATCTTTATATCATGGCCCCAGTAACATGGAGCTCATTATTTGGGAAATTCGATTTCCACGCGTAGTCGTTGCCTTTTTAGTTGGAGCAGCTCTTGCCATTGCGGGGGCAGCTTTTCAAGGCTTGCTTCGAAACTCATTAGCGGACCCGTATACCATCGGGGTGTCTTCTGGAGCCACTCTTGGCACGGTGCTTGCTATCTTTTTTAACTGGCAGCTATTTGGGATGCATACCTATACGCTACCGATTATTGGGATTGTATCTGGCTTTTTAACGCTTTTACTCGTATTTGGTATTACAAAGTTAGCGAGCGGGACATTAGCTAACGAAACTATTATTTTAGCAGGTATTATTTTGTCATCGTTCATGAGCGCTATGATTTCTCTTATGGTTGCATTATCATCAGAGCAAGGAGTGCGTGAAATTTTGTATTGGCTGATGGGAAGTGTGTCAATGAGAGGTTGGGGACATGTTCAGCTTTTACTCCCGTTTTTCATCATCGGTACGGTCGGCTTACTTGCGAATACCCGCGAGCTAAATGGCTTTGCGTTTGGCGATCAGTCTGCACAGTTTATGGGAATTAACGTAAAAAGCAGAAAGCGTATCATTTTGGTATCGGCAGCTATTTTGACAGGTGCATCCGTATCTGTCTCTGGAGCAATCGGCTTTGTTGGACTTGTCATTCCTCACTTAGTAAGGTTGGTGGTAGGTGCAAACCACAAGCATGTGCTTCCTCTTTCTATTCTGATTGGAGGCAGCTATCTTGTGTTGGCAGACCTTGTAGCACGAACCATTCTAAACCCACAGGAGCTTCCAATTGGTGTGGTAACTGCGCTCATCGGCTCACCTATTTTTACGCTGTTGCTTATTAAAGAAAGGATTAGGAAAAGAGGGATTGAATGATTGAGGTTTGTAACGTAACTGGTGGGTATAAAAAGCATAAGCCTACTGTAAAAAGCGTAGCTTTCACCGTGGAAAAAGGCTCATTTTGCACGCTTCTTGGACCAAACGGGAGCGGAAAGACCACGCTCATTCGCTTGATGATGGGCGTGCTACCGCTAACAGCAGGAGAAATTAAGTTAGAACAAAAGTCAATTTCCTCCTATTCAGCTACGCAGTTAGCGCAAAAAATAGCGGTTATGACGCAGGAAAACCAAATCGGTCTAGAGTTTACCGTTCGTGAAATTGTGGCGCTTGGTCGCTATCCTTTCCAAACGAAACGGTTTTTAAATAGTGAATCACCTTATGATAAAGAAGTGATTGAAAGAGTGATGAAAAGAACGGATGTGTGGCGATATTGTCATCACTCATTCAATGCTTTGAGCGGTGGGGAAAAACAGCGTGTTCTTTTAGCTAAAGCTTTAGCGCAAGAACCTGAATATTTGTTGTTAGATGAACCGACAAATCATCTAGACGTAAAGCACGCAATGGAACTGCTGCATTTATTAAAAGAGCTGCAGCGAGAAGAAAACTTAACCATTGTGGCGATTTTACATGATTTAAACATTGCAGCACTATTTGCTGATGACGCCATCTTGTTAAAAGATGGAGAGGTTTATGCAAGAGGTATTGAAGAGATTTTTAGTGACCAGCAAACTCTTCAGCACGTCTATGGAGTTGATTTACACGTACTTTATCATCCTGGAGTCCATAAAAGGCAGCTTGCATATGTCCCCCCGAAAGAAGAGAAGGTACTACAAGCTTTTTCCAACATATATACGCTCATAGAAAATGAACGTTGTCTGTCAGTAAGCTTTGAACATTCCCTGCGCACCCTTTCTACGGGAGATAGCGGAAAGGGTATCCATTGGTGTAAGCAAATCGTTCAGTACACAGACGAAGAGAAAAGCAGCGATTTACTTTCGTGGTCTGGGATCGATCATCGCTTTACACGAATTTCATTTTACGAAGATGGAGTATATACGTGGCTATTCTTGTTTACAAAAAGTAAGGAACAGGTGAACGTCGTAGTTGTTACGGATATGCCTCTTAAAGATGAATCACTTTTAGAAACAGCAATGGAAGTAAGTGCTCAGCTTGGAGGGTTGGGAATCAATCGAGGGAATTTTGCAGCTTGTGCTGTTAGAAATACGGATACAAAAGCAGTAGATGCTAAAAAAATTAAAGCTATTATAAAACGAGAAGTTGATAAATATCAGCTTGTTATGCAATGAAAAAATGCTCGCCGTGTAAACAGCGAGCATTTTTAGTCAAAGCGATGAACATCAATTTCTGTTTCAGGTAAATTTGTATACTTTATGAGCTTCACTTCAAGAATGCCGTTTCTGCACGTAGCTTTACTTCCTTTTCGGCTGACCGTACAAGGGAGTTGACACTCTTCTGTGAAAGGTTCACCATCATACGTACCCGTAATCGTACATGAGTAAGGTGTATAGGCAACCTTGACTTCTTCAATTTTATTAGGTGTTGGAAAAGAAAGTTGGACGATACATTCATCGTGCGTTTGAAAGACGTTTGATGTTAATGAACTTCGCTGTTGCTCAGAAGAAAGCGGCTGATTGTACATTTGATGTGCTTGCTTAAAGAAGTCGTTTTCTTTCATATATTGTGGAAAAGACTGACCCATTGCGTTGGATAACACTTGCTGTACATATTGATCGATATCTTTCATATTCATCTTTCCAAATCCATTTTCTTTAAAAGGTGATTTTCCAAACGGAAACATAGCGAACCTCCTTTAGCGACAAATGCCGTTTATGTAGCTTATGAATGCAATAAAAATAGGTGCATATCACAAATGAAATCGCCTTTTCCATATTTGGAAAAAGCGATTGAGAGAGAGGATTAATTATACATATGTTACAAATGCCTAATAGGTGCTTATACTTCTTTTCGTAATAATGAGCATCCAAAGTGCATCATAGAAAATAGATGTGCTATGATAATAAGTATTAAACCGATGGGCGTAGTAGAGATTTAATGAAAAAGGAGCGGTTGATAGTGCACAATTCATTTATCACGGATTCAAACAAAGAATCGTACCAAAAGCTTGCAGCTCTCATTCCAGCTTTTAAAGAGCGTGCTCAAGAAATTGATGAAAAAAGTAGCTTTCCCTTCCAAAACATTGAAGACTTAAAAAATGTTGGTTACACAACATGGTCATTAAGTGAAGCGAATGGAGGGGAAAACTTATCTCTGTATGACTTTCTATTGTATCAAGAGTTAATTGCTCAAGGTGATTCGTCCACGGCGTTAAGCATTGGCTGGCATATGGGCATTACGATGGATCTTCGTGATAAGCAGCCGTGGAAGCCAGAAACGCTTGAATTTTTATTTGGAAAAATTCAAAAAGGAGCGCTTGTTAACAGTGCGGCAACGGAACCGAAAACAGGGAGCCCTACGAGAGGAGGCCTTCCTGAAACCAAAGCAGAGCGTACAAAAGATGGCTGGGTGTTAAATGGCCGAAAAACGTTTACAACGATGTCACCTGTACTGGATTATTTTTTAGTTAAAGCTTTTGTGCCAGAAGCAAATCAGGTAGCACAGTTTATTATCCCAAGAGATACCCCTGGACTTTCGATTGAAGAAACATGGGATATGATTGCAATGAGAGGAACTGGAAGTCATGACTTAGTGCTGGAAGACGTTTGGATTCCCAAAGAATATTTAGCTGAATATATTGGTGGTAGTAAAAAGCCTGGCGCAAACGGATGGTTATTGCATATTCCAGCATGCTACATTGGCATTGCTATCGCAGCGAGAGACTACGCAGTAGAGTTTGCTAAAACCTACTCACCAAATAGTATAGAAGGAACAATCAGTGAACTTCCAAATGTGCAAATGCAAATGGGAGAAATTGAGCTTGAGCTTATGAAAGCACGTTACTTCATGTATAGCGTTGCGCGCAAATGGGATGAAGGACAAAAGCGTGAAGAATTGGCAGGAGAATTAGCTGCTGTAAAGCATGTGGTCACAAATAGTGCATTTCAGGTAGTAGACAAAGCAATGCGAATTGTTGGTGCACGCAGCTTGCAGCGACAAAATCCTCTTCAGCGCTATTATCGTGACGTGCGAGCGGGTCTTCATAACCCGCCGATGGACGATATGACGCTCATTAATTTAGCAAAACAAGCGTTTAAATAATCATACTAAGAAAACGGCAAGAGTGGAATTAAGTAAAAATCCGCTCTTGCCGTTTTTTTACAAATATTTATTTTTATAGGTCAAGCATCTATGCATAACATGTTTAAGCTACATAGACTGTAGAGAATATTTAGTGAAAAAGCCAAGGTTTTTTGCTGAATATCAAGAGATGAAAGGAGACGATTTTTTATGAAAAGAGCAGTTGCACTTCGTGCTATTTGCTGTAATGGAGGAACAACTCCGGAGCCTGTTGAACCACCTACTTCCCCAACACCACTTTTAGGTACTTTATTAGCGCTAGTAAATGAGCGCGTAACATTAGAAATTTCATCAGGTATCGAACCAACAATTACAGGTGTTTTATCATTTGTAGGTACAGACTATGTAGTTGTTGTTGAAGACGATTTATCCGTAACATTCGCTTTAGTTTCTCAAGTTGAAACGGTAACACCACTTTAATTAAAAGGAGGAATAATGGTATGTTTGAAAGCTTATTACTTTCTCAATTGGCAAGATATGTTGGTCAGCGAGCTGAAATTGGATTAGATACTCGAATCATTGATGGAGTTATTACGCTTGTTGGTCCTGATTATGTCACGGTTGTTGAATCGATGGGGTATGGTGCTACGCCTGTATTTGTTGCCCTAACTTCTATTAACACAATTCGATTCTTCACTGTCTAAACTAATCTAAATTTTTAATGAAATCGCTCCAATTGGAGTGATTTTTTTTTGTGATGCTTTTTACGTGATCACGAACGTTGTATACAGTGAAATCTCGGTAGCATACCGAATAATGCTTCATTAGCTCATTTAAGACGCTGACATCTTCGTACATACGCCCATCTAAAAAAGAAAGAACGGGAAATCCTCCAATTGCTTTTAGAAAAGACGTACGATAAATGCGTGGCCCCATCGGAAATGCGTAGCCTAAAAGCTCATTTTTTGAACGAAGGGATCGTCCGTTCGCAACACCCCTTGGCTTTAATCCATTGTGTGGTGTTTCTTTCCACCTTCGTAAATTTCCATACAAAATAGCAGCGTCTAAAGGAATAGAAGGTAAGTGATTTGAAATAACTGATAAAGCGTTGGGATCAAGCCAGTCGTCTGCATCAAGCTCTAGTACGAATTCTGTTTCAATTAAAGGTAGAAGGGTGTTTAGAGCGCGTGCTTTTCCTCCATTTTCTTTTTGAATGAGCTGAAATCCTAGCTGTGATTGAAGAAAAGCTAAGTCTTCAGCAGTTCCATCCGTAGAGCCATCGTCAACTACAAAAAGTTGTTTCTTTTGAAAAGGAACGCTTTGAATGAAGCATGAAGAAACGGCTGTATGAATAAATGGCTTTGCGTTATAAGCTGCTAGCATAATTGATAGAGGAGAGCTGCCTTTATGCTCAGTAGTAAACTGATAGAGTTGGCTAGTTTCTAAAAAAGCAGAAGCAAGGCGGGTTTCTTTTTGAATTCCCATTTTCACCGCTTTTTTTGTATCCACAGGTATGCATTGATCTGAAGGAAGGGTGCATACCCAATATGCAAACATCGCTTCAACAAAAGGAAATGCGTGTATTTCAGAAAATGGAAATAATTTTAAATCGGCGCTTTTAAAAAACAGAGGTAGTTTTAACTCTTCATCTGTTAATGGATAAGTGTATAGCTTCATTTTATCTAGCGTTTGCTTTTTTAAAAGTGGAAGGTTTACGTCGTCTCCTTTAAATAAAAACAATACGTGCTCCTCATTTAAACGTTGAACTCTTTGGTTAAGCTCGCTTCCTATACAACTAGAAAGAGATATAGTATCCGCGTGGTGCGGAATCAATTGCAGAACTTCTGACTTGGCAATGACGGTAACCGACGCACCGTCGCTCAGTTTGGCTAAAAGCCGCTGAATTACATGCGGACTTTCATGCCCACAAAGAAAAATGTGCATATTTGTCATAATACTCTCCTTTTAACTTAGTCAATTATAGGCTGAACGCTAGTTTTTTAAAAAATTTCCATGCATACAAAGTATATATATTCTATGAGGTTTGGATTCATGTTGAGTGGTAGGTTAATAGCATAAAGATAATAATCTCGCCTATAGCAAGTCTTACTTCCCGGCATAGAGTAATAAGAGGATACAGCGAAGACGGAGTCTAAACTATGTATAGGATGTGTAAAGAATGAAAGTGATGACCATTTTAGGTACGAGGCCTGAAATTATACGTCTAAGTTTGATTATTGACAAATTAGACCGCTATGCAACTAAGCATATTTTAGTTCATACAGGTCAAAATTTTACCGCTTCCCTTAGCGACGTGTTTTTTCAAGAGTTACAGGTTAGAAAGCCAGACTACGTGCTTGCTAATCAGCAAGCCACGTTAGGACAGCAACTTTCAACAATGTATGCTCAGTTAGAAACAATTTTTTTGAAAGAAAAGCCTGATAAAGTTTTGGTGTTGGGTGATACAAATAGCGGACTAAGTGCAATTCTAGCAGAACGTATGGGAATTACAGTGATGCATATGGAAGCTGGAAATCGTTGCTTTGATCTCGAAGTACCCGAGGAAAAGAATAGAAAAGTAATTGACGCTATTTCAAGTATTAATCTTCCTTATACCCCTCAAAGTAAAGAAAACCTTATTCGAGAAGGTGTTCCAAAGAACCGAATTGTGGTTTCAGGAAATCCTATTTTTGAAGTGTTAAACCATTACGCTCCTCAAATTAACGCAAGTTCTATTTTAGAAGCACTAAGCATCAAAAAAAATGATTATTTCTTAGTCACGATACATCGTGCTGAAAATGTTGATTATGAAGACCGTTTAGTTGAAATTATGAATGGTCTTAATAAAGTGGCCGAATCATTTCAAAAACGTATTATTTGCAGCATTCATCCACGAACAAAATCACGCATTGATAAGCATCCTTCTCTTCAAATTCATCCACTTGTTGAGTTTCATGAACCATTCGGCTTTTTTGACTTTGTGAAGCTTGAAAAAAATGCGCTTTGTGTTTTAACAGATAGCGGTACCGTTCAGGAAGAATGTTGCTTGTTTCATGTTCCAACAGTAACGGTTCGAAAAACAACAGAACGTCCTGAAACGATTGATTGTGGAAGCAACATGCTATCAGGCTTAAACGGGGATCAAATTGTAAACTGCGTCAAAGTCATGGTAAATCAGTCAAATAGATGGTCTTACCCGGAAGGCTACGATCATCCGGATGTTTCAGATAAAGTAATAAAAGTAATTTTAGGAGGACTTAACAGTGTTTAAAAACCAAACGATTTTAGTTACAGGTGGCACAGGCTCATGGGGATACGAATTAGTAAGGCAGTTATTAACGCTTGACCCAAAGGAAATTAGAATTATTTCACGCAATGAATCCAGTCAATTTACAATGAAGCAAGAGTTTGACAACGATCCAAAGCTTCAATTTTTAATAGGGGATATTAAAGAAAAAGATTCATTGATTGAAGCATGCCAAGGCGTGGATTATGTGTTTCATCTTGCAGCTTTAAAACATGTTCCCGTCTGTGAAGATCAGCCGTTAGAAGCATTAAAAACAAACGTACACGGTACGCAAAACGTTATTGACGCAGCCATCATTTGTAATGTGAAGCGCGTAATTTACATTTCAACTGATAAAGCGGCGAATCCATCGAATTTCTATGGGCTTTCAAAGGCCATGGGCGAACGTTTAATTATTCATGCGAATACACTAAACACGAAGACAAAATTTGTATGCATTCGCGGTGGAAACGTACTTGGAACAAACGGAAGCGTTATTCACGTATTTAAAAAGCAAATTCAAGAAAAAGGAAAAGTAGGAATTACTGATTTAGACATGACGCGCTTTTTCTTAACGCTAGAAGATGCAATCAAGCTTGTCTTTAAAGCAACATTTGAAAGCCTTGGCGGTGAGATTTTCGTTATGAAAATGCCAACATGCAAAATCATTGACCTTGCTTATGTGTTAATTGATGCTTCAAACAAAGAAAATGTCGATATCGAAATACTAGGCATTCGTCCTGGTGAAAAAATTCACGAATTGCTTCTGTCGGAATACGAAAGCACAACAACGATTGCTTATGATGAAGAATATTTTGTCATCTTACCGCCAATTCATATTCCAGGTTTAAAAGAGCACTATGCAAACTTTAGGCCTGTAAATCTTGTGAACTATAATTCTAGCAAAGAGTTAATGACGAAAGAAGAAATTAAAGAGATGTTAGAGAAAGGACGGTTTATCTAAATGAAAATACTAATCCTTGGTGGAAAAGGAATGGCTGGTCACGTTATCACTTCTTATTTTAAGCAAAAACCTCAGTACGAAGTAGTCTATACATCAAGGGATTTAGATGACAAAGAAGGATTGTATGTTGATGTAACAAACGCAACTGATCTTGAAAAGTTAATGGAACAAGAAAAGCCGGATATTACGATTAACTGTATTGGTATTTTAAATCATCATGCGGAGCAGCATAGTAAACTTGCTTTCCACGTTAATAGCGTTCTTCCCCATCAGCTCGTAAAATTAACGGAGCGCTACCAAGGGAAGCTTATTCATATTAGTACAGATTGCGTCTTTTTAGGGGACAAAGGCAACTATACGGAAAGTGATGCTCCTGACGGGACATCCATTTATGCTCAATCCAAGCAGTTAGGTGAAATTATTAGCGATAAGCACCTAACGGTTCGAACTTCAATCATTGGACCTGAGTTAAAAACCGACGGAATTGGCCTATTTCTATGGTTTATGAAGCAAACTGGAAAAATCAAAGGCTATAAGCGAGCGCTATGGAACGGTGTCACAACAATAGAGCTTGCTAAGGCAATTGAAGTGTTTATTCAACAGGACGTGACGGGACTTTATCATCTTGCAACCGAGCCGAAAATTTCCAAATTCGACCTTCTTCAGCTCATGAAAGAAGTGTTTCAAAAAGATGATGTTACGATTGAAGAAGATGAAGTATTTGTGTTGGATCGCACCATTAAAAATACGCGAATAGACCATATTTACACGCCGCCTACTTACCGAGTCATGCTGGAAGAGATGAAAGATTGGATTCAAAAGCAATGAGAAAGCGCATCCTTATTACCGGAGCAAGCGGTTTTACAGGGAAGCACGCAGTCGCGCATTTTATGAAAAAAGACTATGAAGTAACTGCTGCAATGCGCAAGGAAATGTCTTGTGAAGGTGCAAGCGTAGTTAGCTGTGATTTAGAAAACGAAGACCAGGTCATGAAGCTCGTTGAAGACGCAAATCCTCATTATATTCTCCACCTTGCTGGCCAAAATCATGTGGGTAGCTCATGGGAACAGCCTTTATCTTACGTTAACAGCAATGTAATTGGAACGCTTCATTTATTAGAAGCAGTGAGAAAAAAAGTGCCTACTGCTCGAATTGTAGTAGCCGGATCCGCGCTCCAGTATAATCCTTCAGATAGTTCAACACTGACTCATCCATATAGCTTTTCAAAAACGATGCAGATTCTAGTCTCAGAGGCATGGGCAAAGCTCTATAATCTCGATGTGGTTACTGCAAAGCCTTCAAATTTAATTGGACCTGGGCATTCCAACGGTGTTTGTTCGATTTTTGCCAAAAAAATTGCTGCTATGGAAAAAGGCGATGAAAAGAAAGAGCTTCACATTAGCAATTTAGAAGCCAGGCGCAATTTTATTGATGTGAGAGACGCCGTGACAGCGTATGAATATTTATTTTTATTTGGCCAAAGCAGAAAAGTCTATGAAATTGCCGCGCCTAGCTGCCATTCATTAAAAGAACTTGCCTCTATGCTGAGAACGTTCACTCACATAGATTTCCAGATTACGAATGATGAAGCGAAAGGTGAACCTCTTTTAACACCAGATACGTCACCACTTCAACTCGTAGGGTGGAGACCAAACTATACGCTCGAGAATTCGCTTATAGACATCCTGACGTTTCAGCGGCAAACTAGGTATTAAAGTAGTACGCGTTTTCATATAAATGAATAAATAAAAGAAAGCTGTCTAAGAAGGCAGCTTTTCTTTTTACAAGGAGATGATAGTTATTAAAGATCGCTTTCTTATTTTTATGCACATTCCAAAAACAGCTGGTTCAACATTAAACAAACTGTTTCAAAAGCAGTATAAACAAGAAGAATTACTGATTCATTTACCAGAGAAACAGTTAAAGGAGAAACTACAGCAAAATCCAAGTGGCTTAAAAGGGATTGGTGGCCATTATGAATTCGGCCTCCATAAATACATCACTAAGCCTGTATCTTATTTTAGTATGGTTAGGGATCCAGTGGATCGTATTATTTCTCTCTATTATTTTTTATCTACTTCACCAGACTATATCCTCTATGAAAAGTTAAAGGAAACGAGCTTAGAGCAGTTTATTGATGAAAATAAGCAGGTGGGAAACCACCAAACGCTTTTTTTCTCGAGTGGAGGAAAGGTGGATTTGGACGAAGCTATTGAAAATATTGAAAAATATTTTTCAATTGTTGGGGTTACGAATCGTTTTAATGAATCTATTTATCTCATGAAGAAAGAATTTGGGTGGGAGGATTTATCTTATCAGAAGGTCAATGTTACAAAAAAAAGACCGTCTTTAAAAGAAGTACCTACTGACATTATTCAAAAGATAAAGGAAAAGAATGAATTAGATATAAAGCTTTATGAATATGTGAATAAACGCTTAAGTAAGCAAGTCAAACTGCTGACTAGAGAAGAGCAAGCAGAAATAAAGAAAAATAACCAACAGGCACAGTGAAGTGTGCCTGTTTATTTGTGTACATTTTGTAAAAAGGAGTAGCATGCTTTTTCAAATGCAGCCACGCTGTTTGACAGCTGCCACTTTTCAGCTTCTTGCTGTCCGTTAGCCTTTAGCTTAGCAAGTAAAGCAGAATCTTGAATTAATCGACTAATGTCTTCTCCGAGTCGATTTTCATAACGGTAAGACATTAAGCATGTTTCTTCATGACGGCCGTATTCGGTATTTCCTCCTGCATAGACACATACGATTGCCGCGCCGCATTTCATTGCTTCAAGCCCCGGTAAAACAGCTGTCTCATAGATGGAAGAAGTAACAAAAATATCTGCTCGGTTGTAATAAGCGCAAAGTTCATAGTCATCTTTTGGTGAATAAAATAAAAAGCCTTCTTTATTTTGCAAGTCTTGTAGAGTGGGAGACTGAGCGAACTCATTTGGTGGACATATTAGATTAATTCGCACGCTTGGAAACTGTTTTTTTACAGCTTTTAATTGCTCAATTAAATAGTTTTGATCACGCTGCCAAGAATATCCGCCTTCTGGTATTCTCACAATAGCAGAGATTGTGAGTGGTTTTCTTTTATTGGATAGTGAAAGCTTTGAAAAGTTAGGGTTGACATAAATAGGAATATGTTCACCTTTAATCCCATGAAGTAACGAGATTAATTCTTGCTGATACCGTGAGATGACAAGCAAATAGGGTGTTGTATTGTAAGACTGAAAAGAAACGCTTTGTTCAGGAAGAAACACGGGCTCGTAGCATAAGCTAAAGCGCGCGTGGACGCCTTTTCCTTGAGCGCTTGCAGCTGCAGCAGAAGGAATGGTTGAGTAAAAGTTTGAGATGATTAAGTCACTTTTTGGATAGTCTTGCTCCGTTATCATTGCACCGGGAGTTCTTGTAATCTTTGCTCTTACGTCATACTCTATGTCACCTTGTGGGGGCATTAAAATGGTTATATTATGCCCTAAATCAACAAGACCGTTACTAATATCAGCAAGCATGCGCTGAGCACCGCCTTTGCACAGCGTTAAAATAGGAAACGTAATGTTTAAAGGCGTATTTAAAGAATGAGTTGTTAAAGAGTTAGCCTGAGCAGATGAATTCTTTTCAAGATTTACCATGTTGGCTAACACGGGACGATGAGCTTCTTGAACTGCTTTTACTTCAAGATCAATTTCCGACGTATGTTTTTTTGTTCCCATCTCATCATGCACGCGGTAGTGAACAAGCGGTTCGTTGAAGTAATAAAACTCATAAGCAGGAACGCAGCGCAGCCAGTAATCATAATCTTGGGTAAATCGAAGAGCTTCATTAAATAAGCCAAGCGTAGTGAATACCTCCATTTTCATCATGATTGTACAGCCGTTAATGCTACACCCAATTTGAAGATGTTCAATAAAATCTAGCTTGCGGTCAAAATAAACACCGGCTAAAGGCACAGTTACTTCACTGTTGTTATTAATAAGTGCATAGTTTGAATGACTAATATAAGCGTTATGTGCTTTCATAAAGTTTAGCTGCTTTTCTACTTTATCATGAACAAACAAATCATCCGAGCTAAGCCATGCAAAATATTCGCCCGTTGCGTGCTGAATACCCATGTTTAAAGCGCTGGCAGTTCCTCCGTTTTGCTTTTCTACATAGCGAATTTGATTTAAATAAGGCGTGATTTTTTCAGTATGCATCGTTGATCCGTCATTTACTACAACCACTTCGATGTTTGGGTACGTTTGTCCAAGTGCGCTTTCAATTGCTTGATTAACATAGGAACAATTATAAAAAGGAATAATAATTGATACTTTTTCCATTTTAAATCCCTTCTTTCTTTCATGCTTAAAATGAAAGGCTTGTTATAAAATTTGAAAGAATAAAACAGTTGAAAAATAGTTTTATTGTCCAAGCACTTTTAGATAAAATTCATACAATAAAATGTAAGTATATTCCAAATTAGGGAGAGAATAAATTGAGACCTATTGATGACTTTAGTGCAAGCGTGCCAAGTAACTTTAACAATAGTTTAGATCGAGTCATTCCGACTAGCGGAACTGTTGTTTTAGCTGAATTCGGACTAGCTGTTCCTCGTTCTGGTTCCAATGTTTTGTTAGAAGGGACCGTTGGTATTCGCTCTTTCTTAGGGTTACCAAACATCTTAGTTAATGTGTTACGTGACGGTGGTATTATCGGATCTGTTCAGGTAAGTACGCTGGCAGTAAATGAAATTCGACTTGCTGCATTTCAAATTGTAGATGCAAATGCTCCTGTTGGCTATCATGCATACACGATTACTGCTGAGTTGTTAAATCCGCTCCTAACACAAGCTCGTGTTACCGGTCCTCTAACGTTTACTGGCACTACAATTGGCCCTGTTTCATAATATGAACTCCTTCTATTCGTTAACATTTAGCGGACAGAAGGGGTTTTTTAAAGCTGAGAGAGCATTTGTTTAAAGTGAACCGCATATTCCTGCGGTGAAAAATGCTGAATAATATGCGTAATACCTTGATTTCGGATAGTTTCACGCAAAGCTTTATCTGTAAGAAGCTCGATGCCTTCTCTGACTGCTTCCTCAATATTACCTAGGGTGAAAAATTTTCCTGTTTGATTATGAATAATAAAGCTTTTGACACCGTCAGAATCCGTTGATAAAACGGGGCATCTACATACCATGGCTTCTAATACAGCATAGCCGAAACCTTCTACTTTAGAAGTTGAGCATAAAAATCCTCCAGAATCCCCAATGGTTGAAAAATACTCTGCCATTTTGGCATGAGGTTGATTGGCGTAAATAGTTAAATGACTTCTAAGGTTGAGCTGGTCAAGCAAACGCTCAAACGCTTCACGTTCAGTTGGAGTTGAAAGCGTATTGTCTTCGAACATCCAAAGCTTGATATCAGAAGAATGTTTTATAATATCAGCTCCAATGCGAAGGAAATCACGCCAGTTTTTATTATCCTCAAGCCTTCCTACCCACCCGATAATTGGTGTAGGATGCTTTGGTAGCGGTTGATAATGAAATTGCCTTGTATCAAAACAGTTATGAAAGCAAAACTGTGATTTTGAAGAGAAATATTGCTGAAAAGCATTGATAAGGTGAGGGGTGTTAGGATATAGAATGGCATCGCTATAGTTTTTAATATAAGAATGTGCATGCCCTTTCAAATAAGCATTTGTGTACTCTTTATCCGTTCCTAATCCTTGCACTTCATAAATCAAATGCCCCTTATAACCTAAATGTCTCAACCTTTTTAAAAGAAGATAATCTGTATTAACAATAATAGCGTCATAGCTTCCTTTTGAAATAATTTCTTTTATTTTTACATCTTCATTCGTCACAAATACAGAAGCGTTTACTTTGTTTTGCAGACCGGTTCCAGACTGCGTATATAAAAAATCACATTGGATATCTGATTCAGACAAAGCGTAAAAGCGCTGTCGATTTAGCGTTTCAACGCCACCGCTTGGAATATAAAACGTAAATAATAGTTTTTTTCTATCTGAGTCTACGGGTGTTACTGTAGTAGGAAAGGATGCTTTAATGACAGGCTGAGCAGTTGTTTCTTTACAAAGTGGCCAGTACCTAATCATATGATCTTCTACATGTTCAATGGTTTTTTGGAAAAAGGCTTGGATAAGCGGTTCTGTTCGTACGATGTTCCAAAGCCTAACCTCTTGTAAATCACCTTGGAAGTAGCCATATGAAGGATGGCCACCGAAGCAAAAATGTGGAACTACTTTTCTTCGACGGCTTAAAATTCCTTTTTTGACAAATTTTCCATTCATATACAGAGAAGGAATACGATTGTGATAAACGAGTGCAAGGTGCGTCCATTCTTCCACTACACAAGGAAAGACAAGCGTTGGTGTAAAATGATTTTTCCCCACTTCATAAATAGAGATGCCGTTCGTTCCAACGGAAATGGCAACGGACGCTTCAGTATTGTTGAGAACTTGGTCATCATCAGGCGCAATGACAAACGGCTGGTTTTTAAAGGTAGAGATACCTGAGCGAGCCTCGTTTTCAAGAAACTGTTCCTTTGAAGGGCGTACCCAAAATTCAATCGTAAATGTATTCGAAATAGGAACAGAAGTCGGTGGGTCTGCTTTAAGTTGTTCACTACCTGAAAATGATGCGTAAGAAGAGTGAAGCATTGGAAAGGACCTCCTCTTTTTAAAATTTTACATATAAGCATACGTTTCCATTTCATTCATGCTATTTCATACATATATGTTAGAGCGGGAGTTTATGTTCATTTGACATAAAAACTCTCAATAAGCACGGATTTATTATTGGTTCATACGGTAATGGAAAGGAGGAGTTTAGATAGTGAAAAAAGTATCAATTATTATCCCTTTTTATAACTGTGCCTACATCAATCAAGCACTTGATAGTGTGTTTAAGCAAACGTATCCACACATTGAAATTATTGTAATCAACGATGGGTCCACTGAACACTATGAGAAAATTACCCCTTACTTAGATCGAATCATTTACATTGAAAAGGGAAACGGAGGGACGGCTAGCGCATTAAATATGGGGCTGAGTCGTGCGACCGGAGATTATATTTGTTGGTTAAGTTCAGATGATATGTACTCCACAAATAAAATTGAAAATCAGCTGGCATACATGCTTAAAACTAACGCGTCTTTTTCCTATACAAATTATCATTTAATTAATAAGGCAGGGGCAATTACGTCTAGAGGAATCGGTATTTACTACCCTACTCGACTTCAGATACTAAAAGAGATGAGCAAAGGTAATTTTATTAACGGCTGTAGCGTTATGCTTAAAAAAGAAGTATTCGACCGGGTAGGGATATTTGATGAAACCTTACCGTATACGCATGATTATGATATGTGGCTGAGAATTATCGAACAGTTTTCTGTTTACTATATTGATGAGCCGCTTCTATACTATAGAATTCATGAGAAGATGGGAACTATGCAGCATGCGCGAACTATTAAAAAGGAAGTAAAACGTGTGAAAGCTGCTCATAAAGATTCCATACAGCAAGTGATTGCACAAGAACAAGCTAAATAAAAAGAGCACTGTTTCAGAGTCCGAAACAGTGCTTTTGATTATGTTAATAGTGGCTATGTTTACAATGACTGGATTGAAGTTCTTCTCTTGGATGAATGTAAGCACCTTCGAGTTGGATGGTTTTACTGCAACCACTTGTTACGTTTTGACAAATCCTTACTTCTACGCGAAGCTCTTGCTCACGGTTTATGCATGAAGGAGTTACGGTAAACTCGACGCTTATCACGTCACTTTGAACAGTTGTACCTGTCGGTGCATAAAGGTATACGGTTTCTTGAATGGTAAAGGGAATGGGGTTAGATCGACAAATTTGACCAGTTGTTTGATCAACTAGCTTAAGCACATAACGTCCTTGTTTTTGCATGACTGCCCGATAAAGAGAGGAGCAATTATCTTCGTCATTTACTTTCTTTTTCGTACGCATCATTGAGTTGGTTAGTTCAGTCGTAGTAATGCCGCGTTCTGGTGAGGCTGGACATCCATTTTCATCTACAATCATAGCTTCAATAAAAAAGCGATTGCGCTGTAACAGAAGTTCGCATAAATTAATGCCGTTAATAATTTCATCGGTTCCATCGCTTTTGAAGACGTCTAGCTCACCCTCGTACTTTTTTTGTACCCAATCATAAAGGTGAAATGCATTTACACAATGAGTTTGGTGAGAGGATGACACTGTTATATTCATTCCTTTCTAGTAGAATCTATGAGTTAGTATACTCAAGTTCCTATAGAAAGTGTGTTAGGTAAACGTCTTAGTTTTTTATGCATTTTAGGAACATTTTGTAAAAAGGGGTTATATACTTTTAAGTGTATTTAAAAAACGAGGTGAACATACTGTGCCATATATTAATCGGTTTTTAGGGAATGCAAACGGGGCTATTACATTTACGGGAAATACCTTTGGCCTCAGTAAGCAAAACAATGCAAATACCCCCGGTACTGCCCATTCTATTGGAACCTTTTTTAGCGCAAATGCAAGCTCAGTGGATGGATCTTATCCAATTGGTACAACGGCTGACTGGCGGCAAAATGCTTCAAGTACCATATTGCGGTTGCCATCTACAACAACTAGAATTTTATACGCTGAACTAATTTGGGGTGGTTTGTATACATCCACAGATGAAAACGTCAGCGCCTTTATTAATAATTCAATTACGTTTCGCACACCTTCAGGAAGTTTTACTATTGCACCTGACACCGCTACGCGCTCAACGCTAACCGTATCTCCGAATCTCTTTTATGTACGAAGTGCCAACGTAACGAACTTAATCACAACTCCAGGAACGTATACAGCTCTTGGAGTTCCAGGTACACAAGGAAACTTAGACAATACGCTAAACTCAGCGGGATGGACACTTGCTGTTGTATACGAAGACCCACTGCAAAGATCTCGGAATCTATCCCTTTTTGTTGGAGCTGAGCTAACGAGTAGTGCCGGGACTTCAACGGCGACGGTATCTGGTTTTGGTACACCTGTAACTGGAGCTGTCAACGGACGTCTACTAATTAGTTCAATTGAAGGGGATTCAGTCATAGTTGGAGACCAATTTTTATTTGGTCCAACTCCAACAACGCTTCAAGCAGTATCAGGTCCTAATAATCCACTTACGAACTTTTTTGCATCTCAAATTAATAATGATGCCGGTACCCTCGATACGTCAGGTACGTTTGGGAACGTCAACCATCCTATTGGAACCAATATTTCAGGTGCTCGTCAAGGGTGGGATATTACAAACATTGATGTATCACCGTGGTTACAAAACAATCAATCGACTGCGGCAGTCCGAGGAGCCACTAGTGGAGACACGTATGTCGTCAATACTTTGGGGCTTCAAATTGATATTAATGCACCTGTCTTTACAATTAATAAAACAGCTAACGTGTCATCAGCAAGAACTGGAGACGTTATTACGTATACCGTTACGATTCAAAATACAGGAACAGCAGCAGCAAACCTGGTGGTTGCGACAGATGCGCTGTCCAATGCGACTACCTTTGTACCGAATAGCTTATTTGTGAATGGAGTGCAACAGCCTAATACGAATATTCAAAGTGGAATTTCTCTTGGTACAGTAGGCATTAATCAAACCATTACTTTAACTTATCAAGTTCAAGTAGCTGGGCCGTTAACAAATGTTCCGCAGCTGTCCAATCAGGTCTTTATTGAATATCGATTTGAAAGTACACCTGGAAACACGTTGACAGGTGCATCATCTTCAACAATTAATAATGTAACAGCTGTCAATACGCCTCCAACAGTACCCAATTATACCGTGACAAACCCAGAAGATACGCCAGCAATTGGCCAAATAGTAGGAACTGATGTAGACGGGAATCCACTGATATACCAATTGGGAACAGCACCCGTAAACGGAATTGTAACGGTCAATCCGAATGGTCAATTTGTCTATACGCCAAACGCAAATTTTAACGGAACAGATAGCTTTACTGTTGTTGTAAGCGACGGTCAAGGAGGAACAGCCGTTTCAACAGTTACTCTTATTATTACACCGGTCAACGATGCGCCAGTTACGCAAAATTATTTTGTTCAAACGCTAGAGGACACCCCGCTTACGGGGCAAATTTTTGCGACGGATGCAGATGGGAATCCGCTGACGTTCAGCTTACAAACAGCACCAGCAAATGGCGTAGTTACGCTCAATGCTGACGGAACTTATACGTATACACCCAATATAAACTTTAACGGAACGGATCAATTTGCAGCCTTAGTGAGTGATGGTCAAGGAGGAACAGCTGTTTCAGTCGTTACCATAACGGTTATTCCTGTGAATGACTCACCTGTTGTGCCGAACTATGCGTTTACAACGCAAGAAGATTCAGCAGTAATAGGAGCGGTTGTAGCGGTTGATCCAGATCAGAATCCGCTAACTTATCAACTTCAAAGTTCTCCTGCAAATGGTGTGGCGGTTGTTAATCCGAACGGGACGTTTACGTATACGCCAAACCTTAATTTTAATGGGACAGATGTGTTTACAGTATTAGTAAGTGATGGTCAAGGAGGTACAGCCGTTTCAACTGTTACCATTAACGTTTTACCAGTGAATGATCCACCAGTTACAGGGAATTTATCATTTACAATCAATGAAGATACTACGTTATCAAATCGCGTGACGGCTACAGATCCTGATGGAGATCCTTTAACGTTTTCCCTGCAAAATGCACCAACAAATGGAACGGTACTTGTCAATGCAGATGGCACGTTTACGTATACACCAAACCCGAATTTTAATGGAACAGATGTCTTTACTGTGTTGGTGAGTGATGGCCAAGGGGGAACAGCGGTATCCACAGTAACCGTTACGATTCTACCTATTAATGACCTAC
The DNA here is from genome assembly GCF_021441905.1 of Priestia flexa. Lineage (NCBI taxonomy): Bacteria > Bacillati > Bacillota > Bacilli > Caryophanales > Bacillaceae > Priestia > Priestia flexa. The sequence goes on along the minus strand of NZ_CP090431.1, from coordinate 2,014,131 downwards.
CAACGGTACCCAACTATACGTTTAATACACAAGAAGATGTATCTGTTGTTGGAACCATTGTAGGAAATGATGTAGACGGAAATCCTTTAACATACACACTTCAAACCCAAGGAAGTAACGGAACGGCAATTGTGAATGCAGATGGTACGTTTACGTATACGCCAAACCTAAATTTTAATGGAACAGACGTGTTTACAGTATTGGTGAGCGATGGTCAAGGAGGGACAGCGGTCTCGACCGTCACAATTAATGTGTTGCCAGTGAATGATCCACCGATAACAGGAGACTTATTTTTCACTATTCCTGAGGATAATTCACTAGCAGGGCAAGTAACAGCAGCGGATGTAGATGGAGATCCACTAACGTTTAGCTTACAAAACGCACCGGTGAATGGCACGGTACTTGTCAATGCAGATGGAACGTTTACGTACACACCGAATTTAAATTACAATGGTAGCGATCAATTTACAGTATTGGTAAGCGATGGCCAGGGAGGCACCGCTGTTTCGACTGTCTTTATTACCATTACTCCAGTAAACGATGGGCCAGTGATTCCGAACTATACGTTTACGACGCAGGAAGACGGACCGGTAATTGCTAATGTTGTGGCAATTGATGTAGATGGAGACCCACTTATCTATACGTTGCAGACACAAGCAACAAACGGTGTGGCGGTTGTGAATGCAGATGGAACGTTTACGTATACACCCAACCTTAATTTTAATGGAACAGATGTGTTTACCATTTTGGTAAGTGATGGCCAGGGAGGGACTGCTGTTTCGACGGTGACAATTAACGTGGTGCCAGTCAACGATCCCCCTGTTACATCTGATTTGTTTTTAACCATTGCAGAAGACACGGGGATATCTAGTCAAGTTGTGGCTTTTGACGTAGACGGAGATCCGTTAACCTATGCGCTACAAAATCCAGCTTTAAATGGAACAGCTATTGTCAACGGAGACGGGACATTTACGTACACGCCAAACCCTAATTATAACGGAACGGATCGTTTTACTGTCTTAGTAAGTGACGGTCAGGGAGAAACAGCGGTTTCGACTGTTAATATTACAATCGTACCAGTGAATGATCCGCCAACGGTTCCAAACTATACGTTCTCGACGCAGGAAGATGCGTCAGTAGTTGGTGCTATCGTAGGTTTTGACGTGGATGGTAATCCTTTAACTTATATGTTACAAACGCAAGCTGCAAACGGAGTAGCGATTGTCAATGCAGATGGCACGTTTACGTATACGCCGAATTTAAATTTTAATGGAACCGATGTGTTTACGGTGTTGGTAAGCGACGGCCAAGGTGGGACAGCGGTTTCAACGGTAACGATTAATGTTCAGCCGGTCAACGATCCGCCAGTGACAGTAGACCTAGCGTTTACAATCAATGAAGATAACGTTATTTCAAATCAAGTACCTGCTAGTGATCCAGAAGGAGACCCGTTAACGTTTAGTTTGTTAAACGCACCTATCAATGGGACTGCAGTTGTCAACGCAGATGGGACGTTCACCTACACGCCAAACCTTAACTACAACGGAACAGATACCTTTAGTGTTCTTGTATCAGACGGTCAAGGAGGAACAGCAGTTTCAAATATTTCTATTACAATCGTATCAGTCAATGATCCGCCAGTTGTTCAAGACCGAACGATCACAACAACGGTTAATATTCCAATTTTAAGTAGTGTGCCAGCTTCAGACCCAGAAGGAAATGCGTTAACTTATACAGTGGAACAGCCACCAACAAACGGTACGGTTATATTGAACGGAGACGGGACTTTTACGTATACACCGAATCCAGCATATGTTGGCGGAGATTTGTTTACAGTTCTTGTCACTGATTCAGAAGGAGCGACAGCACTCTCAACAATAACTGTTACTGTATTAGCGACCAATGGAAACACAACGGCTCAAGACGCGCAGTTAACGACGCCAGAAGATATTCCTGTGCAGGGGCAAGTGGTAGCGACAAACGTATTAGGTAATCCGCTTGTCTATACTCTTCAAGGTTCACCTGCTTTTGGAACGGTTACGTTAGATAGCGCCACAGGAGTATACACCTATACGCCCAACCAAAACTTTAATGGCAAGGATTCATTTACCGTATTTGTGACGGATAACGCCGGAGGAAACGCAATTTCTTCTCAAGTGATTACGGTTACGCCAGTGAATGATCCGCCAGTCGTACCAAACTATCAGATTACAACGCTTGAAGACACGCCTATTGCGTCAGTGGTTATCGCAACAGATGTAGACGGTAATTCACTCACATACTCACTTCTTGTTGCGCCAACAAACGGAGTAGCTTTGGTAAATACGGATGGCACCTATACGTATACACCGAATCCAAACTTTAATGGAACAGATCAGTTTACAGTTCTCGTTGATGATGGTCAAGGAGGAACAGCAACATCCATTATTACGGTCACAGTCGTTCCAGTGAATGATCCGCCGGTTGGACCAAATGAAATCTTCGTTACAACGCTTGAAGACACTACGCTAATTGGTCAAATTATTGCAACAGATCCAGACGGGGATGTATTGACCTATGCTCTTGAAAATGCACCAATAAACGGAACAGCCGTTGTTAACCTGGACGGAACTTATACGTATACGCCGAACCTTAACTATAACGGCAAGGATTCATTTACGGTGCGAATTAGTGACCCATCTGGAGCATTTATTATTACGAATGTAATGGTCACCGTTATTCCAGTAAACGATCTGCCAACCGTTCCGAACTATGCTTATACGATTCTAGAAGATACCGCTTTGAATAGCATAGTTGTTGGGACAGATGCGGATGGAGACCCGCTCACCTATTCACTAGCAGCTCCACCTGCTAATGGAACCGCAGTCGTTAACCTAGACGGCACGTTTACGTACACGCCAAATCCAGACTTTAACGGGCAAGATAATTTCTTTGTGAACGTACAGGATCAAAACGGCGGCACCGCTATCTCGGAGATTGTCATTACCATTGTACCTGTCAATGACCCACCAATTGCGCCGAATGTAATTACGGTTACAACGAATGAAGACGTTGCGGTAGGAGGCACAATTAACGCAATTGATCCAGACGGAGATCCATTGACGTATACGCTTGAAGACGCTCCTATTAATGGAACCGTAGTAATTGACTCACAGGGCTCGTTTGTATATACGCCCAACTTGAATTTTAACGGAACGGACACGTTTGCGGTTCGAGTAAGTGATACAAGCGGAGCATTTATAGTTGTGAACGTACAGGTCACTGTGAGCCCAGTTAACGATGTGCCAACCGTACCGGATTATCAGTTTAGTATTAACGAAGATACTGTGCTAACAAACCAAGTCGTTGGTACAGACGTAGACGGAGATCCGTTAACGTATAGCTTGTTTTCACCACCTGTTAACGGGACCGCTGTAGTTAATCCAGATGGTACGTACACCTATACGCCAAATGCAAACTTCAACGGTACGGATAACTTTTTTGTACTCGTAAGTGATTCAAATGGAGGGCAAGCGGTATCAACTATCACAATAAACGTATTACCAGTAAACGACCCACCGATTGCACCAAACGTAATTGAGGTTGTAACGAATGAAGATACGGCTATTACAAGCGCTGTAAATGCTGTTGATCCAGACGGAGATCCATTACTGTATACGCTTGAAAATGCGGCAGTAAACGGAACGGCAGTGGTGGATCCACAAGGTTCATTTTTATACACACCAAATCTTAATTACAGTGGACCGGACACATTTACAATCCGAGTAACCGATACGGCTGGGAACTTTATTATTGTAAATGTTAACGTCACGGTTGTACCGGTAAACGATCCACCGATTGTACCAAACTATCAGTATACGATTTTAGAAGATATAATTCTTATTAATCAAGTGTTTGCAACAGATGTGGATGGAGACCCGCTAACGTATTCGCTAGCTTACCAAGGTAGCAATGGTGTAGCCACTGTAAACGCAGACGGAAGCTTCACGTATATTCCTAATCCTAATTTCGTTGGGGAAGATAACTTTGGCGTGACGGTTAGTGATGGGCAAGGAAGCACAGTTTTATCCATCATTACGATTACGGTCACACCTGTAGACGACCCACCAATTGCGCCAAACGAAATAATGATCTCTACGCCGGAAGAAACAACGGTTACAAGCAAAATCGTCGCAACAGACCCAGAAGGATTACCTTTAACGTATATAATTGAAGATGCACCACTTAACGGGACAGTCACCATTGATAATAACGGAGTGTTTACGTATACGCCCAATGAGAATTTTACGGGTGGAGATACGTTTACCGTTCGAATTACGGACGCAGGTGGAAACTATGTTATTACGACCGTACTGATGATGGTAACGCCTGTTGAACAGCCACCGGTTGTGCCGAACTACTCAATAACAACCCTGCAAAATCAAAGCATAACCGGCACGGTTGTTGGAATGGATCCAAACGGAGATCTCATTACGTATAGCTTGGGGCAACCCTCTCAAAATGGGATTGTAACAGTTAGTCCAGATGGAAACTTTATTTATACGCCAAACACTGATTATGTAGGAAGCGATTTATTCACCGTCATCTTAGAAGATACAACAGGATTAACTGCTACTTCATTTGTTAACGTAACAATAACACCAGTAAATCGTACGCCTGTTACAAATGATTTTACCGTTAATACACCTGAAAATACGCCGGTAAGCGGGCAAACGCCAGGGGTTGATCTAGATGGAAACCCAATTACCTATTCTATATCAGGACCTCCATTTAATGGAACCCTAACGGTAGATAGCGTGACAGGTGTATACACGTACACGCCAAATTCAGGCTTTGTAGGTATTGATTCGTTTACAATTGAGCTTCGTGATAATGCTGGCGGCGTTGCTCAATCTCTTGGAACAGTCAATGTTATTAGTACCAATCTTCCACCAACTGTAAATGACTTGTCCATTGCAACGCAGCAAGGGTTACCAGCAACGGGTCAATTGATTGGAACAGATCCGGACGGAAACCCAATTCGTTTTAGGTTAAACCTGGAACCTTTAAATGGAAGCGTAGTGGTCAATAGTGACGGAACGTTTACGTATATACCGAATATTGGATATATTGGTACCGATAACTTTTCAGTTATCGTAGAGGATACGCGGGGAGGGCGAGGATTTGGAACAGTGAACGTAACGATTACCCCAAATCCTCCACCGTTTACCGTACTTGGTGCAGAAGTGACAACGCTTATTAATCAACCAGTTAATGGATTAGTTGCTGTTAATGATCCTGAAGGCGATATTGTGTCTTATCAAATTAGTGCCCAGCCTCAAAATGGAACGGTTATTCTTAATCAAGACGGGACGTTTACGTATACCCCGAATCAAAATTTTGTTGGGGAAGGTTTCTTTGACGTCATTGTTACGGATGGCAATGGTGTTCAAGGGATAGGTACGGTTATTATCAACGTACTGCCGTCTTCAAGTATAATCGTGGTTATAGATTCTGAAATTTCCCTTGAATTTAACACGCCCATAGACGGGCAAGTTATGGCGACAAGTACGACAGGACTTCAGCTATTGTATACGCTCCAAACGCTGCCGCAAAATGGGACGGTAACCGTCAACCCAGATGGTACGTATGTTTATGTACCAGCAGCTGGATTTTTTGGTTCAGATCAATTTTCAGTACTTGTAACTGATTCAGAAGGAAATGCAGAAATAGCGAATGTAGTTGCTGTCGTTCAAGGGCCGGTTGCTCAGCAGCCGATTGTTACGGATCAAACGATTCAAACGATTGAAGAACAGCCTGTAGCGGCAGCTGTTATTGCGATTGATCCAAACGGTCACCCGTTAACCTATACGCTCCTTGGAAGTGGAGCAGCCAATGGAACTGTAGTATTAAATCCAGATGGTACGTTTACGTATACACCAAACGCAGGATTTGTTGGAAATGACGCGTTTAGCGTACTGGTAGAAAATCCACAGGGGCTAAACGCAACTACTACGATTGCAGTTGTAGTAACGCTATTGCCAAATCAAGTTGTTGCAGAAAACCTTACGATTCGAACGATACTTGGTCAGCCAGCAACTGGTCAAATAGTCGCAAGAGATCAACTAGGTAGACCATTGACTTATTCGTTAAATACGAACCCATTATACGGAACAGCTATAGTCAATCCAGATGGAACTGTTGTTTATGCACCAAATTCTGGATTTAGCGGTCAAGATCAGTTTAGTGTACTCGTTGTGAACGACCAGGGAGATCAAGCGATATCTCAAGTGACGGTTGTTGTCGATAACCCAGCAAGCACAATCGCTGTTTCAGATACAACGGTTCAAACGGTACAGAATCAAAGTACGCAAGGAATCGTGCTAGCAACAGATTCACAAGGACGTCCGCTACGCTATTCCCAAGGGTCTACACCGACAAACGGAACGGTTGTGGTTAATTTAGACGGCACGTTTACGTATACGCCAAATCTACAGTTCTTCGGAACGGATTCGTTTACGGTATTTGTGCAAAATGACCGAGGGAACTCATCGTCAGGAGTAGTAAGGGTTGTTGTTGAAGAACTTCAAAGTGAAATCACGGTAGAGCCACTTACAGTGTCTGGTCAGCAAAATCAGCCGGTTAGCGGTCAAGTGGTAGCAACAGATGCGCTTGGACGCCCATTAACGTACGCTGTCGGCATCGGACCAGCAAATGGAACGCTTCTCTTTAACCCAGACGGCACGTTTACCTATACGCCAAATCCAGACTTTGCAGGCATTGATAGCTTTACGGTAATTGTTCGAAATGATTTGGGTGATTCAGTCATGGTGGTTGTATCGGTAGTTATTGCTAGTGCTGGAAGTCAAGTAACAGCAGATGACCAAAACGGAACGGTTGTCGCAGGACAGGTGCTTCAAGGGCAAATTGTAGCAAGTGATTCACAAGGACGCCCGCTCACTTATACGGTAGCGACAACGCCGAATTCAGGAACGGTTGTTGTAACCGCAAGCGGTGCCTACACGTATACGTCAAATCTTGGTTTTGCTGGAAGGGATCAGTTCACTGTTGTTGTTCGAAATGATTTAGGGCAAGAAGCATTTTCGGTTGTGACTATAGACGTAACCCCATCAGCCAACGTTATCACAGCAAATGATGTCACGTTACAAACAACTTCTGGAACACCTGTAAACGGCTTGTTTACAGCAAGCGATACGCAAGGGCGCCCATTAACGTTTACGCTTCGCACGGTACCAACGAACGGTCGAGTGACATTAGGTGCAAATGGTCAATTTGTCTATACGCCAAACGCAAACTTTGTAGGGACAGATTCATTCTCCGTACTAGTAATTGATGACACGGGCGCAGCAACTACGGCAACCGTAACAATTACAGTGATTGAAAATCAGCCAGACGCACCAATTATTAAAGATCAAGCGTTTACGCTAAACGTCAATGAAACGATTCAAGCTCAAATTGTTGCCAGGGATTCACAAGGATTACCGCTGGCCTACAGAATTGTCACTCCACCGCAAAACGGAGTAGCCTTCATTAATCAGGAAACGGGCGTAATCACGTACACGCCAAATCCAAATTTCGTCGGAACGGATTCTGTTGTGGTGAGCGTGACTAATAGTGCTGGTGTAACATCGACAGCAACCATCACCTTTATCGTCCAGCGCGGTATCAGTTTTAGGTGTTCAATTATTTTCTAAAGAATTCTCAAAAATCCTTTTGTATAGTACGCTATACAAAAGGATTTTTTAAGAGGAGGCTCGTCATGAGGGAAATAAAGGTAGTGCCGTACAAAACAGAATGGCAAAATCAATATGAAATAGAAAAACGATTATTAGAAGCGATTTTTGGTGCCGAAATTCTTAGTATTCATCATATCGGCAGCACGTCCGTACCTGGCTTAGCAGCAAAGCCGATAATTGATATTTTAGTTGAAGTTAAACAAATTTCGTTGATTCATACATATAATAATGAAATGGTAAAGATGGGCTATGAGTGTAAAGGAGAAAATGGAATAGAAGGAAGACGGTATTTTCAAAAAGGAGGAGAAGATAGAACTCATCATGTTCACATGTATGAACAAGGTCATCCTGAAATAGGTAGACATCTGCGTTTTAGAGACTACTTACGAAAGCATGCTGATGTGGCGTGGGAATATGCCCGTTTAAAACAAGAGCTTGCCAAGAAGTATCAGTTTAATCCAGAAGCATACGTAGAAAGAAAAACGTCTTTTATTCGGAACGTTGATGAGATGGCGTTTGAAAACGATGATGTGCCTTTTATCTCTAAACAGAATCGTGTACAATAACCTTTGTTAGTAAAAGAGAAGGAGAGTGCCCGCTTGAAGCCCGTTATTAAACAAACTCAGGTTTCGAACAGCCGAAGAAAAAAAATGATGTGGATTGGAAGTTTTTCATTAATTTTGCTAGTGATTGTACTATGTATAGCAATTTCAATTTATGTGGGTCTTAGCTTGACCAAAAAAGAGCGACAGCCTGTAACAGAAAATCCAAGTACGTATGGTTTAACATATCGCGATGAAGTATTTACAAGCAGAGATGGAGAAACGAAGCTTAAAGGGTGGGTGATGGAGCCACAAAGTTCTCCGAAAGCTACTATTATTATGTCTCATGGCTACGGAGGAAATCGTCATGATTTAAATGGAGGCTTTCTTCCTTTGAGTAAAAGTTTAATAGAAGCTGGATATCGAGTGGTGACCTTCGATTTTCGAAATGCTGGAGAATCACAAGGAGATCAAACGACAATTGGTGTAAAAGAACAGCTGGATTTACTGGGAGTCATTGATCGAGTGAAAGAAGAAACAGATGAGCCCATTGTTCTATACGGAATTTCAATGGGAGCAGCAACATCACTGTTAGCAGCTGGTCAAGAAGAAGCTGTCCAGGCAGTCATTGCGGACAGTCCGTTTAGTGATTTAAAAACTTATCTCGAGGATAATCTATCAGTATGGTCAAAGCTTCCGGACTTTCCGTTTACGCCACTTACGCTGGCAACGGTTCCGTATATTGCTGATTTAAATCCTGAAGATGCAAGTCCAATACAAGCAGTTGAAGAAATTTATCCTCGTCCTATCTTATTTATCCACAGTAACGGAGATACGGCTATTCCGTATACAGAAAGTCAAAAGATGGTCAAAACACACCCCGATGAATTTGAGCTTTGGGTGCCTAAAGATGTACCGCATGTAAAAGGGTATAGTGAATATCCTACTGAATATGTGAAAAGGGTGACGGAGTTTTTGGATCAATCTTTATCCCTTCAATAACAGCCTTTGAGTGAAAGCTCAAAGGCTGTTATTTTTGTTTATTCAGATGATAAAGGAGCTTGAATTGTGCCATCTTCTACGAGCTCAAGATAGAGATTACGAAGGATATACGTTTTGAAAACCTCAAGCTTTCTTCCCTCAATCTTTGTCACGTTTACTGCTTTTAGTTCTTTAATAAACCAGCCTTTAGAATAAAGATGAGCCATATAAGTTCCCTCCGTAATTAGAATAGAAATGCTTTTATTATCTATGCTGCAGAGTGCTTGAACTATGTGATGAGAAACCGAAAAAGTTTTTTTGAGAAAAAGTGATCCAAGCACAAGAATTGTCCGTTTATCTAGTAAGAACAACTTATTTAAAAAAATTTAAAAGAAGGTGATCCAAACTGATAATGAATTCGTTAGGTAAGTAACGAACGCACTTAGAATAAAAAATTCAAAAGAGTGTGATCCAAATTTAAACTTCATTCGTTAGGCAAGTAACGAATATAGGTCACAGTCAAAAAAGAAAAAATTTTTTAGGAAAAAGTGATCTAAGAATAAAAAAATTTCGTTACGAAAATGTAGAAGAAAAAAACAAAACTAGAGGAGAGTGTTTTTAAATGAAAATCAGCAAAAAATTAATAGCCCCAGTACTAGGTGCATCACTTCTTGTTCCCACGATGGTAAGCGCAGCAGAACCGGCACAAATGCAGCCGACAGTTGTGACACCAGCAGCAGATTTACGTTCCACTCTTGATCAGCTATTGTCTGAACATTTCGTTTTAGCAGTAACTGCAATGACGAAAGCTTATGATGGTGCAGAAGATGCAGATAAAGCGTTTAAAGCACTAGATGAAAACGCAGCTGACATGACGCCAGCTATTGCATCTGTATATGGTGACGAAGGTGCGAGAGAATTTGAGCGAATTTTCAGAGAACACAACAACTATACGGATGATCTTGTAAAAGCTGCGAAAGAAAAAGATGAAAATGCCCGAGCAGAAGCTGAAAAAGAAGTACAGGAATTTGTTGATGAATTTTCAGCTTTCTTAGGAACAGCAACAGAAGGTAAACTTCCTGAAGACGCAGCGAAAGAAGCGGAAGCAGCTGCTCAAGAAAAGCTGAAAAAGTTTGCTGATGAATTTGGAGCATTTTTATGAGCGGCAACTGAAGAAAACCTACCGTCTGACGCAGCGAAAGAAGCCGTGTTAGCACATGAGCAAACAGTGATCAAAACGTTTGAACAATATGCTTCAGGTGACTATGCTGGAAGCTATGACACATTCCGTGAAGGGTATAAGTTAATGTTTGGTGTTGGTCAAGCGCTTGGTGATGCAATCGTTAAGCAATCACCAGACAAACTTGCAGAAACACAAATGCCAACAGATATGCCGAAAACTGGTTTGGGTGGAGCTTCTGAAGCAACAACAAATCCATTAACATTGGTAGTGTTTCGGAGTATGAGCGAAAAACATTTGAAGATAAGAATACAAAAGGAGCTCGCTATTATGTAACAGCTGTTAATGAGTACGGGAAAGAATCTGGTCCTTCTGTGTTAGCAAAATAATAAAAGAAGCTGGAATATCAGTCTTTTCGTTAATAATCTATCCGAACTATTGAAGGTTACCTCCTTTATAGTTCGGATTTTTTGTAGGTTTAGAAAACAAGTAAAAAAGCGAGTGTCTGCAGCGCAATGAAACGAACTTGTTCTCAAAAACCTAACTATTTTTTATATGAGTGATTTCGTCATATAGTAGTTTGTATACGCAATCTCTTGCACTTTCTTTAGCTGCTTCTTAACAATATGAAAGCCACGCACTTCAAAAAATGGTTCCGCTGTAATGCTAGCTTCTGTTTGAAGAGCAGTGAGGCCGAGAGTATAGGCTCTTTCTTCTACTGCTTTCAACAGTGCAGTAGCAACGCCTTGGCGCTGAAAGTTTTTATGTACATATAATAAGTCGATTAAACCATCATCTTTCATGGTAATAAATCCAACGATATACGTTTGGATAGTGGCGACGAACGTAACATCTTGTTCTAAGCGATTTATCCAGCCTGCTTGACCTGACCAGATATCAAGCTGCTCAGTTGAATAGTGCTCGCGGTTAATCGTTTTAATCGTTTGTTGAAACAAATCTAATAAAATATCTGCATCAGCTTATTAAGCGAGTTGAGTCGCTAGAAGCAGCGAAAATGAAAGAAGATAAAGTAAACGAAAATCTTTGAGAAGCGTATTGGAAATCCTGTACGCTTTTTTAATGGGCATTTCTTGGTTTTTATTATCTTATTTTTCGGAATAAAAAAAGTTTTTTAGGGAATTGATAAAAATATGAAACTTTTTCTAATTTGTCACGTTTAATAAGGTAGTAGAAAAAGGGGGGATGAACGTGGCACCAACGAAAACAACGTATCTAAGAGATTTATGCTTAATGTATCAAGAGGCAAGTTTTTATGCAACATCCATTCCACGTTCATGCGAAAAAGCGGCCGTAAAATATTTTCAAATGAAAAAGCAAGAAAAGGTAATTGCATACTTAGATACGTCTTTAATCGGATTTTATGGTAAGAGAGGATTTTACTTAACGACCGACGGACTTTATTGGAAGTGTTGGCGTAAAAAGAAAGGATCGATAAGCTGGAATGAGTTTCAACAGCTTACATCTATCTCCCTCAGAGGAGAACATATTATCTGCTTTAATGATAAAGAGATTTTTCACCTAAATGAAAATGCATATTCTGCTAAGAAGTTAGTAGACTTATTGCAAAAAATTCAGCAGCTATTGTGTCACCATTCACACGAATTTATGTGCAGAGAACATACATATCCATCAATTTCGTTAGAAGAATTAACATCGATTTGCGCATCTTTTCAAGAGCATAACCCGCTACTAAAAGCAGAGCAAGTGTTGGCAACAACAGATCAGCTAGGCATAGAAATGACCAAGGAAATTAAAAACCGCTTACCTGTAGCCAAAACAAATCACATTGTTGCGCATTTAAGTACATATCCCCATCAAAAAACCGAAGGAATTACGATATGTGCAGAGGGAATTTATTTTTCAAAGTCGTTTACAACGCTCTACTATCCATGGAACCTCTTTCGATATGTTCCAATATCAGTAGGGGCTGAGGAGCTTCGAGTGGCCAATAAGTACTCGTTATCATTAAATCATGCGTTTATGTCAAGTGGTGAAGTGATGTCATTCTTAAAACAAATTAAGCGCCATATTCACAAAACCTATGAAAAAGACAATACGAGAAAAATTGATAAACAAACGTTAAGTCTATTTGTATAAGCTAGCAATTAGCCATGTGAAGGAAAATTTCTTTAATTGAAGCTGGCAGATGAAGGTTACAATATAGTTCATAGATTGAATCGGCGTTATGGTCATATGAAGCCCAATATTTCTTTTCCTTTTTCAGGTAAATAGAAAAAGAAATAACTTGCTGTTTGGTTTGACTTGTTTTTAAGGAGATATGAATAACCGGGTTAGTAATCGTATATTCAGTATAAAGCTCTTCTGGAAAATGCTCTATAGCAGTGAGCTCACTATGCTTAATAATGTTCGCTAGTTCAATAAGTTTCATCAGTTCACCTCTATCGATTTACTCGTTTGTATCCTATACCTATTGAAGAAACTTTAAAAATAGACTCTTTTTTTATAAGAAGAGTGAACTTGACTAGTTGACGTTTTGTCTGAATACAAATAAAATTCATATAAAGAAGTAATTCCCTCATTTAGAGATTAAAAGAGTTTGGAAGTGACAGGGGGGTCGTCATGTTGGCGAATGTAGTGGTAGACCAGCGGAAGGTTTATATTGATGAGCTAACCGTAGTTGGGGTTCCAATTCGTACAACGGATCGGGCAGAAGAAAAAGGAACGGGGACAATTCCAGCCCATTGGGACATGTTTTACAAGCAACAAATGGCAAATAAAATTGCTAATAAGGTAACTGGAAAGATGTTTGCGTTATATACAGATTATGAAGCGTCGAATCCGATTGAATTTACGTTTGCACTTGGATATGAGGTCACACCAGGTGGAGAGTTAAGAGAAGAAATGCGAGAGTTTACTATTCCTGCTGGTGAATATATGGTGTTTACAACTGCTATCGGTCCGGCGAAGAAAGTAGTTTTAGATGCTTGGTCGTATATATGGGAGTGGTCGAATAGAAACGAGCGAGCGTTCGTTTTGGATTTTGAGCTATATGATGAGCGCTGCATTGACCCTAATTTCAGTCAGGTTGATATTTACGTCTCGATAAAATCGTAGTCGTTTTAAATGTCTAAAGGAGTAAAGTTGTGATTAGCAATGATTTATTACAAGCGTTAAAGGATGGGTATAAACAAAGAATTAAATGGGTATTTGCCGTTCAGCTTACTTTGTTTTTAGTTGTTGCTACTTTGCTTATTATCAGCTTCATAACAAAGTTTACCGTAAGTCAGCTTAGCTTTATTTTAGCCTGTGTAAGTGCAAGCTCATTTCTTTCTGCAATCGAACATATTATTTTAAAACGAGAGAAGTGGCAGTGGACATTTGAATTCATTCTTTCACTTTTCTTTTTAGGCCTTGCTTTGTTTTTCTTTCTTCATTAATAAAAAGAGGCTGAGACATAAGTAGTTCAGCCCGACTATACCTGACCGATTGAGAGTTCACAACTTTTAATCGGTCAGGTTTTTTGTTGATTGGGAAAAACCAGTTTGGAAACAGGGTGGAATGGAGCGTAGGACACTCGACTCCTGCGAGAAATAGAGGGAAAACTGAGATCCCGCAGCGCAGCGAGGAGCTCAGGTTCCTCCCCGCGGAAAGCGAGTGGCCGTAGCGCAATGGAACGAACGTGTTCAGACGAACCAAAGAGATGGGAACAGCTATTGTTCGTCTTTTAGAAGCAATCATTGTGTTATGTCCGACCCTCTTTTTTAGCTTGCTTTTGATTGGCGTCTAAGAGGAGAAATATGTCCATAAGTGAACGTACGCCATAGCCATTCCATAGGGCCAAACTGAAACGAGTTAAACCACGCTTTGCTCCATGCTGCTTGAGCAATAAAGATCACGATGGCAATTGCTGTACCCAAGCTCAAACTAACGTGATTGTATAAGTTGAAAATGTTAAATAAAGTAAAACAGATAACGGTTTGCGCCAAATAATTAGTTAAAGCCATGCGACCGACAAATTGAAGCCAGCTAAGTCGCTTTTTCCAAGCATCTAACTGCAGTAATCGAGTTAAAGTAGCCATATAGAAAAAGCAAAGAGAAAATCCACTTAGGTTTTTAAAGAGATCAGTAGCAGCCGATTTGTACACACCGACATCCCATAGGCCTTGCAGTAATAAAAATAAGCATATAACAAAAGGGATGCTTAGGGTACCGGTTACTATCTGCACCTTTTTAATAAAAGGAGCGTAAGCAGAACCTTCAAAAATCCCTTTTTTCCCAGCATATAAGCCGAACAAAAAGAACGCAAACACGGGTATTAGCGTAAATGGAATATTAATCAAAATTGGAATGACCTCAACTTTTATTCGGTAAGAAAGCCATTCTAGGTAAGGAGCGCTTTCATACATATAAATGTATGTGGGCAGCACATCATCTGCATTTCCTAGTCCAAGTTCGTCCATCATATCAACTGGAATGAAAAAAGTCATGGATAGAAGAGCTAAATAAATAGCTAACAGACTGAAAGCCCATTTAATGAGAGTTTTAGGCATGCGGTTATAAAAAGCTACTAATAAAAAGCCTCCAACTGCGTAAAGGTGTAGAATGTCTCCAAACCATAAAAAAATTAAATGAAGCAACCCAATGATTAATAGAATAGAAGCTCTTCTAAAAAATAAGCTTTTCATCCGTAATCCCTTTGCTTCAGCTCGCTTCATAAACAAATAGAAACCTACTCCAAATAAAAATGAAAAAATGGTAAAAAATTTAACTTGAACAAAAAGCTGCAGAAATGCATATACAACTGCGTCTAGGCCTTCATAGGGTACGTCTACACTGTATAGCTGATTGATGAAATTAGGTGAATGAAAAGCGGGCATATTGACGAGCAAAATGCCAAATAGCGCAAAACCTCGAATGACATCTAACATAATGATTCGCTCACTTGGTTTAATCGGTGAACCTTTCAATCATGATTCAACTCCTTTTCAATTAATAATGTAGCGCAAAAGTCTACGGTTTTACATAACAATATGGCTATCTTATCATGAACAAATAAAAAAAATGACAAAATATCCATTGAAAATGATAAAAAAGTTTCACAACTAAAAAGTGCGCAACTATGGATAATAATGGTATGATAAGAAAGAAGATATTATGAAAGGTGGAGAAAAGATGAAAACAGCACTTGTTTTAGGCGGTACACGTTTTTTTGGCACGAATCTCGTTGAAGAATTGCTCGCGAAAAAAGTACAGGTTACCATTGCAAACCGTGGACAGCGTGAAGATTCGTTTGGTGATCGAGTAGAGCGAATTAAGTTGGATCGCGTTGAGAAACAATCCATTATAGAAGCAACACGCGGGCGCAAGTGGGATGTGGTTTTTGATCAAATTTGCTATTCATCTCATGGCGCTTTAGTAGCTGTAGACGCTTTTCGAGATAGTACAAACCACTATGTACTAACATCTACCTTATCTGTATATGGCTCTTCAAAAGAACATTTTCACGAAGAAGATTTTGATCCATATACGTACCCAATATCGTATGCTAGAAAAGAAAATATCTCTTATCAAGAAGGAAAGCGACAAGCTGAAGCCGTACTCTTTCAAAAAGCACCTTTTTCAGTAACTGCTGTACGCATTCCGATTGTATTAGGTGATAATGATTATACGAATCGTCTTCGCTTTCATATTGATAAGGTGATGCATCAAGAAGAAATAGGTTTTCCTGATATTGATGCACAGCTCAATTTTATTTCACGAGAAGAAGCCGGAGCGTTTTTAGCATGGTGCGGAGAGCAAAAGCTAAAAGGACCGATTAATGCATGCTCTAACGGCGTCATTTCGCTAAAAGAGTTAATGAGTTTAATAGAAACTGAAACAAACCAGCAGGCGAAAATTACGAAAAGAGTAACGGATGAGAACGCGTCACCTTATGGGCTAGATCATTCGTGGACCATGAGCAATGAAAAGGCTAGTTTTTGGGGATATGAATTCTCTGATGTGCGCCAATGGCTGCCGCCTTTAATTAAGAAAAAAGTAGCTGAAGCAAAAATTGTTCCGTTATATTAAGAAAAGACTGCGGGTTCGTAGTCTTTTTTTGATGAGCAAAATGATGTTAACATACCAACAGTGGCGTTATACTAGAAGTAATTATAATGAAGGAAGTGGAACAAAGTGGCGAAGCATCATTTTCATTTAAACGCAAATTGGCCAGGAGGACGCAATGAAGTAGGCGAAATTCATTCTGGTCAGTTAAAAACACAAATCTCAATCCCACCAGAAATGGATGGACCTGGAATCGGTACAAATCCTGATGAAATGCTGCTTGGAGCAGCTGCAACATGCTATATTATTACGCTTGCTGCAATGCTTGAAAGAAGCGGTATTTCGCAAGCAGCTCTTACAATGGATTCAGAAGCAGTCGTGGACGTCACCAAAGGTGTGTTTACCTATGAAAAAATCATTCACCGTCCACATGTTGTGTTAGATTCAAAGGACATGGAGAAAAAAAGTCGCGTGCAGCGCCTCATGGAAAAAGCGGAGACCTCCTGCATGATTTCACGAGCAATTCAAGGGAACGTAAAAATTGAATTAGAAGGTACGATAGAAGAAAAAGAAGCTTAATTCAATGTAAGCTTCTTTTTTTTCGTTTGACGAGCAAAACTATGACTGAAAGAAATGAGAGTTATAGCGTCTAGTTATTATATCTGAAATTTAATTTTAGGCAATTAATTTGTATGGATAGTTGTGTGATAACCAATCATTAAGACTTATTTTGATAAGTAATTCACTTTACTTATAAAGCGCTTTCAAAAAGTCGTAAGACTATTAAAAAAGTAAAAAAAATTAAAGAAATATAGCGATTTCATTTTGATTGACAGGCTTAACAGTGGTAAAATAGAGACAGATATCAAATACAAGTACTGGAAGAACATCCAGCTTGTAAAGATGTCTGACCATAAGGCAATCAGTATTTTGAAAATGCGAAATCAATCACTTTTAGTACTTTAATTCTAGTAAGACATTAAAAGTTGAATAAAGATTTCACTTATTATAACTCGTTGGGGGTTTTTAAATGGGTAACGAAACGTCAAACAGAGGTGAGCCTTGGAAAGGGTTTTTGGGCCCAAACTATGGCTATGTATTAGAACAGTATGAGTTATATGAAGAAAAGTCGGATTTAGTAGATCCAGAACTAAAAGAACTATTTGATTATTGGGGTGCACCGCCATTGCTTGATAGCAGCTATGCTGAAGCGGGAGATACACAGCCTGTTCCAGCAGCTAATACGGCTAAGATTGCCGCTGCCATTAAGCTAGCAGAAAATATTCGTGCATACGGTCATTTATATGCATCAATCAAACCGTTAGAAAGCGGTAAGAAAGATCCTGTGCTTCTACATCTAGAAGACTATGGATTATCAAAGGAAGATTTAAAAGCAGTACCGGTTGAAATTCTTTGCGCAAATGCGCCTGCACATGTAAAGGATGGTCTGGCTGCAATTGAGTATTTAACCGATGTATACACGAAGACAATGGCGTTTGAATTCCATCATGTACATAACATGGAGGAGAATAAGTGGCTTACTGAAATGGTGGAGTCAGGAGCAATTTTTCAACCTCTTTCTGATGAAAAGCGTATTTCAGTATTAAAGCGTCTAACGGAAGTAGAAGGATTTGAGCAATTTCTACATCGTACATTTGTCGGACAAAAACGATTCTCAATTGAAGGCGTAGATATGCTTATTCCATTAATTGATGAGCTAGTTGCACGCTCTGTCGAAAAAAGTCCGAAAACAGTTAATATTGGAATGGCGCACCGCGGACGTCTAAATGTGTTAGCACATGTACTAGGCAAGCCGTATGAAATGATTTTTGCTGAGTTCCAACATTCACCGAATAAAGAGCTTGTACCATCTGAGGGTTCAATCGGCATTAACTATGGTTGGACAGGAGACGTAAAATATCACTTAGGTGCAGATAAGCAAATTAAAGCTGAAAACACAGTTCGAGCTCGTTTGACATTGGCAAGTAACCCGAGTCATTTGGAATTCGTTAATCCAGTTGTGGAAGGGTTTACAAGAGCTGCTCAGGACGATCGCCAAACAAACGGTTATCCAAAGCAAGACATCACGAAATCTTTTGCGATTCTAATTCACGGTGACGCAGCGTTTCCAGGTGAAGGAATTGTTCAAGAAACGCTAAACTTAAATCAGCTTTCTGGGTACCAAACGGGTGGAACTATTCATATTATCGCTAACAATATGATTGGATTTACAACGGAAAGCGTAGACTCTCGTTCAACGAAATACGCGAGCGATCTAGCAAAAGGATTCGAAATTCCGATTGTCCATGTAAACGCAGACGATCCAGAAGCATGTCTGGCAGCGGCTTACTTTGCATATGAGTATCGTCGCCGCTTTAATAAAGACTTTTTAATTGATCTGATTGGATATCGTCGATTTGGTCACAATGAAATGGATGAGCCATTTGTAACGCAGCCGAAGATGTATGAAATCATTACAAAGCGTCCAACGGTTCGTGCGCTTTACGCTGAACAATTGGAGAAAGCACAAGTGGTTACTAAAGAACAAGTGAATGAAATCAGTGAGCAACTTCAAAAGAAATTGCAGACTGCTTATGATAAAGTACCACCAAAAGCAGAAAAGCGTCATCAAATTATGGAAATGCCAAAAGCAGTATTTAATGGTATTCCAACTTTAGATACGTCTGTGCCAAAAGAAGAGCTTTTAGAAATTAACCGAGAGCTTGTGACGTATCCAGAAGATTTTAAAGTATTTCCAAAATTAGACCGTATTTTGTCAAAACGTGCGAAAGCGTTTGAAGAAAATGGTAAAGCAGATTGGTCACTAGGTGAAGCATTTGCATTTGCAAGCATTTTACGTGACGGTACGCCAATTCGTATCACAGGACAAGACTCAGAACGTGGAACATTCGCTCATCGTCACCTTGTATTGCATGACTATGAGACAGGGGATGTATACTCACCACTGCACACAATGAAGAACGTAAGCGCTTCCTTTGATATTCGTAACAGTCCTCTTTCTGAAGGGTCAGTGTTAGGATTTGATTACGGATATAATGTGTTTGCACCAGAAACACTTGTGATTTGGGAAGCTCAGTTCGGAGACTTTGCAAATGCTGGTCAGGTTATCATTGATCAATTCATTTCAGCAGGTCGCGCGAAGTGGGGACAAAAATCAGGTATGGTTCTCTTACTTCCACACGGACATGAAGGCCAAGGTCCAGAACATTCAAGCGCAAGATTAGAACGTTTCTTACAGCTAGCTGCTGAAAATAACTGGACGGTGGCAAACGTAACGAGCGCGGCGCAATATTTCCACTTATTACGTCGTCAAGCGGCTGTTTTGAAAAAAGAAGAGGTGCGTCCACTTGTTGTAATGGCACCAAAAAGCTTGCTTCGAAGTGCGTTTAGTGTATCAAATATGGAAGAGTTCACAAACGGTTCTTTCCGCTTAGTTGTCGAACAACCAAACTTAGGTGAAAAAACAGAAGAAGTTGAGCGTATCGTTTTATGCAGCGGTAAAATTAGCGGAGATTTAACAGATCGCATCCAAAAATCTGATAAGTCGCTAGATTGGTTACACGTACTACGCCTTGAGCAGATCTATCCATTCCCAAGACGAGTTGTAGCTGATTTATTTGCTAAATATCCAAACTTAAAAGAAATTGCGTGGATGCAAGAAGAGCCTGAGAATATGGGTGCATGGAATTATGTTGAGTCTAAGCTTCGCGAAGTAGCACCTGAAGGCGTGAGCGTTGATTACATTGGACGTAGAAGACGTTCAAGCCCAGCAGAAGGAGACCCAACCACTCATAGACAAGAGCAAGAGCGTATATTACAAGAAGCATTAACGAAAACACAAATCGCTAATGATGTAGTGACACGATAAGGAAGGGGAATGAACAATGGGAGAAATTAAAGTACCGGAATTAGCAGAATCAATTTCAGAGGGAACAGTAGCACAGTGGCTTAAGCAGGTAGGAGACTTTGTTGAAAAAGGCGACTATATCGTTGAATTAGAAACTGACAAAGTAAACGTTGAGATTACAGCGGAAGATTCAGGCGTACTAACGGAGCTTCTAGCAGGTGAAGGAGATACGGTTCAAGTGGGGGAAACAATTGCTCGCTTAGCAGCCGATGGTCAAGCGCCAGCGCCAAAAGCAGAAGTGAAGGAAGAAGTAAAAGTAGAAGAGCCTGTTCAACAAAAAGAAGCAAAAGAAGAGGTAGCACCTGCGGCAGAAGCGAAGGAAGAGGTTCCGCAAAAGCAGTGGTTAATTGCATCTCCAGCTGCGCGTAAAGCTGCAAGAGAGCGAGGCATTAAGCTTGACGAAGTGCCAACGGCAGATCCGTTAGGCCGCGTTCGCAAGCATGATATCGATTCATTTGCTAGCCAAAAAACAGCAGAGCAAAAAGCTGATGCAAAAGCTCAAAGTGCTCGTCAATCTAAGCCGGTACCTTCTCCAACAGTAAGTGAGAACAGTGATAAACCAGTTGAACGTGTACGCATGTCACGCCGTCGTCAAACGATTGCAAATCGCTTAGTTGAAGTACAGCAAACGGCTGCGATGTTAACAACATTTAACGAAGTTGATATGACAGCTGTTATGGAACTTCGTAAGCGTCGTAAAGACAAATTCTTTGAACAGCATGATGTAAAACTTGGCTTTATGTCATTCTTTACAAAAGCCGTTGTAGCAGCGCTGAAAAAGTATCCATTATTAAATGCTGAAATTCAAGGCAACGAGCTTGTTATTAAAAAGTTCTATGATATCGGTATTGCCGTATCTGCGCCGGATGGGCTTGTTGTACCAGTTGTTCGTGATGCAGACCGCAAAACGTTTGCAGGTATTGAAGGAAGTATCCTTGAGCTTGGGAAAAAAGCGCGTGACAATAAGCTAGCTCTAGGTGACCTGCAGGGAGGAACATTTACGATTACAAACGGTGGAGTATTCGGTTCATTAATGTCAACGCCAATCTTAAATGGTCCACAAGTAGGGATTCTAGGAATGCACAAAATACAGACTCGTCCAGTTGCAATTGACGAAGACCGTATTGAAAACCGTCCAATGATGTATATTGCCTTATCTTATGATCACCGCATTGTTGATGGAAAAGAAGCCGTTGGTTTCCTAGTAACAGTGAAAGAACTGTTAGAAGATCCAGAAACATTATTATTAGAAGGTTAATGAAAAACGAGGCTGGGACATAAGTATTTTAGTCAATAATCTATCCGAACTATTGAGAGTTAACGACTCTTTTATAGTTCGGATTTTTTGTTGATAATGAAGCGCTAGAGACATACTCTGATGTTTTTTGACAATTCTGTAAAAAATAAAAACCCAGTTGACTTATAGGAATTATAGGTGTATTATATAAATAATCAATCTTGTCAGAAAATTTGAGCGTAAAGGGTGAAGAATAATGGAACGTTATGATGTTATTCAAGGAGCGGAAGCTTTTTATCATAAAGGGAATGAAGTTGGTATTTTAGTCTCTCACGGATTTATGGGAACGCCACAAAGCATGGAACATATCGGCCAAGGCTTGGCAGCTAAAGGCTATACGGTTTATGGAATTCGTCTAACGGGCCATGGAACTCACTATCGAGATATTGAACAGGCAACCTATGAAAATTGGAAAGCAGACTTTTTAGAAGGCTATCGCTTTTTAAAAGAAAGATGTGAGCACGTCTTCATCCTAGGGCAATCGATGGGCGGAACGTTAACCTTTCATACCGCAAGTCAAGGATTAGACCTGTCAGGCGTAATTGCTATTAACCCAGCAATGAATTCAATTCCTTCAATGAAAGCTTACAGAAATGCACATACACTTCGCTATGTAAAAGAAGATAAGCCGGATATCAAAGATCCTAACGTACATGAAATTACGTATGATAAGGTACCCGTTCGTTCAATGCGCGAGCTATTATCTTTAATGGATGAAGCGGAGGAACGCTTATCTTACGTAACGTGCCCAGCGCTAGTTTTAACATCCACAGTCGATCATGTTGTACCACCAAGCAACTCAGCTTATATTCTGGAGCATATTCGTTCAAAAACAGCTCATCAAGTTATGCTTCCTAATTCGTATCATGTAGCGTCCATGGACTATGATAAAGACCAAATTATTCAACATACGGCACGTTTTGTTAAAGCGACAGTTGCGAAAAAAAAAGCAGTTGGGGTAAAATGAACGAAGGGCAAAGTTAACGTCCAATCGTTCAAAAGGAGAGACCAAATATGATTCATTTAGAGTGGAATGATCGTCCAACCATCAAACAAGTAAAATGTGTACATACGAATGCGAAAAAGTACATGGTAGAAAACGTGCTAACAGCAGGAAAAGTATACGATGTAAAAAATGAAACGGAAGAGTTTTACTTTGTAGTCGACAACACAGGTCAAGTTGGTGGCTTTTACAAAGAATATTTTGAAGCGTAAGATGAAAACCACTGCGGATGCGGTGGTTTTTTTATGAGTGTGTGTCAACGCATCTAAGTATCTAAAAAAACTATATTCTAAATAATAAACATAAAGTAAAACCAGCAGCTAAGAACAAGTGTATGCTGTAGGTAGCTACTCCGAGAGAAAATAAAGAAGGCGTCTTTTATTCTTAAATTAATATTGGTATGATATAGAAGCAATCTCAAATGAAATCGGAGTGTTTAAGGTGGAAGAAAAAGAAGGTTTATATGCCAATATTGATCTGGACAAAGTATATGAATACAAAGATCTCCCTGATAAAGTTGCGGGTCGCTGCGACAACTGCGAGAGCGTTCATTTTAAAAGTAGTGTAGGAGAAGGGAAATTTTTGCGAGAATGCGTTAGCTGTGGCATGAAAAAGAATATTTAAGCGTTAAAAGCGTCGTACGTAGAAAAGAGATGGCTCATGAAGCTGTTTCTTTTTTTGTATAAAAAACAGAAGTGTATTTATTTATTTATTTATTTATTTTGAGCATAAAGTCTTATTAAAAGATGACAAAAATACCTATTAATTTAACCTATTTTCTATATAATGGTATAAGTGAACGTACAATCGCGTATTTGTTTAGATTAAGAGAGAAGAGGAGGCGAAAACCTAAATGGCGAATGAGCATGAACTATTTCCAGAGAAGCGAAACCAAGATGAGCCAAAGGTTAAGGTAGAACGAAAAGAAGGAGAGCCAACTTCAGCTTTTAAAGGAGCATCTTGGGGAGCGCTACTGATTGGAGTTGTAGCTTACTTGGTTGGATTATTTAACGCAACGATGGAGCTAAATGAAAAAGGCTACTATTTTGCTGTTTTAGTATTTGGACTTTATTCAGCGGTATCTCTTCAAAAAGCCGTTCGAGACAAAGAGGAAGATATCCCTGTTACAGGTATTTATTATGGAATTAGCTGGTTTGCACTTATTGTATCGATTTCATTAATGGTTATTGGTTTATATAACGCAGGTAGTATTACGCTAAGCGAAAAAGGCTTCTACGGCATGTCATTTGTGTTGAGCTTGTTTGCAGTAGTGACAATTCAAAAAAATATTCGAGATACGCAACGAGCAAAAGAGCGAGATTAATAGCTCTTTTGCGTACATAGAACCCTCTGCTTTTTATTTTGAAAGCGGAGGGTTTTTTATACAAATAATTACATTTAACTCTTTAATTATGATATTATCTTAATATACTACAGCTTGCTAAAGGGGAATTTAAATGAGTTCTGAGGGTTTAATAGGTGTCATTCTTCTTTTTATACTTTACTTTTCAATTAGCCATTACTATTTGAAAAAGAGGTTAAATATTCAAGAAAAGCGTGTAAGTCTGTTTTCCAAAGATAGAAAGAGGCTGTATAGGGTGATTGAAGGTATCATAGTAGTATTGTTCATTTATTTTCTTGGTGTTGTCACGTTTTCAGAGAGAAGCGATGAGTTTCCCATCTGGATTCGAGCACTGCCAGTGTGTGGCTTTTTTATTTTAGTAGATACTTTGCGAGGAATTGAGCATTGGATGACTGATAAAGAGTCAAAGAGCTATGTTTATGAATTCCTTGGAGTAGTATTTATGCTAGCACTGCTTGTTATCATATCTTTATAATTATTTGGAAAAGTCGGAAGTATACAATTTGTTAAAAGGGGCTAAAGCTGGATTGACCAATTTTAAAACTATAGTAAAATCAAAAAAGTGACAGCGCGCATGCTGTCGCTTTTTTTTGTGAGCGTTTTAATTAGAAGGAGGATGTTTATGTACGCGTTAAAACCATATCGCTTTCCGCTCATTTTACTAGCATCTATTTTTGCTGGTGGAGCAGTAGGGTTCTTTGCTGGAGAGAAAGCAGAAGTGTTAAAGCCACTAGGGGACATTTATTTAAACTTAATGTTTATGGTTGTTGTGCCGCTCGTGTTTTTTAGCATTGCAGCAGCCGTATCAAACACTGCGAATATGAATCGCTTTGGAAAAATCATTGGCTCAATGTTTGGCGTTTTTATTTTGACTGGCATTATTTCATCTTTATTAATGCTTTTTGCAGTTAAGGCATTTTTATCAGTTGATGCGTCACCAATTACAATTGAAAAGCCAGATCAGGTAGAAAATATTAATATTGCCGATCAGTTTGTACAAGCATTTACAACGTCTGACTTTGTGGATTTACTGTCTCGTGAACATATGCTTGCACTTATTGTTTTTGCCGTACTTTTAGGATTATCAGCAACGCTAATTGGTGAAGCTGGAAAGCCGTTTGTGAAAGTACTACAATCAGGTTCACAGGTGTTTATGAAAATGGTAACGCTTGTGATGTACGTGGCACCAATTGGGTTATTTGCTTACTTCGCGTCGTTAGTTGGTGTATTTGGTCCTGATTTATTAGGAACGTATGCAAAAGCAGTAGCCGTATATTACCCGGTAGCTCTTTTATACTTCTTTGTTGGCTTTACGCTTTATGCCTTTTTAGCAGGAGGAAAAGAAGGGATCGTTCGTTTTTGGAAAAATATCTTAACGCCAGCGGTTACGGCTTTAGGGACAGGGAGCAGCGTAGCCAGCGTGCCTGTTAACCTAGAGGCAGCTAAACAAACGGGCGTTCCAAAAGATGTGCGAGAAACGGTCATTCCAATTGGAGCAACCGTACATATGGACGGGTCTTGCTTGGCTGCAATCTTAAAAATTTCATTTGCCTTTACGCTATTCGATATGGATTTCAGCGGCATCGATACGTTTGTGAAAGCCGTTGTTGTTGCTATTTTATGTGGTGTTGTCATTGCGGGTCTACCGAGCGGAGGCGCAGTTGGTGAGATGTTGATTTTAACGATGTTTGGCTTGCCAATTGAAGCACTTCCGGTTATGGCCGCGCTAGGCATGATTGTCGATCCACCTGCAACAATGGTGAACGTAACGGGAGATAACGTATCTTCTATGCTTGTGTCACGCATTGTAGAAGGTAAAGGTTGGCTGAAAAAACAAATAGATACAAAGCGAATCGCTTCGTAGCAAACGTGAAAGCGCATCAGCTCAAAGATAGCTGGTGCGCTTTTAGCGTATTACTTGATTCGAGGGTGTTTTTCTTGAATAATAAAAGAGTAAGCATCCTGCAAGAAGAAGTAAGGAGCGAAGTATTATGAATGAAAAATGGAAAGTCCATAAAATTAAAACTGACTGTGAACCGTGGCTTTTTCTAGATGGTTGGGAAAAAGACATTATTGAAACGATTGAATTCGACCATAAAAAAGAAGCGCTTGAGCATTATACAAGGCTTATTCATGAACATCAAGCGAGTTATCGCCACGTTCATATGAAAAAGCTATCTCTTTTTACCTTTTGGAATGACTGTGAGAAAGAGTTTTGTGAAGCGTGTGATGATGATCTTCAAATTTTCCACGGCGTCTTGTTTATGAAAGGTGAAGACGTATATGATCTAAATGAAAACGAGGAAGGCTTTTCGTTTCTGCAAATGAAATAACCTTTTCTTCTACATCATTTTCCCATATAATTACACTAACAATAGTGGAAAAGGAGAGCGCTATGAACAATTCAAAACGAGTATGGTTTGACTTGCTTTTTTACATTGCAATCCCGTACCTTATCTGGAATCAGGGAAAAGATCTTATCGGTGATTATTACGCCATTTTATTATCGACAGCCCCTGCATTCTTCTATACCATCTATACGTTTATTAAAGAGCGTCAATTTAACGTAACGGGACTGTTTCTTGTTATTACCTTGCTTGCGCGAACAATTGTAGATTTATTGTCGGGTAATGCAGAAACCATGCTGGTTAATCAGGTTTATTTTATGATTGGACTAGCTATTTTTACGTTTATAACGATTTTAGTGAAGCGTCCAATTGGGCTATATTTCTTTGTTGATACGGCCTATTTAATGGGATATAAGCGTGAAGATTCAAAAAAGCTATTCTTTGAGCAAGATCTCTTTAAAATGATGAACTGGTTAACCGTTTTATTTGCGGGGCGCTATGTGTTTTTAGCCATTGTAAAATACGTTCTTATTCAAAAGTACGGTGTTGAAGGGTATGGCAACATGATTGTCTTTCGCCAAGCAGTGACGTGGGCGTTCTCAATTTTGATCGCCATCTATACGTACTTTATTTATAAAAAGATTCAAGAGAAAACAGGAATCGATAATCCGGTGAATCCAAATATGAATGAATAATAAAAGCGCTTCCCAACATGGGAGCGCTTTTGTTACAAATACGTGAACAGTACATCAAACGTTGACACCTGCTCGCGAAAAAATAGTAAAATAAGTTGTCATAGAACTTGGATAAAGGGTAGGTGTGCAATTTGAAACTGTTAGTATGTAAAAAACAGCCGTATATAGCATTAGAAATGATCATGGTATTTTTTACAGCCATTTTTTTGATTTTAGCTTTTTTTGATTATCGTCAAACATTCTTTTTATTTTTTACACTCGGAATCGTGTTTGCTATCCGAGGCTTTGAAATGCAAGAAGGAGAGAAGAAGTCTCAGGGAACAAAGTGGCTCCTTGCGGGGGTTGCTCTTATTATGTTGAATATTGTGTTGTTTGTCGTATATGCCGTCAACCGCTAAGCCTTTCTTCGAGTAGAAGAGAGGTTTTTTTGAAAAAATGTTCAGGTAGTATTATAAAAATGTTCATTGTTTGGTAAGATAGAAAAATGAAAACGCTATACTGACGTAAAGGGGATGCTTATGGAAAGCGACAAGTTAACGAAAGCAATCGAAGCAGCAAAGATGTATTATCTGTTTGACTATAATCAAAATGAAATTGCTAAAAAGCTTGGAGTTTCAAGGCCAACTGTTTCACGCTTACTGCAACAAGCTAAATCTGAAGGCATTGTACAAATTAAAATTATCGATTCTACCATCGATGTGAAAGAGCTATCAGCTCAGCTAGAACAAACGTTTAAACTAAAAAAAGCAATTGTCGCATCTATACCTCATGAAGATCGAAACCTTGTAAAGGAAGGTTTAGGAGAAGCAGCAGCAGATTACCTTGATAAAATTGTAAAAGATGGAGATATTATTGGCATAACGTGGGGAACAACGCTTTATCATGTAGGGATGAAGCTCAAAAATAAGCGTGTAAAAGATGTGAAAGTTGTACAGTTAAAAGGTGGAGTTAGCCATTCTGAAACCAACACGTATGCTTCTGAAATACTGCATCTGTTTGGAAATGCTTATAGCACCGTTCCTCTTTATTTACCGCTTCCGGCTATTGTTGATCATGTTGTAGTAAAGCAGGCAATGGAAGCTGATCGTCATATAAAAGGAATATTAGAGCTTGGCAAAAAAGCAAATATTGCGATCTTTACGACGGGTCCTATTAAAACAGATTCTTTGCTGTTTCAGCTAGGTTATTTCACAGAAGAGGATTTAAAACAGCTAGATCCGCACGCAGTCGGTGATATTTGTTCGCGATTTTTCGATGAAAATGGGTGTATTTGCAACCCGAGCTTAAATGAACGCACGCTTGGTTTAGATTTAGAAGAACTTAAGCAAAAGGAACATTCGATCCTCGTAGCGGGAGGGGCGCACAAGGTGGAAGGTATTTACGGTGCGATAAAAGGCGGGTATGTTAATACACTAGTCACAGACCCATTTACAGCTCAGCAGCTGCTTGAAAAAGTGACATCATAAAAAACATTGAACAAATGTCAAAATAAATATTTACATTTGTTCAATGTTGAGATATAGTGAAGATGTAAGTTGTTGAAAGCGTTATAATTTTGAAAAGAAAGCGCATGGGGAGGCCATATCAATGAGAGTTGTAGATCTAATTGAAAAAAAGCGAAATGGCTTAGAATTAACAAAAAGTGAAATTGACTTTATTATTACTGAATATACAAATGGTAACTTGCCTGACTATCAGATGTCCGCACTAGCAATGGCAATTTATTTCCAAGATATGACGCAGGAAGAGCGCGTTCATTTAACTACAGCGATGGTAAACTCAGGTGATCAAATTGACTTAAGTGAAATTGAAGGCATTAAAGTAGATAAGCACAGTACAGGTGGAGTAGGAGATACAACAACGCTAGTACTTGGACCACTTGTTGCAGCGGTAGGCGTACCGGTCGCTAAGATGTCAGGTCGCGGCCTTGGTCATACGGGTGGAACAATCGATAAGCTAGAAGCTGTCCCAGGATTCCACGTTGAAATTACGAACGACGAATTTATTCGTCTAGTAAACACAAACAAACTAGCGGTTATTGGACAAAGCGGTGACTTAACGCCAGCTGATAAAAGTTTATACGCACTACGTGACGTAACGGCAACAGTTGATTCAATTCCACTGATTGCAAGCTCAATTATGAGTAAGAAGATTGCAGCGGGTGCAGACGCAATTTGTTTAGATGTTAAAACTGGAAACGGTGCGTTTATGAAAGACTTAAAAGATGCAGAAGCATTAGCACAAGCAATGGTTGAAATCGGAAAAGGTGTTGGACGAAACACAAAAGCTATCATTTCTGATATGAGTCAACCGCTTGGATTTGCGGTTGGAAACGCGCTAGAAGTGAAAGAAGCAATCGATACGTTAAAAGGTGAAGGGCCGGAAGATTTAACAGAATTATGCTTGACGTTAGGTAGCCATATGGTTATGCTTGCAAAGAAAGCAAGCAGCCTTGAAGAGGCGCGTGCGCTATTAATAGAAGTGATCGATAACGGACAAGCACTTGCAACATTTAAAACATTCCTTGAAGCACAGGGTGGAGATGCATCCGTAGTAGATGATCCATCACAGCTTCCGGATGCTTCTTATAAAATTTCGGTTCCAGCAAAAGCAGATGGCTATGTATCAGAAATTGTTGCTGAGCAAATCGGCGTAGCAGCAATGAAACTTGGTGCAGGTCGCGCAACAAAAGAATCAGTGATTGATTTAGCTGTTGGTGTAGTACTGCACAAAAAAGTAGGAGATGCTGTTAAGAAGGGCGATACGCTTGTAACAATTCATAGTAACTCTGAAAACGTGGATGAAGTAATGAACGTTATTTACGATTCTTATACAATTGTATCTGAACAGGTAGATGCACCAACGCTCATCTACAAAGAAATTCATTAATTCTAGTGCGCCTAAAGGCCACGATGGTTCAACTAGGTATTCAGTGGAAGAGAAATAGAGCTTCTACAGGTTAAAATTTTACTTTATAAGAGGATTGAAAGGAAGAATTAAACATGAGCAACGAAATTACAAAAATGATTGACCACACTTTATTAAAAGCTAACGCAACAGAAGAGCAAATTACAGTACTTGCACAGGAAGCAAAAGAATATTCATTTGCATCTGTATGTGTGAATCCAACGTGGGTTAAAAAAGCTGCTGAGTTATTACGCGATGCACAAGAAGTAAAAGTATGTACGGTAATTGGTTTTCCACTAGGGGCAAGCACACCAGAAGTAAAAGCATTCGAAACAACAAATGCAATTGAAAACGGTGCAGACGAAGTTGATATGGTCATTAACATCGGTGCGTTAAAAGACAAAAATTACGATCTAGTAGAGCGTGATATTAAAGCAGTTGTTGACGCTGCAAAAGGTAAAGCATTAGTGAAAGTAATCATTGAAGCATGTCTATTAACAGACGAAGAAAAAGTAAAAGCTTGTGAACTATCTGTTAAAGCAGGTGCGGACTTTGTTAAAACATCTACTGGCTTCTCAACAGGTGGCGCAACGGTTGAAGATGTTGCGTTAATGAGAAAAACAGTTGGACCAGACCTTGGCGTAAAAGCATCTGGTGGCGTACGAGGATTAGAAGACGCTAAAGCGATGATTGAAGCAGGTGCTACGCGTATCGGTGCAAGCTCTGGTGTTTCAATTGCTAAAGGCGAAATTAGCAACAGCTCATACTAATTCGATTAGAATCTGAAGAGAATGTCTAGCAGGTTAGCTCATACACTGAGCTAACCTGCTTTAAACCATGAAAAAGGATGATGAATGAATGGAGCCGAAAAAATTAATTGATGAAGCAATTGTTGCAAGTAAACAAGCATATGTTCAATATTCAAATTTTCATGTAGGTGCAGCTCTTTTAACAAAGGATGGAAAACTATATCACGGATGTAATATCGAGAACGCTTCCTATGGTTTAACAAACTGCGCAGAGCGCACGGCGATTTTTAAAGCTGTTTCAGAAGGTGAAAAAGAGTTTCAAGCAATCGCAGTTGTTGGGGATACAGAGGGACCAATTTCTCCATGTGGAGCTTGTCGTCAAGTTTTAGCTGAGTTCTTTTCACCAGACACAGTCGTGATTTTAGCTAATTTAAAAGGCGATCACGTTGTGACAAACATTAATGAGTTGTTACCAGGGTTCTTTTCATCAAAAGATTTACACAAAACGTAAAGAATTGTTTTGAAAAAAACGCTCTCGGCAGCAGCTGTTTAAGGCCTATAAGGATAGGATTTAAATGGGAATTTATACAACTAGTGGGGAGTCTATTACATGCAATACTTAATTGGAATACTAGGGTTATTAATTGTGTTTGGTTTAGCATTTTTAGCAAGTAACAATAAAAAAGGCATTAAGTATAAGCCAATCCTTATTATGATTGTGCTTCAACTGCTGCTTTCAATGCTTCTATTAAACACAAAGTTTGGTTTTATCATCATTGATGCAATTGCAACAACGTTTAATAAATTATTGGAATATGCTGCTGAAGGAATTGAATTTGTATTTGGTGGCTTAGCGAACGACGGAACAGCTCCATTTTTCTTAACGGTTTTGCTTCCAATCGTATTTATCTCTGTATTAATTGGGATTCTACAGTACTTTAAGATTTTGCCTTTCATCATGAAGGGTATTGGTCTTGTTTTAAGCAAAATTAACGGAATGGGAAGACTTGAATCTTATAACGCAGTAGCTTCTGCGATTGTAGGTCAATCAGAAGTATTTATCACAGTAAAGAAACAGCTGGATAAACTACCTCCAAACCGTCTATATACATTATGTGCGTCTGCAATGTCAACGGTTTCAATGTCAATTGTTGGTGCGTACATGACAATGATTGAGCCAAAGTACGTAGTAACAGCAATCGTTATTAACTTATTTGGTGGTTTCATCATTGCGTCGATTATTAATCCGTATACAGTAACGACAGATGAAGATATTTTAGAAGTGCAAGATGAAGAAAAACAAACGTTCTTTGAAATGATTGGCGAATATATCATGGATGGATTTAAAGTAGCCATCATTGTAGGGGCAATGCTTATTGGATTCGTTGCGCTAATCGCAGCCATTAACAACGTATTTGAAATGATTCTTGGAATTTCGTTCCAAGAAATTCTTGGCTATGTATTTGCACCATTTGCCTTCATTATGGGTATTCCAGGTTCAGAAGTGGTAGCTGCTGGTGGAATTATGGCAACAAAGCTTGTAACGAATGAGTTTGTGGCGATGATGAGCTTAGCGGATATGTCTGGACAGTTTAGTGAGCGTACGCTAGGAATTGTTTCTGTATTCTTAGTGTCATTCGCAAACTTCTCTTCAATTGGTATTATTTCTGGAGCTGTTAAAGGCTTAAGTGAAAAACAAGGAAACACAGTGGCTCGCTTTGGATTACGCTTATTGTACGGTGCAACGTTAGTAAGTGTGTTATCAGCGATTATTGTAAGCTTTATTTTATAAAACAAATGAAGAAGGAAAAGCATTTCTGCTGCGGGCAGGATTGCTTTTTTCTTTTGTGGGAAGATAAGAATCATACAGTACTTCGAGCACATATAAAGGAGGTAGTAAAGAGTCTAGTATTCTTTACGACAACATGGACAGCATTGGATTATTACTATCAGGAGCAGCGCTGTTTTTAAACGGGCTGATGCTTTTAGGAAAAGCAAACGATAAAAACGTCGGGGTGTTTAACCTATTTGTCGGCGTCTTTCAAATGATTGCGCCGTTTTATTTAATTATTGTTTCAGATCAAACAAACTGGGTGCTTTACGAAAAAGCCGCTATTTTCTTATTTGGCTTAACGTATTTGTATGTTGGTGTAACCGTTATCAAAGGAATGGAAGGAACAGGCCTTGGCTATTATTCGCTTTGGGTATCGATTTTAGCTCTTGTTTATATGACCATCGCTTTTACAAGATATGGTGACGTTGTAAACGGCTTAACGTGGTTGCTGTGGGCATTTCTTTGGTTTCTATTTTACTTTATCAACACGCAGGAGCGGGATATTACAGAATATGTGGGAAAAGTCGCCGTTGTCCAGTCGTGGATTACGCTTACCATCCCGGCACTCTTTAACTTAACAGGCGTATGGGGAGCAGAAGGTCTTTACTACATGTGGATTGCTGTGCTGTCAGCTGCCATTTTATACTTTATCTACCTAGGTTATAAGTTATTCTTTAATGAGCGACGCGTGCTGATGAAATAAAAAAAGTCCTAATCGATGTGATTAGGACTTTTTTTATTTTCTGTAATTTTATTATGTAAACTAAAAACGCAAATATTATCATTGCGCTATTCGTTTATGCTAAAATAACAGTGGAAGAATTTTTTAGTAAAGGGGACAGATTATGTTAAATTTTGAACGCAATATTGAAAAGTACGCTGAGCTAGCGGTTAAGGTTGGCGTCAATATTCAACCAGGGCAAGTTTTACATATTTCTGCTGATGTTGCATCGGCATCATTCGTACGTGAAGTAGCTAAAAAAGCGTATGAAGCTGGCGCAAAGTCAGTTGACGTTGATTTTAAAGATGATTATCTTGTTCGCTTGAAGTATGAAAAAGCAGCGGATGAAGTATTTGAAGAATTCCCAGCTTGGCGAGTTCAAGAACGCGAAGTGCTTGTTGAAAATGGAGGAGCTGTTTTATCCGTTATCTCAAGCAGTCCCGATCTATTAAAAGGCGTAGACGGAAAGCGTATCGCAACGTTCCAACGTGTAAGCGGTCAAGCGATGAAAAAGTTTAGAGAAGCCATTCAATCTGATAAAATTAGCTGGTCAATCGTAGCCGTACCATCAAAAGAGTGGGCGGCAAAGGTATTCCCTGACGCACCGGAAGATAAGCAAGAAGAAAAGCTATGGGGAGCGATTTTCAAAGCGGTACGTGTGGACCAAGAAGATCCGGTAGCTGCTTGGACAAAACATAACGACAATCTACATGAAAAAGTGGATATCCTAAATGAAAAGCACTTTGCAAAACTACACTATAAAGCACCAGGTACAGATTTAACAATTGAACTACCTGAAAAGCATATTTGGGTAGGCGCTGGAAGCGTGAACGAAAAAGGGCATGACTTCATGGCGAACATGCCAACAGAAGAAGTGTTCACCGTTCCGAAAAAAGACGGTGTGAACGGCCAGGTGACAAGCACAAAGCCATTAAGCTATGCAGGTAACCTGATCGAAAACTTTACGCTTACGTTTGAAAACGGAAAAATTACAGGCGTTAAAGCAGAGCACGGAGAAGAAACGTTAAAGCAGCTAATTGATACAGATGAAGGAGCAAAATATTTAGGTGAAGTGGCGCTAGTACCGCATAACTCACCCATTTCCCAGTCTGATATCATTTTCTACAACACGCTGTTTGACGAAAACGCATCAAATCACTTAGCGATTGGCAGCGCGTATTCTTTCTGCTTAGAAGGCGGAAAAACAATGTCAAAAGACGAGCTAGCTGAAAACGGAGCAAACGACAGCATCACCCACGTTGACTTCATGG
The DNA here is from genome assembly GCF_021441905.1 of Priestia flexa. Classification (NCBI taxonomy): domain Bacteria; kingdom Bacillati; phylum Bacillota; class Bacilli; order Caryophanales; family Bacillaceae; genus Priestia; species Priestia flexa. The sequence continues at coordinate 1,979,549 of NZ_CP090431.1, read as the reverse complement.
TTGGCTCAGCTGAAATGGACATCGACGGCATTAAAGCTGACGGTACAAGTGAGCCTGTGTTTAGAAAAGGGAACTGGGCGTTTTAATCAAAGCAAAACCACACCGGTTATAGGTGTGGTTTTGTTTTGGTAAACTAAATAGGTTAAAGCTTTTCTAGCCAATGCTTCAGCCATTGAACTGGTATTTTAATCAAGTCTAAGTTAAGAGTTTGTAACTCAGATAGCGTGAACGTATTTGAAAGAAACAACTCCCACTGAGCGTCTATATCTAGGATCACATCTATTGCTTTATCATTCAACAAAAGGTTTTGATTATCACCTTCATCGGTTTCATGTATGTAGAGAGAGCACCAATCCACCAACGTTTTGTGAGAGAGTTCTTGATTTACAGCAAGCGTAATAAGAATATGTAAATTTTGAGATGAAAACTCATGACGATTCATATTATAAAACGCTCGCTGCCTCATTAATTCTCATTACGGGATCTTGATCATGAAATCCAATACAAACGTTCACTTTAGGAAAAGCATTCACCTCATTGTAAGCTCTCATGTATTCTAAAACTGTCCGTACAATGAGATAAAGTGTTGAGCCTATGGGTTCGTTTGTATCGTCGAAGCCATGAGATTCATATAAATTGCCAAACGTTGCTAGACTTGGTCCATTTATTTCATCAACCCATTCACATGCCCACTCATCATCGTCCTCTTCAAGTGGCTGATAATCTTCACAGATAAAAAGCGTACTATCCCAATCATTATCTAAGTCGTACTCAAAGTAAATGGCTTTGGCACCTTCAGAATATGCAACTGTTAAACCTTGAGCCAAGAGATCTTGTAATGCCTCTTGGTAGTCTTTTAATGAAACGAGCTGAATAGCTTTTGCTATATCAGTTCCGCAAAGTTTTGTGCAAATATCAAAATAGCGCTGTTCAATTTCTTGTATAGGAGAAGTTTGTATATCTTTTTGTAGTAGGTCTAAATAATCATAAATATCCATTTGCACCGCTCCGTTCAGTGTAGGGTATACTTATTTTACCATACTTAAACAAATGAATAAGCACAAAAAAAGCAGTACTCAATCCGTACTGCTTTCTTTGTCTTCTTTTTTATTTCCTTTAAACATATGATAATACGTAAATGCTAAGCACCCTGCTCCGGCGAAGGAACAGAAGTACTTTAGGAATTGAATTGGATCGATGATGAAAACCTCCTTAGATTGGGTATGTATATGATATAGCTTGTGCAATAAAAGGAGGTTTATGATACCGATAAGAAAAAAATACCAGATTATAGTTCGTAAGGCTCGCGGAACGCAAGGTGATTTTGTAAATCTTCAATACCTAACGCTTTGTTAAGCGTCTTTTTCATTACATCATATTGATAGATATGGTGAAACTGATTCTTTTTTGGCGTGCTGCAAACAATTGACGCTTCCGCTCCATTTTTATCTGTGAAATGGATTGTCAGTTCTCCAAAATAACGCTGGACAGGTGCACCTTTAACGCCTTTTTCATTTTTGACGTGCTTGATAAATTCAGCACGCTGAATGCGGTGGAGAGGAATCATGGCAACTTGGTTAATTAATAAATGCTCTTCATACATTTCAATTTTTGAAATGGCAACCTGATCAATTCCTTCTGCTGATTTTACTTGCCCAGTAACTGAAACGATAGGCTTATGAACAGTTTGGTCATCCGAGCGTGGATTGGTTTTTAGAAACCAAAGTCTTGCCAGTAATGCAAGAACAGCTGCTGCTAAAAAGCTGATGATTAGTAAGTTCATTTCGTTCCCTCCCTTTTCACTTCAAAAAGCATATTACGTGACGTCAAGTAACAATATGATTACAATTTATGTATAGGTTCGACAAGAAAACCAGACAATCCTTCTTTATCCAATAATTTTAGCCACATACGTTAAATAACTATAAAACCCTGCATTATCAACGATAAAATAAAGAAATGGTGCATTTTAAGCAAGAGTTTTATGGTAATGTATGGTTAAGTGTTTACATAGGTACTTTCTCATATTTTGATTATGTTACAAATTTTACACATATTTTTGAGTCGTTATCGTGTATAATCACTTTTGTGCAACATGATCACGATATACATAAAGGTGTAAGGAGGCACACATTTTGTCTTTAGGAGTAAAGAAAATTATATTACTTATTTTACTTGTGGTTTGTTTAGGCTTACTTGTCGTGCAGTTTACGAATCGAGGAACAACGCCAACTGCCAAGCAAGCTGAAGAAACGTTAGATAAATTACCAGCGCAAGAAACTGTTAACGAAAAGGTGAAAGGCGATAAAGAAGAGCGTAAATACCGAGTTTACTATATTACAATTGATAAAGTAGAAGATGGACGCTACTATGGAACGACAAAAGAAGGAACTGGTATTTCATTTTTGGAGGCAAAGGTAAACGAACCGCTGCCAAAAGGGCTTGAAAAAGGTGATATCGTCAAAGCGTATTTTGATCTGGAGTTCAGTACAAACGGTATTGTGAAAGTTGAAGAGGTTGATGAAATTCCAGAAGAATAGGGTTTAATAAAAATAAGCTGAATGGCAAACAAGTCGTTTCATTGAAGAGACATAGGGAATAGGCTATTAAGTAAAAGACCAAATCGCATATGATTTGGTCTTTTCTTTTATCTTATATAAAAACGATTAGTCATGATTAAAATGAAAAGATAGCTATTGATACTTAACCATTCTTGAATAGGAGGGTCAGTCTAAATAAGTTAGAAGGTCTTATATCTCATAAGTAAACATTGCTTGTTTCTTGACTAATCACTAATATGTGATACTATATAGTAGTAGTTAGTATTACTTATTAGTGAGTTATAAAACATCTTTTATGTAAGAGTTTAATCAAAATAATGTAAAGTACCAATGGAGGGTGAACATTTGGAAAATATTACAGAAATGCTAAAAGGGGTGCTTGAAGGCTGCGTCCTTGAAATTATCAGCCGAGGCGAAACGTACGGATATGAAATTACGCAGCAATTGCGTCAGCTTGGCTTCACTGATGTAGTTGAAGGAACAGTGTATACGATTACTATGAGGCTTGAGAAAAATAAGCTTGTAGACATCGAGAAAAAACCATCCACTATGGGACCACCTCGAAAGTTTTATACACTTAACGCAGCGGGACAAGAGCATCTTGAAGCATTTTGGACGAAATGGGATTTTGTATCAAGCAGAATAAATGAGTTAAAAGTGAAAAGTATAAAGGGAGGTAAATAACATGAATTTCTTTGAGAAAATCATTGGAAGTTTGGATGAAAAAAGAGAATGGCGAGCGATGGAATCTCGTGCAAAAGCACTTCCAACCGAGTATCGAAACGCTTATAAAGCCATTCAAAAATATATGTGGACAGCTGGTGGTGGTCCAACCGATTGGGAAGGAAGCAAACGTATCTTTGGCGGAATTATCGACCTTTTTGAAGAAGGAGCAGCAGAAGGGAAAAAAGTGACGGATCTCACAGGCCAGGACGTAGCTGCTTTTTGCGATGACCTTGTGCAGGATGAGCAAACATGGAAGGATAAATACCGAAAAAGATTGAACGATACCATCGGTCGTGGTGAATAAATATCGTTAAAGTAAAGACGCTTTCATAAAATAAAGGAATACAAAAACGCTAGGGAATCACATCCCAAGCGTTTTTTATTTGTGAATTTCTAGAGTTAATCGGTTAGTTGAGAAGTCTTCTTAAGCTTCTGAACAAGTGAACTCCAACATTCGGGGTTCTTTTTTGAATGAAAATAAACATTATTCACCATATCTATTGTAGTAAAAAAGATAGTTACCTTGACATATTTGATATATGGTAAAATATACAATATAGGTAAGAGATAGAGATTGAAGAGTGAGGAGAGAGAAAATAAAAGTGGGAGTTCTAATTATTGTAGCAGCAGTTATTATTGCTGTAATTATTATTGTGAAATCAACAAGGAGCCAAAAACCAAAGCGATCATTTCTTTATGACCGAGAAGTGCCAAATCACCTCGGTATTCGATATGGGGAAAAAGGAGCTGCACTCGAAGAGAGTTTCGAAAGCTCTTTATCTACTTCATATATTGAACAGGTGAAGGAAAGAGTGGCGAAAGAGCACGAGATGAAGCCTCATGAAATGGAGTGGGCGACCTTTGAGCTTAAGCGCTACTTTGTAATGAACGCTATTATTAAGAATGTACCCATGTTTAGCTCCAAAGTAGATGATGTGTGGCATGAAATGATTATGTTTACGATGGACTATGAGCGATTTACAAAAGAATTTTATAGCCGGTTCTTACACCATCAGCCCAATACGAACAGCGAAGCAAGCTCTGAGCCAGGGAAGCGTGCGTTCTTTGACTGGTTGTACACGCATTTGTTTGATGTAAAAGATAATAGTCGCCTTCTATGGGGGAGGTTTTTCCAACATCCTATTCCGCGTTCTATACTGAAAGATTTTCATCAACTATCCGAAGAAAAGCTAATTGATAAATATTTTACGCCTTCCGACGAATGGGATGAACTTAAGACAGCGCTTATTCGTCAAATGAAAGGTGAAATTAAGCAAGCTGAACATCTAAAGCAAAATGCTAAAAAAGAGCCGTTCTCTAAAAAGTCAAAGAAAGTAACAGAAGCTACGCTATTTCAAGCCTTTATTTTTTATTCCTTATATGCAGCTGAAGACTTTGGCTATTATATGGATATGTTGATGAAGCGGCCGGAAGCATCAGATAGTGGAACATACTCCAGCGGCTATGCTTGTTCCACACCCATGGATGATTACGACCATAAGCACGGACACGGCGGTCATGACAACAATGATTCGTTTTTTGACGGTGGGGGAGATAGCGGAGGATCAAGTTGTTCGAGTTCAAGCTGTGGCAGCGGATGCGGTAGTTCGTAACGAATTTTTTGAAAAATAACAATATACGTATTGACAGTTTGTTTGTTGTTCGTTAAAATTACACTTTGTGTATGAAATATCTACATTTTTCGACAATACACTCGTCTCATTCGAGAGGCGAGTTTTATTGTGTAAAAGGAGCATATAACGAAATGAAACAAGTAACTGTTAAAGACAATATCGTAATTGGTTTCATGCTGTTTGCGCTGTTTTTTGGAGCTGGAAATCTGATTTTCCCTCCTTTTTTAGGGCAGGAAGCAGGAGAAGCATTTTGGCCAGCGATGATTGGCTTTGTTTTAACAGGAGTAGGACTTCCAATACTAGGTGTGATTGCAATTTCCACAGTGGATAACGGAGTTCAAGCACTAAGCGGTAGGGTACACCCGATATTTGGACTTATTTTTACAACCGTATTATATTTGATGATTGGACCGTTTATGGGAATTCCACGCGGTGCGAACGTAGCTTATGAGATGGGACTAGCACCATTTTTAGGAGAGAACGTAGGTGGTGTATCTCTAGCGCTTTTTTCAATTGCCTTTTTTGCACTTGTATACTGGCTTAGCTTAAACCCAGCGAAAATCGTAGATCGAATTGGCAGTTTGCTAACGCCATTTTTATTACTGACAATTGCTTTAATTGGTTTTACAGGATTATTCAATCTTGAACCGTCCTTCAGTAACGTAACGGAAAAGTATGAAAGTGCCCCATTTTTTACAGGCTTTATGGAAGGGTATTTAACGATGGATACCATTGCTTCATTAGCGTTTGGAATTGTGGTGATTTCGGCAATTAAAGCCAAAGGTATTACGGCGAGAAAAGCCATTATAAATACGACGATGAAAACAGGTATCATTGCAGGTATTGCCTTATGTAGCGTGTACATACTCATTGGTGTATTAGGAGCGAGAATGGGAAGTGTGTCCACGTTCCAAAACGGAGGCGAGCTTTTAACAGCAGCAGCAGAGCAATTTTACGGAGCTGCGGGTGTTATTTTATTAGGAGCTACTGTAGGGGTTGCTTGCTTTACAACGTGCGTTGGGCTAATTACAGCTTGCGCTCAGTATTTTACAAGTATTCTTCCAAATGTTTCTTATCAGAAAATTGTTACAGTACTAACGATTGGGAGTTTACTGCTAACAAATGTGGGACTTAACCAGATCATTTCTCTATCTGTTCCGATACTAACTATGATTTATCCGCTAACGATCATGCTTGTTGTGCTTTCGTTTTTTCACTCTTATTTTCAAGGGTCAAACGTTATCTATATTAGTACGCTTTTATTGACAGGAATCGTTAGCGTATACGACGGACTTGTATCAGTAGGATTGCCGTCCATATTTGCTTGGTTACCTTTATACGCTCAAGGGTTAGGGTGGATTGTACCAGCAGTGATTGGCATTGTGATTGGTTTATTATTTATCCCAAAAACAAAAAATTCTTCTCGTTTAACTTAATTGTCAGAATATTTTGTTCAAATTAAACTGAAGACATATAAAAAGAGCGAAGGGGAGAATACTACCCCAACGCTCTTTTTATTATTTCAGCCATTCTTTATTTTCTCGTTTGAGTTTGATCGCTAAATCAGCAATAATATTTTCTAAATCTCGTACTTTTTGTTTTAGCGCCTGATTTTCTTGTTGAAGATTCATCATGTGTTTGTCGGTTTTTGATTCGATTTTCGTTTCTTTATCGTTTTTTGAAGCGAAATCATTAGAAAGTTTTCGGTTTTCGTTTTTAACAGTTATTTCTTTTTTCCAGTTGTAAATCGTTGAGATATGAACATGAAGCTGATCGGCAATGTCTTTTGGTTTCATTCCTTTGGCTAACAGCGATTGTGCTAGTAAGCGTTCGTCTTCTTTCGTATTCAACGTAGCTCCTCCTCTAAAAGGTAACTGTATGTAAAACCGAGGTGTTTCTTCTATTGTAAATGACATTCGCTTACATCCACAACATTATTTTCTAAAAGCGAATAACTAAAGTCGAAAAACGAAAATGACAAGAAAATGATAATTAAAAACGAATTCGAAATTCAAATGACATCGAGCCAAAAGTTTGGTATGATTAGAACGGTTTTGAAAAAGAGAGGTTGATAAGATGAACATTTTATGGGATTTTGATGGTACCATTTTCGATACATATCCAACAATAGTAAAAGCATTCAAAAAGCTTGTAAAAGACGATTCCGTTACGGAAGCTGAAATCTTGAAACAAATGAAGATTTCATCGGAAGTTGCGATTAAGCACTTTAATGTGGAAAAATCAGTGTTTGATGAAAATTTCCATGTGCTTGAGCATCAGCTAAGTCCTGAAGACAAGCCGGCATTTCCCCATGTAGAAGACGTACTAAAGTGGGCTGATAAAAACGTGATTGTAACGCATAAATCACGCGAGTCTACTCTTGCTATTTTAGCGTACTTTGGGATGAAGGACTATTTTACAGAAATCATTACAAAAGACGATGGATACAAGCGTAAGCCGGATACAGGAGCTTATGCGTATCTTCACGATAAATATCATCTTGATTTAGTTATTGGTGACCGTGAGTTAGATTTAAAGCCTGCGCGTGAGCTTGGTATTAAAACGTGTGCTTTTCAAAACGATGCGCTTGAAGCAGATTATCATTTAACGTCATACGATCAATTTTTTAACAAAGTTATAGACAAAAACTCGTGATAAGCGATTCGCGAGTTTTTTGTTTTTTATGCATAAATGGAAGCAAAAGTAAGAGGTGGAATGAATTGAATAGGTTACAAAAGACGCTTGGTTTTCTCTTGATTTTAATACTCGCGGTTCTAAGCGGGTGTGGAACAGAAACAAGTGAATCAAACGAAAAGAAAGCAACGCAGCCGACAGAAGAAGAAACAAATGTAAGTCAGTCCGGAGATGAAAACGAGGTGGAGTCTTCACTGAAGCGTGAAGACGTTATTGGAGTAGCAGCAAAGGTTACGAGAGTAGTGGATGGAGACACAGTCAAAGTAGAACTTTTAAATGGAAAGGAAGAAACGGTACGTCTCATTCTCGTAGACACCCCTGAAACAAAGCATCCGCAGCTAAAGGTTCAACCGTTTGGACCAGAAGCATCTGACTATACAACAGAGCACTTAACAAACCAAGAAGTAACGCTTGAGTTTGATGCAGAAGAGCGCGATCGCTATGGCCGTTTGCTTGCGTACATATGGGTAGACAGCAAGTTGTTTAATGAAGAGCTTGTGGCAAAAGGTCTGGCACGCGTAGCGGTCTTTCCTCCCAATACGAAATATGTGGACGAATTTCGTAAAACGCAGGACCAAGCTCGAAAAAACAAGCTGGGTATCTGGAGCATTGAAAACTATGTAGAAGAAAAAGGCTATAACTCTGAAGTAGCCAGAGGTATAAAAGAAAAAGAAGAAGACGAATCAGCGGAGCTAAACGAGCGCTGTGAAAATAAAATTAAAGGCAACAAAAATTCAAAGATTTACCACGTCCCAACTGGTGCCCACTATGACCAGAAGATGAACAACGTGCAGTGGTTCTGTACGGAAGAAGAAGCAGAGGAAGCTGGTTATCGTCAGTCAAAGAATTGATGATTCTAACATTAGATTGTTTTTAGGCTGTTGAGATGAAATTGCTCAGCAGCCTATTTTATGCTCTTTGGAAAATACCAAGACAAAATCCTCCTTTCACCCTCATTTTTCATCGTCTCCGCTAAATAAACGTTGTATGTTATTTCAGCCCACATAGCAGTAGTTGCCCATAGAGTTTTAGTAATCAGGTTCTTCAATTCAACAGAAGGTCCGACGAAGTGGGCGATTGAAGACGAAGGCTTCGGTGGCGAACAAAGTATCTCATTAAAACGTACATCGACAGGACAAGCAGTGGTTAATATTCAACAAGATTAGTTGTGACACTATGCGGACACGCAGTAGAGTATTGATTTGTAACTTTTCTACATGTGAAACAAGTTCACTGGGGTTTTGATGACTCGTCAAAAGCAGAAGGAACAGATGAAGAAAAATGTCATTCATAATTCTATGCTTTTATGTAACGCTCCATAGACGAATTAACGAAATAAATATCTTTCCTTTTAGTAATATCAAAAAGACGAGTCCCTGTTTTAATCCATTCCTTCTTTAATAAAGGCCTGGCAGCCTGATGGGTAAGTATTGTTAGACTAATCAATATAGTCAAGCTTATAATAAGAAAAGTATAATTTGTAAAGCGATTACAATAATCATTAGAAATAAATAATTGATTCCAAATTAATTTTCAAGTATTGTAAAAAAAACTTAAAGTAAGGGATTCATCATATAGAATCCATATTATATTTTTTTAACTAACTAGGGGCGAAACAAATGAAGGATTCCAAATATATTTCACAACCAGGCTTTGCTGATACTGGGATGATTTTTAAGTTTGTACAAAAAAGCAACGAATTTATTCATACTTTTTTCGAGGGAGAATTACTGTATAGATTGGGAATTAATCGAGAGGATATGGTAGGAAAGACGCTTCATGATTTTTATTGGGATGATATTGAGACTGCCAATTTACTAGATGGTTATTACAAAAAAGCATGGGAAGGACATTACATTGAATATGAAGGTAAATTTAGAGGTATCTATTATGTAACTTATTTAAGACCTTTATTTCATAAGGATAAAGTAGCTGAAGTAGTCGGAACTTGCGTGGACATTACTAACAAAAAGATTATGGAAGAGGACATTCTTCAAAAAGAACAAGAACGAAAATTAATGAATTCCTATGCATTCCAGCGTAGTTTGATTGACCGGTTAGATAGTGGGATTGCACTAACAGATTGCAATAAAAAAATAAGGCTCTTAAATAGGAAATTTTACGAGCTTTTCCAGTTGAAGGGGGAAATTGATTGCCATATTGGGATGCATGCTTCGGATTTACATTACCTTTTTGATAAAGAAATCAAGAAAATTAAGCTCGAAAATACAGAAAAACGAACGAGAACTACGAAAGAAATTAAAATAGATACAGGTATGACACTACGCTACAATTGTTTTCCTTTAAATGAGGAAAATGATTTTGTAGGCTACTTGTGGGAGTTTGAGGATATCACAGAACAAAAAAAAATGGAAAGAGCCATTATTCACGCAAAAGAAGAAGCTGAAAAAGTGAATATGGCCAAATCAAGTTTTTTGTCTAAGATGAGTCATGAACTGCGTACGCCGCTGAATGGAATTCTAGGTTTTGCTCAGTTATTGGAGATGGATGAATCTTTAAATGAACAACAGCGTGATTTTGTACAAGAGATTTTAAGTGGAGGAAGCCATTTATTAAGTTTAATTAATGATATTTTAGACGTGTCAAGAATAGAAACAGGAAATTTAAAAATTTCTGTAGAGGAAGTTCATCTTCTAACTGTCATCAAGGAATGTATCAATATTGTACAACCACTGGCTAAGAAGAAGAATATCAGTATTTATAGCCAATTGGATCAATGGGAAGATATGATCGTTCTTGCTGACCCTATACGTCTTAAACAAATCTTGCTGAACCTACTTGATAATGCTATTAAATACAATCAAGAAAATGGAAAAGTCATCGTTTTCTGTCGTTTACAAGAGAATAAGCAGTACATTCATATCGTAGATACAGGTGTGGGTTTTTCTGTAGAGGAATATACTAAAGTGTTTGTTCCATTTTATCGAATTGAAAGTACAAAAGAAGAAGGTACAGGCATTGGGTTATCTTTAGTTAAACAGCTGGTGAATCTAATGGGAGGGGAGATTAATGTAACAAGCAATAAAGGAACAGGAAGTGAGTTTTGCTTTAGCCTTCCTCTTCCCAATGATTTAAAGACTGTCATACAATGGGGTGAACAAACTGAGTTTCCTCCCACAAATAATAGGAAGGAAGATAACTATCGTTTGCTATATATTGAAGATAACGAATCCAACTTGCACTTAGTAAGTAATATCATTAAATCGCAGCCTTCCTATACGCTCTTATCAGCTCGTACAGGAAAAGAAGGAATAGAAATTGTAGCAAACGAAAAAATAGATTTGGTTCTTCTAGATATTAACCTCCCAGATATTAACGGATATGAAGTATTTGAAATTTTAAAAGCAGGCAAAGAAACCAAAGATATTGCTGTCATCGCTGTAAGTGCAAATGCAATGCCAAAGGATATTCAATATACATTGGATAAAGGATTTGATAACTATTTAACAAAGCCCATTCATGTACAAGAGTTTTTGACAATCCTAAGTGAAACGCTAAACAATACAATTAATCAAAATATTCCAGATCATAAAATTTTAAGTACAGGACCACATGGCGAGGAAGCTGTCTCAGCAAAAACACTTCGGTTATCTTTGGAAGAGCTAAAAAAAATTAAGAAAAAGAAATATAAGGCTGCTATTGCTATGCATTATACTGGAAGTGATTGGTCAAGGTCTCAATTGGAAGGAATGCAAACTACTTTTGAGAAAATGGGCATCGAGATAGTAGCTATGACAAATGCAGAATTTAAATGGAAAAAGCAAGTAGCTGACATTGAAAGCATTTTAGACAAAAAACCGGATATCCTGGTGAGCATTCCAGTTGATCCAGAATTGACTGCAAACGTATATCAAAAAGCGGCCCAAGCTGGTGTGAAGCTGGTGTTTATGGACAATATACCGAATGGTTTGCAGCATGGGAAAGATTATGTAAGTATTGTTTCTGCTGACAATTATGGAAATGGCATTGAATCGGCCAATATCATGGCTGAGAAGTTAGATAGAAAAGGTAAGGTTGGGATTATCTATCATGAGGCTGATTTTTTTGCAACCAAACAAAGAACGGAAGCATTTGAAAAAACTATAAAGGAAAAGTACCCTAACATTCAAATTGTCGATCGCAGGGGAATTACTGATTCGAATGATGGAGAAAAAGTGGCATCTGCTATGATTGCTGAACATCAGGATTTAAATGGTATTTTTATTGTATGGGATGTACCGGCTGAAGGAGCTTTGAGGGCAACTCGTACTGCAAAAAAAAGCAATTTAGTCATTACGACAATAGATTTGGGTATGAATGTCGCCTTGGAAATTGCACAGGATGGACCTATTAAAGGACTAGGTGCCCAGCTACCATACCAGCAAGGAGTCGCCGAAGCGATTCTAGCAGGGTATGCCCTGCTTGGAAAACAAGCGCCATCTTATGTAGCCGTTCCGTCTCTAAAAGTAATGAAAGAAAATGTAATTGATGCTTGGCAGCTCGTTTATCATGAAGATGCTCCAGATATTATTCAAAGTGTTGCGAAATCAAGAAACGCTAGGGAAAAGGGGGAACAACAAGATGAAAGTATTGATCGCAGACGATGATGTTACCTCAAGAAAATTGTTAAGGTACTTTATTGAGAGTTTATCCAAATATAAAATTGTCGGAGAGGCCGCCAACGGTGAAGAATTGATACACTATGTTACGAAAGAAAAACCGGATCTTGCTTTAGTAGATATCGGAATGCCCTTATTGAATGGGATGGAAGCGGTTAAAGCATGTAAAGAACTTCTCCCGGCTTTACAAGTTATTTTTATTACTGGCCATGATGATTATGCACTTGAGGCATTTAACGTAAAGGCAGTGGACTATATTTTAAAGCCAATTGATAGAAATCGTTTATATAGTGCTTTAGAGAGAGCCTCCCAAGCGTCTATTTCACTAGTTGATAAAGAACATTCATTTAAAAAGGATCTAATGATTAAACAGCAGAAAAATATAATTTTTATTCCATTAGAAGAAATTATCTTTATTGAAAGACTTGATCGGAAATCTGTCATTCATACTAAAAATGGTAAATTCGAGACAAATGAAGCTTTAACTAGCTTGGAAGGTGCCGTTGATTCTAGGTTTATGATATCTCATAGATCTTATATTATAAATGTGGAACTTTTAACAAGAATCGAAGCAACGGGTCAAATGTATAAAGCCTATTTTAAAGATTATAAGGAAACTGCAAGGATTTCCAAGCATAAAGTAGACAATCTGCAAAGGTACAAATTATTATAAAACATGGAGCTCAGCAATAAGTGCTGAGTTTTTTTAATTTGTTGTTTTTTTGTTTATATGGATAAAAACGACGCTTAAAAGGAAATTTAAAGAGTTTGAATCTCAGAAAATGTTGTCTGAATCCAATTAGACAATATTTTTGTATGCGATTACAATTCTGTTATAGAAAAGAACAAGAAAAGAGAGTCGTAAAATGGTGCGAATAATAGATGTAGCAAAAAAAGCAAATGTTTCAACTGCTACAGTGTCAAGAGTACTAAGTAAACCTAACACTGTAACGGAAGAAACGACTGAGAAAGTATTACAAGTAATTAAAGAATTAAACTATCAGCCAAATGCATTAGCTCGCCAGTTAAGAACATTAGAAACCAAAACCATTCTAGTCATTGTACCTGATATAACAAATCCTTTTTTTTCTAAAGTATTAAGAGGAATTGAGTCTGTAGCCGTCATAAACGGATACCAAGTTCTGCTTGGGGATACGGGCAATGATTTGGAAAGAGAAAATGGGTATTTAAACATACTTCTCCAAAAAAAAGCTGATGGAATGGTTTTACTAACAGCGAGAATGAAATCGAAGAACATTGAGGAAATGGCTCTCAAATATCCTGTAGTTTTGGCATGTGAATATATAGAAGGTTCAGCCATCCCCACCGTTTCTATTAATAATATCAGTGGGGCTCAAAAAGCAACAGAATATTTGGTTAAGTTGGGACATAAAAGGATAGGATTTATATCAGGTCCTCTAGATGGAGTGATAGGACAGGATCGATTAAAAGGATTTTATCAGACAATGGCACGATACAACCTGACAGTTGAGTCCATTCTAGTGCAGGAGGGTAATTTTTCTTATGAAAGTGGTTTCAATATAATGAATCAATTTTTGGGTCTTAATCATCCTCCAACAGCCGTGTTTGCAGCAAATGATGAGATGGCATTTGGAGCTATAAATGCTATTTCTTCAAAAGGATTAAGTGTTCCACATGATATTTCCGTAGTAGGATTTGATGATATAAAATTTTCATCTATTTTCAAACCGGCTCTTACAACCATCTCACAGCCAGCTTTTGAGATGGGCACGATGGCAATGAAATTACTTATAAAGTTGATGAATAAGGAAGAAATTGAAAGACATCAATACCTAATGGAAAATCAGCTTATCATACGTGATTCATGCTCAACACATATTTCATAAGGGAATAAGAGTTCTTTTGAAAATGTATCTGATGATTTAAATCTTCTTGTTTTTTAAAAAATTAAGATGTAATCGATTACAAATGGATTTTTAGTTTAGATTTCTGATAGGTATAATCGAGTACAAGTACAGATAGTAAAAACACCTTCTTCTTATAATAAATTAAAAAATACAATCTTTGTCTAGAATACTTTGTAATCGATTACATGTATTTTGGTCCAATTATTTCTTATCTAAATTAATTTAGGGAGGTGATGAAATTCCAGTATTAATACACCATATACGCATAAGGAATTTTTAAAGATAGGGGAGAAACCATGAAACTAGGATATCAGACAAATACGTGGGGTGGGGTAGTAGGGCACCCTGCCGGAGTCACTTCGATAAAAGACCTTTATTACCTTGCAAATGGATCAACAGAAGAAGCTTTAAAAGATATTGCAGAAGTTGGATATAAAGGATTTGAAATATTTGACGGAAATCTAATGGAATTTAAAGATAGAAAAGAAGAGTTTAGAGCATTGCTGAACCGTTACTCTTTAGACTTTATTGGAGTTTACACTGGAGGGAATTTTATTTTCCCGGATATTTTGGAAGAGGAATTATTAAAAATTGAAGAGGTTGCAGCTCTTGCTTCTGAACTAGGAGCGCAGCATCTAGTAATTGGCGGAGGAGCTATCCGTACGAATGGTATTTTAGAAAGCGATTACGCTGATTTAGGCAATGCTCTTAATCGAGTAGTAGTAATTGCAGAGAAATATAATCTTATTCCAAGCTATCACCCGCATTTAGGAACAAACGTAGAGGCCCCAGACCAGCTGGACAAGTTAATGGCACTAACAACGATTAATTTATGTCCGGATACAGCGCATATCGAAGCAGGTGGAGGGAATCCGGTAGAAGTAATTAAAAAATATGCAAATCGCATTAAATATATTCATTTCAAAGATTATTATAATGGAGAATTTCTTCCTTTAGGAGAAGGACATCAAAAGTTTGACCAGATGATCCAAGTGCTGAATGAGATTGGGTATGATGAATGGCTTACAGTAGAATTAGATAGCTATAATGATCCGAAAAAAGGAGCAGAAATCAGTTTTAATTTCTTATTAAGTTTTGAAACGGCAAATAAGTCTTAAGATCAAGAAGAAAGTAGCAGAGATAATATATTAGGAACTTGAAGCCTAATTTACCATAACGATATAGCAGATGTTATTTAAAAGATAGTAGATTCGAATAAATAGACTACTTTCATAGGAGGAGAATAAAAATGAAAAAGTTAAACGTAGGTATGATTGGCGGAGGATTTATGGGGAAGGCGCATGCACTTGCTTATGCAGGTATGCCAATGTTTTTTTGGCCAGCACCAGCAATTCCTCAACGACACACAGTCGTTGATGTGACCGAAGAGTTAGCAAAAGATGCAGCAGAACGTTTAGGGTTTGAAAACTATTCATCTGATTGGAGAAAGGTAGTAGAAGACCCTGAAATTGATATTATTGATATTGTAACACCAAATGACTCTCATGCAGAGATTGCCATTGCAGCTGCCAAAGCAGGTAAACATATCATTTCAGAAAAACCGTTAGCACGAACTGCAGCAGAAGCAAAAACAATGCTTGACGCAGTAAAAGAAGCAGGTGTTAAACATATGGTCGCATTTAACTATCGCAGAACACCAGCCGTTGCTCTAGCAAAAAAATATATTGAGGAAGGAAGAATCGGAAAGATTTTAAACTTCCGAGGCACATACCTTCAAGACTGGTCTGCGGATCCTAACTCGCCTTTATCATGGCGCTTCCAAAAAGAACGAGCTGGTTCAGGTGCATTAGGTGATATTGGAACACATGTGATTGACTATGCAAGATATCTTGTGGGTGACATTTCAGAGGTAATGGCTATTGCAAAGACATGGATTGGTGAAAGACCGATTCAAAGTGGCGGTGTAGATAAACTAGGAACTGTAAAAGCAGAAGCTGATGTACCAAAAGGTAAAGTTGATGTAGACGATGAGTTTTCAACTTTAATTAAATTTGATAACGGCGCAGTTGGAAGTATTGAAGCGACTCGTAATGCCTGGGGTCGCAACAACTTCTTAACATTTGAAATTCACGGAGAGAAAGGTTCATTATACTTTAACTATGAACGCCGTGATGAGCTTCAAGTATGTTTCTCCGATGATCCAAGTGACAGCCGCGGATTCAGAACGGTTTATACAGGACCTGCACATCCATATGGAGAAGGTCTATGGCCAATCCCAGCATTAGGGATTGGCTACGGGGAAACAAAAATTATTGAAACATATGATTTCCTCAAATCAATCGTTGAAGATACAAGCGTATCACCAGATTTTGAAGACGGTTATCAAATCGCCGTTATTTCAGATGCTATCCTTGAATCAGCTGAAAAAGGTATATGGATTAATCTTACAGAAAATTTAGTGAAAGCTTAAATATTAGTTTAGTAGAGGCTAGTCCTAGTAGACTAGCCTTTATTAGAAATGGAGTTGTTGATTTGTGATTCGGATCAATAGAGACAAGTCAACAAACGGCTATAAAGGTTTTAATTCTCTTTTTAGCTACTACGGAAGTAACAGAAATCATGGAAAATACAGTTTATTAAGGTGGAGAAAGAAATGGAAAAAATAAAAGTTGGAGTTATTGGGACAGGGTTTATTGGGCCTACTCATATTGAGGCTATCAGAAGACTCGGTTTTGTAGAAGTAGTTGGATTAGCAGAACATGGTCAGGAAGTAGCAGAAAAAAAAGCGGTTGAACTTGGAATTCCGAAAGCTTATGGGGATTATCGTGACATGTTAAAAGACAGTGATATTCAAGTTGTTCATAACTGTACACCTAATCATCTTCACTTTCAAATTAATAAAGAAATTATTCAAGCAGGCAAACATGTGTTATCGGAAAAACCATTAGCTATGTCTAGTGAAGAGTCTGCCGAGCTATTGAAATTAGCTAAAGAGCACCAGGTCGTACATGGCGTAAACTTTAACTACCGCCAATTTCCGATTGTAAAACAATTAGAAACGATGATCAGAAACGGTGAGTTAGGGAAAGTCAACTTAGTACACGGAAGTTATTTACAAGACTGGTTATTGTTCGAAACAGACTTTAATTGGCGTTTAGCTCCCGAAGTCGGAGGGAAATCACGAGCGGTAGCAGATATCGGTTCTCATTGGTGTGATACAGTTCAATATGTAACAGGTAAAAAAATCGTCGAAGTTTTTGCTGATCTAGCAACTGTTATACCAGTAAGAAAAAAATCTACTTCTCAAGGATCTACTTTTGGGGGACAAAAAGGACAAGAAGAAACATATGAAGATGTTCCGATTAACACAGAAGACTATGCATCTGTTCTTGTACGTTTTGAAGACGGGGTAAAAGGCTTATTTACTGTGTCTCAAGTAAGTGCAGGGCGAAAAAATAGGCTAAGCTTTGAAATCGCTTGCAGTCAAAATTCTGCTTTTTGGAATCAAGAAGAACCAGAAAAGCTGTGGATTGGCTATCGAGATCAACCAAATCAAACTCTTCTTGCAGATCCTACTTTATTTAATCCTGAAGCAAAATCGTCCATTCATCATCCAGGGGGCCATAATGAAGGCTGGCCAGACGCATTAAAAAATGGATTGTTGAATTTCTATACCTTTATTCGAGAAGGTAAAAATCCTTTAAGTGATAAAGCCACTTTCGCGACATTTGAAGATGGACATATGTCCATGTGCATTACCGACGCCATTTTAGCAAGTCATGAACAACAAAAATGGATGAAAGTGAAGGTAAAGCAGGAGGTACGTGCATGAGATTAGGGGTGTTTACAGTTCTTTATCAAAATTTACCTTTTGAAGAGATGCTGGACAAACTATGTGAAATGGGTGTAGAGGCCGTTGAATTGGGCACAGGCAATTATCCAGGAAACAGTCATTGTAATCCCGATGAATTACTAGAGAACCCAGAGAAATTAAAAAGATTTCAAGTTGCCCTTACAAGTAGAGGACTTACAATAAGTAGTCTAAGTTGTCATGGCAATTTACTGCACCCAAATAAGATGGTTGCCAAAAAGGCTCATGATGTGTGGAGAAAAACAGTTTTATTAGCTGAACGTTTAGAAGTGCCGGTGATTAATGGATTTTCTGGGTGCCCGGGTGACCACCCAGGTGCCAAAAATCCGAACTGGGTAACCTGTTCTTGGCCGCCGGAATATACGGAAATCCTAGATTGGCAGTGGAATGAAGTAGTCATTCCTTACTGGAAAGAGGAAGTGAAATTTGCAGAGTTACACGGTATCCATCAAATTGCGCTTGAAATGCACCCGGGGTTTGTTGTGTATAACCCTGAAACTCTCTTGAAATTAAGAGAGCATGCTGGGCCAAGTATTGGAGCTAATTTTGATCCAAGCCATTTGATTTGGCAAGGGATTAATCCAGTAGAAGCCATTAAAAAACTTGGTCGAGAAGAGGCTATTTTTCATTTTCATGCAAAAGATACGTATTTGGATCAGGCAAATATTAGTGTTAATGGAGTATTAGATACAAAACATTACAGTGATACTTTGAATCGTTCGTGGACATTTAGATCCGTAGGATATGGGCAAAACGAAAAAGTATGGAAAGATATGGTGAGTGCGCTTCGTGCGGTAGGATATGACTATGTGATATCCATTGAACATGAAGATCTGCTAGCTTCGTTAGATGAAGGATTAAGTAAGGCCATCTCTTTATTAAAAGGCGCACAATTTAAAGAACAATTAACTGAAATGTGGTGGGCGTAACAGTATATTTCCTATGTAGTTAATGATAAATACCTGGTTGGGTATTTATCATTAACCATTGAAGAGAACCATCTAATGAGTAAATGTGACTATCAGCATTGTTAAATATATAATTTTGAGGTGATTAAAATGAATGCGATTTCAAAAAGAGAGCAAAACACCAAAGGTATTCCATCAGCTATGATTTGGGGCTATATCGCAACTCTAATTTTTATGGTAGGAGATGGTCTCGAACATGGTTGGCTTTCACCGTATCTTATTGAACAGGGCTTAACTGTTCAACAATCTTCTACTCTCTTTGCAGCATACGGAGCTATATTAGCAATCGCCTCCTACTTTTCGGGTGTCCTTACAGAAGCATGGGGACCAAGAAAGGTTATGATAGCAGGCTTGGTTATCTGGTTAATAGGTCAAATTCTTTTTATTGAATATGGTCTAAAAACGCATAATTATGCAGTTATGTTACCGACTTATGCTATTCGAGGATTTGGTTATCCTTTATTTTGCTATTCGTTTTTAGTTTGGATTACCTATCGCAGTCCTGACCGTATTTTAGCTACGGCAATAGGTCTATTTTGGGCAGCATGGAGTGGCGGTCTTTATGTTGTTGGAAGTTATTTTCCAGCTTATATGATTCCGAAAATCGGATATATCGGATTAATGTGGAGTGCGGTCGTATGGGTGTTAATCGGTGGGATAATTGGAGTTGTTGTTGTAAAAGGCCAAGTACATGAACGTGAGGGTAACGGAAAGGAAAAATTGAAAAGTTTACTCAGTGGACTAACTATTTGTATTGAAAAGCCAAAAATCGCAATAGGAGGAGTTGTTCGTATAATAAACTCGACCGGCGTAGGTGCTCTTCCAATCTTTTTCCCTCTATACTTGTCCTCTGAATATGGATACAGTACAGAAGAATGGTTACAAGTATGGGGAACTATGTGGGTGGCCAATATCTCTTTTAACTTAGTCATTCCCTATATCAGTGACAAATGGTTAGGTTGGCGAAAAACAATTATGTGGATTGGCAGTGTCGGTTGCGGTGTAATGACTCTGGTTATGCTTTATACTCCTCAAGTGTTCGGGCATAATTTTTGGGCATTAACTGTGGTAGGCATATTTTTTGGAATCGTTCTATGTGGTTATGTACCACTCTCTGCTCTAGTAAGTTCACTAGCACCTGAAAAGAAAGGCTCAGCTATGGCTATTGTAAGTTTTGGGGCTGGAATGTCTTACTTTATTGCACCTGCAATTGTAGGAACATTCATTGGTAGCATAGGTGTACACGGAGTCATGTGGATATTTGCTGGTTTGTATTTTGTTAGTGCTATTTTGATGGTATTTATGAAATTACCAGGTGAAGAAAAACAAAACAAGAGCAGTTATTCATCTGCGAAACAAGTCGGTTGAAAGTAAGGACAATCAATATGGCAGACAAGCTTTTATACTGTTTTAACGAAGTACTTAAGTGGTAGATATCATATAACAAACATAATAAAAAAGTCCTTGAAATTCAAATAATTTCATGGATTTTTTTATTTTCCTAATGGACAAGTTAACAGGTAAATTCTTTAGAGATGTTAGCAATGCATGAGGTATTTTATACTCCCAGTTAAAGAATCTCTGCCTAAAGTGTATGAATCGAATGAGATAATTGCAGAAATAAAGTATCCATCGTATTAAGGTTGTTCATATGCAAAATTAATAAATAACTCTTCTTTCTTAGCTCTTCTGCTCTAATTCTTAGTCAGCGATTTCCTCCACATTTAATGAAGCAATTACCTATTTGCTCTTGTAGAGTAAAGCCCTCTTTTTTGATGTGTTTCTTCTATGTACGGAAATGCCGGTATTATAAGCGATGTGAACGAGAAGTACTTAAAAGTAAAATTTAAAATAATTGTAGGGGTTTGCGATTTTATATGAATGGGGATGAGCCGCGGAAATTGAACGGAAGCAAGCCCATTTTGACATCATTGTTAATAATAACAAAATGATGTTTTAAAGACTCACCAAAAGACCGCAAAGTTTCTTTAGAATGTCTGCGGTCTTTTGGTTATTACATTCTTAGGACTATGTTTTATTCAAGATTGGCATGTCTGCCATACATCTTATTGGTATCTAATCCCTTTTTCTCCATGAATCTCAAGATGACGGCATCATAAAAAAGTAAAAGAGTCTGCTCAAATAGTGAGCCCATTGGTTGGATGGTTTTATAATCGCCCTCTGATTGGTCTTTCGGTGATCCAGGCAATTTAATGGTGACATCTGCTAACTGCCCAATAGTGGAAGCAGGGAATATCGTGACAGTTGCAATTTTACCACCAATGCTTTTTGCTTTTTCAGCCATGGAGACTAAGCTTTTTGTTTCACCGGATCCCGATCCGATGATTAAGATATCGTCTTTTTCAAAGTTGGGAGTTACCGTTTCACCGATTACATAAGAATCAATTCCCATATGCATCATCCGCATGGCGAAGGATTTGGCCATGAAGCCTGATCTGCCTGCACCGGCGACAAAAACCTTTTTCGATTCAAGTATCCCGTTGACGAGTTTTTCAGCTTCTTCATCTACGATTAAGTCAGCTGAATGATTAAGCTCTTTTAAGATTTCTGCTAAATAGTGAGTCGTCTGCATCTTAGGATTAACCTGCTGTAACCGTTTGTTCTTTGATCATTTGTTGCATTTTGGCAGCAGCAGCTTTTATATCAGCTTGTCCAGTAATCCCGCCACCTACAATGACAAGGTCTGGTTGTACTTTGATGACTTCTGGAAGTGTATTTAATTTAATACCACCTGCGATTGCAGTTTTAGCATTTTTTACAACACCTTTGATGGTTTGTAAATCTTCAAAAGAGTTCTTTCCAACTGCTTGAAGATCGTAGCCAGTATGAACACAAATATAATCAACGCCCATAGCGTCTACTTCTTTTGCACGTCCAGCAAGGTCTTTTACAGCAATCATATCAACAAGGATTTTTTTACCTTGTTTCTTCGCTTCTTCAACAGCACCTTTGATTGACATATCTTCAGCAGTTCCAAGAATAGTGATGATATCTGCACCTGCTTCAGAAGCTTTCATCACTTCATATCCAGCAGCATCCATAATTTTCAGGTCTGCTAATACTTTTAAGTTAGGAAATGCTTCTTTTACTGCCTTTACAGCATGAAGACCTTCATTGATTACAACCGGCGTACCGATTTCAACGATATCAATATGTTCCTCTACTTGTTTTACCAGCTCAATTGCTTCTGGGATGTTGACTAAATCTAATGCTAATTGTAATTCCATCTATGTTCCACTCCTCATCATTTTTTAAATGTGTTGCACAGTAGTAATAATGCCCATTGCTCACTTTCATTTCTCCTGGCAACTGTAACCAATGCTCTTGTTAACAATGGTACAATGTTAGTATAGTATGTATATTAAAAATGTGAAAGTACGTACTTTACTTTTACATAGTGTTAAAAAGTATACTATGTTTATTCTATTTATAGAAGTGGTGGTGAAACAAATGTCATGTATGCAGGACAAAATGTTTAATTGTGAAAAAGAATTAACGCTTTATGTTATTAGCAGTAAATGGAAAATGATGATTTTGTGGCATTTAGGAAAAGAGGGAACGAAGCGATTTGGTGAGCTGAAGGCTCTTATGCCGGGCATTACTCAACGAATACTTGTTAACCAATTACGCGAGCTAGAAGAAGACCTCATTGTTGAACCAAAAGTCTATCCTGTTGTTCCGCCAAAAGTAGAATATTCATTGACCGAACAAGAAAAAAGCTTAATGCCAATACTCGATTCCATGTATAAATGGGGTGAAAACTATATGGAGAAGATGGATACCCCTGCCAATAAAAGTGCGTCTATTAAATAGCAATCGTTCTAAAAAGAGGGGATTAAAACCACAAGTAGACTTTTAATAAGTCAAGACCTGTGGTCTTTTTATTTGCAATGATCCAATGCATAAGAGAAATAAAGGAGTACAATCTGGAAAAAGGTAAATAATATTCCTGTGTTGTAAAGGATTATAGCTGAACTGTTTTATAGTAAGGAATCAAGAATAATACATATTTTGAGGTGAGATGATGAAAAAAATTGTTGAGTATGTTTTTTTAACTTTTGGGGCGTCAATCGTTGCTATGGGATTAGAAACGATGTTAGCACCAAACGGGTTAGTAGATGGTGGTGTAACAGCCTTATCGATTATGGTCAATGCTTTATGGGGAATCCCAATTTATTTTGTATTTTTGGGCTTGAATATTCCTATCTTAATTTTTACAGCTAAAGAAGTGGGTAAAACCTTTGTCATTAGAACTCTATATGCAAATATCATTACTACCGTTGGTTTAGTACTATTTAAATCGATTCCTCCTATTACTCAATCTGAAGTATTAATTGTTCTATACGGCGGGGTAATCTTAGGAGTTGGGATAGGAATCGTTGTAAAATTTGGCGGTGCAATAGATGGCACTGAAATGCTGGCGATTTGGTTTAACCAACACTATCAAATTCCAATTGCCTCATTTTTATTAGTCGTAAATGCTTTCATATTTACGATTGCGGCGGTTGTCTATACATTGGAACAGGCCATGCTTTCTCTGGCAGTTTTTTATATAGTGACGAAAATGATTAATTATGTTTTAGATGGATTAAATCATGGGAAATCTGTCATGATTATTTCAGAAAAACCTGATGAAGTTGGAGATAGTATTATCAATCATTTAAATATCAGCATCACATTTTTATATGGAGAAGGAGGTTTTTTAGGAAAAAAAAAGAAGGTTATTTATTGTATTACGAACAGGTTTCTTTTTTCTAAATTAAAAAGTGTTGTTTTAGCAACAGATCCATCAGCTATTATGGAGGCGTCCTATGTTTGTGAAACATCTGGTATAGATAGGTCGCTTATACTACCGAAAGCAAATCCTTCTAAATAATAAAGCTTAATATATGCTTATATTAGGTAGCCACAGTATATCCCCATTATAAACCAATTCGCAAAGGTTTGATAAATGCCTGTGCAAACGAAAAGAGCAAAGAGTCAGCAGTAAGCAAAAACATTACAACGAGTCGTGACCTCAAGGATATTCCTTTATTTATCATGAATCGATAAAACTATTTTTAAAATAATGACTCTAAGGAAATTTTGAAAGATCCTCGTAAATAACGAAGATCTTTTTATTTTCAATCCTCTAACTGAAAATCTCACAACACCATATAGTATATAAAAGTATACTAAGTGAATTTTTAAACATTATATAATAAAAAAGTGCGTACTTTTAATTATTTGTCGTAAATATTATACTAACATCAATGCTGCAACCAATCTTTTTTAAGTGACAATTGTTAAGATGAAAAGGCACATATACATTAGGCTTTTAACAGGGGATTGAAGAATTCTCCTTTGTATTTTGAAAATAAGATCGGATTTAAGATAAATCTAATCTTTATAAACTGTAACAATATAAAATACAGTTGTTAGGTGGAAGTTATACAGCATTATTCAAGATAGATCATCTATTAATGAATGAAGAAAGGATGGTCCACAACGGAATCGAGTATGAGATGATGGCTGCGATTGGCGAAGGATTTGAAGTACTGGAGACAAGTGAGTTTGATTTTGGCTATGAAAAAGTGGCAAGAGAGTATAGAATAACAGTTCAGTCATTCGTTCATGGCTCAGCGACTTAACAGAACGATTTTCTAAAGATGCAAACTTAGAATAAATTAAAGAAACCATTCATTCTTCAGGAGAAGGAAAGTGGAAACGGCCTTGGATCTGCAGGCAGCCACTTCCGTGATCGCCATGTCTCTTTTGATGCGCTACCGTTCTTTAAATCATGACACCTTTACAGGGAAAGTGGTTGCTGCCCTTCGGAATGAGTTTGGTGGACGTGCAGTTGAAAAAAAGCGATTAAGTTAATATGAGATGGATTTTAGTAAACAAGATGATTAAATATTAAAAGAATTCGCAAGGTGAAAAAGGGGGTGAAATCATGAACGTAATGGATGCAAAAATCATTAGTACCCAATATGGTTTGAAGACCTATTTAGACGTTGTAAAAAGTGTTGATGTAAGAGGTCTACATTATCCTACAGAGACAGAAACCTTTTTGAAATCACAGTAGGGATAGAGTATTTTCTATTAAAAGAAGAAAGATATTATGACAGGTAATGGGAAACACTTATGACGTACTCTATTTTTAAAAATGAATAAGAGAACCTTAAAGTTACTAATTTCACCACAGAAAAGGAGAATTTACACATATGAATCGATTTACTATTCCGAGAGATGTTTATTTTGGAGAAGGATCCCTAGAAGTTTTAAAAAACCTTGAAGGGAAAAAAGCGACCGTTGTTATTGGCGGTCAATCGATTAAGAAATCCGGTTATCTCGATAAAATCCAAACTTATTTACGAAATGCAGGCATTGAGACCCAACTAATCGAAGGTGTTGAAAACGATCCATCTATTACAACCGCTCAAAACGGAGGCAAGAAGATGGAAGAATTCCAGCCGGATTGGATCATTGCTGTCGGCGGCGGATCTCCGCTTGATGCGGCTAAGCTGATGTGGATTTTTTATGAAAATCCCGAACTGCCGTTTGACCAAATCAAAGCTCCCAATGTACTGCCAACATTACGTAAAAAAGCTCGCTTTATTGCCATTTCAACTACTAGCGGAACAGGCAGTGATGTATCTCCATTCTCCGTTATTACGGACTATGATAAGGGCGTGAAGTATCCGGTTTTTGGATATGAAATCACGCCTGACATTGCAATCGTTGATCCTGAACTGACGTATTCCATGCCTGCTTCGATTGTAGCCTATACGGGGATGGATGCCTTGACACATGGGATTGAGGCATATGTATCCACCCTGCACAACTCTTTTACTGATCCGCTGGCTATGCAGTCGATTAGGCAAGTGGTAGAAAATATTGAAAAATCCGCAGTAGGTGACAAACAGGCAAGGGCAGAAATGCATTATGCCCAGGCCATAGCCGGCATGGCTTTTTCCAATGGATTTTTAGGAATTGTCCACAGCTTAGCCCATAAGAGCGGAGCCATTTTTAAAATTCCGCATGGTACAGCAAATGCACTCTATTTGCCATATGTGATTGATTATAATCGAAAGGTGGAAAGCTCAAGATATGCAGATATTGCAAGGATGCTTGGTTTAACCGGAAATACGGATGACGAATTGATTGACTCGTTAACAGACCTCATCCGTCGTTTAAATAAATCTTTGAACCTGCCATTAACACTAAAGGAATTTGGTGTGGGAGAAGCAGAATTTGAAAAACACCTGAACCAGATGGCAGCAGGAGCTGTTGAGGATCCTTGTACACCATCCAATCCACGAGAAGTATCGGTGGAGGATATGAAAAAAATCTATATTGCGGCTTACAACGGAGATAAAATTAACTTCTAATGAAGATAATCAGAGCATGGTACGTAAATGAATATTTTTACTTCTGTTCTATGATTTTAAGGAGGTTAATGAACATGAGCAAAAAAATCGCTACACTTATAACAAACCTATTTGAAGACCTGGAGTACACTGAACCAGCACAAGCACCTGGTATTGTTGACACTCCTCTTTATGGCGGAATGTCAGAAGATCAAAGACAAGTTATGTACCATGGGATTGCTAAGCAACTACCTGTCGGACGTGTTGCTCAACCTCAAGATATAGCTTACCTAGCGAAAAATAGGTTTACACCTGGCACATCCGTTCTTATCGATGGAGGAGCTCATCTGATCTAATCCATTGATATCAAAGTCGATTGATAAATTGATTTAGAATAGAAGTGGTGAGGATGGCTCGAAGTGTCAGACGCTTATAGGCCATCCTCACTTTCTTTGATTTTTTTGCACAAACAGAAATGGCGATATCATGCAATAAAGAATAGATTTGTTGGTTACGGAAATTCTAAATATATGCGTACTTTATACGTAGAGACGTTAACAGTCTACTTCTATGATAACCAAATACATAAAAGAAAGGGTCGAGTCTAATGGATGAAAAGAAAAGAATGGAAATTAAAATTGCATTAGCTAAACACGTGGTAACACTACCTGACGGCTCTTCTTTACCTAGTTTAGGACAAGGAACATGGTACATGGGGGAAGATCCCCAAGTGAGAGACAAAGAAATAAAAGCCTTGCAGCTCGGCGTAGAATTGGGCATGACACTTATTGACACTGCTGAAATGTACGGAAATGGCGATTCTGAACGCTTAGTTGGCGAAGCCATTAAAGGACGCAGAAATGAAGTCTTTTTAGTCTCAAAAGTGTATCCCCATCATGCAGGTTTAGATATGATTTCAAAAGCATGTGAAAACAGCTTAAAACGACTCGGAACAGACCACTTGGACTTATATCTTCTTCATTGGAGAGGAAGTGTTCCCTTAGAGGAAACAATTGAAGGAATGGAAAAACTACGTGAAGAAGGGAAAATTTTAAGATGGGGCGTCTCTAATTTTGACACGGTTGATATGGAAGAGCTATGGAATACTCCGAATGGAAAAAATTGTGTGACGAACCAAGTGCTATACCATTTAGGTTCAAGAGGAATCGACTTCGATCTTTTATCATGGCAGCGTGAACATAACATGCCAATCATGGCCTACAGTCCCCTTGCTCAAGGAGGCTCTTTAAGAAGACAGCTTTTAAACGATCCAACTATTCATGATATTGCTGACAAATACAATGTCCAACCATTACAAATCGCTCTTGCTTGGACCATCCGTTCGAATAACGTCATCGCTATTCCAAAAGCGGTCCAAGATGAACATGTTTTAGCAAATGCTGAAGCAGCAACAATTGAGTTTACTGAAGAAGATCTCAGTAGAATTGATCAAGTATTTCCTAAACCTACTAGGAAAATGCCATTGGATATTATTTGAAAATTCACTTTGAAAAAGGACTCTTGTTGGAGTTGCTGATAATCTAATAGGAATTTCAAAAAAGAGTTTGGGACATAACAAAATGATTGCTTCTAAGAGACGAACACTAGCTGTTCCCATCTCTTTGATTTGTCTCAACACGTTCGTTCCATTGCGCTACGGTCATTCGCTTTCCGCGGGGAGGAACCTGAGCTTCCTCGCTGCGCTGCGGGATCTCAGTTTTCCCTCTCTTTCCCGCAGGAGTCGAGTGTCCTATGCTCCATTCCACCCTGTTTCCAACATTGTTTTCACAATCAACCAAAAAAACCTGAACGATTAAAAGTTATGAACTCTCAATCGTTCAGGTATAGTAGAGGCTGAACTACTTATGTCTCAGTCTCTTTTTTAACTGAAGTAAATAATTACTCATCGATAGGCGTCCCGCATTTACGAATGGTTTTAATAGTTTTAGCCCAACTGTCGTTTGTGCAAATAGTACAATCACCATCATGTAAAATAATGCGATGAGTGCACCACTTTGTGCCTCCTGTAAAGTATTGGTCATCCACTACTAATTTGGCTTGGTGAAGGGTTTGGTTTTTCACTGAAATGGAGTAATAAGGCAGAACACTGGATTCGAAAATACGGATCCCCGGCCATTATCGTCAGCTATTTTATTCCTGGCATGCGCCATGTTACGGGGTACTTTTGTGGAATTTCGCATATGTCTCTAAAATCGTACATGCTATATGCTGGGGTGAGTGCTTTACTTTGGAGTCTACTATTTTTAACAATCGGATGACGATTATCATCGCCCATCGGTTATCCACGATTACAAGTGCAAACCAAATTCTTGTCTTTGAAGAAGGACGCCTGTCAGGTCAAGGCACACACGAAGCATTACAAAAAACACATCCGTATTATCAACAGCTTTGGCGTAATGGTCATTTGACTGAAGACTAAAGGATGCAAAAAGGTTTCTAGAAAGTTACTTACGTGTTCTCTTTAGAAAAACGAAGACATTAAAATAACTAATGAAATGGAAGTGGGATAGAATAAAATTCCACTTCCTAAAATAATTTTGCATATCAATCAGCCTTTAAATAACAACAAAACTAACTATATTTGATTTATTAGCTAAATAGCACCACCCATCTCTTACCGTAGGAATGGGTGGCTTAGGTCATATGGCTGTTAAAATCGCAAGCGCTATGAGAGCAGAAGTTACCGTACTGTCACAAACCTTAAACAAACAAGAAGACGGTTTAAACTTTGGTGCGAAAGATTATTACGCTACAAAGGATCCTCAAACGTACGATGAATTCTGATTTTTATAGGTAATACCTAATTTCTAAAATACTTTTTTAGCCATTTCATCCTTTGATTTCGTGATTAGTAATTCTAATTAACATTAGGGGAGTTTAATTTTGAGAAGAAAACATCATGTTGATAATAAAATAAATTAAGTTGACACTGTATTAGTGTTTTGACTACTATACGTATGTTCACTTTATTGTTAAGTCAGAGAAAACAGGAGAGCAGTGAGATGAAGCAGGTAACGGAATTAACCACTATTGAAATGGTAGACGAGTTTATCACTAGCAATGAACTAAGCTTTTTGTACGTATTTACACCAGAATGTAGTACGTGTCATGCGATATTTCCAAAGCTAAGAGAGGTATTGGAACACTATCCGCAAATTAATTTAGGTCGTGTTGATGCGACACAGGTGGAAGCAGTAGCAGAACGCTTTTTGATTTTAGCAGCCCCAATTTTACTTTTGATGATTAATGGAAAAGAGTATGTGCGAGCTGATCGATTTGTTCGTTTTGAATTATTGGATGAAAAGCTAAGTAGAATTTACAAGATGTACAAGCGGTAATAGTGGATAATGATAAAATCATTTAAAGCAGCCAATAAGTAGGCTGTTTTTTATTTTATAAAAAAGACAATACATTTGACAATTTTCGAATAGGGTCATAGTATAGCATTGAAGTTGCGTTAGGGAAAAATATTAGACAAGGGGAAATATATATGTGTGAATCTAAAAAAAATTTGTTGAGCCAAGGGTTAAAAGGAGACGTGATAAAAATTACTTCTTTGTTATTAGAAGGAACGATGAGGAGAAGGCTGTTGGATTTAGGTTTTGTACCAGGTGCCTTCGTAGAAGTGGTCAAAAAAAGTCCGCTTGGAGATCCGATTGCGTTTCGCGTTAGTCAAACCACCATTGCGCTTAGAAGAGAAGAAAGTAGATTAATTGAGGGGGATTTAGTTCATCATGGGTAGCTTATATCGTATTGCTTTAGCAGGAAACTCAAACACCGGAAAAAGCACGCTATTTAACGCATTGACAGGATTAAGACAGCATACGGGGAACTGGGACGGGAAAACCGTTTCAATGGCAGAGGGAACTTTTACACATAAAGATAAGTCGTAC
This sequence comes from Priestia flexa, assembly GCF_021441905.1. Classification (NCBI taxonomy): domain Bacteria; kingdom Bacillati; phylum Bacillota; class Bacilli; order Caryophanales; family Bacillaceae; genus Priestia; species Priestia flexa. The sequence continues at coordinate 1,949,339 of NZ_CP090431.1, read as the reverse complement.
TGTATTTCAAACGGCTAAGCTAATGGGCTGGGTGTAAAGAAAATAACTATTTAAAGAAAAGCAGGTGCTATGTCCCTGTTTTTCTTTAAATTATATGTTAACTTATTTTCATTTTTAGTTTACATAAATGGTGGATTGTTATAAACTATTTTCATAATCTTGGAAAGGAGATGAGGCATTGAAGACGAGTAAAACAAAAGAAATGACGCTGATGGCGATGCTTGCCGTATTAATTGCGGTGAGCGGAATGTTTAAAATTCCGTCACCTTTCGTTGGAACAGAGTTTCAGCTTTCGGCTCCCATTGCTATCGTCATTGCAGCTACGTTTGGGTTTAAACGTTATTTTTGTGCAGGCATTGTAGCAAGTATTATTAGTCTACTATTAGGAACCCATACGCTTATTCATGTTTTAGTTGCCATGATCTTTCGGTTAGTAGCTGGAGGAATCATTGGCTTATTTGGTACGGCTTTAGTCGTTGTTATGGTAGCTGGACCTTTAGGGACAATCGCTGCACGCTACGTATTAGCGGCAATTATGGACGTTGATGTGACGGTTTTGCTGCTTGCTGCTTTGCCAGGGATGGTTTTTACAGCCATTTCATCAGGTATTATGTATCCCATTATAAAAAGAAATATGAAATCAACAATCTTTCAAGAGTTTGTTGTGGATGATGAGAAGAAAGGAGAAGCCAGAAAATATGAATCTATTTAGCTTAAAAATGAGAGCTTCCAATAGCAATACCGGTCATCTTTCCGGAGCGGAGAAGATTGTGAATAAACATGAATTACATACGTATACCAATGCTTTACTACATAGAGCTCTCCATCATTCCAAAGGAGCAGCAGATGAAATTACGATGAAAGTCGAGCCCGTACAGCTTAGTGATATTCAGCTTTTAGAAGCGTTACCTGTTAAAACTGTAGAAGTGGCTAATCATTATGAAGGAATAGAAGAAGTAAAAAAGCTGCTTTTACAATTAGGTTTACAACAGGCTGAAGAAATCATTGAGATGCTGAGCTCGTGTTCTTCTATGCGCGGCGCAATCTTACTAGACGTTGATACAATGAAACGTCTAGAGCCAGATCAAGAACGAGGGATTCGAGCAACGTATATGGATGCGAACCGCAGTCACTTTCAAGAAGACCTCACAAAGAAAAATCATTTCCAAGAAGCGCTTGTATTAGCGACAAAAGTAGCCCATGCGCCAAATGTTATTGGTGAAATTTGTATCTCGGATGATCCTGATTACGTAACTGGCTACGTCGCCTCTAAAGAGTTCGGTTATGTTCGAATTACAAAGCTAAAACAAAAAGGAAGTCACTTGGGCGGGCGCATCTTTTTATATCGTCATTCTGAGAGCGGCGTGAACGAAACGATTGCGTATTTAGAAAAGCAAAAAATAGTTGTAGATTTAGGCCTATCAAAAAGATTAAACGAAGCAAAACAGCAAGATAAATGGAGAAAGATAAAAAGCGACTTAGCCTCTTTACAAGAAAATCATCTTTATCGATCATTCAACGAAATTCAAACAGCTCAAGAGGCGCATGTCAAAATGCACGACAGAGAGTACGTGATGCTTGCGTCAAACAGCTACTTAAATTTATGTAATCATCCAGGCGTAAAGAGTTATGCGCTTCAAATGGGAGAAGCATATGGCATTGGCTCAGGAGGTTCGAGGTTAACAACGGGTACGACAACTCTTCATCGGTTATTGGAAGAAATGATTGCCGAGTTTAAAGAGACGGAAGCAGCTCTTGTGTTTAACACGGGATACATGGCCAACGTTGGTGTTATTTCATCGCTTCTTTCTGAAGGAGACGTGATTTTTAGCGATGAGCTAAACCACGCAAGCATTATTGACGGATGCCGGCTCAGTAAAGCGAAAACCGTTGTGTATAAGCATAATGACATGAACGATTTAGAAGAAAAAATTCTAGCTCACTCTTGTGAAAATGGCTTAATTGTGAGCGATGCTGTTTTCAGTATGGATGGAGATGTTGTGAACCTTCCTGAGCTGATGCGCTTAGCGAATCAGTATGGCTTGTTTTCAATGATAGATGAAGCACATTCAACAGGCATCCTTGGAGAACGTGGTCGAGGAGTTTGTAAGCATTTTCAGCTGACACAAAAGCCTGACATTATTATGGGAACGCTGAGTAAAGCGCTCGGTGGAGAAGGTGGGTTTGTGTGTGGAGATAAGCTGCTTATTGAATACTTGAAAAACAAAGCGCGCAGTTTTATCTTTTCCACTTCGCTATCTCCCGTAACCAGTGCGTCGGCTATAGAAGCACTGAGGTTAATCATGAATGATGATACACAAGTTACAAAGCTTCAAGAGAATATTGCTTACTTTAATGAATGCTTGCAGGCTCATGGAATCTCTGCACGTTCAAATTCAGCTATTTTTCCAATCATTGTTGGAAGTGAACAAGCAGCACTGGATGCATCAGCAAAGCTTTTTGATCATGGCTATTTTATTTCAGCCATTCGCTATCCAACCGTTGCCAAAGGGAGCGCACGTCTTCGAGTGTCACTGATGGCTGATCATTCAAAGAAAGAGCTGTCAGAAGCAGCTAAATTAATAAAAAAATACATCGGTAATGTATAGGAGGTAGAAACAAAGATGGGAAAAGGCTTATTTATTACTGGGACAGGAACAGATGTAGGAAAAAACATACGTGACGGGTTTACTTGTGAAAAAGCTTCGAGAACACGGCTATGACTGTGGTTATTATAAACCTGCGCTTAGCGGAGCGGAAGTAGAATGTGAACAATTAATTCCAGGAGATGCTAAGCATGTGCTTGAAACCGCAGGAATTCGTGAGAAGCCAGAAAATACGGTGTCTTATATTTATAAACACGCCGTATCACCGCATTTGGCAGCCAACCTTGAAGGAAATCCTGTCGATCTCAACATTATTAAGAAAGACTACCAAAAGGCTAAGGAGAAGTATGATTATGTAGTGGTTGAAGGAAGCGGAGGAATTCTTTGTCCGATTCGTTGGGATGATCAGCAGCATATTTTACTAGAAGATATTGTAAAAGAGCTGAACTTATCTACGATTGTTATTGCGGATGCGGGGCTTGGAACCATCAATGCGACGGTGTTGACAATTGAATATTTAAGAGCACGCAATATTCAGGTGAAAGGAATTATTTTTAACCGTTCACGCGAAGGCGACGTTATGGAAGAAGACAATCAAAAAATGGTCGAAGTGCTAACTGGAGTTTCAGTAATTGGTTTGGTGAAGGAAAATGATACAGAGCTTGCAATGGAAGCAGAAAAAGTAGCGGAGCTGTTTGCATAATGAAAAGCATTGAAAACATGAACTTAGTAGAAAAAGACTTAAAATATATTTGGCACCCGTGCTCACAAATGAAAGACTATGAAGAGCTTAAGCCCATTGTCATCGAAAGAGGAGACGGCGTGTATTTATATGATAAAGAAGGGAACTCTTATTTAGACATTGTGAGTTCATGGTGGTGTAACCTTTTTGGCCACTGTAACCCCGTCATTAACGATAAAATCAAAGATCAACTCGATCAACTCGAGCACGTGATTTTTGCCAACTTTACGCATGAGCCTGCAATTAAACTATGCGAAGCGTTAATGGAAATTATTCCTAAAGGGCTAAGCAAATTTAATTTTTCCGATAACGGTTCAGCAGCTGTAGAATGCGCGTTAAAAATGGCGTTTCAGTACCAATATCAAACCGGTCATAAAGAAAAAACGAGGTTTATGTGCTTTACAGATGGCTATCATGGTGAAACGATTGGGGCTTTATCGGTGGGAAGCCTAGATTTGTATGCGCAAATCTATAATCCAATGCTGATGGATACAATTCGAATTGATGCGCCGGATTGCTATCGATGTCCTTACGGGAAAACAAGAGATTCCTGTCAGGTGGAGTGCTTCGTACAGGCAGAGAAAGCATTTGAAAAGCATGGTCATGAAACGTGTGCGATGATTGTCGAGCCTATTTTACAAGGAGCAGCGGGAATGAGAATGTATCCATCTCGCTACCTTCAAAAGCTAAGAGCACTATGCGATGAGTATGGTGTACTGTTAATTGCCGATGAAATTGCAACTGGCTTTGGAAGAACAGGTAAGATGTTTGCATGCGATCACGCGGAGATTACACCGGATATTATGTGTGTTTCAAAAGGACTCACTGGAGGCTATATGCCGATGGCAATTACGATTACGAGTAATCAAATTTATGAAGCATTTTACGCAGAATATAAAGAAGGAAAAGCCTTTATGCATAGCCATACGTATAGCGGTAACCCATTAGCGTGCTCTGCAGCTTTAGCGGTAGTGAATATTTTGAAGCACGACCACGTTTTAGAAAAAGCAACCGTGCGAGCAGCTTATTTAAATAGAAGAATAAACGAAGCGTTACTGCATCATCCTCATGTTGGTGAAATTCGCAACATAGGATTAATAAACGCTGTTGAGCTTGTCAAAAATAAAGAAACGAAAGAACCATTTAGCTCAGAGAATCGAGTTGGTTATCAGATTTACAAAGCAGCGTTGAAGAAGGGGCTCATCCTCCGTCCACTAGGAGACGTTCTATACTTTAACCCCCCTTTAACTATTGATGAAGAGGAGCTAGACGAAGCTATTGACAGCTGCGTAAGCGCTATTAACAAAGTAATAGGATGAAAAATGCAAAAGCCGTATGCATATGCATGCGGCTTTTATGCAGCTGAATTTAAGTAGATGATATAGCTTGCTATAAAGTAACAAGCAATAATTAAAATTGATGGTACAACATAAAACCATGAAGATGTGATGTTCTTTCGTGACATTGAAAATAGGCTAATGGAGATGAGTATCATTGACGCAACAATTGTATATAAGTGACTGCCGCTGGCTGCGCTTAACAGTGCCCCTTTGCGATAAAAGACGTCTGTTCCTGCTAAAATCAATAAGTTGAATAAGTTACTTCCGACAATCCCACCAATCGCTAACTTATAATTTTTTAAACGAATGGCGATAACAACAGAGACTGCTTCAGGAAGTGACGTGCTGGCTGCGACTAAAAACGAACCAACAAAGGAAGCGCCTAAACCTGTAATAACAGCGATACGATCACCTGAGATGGTTAAAATACTTCCAAATACCATAATAAACACTGCTGCTATGGAAAAACCAACAACGGCTCTTTTTAAAGTTGGTCCTCTATCTTGAAGGTTCTCTTCTTGTTTTTCCTCTTCTTCAACATGCTCTGCTGCATAGGTAGAAATGATTTTTACGCCTATAAAATAGACAATGATTAAAATAACAGTATCAATTCCAATCCCAAAGATATGGTAAGGGATGTTAAAGAATAAAGAAGCTGCAACTAAAAAAGAGAGAAAAATGGTTAACAAAGAAGTATATCGATTTTCTTTGCTAGCATAGATCATAATTTTGTGCTTTCGAAAAAATAAATCTAACGTAGCTAAAATCATTACGTTAAATAAGTTGCTTCCAAGAACATTTCCTACAGCTAAATCGGGATTTGAAATAATGATGGACGTGACGCTTGTTGTAATCTCAGGTAATGATGTGGCGCCTCCTAATAAAAGAGCAATCAATATGCCGCTTAAAGCAGATTTCCGCTCAATAGTATCTGCATAAATAGATAGCCGAATGGCTAGGAATATCGTAATAGCAGCTGAAATACCAAAAGCTAAAAATACCAATAAAAGCAATCCTTTCTATATTAAATTTTAAGAGTCGTTAACATCATATCAGATATGGTAAAAACAAGCATGCAATAGCTCTCTTTAGTTTGTGCTAAAAGGTAAAATTGAATAAGCGAAGTTAGCAAAAAATACAGTTTAGCTTAAGATAGGTAGGGAAACGTAAACAATAGAAAATGATCTGTATTTCTAACACTTGACTAAATACCTATAGGGGTATATAGTGTAACTATAAATTAATTGAATCTCTTTAAAGAGGCGGTGAGTTAATGAGCTACTTTATAGGAAGTTTTCTCGTTATAATGCTAGGTGCTTTAGCATATAAACGCAATTATCCCGTTAAGGGTGTGCAATGTGTTAATGACCCTAATGAGCTAAAAGATGACCGGTTACTTGTTGATATTCGTCATTACAACGAAAGAAGCGAAAGTGAATATAGGAACGTTATAAACATTCCCTATGCGTATTTAAAACGCTTTTATTCTGAAATACCGAATCAACAAATTCACATCATCGCAGAAGATAAAATAGAGCTACATTTAGGAATTCGCTTTTTACGTCAGAAAGGATATATTGTGTCAAGCTATCAGTTAGCGACTTGTCCGTGCAAAACAGAAAAAGAACTAGTTGGTTGTGGAGTGTGAGTTTAATTTGTATCCTTATATACCTACCAGGGTAAAATAGAGATGGATTAAGGATATCAATATGAAGAAAAAGGAGAATGAATATGTTACTTAAATACTTTTATGATGAAAAATTAGCACAAGCTTCTTATCTGGTAGGGTGTCAAGCTGCAAAAGAAGCTGTTGTTGTAGATCCTGCTCGAAATATTGAACCATACATTCAAGAAGCAGAAAAAAATGGAATGAAAATCATTGGTGCTTTAGAAACCCATATTCACGCTGACTTTGTGTCTGGAGGTCGCGAGTTAGCTGAAAGAGTAGGGGCTACGTTATATGTATCAGACGAGGGAGATGCAGATTGGAAGTATCAAAACATTGATCACTTACCTCATAAATTGCTAAAAGGTGGGGACCAGTTTAAGATTGGGAATCTAACATTCGGTGTAGTGCATACGCCTGGTCACACGCCGGAAAGCATTTCGTTTACGTTAACGGACGGCGGTGCTAAAGCAGATGAACCAATGGGGATTTTTACAGGAGACTTTGTATTTGTTGGAGATGTTGGTCGCCCAGACTTATTAGAAAAAGCAGCGGGTGCACAGGGAACAGCACAGTCAGGCGGATATCAATTGTTTGAATCGCTTCAAAAGTTCAAAGAGCTGCCTGATTTTATGCAGGTTTGGCCGGGACACGGAGCAGGAAGCGCATGCGGAAAAGCCCTTGGTGCCGTGCCTTCTTCAACTGTAGGGTATGAGAAACGCTTTAACTGGGCGCTTCAGCATACGGAAAAAGAAGCGTTTGTAAATGCTTTGTTAGATGGACAGCCAGAGCCACCGAAATATTTTGCAGTGATGAAAAAGGTGAATAAAGTAGGACCAAACAGCTTATCAAAGCTTCCAAAGGTTAACAAGCTAGCAGACGTAATCGAAGTAGAAAAGCAAATTCAAGCAGGGTATCAGGTAATTGATACAAGAAGCGCAGCGGAATTTGCTGAAAATCATATAGAGGGAACGATTAATATTCCCTTTAACAACTCATTTGCAAATTGGACCGGCTGGATTGTGAATTATGATCGTCCATTATATGTCCTAACAGCGGATGAACAGATTGGTGAAATTGAAAAAGTGTTACATTCTGTTGGGATTGATCAGCTGGTTGGCTACTACGATGCAAACAAAGCAGTAGTAGAAGCTTCTACGACACAGTCTTATGAAAGTATTACGCCACACCAAGCAAAAAACATGCTTGATCAAAACAAAGCACAGGTACTAGATGTTCGAAGCTTAGAAGAGTGGAAAGCAGGTCACATTGAAGGTGCCACTCACATTATGCTTGGAACCTTGTTAGATCGAATTGATGAGGTGCCAGCTCACCGTCCGCTAATTGTTCAGTGTGGTTCAGGAGTTCGTTCTGCGATTGCGATCAGCCTCCTTCAATCCAAAGGAATAACGGAGGTTTACAATTTAACAGGTGGTTATGGTCAGTGGAAACAGGAGATTCAAGAATAAGATAAAAAAACCGCTATGCCTTAAGGAGATTGATAGGGACTGACCCCATAAAGTGAGACAAATAAAAAACACCTTTAAGTTGAAAACTGGGTATGTAGTACCTAACAATCACTTGGAGGTGTTTTTTCTATGGGAACAAGAGTCAGTTATCCAGTCGAAATAAAGTTAAAAGCGATTGAAATGAGGTTAGCCGGTGTACCTGTAAAAGAAGTATTATCACAACTAAACATTCGGAACCCTACCCAATTAAAAACATGGATGAAGTGGTATCAAAATGGGGATGTACACCGGTTGGAACAGCCAGTAGGCAAGCAATATGCCTATGGAAAAGGTCCTGATTTTGAAAACGAGACAGCTAAGTTAAAGACTGAGAACCGACAATTAAAGCAACAAATCGAGATTTTAAAAAAGTACAAGGAATTGGAAAGGAAGTGGTACCAGAAATCGCAGTGAACCTAGTGGAAGAGTTAAAAGAACAAATCCCTATTTATCAAATCTGTTTCCATCTTGGTATTCCTCGGTCCACTTACTACCGTTGGAAGCAGCATAGTCAACAGGATACACGAAAGAAATGGATGGAACAGCAAGTGGGTGAACAATGTCGTGCACACAAGTTTCGATATGGCTATCGGAAAATCACAGCTGTACTCAAGCGAACCATGAAGATTAACCACAAGTTTGTGCAGCGTACCATGCAGAAATACGGTTGGCAATGTCGCGTTAAACGGAAGAAACGGCAGCGAACAGGGCAACCTTATCAGGTTGCAGAGAATGTATTAAAACGTGACTTTCGAGCTGAACGCCCTCTTCAAAAGCTCGTGACTGATATTACGTACTTGCCTTTTGGGCCGAAACCATTGTATCTTTCAAGTATTCAAGATTTATTTAACGGAGAGATTATTGCGTATTCCATAGGTGATTGTCAAAATGTCGCGTTTGTTTTAGACACGCTTAACCAACTCCCTTCTCTACTGGAAGGGTGCACGTTGCATAGTGATCAAGGCTCTGTGTACACATCGTATGCTTATCAACAAACAATTAAAGAGAAAGGCATTATCATGAGTATGTCCCGAAAAGGGACGCCTGCAGATAATGCCTCAATTGAATCGTTTCATTCCTCACTAAAGTCTGAAACGTTCTACCTTGACGAGTTGACATACACTACGACTACCATCATAGAGCAAACCGTCAAAAGCTATATTACGTATTATAACCATGCCCGTATTCAAACAAAATTAAACAACCAGTCTCCTGTACAATACAGAAAACGGGTTGTTTAAAAGGTGTTTTGATTCCTGTCTCAAAAACAGGGGTCAGTCCCGATACGCATAGCGGTTTTTTATTATGTAATAAAATTTAATGTTTCAAACTATTCACTTTTGGGATTGTGGGGTTACCTATTCCCGATGAAGTCATGATGACGACAGTGGGATATTTCACGAATACGGATCTTATCAACTACGGACCCGCTATTATCATCAGTTTCTTTGGTTCACTTCTAGGAATGATGATTAGCTACATGATTGGAAGGAAAGCCGGAAGACCATTTATCGATAAGTACGGCAAGTGGGTAGGTTTGAAAGAAAAACGAATGATCCAAGTTGAAAAGTGGATGAAGAAGTATGGTCCCTATTCAATTATTTTAGGGTATTTTATCCCGGGAGTTAGACACTTGATGTGCTATTTTTCTGGTATTGGTAAAATGAAGCTCAAAAGGTATATTGCATTTGCCGCAATTGGAGCTTTCTTATGGTGTTTTGTTTTTTAGTTATTTCCCGAAAAAAGGGTTATGTTAACTAGGCCTGTATATTCTATACATAAGGTAATAAAGAAAAACCTACTTAATTGTGCATGAAATGTCGGATAGATCTATTTCAATCCTGTTATTCTGATAACAAGGGAGGTCATAAGAATGGATTTGCTTAAGAGTATGAATAAAGCTTTAGGCTATATTGAAGAGAACTTAACCAATGATATCGATTTTAAAGAGGTAGCAAAGTTAGCTCTGTGCTCTGAGTATCATTTTAAAAGGATGTTTTCTTTTCTTGCAGGCATTACTTTAGCAGAATATATTCGAAGAAGACGCCTTACTCTTGCAGCATTCGAGCTTAAAAATAATAATATGAAGGTTATTGATGTCGCGATTAAATATGGATATAACTCACCAGATTCTTTTACAAGAGCCTTTCAGAATCTACATGGTCTAACTCCTTCAGAAGCCAAAAAGAATGGTTATTCACTTAAAGCTTATCCAAAAATGACCTTTCATCTGTCTATAAAAGGAGGAAATGAAATGAATTATCGCATTGAAGAAAAAGAAGCATTTCGTATAGTGGGGATTAAAGAAAGAGTGCCTATAATTTTTCACGGAGTTAATCCAAAGATTGCAGCTATGTGGGAAAGCTTAACCCATGAAACGATAAATAAATTAAAAAATCTTTCTAATGTTAAACCACTGGGGATGATTAGTGCATCTGTGAATTTTTCAGAAGGACGAATGGAGGAAAAAGGTGAGCTTGACCACTATATCGGTGTAGCAACAACTAAGGATTGTCCCGATAATTTGATACAACTGGAAGTACCAGCTTTAACATGGGCGGTATTTGAAGCAATCGGTCCATTTCCTGATACTTTACAAGATGTATGGGGGCGAATCTACTCTGAATGGTTTCCATCCTCAAACTATGAACAAGTAGACGGACCAGAAATTTTATGGAATGAACATAAAGATGTAACCTCACCAACTTTTAAAAGTGAAATATGGATACCCGTATTAAAACAGCAATGATAATTTAATAACAAATACTTTTGATACAAAAAAGGAGGTCACGAATGTGATCTTCTTTTCTAATTTATTTTGGGAGTGGTAGGTACATTATATTAATAAAAATATTCTATGTTGTTATTGTTATAATGAAATATTCCTTTTTATTAGATAAATATGTCTATTGTAATTTACATTTTCTTTACAAATAATTAATTTTATATTTATAAATGGATGTTATTTTCTAAATATACATATAAAACCAATTGAAGAAGGAGATGTCTATTTTATGACAACAGCAAGTGTAGACAATAATGTAATAGATTTAGAGAGAGCTTCTTTATATAACAATCGGGAGCTAAGTTGGCTTGCTTTTAATAAGCGTGTGTTAGAGGAAGCGAAGGATGCCAATAATGCTTTGTTAGAACGGTATAAGTTTTTATCTATTTTTAGTTCGAATTTAGATGAGTTTTTCATGGTTCGCGTAGCGGGTTTGCTTGATCAAGTAAAAGCAGGGTTTAACCGTCCCGAAAATAAAGCTGGACTAACACCAAAAGAGCAATTAGCTGCTATCTCTGAAATTACACACAAGCTTGTAGAAAAACAAGATGATATCTATATAGATGAACTTAGTCCTCTTTTAGCAAAAGAACGTGTAAAATTTGTACCAATCTCAAAAGTTTCCCCAACAACGTTATCTTTCTTAGAAATCTTCTTTGATAGGGAGATCTTTCCTATCCTAACACCGATGGCTGTCGATGCTTATCGTCCATTTCCTATGCTGTTAAATAAATCTTTAAATTTAGCAATTCGTCTCCAACAAAGATGTGAAGTGAATACAGATTATGAGAAATCAAACAATGAAAAATTAGCACTTGTACAAGTTCCAGCAGGTTTAAATCGTTATGTTGAATTACATGAACATGAAGGGGCAAGAACATTTGTTTTAGTAGAACAAATCATCTCTCAATTTATTTACAAGCTATTTAAAGGCTACGATGTCAAATCGGTTACGCCATTTCGGATTACAAGAAATGCTGATTTAACCATTCACGAAGATGAAGCAGAAGATCTTTTAAAAGAGATAGAAGAAGAGCTTAAAAAACGCAAGTGGGGAGCAGCTGTACGTTTAGAAGTTCAAAAACATTTTTATGACCAAAAGATGGTGGAATACTTAAAAGAAGAATTAGAAGTCCATGATAAGGATATTTATTATGTACAAGCACCTCTGGATTTAACTTTTCTCTTCTCGTTTTATAAAACCATCCAATCTAGCCATGAACATTTAGTAGCTCCGTCTTTTATTCCTCAACCTCCTCAAGACTTAGAGGGAGAAAAAGATATTTTTACGAAAATTATTGATGAAGATGTATTGCTTCATCATCCCTACGAATCTTTTGAACCGGTTGTTAACTTTATTTCACAGGCTGCAGATGACCCAGACGTACTAGCTATTAAGCAAACGCTGTATAGAGTAAGTGGAGACTCTCCTATTATAAAGAGCCTAGAACGAGCAGCAGAAAAAGGAAAGCAAGTAACCGTACTTGTTGAATTAAAGGCACGGTTTGATGAGGAAAACAACGTACAGTGGGCAAAAGAATTAGAGAAATCTGGTTGTCATGTTTTATATGGCATGACAGGGCTAAAAACACATAGTAAAATTACGTTAGTATTACGTCGTAAGAAAGGAGAAATCCAGCGCTTCGTTCATTTAGGAACGGGAAATTACAATGATGCTACGGCGAGAGTGTATACAGATCTCGGTTTACTTACGTCAAATGAACAAATAGGTATCGATGCTACAAACTTTTTTAATTACTTAAGTGGGTACATGGAAAAACCTGATTATCATCATTTATCTGTTTCACCATTTGGGATAAGGGATACTTTTTTAGAATTGATTGACAAAGAGATTGCTTACCATAAGCAAAATGGCAATGGACATATTATCGCCAAAATGAACTCTCTAACAGATAAACACATTATCGTTAAACTTTATCAAGCATCTGCTGCGGGTGTTAAAGTGGATTTAATTATACGAGGAATATGCTGTTTACGTCCTGGGATTAAGGGTGTTAGTGAAAACATTAAAGTTAGAAGTATCGTAGGAACCTTTTTGGAACATACGAGGATCTATTGTTTCTATCATAACGGTAATTCAAAAGTCTTTCTTTCATCTGCAGATCTTATGACTAGAAATATGGAAAATCGAGTTGAAATTTTATTTCCTATCTTAAAAGATCATTTGAAAGAACGAGTATATACATGGCTAGATTTAATGCTAAAAGATAATGTTAAAGCTCGTGAGCAAGATAAACATGGAGAATATCATTACGTAAAATGCCAACCTCATAACGAAGCAATTAATAGTCAAGATATACTTTGTCAGATGGCTTATAATGCAAAGAAACTCCAAAATGGAACGGTAAATGAATGGAAGCATAAGTTAGTTAAGTTAAAGCTAGCATCTTTAGGAAGCATAAAAAAGTTAATGTTTTAATAAAATTATACGTAACAAAAGGACTGCGAATCTAGAATCGCAGTCCTTTTTTATAAACTAGCAATCTCTAAAGACAGTTGAACTCAACGGAAAATTAAAAAGCTGTCATACAAATTTTGAGAAAGAGTAGAAAAAAAGAGAAAAATTATGTACAATAATGTTAATTATATGTAAATTAAATGTAAAAAATATGTTGTTTTTTCCAAAAAATTTGTCTATGAGTAAAGACAGAAAAGGTGTTATGAATGGAAAATTTTTTTAATGGAAGAGAATTATCTTTTCTACTACTTCTAACGATGACTATGTATATTCTTGTATGGCATATTCCTTCCAAAGCCAATCAGCTGCTACTAATCTACTTTATAGTAGTGTTAATCTACACACTGATTAAGTTTATTTTCTCTTCTCGTTTTAGGGAATTTCCTCTTATAAAAACATTTTTCTCAATCTTACTACTGTTAATAGCAAGTGAATTTCTAATTGCGTATAAGTACGATGAACTAAGTCTAGTTTCTTTTGATGGTGTATTTAAATACTTCAGCACGTTGAATCTGGACTATATCTATTTCTTATCTTAATGTACATAGTATTTGTAAGTAGAGTATAAAGAAATGTCTATTAATTAGATGATGTTAAGCTGCTTATTAATAAATAGAAAGAAGAAAAGGGGGATTGCTGATGTTTGAAGAAACTAGAATAATATTTGGAGATTATAATATCTTATTTTTTGCACTAATGTTTTCTATTCATTATTTTTTATCAACGCGTACAAAAGTATATTGGGGAGCTATTTTGCCTGTCTTATATACTGTATACTGCGGCTGGATTATCGTAACAAACTCTATTACTCACTACATAGGGGTCACGATTTTTATGTTGCTAGGGTTATTTATGCTGTTAGCTGAGTGGGGAACAGGCAGAGATACTGTTAAGAAAAAGCATGAGAACGAATTGAAAAAGATGCAGAGTCAAGATATTTAAAAAAGATTCATTATAAACTATTAAAGGCCTTTATATAGGGCTTTTTTATTTTGTCTTATAATCTATAAAATGGATAATATAAGCAAAAAAGAATAGTTACGAAAAAATGTATTGATAAATCGGAATTATTACGATAAAATTTAAAACGGAATTATTACGAATTTACTAAAAGGAGCAGTGAAACGTGATTAAAAGATTAATAGATAGAAATGAAAACATGGGCTTACTTACATACATCAAACATAAAGTTCCTAAAGTAGGGATTTTAATCGTTTGTGCTATGCTTTTAAGCGCTTGTATGGGAAGCGGAGATTCAACGACCGATAAAAAAGAGAAGAAGCATATTAACTTCTTGTATAACTTCTCTACAAATTCATTAGATCCACACGTTGATTCTAGCTATGTGCCACTGCGAGCAGGAATTACGGAAACACTTATTCGACTTGATGAAGAAAATCTAAGCATTGAGCCATGGCTAGCAGAGAGCTGGGACGGAGAAGATGGTCAAAACTGGACAATTAAGCTTCGTGAAGATGTAAAGTTTCAAAATGGAAAGCAGATGGATGCTGAATCTGTAAAAAAATCGTTAGAACGAGCGTTGAAAGAAAATGTGGCTATTCAAAATGCACTGAAAATTGATACAATTAGTGCTGATGGTTTTACGCTTACTATTAAAACAACAGAGCCGTTTCCAGAGTTTATATCAGAGCTTGTGAATCCAAACGTCGCTATTATTGACGTATCTGAAGAAGACTTTGTGAATAAACCGGTTGGTACAGGTCCGTTTAAGCTTGCGTCGTTTACACCAGGAAGCAAACTAGAGCTTGAGCACTTTGATGATTATTGGGATGGCGCTTCAAAGCTTGATTCTGTGACGTTTGCGTTTAACGAAGATGCAAATGCGCGTACCTTAGCATTGAAGTCTGGACAAACAGACATTGTGTATCGTCCAGAGGTAGAAAGTTTAGATTCACTTAAAGAAGATTCAAAAATGAAGGTTGAATCAACGGCAACGTTCCGCGTGCATCAACTTACAATGAATATGCAAAGAGAAGAAATGAAAGATATCAATGTAAGAAAAGCGCTTGATGCATTAATTGATCGCCAGAAGATTGTCGATAAAATTCTATTAGGTCATGCTGAGACAGCAAGAGGTCCGTTCTTACCTTCGTTAGCTTTTGCACCAACGTATGATAAGCGTGAAACAGGTTCAGATGAAGCAGTTAAACATCTAGAAAAAGCAGGATATAAGTTAAAAGATGGCAAGATGCAAAAAGACGGAAAGCAGCTGAGCTTGACGTTATTAACTTATCCAGCTAGAGCAGACCTACCTCTTATTGCACAAGTACTTCAATCAGATGCAAAGCAAATAGGTATTGATATTAAGATTAAACAAATCGAAACGCCGGAAGAATATATGGCGTCACATCGTGACTGGGATATCGCAACGTATAGTAACTTAACGGCACCGCGTGGAGATGCTGGTTATTATTTAAAAGCAACGTATCATCCAAAAGGTGCGCTTAACTTTAGCCAAGCTGATGAACTAGAATTAACGGCGATTATCGATGAGCTAAACCGGACTGTTGATCAAAAGAAACGTGATGAGCTGGCAGAAAAAGCAGCTGATTATGTCGATGAAAATGTTATTAACTCGTTTGTGTTACATCCATCAACAATCGTTGCTTACAACAAAGATAAAGTGGAAAACTGGTTTACGACTAAGAGCGAATACTACATGATTACAAATAAGCTGGATGTGAAAGAATGATTAAAATCCTTTTCCGAAAGTTTTCGGAAGTTCTATTTTTTATATTGTTTATAACCTTTGTCAGTTTTATCTTTATTCGGTTAGCACCGGGAGATCCCGTGCTAACCATTTTGAACGTTGATGAGCTCTCAGTCAGCCAAGAGCAAGTAGAAGCACTTCGTGAAGAAATGGGATTTAATGAGCCTGTTCTTGTGCAGTACGGACTATGGTTAGAGAAATTTGTTCAGATGGATTTTGGGCAGTCG
The DNA here is from genome assembly GCF_021441905.1 of Priestia flexa. Taxonomy (NCBI): domain Bacteria; kingdom Bacillati; phylum Bacillota; class Bacilli; order Caryophanales; family Bacillaceae; genus Priestia; species Priestia flexa. Next base: position 1,933,255 of record NZ_CP090431.1, on the reverse strand, counting down.
TTCGTAACGGGACAAGACGTTATGAGTACAATTATGGCTGCTCTGCCTGCTACATTAGAGCTAGCAATCGGCGCAATTGTAGTAATGCTTATTGTTGCAATTCCGCTGGGCTCGCTATCTGCACTTTACAGAGACAGTTGGATAGATAAAATAAGCCGAACGCTTTCAATTATTGGAGCTGCTGTTCCAAGCTTTTGGTTGGGACTTATTTTCATTGATTTATTTGGCGTTCGCTTAAATTGGTTCCCTACGATGGGGAGAGACGGAATACTGTCGCTTGTTCTACCTTCTATTACGTTGGGTTTAGCAATTTCAAGCGTATATGTTCGCTTGATTCGTTCAAGTTTACTAGACTCTTATACCCAAGAGTTTATTCGTGCAGCACGAGCGCGTGGGTTATCAGAAGGGAGAGTCTTTTTAATGCATGCTTTTCGCCACAGTATTCCACCGGTGATCACGGTGTTTGGCGTGAGCTTAGGTAGTTTGATAGGCGGGGTCGTTGTTATAGAGGTGCTGTTTGCATACCCTGGAATCGGCAAGCTCATTGTCGATGCGATTCGCCAGCGTGACTATCCACTTATTCAAGGCTACATACTCGTAATGGGGGGCATTGTATTTATTGTGAATACATGTGTAGACCTATCATATCGTTATTTAAACCCTGAAATGAAATACAAAGAAAAGGAGAGTAAGTGATGAAAGAGTCCTCAGTGTATCTGCCGGCTATGAAAAAACAGCGTAAAATCATTATACCGCTCGCCTTTCTCTTTCTTATTGTTGTTGCAGCATCTATCTATACCTTTTTCTACTTAAAATATGATCCAACTCTTACGAACTTAGAGAAACGACTTGAAGGCATGAGCATGGCACATCCTTTGGGGACCGATCATTTAGGGCGAGATATCTTAACGCGCTTGTTGCTCGGTGCACAGCAAACCATTGGCTTTAGTGCACTTGCCTTAGGCGTAGCTTTGCTCGTAGGGATTCCAATTGGTCTGATTTCAGGCTACAAACGCGGTGTAGTAGACCGATTGTTTATGAGAATTGCAGACAGCTTTTTAGCGTTTCCTGATACGGTGGTAGCTATTGTACTAAGCGGGCTATTAGGCCCTGGAATTGGCAATCTTGTATTTGCAATTGTGATGGTCAAGTGGGTAAACTACGCGCGACTTGTTCGAAGCACCGTGTTATCTGAGTCACAAAAAGAATACGTATTAGTCGCTCGTACAAACGGACTGTCTGCTTTACAAATTATGAAAAAGCACTTAGCACCACATATCATTGGTTATGTTCTTGTCATGGCAAGCTTAGACTTGGGGAAAATTATTCTTTTAATTTCGTCTCTATCTTATATTGGATTAGGTGCACAGCCTCCTGTACCAGAGTGGGGAGCTATGCTGAATGACTCACGTCCGTATTTTCAATCTAATCCTGAGCTGATGATTTATCCTGGCTTAGCAATTGTAGGGGTAGTACTGGTCACCAACATTATCGGTGACTATTTACGCGATCAATTTGATGTAAAAAAGGAAGTGTAAAAATGATTTTGTCGATTGAAAAGCTGTCGGTAAGAAGTAAAGAAAAAAACATTCTTGATAACGTATCACTACAGCTTGAAAAAGGTGAGTGGTATGCGCTTGTAGGTCAAAGTGGCAGCGGGAAAAGTGTTTTATCGCAAACGATTGGTCAAATGTTGTCACCTAACTTAACAGCTGAAGGCAAAATTAATTTCAACGGAGAAAATACGCTTTCATTGAGGCGCAGCGACCTAAAAAGAATCCGAGGCCAAAAAATTGCGTATATTTTTCAGGATTACCAAGGGTCATTTACACCATTTCGAACGATTGGCCAGCATTTTCAAGAGTATCAAAAAGTGCATGGCGTAAATGATAGAATAGTTAGAAAAGATAATGCAATTCAAGCTTTAGAATCTGTAGGGTTAGATGAAAAATTCTACAAACGCTATCCCTTTCAGCTGAGCGGTGGGCAGCTTCAGCGCACGTCGATTGCATTATCCCTTTTATTATCACCTGAGCTCGTTATTGCCGATGAAATTACAACAGCGCTTGATAGTATATCAGCTCATCGGATTTTACAAGTATTAAAAGAAAAACAACAAGAAACAGGCTGTACAATTTTATTTATTACGCATGACTGGCGACACGTTAGAAAATATGCGGACCGCTTAGCTGTTATGAAGGAAGGCAAAATTGTAGAATGTGGTGATAAAACAAAAGTACTCACGAACCCTCAGCATGAATACACAAAGCAGCTAATCGCAGCGGCACCGGTATTAAAAGCAAACGAGTTAGCGGTTAAAGAAGGAGTATTATAAGATGAGTTTATTGTCGGTTCAAAACCTTACTAAAACGTATGGTGGTCAACAGGTCTTAAAGAACGTTTCGTTCGATTTGAAAAAAGGAGAGTGCTTGGGGCTTGTAGGTGAGAGTGGGTGTGGGAAAAGTACGCTTTCACGCTGTTTGATGCGTTTAGAACAAGTGAATAGCGGTAAAATTCTATTCAGAAATCAAGAAATTCAAAGCCTGAGTAGTCGTAAGCTAATGCCAATTCGCAAAGGCTTTCAAATTGTGTTTCAAAACCCAACGGCTGCATTAAATCCTAAACTTAAAATAAAAGATTCCCTTTTAGACCCTTATTTACAGTACAGAAAGCAGTTAAGTCTGCGCTATTTTTCATTTTCATCAAAAGAACAGTTTGTGTCAGAACTGCTCAATATGGTTGGGTTGCCTGCAAGTATTGCTGAAAGATACCCTCACGAACTAAGCGGAGGACAAAAGCAGCGCGTGACGCTTGCTCGCGCAATTAGCATTGAACCTGAACTTGTTATACTAGATGAACCAACGGCAAGCCTCGATGTTATTTCACAGCGAAGCATTTTGCATTTGCTGGAAGATCTTCGCGACCAACTAGATTTATCCTACTTGTTTATTTCACACGACCTTACAGCAGTTAAAGAGCTGAGTCAACGCATTATGGTAATGAAACAAGGTGAGGTTGTGGATATGTTTCGGACTGAAGAGTTATTTCACGCTCAAAGAAATCCCTATACAAAAGAACTCGTATCCATTTTTTAAGCAGTGTATCATTTGAAAAGATACACTGCTTTTTATATAGATAATAATATTATTATGTTAACTAGAGTGTATGAAGAGGTGAAGATTACTTGAAGATTATTTCATTTCAACAGCAGCAGGCGGTTCCAGTTACACGATATAACTCTGAGCTATCAAGCTATTTGAAGATAGCGAATCTAAAAGAAGCTTCTATAGGAATTATGTATATTGAACCGGGAGGAATTACAGGTCATCATGAGGCGCCAAGTAAACAGCTGTTCTTGGTAATTGAGGGTGAAGGTTGGGTAACAAGTGATGATGAAGTCCAGGTACAAGTCAAAAAAGGACAAGCAGCATTGTGGGAAAAAGACGAGTGGCACACGTCAGGAAGTGATGTGGGAATGACAGTAATTATTATTCAAGGTTCATCTCTTATAGTTTAAATAAAAGGAGCTCTAATCTATTAAGGCTCCTTTTATTGCGGTTCTGGGTAGTACATCAACAAGAAAAAGCTCGCTTCTTTTTCCGTTCGATTTATATAGCTATGAGGTGACGAGCCTGGAAACTGAAGCGCATCTCCAGATGTTAGCTCATGTTCTTCACCGTCTACTATAACAGACAAATCACCGTCTTTTACCAGCAAGTATTCTTCTCCAAGGTGAGATTTTGCTCCGTGCGTACACCCAGGGGCAAGCGTAACGATATATACTTCAAACTTTTTTTCAGGATGGTAAGGAAAAAATGGAAAGACAACGTAGCTGCCTTCATTGTCTGTAATAGGTTTAAGATCGTTTAGCTGAATTTTTTTCACCTGTGCTTTTTGCTCTTGGATAAACGATGAAAAGGATACTTGAAGGCCATTGGCAATCTTCCATAGCGTCGTAACAGTTGGGCTGGATTTTCCATTTTCAATTTGCGCGAGCATTGCTTTACTGACACCCGTTAGCTCAGAAACTTGCGTGAGAGATAAGTTTCTTTTTTTTCGAATGCTAATTAAGTTAGCCGCAATTGTTTGCTGGATATGGTCCATAATAGATCTCCTTTAACATTTTTATATAAACAGTATAACATACAGTTGTTTGTTATAACAGTTGGTTGTATAATATAATGAACAGAGGAGGGGGTTACGTGATCACTGAAAAAGCGTTTGTTGAAAGAGAAAGTGCTATCCCAACCTTTTCACAAGGAGTGAAAGACTGTGTTCCCACGCTATTAGGATACATAAGTATTGGTATTGCTTGTGGAGTAGTAGGAGTAGCTTCAAAGCTTAGTGTTTTAGAAGTAGCGCTATTAGCCATATTTGTTTATGCAGGAGCGGCTCAGTTTATTTTTTGTGCGTTGCTTGTCGCTGATAGTCCGGCTTCAGCCATTATTTTAACCATTTTTATTGTAAACTTAAGGCATCTTTTATTATGTGCAACTCTTGCTCCACACTTTACGCGCTATTCGTTGGTAAAGAATATAGGCATTGGAGCTCTTATTACGGACGAATCATTTGGTGTTGCTGCTAATAAAATCGCAAAAGGTGAACATATAACGGACCGCTGGATGAATGGCTTAAACATTACGGCTTACTTTTCATGGATTTGTGCCTGCGTTGTGGGAGCGTTATTTGGAAACGTGATTGTAGATCCTGAAGCTTTAGGTCTTGATTTTGCTTTAATCGCTATGTTTGTCGCGCTTCTTGTTCTACAGCTGCAAAGTCTTGCTCCCAAAAAGCTTAGACATTCTCTTACCCTAATCGCATACATGACTATTGCCATGATTACGCTATCGTTTTTTATGCCTTCGCACGTAGCCGTTATTGTGTCAACTATCATTGTTGCAACGATTGGAGTGATGACTGAAAAATGAGTTTAGATCTATCAACACTGCTCATTATTTTAGGGTGTGCACTTGTAACGTTTATTCCAAGGGTTGTACCATTTGCAATTGTTCGAAACATGACGCTGCCAGAACCGGTTCTTAAGTGGCTTTCATATATTCCCGTTTGTATCTTAACCGCTTTGGTAGTAGAAAACTTCACCGTACAAACAGAAAATGCTCTTCAAGTGAACTGGGAAGTTATCATTGTAATTATCCCAACGATTTTCATTGCGATTCGAAGCAAGAGCTTATCCGTTACGGTTTTAAGCGGAGTAGCCTTAATGGCCGCAGTTCGCTTCATTATGGGATAAATAAAAAACGACTAGCCAATTGGTTAGTCGTTTTTGAATTAATTTTGTTTTGAAAACGCAAGCTTAACTCCAAAGCCAATCAGTACTAAGCCAGTTGCCCTATCCATTGCGCGCTGAACCTTGGCCGATAACAGCCAGCTTCGCAAATAGTTAATGAAAAAGACATAAACAAAAAACCAAGAAATAGATAGAAACGTATATATAACACCCATCATTAGTAATTGCTGAATAGAGCTTGAACCTGGGGTGACGAATTGAGGTAAAAACGTCAGAAAAAACATCGCTACTTTTGGGTTTAATACGTTTGATAACAATCCCTGCTTAAATGCAGACTGACCAGGTTTTATTTGGTCTTTTAAATTCTCTTCTGTTTCTTGTTTTTTTCTTGTCATAAATGAAGAAACGCCGAGGTAAATCAAATAAATAGCTCCCACGTATTTTACAATTTCAAATGCTAAAGCAGACTGCATGAGAATGGCTGAAAGGCCAAACGCTGCGGCAAACGTATGAACTAATGAGCCCGTAGTAATCCCTAAAGCCATTCGATAACCAGAGGCTTGCCCTTCACTAACGGTGCGTTTTGTAATAAGCGCAGTATCAACACCAGGACTCATTACAACAAAAGAAGATAGTAATAAAAACGTTAATAAGTCATTCAAAACGTTCACCTCTTTCAGAAATAATTAAACCATATAGTAGCATAAAAGACGCGTATTTGTTAGATTATTCTTATTTTTTTGTTAACAATATTAAAGAGATGAGATATTTTTGGTTTCAAAAACAAGTTGAAAAACTATTGAAATAGGACGAACTTGTTCTTAAAAGCTAACTATTGTAGAAAAGTCATGATCCGTTCTTGAGAAAAAATATTTTGTTATGTGCTAGCCTCGTGCTTACCTTTCTTGTAAACCGTCCGGCTCTGGGTGAATCATAATGTGAGCGTTCGGAAACTTTTCAAGAATTTTATCCTCAATGCGATCACATAAGTGGTGAATGCTTTTGATGCTATTCTCTGGCGGTACGATGAGGTGAAAATCAATATGTTCGTGGGCTCCTGCTCTTCGTGTTTTAAAACACTGAATTTCAATATACTCACTTTGAAAGGTACGAATAGCCTGGAAAACCTCTTCTTCTTCACTTTTGTTTAAACGAGCGTCCAGCAGAGGAGGGAAGGCCTCTTTCATTAACTTCGTTGCTTCAATCATAATATAAAGCGCTAAGGCAATCCCGATAATAGGGTCTAGAAACGTCCAACCTGTTACGGCAACTAATATTAAGCTAAGTCCTACACCAAGCGATGTGTATACATCTGTAAGAAGGTGAAAGGCATTTGACTTCATTGCAACAGAGTTAATACGATTTGCTTCCTTATTTACAATTCTAGAAACTACAAAGTTAATAAGAGCACCCAGAAGCATAACACCAATAGCTAGAAGCGGAAGTTTAATCGGTTCAGGTGAAATCAACTTATGTACACATTCATAAATAATCCAAATACCTGCTACGTAAATAAGCAACGTCTCAATTGTTCCTGAGATATTTTCGATTTTTCCATGACCGTAAGGATGATCGTCATCTGCTGGCTTACCAGATACTTTAACAGAAATGAAAGCGATAAAAGAGGCCGATAAATCAAGTGCTGAGTGAATGGCCTCTGATAAGACGGCTACAGAACCGGTTAGAATGCCTACGCTAACTTTTAGTAGCACAACAAGTGAGTTGCTAGCGACAGATAAAAAGGCAATATTTGAGGATGAGCGTTTCATAAAAAACTCCTTTCAGTTTTATCGTAACAAGCTAGCAGCAAGTGGGTCTACAGCAACGTTTTTAGAAGGAAACAACGGTTTTTAAAGTCGCTAAAAAAGTTGAATAAAGACAAAACTATTGTAGGAAAAATGCCTGCTTTTTATTCTTCTTATGATAGTAGTTTGCGCACTTTAAACGGCTTTACTTACAAAACTGTAAGCTAACTGTAAGGTAATGACATCGTTACAGATGCGATAAGCTATTACAATGAAAAAGAAGGGAGGTTTTACCAATAGAAGTGAAAAAGCATATCATTTTTTTTGACGGAGACTGTCATATGTGTAATCAAACAATTTTATTTATAATGAACCATGACCCAACAGTTACGTTTTGTTTTGCTTCCCTACAATCATCTTTGGGTGAAAAACTGCGAACTAATCACATAATCCCTCAACAATACAACTCAATTGTCTTATTTCAAAACGAGTTGATCTATACAAAGTCAACGGCCATGTTACGTATTGTGAAAGAGCTCACAGGGCCGGTCAAATATGCATATGTCTTTATTATTGTGCCTAAACGCATTCGAGACAAAGTGTATGATTACGTAGCTAAACACCGGCACAAGTTTATGAAAAAAAGAGCTTGTCGGCTGCCTACTGCAGAAGAGAGAAGTCGATTTTTAACAGAAAAAGAGGTAAAGGAGTGGGCAAATGAAAGGTTCTAAATGGGTTTCAGTTTTTCGTCAATCAATTCCAGCAACGTTTCGGATTTTTTTAGGGGTTGTGTTTCTTATTTATGGCTCTGTAAAGATTGTATTCGGCCAGTTTGGAGAGCCTACGCCTGAAGCACTTGCGCTAAATGGTGAAGGGTTTGTTATGGCTTGGAGATTTTTTGGTTACTCCAAAGAATATGAAATCGTAATTGGAATTGGAGAGGTAGTAGCGGCTATTCTCATTATGATCCCGCGCACGGCGTTGTTTGGAGCAATCTGTTATTTTCCAATCGTTGTAAACGTAATGATGGTTAATTACTTTTTTGATATCGGCGTACAAGATTTAAGCACGGTGTTAACGCTAATGTGCCTAGCACTATTACTTTTTGAAAGAAAGCGACTTATTCAAGCGCTGTTTGTAAAAGAAGAAAGGAGAGAGTAGGATGACACCGTTTATGATAAAAATGCTGGTAGGGATTTTTGTTGGAACCACCTTATACTATTGGTGGAAAGAAGTAAGAAAAAAGGCAAAGCGCAAACCAAAGCATGAGTTTCCACTGAACTAAGAGTAGTAAAAAAATGTAGCCATGCTTGGAAGAGGTTCACTCCAAGCATGGCTATTATCAATCTATAATGAATACTCCCTATTAAAACGCATCAAAGAGATGTTTTATGTTTCTTATAAGGAATCGCACTGGCCAAAGTAAAAGCTGGGGAACTTCCAAGAGTAAATCAAAAAGAAAATCAAAAATGGTATATCGATCACGTGACGTTTTCTTTTTACGCTTTTGTTTTCTTGGCATCAACTGAGCACCTACCACCTTTTTATTATTTATTTCATTATACTGTTTTTTCGATAAAATGTATATTTCTTTCAAAACTACACAGATGTGGTAAAGTAGAAATAGACGATAAAAAGGAGTATTGATAGTATGAACATCAGAAAAGCAGAAAAACAAGAAGCAGGCGTTATAAGCGAGCTATTATATAGCATGCTTGGTCAAATTGCCCGCGACCATACTGCTAGTTCAGCGGACGACGAGGCTCTTCGCGTGTTACAAACATATGTGGAGTCAGACTGCAGCCGATATAGCTATAAAAATATTACGGTTGCTGAACTTAACGAGGAAATCGCGGGAGTCATGATTTGCTATGAGGGTGAACAAATTGAAGCTTTCGATCAGCCAATGGTTTCGTATGTTCGTGAAAAAACAGGAAACAGCAAGTGGCTTCCAGATAGGGAAACAGAAGCAGGAGACTTTTATCTTGATTCAATCGTTGTGGGTGAAAGTTATCAAGGTAAAGGCATTGGATCTATGCTGTTACAGAGTGCTTTTCAAGAAGCAGAAAGTAGGAAGCTTCCTTTAACCCTAAATGTTGAGTTTGATAATGAAGGAGCTCGTGCTCTCTACGAAAAAATGGATTTTTACGTGACGGGTACGCGTTACATTAGCGGAAAGCCATTTTATTATATGAAGCGAAACGCATAGTGATGAAAACCTCTTTCCACAGATGAAAGAGGCTTTCATAAATATTGTATGTACTGCAAATTTAGGGTACAATTATATAAAATGGATATATAAGGAAGGGTTCTTTATGGATATAAAGCGTATTCCCTTTAATATGAATTATAGTTTTAGCCAGAAGCTCCGCGAAGTGCCTTTTAATGAAGCTGATATCCGAAAAGGGATTGCTTATTTAAAAAAGAAAGCAATCTCAGAGGAAGATGAGAGAATAGCTGCGGACATGTACCGGATAATTGGTAAATATGAACGCATTGTAGGCGCATTAGAAAGCAGCGTAAGACATTTGCAGCTATCCATTTATTTATATGAAAGGTATCATGAACACGAGCAAGTATTTAAAAGTTCTATTTATTTAGGACAAACATTCCATTGGCAAAGTAATTGGTGTAAAGCAAATGAAACGTTCGAAACTCTCCTCAATCAGCTTCACATAAAATCATCGCTACATACATATGCAGATTTCTTGTATCAACAGTACGGAAAATGTTTATTAGATCAACAAAATCTTTCAAAAGCCCATCATTATTTTCAACAGTCGCTTGAAATTCGTTTGAAAGCAGGAAATGATAAGTTTATCGAAGAGGCAAATGAATGCATAAAGCTTTGTTTAAGAAAGTTGAAAAACTCATAAGTTTCCAAAGCTTCCATCTTTATTCTTACTAATACACTGTGTATAATGAGATATAAAGAGGGGGCTATTTGTCATGGGGATTCCAAAACCACTTGTTCAGTTCAATCAAGCTTTTATTGTAGCGAGCGTCGTTTTATCGTTTTTCACAACAACATGGGTACTGCTTGCTCCGTTTATTGTAGGGATCATTACTCTCCTAACAAAACAAAATCCCATCATGAAGGTGGGAAAACAATTTCTTAGAAAAGAAGCTTCATTCTATCCGTTAGAAGATCGCGATCAGCAGCTTTTCAACCAGTGGATTGCGACTAGCTGTTTAGGATTATCACTGTTGTTTTTTATGGTAAATCTACCAGTTGTATCAGCGGCTTTTAGCATCATGGTGCTTATTGCAGCAGGTGTAGCTTTAATGGGATACTGCATCGGATGTACGATACGTTATCGTTATATGATGTGGAAGTACAAGAGAAAGAAGCAAAAGCAAGCTGCATAAAGAAAAGGCGAAGTGCCTTTTCTTTTTTAATTGAGAAAAAGATTGACAGAAATGTCTTATATTCAGTAATATAAGGGTAGATAGTCAATTGAGAATGATTATCGTAGAACAGATGTGAGGGTAATCGTATGAGAGTAATATCATTTAAAAGCTACGAAGAATACCGGGAATTTATGATTCAAAAGTTTATCCATAAAGCAAAGCGTAAAGGCGCAAAACTTGAAAATGAAGAGTTTCAGAAGCGACTTGATGAACGCATGGAGCGAGTTAAAGAGTTTTGGGATGAGAGAGAATGTGAAAAGCAAATTGCTGATCGAGGAAGCGCGACGTTATCCGTACATCGAGGGATGTTTAAAGAAGACCAGCGCAAAGTTTCAAAACATCTTGATAATACAAGGCTTACCGAATCTATTCATGTACGCTTAGATGCCAATACATATGATAAACTGCTTACATTTTGTGAACAACACGATATGGATATTTCGCAAGCCGTGCGATTTTTAATTCAAAATAGCTAACACAATCTAGAGTTGAAAGGAACGATTCAGATGTCAGCATCCATTCGAGACGTAATAAGAGAAAGAAGAACCATTCGTACATTTAATAATGATCCAATTGAGAAAGAAGCTATTATCCAACTTTTAGACGATGCATCATGGGCTCCAAACCATAAGCTACGTCAGCCGTGGAGACTTGTGATGTTTTATGGGAAAGGCAATGAATCATTAAGTGAACAGATGAAAAACTTGTCCAAACAAGTTTCTGATGAAGGAGCAGCAAAAAAAATAGGGAAGATGGCAGAGAAATTTTCTCAATCACAGGCTAATATTATTATTACGGTCCCTAAAGATGAAAATGAAATGAAGCAAGAAGAAGATTTCAGCGCTGTGTCTGCTTTTATCCAAAATTTTCTACTGTTAGCGTGGGAGCAAGAAATTGGAGTGCTATGGAAAACTGGTAAACTCATTCATCAGCCGGGGTTTAGAAAAATAGCAGGAATAAAAGAAGATGAAGCTATTGTCGGTGTATTGATGTTAGGTAAATTTGATGACGTTCCAGCACCTAAGCCACGTGAAGCAATTATAGAAAAGCTAACGTTGATTGAAGCGTAAGAATAAAAGCTCTTGTTGTAAAACAAGGGCTTTTTTGTATACTTGTATAAAACAATCAGTGGAGTGTATTCGCACAATCGGTTAAAAAGGAGAGGATTATTTGACAAATGTTCAAAGAGCGTTTGGCTCAGCTTTTTTATATGCAATCATTACAGGTTTTGCGCTCATGATTGTAAAAGTAGCGCTAAACTATGCAGGGGTTATTGATGTGCTTGCCCATCGCTTTACGCTATCTTTTATAGTTGCTTCCTTGTTTCTATTTGTGAACAAGCAAAAAATGCAAGTGAATGGGCACGATGTTCTTCGTATTGTACCTCTAGGTCTTTTATTTCCGATAAGTTACTTTGGCTTTCAAGCGCTTGGTCTTTTATATACCACATCTTCTGAAGCGAGCATTATTCAAGCGTCGGTTCCAATTTTCACTTTGCTTCTTGCTACCTATCTATTAAAAGAAACGTCAACGTCTCGCCAAAAGTTTTCAATTCTATTATCTGTTTCCGGTATTGTATACATTCTAGCAATGAAAGGCGTAAATTTCTCAGCAAGTGGAAGTTTAGGTGCCCTGTTTATTTTACTAGCATCCTTATCAAATGCTTCTTATAACGTACTCGCTCGTAAAATGACACGCTCATATTCTACCTTGGAGCTTACATACGTCATGATGTTTGTTGGGTTTGTCGGCTTTAACGGAGTGGCCGTTGTTCATCATAGTCTTAACGGCTCGCTGGCAACATTTTTCGAACCGCTTTTTCAACTGGAATTTTTGCTTTCAGTAGCATACTTAGGTATATTTTCTTCTCTTATTACAGCTTTTCTATCCAACTACTCGTTAAAAACAATTCAAGCAGCGCAGATGAGCGTGTTTACTAATTTAGCTACGTTAATCGGTGTGATAGCAGGCGTCGCATTTTTACATGAGAGTTTGTCTTACTTCCATTGGATTGGAGGTATAGCTATTATGGTTGGTATTATTGGGACGACGTATAAAGGACGCTCCAAAGGTCAAAAGCTAAGCAAAGAACTGATTGACAAAAAGTTAGAAAACTCGTAAACTTTTGAAATTATGATTAGCATCATTTGCTAAGATACATACTTTGGAGGATTACGACATGAAAAGACAGATATGGAAAACAGCAATCATGATGGGAGTTGCGGCGTGCATGCTTACAGCTTGCTCTGGAAATAAGGAAAACAGCTCTGTAGATTCCGACCGCAACAAGCTTACCTTTTTATCCAACTTTCCAACAGATACCCTAGATCCCCAGCTTAACTACACGCCGCTGCGAGCAGGCATTGTGGAAACATTGGTCAAAACAACAGAAGATTCACAAATTGAGCCATGGTTAGCTGAAAGTTGGAAAACGTTAGACAATGGAACAACTTGGGAGTTTATTATTAGAGACGAAGTTGTGTTTCAAAATGGAAAAACGTTGGACGCTAAAGCGGTGAAATCGTCATTAGAACGTACGATGAAGGTGAGTGAAGCGATGAAAGCCTCATTGAAAATAAAAGAAATGAAAGCGGATGGTCAAAAACTAACGATTGTAACGCAAGAGCCTGTAGCTTCATTTCCGTCTGAACTCGTTCATCCCAACGCAGCTATTATCGATGTAACCGAAAAAAATATTGAAGCACATCCAGTAGGTACAGGACCATTTGAAGCGGTATCTTCTCAGCCAAACAGTAAGCTAGAGCTGAAAAAAAATGATCAGTATTGGGACGGTGAATCTAAATTGGATCGCGTTACAATGCTATACAATGAAGATGCAAATGCAAGGACAGCAGGGCTCCAATCCGGAGAAGCAGATATTGTGTATCGTCCTGAAATTGAAAACCTAGAGCTATTAAAGAAAGACGAGTCGCTTGTAGTTGACGTCGTTCCAAGCTTACGAACGCAAATGCTTTTATATAATACGAACATTGAAGCGTTTAAAGATGTTAACGTGAGAAAAGCATTTGATGTTCTCTTAAATCGTCAAGATGTGGTAGACTACACGCTTGCAGGACAAGGCGTAGCAGCCAACGGTCCGTTTTTAAAGGAGTTTTCTTTCGCTTATGATGCTCCGAAAAAAGAGTTTGGCACTGAATCTGCAAAAGAATACTTAAAAAAAGCAGGCTACAAATTTGAAAGCAACCAAGTAGTCAAAGATGGTAAGCAGCTATCGTTCACAATCTTAACATATCCATATCGCCCAGAGCTTCCCTTGATGGCACAGCTCATTCAATCGGAAGCGAAAAAGATTGGGGTCAAAGTAGAAATCCAGCAGGTTGAAAACATAGATGAATATATGACCACAAATTCCGACTGGGGCATAGCTACATACAGCTTAATTACGGCCCCGCGCGGTGATTCTTCTTATTTTTTAAATAGCGTTTATGGAAAAGATGGTTTTTATAACGTAGGTCACTATGATAATCCAGCGCTTAGTGATGTAATTAAGCAGTTAAATGAAACTGTTGACGAGCAAAAGCGCGTGGAGTTAACAAGACAAGCGGGAAAAATAATCAATGATGGAGCCCTGCACTCTGCTATTGTCCATCCAAATAATTTTGTTGCGTATAAAGAAAACGTAAAAGGATGGCAAATGACGAAAAGCGAGTACTATGTCATTACTAAAGATTTAGCTCTACAAGAATAATAGAAATCCCCTTCTTGCATTTATATGCAGAAGGGGATTTTTTATAAAGTAATGGTAGAGAAGGTGACAAAAAAACATGTTATGTTTTCTGACATCTTTGCTGTCGAATTCATTTATTTAGTTTAAGGTTAACATAACGTAACGAATTAAAGGATGATGATATGACAACACGGTGGATTACAAGCATTGGGCTTGATATTGGAACAAGTACCACAAAGCTGATTGTAAGTGAACTTTTAGTCAATCAGATCAACGGCGCCTTTTCGCTGCCTAGCTGTGATATTGTGGATCGAAAAGTTACTTATCAAAGTGAGATTTACACAACGCCTTTAAAAACAGAGGTTGAAATTGATGTAGAAGCACTCAGTGAACTGCTTCAGGTAGAGTATCAAAAAGCAAACGTAGCACTTCAAGCCGTGGAATCGGGTGCGGTCATAATTACAGGAGAAACAGCCAGAAAAGAAAATGCAGAAAAAATTCTTCATTATTTAGCTAATCGAGCTGGAGACTTTGTCGTAGCAACAGCTGGTGCGGACTTAGAAGGGATGTTGGCAGCGAAAGGTTCTGGTGCGGTTGCCCTGTCCGAGGAAACAGAAGGAGTCATCGCTAATGTTGACGTCGGGGGAGGAACGGCTAACGTTGCTCTTTGTGAAGATGGAAAAGTTATTGGCACGTTTACATTTCATATTGGAGGACGATTAGTCCGAATTCAAGAAGGTGGTCGTGTAGACTATATTTCACCGTTTTTACAACCTTTTTTAAAGGAATATCAATCTACTATGCAGGTTGGTAGAACGATAGATTTTGAACAAGCTGAGGTGCTAAGCGATCGCTTAGCAGATGAACTTCTAAGCTTTTTAAAAGAACGTGACCGAGCATCGTCTGTGCTTCTTTTAGCCACTCTAAGTCAATCTTTACCAACCATTGAAAAAGTGCTTATTTCAGGTGGAATTGGAAAAATGATGAATGAACACTCTCCTACTACGCTAAAGGAAGCCGTGGCATTTGGTGACATTGGTCCACTTTTAGCAGCAAGCTTAAGGAAAAGAGGAGCAGAGGCAGCACCAGAAACAGCTCGAGCAACGGTCATTGGTGCAGGCATGCAAAATACAGAAATAAGCGGAGCAACAGTATACATAGCAGAAGATTGTTTGCCTCTAAAAAACATTCCAATTGTTAAAGTAGACGTAGAGAAAAATGGAGTGTGGAACGAACTGTCTTTTGTGAAAAGGCTACAAAGTAGGCTATCTCAAGCGAACACCATATTCGATTGTGAAGGACAAGCTACAGCTATTGCGCTGCAAGCTTTTACTACCTGCACGTATACGATGCTTCAAGAGTTAGCAGAAGCTCTATACAAAAGCTATATGAACTTTTTCTCACAGGCGTCTTGCCTCATCGTTTTATGTGAGCAAGATTTAGCAAAAGCACTTGGACAAGCTATTCAAAAGCGTAACAAAGCATTGAAAGTCATAGTGCTTGATGGCATTGATTTTACGTATGGAGACTACATTGATATCGGCATGAAAACCGTTGGAGAAGCAGTCACTGTATCAGTAAAAACGTTAGCTTTTTAAAAGGAGATGAAAAGATGATCAAGTCGTGCGCAGTATTAGGAGAACAATTTGTATTTAGAAGCTTAAAGGAAATTATGGCAAAGGCAAACGAAGCGCGTTCGGGAGATGAATTAGCGAGGATTGCAGCAAGCTCTATGAAAGAGCGAATGGCAGCTAAGCAAGTATTGGCAAACTTAATGCTAAAAGAAATTCGAGAATATCCAGTTTTAAGCCCTGAACAAGATGATGTATCAGCACTTATTGAAGAACAGGTACATGAAGAAATTTTTAAAGTAATTCAAAACTGGACGGTGGCGGACCTTCGCGAATATGTACTAGAAGATCAGCACGAAGGAGCGGACTTACTTTATATCGCCAAAGGATTAACGAGCGAAATGATTGCAGCGGTCACTAAAATTATGTCAAATCTAGATTTAATTCAAGCCGCTTCTAAGATCGAAGTGAAAACAACTTGTCAGACAACTATTGGTATGAAAGGAGTACTCGCATCACGAGCGCAGCCGAATCATCCCTCAGATAATTTAGCCGGCATGCGTGCGTCTTTATACGAAGCGCTCAGCTATGGTATTGGCGATGCTGTTATCGGTATTAATCCTGTTATTGATACAACTGAAAATATTTATGCGCTTTTAAATGAAACAAAGTCAATTATTGATGAATTTCAAATTCCTACCCAAAACTGTGTCCTTGCACATGTGACCACTCAAATGCGTGCGATTGAAAAAGGCGCTTCAGCAGATTTGATCTTTCAAAGCTTAGCGGGAACGCAAGCAGGAAACGAATCGTTTGGTATTTCGCTTTCGATGCTAAAAGAAGCCACTGCATTGATTAATGAAAAAGGCACTGCGGTAGGTCCTCATCGCTGGTATTTCGAAACTGGTCAAGGCTCTGAGCTTTCTGCTGAAGCTCATTACGATATTGATCAAGTCACGCTTGAAGCAAGATGTTACGGCTTAGCACGTCAGTTTAACCCCTTTTTAGTCAACACGGTTGTTGGGTTTATCGGTCCAGAGTATTTATACGATAGTAAGCAAGTAACAAGAGCAGGGTTAGAAGATCATTTTATGGGGAAAATGCACGGCTTACCGATGGGAGTGGATGTGTGCTATACGAATCATATGAACGTTGATCAAAATGATATGGATAACTTAAGCATGCTGCTTGGCACAGCGGGCGTAAACTTTGTAATTGGTGTACCGATGGCTGATGACTGTATGCTAAACTATCAGTCGCTAAGCTATCATGATATCGCGACGGTTCGACGAATTTTAAACCAAGGGCCGATTTCTATCTTTAAGCAGTGGTTAGAAGAGTATGGCATTATGGAAAACAATCGATTTACGTCCAAAGCAGGTGATCCAACCATTTTTATGAACGGCGTGTTAGGAGGAATGAAGTAATGAAAAATGAAAAAGAACAGCTGCTAGCTCGCTTAAAAGGTTTTACGCCAGCCCGAATTGGTGTAGGACGAACGGGAACAAGGCCGCTAACTTCTGATGTATTAGCCTTTCGAACAGATCATGCAGCTGCTGTTGATGCGGTGTACGGTGAAGTGGATTATAAATTATTGGAAGATTTAGAATTATTTTCGATTGATACAAAGAGTACGTCAAAAGAGCATTATCTAAAATTCCCTGACCAAGGGAGATTGCTTTCAGAGCTTGCAAAAGAACAATTAAAACGTAACTGCCGAAAGCAGCCAGACGTTCAAATTGTTGTTTCTGACGGATTGAGCGCAAATGCAATCGAAGCAAATATCCGCGATGTTTATCCAGCTTTGGTTGATTCATTGGATTCATATGACCTTAGTGTTGGGACTTCCTTCTTTGTAAAAGGAGGGAGGGTTGCATGCATGGATGATATTGGTGATATTTTAGCTCCAAAAACACTCGTTTTACTTATTGGAGAACGACCTGGACTTGTCAGCGCAGAATCGATGAGCGCATACATGTGCTATCAGCCACAAAAAGGAAAAAAAGAGTCCGACCGCATGGTGATTTCTAATATTCATCGTGGCGGCACTCCTCCGTTAGAAGCAGCTGCACATATCGGTACAATTATTTATCAAATGATCCAGCAGCAAACAAGCGGTGTTCACCTCGTTATTTAATCGTTTTTATCAGTAAAAACAACATACATAAAAGGAGGAGTTAGAATGGCGTTACAGAAACATCTAAAACCAATCCATCTTTGGGCTATTTCAGTAGGGATGGTTATTTCAGGACAATATTTTGGGTGGAACTATGGGTTTGAAGCAGGTGGGATTTTAGGACTTGCAGTTGCTACCTTAATCGTAACGATTTTCTATACAACTTTTATGTTTAGCTATGCCGAACTATCAACGTCAATTCCGCAAGCGGGTGGACCGTCAGCTTACGCAAGAAGAGCAATGGGTCCATTTGGAGGATTTATAGCTGGGATTGCCTGTTTACTTGAATTTGTGTTTGCACCGCCCGCTATTGCCGTTTCAACAGGTGCATATCTAAATTTTTTAATTCCATCGATTAATCCCGTATATGCAACCGTTGGTGTCTTTGCCTTCTTTATTCTCGTTAATTTAATCGGCGTTAAAGAAGTAGCTTTAATTGAGCTAAGCGCTACGATTCTAGCACTTATTGGATTAGCAATCTTCTACGTGAGCGGACTGTCGCATATCGAAACAAGCAATCTATTTAATGAACAATCATTCTTAAACGGTCCTTCTGGTATTTTAGCTGCTATTCCGTTTGCCGTTTGGTTTTACTTGGCTATTGAAGGTGGAGCTATGGCTGCAGAAGAAGTTGAGAATCCACAAAAAAACATTCCCAAAGGGTTTATTGCTGCCATTATTACCCTAGCAACGGCTACTATTTTCACGCTATTTGTCACAGCGGGATTAGGTGGAGGAAGCGGTACCAGAGCTTCAGCAGATTATCCGCTTCCACAGGCGTTATCGCTTGTCTATGATGGAAATGCGCTTTCTATTACAATTGCAATCATTGGCTTATTCGGGCTCATTGCAAGCTTAAATGGCATTATCATGGGTTTCTCTCGTCAAACGTATGCGCTAGCGCGAGAAGGGTATTTTCCAAAATTTCTTGCAAAAACGAATAAAAAAGGTGTGCCAGTGGGAGGCCTGCTCATTCCGGGGGTAATCGGCGTGATTTGTGCAGGATCCGCGACGTTTGCAAATGCACTTATTATTCTAGCCGTATTTGGTGCAATGACGATGTACTGCATTAGCTTAGTGTCACTCTTTATTTTACGAAAGAAAGAGCCAAACTTAGTAAGACCGTTTAAAGTCAACTATCCTGCTGTTCCGATCATTGCGCTTTCGTTAGGCTTACTATGCTTATTTAGCATCGTGAAATACAGCGTCCTGACAACGGATTTAATACTTTTTAACCGTTCGATTCCGCTCATTTATATTATTGTAGGAATCTTTGCTGCTTCAGTTGTTTATTATTTTGCATACCCAGCCAGGTTATTTAAAAAGGATCAGGGTGAAGTATATGGTGAAGAGGCAATTAAGGTGAAGTAATAAAAGATTCTTGTTAAAAAGATATGAGTAGAAAAGCTGAGAGTGTATGTATTCTCAGCTTTTTTCTTTAGTCTATTAACATGTATTGTATACTGATAAAATAAGAAAGCGCTTTATTTATAGGTTGATAAAATCAAAAAACGTGGAGGAGATTATGGATCAGATTGTACGAGACGTAGCTAGCTTAATTAAGTGTAAGAATAAAAAGATGATAATTGGTATATCAGGTCACGGTGCATCTGGAAAAACAACATTTGTGAAGAAGCTTATCCACCTTCTTGGAGAGGACGAAGTTAATTATATCAATACGGATCCTTATATTGTTGATTCTAATCTTAGGAAGCAGACTCTCATAAGCTATGAATATAAGGGAGAACGACATGAGGGCAAGATAACGGCTTGTCATCCTTCTGCTCATCATCGGAATGCTTTAGAAAGAGATGTTCAAATGATTAGAAGCTCATTTGATTTTTATACAATAGGAACACATTATTTAGAGAGTATTCTAATTTCTGCGCGGAAAAGAATAAGTATTATAGAAGGAATGAGTGTAGCCTTCACTAATTTGAATTTATATGATAGGACCATCTATCTATATACGAATGAAGAAACTGAGCTAATGAGACGAAGTGAACGCGATGTGTTTGAAAGAGGAATGGACCTCGATTATTTAAGGAGGACTCATCAAGAACGTAGAATTCAATATGATGTATTTATGCACGCGTATCACAGGGACTTTGATATTGTTATCAAAAACTCAAACGAGAATTTTATACTTGAAAAAAGCAAATAAAATCGAAAGAAGCACATGGTTATTCCAGTGCTTCTTTCAGCTGCTATTTAATACATTTCAATACCTCAGTATAGAAAGTATGTTTGTCATCCACGTTTAAAACAATTCGATCTATTTCTTTCGTTATTCCGTATGGTAAAGTTAGCGTTTGCTTTTGGTGGAGTTGAATTTCAAAGGTTGGCTTTTCTGGAACAAAGTCATTTAGCCTTGCATCGTATAAGTGAGCCTGCTCAGCCTTCGTGAACGTTTCAGCGCCGTCATACCATTTAATTTCCTTAATCGTAGCTAATGGAATGATGGCTCTTTTAGTCAAGCCTGTTTGTAAAATCAGCTCTTTTGTTGTT
The DNA here is from genome assembly GCF_021441905.1 of Priestia flexa. Classification (NCBI taxonomy): domain Bacteria; kingdom Bacillati; phylum Bacillota; class Bacilli; order Caryophanales; family Bacillaceae; genus Priestia; species Priestia flexa. Next base: position 1,912,908 of record NZ_CP090431.1, on the reverse strand, counting down.
AAGACATACGGAGAAAGACGAATGGCTTGAATTTCGGCAATCATGAATACAATCCCGTATATATTTAGGAGTAAAAGAATCATTGAGAGAGCTGGGCTCCATTGATGTAAAAAGTAATGGACACCGACTGTTTCTAACACAATAGCATGAATAATGACCAGGTTTAGAGCCACTCCATTTGCGCTTTTATGGTATGAAAATGAACTGCCATTTACATGTACTTTCTTTTTAAATGAACAAGTGTAGTACAAGATGGAAAGGTCATGCAGCCACCAAGGTGATGTCTTTAAGTTGTGAAAGGTTGTCTCTAGGGCTTTTTCAAGGTTTATTGGGAAAAGAGCGTAGTTAGTAGCTTCTGCTAAATAAGAACGTTTCAACAAAGGTAGAATGCTTAGAAAGCGATACAGATACAAGCATGCGCTTATTGTAAGTAGCCCTATAATTATAAAAATTAAGTAGGATGTCAATGAATAGTGTGTAAAGTAAGGCTTTGGAATCGCTATGTATGCAAGGATAGAGAGTATGCTAATGACTCCAATGAAATGGTGGAGAGTAGGTTTTTGTCTAAAGATGAAAACATAAAGTAAGAGCGGGATAACCATTAAAAAGTCAAGCAAAGATCCAATGACTACTTCATTAGGGACAGGGCCGAACGCTGAAGTACGATAAACAATGAAGTTTGCACACATAATCAGTCCGATTAAAAGAAGAATCACATTTGTTCGTTTCATTATAAATAGATTCATTATTTTCACCTCTTCTTCATCATACCAGAAAAAACATAGATAAATTTTACAAAATAAGAAACTTTTTAAACTTGAAATTCGTATTACTAAATAAGAAAGAAAAAGATAAACAACGTGTGTTGAAAAGGGGAATAATGTAATGAAACAAAAGCATATTAAAACAAAATTTCAAATCGAAGAGTTTGCTGAGTTTTTTTTAGCTGGTGAGTTTGCTATTATTTATCATCAATTAAGCGAAGAATTTCAGTTAGAAGTACCGTTCACAGACTTTTTACATATGAGCGAAGAGTTCAATCAAGGAGTTGAGAAATATAGCTTAGAAACACTTCTGTCAATCTCATCGTCTGTTCAACAATATATCTGGATTGATAGTAAGGAGCGTAAAGGAATTAGCCTATTCGTTGAGGAGAATGGGACAATTGTTGGTTTGGAACTTCAGCTAATTGAACAACAAGCGAACATATGCAAAACGTCGCGTACATATAGAATGCCAATTAACCAAGAATGGTTTGTACTATGGGGAGGTACAAACGCGCTGTTAAACTATCATTATCTAATTATTTCACAGCGCTATGCGTATGACTTAGTTATTCACCGTGATGAAAGCACGTATAAAGAATATGGTGATGAACTAGAAGACTACTATGCATTTAACCAAAAAGTAGTTGCGCCGGCTGAAGGGAAGGTCGTTGCGGTAGTGGATGGGTTAAAAGATAACCCAATCGGTGATGTGGATACCGAACACCCAGCGGGGAACTATGTGATAATTGACCACGGAAACAGCGAATATAGTTTATTAGCGCACTTTAAACAAGGGAGTATTTTAGTAAAAGAAGGAGATCTTGTTTATGAAGGGAAGTGGATTGGAAGCTGTGGAAATTCAGGTAATTCAACAGAGCCTCATATTCACTTTCAAGTTATGAATGGTCATAATCTCTTTACAAGCGAGTCGCTGCAAATTCAGTTTAAAAATGGTATGGAACCAATTCGTGGCGACTACGTCATTCCAACTTTTAGCTGAAAGTGAACGAATAAAATAATCTAACATTATTACTTACGATAATTGTTTGGAAAGGCCGTTATGTTATGACGGCTTTTTTTGTACAATCATTGAAACACGAAAACTCCTTCAAAAGAGTCATTATTTACACAGAGGTAGTAGTTCTTTTGTTGAAAATACACAAATAAAAAACTGAAAATTCATTCTTTTTCCGATGAATTAACAATAATCATCCTGTAAACTAAAAAAACTAGATGTTATATTTTATAACACAAAAAGTTAGGTTTAGGAGGATGAGTAATAAATGGAACAAAACGCTGATTTACGTCCAATTGCGCACGAGAAATATCGTATTTTAGGTCCAAAAGCGTATGTGGCAATGTGGTGGGGAGATGCCGTAATGGTTGGTTCATTTATGTTAGGTTCAAGTTTAATTCCACCTTTTGGGAAGTTGAATTTGACGCAAGCTTTTATCGCTTTAATTCTAGCGAATATTCTCGCTGCTTTGTTATTTGCGTTAAATGGACGAGTAGGATGGAAACACGGGATTCCAATGGTTGTTCAGCTTAGATCTTCCTTTGGTCCGGTAGGTTCTCGAATTCCAGCTTTAATGCGAGCGGTCCCCGCGTTATTCTGGTATGGAGTCCAATCTTGGCTGGGGGCTCAGGCGCTGAACCAAGTGTTTATGGGACTTATCGGTTTTGATAACGTTTGGGTCTGGTTTTTTGCATTTCAAGCGCTCCAAATCTTCCTATCAGCTAAAGGCATTCAATCGATTAAGTGGATTGAAATTGTAGGATCTGTCATTATTATGCTGGGCGTTGTGTATTTGATTTTTCTCTTTTTATCCACCTTTGGATTCGAAGTTGAGAAAGTCGCTAACACCGAGGGTTCCTGGGGAATTCCATTTTGGCTTGCGATGACGGTGTTAATCGGTCAATTTGCTGCACTGCTCATTAATATTTCAGATTACACTCGCTACTTCCCACGTAAATCTTCAGCTGGTACGTTTGTAGGAGCTCACGTTGTAGGGATTGTTCCACCGATGATTTTATTGCCATTCGTCGGCATTTTAGGAGCAGCGGCCGTCGGCGTCTGGAATCCTGTTGATATTATCTCAAATCATATTTCGAATGTAGCAGCCAGTATTATTGTGTTAATCTTTATTGCTCTAGCCCAAGTTACAACAAACTTAGTAGCTAATATCATGCCTCCAGTACTTGTGGCAATGGATTTATTTAAAATCTCATGGGAAAAAGCCTGCGTAATTGTCGGAGTACTAGGAGTAGTAACGTGTCCATGGTTTATTATGACGGATTCATTATTTTTAACATTTATTGCAGTTGTTTCAGCTTTTTTAGGTCCGATTTTTGCGATTATGGTAGCAGACTTTTACTTTATTCATAAAGGTAATTATAATGTGGCTCCGCTATATGAAGGTAAACTATTTATGGCATTTAAAGGGTGGAATCCTGCCGCTATTATCGCCACAATTGTTGGAACGTCTCTCGCGTTTATTAACGTGGAACTTTCGTGGTTTTTAGGTTTAATTCCTGCAGCCCTTGTGTATGTTGTGTTAATGAAAACATGGATCATGAAGCATGAGCAGTATGTAAGAGAAGGGCTTAATCAAACATTCCGTCATTCAGCCCCATTAAAACGTGAAGAAGCGAGCTGAATCCAGGTAGGGAAACTCCTACCTGGATTTTAGTGTGTTTAGTGAAAGTTTACTAATAAAAGATAAAAATTTATTGAAAATTTCAAAAAAATATATTGAAAGCGCTTTATCTATATGTTATTCTTCATTTATCGAGGTAAAATTTACTGAAAAATAAGTAAAAAACACATGTAGTGAGGTAGTGTATATGACCACGTTAAAAGAGGTAGCAACTGCTGCAAAAGTTTCAAGCACCACCGCATCTAGGGTGTTAAACAATGATCACACACTTTCTGTTTCTGATGAAACCAGAAGTCGAGTTTTAAAAGCTGCAAAAGCATTGAATTATACACCCGTAAGAGCGCGTAAAGGAGAGACGGGAGATGCAAATCTTACTCCCCGTATTGGTATTATGTTTGCCCAAACTGTTGAAGAAGAGCTGGCAGACCCCTTCTTTTCATCTATACGACACGGAATTGAGAATGCTTGCATAGAGAGAGGAATTTTAACAAATCGAATGTTTCGTCTAAAAAGCATGCGTCGAGAAGAAGTGCTTCATGACCTAGATGGTTTAATTGTTGTCGGGCGCATTAGTGCTGAGACGATTCAAACTGTTAGTAATCATCTCGACAATATTATCTTTGTCAATCACTTAGCGGATGAAAATACATATGATTCAGTCATCAGCGATTTTGAACGCGCAACGGAAAGTGCGCTTGAGCATTTAATACAGTTAGGTTATCAGCGTATTGGCTACATCGGAGGACGTGAACGAGAACATTTTATAAACGGAAATCAGGTTATTGAAGATAAGCGCCAAACAACATTTGAAAAAATACTAGAGAAAAAAGGAATGTTTTGTTCTAGCGATGTTCATATTGGTGAATTCGCCATGGCTCAAGGGTATGAGTTAATGGAGAAAGCGATTAAACAAGGAAATTTGCCAGAAGCCTTTTTCATAGCGAGCGATTCAATGGCGATTGGCGCAATGCGAGCTCTTCAAAAAGCGAATCGTAAAGTGCCAGAAGATGTTGCGATTGTAAGCTTTAACGATGTAGATGTTGCAGAATTTACGAGTACGCCTCTAACCACGGTCAAGGTCTACACGGAGCAGATGGGCCAGTTAGCGGTCAACTTACTAATGGATCGAATAAATGGGCGCAAGATTCCGCTAAAGGTGACGGTACCTACAAAATTAGTAATTCGAGATAGCTGTGGTTTAACAATGAAACGAATGGCTAGCGGGGCGTAAACAGTATAACTGAAAGGAGGTGATGCACGAGCCTTATTGGAACGTAAATGATTGTAAGGGGGAGAAGAAATCGAAAGTAAAAAACACATAAAAAAAAGAGATTAAAAAAACCTAGAGCAAATGCTTCCGTTTTATTGGCAGATAAAGCGGAACAAGAAAGATGGCAGTCCTTCTTATCTAGGGGTTTTTAACCTCAAATAAAACATATAGAAGCCTATTATACTTACTTTTTTATTTTCTGGCAATAAAACCGTTTTATCCTAATTAATCAGAAAATTCTAAATAAATAACGTGTAGGAGGAGCACATGAAGAACGTGACGCGTTTGTTAATTTTGTTTATGGTTTTTGCGGTATTTGCGGCGGGGTGTGGAAGCAAAGGAGCTTCTTCTGGTGATGGTGGTAAAGTCACACTAACACTGTTTTCCACAATGAGTAATAAAGGAGAAAGAGCAGCATTAGAAAGCGTAATTGCAGATTTTGAAAAGGAAAATCCTGATATAGCGATTGAAGCAAACTTTCCTGGAAACGGATATGAGGATATGCTTCGTGTGAAGATGGGTGCCAACGACATGCCAGATTTATTTGATACGCACGGTTGGTCACAGCTTCGATACGGTGAATATGTTGCAGATTTAAAAGACATGAATTGGGTGAAAGACTTAGATCCTGCGCTTGATCAAATTTTAAAAGATGAAAGCGGCAAGGTGTACGCTTACCCGTTAAATCAAGCTAAAGATGGGATTAGCTATAATGTGAAACTACTAGAACAATACGGAATTAAACCACCACAAACAATGGATGAGTTTGTGAAAGCATTAGAAGTAGTAAAAAACAAAAGCAAAGGTGATGTCGTACCGCTTTGGATTCCTGGAGGAGAAAACGGAAATATTGCGCAAATCTTTGACCAAATCGCTACGCCATATCTTATTACTGACAAAGAGAATGGACATGGAGACGAGCTGTTAGATGGAAGCTTCAACTGGTCAAAATACGATCAGCTAGGAGAGTTGATGGTCGATTTAAAGAAAAAAGATTTACTCAACAAAGATGTATTAACAGCGAAACAATCCCAGGTAACGGAGCTTATGGCACAAGATAAAATTGCGTTTACATTCGTAGGAGGCTCCTTAGGTCCTGATGCAACAGAACTAAATCCTGAAGTAAAGGTTGGAACAATTCCTGTACCAGCTGTTCATAAAGGGGATGCACAAAGTTGGATTGGCGGCGAGCGCTTTACACTAGCAGCATGGAAAGATTCTAAAAACCTAGACGAGGCAAAGGAATTTATTGAATTTGCGGCTAAGCCGGAAAATGTAAAGAAAATAGCTGAAGGCACATCTTCTACAGCGGCATTAAAAAATGCGGAAGCAGATAACTACTACTCAGAGTTTTATAAGCAATATGAAGAAGTAAAGGTAGAGCCATACTTTGATCGTAAGTACTTACCAAGCGGCATGTGGTCTGTGATGTCAACAACAGGTCAAGAGCTATTAGCTGGAACGCTTACAGCAAAACAGCTTTCTAAGAAAATGGAAGAAGAGTATAACCGCTTGCGAAAGCAGTAAAAAGTTAGGGAAAGCAGTGCTTAATTGTGCTGCTTTCTGCAAACTGCATCTAGCTGAAATAGGAGTGAGGTTATGAGCGAATTAGTAAGAAACGAGCGGCTACCCAAAGAGTCTACTTCAGTTATAAAGAAAAAAAAGTCAACTAAGCTCAAAAAAGAATCATCTTTATGGTGGATGTACTTACCTGGGCTTGTCATTGTTACGCTGTTTATTATTTATCCATTCATTAATGGCATCCAGCTTTCGTTTACAAACTGGAATGGTTTTTCGCAAACATATGATTGGATTGGAGTTGAACAGTATCAGAGGTTACTAGCGGATCCAACAACGTGGCTGGTTGTGAAAAATACGCTATTGTACGGAATTGGAAGTACAATTTTTCAGAATATACTGGGCTTGTTGTATGCACTTTTGTTGAATCAAAGTATTCGAATGAAAACATTCACGCGTACGATTGTTTATTTACCGGTTATTATTAGCCCGATTATTATGGGGTACATTTGGTACTTTTTCTTCTCATTTCAAGGTGGAGCGCTGAATGATGTGCTGATGCTCTTTGGGTATGAACCGGTTAACGCACTAGGGAATGCAAGTTTCAATCCATGGATCATTGTATTTGTTAATACGTATCAGTTTGTTGGGATTGCGATGATTATTTATCTTGCGGGACTTCAAGGGATTTCAAAAGATTATTATGAAGCAGCTCAGTTAGATGGTGCTTCTGGTTGGCAGCAGTTTAAAACGATTACTCTTCCTTTACTAATGCCGTCTATTACAATTAACGTTGTTTTAAATATTATTGGAGGACTAAAGTTGTTTGACGTAATTGTTGCCTTAACAGGCGGGGGGCCTGGAGATGCATCACAATCTATGTCAACGTTTATGTATGATTTATACTTTAAACGACAAGACGCAGGTTACGCTGCAACGCAGGGTGTATTTATGGCTGTGATTATTTTAATTATTAGCATCGGAGCATTGATTTACTTTAAGAGGAAGGAGACAGAAGCATGATTGATTACACGAATAAGAAGAAAAAAAGATGGCTTACAGTTTTGGCTATTGTGATCACCATCTTTCATATTGTGCCGTTCTATATTCTTGTGACAACATCGCTTAAACCAGCGGGAGACTTCAGTTCAAAGTGGGTATTTCCATCACAGCCCAATGTTCAAAATTTTGCTGATGCGTGGAGTCAAGCAGGACTTGGTACAGCGTTCTTAAATACGGTTATTATTACGTTTTGCTCAGCCGTTTTACTTATTGTATTAGGTTCGCTCGCTGCTTATCCACTAGCACGTCGTCAAACAAAGCTAAATAAATACGTCTACTTTATCTTTATTGGAATTATGGTCATCCCCCCGCTAACAGCACTTGTTCCCCTTTACAAAATGGTGGTTAACATGGGGATGATGAACACATACCAAATTGCTATCTTAAACAATGTGGCAGCATTTTTACCATTAACAATCTTTCTATATGCAGGATTCATTCGCTCGACGATTTCAAAAGAGCTCGAAGAAGCAGCGAAAATTGATGGAGCAAGTACGTTAGGTATCTTTTTCCGCATCGTCTTCCCACTGTTAAAGCCAGTGACGGCGTCTGTTTTAATCATTTCATGCGTGTATATTTGGAACGATTATCAGTTTGCGATTTTCTTCTTGCAAGATAAAGAAATGCATACATTAACGGTTACGCTTGCCAGTTTCTTTGCACAAAATCAGCATAATTTGAGCTTAGTAGGAGCAGCAGCTTTAATCGCTATGCTGCCGATGACAATTTTATTTTTACTTCTACAAAAATATTTTATTGCCGGCTTAGCTTCGGGATCTGTTAAAGGCTAAATGATGAAAAGAGAGGGAGAGAATTAATGACAAAAATTACGTTTATCGGTGCAGGAAGTACAGTATTCGCCAAAAATATTTTAGGAGACTGCATGTTTGTTCCGGCTTTGGCAGGATTTGAATTTGCCCTATATGATATCGACGAGCAGCGTTTAAAGGATTCAGAAAACATGCTTAATAACCTAAAAGAAAACTATAAAATCAACGTGACGGTTAAATCGTACCTTAATCGAAAAGAAGCGCTTAAAGGCGCAAAGTACGTAATCAATGCCATACAGGTAGGGGGATATAAACCAAGTACGGTAATTGATTTTGATATTCCAAAGAAATATGGTCTTCGCCAAACGATTGGTGACACGGTTGGCATTGGTGGTATCTTTAGATCTCTGCGCACCATTCCAGTGATGCTTGATTTTGCAAAAGATATGGAAGAAGTCTGCCCGGATGCGCTGTTTTTAAATTACACAAATCCAATGGCTACTTTAACGGGTGCGATGTTACGCTATACGGATATTCAAGCGGTCGGGCTTTGTCATAGCGTACAGGTATGTACCAAAGATTTATTTAAGGCGCTTGAAATGGATCACGAAGGAATTGAAGAAAAAATCGCAGGTATTAATCATATGGCATGGCTATTAGAAGTAAAGCGGGATGGAAAAGACTTATATCCTGAAATTAAGCGCCGTGCTCGTGAAAAGCAAAAAATAAAGCATAATGATATGGTGCGTTTCGAGCTTATGGACAAGTTTGGTTATTATATTACGGAGTCGTCTGAACATAACGCAGAGTATCACCCATATTTTATTAAGAACAACTATCCAGGTTTAATCGACCAATTTAACATTCCGCTTGATGAATACCCAAGACGATGCGAAGAGCAAATTAGCCAATGGGAAACGATGCGAGAAGAGCTTGTTCATAACAGAAATCTCACGCACACGCGCTCTCATGAATATGGTTCACATATCATTGAAGCGATGGAAACGAATACGCCATTTAAGTTTGCAGGCAACGTATTAAACACAGGTGGTTTAATTAGTAACCTGCCACAAAAAGCGTGCGTAGAAGTCCCGTGTATCGTTGATCGTAGCGGTATTATTCCAGGTTATATCGGAGAGCTACCAGAGCAACTAGCAGCGCTTAATCGTACAAATATCAATACGCAACTTTTAACAATCGAAGCAGCAGTGACCAAAAAGCGTGAGCATATCTACCAAGCTGCAATGTTAGACCCTCATACAAGTGCTGAACTATCAATGGATGATATTGTTTTACTATGTGACGATTTGATTGAAGCACACGGTGATTGGTTACCACAGTTTTCAGGAAAAGTGTATCAGTCTATCTAATAATAAATGAGTAGGGAAAATTCCCTACTCGTTTTGAACATTTAAGAAATGATTAATAACAATTGAGACAGCACCTAATGCAGGTGCATTTTTTCCTAATGAAGAGGGGAGTAGTTCACATGTATTTTCTAAATGAGAATGTACCCTAGAAGCAACTTCATTTTTAATGGTGTTTAACACAATCGGGTGAGATTCGATAATATTATTCCTTAGAATAATGGCTTGTGTGTCAAAAGTATTGAGAATGTTAGTGATGCCAATACTAATATAGAATCCAAAGTTTTGTAGTGCATTTAAGGCATCCACATCATTTTTATTTGCACGTTCAATAATTTCTTTTCGTACCAAATTTTTTTCATTTTTTTCTTCTACAGAAGAAAAAGAAGCTAGTAAAGCTTTTTCAGAAGCATATAATTCCCAGCAACCTCGATTTCCACAGCTGCATTTTGGGCCATTAAAATCTATGGTCATATGACCCATTTCTCCAGAAAAGCCATTTACTCCTTTATATAATTCATTATCAAGAATAATTCCTAATCCAATTCCTATATTAATGCTAATGTAAATGATGTTCTCATAGTTCTTAGTAGTTCCAAAAACTTTTTCACCGTATGCACCTGCATTAGCTTCATTTTCAATAAACACAGGTACATGGAACTCATTTTCGATTAAATGTTTCAAATCTTTAATATACCACTCTGAGTTAGGCATGGAAATGATTTCTTGTTTGCAATTTATCAGTCCAGGGATACAAATACCTATTCCCACTAGTCCGTATGGACAGTTTGGCATCCGACTTATAAAATCACGAATCAGCGTAAGTAAAATTTCTTTTACTTCACTAGAAGAAGAACTAGAAAAATCAGAGGATTTCTCTAGAATAATATTACCTTCTAGATCAGTCATAACGCCATTAATGTAATCAACACCTATATCAATACCTATTGAGTAGCCTGCATTTTTATTAAAAACAAGCATTACAGGCTTTCTTCCACCTCTAGATTGTCCTGTTCCAATTTCAAAAATAAAGTCTTTTTCAATTAACTCATTGACCTGAGAAGAAACAGTCGATTTATTTAAACCTGTTACTTCAGAAAGAGTTGCCCTAGAGATTGGAGAATTATTTAGAATTTCATTTAATATTAACTTTTGATTAATTTTTTTTACTAAAGCTTGGTCTGCTATCGGAATGATAATCGCTCCTTTGTTTTGTTGGTAAACTAAGTTGCTTCTATTTTGACTGTTAAAATCTGATACTTAAATAGTATATAACTTATTATAACTAATTTTTCTAAAAAAAACATTGAAATAAATAATTATTTTGTATATTATGAAATCAAGTTAGTTTATTGGTTAAACAAACTAACTTTAAATTTTGTGAATATAAGAAATAGTATTGAGAAATTTCAAACGTAATCTATAAGGGGGAAGAAACAAATGGTTCAAGCGAATAGTAATACAATTAACTATTTTGAAAGCGTAAACAAAGTCCTGTATGAGGGGAAGAATTCTAAAAATCCTTTAGCCTTTAAATACTACAACCCAGAAGAAGTAGTAGGCAATAAAACAATGAGAGAACAGCTTCGCTTCTCTGTTGCTTTTTGGCATACATTTACAGCTGATGGTACCGATCCTTTTGGTGCAGCGACAATGCAAAGGTCGTGGGATAAGTATGATGGAATGGATTTAGCAAAAGCTAGAGTAGAGGCGGCTTTTCAACTTTTTGAAAAACTAGATGTTCCTTTCTTTGCTTTTCATGACCGAGATATTGCGCCGGAAGGGTCTTCATTAAAAGAAACAAATGAAAATCTTGATATAATCGTTAATATGATTAAAGATTATATGAAAACAAGTAATGTAAAGTTATTGTGGAACACGGCTAATATGTTTACAAATCCTCGCTTCGTTCATGGTGCAGCTACTTCTTGTAATGCAGACGTATTTGCCTACGCAGCGGCTCAAGTGAAAAAAGGTCTTGAAACAGCAAAAGAATTGGGTGCAGAAAACTATGTATTCTGGGGCGGACGTGAAGGCTATGAAACATTGCTTAATACAAATTTAAAGTTAGAATTAGATAATTTAGCTAGATTTATGCATATGGCTGTAGATTATGCTAAAGAAATCGGATTTGAAGGACAGTTCTTAATTGAACCTAAACCAAAGGAACCAACAACACATCAGTACGATACTGATGCGGCTACAACTATTTCATTTTTAAGACAATACGGACTAGATCAATATTTTAAATTAAACCTTGAAGCTAATCATGCAACTTTAGCTGGGCATACGTTTGAACATGAACTACGAATAGCAAGAGTCCAAGGATTCTTAGGATCAGTAGATGCAAATCAAGGTGACTCACTTTTGGGCTGGGATACTGATGAGTTCCCAACAGATTTATATGCTACAACTTTAGCAATGTATGAAATTCTACAAAATGGTGGATTAGGCAGCGGAGGATTAAACTTTGATGCTAAAGTACGTAGAGGTTCTTTTGAGCAAGAAGATTTAGTATATGCTCATGTAGCAGGGATGGATGCATTTGCCCGAGGACTAAAGGTAGCCCACAAATTATTAGAAGATCGTGTCTTTGAAAACATCATTGATGAACGTTACGGAAGTTTTAAAGAAGGAATTGGTCTTGAAATTGTTGAAGGAAGAGCCAACTTTCATACACTAGAACAGCATGCATTACGAAATCCAAACATTACGAATAAGTCGGGAAGACAAGAACAGTTAAAAGCAATCTTAAATCAATATATTTTAGAAGTTTAATAGATAAAAGAGAGTAGAAAAGATTTCTGCTCTCTTTTGTAAAGACGGAGGAATCGAGATGAAGTATGTTATTGGAATTGATCTAGGGACGAGCGCTGTTAAAACTGTGTTAGTGAACACCAAAGGAGAGCTTTGTGCAAAAGCTACTAAAAATTACCCTCTTCTGCATGGAAAAACTGGATACAGTGAACAAGATCCCAATGAATGGGTTCAACAAACTGCTAGCGCTTTACATGAATTGTTATCCAATTCTAAGGTGAATTCAGAAGATATAGAAGGCATTAGTTATTCTGGGCAAATGCATGGCCTTGTATTGTTGGATAAGAATCATAATCTTTTACGTCATTCTATTTTATGGAATGATACAAGAACGACAACACAATGTCAGCGATTATATGAAATGATTGGCGAAAGGCGACTTTTAGAAATAACGAAAAATCAAGCACTAGAAGGCTTTACACTACCTAAGTTGCTGTGGGTGAAAGAGCATGAACCAGAGATATTTGAGCAAACAGCTGTATTTATGCTGCCTAAAGATTATCTGCGTTTTAAAATGACTGGAGTTATCCACAGTGAATATTCAGATGCTGCTGGTACATTATTGTTAAACGTTAATGAAAAGAATTGGAGTGAAGAGATTTGTCAATTAGTAGGTATTGATGTTAATATCTGTCCGCCACTAGTTGAATCTAGTGAATGCGTGGGAACTGTTAATAAAGAGATGGCTAAACAAACTGGATTGACAACTTCAACGAAAGTGTTTGCAGGTGGAGCTGACAATGCCTGTGGAGCTATCGGAGCTGGAATTTTGTCATCAGGGGAAACATTATGCAGTATTGGTACATCTGGTGTCGTGCTTTCTTACGAGGAGCGAAGTGATAGAGACTTTGCTGGAAAAGTACATTATTTTAATCATGGAAAAGAAAATGCTTTTTATACCATGGGCGTTACGCTATCTGCTGGCTACAGCTTAAGTTGGTTCAGAGATAATTTTGCTGAGAATGAATCATTTGAAAACATGGTAGCTAATATTGATAAGGTTCCAATTGGTGCAAATGGCCTTTTATTTACTCCATACTTAGTGGGAGAACGTACACCGCATGCAGATGCAACGATTCGTGGAAGCTTTATAGGTATGGATGCTTTCCATAAAAAAGGAGATTTTACACGTGCGGTTATTGAAGGCATTACGTTTTCTTTAAATGAATCAATTGAAATTTTTCGAGAGAATGGGAAGGAAATTACCTCTATTGTATCGATAGGTGGAGGAGCCAAAAGTGATACTTGGCTTCAGATCCAAGCAGATGTTTTTAATGCAAAAATCATAAAGCTTTCCACTGAGCAAGGGCCAGCTTTAGGTGCAGCAATGTTAGCCGCATATGGTTGCGGATGGTACAACTCATTAGAAGAATGCGCAGGCTCATTTATTGGCATATCAAAAACATATATGCCTAATTTAGGAAATGTGGAAGTGTATAAGCAACTTTATGCTCTATATAAAGAAGTATATGACCAAACAAAAGACTTAAGTAAAAAGCTGAATCAGTTTAATAGAAAAGAATAGGTTGCATTCTCGTTATCCCATCTTTGTATAGAAAAAGAGAGTAATACGAATAGATATTGCATATGTACTCTGTGATTTCAGAGCAGGAAAACACAATATTGAAGAAACAAAGACCATATATCAAAAGATAATTTACAACGGGAATGATCATCTAATTTTATGAAACGTGTTTACTTGATTGTTTTAGCGGACGCAAACTGACAGTGGAGAAGCGTAAGTCCTCTGCTGTTTTATTTACAAGAAACGTGCTACAAAATAACATTTAATAATTTAAAAAGCTTTATTCTTCCGCGTGAAAATATTTTAAATCTAAAATAGAATGGAGGATAAAAGAGATTAGTATACGAAGAGATAAAGTTATTTACTTATTTTTGAAAGCGTAATCATTAATGTGAACCTTTCAAAAATATAAATAGAACTTCTAACTACTAATTGCTTTTAGACAATATGAATAAAAACTCATTATATGTCTTTTCTATTACCTTAGTTGCGGCTCTTGGAGGCTTACTATTTGGATATGATACAGCTGTAATATCTGGAGCTGAAGGATCTTTAAAGGTTTATTTTATTGACAGCTTAGGATTAGGCTCTTTAGCACATGGAGTCACTGTATCAAGTGCTTTAATAGGCTGTATCATTGGAGGGTTAGTTTCCGGCTATTTTGCCACAAAACTGGGACGTAAAAAATCACTGATATTAGCAGCTATTCTTTTTATAGTATCAGCTTTAGGCTCTTCTTATCCTGAATTTTTATTTTTCACCAAGGGTGAACCAACTATTGCTTTATTATTGGCTTTTAATTTTTATCGTGTTATTGGAGGAATTGGTGTCGGCTTAGCTTCAGCTATTTGTCCAATTTATATAGGGGAGATTGCTCCAGCAGCTATTCGCGGTAGATTAGTATCATTTAATCAGTTTATGATCATTTTTGGAATGTTAGTTGTGTACTTTGTGAACTGGGGAATTGCAAGTGGTGAAACTATGGCGTGGACAAATGATGTAGGTTGGAGGTACATGTTTGCTTCAGAAGCGATTCCTGCTGTGCTTTTTGCGGTGCTTTTATGTTTAGTGCCTGAAACACCTCGCTATTTGGTGATACAAAAGCAAGATCAAAAGGCTTTAGCGATACTTACAAAAATTAATGGATCGCCAGAAGCAAAAGCCATTTTGATGGATATCAAACAAACTATTACAATGAATGCTTCTTCTCAAAAGTTATTCGCCTATGGGAAATTGGTGATTATTGTAGGAATACTACTTTCTGTTTTTCAACAATTTGTAGGTATAAATGTAGCTTTATATTATGCCCCACGTATTTTTGAAAGTATGGGAGCTGCTAAAGATTCTTCAATGTTGCAAACCATTATTATGGGATTAGTGAATGTTGTTTTTACAATTATTGCAATTTTAACAGTTGATCGATGGGGGAGAAAGCCCTTATTAATAGTAGGTTCAATTGGAATGTCTATTGGAATGTTTGGTGTATCAAGTATGGTATTTTCTAATATGATTGGAATAGGGACACTTATATTTATTATTATTTATACAGCTTCATTTATGATGTCATGGGGACCAATATGCTGGGTGCTGATTTCGGAGATTTTTCCTAATAAAATTAGAGGCCGAGCTGTAGCTATCGCTGTAGCAGTTCAATGGGCGGCTAACTATTTTATTTCCTCTACATATCCTACAATGATGGAGTATAGTGGAGGATTAACATATGGTTTTTATGGTTTGATGAGTGTACTTTCTGCTTTATTTGTCTGGAAGCTTGTTCCGGAAACGAAAGGAAAAACGCTTGAACAGATGGAAAATACATGGAGAAAAAGAAAAGAAGACCAAAAAGATAGTCAAATTATTTAAATTAGGAGAATCATTCAAAGTAAACCATAAAATATACGTTTCCGGATTTTTGTAGATTGACGAGTAGGGAGTTCCCTACTCGTTTTCTTCTTGTTCCAAACGTTTATAGTGTGTCTTCCCCATTTGATAGACGAAAAATAAAAAAATAGGCAAGAGAATGATAAGAGAAGACATGCGAATTAGCGTATCCACAATGGCTCCTTTTGTAATAATTAAGTTCACGATAAACATTAAAACAAAAATTACAATACCTACAGTTGTTAGCGTTTTTTTCAGCTTTTCTACTTTCACTTTTATCACCTAGTTTTAAAAATAATGGATGAAGCACTGAAAATCAACTCTTTCGATGAAAAGAGAGCAAAGAGGTTTACAGGATAAAAGATATGTTGTACGATAAAAAAAGTTTAATTCTTACTAAATCTATAAGATATGAGGTGTATATCGTGGCATCAACAACTGTACAAACTTCTAAGCATACTAATTCAGCTCGCACAACGGTTGTTACGGAGCTTAGTCCAATGCAAAAGCCGTTAGTTATTGTCGGAATTTTAATTTCGGTCGTGTTACTAACAGCGATTGTAAACACAACAAATTGGACACAAGGTGTATTATTTATTATCGGTCTCGCTCTTGGCGCGACGTTACTATATGCACGATTTGGTTTTACTTCAGCGTTTAGACGATTAATGTCGGTCGGAAACGTACAAGGTTTACAGGCACATATGCTTATGCTAGCAGTAGCTTCCACGCTGTTTGCTATTATTTTAAGCACTGGGTTTAGCTTTACCGGTACGACACCGGCAGGTTATGTGTCACCAGTAGGCGTGAGTGTGGTGGTAGGAGCATTTTTATTCGGAATTGGAATGCAGCTAGGAAACGGATGTGCATCAGGTACTCTTTATAATCTTGGTGGCGGTTCGTCTTCTATGATCATTACGCTCGTTTCATTCATTGGAGGTTCACTACTTGCAGCGTATCACTTTACATTTTGGATGGAGGATATGCCATCGTTCCAACCAATTTCGTTAGCTGAATCAACTGGGCTTGGCTATTTCGGTGCATGGGTTGTTCAAATGGTGGCATTTGCAGTTATTTACTGGATTACAGTTCAGCTTGCTAAAAAGAAAAATCCGCCAATGATGAAGCAGCTTCCAACAACAACAGGATGGAAGAAAGTTATTCGTGGTTCTTGGCCATTATTTGCGGCAGCAATTATCTTAGCACTTTTAAATGCTCTAACGCTAACAGTACGCGGTAACCCTTGGGGCATTACGTCAGCATTTGCTTTATGGGGTGGTAAAGCGTTAATGGCAACAGGAATTGATGTTTCGACTTGGGGTTATTTCCAAGGAGCGAATGGTCAAGCGTTAACGCAAACGGTTCTTGCCGACTCTACAAGCGTAATGAACTTTGGCATTATTTTAGGCGCGTTTATCTCAGCGGCAGCTCAAGGAACGTTCAAGCCTGGTAAAATTAAGCCAGGAGTTGCAGGAGCAGCAGTTGTAGGTGGCCTATTAATGGGCTATGGTTCTCGCTTAGCATTTGGTTGTAACATTGGTGCTTATTTTGGAGGAATCGCATCGTTTAGCTTACACGGTTGGGTATGGATGGTTATGGCAATGTTAGGAACAACGCTAGCCTTATTTATTCGACCATTGTTCGGATTAAAGAATCCAAAACCAAACGATTCGATTTGTTAAGAGAAAACCTACTTGCTTATTCAGCAAGTAGGTTTTTTTCTTGTACTTATATGAGAAGTGAGATAGAATGAGAAAATAGAAAAACTAAAAATGTTTTATGAGTTTATCACGAGGAGGACTGATAATGAAAGAGCGAATTATGCAGGCATTTATCGAAGAGATTCATCATAAAGGAATGAAATTTACAATGGATGACTTAGCCAAAAGGCTAGGCATTAGTAAACGGACGCTGTACGAACATTTCTCGTCCAAAGTAGAGATTTTAGATACCATTATCACTCAAACGCTACAGGATTTTGATCAGAAAACCGAAGCGATTGTGAATAATGAAAATCTATCTTTGGTGGACAAAATCAAGCGAGTTATTACCGTTATTCCAGAGTATAATGACTTCTATGACTTATGTATCATTGAGCAGATGAAGCGCTACTACCCAGCACAGTGGGAGCAGTTAAATGTGGCTTTGAACCAGTGGGACTCACTGAGAGAGCTCATAAAGCAAGGAATAGAAGAAGGAATTATTGTAAATCGAAATCTTGATTTAATGATGAAGGTAATCATCGACGCTGTGAATTCGACTTTAGATCGAAGCTTTTTTTTAGAAAATCGATTAACCGTATCAGATGCGCTCGATACGATTGTTGATATGCTATTGCACGGCCTTTTAACAAGTAAGGTAAAATCGGAACTTTAAAATAGAGCGCATACGACAGAGTCTGGCATATCTCTTGTTTTCATGGGAGTCAGTCTCTTTTATCGGTCGATAAAAACTAAAAAAACAAAAATAGTTTTCGTGTTTTATGGAGAATATAGGAGAAAGTTGGAGGGTTATTTATGTCACTACTGTTAAGAAATAAAGGAGCCATGCTGCTTTTAATGCTTAACATCTTTTTGGTGTTTATGGGAATAGGTCTTGTAATTCCCATTATGCCAACTTATATGATTGAGCTTCAAATTAGCGGAAGTATCGTTGGAATGCTTGTCGCTGCATTTTCGTTAACACAGTTTATCTTTTCACCTGTTGCAGGGAGATTATCGGATTCTTTTGGGCGTAAAAAAATGATCGTTACCGGTATGTTGATCTTTGCCGTGTCAGAGTGGCTATTTGGAATTGCCAATGCACCGGCGCTATTGTTTGGCGCTCGTATGCTGGGCGGAATTAGTGCAGCATTAATTATGCCAGCCGTTATGGCTTATACAGCTGATATTACGACGCCAAAAGAGCGCGCAACAGGAATGGGGTATATTAATGCAGCAATCACAACAGGCTTTATCATCGGCCCTGGAATCGGTGGATTCATTGCTGAATTTGGCATGCGAGTCCCGTTTTATTCAGCAGCCGTTGCAGGAGTTTTCGCAGCCTTACTTACCTTATTTGTTCTGCCTGAATCACCAATGGAAGAACGCGTGAAGGCTGACCCACTTCAAACAGAAAAGCAGAGCTTATTTACACAGTTACGTAATTCGTATAAGGAACCGTACTTTTTAAGCTTAATTATTGTGTTTGTTGCTTCGTTTGGCTTAGCGAATTATGAGACGGTATTTGGTTTATTTGTAGATCGTAAATTCGGCTTTACGCCAAAAGATATAGCATTTATTATCACGTTTGGTTCCATTGCAGGAGCTGTTGTTCAGCTCACTATTTTTGGGTGGATTGTCAATAAGTTTGGTGAGAAAAGGGTTATTTCAACCTGTCTGTTTGTAGCAGGCTTATTCGTACTTTTAACTTTGTTCACGCATGCATACTGGTTGATTGTTGTCGTAACGTTTACGCTGTTTTTAGCAATCGATATTTTACGACCAGCTATTAGTACACAAATGTCAAAACTTGCTCAAGAACAGCAGGGCTACGTAGCCGGCTTAAATTCTGCTTACACAAGTTTAGGAAACATTGCAGGACCTCTTGTTGCAGGGATTTTATTTGATATTGATATCAACTTTCCATATGTAGCAGCGGCCATCGTTTTATTCGTTTGTTTCGTCTTATCGTTAACAGTAGGAAAGCGAGTAGCTCAGTCAAATCCAGTTGTTGAGAAGTAAAAGTGGTTGAAGAACGTTCTATTCCTAGTGGATAGGACGTTTTTCATTGACTTTTGACAGGTTGTTTCATACACTTTTAGTAAAATATTTCAGCTTAGGCTGTATGTTGCTACTTATTAAAGTAGAGAAGATACATAAGGAAGGAACGAATATATGAATGAAACCTCATCTGTAAAGTCGATGGGCTATTTAATTAGCCGTAAGCTTATTGCAGGACTAATCATGGTTGTTGCCATTAGTGTCTTAGCGTTTGTCACGGCGATTATACCTGCGGATAAGCCAGCTGACTTTACTATCCTTAACTTTATTCGGGAGTTTAAGAAAGAAGGGAGTTTTTTCGCGCTTGGGTACTACTTTTTTATTGTAGGCTCAGCTGTTATCTTAACCTCTTTTGTGGTAGAGCTAATTGCGCAAACGATTACAAATCGCTGGGAAGGTAAGTACAAGTGGTGGATTACGGGTGCTTTACATTTTGTTTTATCACTCTTTTTCATCCCGATGCTGCTTTTTTTCTTTATTGTGGATCGCTTATTGGCATTTAAAAAGACGCCATATCATTGGAAGCATGTACTTGGATTTTTTGTAGCTCCAATTGCGCTATTTAGTTTATTTGTTGTTATCGTTTAAAGCCTCTCTGCTTCAGAGAGGTTTTTTTATGGAAGCGTTAGGGGGAACTTTGGTGAATAAGATGCTAAAAGGAAGAAAATAACGAATTTTATAAAAATAATGATATACTAAACTCATTAGTACTGTAGGAGGTTATTGTGTGAAAGGATACTTCAAGCCATTTGCCATTATAATAGGTGCGCTTTTACTTTTTCTAGGAGGATACGTATTTGGAAAATCCACGTCTGATCAAGTCACTCGGGAAATCTGGGTTGGCGACGGGAAGGACGGAGAGACAGACGTTCAAAAGGTCATTACGGACTTAGAAAATCAAGCTGCTGTCGATAACTTATCGCTGATTTACGCTCACCGAGAAAGCATTGATACTGCGGATGTAGATATAAACAATCCGGATCTTTACGTAGCATTTAATAGTCCAAAGCAATCGGCATTATTAGTTGAGTCTCGTCTTTGGCTAAACGATAAGGGAGCTGTTATAGCGGAACGTACGGGTGAGACGTGGGATGAAGTTGACTATTCTACAATTCCTGTGGAAGATGCTCTTTATATTCAAAGTTTGTTGAAGAACAATAATGAAGAATAATTTCTTTTATTTTCCATAAAATGAAACTTTTTGGATGGTCGTTCGTAATAGAAATAAAGGGGGGGATTCATTGAAAAATTACATAGCCTTCATTGCTAGCTTTGTAATGTTAATGCTTGTATTGCAAGTAGGTAGTGGTATGCTGTTAACGATGCTGTATGAGCCAGGCTTGACGGAAGAAGTTGGAACGTTAGGAAGCACGGTTACCTTTGGTGAAAGTACTTATATGTTTCCGCTTGTAGTAGCAATGCTAGCAGCAACAATTTCCTTTTTTATTTCAAAACGACTTTCATAATGTAGTAGAAAACTAGGCATGTACGGTGCCTAGTTTTTTCTTTTATATGTTCGAGCTCCGGGCTGTTCTTTTACTGCACGCCACGCTGCAATTGCATCTGCACGGCTTTTCCCTTTGTTGGTTGGGTCTGCAAAGAAATCTCTTGTAAACTGGTTATATTCAAACTGGGCTCCAATTTCTCGCTGATAGGAAGGATCTTTTTTTCGGCTTTCTTCTTCATACCAGGCCGTCACAACATCACGATATGTCTTGCCACCATTCTGTTTAAAGTAGTTTTGGATATAGGTTGAAAAATGAAAGTTTGGAATGATAGTTTTGAAAAATGTCCGTACGCTTTGGCTACAGCGATGGTGTTTTGTAATAACAGTGTCAAGACTCAGTTCTTCTAACTTCTTACCGTTAGGAGCACCCGTCTTTTTATGAACAGGACGTTTTATTTCTCCAGTTTGCAAAAAGAGATGAATTCGCTCTGTTAATTCTGCTTTGGAGCCACTTCTGGGGATGTGGTGGTCGTGGCAAAAACCTTGTAGTTCTTTCTTTAACCAATAATAGCTGAGAAATTCTTTTGTCTTAATGTGTTGATTCAGTTTAGGTCTCATACATAACCATCCTTTCCATCTATTTCAATATTAGAACATTAGTTCGTATTTTGTCAATGGCATAATAGAGAAAATATACCATTCATAACGATTCACTTTACTACACCTTATTTCCACCTTTTAGTATAATTAGTCATATCATTTAGAGGAAAGGAGCCGAGCAAATGCCTGCTTATAATAAGCTAGTCCGTGATTACATTCCGCAGATTATCGAACAAAGCGGAAAGAAGTATACAACAAGCAACCTAACTATTGATGAATACAAAAAGGAACTAAAGAAAAAAGCTGAAGAAGAATGGAGCGAATATAAGGAAGCCAAAACGGAGCACGAGGCAGTAGAAGAGCTTGCGGATTTACTAGAAGTTGTTTATGCGCTTGCTGCATTAAACGGCGCAACTCCTCAGCAGCTGGAACATGTGCGTCAGCAAAAAGCAGATGAGAAAGGTGGCTTTAACGAAAGAGTTTTTTTAGTAGAGGTGGAAGATCAATAACTCTTAGTATATAAACCTTTTTTAAAACGATAATTGTCCAAAGAAAGACGCTCCTTTTTAAGCACAACTAACCTCAAGTTGTGCTTTTTTATGGTACACTAAAACTAAGAAAAGAGATCTACATCAGGGGGCACAATTGTGATTACAGATTTACAGTTTGGTGAGGCTTTTGTACGAGGAAAGCGATATCGCCGCAAGCAAATTCATGACCTTTATAAAGGGCAGGAGCAAAGTGAAATTTCAACGCCAAAGGAATACCCATACATCTTTATTTTTACAAAGATGAGCGGTGAAGAATACGGTACTTCTCATGGATGGAACGACGATCAAACAACCTTCTTTTATACTGGAGAAGGACAGCGTGGTACGATGCAGCTAATCAAAGGAAATAAAGCGGTGATGGAACACGCAGCGAACGGTGAAACCATCTATTTATTTCAGTACGTAGAGTCTGGAATTGTTGAGTTTTTAGATGAGATGACGTATGTAAACCATCAGCTTGAGTTGATGTGGGATGCAGACGGAAGCTTTCGGGAAGCGATTATGTTTGAACTAAAACGCAACCATGTATTAGAAGAGAAAGCGAACGCAATTAGCATTAACTCAACGGTACAAGAAGAGCTGTTAGAAAAATTCTATGAGGAAAAGAACTTAACGAAAAAGGTAGCTTTCCTTCATCGTTATATAAAAGCGCGAGCGAACGGAAAGTGTGAATCATGCGGTGCACCAGCATCGTTTAAAGATAAAAAAGGAATGCCATATCTAGAGCTTCACCACATCAACCACTTAACCGACAGCGGGTTAAATAGAGTGGACCAAATTGCGGCCCTTTGTCCAATTTGTCATAGTCATATTCACCATGGACAGGGTGGCGGAAATTACAATGCAAGGTTGGGTACACTAATTAAAGAAAAAGAACTAGAAGCTGTTCAATAACTGAACGAATAGAAAGGCGTGAAAGTAATGGAACTATTAGGTCTACATCACGTTTCAATTTTAACGGGAAAAGCCGAAAAAAATTATGACTTCTTTACAAACGTACTGGGAATGCGTCTTGTAAAAAAGACGGTTAATCAAGATAACCCGCAGTCATATCATCTGTTTTACGCAGATGCAGAAGGAACACCTGGAACGGAAGTCACTTATTTTGATATTCCTGGCCTTGGTAGAACCTACCCGGGAACAACGGATATTTCAACCGTATCCTTGCGTGTGCCGACGACGGAATCCCTTCACTATTGGAAGCAACGCTTTGAAGAGCTAGGAATCGATCACGATGAGATGACAAACCAAGCAGGTCGCAACGCGCTTGCGTTTCGTGATTACGAAGGTACACGACTGATGCTTGTTGCAGATAACGGAGAAAAAGGTGTACGTGCCGGTGTTCCATGGAAGCGAGAAGATATTGAAGAAAAGCATGCAATTATTGGCTTAGGTCCGGTTACGTTAACAGTTGCAGAAGCGAAGCTAACAGCGGATATCCTAACAAACGTTATGGGATTTCGTCATGTGAAATCTTATAATTCAATGAAAGTTTATGCAACAGGAGAAGGGGGAAGCGGAGCTGAAGTACATATTGTAGAAGAACCCGGGGTGCCAAAAGCAAGGCTTGGAAGAGGTGGCGTTCATCACGTTGCGTTTCGTGTCCCAAATGAGCAAGAATACCGCTACTGGCTTGAACGCTTAAAGCAGGCTCGTATTCCTCACTCCGGCGAAGTCGAACGCTACTATTTTAAAGCAATTTATTTTAGAGAGCCAAACGGTATCTTATTTGAACTTTCAACCGATACGCCTGGCTTTGCGACCGACGAGCCCAAAGAAACGATGGGAGAGAAGCTCGCTCTACCGCCATTTTTAGAACCGCGTCGAGCAGAAATTGAAGCGAATTTACGTCCGTTGGATATATAGAAAGCACAGCTGTTTTTATAGCTGTGCTTTTCTGTTGTTTTTCGTTGCGTGTTTTTTAAGGTCGAAAATGCCGATAGTGACGCAAGTTATCCCACTGATTCCGCAAAAAACCGTCCAAAACCAGTTGCTTCCCCAATTGAAATAGGTAGTTACTAAGCAGCTGCATCCGGTAGCAATAGCTCCGTATTTAGCACGCCATTTGTCTAGCTTTGATTTTTGATTCGTAGATATCGTCCTTCCCCCCTTTCATAAACAATACGAAAGAAGTTAACCTTCACCGAGGTCCCATCTAATGATATGACCTGCATGAGTTAAGCCTCCTCCAAATCCATAAAGCAATACAAGATGGTTTTTCTGCAACTTACCCTCTTTTAAGGCGAGCTGCAAAGCGAGTGGAATGGAAACAGCTGATGTGTTGCCGTAATACTCGACGCTCGTTAGCATTTTTTCGCGCGGAAACTCAGCTTTTTCGCAAATGGACTCAATCATTCGCAAGTTGGCACTGTGCGGGACGAACCAGTCAATGTTTTCTTTTTGAAGATTGGTTTGCTGTAACAGCGAATCAATACCTGCTGGAACGGTTCTGGTAGCCCATTTGTACACTTCGCGTCCATTTTGAACCATTTTACCAGGTGTTTGAAGCTGCTCTCCGTTCATCGTTGTGGATAAGTTCGTTCGATACACGTGCTTACCGCTGCTGCCCCGTTGCCAAATAGGATGCAGGTAGAGCGGTCTTTATAATCCGTTACTTTTGATAGTGTCTCTGCTGTAACAACTAAGACTTTTTGGTGTAATCCAGACGTAATAAAGCTATCGGCAATATGTAATCTGTAAGTAAAGCCAGCGCACGTTGCGTTAAAATCAAATGTTCCTGCACTATTAAAACACCTTTCTTTATGACTAGGTTATATCATTAAATATTAGTGCTATATGACAAAAAATGTCAATAATTGTATATTTAAATATTCTTATAATTAAACGGAACTTATTCAAACCAAAGTAGATTTTGTCGAAAAATAGATGTAGAAATTAATAGTTTTATTAGAAAAATAGTAGTATTATAGTCGTGAGTAAAAAGTAACCGAATGGGACTTAGGGGGATTTTTTGATGAGTAAGAAGAAGGTTGTTACAGCATTAACTGCAGGTTTATTGGTTTCTTCGTTATCGATGGGGACAGGTTACGCAGAAGAGAATAATTATGATGTATCAAAAAAAACAATTGAAGAGCAGGCAGAAGTTAGCAAAAAGCTAGAAAAAAACATTGTGAAGCCAGAAATAATAAACGAGGTAAAGTCAGATGTTTTGAAGTCGTTAAATATGCCAGCACCATTTTCAAATAAAGCAGCAAAAAGTCTTCAGCGATCAAGCGTAAGCTTTGATAATGAAGAAATTGTTTTTGAATCAGAGCCCAATGATGATTTTCATACAGCAAATATAATGTCTTACGGTAACACAGTCATTGGTCAGCTTTTACCACTTTACGATTTGGACATGTATAAAGTGAATGTTCCTACAGCCGGCGCATTCATTATAGCAGGAGGTGCCTCTTCACCTGCAATCGATTTAGGCTTTACGGTTACCGAAAAAGATTATAAAGATAATAATAATGTCAGCTACTTAGGCAGCGAGTTTGACGAAGAGATTGAAACGCAAGTGTATCAAGTAAACAAAGCTGGTACTTATTATGTTCCAGTTATTGACTTTGATAATATCGATGACCTTGATGATAATTCGGAAGAAGATATTTATATTTTGTCAGCGGCGTTTGTTGATAACGTTGCGCCAGCAAAGCCAGTAGTGAATCAAGTTACTAACAATGATAAAGTAATCACTGGAAAAGCGGAGGCGAACTCAACGGTAACAGTGAATGTTGGTAAAAATCGAATCGGCTATGCGAAAGCAAATGCGAGCGGATCGTTCTCTGTTAGTATTCCAGCTCAAAAAGTAGGAACAACGCTAAACGTAACGGCAAAAGATGCAGCTGGAAACGTCAGCAGCTTGACCTATGTCAAAGTGACAAGCGTTGACGTGACGCCACCTGCGAAGCCAATTGTTAATCAAGTTGATGATAATGATAAAGTCATTACAGGAAAAGCAGAAGCGAATTCAATGGTAACGGTGAACGTTGGTAAAAATCGAATTGGCTATGTAAAAGCAAGCTCAAACGGATCATTTTCTGTTGGTATTCCTATTCAAAAAGCAGGAACGACGCTAAACGTAACGGCAAAAGACGCAGCTGGAAATGTCAGCAGCTTATCCTATGTCAAAGTTGTAAAAGCTGATATGACGCCACCTGCAAAGCCAACGGTTAATAAAGTAAAAGAAACTGATAAAGTAGTAACGGGTAAAGCGGAAGCAAACTCAACGGTAACGGTAAATGCCGGTAAAAACAGATTGGGTTATGCGAAAGCTAACTCTAAAGGCGTGTATTCCGTAAAAATTGCTGCACAGAAAAAAGGGACTCTTTTAAACGTAACGGCAAAAGATGCAGCTGGAAATGTGAGTAAACTTTCATACGTAACGGTTGTAAAGCGTTAATAACCATAAAAAATGCACTTCAGAATATTAGCTGAGGTGCATTTTCTATGAGAGCTCATTGTAAATAACGAGGGGTATCCGTTTTTGGATAGTTAATCTCTTGAAACAGATCCTTTTGAGTTCCTGTGTCACTAGGTGGACTGTTCTCTAACTGCTGAGCTAAATGAGGAAAATAAAGATTCATTAAGTTTTTAAATTCTCCGATTGTTAATGGCTTTTCCGATTCTTTTAGCTCATAGCCAAGTTGTCCATTGGGTTCAATCGTGGCAGATTTTACGTGTTCTAGCTTTGCCACGCCGTGATTACGAAGCCGCATTTCAAGCTGATCAATGGTTAAACGCAGTTTTTTTAATTGCTTAATATCAAGCTGGCCATTTTCAATTACAACTTTTGATTTGCCTGTAATGAACTTTTCTAGCGCATTGGATTTCACCTGTACGTATTCTAAAACCAAGATAGCTAGTACAAAAACAGCAGCGCCTATAATTGCTTTAAACATGCTTTTTTCGACAATAGGCTGAACGATAATAGTTCCTAGTGAAATCATTACAACGGTTTGAGCTAGCGTCATCTGAGCAATGGATTTACGTCCAGCTATCCTAAGTAAAAATATACCTGTTAAGATTAAAATAAGCGATTGCCATATGAAATTCATTCTTTCACCCTTTCCTATTTATTCCTGAATTTTAGGTTGGTTAAAAAGGAGTTTTTTTATGTATAGATAGGAGGTGAGAGATTTCATATGGTAAAATATATGAATCATATAAATTTAAATAGTATCAATGGAGGAAAGTATGAACGAGTCTATGAGCAGCCATTTTAAAAACTTAGAAGCAGCTGATAAAGCCCTTCAGTATGAAGCTTTTCAAGAAATTCTAAACGCAACTTCTGAACCGGTAGATTGGGCTTATGAAGTGTGGGAGGAGTTAATGAGGTGGTTAGGAGATGCTGATAACCATAAAAGAGCAAGAGGAGCTCAAATTCTTGCAGGTCTTGCGAAAAGTGATCAGGAAAAACGAATACTAACTGATTTTGGTTCCTTGTGGAAAGTAACCAAAGACGAAAAATTTGTTACGGCTCGTCACGCCCTACAGGCAATCTGGAAAGTGGGCTTAGCAGGAGACGGACAAAAAGAGTTAGTTCTCAAGCACTTAGTTGATCGCTTTCATACATGTGAAGGCGAAAAAAATGCCACTCTTATTCGCTTTGATATCATTCAAGGCTTACGAAATCTATACGATGAAACAAATGATGAAAAATTAAAGCAGCAGGCACTAAAGCTAGTAGAGATAGAAACAGACGCGAAGTATCAAAAGAAGTACCTTAAAGTATGGAAATGAAAATCTGTAATTAAAAAACAGAACGCTTCGATACAAGTAAAAAGCATTGAATGGAAGGAGGCCTTTATATGCTTACAGGCTCTAAACTAACACCTGAGCTATCAGTTTCAAATATAGAGAAGAGCTTGAACTTTTACATCAACTTGTTAACATTCAAGGTAAAATACGAACGAAAAGAGGACAAGTTTGCCATGCTGACCTTGGGTGGGTGTGAAATCATGATTGAACAGGTAAACGGATATTGGAATACAGGTGAGCTAGCTTATCCATTTGGGCGAGGTATTAATTTTCAGATTATGGTAGACGACGCTGAGTTTATTTACAGTCGATTAAAAAAGTATGATTATCCAATTAAGTATAAACTTACAGAAAGCTGGTATCGCGTTGATGATAAACTTTATGGACAACAAGAGTTCTTGGTTATGGATCCAGACGGTTATTTATTACGGCTGGCTGAAGATATAGGAAAGAAAGCAGTATGAACACGCTAGAGTTGCACTATCATATTTATCAAGACAATGTAAAAGTTGCTGAACATTACTTGCCATGGGCTTTTTCTATGATAGAGAGTGACTATGAATCTACATCTTTATATATTCTGGCTGCGCTTCAAAAACCTTATAATATTTTTGAAGCGGAACACTATTTTCGAAGAGCTGTGGAAGAGCTTGAACTAAAAGTACCAACTGAACAAGAATGCACCACATATGTTGTATACAAAAGGCTTGAAGAATTAATCAATCAGTCAGATGATCTTTTCAACAAGGTATACGACTTGTCTACCCTCATCATATATGAGTTAGATTCTCCAAAACAACTGGCATCATTTGTAGAAATTAGTGATTTAATTGATGACTTTCTATACGGTGATAACTACTTAAAGTTGACAGAAACTATGTTGAAAGAGGAGATTTTGAGGAGAGCTGAAAAGTTGATAAAGTCAGTGAAAGAACTGGATGGAATAGACTAGCACATTTGTGGAATTAACAAAGGTTTTTTATTGATAAGATGTATTTAATATGTATATTTTATTGCAAAAAATCACACTCTATTCGAATGTGTTTACAGTAGGGGGGATTTGCTTTTGTTTACTATTTTGCAGTTTTTTAAAGTTAAATGTCCCAATCTTCTTTTAGTTGATCGAATAAAAGCCTGGCACCAGATGGGCTTAAAATAAGACCTTCTGCGTACTGCTTATTTTCTGGCGTTACTTCTCCTGTTATAAGGCATTTATTTTCTAGCTCAAATTTCCTTAACATAAGCTCGCCGTCTTTTACGAAGATTTCTAAAGGATCTTTTATGTTAATTCCCAACACTCTTCTCATCTCAACTGGAATGACAACGCGCCCTAACTCATCTACTTTTCGTACGATTCCTAGACTTTTCATAAGTTCCTCCTCACGACCCTTCAAATGAACAGGATTGTTTTAATCCTTTAACTAAAATATGTGAAACGATAGCAATACATGTTTACTTTTTTTAATTTGAATAGTAATTTGTAAATATTTTCATTTGTAAAATAATGTCTATAAATATTCTGAATGTACATAAATATCAAGGTTAATAAAATAAAATTATTTTACAAATGGAGCGTTTCTTTCTTGAAATATCTGTTTGTTATCATCAGTTAATGTAATAACCGTGATAACTAAACTTTATGAAGAAGAATCCCTCTCATTGTTTGTATTAAAAAATGGTAAGTATTTTGTTTGAATTTGTCGATTGGATTAGATTCTTGTGGTTGGAAAAATATATTAGGATAGTTTACTTGTTTAATATTATGGGTGGTTTAGGAGGGAGAAGCTACATTTTAATTTCATAAGTAGCCACAGGGTTTTTCTTTCTCACTTCTTATCGTATAATCAGTCGTATAAAGAATAAGGACTGATACAACAATGACCGTAGAGAATAATGCTTATTTATTAGCTTATGGCAGAGTGAAAGGAGAGTTTTTATGATTGATAAAAGCTCTTCTACACCTCTTTATTATCAAATTAAAGAAATGATAAAAGAAAAAATTATGTCAACAGAATGGCAAGCGGGAAGTGCGATTCCATCCGAGAACACGCTTTCTAAGCTATTGTCTGTCAGTCGACTAACTGTGAGACAAGGAATTCAAGAATTAGTTGATGAAGGCTATTTGACAAGGAAAAGAGGAGTAGGAACGTTTGTACTTGAGAATAAGATTGAACAAAAATTAGTAGCAGCAACGAGCTTTACCTCATTAATGCATCAGAAGGGGAAGGTTCCTACCAGCACTATTTTATCCATTGATGAAATTACCGCTTCAAGATCTGTCAAACATAACCTAGCGCTGAAGGACGATTCAAAAGTGTTATCCATAAAGAGGATACGATACGGAGATGACGTGCCAGTAGCACTAGAGACGGTTTTTTTGCCCCTAGAATATAGGGATTACGTGCTAGACAACAATATTACGCATTCTCTACATGGCTTTATTGAAAAGAATTTTAATGTGAAAATCGGTGACGCGAAACAAACGGTTGAAGCTACGCTTGCAAATGAGCAAGAAGCAAACTATTTAAATTTAGAAATGAATGCACCTTTACTGTTAATTAAAACGGTGACATACCTTACAAACAATAAGCCTTTTGAATATGTCATTTCAGTATATGCAGGCGAAAGATTCAAGATATCGTCTCAAATTGGAGAACTTCGTACTAATCAGGTGATGTAAAGAAATAGAGATTGGTGTGTATGTTGTTGGTCTTATGTTAGGAACACCTTTATGTGATATCGACGCAGCGCTTATTCATGACGAAGAAGAATGATTAAACGTTTAGTAGGTGAATCCGGTGAGTTATTAACATAAAAGCAGCTGAATCATTCAGCTGCTTGTTTGCTTATCGATTTCCCGCATAGTTAAAGATAGGATCACAAAGCTCAAATTCATACGTGTGCCCGTCTACAATACCGACAATTTTATCTCCGTCATATAAATCTAATAAGAAGCCTGCCATCTCTTTTGCTGTATGATATTTTGGTACATTACCTTTATAGTCAAATCCTGCTGTTCCACGAGCACGATCAGCAAACTCGGTTTCAGTAGCGGCTGGTGCCAGCACTTTTGCCTTCATTTTTGCACCTTTTGCTTGAAGTTCTTGGCCAAGGCCTTCTGTAAATACACTGACGTAGAACTTTGTTGCGCAATACGTTACGGCGTTTGGTACGATATTATACCCACCGGCTGATGAAATGTTTAGTAGCTGTGTACCTTCCACATTTTCATAATCCCGAACGTATAGAGAAGATAAAATGGTTAAGGCTTCAATATTTAAGTGAAGCATTTTACCGATTTTGTTTAAATCTTGTTCACCAACTGACGCAAAGTTACCAAAGCCGGCATTGTTAATCCATGTTTCAATCTCATATTTTTTTAAATCTTCGTAAAGGGTATACGCATTTTCTGCTGTTGCTAGGTCTGCTGTATAAATCACAACGTCACTCTCTGCGTTTATTTCTTTCACAGCAGCTTTTAATTCTTCAAGCTCGCCTTGAACTTTTAGAGAATCATCACCTTGCTATCCAAGAGCAGCTTCAAACCTTAATCATTACAGAAGAGATGTTAACTCATAAGATATCAACCTATAAAAAGATGCTAGCAAAGCAAAACGTGTAGAGACATCTCTACACGTTTTTTAGTATACGTATCTGCTACAATTCCACGCTCATTAGGTAAGAAAGATGGCTACTACAAAGAATCCAGTTATTAAAACAATAAGTGAAATTCCAGTACTTTTCCAGTCCGAGCCTCCAGCTCCATTAGGAGAAGTGTCAATTTGCGCACGGTCTATAGCATCTCGTAAGTTTCCGGCAGGATTACTTTCTAATTCCTTTTGGCGCAGCTGTTCTCGCTCATTTTCAGGTGTTCTATTATGAGTTTTCATATACACATCTCCACTTTGTCTCATTTTTAGCTAAGCTCTTTTCTCATTTTTTTTGCGCCAAATAACGGAACTAAGTAGTAAAAGAAAGGCTACTGCAAAAGGGAGCAGCGAATCCAGCAGTAATTCGTTCGTTTTGACATAGCGAAAAATAAATATACCGCCAAATATCAACATAATCATGAAGGAAAGCCTTATTAAATACGTATTAATACTCATTTTATTCACACCTTTCTACAAGACTATTTTAACAGAATAGGTAAAAATAGTAAAAAATATTCCCTGGACAAAAAATGCAAGGAATGGTTCTCTTTGTTATGGTGTTACCTCTACTAAAATTGCATCTCCATTTTTTCCAACCTTGACTTTGGCATGCTTTGCTTCTTGCTCGATTTGTAAACCGGTTCCTTCTGGAATAAAGTAATGCTCAATGCCGTATTGAATTCCCCAGCTGTAGTACGTACCTGTTATGAGAACATCATCTTTCTTTGCTTGATAAGGAGAATTCCACTTATCATGAATTTTATACTGCTTTGCGTATTCGAAAACACCTTGTTTATTTTTGCGAAGCAGCAGTTGAACACGTTGACCATCTTTAACCTTTTCTAATTCAATATCAGAAATTTCATAATGTAGCTCCACATAGTCTCCTTGTAAAAGAGAGCGTGGATCTAACGGAGCTAGCTCGAGCTTCACTTCTTTTCCACTTTGGAGAAGTATTTCATTTTTCATAAACAATCCGCCAAGAATCATAAGCTGTAAAGCAATGATGAATACTATTCTTTTTTTATGTTGCTCGATAAAGGAAGGGTGTTGTTTTTCAACAAGATCAAACTTATAGCTACATGCGGTAAATAAAGCACCTAATAGCAAAAGTGCGAACGATTTATCGAGAAGATCCCAAAGGTAGTCATAATATTGCGTTCCTAAAAAGATAAACCAAAAAATAATCGAAGCTGTAAACTCAAATTTCTTATCTTTCCGCACGCTTTTAAAGAGAAACGCCGTAGAAAAAGCAAAGAACAAGATGCTGTAGGTTATGTTTAGAGTAGGTGAATTCACGCTTCCAATAAGGGAAAGTGAAAAGATAAACGTAAGCAAAAGTGAGCTTCTTTTAAAAGGTAGGCAAGCTGTCAAACAACACACAATGACATTTAAAAGAATGAGCGCAATTAAAACGTAATCAAGTTGAATAGCTTCATAATAAGTTGTTGGTAGCTTAATAAGTATCAACAGCTGAGCAAGCGTGTAGATGGCTACGCGCAGGGATTTTTGTTTAGCAAACCATAGAAGTGATACAAAGAGTACAAAATAGATAAAGAACAGCGCATCGTATACAAAGAATGCGGATACTCCGCTGATTAAAAAGCCCGTCATAAAAAGGGTATACTTAACGGTTGGAACAGCCGCTTTGATAACGAAAAACGAAAGCATAATGGCTGTTCCAATCAGCATCATGAAGTTTTGTGAATACTCGCCGGTAAAGAGCGTTACAAGTCCACCAATGGATATGCTACCTAAAATAGAAGCGATTGCCGTAATTCCTATGATAATAATTTGTTTGATGACACGCAGCGATTTTTGTTGAGCATCAGTGTGAAGAGATAACCAGTTGATAAACCAAACGCTTGCTGCAACAAATAAAAAAACAAATCCAAGTACCAAAAATAAGGTGAGCTCACTGTAGTTATCGAACAGATACCACAAAACTTGCTGGACAACGAGCAGCGCAGCGGCAACGATTGAAATTCCTAACAATCCTTTGTGTGATTGTACTTTTGAAAAATAAAACAATGAAACAATTGATAGAGCGATATAAGCAATCAAAACGCTTACGCTTAGCACAGTATAATTTGGTTGTGAAATGCTTAAAAAGATGAAGTGAATGACAATAAAAGCACCATACATTACAATAGGCGACTTTACATATTGATTTTTTACGAATAGAAAGATAAGAGCGTTGATAAATGCCATTGTAAGGTAAAGAAAAATTTCTTCATTTTCTGTTCGGTGGAAAACGGCAGTTGGTGAAATATAAAAGTACATGGTGAGCTGAAGTAAGATAAACGAAAGAACATAAAACGGCTGATATTTTGTAAATACACTAAATAAAACGGCTGGTAAGAGCCAAATGAAAAATAACCAATACCCGTCTGCATGAGAGTTATAGATTTGCCCGATGAGCGCAGTGCTTAAACCAAATGAAATGGAGCTTGCAACGAGCAGCCAGTGACTAAGAAATGCTTGGTGAGGTAACAGCATTCTGCTAACAAATCCACTTCCGTAAAATAAAAGCATCATTGCCATGCTTAAGGCGATTTTTGTATAGCGGTCAAACCCTTGCCAGTTTGATGCAAAGAAATACAGTATTCCTGCCAACACTAACGAAATGCCCAGTAAATAACCAAGCTTTACAAGGTTTTGTCTCATAAAATCTCTCCTTTTTTTCGCCTATACTACTATATACTAGCGTGGTAAGAAAAATTTGACAACAAACGAAGAATTTTTCTACTATTGTATAATATAGGTAGTTAAACGAAGGGAGAGGTTTACATGAATGAAGCATATATATGCAGCGAGTGTCATCAAACGTACCCTGTGAAAGACATGCTGTGGAAGTGCAAATGTGGAGGAGTATTGGATTTGTTAAAAGAAAAGGTAGCTTTCCAAAGTGAAAACATTCATCACCACCTGCCAACGATGTGGCGCTATGTTGATGCACTGCCTTTTTCAAAAGAAGCAGACAGCTGGAAGCGAGTAACAATGGGAGAAGGCAACACGCCGCTTATCTCCTTAGAACCAAATGCCCCCAATACGTATGTCAAAGTTGATTACATGATGCCTACGCTCTCCTTTAAAGATCGCGGAGCAGCCGTATTGATTGCAAAAGCAAAAGAGTTAAAGGTAGAAAGCATCATTGCGGATAGCAGCGGAAATGCTGGCACAGCGATTGCAGCCTATGCCAAAAGAGCCGGCATTGCCTGTGACATTTTTCTTTCAAGCGGTACGTCTCCAAAAAAGGTGGCGCAAATAAAAGCTCACGAAGCGCGCGTACGAGAAGTGAACGGAACAAGGGAAGACGTTGCAGCCGCTGCTCAGCAAGCAGTTCATAATGAAGAGAAGTTCTACGCAAGCCATGTATATAATCCCTATTTCTATGAAGGTACTAAAACGTATGCGTACGAAATTTGGGAGCAGCTGAACGGAGCACCTGATACACTCATTGTGCCTGTTGGAAACGGAACGCTGCTTTTAGGTGCATACTATGGATTTAAAGAGCTAAAAGAGAACGGATTAATCAAAAAAGTTCCTAAAATTGTAGCTGTACAAGTCAAAAACTGTTCTCCAATTCAACAAGCATTTAAAAGAGGAGAAAAAGAAGCCATGCCGATTTCAGGACAACCTACTTTAGCAGAAGGAATCGCCATTGCGGCTCCGGCTCGCTCTAAGCAAATTTTATCAGCTATTCGTGATACAGGTGGAGATGTTATTCGTGTGAGTGAAGAAGATATTCAAAAAGCAAGAACAATGCTTGCTGAAAAAGGATTTTACGTTGAGCCAACGACAGCTGCGAATTATGCTGGGTATTTGCGATATGCTTGTGAATCAACAGAGAAAGTCGTTATTCCACTTTGCGGGGCAGGAATTAAAGCGACGTAAATAATACAGTATGAACTGTCATTTCTTTTTGATAAGAGACTTTAGGTTTAATAGAAAAAAGGAAAAGCTATAGAAGGAGATTGAAAGAATTGGAGGAGGAAAGATGATTTTAGTCAGCTCATGCTTAGCAG
The DNA here is from genome assembly GCF_021441905.1 of Priestia flexa. Lineage (NCBI taxonomy): Bacteria > Bacillati > Bacillota > Bacilli > Caryophanales > Bacillaceae > Priestia > Priestia flexa. Next base: position 1,877,474 of record NZ_CP090431.1, on the reverse strand, counting down.
GAATGCCGGTTCGTTATAACGGTACGTCTTGTGGACTTTCAGCTATCCAATCGCTAATTCAAACGAAAAAAGCCGTTCCAGTCTGCCCCGAGCTTTTAGGTGGTTTTACCACGCCGCGCGAGCCAGCAGAAATTGTTGGAGGAAGCGCTGAAGATGTGCTAGACGGAACGGCGAGCGTGATTGGAAAATCAGGTAGAGACGTGACGAGTTTGTACATACAAGGAGCTTATCAAACGCTTGAAAAAGCACAAGAGCTAAACGCAACTGTTGTGGTGTTAAAAGAAAGCAGTCCTTCATGCGGAAGTTCGATGATCTACAACGGCACGTTTCAAGGGGAACAAGTTACCGGAATGGGAGTGACAACAGCTCTTTTACGAAGACATTCAATTAAGGTGTTTTCAGAAGAGGAGTACAAACTAATGCTTGAAACCAGTCCAGGCTAAACGTGTATAAAAATCAGATGAACAGGGAGGAGCATGGTTTGCCTAAAAGCACAAAAGTCTATATAGTAGCTACCATATTTTTCGGCTCTGCCATGCTAGCAGTAGCTTTGAATTATCATTCGTTTACGTATGCAAAAAATACGTGTGTTCAGCACAATAAAGAACCACTAGTTGAGAAAACATTTTTGGCGTTCAATTGGTCCGTAGATTGCCAGGAGTAAAATATATATTAATAAAAATCCCAGTAAATAGAACTAGGATTTTTAGCATAACGATACTCCTGAATTACATGTTATTTTTATATATGGTAGAATATTCAATATCATGAAAAAGGTGGGTGTTTCTCTATGTATACAAGTGAACAGCACGCTTCTCACATCCAGCGTGAGCTTGAAAAGTACTCACAGTCAGTTGTGAAGGAGCTAAGGAAGGTGACTCAATTTACCTTCCATTCAGAGATTGACCTGCTCGACTTTACTGCTTTTCCACAGGTATTGGATTTGTCCATTACGATGTTTTCGATGGACCGTGATGCAAATGAAGTGTTTGGAGAAGAAAGCAGAAGCGATGAGTTTGCTGGAAGCTTCACGATTAGTGAAGAAATAAATTACAATTATTTATCGGAAGAGGAAGAAGACGCATTTTGGGAGTTTTATGAGGAGAACGAAGAGGTTGAAGAAGCAGAACATAAGGCCATTGCAAGCTGGTTTTATAGCTGTTGGTTAGAAGCGGGTGGCTCTTCCATCAAGCTTCCAAGTTATTTTAGCTTCCACGACCACGACCTTTGCTTGGACTTGCATCAAAACAAGTGGATTTCCGACGGTGACAAGTGGTTTGAGTAAAGAGGGGAAGAAGATGATGTATGAGCCCAAGTGAAAAAGATAGTATTTTTACAAAAAAGTTAGTGAAAATAATCTAAATAGTAGGTCATGTCAGTTTCTTTTCCTGTTAAAAAAGTTCAGCCATTTTTCGTGAATGATAACAAACCCAAAGCTCTGTGAATTATTCTCACAGAGCTTTTTACTGTTTATAGCACCTTCTTTAATAGCTTTCCTTTGCTTTTACAAGCGCAGTTGATTTGACGTTTACTTTTGATAAGCAAGCGGTTAATATTCCGGCAGTCAGTAGAAATCCACCGATCATTCCAATAACGCCGTGCCAGCCGTAGTGTGACCAGAATATCCCGCCTAGAGTCCCGCCGACGCTTGAACCCGTATAGTATAAAAATAAATATAAGGACGAAGCTTGTGCTTTGTTGCGCAGGGCTCGCTGTCCCACCCAGCTGCTAGCGATGGAGTGAGCGCCGAAAAAGCCGAAGGTAAAGAGGCCAATACCGATAACTTTTAAGAGTAAGTGGGTTTCCAACGTAAGGCAGGCACCTGCAAACGAAACGAGTAGGTTCACAAGCAAGATGGGCTGTTTACCGTGGTGATCAATGAGCTTTCCGTTCCAAATCGAGCTGAATGTTCCAATCATCATAATAATAAAAATCCAGCTGATAACAGATTCGTTGAGTCCGTAAGGCTTAGCGGTTAGCACGTAGCCGATGTAATTAAACAAAGCAACGTTGCTTCCTAATAGCAAAAAGCCAATACAGAATAAAAAGAGTAAGCCAGGATCTCTTAAGTGATCAACTAGTGATTTTCCTAAACTTATGACATTGAGGCTACGCGGTACAAAATTTGTTGAAGCAGGTAGGCTGCGCCAAAAAATAATTGTAGCAACTAAGCTAATAATTCCAATTAATCCAATGGAGAAATGCCAGCTGGCTGCGTCGTTGACAACTCCTGAAATAACGCGCCCCGCTACGGCTCCAATTGCATTTCCACTAATGTATAATCCCATGGCTGCACCTAAGCTTTTTCTTTCAATCTCTTCGCCAAGATAAGCCATTGCAACGGCCGGTAACCCTGCTAAAGCGATTCCGACGAGTGCTCGAAATGCTAATAATATATAAAAATTAGGACTAAAAGCTGTTAAAATGCAAAGCGCAGAAGCAGCAAACATTGAATAAACCATCACAGGTTTTCGACCCCAGACTTCAGAAAGGGAACCAAAGACAAGCATACTGATGGCGAGGGTAATAGTTGTGATGGATAGTGATAAGCTTGCGATAGTCGGTGAAACATCAAATTCGTTTGTGAACGTTACCATTAATGGCTGAGTGCAATAAAGAATGGCAAAAGTATTGAAGCCCGCTGCAAAAAATGCAAAGCTCGTTTTGCGAAACGCTTTTGTTCCCTGCTGAATATAGCTCATACTATCATCACTTGTTCATGATTATATTCTCCACACATGTTTTATCCATCCTTTTGATTATTAATTTCGATTCTATAGCTATAGAAGAATTTCTCTCCTGTATATCCTATCACTTCTGATATATAATGTATAATGCATAGTTATCATGATTTTAATGCATTTATGTAATGAGTGGAAGGGGTGTCAAACGAGGTGGAATGGCAGCAATTTGAGTATTTCCAGACTTTAGCACGCTTACAGCATATGACAAAAGCAGCCAAGGAGCTTTCTATTACGCAACCCGCTTTAAGCAGGTCGCTAGCTCGGTTTGAAGAGGAAATCGGTGTTTCACTCTTTGAACGACAGGGAAGATCGATTCGCTTAAATCAGTACGGTGAAATTCTACTAAAAAGCGTTACGAATATGATGAGTGAATTTGAGAAAGGGAAGCAAGAGATTCAGCATTTACTTGACCCTGAACAAGGTCAGGTTTCTCTAGGGTTTTTACATACGCTGAGCACCAACCTCATACCTGATTTGCTTGTGGAATTTCGCAGACAGTATCCCAAGGTCAACTTTTCACTTAGACAGAGTCCAACGCATATTCTACTAGATCAACTGGAAAAAGGAGAGTTAGACATTTGCTTAATCTCTCCCATGGGTATTAAAGAACCCGTAGCGTGGAAAGAGCTTTGGAGAGAAGAGTTATTTGCGATTGTGCCGACGAATCATGCTTTTGCCACAAAAGAAGCAATAACCATTGAAGAGCTAGTAGAAGGACCGTTTATTCATTTGAAAAAAGGGTTTAGCCTACGCGTCACGGTTGAGCAGTTTCTTCATGAAGTGGGTGTGAATCCTCACGTAACCTTTGAAGGAGAAGAAGCAGACACGGTTGCGGGGCTTGTGGCCGCTGGGCTTGGCGTATCGATTTTGCCGGATTTAAAAGGAGTAGATCAAAGTCATATCGTGAAAATTCCAATCCACTACCCGAAATGCGAACGTCTTATTGGCATAGCTTGGGTTAAAGGAAGATACATTTCACCAGCCGTGCAGAATTTTAAAGAGTTTGTATTAAAAACGTTTTAGCCGTCTATCAATAAATAAAATCCCTTCTTTACGCATATACATGGGTATTAAAAGAGTGTGCCAAGCTATAAAGGAGGGGTTTTACATGTCAACAGTTCCAATGCCTCTTTATAAAAAATGGTGGTTTCTTGCGCTGATGCTTGCGCTAACGATTGTCTTTTTATTTTGTTCTGCACTTATTATTACGAGCTATCAAAAAATTTCACTGCTAGAAGAAGAGCTTGCTGAACTGACAGAAGAAAAGAAAGAAGTCCTCGTAGAAAAAAATCAGGCTTTAAAGCAGCTTGAACACGTAAAAATGCAGCTGTCTGAGCTTGAAGATAAGCTCGCAGGTCAAACGGCAACCAGTCATGATACGCCAACGGCTTTTTCAGCTACTCTTACGAATCCAATTTTGTCATTAGATAAAAAAGAGGTTGAGCATGCGGTTTATCAAGCTGCCGAAGAGAAATATCCTAAGAACAAAACGATGCAGCAGTACGTGGTTAAAGAACAGCTAGAAAGCTATGAATATTTAAAAGAATACGAGATTACTTCGCAGTTTGAGCTAAACCACCTACATGATGCGATGAAGGCCCATCCAGATGATTTTACCGCGATGCAAATGGTATTTGAAGAAGAGTTAAAAGCTTACGAATATTGATGTCGAGATGCTATGCGGGTTATCGTATAGCTATTTTTGTCTGGAAATCTCGTGAAATTCCTGTATAGTGATAGTAGAAAATATTGAATTAACGGGTGAATAACTACATGAGCACAATTAAATGGAATGAAGCAGCTTATGAGATGCTGCAAGAATGGCTGAGCTTATATAACGAAAAAGAACCGCTGCGCTCACGCCATTTACATAACGTAAAGGACAAGCTTCATCAGCTGACGGAACAAGAGTTTATGATGGAAGTTTCTAAAGAGCTGCATGAGGTTTATAAAGTAGTGAAAACAGAGCGCAAGCAGTATGATATGACTAACGGAGAATTTTTAGTGACAACGCTGCTTTCAACAGATTATCCAGCTTTTCTGGAAGCTCGCAGTCAAAACTTGCGCCGAGTAGAGAAGTTAAAACAACTACATACAGATATACTAAGCCTTTTTGAAACGAAAATTAACACATCGTCTGAGATGACAAGCTTGTTAAATCGTTTTTTCGATGCTATATCAGCATATGGTCAAACAAAAAAGCTAGCGAATCTTGAAGCGAAGTGCGCAGAGTATTTGCCAACGTTTATGGATGTTGATCAAAAGCGTGAAGGGTTAAAAGAAGATGCTTTAACTGCTCAAAAGCAAGAAAGTGAGCTGCTTGAAGAATGGAATCAGCTCCGAAAAAAGCGGTATATTACAAAACAAACAGCAACTGCGTTTCGTACGAAGCAGCACGAATACAATGAAAGCATTCGCCGTCTTACCGTAGCAAATAAACAGCTCGAAGAAATCGACTTACCTGGTTTGAAGAACAGTTTTGCGAATCTTGAAGCTGATATGAAAGCATACGCTATCGAGGCACTGCGGGCTATTGAAAAAGAAATTAATGAAATGATAAACGATAGCGAGCGTGCTCAACAACAGTTACAAAAACAAATCGAGAAAGTAAGCTACGTCGAAGAAATGGATGCGCATTATAAATGGCTATCATCGTTTATGAACGCTTCACGAACGTTTTTTCAAGGAAAAGAAATTGAAGCGTTCGACCAAGTAGCAGACCTGTACCGAAGCTCAGCTATTGCTGAATTTATTGAAGTTGCTGAAGAAGTACAAATGCTTACCGTGACGGAACGTATGTCACCTGTTTCTCTTCCTTCTTATTTTGCTAGTTTGCAAGTGAAAGAAAAAAAGCTAAGCGTTCCAGTTACAGCCGACTATCCGGTTTTAGAAAAACAGCAAAAAACAAAGCGAACGTTTCCCTTTTTCGTAGGGGCTGTTCTTGCAATCGTGCTCATTTTTGTTGTGTATATGAATTTTGGCCGCGGGGTTACGGATGATAACACGGCACCAGCTATGACAGAAAAAGCAGAAGCAAAAGATAAGCAATCAGCAGAAAATGAATCAAAGCCTGTAAAAGACGTGAGTGAAACAGAGATTCACAACTTTGTAGGGTCTTATAAAGCCGCTTATTTTTCGAGCTTAAACAGCGGTGACTTTAGCGGAATGGCACCTTATATCGATGAAGATGCGCAAGTGTATAGTGATTTAGAAGCGTATATTACGTCTTTAGCTGGAAAAAACGTGTCGTTTGCCAATGATCAACTGCTTGTTAGTAAAGTTGAAAAGACGGGTGAAGGTAAGTATTCGGTGTATGCAACAGAAGAGTACACGTTTACTGATTCGTATGATGCCAGTACGAAGTTTGTAAAGAATCGAATCTATCGCGTCGAGCTAAAAGGTGAAGATAAGCTTAAAATTAAAAGTATTGAAACCACCAAAGACGTTCAAACGCCAGTTAAATAAACTATAGAGAAAGATCCTCCTCTCATCATTTAAGAGATTTTGAGAGGGGGACTTTCTTGTTCAAGCGTTTTTGCTTTAGGAGCTTTTTGAAGCGTAAGTAAAAAAACAACGCCAAAGATACAAGCAGCTCCCAGCCACTGAAAGAATCCAAACGGCTGCTGAAGCCAAAAGACCGTTGTCAATACAGCAGCAAGAGGCTCCAGACTTCCTAGCAAACTTGTTTCTTTTGGGGGGAGGCTATCTAAGCTTTTAATATAAAGCCAAAACGCCAGCATCGTTCCAAAGATGATGACAAAGAGCAAGTAGCCGTACGCAGCAAACGTAAATGTGTCAAAATGAGCTTCCCAAGGCGCCCGAATAAAGCTAAGTGCAACTCCGCCAACCACCATTGACCATCCAACAACAACCAAAGAGTCAAATCGTTTAAGAAGCCGAACTGCATACAGGGTATAAAAAGCGGAGCATACCGCAGAAAGCAGTCCCCATACGATGGCTAGATAGGGCACAGAAAGCGTTGAGAGCGACCCGTTTGTAAGAAGGAAGAAGCATCCGGTTAAAGCTAATAAAAGGATCGTTCCGTCTTGTCTAGTAAAACGCATTTGTCTTCGAAACAGCAAGTATACAATAATAATGACGGGTGCTAAATATTGAAGCAGCGTTGCGACGGCTGCATTTCCATGATGAATAGCTGCCATATATGTATACTGTACGCCAAGCATGCCCAATATGCTATAAGTGACAAGCTGAAGAGCCGTCTGCTTTTCTTTCCAAATGAAAAGGACTTCCCGGCGATTTTTACCAAAGCAGCTTAAAAGTAAAAGCAGCAAGCCGGCTAGTAATAAACGCGTGGTCACCAGCCAGTTGACGTCAATTTCATAGTCTTGAAACAGCTTTTTTGTTACTGTTCCTCCAATTCCCCAAAACGTTGCGCCCACAATCACGAATAATAAGCCAGCACGTCGATTAGATTTCATTTGATTTCCTACCTTTACAAAATATCATGATAGTATAATCATAAAGAGAAAAAATGCGTATTTATATTCAAATCGAGCTTAAAAATATAAAAATATTGAGGTGGACTATGAAGTTTAAGCAGTTTTTAATCAATGAACAAAACTTAAAAGAGCTAACGAAGCACTATACGGGAGCGCTGCCGATTGCTTGCTATGAGACGACGATACTAGAACACGCCAGCGGTTACATTCCGCTTCACTGGCACGATGAAATTCAGCTCATCTACGTTTTAAAAGGAGAAGCGGTTTTTCAAGTGAACGAAGAAAAAATTAAGCTGCGTAGCGGGGATGGACTCTTTATTAACAGCGGCTGCTTGCATATGGCAGAAGATCTGAAGAAAACGGGCTGCGTGTATATTTGTTTAAACGTGCTTCCGCATCTTTTTTTACCTCAAGAGCTCTATACAACTTACGTTTTGCCTTACGTTCAATCCACCAACTTATCGTATGTATTGATTGATGGAAGCAAAGAGTGGAGCAGAGCTATTCAACAAGCTTTATTTGTCATTCGCAAGCTTGTGCAAACGAAAGAACCGCTGTTTGAAATTGAGATTACGGCTAATCTTATTAAGGTTTGGAAACAGCTCTTGGTTCACGCTTTTCAGAAGCAGTACGTGTACACAGAAGAAGTGAAAAATCAGCGCATAAAAGCTATGTTAACGTGGGTGCATATGAACTATAGCGAAAAAATTACTCTCGATGATATTGCAGCATCCGGTCAAATAAGCCGATCTGAGTGCTGCCGCTATTTTAAACGGATGCTAGACGTTACGCCGCTTCAGTACGTGATGAAGTATCGCATTCAAAAAAGTATTCTGCTCTTAAAGCAAGAGGAAAAAAGCATTACGGACGTAGCCTTTGAAGTGGGATTTAACAGCACCAGCTACTTTATTGATCAGTTTAAAAAAATGATGGGAATGACTCCACTTGCTTATCGGAAAGGAAAGCTCTAAAAGTGTTTGTGGAAAATAATTGTAAAAAATGCGTTTCTCCCTTATCATAGTGGGTAAATCTACCAAACTATGGAATAGGATAAGGAGAATCAAATGAAATCAAGAATAAATGAACTCATTCAACATACAAAAGAAAAATTGGGCTTGCAAGACTACTATTTATATCGTTCAGACGTTAGGCGCAGTGCTACTATTTTAGGAGACACAGTCTATACACTTTCAATGGAGTGGTTTCCCAATCATGAACAAGACTTGTTAGATGAAGATCTTAACCCTACTGGAACAGCTGTAGTGGAAGTCGATTTTCACACAGGACTGTTTACAACTGCTATTTTCGTTGGCGGGATTTCTTATGCTGAAGGTGTCAAGCTTTCGATTGAAGACTCGAATGCTGTTGTTCGTTGGATTGAGAGCGAAACGGGACTTCAAGAAGGCACTCATTTTGTATTTCATAAGCGTAAGGACAAGCGAATGTCCTTTAGAAAAATCCTAAACGGTGTTTCCGTATCGCCATCTGGATTGATTGAAGTTGAAGTGGATGAAGCGGGGAATTTAACATTTTTCTCAATCAACGGAGATTTTTCAAAGAAAGAGACGTTTAACAGAGAAAAGTATGAGCTTACTCTACCGCAAGTGAAGCACATTGTGGCTGAGCAGCTAAAGTTAGCTGAATTTCCAAATATGAAGACGGAAAAAATGACGCCTGCTTATGCAATTGAAGAAGTATACATACGAAATCGCGATTTGTCGCTGATACCGTTTCAATTAGTCGAAGATGAAAGATCACATGTTGACGTTCATAAAGTAATTGAATGGAGCCACGCTATTGATAAAGCGTTTCAGCGTAAAGAAATAAACGCAACAGAAAGTCTTTCACAGAATCAAATAGAAAATCAAGAACCGCATCCTGATTTAAGAAAAATAACGGAAAAAGAGATTAAAAATAGTGTGGTAGCGGTTCAACAATTTTTGGCACAAGTATATAGCAGCGATTCTGGAAAATGGGTTTTACAATCTCTAAGCCGCTCTGAGGGCTATTTGCTTGCAAAACTACAAGCAAAGCATGAAGCTGAACGGGTGTTTAAAAGACAACTTAAACTATTTATTCATTCCAATACATATGAAGTCTTAAACTATATGGACAATAAGTCTTTTATTGACTTGTATTTAGCATTTAGAGCAGCGGATAAAGTTATAATAACGAAACAAGAAGCCTTAAAGAGGCTTCGCGACTTCATGATACTGACGCCATGCTATGTTTATGACCGCAAACAAGGAAGGTACGTTCTTTGCGGAAAGCTAGACTGCCATTACGCTGTAAATGCTATAACTGGAGAAGTCGTTTCACTTGATGATCTGTAACAACAGGAGGTAAGGATATACAATGCGTTTAAATTTAAAAAGATTCACCGCTTTACTGATAGTAACGTTGAGCCTCACAGCTTGTCAAAGCGTAAACGAACAGGAAGAAACGCAACCGGAAGCGACAACAGAAGAACAAATAAAAGCAAGAGCACTCCAAGATGAATTTACGCGCAGCATGCTGAAATCCGCACAGGAAACGGAAAAAGGATACTATACGCTTGAATCCAAAACGGGGGAGTATGAAATGTTGTTTCCAGCTGGAGGAGGAATCGATGGGATTGGTTATAAGCAAAATGGTGAAAGTAGTGAGTCATTCTTAGCCGGTATTTTGTATGAGGATAAATCGTCAGCAGAACTTAGAATTAATTATAATACAATTCTATCAAATGACGAAACAGATATTGAATACGCCAAAAGATTCTTAACAAAAAACATAGGTGAAGACATGACGTTTGAACGAATTGATGTAAAAGGAAAGGTAATGTACATAGCGCCTTTTAAGATGAAGGAAACTGGTTCGTATGGTTATGGTGCATACGTTCATCCTGATAAAGGTTGGAGGGGATTGGAAATTATTTACTCAACAAGTTGTACAGACAAGACAAAGCCATGTGATCCACAAGAAGAAACGTTTAAAAAGCGTGCGTACAAGTTGATTTCCTCAGTAAAATTCTTAAACAAAAATGAGGCTGAAAAATAAGTGTTACACGTTATTACACAAACATAAAATCAGGAGGCACCAAATGTTCATAAAACGAAAACGAATCATACTCGTACTTCTCAGTAGTCTTGTCGTAGGCGGCTGTCAAATGAGTGACGAACAATCAAAGAAAACAAAGTCCCTAGACCAAAAGCCAAGCGAAGTGGCGACAGAAGAATTGCCAAATACTAGAGCCCTTCAAGATGAATTTACACGAGAAATGATTAAATCGACAAAAGAAACGGAAAAAGGGTATTATACGCTTGAATCCAAAACCGGTGTGTATGAAATGTTGTTTCCAACTGGTGGAGGAATTGATGGGGTTGGTTATACGCGAAAAGACGAGAGCAGTGAGTCATTTTTAGCAGGTATTATGTATGATGACAAAGCAGGAGCCGAGCTTAGCGTTAGGTATACGACACTACTATCAAATGATGAAAAGGACATTGAATACGCCAAAAGGTTTTTAACGAATAATGTAGGTGAAGACATGACGTTTAACCAAATTGATGGAAAAGGAAAAGTGACGTATGTAGCGCCGTTTAAGACGAAGGAGTTTGGTACATATGGTTATGGAGCCTATATTCATCCTGATAAAGGTTGGGGAGGGTTGGAAATTATTTACTCAACGCGTTGTGCAGACAAGACAAAGCCATGTGATCCACAAGAAGAAATGTTTAAAAAGCGTGCGTATAAGTTAATTTCCTCGGTTGAATTCTTAAACAAAAATGAGGTTAAACAATAAATGATAGTACTCGAACTAGCACAATTCAATCAAAATGCAGATCAGTAAGAACCAAATAAACAGAAAATCAGTTAGAATACATAAGTAAATTTACTCTGTAAGAATTAAACGATGATAGTTCCAAAAACCTACAAAAATCCATTTTTAAGTAAAAAGCCCAATGTAAAAACTAACCAAGTTTTTCTATAATAGAAGAATGTATACATAGAAAGAAAGTAGGAGGCACCAAATGTTCATAAAACGAAAAGGAATTGTAGCCTTACTTCTCAGTAGCCTTGTCATAGGAGGGTGTCAAATGAATGAAGAACAATCAAACGAAACAAGACCAGTAGAACAGAAGCCGAGCGAAGTGGCCGTGGAGGAACTGCCAAATACAAGAGCCCTTCAAGATGAATTTACGCGAGAAATGATCAAGTCGACAAAAGAAACGGAAAAAGGATATTATACGCTTGAATCCAAAACGAGTGTGTATGAAATGTTGTTTCCAACTGGTGGAGAAATCGATGGCATTGGTTATACGCGAAAAGGTGAAAGCAGTGAGGCGTTTTTAGCTGGTATTCTGTATAATGACAAAACGGAAGCGCAACTTAGCGTTAAGTATACAAACGTTCTATCGAACGATGAAACGGGAATTGGATATGCAAAAGAGCTCTTAACGAATAGTATAGGTGAAGATATGAAATTTGAACAAATTGATGGAAAAGGAAAAGTAACATACGTAGCACCGTTTAAGAGGAAGGAAACTGGCTCGTATGGATATGGTGCATACGTTCATCCAGATGAAGGATGGGGAGGTGTGGAAATTATTTACTCAACACGTTGTACGGATAAAACAAAGCCATGTGATCCACAAGAAGAAACGTTTAAAGAGCGTGCGTATAAGTTAATTTCCTCGGTTGAATTTTTAAAGAAGAAAGAAAGTGAACAATAAATGAGTGGTAACCAACTTGTAGAAACAAATGAACTATGGTTAAGAATTACAGACCTAGGTTATAAGGATATAAGTAAAGAAGAGTTTGCGCAAGAAGTAGAGCGGATTTATATTGAAGAAACAGGTAAGCCTTTAAAGGGAGAAATAAGCGTTGTGCGTTCTTCTGAAATTGATCAAATAGTGAAAGATGAGAATTCTTCTTATGACGGAACGGCTATACATATCTATTCAAAAGAACAGGACGTAAATGAGATGTACGTAGTATCTCAAGGGACAACAAACGCTGATGATTGGCTGTATAATATACGAGCAATGCAGGCTGGGGTAGATACTGCCCAAGCAGATAGTACTAACACTTTTGTGAAGGAAGCTCAGAAAGAGTTTAAAGAGAGAGCATCAGTAGAAGAGATTTCTAGTACCATTGGCTTGTCACATTCGTTAGCTCATAATAATAATACCGTTTCACAATTGCTAAATGGAAATTTTGACGAAGTTTACAGTGTAAATGGTGCCCAGTCAACATACTTTCAACTCTATAAAAAAGATTTTGAATTTAGAGATGAGGTAAATAAAAAATTCAACATAAGTTTAGCAGATTCTAAAGCCATCTACTCTCTGCCTCAAGACGAACTTAAAACTTTCGCAGAAGCGTATTATAAAGAAAAAGGTACGGTCATTCACCAGGTTATTTCTTCTGATGATCCATTGAACGCCCTGGCAAATATTCGAGGGTTTTTCACATTGGGTGATGTCACCATGATTGATACGAATCCTGACAAGCCAGGTCTAAAAGCTATTATTGACAAAATTCCAGATTCAGAGGTTAAAAGCTTACAAGATTTTGCATTAGTGTATGCAGAGGGATTTCAGAACGGTGGAAACAATCAAGGGATTGAAGACTTAACGGGTGTGAATATGGACGTCGTTGATAAAATTATGAACGACGGAGTAGGAGCTGCTGTTGGCACGTATTTCAGCAAAGACCTTGATGACATGATTTCAGACGTCAATAAAAAAGTGCCGCCTTTGCTTGACAAAGTTACGAACATCACGTCGAATGCAGATGTGATTTTTGGTGAATTGAAAAACGCAGGCTATATTACAAACGCACAGAAGCAAGTCGCAGTGGAAGAGCTTGCGAACATTGAAAAGTCATTAAAAATCATTGAAGAAAAAATTAATAGCATCGACGAGAACCGCAAGATGTCAGAAGAAATGATGAAAGGTACGAAGTACAGTCCATATGCGGGGCAAGCAGCTATGGCCAGCGGGTTTAACGTAATGGCTGGTGATGTGGATGCGGCTATTGCTATTTATCATGAAGTGCAAAATATGCAAGCAAGCGCTAAGCGATTACATGAAGAGCTAGGGTCAGTTATGGAAGAAATTATTGCAAGTCACGGAATCGTCGAGATGTTAAATGCGCTAGGTGCTTCTAAAAATCAAGGATATTCAGGTAATGATTTGGTGCTGATGACTGGTGGAAACCAAGAAATTAAAGTTAATATTTCGGCTGCGGTGCGCATGTACCAAGAAGGACAGCAGGAACTTCAGAAAAAGAAAACGTATATCACTAAAATTGCTGAAAGGTTTCAAGAGCATATTATTGATGATTATGAAAACCAAAAGCAAAAGGTGCTTAGCGATATCCGTAATATTGAAACGAACCCGTGCGGTCAGCTTCCGCTTTTACGAAAGCACGTGTTTTTACCTTACTTTTCACCTGTGCAAATTGATAAAGTAGAAGTAACTGAACAGTTTAACGGTTTAAGCGGCATGGATATTTCTCACTTGATGGAAGGTTTAACTAAAAGCTTGACGGATAACGAAGACTTTTTAGAGTCAACAAAGTCCAATATCGAACAGCTTTTCAGCAAGGACCGAGATCTTAGTATTCTATTTAACTATGTGCCTGGAGGATAAAAGATGGAAGGAACTGAAAGCAAAACAGCGTTTATGTTTGAGCGCGTCTCGCCGCAAGAAGACTTGACGGATAGAACCCAACAATTTACAGAGCTCACGGATAAAATTGCCGCTATTGACGACGCATTGGAAAAGAAAATCCAGAAAATTGTAGTGGAAGACGATAGCAAAGGTAAAGTAGTAAACGCGATTGTAGAAGAAGCAAAGGAACAAAAAACAAAAAGCATCGCGCTTTTAGAAACGGTAGAAGAAGAAATTGAAAAGCTTGTTTCATCTTACAATGAACAAGTCGATGCAATAAAAAGTCAAAGCATGATGATTACATACAGAGAAATGATGTATTCTACTTCACCTTTTGGGAACGTGCCGAAAGGTCCACCTTATAAGTAATGAAGAGTAGTAGAGAAGTTGAAAATCCCGCTATTAACATAAAGTTGATAGCGGGATTTTTTATGGTAAACATAAGTATTAAACTTTCTCTTCACTTCCAATTAATGATGTTCCGTATGAATTATCAATGACGCATAGCCAGTTACATCTTGATTTTTTTGGAACAATTGTATGGTTGCAGTGCTGAGCAATTTTAATGAATGCCCACTTAATTTCCTCTTTTCCACGAGCTATTTATCCCGGCTTGATTGCTAAAATAGTATTCTCAGTATAGTACTCCATTAATTCATCAAAGCGTTCAGCTTTAACTAACAAATTACATTCTTTAATAATTTCTTTTAACTCATGCTCCATCTCAATTACTCCATTCCGTCAAAATAGTGGTAAGTTCTTCATGTGCGAACTACTTTTATCGTAACATGAATAAGTTATGGATTTTTTTAAAAATAAAATGTAATATTTGTTAATTTAAGTAGTTAAAAAGTATGAAAAAAGGTCCGATATAATTAAAAATGGATATGAAATACGTTACCTCATACGTGAAATATAGTAAAGAAGTCTTGAGTGAAATCAGTATATTCTGTATATTGGATAGTAAGTGAATAAACAGATAAAAAGTCAGGTAGGAGAATGCCTATGAAAGAAACGAAAAGAGAGCGCTTTATCCGCGTAGCGGAAGCCAGAACAAACAAAATTATTGCTTTAATGGAGCTGCTTGGAAACTGCTCAAACAGAAATAACTACGAATACACGGACCAAGAGGTTGCGACCATTATGAAAACGCTAGATATGGAACTTGCGGCGCTGAAAGCGAAGTTTGATCAGCAGAGTGGGAAGAAGAGGGACCGGTTTAAGATTAAGGCAGATTAAAATATCTGCCTTTTTTATTAATAAGGCTCTGTTAAAGGTAAATGTTGATATTTGAAACCACCTCTAAATCTTATTATAATTAATTTTATGCCACCAGAAAACGAAATTAGTGCAATTGCATCAAATCTTTCTCAAGATAGTACAGTTCGCAAAGAATGGGCAGTGTGTAGTATACGGTCCGATGTTACAACCTGATGGGACGTTAAAGCAAGTGCAGCCTGTAGTAATTAATATAAGTAGTTTAAACGGTAGATTGAATTAATAAAAAGTAGCGGTGTATGAACCGCTACTTTTTTAATATAAATCTTTAAGTAGAGAAGCAATATAAGTATCATTTAACCAATAGCATTGCTTTGTAATCATTTGACCGTCTGGTAGTGTTATTTTATCATTGCTATTTTGAGCTTTAGGGCGAATATGGCTTACACCGTTAAAATCCTTTTTAGGAAAGTTATTATGTGTTCTAGATGATTTGCCGTAAGGCTTTTCTTGGATAACAACACCGTTTTGAAGAATGGTATTTACTTCTTGCCATAACTGTTTCATCTTGGTTTCAATTGTATTAACAGGCATATTCCAAAGTTTAATACCTTTAAAGTATACTTCTCGGTTCGGATTCTCTTTTTCAGTTTCTTTATATTGAAATACAACGAATAAAAACTTTGTGTCATAGAAAGTTTGTCGAAGTTCACTTTCTTCCCAACTTTCTGTAGCCCAAGCATTAAAGTCTATATTTTTAAAAGACATACTTTCTTTAGGAACGCCATTAGGTTTTAGTCTAATTGTTTTAAACTGAATATTTGCTTTGGAAAACTCTTCAATTCCATCTAATTTCGTACCTTTAATACCAAGCAAAGAGCTAATAATTTGAGGAATAAAACTTTTAGCTTTAGGATTACTGTTAACGTTCAAACGTGCAGCCATCTCTGTAGGTGTTAGTCCTTTGTATGGTGCAAACCTATCAGCTAAAATTTCTTCTAATGATTTCTTTTTTAACTCGTTAGCCGAGGTAAAACTAACTAATTGATCGCTATGTAAATATTTTCTTACTAGAGCAGTCATATACGATTGTTTTAAAGAAAAAGCTCGTTGCATAGCACGTAGAGGAGAGTTAGGTTGTTCCCGCAAAGAATTTTTATTAGCTCCTTTAGAGCAAGCACCGAGGTAGTTTGTATCTCCCTCAGATAGTTCATGAGCTTTTCCTGCCTTAATTTTATTAACTATTGTGTGCCAATCTTGTTTAATAATTTCTAAATCCGCTTCTGGAAAAGTAAATAAAATACTTTTAAACACCTTTAAATCTTCGCGCTCTATACCTGGAATCCATTCGTAAAACATTAATAAAAGGTTTTGATTTTTTTTCCAAAAGCTTGATGTTTCAAACGTGTACTTAACTTCTTCCATGTAATTAATAATATTAAGTACCAATCTTTCTTTTGCAGAGAATGTTTTATTTTTGTTTTGCTTAAAAGGGGTCACTTTAAGTTCTAAGTTTAAATGTTCAAAGTCTGGTCGAGCATCGGAATTAATCTTATAGCCAAATAGGCTCTCTTCAATAACTTGACCAAAGCCCCCCTTAGAATTTTTGTTAGAGAGTCGATTATAAGAGTCTATTTCTTTAAATGTTTTTCCTTCAGCTTCTTTTGCTTTCAACATTACTTCATCAGTTGTTAGATATTCCATTGCTTAACTCCTTATACTATTTGTGTTTTTACAATTAAAGGATATAGTGTAATTATAATATATCAAGGTATATATTACTAGATTTGGTGAATAATATAAGAAAAAGGCTTCTACATTAACCGTAGAAGCCTTTTTCTTATAACATTGTTGGTTGTTCAAAACCTTGTTCGTAAAATTTTTCCATATCTAGATTATAAATCTCTTTAATTCTTTCACCCATTAATGCTACTAGTCCTACAACTAAAGCATTTCCCATACAAAAATATCGAGTTCTTAAAGGCATCCCTGTTTCAGTCCATTTTGCAGGAAAGTCATTTAATCGTTCACACTCTTCTGGTGATAAATAACGAAGGCGTTTAGTATAAGGATCTTCAATAACGTGTGAACTGCGGTTTGAAGTACCTTCACTAGTTAGCATTGTTCTTCCTGGCAGCGTAAGGAGGTCTGGAAAGGACATTCCACCTTCTGAATAAATATATTTATGGCCTGTTTGTGCAATTCTCTCAATTTTTTTCGGACCTTTAAGGTATTTTAATTCTTCTAGTTCAGTGCGTCCTTTTTTATTAATCTTCGATTCATCAAGGTAAAATCTCTCATCTACTGGACCGAGTTCTTGATAAATTTCTTCGACTACTTCACCCAAAGTTTTTGGCGATTTTGTCAGAGGAATTAGTTCAGCTGTATAAACTTTACCATCACGCATAATACCTGCATTTCGATAATTTTCGCTAAACTCATCGGAGACATCGACGATATCACGTGGTAACGTAACAGATTTATCTTTATGTTTTAATGAAGGTTCTTTTTCAACTTTAAATGAAGGAGCAAAGAACCCTTTTTTATGAAGAATATCTTTTTCATCTAATTTAGCTTGCTGTGTTGCAAATTCAGTTTCAACTGTGTAAGCAAAGATAAAAACTCTGCGTCTGCGTTGAGCAAAACCATAATCAGCTGCATTAATTACACGCCACTCAACGTAATAGCCAGCATCACGAAATGCTGTTAACATTATAGAGAAGTCTCTTCCACGTTGTTTAGAGGGTGATTTTAACAATCTATCTACATTTTCTAAAAGAACGTATTTTGGCTTTTTATATTGGACGATGTTCATGATTTCCCAGAACAGAACCCCTTTTTTACCTTGAATACCTTTTTCACCAGATAAGGAACGTGCAACCGAATAGTCTTGACAAGGGAAACCACCAACTAATAAATCGTGATCTGTGATGTCTTTCCATACTTGCGCGATGTCCTCATTTACATGAGACGAGTCATCTCCAAAGTTTTCTATATAGCAGTTAAACGCATGCTGACTTTTAGTGGATGGCTCCCATTGATTCATCCAACTAACATCAAAACCTCCTGCGTTTTCTAAGCCTAAACGAAATCCGCCAACACCGGCAAACAGTTCAGCTACTTTAATATCTTTCATTACCAAATAAGAACATCCTTTCGGTTTAGAATAAAGCTTACCTTCTATTATAATAAAAATTGCTAGAAAGATCAATAGGAAAGAACCAATAGTAGTAACTTTTTAATTATACAATATGGAAGAGAAAAGATGATCAACTTAACTCGAGCTAAATTTAATTATTCTGTTAATCCTTCCCCAACCAATTCCCCATAATGCCCAACCTCAATGCCATCAACTTCTCTCGCAACCACCGCAGCATCCACCATCGACAGCTGCGCAGCATAAATTACGTGGTCTGGATACGCTTTTGTTAGCGCCGCTAAACCTTGAGACACAGCATCTAGATACTCTCGTTTTTTTCCGTTCATAATCAGATGAAAAGTATTAGGAAGTAGATGAGACTTAGCTTCTATAGAAGAGTCAAATTTAGCTAATGCTTGCATGGTACCGTCAACTGTTTGAGGATTAGTAAAGGCAAGAATAGCAGGCTTTTTTTCAGTTTTTAGCTGTGAAAATAATAGTTCGTCAATTTTAATAATGGGAACGGAGAGGTCCATTAGCGGTAGGTGGGCTGTGAAAAAGGTGCATGTGACTAAAATAGCATCCATGTGACAAGAAGAAATCCAGCTCATTGTATTGGCGAGCTTACTTTGAATAAATCCCGGTTTAAAGTGAGCATCAGCTTTTTGTCGGTCGAATCCGGGTTCGACGAAATGAATGAGTTCAGCTTGATGGGAGCTAAGCATTTTTTCGATGACTTCGATGTTTGAGTGGTGTGCATGTAGGCAAGCGATTGTTTTGGGCATAGTATCAGTTCCTTTTTTCGTTTACCCCATCATATCATGGATAAAAAAGGGCAGCTGCCTATTTACATGAAAAGACAAATATAATATGATAATAGCAACAATGAAAACGTCAATGAGACGAAGTCAAAACTAGACGAGGTGCTTTTATGAGCGGGGTAGTATCGAAATAGGATTAATTTAGCTAAATGAATACACGAGACGAAGGTGCGTTTTTAAGAGAAAAATGCGTAACCTTTAGTTTGTGTTGAATTCATTTAGACGCCTATGAAGATACCTACACCCCATACAAAGCGTATTCACCGCAAGCAATTGCGTTTGTTTGGTGATACATTTATGCCTTGTATACGTGCGAAAGCTGTGGGATCTAACTGATTCTGCAGTTTTTTTGTTTATTTTTAGTATTATATGTTGCTCATTGGCTTCTCATTGAGTAGGTATCTTCATTATGAACACCATCATAGTGAGGAGTAAAAAAGATGAATGAAATGACATTTGAAACATTGCAATATCGTGAGTTAAAGGAACTTGTGAAATCTTATTGCGTTAGCGGTTTAGGAAAGGATTTGCTTGATCGCTTACAGCCAAGCGCATCTCTTGACGTTGTCAAAACGCGCCTGCGCGAAACGACAGAAGCAAGAAGATTATTAGATGCAGAAAGCCACGTACCTTTAATGGGAATCTCAGCAATTAAGCATATTATGACAAAAGCTGAAAAAGGCATGCTTTTAGAAGCGAGTGATTTACTTGAGGTGTCTGACTTTTTACGAGGGTGTCGCCGAGTAAAGACGTTTATGCTTGAAAAAGAATTCTTTGCCCCGATGCTGTCGTCGTATGCGAAGTCCATGACGGAGTTTCGGACTATTGAAGAAGAAATTAACGCAGCGATTAAAGGCAATCGAGTGGATTCAGAAGCGAGTAAAGAGTTAAAGCGAATTCGTCGCCATATTGAATCAACAGAAGCAACCATTCAAGAACGCTTAGCAAAATTTTTGCGAAGCGGTGCGAACAAAGACTATATCCAAGAATTTTTTGTGAGTAAAAAAGATGATCGCTACACAATTCCTATAAAAGCTTCTTATAAAAAGCACGTGCAGGGAACAATTATTGAAGTCTCATCAAAAGGAACAACGGTCTTTATGGAGCCAACCGTCGTTGCAAAATTAAACAACGAGCTTGCGACGTTAAAGGTAGAGGAATCTGTAGAAGAGTACCAAGTGCTTGCGACGCTCTCAGGCCTGGTAATGGAACAGCTTCCTGCCATTAAAATCAACGTTGAGCTTATTGCGCAGTATGACATGGTATTCGCCAAAGGAAAGTATAGCCGCAGCATCAGCGGGGTTGAGCCTGGATTAAATGATCATGGTTATATCAGCATAGTAGATGGAAAACATCCGCTTTTAAAAGGAAATGTTGTACCTTTGAACTTTACAATAGGTGAAGAATATCGAGGGCTCATTATTACAGGACCAAACGCGGGTGGGAAGACCGTTGTATTAAAAACGATTGGACTGCTTACGCTTGCTGCGATGTCAGGATTTCATATTGCGGTGGGAGAAGGAACAGAAGTTTCTTTATTTGAACGAATTTTTGTCGATATCGGTGACCACCAAAGTATTGAAAACGCGCTAAGTACATTTTCATCTCATATGAAAAACATGGCGGACATTTTAGCAAGTGCAAATCACCGGACGCTGCTTTTATTTGATGAAATCGGAAGCGGTACAGAACCAAACGAAGGTGCAGCTCTTGCCATTTCAATCATTGAAGAGTTTTACCATAAAGGATGCATGACCGTTGCAACGACGCACTACGGAGAGATTAAGCGATTCTCTGAAATGCATCCTGACTTTATGAACGCGGCCATGAAGTTTAACAGCGAAACGTTAGAGCCACTTTATCAGCTAGTCATTGGAGCGTCAGGTGAAAGCAATGCGCTTTGGATTTCGAAAAAAATGAATGTGAGTGACGCGGTTATTGAGCGAGCAAAAGCGTACATGGCACATAAAGAATACAACTTCACGCTTGTCGATGAAAACAAGAAACGAAAGCCAAAAGTAGTGGAACAACAGCAAGAAAAGCTGTATGACTATGAAATAGGTGATAAAGTAACGCTGTTAGATGAGAAAGAATCTGCTCTTATTTATAAAAAAAGAGATAGCTACAATAACGTGACCGTGTTCTATAATGGAGCGTTTAAAGAAATAAACACTAAACGCATTGAGCTCGAATTGCCAGCAAGCGAACTGTATCCACCTGGTTACGACCTAAACTCACTTTTTGTTTCGCATCAAGAGCGAAAGATGCAGCACGACTTTGAGCGTGGTTCCAAAAAAGCGCTCAAAAAGGTTGAAAAAGAAATTCGTAAGCAAAAAGGAGAGAATAGGTAATTGAATTGGCGTTTCAAGACGAGAAGTTCAGTGATCAAACGGAACATAGACTTGTCCACTGTCTTCGAGAGTCCACCGAATGGATTGAAGAGCTATCGCTTGTGTATGAACTGCATGGAGAAATTGTGGGGCATGTTCTGTTAACGAAAGCGTATATTGGCACAGAGCGAGCAGAAACGCTGGCTCTCGCGCCGGTATCCGTACTGCCAGCACATCAGAAGAAAGGTATCGGTACACAATTAATCAATAAAAGTTTAGATGTAGCCGCTAGATTAAGGTTTGGTTCGGTTATTGTGCTCGGACACCAAGCTTATTATCCGAAGTTTGGCTTTGTAAAAGCATCTGCGCATGGAATCAAAGCCCCATTTGAAATAGCGGATGAATTGTTTATGGTCAAAGAGCTACGTCCACATGATTTAGATCATGTAAGCGGAGTGGTGGAATATTCATCTTGTTTTGGCGGGTGAATTTTAGTCAATCTCCCAAAGATGCAAAGTCATATCAAACATCGAATTAACTTATAAAAAGAGATAATTTGTACAAGATTAAAGCAATATGTATTACTAAGGAGGTGCTTAGCATTTATAAAATCTCTATCCTTGGAAATGCATGTGCTGGAAAAACGACGCTGAGTCAAAACCTTAGTAAGAAGCTAAAGGTTCCGACCTATAGTATTGATGAAGAGTTAAAAACTTTAAAAACAACACCTTTTCCAACGAGACAACAAATCAGACATTTTTCTCGAGAACTAGGTAAGTTAATGGGAAAAGACAGTTGGATTATAGAGGGATGGTGCCCTCGAGCTGTTTATGAGAGCCGATTTCAAGAGTCAAATATAATTATTTTTTTGGATGTTCCTCGTCTGTTTGTATGGAGAGGATGCATAGCCGTTTACTAAACGGGAGCTTAACCAATAACATAAAGCGAAAGATAGTAGATCGAGCAACAGATAAAATATGTACAGTTGAACAACATGTTAAACCGGTTATTTTAAGCTTAATGAATAAGTATTGGAAAAAGGATCAATCAAAGACTCTTCTTCACCTTACTGAAAAAAGTAACGAAGAAGAGTTAATAAGAAATTTGAAAGAAATTCATGCATAGGTAATAGAAAGAAAAGATTGGCTGTAGCCTGGTGAAGTGTCACTATTAAAAGTAAGCAGCTGGTCAACATAGTATCGTTAGTAAACCAACGAAGAAAAGAAGCCCGCTCAGACCGAAAATCTGAGCGGGTTTCTTATGTCTATCTTTTCTTAAACCGATTGCCTGTATTCAAATAAATGAGCGCAAACACAATTGATACGACAAACACTATGATACCAATAACTAATAGCAGCTGGTTGGCGAGCACTTCGCTTAAACCTACCAGCAAAATCCCAAGCGAAATGGCATACATGATCTTGCCCATAAATTTACATAGAGCCACCTCATCGTATTCCGCTTTTTTCTCAGCGGGTAAGGTATTATAGCCGGCGATCAAAAAACCACCTTTTCCTTTTGAAAGAACAAACGCGAGAATAAGAAAAGGAATCAAAATAATAAAAGGAACAATCGCTTCTCCGATAAGAATTCCTCCTTTTTAGGGTTTCCTACTAGACTATACGACGAGCGAATTGAAAGGTTTCATATATTTGAAAAAAAACAACTTGTCTAAGCAGATAGCATGGGCTAATAAAGAAAACGCTTACATAATTATGTAGTATATCCTAAAAAAGAGGGGTGTTTGTTATGTTAGGTTTTCTTCAAAAAATCGGTAAATCGTTAATGCTTCCGATTGCGATTATGCCTGCTGCTGCGCTTTTGCTCCGGCTAGGTCAAGATGATTTCTTAGGTATACCATTTATATCGGCGGCGGGTAACGCTGTTTTCGGGCATTTAGCTCTTTTGTTTGCGATAGGAGTTGCGATTGGATTTTCAAAAGATGGCAGCGGAGCCGCTGCGTTAGCAGGTGCTGTCGGGTACTTTGTACTGACAGAAGGAGCGGCTGCTATTAATGAAGAGATTAATATGGGCGTGCTTGGAGGAATTATCGCTGGGGTCATTGCCGGGCTTTTATATAACCGCTATCATACTATTAAATTACCAGACTGGCTTGGCTTCTTTGGTGGAAAACGTTTTGTGCCAATTGTCACATCGCTTGTGATGCTTGTGTTGGCTTTTGTGTTTGGATATGTTTGGATCTTTGTTCAGCACTTTATTGATAATATTGGTGAGTGGATTATTGGAGCTGGAGCAGCGGGAGTCGGAGTATTTGGGTTCTTAAATCGTATGCTAATTCCGCTTGGCTTGCATCATATCTTAAATACGCTCGTTTGGTTTGAGTTTGGTGAGTTTACAAACGCTGCGGGTGAAGTTATAAAAGGAGACCTATGGCGCTTTTTAGCAAAAGATCCTTCTGCGGGAATGTTTATGACGGGCTTTTTCCCTATCATGATGTTTGGCCTTCCAGCAGCTGCATTTGCCATGGTTGCCGCTGCGAAAAAAGAGCGTCGAAAAGCGATGATGGGTGTATTTGCAGGTTTAGCACTTACCTCGTTTTTAACAGGGATTACGGAGCCAATTGAATTTTTATTTATGTTTTTATCGCCGGTGTTATACGTGATTCACGCTATTTTAACCGGTTCTGCTATGTCGATTACGTACCTGCTTGATATTCATCACGGCTTTGGATTTTCAGCGGGAGCCATCGACTACTTCTTAAATTTTGGAATTGCACAGAAACCGCTGCTTTTAGCCGGTGTTGGCCTCATTTATGCGCTGCTGTACTTTATGATTTTCTACTATTTAATTATTAAGCTTGATCTAAAAACACCGGGGCGTGAAGATGAAGTAGAAGGAGAATTTGAAGAAAGCGGAGCGTTAACAGGTAGTTACGGTGACCTTGCGAAAGCTTACGCAGAAGCACTTGGCGGAAGAGGAAACTTACTTGAAGTGGATAATTGTGTGACGCGCCTTCGTTTAAAAGTCAAAGATACGAGTATCATAAATGAAGTTGAGCTAAAAAGGTTGGGAGCGAAAGGTGTACTAAAGCTAAGTGGCCAAGACCTTCAGATTGTTGTTGGAACAGACGTTGAGTTTTTAGCAAATGAATTGAAGAAGATGTAAAGAGAAGGAGTTACTCGTGATGAGTAGCTCCTTTTTTTACTATTTATGCCAGAATAGTAAAATATAACATTTCGATAAGGAGAGATGTCATGAATTCAAATCTCCAAACGTCTAAACCAGTAAAAGTCGTAGTGAAAAAGAAGCTACTGGACACTCTTGATCACTTTTACCTTCATTGTGCAGAGTGAAGAAGTCCAAGCTTATAAATTAATAGAGCTCTTTCTATTAAAAGAAAGAGTTTTTTTATGGATTAGCACCATTAATAGAAAGAATATTCAGATTTATATCATGTGAGTATCATACATATCTCACATCAACGACTCCTAAGAAATGGTACCATAAAGCTATCAGTAAAATGACTAATTAGGGAAAGGTTGGATGATTATGACACTAAAGAAGTGGATTTCTAATCGTTTAAAATTAAAAAAAGTCGCCCCTGTCTTATTTCTTTCATGCGTAACGCTTGTTGGCTTTTCTGGAGGGAATATATCATCAGCTGAACTTAAACATGAGACTACAATCGAAAGAAAACTTGCTAAGCTTGAGAATAAGTACGACGCTAAGCTTGGTGTCTATGCGTTGGATACAGGTACAAATAAAACAATTGCTTACCGTCCTAATGAACGTTTTGCCTATACGTCTACTCACAAAGCTTTAGCCGTTGGGGTGTTGCTGCAGAAAAACTCCATTAAAGACCTTGATAAACGAATTACATATACGCGTGATGATCTAGTGAACTACAATCCCATTACAGAAAAATATATTGATGTGGGAATGACGCTGAAAGAACTATCTGATGCATCGCTTCGCTATAGTGATAATACAGCTGGAAACCTTATTCTTGAAGAGATAGGTGGACCGATAGGGTTTAAAAAAGCTCTTAGAGAACTAGGAGATGACGTGACAAATCCCGTGCGAATTGAGCCGGAGCTTAATGATGTACCGCCAGGCGAAATCGCTGATACGAGTACGGCGAAAGCACTAGCTACGAGCCTGCAAGCTTTTACTTTAGGAGATGCACTTCCTGTTGAAAAACGTGAGCTTTTAATTGACTGGATGAAGCGAAATACTACAGGAGATGCATTGATTCGTTCAGGAGTACCAAAGAATTGGGAAGTAGCGGACAAAACAGGGGCAGGATTATATGGAACGCGTAATGACATTGCCGTCATTTGGCAAAAGAAAGGTGATCCTATTGTTCTTGCAGTGCTTTCAAGTCGTAATGAAAAAGATGCTTCGTACGACGACAAGCTTATTGCAGAAGCAACAAAAGAAGTAGTGAAAGCATTTAAAGGTAAAAGCCAGTAAGGTGATAATTTTTAACAATTTATAAAAAAGTAAATCAAAAATGGTACTATGTTTTTATAGTACCATTTTTATTAGAAGTAAGATAAATAGTTAGGGGAATACAAGATGAATAGTGAAAAATTAGGTAGCTTTCATGTGACTGGTCTTCAGCTTATCATTTCAGACCCGTGTTATCCAATTGATTGTGCAGTAGACGATAATGAAGATTTTGCATGGCAATTAGACTCTGCTAAAAAAGGTGAGTGGACGGCAACAGTTTACTATTACGATGATTTTACGATAAGTAAATTAGTAGCTACGCAAACTGAGTTTGAAATGACTGATAATTGGATTGACACTGGAAAAGAAGTTGGAGTAGATTCAGCCACAGCAGGAATATTTGATGCATCTGTTTATGGAAGAGACGACGCAATTACATATGAAGTGGAAAATGTGCATGAGATTAATATGGATGAAGAAGGTCTTACGTATTATGTAGCTTGCTGCGATGCAGTCGCATCTTCTGAATATGAAGCTGGTATCGTCCCTGGTGGAGTTGTGTCGATGTCCGGCATAGGTGACGGTTACTATCCAGCTTACGTTCAATATGATAATCAAGAAATAGCCGCAGTATTATTAGATTTTTGGTTTGATGAAGAAGAGGAATAAAAACAAACTGCTTTTATATAAAAGTGTTAACCTTTATAAAGGTAATCTTCAAGTGCGCTCTCTTGTGAGAACGCACTTTTGTATTTGGAAGACCTACTTTCTGCTTTCATTAATCTTGAAATAAAATCCAATTTTAATCTAGACAGTTATATCACATTGTGATATATTTTATTTAGTTATATCGTAATATGATATATCTTGAAGTGATATAAGAGGTGAGGATTTGGGAAAAACAGAGCAGTTAACAGATTCAATGTTTTACATAATGGCAGCTTTAACAAAGCCAAGACACGGCTATGCTATTATGAATTTAATCGAAGAAACATCAAAGGGCACCATTACAATAGGGCCCGCTTCCATGTATACCATTATTAAGAAGCTGTTAGAAAAAGAATGGATTTACTTATACGATGCTTCAGATTCAAGACGTAAAACGTATTTCCTTACCGATTCAGGAAGAACTGTGCTTAGAGAAGATGTAACCCTTAGAAAAATGATGATTGAGCTAGCTGAAACGGGATTGGGGGAGGATGAAGAATGAAACAAACCAAGTACATCATGTCAGGTGGCCTTGCTTTTGCTGAAGAGAAGGATATGAAAAAATTACGCCGATTTTCTTTAAAAGGATGGCACGTTACTGGTTTTAAATTTTTGGGGTACACGCTTGAAAAAGGAGAAAGCTCAGACTATATCTACAGCGTAGACTACCGATCCCTTGAAGTAGGAGAAGAAGATGAATACTTTGATGTTTTTGCATCCGCCGGGTGGTCTCACGTAACTTCAGAAGGAGATATTCATTTGTTTCGAGCAGAATCTGGTACAAAAGCGATTTATAGCGACTCTGAGACGTTAGTTGAAAAATATAAAAGCTTGTCTAATTCCATGGGGTATATCGCGATTTCATTAGTAGTACTCACAGCGCTTGCGTGGTTGGGAACGATGATGAGCTCTGGAGTTTTACATTCGCTGCTGACTGTGATTGGTATCGTGCTAACAGTTGTTGCCTTTCCAGCAACTTTGACTGCCATCGCATCCTATAATAATAAATGGAAAGTGGAGGAAAAGAAGGGTTTGGTTGCTTTGTTGAAAATTATACCAGCTGCTCTTGTCATAATGGCAGTTCTTGTCTTGGTATTGGGTGATTATGACTCAGCTCGTCTGCTAGCCTATATGATTATTGGAGGAACTGTCTTTCCAGCAGTGATCTGGCTGATTATGTCTTTATTTCATAAAGTGAGAAACGAAGCTTAAATGAATAGCTCAAACAGAGAAAAGCGATTAGACTCTTTAGTTTCTAATCGCTTTTTCTTGTCATTCAAGTTTACTAGAAAAAGTGAATAATTGAATAGTAGTGAAACTTTTCAAACCTAAAATACTTATATGTAAATAAATACTAAAAATGGATATGTTAAACATGAATAATCAGCTTTTAGCTGGACTAGTTGTGTTACTTGTTATGTCTGTGGCTTTCAACATATAGCAATTTATTCAACTGAAACGATATTAGCTACATAACCGTACCAAAGCATCTTGGCACGAGGTAATGAACTTAGGAAACCCAATTAGTTTATTTTTATGGTGGGGGCTATGTTCAGGAGCTGTGATTGGTATATTGGTAGGAATTATAGAATTGTTTATATAAGGAGGATCCTGTATGGTGAAGTTATTTCTAGTAATTGGTATAATCTCTATCATCATTTCTGGAATTTCGATTGGAGCTTGGGTCAATGGAGAGCAGCAAAGAGCGAACTTTCACTCTGAAACGGCTGAACATCGCAGCGTTAAAACAAAGGTATCTATGGTGTCTGGGTTGGTAGGGTTTTTAGCGTTAAGTATTGCTCGTTTGATTTACTTTCTATAAAAAGAGACAAAAGCCTTACTGAAAAAGTAGAGCTTTTGTCATAATGAAGAACTTTTACAAATACTTTTATCTAGTAGTGAATGCTTATTGTAACTCTTTAATTCTCTTCGTTAGTTCCACAAACTTCAAATCCAATTCTGTATAATCCTTATGATTGGGTGTGAGAAAACTTAGCTTCCCAAGCACTTCCTGACGCTCGGTTTCAAGGGTTAAGCGAAGCTTTTCTTTATCATCGATGTTGCTTGGCTTATCGCCTGATGTTTGTAGCTGCTTGTTCATGCGTTCATTTTCAATAATTAGCTGTACAGTAGTAACCTTTTCAACGAAGTAGCGGTCATGGGAAACGACTAGCAGCGTTCCTTTGTACTGCGCTAGCGTTTTTTCAAGCTGTTCTCGAGAAGGTAAGTCAAGGTGATTGGTGGGTTCATCTAAAATCAGAACGTCTTTTTCTTCTAGAATGTACTTCATCAGTTTACACTTTACGCGTTCACCCATGCTCATGTTCGCAATTGGCTCGTTCCACTGTGACGCCACAAAGCCTAAATGCTTCATTAAGTTTTGAACGTGTCCACGAGCTTCAAATGTTTCTCGATGAAAAAGCTCCTTTGGCGTTTGGTCAAGCGGAAGGTCAAATACTTCTTGCGTTAAGTACCCAATTTGAGCGGAAGGGGAAATCCATAGTTCGCCTTTTGTCGGCGCTTCGATTTTCATTATCATTTGTAAAAGCGTCGTTTTTCCGCTGCCGTTAGGACCTATAATCGCTACTTTCTCACCGTGCTGAATCGTGAAGTTTGCTTCTTTAAATAAGACACGGTCTATAAATGATTTTTCCAGGTCTTTTACTTCCAAAAAGCGCTTGCCGTGCTTATGAGTTGAAGTAAATGAAAATTGTACCTGATACTCCTCAGCGGGAGCTTCTGTTTTAAACTTTTCCAGCTCTTTTTCAAGACGCTTTTGTTTTGACTTCACCTGTGAATCTAAACGCTTGGCTTTGACGCGGTGATATTCTTTAAAACCTTCTTCTTTTGTTGATTGTGCATGACCTGACTGTGACCAAGCGGTAAGCTGATTCATTTGATTGTTGATGCGCTCTTTCATTTTTTGTTGCTTTTCGTATTCTCGCTGCTGGGTAAGGCGAGCTTGTTCACGGTGTTTCATATAGCTGCTGTAGTTTCCACTGTGCACAATAATTTCTTGATTCTCAATTGACCAAATTTTTGTTGCGACCTGATCTAAAAAGTAGCGGTCATGAGAAACGAGAAGAATGGTCCTCCGGTATTTCTTTATCTCTTTTATTAAAAGCGCCGTGCTGTCCGCATCTAGGTGGTTGGTAGGTTCATCTAACAATAAAAGGTCAGAGTAGCTCGCTAAGCCTCTTGCAAGGCGAGCTTTCAATTTTTCTCCGCCGCTCAATCGTTGAAAGTTTCCAGTTGGAACATTCCATTTCTTTAAAAGCGTTTCTTCTGATGATGACACGTCTTCAAATGAGTAGGAGCTTGCTTCTTGCTCGACCATAGAAATGGAAAGGTTGGGCTGAAAGTGCTGAATCTTTCCATCTGTTGGATTCATATCTCCAGTTAGTAAGCGAAGCAAGGTGGATTTGCCGGCACCGTTTTTACCGATAATGCCTATAATGTCACCCTGTTGAATACTTACATTCACATCTTTAAACAGCGTGTATTCATCTAACTCAAGCTTCAATTTTTGTAATTGTAGTAGTTCTAACATCGAATCATCCCTTCAGTACAGGGAGAATGAAAAAATCCTCCCAATTTCATTGGAAGGATTAGTCGAGTCCGCATTATTGTCCCGCATAAATAAGCCTATAAACATAGCGCTTGTAGGAATGATTAAAAAATGGGCAGACTAATCCTAAGTTTTTAAGACTTGAAATTATGAAATTTCAAACGTAAAAATTTAGGTTAGTTATCCATTGTTCATCCATCATTCCTCTCATATTTGTTAGTGCAAATTGTAGCATGCTTACATACAATGAGCAACCCTATTTAGAAAATAAAGCCTTTTTCAAGATTTGTTACGTCCCGTTAGGATATTTATGGTAAAATAAATTCAATTTTATAGGAGGTGCAAGGAATGAATCACAATCAAGCATCTCTCAATTCTTCATCTGCTAAGCTGAAGATGATTGTATCCATGGTTATTTTTGGTTCAATCGGCTTTTTCTCAGAGCGGTCTAATTTACAGTCAGTGGAGCTTGTTTTTGTTAGATGCGTGTGCGCGACGCTATTTTTAAGCACTTGTTGGGTGTTAACTGGAAAGTATAAAGAAGAAAAGTGGAGTAAAAAAGATGTTTTTCAAACGTTAGTGTGTGGCGTGTTTCTTGTGTTAAACTGGGTGTTTTTATTTAAAGCATTTGAACAAACGTCCGTTACGGTTGCTATTTCAATCTATCATTTGGCACCGGTGTTTGTTTTGCTTTTAGGAGCTATCCTTTATAAAGAAAAGTTAACCCTTATATCGGTTATGTCACTGGGGATTTGTTTTATCGGTACTCTTTTGGTTTCAGGGATTAATGCTGGTACATCAATGAGCGATTTACTTTCTTCAGGGGTGGTTTGGGGGCTTTTGGCTGCGTTCTTTTATGCATTCACTACGCTAGCAGGTAAAGGGATTAGAGAGCTAAGTCCTTATGCAACAACGTTTTTACAAACCCTGGTTGGAATCTTTATGCTGATTCCGCTCGTTAGCTTTCACTCTTTTTCTGAGCTATCTTCTATTAACTGGATAGTTGTAGCTACAACAGGCATCATACATACTGGTATAGTCTATTTGCTGTTTTTTGATAGTTTACGATTTTTATCGTCAAACGTCATTTCGGTTCTCGTGTTTTTAGATCCAGCGGTAGCTATTCTACTAGATACGCTTCTAACAGGCTTTAGACCAGATATTTTACAGAGTGTTGGCATTGTCCTCATTTTCGGAGGCATGGGGTTGACGATGATGAAAACGAAAAAGAAACCAGACTATTCATATCGTGAAGGGGAGAGTGTGAAATGATTGATCTTAAAATTAGACCCGTACATCCAAATGACGCAGAGGCTGTTCATGAAATTAGAATTCAGCCGTCCGTTGCGCGCCATACGTTAGCGGTACCTTCAGAGCGTGTGAAGACACCGAGCGAATTTATGAACAGTATGAATCATGATACGCATTTAATGGTGGCAGAGATTGAGGATAAAGTGGTTGGGATGGCTGGTCTTCATGTTAAACCAGGAAAGCAACGTCATATTGCTGTAGTGGGTATCTCTATTCATGCAGACTATCACGGAAAAGGTGTCGGCAGTGCTCTTATGGATTCACTACTGGACATTGCAGACAACTATTTAGGGCTGATCCGCTTAGAATTAGAGGTTAATGTCTCAAATAAAAAAGCAATGAAGCTCTACGAGAAAAAAGGGTTTCAAGTAGAGGGGCAACTAAAAAAAGCGCATTTCTATGCAGGTGAATATCATGATGTGTTCATAATGGGAAGGGTGAAGTGAGGGGATTAGGTTGGCAAAGTTTGTAGAAAAAGGTTTTATATATGGTCTTGTTTTAGGCTTTTGTATAGGCGTGTTTTTTGTACCTTATAAAGAGGTATTGGACTCAGGAGAAGGATTCATTGAAACGTCACACATGGAACTTATTGACGTATTCATGGTTTTAATGCGAATCTGTGCTGCTAGTGGTCTTAGCGGAGCTGGAATTGGTTATTACTTATATGTTGATAAAATGAAGCACTCTAAGTAGTGGAGTGTTGTGCCGAGATTGAGACATAAGTAGTTCAGCCCCTACTATACCTGAACAATTGAGAGTTCACAACTTTTAATCGTTCAGGCTTTTTGTTGAGTGGGAAAAACCAGTTTGGAAACAGGGTGGAATGGAGCGTAGAAAACTCGACTCCTCCCCGCGGAAAGCGTGTGGCGTAGCGCAATGGAACGAACGTGTTCAGACAAACTAAAGAGATGGGAACAGCTATTGTTCGTCTTTTTGAAGCAATCATTTTGTTATGTCCCAAACTCATTTTTTATTAATTAATTAAGCCCCTTATACGTGTTACTATTTTCCTAACGATGAATTTTTCCAATAATTTTAAAATGTATAATTATTTTCACTTTCTTTTATTGAAACTATCGGAAAATCTGATTATAATGAGGTGTGTAAATTTTTCCATTATTTGAATAAGCTGATACTTATGCCTGTTTCTTTGAAAAATTAGGTCAGCCACCCTTTACTGGTTATAAAGCGTTTATTCCTGTGAGAAAAATAGAGAAGTAAGATGATATAAAGGGGATTATAAATGAAGAAAGTACTGCTTGTAGCTTTTGTTTTTATATGTATAGTGGGCTGTTCTTTTGGTGGGAAAACAGAAGTGGAAGGACAAGCTGTTTTCTCTGATGAAGGAAAAGAGTGGAGTGCTGAATACATATATGACCACAAGCTTTATCAAGAGCGCAAAACAAATTGGGTAACGCTAGAGCCAAAAGAGATTCAGCTAACGCCAGAACAATTGAAATACATTACGGTTGAAATTCAAACGAGTGATGGTGATACGGTAACGGGAAACGTAAAAGCTATGATGAATAAATTGGACGATAACGCTGTTTCTTTTTTAGTTGGTACGCTTAATGATCGAACATGTAAAGAAGATGTATTTAAAATGAAGATTATCTATAAAAATGAGGAAGAAGTACTGAATTTAAAGATGGCAGAGGATGAGTAAAGAGAAGGCTTGTTGAAATGTTATAAAAATAATAAAAACATTTCGAAATCGACTAATACGTAGTATGATGATGGATGTACATACAGCGTGAAAGAGGTATAGAGATGGTTTTATTAGGAACGCTTGCAAATGGATTAGGCATTATTGTTGGAACGCTTTTAGGGAGCTTATGTCGGAACATTCCTGAAAGCATGAAAACTACCGTCATGCAGGCAATCGGATTAGCAATTGCGGTATTAGGAATTCAGATGGGCATGAAAAGCGAGCAATTTTTACTCGTGATTTTAAGCCTTGTTATTGGTACAGTAGCTGGTGAAGCGTTGAAGCTAGAAGAGAAGCTTTCGTCAATTGGCTCTTGGATTGAAAGCAAGGTAGGAAGCGGTCAAGGAAGTGTTGCTGAAGGCTTTGTAACGGCAACATTAATCTTCGTTGTGGGAGCAATGGCCATTATCGGTGCTCTTGATAGTGGTATTCGCGGCAATCATGACGTGTTGTATACAAAAGCCGTAATGGATGGATTTATCTCGCTGTTACTAAGCACAACGCTTGGGATTGGCGTTATTTTTTC
This sequence comes from Priestia flexa, assembly GCF_021441905.1. NCBI lineage: Bacteria > Bacillati > Bacillota > Bacilli > Caryophanales > Bacillaceae > Priestia > Priestia flexa. The sequence continues at coordinate 1,843,872 of NZ_CP090431.1, read as the reverse complement.
AGCCGTTGCTGTCGTTTTATATCAAGGGTTAATAGCTCTTTTTGCTGCACAAATTGATCGATTAGTTCCAGATGCACTGATGGATCAGCTTATTATCGAAATGACGGCAACCGGTGGCATTATGATTCTAGCAATCGGCTTAAATTTAATTGGAATTACCAAAGTCAAGGTGGCGAATTTGCTACCGGCAATCGTTGTTGCTATTTTATTAGTGACGGGAATGTATGCTTGGATGTAGTAGACCTTTTATCAGAAGGTCTACTTTTTTGCTGGAAAATATGGATGAAAAGCTCGTTCTGTTGTGATTACTATATAAAATACGCGTACGGGGAGCAGTGAGGTGCTTTAAGTAATCCGTTTGAAAAAATCAGAAAATCTAAAAAAGAGGTAAGTTAGAAGCATTGCTATCGTAGATTAAGTAACAAAGGATAGAAAAAGGAGGAAAAGCTTTGTACTTTCCGTCTAAAAAAGATTGGTGGTTGTCGTATCTAATTTGGGGCATAAGTATTGCGGTTTTAGTAGATGGAATCTTTGTGATGGGATGGGGGATTTTTATGGTTCCGTTTATTCAAGATCATTACTTCATCCGACTAGCTGTTTTAGCGTTTTTTGCAGCTTTCTTGCTTTCGATTTGGTTTCGCACAGGGTATTACCTCACAGGCCAAACGTTAACTATTTATTATGGGCCTTTTAAGAAAAAAATAAATGTAAAGGAAATTCGCAGTATTTGCTTTGTCAAAATACCGTTTATTGCGCCCGCACTTTCGACTCAACAAATTCAAATCAAGTACAGCAAGCGTAAAACGATACGGATTTCACCTCGTGATCCAGAGGTCTTTGTCCAGTTTCTAAAAGTAAGAGCCACGTTTACGATAAAAGCTTAAAAGAGGCGTAGTAAGCTTTATTAGCTTAGCACGCCTCTTTTTTAATGCAGACATTTTCGAATACCTCCGTATTCTATCAGCGGCTTTGACACATAGCCGTCTGCTTCGAGTAAATAAATAATTGTTGCAGTGACGTATGGTACGTGAGCAGGATGAAGATCTAAATATTTTGAGAGCTGCAAGGAAGTAACGTCTCCTTTAAAGATATCGTGTCGGTTCACACAGACAAACGGGTACACATGCTTTACGATTTGCTTAGCGGTTTCTAACATCAACAAATCAATCAGGCCTCCTAATTGTATTTTAATATAAAGATATTCAGGAGTTTGTGTATTGATGACACGTATTTTTATAAGATAACGCTTACATTTATTGATTTTTAATTTATATGAAGATAATAAAAGAAAAAAGTAACCTGTTGAATAACTTCTTATACAGAAGCTATTCAGCAGGTTACTGCAAATGTTTCTTGCTCCAATCCCCCATGCTTTGAAGAATAGGTACAAAACTTTCGCCTAAAAAAGTGAGGGAGTATTCTACTTTAGGTGGTACTTCATTGTATACTTCCCGGTGAATCATACCATCCTTTTCTAGCTCGCGAAGCTGATTGGAAAGCGTTCCTTTGGAGATGCCAGGAAGTAGCCGCTGAAATTCATTAAAGCGAATGGTTTTTGTGCTTAAATGCTACAGAATAATAATTTTCCACTTTCCGGCGATAGTATTGTGGGTTTGAGTTACGGGGCAATTTTCTCTTTGGGCCATATAAGACAACTCTCTTTCTTTTCTTAAAGGTCACTTTTTTACGACTAGGTCATAAAAAAGTGACTACTTTTCAGAATTCCTCTATCCCTATAATATGAAATTATCGCTTGAATTTAAATATAAAAAAACATGGGAGGAAGAAAACATGAAACATTTAATTATTTATGCACATCCACATCAAGAAAGCTTAAATCACTCTTTATTGGAAGCGACGGTTAAAGCTTTAGAAAAAAACAATCATGAGGTGGTTGTTCGAGATTTATATGCGCTGAAGTTTCAACCTGTATTTACAGAAGAAGATATGGAAGCAATGAAGGCAGGGAACACTCCTCAAGATATTAAAGTAGAACAAGAGTATATTACACAAGCAGACGTTATTACGTTTATCTATCCAATCTGGTGGGCAGGTCTTCCGGCTATTATTAAAGGGTATGTAGACCGTGTGTTTGCGTACGGCTTTGCATATGCTACTGGTGAAGAAGGTATTACTAAGCTACTAGCTGGAAAGAAAGGTCTTATCATTAATACCCACGGAACACCAAGCGCTGTTTATGATGAGATAGGCATGACGGCTGGATTAAAAATCACGTCAGATGTAGGGGTTTTTGATTTTACAGGAATTGAGCCTGTTGATCATTTATTATTCGGAAGTATCGGCTATTTAGATAAGGAAGGCTACAAAAAAATCTTTACTCAAATTGATGAGACGATTGATCGTCACTTCTCATAATTGTAAGCTAAGCACTAGAATCAACAGGGTTTTGGTGCTTTTTCTATTATTTGCTTTTTTTAAATGTGTATATGGATTAAAATGGAACTAAAAGAAAGGAAATGGAAATATGAGCTGCAAAATCATTTTTTTCGACGTTGATGGTACGCTAACGCATCACAAGAGGGGCGAAATACCTGAGAGTACAAAGCGTGCCATCAGTTTATTAAGAAATCTTGGCATTATTATTGTAGCAGCTACTGGACGCCCACTCTCTATGTGCGAAGAATTAAAAGAACTAGGTATTGATGTGTTTATTACTGCAAATGGTGGTTACGTGACTTATCAGAATGAAGTTATACATAAAGTGAGTATGAGCAAGTCCAACGTAAAAGAGCTAGTAGAATTCTCAGATTCCAAACAACATGCCCTATCTTTTTACACGAAAGGCTTTCACATGAACGGAGTACAGGAAGAGGGTGTTTTAGCTGCTTTATCCGAAACCTTGTCGCTTCAAACCTATCCAGACACTCATCCTTCCATTTACGAAGAAGAAATCTATTTACTTTGTCTGTTTGGAACAGACGAAGTGGTCGATCAATATAAGATGAGGTTTCCTCACTATACGTTTCGCCGCTGGCACCCATATGTGGTAAACGTATTGGAAACAGACGTATCAAAGTCGCAGGCCATTGTAAAAGTGTTAGAGTACTTTAAGATACAACCTTCGGAGGCGATGGCTTTTGGGGATGGTGACAATGATATTGATATGCTTGAAACTGTAGGTGTTGGTGTTGCCATGGAAAATGGTAGTCAACGCTTAAAGGAAATAGCTGATTTTGTGACGAAAAAATCAGATGAAGATGGCGTGGAGTTTGCCCTTAGACATTATAACCTCATTTCACAATAAGAAAGAAGAAAGGACGTGTACAATGAACCAACCAATTCGAAAGCTTACTATAAAAGATTTAAAGCCTGCAGCTAAGCTGTTTGCGCGTGTATTTAACGAGGAACCTTGGAATGAACCATGGACGCTTCAAAGCTCTTATAAGCGATTAATGGATATTAGCTTAACGCCTGGCTATCTAGGGATTGGTTATTTTGAAGAAGAAAATGGTCCGCTTCTTGGTTTTATCGTTGGAAATGAAGAGCAGTGGATAAACAATAAGTATTTTTATCTCAACGAAATTTGTGTGGATACCAATGATCAAATTAGCGGCATTGGGACGAGCTTATTAGAATTTCTAAAAGTACAGCTCAAACAGCAAGCAGTAGCACAAATCTACTTATCTACTGAAAACGGTCACCGAAAGCCAGCAGCTTTCTTTCAGAAAAATGGGTTTGAATTAAACAAAGAACGTGTTGTGATGAGTGTGGAGTTAGAATAAAGTGGTTGGGAGCGACGTGAAAAGTATCTATGCACTCTGACTTATAAGGGGAACCCACATGAAAAAATTGCTCCTCTTAATCAGCTGCTGTCCCGCTATGTTACTATTACGCTGTAATAATAACATAGCGGAGAAAGTAGTTAATAAAGAGGACGTCGAGTTTGAAATTACGCCTATTCAAAAGCAAACGCGCCCTCAAGACATGCCGGAAAACAATTAATCTAGTTACTTTAAAGAAAGTTCAAAGATCTATAGCGTAAAATATTCAAAGGAATTAATTGTAGTTGAAAGCCCTGATGGACAGAAGAATGTTTTAGAAATGGTAAAAGAATAGGACGATTTAAAATGAAGAAAAAAGTAGTTAAGATTTTACTGGTTATGAGTGTAGGAATGAACGCTTACTGGCTGGTTAAGCATTATGCTTTTGATAGGATGTATGATCCCGATGAAAAGGAACAAATCATTCTAAATGAAATGATTCAAAGAACAATTGAAAGTAAAGACTATCAAGAGATTGCTAAAACAAAAGATATTAAAGCTATAGAAAGCAGCATGGATAAAAATAAAGGTGGCAGATATCCATATTATTTTAATGTAAGCGTTCGAACAACTGAAGGTACATATTTGTTTGGCTGTAGTGATGAGCAGTGTACAGATATCGAAAAGTATGGAGAAACTTATTCGATTTATCAAGATGAAAAGCCGAGACTACCTCTAGAATAGTGCTGACAAAACCATAAGAGTATAGAAAATAAGTATTTAAGCCAATGATCTATTCACACAATTTAGAGGTTGGTTTAGAAAGTATGAGCTGTTTTTAGAAAAGATGTTACAGCTCTTTTTCGTGAAGAAATGATAGAAAAAGCTTTTAAGAATTTGGTTCTTAAAAGCTTTTTTATGTACTCTGAACATGTTAATAATTTTTCAAGCTCAGGTTTACAAAACGCTCACAAACGACCATTAAATCAGGAGAAAATGTTTTTCTATACGGCTTTAATTCGTTTGTGAAAAATTCTTCGTGAGCGCGCCACCAGAAGTCATAGTCGCCTTCACCTTCAGCTAATGCAAATTCTTCTGATACCTCGTTCATCGGCAAAACGTCTACCGATTGAATTTGAATAACGGCAACTGGCTGATTGTTTTCGTCTAGCACAATCGAATAATCTCCTTTTTTCGGTAACTCTTCGTTTTCAAGTTCATAGAAAACATAGCCAGATGTAGTAGCTGTTTTTTTACCTTCAACAACTAAGGAAGCAAGCCAGCCAGAAGACGCGCCGAACTGAAATGCTTCTTTGTACGAGACGTTAGTAAGGTTGTTTTTTTTGCAAAAATCCTGCCAAAATTGATCGATTTCATTCATCTTTTTCACCTATTTCTTCAGAATACGATAATGATGAGAGGACATTGCTTTAAATCCAAGCTTTTCATACAAATCAACTGCTGGCTTATTTTCTTTCACAACCTGAAGGTAAACATAGTCAGCTCCTTCTCTTTGAGCACATTGAACGAGCGCGCTCATCAGCTCTTTGGCAATGCCTTTTCGGCGGTGCTTAGCGTCTACAATCACGTTGCTGATGCATCCGTACCCTTGTTCAACTACCACGGATCCTAAACCCACCGTTTCTTTATTGCTTGATAAGCGCAGAAACGTCTTAGGAGCGTGAATGCTGGAAAAGATATGAGTATAGGCGTCAAAGCGATCTTTCGAAAAATCTTCTAATGTCAGAAACTCATCAATCCAAGCAGGAGTTGCTTCGCGTAAATAGTCGGCATCATACTGAATGTCCAGCTTGACATTTTGGAGCGTATCTTCACAGGCTGCCATCATCGTAAAGCATTCATCGCTTTTTTTATAACCTTTTGAACCCAGTGTTTCATCTAACTGTGCTGGTGAAAGCTGAGAGATATGAAAACATGACGCTGTGTTACGGCTTTCGTAAAAATTCTCAACCTTTTGAAGCCAGTTTAAATCAAAAGGAAGTGAGCCAACCGCGTGGACGCTATTGGCGCGCTTTGTATAACCAAACGTATAGCGCATCGTCCAATCACCGAGTTTTTCAGTTGTATGAGCTGGCCAAGCATTGGGAGCCAGTTGTTCAAGTAAGCGTAGTGTATCTGTTGTTGTTTGCATGCTGCGCCTCCTAGTCTATAAATCTTCTATAATTTTACAAGTATACACCTAATAGCAAACAGGTGGCAACCGTAAATCCTGAAGAAAACTGTGCTGAAATTCAGGTGTGTGTACTAAAGAGAATTGATAGCCGCTGTTTATAAAATTTTGCTGATTGGTTAGCGGAAGTGGAGTACCGAGCGTCACCTTTATGTTAGGAGGTAGTGCTTTCATGGCGATAGGAATCCACGGCCGCTTTTCTGAGACGACCACTGCATAAGCTGTTCCACCAATCACAAAGTTAAAGTAGTCATCATCTTCGTCTGTTTTCATGTTGAAAGTTTCTTTTAGCCAGCTTCGAAACTTTCCAACGTCTTTTACTGGAAATCCTACTTCTCTTATATATAATGCATTCAGCTTACCATAGCCCTTTAACTTATTTTCATGAATATAGTCATGTGCAATTAACTCAAGTAAGTTACCGTCACAATCGCGGAAATACACGTTTTTTCGACCGTTATGTTCATCGATAGGATTTCCTTCGTTTTGAGCTAACAAAAACACGCCAGATTTTTTTAAAAGTGTAACAGCATTAGTAAACAACTGATAAGACACCTGAATGGCAAAGTGTGCGGGCTTAATTGGTTCGTAGGATTCCTTGAAACTAAGCGTGCTATATGGAGTCAGTCTGAACTGAATAAACTCAGTTGTTTCGTTTGTCATTTCTAAATGTAGTGCTTTTTCATAAAATTGTTTGACACCTTGAATAGATACCGTAAGCAGTTCGAGATTTGCATAGTGGGTAATCATCATCATTCACTCCTTTACCATTAGTTTATGATGTAGTCCATAAAAACAGCCACGGTACAATGAATGAAAAGGAATACATCTTTAGTCGTAGAAAGGATAGATGTTATTTATTTACTTTTGTTATGTAAAAAAATAGAACAATAGTATAAAATGGGAACAGGGGTGTTGAAAAGTGGAAATTCGCCGCGTTGTTATTGATGACAGAGAAGAAGTCAGTCGATTCTTAGAAAAGCATTGGGGAAGTACAAAAATGGTTACTTCTGTTGGTGCGTATGACTGTTCCTCTCTGTGTGGGTTTATCTTATATGACGAGCACAATAACATCATTGGGTTAGTCACCTATGAAATACGAGAAAAAGAATGTGAAATAATCTCGTTAGATAGCTTGCAGGAAAACAGCGGATTCGGCACGGCCCTCATGAAAGCAGTGGAAGAGAAAGCAAAATCCGTAGGTTGCACGAAGGTAACGCTCATTACAACAAATGATAACGTAAAGGCTCTTCGGTTTTACCAAAGGCGTGGTTATCATTTAGCTTACCTATTTCCAAACGCAGTTCAAGAAGCAAGAAAACAAAAGCCAAGCATTCCTTTGGTTGGTTATGATGAAATTCCAGTTCGAGATGAACTGTTGTTAATGAAGAAGCTATAACTGAATGGAGGAGGATTTTGCATGTCAAACTGGAAAGGCGCAGCAGCGATTTGCATCAATGAAAATAACGAATTATTAATGGTGGCGCAAGAAAAGCCAAATCACCCAGAGCTATGGTCTGTTCCGTCAGGTGGGCTAGAAGGCGGTGAAACGTTTGAAGAATGCTGCGTTCGTGAAGTTTTGGAAGAGACGGGATACGAGGTTGAAATCCTAGGTCAAGTCCATGAATACGATACGGTCACATACGGTGTTGATGTGCATATTAAATATTTTGCTGTTCAGTTAGTAGGTGGAGAAAAGAAGCTCCAAGATCCTGATAACCTCATTGTTGATGTAGCATGGAAGCCTGTAGCAAAAATGGATGATTTATTTATGCTGTTTGAAGAAGAGCGAAAAATTTTACTGAGATACATTGAAGATGGAGTTTTAAAAGTGAACTAAAGCGGAGGATGGAAGTTGTTAAAGGTCATTAAAACAAAAGAGAAGCTTACGAAGTGGTTATTAATCGGGTGCTGTGGTTGTATCAGTCTTTTGGGATACGGCATATATCGGACATTTTTTGATATGAGTCGTCTTCCTGAAGGAAAATATCTTACTGAATCCACATCACCCGATGGTGCCTATACGCTAAAAGCATACCTCTCGGACGGAGGCGCAACTACCGGCTATGCTGTTCGAGGGGAGCTTGTTTTTAATAAAGGAAATAAAGAAAAGAATATTTACTGGAACTATAAAGAAAGCAGTGCGGATATTCATTGGCAAGGTAAAGATACGGTCGAGATTAACGGACACTCGCTGCACGTTCCAAATGACATTTATGATTTTAGGCGCGAATAATAAACGAACACTGTGAATTTATGTGAGATTATTAGTTTTTCAGGAGGAGAAAATGAAAACAATCTATTTACTCCGGCACTGTAAAGCTGAAGGACAAGAACATGATGCCCCTTTAACGAGAGAAGGAAAAAGAGATGCCCTATCGTTAGTAGAGTACTTAAAGCCCTTAGGTATTTCAACTATTATATCAAGTCCGTACATAAGAACGATTCATACGATTGCCCCTTTTGCAGCAGAGGTTGGCGTTTCAATTAGGCAAGATGAGCGATTAGCGGAACGTGTTCTAACAGGAAAACCCGTAGACAATTGGTTAGAGCTATTAAAGCAAACATTTCATGATGAAAATCTCCAATTCAAAGGTGGAGAGTCATCAAAAGAAGCAACTCAGCGTGTGCTAGCTGTTGTATACGAAGAGGTGGGTGATCTAAATGAAATCTCATTATTGGTTACGCACGGTAATTTAATGAGCTTGTTGTTACGACACTTTGATGCTAGTTTTGGATTTCAAGAATGGTCTAATTTATCGAATCCAGACTTATATCGAATAGATTTGTTTCCTACAAAAGGAGTTATGAAGAGGATTTGGAGTCAGAGGGAATGAAAAGAGGATAGACAATTTGTCTATCCTCTTTGTTTACTTAAAAATCAAAGTTGTCTGGATCTGGACCTACTCGGTGATTTTGGTTTAGTGCATCAATTTGTTTCATTTCGTCAGACGTTAGCTTGAAATCAAAAATATCAGCATTTTGGATAATGCGGTGCTCTTTTGTTGATTTTGGAATCGTAATAACACCGTTTTGAACATCCCAGCGCAAGATTACTTGAGCTGTAGATTTATTGTACTTAGCAGCAATCGCAGACAGCACATCGTTATCAAGCAATTCGCCCTGCATAAGCGGAGACCAAGCTTCTAGCTGAATGTTTTGCTGTTCACAATAAGTACGAAGCTCTTTTTGCGTTAAGCGCGGATGATATTCGACTTGGTTGATGACTGGCTTCACCTCAGCATCTTGTAGTAAATCTTCTAAATGATGAATTTGGAAGTTGCTTACGCCAATTGCTTTTACCTTGCCGTCTTTATAAAGCGTTTCTAACGCATGCCATGCGTCCTTATATTTTCTTTCAACTGGCCAATGAATAAGGTAAAGATCTAAATAGTCTAATCCAAGCTTTTGAAGACTAGTTTCGTAGGCTTTAAGCGTTTCTTCATACCCTAAATCACTATTCCATACTTTTGACGTTACGAATAGCTCTTCACGTGAAAGACCCGTCTCTTGTAGACCTTGTCGAATTCCTTCACCAACGCCTTCTTCGTTTTCGTAGATGGCTGCTGTGTCAATACTGAGGTAGCCGTTTTTAATCGCAACTTTTACAGCTTCAACTAACTCAGGTCCTTCTTCCACTTTAAATACGCCTAAACCAAACCCGGGCATCTTTACGCCGTTATTTAATGTTACTGTATCTTGTAAATGCGTAATCATGTTATCAACCTCCAATAGTAAGTACATGACTTATAATAAGAGAGAGTTAATAAAATGAAAAGTAAGCACTTTAAAGTGATATAGGTACTTCAAAGTGCCTATAGAGCTTATGAATAGACATGTACGTGCTCTTTAATAAAGTCTCTTAAGCTGTCAATCTCAAGCAATTCTTCTTTACAAAGCCGACCAAGATTCGTTAACTCTTCAATTTGCTTACTAGACACACGTTCGTAGTAAGCGTGCTGATGTGGCTTTTCTTGTGCAATTAGGTCATGCGACACGTAGCCTCTTGCATCCAAATATTGATGATTTGGTAACACGCAGTATGCATGAATAAGCACCACTCTTGGTGCGCTTTCATCTTTAAACTTAAAGTCTGAATTCCACATAAACTCTATAGGATAGCCAAGCTCTTGGTGTAAGGCAATCGCAAATAGGTGAGGGCGAGTAGTTATGTAGTCGAAAAGTTGAAAAGATGTATTTAGAATAGTTGTTTTTAACTGAAGTGTTGTTTCAAAGTGAGACACGCTGCATTACCTACCTTTTCTAGCAATATACCAGTATATTGTAATTTTTTCTTCCTTTTTTCTAGTTTAACTTATTTGACCAATTTAGTGTAAAATGATAACTGGAAGTATAGGGGTATTTTAACAATTTTCTCCTGATCAGAAAAGGAGAAACAGAAGAATAAACGAATATTGAATAGTATTCTTGGCTATCTTGTAAAGAACAGAAAATGGAGGTGAAGCGGTTGGAGCGAATCATTTATCATATGGAAGTAGATGGGCACCTGCTTGAGTATTCAGTTGTTGGAACAGGAACTCCGATCTTACTATTTCACGGGGGGCACTCGAACTGCCGAGAAGAGTTAGGGTATGAACGTCTTGTAAAAAGCGGGTTTTCAATCATAACACCGTCAAGACCAGGATACGGAGCTACTTCAAAAGAACTTGGCGAAACATTCGAACTAGCTTCTCGTTGCTATGCGAAGATGTTAGATCAGTTAGACATTAAAAAAGTACATATCATTGCAGTCTCAGCGGGAGGTCCGAGCGGAATTAGCTTTGCGTCAATGTATCCAAACCGTACAAATAGCTTAATTCTACAAAGTGCCGTCACAAAAGAATGGCTGTCTAAAAAAAGTCTCAATTATAAGGTAGCGAAATTTGCATTTCATCCGCTTACTGAAAAGTGGACGTGGAAGCTCGTGGCTCGTCTGTCAAACCGCAACGTACAGTTTATGTTTAAGCAGTTTGTTCCATCTTTTAGTAAACTTCCGGCAGAAGAAGTCATGAAACAAATGAAAGATTCAGACCTGGAAGCATTTCAGCGTATGAATAATCGCTATCGTTCAGGAAAAGGGTTCTTGTTGGATTTAGAGCATACGTCCAAGCAATTTCATCATTTGCTGACAGCGATTCAAAGTCCAACCCTTATTCTTCACAGCCTTAACGATCAAGCCGTCTCACTTGAGCATGCACATCATGCAAAAAAATCAATTCCAACATCAACTCTTTGTCTCCTTGATAATTGGGGACACTTGCTGTGGGTTGGAAAAGATGCAGGTGATATTCATAATCAAGTTGAAGCATTTATTAAAAAGCACGACCTTGTGAATGGGCACGTTACTTTATAATATGGGGGAGAAAATGCATGACCAAAACAATTGATTTACAAATAGTAGATAACGTAGATAACTATATACAAAATTTGTCACAGCTTTTAATGACTTGCGTGGACGGAGGGTCATCAATTGGCTTTTTGCCACCTTGGTTGACTCGCGAATAAACATTACTTGACTGGCTTGGAGCGCATGCCAAACCTTTTTATTGGTCGATACGTCATAGGTGCTTTGAAGCTCAAGAAACTCGTGTTTTTCCAGGTAGTTTGGAAGGTACTTATTGTTTTTTCCTAAACTAAACGTAAATCCACGCTCAGTACCAATTCGCCAGGACATCATGCGCAGAAGTTCTGTTCTCGCTTGAATAGTCAGATGATCTACTGCATATAAAAATTCATTGCGGCAAAGGCCTTTGACAACGTACGTACAAACCCACCAAAATTCGTTGCAACAGTCTAGAAAGTTAGCTTCGGTTGGCATTTGAAGATGATACTGTTTATCGCTTAGAAGTTGTGGTGCCCTAAATAAATCATCTTTATCTAGCAATATGGTTGAAATACCTTCATCACCACGGTTCCAGTCTTCTTTAAGTGAAAGCGGACAAAGAGTTAAATCAATTCGCGTATAGCCTTGAAACAGCATGAGAAATTTAGAAGAAAAGCCGTTGGAAAAATGTTGATCAAAGAAGCAGAAAGGTGGGCGAAGAGTCAAGGCTGCATGGCAATTGGATTAAACAGCGGCAACCGAGATGAGCGGCTGGCTGCGCATCTTTTTTATCAAAAAATGGGCTACCAGCCGAAAAGCACTGGGTTTATAAAAGAGATACGTTAAAACTTAAAGGAGCTACTGTGGCAGCGTGCTTTCAACTCTGAAAGAAAAAGATCACGCTTAGCCGGTGAGATTTTTACGCTTCCTAAAAGAGAAGATGTATAAAAGATTTCAATAGCATCCTTTGAAGCGAGAACTTTATATCCCGTAAAAACATTACGAGTTGGGGCTACCTTTGTGATTTCTTCATATGGAATACGAATCTTCAATACGCCCCCTTTAACAATAAGATAATCAGAGTGAAGTTCATACGTCGCAAAAAAACTAGACCATACCATGACGCCTCCACAAGCTAAAAATAATGCAATAGAAATAATAATATCAAGCAGAGTTGTTTCACTGTCTAAAAAAAGAGGAAGAAAAAATACTACGCCAAGGGTTGCTAAAGAAGTGGTTATTACCATACCAAAAAAGCGGTCGATATGAGATCGGAATTTCAAGAAAGCACCTCCGTTCATTTTTTGAAAACGAGTTAGTACTAGTTTATACGCTTAATGTAAGGAATTGGTTTCGCTTTTTACTAATGCGAAGTGAAAAAATAGATTTAGTATATTAGCTAAGAAAGGAAGAAACACATGAACATACCTACATTGGATACGAAGCGGCTCATTCTCCGTGAGTCAAAAGAAAGTGATGCCGTTCATATGCTAAGGTATTTATCTGACCCTGTAGTAATGAAGCATATGGGGTTAGAGCCTTTTCAAACGATTGATGATGTGAAAAGCGAGCTCAGCTGGTACAGAAATATAGTAAATGAAGGTACCGGGATGAGATGGGGTATTACATTAAAAGAAGAAGGCGTCATAATTGGAAGCTGTGGTTTTTTAGATTATGAATCTAGTCATGAAAGAGCGTCAGTTGGATACGAGCTTCATCAGGAATACTGGAGGCAAGGCATTGCAGCTGAAGCTATGAAAGCAGTCATCGAGTATGGATTTTTAAACTGGAAGCTACATCGCATCCAAGCCCTAATTGAACTAGAAAACATATCATCGCAGAAGCTTGTTGAAAAGCTTGGATTTCATCAAGAAGGATTGCTGAGAGAATATGAGCGCACGTGCGGGAAATTTGATGATTTGTATATGTACAGCTTACTAAAAAGGGAATGGAAAGAAAGAAGAGCCGACTAATGAGCGGCTTTTTTATTTATGATTCTTTATACCTATTATTTTGGCGGATTTAAGGGAACGTTGTCTTACTGTGGAAAAAAGAGAAAAATTTCCTATTTCTCTAATCAAAAGCAACTTTTAAACTATAAATATTGGAAAAAGTGGTAAAGAGGTGAACCTCATGGGATTTGAACAAATGCTTCAAAGTTTTTCAAGCACAATCTCAGGAAACGTTGCGGATGCTGAAGAGAAAATTCAGCGTTTAAAAACCGCAAAAACAGAGATTGAAAGCGAAAAGAAACGGTCATTAGTAGAAATAAAAGAAGTAAAGGAACCAGACTTAGGAGATCATTGGAAAGGTGATATATCCACAAACTTTGATGACAACAGAAAGCAAGCATACAACGAAATCAACGATATTATCACAAACGATTATGACGACTATATAAATGCGATTAACCATAAAATCACGTGGTACGAGGCTCAAAAAGGCTTTTATAGCGGTGTTAGCTACCTTGTAAACGAAGCGGAATCTCTTTTAAATAAAGGGGAAGATGCAGTCGCAGATTTAGAGAATAAAATTAGTGAGATTAGGAGAAAGCTATAATGACATCAATCAAGCTCAACTATGAAGACGTCATGCAAAAGCTTGAAGACGTCGAAACAGCCATTCAAAAATTATCGCTCCCAGGAAACTCCGATGTCGGGGATAACAATCTTTCAACCACAAATGAGTGGAAGTCACAGGAAGAAGAGCTGGGAAAGCTTTTAAAAACGTACATCACAGCCTTAGAAAAAAGCGTACAGGACACCAAAGCTAACGTGAAATTATTAAAAGAACAAGACGAAGCCATTGTGCGTTCATAATGAAAAAGGGTGAATCAAATGGGGAAAATATACGATGCAAAGGGCATTTCAACCTTTTCCAAAGAACGAGAAAAAGCGTATAAAAATCTTGAAGACCAGCTGAAGACCCTCCACAAAGCGCTAGCTGCCGTGTCTAAGCTGGATGATAGCCTTCAAGGAAAAGGTGCCGACAACATTAAGAAGTTCTATGAATACCAAGTTGATAACGCAAAGTGTTGGATTGATTTAGTCCAAATGACCAAGTCATATTTCTCAGCGCTGTACGTAAAAGCAGAAGACGCGAACCTAGCAGGAAACACGGTAGTTGACCTATCGTTTTTAGAGCATGATCTTAAACAGTCCGTAAGCCAAGCGAAAGAACTCGTTGCTCAGCAGCGAGAAGATCTTCAAACGATTTTGCATAAAGTGGACGACTTAGTCTCACTGTCTGCGTTTTCTGCCGAAGATTTTAACGATTCAATCGATAAAGCAGAAAAAAAGCGGGACGAAACGGTTGAAACAGTTGAAAAATTGGATGCAGAGTGGTTAGAAGGTTATAGGCAAATGGAATCAAATTATTTGCTGACACAAGCTGCAACCAACAGCTTACACGGAGCTACGACGCAAGGCGGGCAGGCGTATCCAGTTTTATTTGATCAAAAAGCGTATCATGCAAGCGAGTTGTATAAAGTTCAAAAAGAAGCAAGCGAGTACGCAACGAACTACGTGACGTATCATGAAGAAATGAAAAATGTTCACGAGCTGAAAAAAGAAGCGGAGCGCCAAGCGGTTGAAGAAGCTAATAAAAAGTGGTATGAAAAAACGTGGGATACGGTTTCAACCTTTACAGGAGAGGTAACAGGATATTATGATTATAAACGAGCAGCCGAAGGCGTAGATCCCGTTACGGGACGTGAGCTTTCAACATCGGAACGCGTAGCGGCAGGTGCAATGGCAGCAGCTGGATTCATTCCCGTTGTCGGCTGGGCAGGTCGCGCAGCTAAAGGCGGAAAAGCTATCTATGTTACCGCCAAAGGTGTCAACGCTGCTGATCATGCGCTTGATGCGTACAAAACGTCCAAATCGTTTAAAGCGCTCGAACAAGCAGAAAAAGGTCTCTACGGCCTAGTCGCCGCAAACGGCATGTACGAATTCACAACGGGAAAAGACATGTTCGGCAATGCGATCTCCGAAGAACAGCGCCAAAACAGCCTGTTCCAATCGCTCGGCATTGCAGGCGCAGGTGCCCTATCGACGCGCTACGCAGCCAATATGGGTCAAGCCGTGGTGACAAAAGGAACCGAAAAGCTCACGCAAATGCGCAATACGCTTCGCACAAGTGCGGTTGCCAACGTCACCAAACAAGCGTACCAAAGCGTCAAAACCGCGCCCGCATCGTGGACACAGTCATTACATAAAACGTATACGAGTATTTTAGACAGCACCATGCCAAGGCTCATGCCTGAACTAGCGTCAGCCGGTCCAGCGCTTGCGCAGCAGACGGTAAGGGAAACCTTGCAGAACGTGAAGCAGCAAGCGATGCAGATGATTACGCCCATTTACAATCCAAAAGTCAAGCGGTACCAAGACCCAGAGACAGGGAGATTTGTGGCGAATCCGAACGTGGAGCGTGTGGAGAAACCCGTTGGAGTGGAGAAGAAGGGTAAAGAGGTTGAGCGCGTTCGGAATGTTGAGAGTGTTCAGGGTGTTTCTAGGGGGACAGTTAAAGATAGTATTATAAAGGAAATAAAAGAAATTGATTTCGGAAAACATATAATAAGAGGTAAAAACGGAAAAAAACAGTTACTTCCAAATGCAAAGTATGTAACTAATGATGATTATAAATATACTACCGATGAACTTGGGCGTATAGTCCATGTTGAGGCTCCTGAACTTATATTAAAAAAGGCTGATAGAAATAAATATGCACAAGCGAATGTAGGAGATAAAGATAGATTATCAGATGATGATGGTGGTCATTTAATAGGAGCTCAATTTAATGGCCCTGCGGATATAGATAATCTTGTACCACAAAATAGTCAGATTAATAGGAGAGGTGGAGTTTGGTATAATATGGAGACAGAATGGGCAAATGCATTAAAAGAGGTGCCTCCTAAGAATGTCTCCGTTAATATTACACCAATTTATTCAAGTAACTCAATGCGACCAGATTCATTTACTATAAGATATCAAATTGAAGGAAAACGACAAGTAAGGTTAGTGATACAAAATAAATCAGGAGGTTGAGAATATGAGTTTTGAAAATGAACTAAATGAATTATATAAACAGATAGCTCAGCAAGTTAACGATTTAATTCCAATTGAATGGAGCGACTTTTATTTCAATGGAGAAGTGAAGGATAAAGAAGGGGGGGTATTCTTCTTTTTTACCCCTATTGACAGTAATGAACCAGTTTATTCTCATGATATCCCAGATATTTATCCTATAGATGAGAGTGTCCATGATGAAGAGATGCATAAATTGTTTGAACTAACAGTTAAACTGCAACAGGTTTTTATTGATAATGACCAAGAACCTTGGTTTTCAGTGACATTATTACTTAATTCATTGGGAAAACTAAATGTACATTTTGATTACTCAAATTGGCATGATAGCGAATTTGGTCCGGCAGCTAGAATTGAGTATTTTGAATATAAATATGTAAGTCAAAATAAAGAACAGCTAGATTTAGATTTAATAGAGAGAATGAAGAAATTTGAAGAAAAGTAAACAATTAAGCACTTGGTTACCTTTTAGGCAACAGGTGCTTTTGTTTTTGGTGAAGTAAGAACAACATGAATGAGACCAGTTTGAAATTCATAGCTCATGAAGGTAGTACCATCATGGAGTATTGATTTTATATTTGGATTTTGTGAGAAGTACGATAAATAGGCGAGATGACATTTTATATGGTAGGGGTAGTTATGAAATGGATTGGCTAACAAACTAACGATAATGACAAAGCTCGTGACGATAACCAATGGGTAACATAAATAGGTGCTGTTTTATTGTATGCGCTACTATGATCCGGAGACAGGGAGATTTGTCGCGAATCCGAATGTGGAGCGTGTGGAGAAACCTGTTGGAGTGGAGAAGAAGGGTAAAGAGGTTGAGCGCGTTCGGAATGTTGAGAGTGTTCAGGATGTTTCTAAGGGTACGGGTAATAAGATAGATTCTGATACAATAAAAAAATATATTAGAGATATAGAAGGACGAACCGGCAGAGAGTTACCTAAAAACCAAATAGAGAAGTTAAAGGAAGCCTTAAGAAATAAAGAATATAAAAAAATGTCACCAATAGATACAGCTAAGCATAGGGCAGAATTTGATAAAGTAAAAAATAAAGTAATTAAAGAGTGGGAAGAAAATACTGGGCAAAAGTGGCCTGTGTATAATGAAAATGTTATTTCGGAAAGAACAGGTAAAATAATTAGGAAACAAGGAGATAAGTATGATGCTCATCATATAATTGAAAATACTTTTGGTGGAGAACATGAATGGTGGAATATGCATCCTGCAAAATTCCCAAATGAGCATCAAGCTGGTATTCATGGAGCTGGTTCACCAGCAAATACACTATTTAAAGGAGGTAAAAAATAATGAGCTATGAATTTATTAAGGAAAACCAAGAAAATAGTTTTTATCAAGTGAATGAAAACGAAATAAAAGAGGTTGAGAAGGAACTCGATTTAAAATTTCCTAAAGAGTTAGTTAATTTTTATATAGAGGTTGGCTACGGATTTATTAAAGGTTCAGAGTTTAATATTAATCGTATTATGGACCCATATTCAGTAAGGGATTTTCGATTAAGAGTTAATGATTTTAAGTTTTATCCCGACATAGAAATCTATGATGAATTTGAGAATAACAAACTAATATTTTTTGAAGGCAGTGAATCAGCTTTAATGTCAATAGAATTGAATGAAAATAATAGAAGTGCAGTTTACTATTATGATATTCAAATTGCGACTTCTCTAGAAGAATTTTTAAGAAAGATAGAAGAAAATGATAAATATTATTTGGAGTTACTAGTTGATTAAAGAACGATAATAAAACATACCTTGAATGGTTTTACGCCTTTCAAGGTTTTTTTCTTTAATTTAAAATAAATTAACTGATATTTGAGTGAGACAATAAGAAAATAATTTGTTTGAGAATTGAGAGCTCATGATGGTAGTACCATCATGGAGTATCGTTTTAATACTTGGATAGTAAAAAAAGTACGATAATTGGGCGAGATGACATTTTAAACATACGCTGTATTTATTACCGGGAACAAACCAAAATCTTACGAAATTAAAGAGCCTCGTGGGTTTATAGATAGAATTAGTAATGAATTACTTTATGAAGATTTACAAATTAAAATATATATAATCACTTAGGTTCAAATCAACATTTTGCGGACAACCACCGTTTCCAACATAACCAAATAAGCGTACCATAGCATCAAAACCGCGCCCGCATCGTGGACACAGTCATTACATAAAACGTATACGAGTATTTTAGACAGCACCATGCCAAGGCTCATGCCCAAACTAGCCCCAGCCGGTCCAGCGCTTGCGCAGCAGATGGTAAGGGAAACCTTGCAGAACGTGAAGCAGCAAGCGATTACGCCCATTTACAATCCAAAAGTCAAGCGATACCAAGATCCAGAGACAGGGAGATTTATGGGGAATCTGAATGTGGAGCGTGTGGAGAAACCCGTTGGAGTGGAGAAGAAGGGTAAAGAGGTTGAGCCGGTTCAGGGTGTTGTTAAGGGTACGGGTAATGTAAACTTAAAAAACATTGATGAGTTTATTGATGGTACAAAAACTTTTGATGATGTTGTTGATGATTTTGCTCGACTATACAGTGAAAAAATTCAAACAAACAAAACTTGGTCATGGAATAAGTCATTTCATGGTGGAGAATATCTAACTGCCCGCCAGCGAAAATTGATTAAGGAAAAAGCAATTGAAGATGGCCTGATTCCCAATGTAAATGTAATTAAAGCAGATGGAATGAGGTATGGTTTTGCAGATTTCAAGAGTGCGGGACTTGTGGTAGAGACTAAAGATTTACCAGAAAGTCTCTGGTTAAAGTCTGACGAGGCACAATTTGAATGGCTAGATAACGTAATTGGAGGAAGACCAGAAGGTATGACATGGCACCATACTGAAGTACCAGGTAAAATGGAGCTAGTACCTTTTGGAATACACAATATAACTATCCATAATGATGGCAGATCTACTGGAATGTGGGCAGATGCTCCGAGATAACTAGTAAAGAAAGGAGAACAAATATGAAAATCAAACAGGACACTATAGTTAGGCCATTGCCTTCAGATGAATTAATAAAAAATCACGAAAAGTTTTGGAGACTTTTATTACCAGAGTCTTTCTTAGAATTTATAAAAGAAAATAATGGTGTAGAGGTTGAGGAAGGAACATTTGAGTGTAACAACCGTGGTTATGCGCTAGAAAGGTTTTTGTGTATATTAGATGATATTGAGAATCATCCAAAAGGAATTTATGACATAGATGTTGTCTTTTCACAAATAGGTGAAAGGTTAACTGATAACGAAGACTTATTAGGGGCAGAGGTATTGCCAATAGCTAGTGTATTTGCGGGTGACTTTGTATGCTTAGATTTTAGAACAGATAAAAATAATCCATCTGTTTGTATATGGTCTCATGAAGAATCTGGTGAGTTTGAGCCTGTTACATATAATTTAGCAGATAACTTTACTGAATTTTTAAAGATACTTGAATAGAGAGTACAAGTTGAAAATATAGGAAGTTGAATGTGATATTAATAATGGATAAATTTTAGAGTATGGAAGAAAGCACCTGATTGCCTTTTGAGCAACAGGTGCTTTTATTAAAGTTTTAGATTTTGGTCAACATAGATGAATGCAATTCGGTTTATTATTATGATATCCAAATTGCAACTTCTCCTGAAGAATTTTTAAGAAAGAATAGAAGAAAATGATAAATATTATTTGGAGTTACTGGGATGGAATTAGCCGCTTTTGGGTTACAGATTTTTAATTGTTAAGAGGTGAAGGTTTTGGGCGCAGGAGGGTATGTCAATATAGGGATTGTTTTCAGCGATAAGCACAAGCTGCTTCAAGTGTTTGATTCACTTAAAAATTATATAGTTCAAAAAGGCAGTAAATTTATCGCTGTAAAATACAGTAAAGATGTTGAGGGGAACGCTTGGATAGAAAGTGAAATTGATAATAATTTAATTGAAAGTACTTGGTTAAAAGGATACTATACTGAATTTAGAGTATCTGGTTTGTTTCTACATTCTAATCTGAAAGAAATAGATCTACTTGTTATAAAAGAAAATCATTTCTTTGGATTTTTGCTAGGAATTAGTTGGGATGAAATTCACCTTAATAAACAGGATGATATTCAACAACATATAATTGACGTCTTGGTAAATCTTTATAAAAGTACTAACTACGACTATGCGTTTGTTGGTCATGAGCTTGAGATTGAAATCGGACCTGAGAATTTTGAAAAAGGATTAAAACAGAATGATTATTATCCAGTAGGAATCGTTCCAAAGGGTACTGATGTAGAGATTTATTACGGTGTAATTGGAATAGATGGATTGTCTACACAAGAGAAGAAAAAAGAAATAACGAAAATATAACATATATTATATTAAATAGAAAAACATGTTATTATTTTCATAACGAAACAACGGAATGATTTAGGCTAAGGGAGAGAAGAACATGGCTTCTTGGAATCCAGTTTTACAGCTAGTCACAGAGATTAAAAGAAAGTACGTAGCTTCGTTTGGCTTGGATACATATGATTTTAAAACGTGGATTGCAAAGCTTGGCAAGCAGGAGTATCACGATATATTTGACTGTTTGCATATAAATCAAAAAAATGAGTTTATGCTCATTCGCTACGACTTAACGGAAGTTCAACAGCAAATGTGGGAAGATCCCAATTCAATTTACCGAGAGTGTCGCAGCGTTGTGATTGATGTAAAAAGAGAAGAGTTGGTGTTAACGCCTTTTCGCAAGTTTTTTAACTTAAATGAGGTGGAGGAAAATCAGCTAGAGAGGATTGCTGAGAAATTTCGTTCAGCACAGACTGTTGAAGTAGCCAATAAGCTGGACGGTTCAATGCAAAATGCGCGTTGGTATGACGGTCAACTTTTTGTAGCGGGAAGTATGGCGCTTGATGCGAGAGATTCATGGCGATTGGTTGAAGGCTACTCAATGCTGACGGAAAGCTATATTCGTCTGATTCAGTCTCGTCCGGATTTAACGTTCATCTTTGAGTACATTTCCAAAAAAGATGCTCATGTTGTGGTGTATGAAGAAAAAAATGAAGGCATGCATTTAATTGGAGCAAGAAGCGTAGAAACGGGTGAGCACCTCCCTTATTACAAGCTGATTGATCTAGCCAGCGCTTATGAGATTAAAGTGGTGGACCTTGAACGAAAAACGCTAGAACAACTACTTGTAGACATGAAGCAGATGAAATCAAATGAAAAAGAAGGCTGGGTTATAAACGTAGACGGTCACTATGTAAAGGTCAAATGCGATGACTATGTGAACATTCACCGATTGTTAGACCGAGTTTCGTCTGTGAACGTCATTATTGAAGCAATTGCGGACGAAACGTTTGATGATTTAGTGTCAAAGATTCCAGATAGCTACAAAGAGCGAGTAAATAACGTCGCAAACCTTATTTTTACCTATTTAAAAAAGACAAAACAACAAATTAATGAGTGCTACGCAAAAGCTCCCAAGAAGACGCAGAAAGAGTTTATGATTTGGGTAGAACAAAATGTTCCTCAGCACATTAAGCCGTACGTGCGAAGCGAGTATTTAGATGTGAAATATAACTTGCTGAAAAAAGGCAAGCTTGGCTACAAGAAAATGTCAGAGTTAGGGTACCGTGAATTCGTTTCAGAAACAAAAGAAGGTGAGTAAGATGGAAAATAAGCTCGGGGAATTAATTATGCTGGTGGGTCTTCCTGGAAGTGGGAAATCCACATTAGCTGAAGAACTAAGGGCCACTAAAAAATATGTTCACTTATCTTCTGATAACATCAGACAAGAGCTGACGGGCGATGTGAATAATCAAGACGAAAATAGAAGGATATTTGAAGTGATGAATGAGCGAGCCATGGAGCTCTTAAAAAGCGGTCAGCATGTGATATATGATGCGACAAACGTTCATCGCAAACGGAGAAAGCATTTGATTACTCAAGTGTTCAAAGCAAGTAAAAAAAAAGCGTACTATTTAAATGAACATATTGACGAAGTGAAATCACGCAATCAACAACGTTCGAGAGTGGTGAAAGAGGAATCTATTAACAGGATGTATAAAAGTGTTCATATTCCTGTTGAAAACGAAGGTTGGGACGAAGTGGTCTATGTTTCAGCTAAGGAGCGTCAACTTAATGAACATAAAGAAGCTTGTGAAAAGCTTTTTATCCAGTACTTGCCCCATGATGAGTTATTTTCAGAACTAGCGCGCTATATACCAGACTTTAACGCGATTATTGATTTACCGCAAGACTCAAAGTATCACAGTTTTTCTGTTAGTCGACATACGTATTATGTTTATCAGTATATACAAGAGCACTATTCAGGCCCTAACAAGCTGGTTCTCTTGTGGGCAGCCCTGTTTCATGATCTCGGAAAAGGGACGTGTAAGTCGTTTGTGAACTACAAAGGGGAAGAAACAAAATATGCGAGCTTTATCGGTCATGACTATGTTTCTTCCCAGCTGGCAGCTTATTGGCTGACGGTGCTTGGGTACGAAGACGAGCTCGTTAAACATGTGTCTGCACTCACTCAGTTTCATATGTATCCGATGGATATAGGCGATAAGAAGCTAAAGGAATTGAATGAGCTCCTTGGAGCGGAGCTTTTTCATCAGCTCATGATTTTGCATGAGGCAGATATACAGGCTAAATAAAAACAAGCAGCGAGGCAGAAGCCAGCTGCTTATTTCTATTAACCTTTAATCCTATCAAACGGCGTTTCTTTACCATTTATAAAGACTTTAAGCGTATGATTAGGCGAATCTAAGCTAAGTTTATAGATAAACGGCTTTTTTGTTTTGCTTTCTGATTCTGACTCATCCAGCTCAATGGTGATTACGTCATCTTTCTGTTTAAGGTCTGCTGATACTCGTTTAGATGTTTGATAAACAAGATACGTTTGATTGTCACCGTCTTGAATGAGCTGAAGATCATATGCAGCCTTTGCTTCTTTTTCAATAGACTTTGGAGCGCCTTTCACTTCACTTATGCTTACTGTAGAGCTGTTGCAAGCTGAGAGTATAATGGCAGTAAGCAACCCGAGCATCATGTTTTTTCTCAATAACGCACCTTCTTTTTACCTTTGTTTTCCAATTATTATAAGGGAAGGGTGAGTAGTTGTAAATATTTTCTGTTTATAGACGAACTTCATAGCGCTCTTTGCGCTTTAAACTTGGAAAAGCAATGCCAGCTAAAATAAGAATAACGCCCATCCATTGAATAGAAGCAACCGATTCATGTAACACAAAAGTGGACATAAACACAGCGGTTGGCAGTTCTGAAGCACTTAAAATAGCACCAAGATTTCCGCCAACTTTTGGCATGCCGATATTAAACAGAATCGGAGGAAGCAATGACCCGAATAATCCCATTAATAGCCCATACATCCATAAATGTGTAGATACGAGTTCTTCCACCATAAACGTCGGTGGCATAACAATAAAGATAAGAAGCGCAGCACCGGTTGTCATGATGGCACTTTTGCGGATCGGGTGAATCGAAATAGACGTGCGTCCGCTAAAAAAGATAAAAAATGAAAACGATACGGCAGCAAGCAGACCAAAGAGTATTCCTAGACCTGAAAAAGCAATCGTACTTTCAGCAACGCCGGATGCTAAGAGTGAGCCTACCATAATAATAGCCGCTGCCACTAGCTGCTTAGAAGTAGGTGCTTTCTTGTCAAACACGTATTGTAAAATCATGCTGATCCATGTGAACTGTAGTAAAAGAATAATGGCAAACGACGCGTTGATGTAGCTAAGCGCGTAGTTATAAAAAATCCCTGTTAGTCCCATTGGCGTCCCGCTGAGCAGTAAAACAGCCCAATTTTTTTTCCGAAGAGGACTTTTGGGCACAAAGCTAGCTAGTATCCAAAGCAGAAGTGCACCTAGTAGATACTGACTTCCTGTTAAGGCATTCACACCAAACCCCGCAGCGTATCCAAGCTTCACAAAAGTTGAGACAACACCATACGAGCACCCACCTAAAAAGACAAGGAGAGCATAAAACCATAAATTCATAAAAATCCTCCTTTAAACAATACAAAAGCCACCCATCTCCGAGGAGATGGGTGGCGAAAAATAGCAGTAAAAAATCCACCTGCTGCAGGAATTGCAGCTTTTAAGGTATGTAACTAGCTTTATTATAAAATGATATCATGCAGCTATCAATAGAAATTCGATTAAGAGGTTTATATAAATATATCTCTTGCATTCCACAAAAAAACCATAGTATAGTATAATTTAAATCGTAATTGTTACGATTTAAATTAATGAGGAGGTATTTGATATGAAAAAAATACCGGTAACAGTACTAAGTGGTTATTTAGGATCGGGGAAAACCACGTTATTAAATCACGTGCTCCAGAATCGTGATGGCCTTCGCGTAGCGGTGATAGTAAATGATATGAGTGAAGTAAATACAGACGCAGAGTTGGTGAAGCAAGGTGGAGATTTATCGAGGACAGAGGAAAAGCTCGTTGAAATGTCAAACGGATGCATTTGCTGCACGCTTCGAGAAGATCTGTTAGTTGAGGTTGAAAAGCTTGCTCAAAGAGGAAACATTGACTACATATTAATTGAATCAACAGGAATTAGTGAGCCGGTTCCAGTTGCTCAAACATTTTCGTATATAGATGAAGAGCTAGGCATTGATTTAACACAATTTTGTACATTAGACACGATGGTAACGGTTGTAGATGCCAATCGCTTTTGGCATGACTTTCAATCTGGAGATTCATTGTTAGACCGTAAAGAAGCGCTCGGTGAAGAGGATGCGCGTGAGATTGCAGATTTATTAATTGATCAAATTGAGTTTTGTGATGTATTGCTTTTAAATAAGTGTGACCTTGTTGGTGAAAAAGAGCTTGAAAAGCTCGAAGGAGTGCTTCGTACACTTCAGCCAACTGCCAAAATCATTCGCACAACTCATTCAAAAGTTGACCCTACCGAGATTTTAAATACGGGCTTATTTGATTTTGATACGGCAAGTGCATCAGCAGGATGGCTTCGTGAATTAGAAGGAGGACATCATGAGCATACGCCTGAAACAGAAGAGTACGGAATTGGTTCATTTGTATATGATATCAAGCGTCCGTTTCACTCTGAGCGCTTTGTGACATGGGTTAATAATCTGCCAAAAGAAATTGTCAGAGCAAAAGGAATCGCTTGGTGTGATACGCAAAATAACGTTGCGCTTCTAGTGTCACAAGCGGGTCCATCTGTTAGTATTGAACCCGTTTCATATTGGGTAGCGTCGCTTCCACCCCTTGAACAAGAGCAGATTATTCGCGCCAATCCGCATTTGCTAGACACGTGGGATGAAACATATGGTGATCGCCATACAAAGCTTGTTTTTATTGGAATTGATTTAAACCCTGAACAAATTATGAAGCAAATCGATGCATGTTTATTGACAGAAGAAGAAATGAAAGGGAACTGGAAGGATTTAAAGGATCCCTTTACATGGGAGCTACAGAAAGCATAAAAAGGAGAATAATGCGTGATTTTATCAGATAAAACGATTAGTGAAAAGCTGCATAGTAAGAAGCTATCCATTGAACCTCTTACAAGTGAGCAGATCCAGCCTGCATCTGTTGACTTACGCCTGGGATTTAGCTACTTAAAGGTGAAAGAGCATCAAGTTGGACTTATGTCTTTAGATGAAGAAATACAGTATGAGCATTTTGAAAATGAAGAGGTTATCATTCCACCCCATTCCTTCTTGCTGGCAACAACGCTTGAATACATTCGCCTTCCTGAGAACGTTACTGCTTTTGTAGAAGGAAGAAGTTCCATTGGACGAATGGGCTTGTTCATTCAAAATGCAGGATGGGTGGACCCAGGGTTTGAGGGTCAAATTACGCTTGAATTATACAATGCGAATCGCTTACCAATTAAGCTTGTGAGCGGTCGGCGTATTTGCCAACTTGTGCTTGCAGAGATGGATCAAACAGCTCAGCAGCCTTATAAAGGAAAGTATCAAAAACAGCGCAATGCAACCGGAAGTCGTATTTTTTTAGATGAGGAAGTTTAACATACAAGCACTTATATCAATTGATATAAGTGCTTTGTTTTATGGATGAAGGGAGAGAAACAGTATGAAGCTGGATCATCTGTACAAGCAAGTGATTATGGACCATGCCAAGAATCGGAGAAATGAACGCTTTATGGAGAACTTTACTCATAAAGTCCATTATAAAATCCAACTTGTGACGACGTGATGACAATGTATGCGATTATCGTCGAAAACCAGATTAAAGCCGTATCCTTTTTGGAGAAGGGTGCTTTATCAGTATGGCTTCGTGTTCCATGTTTACAGAAATTGCATCAGGACGAAATCTTAATGAGATGAATGAGTTAGATAAGGAAATGAAAGAACTAATTGTAGTAGGAAAAACAGTGGAAGATGAGCGTTTAGGAGAAGCTGTTAGCTTAAAAAACGTGCACCAGCTTCCTGCACGCTATAACTGTGCGCTGATGCCATGGCAAGCCTTTAAAAAGCTTATTCAAAATGAAAATAGATAGGCTTTAAATTGGTTTTTTATGTTAAAATTAACAATAACAGAAAATCCCAAAAAAGAGGGTGACACGATGAAGGATAAAAAGAAACAAAAAATAATAATGAGCTTAATCATTGCCGTTGTTGCGCTATTAGTTACATCATTCATCTTGTTTTTTAAAGGGTATTATGGGGCATCGCTAGGAGTCGGCGGCGTGTTTTTTGTGTTAGCAACAGCTTTGGGTCAGTGGTCTTCAACTAAAAACGAAGACTATGTGTATAGAAAATCAGGAGGTCCATACTTGTGATAAGGCTGTCGATGCTTATTAGATTAACTAGCGTTATAGATCTACTAGTCAAAGCCAAAAAAACAAACCAATCAAGAGGTTTGTTTTTTTATTTGAGCTCCTTAAGAACAACTTATCCTTTTTTCTTTAGCAAAAACATGATAGGGTATTAAATACTTAGAACTTTTTTAGAGAATGGTTTATTCATTTGATTAGTAACTACTCAAATATAACCTCTTTCTCATGAGGTGAATTCCTGTATCTACTTCAATACTTATATTAGAAATCCTTGATTTTCAGGCTTTGACAGAGGTTTAAATGGTAGGCACATTCATCATTTTAAAAAAATTACTAAATGTGTTGACATTTATACCTATAGGGGTATATTATATGAGTAACGAAACACAGCACTTCAAAAAAGGAGGAACGCTGATGGAATATACGACTCAAATTCAAAATCGTGTTAAGCGTATAGAAGGTCAGCTTCGCGGCGTTTTACGCATGATGGAAGAAGGAAAAGACTGCAAGGAAGTTATAACGCAGCTTTCCGCAGCACGATCAGCAATCGATCGCACAATGGGTCTTGTGGTGAGCACAAACTTAGTAGAATGTGCGCTGGAAGCAGAAAGAAACGGCGAATCTGTGGATGAAATGATTCAAGAAGCCGTTGGATTATTAGTAAAAAGCCGCTAATTTTTTTAATATAAAATATACCCCTATAGGTAAATGGAGGAATGGAAAATGAACGTAACAAAACAATTAGACGCAAAAGGTTTAGCATGTCCAATGCCAATTGTACGAACAAAGAAAGCAATGAACGAATTACAAACGGGTGAAGTACTAGAAGTTATTGCGACTGATAAAGGAGCAAAAAGTGACTTAACAGCATGGGCGAAGTCAATGGGACACACAATCGTTAAAGCAGAAGAAACAGATGACGTACTATCATTTTGGATTCAAAAAGGATAATTTTTTTAGCTAACATTATACCCATACGTGTATAAGTAAAAACAAGGAGGAATTTAACATGGAAAAGAAAAGAACAACAATTGTATTATTCAGCGGTGATTACGATAAAGCCATGGCTGCTTATATTATTGCAAACGGAGCAGCAGCTTACGATCATGAAGTAACCATCTTCCATACGTTCTGGGGATTAAACGCTCTTCGTAAGGAAGCAATGGTGCCAACTAAAAAAGGGTTTATGGAAAAAATGTTCGGTAAAATGATGCCTCGCGGCGCAGATAAAATGGGCCTTTCAAAAATGAATTTTGCAGGAATGGGACCTAAAATGATTAAAAGCGTCATGAAAAAGCACAATGCGGTGCCATTACCAGATTTAATTGACATGGCAAAAGAGCAAGATGTAAAGCTTGTAGCATGCACAATGACGATGGATTTATTAGGATTACAAAAAGAAGAGTTAGTAGATGGAATCGATTATGCTGGTGTAGCTGCTTATTTAGCAGACGCTGAAGAAGGTAACGTAAACTTATTCATTTAATGAGGAGGACTATTCATGAAAGAGATTCTAGCAAAAGATGTTGAAAAGAAATTAAATCAGTTAACGGTACTGGATGTGCGTGAAGTAGCTGAGGTAGCGGAAGGCAAAATTCCTAACGCTCTTCACATTCCGTTAGGGTTAATCGAATTTCGTATGAATGAGCTGGATAAAAACGTTGAGTACACGGTTGTGTGTCGCTCAGGTGGGCGCAGCTCTCAGGCAGTTCGCTTTTTAGAAAATCAAGGATTTAAGGTTCAGAACATGACGGGCGGTATGCTTGCATGGGAAGGGCCAACAGAATAAAAAAATTTGCAAGTTAATATACCCTAGGAGGTAATAAGGATGAAAGCCAACGTAATTTTAGATGCAAAGGGCCTAGCGTGCCCAATGCCGATTGTAAAAACAAAAAAAGCAATGAATGATGTAGAAGCAGGACAGGTGCTAGAAGTGCAGGCAACGGATAAAGGTTCAAAAGCGGACTTACAGGCGTGGGCAGAGCGTACAGGTCACCAGTATTTAGGCGTCATTGAAGAAGGCGACGTGTTAAAGCACTTTTTGCGCAAATCATCTAATGAAGAAGGAATTGAAAAGAAACATCCATACCTTGTTAGCAACGATGAACTAGAAGCAAAATTAGCAGCTAACGAATCGATTCTTGTAGTAGATGTGCGAGAAGAAGCAGAATATGGATTCCGTCATATTCCGAATGCAGTTAATATTCCACTAGGAGACCTAGAGGCGCGTATGAATGAGCTTGATAAAGGTAAAGAGGTATTTGTTGTTTGCCGTACAGGAAGCAGAAGTGATTTAGCAGCTCAAAAGCTGAGTGAAAGCGGATTTACAAGCGTAAAAAATGTTGTACCTGGTATGAGTGAATGGTCAGGAGAAACGAAATCATTAGCATAAATTTTTTTATCAAAATAAATACCCTGGGAGGTAATTTAGGTGACAGTAAATCAAATGAGTGCTGCTGAGGTAGCAAAAAAAGCAATTAACAAAGAGGCTTTATTTATCTTAGATGTTCGTAACGAAGATGCATTCCAAGATTGGAAAATTGAAAGTGAAAACTTTACGTATTTAAATATTCCGTATTTTGACTTATTGGACGGTGTAGAAGGTATTCTAAATCAACTTCCACAAGATAAAGACATATTAGTTGTCTGTGCAAAAGAAGGCTCATCGATTATGGTAGCAGAAATGCTTTCAGATGAAGGAAAAGACGTATTTTATTTAGCTGGTGGTATGCGCGCTTGGAGTGAGCATTTAGAGCCAGTTAAGTTAGGCGAATTAAAAGACGGCGGAGAGCTATATCAGTTTGTTCGTATCGGTAAAGGTTGTTTATCATACATGGTTGTGTCAAACGGTGAAGCAGCAATTATTGATTCAACACGCATGACGGATACGTATTTACAGTTTGCCGATGAGATAGGAGTGAAAATTACTCACGTATTTGATACGCACCTACACGCAGATCACATTTCAGGTGGACGCATGATTGCGGAAAAAACAGGAGCTGCTTATTGGTTGCCGCCAAAAGACGCAACAGAAGTAACTTTTGCATATGAAGCGCTTGAAGACGGTAACGACGTGACAATCGGAAATACAACGATTCACATTCACGCGCTTTATTCACCAGGTCACACAATTGGATCTACATCTTTCATCGTTGATAATCGCTACTTATTATCAGGAGATATTTTATTTATTGATTCAATTGGTCGTCCTGACTTAGCTGGTATGGCTGAAGATTGGGTAGCTGATCTTCGTGAAAGTCTATACACTCGCTATCGTAACCTATCAGATCAATTAATCGTTCTGCCGGCTCATTTTATGATTATGGATGAGCTAAATGAAGATGGAAGCATAGCAAAACCGCTTCATGAGCTATATGCAAACAATCACGGCTTAAACATTGAGGATGAAGAAGAATTCCGTAAGTTAGTAACGGAGAACCTACCTCCTCAGCCCAATGCATATCAAGAAATTCGTCAAACAAATATGGGGAAAATGACGCCAGATGAAGATAAGCAGCGTGAAATGGAAATTGGACCAAACCGCTGTGCAGTTCGATAAAGAGGAGGAGAAATAATGGGAACTTTTGTAGATGCGACAGGATTAGCATGTCCAATGCCAATCGTAAAAACAAAAAAAGCAATGAATGAGCTAAATTCAGGTGAAATTCTAGAAATTCATACAACAGATAAAGGAGCAAAAAGTGACTTAGCTGCTTGGGCAAAATCAATGGACCATGTGCTTGTTAAACACGAGGAAGAAGGATCTGTCTTCAAATTTTGGATTCAAAAAGCGTAACAAATAGAGGGGAACCACGCACGGTTCCCTTTTCTAATGAAAGGAGTCTATCACATGGATCTTTGGTTTATAACGGTTATCTTTTTAATTGGGTTTATTGGTTCGTACTTATCTGGAATGCTTGGAATTGGTGGTTCAATTATTAAGTATCCAATGCTTTTATATATTCCTCCGATACTTGGTCTTACAGCTTTTTCAGCACATGAAGTCTCAGGAATTAGCGCTGTCCAAGTGTTCTTTGCGACAATTGGGGGCGTATGGGCGTATCGAAAAGGAGGTTATTTAAACAAAAACCTTATTCTTTATATGGGAGCTAGCATTTTAATTGGAAGCTTTATTGGTGGGTTTGGTTCTCAAATGATGTCAGAAGAAGGTATTAACTTCGTATATGGAATTTTAGCGTTAGTCGCTGCTATTATGATGTTTGTTCCGAAAAAAGGCATTGATGACCTGCCACTTGATCAAGTAACGTTTAATAAATGGTTAGCTGCTGGCTTAGCTTTCATTGTGGGAGTAGGATCTGGTATTGTCGGAGCAGCGGGAGCCTTTTTATTGGTACCGATTATGCTTGTTGTTCTTAAAATTCCAACACGTATGACAATCGCCTCTTCTCTAGCCATTACGTTTATCTCATCAATTGGCGCAACGGTAGGAAAAGTAACGACTGGGCAAGTTGATTACGGTCCAGCTCTTATTATGGTTATTGCAAGCTTAATCGCCTCTCCTCTTGGAGCAAAGGCAGGGCAAAAAATCAATACAAAGGTTTTACAAATCGCTCTTGCACTATTAATTTTAGCAACGGCAATTAAAATATGGATTGATATTTTGTGAGCGTAGAAATTATTCTGCGCTTTTTTCTGTTGTGAAAATGTGAACAAAAGTCGAATTTTGTCATTAAATGCTATGAATACCTATCCGAAATGAATATTTTTATGATAAAATAAAAACATTATGTTCGTCTTGCTTCATTAGAACTGCTTTGTGACTAAGGGTTTGTTAACGATTAAAAGAATGGAAAGACCAAAATAGGTTAACACTTGTACAAAAATGTATTTTTTGTGAACTTCTTCTTAGAAGTTAGTCAAATAAATAGTGAGTTGTTATTATTTAAGAAGAGCATGGAGTAGGAGACTACTTAAAACTACTTTTTTACTGCAAAGGCGGTAAAATTGACAAAGGAATGAAACAAACAATCATGCAAAGTACTACAAAAACAAATCATCATGCTGAACAAGCATCGTTACCAAAGCAAACGTTTGTGGCGATTTTATCCCAAACCATTAAAACAGGCATTATTAAATCTAATTTAATACCTATGTTTGCCGGGTTAACCTTAGCTTTGTACACATATGACATGAGTCTGTTTGATAATATTCCTGAAATTATTTTAGCTTTTATCGGCTCTTTCCTTGTGATCGGTGCAGCTGGGGCTTTTAATAACCTCTACGATCGCGACATCGATGCCATTATGGAAAGAACAAAAAGCAGACCGACTGTAACCGGTGAAGTGAAACCAACATTTGTATTAGTACTTGCAAGCAGCATGGCCATTCTCGGAATTGGAGCTCTTGCATTAACGACACCACTCGCTGCCTTGTTAGGATTTCTAGGGCTGTTTTTTTATGTGGTTCCGTATACAATGTGGACAAAGCGCCGCACAATTTATAATACAGAAGTCGGAAGTATTTCAGGGGCAATGCCTCCGTTAATCGGATGGGCAGCTATTTATCCAGACGTGACTCATCCAGCTATTATAGGATTATTCGTTGTAACTGTTATTTGGCAAATGCCACACTTTTATGCCATTGCGATCCGTAAACATGACGAGTACAAAGCAGCTAATGTACCAATGCTTCCGGTAGTTAAAGGGTTTGAGCGTACGTACATTCAAACAAATATTTACCTCGCAATTTTAGTTGTCATTAGCTTTTTATTCGGAACGTTAAGCATAGGTTTAATGCTCGTTGCCTTGCTATTAAGCGTTGCTTGGTTTGTGCTTAGCATTACGGGGTACCGAAAAATGGATAAAGAAAAATGGGCAAAATCAATGTTTATTTTTTCACTAATTCATATGACGGTGTTATTTTCAACAATTATTATCTATTCATTAATAGGTATTTTCTTTAATATTTAAATCGAAAAGCGACTCCTTATCAAAAAGGAGTCGCTTTTTTTAAATAATAAATGTTTAAAATTTCTAAAAAATACTTGCTGTTATAAAATGATTCGGTATATGATAAATATGAAACATACCAACCGGTTAGTAAGTATAGCCAATTCTGCGAGGAGGGAAAAAGATGCATGTGAAAGAGCTCTTTGACCTAACAGGTCAGGTCGCAATCGTAACGGGAGGAGGCCGAGGCCTTGGTGAACAGTTTGCAACCGGATTAGCTGAAGCGGGCGCTCACGTTATCGTTTGCTCTCGAAAGTTGGAATCTTGTGAAAGCGTATCCGAAAAAATAAAAGAACTAGGCGTTGAATCGCTAGCAATACAGTGTGACATCACGAATCAAGAAGATGTTAAAAACGTGGTGGATACGGTCATTGCTCAGTTTGGAAAAATTGACATTGTGGTTAATAACAGCGGAGCAACATGGGGATCAAAGGTGGAAGAGATGCCTTTAGAAGCTTGGCAGAAAGTGCTTCAAACAAACGTAACAGGCACATTTTTAATGGCTCAAGAAGCTGGAAAACATATGATACATGCTAAAAAAGGAAAGATTATCAATATCGCATCGGTCGCTGGATTTGGAGGTTCACATCCAGAATATATGAATTCTATTGGCTATAACACAAGTAAGGGAGCCGTTATTACGTTTACGAAGGATTTAGCCGTAAAGTGGGGACAGCATAACATTCAAGTAAATGCAATCGCTCCAGGATTCTTCCCGACGAAAATGGCGGCTATGACGATGAGAGAAGGAAGAGATTACTTTTTAGAACAAACGCCGCTCAAGCGTTTTGGTACAGACGTTGATTTAAAGGGAGCAGCTGTTTTTCTAGCATCAAGAGCTTCCGATTACGTCACAGGTGATGTTCTAGTTGTAGACGGGGGGTTGCTCGCAACATAACTTTATTAAATTTCAAAAGGCGGCGGAGAAAATGAAAGAACGCATCATGGAAACAAGCATTTTACTATTTGCAAAGAAAGGCTTTAAAGAAACGTCCATTCAAGATATTGCAGATGAATTGAACGTGACCAAAGGAACCTTTTATTATTATTTTAAAAGCAAAGAAGAAGTGCTGCTTGATATTCACCGCTCATATATTGAGCACTTAGTTGAAAATCAAGAAACCATTTTGCGTGCCGATGAGTTGTCTTGCGGAGAAAAACTCTATGAGATGATTTTTAAATTAATTTACGATATTGAAAAAGAGGGACTGCGAGCTAAAGTGTTTTTTCGCGAAATGCGCCATTTGAGTGATAACCACCTTTTAAGCATTGTGCCAAAGCGTGATCAGTTTAAAATGAATCTTCAAGATCTAATTGAAGCTGGAATAAAAGCTGGTGAATTTAGAAGGGACTTGCCAGCAGATATCGTAACGCTTGGAATTTTAGGCATCACAAACTGGAGCTATTTTTGGTTTCAGCCAAGCGGAGAACGTTCAGCACAAGAAGTAGCAGCGATTTTTTATAACATGCTAGTAGATGGACTACAGTTGAAAGGGGAATAAAAAAATGATCATTAAGCATATAACAGTTGTAGGTGCAGGGCAAATGGGTCATCAAATTGCCATCTTAGCAGCTTTAGGAGGATATGAAACGACGATTCATGATATGAATGAACATTCACTCAATAATGCAAGAAACCAGCTTCATATGCTGTTAGATCGCTGGATTGCTAAAGGTAAATTAACCGTAAAGCAAAAGGATGAAGCGCTTGTTAAGCTATCGTATACGACCGATTTAAAAGAAGCTGTTGCTGCTACTGACTTTGTAATTGAAGCGGTTGTTGAAAAGCTTGAAGTAAAGAGAAGCGTATTTGCCGAACTTGATGAGTATGCGCCAAAGCACGCTATTTTAGCTTCCAATAGCTCAACAATCGTTAATTCATTACTAGCTTCCGCAACGACTCGACCTGATAAAGTCGTAAATATGCACTTTTTCTTCCCGCCAGTTGTCATGGACTGCGTAGAAGTTGTCATGAGTGAAGAAACAAGTCAAGAAACAGCAGCGATTACCATGAATGTATGTAAGCAAATGAATCGTACAGCAGTCTTGCTTCAAAAAGAAATCTCTGGTTTTATTGCTAATCGTATTTTAGGCGCTCTTCATAAAGAAGCGATGTTTCTTTACGAAAACGGTTATGCGGACTTCAAAGATATTGATTTAATTTGTAAAAAAGCGCTTAATCATCCGATTGGACCATTTGAATTAATGGATTTATCCGGTATTGATGTTGGCTACTACGTAATGAATCAGCGCTATGCAGAAACGGGAGATCCAAGCGATTTACCTCCCGAATTCCTAAAAGAAAAAGTAGAAAAAGGAGAGCTTGGGCGCAAGACGGGAAAAGGGTTTTATACGTATGAAAAAGAGCATATCAAAAAATAACGAGCAATCACCAAAGAAGAGGAGAGGTTAAACATGAGCGATACGAAAATTAAAGTGAGATTTTGCGAGACAGATGCACTGGGTCATATTAACAATACAAGCTATTTTATTTATTTAGAAGAAGCGCGAATTGATTTCTTTGAAAAAATGGGTGTGAAAATGGATTCAAGCAAGTGGGCTTATTTAATTGCTTCCACCAAATGTGATTTTATTGCCCAAGGGTATTTTAATCAAACACTTGTTGTTTCCACGTACGTAACGCGCATCGGTCATAAAAGCTTTACGATCGGTCACGAAATTACGGACAGTAAAACGAATAGGTTAATTGCTAGAGGAGAAGCGGTTCTTGTTCACTTCGATTTTGACTTGCAAAAGAGCGTACCGCTTCCAGATGACGTGTGTGCGTTTTTACAGAATTATTTACAAACTGTTTAAGAGAGGGAGTGGAAACAATGTTTCAAGACGTAAAACCATCGTCGTTTGGCGGTACGTTCATAGTGAAGGCTGCGTCTGATGCATGCACCCCAGAAGACTTAACAAGTGAGCAAAAGCTAATCGCGCAAACTGCTAGTCAGTTTGCCGAAAAAGACGTATATCCCTATAAACAAAAAATCGATGAACAAAACTTTGAGCTAGTGGTAAGGCTGATGAAAAAAGCAGGAGAGCTTGGCTTATTGGCTCATAGCGTGCCCGAAGCATACGGAGGACTTGGTCTTGATAAAGTAACGAAAGGAATCGTGGGCGAAGCGCTTGGGAAAACGGGTTCTTATGGCGTTGCTCACGCAAATCATACGTGCATTGCAACGCTTCCGATTACGTATTTTGGAACAAAAGCGCAAAAGAAACGCTACCTGCCAAAGCTTGCAAGCGGTGAATATATCGGTGCTTACTGCTTAACGGAGCCAGAAGCTGGGTCAGATGCGCTTTCCGCTCGAACCACAGCAGTGTTAAATAATGAAAAAACGCACTACATTCTAAATGGAACCAAGCAATACATTACAAGCGCTGCGTTTGCAGACACGTTCATTACGTATGCAAAAGTAGACGGCAAGCATTTTACAGCTTTCATTGTCGAAAAAAACTTTCAAGGTTTATCTATTGGACCCGAAGAAAAAAAGATGGGCATTAAAGGGTCGTCCACTTGCCCTGTTGTTTATGAAGATTGCTTAGTTCCTGTTGACAACGTACTAGGTGAAGTTGGCAAAGGGCACGTCATTGCATTAAACGTGTTAAATCTCGGTCGCTATAACCTCGGGTTTGCGTGTGTAGGAGGTGCAAAACATGCGCTAGAGCTTACGCTTTCTTATACGAAAGAACGAAAACAATTTCAAACGGCTATCGCTCATTTTCCTGCAACGAAAGAAAAGCTAGCTTTGATGAATGCCCGCATTTATGCTGCTGAATCATTACAATATCGAACGGGCGGCTTATTAGAAAGCGTGCTGGCAGGTGCTTACGAAAACAATGATCCGAAAGAGGCCGCAAAAAGCTTAGCACAGTTTGCGATGGAGTGCTCAGTGTGTAAAGTATATAGCTCTGAAGCATTCGACACGGTGGTGGACGAAGCGCTTCAGCTACACGGCGGTGCTGGGTTTATTCAAGATTACGAAATTGAATCAGTTTATCGCGATTCGCGTATTAATCGGATTTTTGAAGGAACAAACGAGATTAATAGACTGGTCTTACCGACGCACTTTCTGCGAAAAGTAAAAAGTGGAGAGCTTGTTTTAAATCAGGAAACACTTGAACAAGCATATGGCGCTATAAAAGAAGAAAATGACCTTCTCCCTCTTGAAAAGAAAGCTGTTCACACAGTGCGCTATCTTCTTCTATTACTTTTAAGTGAAGCATTAAAAGTAGCAAAAGAGCATATAGTCCACGAGCAGGAAGCCTTAATGAAGCTTTCAAACCTTGCTATTGGTTTATATGCAATGGAATCAGCCGTCATCCGAACGGAAAAAGCAGTCAGGAAAAATGGGAAAGAAAACGAACAGCTGAAAGTTGATCTGACAGAGCTAGTAGTGGATTTAACGATGCGCAAGGTAAGAGATGAAGCGACGCAGCTTATTAACGGTATTGCTACTGGTAAAAAGCATCAAGCCCTTCACTGTGAACTTCAGACTGTAATGAGCGATTTTCAATACGAAGGCACGTTTACTAAAACGCGAAGAGTGGCAGATTCATTGATTGAAAGCGATCGTTATACGTGTTAACTAAAAAGGAGGAGTAAAAATGAAAGCGATTCAATTCAAACAATACGGTAGTCCAGATGTACTAAGAGTGATTAATTTGGCAAGACCCGTCCCGAAAAAGAAAGACGTTTTGATTAAAGTAGAAGCGATTGGTGTTAATTACGCTGATACGGCTAGAAGAGAAGGAGCGTACGTTGTTGATACGCCGCTTCCGTTTATTCCTGGTTCTGAAGTGGCAGGAGAGGTTGTTGAGCTTGGTGAAGAAGTAGAAGGAATAAAAGTTGGAATGAAAGTCGTTACGCTGCTTGGGTCACACCGAGCAACAGGGTATGCGGAGTATACGCTTGCCGATTCTAGAGGTCTTATTCCGCTGCCGGACGGAGTTGATCTTAAGCAAGCAGCTGCCTTGCCGCTTCAAGGCTTAACAGCGTATCACATTTTAAAAACGATGGGGCGAATTGAAAAAGGAGAAACTGTTGTGGTACACGCTGCTGCAGGAGGCGTTGGTACGCTTGCTGTGCAGCTTGCGAAAAAGTTTGGTGCTAACGTAATTGCCACAGCGAGCTCAGATGAAAAGCTTGCTATTGCCAAGCGTCTAGGAGCCGATGTTCTCATTAATTATACGGAAGCAGGATGGCAAAACAAAGTGATGGAAGAAACAAAGCACGGAGCGGACGTAATTTTAGAAATGGTTGGAGGGTCCATTTTTTACGATTCTCTGCAGTGTCTTGCGCCGTTTGGCCGTCTTGTATTCTACGGAATGGCAAGCGGTCAGCCTGTAAAATTTAATCCAGGAAGGCTGATGGAGAAAAACCAGTCCGTAATGGGGTTCTTTTTACCACAAATGATGGCAAAGCCTAGTTTGTATCAGCAAAGTTTACAAGAGCTGTTAACCTATATGAAAAACGGCGAGCTTGAACTGCTGATTGGTGGAACGTATCCACTTGAAGATGCAGCGCATGTTCATCGTTTATTACAAGGAAGAAAAACGACAGGAAAACTTATTTTAGTACCATAAATTTTCGAACTAAGAACATTTGATTTTACAGATGTTCTTTTTTTTAGTATTATATATAAGGTTACAGATCGTAACGTAAATGTAAGATTTTCAATGTAAAACAACCTATATGCATTATATCTTGCAAATATGAACAGATAGGTGGAAACAAAAAAATGAGTACTAACAAACCTTATAGAGTTCTTCTCTATTACATGTATGTTCCAATTGAAAACGCAGAGGAATTTCGTGATGAGCAGTTTGCGCTATGCGAAGAGCTTGAACTAAAAGGAAGAATTTTAGTAGCTTCTGAAGGAATTAATGGAACAGTTTCAGGAACAGTAGAACAAACAAATCGCTACATGGAAGTAATGAAGCAAGACCCTCGCTTTAGCGAAATGGTCTTCAAAATAGATGAAGCCGATGAGCATGCGTTTAAAAAATTACGCGTTCGCCATCGCTCAGAGCTCGTAACATTACGTCTTGAAAACGACATAAACCCACTTGAAACAACAGGTAACTATTTAAGTCCAAAAGAGTTTTTCGAAGCAATGCAGCAGGAAGATACGGTTGTAATTGATGCGCGAAACGACTATGAGTTTGACTTAGGTCACTTCAGAGGTGCAGTACGCCCAGATATCCGTAATTTCCGCGAGCTGCCAGACTGGATTCGTGAAAACAAAGAAATGTTTGAAGATAAAAAAGTCTTAACATACTGCACGGGCGGTATCCGCTGCGAGAAGTTCTCAGGCTGGTTAAAAGAAGAAGGCTTTGAGGATGTAAGTCAGCTTCACGGCGGAATTGTAACATACGGTAAAGACCCAGAAGTGCAAGGTGAATTATGGGACGGGCAGTGCTACGTGTTTGATGAGCGTATCAGCGTTCCTGTAAACCAAAAAGAACACGTAATTGTTGGTAAAGACCACTTTGACGGACAGCCTTGTGAGCGCTACGTAAACTGCGCAAATCCAGCGTGTAACCGTAAGATTTTAGCTTCTGAAGAAAACGAGCACAAATATTTACGCAGCTGCTCTCACGAGTGTCGCGTAAATCCTCGTAACCGCTATGTAAAAGAGCACGGTTTAACGGACGAGGAATTTGCACAGAGAGTAAAAGAAGTACAAGAACTAGCAACAACATAAAAAAACAGCATTCATTTAAGGCCCAAATCTCACACGATTTGGGCTTTTTTGGTTTGAGTGAGTTACATACAAACCATTTATTTTTTTACAGGTAAAGCAGGAATGAAAGAGATATGAATGGAAAATAATGAAAAAGAAAGGAGTGTGGAAAGAATGAAGCACTTTATAGGTATCTTCACTCTAGCAGCTGTATTGACCGGATGCCAAGATCAGGCAGACGAGAAAAAGCAAGTTCCACCCACAAATCCTAAGGAAGAAGTTGAAGAAACGGTGACTACGCCGAAACCATCACAACCGATTAAGCAGCCTCCAGTTCAAGCAGTGGATGAAAATATCCACTCGTATATTAAGAAATATGCAGAGGCTTATGCAAAAGCCGTTACAGCAGGGTCAATTAAAGAAATCAGTCCGTTTTTGAAAAAAGGTAGTGTTCTATACAATACAGAGCTTGCAAAAATCAATGAGCTAAACTCAAAGAAGATCTCGTATAAACTTTTGAACGTGAAGCTAATGGGCCTTCAAAAAACGGATGATGGGTACGTCATTAAAGTAGAAGAGTCCTTTGAACAAGCGGAACCTGGGAAAGGTTCACAAACAGTGATGTTTAACAAATCGTATACTACAAGCTACAAAGATGGTAAATTGATGATTGTAGATATAAAAGAGGAAGCGTAAACCAGTTAGCACGATTAGCTAACTGGTTTCTTTTTAGAGTATATTTATAAATAAAACTATGTTCTAAATAATCATTATAAAAACAGCGGATTAACGAATTGAAATATTATCAAAAATGATAATAATGATTGATTTCTATCGTAGATGTGCTATTATTATCATATATGATAATAATGAAAGGAAGGTCTTGATGAGTTCATCAAAAGCAGACGCAATCTTACATCCAATCCGAATGCGGATTATACAGGAGCTAGCAAGCAAACCTTGTACAGTACAAGAGCTACTTCAGTGCCTTCAAGATGTTCCTCAAGCAACGTTGTATCGCCACTTAAATACGCTAAAAAAAGCGGAAGTTATTGAGGTAATTAAAGCACAAAAGATTAGGGGAACGGTTGAAAAAACGTACGCGTTAGCACAGGCTAGTGCTATTTTATCAGGAGAAGAAGTTCAACATTTATCTAAAGCAGAACACTTGCAGCATTTTATGAACTTTTACACGATGCTCGCCAAAGAGTTTGAAGCATATCTAGAGGGAGACGTTAATTTTGAGAAAGATGGATTTGGGTACCACCAGCTTCCCCTTCATTTAAGTGAGAGTGAGCAGCAGGCGTTTTTAGAAGACTATAAAAAGCTGATAGATAAATATCAGCTTAAGCCACGAGAAGATCGCCGTATGCGTACGATGGCCGTCTCATTTATTCCAGAACGTCAAAGAGGAGAGAACTAAGATGCGGGAAAAAGAACTTCAGCTTACAGCTGTTAAGGCCATGCTAACAATTCCTGATGAGAAATCAGGTAAGAAGCCGG
This sequence comes from Priestia flexa, assembly GCF_021441905.1. NCBI lineage: Bacteria > Bacillati > Bacillota > Bacilli > Caryophanales > Bacillaceae > Priestia > Priestia flexa. Next base: position 1,802,588 of record NZ_CP090431.1, on the reverse strand, counting down.
CTGTATTAATAATTAGCGGGAGTGGTCCAGTAGATTATAACGGAAACACCAAAAAGTTTGCGAGCAACGTTTATCGTGATTTAGCAGCTGTCTTTACAGAAATGGGATATGTCACACTTCGTTATGACAAGCGAAATCTCGACGCGTTTTACAAAACGACGTTAACGGACCTCATTCAAGATGCAAAAGAAGCTTTTCACGCTTTGCAAAATCAGCCTGAAGTAGATGATAAGCAACTATTTATTGCGGGACATAGCGAAGGAGCAATGATTGCTACAATTATTGCGGAAGAACTTCATGCTACAGGCTTAATTTTGCTAGCTGGTGCAGGACAAAACCTCATCGAAGCAACTGAGTATCAGCGAGAACGAGCTTATAAAGAAATCTCGGCTCAAGGTGGGTTTAAAGGTTGGTTATTCCAAAAGCTAAAGGTTATTGAAAAAGATCGACAAAAAGCTGATAATCTTTTCAAGCGTTTTAAAGAAGCAAAAGAAGATGTTGTGCGCGTACAGCTTGTTCGCATGAATGCAGCATGGTGGAGAGAGCATATGATGGTAAATATGCATCACTATTATGAAAAATTATCGATACCCATTTTAGCTATAACGGGATCAAAGGATGTGCAGGCAGATCCTAACGCACTTCAAGTTCTAAAACCGTATCCTACAATTGAAACAGTAATCATTAAAGATATGAATCACGTATTAAAAATACAAACAGAAGAGCCTTCCATGATGAAGCTGATGAAGCAATATAAGCAGACGTTTTCACAGCCGATTGCACCAGAGCTATGTGACGTAATGGGAAGCTGGCTTACGAAACAAATACAAGGAAGGAAATCTCATGAATAAACTTATTTTAATTATATTTACTATTGCTGTTGTTGCACAGCTGACGGGGATTGTTCTTTTATTTATAAATGCCAAGCTCGCCCTTCAGGTTTTTCTCTACTATGTGGCAGCAATTATTCTATTAGTTCCTTTATTGATCATAAAAAAACGGAAAACAAAAGAGGAGGATCCAAATGATTATCGTGACTACTGATAATGTATCAAACTATCAAGTAACAGAAACAATTGGGTATGTAAAAGGAAGCACGGTGCAGTCTAAAAACATCGGTCGTGATATTTTAGCAGGCTTAAAGAATATTGTAGGAGGAGAAATTAAAGAATATACGGAAATGATGGATGATGCTCGAAAAATCGCAGTTGCGCGCATGGTTAGAGATGCTGAAGAAAAGGGAGCAAACGCCATTGTCGGCTTCCGTTTAGTCAGTTCAGCTATTGCCAGTAACGCTTCTGAAATTGTGGCGTACGGAACGGGTGTGAAGGTAGTTAACAGTTAAGAATAGCCCCCTCTTAACACGCTTATGAAAATATATCTATGCTAAAAGTTTTAATTCTATTGTAAAAATATATTTACATAGAAATATTTACAAAGTATAATGGTTCACTGTAAAAAGTTTATGTAGGGGGCAATATACGTAATGAGTAAGTTTTTTAAAGTACTAACATCAAGTTTAGTTGTAGGAGTGTTACTGGCTGGTTGTGGTAGCAACTCTGATAGTTCTAATGGTGCAGAAGAAACAAAAGAAGAGCCAAAAGCAGCGGAACAAAAACCATTAAAGAATGATGTTCCAAAACCAGAGAAAGATGAAAGTGGAAATTACATACTGAACGTTCCTGGTCAAAAGGTAAAAGATGATGGTGCTACGGCAGAACTCTTAAAAATAAAAGAAGTAAATGAAACAGTCGATATTTCACCATTAAAAGTGACAATTGAAGATATTAAAGTAATTAAATTAACAGATCTAGACGAAGAGTTTGCTGAAGGTCTAGAGTGGATGGCTGACACAAAAATTAACCCAGAGGAAACTTCTTATGTTCAGGTTAATTACACTGCAGAAAACACATCTGACAGCAATATTGAATGGTACGATATTATGAATGTTGTTACCGATAAGGGTGAACAAATCGACGGACAACTTAAAGATTTTATTTCTGATGACGGAGATTCAGATTCACAATTCATTGGTAAAGTTAAAAAAGAATATACAGATGGTTTTGTTGTGAAAAATGAAGATATCAACTCTGTTAAGCTAGTTTTTGGTTATACTGAAGACGAAGACTATAACGAAATTACACCTGAACAAACGGTTGAATACACGTTTGAATAAGAAAAACTGCCGAAGGGAATTCCTATCGGCAGTTTTTTATACTTTTATCTTAAAATGAAAGGGAGAAACAAGAAGTGAAATATGTAATTGAAAAAATGACAGTGAACGATATTCACTCTGTGCAACAAGTAGCCACAGAAAGTTGGCACCATACATATAAAGGTATTATCCCTTTGGACGTACAAAACAATTTCTTGCGAGCTGCATATAGTACAGACATGTTGAAAAAGCGGATGGAAGAGTCGGAGCTGTGGGTAGCGCTCGTAGAAACTAAAGTAGTGGGCTTTGCAAACTTTACACCAGTTAATGAAAAATGGGAAAGTGAGCTGCTAGCGATTTACTTACTGCCAGAGTATCAAAGAAAAGGAATTGGTACAGCACTTTTTGAAAAAGGAAGCCGTCATGTCAAAAAAGTGATTGTCCATGTTGAGCGGGAAAACCAAAACGGCATGTCCTTTTATCGTACACAAGGGTTTTCAGTTACAGATGAGTTTGATGAGGATTTTGATGGGCATCTCCTACAAACCGTTCAAATGACTCTTCAAATAAAGTAAAAGAATCAGTGAGTTAATACTGATTCTTTTTACGAACTCATTTTTATTAAACTATGTTCTAAATAAACAACAATATTAAAAACCTCAGTACTTAAAACCTTTTCACGATATCATAATTTATTCATAATAACTACCCTTTTCATAAAAATAAAAATGCCTTTCTTTCTTAAAACGAGGTTGCTTTTCTTTTATAGAAAGCTTACACTAGTAAAGCATATTAAAAGGATGGTGTTTTATGAAAAATAGAGATAATGTGATTCCTTTTACTCCTAAGAAAAACCCTTCGCATTATTCCCCAGCTTCCGTTAAGTTAGATAAGAAGTTAGTGGAGTTTCTCGAAATCATGGACTTTGATGATCGTAATGATTTTTTAAACGAAATGATTGATTCATTCTTTCAATATGTAAAGAATGAAGAAGACGAAGTGCAATAAACGATAGGAAAACATCTTAACCAAACAGATGTTTTTTTGTTTGGTTTTATTTGTCTCCCCGACAAATGAGTTTTACTAGTATCTTCTTAGTAAAAGGCACAGGATATACGAATATATAGATGAATACATTCATTTTCACACATAATCTTCTCAACATATTTTCTTATTCCTAAAGTAAAAAAAGTGAGCTCAATGCTCACTTTTTTTGTTTGGACATTATAATAGAAAGAACTGAACAAACCAAAGCTTATACGCAATCATCAGAGTGCTCAGCATAATAACTGAAAACGCAGCAACTTTGTTTACTTTTCCTAATAATCCTACAAGTCCTAAAATGAAGGATAAGAGTAACACGGGAACTGCCAACCAGCCGATAACGGGAATAATGCCTAGTAAAAAGCCAAGCACGCCAAAGAATAGTGACAGCGTTGCAACGCGGTTTCTCTGAGGCTGCTGAATAATGAGCTTTGTGACGTTTTCTGAAGCCATATCTTCACACCTTTTTTATCCACAGCATGGGCAGATTATAAAGCGTTTATACGTGACTTTTTAGCTTCTTATTTATTTCACTAGCAGCAAATAATGCTCTTTTATCGCTTAATATGTCCCCTGGCTTATTTCCTTCTCCAATGATATAACCTTGAAAGTTCATATTCATAAAATCAAAGATATACTGAAACTGTTGAATAAGAGGAAGTCCCTTTAGGTATGGATTGTCGCCTCCAACCGTCACAACATAAGCATGCTTGCCAGCCATTTGTTGTTTAAATTCTGGATAGTTCACATCTCTCATTGAATGTGACCAGCGATCAATAAAGTTCTTCATTACGCCAGTCATCGTATACCAATAAATCGGCGTCGAAAAAATAAGGGTATCGTGACGTAAAACCTCATCTATGATTTTATTGTAATCATCGTTTATTTCTGGGAAACCTGCTTCATCATGACGTTTATCTTCAATTGGTTGAATGATGTAATCTTTTAAATGAATTTCGGTGACTTCTATTCCTTCAATTACTTTTTTAGTCAATGTTTCAGTGTTACCACCTGGGCGATTTCCTCCATATAAAACAGCAATACTCATGGTTCATTCCTCCATAGTTGTGATTTCTATACTTCCATTTTATAATGAGTTAACTAATCACAAAAACGAATTATTACGATGATATCAATCGGTAAAAACGATTTAAGGAGAGTGAAAGATGGATAGTAAACAACTTCAAACATTTATTCTTGCAGCGGATACGCTCAACTTTACTAAAACAGCTCAGTTGTTAAACTTTGCGCAATCAAGCGTAACGGCACAAATTAAAGCATTAGAAACAGAGCTTGAAACGCCTTTATTTGATCGACTAGGAAAACGATTAGTTTTAACAGAAGCCGGGCGTAAGTTTCAGCAATATGCCAATCAGATGGTGACTCTGCAAGAGGAAGCGAAAAAGGCTATAAAAGGTGAGGAGACGTTTTTTGGCAAGCTCACTATTGGTGCACAGGAAAGTCAGTGTACGTATCGACTTCCAACCGTCTTATTAGAATTTAAAAAGCAGTATCCTCATATGGAGATTGTTTTTAAACCTGCCCATTCTGATGAGCGAGCTAGAAGGCACCTGGCTGAAGGTGTACTTGATTTTGCGTTTATTATGGATGAAGAAAAACCACATGATATGATCACCATCGAACCGTTAATTCAAGAACAGATTAAAATTGTGACAGATCCCAATCATCCAATTCAAAAACAAGAGAAATTTAGCGTGCAGGACCTTGAAAAGGAGACGTTCTTACTTACTGAAGAAGGTTGTTCCTACCGGACGCTTTTAGAAGAAGCATTCGTAAAGGCAAAAATTCACCCGATGAATAAGTTTGAGTTTGGCAGTATTGAAGCGATTAAACAATGTGTGATGATTGGAATTGGGATTGCTGTCTTGCCTGAAATGGCGGTGCGCAAGGAGCTTGAAGCAGGTAAGATGAAAGAGGTTCCTTGGCGTCCAGCTTTAGCACCTATATTTACTCGTATAGCGTGGCATAAAGATAAAGTAATGACGCCTCCTTTACAAGCCTTTATTGATCTTACACGCAATGCGTTCAAAGAAAATAAAACGGGGACTATTTGATTAAAAACGATATCATAATGTAATAAAAAAACTTTAAAATAAATTCTTAAGAGTCAATTTGACTAAGTTATATGACATAAAAGACACCATTTAGACAAGTTGTAACAAAACTAATAACCCTTTGAAATAATTCTGTAATAAAACTATAGTATTCTTTATTTACTGAATTGGAAAAAGGGGAAAATTTTGATGAAAAAACTAATTATTACGTCAAGCTTAGTTCTATTATCATTGTTTGGAACAGCGACTGCAACATCTGCGGCGTCAACTACATATAAAGTAAAAAGTGGAGATACATTATATAAAATTGCTTCTGTACATAAAGTGTCGGTAAAAGACATCCAGTCATGGAATAACTTAAAATCAGCAACAATTCGTCCGAATCAAGTGTTAAAAGTAGCCAAGCCACAAGCGGCTAAAACGTCAGCTAAGCCAGCAGCAAAAGCGCCTGCTCCTGCTGCAAAAAAAGAATTTACGGTGACAGCTACGGCTTATACAGGAAGCTGCAAAGGATGCAGTGGCATTACCGCAACGGGCATCAATTTAAAGAAAAACCCTAACTTAAAAGTCATTTCTGTTGACCCAAAAGTAATCAAACTAGGTTCTAAAGTGTGGGTAGAAGGCTACGGTACTGCAATTGCGGGTGATAAAGGTAGCGCAATTCGTGGCAACAAAATCGATGTATTTATTCCAAATCAAAAAGAAGCATTAAAATGGGGACGTAAAACGGTCAAAGTTCGCATTCTATAGTCTTTAAATCATTAGCTAAATGGTGTTCTGCTATGGTATACTAAAGTCACCATTTGCTTTATTGATTAATCTTTGTTTCTCATGGCCTACTTATTCCAAATAAGTAGGCTTTTTTGTGTTTTCTCTTTGAATGAAACAATGGATACAGGGTATACAAACAGTAAGGTCAAAATATTTTTAAAGGAGAGAATACGAATGGAAACAGTGAATACAGGTGAGATTTTTACCATTGTGGATGAAAATGAACAAGAACAGGATGTTGAAGTTTTAGGAAAGTTAACCGTAGACGGAGAAGAGTATGTTGCTGTTGCGTTTGTTGAAGAGCTATTGATTGAATCAGAAGAAGATATTGACGTCTTTTTCTTTCACATTGAACCAAACGGCGAATGGGCTAGCATTGAAGACGATGAAGAATTTGAACGCATTTCTACTTTATTTGAAAATACGCATTAAATCAACCACGGCAGTCGCCGTGGTTTTTGCTCCCTTATATTCCCGCTTATAAAACCACACTCACTTTCAAATTCTATACGTATCTACACGATATAAGAGGTAGGGCATGTTTAAGAAATTAATGGTTATTTTACTTTTGATTACCTGTTTTTTTCTGCTTTTTCAATGGGATGTAAAACAAGGATATAAAAAGTACACGAAGGCTCACCCATACACGGAAACTACAGCGTATACCGGAAAGCTAACGATGTTTCCAGAAGGAAGCAAGCTATATACATCATTATTAACAGACATGAAACAAGCGGAAAGCTATATTTACCTTCAGTTTTTTATCTTTCGAGATGATCCAATTAGCATGAAGTTCATTGAATTACTAAAAGAAAAAGCCAAACATGGCGTGGACGTCAAATTTTCGGTGGATCGCTTCGGTGGGAAAGACATTTCATCATCATTAATTAAAGAGATGGAAGAGAGTGGAATTGAGTTTGCATTTAGTCGACCTTTGCAATTTCCTCACCTTTTTTATAGTTTAAATCACCGAAATCATCGAAAGCTCGTTGCAATTGACGGCCATACGTCTTATATTGGCGGATTTAATATTGGAGAAGAGTATTTAGGCAACAACGAAAAGTTAGGATATTGGCGTGATTATCACCTTCGAATTCAAGGGAACGGTACGTATGAAATCGAAAAGCAGTTTTTAAAAGATTGGGGAGAAGATACGGGCGCTACTAAAAACCCCCATTCTTTAAACAAAACGGCGTCTTCGAACAATCAATCAGCCTATCAGCTTGTTTTCGCAACGGGAGAAACGCTCGAAAATCAAGTGTTAGAGCTTATAAAACAAGCGAAGAAAGAGCTTATCATTGCAACCCCGTATTTTATTCCAAACGATACAATAATGGATGCATTTGAAGATGCAAAAGAGCGTGGGGTGACAATTACACTAATTGTACCCGACACTACAGACGCTTGGTTTACTAAGCCACCTAGCTACCCTAAAACAGAAGAACTGTTCAATGAAGGAGCCACTGTTTATTTGTATACGAAAGGGTTTTTTCATGGGAAAGTAATGATTATAGATGACAAAGTGGCGAATGTTAGTACAGCTAACTGGGACCCGCGTAGTTTTTACTTAAATGATGAAGCGAGCTGCCTCGTCTATGATCAACGTTTTATTGAACAGGTGAAAAAAGAGCTGAAGCAGGATATGAAAGATAGCAGAAAGCTCACAAGAGAAATTATTGATGACATTCCTATCTGGGAAAAGTCATTAGTAAATACGCCTGAATGGATTTACTATTATTTTTAACAAGCTGACGCATATTACGTCAGCTTGTATACTTCTCTGGCCGTTGCTTCAAGTATGTACATGACAGGAAGCTGAGTAGTGATGTTAAGTGGAAGATTCGCGATTTCTCTACGCTCTTCCGTTGCGTAGTATGGAATGACAATATGCGATAGGTGCGCTAAGGTAGAGGATTTTGTGTTGGTAATGCTGATAATCTTGCTTCCTTCTTCCTTTAACCGCGTGACTTGATCCACCGTTTGCGGGGATTCTCCTGACACGGAGAGCGCAATGGTAATACTATTATCAAGTTGCTGAGCGTTAATGGGAAAGTAGGGGTCATTAATCGCAATTGAAAACTTTCCTAAGCTTGAAAAATAACGTGCTCCGTACTGCGCTAATATACCTGAACTTCCAAAGCCAACGAAGAGAACATGATTAGCTCTTACGACCTCATGGGCTGCTTCGGTAATAACTTCATCAAGATTTCCCTTTAATGTACGCTCCATAAATTCATACGCGAACTCTTTCATTCCTTTTACACTTTCTTCGCTTTCGCTTTCTAAATACAGCTTTAGCTTTACTTTAAATTCACTAAATCCGTCACAGCCTACTTTTCTACAAAAACGTAAAATTGTTGAGGTAGATACGTGAGTGGCAGTTGCCAAGTCTCGAATACGCATATAGATGACCTGTTCACCGTTGTTTAAAATATAATTGTAGACGTTATAATCTAAGTCATTAAACGTTGAAATAACTTCACTTGAAAACATAATTAATCTCCCTGTGTAACAGTATGTTTTTATTGTGTAACAAGTTTCATTATGAGAGACACGTGTCTAAATTGCAAAGAAACCTATTCTTTCACAGCAAAAATATATACAATTACACTACATTATAAAAGGATGGTGCTTAGATATGGCAAACGTAACATTAAAGTTCCCAGACAATTTCTTATGGGGAGGAGCAACGGCAGCGAATCAAATTGAAGGTGCATTTGATGAAGGTGGAAAAGGGTTATCTGTTGACGATGTGATTGAACGAATTAAGCCTGAAGACCGCAAGAAACTCCACCTGCCGTTCCCAACATCAAAAGAAGTTAAAGACGCATTAGCAGACGAAGAAAATCGCCATTTCCCTAAGCGATATGGCATTGACTTTTACCATCGATACAAAGAGGATATTGCGTTATTTAAAGAATTAGGTTTCAAAACGTTTCGCATTTCCATTGCGTGGACGCGTATTTTTCCAAACGGTGTGGAAGAAGAGCCTAACGAAGCTGGACTAGCTTATTACGATGACTTATTAGATGAATTAAGAAAAAATGATATTGAACCGATTGTAACGCTGTCTCATTATGAAATGCCTCTACACTTATCTCTTGAATACGGAGGCTGGAAAAATCGCGTGGTAGTTGACCATTTTACACGCTATGCTAGAACTGTATTAGAACGATATAAAGGTAAGGTGAAGTATTGGATTACGTTTAATGAAATTAACTCCATTTTAATGAGCCCTTTCATTAGCGGAGGCATGCTGCGAGACAAGGTTGAAGAAGGAAAGCTGTTAGAAGCAACGTTCCAAGCAGCACACCACCAGCTTGTAGCAAGCGCAAAAGCGGTAGAAGCATGCCATGAAATAAATCCAGAGGCTCAAATTGGCTGCATGGTACTCGGGATGATTAATTACCCAGACAGTCCGCACCCAGAAGACGTACACGCAGCGCTAACTGATCAGCGCAAGACGTTTTTCTTCACTGATGTTCAAGCGCGCGGTCATTATCCAGCATACATGAACCGTTTCTTCAAAGAACATGATATCGAGCTTGATATCCATCCGGAAGACGAACATACTTTAAAGAACAATCTTGTAGACTTTGTTTCGCTTAGTTACTATATGTCAACGGTGTCAGCAAGACCAGAAACAGCTGGTGAACAAGCGGTAGGTAATATTTTAACTAATTTAAAAAATCCGTACCTAGAAGCATCAGATTGGGGATGGCAGATTGATCCTGTTGGCTTGCGCACCCTACTCAATATGTTTTATGAGCGCTATGAAAAGCCGTTGTTTATTGTGGAGAACGGACTTGGTGCATTTGATAAAGTCGAAGAAGACGGCAGTATTCATGATGACTATCGCATCGATTACTTGAAAAAACATATTGAACAAATGAAAGAAGCTATTGCTGATGGGGTAGAGCTCATTGGCTACACGGCTTGGGGGCCAATTGACTTAGTCAGCTTTTCCACATCCGAAATGTCAAAGCGCTACGGATTCATTTATGTGGACCTTGACGACGAAGGAAACGGTACGCTAAATCGTTCGAAAAAAGATAGCTTTTATTGGTATCAGCGCGTGATTGGAAGTAATGGAGAAGAGCTTTAAGTAGGAAAGAGGCTGGGTCTTGTCCCAGCCTCTTTTAATTTAATTCGTTTTTGGCGTTCCGTGAATATAACCTGGAGCTGGCTTAAGAATAGGAGCTTGTCCAGTTGCTTTTGGTTCTTCAATATATGAAAACTCTCCTTGTCCATCAATGGAAGGACCACTTGCCCATCTACCTTCTTTACTTTCTGTTCCTTTAGAAAAATCCAAGAATTGGTGAGATACTTCTTGCTTTTCATATTCTTTATTAAAGGTAGAAGGAACAACAAATCCTTCTTTTTCTTGCAACTCTTCAATAGCTGCTGCCCATTGATTTTGGTGCATTGTGTCTCGAGCAATTAAGAAAGAAAGCATGTCTCTAACTCCTGGGTCGTCCGTCATTTCATAAAGGCGAACGACTTGAAGTCTTCCTTGTGTTTCTGCGTTAAGGTTCGCTCTAAAATCAGCCAATAAGTTTCCGCTAGAAATGGTATAGCGAGCAGTCCAAGGATACCCAGTACTATCATTAGGACTAGCTCCTAAACCATTAACAATTGCATGCTGTGGATTCATTCCACCCATAATACTTTTAATAACAGGGTCTTGAGCTGCTTGTTCTTGTTCTTCTACTGGTGCTTTATCCAATAACTGTGCAATCATCGTTGCGAGCATTTCAACGTGACCGATTTCTTCTGTGCCGATATCTAGAAGCATATCTCTATACTTTTGCTCTCCTCGACAATTCCAACCTTGAAATAAATACTGCATCATAACAGAAATTTCTCCGTATTGTCCGCCTAATACTTCTTGAAGCTTCTTTGCATAAACGGGATCTGGTTGAGTAGGTTTTGCTTTATATTGAAGTTCTTTTACGTGGAAAAACATCATATCACTCCTTAGCTGATAGGTACACTACGTTAGGGTGTTCAAACAAGTAAGGAATATACATCTTTTATAGGAAAGGAAATACCTCAAACTTAAACGTATAATGAAACATAATGAAAAATTTATTTGTTGACTATTATACCTATAGGGGTATAATGAAAAATAGATTATCTACTTACGTAAAGGAGACTGAAAAATGGATTATGTATTTTATATAGTCGTAGCACTGTTTACTTTTTTCATGGCGAAGCAATTCTTTCCCACAAAAGGAATTAGAGAAATTTCAACAGCAACCTTAAAACAAGAACTAAACGATCGCAATAAACAATATATTGATGTTCGTACACCGGGAGAGTTTCGAGGGAATAAAATTCGAGGATTTACGAATATTCCTCTTCAACAGCTTGACCAAAATACAAGCAGCTTATTAAAAGACAAAGAAGTTATTGTTATTTGTCAAAGCGGGATGAGAAGTAAAGCAGCATGCAAGCTTCTTAAAAAGAAAGGCTTCAATCACATTACAAATGTTAAAGGCGGAATGAATGCTTGGAATTAATATGAATCAGGAAATAGAAAACGATAAAATGAATTTAATAAACAAGCCCAAGAAAAACTAAAGCTACTAGGATAATCAAACGGAGGAGGGATGAGATGAGTAATCAAGATATAAAAGCTAAAGAAACAACGAAAGATTCAAAGTATATTCAGCAGCATCTCGCGAATGAACGAACGTTTCTAGCTTGGCTTCGAACGGCTATTTCAATTATTGGTGTGGGTTTTTTAGTAACAAATCTACACTTTACAATGCGAGCTACACTATCTCCGCTTAGTGATCAACTTGCAACAATCATTGGTATTTTATCTGTAGGAGTAGGAATTGTTACGATTATTGTTTCAGCTGTGGCATATGTGAGAAAGATTGAAGCCATTAACAGTCAAACATTCCGCCCAGCCGTCATCAGCATGGTACTTCTCGGTGTATTTGTCATTATTATTTCGCTTATTTTTGGCACTTATTTCTTTATCATTTAAGAGCTTTCACAGCGTAGTATGATTAACTGTTCAAGGGCAATCATCCGATCAGCTTCAGCAGTTTATATGGGGTGTTATCATTGGCTTGCCTGCGACTATCGTCATACTTGCTGGTGTCTTCATCGCATTGAAACATCACCTTCCGCTTATAGCTGCTATAGCAATAGGTATCATGTGCTGGCTAGTATGTTTAAGTTTACAAAAGGGAATTGAACTACTTATCACAGTAAGATGATATGGTTCAATCGAATCATACTGTGCATGAGAAACTTATGCTAAGATTGTAAAATACTAAATGATAATCCATTATATAGAAAAAATGGATAGTAGAAGTGGAAAAGCAAATGATTGTGAGGTGACAGCACCATAATGAAAGCTCTTTATAATAGTTTTGCAAATTTGTTTTTTCTCTTAGGTGGATGCTTTTTAATAAGCCCGCTGTTATTATATCGCTTTATTCACAGTGATTATGACCGGTATATCTGGGTTATTAATGGTCCTTATCCGTTTAGTCATTTAGGAAGCGACCCCTTTCAAATACTGGCAGGAGTTTTATTTCTTAGCATAACGGTTCTTTTTCTAGTTACGGGTTTATTATTTCGAATCAGCGCAAAAAACGTTGAGTTAGACTGACGAAAAGCGGAGGAGAAAAGATGAAAGATATTATTGCAGAATTAGAGAGAATGAAAAAAGATATTTCGGAGCGTTTCGATAGTTTAAAAACAGATATCGAGCAGGATTTAGGCGGAATTGATAAACAGATTGAGTCATTGGAAAAGTTGCAAACATCACCTAAAAAGCAAAGCGAATAACATATACATAATCAGTAAGCGAGTATTACCAAAAAGGACGATAATGTTTATCTTCCTTTTTGGTTTGTTAACACGTAGTAAAAAAGAAACAAGGGTACTAGCCTGTGAGAAGATGAAGAACGTTATTCCTCATCTTCAAAAACAATCATCACTCCAACAATCTCTTTTAATCGATTATATTTTACTTTTACCTCATACATTCCGTCACCATAACCAGATTTCGAGATTGCGCCGTTTGAAACTACCACCCCTTGCTCGTTTGAAATGTCTACATCATCTAAATAATTTACTTGATTACTATTCAATGCTGCATAGTCAAAAACTCCACCTTGAGCAGAGTCAATGCCAATTAACTTGTCACAAAGAGCCCATTTTCCAGTTGGTTTCTTTTCTCCGTAATATATCGTTAAATGTTTAACAACAGCTGCTGGCGTATAAGAAACTGCTGCTGTCCATTTTCCGTTTTTTACATTGGTAAGTATGATTTGCAATTCCGCTTCTTCATTCGGCATATAGGCTGGATCAGAAATAATTAACTTTCCACTAGTCACTGTAAAATTCCCAAGCATTTTAGGTTTATTAGTATTAATTTTAGGCACATGCCAATCGATAAAGGTAAATAAATTCAACGATTTACAGTCTAGTTTCGCTGTTTTAGCGTACCAAACATAGACTTGTTCCTGCATAAATCTTTTCCTAACACGGTAACATAATTTATCTCCACCTGCGTTTTCACCAATACAAATCATATCGTTCGGTAGGTGTTCGGGTCTTTTTAGAGCATTCTGTTGTACAATATCATACGAAAATCCTAGCTGTTCATCACTTGGAAGAGAAAACAGCACCCAATCACCAAATGTTGCTCCATTCGTTTCTATAAAAAGCTCTTTATATTCATCTGGGAATAGAGCGCCCAATTCTTTTTCTGTTCTTGTTAATTGGAGTTTTGAGACTCCAGAAACTTTTGTCCTTGAATCAATCATATCAACTACTTTTTTCATTTGCCCTCCAATAATAGCTACCAATTGATAAGTTGTTATTTTAATTTTAACAATCGTGTATTTCGATAACTGTTAGAAAAATCCTTTATGTTGTCCGTAGGGTAGGCATAATTACTTCAATAGCAACTATAATTTATAAAAGCAGATCAGTAAATTCTCGGTCTAGTATACTCATGATAATATCCGTTTCGTATACACCATTGATGAGCGCACCTTCACGCTCAACGCCTTCTTGTACAAAGCCGCATTTTTGATAGCACGCAATGGCACGCTTATTGTAAGCGAGTACGCGTAAATCAATGCGATGCAGCTTCAGTTCGTGAAAAGCGTACGTTAAAACAAGCTGCGTAATTTCAGTGCCGAGACCTTGATTCCAAACAGACGGATCAAATAAGCTAATCGCGTAGCGGGCACGGTTGTCGTGTTCATTCATCATAAGTCTGGCTTGACCAACGAAGCGACCGTTATATTCTACGCACCATTCAAGTTTGTTTTTACGAATAGCTTCGACAAATTTTAATGTACGCTCTCTTGTTTTGGGGTGAATATCTGAAGGGGTACCACCATACATTCGGACGAGCTCTGGATGCGTTTCTACTTGAAGGTAATCATCAACGTCACGGTCAATCGGTTGACGAAGCAGTACTGTGTCACCTTGGATAATAGGAGCATGATTCAATATTTTCACCTCATCTATATGGAAGATTTTTTTCAACCTGCTGTTTTAGATAGGTATATTGCTGAGGGTTTGTATCTTGAAAAGCTTCATTACGACTTGAAGGGATATGCTTTTTGAACTAGAGTGAAGGAACCATGCCCTTGTGAATACGCTAAATAGGAAAGAAATATCAATATTTAATTCATTCACACAAAACCTCCGTTGTTAATATTTTCTATATTCTACCTGATTATGTAGGATATTGCTAGATAAAGACAAAATCTAGTGAATAAAATGAACAAAATGCACATAAAAGACGTTTTACTTATTAAAATGTTTGGAAAAAGATGCTACAGTTGTAGTATGATATTATTATCAACACTCTATTTAAAAGTGATTTCGGTGTTTTAGATGCGAAATTTTTTTACTTTTTCATCACTTTTGAATAGTTTCTAATCATCATACAATTAGACTGTGATATAGTTATAGTAGTGACAAAAAAGATAGGTTCCTACATCGCATCTCGGTTTAGCTAATTAAGAAGGGGAACATCTACATCTTTTTTGAAAATTTAGGGGATGGGGAAGGTTATCATGAGCAACGTACAGACAAAAACAGACGTTATCTTAATAGGCGCCGGCATTATGAGCGCGACTTTAGGGTCGTTACTCAAAGAGCTGGCACCTGAGTGGAAAATTAAAGTATTTGAGTCACTGACAGACGCGGGAGAAGAAAGTTCAAACGAATGGAATAATGCAGGAACGGGGCACTCTGCATTATGTGAGCTTAACTACACATCTGAAAAAGCAGATGGATCTATCGATATTACAAAGGCAGTAAATATTAATGAACAGTTTCAGCTATCAAGGCAGTTCTGGTCTTATCTCGTAAATAGTAACTTAATTGGTAATCCTAAAGACTTTATCATGCCAATTCCACATATGAGCCTAGTACAAGGTGACCAAAATGTTTCCTTTCTGAAGAAGCGTTTTGAAGCGCTTTCAAAGAATCCGCTATTTAAAGGAATGGAATTTTCAGATGACCCAAACAAGTTAAAAGAGTGGGTGCCACTTATTATGAATGGTCGTAAGGTAACTGAACCAATCGCGGCAACTAAAATTGATGAGGGGACAGACGTCAATTTTGGTTCTTTAACGCGCATGCTATTTGATCATTTGAAAACAAAAAACGTAGAGCTTAACTATCGACATAGCGTAAAAAACATTAAACGTACAAGTGATGGACTTTGGGAGCTTAAAGTTCAAAACTTAAATACGGGTTTAACTGAATACCATCAAGCTAAGTTCGTCTTTATTGGAGCTGGTGGAGGGAGCTTACCGCTTTTACAAAAAACAGGTATTCCTGAGTCAAAGCGTATCGGTGGATTCCCAGTAAGTGGACTCTTCATGGTCTGTAACAACCCGGAGGTTATCGAGCAGCATCATGGAAAAGTGTATGGAAAAGCAAAAGTGGGTGCACCACCGATGTCAGTACCTCACTTAGACACGCGTTATATTGGAAACAAAAAAGCGCTGCTGTTTGGACCATTTGCCGGGTTCTCACCAAAATTCTTAAAAACAGGTTCGAATTTAGATCTTATTGGCTCAGTGAAGCCAAACAATATCTTAACAATGCTTGCTGCTGGGGTTAAAGAAATGGCCCTTACAAAATACTTAATTCAACAGGTTATGTTGTCTAATGAAAAGCGTGTGGAAGAGCTTCGTGAATTTATTCCAGATGCAAAAGGAGAAGACTGGGATATTGTTGTAGCTGGTCAGCGCGTACAGGTTATTAAAGACACGGAAGCTGGCGGAAGAGGAACGCTTCAATTTGGTACAGAAGTTGTAAGCTCTTCAGACGGAACGGTAGCTGCGCTTCTAGGTGCATCACCTGGAGCTTCAACCGCTGTTCACGTCATGCTTGAAGTATTAGAAAAATGCTTCCCAGATCAAATGAACGCTTGGGAGCCAAAAATTAAAGAAATGATTCCATCATACGGCATGTCGCTTTCTGACAATCCGGCGTTTTTCGAGAAGATTTATGCTTCAACTTCGCATACGCTTGGCTTGAGTGAGAAGGAATCGGTTTATAATTGAGAGAATACTATAGTTAGAAAAGAACCCATTACCTTGTTCAGGTGATGGGTTTTTCACAAAGAAAGGCCGAAAAACTTTCTTTTATACATATTTCTGTTATATCATTTCGTGATTATTTATTGAGATAATAAGACTTTTGGTTTATAATGGAATTAACCATTAAAAGATTGAATTTTCTGAAATATATTTCGGTTCCAAAAACGAAATTTTCAATCTCAACGATGAAAAACTGAAAACACACTAAAATTTTGAGGAGGGGCTTTTATGGAATGGAAGTATTGGAAAGTCGTATTACGCTATGGTCATGTAGGAAAACGAAAAGATGTGACGGTTGCACGCTATCTCGTAACGCCTTCTCATTATAATTTAGTCATGGTGATGGACATTGGAAAAGAAATGCCTGGCGTAAAAAGTGAGGGAGTTGTTCGATTAACGGAAGTCGGGTTAGAAGAGTACCTGGCTGGCAAGAGAGCAGAAACGGAAAACTTTTACTTACAGCAGCTTTTTAATTACGAGCTGAGAGCATAGAAAAACTTTCATTAAGAAGCACCACTTAATTTATTTCTTCTACTACCTTCATCTTCTACCATGCAAGCTGAGCTGTTAACTGTTCCACAACTAGCCTTCAACGAAAACAGTATTCATTGTGTTCCAACATAGAAACAAGAATAGCTGAAAGATAGTAAAAGAGAGCTGCTGGCTTATATAAATAGCTAGCGGTTCTTTTTCGGATGTAAGTAGATTCAAGTGTTGATCCGCCTAACCATTAAACTCTCGGTAAGACCTAAGACGTAGTTGAAATTGATTCTCCAGCAGCTGTTTGAACATTTAATGCTTCTCTATACTTAAGTACATACAAAAAATAGTTGGAGAAGAGAGTATGACTGAAACCATAATAAACCTTGTAGAAGAGTGGGGAATCTGGGGTGTCCTTCTTTCCTTGTTTATTGAAGGGAGTGCATTCCACTTTATTGGAACATTTTTTATCGTAACGGTAGGCTTTATTTTAGATTTGTCTTGGTTTGGAATCGGTGGGATTTCTCTATTAGGAAGCTTCTTATATGCTGTAGGTAGTTATCTTCCTTATTTTATTGGATACAAATTAGGAGATTCATTGGAGAACAGATTAAGTCCCGCCAAAAGAGCAGGGGTAGAAAAAGCGAAAGGTCATTTTAGCAAATATGGCATTTGGAGCGTCATGATTTCAAGTCCCCTTCATCTAGGGAATGTTGTTCCTTTCTGAGCGGACGCTTCCAATATGAATCTTCGCTTGTATACATTACTAACGATGGCTGGAATTGCTCCGACAATCTTTCTTTTTTTGAGCATTGGTCATTTTTATGATGGCGATACTGAAACTGTAATTAAAATAATTACAGACTATTAATCAGTGTTGCTTATTGGCTTTGTGATTATCACTGCTTTATATATCAGTTGGAAAACATATAAGTTCCGTAAAGAAGAGAACACTATAAATAAGACGAACAGTTAGAACAACATGCATTTATTTTTATCCATTTTCTGATAAAATAGTAAGTACATAGAAGAAGGAGTGGATTGATATGACTGTAACTCATATGTTTAATCCAATTATTGCTTTAATCATTCTTGTAACAGGAATATGGATGGCAAGTATGATTAACCCATTGTTTGGATTAGTAGCGATTTTAGGAGGAGCATTATTAGGGTTCTCTAGCTTATTTAGAAGTGAAACCACACTCAATAACAAGGCCACCGTTTTACTGTTTGCATCCTTTGTTTTCTTATTAACTTTATTCTCAATTACTTACTTGGTTGTATCAGCATTTATTTTCAATGTCTAAAAAGGTTTTAAAATAGCTTAAAAACCTCCTGTTGCTTTGTCAGGAGGTTTCTTTTTATACACCCTTAGTCAATATAACGAGCTTTTTATCGATACTAATCAAATAATTAACTACATCTCAAAAAAACTATGTCTCTCAACTTTGCAAACTCTAAAAGAAAAATTTTTATACCATTCTGTTTTGCCTTTATTCTGTGCTACTCTATGAGCTGAGTTTTCTTTCCAAGCTTTTATTGACTCTAAAGAATCCCAATATGAAACTGTGATCCCTAAGTCTTTATCTCTGGCGCTTTCTATCCCTAAAAATCCTTGCTGGTTAGAAGCAAGTTCTACCATTTTATCCGCCATTATCCCATATCCCTTATCTCCTTCGGTTCTCTGTGAAGCAAAAATTACTGCAAAATAAGGCGGTTCAGGGGTTTTTGCAATGCCAGCCATATGTGGTTCCTCCTCGAATAGTAAAATTAAATCCATATTAGTTACACTTTTTGACTAAACAACTCTTTCAAAGAAAAGCAATATTTCTCTGGAAGCTTATCACTTTTCCTCATTAATTCAGCCCGATACCCTGACCGACCTGATATCACAATTTCATCTTTTTTTATCGCAAGTTTGTATAGACTTGCTCCCGCGTAGAATGTAAGTAAGTTATCGATAAAAGTTTCAGCGACTTGATTCGTTTGTAAGTCAGTAACCCTTAAATAAAATGCAGTTTTGGTTACGTGGTCCTTTGGTATATGATAAACAACTTCAGCTTTGTATCTTTTATTCTCTCTTTGAAAGTAAGTAAGCTCTTGGTTTAAGCCGTTTTTTTCGACTTGTGAGATGACGCTTTTTATTTTATCTCTATCTAAATGATCAACTTCTGTAAGCAGTAACAAACCTTCTGAAATGCTTTGTAGTAGCATCTCTTCCTTCTTCGTATCTGTGGCTTCATTAAAGCAAGCTAAGTCAACGCTTCCATAAGTCATCTTGTACCAAGGTTCTAAAGCGAGTTCCTGTTTAGCCTCTAATAGGCTCCCTGCGATATGAATATGTATCTGGCTGTATGAAGGTAAGTATACTCCAGCAGAAAGCAGCAAATTAGAGAAGAGTTCGGAATAGCGATAGCTGAGATTATTAAATAAATCATAGGGATCATTCACTGTAAAACCCTCAATTAGCTTATTTAGCGGTCTTTTAGTAAGCTGATCTTGTTTCAACATGCAGTCAATACGCTTAGCATAGTTACTCTTTTTGGTGAACGCTAAGCTGGCTTTATACTTGTTTAACTCTTCTTGAGAAGAAGGAGCGTGTATTTTTAGCTGTTCGTACTGAGATAATAGTGTTTCTTTGTCATAGTAAGATTCTTCTTTAACGTTTATTTCTTCAGCTTTACGAATTGCTTTTTCTACCGTTAATAGGCTAGCAGTAAAGTCCTCTAGGTTTAGTTTTTGATCATTTTTAAACTGCTGCACGATTTCCATCTCTGCCATGCTTCCGTACAATAACCGTAATTTTAACGTTTTTTTAGTACTTGGTATGTTTGAAACAAAGTGAGTGTAGATGCATTCAAACGCGTCGCCATGAAATGTCCCGATTAAATGTTCATTTAGAAGTGTCTCAAGCACTTCTAGTGTAGAGTTACTTGTTTGCTTTGTCTTAAAATCTTTATATTCAATCAAAAACCTCATCGATTCACTCCTTTTTATAGGCGAGTATTTGTTTTTTATTAATTTTACAAGGAAAGAGAAAGAAAGGGAATTTATATTTTAAGTGAAATACTAATATAATTAGCTGGTTTTATTAGCATTTAAACAAAAAACTCCTATTCATGTAAGAACCAATAGAAACATAATGGACTTCTTAAAGAAGTTTTTCCTGAAAAATATCATCATACTAATTATTGGTGAAAAAAAGTGAAATTATAATTAATTCAATTCTAAACAGTTTAAGATAACTATAGATTAGATACTGAGACGCAATCATCCTCAATATTTTTTGAATTTTTCTTTTATATAGAGCGTAGATAAAACCAATTTTCTTATTGATATGTTAAAATATAACAATAAGAAAATGATTGGCGGGTTTTTTTGTGTTTAACACTTTATCTTATAGAGTGATTATAACGCTATTTGCGCTATTAATTGGCTTATTGAATTACCCAAGTGAAGTTTCAACTTTTGCTTTTATGGTGTTTTTTATTGGTTTATTCTTTATTATGGAATCATTAATTCCTAATATAAAGCGTAAGTTTAGTATACTTGGAACCTTTTCAATATTTTTCATTGTCGTATGTGCTGTTACATTTATTGCTGGTTAGAGCTAATTCTTTAGTGAATCAGTTTTGTTTAGAGATGAAAATGACAAGATATCATCTTTTAGCGAATGTCATAGGGCTCTTTCTTCTTTTCTGTATTTGCTATAGTAACTTTTATATGATAAAATTAAGTTAATTATTTTTGTTCGGTATAGAATCAAGAGAAAAGAAATCTGTTCCATCGAAATTTCAATCTTAAGATAGTATGGTTGGACAAGGGTAGTAATACATATGTGGATTATTCCACAGCAGGAGGCAATATTATGGAACAAGGTACAGTAAAATGGTTTAATGCAGAGAAAGGTTTTGGCTTTATCGAAGTTGAAGGCGGCGAAGATGTATTCGTACATTTCAGCTCAATTCAAGGCGAAGGCTTCAAATCTTTAGACGAAGGTCAAAAAGTAACGTTTGACATCGAACAAGGTCCACGTGGTGCACAAGCTGCTAACGTTAACAAAGTAGCATAATTAAATTAAGTAAAAAAGACTCCACCTCGGAGTCTTTTTTACTTATGAATTCAAATAAACAACTTTATGATTTTAATCGAAGAAAGGGGAACGGTTATGGCTGAGAAAATGTTTAAGGATGGAGAAACCGTAAGCATAAAAGCATCAAACGAATCCGTGACAATTTTAAAAGGGCAGTATGTGAAAAACATGAAAAGATACTCTTATATCGTGGATAAATATCCAAGTACTTTTTTCTTTGAAGAAGAGTTAATAAAACAAAAATAAAAGCGGGCTTTATAAAAAGTTAACATAGACAATACGAACAGTAAAAAGGAGTGGAAACCGCTCCTTTTTAGTTATTTAAATAGTGTTCCTAATCGTAATCATCAATTTTATAAAAACGACCTTCATTATTTCTTTCATATACGCATAAGGGTGGTTGTTGGATAAAGTCCAAAATGGAATCATCGACATTCAAAATAACTCCGATAGAAACAATTTGAAAGTTTTCAGAGTCACTTAGATAATCGTCGTCTTCATATCCGCTCAATATAGACCAACCTGAGTCACTCTCATCATGTGGTTCATTTCTAAGCATAAAGTTGAACTCCTGTTTTTCTAGTACATCATCACTTAATTTTATGACGTTGTATCCGTATCGTCGAGTTTAGTAAATACAATTGGTTTTGCACTTAGCATTGGTGATAAGTTTAATTTTAACTGCGATAGCTTTCCTTCGGTTTCCATTTCATATGCAATTAATAAATTCATTTCTGAATAAGAAATATCCCACTTTACGGTGAACATATTGTAATGATGATGTTTCATCTCCGTATGAAGGGATCCCCATTTTAAATGTAACAGGTCATTTTGTATATCAACTTCAATTTCCCCATATGCAGGGTGCTCAAATATTCCTGTATACTCTTTTAATTCATGTGTAGGGCTTGTTTCTTTTACTTGTGGAAAAGGTTTATCTAACTCTTTCATTATTTCTTTAAACTTAGCTGTATCTTCCGCAGATCTTTTATGCCAGTCGATTGCATCTAGCTCCAGAATCTCATCATAAATTTGATTTGCAAGGTAAGTTGGGAGTAGAGTCGTTCCAGCGTTTGTCAGAATAACAAGGCCGATATTTTCTTCTGGTATAAAAGAGACGAGCGCTGAAAACCCATCAATGTTCCCCCCGTGATGAATGACTTTGTAACCGCGATACGCACTAATAAACCACCCAAGTCCGTAGCAAGTGAGCGCTGTTTCAGACGTAGATAGCAGCGGATCATCAGGAATTGGAATATGCGGTTCATACATTTGCTGCAGTAAATTTGGTGTAATAAGTTCATGCTCTCCAGCTTTTCCTTGATTTAAATGAAATAAAATCCACTTAGCCATATCTTCTATCGTTGAGTTTATGCATCCCGCAGCACCAACTGTATCAATGTTACGCAACGGAATTTTAACGGCATCTTTATCTTTTTCAATGTATGGAAGTGCGTGGTTATCATTTTCTTGTGAAGTAGTAACTGAGAAATTTGTATTTTCCATATGAAGAGGTTGCAAAATATGCTCACTTACATACTGCTCCCATGTTTGGTTCGTGATTTTTTCTACCATATAGCTCATAGTTACATACATTAAATTATTATATAGAAAAGATGTGCGAAATGGTGCATCAAGCTCTAAGTGCTTAATTTTCTCCATAATTTCTTTTCGCGTGAATGAAGATTGATACCATAATAACTCATGACGACTTACCCCAGAACGATGGGAAGCTAAATCACGAGCTGTAGTTTGTGAGCTTATCAGAGGGGCATGGAGTGAAAAAGTTGGAAGATACGTTTGAACAGGTTCATCCCAGTCAAACTTTCGTTGTTGAGCAAGTAAACTTAGAGAAAGTGTACCAAAAGCTTTTGTAGATGAGCCGATTGCAAACGGGACTGACCCCTGTTTTTGAGACAGGAATCAAAACACCTTTTAAACAACCCGTTTTCTGTATTGTACAGGAGACTGGTTGTTTAATTTTGTTTGAATACGGGCATGGTTATAATACGTAATATAGCTTTTGACGGTTTGCTCTATGATGGTAGTCGTAGTGTATGTCAACTCGTCAAGGTAGAACGTTTCAGACTTTAGTGAGGAATGAAACGATTCAATTGAGGCATTATCTGCAGGCGTCCCTTTTCGGGACATACTCATGATAATGCCTTTCTCTTTAATTGTTTGTTGATAAGCATACGATGTGTACACAGAGCCTTGATCACTATGCAACGTGCACCCTTCCGGTAGAGAAGGGAGTTGGTTAAGCGTGTCTAAAACAAACGCGACATTTTGACAATCACCTATGGAATACGCAATAATCTCTCCGTTAAATAAATCTTGAATACTTGAAAGATACAATGGTTTCGGCCCAAAAGGCAAGTACGTAATATCAGTCACGAGCTTTTGAAGAGGGCGTTCAGCTCGAAAGTCACGATTTAATACATTCTCTGCAACCTGATAAGGTTGCCCTGTTCGCTGCCGTTTCTTCCGTTTAACGCGACATTGCCAACCGTATTTCTGCATGGTACGCTGCACAAACTTGTGGTTAATCTTCATGGTTCGCTTGAGTACAGCTGTGATCTTCCGATAGCCATATCGAAACTTGTGTGCACGACATTGTTCACCCACTTGCTGTTCCATCCATTTCTTTCGTGTATCCTGTTGACTATGCTGCTTCCAACGGTAGTAAGTGGACCGAGGAATACCAAGATGGAAACAGATTTGATAAATAGGGATTTGTTCTTTTAACTCTTCCACTAGGTTCACTGCGATTTCTGGTACCACTTCCTTTCCAATTCCTTGTACTTTTTTAAAATCTCGATTTGTTGCTTTAATTGTCGGTTCTCAGTCTTTAACTTAGCTGTCTCGTTTTCAAAATCAGGACCTTTTCCATAGGCATATTGCTTGCCTACTGGCTGTTCCAACCGGTGTACATCCCCATTTTGATACCACTTCATCCATGTTTTTAATTGGGTAGGGTTCCGAATGTTTAGTTGTGATAATACTTCTTTTACAGGTACACCGGCTAACCTCATTTCAATCGCTTTTAACTTTATTTCGACTGGATAACTGACTCTTGTTCCCATAGAAAAAACACCTCCAAGTGATTGTTAGGTACTACATACCCAGTTTTCAACTTAAAGGTGTTTTTTATTTGTCTCACTTTATGGGGTCAGTCCCAACAGCGTGCTAGGTGTAACAGGTTTTTTATTTTCAACGTCACGGTATCCAAATCCTTCAGAAAGAACAATTTCTCCATCTTTTACGATTGCGACTGCTGCTCCTGGTACATTTAGCTCTTTCATCATTTCTTTTGTACAATTACGCAGGTGATCTGTAAGAGAAGACTTTATTTTTTGCATAAGGTTTTTTCTCCTTTACCATTTTTTTCTACAAATAGGTTACTTCGAGGTGAAGAAGGGAAATACCTTCTTGTTAACAAAGATGTCATAATTTCCAATGTTCTTATTAATTAGTAGATTAATAATTTTGATAAAAAAGATAAGACAAAACAATTTAATTGGTTTTATGGTTCCGGTACAAAAATTAACTTAGTATAAGTATACTATCAGAAAGAAACTTTTCACTAATCTCTTACGAATTGAACAAATAGAAATTTCATTTGCTCCAACAAAAAAGCACACCCAGCATTCCAAATACAAAATATTCTCCTATTAAATTAACATTTAGAGAACAATAAACTTATTAGTTATTAATTGACTTGCACAAATGTTATACGTTACTATTGAAGAAACTTAATACTTCAAAGGGGAGTAGCTGTACAACACAGTCGTCATTACGAAACAGTCAGTTTCCGGCTTTGTTGGCAATCTCAATTGTTAGCAAGACCTTTGCCTACGCTTTTAGTTAGGTAAAGTGTGTCTTTATAAATTAAACGCTTTTATCTACTAAAGAGATAAAAGCGTTTTTTTATTTTTATCGATTAAAAATGAGTATGAGGAGTGACTATTTATGTTTAAGAAGCTGTTTAATTCATTAACGAATAATAAGCATTACAGCAGCAGTGATTATAAGAGAAGAAAGTCGAAATCTTTCAAGAGCTATAGTAGTAGTGACGATTATAGAAGAAGTCGCGATCGTCACGATAGTTATGGTCACCACCACTATAAAAGAAAACGGAAGAGTGGTAGTTTCTTTAGTAGTTGAGTAGAAGGATGGGTACTAATAAGCAGTATAAAAATAATGCTAAAAAAACAAAAAAGGAGAAGTCTTTTTTATAGAAGGCTTCTCTTTTTTTGTGGTGGATTGTATGAAGGTTGGATTTCTGACCGCTATGCTGCCAGCGTGGAAAATGAAATTCCCTGTAGTTTTCTACTATGTTCAGAAATACCTCTATATCAAGGATTCGAGGGGATTTTTAAACTTTAAATGAACTATAGTTTCCCTTGATTTTCTATAGTGTATGACCAAAATATGACTGGAGTGTGACCAATATCTTTTGGGTGAATGTAGCTTTTCTTTTGTAGAATTATAGGACTTTGAGATATGATAGTATGCCGTAAGTTACCTTTCCACTTAGGTGGAGTTACAAGAAAGCTATTAGGAATAATGCAATCTGATCATAAAGAATAGTGTTTTTATACATGATATAAACTAGAGGTAAATATTTATACCTATGACTATCCTCTTTTATTTTGCAGTTATATTCTTTTTAATGGATTAACAAGCTTATAAAAGGGATTATTATCCTATTCAGATAATATATTAGCAGTTTTATAATGGATAATAGAGGAAAATCTTAAACCAGAGATATATTAATCATAAAAAAAGAGGGTATGTAATGGGAAAAGTATATGAAGCCAGTACGCTTTTAGCTTATGCAAAAGACAGGATGCAGGCGTACAAAGCATTTGATGAACAGCTAGATGTATTAAAAAAAGCCCTTCATGCCGTGGCTACACTAGATCATGAATTTCAAGGGAAAGGTGCCGACAGTATAAAAGGTTTTTATACATCACAAATAGATATGGTTACGCATTGGAAAAGCCTTGTATCGTCACATGAATCCTATTTTAATAGTATTGCAGATTATGCGGAACAAGCTAAATTAAAAGGTGATACGGTTGTAGACGTATCGTTTTTAGAGCAAGAGCTGGCTGTTGCTAATGATCGCTCTAAGCAAATGGTCGAACAGCAGCAAACTGAACTTGAAGCAATTTTAAGCAATATTGAAGATATTATACATATTACACCGTTTTCCACAGAGGCCTTTGAAGATGAGCTAAGCGCTGCTGAGAAAAAAGAACAGAAACTATTACCGCAGTAGAAGAACTAGATAATCAACTTTCAAGTGAATATGAAATGTTGAATTCTTTCTATGAATCCGTTCAATTTAGCGTAAATGGTTTAGAACAGCTGAATTCTCAAGGCGGCAGCGCTTATCAGCTCACTTTTGATGCGAAAGCTTACAAAAATAGCGAAGCATACCAAACACCTAAAGTGTTTAAAGTGCTTGAACAAACAGAAAAAGGATTGTATGGACTTGTCTTAACAAATGGCATGTATGAGTATACAATGGGGAAGGACTTACTAGGAAATAAGCTTACTAAAGAAGAGCAGCAGGCTAGTTTGTTTCAATCCTTTGGGGTTGCGGCAGGCGGTTTACTTGCTTCAAAAGCATCCACTCAGCTTGTCGAAAAAGGTGCACAGGCAGTTACGAAAAAGTTCAATGATATGCGCAACGTAGTTCGTACAAGTAAAGTTACTCAATATGGAAAAGACATTCAGCAGGCGATGCGAAAAATGCCAGCAGCTGGTATTGATAAAGCCAAAAAGATGTATGATGCTGTATTAGATGCGAAAGTACCGAGGTTCTTACCGCAGGAAGCACCAGTGGGTGTGAGTGTAGACTTTGCGCAGCAAACTGTACGGGATGTGTTGAAGAGTACGGCTAAAGATACGATGAATTTTATGGGGAAAGACTACTTTGACGGAAAACGTTGGCGTGATGCTAGGGGAAGGTTTATAAAGAAGAAGGATCCCAACCATGTTAGTAAGATGGAAAATAGCCAGGTTGAATCTTTAAAAGAAGATTCAAAAATTGATAAAACAACACATTCGATTTCGGTAGTAGAAAATAATACTAACAGATATAGCGGTACTGGAGTCAAAATTAATTCTGACTTAATAAAGAGATATATTAAAGATGTTGAAATGAGAACATCGAGAAAACTGTCAAAAAACCAAATAGAGAAGCTTAAAGAAGCGTTAAGAAATAAGGAATATCAAAAACTTTCTCCTATAGAAACCCGGAAGCATCGACGGGCATTTAATAAAATTAAAGACAAGCTCATTGAGGAATGGGAGATAAAAACGGGACAAAAATGGCCCACTTACAGTGAAGATATTATTTCAGAGAATACAGGTGAACCAGTTAGAAGAAAAGGCGATAAATATGATGCACATCATATAATTGAAAATAGCTTTCGGGGAGAACATGAATGGTGGAATATACACCCTGCAAAATTTCCAAATGAGCATCAGTCTGGTATACATGGTACGGGATCACCGGCTAATGAATTATTTAAAGGAGATAATTAAATTATGAGATACGATTTTGTTAAGAATCAAAAAGATAATCAATTTTATCCTGTAAGTAGAAATGATATTGAAGAGGTAGAAGGAACATTAGGGTTAAAGTTCCCTTTTGAATTAAAGAAGTTTCTTTTAGAGATTGGTTATGGCTTCCTTCAAAGATCAGAATATAATATCAATCGTATTATGGGGCCTTCTTCCATCAGAGATGCTAGATTAAAAGTTAATGATTTTGAATTTTATCCTGATATAGAAGTTTACGAAGATCTTGAAGAGGATAAATTAATATTTTTTGAAGCTAATGAAAGCGCGTTGCTACTAATAGAAATAAGTGAAGAGCAAAATAATGCTATTTATTATGATGATATAAAAATCGCGGATTCCTTAGAAGAATTTTTAAAGAAAATCATGGAAGATGATAAGTATTATATTGATTTAGAATAATACGATACTTATTTAATATTAAAGGCTTTATTTATATTAAACAATGAACAATAGATAAAATAAAGAACCCAACAAATAAAAAAAATTAGCAAAAATAATAAATACTTATTCAAATTATAATAGAAAATTGGTTTATTTAAAGATTGTATTAGACAAGTAGAACATTAATTTTCATTATAGATAAGACTGTAACAAAATTTCTATATTGTATACTTCATATATCTTTAGTTAACATAATGTCTCTTTCCGGAACCAAGCAAGCAAAAGAACCCTTGCGGCAGTAGGGTTCAGCTAAGGATTCCTTTGCTTGAGTATGCATCTTTTTATACACCGTTGATATGACTACGTTTTTTGGGTAGTTGAAAGAAGCGAGAATGTATAAAAAGAGCTCCTTTTATACATATGCTCGCATGAGAAAATATAGTATTTTCAGCAAAAATCTGTTATTATATGTCTGCACATACATTTTATAGTAAAAAGCCACCTGTCCTGCAAATACTGGGTGGCTTTTTATTTTGTTAACGATAATATTTACTGAATTTTCTTTTTGCAGATTCAGTTATAGATATAGTTAGTAGGGAGATAAGTGATGAAGTAAAAGCAGTAAAGCTAATTGTCCCTACTCTCATACCCATCCTCCAATAAGGAAACTGACGATAACACCACCCACACTAATCACTCCTACACTTAAAGGCGCTATATACTTAATAGTAGGTTTTTTTCTACTGAGTGCACATGAGAGTACAATTAAACTAGCAATCATAATTGTAGAAACTATCTGTAAGTCACCCATTATTAACAGCCTTTAAATTCAAGATATCCATACTAGTATATTCTCCTAATGAAGTATCAAATAACACCTTGCTCAATCATAGCATCAGCAACTTTTATAAATCCGGCAATGTTTGCACCTACGACAAGATTACCAGGAGCGTTGTATTCTTGAGCAGCTTTCTTGCTATTTTGGTATATGCTTTTCATAATCGCATGTAATTTGCTATCGACTTCTTCAAAAGTCCAAGAAAGCCTAGTGCTATTTTGAGCCATTTCTAATGCTGATACAGAAACACCACCAGCATTTGCCGCTTTAGCAGGGGCAAATAAAATATTGTTCTCTAAGAAAATCTCGACAGCTTCTAATGTAGATGGCATATTTGCACCTTCACCAATTGCTTTTACTCCATTGGAAAGTAATAATTCTGCAGAGTTTTGATCGATTTCATTTTGAGTAGCACATGGTAAAGCAATATCACATGGTACTGTCCAAATTCCATTACAACTTTCCACATAAATCGCTTCAGGATGATCAGCTACATAAGTACTTATACGTTTCTTTTCTATTTCCTTAATGCGTTTAATTGTCTCTAAGTTAAGACCATTTTTGTCATAGATATAACCATTCGAATCGCTGCAAGCAACCACTTTAGCCCCTAGCTGCATCGCTTTTTCAATTGCATAGATTGAGACATTTCCTGACCCCGACACAACAACTGTACTGCCTTCAAAGCTAAGATTCTTATCTTTTAACATTTCTTCAACAAAGTAAACTGTTCCGTATCCAGTTGCTTCTTTACGAGCTAAACTTCCACCATAACTAAGGCCTTTTCCTGTTAGAACGCCTGCTTCAAAGGTGCTACGCATTTTTTTATATTGCCCAAACAAAAAGCCAATTTCTTTACTTCCTACACCAATGTCACCTGCAGGAACATCCGTATCAGGTCCGATATATTTGCTAAGTTCTAGCATAAAGCTTTGACAAAAACGCATTATTTCTCCATCTGATTTTCCTTTAGGATCAAAATCAGCACCTCCTTTACCGCCACCAATTGGTTGACCAGTTAAAGAGTTTTTAAAAATTTGCTCAAATCCTAAAAATTTAATAATACTTGCGTTGACAGATGGATGAAATCTTAACCCACCCTTATATGGACCAAGTGCGCTGCTATATTGGACGCGAAACCCTCGATTTACTCTAACATTTCCGTGATCATCGACCCACGGTACACGAAAAGTGATGACTCTCTCAGGTTCAACGATTCTCTCCAAAATAGCTTGGTTAATATACTGAGGATTTTTAACGAGAACAGGTATTAAAGAATCGAATACTTCTTTGACCGCCTGATGAAACTCACTTTCATTTGGATTTCGTTTTTTAACTGTTTCAAATACTTGATTAACATAATTCTGTACGCTTTCTGTATACGTCGATTGATTTTTTTCAATTGTTATCATACTTATCCGTCTCCTATTTATTAATTTATAATGAAAATTTTAAAAATTTGTCGTAATTTTTTAGAGTTGTTAGTATAAAATATTTTATAATTGAAATAATGATCGAATCAATATAAAGAAACGATAACATCAATGCTTTTTATGCATTAACTAATAAGGAGGATATAAAATGGACTTTAGACAAATCCGTTATTTCATGGAGGTGGCTACACGCGAACACGTAACTGAAGCCGCCCACTCTTTACATGTAGCACAATCCTCGGTAAGTCGACAAATAGTAAATTTAGAAAATGAATTAGAAGTTGATTTGTTTATCAGAGAAGGAAGGAGGGTACATTTAACGCCAATTGGAAAAATATTTTTTGAACGAATGAAACATGCCATGAATGTGATAGACGATGCGAGACGTGAGGTTAAGGAATATTTAGATCCTGAAAAAGGAACAATACGCATTACTTTTCCGATAAGTTTAGCAGCGTATACATTACCAACTGTAATCTATGCATTTAGATTGCGCTATCCGGAAGCAAAATTTCAGTTAAAACAAGCGCTTTACCAGGAATTAATTGAAGGTGTGATTAAAGGAGATTTTAATCTTGGTCTGATAGGTCCACTTCCTCTCAAAGAAAAAAAACTTGAACAAAAAGTTTTATTTACGGAAAATATTGTGGTTCTTTTGCCAATTCACCACCGCCTTGCAAAAGAATCCTCCGTAAAACTTCAAGAACTAATAGACGAACCGTTTGTTTTATTACCTGAGGGTTTTGTCTTTCGAGATATTGTTGTAAATGCTTGTCAGAATCTTGGCTTCACACCAAATGTTGCCTTTGAGGGGGATGATATTGATGCGTTGAAAGGGTTAGTTTCTGCTGGTTTAGGTGTAACACTCATGCCAGAAGTCACGCTAGTCGATAGCTTGCCACGCTCAACAGTTAAAATACCATTGGTTGAACCAAATGTAACAAGGACTGTAGGGGTTATTACCCCAAAGGAACGGTCACTACTTCCAACGGAAAAGTTATTTTATGATTTTCTTCAGGAATTTTTCACTAGATTAGATGATTTTAAGAGCTAATTTATACTTAAGAAAAAGCACGTAACCAGTATAGAAAAGTAATATATTACATCTTTAGTTACCATAATATTCTTTCTGGAATCCAAACCAAAAAGAATCCCTTAAAAAGAAGGGTTAAGATCATGAATTATGCAGCTTTTATACATATGCTTGTTTTTATAATAAATCGCTTTCATGAAGAAAATATGTTATATTTAACTTACTAACACACACATTTCATATCTAGTTTTATAAAAAGCTGCCTCTCCTGACGCTCCGAGGCAGCTTTTTATTTTGTTAATGGTAATAAATATTTTAACATCTTGTAATAGATCTAAATATTTTGTCCGCGAAAGTATACTTTTACGGACAGTTCTTTTATATAAGAAATTTATTATTTTCGTCGATCGTTTAAGTTAAAAAATAAATTACGAACGACCTTTTAAAGTCATATACGTTTACGAACGGTTTTTGATTGACAAGAGGAAGAGAAACACAAAAGGAGTGTAAAAATAGAAAAAACTCGTCAACAAGAGGCTTTTATTTATCAAGACAAAAACTTCCTTTTTCTATAGATAAAAGTATATCTAATAAAATATTCTTGTCATATCTCATAATAAACTTTATAAAAGCACTAATAAAAAATACATAGTATGTTATAAGCTTACAGTGTACAACGTACAACGCTGCCAGCATAAAGATTACTTAAACAGATGATTTTTTGTTAAAAATTACTAATTGCTTTGATTATCAATTACTCAACAAACTATTGATATGTAGTATTAATTACATAAAAAATAAACGTTTATTTCTTTAGCTTTATGAGCAGCGACATTTAAACGAAATAGTTTTAGACGTCTATATATAACTTACGATCAATATCACCTTTAATTAAGGAAAGCTGTTCTTGTTCTATTCTACATACTTCAAGAATTTCGTGACGTCCGTTTTCTGGCACTATACAGGGAGCATAAAAGGAAATATAAGCAATAAAAAGCAGGGAATGATAGCTTCATTAAGGTATTCTCATCATAAATAAAAATTTATATTGACAATGAAATGACATTCGTTTTATAATTATCTTGAATTAAAGATATTTTAATTAAAGATAAATTCAATTAAAATTAGAAGTAGAAAGTGATGATATTGAATAAAAGTTTAGCAGAAACGGTTTTTAACCCTTCAGAAAGCTTCTAAATTTAAAATCAAAAAGTTATTGAAGATTTATTTATAGCTTTGAGTGATGAAGAAGAAATCTCTCATTAGGATTTTAGGGAAAATACAGTATTGCTAACTATAATCATCAAAGTTAATAAAATGATAAAAAATAGGAGGAATTAAAAATGATTAGTATTGGTTTATTATTAATTCGTTTAGTAATTGGATTGTCATTTATGGCCCATGGAGCTCAGAAATTATTCGGATGGTTTGGTGGTCATGGATTAAAAGGAACAGGAGGGTGGTTTGAGTCCATTGGAATGAAACCAGGTGCTAGAATGGCCTTAATAGCTGGGTTATCAGAACTTGTAGGCGGTGCTTTATTTGCTGTAGGATTTCTTACACCTCTTGCGGCTCTTATGATTGCTGGAACAATGTTTATAGCTATTATTAAAGTACACGGTCCAAACGGCTACTGGGCAACACAAAATGGTTATGAATATAACCTTACATTATTAGTTGTTGCTATTAGTATTGCTATAATCGGTCCAGGATACTACGCAATCGACGCCCTTATCTTCTAAAAGGAAAAATGGTAAAGTAAAGAATAATTTATTAAAAGTAGTTAGATACGTATACTTTGTTACTCTAGAAGTTAAACATATGAATTTTTGTATAATATCTCGAATTCGAGATATTATTGGTTCAATCATTTGAATTTGTTAAAGGTATATCTTTTATATAGCGTGCCTAGGTAAATTTGATTAGATTGAATATTCCATTGCTTTATGAAGGACAATTAAAATAATTATTAAAATATGGTAAGGGAGAGATGAAGAATGACAAAAAAAACTACAGGAATCCATCATATTACAGCAATTGTAGGTCATCCACAGGAAAATGTTGATTTTTATGCTGGTGTATTAGGTTTACGCTTAGTCAAACAAACAGTCAATTTTGATGATCCAGGTACGTATCATCTTTACTTTGGTGATGAAGCTGGAAAGCCAGGAACCATTATTACCTTTTTCCCGTGGGCAGGAGCACGCCAAGGAGTAATAGGTGATGGTCAAGTAGGTGTAACTTCATACGTAGTGCCAAAGGGCGCCATGGAATTTTGGGAGCAGAGATTATCAAAATTTAATATTCCGATAACAAAGATGGAACGATTCGGAGAACAATATTTAGAATTTGACGATCCTCATGGTTTACATTTAGAAATTGTTGAAAGAGAAGCTGGTGAAAAAAACACGTGGCAATTTGGTGAGGTTACACCTGAAGTAGCGATTAAAGGCTTTGGGGGAGCAACATTATTATCTGCTCGTCCTGAAGAAACTGCCAAGTTATTAGAAGATGTTATGGGTCTTGAAAAAGTAGGTGAGGAAGGAGATTTCATTCGTTTTCAATCATCTGCTGATATCGGAAATATCATTGATTTAAAGCTAACGCCAATCGGTCGTGGTCAAATGGGTGTTGGCACAGTTCACCATATTGCATGGCGTGCCGAAAACGATGAGGACCAGTTAGAATGGCAAAAACACGTAGCTAGTAATGGATATGGAGTCACTGCTGTTCGAGATCGAAACTATTTTAATGCTATTTACTTTAAAGAACATGGAGAAATTCTATTTGAAATTGCCACAGATCCACCAGGTTTTGCACATGATGAGTCACAAGAAACAATGGGAGAAAAGTTAATGCTGCCTAAGCAGTATGAAACTCATCGAGCTCAGCTTGAAAGAGAATTGCTTCCTTTTGAAGTGAGAGAACTAGACTAAACCCTAGTCTGAGTGCTTATTTTGCTTTCAATTCATCAATCTAATCTATTTCAACTAAGAAAAAAATGATAAGAAAAGAGAGGTCTTTCTATAGAAAGACCTCTCTTTTCTTATGGAGCGTAGGGGATTCGAACCCCTGACCCCTTCGCTGCCAGCGAAGTATTCTCCCGCTGAACTAACGCCCCGATATGTAAGTTCTCTTTTATTTTATAAATCTCTATAACGTCTGTCAATTCGTTTTTCGTATATTTTCGAAATAAAGCAACAATTTTTTTAGGTTTCATTTTTTCCACACATTTATTTAGTATAACTAAAGGTGAATAAGTAATGATATCAATATTGTAAGCGTTAACTTATTGCGTTCATTACTTAATTTGTATAGATCTGATACTAGGGGGAGCATTGGGTGGAAGCAGTTAAATTAACACCAAAACCAAAAAGACAAAGAGAGGTACACAAAAAGAAAACCTCAGCCGCTATTTATCAAACAGTGTGGAGGTGGCATTTTTATGCAGGACTTATTTTTGCACCATTTTTAATCATATTAGCGTTTAGCGGTGCGGTGTATTTATTTAAGCCACAAATTGAGTCAGTTCTTTATCACGACCTGTATTACGTAGAAGAAAAAGGAGATATACTATCTTCAACAAAACAGATAGATGAGGTCCAAAAAGCGTATCCAGAAGCAGCTATTACTTCAATAAAATATTATGATGATCCACTTCGTACAGCTGAGATTGGGATTATGACAAATGGAGAGATGTCTTCAGCATTTATAAATCCGTACACTGGAGAAGTAGCTGGAACCCTCTCAGATGACGAGAAATTCACGACTATTTTCAAAAAGATTCATAGTGAATTGCTCATTGGCGGAACGCTTGCCAATCGACTTGTAGAGCTAGCTGCCTGCTGGGCTGTTATTCTATTAATTACGGGTCTATACATATGGTGGCCAAGAAATAAAGCGTCGATATGGGGAACAGTTTTGCCAAGGTTTAACCGAAAAGGAAGAATATTTTGGCGAGATATGCACGCTGTTCCTGCATTTTGGCTATCGTTATTTATGTTAATTTTAATTCTAACAGGACTTCCTTGGTCAGGAGTGATGGGAGAGCAAATTAATCGACTTGCTACGTATTCAAACACGGGCTACCCACCATTTGCACATAGCTTTGGTGAAAAGCCTGAATCAATTGTTAAAACAAAAGACGTAGCAGAGGATATACCGTGGGCTGCAGAAAACATTCCAGTTCCCAATTCATCTGTTACTGGCTACGTGCCGCTTTCTCTTGAGAAAGTGACTGATATAGCACAAGCTGAAAAAATTCAAAAGCCATATACAATTTCAATGCCTCAAGGTGAAAAAGGTGTTTATACCATTTCAACATCTCATACTAAGCCCGGCGATAATGCAACTCTTCACGTTGATCAATATTCAGGTGCTATTTTAAGCGATGTTCGCTTTGATGATTACGGTATTATGGGAAAAGGAATTACAATGGGAGTTGCGCTTCATGAAGGAAGGCTATTTGGCGTAGCAAATCAAATTCTTGGCCTCATTACGTGTCTTGGATTAATTGGTTTAATTGTTAGTTCGTATGTTATGTGGCGTAAGCGAAAACCTCAAGAAAGTTCCGGAGCACCACCTAAGTCAAAGGACTCCAAAGTGACAAGAGTTGTTTTCTTTATCATGCTTGGACTCGGGATCGTCATGCCACTTGTTGGAATTTCAATTATTGCGGTATATTTGTTGGATAGGTTTGTATTTTCAAAGATACCCTCTGTTCAAAATTAAGTGCGTAACTTTTCGCTGCTTGCCTTGTTTCATGGCAAGCAGTTTTATTATACGTAATAACCTTCAAATATGTTAAAATAGT
The DNA here is from genome assembly GCF_021441905.1 of Priestia flexa. Classification (NCBI taxonomy): domain Bacteria; kingdom Bacillati; phylum Bacillota; class Bacilli; order Caryophanales; family Bacillaceae; genus Priestia; species Priestia flexa. Next base: position 1,766,271 of record NZ_CP090431.1, on the reverse strand, counting down.
AAAAATATTCATTCGAAAACTTGGAGGCTATTATGAAATACGACGTAATTGTAGTTGGAGCCGGCTCAATGGGAATGGCAGCCGGTTATTTTTTAGCAAAAAAAGGGCAAAGAGTTTTACTTATTGATGCCTTTGATCCACCCCATACGAGCGGAAGCCATCACGGCGAGACGCGCATTATTCGCTATGCATACGGAGAAGGAGAAGAGTACGTACCGCTTGCACTCCGAGCAAAAGAGCTGTGGGAAGAGCTAGAAAAAGAAAGTGGACGATCGTTCTTTTTAAAAACGGGAGTACTGAGCGTAGGAGAAGAGACCTCATCGTTTATTCAAACCGTCATTTCAAGTGCAAAAACATATAGTCTACCACTTGAAGTGTTAAACGCAGTTGAAATACATACGCGATTTCCTGGAATCACTGTTCCGGATTCGTTCATTGGCTGTTTTGAACCAACCTCAGGCGTTTTAAAATGTGAAGATGCTATTCGCACTTACAAAGAGTTTGCGTTAAAATACGGAGCTGAGCTGTTAACTAATCATCCTGTGAAAGGTATCAAAGTAACAGAAGATAGCGTAAAGGTGCATACAGGTGACAACGTATATGAAGGTAAACGTTTGGTTCTTTCTGCCGGAGCCTGGTCCAAAGAGCTGTTAGCTAAGCTAGGACTCAATCTTCCTGCAACACCTATCCGCAAGACCTTTGCGTGGTTTGAAGCAGATGAAAAATTTTACGGAGAAGGGAAATTCCCTGCGTTTTCATTTGATACAAAAAGTGGGATGTACTATGGGTTTCCAAGCATTGACGGAGCGGGTTTAAAACTAGGCCGTCATGATGGCATTCAGCAAGCCCAAAATCCAAATGAAGAGATGGCGCCTTTTAACGATGGAGATCGTGCAGAACTGGAAAACTTACTTCGTAGCTATATGCCGCAAGTAGGAAAGCTGAAGTTCGGCAAAACGTGTATGTACACGATGACACCAGATGAAAACTTTATTATTGATATGCACCCATTGTATAAAAACGTTGTGTTCGCAGCAGGTTTTTCAGGGCACGGATTTAAATTCAGCAGCGCTGTTGGTGAAGTAATAAGTGATCTTTTGACTACAGGTAAAGCACCGTATGACTTATCATTATTCTCAGCAAGTAGATGGGAGGTAGAATAATGAAATTTTCAATTGTAGACGTATTTTCACAAGGAAAGTATACGGGAAACCAGCTAGCTGTTTTTAAAGAAGCAGGACATTTATCAACAGAAGAGATGCAAAAAATTGCCAAGGAAATTAATTTCTCTGAAACAACGTTTATTCTATCAAATGAGCCTACTGAAAAAGGGTATCCTGTCCGTATTTTCACACCTAATGAAGAAGTTCCTTTTGCAGGCCATCCAACGTTAGGTACGGCATTTGTTATTCAGCAAGATTATTTAAATGGTGAAGAAAAAGATATCTTGCTTCACTTTAAAGCGGGAACCATTCCTGTTACATATAACGCAAAAGAAAAGCTATTCTGGATGAAGCAAAACCAACCTACTTTTGGGAAGGTATTAGATTCGAAGGTCGCTGCAGATGTACTCGGCTTAGCAGTTGAGGAAATTGATCATCGCTTTCCAGTTCAGGACGTATCAACAGGACTTCCTGCCATTATCGTTCCACTCGTTTCGTTAGAAGCAGTGAGAAAAGCAAAGGTCAACCTGTTAAAATATAATCAGCTTATTCAAACAACAGAAGGGAAGACGCTGTTCGTATTCTCAAAGGAAACCTATGACTCTATGCATGATATTAATGCGCGAGATTTTGCCCATTACTATGGAATTCCTGAAGATGCCGCTACAGGAAGTTCTAACGGCTGTTTAGCTTCTTATCTTGTTCATCATAATTATTTTAATAAACATGCAATATCAGTAAAAGTCGAACAGGGTTACGAGATCGGTAGACCGTCACTTCTTCATTTAAACGCTTCGCAAACAAGTGATGGAATTGATGTGTATGTAGGAGGACAGGTTGAGAAGGTTGCTAAAGGGAAATGGGGATAACTTTTTCCGCATGAATAGTAATCATACTATTTATAAAGGTAAGCGTTTGGTTCTTTCTGCCGGAACCTGGTCCAAAGAGCTGTTAGCTAAGCTAGGACTTAATCTTCCTGCAACACGTATCCGCAAGGCATTTGCTTGGTTTAAAGCAGGTGAAAAATTATCAACCCCCTATTATTTTATTAACTGTAAGTAAGTGGTTACTGTACAGCCCTATTTTTCGTAATTTAGTTGAAATAACGAAAGAATACAGCAATGTATTTTTTTCTTTCCCTAAGAAGCTTTTTTCTATCATCATCGTTTCTATACTCCATCCAGGATGTTTTGTCTTGAAGCAATTGTCTATTATTACTAGCTAATTTTAAATCACTGCTATGACAGTATTTCATATTTAGTGATTACATTAATTATGTAAAAGATACTTAATCATGACAATATATGTCGTAATTAAGTATTATACTAGGTGTCTGTGTAGGAATAAAAATTACTTATACAATAATTAATGGACATAAAAGTCTAATTTTATGATGATAATATTTACTATTACTTTTTCTCCTATTTTGTGTCTGTTAATAATTACTGTAATATTTGGTTACATTACTACACATATCGTATATTCATTAGATAAAAGAGAGGAAAAATTATGTCCCAAAACACAGCACCAAGAAAGATAATTTTAGATTTAGCAGTAACTTTAGATGGATTTATTGAGGGGAAGAATGGGGAAGTTGATTGGTGTATCATGGATTCTGAGATGGATTTTATTAATTTCTTAAACCAAATTGATACTATTTTATATGGTAGAAAAAGTTACGTGGAGTGGGGGGAATATACTCCGAAAACAGGGGAATCTGATAGTGACAAGGAAATGTGGAATATCATTCATAGTAAAGAAAAGTACGTATTTTCCAAAACGCTAAAAGGGACAGAAAATAAAGCAGTATTTATAAATGATAATATTCTAGAAGAAGTAAATAAATTAAAGAATAAGCCTGGTAAAGACATTTGGCTATATGGCGGAGCAAATCTTATAACAACTTTTATTAATTTAGAGCTTGTTGATGAATTCAGATTATCCGTTCATCCTCTTATTTTGGGAGAAGGAAAACCAATGTTTATCGACATAAATCAGCGACTTAATTTAAAAATGGTTGATACAAGAATGTTCTCCTCTGGTGTTGTGCAACTAATCTATCGCTTGAATAAAAATTAATATATTGCATGTTACACGCTAAACCATTATGAAATAATTAATAGTAATTTTTACTTCTTCCATAATGAGGCTCAATTTTGGGATAAGGCTTATATTATTAGGGGATCCTGCCGACAAAATGCAGATGTTATACGGTAATACATTTTCTGGAATATAATACCCTGATTTTTCTCCTTAGCAGAGAAAGATTAGGGTATTACCTTTTACTGACGTTTCAACCACTCTTCAAATGTCATCACTTCAAAATCTTCTTCTGTATCTAGTCGAATTGGAGTTATTAGTTCAATTGAGTTACCATCTGGAGCATCAAAATAGATTGCAGCATGCGCTTGAAGATTGTTAGGTAATACAAGTGGCTGGCGATGTTCATCAAAGCCAAAAGAAGTGCGAATGGCAATCCTTTTTCGTTTAGCCATTCTTTCGCATGTGAAATATCCTCCCTAGCAATTATTTTATTCCTAGAATTTTAATTATGTTGACAAAAACTAAATGTTATATACAGCCTAAAGGAGAAAAATCTTACTGCTCCTGCACAGTGGGGTTCCCCTGTTTAAAATAGACAATTTGGTGTGGTGCCTCACGGTGCCTTGCGTAGTGTGCTCATCATATTTGTTGTTATTCCTAATAGACAGGTTAGATATAATAAAATTAATAGACAGAATATTTAAATAAAATACTTTTATTTGTAATCGCTTTCATTTATAATGAAATTAGGTTGGATAGTACGCGTGGCTGTCATTGTATGTGGCGTAGGCGGGGCCAGTACAAGATAAAAACACCTCATTATACAACATATTTTGTTAATTTGTATGTATAAGAGATTGCTAGTTGGGCAAGAATGAAAAATAGGAACTTACATAAAGGGGGTCAAACTATTGAACGAATCTAAAAAGCTTTTCTCGACATTTATTGAAGAAGATCGATTTGACTTACATTCTTACCTTACTTATCTCTTTATTAATGAGTACCAGGAGGATGTAGTAGATCAGATAGAACCGGAACATGTAAATTAATAAATTGAGAAATACGAAAGACTGAAAGGATAACTAATAATGAATAGAAAAATTGTGTAGGTGACTTAATCTTTCTCCATAGAAGGAATAGGTCGCCTATTAGTGTTTCTTTTAAATATTAACTGTAGTTAGGAAAACGGGTTCTGGTACAAAGAGTTCAACCCACTTGTAACAGGTGCTCTATTTCACACAAATAATAACTGGGGAAGTTATTTGTATTTGAGAAAAATTAGAGATTACTATTTGACTAATGTAGAATTTAATCGAGACGAAATTGATAAATTTATAAAGGATTTAGAGAACATAAAAATGTTTATCCCTGGAGACTATCATCCAGCATTGAATGAATTAATAAGAATATTGAGTAATCATGAAATCAAAAAAATATCTATAGTAGGAGACTAAAAGAAAATGGGAGGTAATCTATGAAGAACTGGGAACTGAAAGATACTGATCAGTTGGAAAAAGAATCTGATTGGAATGCAGCAAGGAATAAGTTATATCATAATTGGAAAGAAAATCCTCAGGACTTAAAAGTTTTTCTCAAACTTAGCTTTCTGTGTTGGTATTTGGTTGTGGAATGGGGCGTAGAAGACACGAGTAAAGTACAAGAAAGTGATTATGATGACTACGAAGAATTGCTGCAGGAACTTTATCATTATGGAATAATCCATTTTAAAGAGGATGCATTTTTTAATGCTGTTTTTGGTTTTATGATTGAATTGTTTCCAGAATACTTTGGGGAAGATTACGATAAAACAAAAGAATTCGGTGAATCACTGATTAATAAATCCTTCTATTTGAACAAAGAAGATCCATTTATAGAACTTATTTATCTTTCCGGACGAACTCCATCCAGAAATCCGGCTTATTATAGTAACGCAGTAGAAAAGCATTTTACCACTGTTAAGAATAGCCTCAAAGGAACGGGTGTTTTTCAAGAATATTTTAGCTATATGCTGCTATCTAATGGAAATCAGCTTTAGCGTCTAATCGAGTGGAAACTATGTCGTATTAACGTTCCAAACTTATGGAATATATAAAAGCATCTTTTTATACATTACGCATCGATTGGCAAAAGTTCAAAACGTGGATAGATCAACGATGTATAGAAATCTTTATAAACAGTAAATTTAACACTTCAGCAAGCCCTTCTATTTCAAAGGCTTGCTGAAGTGCTGGGTTCCTATAAAAGAGACATTATGTTAACTAATGTTGTATAAAGTATTCATTCTTTTTTCATCCTCCATATGTGTTAAAATGTTATTTAAAGAAAAAAATAACATTTTTGTTATAAGTAATAAAATGTGGAGGTTATTATGATAAGACGTAATTTTGGAAGGATATCTACAATATTATTTGTAATAGGTGTAGTACTTACTTTCTTCACTAATTTTTCTAATTCGGGATTAATATTAATAGTTATTTCAATAGGTATGACGTGTGTACAATTGGCAGACTCTATTAAAAATAAAATGTTGCAAGTTTTTATTTCATCAGTTTCTATAATTGTTACCTTGACGATAGGATTATTTATTATAACCCAACATTAATTATCTAAATGTATGCTCGAATTGAAATAAAAAAGCCTTAATTAGGCTTTTTTTGGTTCTGGTGCAAAAAACTAAAACCACCTGTAAATAACCTCTAAATCTTGGACAAACTGATACTAGTATTCTAAAAGAAGGACGTGATTAGTATGGAAAAGAAAAATCTATTCAAGTGGAAACAGTATCAACCTAATATTATTTTATTAACCGTCAGATGGTACCTACGGTACAATCTCAGTTTTCGTGATGTAGTCGAAATGATGGAAGAACGCAGACTATCGATTGCTCATACAACCATTATGCGCTGGGTTCACCAGTATGGTCCTGAATTAGATGAGCGAGTACGGCGTCATCTTAAGCCAACCAATGATTCTTGGTGAGTCGATGAGACGTATGTGAAAGTCAAAGGTCAATGGATGTACCTCTATCGTGCCGTTGATTCAGAAGGAAATACGATTGATTTTTATTTAAGTCAAACAAGAGATCATAAGGCTGCAAAGCGCTTTTTCAAGAAAGCTTTGCGGTCTTTTCATGTTTCCAAGCCCCGTGTGATCACAGTAGACAAGAACCCAGCCTAGCCTATCCTATGGCGATTGAAGAGTTGAAGAAAGAAAAAAAGATGCCGGTAGGCATCCAAATACGGCAGGTAAAATATCTGAATAACATTGTGGAACAAGATCATCATTTTATTAAAAAGAAAGTTCGTTCGATGTTAGGATTAAAATCGTTTCGTACAGCTACATCCATTATTTCTGGAATAGAAGCGATGCATATGATAAAAAAGGGCAACTTATGTCACGAGACAAGTCTGCCCGAAATCAAGTGGCGTTCATTCATGAACTATTTGGAATTGTTGCTTAAGAATCGATTTAGTTAACAATTTATATGCTTTTTTTCAGATTGAAGTAATTTTTGCACCAGAACCAGAAAAACAGCTTAAGACTTAACTTTTTTGTGTCCAAATTATTGACTCAAATCCAATAGGTACTTGAGACTAAATTATAACGGTTGTTTTAGTTGTATTTATATGGTTTATAAAAGAAATAATTAGAAAATAATGTATTTTAAGATAAGTAGAAATACTTATCTTAAAATAGATTTAAATATTTCCTTTTTTGTAGTAAAAAAGTTTGGTATTGTTTATTTGTGAAAAAAACAAATATGGAGGTTGTTGGTTGATATGAGAAAAATTTTGTCCACAGCTATTTTAGGTATAGTAGTAATAGGGGGGATTACCTTGGGAGCTTTAAGCACACATACTGAAGCAGAGACTGAAAGCAAATTATCCAAACAACAAAATTCTGAGGAGAAAGTAGAAGCAATAGTGTATTTAAAGAAACCTGCTAAACTTCAGAATTTAGCAGCACCAGTTTTTAATACAGAATCGAAAGACATACAAGAAGTTATTTTTTCTTTTGAAGGTAAAAATCATACATTTACTAGTGGTTACATATATGACTCTTCTCAAACAATTAAAGAGAATGCTGAAACATTAAAGTATCAACAATTATCAATAGTAAACAGAAATATTAAAAATGTTTCATCTATGATAGAAAATGAAGAAAATGAGCAAAAACGAAGTCAGCAAAAAAGATTACTTGAAGACTTACAGTCTAGGTTAACATATTTAAATAATAATGAACCTGCTGCTTATGCTGTCAGAGTACAAAATACTAAGTCTGAGATTGAAAATCTAGAACAGAGCTTTAATGTAAAGAAAGTTTCAAAAGAAAACAAACTTAAAACTATTAAAGAATTGAAGGAGGAATAATTGGATGTTTAAAAATGGCTTAAAAAGGATGTTCTTAGCATTTATTCTAATTTCAGGATTATCTATGACGATTGATGGTGTAGTTGAAGCTACTAACTATCCAGACTCTCAATGGGCTCCGGATTGGGGAGTAACGTATGTAGGAGAAACTTATGATCAGCAACGAGGTTTTGATATTACATATATCGATTCATTTTTTTCGTGGAACTCTTCAGCTGATATGAAGTACTTGAGAGACTCAGAAACGGATACTTTTGAGCTTGATACTATTTTTTATGCAGAACCTTATCCTTTTGCTTATGAGGCGTTAGGTGGAGGAAGAGGTATGTCTTGGGATACAGACATGAATGGAGGATATTTAGATTCTCAGTTAAGTGATGATCCTGATACTCCAACTTTTGGAATTGGAACAGCATCTCCTGACACTTTAGTGCCGGATAAAGTATACTTTGCATCAATTTATGCTGACCGAGGAGGTAACAGCTCTCCAATGTCAATTACAGCACAAAGAGGACGTTGTGTAGGTGGTATTTGTGACCCTTCAAGTACAATTTTCGCGTGGGAATCTTCAATTCTTCTTTCTAAAAGTGCAGGTGTAAGAGCTCCTGGAGAAGCTAACTATTAATCTAATAGCTACTATATAATAGAGCATAGGGTGAAACTCGTAATAGTTATGTAGTTTCATCCTATGTAATAACTTTCAAGCGTATGGAGGTGTAGATTATGTTTTCTAAACTTAGACTGTTTATATCATCCCTATTGTCAATACTAATATTAGTTATTACCTCATTTATTACTCCTACATATAAATCTCATTTAATGTATAAAGACTATATTAGTTTTGGCTATCCTTTTAAATTTATAGAGCAGCAAGTATTATATGAACCTATGAAGAAAGAATCATATACTATGTTTTCTCCAGCTGAAAATCCTACAGAAATATTATGGGGGCAATTTTTACTGTCATTTTTATTAGTGTTTATTTCTGTGTACTTAATACTATCATTAATATTTTATATGAGGAATTATGTTTTTAAAAAGTGAAATGGAGTTAGTATAGTTTCATGGATACCATTTAATTAAGGGTTCTTGATGCTAGACTAAAAAGTAGACACAGATTGTTATAATAAAAATAAAAACTATAACGAGGTGTCGAAATGCCAAGAGGTACTGGTAAAAGATATGATGAAGCATTTAAAAAAGAAACAGTAACGTATATTGCAGAAAACAACAAGTCTGTGGCTCAAGTAGCTAGAGAAATGGATGTTAATGAGAATACTTTATATAACTGGATAAAGAAATATGGCCAAGAACCCGAGGTGAAGTCTGTTCAATCCTTCTCCTCTGCAGAAGCTGAAGTAAGAGCACTGCGAAAGGAAATGCGTGATCTCAAGGAGGAGAATGAAATCTTAAAAAAGGCGATGCACTACTTCGCGAAAGACCCTCGGTAAAGTATGAATTCATTTATGAAAATCGCTCCCAATTCCGAGTGGAGAAGATGTGCATTGTTTTGGGAGTTTCCAAGAGTGGATACTTTAAATGGTTAAATCGACCGATTAGTGAAAGACAGAAGAAGCATGAAAAACTCTCACAAGAGATATTAAAGACTCACCTTGAATTCAAGCAACGTTATGGCAGTGTTAAAATTACGAAAACACTAAAAAAGCGTGGTGTTAAAGTAAGTGAGCGTACAGTCTCCCGAATAATGACAAAGAACCACTGGAAGTCTTGTACAGTCAAAAAGTACAAGGCTACGACCAATTCGAGGCATCATCACCCAGTAAGTGAAAACGTCTTAAATCGACAGTTTAAAGCGAGTAAACCAAACCAGTTCTGGGTTACGGATATCACTTATATTCCAACGAATGAGGGCTGGTTGTATTTGGCGACCGTAATGGATTTATATTCTCGTAAGATAATAGGATGGGCCATGGATAAAAAAATGATCAAAGAATTAGTTATCTCTGCGTTAAAGATGGCTTACAAACGCCAAAAACCTGGGAATGGAGTGGTCCATCATTTAGATCGCGGTGTTCAATATGCTTCTTGTGAATATCAAAATCTATTAAAAAAGTACACTATGACTGGCAGCATGAGCCGGAAAGGAAATTGTTACGACAACGCTTGTATTGAGTCCTTTCACGGGATTCTAAAACGAGAGCTTGTTTACCAAACAAAGTATAAAACGAGAGAAGAAGCAAAGAAGTCACTATTTGAATACATTGAGTTCTTTTACAATTCCAAGCGAATTCATTCGACATTGGGGTATTGCACACCGAATGAATTTGAACAAATGTACAGGAAATTCGCAGCTTGATTTCTCCTTCATAAAAAAGTTTAAATCTTTATAAATTTAAACTTTTTTATGAAGGCTACCAAGCGAAAGTGCGGTAGAAATCTGTGTCTATTTTCTTGACGTAGTATCATTAACGGGACCGTTTTAGAAGTAGACAAAGAGGAGAATATTATTCTAAATCGAAAACATTGTTAAAATAACCTATATAATAAATATTTATATGTATTGAGAATAGGTGGTGAACACATGCCAGAATAAGCAAATGAAGTGGTTTATTTAGGTGGAGAAGTAGCAAAATCATTAGGGATAGCTCGTAGTTCTCTCATAAAATATTGTATTGCTTTAGAAAATAAGGATTATAAATTTATTAGAGGAACTAATAATTCCAGAGCATTTAGAAATCAAGATATTCTTTTACTCCAAAAGGTGAAAGATTTAGTTCAAGATAAAAGTATGACTATGGAAACAGCAGTAAATGTAGTATTATCAATACTTCCAGAAGAAGAGAGAACAGGTGCTATTCTAAAGGAGAACAAGCTAATTTCTCAAAAACATGAATCTAAAGAACAAGAAGAAAATAATCCACTTTCTATTGTTATGGATAAATTAAGATATATTGAGGAAATATCTGATAGATTAAATTCAATGGAGAAAGAGCTTAAAGATATTAAAACTCAAAATAAGATTTTACAAGATCAAAATGAGGAATTAAAAACAAATGTTGAAGCAAGTTCGAGTAAAAGAGATGAAAATCTTTTATTTTTAATTCGTGAGATTCAAGATACTAAAAAAATGATAGCAGCCTCAAAGGAGAAAAAGTGGTGGAAGTTTTGGATCATAAAGAAGCATAACATAGCACCGCAAGTAAAAATATCGTATTTTTACCATATTATCTATAGTTTTCTTAATTGAGCATATGAATAAAAGGTGCGCTTTTTATGCATCATCACTTCAACTACCTGTAAGGGGAACTCCGTCATATCAAGGATGTATAAAAAGCTGCATATTGTATAAAAGTGACCCTTGCAGAATCCTTACTCCCAGAAGGGTTCTCTTTTGTGATGGCTTCCGGAAAGAGACATTACGTCAACTGGCTTCTATAGTAGTTATAATTTTTGATGGACCATTTTATTTTGACTGTATGTAAATAAATGATTTCCTTTATGAGCTAGTAATGTTGGTAAGTAGTGTGGGATTTTTTCTGGTATGCCAAGATTATTAGGGTTTAAAATCCAATCAATATCTTTCCAATCTAAAATGCCTTCTCGAGTTTTTATTGGTGTATCATATGTGAAAAGATTGTCTAATTCTCCAAGAAAAACATGTATTCCATCTACTTTACCTTCAGGAGTTAACCACGTTACAACTCCTTGAGATATAAAACCACTCAATTGAATAAATGTAAGGATTTGGGGCACAATACTATAAGTTTATATAGTATTGGAGGTAACAGGTTTGGATAATAAAATGAGATTAACGTCCTCAGAAATTACAAGTTTATGGACACAATATATTCAAGATACAATGGCTGTTTGTATTAGCAAATACGTGTTGGCAACGGTTAAGGACCCTGAAATTTATTCTCTATTTGAATTTACTCTAGGGATATCCGAAAAGCATTTAAAAGTGCTTAGAAATATTTTTAAGTCTGAAAAGTTGGAGCCACCGAAAGGATTTACTGAAAAAGATGTAAATGTAGATGCACCTCCTCTGTTTACAGATGTTTTTTGGTTAGGCTACATGCATGAGATGACAATGCACGGGTTAGCTGGATATAGTATATCTTTTAGTGTGTCGGCCAGAAAAGATATACGAGATCACTATTTCCAATGCAACATTGATGCTATGGAGATTTATAATAAGTCGATCGAAATCCTTTTATCCAAAGGTATTTATCAACGATCTCCCTATTTTTCTACATCTCAAAGGAGTCAATCAGTTACAGAGATAGGATATGTTATGGATTTATTCGGAGATAAACGACCTTTAAATTCAATGGAAGCAGGAAATATTTTTTTTAATCTAAAAAAGAGCATTGCAGCTAAGGCTCTCGTCATTGGATTTAAACAAGTAATTAAAGATAAAGACATTCATAAATTTATGGATAATTGTTTACATACAGTTAATAAAAATATAAATATTTTCTCTTCTATCCTTCAGGATGAAAACCTTAAACCTCCCCAATTATTAGACAATGAAATTACAAATTCTGATGTAGCTCCTTTTTCAGATAAATTAATGGTGTTTCATACTGGATTTTTATTTAATTTAGCCGCCACGTATTATGCTGCAGCTATGGTAACAAGCATGAGGATAGATGTAGCTGGACATTGTGACGCCTCTATTTTTCGGGATTTGAAAACGATCTCATCTTTTGGGAGAATTATGATTAAAAAAGGGTGGATAGAAAAACTACCAGAGGCGGATGATCGTAAAGAGTTACCTGATAATTAATGAAAGTTTTTACTCTTTTATAAATGTTTAAGATGGGGTAGCGTCAGAAAAGTGCGGATTTACAACGTTAAGGAAATCTAAGTATAAGAAAGCCTACTATCTCGATGTTTCAAGTGAAATAATAGGCTTTAGTTACCTCAAAGCTTAACTATAAAAGTAGAACGAAAAACACAGACTTTTAACCGATGAAATAATCCAAGAATATGAATGTTTTTTAGAAAGAGTTAACTCACAACCTGAACATACGCCAATGGCAGTAAGTTGGTTAGAAAAAATATTCCCTAAGAAACAGAAAAAGGTAGGAAGTATTATCGTTTCAGCTGTTAACTGTGTGTTTTTTTACAAACTTGATTATAGTCACTAAAACATAAAGTAAAATTTATCTAGTTGTCAGCTTATATAAAAACAGCTTATATAGCAGAAAATCTATTTAAAAAGACCAAGCCCTCATACACATTGTTCTAACAATTTAGTCATATAATGCAACTAAGAAGATTTACTTTTACAAGTAGCTTCTGTCTTTATTCTTACTTTATAGGATCTGATGCTTACTACGCTGAAAAACTCTTTTCAAAAAGTTTTAGGCTTTGACTTAAAATGGAGAAGGAGTGAGTGGTTATGCTATCAACGGTACTGCAGTTTATTTTGGGAGTTGGCTTTTTATTTTTTGGTTTTATGAAGTTTTATTCCCAGGACATGGTGAGTGAGTTTGAGCGGTATGGCTTTTCGAGTGGGTTCCGAAAATTCACAGGATTTGTAGAAGTAGTTGGAGCTATTGTCATCGTGTGGGGAGTTTGGTATGAAAGTCTTTCCGCAATCGGTGCGTTTGTATTGGGAGTGACGATGCTGGGTGCAATCTATACGCATTTAGTTCGTGCAAAAGATTCGTTTTCAAAAGTGGTTGTTCCTATTATTCTTTTGGCACTAGCAGTAGTAGTATTTGTACTGAATTTTGATTCCATACCGTTTTTATAAACATTAATATGCAATGTTAGCCGCGAGTTTCGACTAGCGGCTTTTTTCATTCTCTATTCTGCTTTTCAAGCAATTCAATCATCCTATCATTTTGTTTTACTGTTTTTCGCAGATTTGATTCTATTGAAAATAAAGTGACCATAATTGCGAGAAACCCAAATATTAAAAAAATCATAGTGCTTTACAACTCCTATACAACATGTTATCTAAGAAAACAATAACTATATAATAACATATTTTCTATATTTTACATATAATTAGTGCTAACTTAATAGACCTTTTAATTATTTCAAATTAGTGTATAGTAAGGATAAATTATACAATTTACTAAAGAGGTGAGGTTTTGTTGGAAATAGAATACGAGTGGGTAAAGAAAACGCGGCAGATTTTATTGGATCAATGTAAAGAACTAAATGAAGATGATTTTACGAAAGAGTTTGAATTTGGATTTCAAAGTATCAGAGACTCTTTAGTTCACGTAGCTGGTTGCTACCATGCGTGGTTGGGTTCTTTTGTACTTTCAAAAACATCCTCACCACTACTAACAAAAGAAGTTATTCAGACTATGCAAGTAGGCGATATTGACCGTTATTTTCAAGAGGCTGATAGATATGTAGAAGAAGTAATCGAAAGTTTCACAGATACATTTGATGAACTTATCGAAAAAGAGCCTTCTTGGAAAGCGAACGGTCAAGTGATAGGGAAAACACCTCGCCAACTACTAATTCATTCCATCACTCATGAATTTCATCATAAAGGACAAATTGTGATTATGCTACGGCTGCTGGGTTACACCCCTGAAAATACGGATATTTTGGTGTTAGAGTGAAATGCGGTGGTTGCTTGTTATTCCGCTCGTTTTATTCGGTTGGCTCCTCACTGGTTTAACTGTAAACTCATTTGGAAACATAGGCAATATATTGTTGAAAAACAAAGCCATATGTAAATTTCTTCTTGCTACAAGGAAGATAAATTGCTTCTTCATTAATATTCCATCTATAATAGGTTCACAACCTATTTGGCTTACTAATGGAGGCAGACAATGATGTCGTACGTATTATTATTTCTAATTTTATTAACCGTTGGTGTTGTGCTGTTTATTAATGTCCATCCAACGTTTGGGGCAAACCCAACCAAATTACAAAAAGAAGCCTATGAACGGTTTCCTCATTATGAAAATGGCAAGTTTAAAAACATGGTGCCTACTAACATGAAAATGAGCGCAGCTGACATTCTTTCTTTTATCAAAGATTCTATGAACAAAAAGCAGGAACGGAGTCCAAGAAACCAGCTTTCTATGAACAAGATTGACTGGGAAAAGGTGAAAAGTAAGGAAGATAGCCTTACTTGGTTTGGTCATTCAGCTTTTTTACTAAGCATTGACAATAAAAAACTTCTTATTGACCCCATGCTTGGTCCTACAGCTTCGCCTGTATCTTTCATTGGAAGCAAGCGCTATAGCCAAGATATTTTACATATCATTGATGAAATGCCACCGATTGATGCAGTTTTATTAACGCATGATCATTATGATCACCTTGATTATTCGTCGATTAAAAAGCTTAAGTGCAAGGTAAACCACTTTTTTGTGCCGCTTGGTGTAGGCGCTCACTTAATGAGATGGGGCGTTTCTTCACACAACATTACTGAGCTGAACTGGTGGGACGAGGTAGAATTAGGAGGTATAACACTAGCTTTTACTCCTTCTAAGCATTTCTCTGGAAGAGGCGTATTGAACCGTGATTCCACACTTTGGGGTGGCTGGGTTATCCTTGGTGAAAACACGCGCTTTTATACAAGCGGGGACGGTGGATACGATGCTCATTTTAAAGAAGTAGGAGATAAATACGGTCCGTTTACCTTAGCGCTGATGGAAGGCGGACAGTATGATGCGCGCTGGTCGTGGGTTCACATGAGACCAGAAGAGTCGGTGCAAGCACATCTTGATGTAAAAGGTGAAACGATGATGCTCATTCACTGGGGGGCATTTACCCTCGCGTATCATAGCTGGACAGATCCAATTGAACGAGCTATTCAAAAAGCAAAAGAAGAAGATGTGAACTTACTTATTCCAGAGCTTGGAGAGACGGTTTTGCTGAGTGGTGAAAAAGCAAGCGGTGTTAACGACTGGTGGACAAATGAAAGTAAAGAAGCATAAATGAAATGCCCCTAACAAAAGGGGCATTTTCTAATGGAGGAGACAATGAAGCCAAATTATAAAGAGTTAGGACATGCGGATATTTTAGGACCAAAGTTAAAGGAGCTAGTTGAGCAGCAGCTCCTTGAAGATTTAAAATTTTATGGTATTAATGGAGAGAAATTTAAGTTTGACTGGTCGGAAAGTTGTATTGAAGGGCATGACGAAGAGTACTTAGACGGAACAGTGGAAAACTTTTCAGGTATTAACTTATTTAATGAGCAAGATGAACATCAATTAGAAGGCTGGATGGAATTTATTTATGAGCGGGAACATCACTTTTTTATCGCATACTGGGAGTTTTTACACGATATATCTGCTACTAAACGATACCTCAAAGATATGCCTGGAATTCCTGATCACGTGTTTAGTAGAATTCCAGAAGCGGTGCGCAGCCGTTATAAAAGGCAACGGTTAAATCAATAAAAGGAGTATTCTTTATGAAAACAGAAGAGCAATTTTTAGCCGAAAAAGTACTAAAGTATTTGTTGATTGGTAGCCAAGTAGATGGTGTGAAGTTTGGGCCTAACAGTGGAACAACTATACTGAACTTTAGTAACTATAGCCGCAAGGAAGAAAGTGACTTTGTTTTATCAATTGAAACTGCCTGGACTTTATACCCCAAACCAACTGATTATCCATCGTGCGAGGCCGAAATACCTAACTTAACAGAGAAAGAACAGTTTCAGCATATTTGGAGCATGCGAAGAGAAAAAGGAGTGAATGTTGAACTAGGTAGTTTATCGCCACATCTCATTATTCACTTGGAATCCAACAAAGTGCTGTTTGTGAACGGTCGCGATCCTAACTATGAATGCTCTGGCAGCTTGGAGAAGAATGGATGAGCGGCGACTGGCTTGTGGTAGCTGCGCCTGGTGATGAGGTTGCGGTTTGGTGTCTAGATGGGTTTGAAGTCTTTTAACCTTGAAAACACTAAAGATAAAGGATAAAATTAACACTGTAATATTTTTCTATATTAGCTGAAGAGAGATGAGACGAGATGAGTAAAGAAACGTTCTATGAACAGGTAGGAGTTGCTATGACGTGCAGATCCTACGAAGAGTACGAAAAAATGTTTGTGTTAGATGATAATCTGTTAAGAAAAGGGACAATTCTAGATGTTGCAGCGGGAGCTTCTTCTTTTAGTGCCAGCGCCAACGAACAGAGCTATGATGCTTTTGCTGTTGATCCGCTGTATAACTTAGAATTTGAAGACATGATGTGTAAAGGTCAAAAGGAAATGCAAGAGGCAAGTGATAAGCTAGAGAGAAGTCGTTCAAGCTTCTCTTGGGAATCTTATGGAAGCTTAGCGGAGCATATACAGATTAGAAAACAATCTTTTGATGTTTTTCTAACCCATTATCAAGAAAAAGAAGTCAATAAACGATTTGTATGTGGAGCCTTACCGAATCTACCCTTTAACAATGAAACTTTTTCTCTAGTTTTATGTAATCATTTTTTATTTTTATATGAAGAGCAATTTGATTTTAACTTTCATTTGCAGGCCATTCATGAGCTAATTCGAGTCACTAAAAAGGGGGGAGAAATAAGGATTTATCCTCTAGTAAACTTTAAAGGAGAGAGGTTTCCTTTTTTAAATGAGCTAATAGAAACTTTAAGCGACGAGAATTTATCTGTAAAAATAATTAGTACACCGTTTCGATTCGTTCCTACAGCAACCGAAGTGTTAACTATTAAGAAAGCAGATTAAAAATCGAAACCTTTCTTCTCATAGGGAAGGGTTTTTTTATGCGGATTTCATTAATAAGGGGGACTGTTACTTGAACAACAAATATAAGCTTTTACTACTCGCTGCTCTGGTAATTACAATCTCTTGGGCCACGGTACATTTTTTTAACCATGACAAGCGTACAGCTAAAGATTTTGCTGAAGAATTTTACGCCATTCCGCTCCCACCTAAAACAAAAGTTATTGATCAAGATTTTAATTATGGTGTTTATTATGGAGGAGGGCCTTGGGGAAGTGGCGGACGACCAACCGTGGTTGCGTATAAAAAGCTGTCTTCTGAACTAAGTGAAAAAGATTTGGTTGATCGTTATACTAGTAACCCACCACTAGAAGGTGTAGAGATTTACTTTAAATGGGATGAAAAAGATACAACAACCGCTGGTAGTGAGAAAAAATGGTTTGAAGGCGAAATGCCTAAACAACCTAGTACAGAAAATCATAAAGGCTCACCCATAGAGGTCGTTATTCAATCACGAGAAGAATTTGAATCAGCTTTTGGTGAGTTTGCTAGGCCGTAAAACAAAAGAACATGTAACTATAATAAAGCCTAAATTCTCTGTAGTATAAGTGAGAGTTTAGGCTTTAGTTGCTTTATTACAGCGTAACGTCATTTAACCGCTGTTATTTATTCGTTATTTCTCTGCTGTATTAAAAATAATGCTAGACCGATTAAGATGAGTGCAATCCCCATACCTTGTTGCAAAGAAATGACCTCACCTAAAATGAAATAAGCAAGTATACAAGTTCCAATTGTCTCTCCTAATATACTCATTGAAATAATGGAAGTACTTAGCCATTTCAGCAACCAATTGAAAATTGTTTGCCCTAAAATTGTTGCAACAAAAGCTAATCCAATAAAGGACCACCATGTTTGTACGGAATAATTGAAGAAGGGTGTTTGCTGAGTGAAGGCAAAAACACCTAAAAGTACCGTACTGCTCCCATAACTAATAACTGAATATGGGATAAGAGATAGACTTTTACGAACATGCTGGCCAATGAAGAAGTAAGCTGTTATGATGCCTGCCGCAATAAAAGCGAGTATATCCCCAAATAATGCCTGACCACTAATCTGAAAATCTTGCCATCCAATGACAATGCTTCCGGAAATCGCTACTAGACAGCCTATTATCGCTCCTTTACTGAATCGCTCTTTAAATAGAAAATAGCCACCAACCACTGAAAAAAGTGGTTGTAATGTAACGATAACCGTGGAGCTTGCTACAGACGTATAATTTAATGATTCAAACCACAATACATAATGCGCTGCTAGAAATATGCCTGATAATAACCCGAGTCCCCATTGTTTTTTTGACAACAAACGTAATTCTTTTCGATTATTTTGATTAACTAATAAAAATGGTAAAAGCATTACTGTCGCAAAAAGTAACCGATAGAATGCCGTAATTGCTGCAGGTGCATCTGCTACTTTTACAAAGATGGCTGAAGTAGATAAAGCAAATACACCAAAAAATAAAATGATGTAACCAACAAGTGGTGATTTCAATTTTGTTTCCCCCTAGGTGTTCGTTTACAAAAATAAAAAAAATTTATTATAATGTACAAACGTAAGTATAAAATACTTATGTAATCGATAAAAGCATTAATTTAAGATGTTCATTATGTCAGCACAAATGGAGTTAAATACACATTATTGTAGAAAGGATTTTTACTATGAACAATCATCGTCTCGGGCACACTGTATTAAATTATCGTAAAAAGAATGGAATGACTATTCGAGAATTTGCTGATTATGCTGGAATTAGCACTTCGCTTATTAGCCAGATAGAAAGAGGACAAGCTAATCCTTCGTTAAGTGTATTAGAACTAATTGCGAAAGCATTAAATGTGCCACTTTTTACCCTTTTCATTAATGAAATTGATACGGATTCACTCATTTCAAGAAAACAGGACCGAAAGAAAGTATATCGTGAAAATAGTAATCATATTGTCTATGATGTGTTAACACCGGATTTTATGAAATCACATATTCAACTCTTAATGATGGAATTAAATGCACACGCAAATACTACGGAAAGTCACTATTCGCACGAGGATAAAGAAGAAATTGCTCTCGTCATGAAAGGACAAGCGTATGTCGAATTGGAAGGTACCGAATACTTTTTAAATGAAGGAGATGTCGTACGCATTCCACCAAATATTAAACATCGATTTTTAAACAAAAGCGATAAACCCAATCATATTTTATTCGTACTAACTCCATCATTAGTTTAAAGCGCTCTTTTTGATGAAAATATTGGTTTTTAGAAAAATGCATGAAATTAAGCGAAGGAAAACAAGAAGTTATTTATGATAAGGATATTTGCAGGTTTCATTTTCAAGGGTGTTGAAAATGAAACCTGACAGATGAAGGGAAGAAAGAGGAGAAAACTATGACGACGGTTTACGATAAAGCAAAATGGCATTATGAAGGGGACTTTCCAGAAGACCTGGATGAAGATCAAGGGTTTGTACATACAGGAATGTATTTAGGTTGGGTTATAGATGATAATAATCTGTATAGTGAAGAGTTTCACCAAGCGCCTTCTAATGAAATAGCGAAGGTTCACCAAGAGCTGCTATCTGGCACGGAAATATATATGAATTGAGATGGCGTGTGTACTAGCAAGCGATATACTAAATAATGCGTTTAGGTTTATAAATTTAATTTTCTCAGGTCATTAACTTTATAGCTATGTTAAACATTAATGTTGATTTTTAAAATAAAGAAAGAGAACGCCGATGTTTTAGAGTTCCCTTGTTCAATTAAAGCTCTCGATAATTGAAAAGCTTTTAAATAGGAGTATTAAATTTGCTTTCCTTGTTTTTTCTACCTTCAATGCTTTAAATTACGTTGTCTAATAAAATCCTTAATCACGAAAATGATACCAATAATGAAATAAAGTATTCCATTGATTACGATGACTATACCTATGAAAGCAGCTCCAAAGGCTGCTCCTACCCCGTCTCCTCCCATACTGTGGTCAACCTTTACAAAAACATAGCCCGATATAAAAGCAATTATTGGTCCTAGAATTCCAATAATTAAACCAGATCCCCATAAAGGCATTTTTCCTTTCTTGTATAAAACTATTAGACTTAATAACAATACGCTCCAGATTTCTCCATCGCCACTCATATAAGAATCTCCTTGAGATATTTTTAGGGTCAACCCTCTTTCAACAATCTTGCCCTTTAGTATAATGCTACTTTGTTACTAATTTGGAAAATTATTATAAAATAAGTTTATCATAAGTCATATCCATTTAGAACAAGTGAAGCTATCTTTAAGCTTCCGTTTCGAAACCTCTTTAAATACAGGTTCGCTTACAGAATAGGACGCAAGAGATTTAGAAAAGAACTCTTTTAGATGGTATTGATCTGCTTTGTTCTTTTTACTTCTCTGTTTTTTTAATAGAAAATAGAGACTCAAAAGCAAAGGAATTAAAAGAAACAAATAAACTGGAAAAGGTATTTAGTAGATCCAATGCTTATAATGTGAGGTCGTGTTTTTTTCAACAGCTAATGATAAGACAGAGAGCATGATGACTAATGATGAAGTCAACAAAGCAAAGCTTATCAAAAGCAGGTCGTACGTTTTGTTGTTTAGCAAGTAATTCACCTTTTTTTAACGGATTTAGAAGATGATGAAGTTTTTTATTATGGGTTTGAAACGGTTACTAAGATTGAAATCATAAATGATAGTAAAGAAAGTAAAGCGATTCGGTTATGTATAGACCAGGATAAAGATCGTTTTCTAATGATTATGGAAATAAGATTTAAACCTAAATTTAAAGTCAGAATAAAAGAAGTGTTTGACGGGTAGAAACAGTTGTGAAAATAAAAGGCCTGGTTTAGAAAAAATGAAGTAAAAATGATTTTATTAATGTAGAAAATCACACATTTATTACAAACAAATGATATAATTGTAATAAATGGAAAATAGTGAAGTGATATGCTTAGTTTATTTATTGGAGGATTTCTATTACTAGCAGGTGGCTATTTCATGTTAAAATTTTTTGGTGCGTCTCCTTCAACCAAAAACAGAGACGATCATAATGTTTCAAATCCAATGGATGAGAGTGTAGTTCCCCCTAACTCAACAAATAATTTTCAATAAATTTCTGCATCATCATAATGTATAGGATGTAAAAAAAAGTATATCAGCATAAAGGCAACAAAAAGAATAAATCTGTCATTGCATGTACTTTAAAATAAGTAAGAGAGTAAGTTACTATGAATGCAAGTAGTATGTTTAATCCAGCGTTTGCTTTAGTCATTTTTGGGGTAGGAATAGGGTTAGCAAGCATGGTCGACCCGTTATTTGGTTTACTAGCTATTTTTGGAGGTGCGCTTCTAGGGTTTTCTACATTAGTAACAGGCAAAATCGAGCTTAATAAAAAGGCAAAACTACTGCTTTTTGCATCTTTTGTTTTTTTATTAAGCTTATTTTCAGTATCTTATGTCATTGTCTCAGAAGTAATTCTTCGCTATTAACGTGCTGTAAATAAGAAAAAGAGACCTTTTGATAAAGGTCTTTTTTAATGTGGTTTGTATACGAAAAGCGAATTCTGTTAAGAGTGTTTATGCAAACTAGTACTGCATATAATATTCATTTGTTTCTCTCTCTTTATAACGTTTTAAGATGAACGTTTTAGGTTGGAAGCAAACTCTGTAAAAGAAAACGGAAGATGGTTTAGTTACGAAAACGCTCTAACAGATGAAGATTATACACAAGTTGCAGAACAAGTCCTCAAATCTCTTAAAACATCCGATGAATCTTGGATTACTTCGTTATTTTTATAACTTTTCAAAGGTGAAATAAAGCTTCTTTGAGGCTTTATTTTTTTGTTTTTTTCTCAATAGCTTTTTAGAAATGATAATTAGTCATGTTATAAAGCTGATTCTGTTTCAATTTATAAATGGTTATTTCCTTTTTTTATATCTAACATACTCCTATTATGTGTGTTATGTAAAAAAGCATTCTTCGCGCACTTTCAAACAACGTATATTTAGTGATTTTCTGTTCATAATATCCCACACCGTAAAAAATATAATATATAAACGTCTCAAATTGATGACCATTATCTATATAAGCTGATGTCAATGAATAATATGTCCTTATAATACAGATGATTAATGTCTAGATAATTATTTAGTGTATATGAATTACTTTGTTATACAAGAGGAACTTTACATAATAAAAGGAGTATTGGCAATGGACTCAATGACTTTTGTTTTATTTGGAGCTACAGGAGATTTAGCTAAAAGAAAAATAATACCCGCGTTATATAATTTATTTTTAAATAAGAAAATGCCTCAGCCGATTTCTATTGTTGGCTCGGGTAGAGAAGAGATGTTTGATACGGATTTTCAAAACCTAGTAAGAGAGTCAGTGGAAACTTTTTCTCGACGAAAGGTAGACAATCGTTCAAGCATGGAAGATTTTATAGGTTATTTCAGTTATATTAGCTTGGATGCAACAGCACCAGAAGATTATAAAGATGTATTAAATCATGTTCAACAACGTGAAAAAGAATTAGGAATTCCAGAAAATCGAATATTTTACCTATCAGTAGCACCAGATTTTTTTGATTCTATCGCATTAAACATTAAAGAGAGCGGGCTAGGTTCTACAAAAGGTTGGAAGCGCCTGATAATTGAAAAGCCATTTGGACATGATTTAAAATCTGCGCAAGATTTAAACCTAAAATTAAGTCAAGCATTTAAAGAAGATGAAATTTACCGTATTGATCACTATCTTGGAAAATCTATGGTTCAAAACTTAGAAGCTTTAGAATTTGCAAATCCTATACTTCAATCACTATGGAATAACGAACACATTGCTAATGTCCAAATTACGGCAAGTGAAACGGTAGGGGTAGAAGAAAGAGCTGGTTATTATGACCAAGCAGGTGCAATTCGAGATATGGTTCAAAATCATATGTTGCAACTCGTAATGATGACGGCTATGCACCTACCAAAAAGAATTAATTCAGAAGAGATTCGTAATGAAAAGAGAAAAGTAATGGAATCACTTCGCCTCATAAAGAAAGAGGAAGTAGGTATGCACGTTATTCGCGGTCAGTATAGTGCTGGAGAAGTTCAAGAACAATCTGTAGTTGGATATAAAGAAGAGCCTGGTATTGACACGTCTTCACAAACTGATACATTTGTAGCTGCTAGATTGTGGATTGATAATCCATTTTGGACTGAAGTCCCTTTTTATATTCGCACAGGAAAAAGAATGAAAAACAAGTCTACTCGCATTGTGATTGAATTTAAAAACTCGTTAAAATATTTGCATGTTACTGAAAAAAGAAACCTGGCTCCTAATTTGCTAATTATTGAAATTAATCCACATGAACAGGTCTCTATACAACTTAACAGTAAAAATCCATTAAATAACGGAGAAATTGAACCTGTAAGAGTAAACTTTTCATTGGATCAAAAGGACGTACCTGAAGCCTATGAACGGTTAATCTTTGATGCTTTCTGTGGAGATCCTACTTTCTTTGCTCACTGGGATGAGGTGGAGATGTCTTGGAAATGGGTACAGCCAATCCTAGAAGCTTTTGCAGAAAACCTTTTACCTCTTTATTCTTATAAATCAGGTTCTTATGGGCCTGAGGAAACGAATCGTTTACTGAGTGCAAACGGATTTAAATGGTGGTTAGATAAGGATAACTTTCCAACTTTAGAAGGGTGAGACCTTTAAAAAAGCGTCTATTATTTGAAATAAGAATCTCCCTGGGATGGGAATGATAAGGACCATAGGAGAAAATAATATCTATTGACATGTTTCGAGCGTTAGATCAGAGGTCAATCATTTGAATTTACCACAGAAAACGTTGTTCAACTTACTAAAAATGTATTACATGGTTAAATTAAGAGATATTAGGGAAAAGAAAGTAAACAAGCTTATGCTCTATTGTCTTGTAGCTAAAAAAGATTTGATGGAGGAATACAACTATGAAATTTTTTATTGATACAGCAAACATTGAAGATATTAAAAAAGCATATAAAGTAGGCGTTTTATCCGGTGTGACAACAAACCCATCTTTAGTGGCAAAAGAAGGCGTAAAGTTCGAAGATCGCATTGAAGAAATTCTAAAAATAGTACCTGAAGTAGAATCAGTTTCAGCAGAAGTAACACCGGATGCTGAAACCGCAGAAGAAATGATTGCACAGGCAGAAGAATTAATTAAAATTAACGGCGGAGATAAAAATATTACAATCAAACTTCCAATGACAATCCCTGGCCTGGAAGCAACACGTTACCTTTCAAAAAAAGGCGTGAAAACAAATGTAACACTCATTTTTACCGTGAACCAGGCACTTCTAGCAGCGCGTGCAGGTGCTACTTATGTATCTCCATTCTTAGGACGTTTAGATGATATTTCAGAAGACGGTGTCCACCTTGTATCAAAAATTGCAGAGCTGTTCCGCGTACAAAACATTGATTCGCAAATTATTGCGGCTTCTGTCAGACATCCAGATCATGTGACGCGTGTAGCGCTTGCTGGAGCTCATATTGCAACAATTCCTTATGCTGTCATTGAACAACTAGTGAAACATCCTTTAACTGAGCAGGGAATTGAAAAGTTTGCAGCTGATTGGAAAAACGCTGTTAAGAGCTAATTTCTCTACCTAAAACGATTTATTTAATGGAAGGAACGTTAGCTGTTTAAGAATTGTTAACGTTCCTTCTCATTATAAGGATATTAATACGACTAAGGGGTTAATTAGTATGGATTTATTAAGTAGTAAAGTAATTAAGACTACCCGTGGTTTGGAACTATATATAGATTCAGTAGAGAATATCACGATTAAAGGGATTCATATTCCAACTACATCTAAGCCATATTATGGGGTTAAATTTGAAATTGATTATTTTTTATTAGAAGAACATAAATATTATGACCTTCAACAAAATTATTTCTGCCTTGTTATGAGTGAAAACTTTCAGTCAATCAAGTTAGAGGAACCAGAGATGCAAAGTTTATTTGGTGTTAAAAATGAAGAGGAATTTAAAGCAACCAAACATCTCTTAAGTGACTGGTTAATTAAAACAAATGCTTATAGAGAAGCAATTCTTCAATCTCTTAATGAACATAAAGAGCATGGTACAAAAGAAGGAAATGAAGATATTAAAAAAACAATTACATTCTTAAAGGAATTATTAGAACTGAAAACAATAGACATAGAGCAAGCGCCTATCTAAAGAACGGTTTATTATTTTCACTATCCGGTATAGTAAAGAAGCTCCAGAACTAATTTAATCGTTCTGGGGCTTCCTTTATTTTAGAAGAGTTTATATAACGCATAAGACTTTACATATTCAAGTTCGTTGCAGTGATTGATGTTCACTTTCACTACGTTGTTTTATAGTGCACCGGAAGTGTTTGTATCAGAATACACCATGTAAATTAATGGTGTTTTAGTTAGTGAAAAGGATGATGAAATTAAAGAAGTTTCACTTGAGCTTAACATGTATTCTTTTCTTGAGTGCTTGTTCGTAAAACGAAGATGCACTAAGTGAACATTAAATGGTTTAAATATTGCTTAGTGGATTAGGCTTTTTATTTTATAGCTTCATTTAGAATATTTTCTGCTTTTTTCATAGGTTTATATACAAATACATGTAAAGATAACCCTATTACTGCAGTAACATTTAAAATAATACTTATAACGGGTAATGTAAATTGGAAGAAAATAGAAAGGTGTTCATTCATACTTATTGTGGAAGTACTAACTCCACAGTTTATATCACAATATAAATAAATGACAGTATGCTTAATTGTATCAATATTACAAGAACGAGTCATTCAATACAAATTTCAACACTTTCTATTTTCTTTTTATCTGTCCAAAAACGACTTAACATTTATCGTCAAAAATAATGAATATTATCATCAATTACCTTCACTGTTATTGATGATAATGCAATGTTATTCTATACAAGAAATCAATCAAACACATCTTAGGAGGTATTTACATGAGTGGACATGAACATTCACTACCGAAGTCAAAGGGAAACACATTTGCACTCTTTGCTTTGGCCGCAACATTCTTTGGTGTAGGAGTCACAGAATTCATAAGCGTAGGTGTCCTTCCTGCTGTTGCTAAAGAATTTACTATATCAACATCGACAGCTGGATTAATTGTTTCTATGTATGCGCTAGGAGTTGCTGTAGGAGGTCCTATTTTAACTTCTCTAACGGCTAAACTTTCGCGAAAAAAAGTGTTATTATCCGTTATCGTTCTGTTTATTATCGGGCATATTATAACGGCTATCGCTCCTACTTTCAGTATTGTACTAACAGGACGTATACTATCAGCATTTGCACATGGTGTGTTTTTTGCTATAGGTTCAACGGTTGCTGCAAGTCTTGTTCCTAAAAATCGTCAAGCAAGTGCCATTGCTTTTGTATTTGGAGGGTTCACCCTAGCCACTGCCATTGGTGCTCCTATAGGGACCTATATCAGTGATATTTTTGATTGGAGATTCCCATTTTACGGAATTGCATTTATTGGTGTAATTGCTCTTATTCTTAATGCTATTGCAATTCCGAGTCAACAATTAAAAACAGAAACACCTCCATCCTATAAAGATCAATTAAAGTTAGTTGGAAACGGAAGAATCTTGTTGGTTTTAGCAGTTACTGTTCTAGGATACGGTGGGACATTTGTAACCTTTACGTATCTTTCACCAATTCTCCAGGAAATCATGGGTATCGGTGCTAAGAACGTAAGTATTATCTTATTTATATACGGTATAGCTATTGCAATTGGAAATGCTATCGGGGGACGTTTTGGAGATCGAAAACCACTTAAAGCTTTACTTTATATGTTCATTATACAAGCTATTATTTTATTGATTTTCACATTTACTGCGCCGTTTAAAGTAGTTGGTCTTATTACAGTCGTAGCTATGGGACTGTTAGCATTTATGAGTGTTCCTGTATTACAATCATACGTATTAACCCTCGCTCAACGTTATGTGCCAAGCGCTGTAGATGTTGCTTCATCTCTTAATATTGCTTCATTTAATGGAGGAATTGCATTAGGCTCATATGTAGGTGGACTTACTACGGATATCATGGGGTTAAATCACACACCTTGGGTTGCCTCCATTATGGTTTTATTAGGTGTTCTTCTTACTTTCGTAACGATAGGGTTGGAAAAGAAAGAAAATAAATAATAAAGTTTGAAAGATAAAAATTAGTTGTTGAAATGTTATCAAAGGTTCTTATAAATATAATTTCTTACAAATCAAAACTTCTTGCAAGAAATAAAATGTTTTAAAAGGGAATTGTATAAAAAAATTGGTAAGATGGTTGTAGACGAAGTATGAATCTATAGCCTTCTTGCTTTATTTTTTTAACCACAGAATTGATATAGATTAGGATCACCCTTATTCATATTTTCATCTGAAATTGTTAATAAAATGTAATCATGAGATGATGAAGTATATGTAAAAAATGAAAGAATGGTTGGGTATTTTCGAAAGGAGTAAAACAGATGGAGTTACGTCAACTAGTGACTTTTCGAATGGTCGCTCTAACAATGAATTTTAGTCGAGCTGCAGAGGCCTTAAACTATGTTCCCTCAAATGTTTCCATGCAAATTCAATCCTTAGAAGAAGAGTTGGGGGTAAAATTGTTTGATCGTTTAAACAAACAAATTGTATTAACAGATGCTGGCGAACGCTTCTATAAATATGTAGAAAGGATTTTAAATGATGTTGAGGAAGCAAAAAATAATGTGAATGATAGTGAAAATATGACAGGTACTATTACCATTAGTGCAAATGAAATTTTATGTGTTTATTTGCTTCCAGCCATTTTGTATGAATTCAGGAAACAATATCCTAACGTACGTGTGATTTTCCGTCCAACACCTTCTAACGATCTAAAACAATCTATTTATGAAGGGAAAACGGACGTTGTATTTATACTGGAGGAGCCTGTAAAGTCAAACGGATTAAATATTGAGCTACTTCGCAAAGAGAGCTTTCGTCTCCTAGTTGCTCCTAATCATCCCCTTGCAAGTCAGAGCAAAGTTGATTTTGAGGACATTCAAGGAGAGTTTTTCTTATTAAACGAAAAAGGATGCACATATCATACAACATTTGATCGACTCCTTGTTCGTGAGGGGGCTAATGACTTTACAACCCTTGAATTTGATAGTGCGGAAGCCATCAAACAGTGTGCCATGCTTGGAATGGGAATTGCTTTTCTTCCTGAAATCTCTGTTGCTTCCGAGCTTGAACAAGGTAAGTTAGTTTCTTTATCTTTAGATCTAACAGAAATTAATTTTGTTTCTCAGATGATTTGGCATAAAGGAAAGTGGATATCGCCTGTCATTCAAGCATTCCTTGATATTGCAAGAAGTTCATATCAACATAAAAATTAACTATTTCTTTTATGAAACCGAATTGGGCTATTTTTATAGGGACGAGCATATGTATAAAACATGCGCTTTTTATCCATTTCTTTCTCGTTCGCCTCCTACTAAAGCGTTAGTATGTCAAAGATGTATAAAAAGCTGCATATCCGATAAAAATCATCCTACTCCGAACCCTTATCCTGCATGGGTTCCTTTAATTTTGATTATGGTAACTAATCAATGAAGCAGAAGCTAGTGTTAGCTATCGAAGTGAAAGTACTAGCGCTAGTTCTTCAAAGGCTAGTATAACTGTCATGAGAGTAGATGCCATTGAATTCTTACTGAAGAATTCAAAAGAAGGTTCAAAACGGATATATTAAGAAAAAAGATTAATAAATTAAATAAACCCACTCTTCTTTCTAAGCGTGGAGTTAGTATAGTTTCATGGACACCATTTAATTAAGTCCTTACAATAACTTTTGAGAGGATGTGTCCGAAATGGAACGTAAACGTGCAGGCAAAACATACAATGATGAGTTTAAGGAAAGGATTGTGGATCTATATCATGCAGGAAACTCGGTTAAAGATTTAAGCAGCGAATATGGCGTATCAGAAGTTGACGAAAGAAATCCAACGAATTCATGTGAAAAGTAAAGCACGTTATGGTGCTCCTAAAATTCATCAGACTTTAGTGAATAACGGGTGTTACCTAAGCCTAAAGCGTGTTCAACACTTAATGAAAAAGGCAGGAATTCGTTCGATCACAAAGAAAAAATACCGTCCTTATCCGTCAAAAGAAAAGGTTATACAACTAGATAATCTGTTAAAACGAGATTTCTCTACTTCTAGTTTTAATCGAAAAAGTTTACAGGAAGATCTTATATGCGGCTGCTTTTATTGTTTGGAAATTTTTAATCCAAAAGAACTTGAAGAATGGGAAGGCAAAAAAGAAGATACGGCGATTTGTCCTCGCTGCGGCATCGATTCTGTAATAGGTAAAAGTTCTGGTTTTCCTATAAAAAAGATTTTTTAGAGAGAATGAATCAAAAATTTTTTCATTGGAATTTAAAAACTAAACTATTAGTGTTAGAGAACATGTAGAGTATTAAGATAAAAAAATGAAATATATTCAAAACAGATGAGTAAACGAAAATACCTTTAAGCTTTATGAAGCCTGTATTACACATAGCTAAAAACAGATAATTGCGGTGATTACCTGGATATGAGATGAATAATACATAGGTTACGCTAATCAAATTTCTTTATCTTAATTATCACCCAATAAGAGGAGCAAATAAATGTCTAGTTCTAAAAGACAAATGATGGACGCTGCTTTAGCTCAACATTATAAAAGAGGAGGTGGTTCAAACGGGATAGAGCTGAAACAAATTGAAAACCTTTAATCCTAATTTGAAATAACTTCGTCCAGAAAAGATTTACCTCGAAAGGAATCTTTTCTGGACAAGTACAGTATTAACAAAAACTTATAGATTAATAGGTTTTAGATGTCGCAATTGCTTGTTCAAGGCTAGAGACAATTGAGATTTTACTGAAATCAATCCCGATTTGAATAGCAGTTTGTGCAATTTCAGGTCGAATACCTGATAGTGTAGCTTTTACACCTATTAAGCTTAATGATTCAATTAATTGAAAGATTTGATGAGCCACCATTGTATCAATAATGACTACTCCGGATAAATCAAGCAAAAGGTGACGAATCCCCTTATCTACACATTGATTTAAAGTGTTCTCAAGAATAAACCTAGCGCGGTCTGTGTCAATCTCACCTACAATAGGAAGTAGGGCTAAGCTTGAACTTAATGAGATGATAGGTGAGCTCAGTTCTATAATCAGTTCTTGCTGAGCCTTCAATCGTAGCTGAGAATGCGCATGATATTCTCTAGTGAATACAGTCATGACGTAATTAAAGTTTTTAATCACAACACGATTCCACCTATTGATTGTTTCTTGTGAATACGTTTCACTACTTGTCCGAACAAATTCTTCAATTAAATCCAAATACTGATTTTGCGTAACGAAAAACTCATGTAAAATGACGTCGATTGGCGTGTTTAAATGTTCTTCATCTTTTGAAATTGAATTAATCCATTCATCGAAGTGAATGGAAAACTGTTCATTTGACTCGTTATTATCAAAGACTTTACAAAATCGAATATGAAATTCATGGTTTTGCTGTTTTACTTTATCAATTACGAGTGGATCATTTGAAGCATATACACCTAATGAATTTTCTTTGTCTAATGATTCATACCAGTTTTCAGTCAAAGACCATGTGCGTTCAACTAAAAAATGATATAATTTGTGATTTCTATGCATCGTTTATTATCTCCTTATACAAGTGATGGCCATCATCGATCTTTCATGTTGTAAACAGTAAAGTCGTTATTATCTTATAAAGAAAAAAGCCCTGGATTTAAAGGGCTTTTTCTGCTCTTAAATTATTGTGCGTGCAGTTTTCACTTTATTAAATTTAAAATAGACTGCTTTGTGCTTGTTTATCTTAACATATTAATATAGAGAAAAATACCTTTTTTAGTGTATATATGCTCACAAGGAGTATTTTGCTAACAGCAGTTAACTTAGCTTGAAGGGGGTATAGTATAGCTTTACAGACAAGCATTCAAAGCGTAGAATGACTCTAACGAATAGACAATTTACTATTTTAAGAATCTTAAAATGTGGGTTGATCTTATATAAGGGAGCGTCCACAATTGGAAAATCAGTTTTCTCAATTAATAGAGAACAACGAAAGCGTTCATATTTATTATAATATTAACGATAAAAGAAATTACTTGGACAATCTAGTGCCGTATATTGTTTCAGGTGTAGAACAAGAAAGACATACGTTAGTAATTGAAATTGAAAGATTAATTCCGCTCATTTTTAAAAAGTTAGAGGAAATGCTAACTAAGGAACAATTAACATATATACACATTCTACGTTTCTTTTTGTTGGCTTATGCTGCAGTCTATTTGACGTTTTGTTTCGGTCAATGCTTTCGTTGAGATCCGCTTCTAGCTCCACAAAATATATCGTACCGCATTTTGATTCAAAAATGTCGCATACTTCTTTAACAAAACCCCAATCGCTTTGCATATCAAACGCCCATACATAAGTGAAAATTATACCTTCTGCGTCACTTTTTGCAACAGCTTCAAAGATTTCTTTACGGAACAAATCTACTAATCTCCACATTTCTTCGTTGAATTGAAACAAAGGAGCAAGAAGCTCAATAGTCATATGGTTATGAAACAGCTTCAGTCCCGTACTTTTCTCTAACTCTTGTCCTACCGTCATTTTTCCAACCGCCTGTGGGCCGAATATGAGAACGAACTTCATCTAGTTTCTCCTTTCTGCCGTAAGCTTACTAGATTATCATTATATACATTTGGTAAATTTTATCACAAATAAACAAACAGCGGAAGAAGAGATTCCAACAACTAACAATTTACCGTAGAGGTGCGGAATTGCACCAACTCCAATCAAGAATGATAGCATAGCTTCTTCATAACCACGGCTTCTGCTTATCTCAAAAAAGCATTAAAAAAGGATGAAGGTATACAATACCCTCATCCTTGGATTTATATTTCTGCTGAACATCTTGAAAACAAAACAATTTCATGATAAATTAGTATAGATGCGTATCTATATTTGTTATCGATTATAATTTTCCCTACTATAATTATAATATAGAAATGATGCGCTAGTCAACTATTTTTTAAGGGGTGTTTGCGATGGGTTCGGAACTTCAGCAGGAACAAAAGCGCGTAGACGATGTTACGGAAAGAATTAATGAAGAAATAAATAAGCTAGAAGAAGAGACGACAAAGCGTAAAGAAGAAGTCATTCATATTCGCAAGCACTTTTGGGATGAGGTTAAGGTAAATACGGATACGTTTGATGATTACCTTGAAACGATTATTGGGTTACGTCAGGAAGCTCAGGCGCTATCAGTAACTCAAAGTACACATAAACATTCCTCTAAGCGATTATCCACGTTGCATCGGATGAAAGAGCTTCCTTATTTCGGTCGTATTGATTTTACAGAAGAAGGAGATTCAGCTCCTGAAAGCATTTATATTGGAATTGCTGCTCTTAATGACCAAACCGGAGATGATTTTTTGGTTTACGATTGGCGAGCGCCTGTTTCCAGCGTCTATTATGATTATCAGCCTGGGCCGGCTCATTATATGACGCCTGGTGGCATGATTCAAGGTGTGCTTGAAAAGAAATGGCAGTACCTTATTCGTAACGGGGTGATTCAGTCCATGTTTGATACAAGTTTGACGATTGGAGATGAAATCTTACAGCAGGTTTTAGGTAAAGGTACAGATAAGCAAATGCATAATATCGTTGCGACAATTCAAAAAGAACAAAATAAAATCATTCGCCACGATAAAGGACGATTATTGATTGTTCACGGGGCAGCTGGAAGCGGAAAAACCTCGGCAGCTCTGCAGCGAATTGCGTATTTATTGTATAAATACCGAGACCACATCAATGCGGATCAAATTATTCTGTTTTCACCTAACTCTATGTTCAGTAGCTATGTTTCAAACGTACTACCAGAGCTTGGAGAAGAAAATATGCAGCAAGTGACGTTTCAAGAGTATTTAGACCACCGCTTAAGTAAAGCATTTCAAGTAGAAGCGCCGTATGAACAGTTAGAATATGTTTTAACAGCTAAAAAGACATCTTTCTATCAAGCGAGGCTCGCAGGCATACGCTTCAAAGCATCTACACGCTTTTTCGAAGCTGTTCAAGCCCACAGAAAATCACTTGAATCAGAAGGGATGCTATTTAACGACGTTGTGTTTAGAGGGAAAGCAGTTGTAACAGCAGAAGAAATGGTAGAACGATTTTACAATTTTGATACATCTCTCCGCTTTCATAATCGACTTGAAAAGTTAAGAGATTGGTTATTGAAGCAGCTAACTGACTTTCAAAAAACCGAAAGCAAAAAGCCTTGGGTTCAAGACGAAATCGAGCTTTTAAGCAATGAAGATTATCATAAAGCACATGCGTATTTAGCTAAAAAACGCGGATTTAAAAGAGAAGACACCGCTGATTACGATATGGAACCACAAGCGCTTGCAAGGCTGATTGTGCGTCAAAAGCTAAAGCCGCTGCGAAGCAAAATTAAAGCGCTGCAGTTTATTAATTTTATCGGAATATACAAACAGCTGTTCACGAATTCTCTTGAAATAACGAAACACTTAAAAGACAAGGCGCCTGCTAATTGGCCTGACATTTGTGACATCACGGTCGATACGTTAGAGAAAGATAAGCTTTTTTATGAAGACGCTACGCCGTTTTTACTTCTAAAAGAAATCATTGAAGGGTTTCAAATAAACAGCGCTATTAAGCATATCGTCATTGATGAAGCGCAGGACTATTCGCCGTTTCAGTTTGAGTTTTTAAAACGTTTATTTCCAGCTGCACGAATGACGGTACTTGGTGATTTCAACCAGGCCATTTTTGCTCATGCAAGTGAAAATGCCGACTTTAAACTATTAACGAACCTTTATGGTGAAGAGCAGACGGAACTGATTAACATTACAAGAAGCTATCGATCGACAAAACCAATCATTGAGCTGGCGAGAAGGCTTGTGCCGAATGGAGAAACAATCGTTCCATTTGAGCGCGAAGGTAAACGACCTGCTCTTACACAGCTGTCAGATTATGATGAGCTCCATCAAGCAATTGCCTCCAAGGTTGATGAGTTCAAGAGCGAGGGCTACAACAGTATTGCAATTATCTGTAAGTCTGCAGAAGAAAGCGCATCTGCCTACGAAGCGTTAGCTAATATTAAGGAGCTTAAGCTATTAAAAAGCAACTCTCTTGAGTATGAGCAAGGAGTAGTAGTTGTTCCCGCATACTTATCAAAAGGAATTGAATTTGATGCGGTTATCATCTACAACGCATCAAAGAACGTATACGGCGAAGAAAGTTTACGCCGGACGTTTTATACGGCTTGCACAAGAGCTATGCACGACTTTCACCTATACAGCGTAGGGGAAGTCAGTCCGTTTTTAGACAAAGCACTTCGTGAAGGAGCACTTGACGTGTAAGATAATAAAAGATATTTACTTCCTTTACCTCCTGGGTTATGATGAAATCATCATGGAGATATATGGAAGGAGCATAATGCAGATGGCTGGTATTCGATAATGGTTGATAAACAAAATGAATAGACAAATTCCCTTTTTATGAAAGGGTTGTTTTTCATTGTTACCATTATAGGATACGCCTAAGCTTATGTATGAGTAAGACAAAAAAAGCGGGTGCCTATTAGCATCTGCTTTTTTGTTAGTCTATATCTCCAATCGTACGTTGGTCGGCGCGTCCACAAGGAGATGCGAATATGCCAAAATTACCAAACAAAATTGCCATTATAACCGGAGCAAGTCGAAGTAAAGGAATAGGGTCGGCCATTTGTCTAGAGTTAGCCAAACAAGGGGCAGATATCTTCTTTACTCACTGGTCTCCTTATGACCAACAAATGGACTATTTTAAAGGCGAAGATACAAGTTGGTCTGAAGCCTTATTAACAGAAATTAAGCAGCTTGGAGTAAGGTGCGAAGCGATGAAGCTTGACTTATCTAAACCTGATGCGCCTGAATATCTGCTTAAAGAAGTGGAGAAGCGACTCGGGATACCTTCTATTCTAGTCAACAATGCAACTCATTCCATTGACGTTAATTTTCGTGCCTTAAATGCCGACGTACTTGATGACCACTATCGAGTAAACGTACGCGCAACGCTCCTTTTAACAGCTGAATTCGCGCGTCGACTGGACGGCAAACATAGCGGGCGAGTCATTAATATGGTATCCGGACAAGATAAATCACCTGAACCCGGAAACCTTGCCTATATTGCAACGAAAGGTGCGGTGTCTACATTCACTAAATCAATTGCGATTGAGCTTGCTTCTTTAAACATTACAGTGAACGCTGTAGATCCTGGTCCAACGGATACGGGTTGGATGAACGAAGAGTTCAAGCGAACTTTACTACCTCGATTTCCAATGGGACGAATTGGAAATCCAGCTGATGCAGCCAAGTTGATTGCCTTCTTAGCTAGTGATGAAGCCGCATGGATTACCGGACAAATTATTCACTCTGACGGTGGATTTTTGTAAAAAAATCAATTTTCCTGTCCACTAACATCAATTTTGGCAACTTTTCATACTATAGGTTGAGGTGAGATTATGCCAAGAGTTCAATATAAGGATTCAGATGTTGCGTTAATGGCTAGAATGATGCGAGCGGAAGCAGAAGGTGAAGGACAGCAAGGAATGTTATACGTTGGAAATGTCATTGTAAACCGATTAAAAGCGAATTGCATTGACTTTAAAGGTCTACGAACAATTCCGCAGGTTATTTATCAAGTGCAAGGAGGTAACTATTCCTTTGAAGCTGTTCAAAAAGGGAATGTTTTTTATCAACGAGCAAGAAGTACAGAGAAAAGATTAGCCAAGAAAACGCTTGATTTTTGGCGTGAGCATCCTGCAAAATATGCGCTTTGGTATTTTAACCCATACGCTCCGTGTCCTCCAACTTGGTACGACCAGCCATTTGCAGGTCAATATAAAAACCACTGCTACTACGAGCCGCAGCCGAATACGTGTGACAGTGTGTATACTGGATCGTAAAGTTAATTTAAAATAAAAAAGAGTTCATCGCCTTTATATTTTAAAGATGAGCTCTTTTTTTGTTTTAAAACCGCAAAAGGTTTTGAGGCGTAACACGATATTTTCTACTACTAATAAAGGTAATACAGCTCGCAATCTGTTTTACTCCCAATTTAATTTGGCTTTCATTTACCTGAGAGATGCTTAGTCTCAGTATATGGTCATTCTTATATTCCGGAAGAAACATTCTAGTTGCATCATCTACATAAACATCCTTTTCTTTTAATAAATTAATCACCTGCTTTGCCATCACGGTGTTTGGAAGAAAGATAGTGAGATAAAATCCGGAAGTAGGTCTAGAAAAAGAAGTCTCAGCAGGTAGATAGCATTCACAAGCTTCCTGAAGAAGCTGCATTTTGTGTTGATATACGTCTTTTATTCTTTTAATATGCCCATTAAGCATACCACTCTTCAGGTAGATTTCTAATGCTCCTTGAGAAAGTACGGAACTATTAAAGTCTGAACTGAACTTGTAGCGAGAAAAATTGCTAATCATTAATTTTGGAAGCACAACCATCGCAACTCTTAAACCAGGAAGGAAAATTTTAGAGAAGCTTTTAATATAAATCACTCTTCCAAACGGTGCGTAAGAAAAGAGTGGGTCTGATTTTGAATCGGGATCTAGATCTCCCAAGAAGTCATCTTCAACTAAATACACATCGTATTTTTCAGCTAATTCAACAATCTTTTTCTTTTCATTATTAGTATAGCTATGTCCAAGGGGATTTTGAAATCTCGGTACAATATAGAAAAATTTAATATCATTGTTTCGAAATATATACTCTAGACGCTCAAGGTCAATTCCTTCCATTGTTAGCTCAATACCAAAAGTAGTAGCTTGATGCAGAGTAGCGGATTCAATAAAGCCAAAATACGTGGGCTGCTCAATGAGAATATTGCTTTTTCCATTTGGGAAAGGCATTGAGACTAATAGATTAAGAGCTTGCTGAGAGCCAGATACAATAAATAATCTGTCTGGATTGGTAAAAACCTGTAGAGTTTGCAAATAGTTCACAAGCTGAACTCGTAGTGAATAAAGACCTTGCTGTTCAGAATAAGTAAATAGTTCTTCTTTATATAGATCTATCGCTTGGTTAATACAATGTTGGAATTCGATGTAAGGCATAGAATCTTTGTCTGGACCTGCTGATAGGAAATCAATCACGTTATCTGTACCTGCAAAACGGTGTAGCTCATTCACAACATAATAGCCGCTTTTAGGAACAGAATAGATAAGATGCTCCTTTTCTAATTCATTATAAGCTTTGACAACTGTGTTTTTGCTGCAACCAAATTTTTCAGACAAGTTCCGTATGGATGGGAGTTTACTTCCCGTTGACAACGAGCCGCTAACTAATTGTGTTTTTATTTCTTCGACAATCTCTTTGTATTTTGCTTGCATGCTCTTTCTCCTTATTCTGTACCAGGACAGATGGTTAAAAAAACGGTGTATATTCACAATTTCTTCCACTATTATTTTCATTATACCAGGACAGATTTTTGGTACAAATGAAAAAGTAGGAGTGAAATAAGATGAGCATAAATAAACAAGAAAAGACAGGGTTACTTTTGGGTTTAATTGGCGTAATTTGTTTTAGTTTTACCCTTCCCGCAACGCGTATAGCAACAGAGTACTTAGGAACTACATTCGTTGGCTTAGGAAGAACCGTGATTGCCTCCATTTTAGTAGCTATTATATTAATGGTTCGAAAAGAAAGAATCCCCACACTTTTACAATTTAAAAGCTTACTTATTGTTTCGCTTGGTACTGTTTTGGCGTTTCCTTTACTTACGAGCTGGGCAATGAAAACTCTACCTGTATCTCACGGAGCTGTAGAATTAGCGCTTTTACCCTTAGCCACAGCAGGCTTTGCGATCATTAGAGCAAATGAAGCTCCTTCGCTTACGTTTTGGATTTCAAGCTTAATCGGCTCTTTGTCAGTCATTATCTATGCCATGCACCTCGGTTTTGGGCAATTACACTATGCAGACTTGGCCCTATTGGCGGCTGTTATTATCCTCGGCCTTAGCTATGCTGAAGGCGGAAAGTTATCAAAAGAGTTAGGCAGTTGGCAAGTCATTGCTTGGGCAATTATTATAGGTGCTCCATTTTTTATTATTCCTGTTGCTTTAGACATTTCTACTGAAATGACTCAGGTCCCCTTAAAAGCTTGGCTGAGCTTTGCGTATCTAGCAGTAGTCAGTCAGTTTCTAGCCTATGTAGCTTGGTACAGCGGAATGGCGATGGGCGGCATTTTAAAAATAAGTCAAATTCAATATCTACAGCCGTTTCTGATGATTGTTTTTGCAGCGCTCTTTTTGAACGAATCTATTACATTCTTTACAATTGTAACGGCTGTGGTTGTAGTAATAGCAGTCATTGTAGGTAAAAATACTGGAGTCACGAAGAAAAGTTCTGCATCAATCAAACAATCAAGATAGATGCCGTAAATATGTATAGAAAAGAATAGTTTATAGGCTTGTATCCGTTACCAAACCTCCCATCTTTCATAAGCTAATAGAGAAGGGAGAGACAAGTCATATGAAAAAGATTTATCTTGATGCCGGCCATGGCGGCACGGACTCAGGTGCAGTCGGTAATGGCTTATTAGAAAAAAATCTTGTTTTAAAGCTTCAGCAATACATGATTAGTTTTTTGAATACAAACTATACTGGTTTTACACTTCAAACAACGCGCACAACGGATACGTTTTTAAGTTTGTCAGAACGCGCTTCTAAAGCAAATGCTTGGGGAGCTGATGTATTCATGTCTATTCATGTAAACGCTGGTGGTGGTACAGGCTATGAGGATTATATTTACAATGGATCCGTCAGCTCAGCAACCGTAAACTATCGCAATCGCGTGCACGAACAGGTCATTCCTGTACTAGCAGCTTATAACCATACAAATCGAGGCAAAAAAGCAGCAAACTTTGCGGTTTTACGCTTAACGAATATGCCAGCTGTTTTAACTGAAATTGCGTTTATTGATACAACGAAGGATGCAAATCTTTTAAAAAATGAAGCTTTCTTACAAGCAATGGCAAATGCATACGCAAGAGGGATTGCGGTGTATTTAAATTTACCTGTTCGCCAATCAACGGTTTATACCATTCAAGCAGGAGATACGTTTTATAAAATTGCGACTATGTATAACATTACCGTTGAAGCGCTGAGAAATGCGAATCCTGGCGTTAATCCAACTACTCTACAGATTGGCCAGGAAATCTATGTTCCTGTGCGCACATATATAGTAAAAGCAGGAGATACGCTGTATAAAATCGCAGGGATGTATAGCGTAACAGTTCAACAAATCCAAGCAGCGAACCCAGGTATTGACCCATCTGCACTTCAAATTGGTCAACAAATTAGGATTCCTTCATAAAAAAGTAGAAAAAGGGCTTATCTTTAAGCTCTTTTTCGCTTATAATAGCGCTTTAGAGTAGGTGTTTAGGTTCATTTTTTTTGAATCTCTTTTTATAGACGGAAAAAAATTCTATAATAGACATAAGGAGGAGAGGTATGTACATTGTTTATATTATTGGCACAATCTTAATTCTAGGGTTAATAACGACTTGTATTTACCTTTATCGCCGAAATGTACAAGTCGAAGAGAAGTATGTTACCCAGCTGGAGCTAGCACAAAAGGAAGCGGCTGTTTCCATCGCTGCTTGTGAAGAAGAATACAAACAGAAGAAACAAGCTGATTTAACAGAGAAAGAAGAGCACTACAAAAATATTATCAGAGATTTACGAGAAAAACATACGGCTCAGCTAATTAAATCGACAAAGTATATAAAAAGCTTGGAAGCTTTTTCGAAAAATAAAGGTGAAATTGTTATTCATAAAACGTTAACGACATTACAAACAAACTTAATTCATAAAAATAAGATTACAGCTGATGACATGATTATTATGGGAAACGTTTTTATGCCTTATTACATGAACGAACAGCTATTTATTCGACAAATTGACCACGTTGTTTTAATGAAAACTGGTATTTATTTGATTGAAGTGAAGAACTGGAGCGGAGATATTCTTTATGGTATTCGAAAAGACCAGATTCATGAGCTGTCATTTTTAGTCGATTCACTATCCACTCGGGTAGCACGAACCGAAGAGCAAACCTTTGTATTTACGAAAACAAGTGAAGGTGAGATTAAAGTAATGAGTAAGCCTCATCCTGGAAAAGAAGTCCAGCAACACGCGGCTAGCTTAAAGTCTTACTTGCAAAAATTACGTCGCGATATACCTGTAGTAACACCAATCGTTTATTTTAACGGTGATTATAATACGAGTGTAAAAAACTACTCACAAAACCATTCACTTTGCTTTTCTACTAAAGATGACCTATCTGTCTTTTTCACTGAACAGTTAAAACAACAGCCTATCTATACAACAGAAGACTTAAAGATGTTTAAAGAAACGCTTGAAAAAGCAAGTTATCATTTCATTCATTCCTAGTTGTTAAAACGAACATAGCTTACTAAGGTAAAAGAGTAGTA
The DNA here is from genome assembly GCF_021441905.1 of Priestia flexa. Taxonomy (NCBI): domain Bacteria; kingdom Bacillati; phylum Bacillota; class Bacilli; order Caryophanales; family Bacillaceae; genus Priestia; species Priestia flexa. Next base: position 1,725,414 of record NZ_CP090431.1, on the reverse strand, counting down.
TACGTATTGACTAAAATGGAAAGTAAATATCTAAAATATGTTGTGTAAAAAGTGCTTTTATAAGCACTTTTTTTCATCAAGAAAGGATGGGAACCAATTGAATGTTCGTCAAATTTCAAAAGAAGACACGTGGCAACTTAGGCAAAGCGTAATGTGGCGGGATAAGAATATTGAGTATGTGAAAATAGACAACGATCATGAAGGAATTCATTACGGGCTATTTGATCATAATGAGCTTTGTTCAGTAATTTCACTCTTTGTCCAAGGTGATACAGCTCAGTTTCGTAAATTTGCGACTGATACAAGTCGTCAAGGAAAAGGCTACGGTACGACTTTACTAAATTACGTCATAAATGAAGCGAAAGAGATGAATACAAAAATAATTTGGTGCAACGCCAGAAAGAACAAGACCACCTACTATAAAAAATTTGGTTTAACGCCTTCTAATGAGACGTTTCAAAAGGGCGGCGTTGACTATGTTATTATGTCAAGACACCTATAATTTTGTTTGATTTTGAAAAAATATCCTGACATGGTGCTATAATGTAAATATCGATGATTATAGTAAAGCAGGTGAAATGAATGGATCTAGGTTATAAAGACAAAGCCGCGCACCATGCGATGGGCTTTGAATCAAGCTATGACTATTATGATGAGCAGTACAAGATTAACGACAATCCAACTGTTTGGCGCTATATGAACGCAGATCATTTTGAGTCCTTGCTATCTACAAAATCACTATTTTTCACAAAGCCCACTGCGTTTCTAGATCCTCTTTCTACGAATTACACGATGTGGAATATGCGCGATGTTGATAAATCCATATTTGCAACCACGGAAGATTTCAAAAGCTATCTTGAAAAGATCTATGAATATTCAGCATTGTCCTCTTGGCATATAAATGAGCATGAGTCAGCAGGGATGTGGGATTTGTTTTTGAAATCTCAAGATGGCATCGCCATTCGCACGACATACGACCGATTATTAGGAAGTATTAAGGATTTACGCTATAAAGTTTTTGCGCGTAAAGTTCAGTACATTGATTTTGCTAAAAAGCAAGTGAGTGAAAATATCTTTGATACGCTTTTTTATAAGCGAAAATCGTACAGCTATGAAAACGAACTGCGTCTGCTTATTATCGCAAGTCGAATTGACGCATGGAAGAGCCAGCAGCTTTTTATTAAAGAAGAAATCTATGCTAGCGAATGGCAATCGCGTATGGACGCTTTAAAAGAAAGATCTTTTGCATTTTCTCATCTGCACGGAAATCTTGTACGCTGTGACCTGGCTCATTTATTTACACAGATATACGTGTCACCCAAAAGTTCTCCTGCTTTTGTTCAAAAAATAAAAGCGTTATTAAGCGAGCACGGCTTAGCCTATAAGGATGTTATTCAGTCTGATTTAGCGAGAGACTATATATATTAACCGTATGAAATTTCTCTTCTCACTCCATTATAAGAATGGAGGTGTAGATGATGAAGCAACCGGTTGTAATCTGTCCAAAATGTCAGTCTGCAAGCGAATTAGGATCTGTGTTAACCGCACAGTCCAATCAAAACGTCATTTATCATTGCTCGCAATGTGACTATCAGCTTCGCAACGTATATACGAATAAAGGATGATGATCTAACAAGAAAAGTCAAGGTGTTGCACCACTTTGACTTTTCTTGTTGTTCATAGTTCAATAAGTTTTATAGTTAAAAAGAAAGGGTACTTCACATGAGAGAACATAAGAGGTGGGTTGACGTCCTTAAGGGGGTTGGCATTTCTGCTGTCGTTATAAGTCACAGTGGACACGAACTGGCGCAGCATTATCTATTTTGGTTTCATATGCCGCTATTTTTTATGATTAGCGGCTATTTATTTTTTGAAAAACAAAGTCTTAATTCATTAAATAGGTGGGTTGTCAAAAAAACGATTAGCCTTATGGTTCCATACGTATCATTTGGGCTTTTGATTCTAGGATATATTACATGGAAGACTAATGACTTTGCGGCTATTCCTTCCACTTTAGAATCCCTTCTATATGGAGGAAGAGCACTAGGTTTTTATTACGGCGTTTTTTGGTTTGTTCCATGCTTACTTTTAACACAAATTTTATTCGGCTATTTGGTTTTCTTTATACAATCCAAGCTAATAAAAATAGTTATTTTTATGACCATCTATGTAATGGCATATTTGTATTCTGTTTCAAAAATTCACACACAATTTATTATGCCTTGGAGTATGGATACAGTTCTAATGGCTATGACTTATTATGCAATTGGCTATTTCTTTAAAGAACGATTAACTACTGGGCTCAATAAAATTACGCAGCTAGTCTGTAGCGTGTTTATTCTTTTAGTCATTTTATTAGATTACAGCAGGCTGTTAAACTACGAGCTGGATTTAAAAGTAAATATGTATAATCATTTTGGTCTTGATCTTTTATTGCCAATAGCTATTGTTTTGCTATTGATACAAGGCAGTAAACTTATTCAAAGTAGTATATTGGGCGCAGTGTTTGAGAAATTTGGACAAGCATCTTTAACGATTATGTTTTTACACGTTCCAATTCAAATTATTTTGCGCGAAAATATTAGTTTGCATCCGCTTATCATTGGAGTCGTTAGTTTACTAATCAGTTTTTGTGCCCATATGATTTTTAATTCTTTTTTAGTTGCCAGACGCGTTTTCTTAGGCAAAATCTATGGAACAAGCAAAGAAAAGAATAGGAGTTATTATAGTCACTAAAGGAGTTTTAGTTATATGAAGCAATACAATTTTACTGAGGGCTCAATCTTAAAGCAGCTCATTTTCTTTTCAACGCCAGTGCTATTAACGAATTTGCTTCAGGTATCTTATCAGTTCATTGATAGTCTATGGGTCGGTAATTTATTAGGGTCTGATGCTTTAGGAGCCATTGCGGTTTCAGGTACCGTTATTTTTACGATCTTATCATTTATTATTGGAATTAATAATGCCAGCTTAACAATTTTATCTCAGCAAAAAGGAAACGATGATAAAGAAGGGCTATCTCGTTATTTAAATGCGTTTGTTGTGATATTATCGGCTTTAGCAATCTTACTTGGCGTCATTGGCTTTTTAAACTCAGAGACAATCTTGAAGTTACTGGGCACTCCTGAAACAATGCTTGTCCACGCTACAACATACTTACAAATTAACTTTGTCGGAATTTTATTTTTGTTCGGGTACAACTTTATCGGTACTGTACTACGAGCAGTAGGAGATAGTAAAACCCCGCTGCGATTTGTGTTTATCTCGGTTATTTTAAATGCTGTGCTTGATCCAATCTTTATCTGGACGTTTGATTTAGGCATTGCAGGAGCTGCGTATGCAACCATTTTATCTCAGGGCTTTGCGTTCATTTACGGTCTCATGTATATTCTTAAAAAGCAGCTTGTACCGTTTTCAATTCCCACTTTACCCAAGGGAGAAGAAACGGCTCTTATCTTTAAATTAGGTATTCCATCCGGTCTACAAATGACCGTTATTTCAGCCGGCGTTATGGCAATCATGAGCGTAGTTACATCTTTTGGAAACGATGCAGTTGCTGGATTTGGCGCAGCTCAACGCTTAGATAGCATTCTTATGCTTCCAGCGATGGCGCTTGGAACGTCTGTGAGCAGTATGGCAGGGCAAAACATCGGTGCAGGGAAGTGGAGTCGTGTGAATCAAATAGGCCTATATGGAGTTGTATATAACTTTGCAATTATGATGGTTGTAGCGGTTATCATCTTTTTCTTAGCAGAGTGGGCGACTCGCCTATTTATTCAAGACGAAGGAGCCGTGGCGTTTGGTACACATTATTTAAAAGTCGTCGCTTTCTTTTATCCGTTCCTTGGCATTAACTTTATTTTAAACGGAGTTGTAAGAGCGTCAGGAGCGATGTTTGCGATTCTCGTGTTAAACATTATTTCATTTTGGGTGCTACGTTATCCGCTCACGTATTTATTCGCTAAGTGGCTAGGTGAAACGGGTATCGGACTTGGCATGGGTACGAGTTTTGTAATAAGCAGCATTATCGCATTTGTTTATTACAAATATGGAAAATGGGATCAGAAACAAATTTTCGCTTCTAAATAAAGCACTGTAAAACCCCTCTTATTGTCTTTGGAAATAGGAGGGGTTTTATTATTATTGTTTGTCTTTATTCAATTTCTCAGTAATCTCTTTCACTTGTTGTTCTATTCGATTAAGCTGTTTTTTGCTCTTTAAAAATGAACGAAACAAAAATACTAGAAGTGCAATAAACAAGACGATAAGTCCAAAAGTCACGAGTTGAAATATAATATCACCAATGTTGTACGTACTCATATAAAACAATCCTCCGTTAAAAATGAAAATATAACCATTATTTTAACATAAAATTACATATAAAAGTAGGTGGAATAGTAAATTGGTAGTATAAATAGAATTAAGATTCTAAGTTAAAGGCAGAATGAACAAAAGTAACTCCTTTGTACTCTGCTTTATTCTGCCTTTATCCCAATCTCGATAAAATATCTCTTGCTTCGTTTTTAATATTCGCTACACACTTCAAATAAAACATTTACCCCCTTTTCTAATTCCTCTAATGACGCGTACGCATACGACAGACGAATATGATATAGATCCCTTGTTTCATAAATGTAGCCAGGATTAATTAGAACATTTTGCTTTAGCAAATTAAGAAATAGTGCTTTATTTATATGGGGAACTGCTGTTTATTTAATAATAGGACTCTTTTAACCTAAAACAAAAACAAGCATCTGAAGGAGTATGTCGGATGCTTGTTTAGCGTTCTTTTTTACCCTCATGTTTCTCCGCAGCATTTTTTGTTACTACTATTCCCGTTAACCCGGCCGGCCGTCATACTAATGAGAAAGCTCCACAAGAGGTAGCGCCATTCTCCTGTAAACAGCGCAACACATAAAAAGACAAGGACTTGCCCAATAAAAGCAAACCACGAAGCGAACCAAGCTAAGCGTAGATGTTCTTTCATTACATTACTCCAGAGCATTTCATCTTTTTTTCACGAATTCTACCTATTCTATACCTATTCAATCTTTTTTATTTCATGTTTTTAATCGCAAACATCGGGTAAAGATAGAGAGTGCTTACAAATATAAGATAATGACAATAAAGAAAAAACAAGCAACGAAAGGGGAAGCGGTCATGCAATCCTATGAACAACACCTAGAAACCCAGCGTGAACGAGTACTACACCAGCTCATTAATTACGGATGCTATAAGGCAAAAGATGGACGACATTTATATGAGCTTTCTATGCTCGAATTAAAAACGATGTACACAGAAATCCAGAAGCAGCGCATTAACTCCGTGCTAGGAGAGCGATAACTTAAGTTTTTCAGCCGCTACATAACCTTTTCGAGTTAATTTTGTGCCACCACGTCCTTTTTGCTTCATCACTAATCCTTTTTCTTCTAACATCTCTAAACGATAGCGCACCTGCTGCTCAGAAAGAGGCGTGTGGGATGCTTCAGCAAACTCAACCAAACGCTTGCGACTAGGCGTAACTCCTTGCCTAGTTAACGCATAAATGCCCTTCAATAAAATCAACTCATCCATCCCAAGCTCTTCAAGACTAGAATCTGATTGGTTCTGGTCTTTTTGATAATCACTTAGTTCAAAGAAACTGTTAGAAGGTAAATCATCAATGCTGACTTCATTCTCGTCACAAACTGCTAGCATATACTTCACCGTATTCTTTAATTCTCGTACATTTCCATACCAAGGATAATGAGATAGTGCTTCAATGACTTGTGGCTGGATATAAACATCCGGCTGTTCACTTTCTTGAATAAAGCGCGCCATTAAAATAGATAAATCACCGGTTCGTTTTCGCAAAGGTGGAAGCTTTAAATATAGCACTTTCAAACGATGGTATAGATCACGGCGAAACGCGCCTTCGGTAATTATGCTTTGCAAATCACAGTTTGTAGCTGCGATAATTCGAACATCAATAGGGATGTTTTTGGTCCCACCAACTCTTCGAACCTCTTTTTCTTGCAGCACACGCAATAGCCTAGCCTGTAGCTTAGGGCTGCTGTCACCAATTTCATCTAAAAAAATGGTCCCTCCATGACCTTGCTCAAAAATCCCTTGTTTCCCACCTTTTTTTGCACCGGTAAATGCGCCTTCTTCATAGCCAAACAGCTCGCTTTCTAGTAGATCTTCGGATAACGCACTAAAATTGACGGCTAAGAATGGTCCATTTCAATGCTCTTTTTCTTCGTTTTTACTGTCGCATAGTTGTTCTGTTATTTCTTTCAAATGTTCTAACGTTATGTACATAAAAGAAGTCAACGTATGTAAAATGTTGTATAATTAGACATATTAAACCTGAAGGAGACACTACATGACAAAAACGAAACAAGCTTTAGTTCAATTTTCAGCTAAGACAATCGATGAAGCGCCTGAGTACTACAGCTACGCTTTTCCTGTTCAGAAGATTAAAGAGTATTTAAAAACAAAGACAGGTCACGATTTCCAACTATATGTTGATAGCGATACGTCTAATGAGATTTGGGAAGTACTTGAAGAAGATCTAGAGCTTCACCCTGAAAGTGTTACGGAACTCGCTTCCGTTTTTGACTGCTTAGAAATGGGGATTATTTCTTCCAATCATACAGACAAAGAAATGGAGCTTATTTTAAAACCATCGCTCTACAATCACCTTTATTATTATGAAAAGCATAACCTAGCGCTTGTGCGTATGCCTGCTTTTCAAAAGAACGAATTGACTCAGTATGACTACATTTTGGCATCAAGTGAAGAAAGCCTATCATCCTTTTTAGACTATGTGTTAAAACGTAAGCGGGACTATATTAAAGATTACGTGACCATTTTTATTGATACAGAAGATGGTGTTGAAAATCATAAAGAGAAGATTACAACGCTTGTTAAGCGGGACGAAGTTTTTTTAGAAGATAAGCTCAAAAATCAAATCTATCGTTCTATTGACGAATTTTTCACAAACGGCGGAGAGTTTTTTCATACGTATCAAATTCCATATAAACGTGGAATCTTATTGTATGGAAAGCCTGGAAACGGTAAAACAACGCTTGTCAAATCGATTGCAACGAGTATTGAAGCTCCCGTTGCCTATTGGCAAATTACTGAGTATACGTCCAGTTATTCGATTCAAGAAGTATTTTCTTCCGTTGCAAAAATGAGTCCGATGGTGCTCGTTATTGAAGATATTGACTCTATGCCTCAAGGAATTCGCTCTGTCTTTTTAAATACTCTTGATGGCGCGACATCTAAAGAGGGGATTTACTTAATCGGCACAACCAATTATCCAGAACGTATTGATCCCGCGCTTATTAACCGCTCCGGGCGATTTGACCGCGCCTATGAAATTAAGCTTCCAACACCGAGACTTCGCGAACAGTATCTTGTGAAGAAAAACAGCAGGAATCTTTTGACGGCAGAAGAAATTAAAGAGCTTGTTTCCGTTACAAATGAATTTTCATATGCGCAGCTTAATGAGCTGTATAACAGCATTGCTCTTCAAAAACATTATGAAGATAATGTCAACATCATCGATATTTGTAACGAATTAAAGGCAGATAATAAAAAAGGCCAGCGTAATGCTTGGTCAAATAACGATGAAGCGAATATTGGATTTTAAACCAATACTTTTTTGTAACATAAAAAACCAATTTTACGATCTAGTGTAAAATTGGTTTTTTCGAAGATTAGGAGAATGTATGATGAACCTTTTTACTTTAATCATGAAAACTACACGGGTAATCACTTGCACGTAGACAGCTGGCAAGACGAGAACACAGCGTATTTAGAAGGTATTGCTTTGGAACGAAAAAATGGAACAATGGATGTGTTTTTTCAAGGGACTGATTTACTGTCAGACGAAATGAAGAAAAAAGGAAACATTCATGAAACATTCGGCATTTTTTTAGGGAATGTTAAAAACGCTGGGGATGCCTGTAACCTCTTTTGGTGATGGGTTCAAAACAATCCTTTATAAGCAGTCGTTTTTTAGCTACATAAGGCGATTCGACAGAGCTTGCTAACAAAAGTTTAAATTTTCAGATAAATACATTAGAATTTTTTGTAAACACTTTCACATTTCGACAACGTTTTCAAAAAAGAGTCTGTATACTAATATCCAGGGAGAGGCATTCAAGGGAATAAGTTTGACGTCACCGTTAATTGATCTGTGCATTGGGTTTTCAAACTAAACAGTATTCATTCTAATAAACGGACACTACGTTTTATGTCACTTTGCCATTATGGACCCTTGAAAGAAAAGCAGAAAATAGCAATCTACATCAACATTCAATAGAGGTCAACGGGGGGATATAAATGAGTATTCACATTGAGTTAAAGATGATGAGAAACTACGAAATACTAGAAGACATGACACTAGTCGAATTAGCACACACAGGCGATGATGAGTCGCTCAATCACTTGATTAATCGCTATCGTAATTTTGTACGAGCAAAAGCACGTCCTTATTTTCTCATTGGTGCTGAGCGAGAAGACCTTATTCAAGAAGGCATGATTGGCTTATATAAAGCCATTCGTGATTTTAAAGAAGATAAAACGAGTTCATTCCGAAGTTTTGCAGAGCTCTGCATCACAAGGCAGATCTTAACAGCTATTAAAACAGCGACTCGTCAAAAACACGGACCGCTTAACTCATCCGTGTCGTTGGACAAGCCGCTTTCGGATGATGAATCAAACTATACACTTTTAGATTTACTATCAGAAGAAAATCGTACAAACCCTGAAATGATGCTGATTAACCGTGAAAAATCACTTGATATGCAGATGAAAATTTCTGAATTATTAAGCGAATTAGAACGAAATGTACTAAACCTTCACTTAGAGGGGAAATCTTATTTAGAGATTTCTAACGAGCTACAGACGCATGTAAAGTCAATTGATAATGCCCTGCAGCGCGTGAAGAAAAAGCTCGAGCGCAACTTACAAATTAAGCAAGCAATTTAACATCAAAAACAGCATTTAGACGCCTAAATGCTGTTTTTGATGTTATTGGAAATATCAGATTACATAATAGAATCCTTATTTAAACTACGGTGTTCTTTTCAATAAAATCTATTGACATATTTATCAAAAATATGATAATTAAATAGTGATTAGCACTCCGGACAAAAGAGTGCTAATCATCTACATATTCATGCAACGGGAAGGAGATTTTTTATGACAAAGAAAGAATTTAAAGCTGAATCAAAACGACTGCTCGACATGATGATTCATTCGATTTATTCTCAAAAAGAAATTTTCTTACGCGAGCTCATTTCAAACGCAAGTGATGCGATTGATAAAATCTATTACAAAGCGTTAACAGATGAATCACTATCATTTGAAAAAGATCGTTACTTTATTAAAGTAACGGCAGATAAAGAAAAACGTACGCTTACTATTAAAGATACAGGTATTGGCATGACGCAGGAAGAGTTGGAAAACAACCTTGGCACAATTGCGAAAAGCGGCTCTTTGGCGTTTAAAGCTGAAAATGAAGCAAAAGATGGACACGATATTATCGGTCAATTTGGCGTTGGTTTTTACTCAGCGTTTATGGTTGCTGATGAAGTAACCGTGACGTCAAAAGCACTTGGAAGCGATACTGCTTACCGCTGGAATTCAGAAGGAGCAGACGGCTATACGATTGAGCCTTGTAAAAAAGCCGAAGTTGGTACAGAAATCGTCTTAAAGATTAAAGAAAATACGGAAGAAGATCAGTATGATGAGTATTTAGAAGAGTATCGCTTAAAAGCTATTGTTAAAAAGTATTCAGACTTTATTCGCTACCCAATTAAAATGGACGTTACTGAGAGCAAACCAAAAGAAGGCAGCGATTCTGAGTTTGAACAGGTAACGGAAGAACAAGTCATTAACAGCATGGTGCCAATTTGGCGTAAAAATAAAAGTGAGCTAACAGATGAGGATTACGACGCGTTTTATCAAGAAAAGCGCTATGGTTTTGACAAACCGCTGAAGCACATTCACATTAGCGTGGATGGAATGGTGCGCTACAACGCTATCTTATATATTCCAGAAACAATGCCGTTTGATTACTATTCTCCTGAATATGAAAAAGGCCTAGAGCTTTATTCAAGCGGCGTATTAATCATGAACAAATGCGCGGACCTTCTTCCAGACTACTACAGCTTTGTGAAGGGTCTTGTTGATTCAGAAGACTTATCGCTCAACATTTCACGTGAAATGCTGCAGCATGATCGTCAGCTAAAACTGATTGCGAAAAACATTAAAAATAAGATTACGAGTCAGTTGAAATCCCTTTTAAAAGATGATCGTGAAAAGTATGAAACGTTCTTTGGTACATTTGGTCGCCAGCTAAAATACGGCGTGTACAGCGACTTTGGTGCAAATAAAGATACGCTAAAAGATTTACTATTGTTCTATTCATCAAAAGAGCAAACGCTTGTAACGCTTAAAGAATATATTGAACGTATGCCTGAAGACCAAAAGTATATTTACTACGCATCTGGTGAATCGTATGACCGCATCTCAAAAATGCCACAAACAGAGATGGTTCTTGATAAAGGCTATGAGATTCTTTACTTTACCGATGAAGTGGATGAATTTGCGATTAAGATGCTGATGTCTTATGAAGATAAAGAATTTAAATCTGTTTCAAGCGGTGACTTAGGAATTGAAGCAGATGAAAAAGAAAGCGCAAAAGAAGAAGAAGCTGACAGCAAAGACCTTCTTACGTATATGAAAGAAATGTTAGCAACAAAAGTGAAAGACGTTCGATTATCTAAACGTCTAAAAACTCATCCTGTTTGCTTATCAACTGAAGGTGACGTAACAATTGAGATGGAAAAAATCTTAAAAGCAATGCCAAATAATCAGCAAGTACAAGCTGACAAGATTTTAGAAATCAACCCAAGTCACAACGTGTTCCAAGCGTTAAAAATAGCGTTTGAGCAGGATAAAGAAAAAGCAGAGCTTTACACAAATCTTCTCTACAACCAAGCTCTTCTTATTGAAGGTTTACCGCTTGAAGATCCGATTGAATTTACAAACAACGTGTGTAAAGTGATGGTATAACGTAAAGGAAGCAGAAATGCTTCCTTTTTCAATGCAAAAATGTAACGGTTTACAAATGGTTTTTGGTAAACTAAAAGCGGGAGGGATTTTTATGACAAAATATCCAATAATAGAAGGCGCAGAGCCGTTTTACTTTGAAGGAAACGAAATTGGTATTTTAGTATCGCACGGTTTTACAGGTACTACACACAGTGTGAAGCCTTTGGGGGAAGCTTACCATAAAGCTGGCTATACGGTTTGTGGTCCCCGTTTAAAAGGACACGGCACGCACTACGAAGATATGGAAACGTCAACTTATCAAGAGTGGATTCAATCGGTAGAAGAAGGTTATGCATGGTTAAAAGAGCGCTGCCATACCATCTTTGTGGTCGGTTTATCAATGGGAGGCACACTGACGCTTTATATGGCAGAAAATCATCCCGAAATTAAAGGAATTGTATCAATAAACGCAGCTATTGACATTCCTGCTTTAAATCCACAGGCATTCGAAGCAGATCCTCATACTCGTTTTCTTGATTCAGCTGGATCTGATGTAAAAAAAGAAAACGCAGATGAAATCGGCTATGACAAAACGCCTGTCGCGTCACTTAAAGAACTATATAAGCTGCTTGGAATTGTTAAAAATGATTTACCCAAAATTACTTGCCCGACCCTGATTTTTGTATCCACAGAAGATCACGTTGTTCCACCGCTAAATAGCACATACATAGCTGAAAACATCAGCTCAGCTGAGAAGAAAGCTATAACGCTTGAAAATAGCTACCACGTGGCGACATTAGATAACGATCAGCAAATCATCATCGATGAATCGTTGAAATTCTTTAAAGACTATCAATAAGTAAAGAGCTCTACACTTAGGTGTGGAGCTCTTTACTTATTTTTTGTTAATTTCATAATCCTAAGAACTCCCCAAGCTGCTATTCCAAGAGACAGCGCAAGTAATGCTAGAACGATCAAAATCCCCCAAAAAGTATCCATACTTAATTCACCTCTACTTGTACTACGAAATTACTTTTCGAAAGTTTCAGATTTAAAAACTATATTTTTCCTATTACGGTTGTTGAAGAATGAACATAATCTGGTAGAATTTGAGAATGGTATTTTATTAAAAAGGAGTGTCGGTTTAATGTTGTCAAAAGTACATGTAATTGTAACGGGGGCAGGAGCTGGGATAGGAAAAGAAATTGTCACATCATGTTTAAGTGAAAGAGCTCATGTTGTTGCTTGTGATATCAGCGAAGATTCATTAAATGAACTAAAAGCTTCATATTCAACTAATAAACTTTCTACATATGCAGTTGATGTTGCAGATTATGATAGTGTAAAGGACTTCTTTAAACAAATTAAAGCTACATCTCCAGGAGTCAATGCTTTAGTTAATAATGCTGGGATTTACTTAGCACAAAATTTACTTACATATTCGGAAGAGGAAATTAATAAAGTTTTAGATGTTAATGTGAAAGGAGCGGTTTATTTTTCTCAGTTTTTCGGAAAATACCTCATCGAAAAAGATGCATATGGCACAATTGTCAATATGTCTTCAGTATGGTATGGCTCATGCAAAGATTCATTTTTATGACCCCGATGGAAATAGCCTAGAGTTTATCTGTAAAATTCCAAACCCCACTAATACTGTGGGACGAATGTATTTAAGCGATTGGGAAGCGATTCAATCATAAAGCCTTTTTAAATAAAACAGCTCTTTTCATAAAGTGAGAGGAGCTTAAATTCTATAATTGCTTTAAACTATAGAATGGGGTGATGGAAAATGAACAGCAAACCGATCGATGAATTAACAATTGAAGATTTAAAAAACTATAGAATCTGACAATGGGCGCTAGATGAAGAAGAGAACGAAGAGCAAGATGAAACGTGGGTTCCGCCTGCTTACACGGATAACTTTACATCAGATTTAAACGGATCCATCGTATTAGGCACAATATACATAAGCGCTAATCAAACAATGCCTATTATGTGCATCCTAGATGTTACTATTGATTCGATTGTAGTTTATAAAGAAGAAGGAGATAATTATCTAGGATTAGAGGATATGGTACATGAGCTAGCATTTCCTATTACCGTTAATATTGAAATGAACTTAAGCAAGCAGTTTAAAGTACTTCGCTTCACCGTCAACAAAATAGATGTGTATCGCAATCAAATAAAAACTAGCTTGCTGTAAACTAAGTGATCAGTTGTAAAAACAAAGGGGGTGTAAGCGTTAATGTCGGATTATTATGAAAAGGAAGAAGTGCTAACAGGTGGCAACGTTTCAGCAGTCTATCGTAAAGGGAGCACCGTACGAAGAGATGTAAAGCCAAACAGTTTTCAGATTCACAAGGTATTAACGCACTTAGAAAAGAAAAATTTTAACTTTGCACCTAAGTTTTTAGGTGTTGATGAAAAAAACAGAGAAGTTTTATCATTTATTGAAGGAGAAGCGGGGAACTATCCTTTAAAAGCGTATATGTGGAGTGACGAGACATTAAAAGACATAGCTAAGATGCTTCGACTTTATCATGATGCCGAAAAAGATGCAAATCGAATTAAACAAAGAATCAACCTTTTCTTTGAAGCTTATGATGTTCCGGGAATTGAAAAGGACTATCTGGAAATGGTCGTACTCCGACTGGAAGGGTTGTGTGCATATATGAAGAGAAGAGCAGGCGCAGGAGATATTGCTTTTCAACAAATGGTTGATCACGGTCACTTTGATCACTATCAAGAAGATATTGTTTTTCTGCGTAAGCACGGTAAAGAATGGCTGTAAGATTTCACTAATAACAAAAAAGAAAACGATTACAAAAATACTCTGTTTTTGCTAGAATTCTAGTAAACAATTTAAAAGAATCATCAGAAGAAAAAGAAGTAAATGGGGTACATAGCGTCATTAAAAAAAATACCAGACTTAGATGTAGCAGGCGATTTCTAGTTCAATGCTTAATGAATTGTACTTACAAGGAGCTGACGTGACTGATGTGCGTGTATCACCTTTGTTGGCTGGTTATTTAAAAGAAATACCTGAAACGCTTGTTATTAATTGCTAACTTTGTATGTTGAAAGACGAGGATATTGATCACTCGTCTTTTTCTATTTGGTTAGCATTTAATTTACTTTAATTTTATTATGTAAACTATATATTAAACATCACTTTCCTTGATGTTCCAAATCAATGCGCATACAATGAAAGAAGGAATCAACAGATAGGCCATCCAGATTGATGAAAGCGATTCCTGTTTTTATGTGAGACCTGGCTTTTTCGTTCAAAAAGTAGATAACAGGAGAGGATACCATATGAATATTAAGTCACTTGATTTATTTTCACAGAAGTTCCACCAAAACCCTTACGAATACTATGAACAAATTCGTCCGCATGAACCGTTTGCAAAGGTAAAGCTTTATACAGAAGCTCCTGATTCTTGGATGGCTTTTACATATGAAGCTGCCGAAGCTGTGCTAAAAGATGAGCGCTTCATCAAAGATATGCGCACCGTATTTCCTGGCGAAATGACGGATGAAAACGTACCGCCGATTTCTCAAACGATGCTTTTTGCAGACCCACCCAATCATCGTCGTCTCCGCAGCCTTGTCCAAAGTGGCTTTACTCCTAAAAAAATTATGAGCTTAAGCGGACGCATTGAAGAAATTGCGCGTAAGCAAGCTGAAAAAATGAAAGAACATGAGACAGTTGATTTTATTGAAGCATACGCATTTCCAATTCCTATTATTGTGATTTGTGAACTCCTCGGTGTTCCACAAGAAGATCAGCTTGATTTCCAGCGCTGGTCAAACGTATTGGTCGATATTAACGAAGCTTCTCAGTATGACGAAGTATTGATGGAGTTTATGATGTACTTAGAAAAACTCATTCACAATAGACGACAATCACCACAAAATGATCTACTATCTCATTTAATTCAGGCAGAAGAAGACGGAGATAAGCTTACTGCGACTGAGCTGTATGGTGTTGTCATGCTGCTTATCGTTGCTGGTCATGAAACGACTGTCAATCTCATTTCAAACGGATTGCTTGCACTTCTTACCCATCCAGACCAGCTTGCTTTATTAAAAAATGACCCTTCCTTAATTTCAAAAGCCATTGACGAATTTTTACGATACAATGGTCCAGTCGAATTCAGCACGGACCGCTGGGCGCGCGAATCCTGTACCTTTATGGGACAGCAAGTTCAAAAAGGGGATCACGTTATCGTGTCATTGGCCTCAACAGGACGAGACCCAGAAGTATTTTCACATCCAGAGAAACTTGACATTACACGAGAGAAAAACCCTCATTTAGCGTTTGGGAAAGGCATTCATTATTGCTTAGGTGCGCCACTAGCCCGATTAGAAGGTGAAATTGCGATTCGCGTGCTGCTTGAAGAATTCCCAAACATAAGCCTTGTTGCTAATTTGTCTGATTTAGAATGGCGACAAAGCTTTATTATTCGAGGTCTAAAGGAGCTTCCAATTCGTTTAGCCTAACGTTAACTAAAAGGAGCGGTCAAAATGAGTATTATTAATTCATTTAAAACAATTCCAACTACGTGTATATCAGACGCAATGGCAGGGTTAAACAATCTTAATTCATCCATCAAGCCATTAAAAGAAGAATACAAAGTTGTCGGAAGAGCCTTTACCGTTAAAATGCCTGTAGGTGACAACTTAGTATTTTTAAAAGCCATTAAAGAAGCGAAGCCAGGTGATGTATTAGTAGTAGATGCAAAAGGAGATACGTATCGAGCAATCGCTGGAGACTTCATCGTTGGATTAGCGCAAACATTGGGTATTAATGGAATCGTCGTGGACGGGGTCATTCGTGATGTCGTCGGCGTAAAGAAGCTAAACTTTCCTGTTTTCTGCAAAGGAACAGCCGTAGCAGCAAGCGGGAAATCAGGGCAAGGTGAGCTAAACGTCCCTATTTCATGTGGCGGAACCACTGTTCATCCAGGCGATATCATTGTTGGTGACGCTGACGGCGTTGTGGTCATTCCAAAAGAGCATGAGCAAACCATCCTAACAAAAGCGACTGAAAAAGTGAAGTTTGATGAGTTGCGTGATCAAAAAGTATCTGGAAATCGAGATGAAGTTATAAACTATTTAAATGATTTTCTTTCAAAATCTTAAACTTTTATTCTCTAAAGCTACTAATCATGAAGATTGGTAGCTTTTTCTATCTCATTAATAGTTCCTAATAAATAGCGTAAAAGGTATAATTAGTTAAAGAAACTAGGTTCTGGTTTCTGTTTATATTCTGGTGCTTTATAGAGTGAAGAGTAAAGTACTATCTAAAAAGAAGGTGAACGTATGCAGCTCAGTATGAAAGTAAAAGGAGAAGGTGCAGAAAACGTATCGCGGTTAATTGCAAAAAACCCTTCCAATCCTTATGAACGAATGGAAAAAGGACAGAATGTCAGGTTAGCTTTTACAACTTTTGAAGCCTATGAAGCGGAGTTTATTATTTACGTTGATGTGGATCCTATTGAACTTGTAAAAAGTGGATCCAATCATTTTGATATTACCCACTATATCAACGATCGTGAATTTGCGGTCAGCAGCTTGTTTTGTTCCTACATACGCAAAGCACTTGGGACAGCTTTAAACGGAAAGCCGAAAGAAGAATATAGCGAGTGGGTACATCATGCTTTTGATCTTGAAGTTAGCTTCGGTCCTATTGCCTCACATTTACCAGATCAACGAATCCAAGAGCTTTTTGAACCGATGGGCTATACTGTTGAAATAGAGCGAAGAGACATTGATTATACGTTTGATTTAAAAACACGAAGCACGGCTCGTTACGTAACGTTAAAAGGAATAGTTACAGTCCAACAAGCCCTTCAGCATTTGTTCATTTTAATTCCAGTCTTGGATAACTTTAAGCACTACTTTTTGGATGAGCGAGAAATTGAAAAAATAGAGCGCTACGGCGAAGGCTGGCTAGATGCTCACCCCTTGAAAAGTTATATCTACGAGCAGTCGCTTCGTTTTAAAGACCTTGTTCAACAAGCGAACGTAGCAACTAATACGGAAAAGAAAACGAACGATCACACAGCGGAAGCTAAAATTCCACTCAATGAGCTACGCTATCAGGCAATTCTTAAAAAAGTACAGTCTCTTCCTGCTAAAGGAACCGTTGTGGACTTCGGTTCGGGTGAAGGAAAGCTAGCTACTCGTTTAGGATTCATTCCAGGCATAGGTGAAATTTTAGCAGTAGAGCCTTCACAATCTGCACAGCTAAAAGCATTGGAGCGATTTGAAAAAGCTGCTGCCAAACCAAACTTCATTCAGCCTCGTTCTGTTTGGGGATCGTTGTTTTACTATGATGCACAGCTTCAAGGTGCAGACGTCATCATTTTGTGTGAAGTCATTGAGCATATCAATGAAGAACGACTGCCTGGCATTATGAACACAATCTTTACGTTCTATCAACCAAAATCACTGATTGTGACAACGCCAAATCAAGAATACAATGCCGTTTATCAAATGAATGAAACAATGAGACACGCGGATCACCGCTTTGAATGGAATAGACGAGAGTTTGCAAGCTGGTGTGAAGCTTGGACGCAGGATTTTCCTTATTCCATAACCATTGAAGGCATTGGAGAAGAAAATGACGAGTACGGATCACCGACACAAATGTGTACGTTTGAACGAAAAGAGGGAGACAATTGAAGAAATTATTTTTACCTCCTGCAGGAATTGTACTTTTAATGGGGCCCTCAAATAGCGGCAAAACAACGTTGCTAGAGTCCTGGATAAAAAAAGGCTATGTCAAACCTTCTGAAACGGTGAGCTCTGATCAGTTTCGCTTATTAGTAGGAGATACAGATTTTATTGAATGGACAAGCCGTCCAAAAGATGAGGCAGACGTGTTGTTGCAAGAATATCAAACAATTTCCCAAAAAGCGTTTGAAACAATGGAATACATCATTGAAACTAGGTCCAAAATGGGGAAATTAACGATTGTCGACGCAACGCATCTATATGAAGACGACCGTAAGAGATATATCGACTTAGCGAAAAAGAACCACATACCGTGCATTGCACTTTTGCTTGATGTACCAACTGAAACGTTGCTTGAACGTGATGAAAACAGAGAATTCCCACGTGGTAAAAAGCGAGTCAAACAGCAAGCGCAGGTATTTGCTAAAAGCAAGCGTTCTATTAAACGAGAAGGCTTTCGTCAACAGTACGTATTAACAAAAGAAGATATCAGTGAATTAGAAGTCGTTCGCACCAAAAATAAGCTTGAACTTGACGTTGGAACAGGAATAGACGTAATCGGTGATATTCACGCGTGCTATGAAGAACTAATTCAGCTTCTTGAGCGTCTTGGCTATGAGCCAAATGAAGAAGGCTTTTACACGCATCCAAACGGACGTAAATTTCTATCCGTTGGAGACGTGATGAGTCGAGGGCCTCGTTCTCTTGATAGCATGCTGTTTTTCAAGCGGCATGTAGAAGCTAATCTTGCGTATATGATTGACAGCAACCACGGTTGGAAAATTGCAAGATGGTTAGGCGGGAGAAATGTCACGTTGACGCACGGAGATGAAAAGGTTGCGGATGAGTTTACTCGCTATGAGGAAGAACACGGAACTGAAAAAGCGGAAGCCTTAAAACGTGAGCTAAAAGACTTTTTGCTAGAAGCGCCGTCTCATTATATTCTGACAAAAAATGATGTTCGCGTAGCTGTAGTAACGCATGCGGGTATAAAGGATGAATATATCGGAAAGCAATCCTATCACATCTCAGACTTTTGTCGATACGGGGATTCTGAAGGATTTTATGAGAACGGAAAGCCTATACGTAAAGACTGGTATACAAATCACCACACAAAAGAGCTCATCATTTGGGGACATGACTGTAAAGTTCAGCCGCTTGTTGTGAACAATACTGTTAACATTGATCAAGGGGCCGTATTTGGCGGCTCGCTGACGGCTTTTCAGTATCCAGAAAAACAGTTTGTTTCTGTAAAAGCAAAAGAAAACTACTCTGGAACGGAGGACAACCCACTCACACAGTGGCAGAAAAAAAGGTTGGATCCACCGAATA
This sequence comes from Priestia flexa, assembly GCF_021441905.1. Classification (NCBI taxonomy): domain Bacteria; kingdom Bacillati; phylum Bacillota; class Bacilli; order Caryophanales; family Bacillaceae; genus Priestia; species Priestia flexa. The sequence goes on along the minus strand of NZ_CP090431.1, from coordinate 1,706,289 downwards.
TTGCACGCTTTCTTAACGGCTATTCGGTACTAACTGACACGTATGGAGATATTAAAGTTCTTGAAGGAACGGCCAAGTCAGCAATTGATTCTGTTTCTCACTTCACGATTCCAATTGAAGAGCTTATTTATATTCCACCAACCATGAGCCCCACACCAAAGCCTCCAGTACTGGAAGGATATCTTGAGCACCCAAAAGAAGCGTTTGATTACTATCAGTCAAATGGCGTTCAAACAATGGTCGTCGAGAAAAAGCACATGGGAAGTCGCGGCGTACTGCTATTATTCAAAGATAAGGAAACTGCTGTTCATTACGTTGGCAGAGAAACGCTAGGAACCATTTATACGCGTACAGGACGCTCCTTTTTTGCAAAAGACGTAGAGGAACAGATTTTATCGACTTTAAATGAAGACCTAATGCGTTCTAATTATTTCTCTAAATACAACACAGACTTTGTTCTGCTTGACGCTGAAATTTTGCCGTGGAACTTAAAAGCAAAAGAGTTAATTAGCTCTCAATACGCGCACGTAGCGGAAGTTGCACTATTAGACCGCAGAAAATTAAGTGAAAAGCTGAAAAAAGCCTTAAAGCATAATCAAAGCATTGAAACGTGGCTATCTGAAGTCAATCTAAAGCTTAAAAATGCTGAGATTTTCAACGAAGTTTTCCAAAAATACTGCTGGAACATTGACGGAGTAGAAGGCATTCAAATTGCCCCGTTTCACGTCTTAGCTCACAGCGGCGAAACGTTCTTTGACAAAACGCATCTGTGGCACATGGAAAGAAACGCTGAGTTTAGCTCATTATCGGATTTATTTATTTCAACAGACTTTATGGTCGTACATGACGAGAAATCAATGAACAAAGCGATTGAGTGGTGGGAATCCATTACGGAAGAAGGACACGAAGGCTTTGTGGTGAAGCCGGAAACGTTTATCGCAAGAAATGAGAAAGGCAAGCTTTTACAGCCTGCTATCAAGGTGAGAGGACGTAAATACCTCCATATTATCTACGGAATGGATTATTTAATGCCTGAAAATCTCAATCGTTTAAAACAGCGGAATACCGGTAAAAAGCAAAAGCATGCGCTACTGGAGTTTGCTTTAGGTATCGAAGGTATTACGCGCTTTGTAAACAAAGATTCGATCGAGCGAATTCATGAATGTGCCCTTGGAACGCTTGCTCTTGAAATGGAGCCTGCGGACCCTAGACTGTAAGAGAAAGAAAGGGAAGTGAGCTTTTAGCTTTCCTTTTTCTATATATACACAACACTTGAAAGGAAGAAACGTATGATTACCAGCAAAGACTTAACGATTAGAGCATTTACATTACCGGACGCCAAAGCTATGCTTTCTCTACAAACGAAAAATCGCGCATTTTTTGAAGAATTTGCACTTACTCGTCGAGATGATTTTTATACAATACCTGGTCAGGTTGAAAAAATAAAAGATGCTGCGTTAAAAGCTCAGGAAGACAAAGAGTATTACTTTGGTGTTTTCGAAAACCATGAAAAAAAGCTAATAGGAACCATTAGCCTTTTTAACATCGTGCGAGGAGCATCACAAAGCGCCATTATCGGCTATTTTTTAGATGAAGACTACAACGGCAAAGGCTATATGACTCAAGCAGCAAAGCTATTTGTTACCTATGCGTTTACTGAATTAAATTTACATCGCATTCAAGCTGAAGTTCAGCCTCATAACGTTGGGTCGATACGCGTATTGGAAAAAGCAGGATTTCATCAAGAAGGTCTTGCAACGAAAAATCTTAAAATCAGAGGAGAATGGAAGGACCATCAGGTGTTAGCCATAATTAATCCAGCTGATTGATGAAAACAAATAGGCAGCAGAGGTGGGAGAGAGCTTGAAACAAAAAAGGCTACGTGATTACGGGGTAACGATTGGAAAATTAGAAACAGGCGCATATAACGCAATTACGGATGTTAAAGGCGTTACGGTCGGGCATGTGACTATTAGGGAAGATGAACAGCAAACAGGAGTAACAGCAATCTTACCTCACCAAGGGAACATTTTCCGCGAAAAGCTCATTGCATCAAGTCACGTCATAAACGGATTCGGAAAAACAATCGGAACTATTCAAATAAATGAGTTAGGAACGTTAGAATCTCCAATCGTTTTAACGAACACGCTAAGCATCGGGACAGCAGCTGATGCGGTCATTGATTATATGTTAGAACAGAACGAAGAAATCGGACGAACAACCGGAACGATAAATCCTGTTGTCTGTGAATGCAATGATATGATTTTAAACGATATTCGTTCAAAGACAGTGACGAAAAAGCACGTACTCAAAGCTTTAGAGACCACTTCAGAAACAGTCGAAGAAGGCTCTGTCGGTGCAGGCAGAGGCATGGTTTGCTATTCGTTAAAAGGAGGAATCGGAACGTCATCTAGACAAATTCAATTAACTCATGGCCTATATACAATCGGTGTCCTTACCTTAACTAATTTTGGTTCGTTACCTGATTTAACGATAAACGGACAGCCAGTTGGCTCACAGCTTTATAACTCGATGCATTCTTTAGAAGAAATACCAGACAAAGGCTCTGTAATCGTTATTCTTGCTACTGATTTACCCGTGACAGAAAGACAGCTCAATCGCATTTTAAAACGAACGATAACTGGCTTATCACGTACAGGATCTATTATTACAACAGGAAGCGGGGAAGTCGTCATTGGATTTTCAACAGCAAATAAAATTCCTCATGATAAAACGTCTTCCTGCCTTTCAATTTCAGCTATTCATGAAGAAGATATCGATTTAGCATTTCGAGCCGCTGGTGAAGCCACTGAGGAAGCGGTCTTAAACTCACTTATTACAGCAACTCATGTTGTTGGCAGAAGCGGCAATAAACGACCGGCATTAAAAAATCTATTAGAGATTTACGGAATTCAGTTAGACTGAAAACCAATACGTGTGTACAGTTGTTTATAGAAAGGAAACTTTGTATTGGCTCAGTTTGATATGAAAACAAAGGAAGAACTAATAAAGTAGGTTTGGGGGATAAACTATGAAAAACCTGGGAAATCTATACTTTTTCTGTGGAAAGATGGGAGCAGGAAAATCAACTAAATCGAAGCAAATGACTGCGGAAAAACATGCGGTGCTGTTATCCGAGGATGAATGGCTTTCAGCTTTATATCCGAATGAAATCGCATCATTTGATGACTATCTAAAATTCTCAGCACAGCTCAAACCGTTAGTGAAAAAGCATGTCCAAAATATACTAAGTAAAAGAATAACAAGAAACTTAATTCATTATCATAGCAAGTATCAGAAAACCAATTAGCTAAATCAAACCGCCATTAGAAACCACAGGTGGCGGTTATTCAATAAACCTTTAGTTGTTTGTAATGAAGGGGAAGCTGTTCTTATTTTTCATTTTTCTAGTTTACATAATATACATTATAGGAAGTTATATAAATAATAGATTTTTTGTCTCATTTAATAAGTAAACTTTAGATAGTGAGATGAAAAAGGAATTTACTAATGTATTGTATTGAAATTATATTATAGAGCTTGATACATGATTAACTTAAATAACTCCTGATCAAACGTTCGATTGCTTCAGTTTCATTTGGTGTTGCAGATGCCAACTACATAAACATATAGCAGCATCTCCGTTTAGAAAAAATAAATCTACTGTGATTGAATTTTGTTCTAAACGTTACTTCATAGACTTTATATGATTAGTTTCTTAAATAGTTTACATAATGTTTCCTGTAAACGTAAATTTTGAGTTTAAAGATTTTTTATCCCTATATTGGATTAATATTCATTTTAGTTTGTATAACACCCGTATTTATTGTAACTATATCCATTTATATTTATTTTTATACAAATTAACCCTCTGTTTTTTCTTTGTTTTCAATCTCTAACCTTGCTGTTATCACATTTACAGTTGTAGTTTTGTATACATTGAGGTATAATGTATAACAAATAGAGATCGGCATATGTTGGGTGCTTAATCATCCGATTTTAAAGGAGCGATACTTGTGAATATTACAATTTATTATGGTAACCATGAAGATAAAACAATTCATACAATGGATTGTCACGTAGATATTGATGTAGACGACGAAGATTTAGTTTCTTTAACAGATGTACGCTAAATCCATATAGAAAATAAATGTTCAAAACACAAATCAACTGGTTTGTGTTTTTTTATGTTTACTCTCCCCCGCTTTCTTCGTAAGACATAGCTACTTTTTTATTTTTATCTACTTGCCCCCCTTTACTTTTCGTTCTTTTTCTCGTATGATTTAATAAGAACGTATGTTCGATTTATCAATTGCAAGGAGTGTTTGTTAGATGAGCAATAGAAAAAGAAAAAAGCCGCTTCCCCCTACCCTTTCTAATACTGGTTTTATCGGAGCAACATTCGCAGATACAAATGAGCTGCTTGCAAATGAATATCACTTTTCACGTAAACAGATGAAGATCACTCACCACGTATTGGATGCACTATTACAAGGTGTGACGCAGCTATTTCAACAGCATAATGTTGAAGCCGCTCTATCTTGTGTTTATTTACCTAAATATAAAAAGATTGGTCTTGTGTTATCTAAGCAACCGTTTGGGCGTCGTGAAGGTATTGGCTACTTTATTAATTACTTAAAAGAAGTTGGTCATATTGATTGGGATGAAAAAACAAAGGATTATGAAATACATAACACGAGCTTTATAGGCGTTGTCTTTGCAGATTTAGAAAAGATTTCAAAGTTTACTTTTGAATTTGAGCTTCAGCTTCTAGCTAAATTTGTAAAAGAACTAATTATCCCTGCGAAGGAGCTCCTTTTACAGCACCATATAAGAGCCTATATCTCAGGAATTGAAAATGATGAGCAGCATAAGTTAGGCTTTGTACTTTCGATTAAGCCTTATGACGAACGGAAAGAAGCGGATTTATATTTTGTTGAATATTTAAAAGAACGCGGTCTTTATGAAGCGGATGAATCTGAAGAAGAATTAATTCCCATACATACGAAGTGGAGTCTATTCTCCAAATAAAAATTCCCATTTCTCACAGCTGAGGGTGGGAATTTTTATGTTTTTTTGGTTACTATAAACAAATTAGTAGTAACTACTAATAGTTAGTATTATAATAGAGATTATAATGATGCACTGTCATTATAGACATTTTTTTATAGAAAAGGAGTCGTGGCAATGATTCGTTTAGAAGAACTAATTCCAAAAGAACGCTATAATTTAACGGAGGAATTTGAAAAACACGCATCTGATCACCTTGCGATCAAATGGCAAGATGCTGATGGTCATCGAGAAGAAATTACATATAATAATCTATTAAAACGAGCAAATAAAGCCGCAAATTCATTAACAGAACTAGGTTTAACAAAAGGCGATCACGTCTTAGTCATCATGCCCCGCTTAATTGATTCATATGTCATGTACTTAGCATGTTTAAAAGCAGGTATTGTCATTATTCCTTCTTCAGAAATGCTTCGAGCAAAAGATATCCAATATCGTTTACACCATGCCCAAGCAAAAGCGATTATTTCGTACTCTCCATTTTGTCAAGAAGTAGACCAAGTAACAGACTTACCTTCTTCTCTAAAGCATAAAATTGTTTTGGGAGATGCTGTGAACTCTTGGACATCCTTAGAGCCTCTTATGGATGCAGCGAGTGATCAGTTTGAAGCCGCTGATACTCATAGAGACGATACGGCCTTTTTACCTTACACGTCAGGTACAACTGGCAATCCAAAAGGCGTCGTTCATACACACGGATGGGCATACGCTCATCTACGTTTAGCAGCGCGTGAATGGCTAGATATTAAAAAAGGTGATATAGTTTGGGCAACAGCAGGTCCAGGCTGGCAGAAATGGGTTTGGAGTCCATTTTTATCAGTTTTAGGTCAAGGAGCAACAGGAATTGTATATAACGGCCGATTCGAACCAGAGAAGTACTTAGCGATTTTACAAGATGAGCAAGTGAATGTGTTATGCTGCACGCCGACAGAATACCGCTTCATGGCAAAATCAGCAAACTTAGATTCCTTTGACTTATCTCATATTCATAGCGCAGTATCAGCTGGTGAACCGCTAAATGAAGAAGTAATGAGCGTGTTTAAACAACACTTTGGTATTCAAGTCCGTGATGGATATGGCCAAACAGAAAACACGCTTTTGATTGGAACATTAAAAAATGTAGACGTTAAGGTTGGTTCAATGGGTAAACCGATGCTTGAAGAATTTATTGAGATTGTTGATGAAGACGGCAATCCATGTGCCCCTGGTGAAATTGGAGATATTGCGGTTCGTAAAGACCTCCCTTCGCTTTTTAAACATTACTACAAAGACGAAGAGCGTACGAAAAAAGCATTTTGTGGCAATTATTATCTAACGGGTGACCGAGCTTCTAAAGATGCTGATAATTACTATTGGTTCCAAGGCCGCAGCGATGATATTATTATTAGCTCTGGCTATACAATTGGACCTTTTGAAGTTGAAGATGCTTTGATTAAGCACTCTGCTGTCAAGGAATGCGCCGTAGTTGCAAGTCCAGATCCGGATCGTGGTAACGTAGTCAAAGCCTTTGTTGTGTTAACTGACCCTACGTTAACTGCTGATGAATCGTTAGTTAAAGACTTACAAGATCATGTTAAGCAATTAACAGCACCGTATAAGTATCCTCGACTAATTGAATTTGTATCTGACTTACCAAAAACAAATTCAGGTAAAATTCGTCGCGTTGAGCTCCGTGCTCGTGAACAGCAAGTTACTCAATAAGCAACAAAACGCCGAAGCGAATAGCCGCTTCGGCGTTTTGTTTAATTTTGTTTACAGGTAGCGCTGTGCAGTCCGAACTTCAACTGTTAGCGTTCCCCCTGCAACGTTTGTATACGTCTTAATAATAATTGGATATGATTTATTGTTCATAAATTTAAAATCAGGTCCATTCCATGAAACAGTAGCATCTCTTCCTTTAGGAACATATCCTACGTCTTTTGAATGATGAGAACGCGCAACGATTTGTACTCCAGCTTTATCTACTGCGTTAAATAACGTGGAAGATGTTTGACAGATTCCTCCACCAATCCCCATGACTAGTTCTTTGTTGATGATTTCAGGAGCTTGCTGATAACCGCGTTCTACCGTACGAGGCCCTACAACACTGTTATAAGAGAAATAATCACCAGGTCCTAAAATAGTGTTGTTAATAGCTTCAGCAGAGAGCTGGATATTTCGATTTCTCCCCGTGTCGTTAGGGCGAAATTTTGTAGTGAAAGAAGCAATTGGTACTTCACTTACTCCTGTTGCTGCTTGCACAGAAACGTTTGGTGGTGTTTCATAAATTGGAACCGTAATTTCTAATTGATTTGTGTTTAAATTTTGCAGACTCGCTACAAGTTCGTCTTCTTTTAAAACAATCCGGTTCGAGCCTCCAATTAATGCTCCATTTCCATCTAGCTTCATGCTTTGCATTGGTGTATCGATTCCTTTTGCTAACTCGGAGGCAAGTGCTTTTATCTCTTTATTATATACTTCCTTATCAGCAAAATTAACGGGTTTAAATTCTCGCATTAATGCACCAGTACGAGAATCTTTTAATTGGTACGTTAAGTCTTCTACTTTAATAACCGGCTCTTTTTTTTCTTTTTTCTCTACAGCTTTTTGTTCTTTTTCTGCCGCTGTAGCTGCCGCTTGTTGTGCAGAATGGTCCATATACATATCAAATGCAATATAACCGCTGACCAACGTGGCACTTGCTAAAAGTGCTGCTATAACCTTTTTCATGTAATTGTGATCCCCCCATATTTCGGCTTTACCTCAATATGTCTTTCTTTTAAAAATATGTATGTTTCACTATATTATATAAAAATATAGAAATATTCGTCTATCAAAAAGTAAATATTTTTAAGAAGAAAAGGAAAGACTGAGAAAAGCCAGAATCATTTACACACCCCTTTTTGAAACGAAACATCTGTCTGAAAGCGCTATTGATACTATCATAATAGCACGAAATAAATAATAATTTAACGAATTTTGGAAATTAAATTTAACTTTTTTCTATCTAGACTTCATCAAACTGTCACAAATAGAGAAGGTCTTTCATTTATACAAAAGCTTTACACATGTTATAATAATTAGTACAAATGTATGAATCTAGAGGAGGCTCCACAGATTGACGCAGTATAACAAAGAAAATGTGAAAGAACAGTTAGAAAGCATTGATCAAATTAAAGAGGCGCTAGTGAAGTATCGAAACACCGTGATCGGTGAAAAGTATGATTTACTTCCCTACCACCTTACACCTACAAAAGAGACAATCTTAAAAACTGTTTATGATAAAGAAAGCTGTATTGTTAGCGATATCACAAAAGTACTTGGCCTTTCCCCAGGTGCCATTACCATTGTGTTAAATCAACTCGAAGATGAACAGCTCGTAACGCGCATTTATAAAAAGAAGAATCGTCGCAGCGTATGGATTGAGCTAACTGAAAAAGGAAAAGACGTTGTGGAAACGTTACAGCAAACGCGTACGGATTTTTGGCTCAGTATTTTATCTCATCTGACAGATGAAGAGCGTTCACAATACATTCATATTATGCAGAAACTTTCAAAAACATTAAGCGAATAAACAAAAAAGCGGTATAGTCACCGCTTTTTTTGTTTATTTTTTAAGCATGAGCTAAAGCTAGCTCTTTTACTTTTTTCTTCATAATTTTACCGACGCTGTTTTTAGGAAGAGAAGGTACAAATACGATTTCAGGAACCTTATAAGCTGTTAATCGTTCTTTGCAGTATTCTTTAACCTCTGTTTCTGTTACACTAGATTCTTCTCTTACCACCGTATACGCGTAAGGAACTTCTCCATATAAGTCATCTGGCATACCAACTAACGCCGTTTCCAACACATCATCAATGCTTAAAATCACATCTTCTACTTGGTCTGGATAAATATTGTCTCCTCCATATACAATGACATCTTTGTAGCGACCATCAATGTATAGGAATCCCTCTTCATCAAGCTTCCCTGCATCTCCCATAGATAACCAGCCGTCATGTAACACAGCTTGTGTTGCCGCTTCATTCCCCCAGTATCCCTTAAAGATGTACGGGCTTTTCACAAGGACTTCACCAATTTCTCCTGTTGCAACTGCCTCTCTTGTTTCAGGGTTAACTACTTTTACTTCAACACCTGCAATTGGTTTTCCAACAGAGTTTACTTTATCCCAGCTCATTTGAGGTGCCCAGGCGCTGATCACCCAAGCTTCTGTACTACCGTAACCTTGTGCTACCGTAACACCATGCTTTTCTAAGTTACGAATAAGTGATTCAGGTACTTTTGTTCCACCTGATAAAGCTAGCTTCCACGGTAAGTTTTCGCGAGGGTTTTGCTCGAGCTCTTCTAATAAGTACGTAAGAGCCGGTGGCAAAGCTAATAATAGCGTAATATTTTCTTTATCAATAATGTCTAAAATCCGTGCTGGTTCGGTCTCTTCTGAACAAACCATTGTCACGCCGCTTTTAATGCAGTGAAACATAGAGTTCATTGAGCTCATATGGAAGAATGGATGCACAAATAAATAGTGCATTTCAACATGAATTAAATCCTCTGTTCTTCCGCTTTCTAAGTATTTTCGAACGCCACCATGTGAAATCATGCAGCCTTTTGCGTTCCCTGTTGTACCTGACGTAAACATCATTAAAGCCGTATCTTCTTCAGTTACTTCATAGTCAAATGAAGGTTCTTCTGCTGAAAATTGATTGAATTGTTCACTAAACTTAGGTTCCCGCTCTAGCATTACCGTAAAGTTCAATTGGTCAATTGCTTTAGCCCCTTCCACAACCGTTGAAAATTCTCGATGATGTAGGAGCGCTTTTAACTTTCCACTTTCAATAATGTGGTCTAATTCGTAAGGTGTCATATTTTCACTAAGCGGGCTTACAACAGCTCCAATTTTTACAATTGCCATCATAACAGTTGGATAAGCAGCGGTTGTACGAGCTAAAATCCCAACTCGATCTCCTTTTGTGACCCCCTGACTTACTAAAAAGTTTGCAATTCGATTAATTTGATTAGAAAACATTTCATACGTATAGCGTTGTTCACCTTCTACTAACGCTTCTTTATTTGGCGATAACATCGCTCTCTCTGCAACTAGATGTTGAATCGTATTTGATTTCATCTTTATCTCTCCTTTACGTTTTCAACATAACTATTGAAAAAAATGAATTAAAATAGTTTAATGACTAAAATATTAGTAACCCAAAGAATAATACCAAAAAAACATTCATTAGTAAAATTTCAATAGTCCCATATACTCTATTCGTATAGTTTAAAGACAAAAAAGAAGCATTTTAGACCCTGAAACCTGGTATATCAAGAATGTAAGAGCTTTTAACAAAATTCAAATAAATACTAAAAATAGTCATAAAGGTGTATGATTTTTCTAATTTATGGTTAAAAGCGTTTTAAAATGATTTTATTTTCTTATTTATGAAATTTATTTTGTTTTTTTACTTTAAAAGTGTTTAAAGCATAACTTTTGAGTGCATAAGAATCGTATGAAATAATAAAGAAAGAATAGAGCTGAAAGGAGAATGTATATGAAAGTATTAGTTATTGGAGCCAATGGACAAATCGGTCAAAAAGTTGTAAGACTATTACACGCTAATGAACAATATACCGTACGCGCAATGGTTCGTAAGGAAGAACAGCTTGAGAAACTAAAAAATGAAAATATTGAAGCGGTCTATGCTAGCCTTGAAGGAACGGTAAAAGAATTAGAAGCAGCAATGAAAGGCTGCGATGCGGTAGTCTTTACTGCCGGTTCGGGAGGTAGCACCGGGTCTGATAAAACGTTGCTAATTGATTTAGACGGAGCAGCCAAATCAATTGAAGCAGCCGAAAACGTAGGAGTTAATCGTTTTATCATGGTAAGTGCCCTACAAGCACATCATCGTGAAAACTGGAATGAGAATTTAAAGCCTTATTACGTAGCGAAACACTATGCTGACAAAATCCTAGAAGCAAGTAGTTTAGACTATACAATCATTCGACCAGGTGGATTGACGAACGACGCTGGTACGGGTAAAGTAGACGTTGCCACAAACTTAACGCGCGGAACAATTCCTCGTGAAGACGTAGCCAAGGTTGTGGTTACTAGCCTTACAGAAGAAGGAACTTACAAAAAATCGTTTGACTTATTAGCAGGCGATAAAAAGATCGAACAAGCTCTAAAGACATTATAAAAAAACAGGCGGTCGTAACCGCCTGTTTTATTTATTTAATAACTGGGTGAAATGATGCAAAATCTTAGCAGTTAGACCCCAGATTACACGATCCTCATAATAATAAAAATGCTCTTCCATCTTGCGTGTTTGCCAATTATAATCTTCTCCTCCAATGATATCATCAAATGGGAAGGTTGAATCAGGCTCTACTTTAAAATGAATATGATGAACTTCAGGTGGATTCTCTTTAAAGAACGAAAGGGGTACGGTAAATATTTCCGCTACCTCAGAAGGATTTGGACGTAGTGGCAAATCATCTTTTAAAACCCCGATATACGGATAAATAATAGTTCCGAATTGCGACACGATATAATCTAATGGTTTGACATTTTCAACCGCTTTATTTTCAATACCCAGTTCTTCTGTCGTTTCTCTCACTGCTGCATCTTGAGGTGTTGAATCATTTGGTTCAATCTTACCCCCAGGAAAACAAATCTCACCAGGTTGCCTACGCAAATGGTGGGCCCTTACTTCGAATAACACATGAAGCTCATCTTGTTTTTGAACAAGTGGGACCAAAACGGCAAACTGTAAAAATTCATCCATGCCTAAAATGTTTGGATTTCGCTTAGTTAATGTTTCGAGTATGTCATTTAGCTTCAATGTACCACTTCCTTTTCTCTCTTTTTCGTAGTAACAGCATAGTTTGTTGGTTAAGGCTTGTCAACTTCCATACCCTTTAAAACTGATAGTAGCACATCTTCATCTTTATCCTCTTTAAAAATAGCGGGATGAAGCAGCTGAGCTAGCTTTTTAAGACCAACTAATAATCGTGGAGATGGCCGGCAAAATAATGCCTCCTCTAAAATATGTATATCCGTTTCCGACAGTCTTAATTCTTCCCAACCAGAACGTTTTTGGATCACTTTTTTATTGACGTTCTTTTCGGCTACCCCAACCCACGCAAGACATATCGCTTGAGGTTTTCTCTTTTTGACTTCTTCCCACGTTGTTTGAACGCTTGGTTCACTGTAATCTTCAAACATATTTTTTGCTCCGGCAAGCGCACTAATTTCAGTTAGCCAGTTTGAGCCACCTGGCGTAAACAAAGGCTTTGGCCACCATTCCCAGTAGATGTTGGGCTTGTGTGTAATACGCTGGGCTAACTCTTTATAGTAGGTTATTTCTTTATCAAATCGCTGCACAATTTTTTCTGCATAAGTACCTACTCCAATTAAATCCCCTACAGTCAGAAGGTCATTTCTAATATCACTTAAGGACTGAGGATTTAACGTAACGAAAGAAAGGTTCCTTTTTTTTAATTCTTCAATGTTTCGCTCCATTCCAGGAACGCTTAAAGAAGCTAAGATTAAATCCGGCTTCAGCTCCTCAACCAATTCCATATCAATAGACAAGTCAGGACCTAATCGCGGTAATTTTTGCACGCTGTTCGGCCAATCTGAATAGTTATCGACCCCTACAAGTAAATGCTCGCATTGCAAATAACCAATAAGCTCGGTGTTGCTAGGGCATAGAGACACAATTCGCATTAAAACTCCTCCTTATTAAAAGTCTTTATCTTTACAATACTAGAATTACAGAAAAAAAGACAGCAGACATTCTGTTCACTATTCTTTAAGAGAATTTTTATAAAAAGGTAATTTTTCATCGTTTTTTCACTTTTCTCTTATATAGTAAAGACAGTACTTTTTTTATAGATATGCCCCTTTTCACTCGTCTCTTGTAGACGAGCTTTTTTTATGTTCTAAAATATGGCTAATATAGAAAAGGTATCGGACTAAAATCCAATACCCTTTTCGTTACGAATTTATAATCCCAAGTCTTCAATTTGTTTAACGATGCTTGAGATGTCTTGAATGGATTGAAAGAGCTCCGTATTTTCAAGCGCTGCAGGATCCAACTTTCCGCCCTCTATGTTTTCTAGATACGTATTGATTCCGTCTAGCGCTTTCTCATTTTGCTCTAGTACCTGGTTGTGTAAGTCAGCTGCTAATTCAGGGGCATTGAGCTCATTGAAGCTTTCAATTTCTCCTTTCATGTCTTCTAGTTTCGTTTCAAATTCCGCTGCGGCTTTTGAATCTGTAATGGCTTGCTGTGCTAATTCGGGTGCTTCTTCAGCAAATGTTTTTGCCTCCTGTACATAGTCTGTCGCTTCGTTTACGTATGTGAGTGCGTCATTTGCTCCTTCCAGCATTGAACAGCCACCTAATGCAAGAGACGTGCTGGCTAGGATTCCTATCAACCATTTTTTCATTTGTTTTCCTCCCAGAAATTTATTTTCAACCTTTTAAGGTAGAAACCAATAAAAAAACCATCTTCACAATGTTTTTTGTAAAGATGGTTAAAATGACCTTTACCAAAAAACATTTGGCAAAGGTCTCGCTAACAATATTACATATTGCCAACAAAGCCGGAGAGATTCTCTCGGAATGACGACCTTGCTGTAGCAGCTACTCCCCTTTGGGAATTCCATATAAACTTCTAACATCATTCTACCTTATTTATAAGAAACGCGTCAATTCTCACGAAGGAATGGTTTTTCCATTTAGATAATCAATGGTAGAATAAGAGAATCATAATGATAAGGGAGAGAACGTCTTGTCTGGACAGTCTAAAATACTCGCGTTTGTGGATATTGAAACAACCGGCTTAAGTCCCGCTAGTTGTGAAATGATTGAACTTGGAATTTTACTTTATGAATACGACGAACAGCTCCAAACCCTCACGGAGCTTGACCGCTATAATGGATTTGAAATGCCGACATACCCAATTTATCCTCATATTACTCGGCTAACTGGGATTACAAATGAAATGGTGGAAGGTCAAAGATTTAATGATGAAAAAGTGATCGAGTTGTTTAAGCAAGCTGATGGTATTATTGCGCACAATGCTTCTTTTGACCGTAGCTTTTTACTAAAGCGCTATTCCTTTTTACAAGACCTGAAATGGCACTGCTCGATGAGATCAGTAAAATGGAAAGAATACGGATTTGTCAATAAAAAGCTAACAACGCTCTTAGATGCACATGGAATTTCTAGAGAACATGCTCACCGTGCGATGGATGATATTGAAGCAACTGCTTTCTTGTTACAAAAAACCAATCCAGAGGGTAATATGTACTTAACCGAAGTTTTAAAGAAAGCCATGGGCAAACCAAAATCTGTTGTGAAACGATAAAAAGCATCTCATTTAGCTGAGATGCTTTTTTGTACTAAAAATGGGTTTTTCCATTCCATTAGCGTTCCGTAGTTACAAGACTCTTCATCTTCTAAATAGTTCTCTATCACTTTAAGCGGTGTTCGACCACAGCGCAGCAAAAATGTAATAACAGGATCTTGAATGGTACCTTTTGAAATTTCTTGGATATATTGCTCTGGCGTTAGCTTATCCTGATATAGGTGGTAAGCAGGCATCCTCCCTCCACCTATTAGCCGGTCTAGTTTCAGATGAATGACCACATCGTACATGGCAGTCATCATCCATTTCCCTAACCCTAACTTACGGTAAGCAGGAGCTACACTAATATCTACAACATATAATGAATTCCCGTTTGGGTCATGATTACGAATATAACCGCTATCCGTAACGTCCTCCCACGTATGATTTGGTGATTTAGGGTCAAACTGAACTAATAATCCCGTCATGCTTCCTACTACTTTACCGTTTACTTCTATACACAATGCTCCCTCTGGGAATAGCGTAACGTGATTGGTAAGCTGCTCGATATTCCACCATAAATCAGACGGAAACGGAGGTGGAAAACATTCTTGCTGAATAGCAATTAAATCTTGGAAATCAGCTTGGTGATAATTTCGAATGATGGCGGGAACAGGCTTTTTTTCGTCAAACACAAAAAACTCTCTTCGGTACACATTCATCACTCCTTATCGAATCAAGACCTCTTCTTTTTCCCAATCGGTATATAAATCTGTACGACGATCACGCCACGTTGTTACCGATCCGCTTTCTCGAACTTTATAGAGTAATTCCAAGTCTAGATCAGCTGTGACAATCATATCTTGGTTGATTTCACCTTCAGCCATTAATCCTTTAGGTGGAAACGGAACATCGTTTGGGGTAATGATTGCAGCTTGACCAAAGTTGGCGCGCATAAAATCGACGGTAGGGAGTGAACCTACTGTCCCCGAGTTTACTACATAAACTTGATTTTCAATTGCTCTTGCATGGCTCGTATAGCGTACGCGGTGAAACCCGTGACGATCATCTGTACATGACGGGCAGAATATTACGTCTGCACCTTTTGCTTTTGCCATGCGTACAATCTCAGGGAATTCAATGTCATAGCACGTAAGCATCGCAATTTTCCCTTTGGTTGTCTCAAACACCTGCAGGTTTTCTCCAGGCGTCATGTCCCACTCATGTAGCTCCGTTGGCGTCATATGAAGCTTCGCTTGCTCACCTATACGTCCATCTGGATAAAAAAGGTGCGCTACGTTATACAAACGCCCTTCTCTTCTTATTACGTGTGTACCTGCAATAATATGAATGTTCATTTTAATGGCTAAGCTCATAAATAAAGAACGATACTGCTCGGTAAAGTCCGGTAAATCCTGAATTGTTAATGCTTGTCCTTGGTGGTTACCAATCGACATTAACTGTGTTGTAAAGAATTCTGGGAACATGACAAACTCTGCTCCAAATTCTTCTGCTGTTTTGACATAGTGCTCAACTTGATGAGCAAATTCCTCAAAGGATTGAATTGTATGAAGATGATATTGAACCGCTGATACTCGAAGTTTCATAGGTTCCTCCTTCCCAAACTTATTTGTCTATTTTTTTCTTTTAGTAAAAAAGATCTGCTAGCTCTCGGTAAATGGCCACAATATCGTCTACTTTCATTCGCACTAAGCCGCTTGAGGAAGGAGCCACGAAGTCAATTGTCCCTTCAATAACCGAAACCTCTTGAATTCCCCAAGGAACGTTTCTACGTTTGCTGTATTGTTCGTAGACACCTTTTCCGACGAAGCAAACGACTTTTGGTTGATAGGTACGAATTTTATGAGCGAGCTGCTTTCGTCCTTCTTCATATTCTTCTTTCGTAATTTCCGCTGCCGCTTTTGTAGGACGATCTACAATATTCGTAAGACCATAACCAAGATCTAGTAAATCTACATCCTCTTCAGGCTTATAAAGTCGTGGTGTTAATCCGGACTTGTATAAAATACTCCAAAATCGATTGCGAGGATGTGCAAAGTGATAGCCTGTTTCACTTGATCGAATACTTGGATTAAAACCGACAAATAGAATGCTTAAGTCTTTCTTAATGCAATCTTGTACCAAATCCATGCCGTACCTCCTAAAAAAATCATCCATCTAGTATGAATGATTTTTTAGAAAATTATACGTTAAATACGAACAACGCGTCCGTTAAATTTTTTCTTCCAATAGCCTTGCGTCATATCGGCAATGCCGACGCCTTTACTTTGAGCACCAATGAATTTTCCATTTCCTACATAAATGCCAACATGTCCATCTGTTTTATATGTGTTAAAAAAGACAAGGTCGCCTGGCTGCATTTGTGAAGCGGAAACTTGTGTACCAGCACGCTTTAATGTTTCAGTGCTTACATAGCCGCGAGGTCCTAGCTCAACGCCGACTTGTGAATATGCCCAGTGTACAAACGATGAGCAATCAAAGAATCCGCGGTTGATATCCGCTTGGGTACGACCTCCACCAAATACGTATGCAGAATTCCCAATCCATTTATTCCCAACCGTTGCGACATTAGAATGAGATGCAGCAGGAGCTGATTTAGCCGCTGGTGCTTCAACAGTAGCTTTTGATGTAGCTTTCGTACTTTCATTGTCTTGAGCAGGAGCTGCTTTTTCAGCAATAGATTGACTTGAAGCTGTAGCTACCTGCTGCTCAGCTTTTTCAGCTGCTTCTTTTTGTTCTTGCTCTCTTTGTTTTTTAGCTGCAATGCTGTCTGTTAACGTTTGTTCTTGCGTTGATAAATCTGTTTCTTGTTCCGTTAAAGATGCTACTTGCTGTGCATTTTCTGATTTTTTTTCATTTAACTGAGCAGCAAGGGTTTCTTGCTCCGCTTTTTGCTCCGCTAAATATTCATTAATACCCTTTAGCTCTTCTTTCATCGCTTCAAGATCTTTTAGTTTACCTTTTACAGAAGACTGTTTCTGTGCTACTTCATCTTGCATCTCTTTAGTTTCTTTTAGAATATCACGGTCTGCGCTAATGATTGTTGACACAGCTACCGAGCGGTCAACGAAATCCGAAAAGCTTTGTGAACCAAGAAGCACTTGAACATAATCAACGCTGCCTCCAGCTTCTTGAAGTGCTTTTGCACGCTGAGCCAAAACTTGATTGCGCTCTTCTAGCTTTTCATTTAGCGTATCGATGTCTTTTTGAAGGATGTCTATTTTTTCAGTTGTCTGCTTAATGCTGTCTTCTGTATCCGTTACTTTCTTTTCGTTTTCCTTAGCTGCTAATTTTAAACGCTCCAACTGAGCTGATAAGCTGCTTTGTTCTTTTTCTAAACGCTTCTTTTCTTCATTTGCGCTTGAAATTTTCCCTTGTAGTTCTTCACGCTCTTGTTGAATCGTCGTTTTTTGGTTTTCCATTTCATTTATCGTTGAGGCAAATGCTTCAGTTGAAAACACGCTTGATAGTCCTAAAACAACCGCTGCATTGGCAAAAATAGCTTTTTTATTCACTTTAAATTCCTCCATTACTTCATCTGTCTAATCCTCTATGTATATATCGAACTATTATTGTCGAAAAATAGCTAAAAATAGTCTTTTACTACGAAAATTATACCACGATGTATTTATATGAAATATTACAATTTCATTTCATAATTGGAAGACTTAGTGAAATAGAAGAAAAAAATAGCACGCAAACGCGTACTATTTTCCTGATTACTTCTCTATAGTTTGCTGATAGTATTGCTCTAGAGCTACAATCGCGCTCCCCATTCGTTCCTGAAGCGGAACTACCACGCGCTTCACGCCTTGATCATTTAACGCAGCAGCCGTTACTTTTCCAACTGATAACGCCACAACGTCTGTCTCAAATGCTTCTAAAACCTCTTGTTCTTTTCCTTTTTCGCGCGCAAACGAAAAAAGGTTACGAGGCTGAGGAGCGCTTGTAAAGTTGACTGCGTCTACCTTCCTAGTTAGTATTTCATCTAACAGTTGCTCCATCACGTCAGTTTGAGGAGGAATGTGCTTATAAGGAAGAATATCTTTGGCCTTGGCGTTTTGATCATTTAAAAAGGTCATTAATGCAGGCGCAGGATCTCCATGAAGCTGAAGCGCAACTTTACATCCATCAAATGAATGACTCTTTAACTCTCGCACCAGACCAGCTGTACTGCCATCATCATCGCGAACCGTTGGTGTAACGCCTAGCTTTTTTAGCATATTAATGGTTTTATAGCCACGAGCCCCGATTTTAGCGCTCTTTAATGCCGCTAGGAATTCAGAAGCTAGCCCCATTTTATCAGCGGTATTGTATAAGATTTCTGTACCAATACCCGTAGTGAAAATAAACCAGTCGTACGTACCTTGAACAAGATCTTTTACGTCTTCTTCAAGATGAGTGTCATCTAAAAAAATTGTTCCTTGTGCCGGTCGAATAAGAGCCGTCCCACCTAAGTTTTCTACGATTTTTTTAATGTCCTCTACTTTTCGCTGACCAGCAAGGGCGACTCGTTTTCCTTCTAATCGTCTCATTGTAAACTCCTCCGTTTATGTAAATTACTGCGCAAATGGAGATGTGTGTTGAGGAATATATCCTAATTTCACTGAAATCTCCGCTGCTGCCGTTGTTACTTTTTTAATTAAAAATGGCATTCTTTCTTCATGAAAATGTGCATCAATTCCTGCAACGCTAATTCCCGCTACAATTTCTCCTTTATGGTTAAAGATTGGAGCTGAAACAGCTGTTGTATAATCTTCAAGCTCAGAATGGCTAATTGTATAGCCGTTTACACGTGCTTTATGAAGCTCTTCATTTAATTTTTCTTTGTCGGTAATTGTGCCTATGCCTATTGGTTTTAAATCGGTTACCTCTAAATAGCGCTGCTGCTCTTCAGATGATAAAAAAGATAAAATAATGCGAGAACAAGCACCAGCATAAAGCGGCGATTTTCGTCCAATCGATGTATAAAGACGTACGGGGTGCACGGCTTCAATCTTTTCAATATACATCGCTTCATTTCCATCGCGAACGATCAGATTAACGGCTTCTTCTACTTCATCGCGAAGCGCTTGCATAATCGGCAGCGCAAGCCCTCTAACATCTAGTCGATCGGCTACAAGCTGACCAAACTGCAAAAAAGAAGCCCAAGCTCATAGTGGCCATATGGATCTTTCGTTAAAAAACCCATTTCTTCTAAGGATCCAAGCATTCGGTGCAGCGATGTTTTAGGGATATTTGTCTTATTCATTAACTCATTGAATGTAAGGCGAGGGTGATCAATGAACAGCGTTAGAATGCTCATCGATTTCACAACCGTTTTATTTTTATCCTGCATACTCACGCTCTCCTTTAATTTGAACATATTTTCACAATCTTTGTTTTATTATACAACAAACTAGCGGAAAGCACCTTATTTTAGGATGTTTTTTCGCCTTTAATTAGACATAAAAATAAAGAAAGCACCCTATATAAAGGCGCCTTCTGTTATTACTTATAAAGTTGTTGCTACCTGCTCTGGCTGAATCTCATATATTTCTAAAAACTTCGTTGTAAAATCTCCTTCTAAAAATTTCTCATGTTCTAGAAGGGATAAGTGAAACGGTATGGTTGTTTGCACTCCTTTAATATAAAATTCGCTGAGTGCACGCTTCATGCGCTGAATAGCTTCCGTACGATTTTTTCCGTAAACAATCACTTTAGCAATCATCGAATCATAAAAAGGTGGAATTGTATAACCTGCATATACTGCGCTATCTATGCGTACCCCAAACCCTCCAGGTGGAATGTACTCTGTTACTGTTCCCGGTGAAGGCATAAAATCACGCCAAGGATCTTCCGCATTTATGCGACACTCAATTGCGCATCCAGAAAAAGTAGTGTCTTCTTGCGTGAAGGATAGCGGATAACCTGCTGCTGCTAAAACTTGCTCTTTAATCAAATCTACCCCTGTTACTAACTCTGTTACTGGGTGCTCAACTTGAATACGCGTATTCATTTCCATAAAATAAAACGCACCGTATTTATCCAGTAAAAATTCAACCGTACCTACACCATAGTAGTTCACTGCTTTTGCAGCTTTCACAGCAGCATCTCCCATCTCATCCCGGAGCTTTTCGCTAAGCGCTGGTGACGGTGACTCTTCGATAAGCTTTTGATGACGCCTTTGGATGGAGCAGTCTCGTTCTCCTAAGTGAACAACGTGTCCATGCTTGTCCGCTAAAATTTGAATTTCAACATGACGCGGGTCTTCAATAAACTTTTCCAAGTACACGCCTTTGTCTCCAAACGCTTTTTCCGCTTCTTGCTGAGCTTGACGAACTGCTTTGTGAAGCTCTTCTTCATTAAAAGCCGTGCGCATTCCTTTACCACCTCCACCAGCGGATGCCTTTACAATGACAGGGTAGCCAATTTCTTTTGCAATCGCAGCAGCTTCTGTACTACTTTTAATTAAACCGTCGCTTCCTGGTACAATTGGTACGTTTGCTCGCTTCATGGTATCACGAGCTTTTGCTTTAGCTCCCATATCTAAGATAGCCTGAGATGAAGGACCAATAAACGTTATCCCATACTCTAGACAAGCATCTGCAAACTGTGCACTTTCAGATAAAAAACCATACCCAGGATGAATCGCATCTGCATGTGACACGTCCGCTGCGCTGATGATGCTTTTACTATTTAAGTAGCTATCTTTAGGACTTTTCCCACCGATGCAGTATGCTTCATCAGCCATCTGTACATGAAGTGCATCGCGGTCTCCAGTAGAATACACAGCTACGGTTTTGATGCCAAGTTCCTTACATGCACGAATCACACGAACAGCAATTTCTCCTCTGTTAGCAATCAACACTTTTTTAAACATCGTCTCACTCCTTATTAGCGCTTATTGTTTGATTAAAAATAGAGGCTGGTCGTATTCAACAATATCGCCGTCTTCCACAAGAACCTCTATAATTTCTCCTTCAATTCCCGCTTCTACCTCATTAAAAAGCTTCATTGCTTCTACAATACAGACGATATCATTAGCACGAACTCTATCACCTTCCGATACAAAAGGTGAAGCTCCTTGTTCAGGAGAGGAGTAGAAGGTCCCGACCATAGGAGAACGTACTTCGCAGACCGCTTTTGATGGCTCCTCATTTTTTAATGGAGGTGTGAGTTCTACCTCATTGTTTTTACTAGGCGTTAACACTTTTGTTGCTTCTTCCGTTAGTGTTTTATCAAGAACAATCACTGTTCCATCGTGTTCCACATGTAGCTTTTGAATGCCACCTTCATTCATTAAAGCTATAACCTCTTTTAATTCTGCAGTATTAATCATCCTTTTCTCCCCTTTCGTTTTTTAAGCTTCTTTTTGATAAAGTGCAATTGAACACGCTAACTGCTTCATAGTTTTTTCGTTTTCTAAATAAATTTGTTCAGCTTCTTCTAGGGTAATATATTGAAAATAAATGCTTTCTCCAGGCTTCACCTGAGCTAGAACTGGTAAGTCAGCCGTGATGACCTGAGCCATTTTTGGATAGCCACCCGTGGTTTGTCGATCTGCTAATAGAATGATTGGATTTCCGTCTGGCGGTACTTGAATAGATCCATTCGTTACGGCTTCTGATAGCAACTCTACTTTTTCAGTAAGTACCATTTCAGGACCAGCAATTCGATAACCCATGCGATCTGATTGAGTACTAACTTTAAAGGCTTGTTCACTAAAGGCTTGTTGACTTTCTTTAGTAAACAATTCAAATTGACTGCCTTTTATTACACGGATAATTGGCTTTCTTTCAAACGGTAAGCGTTCGTGAAAATTCACGTACCAGTTTGGCATATGTACATGACTTGCCAACTTTACATGCTGATGTTGAGAACCCGTGAATTTAATTACATCGTTTGCCTGTAAAGCGCGCCCTTTGTAACCACCTAACTCACCACGTAAATACGTACTTTTACTATTCATAACAGGAGATAGTAAAAAACCACCCTTTACTGCCAAATAAGCTCGACACCCTTTTTTACATGGTCCAAATTGAAGGGTACTTCCTTTTGACACGTAGATTGGTTTCCACATATGAACGGGTTCATTGTTAATGCTCGGTGCTAAATCACCTCCAGTGATAGCGATTACACAATCTTTTTCAAATTCAATTGTTGGACCCATTAAAGTCATTTCTAAGCAAGCTTCTTTTTCATCGTTCGCAACTAATAGATTTGCTACGCGCAAAGAATACGTATCCATAGCTCCGCTCACTAAGACACCGTGTTTTTGGAAGCCAGTTCGTCCTAAGTCTTGTATAGTCGTTAGTAAACCTGGCTTTAAGACCTTTATGCTCATGCTTATCTCTCCTTTGTAAATTTTAAAAATTCATGCTCTGTAATAGGGATGAATTTGACGATATTACCTGCTTCAAGTAAGCTAGGGGGATTTTGCTCTGGTAAAAATAAAGGCTTTGGCGTTTGACCAATCAGCTGCCATCCTCCAGGCGTAGAGATTGGATAAACGCCTGTTTGCATTCCAGCAATCCCAACAGACCCTTTTGGAATGCTGGCGCGAGGAGACGACCTTCTCGGTGCCTTGATTTTCTCTGACATACCGCCTAAGAATGGAAATCCAGGCGCAAATCCAACCATATATACGAGGTATTCACCACTTGAGTGGATGGATATAACTTCATCAGGCGTCAAGCCATTGATCTTCGCTACATCTTGTAAATCGGGTCCATATTCGCCACCGTAGCAAACCGGAATTTCTACAGTATGAGATGGTTGATCTTTATGGTGCGTTAAACTAGCAAGCTTTTTCTCTACTAGATCTGAAACAATTTTAAAAGGAGATATTAAAGATGAATCTTTGCCTTGATATGTTTGATAGACAATAAGCGGGTCGTAAAAAATCGTTAGGTTTGTAAATGCAGGGACACTCTCGACAAACCCTTCAAACGGTGTATCTTCAAGCA
Organism: Priestia flexa; assembly: GCF_021441905.1. Taxonomy (NCBI): domain Bacteria; kingdom Bacillati; phylum Bacillota; class Bacilli; order Caryophanales; family Bacillaceae; genus Priestia; species Priestia flexa. Next base: position 1,682,920 of record NZ_CP090431.1, on the reverse strand, counting down.
TATTCATAAGCGCCATGATTTGTTTATGAGTACTAATGCTCATTTCTGAACCAAATGTTACAACCACAGCCGAGTCTCCAAGTGGGGTCAGCTCTGCAATTGTTTTCTTGTTATCTACTGCTTTAATCATGTCTTTCACCTCGTTTATAAAATTCCAAGCTCATCATCACGTATATCCGTAATGAGCATGTGCCCTGGAGCATGCGTAATCATAATAGACGGTTTAACCTCCATCGCAACAGCTTGTGGAGTAACTCCACAGGCCCAAAAAACAGGCACTTCACCTTCGTGAATGGTCACTGCATCACCAAAATCAGGATGATCAATTTGTTGGATACCGATTTCTTTTGGACTACCAATATGAAGAGGACTTCCATGAACGGAAGGAAAGCGCGAGGTAACCTGCACCGCGCGAGGTACGTCTCGAGAAGGCATAGGACGCATACTTACAACCGTTACGCCTTTAAATAAGCCAGCTGATTTACATTCAATATTGGTTTTGTACATCGGGACATTACATTTCTCCTCAATGTGTCGGATAGGTATACCATTATTTAACAAGGCGTCTTCAAACGTAAAGCTGCAACCAATCAAGAAACCTACCATATCTTCTTCCCAAAGCGATGTAATATCCGTTATTTCTTCCGTTAATACACCTTCTCGATATACGCGGTACTTAGGTAAATCTGTACGAATATCCGCTCCTTTTGCAACGGTTAAATACGGTGATCCAACCTCTGTTACGTCTAATAATGGACACGACTTTGGGTTACGCTGACAAAATAGTAAAAAGTCATACGCATGTTCTTGTTTTAAGATTGCTAGATTTGCTTGGGCGTATCCATTCGCCATCCCTGCTGTTGGTCCAGTAATTTTCATTTCACGAATAAGCTTACGAATTTTTTCAGGTGTTTCAGTTGCGTAACTCATATTTGGTCTCCTTTCAACAATACGGAGGTGAATAAAATAATCCACCTCCAGCTCAGTTATTTAAATAATAAAGGCAGTTGATCAATTAATGTATATCCCCCCATTAACGCCATCACGATAACCACAAGGCTACCCGAGATCGTTAACCAAAGAGGGTGTTTATAATCTCCTACAATATCTTTTCGGTAAGCAGCAACTAAGAGCGTTCCAAGAGCAATTGGTAAAATCAATCCATTTATTGCGCCAACTAACAGCAATACTTTAACTGGCTTTCCAATGACTACAAAACATAGTGTTGACACAATAATGAAGCCGATAATTACCCATTTATGATGCTGCTCTAAGCGTTTGCTAAATGTACGAATGAACGATACGGATGTGTAAGCAGCTCCAATAACAGACGTAATTGCAGCTGACCACATAACAACTCCGAAAATTTTATAGCCAATATTTCCTGCCGCTAGCTGAAAGACTGAAGCGGGTGGATTGCTTGCATCTATTTGAAGCCCTTGTGATACAACGCCAAGAACTGCTAAAAAGAGCGCAATACGCATAACAGACGTGATTAAAATTCCTACAACAGAACTCTTTGTCACTTGTGGTAGTGCATCAACACCTTTTATTCCTGCATCTAATAGTCGGTGACCTCCAGCGAACGTAATATAGCCACCTACCGTTCCACCCACTAACGTGACAATAGCAACAATATCAATCGTATCCGGCATTACTGTTTTTACTACAGCTTCTCCAACAGGAGGTGCCGTTTTAAACGCTACAAAAAACATTAAACCAATCATGACAAAGCCTGCGTACTGTGTGAAACGATCCATGGCCTTTCCAGCTTCTTTAATTAAAAAGATTGCCACTGCAATGATTGCACTTACAATTGCACCGTATTCAGGTGCGATACCAAACAAGGCATTTAATCCTAATCCAGCTCCTGCAATGTTTCCTACGTTAAAAGCAAGGCCACCCATAACAATTAGCCCAGCGATGACATAACCGAGGCCTGGCAACACCATGTTCGCAATATCTTGTCCTCTTTTTTCGGATACAGCGATAATTCGCCAAACGTTGGTTTGTGCAAAGATATCTAAAATAATTGATACTAAAATAACAAATCCAAAACTAGCTGCTAACGTTTGAGTAAAAACAGTAGTTTGAGTTAGAAACCCAGGACCAATAGCAGACGTGGCCATTAAGAAGGCGGCCCCCATCATGAGCGTCCAGTTAAGCTTAGGTACTGGCGACAGTTGCTGTTTTTTTGATTGTTTTATCGGCTCCATAATTAATTCTCCTCTCAATTAGCGGCATGATACGGCGACGCGTGTAATATCTGCTTGCTTAAAGGCTGTGTTAAGTGCATGAGCAAACTGCAAGGCATGTGTTCCGTCTCCATGAATGCAAACTGTATCTGCTTGAATCGGCACTGTTGTTCCTTGTTGAGACTGCACTTCTTTTTGCTCAATCATTCCAATAACTTGATTAATTGCTACTTCATCTTCTTCGATTAAAGCACCTTTCATTGTTCGAAGAGTTAAAGAACCATCTTCTTGATATGTACGATCAGCAAATACTTCATTTGCTGTTTGAAGCCCTATTTCTTTTCCTGCTTTTATGAGTTCACTTCCAGATAAGCCGAATAAAATAAGTTCTGGATTTACTGCATATACGGCTTCAGCAATTGCTTTTGATAATGCAGCATCTTTCGCCGCCATATTATAGAGAGCACCGTGTGGCTTTACATGCTGCATAGTACCTCCTTCCGCCTTTACAAATCCGTAGAGTGCACCAATTTGATATACGACTAAATCATACGCTTCACTAGGACTAATTTGAATATTCCGACGTCCAAACCCGCGTAAATCCTGCAAACCAGGATGAGCGCCAATAGCTACATCATGATGCAAGGCAAGTTTTACGGTTTCTCGCATGACGGTTGGATCTCCAGCATGAAAGCCACACGCGATATTAGCCGAAGAAACAAACTTTAAAATCTCTCTATCATTTCCAATCTTATAAACTCCATAACTTTCACCTAAATCACAGTTCACGTCAATTCGTTTCATTTCTTCATCCCCTTATCTATCTTGTTGTACCGAAAAATGGAACTTAAATTCCGTTTTTCGGTTAAATTGATTTTATCATTTAAATGTCTGATACACAAGATAGTTGTCAGAACATTTAACATATTAGGTCAATTCTATTAATTGAAAGGTTTCTAGATAGGTATTTCACTACAGGAAAAAAGAATCTCGAAATCCAAGGTTTTCTAAGTCATAATTCAAAAGGTAGTCTTTTTTACAAATGGATAGGAGGAAGAAAATGAAAAAACATCAACTAATTGCTGCATCTATTGTAGGTATCAGCTTACTTTGGACCACCCCTACTGAGTTCAAAGCAGCGGAAATGGATACTACTAAAGTGGTGAAGACGGCTGCTGAATTATCAGGAATCGACTATGTAAGCGGTGGTGAAACAAAATCAGAAGGTTTCGATAGCTCAGGGTTCATTTACTATGTAGTAGAAACAGCTTTAAATGTAGATATGCCGCGCACGTTAGAAGGGCAAGGTGAGTTAGGAACAGAAGTGAATAAAAGTGATTTAACAACCGGAGATCTGTTATTCTTCTCTACAAGCTCATCTACCATTACAAGCGCTGCAATCTATATTGGAGATGGAGAGATGATTTTCCCTTCTACTTCAAAAGGTGAAGTGGTTAAAGAAAATTTCAAAGATAGTTCATTTTGGAATGAACATTTTATCAAAGCGAAAAGACTCAGTGCCTCTACCTTTTCATTTCCAGACTATAAAATTGTCTCGGAGAGTCGAGAGCAGCTAGGCGTTTCGTATCAATTTGGAGAAGAACGTCCAGAAGTTGGTTTTGATTGTTCGGGCTTTATTCAATATGTATTCAAAGAAGCATATAACGTAGCGCTCCCACGTTCTACGGATCAACAGTGGAACTTTGGTACATACGTTAAAAAAGAAGACCTACAAGTCGGAGACGTTGTCTTTTTTGAAGATACATACCGCAGCGGAATTTCGCACGCAGGTGTTTACATTGGTAAAAACCGTATGATACATGCTAAACATAAAGAAGGCGTCACCATTGATTATTTAACGGATGATTATTGGCAAGATAAATACGCTGGTGCCAAAAGAATGCGCTAATCATAAAAAAAAACCGCCTTCAAGCCTGAAGGTGGTCTTTTTTATGACAATATCATTTTGACAAAAGTGGTTGGATTGCTATCAGCTACTGCAAACCCTAGTCGTTCCCAAAACTGATTGTACCTTTTGTCTTCAGAGAAGTTTAGCTTTATTTGATCTCCATGACACTTCTCTTCAAATAAGAGATAAGCTTGCGTTCCAAAACTATACCCCTGATAATCTTTATGAATCACAAAAGTATGAATGTGACAAATATTCTTAACGGTTTCAGTATGCACATAGCCAATATACGTGTCCTCTAACTTAATTAGCAGCTGCTCACCAACTGACTTTATGTTTTTCGTCTTCGTCGATTTTAACATTTCTTCAACGATATAATGTGTATCTGCTACGACTGTTTCAAATGTAATCATGCTGTTAACTTTCCTTTCGTATATATGCTTAGTTCCACAAATGTTGTTGATTAAAATAAGATGTAATTTCTTGAAAGGACGCTACTTTTACGTGCGGAACGTTCTTTTCATCTAACAAATCTTGAAGAGCAGCTTTTGCAAACGTGATGTCTGCGCAAGCCGCTGGGTGTGAGTCTGGTTCACTATCACCGGCAAAATAGACCTGCTCATATTTTTTCTTGAAATCCTGAATAACTAACGATTTATCAATTCCGTAACGCTCAGAATAGCTCCAGTGCTTAGGATCAATTTGCAAGTGAACATTTTTTTCATGGAACACACCGGTATTTGAAAGTACTTCCACATTCTCTACACCATGCTTCTTCAGAAGAGGTCGAATATAGTAATCTGAACCTGCGCTTAAAACATAAAAATCTCCGCCTCTTTTTTGTACTTCTTGAATAAAAGCAGGAACTCCAGGATCAATTTCAATTCCATCAATGTCTTGTAAAATGACGTCCTCTGTTTGGTTAATTGAGCTGAAGACAGTTGACAAAAAGTCAATGTCCTTCAGCTTACCTGACTTCCATTCTTTATATAGCTTTCTACCTTCAGGAAAATGTTTCTCAATCACAATCCAATAAAAATCCTTTTGTGAAATGGTACCATCAAAATCTGATACAAAAGCAAAGCGTTTCATTTTATCTTCCTTTCATGTGAGCTACATCTCTAAAAGTTCTCGCAGTTCCTCTTCCGATAGACTTGTTAGCATCGTTTCACCCGGTTGAATTACCTGGCTAATCAACTCTCTTTTCTTCTGCTGCATCTCATAGATTTTTTCTTCAATCGTTCCTTGCGCAATTAAGCGAATTACTTGTACAACATTCTTTTGACCAAGGCGATGGGCTCGTCCGGCAGCCTGTTCTTCAACCGCTGGGTTCCACCATAAATCATATAGAATTACGGTATCTGCACCCGTTAAATTCAGCCCTGTCCCACCAGCTTTTAACGAGATTAGAAAAATATCATGCTCGCCTTTATTAAAACGGTTGGCCATCTCTACTCGGTCTTTTCCATCTGTTTGGCCATCCAAATAGAAAAAGGAAATGTTCTGTTCTGCAAGCTTTTCTCTAATGATATGAAGCATGCTCGTGAACTGTGAAAAAATTAGCATCCGCTTTCCGTTAGCTAATGCTTGATGAACGGTTTCAAGTAGCTGTTCCAGCTTGCTGGACTCAGCTTCGTAGTTTTCAATAAAGAGAGCTGGATGACAGCAAATTTGACGTAAACGCGTTAAGCCAGCTAAAATTTTCATACGGTTTCGCTGAAAATCTTCTGTAGTTAACGAGCTTTTTAATTGCTCTAAATATCCAACGTACAGCTCTTTTTGTTCTTTTGACAGCTCTGAGCGCTGCGTTGTTTCAATTTTATCAGGAAGTTCTTTTAGAACGTCCTTTTTCACGCGACGGAGAATAAACGGGCGCACTAATTTGCTAATCCGCTCTGAGGTCATCTTTTTAAACCCTTGCTGACTTGGTAACAATCCAGGTAATATCGTTTGAAAAATAGACCATAGCTCTTCAAGTGAGTTCTCTATCGGTGTACCGCTTAATGCAAATCGCTTTGGAGCAGATATTGCCCGTACCGCTGCTGCCGCTTTCGTAGCATAGTTTTTAATCGTTTGAGCTTCATCTAAAATTAGAGCATGAAACTCTCTTTCTTTATATAACGACATATCCTGTCTAAGCGTTGGGTAAGACGTAATAAAAATATCTGCGTTCTCTTGAAGCAAATCGTTTCTCTCTTTTGGAGTTCCAGCAATCGTGTGCACCTTTAAAGAAGGCGCGAATTTCTCAAATTCATTCTTCCAGTTGTAAACTAAGGAAGCTGGTACAACAATTAAAGATGGATGCAATACAGCGTCTTGTTCTTTTTCTGAAAGTAAATAAGCAATGGTTTGAAGCGTCTTTCCAAGCCCCATATCATCAGCCAGTATACCGCCTAATGAATAGGTTGATAAAGATTTAAACCACCGAAATCCCGTATACTGATAGTCTCGAAGCTCTGCATGCAGACCCGAAGGTATACGCCAATTACTTTGATCAGGTGCTCCGATACGTTTAACAAGCGTTTGAAACGCTTCGCTTAATCGACCTTTAGCCTCCTGTGATTGACCAAGAATTTCTTCAACTTGCATTCCTTTATATAGCGGAACATGAAGGCGATTCTCTTCTAGCTCTTCTTTTTTCACATTTAGCTCTGTAAACAAGTCCTGAATCCTCTGAAATCCATCTTGCTCAAGAGAAAGAAATGCTCCATTGTTTAAACGATAATATTTTTTCTTTTCAAGGACAGACCTAAGAACTTCTTGCACCGTTTTTTCATCGATTCCAGCCAAGTCAAAGTTTATTTCTAATAGATTGTTTTGCTGTTCTAAATCAATGCTTGTGATCAAATTTGAAGCATCATAGAGGGTTTCTTGCTTTGCTTCTTCACTTATACGGATGTCTACAAGTTCTTCAAGTTGAGGAAGAATACGAAATAAGAATTCAAACATCGCTTCTTCATCTTGCTGAAGGTAAAGCTGGTTTTTATAAATATTAATGGGTGCATGTTCAATAATATCCATAATAATTGCTTCTTTTTCCATATCTCGTACCAGAATAAACTTAGGTTTTTCATCGGTATTCTGAAAGGGATTAATCATAAAATCACCGTAGTGATATTCAAGCGTCACAAGAAGCTGTTCGCTTTCTTTCTCTACCCACAGCTTTGCCTGTAATGGCGGAGACATAACTTGATTTTCTACTGCTTGTGAAATTTTCACTTCTCCTACTTTGCGTAGGCCAGGTACTACTTGTGATAAAAACGTTCCCATCTGTTCATCATCAACTGATAGAACCGGCTGAACCGGCATGTTTTCCAGTAATCCTTCTACAAGCTTCCGCTGCTTCTTCGTGAGCTCATAAAAATGACCACTCGCAAAAATCCAATGATAACGATTAAAAAAAGAAGCTTCATCTAGGTCCCGAAAATTAATTTGAAACTCTTTGGCTTGATTTTCATCAATAAAAAAAGAAAATGGAAGGCCTTCTTTTTTCAGTAACACATCTCTATACGTCTCATCTTCATGAACAAAAGTCCAGTCTCTTCCTTGAAGTGCGTGTAAGAGTGACTTTGCTACAGACGTCGGGATAACAAGATCTTTGTTAGTAACGGTTCGCCTCAGAGAAGCATAGGTTTGTTTATAAAAGCGTTCGCTTTCGACAATTTGCTGTAAAAGGTTAAGAACGACTTCATCTTCTTTCGTAAAATAATGTACAACCGGATCATATGAAAACCGCTTGGTGAATTCATGCGGTTCATCCTCAGCTACATCATCTAAAAAAGACCGTAAATCCTTCACAACATAGGTACGCTCAACCCCTACCTTTACCTCAATTGTTAAGTAGAGCTCTCCGTCTCTAGAAAAGCGTTCTGAATGCGACTTACAAATATATTCAACCGATAATTGTTCTTTCTCATCCCTGCTATCACTTTCAATAACTGATTGATGAAAATCTGCGAAGGATTGAATAAAAGAATTGACGCGCTGGTGTTCATAGCTTTTCCGGCGAGATGTTGATGCAACGTCAGTTTTTGTTGCTTGTTGTTCACAAATGGCTAAAAGAACCGCTACCTCATGCTTACATTCACCAAACTCATGATAAGCTAGGCATTCACAAGAAGAAGCGTAACCTTGTTCTTTCATTTGAATCATAACCGTATATGATTCCGTTCCTTCAACAAACCCTATCCATGTTTTCGTTTGTTCATTGTATTCTAAGTCTGTTACTCGCTGTTGTTGATAATATGTATGACCTCTATAGTAGGTTCGACTTGAATATGCATCTTTTAAATACGCTTCATTTAACATTCGCATCTTTTTAAATCTTCCTATCGCTAAATTTTTTCCTCATAAAACAAATCATGCTCAAGTAATCTTGAGCATGATTTGTTTAATCTCTCTATTATATCATGTACATCCATTCGGTACTACCGAGCACATTTTTAAACATGATGCTCTACAGCATATAGAGCAGCTTGGGTGCGATCTTGAACCTGAAGCTTTGATAGAATGTTTGAGACATGCGTTTTAACCGTCTTTTCTGTTATATGTAAAGCAGCTGCAATTTCTTTATTACTTTTCCCTGAAGAAATTTCTTTTAACACTTCACGCTCTCGCTTTGTTAATAAATCTAACAATAAAGGCTCTTTTTTAACAGGTTGGGTTAATTTATTTAATAAATGAGCTGTTATCTTGGGACTTAGCTGGTATTGACCGTTTATTACATTTCGAATTCCCACTATCAGCTCATCAGGGTCACTTTCTTTTAACTGGTAACTTTCCGCCCCTGCTTCTAATGCCGGTATTACGTGATCTTGATCTGAAAAGCTCGTTAGAATCATTACTTTCACATTTGGCTGCTCTTGCTTAATTTGTTTAGTAGCCTGAATGCCATCAAGCTCTGGCATTGATAAATCCATCACGACAAGGTCAGGCTGTAGTTCTTTCACTTTTCGAACGGCTTCCTGGCCGTTTGACGCTTCGCCCACAATTTCTATATCGGGCTGGGTTTGTAAAAATAACGCTAACCCTTTGCGAACAACATGGTGGTCATCTGCAATTAAAATACGTATGCTCATCTTTCTCTCTCCTTAAAACGGAACAACAATTTGGATCGTTGTTCCTTCTCCTAGTTTACTAGTTACATGGAATGTACCGGATTGCTTTTCGACTCGTTGCTTCATTGCTCTTAAACCAATTGTAGGAAGCATTGCCGACTCATACTCTTCATAGCAAAAACCCATTCCTTTGTCGCTAACTGTCATAGTAACCTTTTCTTTTTGGATTGATAGAAAAAGATTTACATCGTGTACATCGGCATGCTTTCGGCAGTTATTCAAGGCCTCCTGCCCAGCTCTAAACAGCATTTCTTCCACAGAAGCTGGTAGAAAAGCCGTTCCTTCTCGAATTGCGTTTACGTTTAAACCAATCATTTCACCATAGCTTGTTAATGCACAAACAAGCCCTTGCTGTAATCCATCTGGACGAAGCTGTAAAATCAGCGCTTTCATCTCAGCTTGCGCTTGACTAGCCGTTTGTTGAATTATTTCAAACATATCGCTGGACGCCTCATGGCCAGTTTTTGTTCCTGCTTTAGCCGTGAGCTGAATTGAGAATAAAAGCTGATTAACAGAATCGTGAAGGTCTTGTGCTAAGCGATTTCTTTCATCTCTTAGTCGCATTTCTTGTTCTTTTTTTGTTAAGTCTAACCGTTTAATAGCCGTTCCAATTTGGAGCGCAACAGCACCTAATATATCAAGCTCTTGTTGATCAAAATACTGTTTTCCTGGTGCCGCAACGTTCAATATGCCAAACTGTTCTTTTCCTGAATAAAGAGGAACGGTTGCATGATGAGTGATGTTATTTGTTTCTCCCCAATCGTGAACTGTAGCTTCATCCAGCCTTTTGCATTCCATTGTATTTGTCGCTTTTGTTAATTTACCATTACAATAGCGGCTAACACACCAACAGCTGCCGTTACGCATAGGTTGAATTTGATGATTCGTTAACGCGTCCGGTAGATTATGAGCAGCCATGAGTTCATAATCTCCACACTCGTCAATTAAAAAAATCCACCCCGTATGTAATTGAGTTGCTTTAAGCAATTGAACCAGGGTATCTTGAAGCATTTGCTTTACGTCTGTACTTTCATTTAGGATTTCTGCAATATCCTTTAATATCTTTAGTTCATTCAATTGTTTTTTTGTCATCTTCATCACCTAACTTAGTTATATAGCTATTTTATCATAAAGTAATGGTAGTTCATTCCAACTATCGCTCGTTTTTTGAAAAATATAAAAATAGTTTGTTAGATTCTTTAACAATTCGCTAGCGTTCGATTTTCATTCAAACTATACTACAATTAATACAAGAAATCGCAAAAAAATGTCAGAAATTGATGATTTATTTCATAAAAAAATATTATTGAAAACGCTTCCAAAAATAGATTGTTAGTGCTAAAATGAATTTATTAAAAGGATAGGGATGTGACCGTCATGAATAAATTGTTTTTAGAAGAATTAAAATACATTATCCAATGCGAAGTGCCTCTGACAACATATCGCTTAACGCAATTAGAAGAAAAATTCTCAAAGCGATCAGAGCTTATTATTGAAATGTATCAACTTCTCTTCGAAAAGCGTCATGTTCTTTTATTTATAGACAATCTGGAAGCGGCCGTGTACGAATATCTTGTGAATCGTGAAATCTCAAATGCAAAAACTCGTTACGGTGCGGTTTTGTTTGTGGCAAATTTATTTGGTGAAACACCTACATATATAAAATGTAAGATTGCGAAATATCAGCAGTCCTCTATTTCGAATATGAGTGCGTAGTAATAGGTTGTTTGCGAAGAGAAATCCTTCAACCGAGGATTTCTTTTTGCTATTTAACAATCGTTCCTTTTTCCTCAGCTGGAAGATAAAAGGTTGTGATTGAAAATCGTCTATCATGTAAAATCTTCAGCGTATGACATACTGACTTATAATTTAAAGGAGGCTGATAAGATGAAGGTTATGTTTTTTGTAGACCGCTATTTTTTTCTTGAAAAGCAGGTTCACGAATACATGAAATTACTAGTTGTCAAAACCCCTGAACAAGTACTGCATTATTTTGAAAAACAATTAATGAGATATCAACGTTTATTATTACTCCAAAACCTTGACGCGTATCCTGATAGCGTTATTACCTCGATTCATTATCTAATTAAAGATTACTCTTCTGCTATTCACAAAGTCCAAACTTATTTAAGCTATCAAAAAGAACTGCAAGTGTTAAATGATTAATGACAAGGAATGTTACATGAAAAAGCCCTCTAGCTCATTCATTTTATCTAGTAAATGAGCTAGAGGGCTTTTGTTTGTTTTAGATTTTCATGATTCCGCCTGTGCTTGCCGATGTAACAAGTTTAGAGTAACGAGCAAGATACCCTTTTTTCACTTTTGGTTCAAAGCCTTTCCAATTAGCTTTACGAGCTTCCCAAACTTCAGGTGCCACTTCTACGTCCATGCGGCGCTCTTCAATATCAATTACGATATAATCTCCATTTTCAACAAATGCAAGTGGTCCACCTTCAGCAGCTTCTGGTGAAGCATGGCCAATTGATAAGCCACGTGATGCTCCAGAGAATCTTCCGTCTGTTAGTAAGGCTACTTTTGCCCCTAATCCCATTCCCATAATTTGAGAAGTAGGAGCTAACATTTCAGGCATTCCTGGTCCTCCTTTAGGTCCTTCATAACGAATGATAACTACGTCTCCAGCTTTGACTTTGCCGTTTGCAATGCCGTGAAGGGCTTCGTCTTGAGAATCGAATACTACAGCTGGGCCTTCATGACGTGTTATACCGTCTTGAACACCACCAGTTTTAATGATAGCACCATCTGGAGCCAAGTTACCGAATAAGACAGCTAGTCCACCTTTTTCTGTAAACGGCTTATCGATTGGATGAATAACATTGTAGTCTTGCACTTCACACCCCGCAATGTTTTCACCTAATGTTTTACCTGTAACGGTCATTGTATCTAAATGAAGTGCACCTGGCTTTTTCGCAAGCTCATTAAGTGCAGCAGATACACCGCCTGCTTCGTGTAAATCTTCAATAAAGACATCAGATGCTGGTGCAAGCTTAGATAAATGTGGTACGCGTGCTGCTACTTCATTAATGCGTTCAAGCGGATAGTCGATTTCTGCTTCGTTCGCAAGCGCTAGCGTATGTAAAACAGTGTTTGTTGAACCACCTAGAGCCATATCAAGCGCAAACGCATTGTCAATTGCTTTTTCTGTTACGATATCACGTGGTTTTAAATCTAGCTTAATTAATTCCATTAACTGCTTCGCTGATTTTTTCACAAACTCTTTACGTTCAGGTGCAACAGCCAAGATTGTACCATTTCCAGGTAGCGCTAAGCCTAATGCTTCAGCTAAACAGTTCATTGAGTTAGCCGTGAACATCCCAGAACATGAACCACATGTCGGACAACCAAACTGTTCTAATTCTTGAAGTCCTTTGCCATCAATTTTCCCTGCTTGGTAAGCACCTACGCCTTCAAATACTGAAGATAACGAAATGCGTCGACCGTCGCTTGTTTGTCCGGCTTTCATCGGTCCGCCGCTTACAAAAATAGATGGGATATTTAAGCGTAAGGAAGCCATTAGCATTCCTGGCGTAATTTTATCACAGTTTGGAATACAAACCATTCCGTCAAACCAGTGTGCTGAAACAACTGTTTCTACTGAATCGGCAATGATTTCACGACTTGGAAGTGAGTAGCGCATACCGATATGTCCCATTGCAATCCCATCATCTACGCCGATTGTATTCATTTCAAACGGAACGCCGCCCGCTTCGCGAATAGCATCTTTTACAATTTTCCCGAACTCTTGCAAATGTACATGCCCAGGTACAATATCAATATATGAATTTACAACAGCGATAAACGGTTTATTAAAATCTTCTTCTTTTACTCCAGCAGCACGTAGTAAGCTTCTATGAGGTGCTCTGTCAAAACCTTTTTTGATCATGTTACTTCTTAATTCTGTCACAATAATTCCCTCCGTATTCGTAACGATCTAAAGAAATATAAATCTTTTAAATTATTTAACAATTTTTAATATAGATACTAATTTAACAAATTAACATGTGCTTTGTAAAGGCTTATAACAAAATAAGCAGATTTTTATGTTGAAATAATAAAAAAACCTCGATGGTTTCGAAGAACCTCGAGGTTTTTATGGATTATGCAAATACTGAAGTTAATACTGGAACAACTTGTTTTTTACGTGATACAACGCCTTTTAATAGCGCCATGTTGTTCACTAGCGGTACTCCATATGCTTGCTCTACTTTTGAAACTTCTGCGCCAAGTGCAATAGCAGTTGAATCACTGTTTAAGATATCTGTTACAACAAGTAAGAATAAGTCTAATTCTTTCGCTTGGATTGTTGCTGCAATTACTTCTTCAATTTCTGTTTTACGTTCAATCACATCATTTACATCCACTGCGTTTACTTGAGCAATTTCTACTTTGCTAGCGCCCATTGTAAATTCTTTTGCATCAAGTGAGATTAATTGAGCTGCTGTTTTGTCTCCAAGGTCTGCACCTGCTTTTAACATTGCTAGTCCATATTCTGCTGCATCTACACCAGCGATAGCTGCAAGCTCTTTTGCTGCTGCAACGTCTTGGTCTGTACAAGTTGGTGATTTAAACAATAGTGAATCAGAAATAATAGCTGATAACATTAACCCAGCAATATTTGGCTCGATTTCAACACCATTTTCTTTGTACATTTTGTTTAAAATTGTTGCTGTACAACCTACAGGCTCTGCACGATAGTATAGTGGATCTGCTGTTTCAAAGTTTGCAATACGGTGGTGATCAATTACTTCAAGTACGCGTACTTGGTCAATGTCTATTGCACTTTGTTGACGCTCGTTGTGGTCAACTAAAATAACTTCATTTACTTCTTTTGATACTTCAGCTACAAAGCGTGGTACTTCTGCGTTGAACTTCTCTAACGCAAATTGTGTTTCACCATTAATGTCCCCTAAACGTACAGGTTCTGCATTCACACCTAGCTTTGTTTTTAAATCCGCATAAGCAATTGCCGAGCAGATTGTATCTGTGTCTGGATTTTTATGTCCGAAAATAAATACTTTTTCCATAGAACTCTCTCCTTCTAACTATGTAAATAAAAGTCTTGTTCCTTTGACGTAAACTCTACGCGTTAGGAAGCAACATTGACATTTTAACACAAACTTTCCTGTTCGTTTTACTATTTATTGAAAAATTCTTTTCTTTAGATAAAATAATTCCTTTTTATTCGGTATGAATGGATGGAATTATTTTATGTGAGCGCTTTATTATTTGATTTCAATTTTAAATGCACTATCTTGCCACCTCTGATAAAGATAAAAAAGAATGGCCACAGCGGTCATAATTTAAAAAAGCTGGAATGCATTTACAGAGTGCATTTCATAAATCCCTAAACATTGGAAAAATGGGCTCATTATATAAGCTTGAAATAAATCAAAGATGACATTTAAGATAAAAAACGCCCAAAAGCCGGGATAAGTAAAATAAAAAATAAGAAGTGTACCCACAAAAAATACGCCAAATACAAACGGGGTCATATCCTCTAAGAAAAACAGCGTTTGGTTAACTTCCCACCAATCATAGCGTTTAGCCATTTCAAAGAAATCGTCCGCATAACAATCCCAAAAAGCCCAGCGAGAACATACCGCTTTATGCGATTGCTATCAAAGAAAAAGAATAACAGCCATGGTCCAATAAACAATCCCAACATTACGATTTGTGCCACGCATATAGCCTCCTTTAATTACATTTTACTGTTAATGTGCGTAAAAGAGGGAATTATATGAATAACTATCAAAAAAAAGAAAGCTAGCACGCATGCTAACTTTCTTTTTTTTTTGGGAGAGATTACACCACTTCTATTAAACGCTCTCTGTGGGTGCAGATTCTTTTAGATGGTTGTAAAAATCGTGTAGCTGCGATTCATACTGAATTCTCAGCTTGTACTCACAGGGGGTAAATTCAACTAGATGAGACGCAAATAAATAACCAACCAATCGATGAAGTTCACCAGCATTCATTTCCACTCCAGCTATTTCGCATAACTTTCTTTGAATAACCTCTTCTAGTACACGCACTTTTTCATCATGTGATAAAAATAGCACCCCACCAACCCCTTATCTTTTCTAATGAAACATGTTCACCTTAAGTATAAAGTAAAAACCAGGAAAAAAGAACTATTTCCCTGGTTTTTACTAACGTTTTTATTGAATTATACCTACTTTACTTCTATACACCAATTAAAGTGATCTTCAACCATTCCACTTTGTATGCCTGTTAGCGTATCATACAATTTCTTTGTAACTTCTCCAGTTTTTCCACCATTGATACTCATACCTTCATTTTGCCAGAATAGCTCACCTACTGGAGAAATAACCGCTGCTGTTCCTGTTCCAAATGCTTCTTCTAATTTACCAGCTGCATAGGCTTCCTTAATCTCAGCAATTGAAATCTTGCGTTCTGAAACAGGGATACCCCAGTGCTTCAATAGCTCAATAACTGATTTGCGGGTGATACCTTCTAGAATACTACCGTTAATAGACGGAGTAATAACTTCACCATCTACTTTAAAAAAGATATTCATACTTCCTACTTCTTCAATATATTTGCGCTCTACGCCATCTAACCAAAGTACTTGAGAGTAACCTTTTGTACCAGACAGCTGCTGCGCTTTTAAGCTTGCCGCATAATTTCCGCCTGTTTTCGCACTACCTGTCCCTCCAGCTACAGAGCGGACAAATTCATTTTCAACCGCGATTCGTACCGGAGCAATGCCTTCTTTATAATAAGAAGCTACAGGCGATAAAATAATAATAAATTGATAACGATCAGATGGTGAAACGCCTAAATATGGTTCTGTTGAAATAATAAATGGACGAATATATAAAGACGTACCTTCAGCATTTGGAATCCAATCGCGGTCCACTTGAATTAGTGTTTTTAGCGCTTCTAACGCTAACTCTTCATCTAAGTGAGGAATACATAGACGATCATTTGATTTGTTTAATCGTTTGAAATTCTCATCGGGTCTAAATAATAATACCTGCTCTTTTTTTGTTACATATGCTTTTAAGCCTTCAAATACTGATTGACCATAATGGAAAATCATCGATGCTGGATCTAACGTAAGAGGCTGATAAGGAATAATTCTCGGATCATGCCAACCTTGACCTTCTGTGTAGTCCATAATGAACATATGGTCCGTGAATACTTTACCGAACGCCAATTCACTAGCGTTGGGTTTTTCTTTTTTGTTTGAGTTAATGTTACATCAATATTGTACTTTGTCATGGTTGCTTCTCCTTGCTTTCTTGAATTTAAGGGTTATTTACCTTTATATAAATTCCATTGTACATCTAGATGGAAGATTGTCACAATAGGTAAAGATGAAAAATTCTAAATTTTTTATAAAAAGATTTTTTAACACTTACATTCCGATTTTCACACGCAGTTTATTATCCTGAATGGAAAACTGCTTAATCGTTCAAATTGGAATCAGTTTCACTTTATCAATTTCGTTCAGATCAATGTGGATTTGCCCATCTTTATAAGTCGTTACTGGAGGTTTATCAAATAGTCTCTTTTTAAGAAAATCGCGGTTGGTAGGTTTCATTTCATGAATTTGAAATAAAAGCACACGTCCGTTAGCTGAAGAAGGTTCCAACTTTATTTGAAAGGGAATCTTTAACAAATATTTATGAACACTACCTTTTACTTCAATGATATTTTCTTGAAAAATGATACTTAAATTCTGAATTTGATCTTGTTTCTTTAACTGTCTCTGAAACAAGCGCATAAGCATAGCAGCTGAGATAGGTACTGTAATTCCCCCATCCGCTAGCTTTTCTTTTGCTTTAAGCGTTCTCTCGTCATTTGCTACCTGTTGAAATTTGCGTTGTATCCATTCTTTCATGATGCACCTCCATAGTTTAATAACGTCTTGTAATAGTGTATGAGTAGAGAGCTTATTCATTTTCATAAAATTATCATGCTCTTTTATGTGTCACAAAACATACCACCGGGTTATTTTTTTGGAAAAATAGCGAAAAAAAACTTATATTTTTTAGTTACATTCACTAATGACAGAATATTCAAAACGGATTAAGATGGTATCAACACCTATTAATGTTACATTTTATAACATCAATTGTGATATAATGAAAGGAGATTTTGTATGAAGAAAACACAAAATCCATTAGCACTTACTTCATTAGGCTTGCAACACGTACTTGCGATGTATGCTGGAGCTATCCTTGTTCCATTAACCGTGGGGCGCGCTTTGCATTTAAGCGCACATGAACTCGCCTATTTAGTTGCAATTGATTTACTAACATGCGGCATTGCTACCTTATTGCAAGCTTGGAACAACCGCTGGTTTGGAATCGGATTACCGGTTGTACTTGGAAGCTCGTTTGTTGCGGTTACACCAATGATAGCAATTGGCTCGCAGTATGGAATTAGCGCAGTATACGGCGCTATTATTGCAGCGGGACTGTTTATCGTTTTATTTGCTAACTTTTTCGGTAAAATCGTTAAACTTTTCCCACCGGTTGTAACAGGGACAGTCGTGACAATGATTGGCTTGTCACTTGTGCCATCAGCCGTTCGAAACATGGGTGGTGGTGTTGGCAGTGAAGAGTTTGGATCCGTAGAAAATTTAGCATTAGCTTTTGGCGTTCTCGCTTTCATTTTATTTTTAAATCGTTTTTTCACAGGTTTTCTACAAGCATTGTCCGTACTTCTCGGCATTGTAGTAGGAACAATTGTTGCAGCGTTTATGGGCATGGTTAATTTATCAAGTGTAAAAGAAGCCTCCTGGCTACATATTCCTACTCCATTTTATTTTGGTGCACCCACATTTGAAATTGGACCTATCCTGACTATGATACTAGTTGGTGTGGTAATCATAATTGAATCTACGGGTGTTTTTCTCGCACTAAGCAAAGTCTGCGAGCGTGACTTAAACGATCAAGATTTTATTAAAGGTTATCGTGCTGAAGGGTTAGCTATTATGCTAGGTGGTATTTTTAACGCTTTTCCTTACAATACGTTTGCTCAAAACGTTGGACTTGTTCAACTCTCAAGAGTAAAGACAAGAAATGTCGTAGTGGTAGCAGGAGTCATTTTGATTACGTTAGGTCTTATTCCTAAAATTGCTGAATTAACAACAGTTGTTCCTACTCCGGTACTTGGTGGTGCTATGATTGTATTATTCGGAATGGTTATTTCATCAGGAATTAAAATGCTGAGCAACGTTGATTTTTCTAATCAAAGTAATTTATTAATCATTGCCTGTTCATTATCACTTGGATTAGGGGTAACGGTCGTACCTGATTTATTCGCCCAGCTCCCAGCTGGACTCAAGATTATTGTAAGTGATGGTATTATTACAGGAAGCATTGCTGCTATTTTACTAAACATATTCTTTCGTTCTAGCGAAACTACGAATAGGCCTATCGTGACGTTCAAAAAAACTGATTATTCAGAATCAAAATAATGAGGTGCTAACATGATGAAGCAAACGATTCACGAAGTAAATGAATTACCTGAGCAAACATTTATTGGATTATTTCAAGATATCTATGAACATTCTTCTTGGATTGTAAAAAAAGTTGCTCCACTCCGGCCGTTTAGTTCTCTCCAAGAATTTCATCACCGAACAATCAGAGTTATTGATGAAGCTTCTAATCAAAGAAAATTAGACTTACTACAAGCTCACCCAAATCTAGGAGCTAAAATCGCCATGACGACTCACTCTATAAATGAGCAAACAGGCGCCGGTTTAACCTCTCTTACAGCGGAAGAGTATGAACATTTCACAAACGCAAACAAGACCTATATGAATCGCTTCGGTTTCCCTTTTATCGTTGCTGTAAGAGGAAAAACGAAAAGCACAATCTATCAAAGCTTAATTGATCGACTACAAAACGATAAAAAAACAGAGTTTACAACAGCGTTAGCTGAAGTATATAAGATTGCTTATTTTCGATTGGTAGACAAAATAAAAACTGAGGAGCGTGTTACAATGACGAATCAATCAAATCGCCAAATGTATTATGGAAAAGGAGATGTATTTGCTTATCGTACGTATTTAAAACCACTTAAAGGTGTGAAGGTCATTCCAGAATCCGAATTTAGTGGCCGAAATAACATCGTATTTGGCGTCAATGTAAAAGTGGCAATAGGAGGAAGTCAGTTTTTATCTTCGTTTATAGAAGGTGATAATAGTCTTGTTGTTGCAACAGACTCTATGAAAAATTTTATTCAGCATCATTTAGGCAGCTATGATGGTTCAACAATCGAAGGCTTCTTAAAATATGTTGCTGAAGCATTTTTAGATAAATATCCTCAAATGGAAACAGTTCAATTAACTGGAGACGAAGTTCCATTTGAAGCCACAAACGGTATGGTAGGCAATACGCTAACTGAAAGCAAGCTTGTTTACAAAAGATCTCGAAATGAATATGCTCAAGCTGGTATTAAAATAGAACGAACGGTCCAAGGTCAACAAATTACTGAGCAATATAGTAAACTAAAAGATTTACAGCTAATTAAAGTAGAGGGAAATTCATTTGTCGGGTTTGTTCGAGATGAATATACAACGTTACCCGAAGACTCTAATCGCCCACTTTTTGTTTATTTAAATATCGGATGGACATACACCCAACCAGAAGACGCAATAGGTGATGCCCCTCTTTCTTATGTAGCAGCGGAACAAGTAAAAGACATCGCATGCTCAGTGTTTAACGAGACTGAAACACCATCTATTCAAAATTTAATTTATCTAATCGGCATTCGCGTGCTCGAACGCTTCCCTCAACTAAAAGATGTCACGTTTGAGTCACAAAATCACACGTGGGATGCAGTCGTTGAAGATATTCCAAACTCTGATGGCAAAGTATATACTGAACCAAAGCCACCGTTTGGTTTCCAAGTCTTCACGGTAACACAGGAGGATGTCAAAATAGCTGTTACATCCGCACTTGAGGAGTCAAATTAACATGACCACGCTTTCGACTCATGTTTTAGATTTAGCAAGTGGAAAACCAGCTAAAGGGATAGCTGTTTCACTCTACAAACTTCAAGACGATAATGAACGGTTGTGGATTGGAGATACAATTACAAACGAAGGCGGACGAATTGACCAACCTTTTTTTAGTAACGAAACGTTCACCCCAGGCGAGTATGAGCTTTTATTTGATATCGAACCTTACTTTATAAGAGAATCAGTTCAAACGAGCACGCCTGCTTTTTTAACAAAAGTAGCGGTTAGGATTGGGCTTTCAGAAGCATTTGAGCATTATCATGTCCCTCTTCTTGTTTCTCCATGGGGATATCAAATCTACCGAGGTAGTTAAAACAAAAAGGAGCAGCGTAGACTGCTCCTTTTTGTTTTAATTTATTCAACATCTAATAATTTACTCATGATGTATTCGTCTACATATTGCCCATTAATTCGCAGCGAATGCTTTTTTGTGCCTTCAATTTGAAACCCGATTTTTTTATACAAATGAATTGCAATTACATTTTCAACTACAACTGTTAGCTCAAGGCGGTGAATTTGCTGTTCTTTTGCCCATTCTTCAAGCTGTTGAAACAACTGCAAACCAATACCCATTCCTCGATAGTCTTTTAAGATTCCCATCGACACATACGCGATGTGGGCACTTCGGTTCACCACTCCACCTACAGCCTGTAAGTAACCAACCAGTTCACCCTCTACTTCTGCTACTAAAAGCGTAGAGTTTCGCTGTTGTTTCATCATTTCAATTTGCTTTTCCTGTTGCTCTGAACTTAGCTTTCGTTCGTTTTCTTCAAAAAGCATATACTGACTTTCAGTTTCTACTTGCTTAATCATCTCAACAAATTGAGGCGCATCAGTCATCTCTATTTCACGTATCACAATTGACTCCCCTTTTTTCTATCTATCTTTCTATCTAGCATTTATTTTAAAGGAATATGAAAAGTAACGCTATTGTCTTGCTTCGAATGACTCATGTGAAGAATGTACAAAAAGACGCCCAATTGGGCGTCTTTGATGCGTTTTGAGGCGAGGACCGTATGACCACATTCATACGTTTAGCAAAAGCATATCCTTCGACTTACACAAATTAGCTCATCGCTTCTTTACTATAGCACGGTCAAAGCGGAACAGCAAGCTTTTTTTAATTCTTTCGTCATTTTTCGTTCTAAACTTTAGAGAACTTCATATGTATGCTACAAAAGGATAAGGACGTGATACTTATGCTTCTAGCGAACCCTCCTCGTTTTTCTTGGTCACTCGCTCGCCATAATCAGATGATAGAGTGCCCAAGAAAATATGCTTATCAGTACTATTTTTCCCATCATGGTTGGCTTTCTTCTTCTACTGAACTTGCAAAACAAGCCTATCGCTTAAAGAAAATAGTTACTTTGCCGCTATTAGTGGGACAAGCAGTCAAGCAAGCTATTCGGAATTATTCCTTTACCACAAACACAGAATCAATCGAAGAGCACATGACTGCAATGCGTAATTTCATTGATCAAGAACTGCGTCGTGCTTATTTGCAAACACGAGATCATGGCGACGATTGGTATCATGAACCGAACGTGTACACCATGATGCTCGAATACTACCAAAAAGGTTATTTAGCAGATTATGAAATTCAACAAACGAAAACGTCTATCGAGAGGTGTGTAACTTCTTTCTTTCGAAGTAAAACATTCAGAGAACTTCAGTCAATTGATTTAATTCAAATTCTCCCTCAAGAAGCGTTTTGCTCAGTAGAGCTCAACTCAGTCAAAGTATTTGTTTCACTTGACCTTCTCTACCATAAACCAACTACAAACGAATACATTATCGTGAATTGGCAGACGGGAAAGCAAGCACATGATCATCTGACACAGCTTGCCCTTTGCGCTTTTTATATACAGCAAACTTATAATGTACCACTGAATGTCATTCAGATTCGTAACGAATACCTTTATTCAGGAGGGAGTCACACCTATTATGTGACAGCAAAAGAAATAGATGCATTCCATCATACTATTAAAGAGAGCCTGATGAACATGCATCTATATATCGAGCACTCAGAATACAATCAACCAAAGCCACTAAGCGCTTTTCCGATGAAACAAAGTACTCGCTGTAAACAATGTGTCTACCAAGAGCTCTGTGAAAAAACAGATTAAACGATTATTCTTGATTTAAGAACTCATGTAATTCACTCAGCCTCTTAATCTCATGAAACGGTACAACTTTATCCGCTTTTTTGTCATCACGATTCACCCAGACAGAGCGTATCCCAGCTCGAGAAGCGCCAAGAATGTCCGTCATTAAATTATCACCAACCATAATCACTTCATCTTTTGATAAGTTTAACAAAGATAAAGCATGATCAAAAATCGACGGATCCGGCTTCCCTCTTCCAAATGCTCCAGAGATGACAATCTCATCGAAATAAGGAACAATTTCTGGCGTAATCTCTAGTTTTATATTCTGAAGCTGAGGCGACCCGTTTGTTAATAGCAACAGCTTATAGTTTGATTGTAGTTCATTTAACACATCAAACGTATCTTCATATACGAACGGATTACGGCGACGCTCTTTAGGGAATCGCTCTGCAAGCTCTGCACCAAATGCTTCGTCATCAATTCCAAGTGACTTTAATCCTTGCGTCCACGCATTCTTGCGATAGATCGGTACAATTTGTTTCATTTTTTGGAAGTTCTCATGTTCATCATGGAAATCTCCCCATAGCCCTTCAAATGGATTAATACCAATCATTTTTGTAAACTCGTACGTTTCGTATGTAGCATAAAGTGAAGAAGCCGCTTCGCGTACAGCTGCTTCTAACTCAATAGGATCAACATCATATTTTTCACTCGCGTACTCACACGTTGCACGGAACGCTTCCGCAACGCTTTTTTTATCCCATAACAACGTATCATCTAAGTCGAAAAAAATTGCTTTGATGTTCATTTTACCAATACTCATTCAGACACCTCTTTTATTTATTGAAAAAGTTGAACTATTCTAACACTAGATTACCTTGTTCAATTAAAGAAGTCTAGCTAAATTCGAACTCTACCTAAATGATAGCGTTATCATTTTAAAAAACCTTAGTTAGAATGTAACTGAGAGAGTAGAATGTGATATGATGAAAAGACTGAGTATGTACTTGGAGGTAAATAAATGAAATCAATGGAAGAAATGTACGGTTTTACGACTGCGAAGGTTGGAAAGCGCCTGAGTAGGCTGGTAGCTAGTTTTCTAAGACCCTACGACATAACGCCTGAACAATGGACGGTATTAAAAAAGGTATCAGAATCTGATCGAATTACTCAAAAGCAGCTAGCGATAAAAGCAGATAAAGATCAAGCTACACTCACAAAAATTTTAGATTTGTTAGAAAAAAGCGGTCACTTACAGCGTATTAGAAATCCTGAAGATCGCCGCTCTTACTATATTCAACAAACAGAAAAAGGAATGGCTTTGCAAGAGGAAATAACAGGTCCGATTGAAGACCTTTTTAAAATGCTAACAGCGGAAATTGATGAAGCTGATTTAGCTGCTTATTTTAACATACTTCAACAATTAGAAAAAAAAGCAGAATCTCTTCAAGAAGAGATTGGACATACATAAAGCAGGCATTTCACTTAAAGCGCCTGCTTTAAATACATCTTGCCATTTTTAGCACATCTTCAATTTGTCTCAGCGTTTCCATTGCTTCTTCATCTAGTGCCGTAAACTTAAACGCAATTGACTCAGCCTCTGGGTTAACGAAGGGTTCTTTGTTAGTATCCTTTCGAAACGCTGTAATGTTTTCAAGTAAATATTTAAATGGTGATGTTAAGTTACTTCTTCGAAAGCGTAAACTCACCGTTGAAGGCGTTCGTTTTTGCAACTCATTACTACCTTCGTATTGAATAGCTCCTATGTACCGATCTCCCGCTTCTCTTGATTCTTTATTCCGGTATAGCTGTACAGTTTGTGTCGTGCCGTGCCAATCAATGTACAACCCTGCGCTTTCACATAAATCATGAATGTAATGAAAAATTTCGGTCACTTCTCCGAAATGATGTTGAAGCGGATGCTTAACGCCCATTGCACTTCGCCTCCCTTTTTTAGACCATTATATTTGATGAATGAAGGGTTTATTCGAAAAAAGAAGCGAAATGAGAGAGTTTCACTTTATAAGTTTACATAATATAGTTATAGGAACCTAACGATAACCGGAATTTCGGAATGCATCATAAACCGTATCTTCTTGTAATTTTTCTAGGTAAATATTAGTCGTTGCAATGGAGGCGTGTCCAACTACTTGTTTCACCACCGATAATGGTACGTCATTCGCTAAGCTGTTCGTAATGAACGTATGACGAAACCAGTGTGGTGAAATAGACGAATTACCTTGAATCGCATAAACCGCTGTTTTGATGAGCCGATAAAGTGTTGTATACGATAATCTTTTTTTGACTCCTGTTTTGACAAATGGTTTAAGTTGAAAGAAAAGCGGCGTTTCATCCGACGGATTCAGCATCGTCGATTCTCCTAAACTTTCTCGGTAGTGAAATAGAGCATTTTGAACGTCTTTAAATACTGGAATTGTTCGCTCTTTTTTTCCTTTTCCGAACACATCTACTAACATATTGCCACGACGATCTTCACGAAAGCTTCCCCAATTCAAGCTTAATACTTCACTAGACCTCATTCCACTTAAATATAAAAGCATACCGATTAAGCGATTTCGTGCTTGGTACTCTTCTTTTAGCATGGAATGTTTTACGGTATCTTCAAGCGCTTTTACAATGAGCTCAGCTTCTCTTGTGCTTAACTCTCTGTATTCTGTTCGATTAACCTGTTTCTTTTCGCTATAATGTCCTTTTGAAACAGTAGGCTTTTCGATCCATGTTGTATAGAGCGCACTATAAAAATGGGTTTCATGACCAAACGTGAGCATCCTTCTGAAAAACTCTAGTTTTCTTGCTGCGCTTCTTTTGGCATAGGTTTGATTCATCCAATGATTAAATGCCTTCACTTCCATAAACCCAATCTCTTTTAAGGAAACGTCTAACTCTTTAAAAAAAGTCAAAACTGTTTTTAAATCTTGATTGTACGCTCGAATGGTATGCGGAGATAGCTCAGGTTTTATCATTTTAATTTTCATAAAAAGCTCAACAAACGTTCCATCGTCTGTATGACCCAACGATAGATTTTGGTTTTCATCTAGTAGATTTCCCCACTGTTCTTTTAATTGCCGAAATGACAGAGAGGATTGACTTTGTATCAATACGTTGTCATTTTTCATCATTTCCACCTTCTTTTAACTAATATCTTTTATAAGCTTCAAAATCCACCCTAAGGCGTTTTTTACATCTTGAATGTATTGGTATTAAAATCAATTTAAAACGAAAAATAAACCTATTTAAAGAGGTCGTTTTTTTAACGACTCAATAATTGTGTAAAAATATGTAATTTATTAGCGATTTTTCCGCTTTTTCTTTACTTTATCATACTAACGCAAGATAAGAAAGAGTTATCTTGCGTTAGTATGATAAAGTATTTTCTTATAAAAAAGCTCAGGTAGACTCTGAGCTTTCAATAAGATTCTAACTGAGTAATGACGAGCTTTTCATTTTCATGTACGATTGTGTACACTCGGTAATACTCTTTTTCTTCTGTATGTTCATTAATGGTAATGTTCATAACTTCTTTCGTTTTGACTTCGTAGCTATTTGCTTCTTTAGACGTCCATTCTAAAATTTCAACCGTTGTAAGATCTTCTCGTATTGTTCGATCATAGAGTGTTTTGACAAGCTGCTGTTGTTCGCTAAACAACGTGCTATCTTTTTCAAAATAATGTTGAATGCGATCAAACTCATTAAGATTAATTGCTTCTGTTAAATCACGTAAATACGTTTCCGTAAACGAACGAACAACCGAAGCGTCTACTTCTGTAACCTTGTTCAAATCTACATCATTATCTTCCAAAGGCAAAGTTACTGGCACATCCTCTTGAACTTCGTTAATCCGCTCTGAACTCTTTGCCAAAACACCAAATTCTCCAGAATCATCTTTAAATAGTAAGATTTTTTCTTGATTACCATGTTCATCTTCAATAGTCGTTTCTTTGTTAAACGAAACTGCTTCGTTAGGCGTTATTTTTTTCAGATATTCTAAATACTCATCTGACGAAATATCTAACGGTTTTTGACGATACGTCATTTCGTCCCATTCATTTAACTTCCAACCATCTTTTCCGTATTTCATATTCAAGTAAATAGTTGTACCTCCGTTCCCTTTTTCGTCCAGTGGCTGAATAGCTGAGATTGAAAATTGACCGGGGCGGTTGTTAATCACTTTAAAACGTACGGTTGTCGCTAGATTTGGAATAGACTGCTCATCACATTGACAGTAATAAGAAGTGGCGATTGTTTTTAGTTTCGTAGCAACTAATGAACTCGTAGCAAATTCTTTGAGCCTAGGGCTTAGCAATTGAAAATCTGCTGGTTTCTCTTCACTGTCCCATCCCTCTTGTTTACCTAAGGTATCAAATGTTTGGATAACATTTTTCAACGAATCTGTAGCAAGCTGTTTGGCTTCTTCATTTGTCACAACGGGAAGAGAAGAACTCTTTTGTGTCTCATTAGCAGACTCATCGACATCAACCAGAACGGTAGCTTCTGATTCAGGCTCTTTTGGTGTCGGAGCCGGAGCAGACTTTGTCTCACTACATGCTGACAGCACAAGCCACAGGGAACAAATTATGGCCACCATATATAGATTTCCCATTTGAATCCCCCTTTTTTCTTTTATCTTGTTTAACTTTCAAACGTGGACAGCTCAAATGCGCCTGCAGGAATCATCCATTTAGACTCAGAAGCCTTTTCTAAATGATGAATAACAAAAAGAGAATTTGCTTTTAGGGTCACGACAATTGTTCCTTTATTTCCATTATTGTCCGTATCGTAATGAATAACAGCTTGGTTATGTTTAAAAATTATGTTTTCTGCTTCTACTGTAGCTACTTCTACTGAATTTGGTGGCTTATAGGCATGAATCTTCACCGTAGCCTCTGAGCTAGAAGAAGCATAAAACTCTACGATTGGAGCACCTTTTAAGTCAGAATTGGCAGTGGACCATTTACCGTTATATTCATTTAAGCTAGCTGCTCTTGTAATAGCTGGTGCATTTGACTTCGTTTCTTCTGCTTTATCCATTGTATACGGCTCTACGCTTTTAATTCGCAATGTACCTTGATCGCTTATTAGCGTATACAATTGATTAATACTCTTTGTATAATCCTTTTTATTAGGTTGATGGATGGTGACCTCTTCAAACGTTTGTAAATTTATTTGATTTTTCTCAGCTTCATACCAGTTCACAACTTGAAACGTCTTTAGTTCTTGACGAATTCCTTGCTCCGAAAAATTATCAATTTTCATTACTTGCTGTTTATAAAACTCACTATCTTCTATTATATATGTCTGAATTGACTTAGCTGATTTATGAAGGATTCCATCATGTAAAGCCTTGAAGTAGCTATTCATAAACTGCGAGATTATTTTTTCATCTATTGTATCTGAAATATCATATCTGTACTGGTTTTCAACAACATCTTTCTTTGCTTCTTGATCATGACTTTCTATCTCTCCTGCAATCATCAAGTCCGTATCGACTTCAGTTGCTTTTTGAGCTTTTTGCTGACATCCTGCGAGTAAAAGGGATGTTGCAATCGTCATGTAAAGGAGATTACGTTTGTTCATTAACATGATTCCTTCCTACAAAAAATGGTATGTATATTCTTCCAACAAACAGACCTAGTATACCATTCTACAAAAAAACCCTCAACCCTTTCATAAAAAGAACAAAAACACTGAAAACATGTAAATTGGTTTAAAAACGCAAAAAACCTATAGGATGTTACTCCTATAGGTTTCATTCCTTTTATTTATGATGCGCGATTTAATACCACTCTTGCAGCAGACGGAATTAATACGGCTAAAATGATTAGGCAAGCAATCATGGATCCCACCATTGCTAGTCCATTCATCGTAAATGAATACCATAATGCAGATACTCCTTTTGGTGCATAAGAGCCCCAAAAAATAATCCCTGCAACAAAGTGCCAAAAATAGCGAGCAACGCTGCCGATAACAATTGCTAAAATAATAAATGTAAATGCTTTTGTTCGATTGTTAGTAGCTAAGTTCTGCTTAATAGCACCAGACAATAGCCCTGCTAGACCAATGAATGCAAATGCAATAAAATATTCGATAAATGCTTGTAGAGGTGTTAATACATAAGCAGTACCCGTGACAACTTGTAGCAATCCCCACAAAAATCCAGCTACCACGCCTGATTTAAATCCCCATCGAAAGCAAATAATGAAGATTGGTACCATGGAAAATGATATGGACACGGCAGGTGCAATTGTAATTGATGGCAATATATCAATTATCATTGCTAGAGCTGCAAAGATTGCCACTTCAATTTTCGCTTGTAAAGACATTCCTTTGTTCATCGTCTTTTCACTCCTGTTGTAAAATCATTAGTATTCAACGACAAACACAGGAGGCAGCACAAGCTGCACGCTCCACACTCCCTACGCTAGCATTAACTAACAGGTTCAAAGGGTCAGAACAATTGGTTCACTCTCAGCCATTCAGGCTCCCCCTGTGGTACGTTGATATGTATTATTAGAACGCTTTCTATTATAACATAATTCTCAAACAAGATACTATTTAATTTCACTTAAAGAATCAGTTGATAAAACAGAACATCTTGCCATTGATTGAACTTCCATCCTACTTCTTTAAATTCCCCACAAAAGGTAAATCCAAACTGTTCATGCATTTTAATACTTTTATCGTTTCCTTTTGTAATACCAGAAATAACAACGTGATGATTTAACTCTTTTGCTTGTACTAGAATAGCTTCCATTAACCTTTTACCAATTCCAAATCCTTGGTGAGCTTCATCTACATAAACGGAGAGTTCAACTGTTCGAATATATGCTTCTTTATCACGGTAGGAAGACAAAGATGCGTATCCAGCTACTTCACCATTTCGTTCAGCAACAAGCAGTGGAAACAGTTGACTTTGGTCGTGAGATTCAAACCAGCTTTTACGTTGCCCAATTGTTACAGGAGTTAAGTCAAATGTTGCTGCGCTTTGGCGTACTGACTGATTATAAATAGCCACCATTGTAGGTAAGTCTTCTGCTAAAGCTTTTCTAATTACTGTCATGATGTATCGTGCTCCTTTTTCAAAATGATGTTTCTATTGTACTTGTTTTTGTCAGAATAATCTACACAAAAAAAACTGATGCAAAAGCATCAGGCCTCATTTTATATATTGATAGGATTGCAGTACGCGTAGGGCTTCGGATGTTGAAGTAACCGTTGCAAATTCATTGTGAAGAGATGATAAGCTTAAGCGATGAACATCTTCTGCTGCAAAAGTTGTTTCACCGTCATATGATAACAGATTGAAACACGCAGTTGCATCGTGGATGACGTAAGTGCGATAACCTAAGTTTCCTGCCATGCGTGCCGTTGTAGAGACGCAATGGTTCGTTGTTAAACCTACTAGTATAAGCGTATCGTATCCGTTTTCCTTTAGATAGTTATCCAGTTCTGTTCCTATAAAACAGCTATTTTTATGCTTTCGAATTAAGTATTCATCACCAACAGGACCGAAACCTTCTTTGAAACGGAACCCTTCCGTCCCTGGAAAAAGAGGAGATGTTTCGCTTTTTGAAGCATGCTGGACATGAATAACCGGAAACTGCTGTCTCCTCCAAGCTTGTAAAAGAGTGAGCATATTATCTTCTGCATGAATATTATTACGAGTTCCCCAAGCATCTTGTTCAAAACCTTTTTGTACATCTATTATGATTAAAACAGGGTTTGATTGAATCATTCCAGTCATCAACTTCTTTCATCAAAATTTTAAAATGGAGATTACATACGTACAACCATTCACATCAGCTTTTGACGCATGCTTTGTGTGTTTTGGTAAATAAATACGATCTCCCGCTTCGCACCGAGTTGTTTCTCCCTCAACTGTAAAATAAATAGATCCTTTAATAATATGAAGAATCTCGTCGGTAGGGTGAGTATGACTTGGGTGTTCCTGCCCTGCAACATCATGTTGAACCTCTACATAACCGGTATGTTTTGGAAGTAGTTCATGTATAACTTCTTCAAGACCACCGCCAATTCCTTTTTTAATAAAGGCTTTTTTTAACTCCATCTCTTTCACTCCTTTTTAGCTTGAATGGACATTCTGTTGGGAACGAGTTGTTAACATCTCGCAAGAAATACTGCTTCCATTCATGATTTTCTTGATCTCCATACCATCCTAGATGAGGATGCGCTTCAACTTTGTCGTAATCTTCAAGTCGATTCCGAACCGTTTTTTGAACTTGCTGTCCCATTTTTGTATGAGGAGTCATTCCCTCAAACACCCATCTAGGCTGAAATGTAATCATGAAACTGCTGCTCTTTCGGCTTTTTCGTAATTCATGTACAGGCGTATTACAGACAACAAATATTGGCTCACCTTCAAAACAAAACTCCCATAGAGGATCGTTAGGGTTTTTGGGGATTTCTTCGGGCCAAGGCTTTCCATCAATTCGATGTAAAAATGTGAGCGTATCCCAAAACATCGTTTCATACTGAGTCATCGTACGTTTTTTATGTTCAGGCTCAAAGAACACAACAAATGATGTATAGCGACCTAATGTGCGAAAGCATGACATATATTCTTTAAGTGCATCTGCACAGAGCCTGATATCTTTATAATTATATGGTGAAGACACAAACGCAAAGCGCAGCAAATCTTTTTTTAATCCCTCTACTCCTAAAATGCAGGGGAAAGGGTTCTCTTCAGAAAGCATGTCTTGACTAAAATCACTAAAAACCGCTTTTCCCCATTCAGGAACAATAGGCGAATCCATAATTTCCTTGCTATTGAATAGCTTTTTATTTCCCATTAAAACCCTCCTTACAGATTTCCACCATATATTTTTATTAGAAACAGGGACGCTTTATGTTCGTTTTCCTTGTATTTTCCAAATTCACAAACGACCGGAATAGGAAATAAGTAAACTTTTAGAAAGAAAGGCTTTTGGTAGGAATTCCACCGATTTGCCTATAGAAGACCGTTTATCACCATAATTTTATATCCTCGTTGCAGTCAACCTCTTTTCGCAGCAGAATAAACAATGTCTTTTAAGGTTTCAGTAAACTTTTTTTGTTCATCGTAAAAAAGGCCGTGACCGCTCTTTTCAAAAGGAATTAACGTTGAACCCTCAATTCCTTTATGCATGGCTTCAGCTAAAGGAAACGGACAAATTTGATCTTTCTTTCCGTGTAAAATATACGCTTTTACAAAAATTTGACTCAAGTCTTCACGGAGATCTTCATCACGCAGTGACTTTGCTGTTTTAATCGTTCCGTGACCCGAAGCTTCTAGACCTAGTAATTGAAACCAATCTCTAAAAGAAGAGCTAATTTTTGAATTAAAAAATTTCTGGCCAAAATCGGCGAGCATAGCTGGTCGATCTTGATACGTCGCTTGAATGATGCTATCTACTTCTCCCTTAGAAAGTCCATAAGGAAAACCGTCTCTTTTAATAAAGCTAGGGGCAGCTGCACCAGCTAGAATCAGTTTGTTCACACCAAACCCTAAATGTCTACTCATATACCGCAAGGCGATTGCTCCTCCCATTGAAAAACCAACTAACGTTAGAACTGAAAGTTGTAAGGCGTGAATAACTGCTCGAACATCGTCGGCTAATGAGTTATATGTATAGCCTTTGAACGGTCGACTTGATTTTCCAAACCCGCGTAAGTCTATTGCAATGCAGCGAATCCCATGTTTCGGAAGCTCATTAAACTGATATTCAAACATTTTATGATTAACTGGCCAGCCGTGAAGAAACAGTATAGGCATTCCACTTCCAATGTCTTCAACATATATTTTCGTACCCTTTTGATCAACGGTAAGGTAATATCCCATAAAAATACACTTCCTTTCATTATGCCTACTTTATTTTTATGTTGATATTCTCTATTCATGTTGATATTTTCTTAGCTGCTATTTTTTATTTATATTGATTATCTAGAACATAGTTTATATAGAATTTATATAAACTAAAAAGAACGCTGCAAAACAGCGCTCTTTTTAGTTTATTATTTTGTTTTTTTTTCAATCCACATATCAATAACGTCCCCGGATTCCGCTTGATCGATTGCAAATGAACCGTTGCTATAGCGATCGCTTGGTCGCATTGACGCTGGATCAATGCGCTCTGTTTGATTTTTCTCAGACTGTATCACAACCTCATCTTCCTTCGTGACAATCTTCACTTTTGTAATTTGATGAGGATTTGCTTTTAATTCACGAACCATTACTAATCCACGTTTCGCTCGAGATGACTGCTCAAATTCTGTCATTTTTGTTTTCTTAATAGCACCTCGGTGCGTTGTAATAAATAAATCTGTTTCCTTCACTTTTTCTTCACTAAAAACAGCTCCGCTAACGACATAATCATTTTCTTTCAAATTGATTCCTTTTACACCTGCAGCGCGCGTTCCAACAACATTGACTTCCTCTTCAGCAAACCATAAGCCGTATCCTTGGCGAGTGGCAATAAAGACCTGCTGCTTGCCATTTGTTACGTACACATCAACTACTTCGTCATTACCTTTTACATTCACAGCGACTAGAGCTTTAGAATAACGTTGCGCCTTATACTGTAGCAACTCAGATTTTTTAATCATGCCGTTTTTCGTAAAGAATAATAAATAGTAATCTTCTTTAAACTCTTTAATTGGAATGGCTTTCACAATATGGTCGTCTTTATCAATTGGAACAATGTTCATGATATGCTGCCCCATATCCTTCCATCTAATATCAGGAAGTTCATGTACAGGGAGATATAAATAGTTTCCTTTTCTTGTGAAAATTAAGAGCGTTTCTGTTGTATTAATTTCTAACTTTGAAAGAATACGATCCGTGTCCTTCATACCAAAATCCTGTCCATTCGAAGCTGAATATGAGCGTAAGCTTGTGCGTTTGACATAGCCATCCTTTGTGACCGTCACAATGACATCTTCAGAAGGAACCATAACTTCTAGGTTAATTTTAATTTCTTCAATCTCCGCTTCAATCTTTGCACGGCGCTCGTCACCATACTGCTTTTTCACGCGGCGAAGATCTTTTTTAATAACGTTAAAAAGCTTTTTTTCACTTGCTAGAATGGCCTCTAGCTCTGTAATCTTTTCTGTAAGCTCTTTTGACTCCTGTTCTAACGCTGTAATATCAGTATTTGTTAAGCGATATAGCTGTAAGGAAACGATTGCTTCTGCCTGCTTTTCTGTAAAGTCAAATTGCGTGATTAAGTTATCTTTCGCATTTCGCTTGTCTTTTGACGCTCGAATTGTGGCAATTACTTCATCTAAGATGGATAAAGCTTTAATTAAACCTGCAACAATGTGTTCGCGTTCCTTCGCTTTTGTTAATTCATATTTCGACCGATTGGTTACGACTTCACGCTGGTGCTCAATATAAGCATCCAAAATGTTTGGTAGATTCATTAACTTCGGTCGTTTCTTTGAAATAGCTACCATATTAAAGCTGTAAGGCACTTGTAAATCAGTATTTTTATATAAATAGTGTAAGACACCTTGTGCATTAGCATCTTTCTTTAATTCAATGACAATTCGCAGACCTGTGCGATCGGTTTCATCACGAACTTCTGCAATGCCTTCTACTTTGCGATCAATGCGAAGCTCATCCATTTTTTTAACAAGGTTTGCTTTATTCACCTCAAACGGAATTTCTGTAATCACAATTTGTTGCTTTCCGCCGCGCACATCTTCAATTTCTGCTTTTCCGCGAATGATTATTTTCCCTTTACCTGTTTCGTAAGCTTTTTTGATTCCATCAATGCCTTGTATAATACCCCCAGTTGGAAAATCTGGACCATTAATGACGGTCATTAGCTCCTCCACTGAGCTTGATGGGTTATCAATTCGCATGATCGTTGCGTCAATGACTTCTCCAAGATGGTGAGGTGGAATTTCAGTAGCATACCCGGCAGAAATTCCAGTTGAGCCATTTACAAGTAGACTCGGGAACATGGCTGGGAGCACCGTCGGCTCTTCGCTAGTGTCGTCAAAGTTAGGAACAAACTCTACCGTTTGTTTGTCAATATCACGTAATAACTCAGATGCTATTGCTGATAAACGTGCTTCCGTATAACGCATTGCTGCCGGTGGATCACCGTCAATACTACCGTTGTTCCCGTGCATTTCAACAAGTACGTTTCGTACTTTCCAATCTTGACTCATACGCACCATCGCATCATAAACCGAGGAATCTCCATGCGGGTGATAGTTACCGATTACGTTACCAACTGTCTTTGCTGATTTACGAAACCCTTTTTCAGCCGTGTTTCCTTCCACATGCATTGCATACAAGATGCGGCGCTGTACCGGCTTTAATCCGTCTCTTGCATCGGGTAGCGCGCGCTCTTGAATAATATATTTACTATATCGTCCAAAGCGGTCGCCAATTACATCCTCAAGAGGTAAATCTAAAAATCGTTCTGTTTGTGTCATTGTACATCCTCCTCTGCGACCGTTACTACATTTTCGTTATCTAAAATATTTGGATCTTCTTCTAGTCCAAACGCTACGTTACTTTCAATCCATTTTCGTCTTGGTTCTACCTTATCCCCCATTAGCGTAGTAACACGACGATCTGCTCGGGCTGCGTCATCAATGCGCACACGAATAAGCGTTCTTGTATCAGGATTCATAGTGGTTTCCCATAGCTGATCTGCATTCATTTCTCCTAAACCTTTATAACGCTGAATCATATAGCCTTTGCCAACTTTTTTTATCGCCCCTTGTAATTCTTCATCACTCCAAGCATATTCTAGAACTTCTTTCTTTCCAGTTCCTTTGCTTACTTTATACAGAGGTGGAAGGGCAATAAATACTTTTCCTGCTTCAACTAATGGTTTCATATAGCGATAGAAGAATGTTAAAAGTAGTACTTGGATGTGAGCTCCATCTGTATCGGCATCGGTCATAATGACGATTTTGTCATAGTTAATATCATCCACTTCAAATTCAGCTCCAACACCGCCGCCAATTGCGTGAATAATCGTACTAATCTCTTCGTTTTTAAAAATGTCTTGAAGCTTCGCTTTTTCAGTATTAATAACTTTACCTCTCAAAGGCAGTACAGCCTGAAAACGACGGTCACGACCTTGTTTAGCAGAACCACCAGCAGAGTCTCCCTCAACTAAATATAGCTCATTTTTTTGTGGATTACGTGATTGTGCAGGTGTTAACTTACCGCTTAGAACCGTTTCTTGACGCTTTCTTTTTTACCGTTACGTGCGTCTTCTCTTGCTTTTCTCGCAGCTTCTCTTGCTTGAGCAGCTTTAATGGCTTTTTTTACAAGCAGCGAGCTTACGTCTGGATTTTCCTCTAAAAAATACGCTAACTTTTCGGAAACAACAGCATCTACAGATGAACGTGCCTCACTTGTCCCGAGCTTCCCTTTTGTTTGACCTTCAAATTGAAGAAGTTCTTCTGGGATACGAACAGAAACAATCGCACCTAATCCTTCACGTATGTCCGTCCCTTCAAGGTTTTTATCTTTTTCTTTTAGAAGATTTACTTTTCTTGCATATTCGTTAAACGCACGCGTCATCGCCGTTTTTGCTCCGGATTCGTGCGTTCCACCGTCTTTTGTACGAACGTTATTAACAAAGGATAAAATCGTCTCTGAATAACCATCGTTAAATTGAAACGCAAATTCTACTTCAATATTATTCTGAAAACCTTCAAAAGAAACAACTGGATGCAGCGTATCTTTTTCTTCATTTAAATATGTAACAAAAGCTTCAATTCCCGTTTCATAGTGAAACACTTCGTGCTGATTATGTCTCTTATCAATTAGTTCAATTTTAAAACCTTTTAACAAGAACGCCGATTCACGTAAGCGTTCGCTTAATGTATCAAAGTTATAAACAGTTGCTGAGAAAATGGATGGATCCGGCTTAAAATGAATGGTCGTTCCTGTTTTTCTCGTTGTTCCCTTTTTCTCTAACGTTGTAACGGGTTTTCCGCCGTTTTCAAAGCGTTGTTCATAGATGGTACCATCGCGGTAAATTGTAACCGTTAACCATTCAGATAACGCATTTACAACCGATGCACCTACACCATGTAAACCACCGCTTGTTTTATAGCCACCTTGCCCAAACTTACCTCCAGCATGAAGTACTGTTAAGATAACTTCAGGTGTAGGTTTTCCTAATTTATGCATACCGGTCGGCATTCCGCGCCCTTTATCCTGCACTGAAATGGAATTATCTTGGTGAATGGTTACAATGATTTCTTCACCATATCCTGCTAACGCCTCATCAACCGAGTTATCGACAATTTCATAAACTAAATGGTGAAGCCCTCTTGTATCTGTGCTTCCTATATACATTCCTGGTCGTTTACGAACAGCATCTAATCCTTCTAATACTTGAATTGCATCTTCGTTATAATTAAATTTTTGCTTTTGAGCCATTCATACATACCCCTTCCATACAAACACACTTTCCTCATTATGTAGAAGACAGCAGTGCGCTGCCTTTTATATGTTTATCTTTACTTGTTCGTGTTTCATCCGCTCAGTAAGAACATACGTTTCTATTTTAGCACACTTAAACGATTTTAGCACATATTTCCGTATTATAAAAGCTTATATAGCTCTATCCCTTGATTATAGATGACCTTTGAAGCGTTGTCTAACAGTCATTTGATCGAAGATATGAAAAACCCATGCTTCCATTCACGCATGGGTTTTTCATATCCTATCAAAGATTTATTTCGTTAACGCATGTTCCACTTTAATACAACGATCCATAACAACCGTATAGCCTTTACCTGCTAAAAGTTCATATGCCTCTTCATTTATTAGTCCTAGCTGAGCCCAATAAATATCCGCATCAATTTCTAAGAACTCTTTCGCAACATCTAATAAATGCTCAGATCTTCTGAACACGTTTACAATATCAACATGCCCCTCAACATCTGTTAATGATTTTACGGCTTTTACACCTAATACTTCATCGACTAATGGGTTAACTGGTATAATTTCATAACCAGCTTTTTGCATAGCTTCTGAAACCATATACGACGTTCGTTCTGGATTATCTGATAGCCCTACTACTGCAATTCGCTTACTATCTTTTAGAATCTTTCCTAATTCTTCACGTGATGGAATTTGAACTGTCACACTTTTCATCTCCTTTTATGCTTAAACGTTCGATGTATAAAATAAATTTCCTGCATATGTTACCCGTTTTTTAGTATTTTGTAAACATTTCCTTCAAACTTACAGAAAAAAAGACTCTGCTGAAAAACTATGTATGGTGTTTTTGCTATCTCATGGTAAAATAGATACGATATATAGATAAAGGAGCTTTTGTCAAATGGATTATCTATTACCTATTCTGGCCTATATCATCGGCTCTATTCCCTTTGGACTAGTTGTTGGAAAATGGGGATATGGCATCGATATACGTGAACATGGGAGCGGAAACCTAGGAGGGACCAACAGCTTTCGAACGCTAGGAGTAAAAGCAGGTATCCTTGTAACGCTGGGAGACATTTTAAAAGGAACGTTTGCTGCTTCATTAGCTGTTTTGTTTCATTCAGGACTTCATCCTCTTTTCGTCGGTTTATTCGCCGTTATTGGACATACATATCCGCTATTTGCGAAGTTTAAAGGTGGCAAAGCCGTTGCCACATCTGCAGGTGTTTTATTATTTTATGAGCCTCT
The DNA here is from genome assembly GCF_021441905.1 of Priestia flexa. Taxonomy (NCBI): domain Bacteria; kingdom Bacillati; phylum Bacillota; class Bacilli; order Caryophanales; family Bacillaceae; genus Priestia; species Priestia flexa. Next base: position 1,644,883 of record NZ_CP090431.1, on the reverse strand, counting down.
TTTATTTTTAACATTGCTTGCTTGCTTCTTCATTTGCTTATACATCACCAAGTATGTATCGCTATCCTCAATGATTGCAGGTATCATTGCATTTATTTATACACTATTTACAGGCGAACTAATTTTAATCATCATTGTTGGATTCTTGGCTTCTTTTGTCATTTATCGCCACCGCGCGAATCTTGGTCGAATTCGTCAAGGGACGGAACCAAAAGTTACGTTTTTCTCAAAAAAGAAATGAAGGTAAAAATCCTTCATTTCTTTTATTTTCATCGTTGTAAGCGAATACATTTATATTTTTTTAGCTATACTGACAGTAGGAGGTGATTGAGATGAAGCCGAGCCGCTGTCCAATGTGTAAGCGTGAAAAAAAGATTCATAAACAAACGCAAAGCAGTCGTTATTGCATTCATTGCTGGGAAACAATTGAGAAGCCCTATGAATTTAAATGAAGAAGGTAGTCAAAGTGGTTATTTAGAACATTGTTTACTTTATAACTCCTTTGACTATCTTTTTTACCCTTCCACGTTCATCCAATTGTATTAATGGTAATTTTAGCTTTTTTCTACTATAATAAGAAAGGAAACCTAGTGATGGAAGGAGCACACACAATGAAATTAAACGTAACAGAACAAGCTGCCCAATGGTACAAAGATGAAATGATGTTAGAAGGCAATGAACATTTGCGCTTTTTCGTTCGCTACGGTGGTTGTAGTAATGTTCAAAAAGGATTCTCGCTTGGTATTAATAAAGACCAGCCGTCCAATATCGGTGTCAAAGCTGAAGTTAATGGTTTAACATTCTTTGTAGAAGAAGAAGATCTTTGGTATTTCGATGGTCATGATTTAAAAGTTGTCTTTAATGAAGAGGCAAGTGAACCTGAATTTATTTACGAAGCATAATAAAAAAAGCATCGACTATACATCGATGCTTTTTTTACTCTTTGCCTTTTTTAGCGTTTTCATAAGCTGCATGCCATTCCGGCAACTGCTTTCGAATGGAAATCGGCTTGAAGTTTTCTTTTTTCACGCAAACATGCGAAGAAGTTCCAGTTAGAGCAATACTTCCATCTGGCGTTATAATTTCATATCCATACACAACGCGCAAGCCATCATAATAATCAAGCCACGTTTGAATTTTAGCTGTTTCTCCGTAATGAAGTGGCTTTTTATAGGAAACGTTAATGTCAATGACTGGTGATAAAATACCGTCTTTCTCCATTTCAGCATAATTAAAGCCCAAATCTCGAATAAACTGCGTACGCCCTAATTCCATCCACACTAAGTAGTTTGCATGATACACTACGCCCATTTGGTCCGTTTCACTATAGCGTACATCAATTTCTTTTATTGAAATCATGATTTTATTTCCTCCTACATCGCAATCATACCGGTACTATATTACCACAAATTGGTGTAGTTTCACTACTTATCGGCTCGCGTTTTAATACGTTGTGAAACTAAGCATCTTCTGGATACGATACAGCAATGTTTGAAAAATGGTCATTTTATTTTCATATTTTTCATACGGAAGAGTATAGGTTGCATCTTCGTTTCCCCATAAGCGTGTAAAATATTTATTCATTTCTTCCGAGATATCTTCGTCAGACCCTGCGGTAATTTTAATATTGGTTTCTAAATTCAAGTCATCTAAATTACGCTTTGTAAAATTGGCTGATCCCCCAATGATCGTACTCTGGTCCTTTCCGCGAACAAATAGAGTTTTTGGATGATACTGTTCTTTGTCTGTGTTATACCATCGTACTTGTATTTTATTGCTTGAATCATCTAATAGCTCAGCAGCTACAGGGCGATTCGGAAGGCCAATTTTTTCTTGTCCAAAAGCATTGACGTTCGGGTCTAAAACAAGTCGGACTTTAGCTCCTTTATTTGACGATTGTACTAGCTTTTCTACAACTTTGCGATCAGCAAGATAAAACATACCTAGCCATACTTCATCCCCTGATTCTACTTGATCCAGTGTATTGAGGATTTCTTTATACACTTTTCCTTCCGTTAATAGCTGTACACCAATGTCACCGCTCGGAGCTTTTTCATAGCTCAGCTTCGGGATTTGTACATCGCTCGAAAAATCGACAACTGCTTTTTCTGTTTTAACAATCTCACCAATGATATCTCCCTGCACTTCAAAAGCCATATTGGAATGATGACCACTTGCATCGTGAGGGTTGGCTGATGAAATAACGGCTGTCTTATCAGTAGCTACAACTTTCCGATGGTTAGCTTTTACATTAAAAAGCTTTAAATAGGACCTCGCCGTAATTTTCGGTGCATTCTCACCAAATGGGTTGGCAAGCCATCCTTCTCCAGATTGTCCAAACCACTGTAAAAAACTTCTCCAAACGCTTGAGTATAGAGGGTTGGAGTCTCTAAGCTTTGTAACATCTGTCTCAACAACCTTAATCCCCGCTCGTTTTAATGATTCTAGCCACTCTGATTCATGTGAACCATACGTGGTATTTACCTCATCGGTAATGAAATAGATGTCTACGTTTGGTTGCTCCTTTTTCTTTTCAATTAACTTTCTCGCTAGCGTATCGCTAATAGGTGGATAGGTTTCACCTTGGTCATAGTAGCCGTTAAATAAGAACATATCCATAACGATAAAGTTTTCTGCATTGTCAATCGCTTCAAAAATCCGCCGAAAAATTTGCTGCTCGCTTTTAACTTCATCACCGCTTTGATAAGTTAAGTCATATAACAGCGATACGTCCTTTACGTAGTGTACGTTTCCTTCGTATGAAACGCCTTCAGGTAGCGGCTTATATGTATGATAGCATGCGACAATTGTCAGTAATAATATAAGTGCAAGCATGAGATATGTTGCTTTTTTTGTTAATAGGCGCCCCACCAGTTCTCCTCCTCATAAGTAGTATCAGCTGTTTATTCCCTTTCCTTGTTCATTAGAAACATAAAAGAAACATAAAGGCCAATTCTGGCCTTTATGTTTCTTAGTTAGTCGAATTAGGATATCCTTCTTCACGAGCTTTAGATTCGTCTTGAATTTCATTGCGCATTGCCTCTATACTTACTTCTCGATTATGATTTTTTTGCTCAATTTTCGCACGCTCTTCTCCAGTCGCTCGCGTCATTGTAGCCTCAGCTTTTTCGATATTATCAATCGTGTTTTGAACCATTGATTGTAAGCGTTCTACGTTGTTGCTACGATCATCTGGGTTTGGTTTACTCCATGTCATAGTAAAATCCTCCTTTAAAATCCTTTTTTCGTACATCTCTAGTATGCAGCGGTTTTTTCTTTGTATAAGTGGAAAATAACACCCTTTTAAAACACAAAAAAAGTCGCTGTTCAGCGACTTTTTATTCTCCCTTTGTTTGAATAACCTGAGGGTGTTTTCCAGATTTATCTTGCATTTTCTTGCCATTGTTACCACCGGCTTCTCGCGGCTGAGTGCCAATGTGGTCAGGTACAAAACGTTTGGCGAATTTCTTCGGATTTCCCATGTTAACCCCTCCTTGCTGTTACTGTAACCAGTTTCAGAAGGAACTATTCAGCCTTTTCAAGCATACGTTTTTCTAGACGCTCTTCAATCGCAAGCTCAATTCGCTCGATCTCTTGTTGGTCTTCTAACAACTTGCTTTTATTCTCTCTTACTAACTCTTCAAACGTGCGTTTATTTACTCTTCTCATCTTTATCACCTATCCTTTTTAATTTTTGAAAAGTCTGAAAAATAACTATACAATAAATTACTATTATTTTTGCCATAATCCTTCACATTAAACCTAAAAAATTCAAAATGCTCCAAATTTGATCATTTTTTTGTTAAAACACGTAGCTTTTTCTAAAGTAAAGATCGATTTTTGAGCATACTTTCTATACGAACATGCCTATGAAAAGGTTTCATTTTATTCACAAAAAAAAGCAGCCATTATGAGCTGCTTTCAGACGCAAAGGTCTCCATTTGTTCTAGCGTCATTGGTCCGTTAATACGCTTAACAATTTTACCTTTTTCATTAATAAAGTATGAAGTTGGGATTGTCATCACACGATATGCTTTCGTAGCTACCTCATCTTTTTCATCTAGAAGCACTTGAAACGATAGTTTGTTTTCTTTTAAAAAGGTTGAAACACTTTGTTTACTACCTTCAGACGACGTTAAATTTACAGCTAGGATATGAACTTCCTTTCCTGATGTGTCGTGAAACTGCTGCATAGCTGGCATTTCTTCTTTACAAGGAGGGCACCACGTAGCCCAAAAATTTAAGATAATCTTTTTCCCTTTAAAGTCTGATAGCTGAACTGATTTACCTTGTGTATCCTTTAACGTAAACGGAGGAGCTTGATCTCCAGGTTCTAAACCATACGGCTCTCCATTTGCTACTTCAGCTTGTCCTTCTTTTATGTTCAAGTCTTCATACGATGATAACTTTTCTCCTTCATCATCTTTTGGTGCTAAAGCTTGCCACGCTGCAAAGCTTGCAAAGCCTACCAGTAAAAGTGTTGCTATAACTTTTTTTAGCATTATGCTTACTCCTTTCAGCCAGCTTCTATGAAATTACAGACCCTTTTTCTTTATATATGTACAAGAACATGCAAAATCATCCTAAAATGTGAATCTTTTATTATCATACCATATCTGAAAGCGTTTTATGAAAAACAAAAAGAAAAACGCACCTTAAAAAGGTGCGCTTCTGCTATCTTATGCGTGCGTTTTTGATTGAAGCTTATCGCGTAGTACCATCTGTAAGATACCACCATGACGGTAGTAATCAATTTCAACTTCGCTATCAAAACGAACTAATACGTCGAACTCTTTTTTGTTCCCAGCTTCATCCGTTGCAGTAACTTTTACAAAGTCACGTGGTTTTACTGTTTCATCAATTTGAACACTAATTGTTTCAGTTCCAGTTAAGCCTAATGTTTCAGCGCTTTCGCCTTCTTTAAACTGAAGTGGAAGAACACCCATTAACACAAGGTTTGAACGATGAATACGCTCAAAGCTTTCAGCGATAACCGTTTTAATACCAAGTAAGTTTGTTCCTTTAGCAGCCCAGTCACGAGAGCTTCCCATTCCGTAATCTTTACCTGCTAATACAACAAGACCTGTGTTTTCTTCTTTATACTTCATACAAGCATCGTAAATGCTCATCACTTTATTTTCAGGCCAGTACGTTGTCCAGCCACCTTCAGTACCTGGTGCAATTTGGTTTTTAATACGGATGTTTGCGAACGTACCGCGCATCATTACCTCGTGGTTACCACGACGAGATCCGTATGAGTTAAAGTCTCTTGGCTCAACGCCTTTATCTTGTAGATACAGGCCAGCTGGTGATGATTTTGCAATTGAACCTGCTGGTGAAATATGGTCTGTCGTTACAGAATCTCCAAACTTCGCTACAACACGCAGGTCATTTAATGCTTCTACCTCACCTGGCTCTTCAGATAACCCCTCAAAGAACGGCGGGTTTTGAATATATGTTGAGTCATTATCCCACGTGTAAAGCGCTTCTTCACTTGTTTCAATTTCGTTCCAACGCTCATTATCATCAAACACGCGATCATACTCTTTACGGAACAATTCTGGCGTTACAGTTGCTTTTACTACTTCTTTAATCTCGTCTTGAGAAGGCCAGATATCGCTAAAGAATACTTCTTTACCGTCTGCTCCTACACCAATCGGATCTTTCTGCAGGTCAATATCAACTGTACCAGCAAGAGAATACGCTACAACAAGTGGTGGAGATGCTAAATAGTTTCCTTTTACAAGCTGGTGAATACGACCTTCAAAGTTACGGTTACCTGACAACACTGACGTAACTAATAAATCGTTATCTGCAATTGCTTGCTCGATTTCGTCTTCTAATGGACCAGAGTTTCCGATACATGTTGTACAGCCGTATCCAACTACGTTGTAACCAATTTTTTCAAGGTAAGGAAGTAAGCCTGAGCTTTGTAAATAGCCCGTTACAACTTTTGAACCTGGTGCTAATGATGTTTTTACGTAAGCCGGAACATCTAATCCTTTTTCAACTGCTTTTTTAGCTACTAAACCAGCCGCTACTAATACGTATGGATTTGATGTATTTGTACAGCTTGTAATTGCAGCAATCGCAATTGCACCTGTTTTCATTGTTGTTTCTGTACCGTCAGCAAGCTTAAATGTTACTTCTTTTTCTACATCAGAAGTACTTAAGCCAAAGCTTTGATTACTTACAGGAGCTATTAGCGCTTTTTTAAATTCACTTTGCATGTCTGAAAGTGGAATTAAATCTTGAGGACGCTTTGGACCTGAAAGGTTTGATTCAATTTCGGCTAAGTTAATTTCTACTACATCTGTAAACGTTGGCTCTACTGCATCTGGAGTATAGAATAAGCCGTTTTCTTTTGTATATTGTTCGACAACCTGAATATCAGCTTCATCACGACCCGTAAGACGCATATAGTCTAACGCTTCGCTATCAACTGGGAAGAATCCACAGGTTGCTCCATATTCTGGTGCCATGTTAGCAATTGTTGCGCGATCTGCTAATGGAAGTTGAGCTACACCTGGTCCGAAGAATTCAACAAATTTTCCAACAACACCTTTTTGACGAAGTACTTGCGTTACTTTTAAAGCAAGGTCTGTTGCTGTTGTACCATTTGGTAATTCACCAGTTAGCTTCACTCCAATAACTTCTGGTACTGGGAAATATGAAGGTTGACCAAGCATTCCTGCTTCTGCTTCAATACCACCAACGCCCCAACCTAGAACGCCAATACCGTTAATCATTGTTGTATGAGAGTCAGTTCCGACCAATGTATCTGGAAACGCTAAGTACTCTCCGTTTTCTTCTACTGCATGGACTACGTTTGCTAAATATTCTAAATTTACTTGGTGTACGATTCCTGTTGCAGGAGGTACAGCACGATAGTTATCAAATGATTTTTGAGCCCAGTTTAAGAACTTATAGCGCTCTGTGTTACGTTGAAACTCAAGATCCATATTTACTCGTAAAGAATCTAATGTTCCCGCTTTATCTACTTGAACCGAGTGGTCAACTACGAGATCTACTGGAATTTCTGGATTAATTTTATCTGGGTCTCCACCTAAATCAGCCATTGCTTTACGTAAAGATGCTAAGTCAACAACTGCTGGTACACCTGTGAAGTCTTGAAGAATAACTCGTGATGGCTTAAACGGCACATCTACTTCTTGAATTTCATCAGTTCCCCATTTTGCTAAATTTTCTACGTGCTCTTTTGTGATTACACGTCCGTCTACTTGACGAAGAACGGATTCTAATAATACTTTAATTGAATACGGTAGTTTTGAAACTGCTCCTAAACCGGCTTCTTCTAATGCTTGTAAGCGGTAATAATTATATGTGCTACCGTTAACTGTGAATGACGAACGAGCGTTAAAAACGTCTTTTTTAGTCATTTCATTACCCCCTTAAATGCTATGTATAAAGGATTTTACTTACCCCATCCTCTATTCCCTTCACCATCTATCTTAATATAATGTTATACATAAGTAAATAAAAAGAATGTTATTAATTTGCATAAGTTTTCCTTATAACATAATCATTAATCACAAACATTTTCTAATAATTCATATTTCATCGACTTTTGTGCATATTAAAAATGGAGGTGAATAAAATGGCTAATCATAAATCAAAGCACGTCATTCCTGGAGCTAACGCTGCTAGCGCTCAGGGAAAAGGAGCAGGTTACAATGAAGAATTTTCAAATGAGCCGCTAACTGAACAACAAAAGCAAAATAATAAAAAACGCAAAAAAAATCAATGAGCTAGTTTAACATCGTGCTTTATCGTTCATAATGATTATTAGTGTTAGATAAGCACATACCTTAAACCTCATGATTTCTAGCATAAAAAGCCATGTTTTCACATGGCTTTTTGGCTGTTTATTCATTCACTTCGTTCATAATTCCCTGCAAGTCCTGCTGAAACTGTGTAAGCTGCTGACGCTGCGTTTCAGTAGCTGTTTCCAGCGCATTGTTAATTTGTTCATATGTTTCATTAATTTCTTCTTTAAGAAGCTTTAGCTCATGCCCATACGCCGCATCGTGTTTTACAATATTTGATTGTGCATACGCATCTAACGTTTGTTTATGGCCTTGTTGAGCTGCTTGAAAAGCCTGCTGACTATTTTTATGATATGGCATAATATCTCTCCTTTTTTACATTGTTCTGTTGTATTGTTTCATATCCCTCTGCTATTCATACCCCTCTTTTACAGGTTAAAAATGCCGAGCATAGATGCTTCTATAATGAGCGACATTAAGAAAGAAGCAACGAAAAGGAGGAGCTTTCATATGAACAAAAACGATAGTAAAGACATGCATAAAAACGCACCTAAAGGACATCAAACTGGGCAACCTGAACCGCTTAGTGGATCTCATAAAGTAAAGAATCGTCAACATACTCGTCAAAAGCATAATAGCGGTCACGATATGTAAAAAAAAAGAGCCCTTAGCGGCTCTTTTTTTGTTTATTAGCTTGCATCGCTTGAATTTCCTCTGGCAGCTCGTTATCTCTTTCTTCTGAAAGAGATAACGGCATAACTCCTGATAAAATTTCTGTTGTAACTTCATCATTTCTGCGTTCATTTCGAGTCACAGTATCTTTTCCTTTCTATACATCATTTCACAATCTTTGAAAGCTTGCATATGATGGTTATGGAAGAACGTGTATCATAACGGAGGAAACAAGTATGAACAACAAACATTCTAAAAACGATTGCTCAAAAAGTTTTCAAGAACTGCTAGAGTTAATTTTGGAAAATCCTTTTATGAGCTATTTAGATTATGATTCTGTTCGCGCAGATTTATTCGAAACGGAAGATACTTATATTGTGGAAATAGAGCTTGTTGGCTATCATCCTCATCATATCCATGTATCAGTTGAATTACAAACTCTTCTTCTTGTAGCAACAAAGCAAGTGAGCTATGAGCAATATGATGATAAACGGCATACGTCTCAAAAAGTTTTACGTGAGGAAAAAATTGAAAAAACAATTGATTTTCCTTTTTTGTTAACCAATAAAAAAATTATCGGAACCCTTCAGAATTCCATACTAGAAATTACCATTTACAAAAACTCCAACGTGACTTCTCCCACTGCTTATGTTCCTATCCAACCCTTCTTCAGCGAATAAACTCTATTCAAATGCTCTCTTAAATTGTTTATTTAGAACATAGATTAATTAAGGCTATTTACGTTTTAATAGTCTTAATTAATGATGTACATATCTTCTCTTCCTCGTTGCACACTATAGAAAAAACGAGGTGATCTTTTGCTTCATACAGCATGGAAAGGCCAGCTGTCTTTTGGACTGATTGAATTTCCAATTAAGCTTCACGGGGCAGTTGAAGACAAGGACATTAAATTACGAACACTGCACTCGGTTTGTTATAAACCCATCCATCATGTAAAGCGCTGTGAACATTGTGAACGTGATGTTGCATCAGATGAACTAATTAAGGGGTATGAAACAAGTGAAGGTCATTTTGTGACATTATCAGAACATGAGCTAGATGAGCTAAAAAAGCGATTTTCTCAAAGTAAGACCATTGACATTTTACATTTTGTCGAGCTAGAAGAAATTGATTCAATCTACTTTGATAAAAGTTATTATATTTCAGCCAATGAATTTGGTGGGCACGAATATAGCGTCTTATTGGAGGGGCTTGCACTAAGTGGAAAGGTTGGTATTGCAAAGGTCTTTCTATATTCCAAGCAGCAGCTTGCAATCATTCGTTCTTATGGAGACTGCCTTTTATTACAAACGCTGCACTTTCATGAAGAGCTTCGCCATGTACAAGACGTGCCTCATGTCGACGCCTTACCTTCTCTATCAACCAAAGATCGTGAAGCAGCTGTGGAAATCATTAATAAGTTGTCCGCTCCGTTTGAACCAAAAATGCATCATAACGACTATCGTGATATGCTACATGAACTAATTCAAAGCAAAGACGCTATGGCTTCTTTCAGTCAACAGCAGTCTGAACAAGACGTTACAAAGCTTATGCAAATGTTAAAACTAAGTATCGATCAATCCAACTTAAAGCCAAGAAAGCCTCGTAAAAAGGCGATTCAGAAAAAGGCATAAAAAAGCGAACAATGTTAATTGTTCGCTTTTTTCACTACAGATTCTTTAGGAATAATGGTTCCATAATCTACGGGAACTTTTATATACTGAGTAATTTGTTTGTTTTCTACAAATACAACTACATTTTCCTGACTATTTAATACGCTGTTTAATGTAGCATCCGACCATTTAAATCCAAGTTCTTTATTAACATCCTTTACTGACGCTTCTGGGCCAAAGACATATACTTCATCCCAGTTAAAATCAAAGAGTTCATTAAAATCAATCACTGCGTAGTCGCTTTTCGTTTCTTCTTTTGTTTTATTTATCTCATCTACTAATTGAGACTCTAGCTGTGCCTGATTGCGTTCACTATAGGCACGATCAATAAAAAATGTAGCTAATAATGCAGCTACTGTGAATAATAAAATCTTCTTCACAACCTGCTCCTCCTGTCAGATTCATCGTTGTCGTATATACATATGATGCGACTCTATCTTTTTACATTTTAGAAAATTCAACAAGAAATTACAACTAATATCTAAATTTGTCACAGAAATATTACATAAAGTTTGCTTTTGTATAAAAAGTAATTCTTCGTCCATACTAAGAAGAAAAGGCAGGTTTATAAAACACATGAAGCACATTTCCATTATCATCGTAAAATTCATTTCGTGTATGATTGCGTTCGCTATTGGACTGGACTTATTTTTCGATGCAACGTTTGTTGACATTTTATCGTTTAGCGCTTTTGTAACCGCTGCATCTTACATATTAGGTGATCGCATTATTCTTCCCGCTTTAGGTAATAAAGCAGCTACTGCTTTTGATTTTATTTTGGCCTATATGAGCGTATGGATATTCGGGACAATTCTATTAAATAACTATATGCAAATCGCATGGGGAAGCATTTTATCCGCAACGATTATTACCGGTGTTGAAGTGCTTGTACATCGCTACTCATTAGCGCACTTCTTTCAAAATCGAACGCGTACTGTAAAAAGAACAGAGTTTCGAAAAGGTTTTGCATATGGCACTGAATTTGCGGAAGAGCACGATTCAGATATTCATGATCCTCAAAAAAAATAACCGAAAAGCAGGCGCTTTTCGGTTATTTTTTTATTTTGACTAGTGACCAATACTGATTATTACGTATAATAAAAGTAAAGAAAGGTGGTGATTACCTATGAAAAACCGCGACAAACAGCGAAAGAAAAAGCGCAAGATCCTACAGGATTATCTCAAAAACAAGCTTAAAAATTTAAACCCAAAACAATCTAAGGGTCCTGTATCTAATTATAAAAACCGCTAAAACCTAAAAGGGTTAATGAATAATCTCTGTCTTACCAATTTCCCACTCTAAGTCGAATAATAGCTGATCAACACCGATAATAATAGTATCTAATCCATTCCAAAACACAGAGGATAACATGCCCTTTTTCTTCATACCTAACAAGAGTTCATTCATAAATGTCTCAAGAGAAATGTCAATGACTCTGCAGCCAGATGGTGCATGCTGTAAACAACACTGTGCATATTCTTTGCAAGGCCATACGGGTACTAATCGCTTATTGTCATCATTTCCGGTCATCTTTACCTGATTATGTTCATCAAGAACAATCCAAACTCGTTTGCATTTAATTACTTGCTCGATAAAATACGTGTAGCGATCATGAGCAGAAGCATTTACTAATTGCTGAAATATTGATTGTTCTACCATCATTGTTCCCCTCCATTTTCTATTTTTTTAAAGGAGTTCAATTGAACTTATTTTCAGTATATAGATTCGTTAAGAAAACGGTGCCACCTTACGTTTCTTTTAAAGAATATACTAGTTAAATTTGGTCAAAAGACCTAAAATAAAGTCTTGGACTATTTTTTCATTGGTTGGTAAAAAAGGAAGAGCTCCAATTCCTATTTTTTCAATACTTTTAAGAAAGTAGTCTACAGATGTTTTATCATTGCTTGGGAACAATACAATCGCCTTTTCAATGATGCGCTCATTTTTACTATTTAAAATGGCATCACGATATCGATGCATCGTATTCAGGTCTTCTTCTTTAGGAATAAGATCGTGACCTTTTCGGTGTACCCGATATTTGGCATCAAAAACATAGTTCACGTATTCTCCACTATTTTTTTCCAATGTCAATACTAAATCTGGTCTTTGGGTGGTCGTGTGCTTTGATCTGAATTCCTTTTGATAAAAAAGATAGATACGTTTTCCGCTCTTTGAAACGAATTCATAATGTGATGCTCCTGTATTCATGAACAGCTCATTTTGTGTTATTTTTATGCTGTTATGTGTTCTTAATGTGGCATACGCCTGAAGTAGATCGCGTATTCGTAAATAAACCCAATACTCATATAACCAAGCGGTATTTTTCAGAGATAGCGTATAAAACTCTCCATTCAATGTAATTCCTCGCATCAGCATCATATAGTACTTACACACTTCTTTATATAACGGAACTTGGCGAATACGACGATCTATCGAATAGATTGATTTAGTGCTTATCTGGTTCCAAAAAAAGTTGGAGCGAACTGTTTTTACAGCCTGCTGCATGCGATTAACCTCTTCTATCATGTTTCGTTTCACCATGGAACGATGATACTCTTCCTTTCGATTCATGACGTGTAAAAAAAGCTGCTCTAGCTTATTCTCAACAGTCGTTAACATCCATTTTACCGTTTGATTTTCAAACGTATCTACGGTATCGCTTCTACTTGTGCCAATGACTTTGTTCGGTATTACATACTTATTTCGTTTTAAGCGAACACCCCTTTTAGCAGGCACGAAATAATTAGGGTGTTTACGCAAGTATCCTATTGATAAGCTATCTGGCTTTTTGAGCTGGTCTCCTCTCATAAAATCTCTCTCTTTTAAAACAGTGCGTGTTGGCTGCTTTTCTATTTGCTTAATATATTTCATAAGTGGTAAAACTCGAGCCAATTCCCGTCTTTTACTGTTAAATTCAAAGATCCTTTTAAATACGTATTACCTACCAGTTTGTAGGCCATCCCATACGTTGATTGATTAATGGATTCAACTATGGAAAGGTAATCGCTTTTATAGTCCATTTTGGTAGGAAAGATTTCAAGCGTAAAAGCTATTATTTTCTCTGTTCCGCTCATAACATGAAAAGTTGTATAGCCAATTTCATTTTGTAGAAGAATTGTACTGAACAAAATTGACTGTCCGTCTCCATACACACTCCGACTTTTTTGCTTGATGCCTGTCATTTCATTTACTAAAAACAGCTCTTTTTGTCCCTTTGACACCACCATTACTTCATACTGTTCATTTTCAAAAAATAAGGGCTGGAGAGGTGAATTTTGTACATGCTCTCTCTCCTTAGGATGATACACTTCGACCTTTTCAATATCTTGCCCTGTACAAGAAAAAAACATCGACTCGCTTACTTCCTCATTAAGTGTTTCAGCTTTTCCGCTAATGGTGACGGTACAGTTTCTCATGGCAATTTTAACGAACGGTATTTGTCCAGAATGATGTATATCCAAATGCCTCATACCTTCTAATCATCTCCATTACTTTTTTCGCACTGCGAGGAAAACGCATTCGTTCCGCTTCAATAACAGCTGTTTCAATATTTTGATCAACAAATGTATTCGTACAGTAATAGTATAGTTCCTTTAATACGTCAAACGTGTATACGTCACCTCCACTAATGCGTGGAGCTATTTTTTGCAACAGCTGAAAGTCAAATGCCTGATCAAACGTAAACACGCCGCTTTTAATAGCATAAATCATATAAAAACAGATTTCGTCTCTCATTCGATAACCAACTTGACAATCGATAGGCCTTAATAATTCATTTAGAGACATTAACTCATTTGTAACCTCATTAATTAGCTCCCCATGCTCAACGTATGCATCTTTTAAATGAATATACAAGCTTTGAATCTGTGTTGTTTCGATTCCTGCTGTAACTAAAGAATCCTGTGTAAGACTTTCAAAAGAATCGAGGTGAATTGTATTAAGCTCGACGGTATTCGTCCGATCTAACACTTTTTGGCTGAATGAGTGCGTCGTTTCGTCCATATTAACCGTTCCTACAATTAATAAGTTAGGAGGGATGTACACGTCACGAAACATCCTGTGACCTGGCAACAGAGGCGCGGTTTTAATTTTACGCTCTTGCCACTTCCGGCTTTCTATTACGCTTAACACGTCGCTTAAATAATGTTCAACACGGGCTAAGTTCATCTCGTCCAATATTGCCACGTATGTATAAGTGGGATGTTGAATGGCTTGTTGCACAATTCCTAAGAAGGCTCCTTTTCGAAAATCGCCTCTAAGGTCGATGTAGCCAAGCAAATCCGATCCGTCATGCCAGTCTGGTCTGACGGGAATTAAGGCCAACCTTCCATTTTCAAACGTTGCGCCTAGACTTTCTGCTAACAGCTGTGCCAGTTTCGTTTTCCCAGTTCCGCTCATGCCTGATAAAATGATAAAGGGCTTTGTTTTTAACGACAAATAAATGTTTGTTAAGTCTTCATCTTCATACGTAAAGCCTTGTGATTTGATATATTCTTTCATATGAGTTATTACATCTTTGTCCGATAAAAGCTCTTTACTCATTCCATGCGCTTTTAAAAACTGACGATGGATTTCAATAAATAATGTGAGATCTTCATAAAGCTGACGATCACTTGCAAAGTCTTCAATGTGATAAGGCACGTATAACGCTACGTTATCTTCAAAACTCTTTGCATCACTACTTGTGCCAATCATTAATAAATGATCTTTTTTTATTCGCTCATGCTCGGGAGTAAAAAAGCGAATGTCAGCAATAGTAGGTGCATCTTCTTCTTCTCTTTTTAACACAAGGTATAGTCTCTGTCCGTCTTCACTCAGCGCATACGATATCGCAAGGCCCGTTACGCTCTTTTTGTCCACAATGTTGATATAGGGGAAAAGCGCTGTTTGCATTCCGGTTATTTTGAATTCTTCGCGGTTAACTTCAGAAAGCTTATAAAGTGAAAGTGGAATTCGTCTCGTTAGCATATTGTCGACTTCGTGAGAAAGCAAAGCATCGCTTTCTTTTGCAGAAAAATTTTCAGCAACGTATAGCAATCGTTCTCGTAAACTCATCGACTCATTCCTCCTTTTCTATACGTAAAAGCATCGCCAAAAGACCATGCTTGTTTTCTCCAGTATTTTCTTATCTTTATTATATAGTATGCGCTTTAATTAGAGAAATGTTATGAAAGCCTGTTTCCTTACAGTCTTGTAAGAAAACTGTAAGCTCGTGTAGTAGGGTGTGATTATTACCTTATTTTATAATTGAGAAACAAAAGCAATCTTCCATCCAAAGTAAACACACTCACTAATTAAATTTTAAATAGAAAACAAAGGATTAAAGGAGAGATTTAAATTGAAGTATTTTTTCCAAGCAGGCGCATGCGTCATTTTACTAGTAGGTGGTATTGTTATTTTCACTTATGCCGGCATTCAATTTTTATACGGAAAAGTAAGAGAATCAACAGCCAGAAATCACGGATAAAACCATGCTATAACAAGGAGTTTATCATGCCTCTATTTATTACTATGAATAGATAATAATCGCACTATTCTCGTTGACAACATGGTTTTGTAAACTAGATTTGTTATAATAAAATACATATAACTTATTACAAGAGACTCTTGGAGGTTTTATGTTACAAAAGTTCGGTTATTCTCAATATGAAAGTCAAGTATATGAAGCGCTTGTATCGAGCGAAGAGTCGTTGGACGCAACGGCTATCGTGCGTGCATCTCAGGTACCAAAAGCAAAAATCTATGAAGTATTAGATAAACTCATTGAAAAAGGTGTCGTGTTAAACACTCTTTCCGGTAAAAAAAAGTTTTACTCTGCGGTATCACTTGATGTCATTATTAAAAAGTTAAGCTTAGAATTTGAAGAAGATATTCGCGATTTACAGTCTTATAAGATTAAGAAAGTTAGTCAAGATGATCACGTGTGGACACTAAAAGATGAAGCAACTATCATAGCTACAATCGATGAACTTATTCAAGATGCGTCGCATTCCATTTTGCTATCGGCTTGGAATACAACGCTTGAGCACTACCGCCCCTTGTTAGAAGAGAAAGAAAGAGCAGGAATTTCAGTTGAAATCTTAACAATTGGAGATTTGCGCACGACGTTGGAAAATACGAGCACGCTTCACCCCATGGAACACCATGAGAAGCTAGAACCATCTCAGCTCGTCATCGTGGATGAACAGTCCTTGCTGTTTGCAGGAATTGAAAACGAGACGTGGAAAGCCATTAAGACAAACTCTCAGCCCCTTGTTAAAGTATTTACCGACTTTTTTTATCATGATGTCGCTCTTACATATATCACAAAAAAATACCAAGAGCAGCTGCTGGAAGATGAAACGATTATGCGACTTCTTACTCGTCTTCGCTATTAGTAATCTCCCCAGCTTTCTCACGCTACTTTCTTACTCCATATAGACGTTAATTAAAAAAAGATTGCTTTTACGCAATCTTTTTTTAATTTTGCACTTGAAAGGAGCTGCAATAAAGGTTACTATTACAGTTGTAACTTTTATTAAAAGGAGTTTTATTTATGAATCATAAAGTGTACATACTTGCGATTGCTTCCTTCGTTGTAGGAACTGTTGAGCTTATTTTAGGAGGCATTCTCGACCTCATCGCAAGTTCATTTCAAGTATCAATTGCAAAGGCTGGATATCTAATCTCCATTTTCTCTCTTGTCTATGCAATTTCAGCACCTGTATTGTTAAACATTACGGCAAAATTCGAACGTAAAAAAGTTTATTTATGGGCTTTATTTATCTTTTTACTAAGTAATATCGTAGCGTTAGCTAGTACGGGTTACTCCATGCTGATGGTTTCTCGCATATTAGCTGCTATGAGCGGATCGTTCATTATTGTGTTATCTACAACAATGGCATCGCGCCTTGTGAAACCTGAATATCAAGGCAGAGCACTAGGAATTGTATTTATGGGTATTAGCGCTTCGTTAGTACTTGGGATTCCGATTGGCATTTTTATTGGAAACGCGTTTGGTTGGCGTGAAGTCTTTATTTTAATTGCACTTTTAACAGCGATTATTATGGTTATCGTTGCAATTAGCATGGAGCGCTTAGAACCTGCTCCAGTAGTACCGATTAAACAACAGCTTAATGCACTTCGAAATACAAAAATGCTGTCTATTCATATCGCAACCTTTTTTGTATTAGCTGGTCACTTAACGCTGTATGCTTATTTCACACCGTTTTTACAAGAAACATTTGGATTATCAAGCGGAATGGTGACGCTTGTATACGGCATTTTCGGATTAGCAGCCGTAGCAGGTGGAGGTTTTGGTGGCGTTCTTTCTGATAAACTTGGAGCACCTACTGCCGTCATTGGAATTATCGGTGCCTTTTTTCTAAGCATGGTCGCTCTTCCTTTTGCCGTTAAGCTGCCTTTTATTTTATTCTTAATTGTGATGACGGTTTGGAGCGCTCTAAGCTGGGCCGTTTCACCAGCTCAGAACAACTTAATTATTCAAAGCGCCAAAGACAATCCCGATGTATTGATTAGTACAAATGTTGCCATTTCTCACTTGGGAATTGCTGCAGGATCTTACGTGGGTGGAATTATTATTAACGGCTATTCATCTCTCTTTAACGGTTGGGTTGGTTCTATTTTAGTTTTACTAGGTCTACTAGCAACCGTAATTGCTGTAACGCGCCCAAGCATTTCCACTAACTCTATTCAAAGTAAATAAGAAAACCCGCTGCTTGTAGCAGCGGGTTTTATCGTTGATAACGATGACCGTTTATTAGCCCTCCAATTAATAAAATAGCAGCGGTTAAATAAAACCAAATCATTAAGATGATAATACTCCCCAACTGACCATATATTTCAGAATAACTACCAAACTTCACGTAATACGAAAACCCAGTTGAAGCCACTTGCCAGCCTAGCGTTGCAAAGATAGCCCCTGGCAATACTTCTTTCCATGCAATTTTGGCACTCGGCACCATTTTATAGAAAAAGATAAAGAATAAAAGCAGAAAACTCGTACCGATTCCCCAACGAATAATGGTCCAGCTTGTATACCAAAAATCCGGAATTTTAACTTTTGTTACGATAAAGTGTCGTGAAATTTCCTCTATAATTGGAACGAAAAGCGACAGTGACACGATAATCATAAAGCCAAGCGTCAAAATCAAATCATTTATTAATGCATGAAGAAAAGTTTGCTTTCGCTCAATTTGATGCGCATCATTTAACGAGCGTACAAGAGACTGAATCGCCATTGAAGCAAGCCAAAACGTAGCAATTAAGCTAAAGGACAATAATTTCTTTCCGCTTTGGTTTAAAACAGACGTAACCGACCTTTCAATAATATCGTATGCACTTTCCGGCACAAACGGCTGAATAAGCACCAATAAATTATTGGTATCAATCGGAAAGAAGCTTAGCAATGAAAATAAAAAAATGATAAATGGAATAAAGGACAATAAAAAATAGTATGCTGTTTGCGCTGCTTGGTCAAAAAAACGCTCTGAAAAAAAACGTTGCAAGACCGTTTTTGATGTTTGAACTACCATTTGTATACACCTTCTTTTTGTACATGCACTTTGCTTTAGTATAATAAACTAAAATATGTTTCATTACTTATTTCTTCGTAAAGCATCTCACCCCTTTGCTTAACCAAACGAGTAAATCAGCATATAAGATCATCTGAGACTTGAAAAATGAGCTGAAATTCCTAAAATAAATATCTAGGTGTTTCGTCGTTAGCCATGAAAAATATAAATTTATTTTCCCTTTTTTATCTGTTGTAAACATTTTGGTACTAAATAAGTCTTTATTATTAGACTTTGTTACGATGATGGCTTTTATTAGTAGCTTACACGCATAAAAAAAAGCTCATGTAGACATGAGCTTTACCATAGTGGCTCTTCTTCATCACTTAACTCGTATGAAAAAGGCATCATCATAATTGAAACAACAAATCCGAGGACGGTAACCGTCATTACATTTTGAAGAGGAAAATTAAGTACGGATAAGATAAGCCAGAGAATCAGAGGTGTAAATAAGTAGATTGACAATCTTTTTTGAGATTTTGCGGACATATATTGCTCTTCTCCACAATGTGGACACTTCATCACGTTTCGAAGCGTTAATAATTTTTTAACAGATGTTTTCCAATTCCATTTATGGTCACAGTTCTTACAGGTGGCCATTCGCATCACACTCCTATAATATAGAACACAAATTTACGTTCTTGTCTCCATTATACACTATTTTTTGATTTCCTCAAAATTAGTCAAAAAAAGAGAAAGGCTACGTGCCTTTCTCTTGGTACTTTTATCCTACTATCTCTAAACTTTTTTTACTTTCACTTTCATGATAACAAACGCTACAACTGCTATGATAGCAGCAACTAAGAAAGGTGCTTGAGGCGCTATTGCATGACCGATTACACCTGATAATAACGGTGCAAATGCAGCTCCTAACCAGCGAAGGAAATTATATCCACCTGAAGTAATCCCTCTTTCATACGGTGATACTTCCATAACGTAGCTTGTAAATAGTGCATTGTTTAGTCCTGATACTAAGCCTGATGCCATAACGAGAATAATACGTAGCGCCGTATTATCTGTTACAAATAGTAAAGCTAAGATAACAACAAAGATAATCAAGCTAATATGAAGCACTTGTTTCGGCGGATACTTCATTTCTAATTTATGAGCTAAAATAGCAGATCCGTAAGCTAAGCATAACCCCCAACCAAAGAAGACAAAACCAATTTGCAAGGCACTAATCGGTAAAATAAGAGGTGTATAGGCTAACACCGTAAAAAAGCCATAATAATAAAGCATTCCGGAAAGCGCACCTTGAGTAAACGGCTTACACTTATAGAGCTGAATAATATCTTTAAAGCCTGCTGCCTTTCTTAGCCTACTAGAACCAGGTTGTTTAACGATTGTTAAAACGAGAATAAATGCAATAAAAATCAAAATACTAGTTCCGATAAACGGTAGTCTCCATGAAGAGCTACCAAGTACACCACCAACAAGTGGTCCACCTGCCATTCCTAATCCGATAGCTGCTTCGTACATTCCAACCGCTTGTTTCACTTCACCTGATAGTGCAATTAACAGCGTCATAGCAGTTGCGAAGAAAAATGAATTACCTAACCCCCAGCCGGCACGGAAAATGGATAGCTGTGGAATATTATTAGACAAGCCACAAAGCGCAGCGAAAATTGTTACGATAATAAGTCCTGTAACCATCAAGCGTTTATCTCCAAATCTGGAAGCTAAAATCCCAGCTGGAATCATCATGATAGCCATCATTAATAAGTATGACGTAAATAGCATTTCAACTTGCCAGTGAGAAGCTCCTATTTGAGCCGCAATCTCTGGTAAAATTGGATCTACAACTCCTATTCCCATAAATGCTAAAAACGTAGCAAAAACCGTGATGACTTGACCAACACGGCTTTTAGAATGTTGTTGTTCCACACGCGTCACTCCTCTTGTTCCTTTCGCTTCCGAATGTCTGTAGCTCGTTGATGCATGGCCTCTAATTCCTCTTTAAATGTCATCATCTTATCGACTTTGTACATAATCATTTCCATTTGAGTATGAATCATATTTTCAATTTCCAATACATCTTGAGCTGAGACATTCTGATCTCTTTTTGCTTGTTCAATCGTTCTTTTTAACGACATAAACTCTTGAAGTTCTTGCAGGGAAAAGCCAAGTACTTCTTTTGCTTCTGCTACTTTTTTCAACTCACTTACTTCATCTTCCGTGTAGAGTCGAACATTTCCCTTTGTACGTGAAGGAGGCAAAATTAGCCCTATTTCTTCATAGTAGCGAACTGCTCGTTTTGTTAAACCTGTCATTTTTGTTACTTCATCAATTTTGTACATGTACAGTAAACCTCCAGGTATATAACATTAACGTTAACGTAAACTTTACTTTTATAATAATACCTAACGTTAACGTTAATGTCAACGTATTGATTTTGATTCACTTATAATTTCAAGCATATTTTCACTCTATATTTTAGATAAGTTTTGCCGTCTTTTAAGAAATTTTTAAGAATTCCTTTCACTTTTCTTTACGATTGCTCCTTAGACTAAGTGTATCACCTTAGAACAGACCGTCTATTGATTATACAAAGGAGGATACTCAAATGAAAAAGGCGACTAGGTTTCAAGATTATAACGGAGAACGCTTTCAAAAAGATTTGATTGCTGGACTCGTGGTAGGTATTGTAGCAATTCCTTTAGCCATGGCATTTGCCATTGCTTCTGGCGTTCGACCGGAATATGGTATTTATACAACGATTATTGCCGGGATTTTGGTCTCCTTATTCGGAGGATCCAGATTCCAAATCGCAGGTCCGACAGGTGCGTTTGTTCCTATTTTATTAGGAGTTGTCATGCAATATGGTTATGAGAATTTAATTATAGCTGGCTTTATGGCAGGAATTATCTTAGTTACCGTTGGACTTCTTAGGCTTGGAAAGTTTATCAAGTTCATTCCAAAACCAGTGACAATTGGTTTTACTGCCGGCATTGCAATTATTATCTTCTCAGGACAAATTGCAAACTTTTTAGGATTACACAATATAGAAAAACACGAAGCTTTTCACCTTAACATGTGGGAAATTATCACAAACCTATCTGCTGTCAATATTTATA
The DNA here is from genome assembly GCF_021441905.1 of Priestia flexa. NCBI lineage: Bacteria > Bacillati > Bacillota > Bacilli > Caryophanales > Bacillaceae > Priestia > Priestia flexa. Next base: position 1,623,103 of record NZ_CP090431.1, on the reverse strand, counting down.
GCATACTAATAGCTATTATTTGTTTAGTAATTGTCCTTATTGCACCGAAATTTATTCCAAAGGTTCCTGGTGCGTTGTTAGGCATTCTATTTTCCACTTTGATTGCCGTTCTTTTTTTTCAAGACAAGGTTGCCACCATTGGATCAACCTATGGTCCAATCCCAAATGAACTCCCTACTTTTCAGTGGCCTGAATTAACAATTGATACCATTGTTATGCTATTACCAGCAGCACTTGTAATCGCTATGCTCGGTGGAATTGAATCGCTTCTATCAGCTATGGTAGCTGACAGTATGACAAAGACAAAACACAACAGCAACAAAGAGCTTGTGGGACAAGGAATTGCCAACATGACCACTTCCTTATTTGGAGGTATTCCTGCAACAGGAGCAATCGCTCGAACAGCAACAAATATTCGTAACGGAGGAACTTCGCCTATTTCAGGAGTTGTACACGGCCTTGTTGTACTCATCGTTTTGTTGGTATTAGCACCTTATGCATCTCATATTCCACTAGCAAGCATGGCACCTGTATTAATGGTCGTTGCTTTTAATATGAGCGAACGAAAAGAATTTGCTCATATTTTCAAAACAAAAACTGCAGACTCTGCAGTTTTAGCAATTACGTTCTTACTAACCGTATTCTTCGATTTAACAACAGGTGTTGGGGTAGGATTGCTCTTTGCCATTATTATGTTTGTTAAGCGTATGAGCCAATCGCTTCACGTTTCAAAAACAAACCATGATGATGAAAAATCCCAGCTTCAAATGTACACGCTAGAAGGCTCGCTCTTTTTCGGCTCGGCTGAACGATTAGAAGAAGCAACGGATAGTATCATTCAATCGAATGCAGACGTTGTTATTTTAAAAATGGAGCAGGTTTCATTTATTGACACCTCAGGCGAAAATCTACTATCAAACGTTCATCAAAGGCTTAATGAAGATAACCGAGCATTATTAATTACAGGGCTAGATGCTCAGCCAAAAGAGATGTTTCTAAAAACTGGACTGTATGATCGAATTGGACGGCAACACTTTTTCTCTCAGGCAGGTAAAGCACTTGATTATGCACAATCTTTTGTTCATACAAAACGTAAGCGAAAAGCTAATCAACCCGCATTTTCTTCTTAAATACAAAAGAGACTGAGACATAAGTAGTTCAGCCTCTACTATACCTGAACGATTGAGAGTTCATCACTTTTAATCGTTCAGCTTTTTTGGTTGATTGTGAAAACAATGTTGGAAACAGGGTGGAATGGAGCGTAGGACACTCGACTCCTGCGGGAAAGAGAGGGAAAACTGAGATCCCGCAGCACAGCGAGGAAGCTCAGGTTCCTCCCCGCGGAAAGCGAGTGGCCGTAGCGCAATGGAACGAACGTGTTGAGACAAATCAAAGAGATGGGAACAGCTAGTGTTCGTCTTTTAGAAGCAATCATTTTGTTATGTCCCAAACTCATTTTTACTTATTGATATTCCATTAACCAATAGCGTTCAGATACAGGGCCTTCTTCAACCACTTGCACCCACCCCTTCTTCTTATAATACAGCAGCGCTTTGTCATTTTTTGATACGCACTTCAGACGCAGTGGCGTATTCATTTTTTGAATGGATGCATCTACTAACGCTGTTCCAACACCTTTTCTTGAATAATCGGGATGCACAAATAAGCAGTGAATAAAATTATCAGGAAGATACAAAGATACAAACCCCACAACTTTATCATCAAGCTCAGCAACTAGTAGATGTTCACCTACCATATCCCTATCAAAATCCTCAAGCTGAAAGGCTTCAGCTTTCATCCAATGAAAGTGGTGACTGCGAGATTCCAAATAAATAAATCGCAGTTCCGGATAATCTAATGTAGTAGCTGTTCTCACTCGCAATTTCCTTCCCCCTTAAATATTAAAACGATATCCCGCTCCCCAAATTGTCTCTAAGTACTGAGGCTGAGCAGGGTTTTGTTCAATTTTCTCACGCACTTTTCGTACATGCACCGTAACAGTTGAAATATCTCCAGTCGAATCAAACCCCCATAAGTTTTCAAACAGTTGTTCTTTGCTAAGTACTTGGTTTGGATGAGTAATAAGAAATAATAATAAATCGAACTCTTTTGTGGTAAATGTTACTTCCTGATTATAAACGAAGACGCGACGAGCTAGCTTATCCAATTCAATATGATGAACTTTAATTAGTTTTTTTGTGTGATTGCGCTCGCTCAAGCGCTCATAGCGAGATAAATGCGCTTTTACTCTTGCTACAAGCTCTCCAGGGCTAAATGGCTTTGTGATATAATCATCCGCACCCAGCCCAAGACCTCTAATCTTATCGATTTCTTCTTTTTTAGCTGATACAAGTAGAATAGGTATATCTTTTACCGCTCGAACTCGTTTGCACACTTCAAATCCGTTTAGCTTTGGGAGCATAATATCTAAAATGATTAGGTCAAACTCTTCGTTTAAAGCTCTTTCTAAACCTTCTTCTCCGCTATGCTGCACATGTGCTTCAAACTGGTTAATTTCTAAATAATCACGCTGTAACTCTGCAATACTTGGCTCATCCTCAATTAGTAATATACGCTTCACTCTTGCTATCACCTCTATTTAGTTATTTTTCGCAAAGAAAAATAGATGCTTGTTTCTTTATGTAATGTACTTGTTGCCCAAATTGATCCACCGTGCGAGTCAATGATTTGTTTGGCAATTGCTAGCCCTAGACCACTTCCACCCGTCTGCGTATTTCTCGATTCTTCAGCTCGATAAAACTTGTTAAATATGTAAGGAAGCGCTCTCGGCTCGATACCGCACCCATTGTCTACTATTCTTACAATTACTTCACTTTCATTTTCACTGAGCACCAGTTCAATACGCTTATCCTCTTTATCCATAAATTTGATGCTATTTGTAATTAAGTTCATTATTACTCGCCGCAGCTTATCTGTATCTGCTTTTACATAAGCTCTTTTAGAAAGCGTTGTATAAAAGCGTAATAGCACTCCTTTTTCTTCTAACTCAAATTGCAGCTCCTGGTTGAGGTTCTCCATAAAATCATTAATATTCACGGTTTCAAAATGAAATGGTACTTCATGCAAATCTAGTTTAGAAAATAAAAAGAGCTCGTCAATTAAGCTATTCATATCCTTTGCTTTTGTAGAAATTGTTGATAAGTATTTTTCAAGCTTTTCAGGTGTGTTGGCTACGCCATCTTGTATCCCTTCAACATAACCAATGATTGAGGTAATCGGCGTCTTTAGGTCATGTGAGATGCTTGACAGCAGCTGCTTACGATTTTCTTCATAATGAACCTGAAGGTCAATAGATGATTGCAGCTTTTTTCTCATTTCTTCAAAAGAATTGGTTAACTCGTTTATTTCATCTTTGGAATTGTGCTTATACGGTATTGAGAAATGAACGTCTCCTTGACGAATGCGTTCAGCTGCTCGCTTTAATCTATAAATTGGCTTAATAACGCTTCTGGACACAACATAGTTAACAAAACCAATGATCACCACAAATAAAAGCAAGAGAAAAATAAATAAAAACGGAAAAACTTTATGAACAATTCCAACGTAAGGGCTAATGCTTCGTAAAACAAAAACAGTTCCTTCATCCCGATTTGGAAAGAAAAAATCTAATTTGATGTATGAATAAAACTTATTTTTAATTCGAATAATGTCTTGTTCATATGTAGCTGATTTTGTACTTTTTTCATTAAAATGCGGCAGCTCTTTGTCCACTGTTCGCTGATCTATAGAGAACGATGAGTACGTCACTTCTTCATTCTTTCTGACAATTACATCAATGCCTTCTTGCTCATAACTTTTAATTATTTGCTGATTTAAAAGTTGATTTGGGTCCTCTTGACTCAGCAGCTTTACATTTAAAAATGTCGTTTCTTCTTCCGGTGTTAAGAGCTTATATACATATGCATTGGAGTATGTTTTTTGCAGAAAGTTAGCATCCCCTGTAATTGAAAAAAACACTAAGAAGCCAAAAAGCAAAAGCAGAAGCACAAAAACTAAAACCATGCTAAGATAGGTTAATAAAAAGCGAAGTTTTAATGACATGTCCACATCCTTTCTTCTTGCCGAAAAAGAAATTATTATTAAACTATTTTGATAATTAAACCATATCACAAAAAAAATTAAGAATCTCTTAATATGGTCCTACATTACAATTATTTACATTTCATTCATGTTATTCATTCATTTTTGTATACGGAGGGTTCACACATTGCAGTTCATGAAAGCAAATTTTAGCCATATAAGCAGTATTTCAACATTATATATTGATAGTTGGAAAACCACTTATCGCGATCTAGTTCCAGACTCTTATTTAGAAAAGCTCTCCTATCAAGAAAGCGAAGAAAAGTGGAGCAATTTTTTACAGAAGGACGGGGCTTCTATTGTAGCAGCCTTCAGCGATCAGCAAACTATCGTTGCTTTTGGTGCGTATGAACAATACAGCCACTCATCACATAAAGGTGAATTGGTTGCATTATACATTTCAGAAGGCACACAAGGCCAAGGACTTGGAACCTTGTTAATGGACTTTATTAAAAGGGACCTTTATTCCTTAGGCGTCCAGTCAATCGATATTTGGGCCTTAGGAAAGAATAAGCGTGCAGTCAACTTTTACAAACGTCAAGGAGCACGGTTCGTAAAAAACCAGCCCCACGAATTTGACGGGGTATTTTTAGACGACGTTTTATACACCTATGATCTTACAAACAACAAGACGTGCCGCTCATAGCAGCACGTCTTGTTATTGAAATCGTTTAATTCGTACAAGAACTGGCTGAACGGACCACGTCCAAAATAAATTACCTTGGCTCATTATTAGTCGATCAAACCACTGTTCAAAAGTCATATGTAAGTTCACCGCTTGCTCAACCGGCTCATATTTGCTTTTAATTATGACTGAGTGCTCGCTTGCTTCTTCTCTTCGGAGTAAAATCTCATTCTGATTGACAGCTCCAATAGTTATATAGTCTTCACTACATTGACTCTCCATATCTTCCAAACGGTATAAGACAACGCTGTTTTCTACTAGATTTGACTCAAATAAGCGACAGCCGTTCGTTTCCCTTAAAAATTCTCGGTAGTCTTTTGGCATAACGCACCTATGCTTTTGTTCAAATTGATGAATTATTTCTTCTACTAAACCCTCGTAAAATGTGCACGTGGTGAAATTAACTTCTCCATTCCCTTTATACACTTCAATTACATCGTTATTTTCCCATAGCCTTTGTTTTAGTGCGTTTATTGTTTTTTTGACCATAAGATCCTCCTATTTTTGGATTGAACAAAAAAACATACATACACTAATTACACAAATGGGTTCTTAATTCCTTCTTTCACTTATAAATACAGCTACCATTAAATACTTTCTCCCTTATTTTAAAAGTAAAAATTTATTCAGAATTCAACACATCAAAACTTTTTCTTTTATGAAAATATAGCTACAATACAACCTACAGGAAAGGAGTTACGATAATGGCAGTACCTGAAAACTTATCGATTCAGTTTGAAGATTATCCGCAGCTAACTTTTATACCGCTCGGTCGCAAAAACAAAACGGTGCGCTCATTGAGTACAAAAAAAACAAAAGCATTACTCACTCGTTTGAACGAAGCTGTTTTATTAGCTCTTCAAACATATTCCATAGATGAGCAATTGCTTCTTAATTCGTTTTTATATAATAATGCAGCTGACGGTTTTCCTATTCCAATTGACCGAATGGAAACAATTTATCCACACCTTTGGAAACCACAGTCGTTTCTATGGAAAGACTATAACAAAAATCGTGGTGTTCCGATTCATGAACACGAGTTTTACCCTGAGGACTTTAGCAATATGTCTAAGGAAGACTTACATAGCTACGTCTCAAAGTTGGTAAAAGAATATATGTTTTGCGCGAGAATTCACGATTCATCTCGTGAGGAATGGCTGCTTCATGTCAACAGTCGTTTCTTTGATCATCCGCTTGTTTCACTTTATAATCGCAACAAAGAAGCGATTCAAGCCATGGAAAAGTGTGAGGATTCACCTCTGTTATTTTTAATGAAAGATCCCGAAAAGGTTGCACACTTTCGCAACCGTTTAGAAGTTGGTTTAAGACCGTTTCGTTCGCTCCCTTATGAGGCTTTTGAATGCGGGATAAAAACATGTGTAAAGGAAAGCACCATTCAAATCGTACCTGACCAAGAAGTGCTTCTGGTTCACTGTTCCTCTTTGGATTTATCCGTAACCTATCATATTATCGATGATTGCGTTACGCTACGTGAGGAGTTTCATATCGTGTTGGCCAATAAGCGCCTCGCCACTACACAGCATTTATTTAAAGAGCTGTTGAAAGAGAACCAACGGTTGATTCGTAAAATGAGTAGGCTCCAAGAATGGAAAGTATTAGCTGAGAAATATCGTTTAGCCGTAACAAACATCAACCAAACGATTGAGCAGATTGAGCAGTTTTCTTTGCGTTCTAATCATGTAGACAAGCCTCCATTTCTTATTTTCATGAATGACTTACTCACACTTGATATTCCTATCAATGAAGAAATTGAGCTGTCACTACCCTACTTTTCTAAATGGAACGTTGAATCACATACTGCACTGTTTCAAACAATGGAAGCCTATGTTGCCTTATTAAATGAAAGTGGCATACATCAGCAGCTTGATGGATTTTCATCTATGTACAAACAGGAATTAAATCAGATTCAAAAAGAACCAGTAGAAGTACCGATAATGGTCCAAAAGAAACCACTTTCTTCTCTGTCTTTTTATAAGCTTCTAGAATTGATAGAGCTACTACAGGATTCTCAAACACAAGAAGTTTATTTCCAAGTAGTTGAAGGTCAATCAACAAACAGTATGCGCCAAAAAGGCTTAACAAACTTACACGCACACGGCCTCTTGAACAACGTGAAGCGAAAGCATATTATAACGGTATTTGACCAACTTCAACATTTAAATCTCATAACAAAGAATAGCCGAGGCTTTACGCTGACTCCTAAAGGTCGTCGAATTTATCAACTGTTAACAGCTAAACATGCTTCTGCTAGCTAACCGATTCGGTTCAGCTAGCATTTTTTCTAGCAATTACTCTATTATGTTCGAAAATGTCCTCATATTTCCTTTTCATTCCTCATAAACTAGTTACTAGATTCAGAAGCGGTCTTGAAGGGAGTAAGCGATATTGAAATCTAGTAACGATAACCGTGCTAACTTTTTTGTTCTCACATATAGAATGATTATGGTCATTATATGCGTTGTTGTCCTCATTTCTTCAGCAGTCTTTGTAGTAAGCTACTCCGCATTCAAAGAGCAGTTTCATTCATCGATTGTGTATCAGACGTTATCAAAACATAAAGCAGAAACTCTATATTATTTAATGAGCCAAGAAAATCAGCATTTTAAGAAAGCGTTTGACGATAATTTTTCTACGCCTTCTTTATCTTCCACTCTACTAGAACTTTCCACTAGCATACGAACACAAGATGCGAGAAGCTTATTTGGATCTGAAATTCCAGGTTTTAGCATTTTCGACTCGAATTTAATTATTGCGGGTGAAGGAACTAATTTTACAAACTTTCCAAAAGAATCAGCTCCTCCAATCGAAGAAGTGTTAAAGGAAAGAGAAGTAGACAAGGAAGAAGTTGAACAACCTTCTACGGAAAAGGAAAAAGAGCAAGAAGAAAAGCCTCCAGCTAACACAACAAATGGACGAAAAGTCGTCTATATCTATCATACGCACAGCTGGGAGTCCTATTTGCCTTTACTAGGTTTAGAAGGCGATGGTAATGCTGATAAAGCAGCCGATAGTAAAACTAATATTAGCATGGTCGGAGAAATGCTCGGGAGAGAATTAGAATCACAAGGTATTGGTGCTGAAGTCGACACAACAAATATTGGCGCAAAGCTAAATGAAAAGGGTTGGAAAACACCGCGCTCTTATGCGATGTCTCGTACTATCGTACAAGAAGCCATGGCACAGAATAAAGATTTAACCTACCTTATTGACCTGCATCGAGATTCCCTTCGTAAAAAAGATACAACGATTCAAATTAATGACAAGTCGTATGCACGCGTCATGTTTGTATTGGGAAAAGAAAATCAAAACTTTGAGCAAAACTTAAAGCTTTCAAAAGCGCTTCATGAAGGGTTAGAAAAGAAGTATCCTGGATTAAGTCGTGGTGTACTCGGTAAAAGCAAAGCGAGCGGAAATGGAGTTTACAACCAAGATTTATCCACTAATGCTATTCTCATTGAAATGGGTGGCGTTGATAACAATATGGAAGAATTAACGAATACCGTAAAAGCGCTAGCAGATGTTCTCAGTGAATTTTACTGGGATGCTGAAAAGGTTAACGGAAATGAATCATAAGAAAAAGCTGCCAAGAGGCAGCTTTTTCTTATGATGTAGCGGGTAGTTGAATACTAACAACGGTCCCTTCATAATCATTTGCAATACTCATAAAGCCTTGATGCTCTTTAATAATGCTTTGACAAATAGAAAGACCTAACCCTACCCCTTCATCTTTCGTTGAAAAAAAGGGATCTCCAATTTTATTAATAATCGACAACGGAATACCAGGACCGCTATCTTTTATAAACAAACAGACCGTATCCTCTTTGTTTTGAACGTAAACTGCTATTTTCCCATTATGACCAATCGCTTCAATAGCATTTTTTATAATATTTAAAAACACCTGCTTTATCTGTGAAGCATCAAGCCATAACTTCGGCACGTAGTCGTCCGTTTCCAAGCAGATAGAAATATTATGTAGGTTCGCTTCGCTTTGCAATACGCCAATTGTTGCTTGCATAACGTCAGTAATGGAAGTTAGTGATTTTTTAGGCGCAGTGGGCTGCGTGACTAGTAAAAAGTCACTGATAAGCTCATTCATTCTATTTAATTCTGTTAACACAAGATCTTTAATATGACTACTGGTTTGGTTGTGCTCTTCAAACAGAAATTGAATAAAGCCTTTTACTGACTGCATAGGATTTCTAATTTCATGAGCTAAACCAGCGGCAAGTTGACCTACAAGCGCTAACTTATCTAAATGCTGTATTTTCTCTTCAAACTCTGGAATAATTACCTGCTGCTGTTGAGAAATGATGGTACCTAATACGTTTGCTAAGCGCTTAATTGATGAAACTTCTTGTTCTGTAAAAGTCTGTGGATTGGGATCTACTACGCATAGAGTTCCAAAGAGTTTACCATTTTCTAATACAATTGGTGCACCTAAGTAAGACCCAACATCCGCATCATAAATAGCCTGCAGATGTTTTGTTCGAACATCGCACTTCGTATCAGAAATGACAAGTGACTCTTCACACGTTACCAAATTACAAATCGAAAGCTCAATTGGTAACGTTAATCCCTCATGGAGTAGACTTCCACCTTCGCTATTTACAATTTTCATAATTGAAAACACGTCATCAAGCGTGCCGATAAAAACCGTGCGACTTTTAATGAGGTTAATGGCTATTTGAAGTATATCTGTCAGCGCATCTTTATTGAAAACTTTATTCACTGTAATCACCCGTAGCTTTGGATTCTTTTACATTTATTATAAAGTTTTTACTGCTTCAGGTACACTATCTTTAGTCGCTTTTTTCAGAAAAACCCTTCAAAGTCACATGGGCATAGTAGCCAACTTACTTAATCTTCTTATTCAAACCAGCGGATAGCTTCTCTTACCCCAACCACATCTCCTATAAGGACAATTGCAGGATGCGCTACTTTCGCTGTCTCTGCAATCGTTACGATATCTTCTAACGTTCCTGTTACCGTTCGCTGCTTTTCTGTTGTGCCCCATTCAATAAGCGCTACCTGCGTATGTGGATTACGTCCATGCTTAATGAGCTGCTCACAAATATACGGCAGATTACCAACCCCCATATAAAACGCAATCGTATCAATACCCGTTGCAAGCGCTGGCCAGTTTAGGAAGTCTTGTCCTTTTTCTTCTCGACCGTGTCCTGTTACAATTGCAAACGATGTAGCATGATCGCGATGAGTCACAGGAATTCCAGCATAAGCAGGTGCTGCAATTCCTGATGTAATCCCAGGTACTACTTCAAAAGGAATACCATGCTGAACAAGAAACTGTGCTTCTTCTGCTCCGCGTCCAAATACAAACGGATCTCCTCCTTTTAAACGAGTGACCGTTTTTCCAGCAAGGGCATGTTCTACTAATAAGCTATGAATTTTATCTTGAATAACCCCATGCTTTCCCGGTAGCTTCCCACAAAAAATTAGCTCTGCATCCGCTTTTGCATATTCTAATAATTTTTCGTTAGCCAGTCGATCATATAAAATAACATCTGATTGTTGAATGCATTCAACGCCATAAACCGTAATTAATTTCGGGTCTCCAGGTCCCGCTCCCACAAGAAATACTTTCCCAGCTGTCATAGTGAATCGCTTCTTTCTCTTTTAAATTTTTCACATTTGTTTATCCAGTTTTCAACAAGCTCCGTTGATGATCCGAAATGAAAGTGCGTATAGCCTGCAACAAGATTCTCTTTTAAATATCCTTCATCTTTTACCCCTACCATACTTGTTGTCTGATAAGCGTGTGGAAGCTTTTGGGCTGAATGAAAAGTTGAGTAATGAAACTCATGCCCTCTTGCTTTTACGCCACCTTCTAATAAAAAGTTGCCTTTAGCACCTTCAATTTCTCTGTAACCAAGCGCAGCAAGCTGCGTTTGCATATGTGCCTCTCCAGGAATGATGCCAACCATTTCAAACTTTTCTTTATCTGTCGTGACGATTGCTTCGGTTAAATACATAAACCCTCCGCACTCTGCTAACGTCGGTGTTCCACGATGAATTGCTTGCTTAATAGACTCTTTCACTTCGTTTTTATCAGCTAACTCTGCTGCAAACTCTTCAGGGAACCCCCCTCCAATATAAAGACCATCTATATTATTAGGAACCTCTTCACCTTGCAATGGTGAAAAATAAACAAGTTCCGCACCTTTTGCTTTTAATAACTGTAGATTTTCTTCATAATAAAAATTGAAGGCTGCATCTCTTGCAACAGCAATTTTCACTTTAAAAGGTATTTGAGGCGAAAAGATAGCAGTATAACCTTTAAGAGTGGGCGCCTTAGAAAGCTCATAAATTTTTTCTACATCAATCGTTTTTAAAATGGCTTGACTTAACTCATGAAAAAAGGGTTGCAAGTCACCACGTTCTATTGAAGGGATAAGGCCCAAATGTCGTTCCGGCATAGAGAACTGTTTGTATCTTGGCAAGTAGCCTACAACTGGAATTCCGCACTCCTTCTGAACCGCTGCTTGAATTAGTTGAAAATGCCCTTGACTGCCGACTCGATTTGCAATAACGCCTACGATGTTGACTTCTTCTGAAAGAAGCTGAAAGCCTTTCACAATTGCAGCAGCACTTCTTGCCATTCCAGAGCAGTCAACAACTAAAATGACGGGGCTGTTTGTTAAAATACTAAGCTCAGCGGTGCTTCCATGATTGCTGGTGGGTGCTTTTCCATCATAAAAGCCCATCACTCCTTCTATAACTGATATATCAGCTCCATCGCTCGCATGATTCATAATTGCTGCTATCATCTTTTCCTCAAGCATCCAGCTATCAATGTTCCTTGAAACCCTTCCCGTAACAGCTGTATGATACGTTGGATCTATGTAGTCTGGTCCGCACTTGAAGCCCTGTACAACATAGCCTTCTTGACGGAGTGCTCCCATCAATCCAATTGTAAGAGTCGTTTTGCCTACTCCGCTTTCAATTCCTGCAATGACTATTCTTCGATTAGACATGCAATCTCCTTTCTTCTTGCTTATGTAATGTGCAATATCCTACTATACCTATCGTGATAATCCTTCACATAGTAGCTTATATTACTGAATTTTTCAACTCCTTTTAATGGAATACAAAAAGCTGCAGGCGCTTAGAATGTCTAAACGACTGCAGCTTTTTTACTTTTATTATCCTTATACTGCTGACAACCTTAGTCTAGCATCATTAAAATAAACAACTTCCGATAAGACTTTGCAGCCTTTTAGCTTTGAAAAAGCTTCTCGTGCTTGATTTTCTGTGTCATACTCGAACATTCTCGTTTCATCTTTTGCATATACGGTAATAATCCACATTTCTAAGTCCCCCCACCAAAGGTTAGTTCAGCAATTGCTTTAACACCACCTATTATGGACAGGAATAAACGATTTGGGAACCCTTTCTACAAAACTAGTCACAAGAAACATTTTATTTAAAAAGTTCATTTTGTTCATTCAACTTGTCACGCTATTAATAAACCATTTCAGATTGGACATATTGCCATAATAAACGTCCGGTTGCATCTAAAGATTCTTGGTGCGTTCGTTCAAACGCATGGGAAGAATCAATTCCAGGTCCAATCAAACCATGAATTAAATCATGTCCTGCTCGCATCGCTGCTGACGCATCTGAACCGTAAAATGGATAGATATCAACTCGGTACGAAATATCGTGAGTTTTTACTAAGTTAACTAAATGCTTTCTTAACTCATAGTGATACGGTCCACTTGAATCCTTCGCACAAATGGACACTGTATATTCATCGGTAGATTGCCCGTCTCCCATCGCGCCCATATCAACGGCTAAATATTCAACAGTTTGTGGTGGAATATTAGAATTTCCACCATAGCCAATTTCTTCGTTGTTTGAAATTAAAATATGAGTCGTATAAGGAAGCGTTACATGCTCTTCTTTTACTCGTTTAATTAAGTTTAGCAGAAGAGCAACGCTTGCTTTGTCGTCTAAATGACGAGATTTGATATAACCACTTTTTGTAATGCTTACGCGAGGATCGAAGCTAACAAAGTCACCAACGTCAATGCCAAGCTGTTTCACGTCTTCTTTGGTAGACACTTTTTCATCTAAGCGAATTTCCATATTTGTTTGGTTTCTCTCTGCTGTTCCAGCATCTTTGTACACGTGTACAGAAGTTTGATGCATTAAAATCGTTCCTGTATAAACCTCTCCGTTGGATGTCTCTATTTCACAATATTCACCTTCAATACTGTTGTAGCGAAAGCCGCCAATTAAATCTAGCTTCAACCTTCCATTTGGCTTAATGTCTTTTACCATTGCTCCTAGCGTATCTACGTGAGCGGTCAAAAAACGATGCTTATCATGATTTTCTCCTTTAAGCGTGACAAGAAGTCCACCTTTATATGTACGGTGTGATTCTACTTCAATATTGTTTAAAAACGTTTCTACATATGAAATAACTTCCGCTGTATTGCCAGAAGGACTCGGAATGGAAACTAGCTTTTTAATTAATTGTAGGGTTTCAGACATAGACACACTTCTTTCTTTTACTTTTAGTTCTAGTGTACCATAGTTTGAATTATCTAAAAAACAAAAGCTGCGTTCTTCTTAGTTGAAGAACACAGCTTTTGTTATCTATTAAGAAATACTCTTTAGCTGATCAGTTAGTTTAAAGAAATCTTCTTTGTTTTTCTTTTCTAATGACTGGTCGATTTCTTTTTTCAATTTCGCTTTTTGAAAGTCTGCAATAACTTTATCTAAGAACATTTCGGCAATTAGGGAATCTAACACTTTCACATTCGATTTCGGCGACGAATTCAGCAAATTTTTCTTCATAAGAAATCAACTCCTTGTCTTTTTTATACTATAACATAAATTTTCTGACTTTTCAATTATTTTGTGGGAATTAGAAAAATTCTTCTTTTTTTACACATAAAAAGAAGCTGGGACATACCAAAATAATTTCTTCTCAAAGACGAATGATGACTGTTCTACCATCGTTAGGTTGGAAGAATAAGTTTACTCCATTACGCTACAGAAATTCGCTTTTTTTAATTGTCTTTGGAACCAACAAAAAATATCCGAACTATCAAAAGTAGTTAACTCGCAATAGTTCGGATAGATTATTGACTGAAATACTTATGTCTCAGCCTCTTTTATTTTTGTTCTGTTTGTTCGTACTGGTTATAGTATTCAATAAATTCATGAGACTGATTGGCAGCCATAATGCCGTGGTAGCTAATATCTAACCCTACTTCTTCCTCTTCCTCTGTGGAGCGAAGCGGTACAAGTAGCGCAATTGCTTTTAAACCAAACCACGTTGCTAAAAAGCCCCACGCGGACAATGCTACTAAGCCAATGAACTGAATCCCTAGTAGCTCAAAGCCACCTCCAAAGAACAGACCACCATCTGTAGCAAATAACCCTACTGCAATTGTCCCCCATACGCCAGCAGCAGCGTGAACCGGAAATGCGCCGACTGGATCATCAATTCGTCTTGCCTCTAACCAATTTGTTGCGGCCATCATTAACAACCCAGAAACTGCACCAATAAAAATGGCAGAAGGCGTACTGACAAAAGCGCATCCTGCTGTAATTCCAACCAGACCTGCGAGTGAACCGTTGATCACGGACGGAGCGTCTGAACGATTATGTCTAAAAAGCGTATAGAATAAAGTTGCGGCACCACCTGATGCAGCTGACAGCATAGTCACAAGGGCAATGTGACCAATTCTTACATCAGTTGCACTTAACGTACTCCCTGCATTAAAACCAAACCAACCAAACCATAGTAAAAACGCTCCAACAGATGCTAAAGGTAAATTACTCGGTAAGGCAATTGAGCTCACTCCGTTAGCCGTAAACTTTCCTGTACGAGGCCCAATGGCGATAGCAGCAGCAAGCGCCGAAAAGCCGCCCAAAGCATGAATAACAGCTGATCCTGCAAAATCTTGTACTCCAAGTGAAGCAATCCAGCCTCCGCCCCAGATCCAGTGACCCGCAATTGGATAAATAACTGCGGTCATTAGCACTGCATATAATAAATATGCGCGGAAATTAATTCGTTCCGCGACCGCGCCAGATACAATGGAAATCACAGCAATAACAAACGCACATTGAAACAGCCAGAACGTTTCCAAACCGATTGGAATATCTAAATGCGATAAATTACCTGTTAGCGCAAAGCCATTTGTACCAACAATACCACCTAAATCATCTCCGTACATAAGTCCGAACCCGATTATATAAAAGCAAAGCGTTCCAATTGTAATATCAGCAAATACCTTCATGATAATATTAACGTTATTTTTATACCGTACAAATCCAGCTTCTAATAATGCAAAGCCGCCTTCCATTAATAGAATCATAGCAGCCGTTAGTACCACCCACGTTGTATTGACGCCCAAGCTAAGTTCTTCAATCCCCATTATCTTTCCTCCATTCGCGATAAACCTTCTACAATCGCTGATGTTAAAACGATTTCCTCGATGACAACCTCTTGTGTTAGCAGTTCAAGCACACGTTCAACTTCACGAATTTTCCCTTTAAACTGCTCAATTTTACGAAACCTGTCCTTTACATGGACCATATACTCAACGGCTTCATGATGACTTAAAGGTCTTCCTGTAAAAATTTTGCGAAACGGAGAAAGTGATTGATACCATGTTTCCTGAGCTCTTTTTTTCTGCTCATATTTCTCGATTTTCTCTTTGATAACGACTATCTGCTCTTCATGACTCTCTTTTAACTTCGTTAACTGATCTATTAATTTTTCACGATTAATTTCAAATATAGCTGTTTGGTATAGTTCATTCACGACCTTCACGTCATATCTCCTCACATCAAATGTTATGTTTTAGATTATATGTGAGAATCGATAAAATCGTCAATCTAAAAATCGGAATTTATTCTTATTTTCTGAATAAACAGAGTTCATTTCCAATAAATGCATCGTTCGACTCTTTCTTAGTTTTTTCCACCAAACCGGTTGCTTTTATAAGGCAATAAATTTACAATAGATAAATGTGCAGGACTTCACAACAAAACTAGAAGTCTAGCAGCTAAAGTGTCTACATATGCAACAATATACAGCAAAGGAGGACGTTCTTATGTCTCAATCAACTATCCAAAAGCCGGCTGAAGAAGCGGTTCAAGCTAAAGGTGCAACTCAATCAGATGTACTTGATCAATTGCTAAAACCAGAAGTTCAAGAATCATTAACAGTTCTTGTTGACAACTTACCAAAGTTAACTGAAATGGTAACTGTATTAACAAAAACGTACGACTTAACACAGTCTCTATTAACAGATAACGTGTTAAAAGAAGATTTACTTGCTGGTGCTAAAGAATTTATCGAACCAGTTGAAGGAAAAGTGAAAGATCTTGCTGCTTCAGCAATCGAAGCAAATGATCGTGCGGAAGCTAACCAATCAACAACTATCGGTTTGTTTGGTTTATTACGTATGCTCAAAGATCCACAAGTTCAAAAACTATTCCGCTTTGCGCAAGCTTACTTAGAAGTAACAGGCGAAAAACAAAAATAATAACAATCTATCATTTTATAAAGCACGAACGGAGGATCGATCTACTATGTCAAAACATATTTTAATTTTAGGTGGCGGCTATGGTGGTCTACTAACAGCCCTAACAGCTCGTCAACACTTAAGTGCATCTGAAGCAAAAATTACAGTAGTAAACCGTTTTTCTACTCACCAAATCATTACTGAACTGCACCGTTTAGCAGTAGGTGGACTATCTGAACAAGCAGTAGCTCTTCCATTAGAAAAGTTACTAAAAGGTAAAGATGTAGAATTAAAGATTGCTACAGTAAAAGAAATTTCACCAGACCAACGTGAAGTGGCATTAGAAGACGGAACAAAATTAAGCTATGACTACTTAGTAACTGCATTAGGTAGTGAAACTGCTTACTTCGGCATTCCAGGACTAGAAGAAAACAGCTTTGTGTTGAAATCAGTAAATGATGCAAACCGCCTACGTGCACACGTAGAAGAGCGCATTGTTGAATTTAGCAAAACAAAAAATAAAGCTGACGGAACAATCGTTGTCGGTGGTGGCGGTTTAACAGGTATCGAGCTTGTAGGTGAATATGCTGACCTTATGCCAAGCCTTTGCCTAAAACACGGTATTGATCCAAAAGATGTTTCTCTATACTGTGTAGAAGCTGCTCCAACTGTTCTTCCTGGTTTCCCAACTGAACTAGTAGAACGCGCTCAATCAAGCTTAGAAAAACGTGGCGTAACATTTGTAACAGGAACTCCTGTTACAAAAATGGATGCTACAACAGTTGAGCTTAAAGACGGTAGCAAAATCGAAACAAAAACAATGGTATGGACTGGCGGAGTTCAAGGTAACTCAGTAGTTGCTAACTCTGGTATCGAAGTAAACCGCGGTCGTGCTCTTGTGAACGAATTCTTACAATCTACTTCTCACGAAGACATTTTCGTAGCTGGTGATAGCGCGGTTGTTATGGGACCTGAAGGACGCCCTTACCCACCAACTGCACAGCTAGCTTGGCAAATGGGAGAAGTTATTGGCGTGAACTTAGCAGTAGCTATTAAAGGTGGCGCAATGCACGGGTTCTCTCCAGTATTCTCTGGTACATTAGGAAGCCTTGGACGTAAAGATGCAATTGGTACAATCGGCGGAAATAAAACGCAATTAAAAGGTTTGCCAGCGTCTCTAATGAAAGAAGCAAGTAACGTTCGTTACTTATCACACATCAAAGGTTTATTTGCTCTAGCATATTAATACAGAAAAGCCAACGCAGACACGCGTTGGCTTTTTTACATAAGTTGCAAAGAACACCCCCACTTCGTATAAGCCGGAATCGTTTCAGCTATAACTTTCCCTCTTCTGATTACATATCTAGGCACCGACTGGTTAAGCATAAGCTCACGAATCGTCCGCTCCTCAAAAAGTAAAAAATTAGCTTCACTTCTTTCTTGAATTCCATACGCTTTGCCTTTTCCAAAAGCAGCGGCTGGTCGTTCTGTAATCATGGATAAAACCCTTTTCACTGGTTCTTCTCCTGTCATATGAGCTAAATGCGCTCCCATAAAAGCAGCTCTTAGCATATTTCCGTCTCCGAAGGGATAAAAAGGAGTCTGAATGTCGTCATGAGCAATACAAATATTAACATTTTTGGTATCTAATTCTTTCACCCTGGTAATTCCTGTCGCTTTAGGATATGCATCATTTCTTCCTAGCATCGAACTGTTAATAAGTGGACAACTAACAACGGTTAAACGTGCTTTCTTTATAGCCTCCATTACTGATTCAGCATATTTACTTTCATAATAAGCCAGCGCATTTACGTGGCTGACTACAACCCTACCTTCAAACCCATTTTCAATGGTTAAATTCGCTACTTCTTGTACAAATGTTGAGCTTACTTCGTCTACTTCGTCACAAAAAATATGAATATAGCTTCCATACTCTTTGGCGAGACTAAAACAGTATTCCAGAGAGCGCACCCCTTCTTCTCGACTACTTTCTAAATGTGGCACAGCACTTACTGCGTCAGCTCCCATTTCAAGTGCTTTCCGCATTCGCCCCTGATTTTCAAAGCACTTCCACAACCCATCTTGCGGAAAAGCAATAATTTGTAAATCGATAATTTGTTCATACACTTTTTTTATTTGCAGAATAGCTTTTAAAGCCGTCAAATCATCATCAGATATGTCCACTGCTGCTCGAACACTTAACACCCCATGCTTGATGTACATCTTTAATGCTTGTTCAGCCCTCTCGTTCACGTCCTTGATGGTAAGACTTTTTTTTCGTTTGTTCCATATTGAAATTCCTTCTTGTAACGTACCGGTTCGATTAAAGCTTGGCCAACCTGCAGTCAAAGCGGTATCAAAATGAGTATGCAATTCTACGAAAGGCGGAATAACTATCCCCCCTTTGGCATCTATCACTTTCTTTCCATCTACTAGATCTTTTGTTATATGCATAAACCTTCCATTCGATACTCCAATATTTACAACTTCCACTGCGTGTAACAACCGAGCATTTTTAATGGCCATATCATACAATAGAATCTTCCTTTCTACTAAAAAAGAGAAGATCTACTCTTCTCTTTTTCTCTACATTTACGGTTTATTTCTTTAAAAATTCTGTTGTAAAAATCCCCTTAATATCTTCTTTATTTTTAATAATCCCTAAATCAAGAAGCTGCATTTGAAGTTTATCCCAGCGCTCCGCTGACATATAACCGAAACCTCTTTCAGCAGCATCTCCTCCGAAGATCAATTCTTCTTGTGCTTTTGCACCATATTCCATCGCTTCCATCTTCAAGTCTGGATTTCTCTCTTGAAGGAACGGATTGATTTCATCTGAACTTTCTCGGTAATACTCCCATCCTTTTACCGTAGCATTCATAAATGATTGAACCACTTCAGGGTTTTCTTTAATCATCTTTTCAGTTGTAAAAATCACGTTTGCATACGTTTCAAATCCAGCATCATGAATGAATAAATAATCGTTTTCTATTCCTTCTTGTTCAAGAGAAAACGGCTCTGACGTCACGTACCCTTGTGTGACCGCATTTTCATCCTCAATAAAGGTTGCTAATGAGCCCGTATACGCACGATCTTTTACCCTATCTAAGTTATAGGCTTTTTTAATATATTCCCAATAACCACTCCCTGGTGCTGTATACACTGTCTTTTCGTTCAGCTCCTTAAAATCTCCTACCGTTCCTTTATGGGTAATTAATACCTGCGGGCTTTTTTGAAAAATTGCTCCAATCGCAACAAGAGGTATTCCCTTATCTCTTGCAATTAAAATATCTTCCGCTTGCGTATAACCAAATTCAGCCTTTCCAGAAGCAACGACTTGGGTTGATGAAATTTGAGGTCCTCCCGGTTCAATTATCATGTCGAGACCTTGTTCTTTATAAAAACCTTTTTTTAATGCCGCGTAGTTACCGCCATGTTCAGGTTGTGCAAACCAGTTTGTAATAAGGGTTGCCGTTTCTAATTTTTTCTCAGTATTATCACTCCCAGACGTCTCTTCACTTCCACATCCTGCCAGAAATAACGGCAGTGATACAGCACCAATTAAACCGATTTTTTTTAAAACCCCTTGTTTCACACTCATTTCCCCCTTTTAGAAAATTAGTTCTCTCTCTTCATTTCCGACTCATGCCATGAACCTAACAAAAGCTTAGAAAATAAATTGACCAGCAAGAAAAAGCCAATACCTAAAACAGATGCGGAAATACCACAAGCGAATAGGTATGCCGTTTCCATCCGAGAGGAAGCTACCGTAATGGCATAGCCTAAACCACCGTCGCCCCCACCAATACCGGCTATGTATTCTCCTACGATTGCTCCTACAACTGCTAAGGTACAGGAAATTTTCAATCCTGCCATGATATAAGGAAGAGCAGCTGGAATTCGCACTTTCCACATAATTTGCCAAGGTGACGCTTGGTACAGCTTTAACAAATTAATCATGCCACGATCCGTTGCGTTTAAGCCAATGAGCGTGTTGGATAGCATAGGGAAAAAGCCAATTGTAAACGCAATGATCACAATAGCATTCATACCTGAACCAAACCAAATCACGATGATAGGTGCAATGGCCACAATCGGAATAGTCTGTAATAAAATGGCGTAGGGGTATAAGCTGCGTTCTAGAAGCTTAGAGCTAGACATCAATAGCGCGCCAACCACTCCACCTATTACGCTAAACATAAACCCGAGCATCGACTCTGTGATTGTTCGAATAACAGCACCGCTTAGGTTACTCCAATTCATTACGGCAGCTTCTACAATATCCATTGGTTTTGGCAATAAGTAAGGTGGAATTTGAAGCAGCTGGGTACCAAACTGCCAAAATAGCATAAAAAGCATAAATACGATAACCGGTGGAAGATACGTATTCAATATTGGCCACGTGTTTTTCTTATAGGTGACGTTTACTTCTTGAACTCGATTTAACTCCTGATGCGAATGTTCCATGTTTTCCCCCTCCTATAACTGAAATTCTTGGACTTCTTTAGCCGTCGGCAACTTACCAGGATTCAATAAGTTATAAGGGTCGTTTAGCTCTTTTCGTTTTAATAACTCTTTCATTCTCATGTTGTATCCACCAAACCCGAGTATATATGTGTGCGGATCATTAATTTCTACTTCAATCGTTTTACAAAACTGGATGATTTCATATAACCTCTCTTTTGACTGATATTTCACCACCGGTAGTGAAGCGGGTACAATTTCTCCTTGAATTTTAATGTATTCAAAGTGAAACTGAATTTCATCACCAAATTTACTTCGAAGGTCTGCCATCTGCTCAAATATTCGATCAGTTTGAAAGCGAGCCTGCAAGTAGGTTAAATTGTCTCCATGCTTATGAGCCCATAATGTCGCATGATTCCATGTAAAATCAGAAAGCTTTAGTCCTTTTTGATAGTTTTCAGCAGGAATTGTGTATCCTATGTCTCCATCATATTTATCTGCCAAACAATCTAATAGATGAACTGATTTTTCGTCAATTTCAAGCATGACAATTGACTGACCTTCCCGTAATACTTTCTTCAAGGGGTGAAAGTGAGCTGGAATTGGCCATTCACACACGGAAACCAAACGCTTAAGGATTTCTTCACTATGGGCTAGTTCATCGCTAAACTTAATAGCTTCACGAAAATCATGAAAGAAAACGATATGTTGTGACCATGACACCTTTGGTTCTATCGGCAGCTTCACTTCAACAATAAGACCGGTTGTGCCATAATTGTGAATGTACTGCTGCATGTCATCACCTGAAACAGTTAACAGCTGGGGCATTTCCTCAACGGTCATAACCGTAACGCTACTTACATTATCGTCCCATAAATTCCCCCAACGAATCGATCCGATTCCACCGGAGCCTCCGCATAAGAATCCCCCCACCGTTGCCTTCATATAAGTGCTCGGAAAAATACGAAGTTCCCGATTGTTTTGACGCAGCGTCTTTTCCAATACACCTAAGCGAACGCCAGCCTGCACGGAAACTAAGCGATCTCCTTGCATGTCAATACGATCAAGTTTTGTTAAATCAATAACGATTCCACCTTGTAATGGAATTGCTTGGCCGTAGTTTCCTGTTCCCGCTCCTCTTGGCGTAATAGGCACTTTATTTTTAACGGCAAACGAAACGATACGCTGTAGTTCATCGATTGATGTTGGCGCAATTGCACAATCGGCGATTTTATTTTTAAGCTGCTCATACAGTACTGGAGAATACCAATAGTAGTCTTTTGATAGCTTTTCTCTTAAGACCTCGTTTACAATAACAGCATCAGTTCCAAACTCATTTATGAATTCTTGTAACCACACCATAAATCACCTCATTTAAAATTTTAAATCGTGAGATACGTTAGCAACGATACTACTAAACTGTGGATCTGTCCGAATTTCTGCTTTACGAGGGAAGGGTAGATTCACTTCTACCATGGATTCAATTTTACCCGGACTAGGCGTCATTACCGCAATTTTGGTCGATAGATACACAGCTTCAAATACATTGTGTGTAATAAAAAGCACCGTCATCTTTTCGTTTTCCCAAATTCGCAATAACTCACTTTGTAAATTTTGCCTTGTAATTTCATCAAGGGCACCAAACGGCTCGTCCATCAACAAAAGCTTCGGCTTTGCAATTAATGCTCTGGCAATAGAAACACGCATTTTCATTCCACCTGATAATTCTCGAGGTAGCGCTTTTGTATACTCTTTCAGCCCTACCATTTCTAGTACTTTATAAGCGCGCTCCTTCTTTTCAGAATGGGCTATATTGCGAAACTCTAGAGGAAGCATTACATTATCAATAACTGACCTCCATGGTAGTAACGTAGCATCTTGAAACACAAAAGCCACATCCGTACTTTCTTTTTGAGCGTCACGAGGTGTCTTTCCAAGAATGTCAACGTGACCACTTGTTTGATCGATCAGTCCTGAAATCATTTTAAAAATAGTTGATTTTCCACAACCTGAGGGGCCGACAAATGAAACGAATTCTCCTTGTTGAATCGTCAAATTAACATCTTTGACAGCGACTTTACCGTTTGCATACATTTTATTAACTCGGTTCATTTGTACAATTGTGGGGCTACTCTCGTGCTTTACCTCATTTACTTGATTCACCTGCTGAATGCTCACGATATTCGACCACCTCGCTTCATTTATTTACATAGTCTTTCTTTAAATCACCTAATGAAAAATGCTTCATTTCTTTTAATGTTTTAACAAGCTCACTCACGATGAGTTCTTTCATCATTTTCCCTTTTTCTTTCGTTGCCTGTCTGGCATCTCCAGCTATACCCGTGTTTGAAATATCGTTCATTACCCAGGCAAAGTAGCTATTTCCTTTCAAATGTAAATGATGGTTATTGGATAAATTAACAAACTCTGTTGGACTTTTATCAAATTGCACCCAATCCCCCTTCAACTCCATTATTAATGATGTTTCCACTTCACCTCCATGTATCCCAAAGCGCTGTTCTTGTTGTGAAATTAAGCGATTGACTGCTTCAAATCCAGGATTTAACCGAAATACCATCAAGCCAGTTTCTATGCGTATTTCTCTCGCCATCATATTGAGCAGGTCATGATTTCCGCCGTGTGTGTTGAAAAGCAAAAGCTTTTTAAAGCCACTTTTACAGACGCTGATAGCTAAATCCATTACAACTGCTTGTAATGTAGAAGCTGATAAGCTTATTGTTCCCGATAGACCTAGATGCTCATTGCTTTTACCATAAGGAATGGCTGGAAGAACCCAAATATTTTCGTGCTGAAGCTGAAGCATTGCTTCTTCTAAAAGCCCTTCTGCAATTAAAGTATCGGTATAAACAGGAAGATGCGGACCATGTTGTTCAACTGCACCGATTGGTAAAATGACTAGTGCGTCCTCTTTAGAGAGGTGCTCAATATCTACACTCGATAATCTTGGTAAGAAATTTTCTTCAAATGCGAAACCACTATACCGTTTGTTCATCACACTTTCACCTCTTCGGAAAATTATTTATTTTCTGAAAATTTAACATATAATGTAATAAGATATAACGTTTTGTGTAATAAGTTTATTTTATTACATTAATTTTTAAGAATCATTAACATAAATGATAATTTTAAAATTTCTAATTAGCTATAATCACCAAATATTTTATTCTTTTTATTATTTTTTGTAAGAAAACCTAACATGATATAACTAAATTATCGAATTATTTTCTGTTTAAACACAGGCATTTTATTTTTCTCTCTTTCACATTCTTGTTACAATGAAACCTGTAGATAGTTCGATGATTATCGAATAATTAAATTATTATTATTACGGAAAGAGGATGAGTATATGTCGATGGACCAACATCCAAACAGTCAAAAAAACATTCCAATTTCAGTGCTTGATTTGTCACCTGTTTTGGAAGGCAGCACGGTGGCTGATGCACTTAGAAATACGCTAGACTTAGCACAACACGTCGAAAAATGGGGATACAATCGCTACTGGTTAGCCGAGCATCATAATATGTCAGGAATTGCAAGCTCCGCTACTTCTGTCGTAATTGGCCATGTCGCTGCTGGTACATCTACCATTCGAGTGGGTTCAGGTGGCATTATGTTACCTAATCACTCACCGCTTGTTATTGCAGAACATTTCGGAACATTAGAATCCCTTTTTCCCGGTCGAATTGACTTAGGCTTAGGTCGCGCTCCTGGCACGGATCAATTAACCGCCCAAGCTTTAAGAAGAGGACGCATGAGTGATGGTCAAGATTTTCCAGATTTGTTAGATGAACTGAGAGCATATCTTGCCGTTCCATCTGATGAGCACCCACTACCAGTGAGAGCTGTTCCTGGAGAAGGTCTTGAAGTGCCAATTTGGTTACTTGGCTCAAGTGGATTTAGTGCACAGTTAGCGGCTCAGCTTGGCTTACCATTTTCATTTGCAAGCCACTTTTCACCGAACAATACGCTTGGAGCGCTTCAAATGTACCGCCGCTACTTCCAACCGTCTGAAGTATTGGATAAACCATATGCAATGTTAGGCGTTAACGTAATTGCAGCGGATACAGATAGAGAAGCGGAACGATTAGCAACGTCGCTTCAACAGCAGTTCTTAAACTTAATTCGCAACAAGCCAGGCAAACTTAAAGCACCTGTTGACAATATGGACAAGATTTGGAGTGAATTTGAAAAGGCAACTCTACAGCAACAGTTAGGTTCATCCATCATCGGCGGACCAGAAACTGTAAAGAGAAAGCTTGAAAGCTTTATTGCTGAAACAAATGCTGATGAATTGATGATCAACGCACAAATATACGACCACAAAGCGCGATTACGCTCATATGAAATTGTTTCTGAAGTAATGAATAGTAAATAAAGAAAAGCCGAACGTTGTCACATAACGTTCGGCTTTTCTTTATTTATTGCTTGTTCGATATCTTCCCCCCGCTGGCTTGCTTTGTTCACAACATACCGAAGCTCTTCTCCATCATTTGTAGTTATTTTTAGACCGTTTTTTAACAAAGGCACTCCTAATAATTTGTTACGGACTCTCTCTACCGTTTCAATATCTGCCAAGTCCAATGTTACAGTACCTCGTTGAACATTAATCGCATGTGATTTATGTATAAGCTCCGTTGAAGTTAGGTATAGTTTACCTCCTACCCCTTCCATCCCTTTCATTAAATTGGCAAGTCCTGTTCGAATATATGATTCCTCAGACATATTTTTTGTTCTTCTCCTTTCTTTCCTTTTTATAGAAATTTTTATTATCTTCTCATATTTTTAATCAATATGCACAGAAATTAACGGTTCCATTTCCATAACCTGTCTCATAAACTATTAAGAAAAAGTAAATTAAATAACATTTAAGAAAAGAGGCTTAATCAATATGAAATATCCCCTTATTAGGCAACGAAGAATTTCCTTTAGTAGCCTACGCGACCATAATCTAATCGGTAGCGGAAAAGATGGCCAAGTATATCATCTTAAAAATGGCAAGTGTATCAAAATTTACTACAATGAAGCAACACAACAAAAAGAGCTACAAGCATTAAAGCTAGGTCAAAGTTCTTCCGTCATCCCAAGGATTTATGAAGCTGGCTATAATTACATTATTTTAGAATATATTGAATCTATTTCTCTAGCTAGATATATAAAAAGAACGAACAGCCTACCCTTTTCCTTAGTTAAGGAAATTATTTTGCTTCTTGATGAACTTCAAAGGGTTGGTTTTACTAGATGGGATGCAGAGGTTCGACATATTTTAATTACAAAAGATGGACATTTGAAGGTTATTGATTTAAAACGAGCATTAACTTCTGATACAAAAGTTCCTACTAAGCTTTTTCAAGGTTTAGAAAAATTAGGGGTTTTAGACTTATTCTTTAAGCATTTACGTGATCTACGTCCAGACCTTCATTTGAAATGGAGCTCTTATCAGTAATTTGCTTTCAAAGTAGAAAAATTCTATTGGTAATTATCAACTTTTTTCCGCTAATGCCGGTTGCTTTTCAACCATACGTTTGCATATATTAACCGTAATAGAGACAGAAGGCTATAAGGAGTGACATCGGAATGAAAGATTATATATTAGTTATCGGAGCCCACCCTGATGACGAACTATTAGGCTCTGCAGGAACTCTCAAACGATTGATCGATCAAGGATATACGGTCGTATCTGTTGTTACAGCGTTAGGGCGTAAAGAAGAAGCTCATCATATTCAAGCGTTTGGCCGTCTCGCTAACAAAAAGCTCGGCATTGAAGAAGTGATTTTTCTCGGTCATAAAAATTTAGAGTTAGAAATGATGCCTCGTCACAAGTTGACAAAAGACATTGAAGCATTAATTACAAAATATAATCCAAGTAAAATTTTCACTCACCACTACGGTGATATGAACATCGATCACCGTATTACATTTGAAGCGGTGTTAACCGCGACTCGCCCGCTTCCTAATAAAAAACCAATCGAGCTCATTACATTTGAAACAGTATCTTCTACCGAATGGAATACCTATACACACGATCAAGTATTTAAACCAAATTATTTTGTAAATGTTACCGATACAATGGATTTAAAAGTGGAAGCGCTAAAAGAATATGACGTGGAAATGCGTGATTTCCCACACCCAAGATCATATGAGGGAGTAAAAGCATTAGCAAAGGTTCGGGGAATGACCGTTGGTGTACCGTATGCTGAAGCGTTTGAAATTATAAGGAGGGTTTGGTTGTGAAATACAGTGGCAACATCCCATATCCATATATAATTGATACGTTGGATACATTTTATGGGATTAATAATAAAAGTGATGTGGAAGAATACAGTTCAACTCAACCTAGCAAAAAGTTAAAATCTATGAAAAAACAAAAGTCACAAAAGCGCAGGCTTTCGATTTTAATTACAACATTTTGGGATTATCCTCACACAGGTGGTTTATCTAACTATATCTCAGAGCTAAGCGCTACTTTACGGAGCCAAGGTCATTATGTGGATGTCATTTCTCCTCGTAAGTTTCCATCTTTAAAAAAAGAAGAAATGCGCAATGAAATTGTTCCTGAGCTTGAAGACTTTTTTTCAACCCGTTATGGCGAAGTAAACAAACTTATTTTAAAAAACCAACGTTTACTTTATATCTATGAACAAATGTTAAAGACCGTAGATTTAGAAAAATATGATATCCTCCATGCTCAAGATTTATTCACCGCAAATATTTTAGGGAAATTTAACAAGTCTCTTCAGAAACCTCTCTTCTATACTCCTCACGGCATGTATACTTTTAACCGCTTAAAATTCAATATTTTTGATAAAGGATCGGTTGAAGAAGCGTATTACCTACGCATGGAGCAGCAAGCTGTTTCATTTGCCAGCCATATTATCATTTTACATGATGGATTTCGCCCACCACTTGAAAGTATTGGTGCCAAACAAGAACATATGACAACAGTTTACACCGGGATTGAAAATAAGATGTACCCTAAAAAGCATAAAGCAAAAGATGACAAGATTACCATTGCATCAATTGCTAGACTAGGCCCTAGAAAAGGCCATAGAGATTTATTAAGTGCCCTGTCTACTATTAATCATCTAGATAACGTAGAAGTGCTTATTGTAGGTGACGGAGAAATGCGCGAAGAGTTGGAAGAACAAAAGGAAAAATTCCATTTGGACATGGTTCATTTTCTTGGAACTCGAACCGATATTCCAGAAATCTTACACGAAACCGACATTTTTGTTCTCGCAACGCTAAACGATAGCTTGCCTCTATCTATTATTGAAGCAATGCATGCTCAAACGGCAATCATTTCAACAGAATGCGGAGGCATCCCAGAGATTATTAAGCATAATAAAACTGGAATTATTATTGAACCAGGAGACACCGAAACGTTAGCTAGAGCACTTTCCTTTTTCATCGCTAATACAAAGGCGCGTGCTCGAATGGCCGCCAATGCAAAGCGTTTCGCAAACGCCAACCTGACAAACGTGAAAATGGTGTCTTTTATAAGCAACCTTTATTCTCAAGCGCTTGCCGCTTTTAAAGTAGGTGAAAAAATATGAATGACAAACATGCTGCCGTAGTACTCGACCTTAGCGCAAACGGCTTAGGAATTATTAAAAGGTTAGCAGAACGGAACATTGAAATATATGCTTTTGATACAGAAAAGTCTTACCGAATTGGAAAAACAAAATTAGCTACCTGTAGCCCTTGTCCAAGTCCTCTTACCGAAGAAAAAGAGCTGCTAGATGTGCTCATTACACTTGGAAAGAAACAGAAACAGAAACCTGTATTATATACGGGTGCTGATGATTATGTCATATTTATTTCCAAATACCGTGAGGAACTTTCCAATTATTTTTTATTCTTATTTCCTGATCATGATGTAATTGAGCAAGTGCTAGATAAACAGCGAGCTTATAATCTTGCTTTGAAACATAACATCCCCTGCCCTAAAACGTTTATTATTAAAAATGAAGATGATATGAAGACAGCGATAGAGACGTTAGAGTTTCCGTGCATTTTAAAGCCTGTGCTTGGACATGAATTTCGAAAGATTATTAATAAAAAAGCAATCTTAATCCAAACTGCTGAACAACTCCAAGCAGAATACCCTACCTATCAACAAGCTGGAGATTTAATTGTACAAGAAATTATTCCAGGCGATAACAGCTGTTTTTATAAGGTAGCCACTTTTTTTGATGAAAATATGAATTTACTTGCTCAGTTTTCACTCCAAAAAAATCATCAGTTTCCAGCTCAGTTTGGCACTGGAGCGCATATTGTCAGTAAGACCGTTCCTGAATTATTTGATATTTGCCTCCCATTCTTTAAAGCCATTCACTTAAAGGGCGTTGCGATGGCTGAGTTTAAAAAAGACCCGAGAGATGGTGTTTATAAATTCATTGAAATAAACCCTCGTTTTTGGCTCACCCACAGCTTAACAGGTGCAGCTGGAATCGACTTTGTTTACCTCTACTATTTATCAATGACAGAACAACAACCGATTCCCCATCTCGTTCAAAAAGATGGAGTGAAGTGGATTTATCTCGTGCGTTATTACTTAACTTACCTAACGAAGCGAAAACAAGAAGGCATGACGTTACGAGATTTCCTATCAGGTTTTAAAGGCGAAAAAGAATGGGCATTGTTCAGCTTACGAGATCCAATGCCCTTTGTTCGAAGTGCTTATTCACATTTAGTCAACGCATGGAAAAACAAGCGAAAGGAGAAATAAGAAATGTATCAACCAAAAGAATTATATTCAACGTTTCAGCTCTTAAAAATTGAAGAAAAGCTATCAGCATCTATCGGGGAAAAAATCACGATTGATTCTACCGACTTGAAATGCTTAAAATCTACAACGCGAAGTAGTATTTATAAACTGGTTGTGAGCACAAAACATGATTCTTTTCCACTTATCTTTAAAACGTATAGTAAGAATAATTATAAAAACGACATTGAAATCAATATGTATACAAAAGGTTATTCCAAGTTAAAGTCTTTTTTTCCAACTATTTACTTAGTGGAAGAATATAAAGAAGAAACGTGGATATTCATGGAATTTGTGCAACAAGTTCGAGGTCAACTAGTATTCACACCAAAGCATTTTCAATCCATTATTCCATCGGTAGCAAAACTGCATGCTAATACGTTTGACAGTCATTTTAATGAACAGGCAATGGAATGGAGCTCTTGGCTACCTATTTATGATTCATTCACTATGCGAAAAGAACGCTCAAAAGCGATTGCTAACACGATGAATTTCCTTCAAGAATCCTCAAAAAACCGAGAACTCAAATCCATTCTTTCACCTCATAAAAGTTCTTTATATAAAATATACGAAAAGGGCCCAGATTTTTTTCCGGAGTTATTAGAAAGTGGTTCTGCCCTAACTCATGGCGATTTGCACATGCAAAACATATGTAGCCATGACACGGTAAAAAACGGCCCTTGGCCAATTCAATTTATCGATTGGGAGTCTGCTAAATACGCTCCTTCTTGGCTAGATTTAATCGTATTAGTTGAGCTGTTAATTGCTTTTCGAAAAGACTGGCAAAAAGACGGCAATTCTATTCGAACAGAGTGCATTAAAGCCTACCTTCAAGAGATGAAAAAGCACGGCATTTCCTTTAAAGAAAATCCGACCCATCTTTATAAAATGGCATATTTGCAGCGAACTCTTGAAAAGGGATTACAAACACAACTGCGAAGAATTTATGAAAATCGTGGTGGCGAGCTATTACCTTATCACCTTCATAAACTTGAAACCTGGGGTAAAGACCTTGGAATTTATAAATAGTAAGCGAACGAATCGAGGTGTTATGTTATGAACGATTCTTTTTCGACAAATCTACCTCCGTTTTTCCCTGATTTACTCCACACCATGGATCAGTTTTATGCTATTTCATCAAATAATCCAGCTTTCATTTCCAAACCAGGATTCCAAACTGCAAAAGCACTCATCAGAAAGCCAAAGCTTCGTATTTTGTATGTCACCTTTTTACGCTACCCTAATACAGGAGGTTTAGCTCACTATATCAACCATGTTAAAGATGGTTTTTCAGAGCTGGACTATCACGTTGATGTACTCTCACCTCTTAGCATGTCGAAAGAAGAGCTTGAGATCCATATTCCAGCTCAAGCTTCTAAAGCAAAAGAGTTTATGAGCAAACGCTACGGGTTGGTTAGCGAGAAAATTGTTAAAAACACAAGCTTCCTCACTGTTTTTAACGCTTTTTTAGAAAAACAAAATCTTAAAAATTATGATATTATTCATGCTCAAGATCTCTTCGCAGCATACCTTCTCGCTCACCTCAACCAAAAACTTCACAAACCCATTTTCTTTACTCCGCACGGTCATTTTACCAAAAGTCGCATCGATTTTTACAAGATGCAACAAGGATCCCTTGAAGAAGCCTATTTTACAGCAATTGAGAGAGCTGGCATACGAGGGGCTTTCCGAATTATCACAATCAGCGATTCATTTCATCCACGACTAAAGGAGCTTGGAGCATCAAATCAACAATTAAGGACCGTTCATACCGGCGTGAAAGTTCCTTCACTGCGTACTTCTTATAGCAAAGCAACAAATAAACTAGTTATTACATGCATCGCACGATTAGGACCTAGAAAAGGACATGAATTCTTTCTTCAAGCTCTTTCTCATCTAAAACAGTTCGAAGATTATATTGAAGTATGGATTGTGGGTGATGGTGTTATGAGAAAACATCTTGAAAAAATCCGTAGCGATTTAGACTTATCATTCGTTACGTTTTTCGGCAAACGTCATGATGTCTTTGACATTCTGCAACAATCCGATATCTACGTTCTGCCAACACTAAATGATAACCTCCCTTTATCAATCATTGAAGCAATGCATGCAAAACAAGCCATTATAACATGTGATTGTGGAGGTATACCTGAGATTGTTACAAACAGACATTCAGGACTCGTTTGTAAACCTGGAAACGTTGCTGAACTAAAGCAAGCTCTTGAAGAACTCATTTGCAATGCCGAATATCGTAAAACAATAGCGAACCAAGCCTTTGAGTTTGCAACTACTCATTTAACCGCGGATGTAATGATTGCTAAAATACAAGCAGTCTACGAAGAGTGGTGGAAGACCAATACAAAAAAGGAGAATGAATGTGATGAATAAATCAAATTGTGATAAATTATGAAGGTACTAGTGACAGGCGGAACAGGCTTTATTGGCTCTCATGTTGTTGAATGTTTATTAGAAAATGGGTATACTCCTGTTGTCCTTGATAATCTATCAAGCGGGATCAGAAGCAACCTTGCTGATGACGTTTCTTTCTACAACATGTCAATTTTGTCAAAAGAGATTGAGCAGGTATTTAAAATTGAAAAACCAGAAGTTGTTATCCACTTAGCGGCACAAGTCAATGTTTCGACTTCTTTAAAAGCCCCCGTTGAAGATGCAGCAACTAATATCTTGGGAACTATTAACTTGCTAGATATGTGTAAAAAACATGCGGTCAAAAAATTTATTTTTTCTTCTTCTAGCGCTGTATACGGTGATGCCGACACAGTGATTGATGAAGAAACACCCACATCTCCTCTTTCCTTTTACGGAACTTCAAAACTTGTATCGGAGTCTTACATTCAATTATTTCAACGGCTACACGGCCTCTCTTTTACAATTTTCCGCTATGCTAACGTATTTGGGCCACGTCAAAAATCAGACGGAGAAGGTGGCGTTATCAGCATTTTTATTAACCAATTACTAAATGGTAAAACCCCTTCTATTTTTGGGACCGGTAATCAAACTAGAGACTTTGTGTTTGTTGAAGATGTAGCGAAAGCAAATGTTCTTGCTATTAAAAGTGGTGAGAATGAAATTATTAATATTAGCAGCAATCATCAAATTAGCATTAATGAACTGTTTAAACTGTTAGCTGCGGAGATTTCTTCATCTGCTACTCCTAATTATCTACCTGGACAAAGCGGAGAGATTTTACACAGTCAATTAAACAATCAAAAAGCACTTCAAACCCTTGGATGGAAACCTTCTAGCGACATTCATACGCACTTGCTCAAAACAATTGAACACTTTCAATCCTATAAGAGCTAACACAAAAAGCTACCAGAAATTCCTGGTGGCTTTTCTACATAAAAAGGCACAAATTGGAGACTCTAATTTTATTACTATAGAGTTATTTTTATTCCTTTCATTTGAAGGTGGGATTACATGGTCTTTCCAACAATTCACACAAACTTTTGGGATGCAATAATCGCTGTTCCATGCGTGATGATTATAACCCAACTTTTAAAAACCTTCTTCAAAATCAATAAGAAATATGTACCAACAATCGCTTTATTAATAGGGTTAACAGTTTCTATCTTTATCAGCCACCCAAAGGATTTAATCGCTGGCCTTTTTATGGGATGGTTTTATGGATATGGCGCCATTGGTTCCTATGCTTCCTTACAAACAACCCTACAAGCTTTTCGTACAGAAACAAAACAATAAAAGAGTACGTTTGAAGAACTTTATTTATCAGACCTAAGCCTTACAATAAACTCCCCTTATAGCTCTATTCTAATTAGCATTTTTTGGATATACAATAGCTGTATAACACTTTAAAAAGGGTGATTACACTGTATATACCAAAAAAAATTGGCGTTTTGAGCTGGTTTGCTACTTGCTGCTATTTTTTGATTGAACCATTCTTTATTTATACTTCTCTTGTTCCCTATAGCTTTTTATACCAAGCTATGAGTGATCTTGGTGTTACTTCATGTGGTGAATATACGTATTCACTGGCACCTTACACGATCTGTTCTCCTTTTCATCTTTGGATGAACGTCTTGTTTATTATAAACGGTTTAACTCTCGCTATTGGGATTTTGTATTTAGCACAAAACCTTGCAAAAACAAAAGTGAGACATCTAGCAACGATCTTCCTTTTACTATTGGCATTAGGAAATATCGTTTCTGGATTCATACCAGCTGATATAAATCTATTTTGGCACTCCATTGTTGCTCAGGTGGGGATGATCACTACTTTAGCCGGACTTTGGATATACGCGAAGCTTTTACCTACAGGACGCAAATGGACGCTTATTTGTTTAACCATTCTATTTATGATTCTATTACTTATAATGTTTGTTTTCTTTTTTCCAATGCCTGTCGGTTTATTACAGCGCTTAT
The DNA here is from genome assembly GCF_021441905.1 of Priestia flexa. Taxonomy (NCBI): domain Bacteria; kingdom Bacillati; phylum Bacillota; class Bacilli; order Caryophanales; family Bacillaceae; genus Priestia; species Priestia flexa. The sequence goes on along the minus strand of NZ_CP090431.1, from coordinate 1,589,136 downwards.
TTTATTTCGTTATTTTCATATGGGGAACCGTTCTTGCCTTCTGGGACATAAAACAATGATAAAAAGCTCCTACGTGAAGGAGCTTTTTATTTCTATTAAGGAGTAGCTTCTTTCGCTTCCTTCTTCCATTTAGGACGTAATTTTAAAATGACCAGCGTAATGATAAGAAGGAAACCTACACTTACAAAAAATCCTGGCCGGCTTGATGAATGCAAAAGCGTACCAGACACTGCTAACAAAATGAGAATCATTCCTATAATTTGCTTGATTTTATCTACTACACTTAATTTAAGTAACTTTTGATGGGAAATTAAAATAAAAAACCAATTATATAGTAGCATAAGACCAGCTGCTGTCGTAATGTACTCATAGATTTTCCCTGGCAGTAGTAACGAAAGAACAATCGAAATGATTAATCCACATGTTGTCAATAAAATTGCTGGCAAAGGAAACTCCATTTTTTTTGATTTTTGTTTTGAAAATAAAGCAGGTGCATCTCCTTCTTTGGAAAGCGTAATGATCATTTTTGTTACTGAAAAGAAAGATGCTGCCATTGTAGAAAAACCAGCAATAATCATTGCTCCATTAAAAACATGAGGGAAAAATGGAAGCTTGTATGTTTCTAAAGCTGTAACAAAGGGGCTCTCGTTTTCATGAAGCACTCGAAAAGAGACCATATAAATTACTAAAGCTAGAGATGTTATATAGATACTTACAAGTAGTAAGAGCATAACTGCTCCAGCTTTAGCTGCATCCTTTTTGTCTTTTAATCGCATCGTCATAATACCCATCACTTCAATGCCTCCAAAGGCATAAAAAGCATAGAGTAAAGCTCCCCATAAACCAATGGCTCCTTGTGGGAAAAATTCACTCACTGTATTGGGTAACCCTTCTTTAGCACCGTGATCTAAGAATCCAAATACAGCTAAGCATGCCAAAACAATAAACATGAAGATTGCAGCTACCTTTGTCACAGCAAAAATATTCTCTAGGCGTTCAAACCCTTTCGTACCAATAGCTACAGCTACAATCCCTAACACCGCATAAATGGATGCAAACACCCAAAGCGAGAGATGAGGAAACCAAAATCGTGTAAAAATAGATAAAGCCGTTAACTGACTTCCCATAATCATCATTTCAGAACTCCAGTATACCCATCCGCTACCAAACCCCGCCCATCTACCGTGCGCTTTTTTAGCATACGAACGAAACGAACCTTCTTGAGGGTCTTTAGCACTCATTTTAGCAAGGGCTTCAAATACAATAAACGTACCGCATGCAGCTAATAAAAATGCAATTAACACAGAAGGACCTGTATATTTAATTGCAATGCTTGATCCTAAAAAATAGCCCGTTCCAATCGTACAGCCTACGCCAAGTAAAGATAATTGCCACCATTTTAACTCCCCTTGAACCTGACTTCCACAGCTCAATGACAATTCCTCCCTCCTATCTTCTTCTACATTAACCTATCGTTTGTGAGGAAGTAGAGGATTATACACCTCTTAAGATAAAGGATGGATTTTATCAAGAAATCTGTTGTACAAGCCACCATAGCTGCATAAATTTAGTGTAGTCCATATGAGCACGGAAAGGTTGACAAGGGAGGAATGACGTTGGGTTCTTTTTTTAGCTACATGATTTTAGGACTCTCATTAGCAGCACCTATCGGACCAATTAATGCTGCTCAACTAGATAAAGGAATTAAACATGGTTTTTTACACGCGTGGTTTCTGGGGATTGGTGCCACTTTAGTAGATGCTTTATATATGATGGTCGTTTATTTCGGGTCCGTTCATTTGTTAAATAGTGAATTTATGAAAACGCTACTTTTTTCTTTCGGTTGCTTTGTGTTAATTTATACGGGAATTGAAAGTTTAGTAACAGCCAAAACCATTACAGAAACAAGAAAAACAAGTGGAGAATCCATATTAAAATGCTTTGCTTCTGGCTTTTTACTTTCTCTTACTAACCCACTAACAATCCTGTTCTGGCTAGGGATTTATGGATCGGTATTAGCCAAAACAGCAGCTACATCGACAGTTCAAGATTTATTGATTTCTAGCTGTGCAATCTTTGCTGGCATCTTGATATGGGATGTGACAATGGCTGCTTTATCAAGCACGTTTCGAAGATACTTAAGTTTAAAATTATTAACGCTTGTATCGATTGTCTCCGGGTTATCATTAATTGGCTTTGGTGTATATTTCGGGGTTCAGGCTTATGAGCTGTTAACGTGAAATTTAATAATAGTAACGCAGGTCGTTTAAAGTAGATAAAATTCGTACATCTTAAAGGTAACAATTTAAAGATGGAGATGAACCGATAAATGACCGATTTTACTTCTATAGAAAAAAGCTTACAAATGGCAGAGCAGGCTGTGTACCAATTCCAAATGAGCGCCGTTCCTGAACAGTTTCAAAAAGCACAAAACCAATTAGCTATTGCTCAAGAAAACATTACAAAGTTAAAGAGCCAAGGAGTGAATAGTACTGAAATAAAAAAAGCAGAAGAGCATTTAAAACACTTAAAAGAAGCACAAATAGCCGTACAGTTTTCTTAATCACCCGTTACTGATTTTTCCATTTCTAAAAGAACGAAAACGGACCCCAAATAGATCCGCTTTTTTGTTTCTTTTACTTATTCTTCAACATAACGCCCATGTTCAGGAAGTGCAATTCGATCAAAATGAGCATGGGTCAAAACGATTGCTTTAGGCTGAGCACCCACACCGAATCGGTCTTCAATTTCCTTTAAAATCATTGGAGCCGACTCTGGCATTCCTGCATCCACTAACACAAATTCATTCTCATGTTGGGGATTACCCAAAAAGCAAATGTTTACAATCTGAATGGTATAACTATAAATATCAAGAGCTACCTCTACTCCTTTATCATTAGCTACAGATGTTACTGGAATAAACCGTTCAGTAGATGAGCTACCTTGCATTTCCATATCCATTTTATACACTCCCTTTTTTTGTACCTTTTCATTGTGCACTAGTTTATACTCAGTATACATTCGTATTTGTAGTCATCTATTTGTTTTTATGATATCGTTTTACATAATAACTCTTGAGAAATGAGGAATTTATCATGATTACATACGAAGCCTTACATCACGTAAGCATAGCCGTAACAAATATTGAAAAAGCCAAACATTTTTATGGAGATGTTTTAGGATTACAAGAAATTAAGCGTCCAGATTTTGATTTCGAAGGAGCTTGGTACGGAGTTGGGAATCAACAAATCCACTTAATCGTTTTTCCTACTGCTCAAACCCTTCGTGGAACAACGGAACTAAGCAGTCGTGAAGGTCACTTTGCTCTTCGTGTAGCTGACTTTGAAGAGACGCTCCGTCATTTAACCTCTAAAGGAATTGAGACCCTTGAAAAACGAAAGAGTAAAAGCGGCTTTGCCCAAATCTTTTGTGCAGACCCTGATGGGAATTTAATTGAGCTAAATGTCGAACAGTCTTCATAAAAAAAAGAGAGCTAATTCATAATTAGCTCTCTTTTTTTCTATTCTAGCAGCTGCATCACCGCTTCTAATAATACATTTACGCCTTGTTCACACTGCTTCCACTCAGTAAATTCCTCCTCGCAATGACTTTTACCATTCAAGCTTGGTACAAAAATCATCGCCGTCGGTACATAGGTAGCAATAAACTGCGCATCGTGACCCGCTCCGCTTACCATTCGCTTATAAGAATACGTGAGGTTTTGCGTTGCTTTCTCAATAACTCCACACACTCTTTCATTAAACCATACGGTATCTCGTCCCCATTGTTTCGTTGCTTTCATCGCACAGCCTTCCGCTGCTGCTAAAGAGGATAGGTTTTTAATTATTTCTTCTACTTCTGCAATAACATTCATATCCTTGTGTCTAGCTTCAATGGTAAAAATAACTTGATTTGGGATGACCGTATGAATATTTGGCAAGACGTTCATGCGCCCCATCGTAAAAACTAGTTCTTCATCAATTGCGCTCAGTTTTTCACGCGCTTTTTGGATAATTGTATTAGTAGCGAACAGGGCATCTTTTCTCATCTTCATTGGTGTGGTGCCTGCATGATCGGATTCACCTGTAATTTCAATTTCATAGCAAACCATCCCAAGCACACACTCCACTACTCCAATTGATAGATTTTCACTTTCCAATACAGGGCCTTGTTCAATATGTAGCTCCAAAAATGCAGCAGCTTCTGTTAAGCGGTTTGTAATATCTCCCTCATAACCACTTGCTGCTAAAGCTTGCTCAAAAGTTGTGCCTTCCACATCTTGTTTCTTTAACATTGTCTGCTTATCAAATTTCCCAGACAACACTCCTGAAGCCATCATTGAAGGTTCAAATCTAGCTCCCTCCTCGTTTGTAAAGTTCACAATCATAATGGGAACTTTCGGCTTAATGTTGTTCTCTACAAGAGTTCTTACAAGCTCTAACCCTGCCACAACTCCTAGTACGCCATCGAAGCGACCACCTTTTTTTACCGTATCGAGATGAGAACCCATGACAATAGGTGGCTTATCTTCAACTCCCGGTAAAGTTGCATAGATACATCCCATATCATCAATTTTAACTGTCATGCCTAGCTGCTCGCAGCATTCGCAGAAATAATCGCGTACCAGTCGATCTTCCTTAGATAGAGATAGCCTTGTAACACCGTTATTAATTGTTTTTCCATAGTCAGCAAATGCTTCAAGCTCTTGTTTTAACCGTTCACCGTTTACTACTAATTTTTGTCTTTGCAAAGCAACCACTCCTTCGTTTCTTTTTAAATGAATGATGTGGAAAATACTTGATGTCGAAAAATGAATATTCATTATTATGACATAAGCAACGATGCAAATCCCCTTTTATGTTAGGACTCCTAGCAAACTCTTACTTTATAACAAATTATACAAAAACACTGCTTTTCCTCTTCTTAATTTATAATTTATGATTTCTAGCCTTACTTATAACAAATGTTCATAAATAAGTGCTTTCCTTTATACTACGGTTCAGTAAACACTTCTCTTTGAAATTCCGATAAAACGACATAAAGGTGACAAAACTAGTTCTTTTTTTACAAAGGGGTGTGAGGCAAGAGAGTCGTATTTATATGTACATAAAAAAAAACAAAAGTCACTTCAAAATGACTTTTGCTTTTATTTAGATCCTTCATTTTTATTTCGTCTTGCAATACTCACAACCGTTACTAGAAACCCAACAACAACAGCAATAATTAAAAAGATAGTTGCTGCAAACAAATAACCCATTATGTTCTCTCCTTCAGTGTAATCTAGACATACCTATCTTACCACAGCCATATCATTTAACAAACCACATTCAAAATATGTCGCAGTCATTTCATAACTTCAGGTTTGTTTTAAAATTTAAAGGGAAAAATAAACATAAATTCGGAAAACCCCTTTTCTTTTTCTGAATTCTGTTGTAATATAAATGTAACATAAATGTAACAAAAGCAACATGAATGTTACATAAAAGATGATTCATTTAGGAGGGAGAATCACAATGAAAAAATTTAAACTAGTTCTAATGACAATGGCTCTTTTCTTTACAATGACTGCAGGTGCTACGGCCGCAACAACGTCAGCAACCCTATCAAATAACCAAGCTATTAAAATTGCGGTGGACGCAAACACTCGCTATTGGAATACATTACACGGTTACAAACAAAAAGCGTGTACACAAAAAGCATTTACTTATAAAGGCACTTATTATTCTTATGTTTGCAGCGAATTTGATACAAAACAAAAAGTTACTTCTTACTTAAGTGGAGTTTATACAAATAGCGCAATTAATGCAGGACTAACAAAATACGGTTTTATCACACATAACGGCAAGCTAGCTCGTCCAGTTGGAGATGGTGGAAACATGTTAGAGTGGAATAAAGCCAAAGTTAAATTAACATATCAACGTTCTGATGTACGCTCTTACGAATTCACTGTTCCTGACGTAGAAGGTGGCACTGTAAAACGCACGGTCACATTCTATAAATCAGGAGCTACATGGAAAGTAAATAAATTTGATGCTGTACAATAATAAAAAGGTAGGCTTTCGCCTACCTTTTTATTATTGTACTAACGACATGCCAGGTGCTTCTGAATCCCGCTCTTGAAACCCGAGCTTCTTATAAAACTGCTGTTTTCCTTTTACAGCAAAAAGTTGAATGGACTCAATTCCTCGTTCGTTACATTTATTGACGATCCCTTCAATAACTTGCTTTCCTAGCCCTTTTTTTTGATAAGTTGGAGCTACCATCACATCACAAATTAAAGCTTGGTAAATACCATCTGAAATCATTCGGCCGAACGCAATTAACTGATGATTATCATAAATAGAAAACGTATAAAAGCTATTGCATACCGCTTCATAAAGCTGCTCTTTCGTATAGCTTGCTTTTTTACTTTTCTTTAAGCCACTCTCTTCATGAAGATATGCAAATTGATGAAACGCAGGTAACTGCTCTGTTGTTATGTAACCCATTATTCTGTCCCTTCCTTTCTTTCCACTAGATTTATCTATTTTACTTTCATTAAGTTTGAATAAATAAACACCGATATAAATATTTATACAATAAAAGTTATAAAAATTCAATAGTAATCCATCACTTTAAACAAACAGCTAATTTTTGTCACAAAAAAGCTTCCTTTATGAGGAAGCTTCTTCAGTAAATATTTCATGTGCTAAAAGTTCGTAGGATTGAAGGCGCTCTTCAAACGATGGAATGAACGAAACGAGCATAAACTCATCCACTTGATAAGCTTCCTGCATAGATTTAAGCTTATGTTTGATTGTCGTTGGTGAACCAATCAGCATTTTCTTTTCAATATCAGCTTTAACCTGATCATCTGGCAATTCGTCAATATATTGCTTTGCTTCATCAACTGGAAGGAGACCTACTTTGCCGTCTCCTCTTTCACTTTGAATACTCCATGCTAACGCACTGTGAGCAAGTTCTTTTGCTTTTTCATCTGTTTCTGCACAAATAACCGATACAGTTAATAAAGCTTCTGGATGTTGCTGTCCTCGATGAGATTGAAAGCTTGTACGATACTCGTGCAAAATCTCTTCTGGGTCTTTGTTACTCATAAATTGTCCAAATGCATACGGCAAGCCGTACTTAGCAGCTAGTAAAGCGCTTTTTTTGCTTGTTCCAAGAATCCACGGTACTGGAGAAACCGCGGGCAATGGAGCAGCCTTCAGGCCAGTAACAGCGCTTTTTTTATAGTTTAGAAAATGAAGCAACTCTTCTACTAAAGCAGGCATCTTAAATGCTTGCTGCAGAAAGTTATCCGAAAGAGTTGTCATGACGTCTGTTCCGCCTCCTGGTGCTCTACCTAGCCCAATATCAACGCGATCAGGAAGCAGCGCTGCAAGTGTATTGTACACTTCCGCTACTTTATAAGGCTTGTAATAAGGTAATAAAACGGCTCCAGGACCAAGCCGAATTTTCTTCGTTTGTGCACCAATATAGCTAAGCATGACTTCTGGAGCGGAGCTTGCTAATCCCTTTAAATCATGGTGCTCAGACATCCAATAGCGCGTGTATCCCAGTTTATCTGCTAGTTTTGCAAGCTCAACAGACTCAACTAACGCTTGTTGAGGTTCTTGACCCATTCTTATTGGTGATTGATCGAGTATGCTAAGCTTCATTTAGGTTGCTCCTCAACAAGAGTTAAGGTAAACGTTCCTATTTGATTTTCCTGATATAAGTTTGTAACGGATGTAAAGTATGTTTGAATGACAGCAAAAAAAGACTCATTCTTTGCCGGAATACGAACATGAAACTTATTTTTATATAACAAGGTGGTAACATCATGATATGCTTCGCTTGTCACGTCAAATTCAAACGTAATGTAGCGCTTTTCTTGTTCTTGCTTTTCTTCAAAATGTCGAACTATAAGCTTTGTGTCGTTTAGCCATACTTCATTTATCATTGTATCACTCCTTACGTATAAGCATCATAGCACTACCTTATACATAAGAACAACTAATTGGATTCTCACTTTTGAGAAGAAGCAGGCTTTTTAAACACAAAATACAAAACGACGCCCACAAATGCAAAGACAATAAAAGGAATGGTATAGCTAGTCGCAATTTCCTCAATATTAATCCAGTTTTCTTTTAGCTGAATCCCTAAATAGACAAATAGTATGGACCAAGGAACCATTGCTAAAATGGTTAAGAACGTGAATTTCCAAAACGACATTTTTGCAATGCCAGCTGGAATAGAAATAGCATGCCTAACCACCGGTACAAATCGAGCGGTAAATACAATTCCTGTTCCATATTCCTTAAACCATTTTTCTGAAACATCTAGGTGTTTTTCACGAATAAATAAATACTTTCCATACTTTTGTAAGAATGGACGTCCACCGTAAGCTCCGATCCAATATAAAAACCATTGAGCAATCGTTCCACCAATTATTCCAGCGATAACTGCTCCCCAAAACGTAATAATTCCTTTCGTTACCATGTAGCCACCGTATGCTAGTACAATCTCACTCGGGATTATTTCAACCATCAACCCCAATGCAATGCCAATGTACCCAAAGCTTGTCAGCAGCTCTAAAAGATCTGTTAAAAACGCTCCCATGCCTCCACCTACTTCCTTATTGTGGTCAAGCTCTATGACACTATCATATTAACGTTTTTACTTATGTATAACTTTTCTCCACACGAAAAAACCTTAAAGAATATTTCTTTAAGGTTTCTAAGCTTGCACAGGTTCTGTTTTTTCATGATTAACAAGCGCATGATTTTCCCATGCTCTGCTTTTCCAGCGAAAGAACATAATAACGGCTCGCGTCCACTCATCTGCAGCAATTGCTAACCAAATGCCAGCAAGCCCCATATCTAAATGGAACACAAAGAAATAGCCAAGCGGTAAGCTCATGAGCACCATTGAAAACAAGCCAATAAATAATGGATATTTAGCATCACCAGCTGCGCGCAGAGAATTAATTAGGACAATATTCATTGTTCGCCCTGTTTCTAGCACAATACTTAGCACTAAAACCGTAGCACCTAGCGTAATGATTTGTTCATTATCTGTAAATAAACTCATTAGTTTTGTTCGAAACGAAATAACAAGCACTACCATTCCAAGCGTAACCCCTACAGCCCACTTTACACTGTGCCAAACGCGCGTATAGGCTTCATCTTTTTCGTTCCCACCTACTAATCGGCCTACAATAATGGATGTTCCAATTCCAATAGCGATGGCAAACAAGTAAATAAACATTGAAATATTGGTAGCGTACTGCCTAGCTGCTAACGATTCTGAACCAAGATACGTTGCATAATATAAAAAGACAATTTGACAACCTTGATACATGACTTGCTCAAATGCTGATGGAAGGCCAATCTTTAAGATTTTCCCTATATATTCTTTTGATAACGATAAATAGTACTGAACCTTAACTTTGTATTCCATCACTTGATATAGCAACCAGAAGAAAACCATCAATGCAAGCAAGCGGCTGACAACTGTTGAGATAGCAGCCCCCTGAACACCCATTTCTGGAAAACCAAACTTCCCAAAGATTAATAGATAGTTTCCAACAATATGGAATAAATTCATACCAAGAGATACAAACATAGCTTGTTTTGTAAAGCCATGAACACGGATGATAGCAGCTAACGAGTTAATAATCGCTTGTAAAAAAATAGCACCACCAACAATCGCTAAATAACTTTGCGCGTAAGCCAAAACTTCGCCTTGCAAGTTCATAGCAGCCATCATGCTGCGTGCAAACAATAAAAAGAACACACTAATGACTATGCCAACAATTAAATTCATAGTAACTGCCAAAGCTGATATTCTAGCGGCTTCCATGTAGCGCTTTGAACCGATGTACTGAGCAACCACAATCGCCGCACCGTTCCCAATTACTTCTAAGATTAAAATCGCAATATGTAGGTATTGGTTTGCTGCTCCTACTCCTGATACCGCGTCATCGGAAAGCGCGCTTAGCATAAACGTATCGGCAATTCCCATCAGCATAAAAAGAAAAACTTCTAAAAAAATAGGCCATGTTAAAAAGAATAGATTTAGCTTTTCTCCAGAGCCCTTTTTGACCTCAACAGCGGTCATACCCTCACCCTCTTTACCGATATCCTTTTTCAACCAAATCGTATCTTAACACACTTTCTCACTACATGCACTACCCTTTTCACCTATTTTTTTCGACATTCGAAAGTTTTTCAAATAAAGAGAAAGAGGGTGGGACATAACAAAACAAATTTTCAAAAATACCAACACTCCCTTTTCTCACCTCTTTACGTTACCTGAACAAGTTCGTTCCACTGCGCTACGGCCACTCGCTTTCCGCGGGGAGGAACCTGAGCTGCGCTGCGGGACTCAGTTTGCCCTCTCTTTCCCGCAGGAGTCGAGTGTCCTACGCTCCATTCCACCCTGTTTCCAACATTGTTTTCACAATCAACAAAAAACCTGAACGATTAAAAGTGAGGAACTCTCAACCGTTCAGGTTTATCATTGGCTGAATTACTTAGGTCTCAGCCTCTTTTTATCAATTATTTCGTTAACTGCTTAACTAACTCTGCAAAGACGGACATCGCATTAGCAATAGCATCTGGTTTTAAGAGATCAACGTTGGTAGCTTTTAATAGTTCAAGCGGATAATCCGAGCTCCCGCTTCGCAAAAATTGTAAATACGCTTCTTTTGTTCCTTTTTCCTTTTTAATAAGTCGATCAGCAATATCAATGGCTGACACAAAGCCTGTCGCATACTTATAGACATAAAATGGACGGTAAAAGTGAGGGATTCTAGCCCATCCATATTTGGTTTCTTCATCTGCTACAAGACTTGGTCCATAATATTGCTTCATTAAATCGGCATACACTTCATTAAATACCTCAGCATTTAACGGCTCTTGTTTCTGTGCTTTTTCATGCGTAATTTGTTCAAATTCGGCAAACATCACCTGCGTGAAGAAGGTTCCTTTAAACTGATCAATAAAGTGATTTAATAAGTACTTTTTCTCTTCTTCTGTTTTAGCCCGCTCAATTAAATAACGAATTAAAAGAACTTCATTGACCGTCGATGCCACTTCCGCTACAAAGATTGAATACCCAGCTTTAATTTGAGGCTGATACTGGTTTGAATAATAGCTATGCATCGCATGGCCCATTTCATGAGTAAGAGTAAACAAGCTTGATAAATCATCTTGATGATTCAATAAAACGAATGGATGAACGCCGTATAAACCTAAGTTATATGCTCCTGAGCGTTTCCCTGGTGTTTCTCTTACATCAATATATCGCTTTTCTTTAAAGCTCTTTAACGTATTGACATATTCTTCACCGAGTGGATACAAGCTCTCCAACATTGTTTCATATGCTTTATCATAGGGAATCGTTAGCTTATGATTTTTCACTAACGGGACACTTAAATCATATTGACGAAGCTCTGATAACCCAAGCTCTTTTTTTCGAATGTCCATATAATCATACAACGGCTGAATATGTGCTTTTGTTGTTTGGATTAAATTCTCATATACCTCTTTTGGAACATTATCTGAAAACAGCGCTCTTTCTAAAGTAGATGGATACTGCCTAATTTCAGACGTTGTTTTTGTATTTTTAATCGCTGAGCTTAACGTTGAAGCAATTGTATGTTGCAAATGCATGTACGGCTTGTAGTAAGCTTGGAATGCTTCTTTTCGCTTCTCTCGGTTTTTATCCTCAATTAACTTGCTATACATCCCTCTTGTTAATGTCACCTTTTCACCAGAATCAGTCGTTACTTCACCAAAACGAATGTCCGCATTATTAATCATCCCAAATGTCTGACGAGGAGAACCTAGCGCATCCCCCATTTTCGATAAAATTTCTTCTTGTTCCTTGCTTAACACGTGCTTTTTATACCGATACGACTCAAATAACGAATCCTCAAAATAAGCTAATTCTTTTACTTCGTTTATGTATGATTTAAGCGTAGATTCATCTAGTGATAATAAAAATGGCATAAAAAATGAAGTGGCGCTGCTTATTTTTTGACCTAAGTGGCTAGCTTTATCTAAAAGTGCCTGAGAAGCTGAAACTCGTGTATCTAAGTCATGTTGTAAAAACGCATATACATATAGTTTGCTATATTCATAGGTCATTTCTTCCTTTAAGTTTAAAAATTGATACAACTCTTCAGCACTTGAAATGTTTCCGTTAAAGCTACTTAATTCAGCCACCTTTTCTTCAATAAGTGCATACTGTACATGCCATTCCTCTATATTTGGATAAATGTCAGCTAAATTCCAAGTTTCTTGAACTGGTACATCCGTTCGATTTCGATAGGTTTTCATTCTTATTCCTCCTTAAATAAGTTCAATTACAACGGGACAATGATCACTTCCCAAAATGTTTGAGTGAATATCCGCACACTTTAATCGACTTTTCAGCTGCTCTGAAATTAAAAAATAATCAATGCGCCATCCAATGTTTCGCTCTCTCACCGTACTCATATACGACCACCATGTATACATACCTTCTTGGTTTGGGTGAAGATAACGAAACGCATCAACAAATCCTTCCGCTAACAGTTGCGTCATTTTTTCTCGTTCTTCTGTTGTAAAACCTGAATTTCCTTTGTTGCTCTTGTCATTTCGTAGGTCTAGTGGTGTGTGAGCAACATTTAAGTCACCGCAAAAAACAACCGGCTTCTGCTGGTTTAGCTCTATTAAATAGCTTCTGACTGCGTCTTCCCACTCCAGTCGATAAGCAAGTCGAGTTAAGTCTCTTTTCGCATTTGGCGTGTACATTGTGACTACAAACAGCTCTTCAAATTCAAGCGTAATGACTCTTCCCTCTAAATCTTCAAAATCACGTATGCCATACGTGACGCCTAAAGGCTTTTTCTTTGTAAAAATGGCCGTTCCAGAATACCCTTTTTTTTCAGCATAGTTCCAATATTGATGATATCCTTCTGTTACTAAATCGATTTGGCCTTCTTGAAGCTTTGTTTCTTGAATACAAAATAGATCTGCGTCCACTTCGTGAAAATAGTCCATAAAGCCTTTTTTCACACATGCTCGTAACCCGTTTACATTCCATGATACTAATTTCATTTTATCAGTTGTTCTCCTTTAACTTATTCATCAGTACCTATCATTATGGCATATTCACGAAACGTAGAGAACAGATTTGCCTATATAACAAAAGGAACGTTCACAATTGAACGTTCCTTTTACATAAAACATGTTATTATTGAGCTTTCTTTAATTCCGTTGGCTGACTGTTCGCACCCACAACTGCTTGCTGAATGCGACCTTCTACCTTGTAATCAAATGGTTGCTGAAGCGTCTTTACATAAGCAATCGTAGCTTCTAAATCTTCAGGACCAACTTCCATATCTTTCGATAGTTCGCCGATTCCATATTTTGTATTGCCATACATATAGTTATTGACAACAACCGTATACTCTCTAGATGGATCTAAAGGCGTTCCATCAGGTAAAGTTAAATCAACGACTTTTAGCGTAGCTGGGTCCCATGTGTAATGGAAACCTGCAACGTGAAAATCAAGTCCAGAAGCTGCAATCTGGTTGTTTAATACCGTTTCAAGATCAGCTCCTGAAAGGGTCACTTTGTTTAAGACATTTCCAAACGGTTGAATGGAGAATAAATCACCAAACGTTACTTCACCCGCATCAAGCTGAGCACGTAAACCGCCACCGTTCATTAAAGCAAAGTCAGAATTCATTGCGTACTTCATTCCATCAGCTAAAAGATTTCCTAAAGCAACGTCTCCCACTTCACCATTTGTAGGGTATCCTTTAGGTAAAGTAGTAAGTGATTCACCCACTACTTCTGCTTTGATTGGAGCCGTTTTTTCTTCATACTTGTTTAAGATAGCGGAAACCGCAGGGTCTGGTGTATAGTCCTTTTGGTATACAGTCACAACTTCTGCTTGTTTCTTACTAATGTCCCCTGTTGCAGGGTCGATTTCAATGTCTACATCCGAAAACGCAGAGCCGTATGAATACGCTTGAACGATTAATTTATTGTCAACGACTTGATTGACTTTTGCATGGTTATGAGCAGCAAAAATTACGTCTACTTCGTCATCTACCTTTTCTGCAATATCAGCAGCATCAAAAGCATCTGTTCTTCCATTTTGTACAGAAGGGTTATGAGCTAGCACAGCGATTGCTTTCACACCTTGGTCTTTGAGCTCTTTTGTATACTTGTTAATCGCCTCTGCTTCATCAGTAATTTTTAACGTTTCGTTTCCTTTTTGAACAATCATTGAAGGAGTTTCTTGCGTCACAACTCCGATAAAGCCAATCTTTTGGCCACCTACTTCTTTAACTGCGTACGGATCGGTAATTAGTTTATTTGTTGACGTATCATATGCGTTAGCTGCCACAACAGGAAAATTCATACCATCGTATCCTGGATTGCCTTTTGGATGATCTCCACCTTTGATCATGCGGTGTAGCTCAGAAATCCCTTCATCAAACTCATGGTTACCAAGCGTACCTACATCAAAGCCCATCGCTTCCATTACTTCAACCGTTGGCTCATCTTGGAATAAAGCTGAAATAAGTGGGCTTCCACCAATCATATCTCCTGAATGAACTAAAAGCGTGTTTTCATTTTCTTTTTCACGCTGTTTCATTGCCGCTGCCGTGTACTCCATGCTACCAGCAAGAACACTTTGTCCATTTAGGGTTAATTTTGTATCCGTATCTAACTGACCGTGAAGATCGTTCATGCCTAATAGCTGAACCTTAACTGGATCTGTTGAAGTTCCACCGCTTAAGCTCAGTTTAAAGATTCCAAACCCTTGGTCATTTGTTTTATTTGTGTAAGAAATGTTGCTACCTTCTTTTACATAGCTTTCTCCTTTTGGAGATGATGTAAAGGTAACATTTGCTTCTCCTTTAATCGGTGCGATAGACCAATTGTTGTCAGCAGTTGGCGTAATTTCTTTTTGTTCTGTAATATAATTCATTAAGATTTGACGATTTTCATCCGCTGAATCTACCACTAGCTCGCTACCTTTAAGACCTGGGAAGTTTCCTCCTCCACTTGCACGGTAGTTGTTCGTTACAACGATAAACTCTTGGTTTAAATCGATTGGCTTGCCATCATAGGTTAAGTTCGTAACACGGCTTGAATTTGCGTTAATAACATTACCATTCCCATCGTATTTAGCTGGCTTTGTTACATCAATTTGATACTGAACCCCATCAATTACGTCGAAGTTGTATACAGGGAATGAAGGATTTAAAAGTTCTTGCTCTTCCGATTTCCCTGGCGTAATTTGATTAAACTTTCCAGCTGACATTTCAATCCATTCTTTCACAACTGAACCTTTTACTTTGACTGCTTTCAACGTGTTGTCATACAAATACAAATCGCCCGCACTGCGAATAGTTAAGTCGCCTTTTTTAATCTCTGTAAATTCATTTACGCCATTTCGACCCGCTTTAAACGGAGCACCAACTGATAGAATTGGAAGGTCTTTGTATTCCGGCTTATTGTCCGCAATATATTTTTCTGCGTACCACTTTTGAGCATTTGTTACAACTTGAATAGATGGGTCATCTTGAACCAGCGCAAAGTAGCTGTGAATATCATCCGTTGTTTTACCGATTGGCGTATTTACGTAGTTCACTGTGTTCATATGATCTTTTTGAATCGCTTTTAAAATCTTTTTATCAGATTCCACCGTGCTTTGCGTTACTGTTTTTCCTGTTTGTGGATCTTTTACATCTTTATAAATCTCTCTTGTTGAAGACTGTGAGTTTATAACAGACCACTTGCCCTTTTTCTTTTCTAAAGACAGGTCAATTAAGCCGAGAGAACCTCCGCCGTACCCTGCTTGTACAGCTGGCACACCGTTAATTGTTCCTTTTGCATTATCTACGCCTGGAAGCGGCTTTTTATTTACGTCTAAGAATAGACCATCAAGCGCTGCTTCTGTTTTTGCCGGGAACACTTTATGCGTATGAGAGAACGTAATCGCATCGATGCCTTTTACTTCACTTAGGGCATAAATCGTATCTTCGGAGTTATCTTTATTGCTGCTAAATCCAGAATGAGCAAGGGCAATGACAACATCCGCTCCCTTTTTCTTCATTTCTGGTACAAACTTGTTCGCTGTGTCTACAATATCTTTCGTAATGACTTTACCATCTAGCTTTGCTTTATCCCACTCATTAATTTGTGGAGGGACAAAGCCGATAAAACCTACTTTAATAACGTGCTTCTTTCCGTTCTCATCCACAACTTTTTTATTCACAATTTTGTAAGGAGTAAATTTATTTTTATCATTTTTAGGATTGTTATCGTGATCGTCAATATATACGTTGGCGTTAATATAAGGAAAGTCAGCGTCATTATAAGCTTCTTCCAAATAATCTAAGCCGTAGTTAAATTCATGATTTCCTAGAGTCGCAACATCATAGTCCATTTCGTTCATTGCTTTAAAGACAGGATGAACTTCACCTTTTTTAAGTGGTTTTACCGTCGCTTTATATGTACCTAACGGTGTCCCTTGAATTAAATCACCATTATCAACTAATAAACTGTTTTTCACTTCGCTGCGCGCTTGCTTAACAAGCGAAGCCGTCTTCACTAATCCTACTTTTTCATAAGGAGCATCTTTGTAATAATCATAGTTTAATAGATTCGTATGAATATCAGTTGTTTCCATTAAGCGCATTTTGACAATTGAATCTTTCTTTCCTGGATGCTTCTCTTTTTTTTCAGATGAATTCTGGTGGTTCTCATGATTACTAGAAGCAGATACAGTTGTTGTTACAAGAGGCATTGATAATAACGATAACGCCAAAGAGGTTGATAATATTTTTTTCGCTTTGTTGTGTTTACCCTTTTTCATGTATCATTCACCTTTCAAGTAGATTAGTAGACTGTTCAAAAATAGTATAGCAGAAAAGATTTTAAATAAGTTGTAAATTTTTTGACTTGTTCGTAAATAATCTTTTACACGTCGTTAACATACTATATTTTGGAAATAAAAGGGAAAATGATAGGTATTTTAAATCATTTTATTTTTCAGATTTTTTGTTAGAAAACCTATCCATATACCCTTAACTCTGTCATACTCTCTGACAAACTACAGAAAAATCTAAAATCCTACGAAAATATTAGCTTCTTCGACAAACCAAAAAATTTTATGGTCTATTGGGGTTTTATATTCCAAAAAGAATAACAAAACTCTTAAATAACTATATTAAAAAAACAACAACTTAAAATCTATCTGGTTAGATTGCCTTCCATCAACTAGTTATTTTTACTTATTTTTCATTATGCAGATAAAAAAGAGAACCTAATGTTTTATTTTAGGTCCTCTTTTTCATTTATAGCTATTTAAAATCTGCTTGTAAAAGCTGTATTTCTTGCTCTACTAACGAAACAAATCGTTCGTTTTCTTCAATTTCAAATATGTGAATCGATTTTTGGAGACAGGATAGCCCTTCTTCACTTTTGCCAATTTTATATAAGGACTCACCTACCTGATAATGTAGCTCTCCCAATAAATATAGAGTTTCATGCTTTACACAGAGCTCTAGACCAAGTTTTCCGTACTTAATTGACTTTTCATAACGCTCCATCTCACACAGCGCTTTTGAAAGTCCATAGAGAATGCGAATTTTTACAAGCGGATCTTTTAATTTAGGAAGAAGCGTAATATGTTGTAGAGCTTCCATATACGCACTAAATGCTTTTTTCAAATCTCCTTCTTCCTCATAAATGATGGCAATGCTGTTCAAGATTGCAATTTCTTTTTCAGAATAAAAATGTTCACTTGTGCGAGTAAACGAAATAGCTCGCTCTAATTTTTCTAGAGCTGTTGGAAAAGAGTGATGAATATAATAATCACAAATCGCTTCGTGCCATAAAAAGAACTGAGCATGAAACGGATCTTGAAACATCGGGTTTTCCTTTTCTTTGTTTACTACATGCAACACCATTTCATAATTTCTCTTGCGAATATAATAGCGAATGGTCTCTTTAATTTCTTTGGAATAGTCATTAGGAGTTAACTCTCCTACTTCAAAAAAATAATTCATAGATACGCCTAGACGCTTTGATATTTTATATAAAATGTCACCCTGAATTGCTTTTGCTCCTGTTTCATACAAATCAAGTTCTTCTTTGGAACATATCCCGTCAGAAAGTTCTTCTTGAGATAACTTGGCTATATTTCTTAGATTTTGAATAAGTTTTCCTACATGCTTTCTGTCGTTCAAGAAATCACCTTATTTATTATCAATAAAACCTGTTTAAACAACATTCTATCATATTTTATAAGTCTATTGTACCATTTTATTCATTTTTGAATCAACAGAAACAAGAAAATAATTCCAAACAAAAAGCAATATTCATAGCTTTACACTGAGATTAAGCATGATATACACTCCTCGTTTAAAAACAAAAAATGAGGGTATTTTATTCATAAAACAACTGTTACTTAAGGAGTTGAAAATTTTGATTATTATTTACTTAAGCTTTGCACTTATAATTGTCTCTGCTTGCTTTTTCATTTATCGCGTAATTTCCTTTAAAAAAGAAATTACGCCAACTATGGATCAAATGACGACAGCAAATGAAACGATTCAACAGGGCATCTCTTCTATACAATACCAATCAAATCAGTTATCAGAAACTCAGGCTGTCATAATAAATGATATTGCTTATAAACAAGCAGCATTCTTATATACAATCGATACGTGTAAAAAAGTAGTTAAAAAAGACGGCTTTCAATAAGAAGCCGTCTTTTTCCTAATTAACCGTTATTTCGTCATTTTTTGTAACAGGAGAAATCGTTCGATCTTGATGATATATAGCGTTAATCTCACCGCCAATTACCAGAATTAATCCCGTTAAGAATAACCATAGCATTAGCACAATGACGCCTCCTAAGCTTCCATAAGTAGCTGAATAGTTACCAAAATTACTGACATAAAATGAAAAGCCAAGAGACGTGAGCTGCCACAGAAGCGTTGCTGCCACAGCACCAGGCCATACGTGTGCAAAAGGAAACTTTTTATTCGGCGCTAATCGGTATAACATAGATAACACAGCAATCATAATTGTGATCGCTACAATCCATCTTAAAACGCTTAAAAATGTCCCAAAGCTAGTTGGCAGCCCCCAGCTTACTAAAGCTTTTAAAATAACACCGCCAAATACAGGTAAAATAAGTGCAATTACAAGTGTTAAAATCAATCCAATTGTTAGCAGTATCGATAAGCCACGCACTTTTATAAACGAGCGAGTTTCTTTTACATTATACGCTTCATTCATCGCTCGCATAAATGCGTTCATTCCATTTGATGCTGACCAAATTGTTCCTAAAATACCGATTGTTAATAAGCCACCATTTGGGTTATTAATAAACTGAACAACATTTTCTTTAAATATATCTGCTGTTTCAGCTGGCATAGCACTTTCTAACACGTTTATCGCATCGTTTGCATCAAGGGATAAATAAGGTATGATGGATAACAGTAAAATTAGCATCGGAAACAGCGAAAGCATGTAATAATACGCTTGTTCTGCCGCAAGCCCAGTTGCATTATCTTCTTTAATTTCAGTTATTAGTTTTTTTACAAAACCCACGATTCCTTGCATTGAATCCCCCATTCCTTCACTTACTCAACTCTTTAATTCCCGATTTTCCTCTTCTTTAATCCTTTTTCTATTCTTCTCTTTGAAGAGGTAGCGTACAACATCGAAACGATCCTCCTGATTTAATAATCTCAGAAATATCAATTTCAACCACTTCAAACCCTCTCATACGAAGGGTTTCATTTACTTGATTATTTACAGGTAAACTAATAAGCGTTTTATTCCCAATTGAAAATACGTTCGTCCCCAATGTAAACTGCTCTTTTTCGGTTACTTCAATTAAGTCAAATCGTTCTTTTAATAATGCTATTTCCCTTTTATCAAGAGCCTCGGGATAAATTAACGCTTCTGTTTTAGAAATAATATTGAAAACGCAATCCAAGTGCAAATAACCGTCTTTAATAGGCATGGGTATAACATTCATATGCGGAAGCTGTTCTTGGACCTGCTTAATAGCCTCCGTGGTCGTTCTCCCACTCACGCCAATGTAAATGTCTTTTCCATCGATAATTACATCGCCGCCTTCAATTGAGTCACCCTTTACTTGATAATAAGATAGGTTATGATTGTTCAACCATTCTGTCAAATAAGCTTCTTCACCTTCACGAATATCGCTTCCCATTTTGGAAACAAGAACCGCGTGGCCAAGTACATATCCAATGTCTCGTGTAAACACTTGTTCTGGAAACCTTTTGTCTGCTTTTAGCTCAATGACGTTAATTCCTTGTGTACGAAGGTACTCTACAAATGTTTTATGCTGCTTACTAGCTTTGGTTTCATCAATATTTTCTCCAGCATAATGCTTTTGTGTTTCATTAATTATTTCTTTAATTTCCATATATGTAGGAGGACAAACAATTACTTCTTTTAAAATGCCGTATTCCGTTTGACAAACGGAGGATTTTTCTAGATTCATCAAAACACCTACCCAAATAATTGTATAGTGTAGTGTTCCTTTTTTATGAAGAAAATAAACAAGTTTTTATTTCTTATAACCAGCAATTAATTTGCTACTAAAAGTGCCAAATAACTTCTATTTGTATCATTGTTTGTTATAAAATAGGCTAGTAGTTATATAGAAACGGAGGTTATTATGGAAAAGCTATCTACAATTTTATATCGATATCGTAAACTTTTTCTAGCTATGTGGCTTGTTTTGATTGTTACATTTGGTTATTTTGCTCTGAAGCTCCCATCTGTTTTGGGAGGTAACGGCTTTGAGATGGAGGGTGAATTTAAACAAACCCAACAGCTTCTTGTTGATGAATTTGACGTCAGCGAATCTCAAGCGATTGTTTTGTTTGAAAAGAAAGATGACGTCTCATATGAAGAGCTTATTAAGAGCGCAAGCAATTACTTAGAGAAAATTAATACAAAGGACTATGTGTTAAAGATTGACGCTCCTTCTCTAGATAGTAGTACAATTGATGGCAACTTTGCGTATGGCATTATTCACTTCAACAAAGCAGCTGTCGATTTAGATAATGAAATTAATGAGCTTCAAGATATTCCAATTGAAAATGATGAAATTAGAGTGAAGCTAACAGGCGAACCTGTTATTGTTCAGGATATGAATACAGCTAGCCAAAAAGATTTAGCAAAAGCTGAAGCAATTGGAATCCCTGTAGCACTCATTGTTTTATTACTTGCTTTTGGTGGCGTTATTGCAGCTGGCATTCCTTTAATTATTGGTATCGTGACGGTTATTACAACAATGGGAATTGTCTATTTCTTTCATCATGTGACACCATTGTCAATCTTTATCTTAAATGTTGTACCGATGATTGGATTAGCTTTAAGTATTGATTTTGCCCTTCTATTTATTAATCGTTTTAAAGAAGAGCTCGTACATAACAGCGTAGAAAACGCTGTGAAAAAGACCATTCAAACTGCTGGGCGCTCGGTCATTTTCTCCGGACTTTGCGTATTTATTGGGCTTGCTGGAATGTTATTCATACAAGTAGACATTTTCCAAAACGTAGCGTTAGGAGGTATGGCGGTTGTATTTGTAGCTGTCTTATCAGCGGTTACATTACTGCCAGCTATTTTAGCAATGCTTGGCGAAAAAGTAAATCGCTTGCGTATCCTGCGCACAAATGATCAATCGGGTCAATCAAAATGGCGTTCCTTTGCTCATTTTGTAATGAAACGACCGGTCATTATGACGCTCGTCTCCCTTGTTATTTTGTTAACAGCACTTCTTCCTATTAAAGATATGCAGCTGGAAATCCCATCTTCTGAAGCCCTGCCAGATAACTATGATTCAAAAAAGACTTTAGAAGTTTACAATGAGCGTTTTACGGACGAAACAACCACCGATGTCTTCTTTGTGTTAAAAAGCAATGGTGATATGTTAGCACAAGGTTCTCTAAATGATGCCGTACCATTTATTCATCAAATAGAAGATGATAATTTGGTCAGTAAGGTTGACTCTTTACCTACTGCATTAAAAGTAGATTCAGGGAAAGAACTTAGCCAACTATTGAACAACCAACAGTTAGAGACTCAAACTAAGCCAGCGGTTGAGTCATTTGTAAATAATGATTATATGCTTGTAAAAGTAACATTGGATACAAAACAAAGTTCCAACGAAGCAAAAGAATTTGTAAAGACGTGGGCTGCTAAAACACCAGGTGATCTTGAACTGTATGTAGGAGGATATCCAAAGTTTGAACAAGAAATTTTTGATGAAATATATGAAAAAGCTCCTTACGGCTTATTGTTAGTGCTGGCATCTACTTATTTAATCCTTATGATTGCCTTTCGTTCTGTCTTAATTCCACTGAAAGCAATTATTATGAACATTTTAAGCTTAACAGCTACTTTCGGATTGCTTGTTTGGCTTTTCCAAGGGGGACATTTCGGCTTAACAGAGTCTAATATTGCCTTAGTCCTTCCCGTATTTGTGTTTGGACTAGTATTTGGATTAAGTATGGATTATGAGGTATTCTTAATTTCACGCATTCATGAAGTGTATGAACAAACAGGCGATAATAACTTAGCAACTGTTGAAGGGTTAGCTTCAACTAGTAAAATTATTACAAGTGCCGCTCTCATTATGATTGTGATTACAGGTGCATTTGCGTTTACTGGCATTACACCTGTCAAACAAATGGGCGTTGGTATCGCGCTTGCTATCTTTATTGATGCTACGGTTGTTCGGATGCTGCTTGTCCCTTCTCTTATGAAGTTATTAGGCAATGCAAACTGGTGGTTTTTTGGTAAAAAAACTACCAAAGCAAACACACAGCTAAGTAAATAAAAAAATAACCCTGCAATTTGCAGGGTTATTTTTGGATAGCAAACAAATCCTCTAAACGATCACTCATATAACGATATGAATCTTCAACGCCTAAGTTATAGAACTCGACAGCTATTTTATCAATGAAGAAATCAAGCAGTAAGCCCGCTGCTAACTCTCCAATTTCTTCATCACGTTCATTTAAAAAATACGTTTGAATTTCTTCAATTAATACTTTCTTTTTTTCTTTTGATATTGTCAAAGACTTGCTCATCCTTGTCTTACCGTTGCGTAAGCAATAATGCCTTCTTCGTCATCTAACTCTAATTCTAAACCTGTTGAGAATGGATCAATGTTCATCTGCGTATCTAACCACAAGCGCAGTGCCTCAATGATATTTAACGTAATATGGACCTGCTTTCGATCATTTACGTATGACTCAGCTGAAAAGCCATAGTCGTCATCATACATCAATTCGACCTCAACTTCCTGAGGCTGCACCTGCTTTTTATCAGCAATATACAGACACATTGCATTGATAATGTCCTGTTCCGAGATTTTTAGTTTCTCCAAGAGTTCACTTCCTGTTCTTTACGCTTGTTACGTTTAATGCTTTGAAATAGTCGAATGACGATTAAAATAAGAGCTACAATTGCTAATGCATTAATTAAGAAGCCGATTACTGGACCTAATGCACCTAAATTTCCTAACATACTACCAAATAGTAATCCTGCAAGTCCACCGAATAATAGTCCTTTCATTAAACCACCACGGTTAGTACTTGCTGTGTTCGTTGATTTTGAGTTATTTGTTGTGTTGTTCTTTTGATTTACAGAAGAATTGCTGTTTGTATTATTGTTGTTCTTAAACATGCTTGGTTGATTGCTGTTTCCGCTATCAAAAGAACGCTTTCCTGATTTATAACCTTTTGCACTTACAATGGTTGAGCTATCTTGAACCAATGCTCCACCTATTGGTGAAAACATAATCGTAAGCGTTACACAAGCTGCTAATACTTTTTTTAACATGAATTTTTGCCCCCTACTATTAGTTACATACGTAAAATTTTCTACGTAACTTGTACTACGTTTCATCGTATCAAAAGGTTTCATTTTTTTATATAAAAATGAAGTAATTGCCCAAAAACGTTCACAATCTTATGATTGGTTACCTACTTAATCAAAAAAGCTGCTTATATCCATGTTGCAAAGAATATGAGCAGCTTCTACAAACCTCGTATTTTATTAGTCAATTACTTTTGGATTGTGAATAACTTGTAACTCTTTCGTTGCTTGTTGCATTTCACTTTTACAAAGCGGGCACGTTGGTTGGTCACCGCTCTTAAAGTTATCGCGAACCCAACACTTACAACTATCTGACGTACATTCCCATACTTTAGTTTCTTCAATTACAGCTGGTTCAACATTTTTTCGGTTATACATAGACATAATCTCCTTTTAAAGTAATCTACTATCCGTCTTCATATGGGTATCATCATGAGTTTATTAAAATGGAGCATATCGGTAAATGACCTATCTTGAAGAATTTAATATTATCATGAGAGAAACGAATCAAAGATGGAGTTTTATTATAAGATTTTAAGCGTATGTTTGGCATAAAGCATATACGCTTAAATGAGGATACAATAGTAAAAAAATTACGTGTTTTTATTATAGCAGAGTTTAGAAAAAAATTCAATAATACTATATTTTCAGGAAATTGACAACTATATTTTATTCATTGCACAAAAGAAACTCAGCATCTCTGCTGAGTTTCTTTACATAATTATTTTTATGATATTAGCGTACTTGACCATTTCCGCTCATTACATATTTAATTGTTGTTAGTGCCGGCAAGCCCATTGGTCCTCTTGCATGAAGTTTTTGAGTTGAAATTCCAATTTCCGCTCCAAAACCAAGCGCTCCACCGTCTGTAAAGCGAGTCGAAGCATTATGATAAAGAGCTGCTGCGTCTACTAACGCCATAAACTTTTTCACAACATTTTCATCTTCTGTAATCACAGCTTCTGAATGCTTCGTGCCATATACTTCAATGTGTTCAATTGCTTCATCTACGTTTGAAACAACCTTCATCGCAATTGCAAGGCGCAAATATTCCTCTGCCCAATCTGCTTCTTTTGCTTCTTTGGCACCAGGAATTGTAGCAAGTGTGCGCTCGTCACCAAACACTTCAATATTAAAGTCTTTAAACGCTTGAATTAAACGGTCGCTGTTTTGCTCAAGCCACTTTTCATGAACTAATACCGTTTCAGCTGCGTTACATACCGCTGGGCGATCCGTTTTAGCATTGATTAGAATCGAAATAGCTTTTTCAACATCTGCGTGTTCATCAATGTAAAGGTGACAATTCCCTACTCCTGTTTCTAATACAGGAACCGTCGCATTATTTACAACAGCCTGAATCAATGATGCACCGCCGCGTGGAATTAATACGTCAATATGCTCTTTCATCGTGAAGAGCTGCTGCGTTGCTTCACGATTTGTACTCGCAATAAATTGGACAGCTTCTTTAGGAATTTCTGTTTTATCTAATGCTTTATGCATGACTTCGACAATCGCTTTGTTGGAATGAATTGCAGAAGAACCACCTTTTAACACAATCGCATTACCTGATTTTAACGCAAGACCTGTAGCATCAACCGTTACGTTTGGTCTCGCTTCATAAATCATTCCAATTACTCCAAGTGGAACGCGAACTTGTTTAACATTTAAACCATTTTCAAGCGTCCACTCTGTTAAAATATCTCCTGTTGGATCATCAAGCTTCGATACCTGCCTTAGTCCATCTGCAAAATCTTTTACACGTTCAACAGATAATGCTAAACGATCCATTAGCGCATCATCAAAGCCTTTTTCTTTTCCATTTTCTAAATCTTTTTCATTTGCTTTTAAAATGTCATCCGTGTGCTCTTCAAGTACATCTGCAATTGTTAAAAGCGCTTTGTTTTTTTGTTCTGTTGTTAATAGACTAAGCTGCTTTGCACCTTTTTTAGCTAACACCGCTTGTTGCTTAACCGAAATATCTTCCTTTACCTGTACCACAAAATCACTCCTGGATAAGATTTACAATATTTTTTTAATATTATGATTATTTTTGTTACATCATTATACCATAGATTTGTCGTTCTTCGATTGTTTAATTAAAGGCCTACCGGAATCGGAATTTCGACGTGACAAACCATTCCTTCACTGTCAACAACGGGTTCATTCATTTCTTGGTTTTGAGCTAATTCTTCTGAAGAATAATTCGAAACACCTAATGCAAGCTCTTGCTCATCAACATCTAAGATTCGAACAACGGAGTCTTCTTCAAAGTGACCTTTTATAAACTTAATGTGTTCTCGTAGCAGCGGCTTCTTTTCTTCCACAATCGCCGTTTTTGCTTCGTCTTTAATTACTATTTCCCCTTCAGGCCCTGAGTTAAACGCAATCCACTGTTCTTTTTGACTTAAGTTAACAGCGTCTTCTCCTGCTTCGAAATACGTTCCAACTGCTTCACCCAACACCGCTTCTGTTAAAATGTTTGGAACGCCTGCTTTTCCTAGGAATGAAGGAATTCCTGAAGCCATTGAAATTTTAAACGCATCAATTTTTGAGCGCATACCACCTGTGCCAACTGAGCTTCCAGAGTCTCCAGCACCTTCTTCAATTTCTGGCGTAATTTCAGATACGTGTGATAATAGCTCCGCATCTGGATTTTCACGAGGATCTGCGCTATATAATCCGTCAATATCAGATAGGATGATAAGTAAATCTGAATCAACTAACCCTGCAACTTTAGCAGATAGCGTATCATTATCTCCAAACTTTAGACGATTAATAGTCACCGTATCATTTTCATTGACAATCGGTACAATTCCTCGTTCTAACAGTACGTTAATGGTATTACGTGCATTGTTATATCTGCTTTCGTCAGAGAAATCATCTCGCGTAATTAAAATTTGTGACGCGACGTAGCCATGAGATAAGAACAGCTCAGAGTATGCTTCCATTAAAAGTCCTTGGCCAATGGATGCGGCCGCTTGTTTTTCAGGTAATGAGCTAGGTCTTTCTAAACAACCAAGCTTTCTGTAACCTGCCGCTACTGCACCGGATGAAACAAGCAGTACCTCATGACCTTGATCTTTCAACTCGACTACTTGGTCAACAAGCCTCTCCAATTTCTTTCGGCTAATCTCACCGTGTGAACTTGTTAAAGAACTGCTGCCAATCTTAATTACAACCCGCTTCTTGCCATCGGGACTCATCAAATCACTCCTAGTTAATTCATTTCTTTTGTTTTATTGATTTATAAATATGAGGATAGTAACGAAGAATATGAAGTTATGGTTTATGCTTCGTTGGATACCTTTTCAAGCTGTTCACTCATTTCTTTTGAACGGTCTGATGCTCCTTTTACCGCGCGCATAATTGCCGTTCCGCCACCATGTTCTTCAAGGGCTTTCAAGCCTGCTGCCGTTGTGCCATTTGGAGACGTTACGTTTTCACGAAGCTCTGTTGGCGTTTCGTCACGCTCCATCATCATTCTTGCCGCACCGTATATGGTTTGGGCTCCAATTGCTCTGGCTACTTCTGGATCTAATCCTTCTTCTTTGGCTGCTTTTTCAATATGCTCCATTAAGAAATAAAAGTACGCTGGTCCACTACCGGCAATGCCCGTGAAAATATCCATTTGTTTTTCATCAATAACGTAAACTTGACCAATTGACGATAGCAGCTCTTTTGTTAAAATGACTGAATCCATTGCTGTATATTGTCCTGGAGATATTGCTGTAGCAGATTGTTGAATCATACTTGAGGTATTTGGCATCACTCGAACAACTTGTTGTTCTTCATGCAATAGATCTTCCATAAAGGCTGTTGAAATACCAGCTAGCACTGATAAAACAACTTGATCTTTAGTTATATTGGGTTTTAAAGAGGATAATGCTTGCTCAGCATCTTTTGGTTTCATTGCTAAAATGAACACGTCAATATCTGTTGTGTCTAAATCAACTCTTTTACTAGTTTGAACACCGTATTTGTTTTCCAATTCTAAAAGGCGTTCTTTATTGCTGCGATTTGTTACCACAATATTTTTCGCTGGAACAATATTAGAATGAATCATACCAGAAATCATTGCTTCTGCCATTGATCCTGCACCTAGAAAAGCAATCTTTTTTGTTTTGATCATCAAATCTCCCCTGTCAAATGTTCGTATTTTTGTTCGCGTTCTCTCAACGGTAACTATCGTAACATGCTCAAAATGGCTGTCAACCTGTCGACAAGGTAAAAATAACGCTGTCAGCACATAGTACAAAAGAAATGAAAACGGATACAAAAATATTTTTCAACAAATTTCTCTATTAGAAAATCCCCAAAAAATCGACTTTTTTCGCTGTATTGATGTTTATAGTTTTTATTTTAGGGAAAATGTTTTATTTGGATGTTACATACTATTTATAAAGAATTTTACGAAACGGGATGGGAACAGCTTGTGAGATTTGTTAAAATACGTATATGGATATTTTAGAATTTTTTTCTTTATTTACCGTATTTAAGAATTTTTAAGTAGAATTTCAGTTTGTAAATAATGATTGATTTTCTACTCAGTGACAGATGAAGAAAACTTTCGCTGACCATTAATTAATATATTTAAACTATCATCGGTAAAATTCACTCCTTACATATAGAAAGCAGAATTTCACCGGAACTTGGAGGTCACAATATGAAGAACAAAACGTTTTCTACCATCTCATTATCTGAAATACACAACCCAAAAGCCATACATGTCGTAGGGATTGGGGCTTCGGCTGGTGGCCTAGAAGCAATTGAACAGTTCTTTGCGAATATGCCTTCTTCAAACGGCATGGCTTTCATTGTTATTCAACACTTATCGTCAAAATATAAAAGTTTTATGCCCGAGCTTTTAGCAAAAAAAACCAATATGAATATTGTTCAAATCGAAAACGGTATGACATTACAAGAAAATACCGTTTACTTAGCTGCTCCTCACTACTTTGTCACCCTGAAAGGCTCTGTATTAGAGCTAACACCCTACGAGCAAAATGAACAAGTAAAGTTTCCAATTGATAAACTTTTTTCATCTTTAGCTTTGAGCCATAAAACAAACTGCACAGCAGTTATTCTATCTGGAAAAGGAAACGATGGAACAGAAGGCGCTAAGCTGATTCGCTCAGAGGGAGGAACTGTTTTAGTCCAGGATGAAACAACTGCAAAATACCCAGATATGCCTCATAGCTCAGTCCAATCTCACTTAGCTGATTATATTCTTTCACCCTCAGATATGCCTGAACTAATCCAAAACAATCTACTAAGCTATGACTTTCAATATAATGAAGAAACCCTTCAATATATTTTCACATTAATAAAAAAGAAAACTGGAATTGACTTTTCTCTATATAAAAAAAACAGCGTGCTTAGACGCATTGAAAAGCGAATGTCTTTATTAGAGACTCCATGTGAGACGTTGGAAGATTACCGAGATTATTTAAATGATCATCCTGTTGAAATTGTTGATCTTCAGCGTGATTTATTAATTGGCGTAACACAATTCTTGCGAGATAAAGAAGCTTTTTCATTAATTGAAGAACAAATAATTCCAAAGATTGTGAATCGGAAAATTGAGCGTAAAGAAGATGAAATTCGCATTTGGGTTGCAGGCTGCTCCACTGGTCAAGAGGCATACTCACTCGCTATTCTATTTCATCAATATTTATCAACTGTGAACCATTATTTCGACGTACGAATCTTTGCAACAGATATTGATAAGCAAGCGATTACAGTCGCAAGTCAAGGGATTTATACAGAAGATAACTTAAGCGTCTTTTCAAAAGAACAAATCAATCAGTACTTTGAACCAACAAAGCACAATTCTTACCAAGTGAAAAAAAACATTCGTAAAATGATTGTATTTGCTCCACATAATATTGCAAAGGATTCACCTTTTGTTAACGTTGACTTAATTAGCTGTCGCAACATGTTAATTTACTTTCAAGGTGAGCTACAGCAGCGAATTTTATCACTTTTTCACTTTTCATTGACAGATGAAGGTATTTTATTTTTAGGGCCTAGTGAAACGGCTGGAAAGCTATCAAACTTATTTCAACCTATCAGTAACAAATGGAAAGTATTTAAAAGTACAGGTCAATCGAACAGACAACTAGCCAGCTCATTTACATTATCAAAGTCCATTTCTAACGATTCAACAATGACCCATGCGCCAATACCTAATCAGCTCTATAAACCGCTTCCTTCTATACAACTAGATAGCATGTATCAAGCATTAATCAATAACTTTATGAGTCCTTGTCTCGTTTTAAATGAATATAATGAAGTGATTTTTTGTTCTAAGGACGCTACGAAATTAATTAATGTCCCTGCTGGGAAAATTCATTACACAATCTTTAAAATGGTTCCCGTACACGTGTCCTTAGCGATTGGAGCTGCCATAAAACGTGTCAAAGAGCAAGCGATTAGCGTTTGCTGTCAAGATATTGACTTTATTATTGATGGAACTATACGACGATTTAATTTAACCGTGTCTTCATTTCCAACAAATGATTCACTCCATCTGCTCGTCTTTGACGAGCAAGAAGTAATTTGGATTTCCGCTATAGAAGAGACTTTATACTTAAATCAAACAAGCACTATTAATGAATTATTAATTGACTTGGAGCAAGAGCTACACTATACGCAGCAGCACTTACAAACAACGATTGAAGAATTAGAAACAACAAATGAAGAATTAAAATCAACAAATGAGGAGCTAATCGCCTCTAACGAAGAACTGCAATCTGTCAACGAAGAACTGATTAGCGTCAATAATCAATATGAACGAAAGATTGATGAATTAACAGATTTAAATAATGATATTGACAATCTATTAATTAGTACAACTATTGCCACAATCTTTTTAGATGATCAGCTTCATATCAAGCTGTTTACACCTGAAACAAAAAAGGTTATTAACGTGTTACATCAAGATATCGGAAGGCCTTTCTTCCATATCTCCCATAACCTGCGTTATAATGATTTAGTTGCTGATGCGCGCTATGTATTGCAGTCTAGCGAAACGATTCATAAGGAAATTCAAAGTGATAACGGGCAATGGTACAGTATGAAGATAATGCCTTATCGCACAACAGAGAATTTAATTAACGGCGTGGTCATTACATTCATTGACATTACTGAAATTAAGCGTTCAAATGAAGAGCTCGCAATTACTTCATTTGCTGTTGCCCATAGCCCAACAAGTATCTTTATTACGGACCATAAAGGTCAAATTAAATACATGAATCAAAAATTCACAGAATATAAAGTTGATTTTAAAGAAATGTTTGGTATGCACGTATACGATTTTTATACAAAGCAGCTGGGTGTGAAAAACTTCCCTTCCATCTGGAATGAAGTATATCGTGGGAAAAAGTGGAACGGTGAAATTTCCTATACAAACGATGATGGTGAAGCAGTTTGGCAGCGTTTATTATTAATGCCTATTAAAAATGAAGCCAATGAAGTGCTTCATTACATTGGTTTAAGTGAGGATATCTCTCAGCACAAACAATCAGAAATCATGCTGAAAAACTCTGAAATGCTGTCTGCTTTAGGACAACTGGCAGCTGGAATTGCACATGAAATCCGCAACCCCTTAACGTCATTAAAAGGTTTTTTACAATTGATGCTTCAAGAAGAAACGTACAAAAAAGAATATATTGACGTAATGATGTCAGAGTTTAACCGCTTGGAACTCATTATTAGTGAGCTATTGATTTTAGCAAAGCCTGAAGTGGTAAAGTATGAGCATAAAAACATTAGCACAATCCTACAGGATGTTTGTACCCTTCTTCATACACAAGCCATTATGAAAAACATTACAATTACTAGTAATATTGCTGATGATCTTCCTACAATGTATTGTATTGAAAAGGACATGAAGCAAGTGTTTATTAATATGGTTAAAAATGCAATTGAGGCAATGGATGATCCGGGATCAATTTACGTTAATGCAAACTACGACCTTACCGATCAACGAATTGTTGTACACGTTATTGATGAAGGAAAAGGAATGCCAAAAGAATGTTTAAAAAGAATTAGCGAACCATTCTTTACTACCAAAGAAAAAGGAACAGGGCTTGGGCTAATGGTGAGCCATAAAATCATTAGCAATCACAAAGGTACCATTTTCTATGATAGTGAAGAAAACAAAGGTACTACTGTTGAGATACGCCTACCGCTTTCTTAATTAATGGCAGCACTCTTTTCTTTTAATTGACGTAAGAGTTCGTCTATAATTTCATGTGTATGTGAAAGCTGAGTAACGATTAAATCGAAGTACTCAGCTTTTTCAGCTTCAATTACATCAGGATGAATAATCGTTAGTAAATCTAATACTGTCTTTACATTTGTTTTCATTTCCCGTAGCTGACGCTTAGATGATAGTGAATGGAGCTGCAAGATGGTATCTTGATCTTCTTCAATAACCGTCAATGTTTGTGTTTGCTTTGCATGTTCTGGTTCTTGAGTAGTCATACTTCTAAATTGATTTAGCGTTGACTGCATATTCGTCATATATTCATGGACGGGATAGCAAATAAATACGTCCTGATTGTTATACGCTTCTGGTTTATAATAAACGTCAAATAAAGCAACTGGATTATCAAACGTAATCATATTAAGCTCCACACGCTTTTCTTCTCGTTCTCGAACGAGAGTTTTTAGCTTTTCATGACTGTCTTTATCAATTATGTCGGCTATATCGCTAGCTGGTAAAAACATTTTGGTCACGCTTGGTGTAAAATCAATGATTTGTCCACTTTTATCCACAATAAATAACGGAACGGGAATAGCTTCAAGCGATAATGACGTCATATTCCCCCCCGATACAAGAGACTGCTTCAGTGCGTTTTCAAACAGCCACTGCTCAAATTGTTCAATCTCGTTAATAAATACGGTTTGTGTTGAACCGTATCCAGTTAAATCATAATGTTGCAATAACCTCCCCCCTACTAACGCAGTAGGTGAATAGGTTAAACTTTCTATTTCGTTAATATATTGCTTTAAGCTTGGTAACAAATGCACCTGTGAAATAGATATTCCAACAACTTCTGGCCTCCGCTTTTCAATGCTGTTAATAGCGTATGGTAAAGGAAGGTTAGCTCCTAAATTCCCCACTTCCCATTTATACTTTTCAAGCAAAGATGCCAACATTTTTAGGCCAATATAGTGTTCTTCTCCTTCGACACAAAAAAGCAAAGCACGCTTGCTTGGCAGCTTTTCTTTATTCACGGTAAACTGTAGTCGAGAAAGTATATAATCACATGTTGCCGTAGCCAAATGTTCATCAGCAACTGAAATTTTATTCTCTTGCCACCATTGCCCAATCTGATACATGGTACTGGTTATTAGACGATAAGTATCCAATAAGGACGAACCATTTTCTATATATGAACCCACAATCAACCAACTTTTTTGTATCTTCCCTTCAACAAGTGATTTTGCTAATACTACGGGGTCGTGGTTGTCCAAAATGAACACATCCTTTCTCTTCTAGATAGAGAGCAAATCTTTTGGTAAAGCCTCTTTTTCACATGACGGACAGTAAGCGTAGACACCTTCTCGAAACGCAACTTCAACCTTTTTCTTACAGGCTTTACATTCAGCATTTACATGTCTTAAATAATCTTGGAAAATTTTTCTCGTTATACCACCTGTATTCCCGCAGTGATGACAAACAAACCGAATTTTTCCTTTTACTGTCACTTCAGCGTCTCGAACGCTATAACATTCCGAACATCGATCCCATATATTTAAGTAGTCTGCCAATGAATATCCTGCCTTATTTACCTGTAGCCATTCCTGCTTTAAATGACTGGAAACGGGCGTCATATCAACATAACTTAAAAACATTTGGACAAAGTCTGAGTGCTCAATGCGAACGGTTAAAGAAATAGAATTCCCCTCATTAATTTCGTTACTACACCACAAACTTTTCTCATCCATCGCAAAGATAAAAAAAGGAAAGTGAGAAGGTATAATTTCAACTCCTTCTTTGACCTTAAGCCTTCTTGGTTCTTTTGTCAAAATTGTAACCGTTCCCCGAAACTCATTAATCGCTTCCCAAAGCCTATTCGGCCATTCTTTTGTAGTAGGCAACACGATAAATAATTTATTTTTCGCACGTTTAATATCCATTACTATCTTGTGGACATCGATTCCTTTATGCCAAATTAACTGCTTATCTTGAATCATTTCTTTTAAATATTCATTCGGTTGATAGATAGCATTTCGTTCCTTCATATATTGAAGTAGCTTAAAAAGCAATCTCTCGTTAGGCAAACGTTTAGTTAAGTAAGGCAGGTCACCTATCATAATAAATTTTCCTTTTGCTCTTGTAATTGCTACGTTTATGAGACGGTCCGCTAATTCATTTATAAGAAGTATACCTGGCTTTGAAAAAGGATGACTATCAACTGTATCAAAAATCATAAGATCTTTTTCAGAACCTTGAAACTTATGAACTGTTGCAGCAAGAATATGCTCCTCAGGAATCACTCCTTTTACTAGATCTCTTACAAGCTGCGCTTGTGCTCGGTATGGGGTAACATAGCCTAATGATGTAATTCCACTTTTAAATGCGCGAATAAGCAAGCTACTTGAAATAAAAGCAGATACTAAATTATACCGAGATCCCCCATTTTTTTCTTTTTGAGCAAATGTCTTAATACCGCTTGTATTCATCAGCACAAGGGCTTTGTCTACAAACGGTTTTAGTTGAGCAATCGCTTCTCTTTGTACTACAGATGCATGGTCGCTTACTTTACCACCATATACATGAGCGTTTGTAAACGCTGAAATATTTGGGTGCATACGACGCTGTTGCTTTAATATCACTAAATGTGGATGCCAGTTTCCTTCATGGATTTGTGCAGCAATTCCTGATTGCTCAAATACATCACGCCCTAACGCTTCTTGCACATACGCATGCTTTGATTGAGAAACGGCTGGAAGCTGCTTAAAATCTCCACAAACAACAATGTGTTTACCTAACGAAGCAGCTAAAGCCACTTGTGGCGTATAAGCCATGCTCACTTCATCTACAATTACTACATCATATTCTTTTTCATAAACGGATGCATCCGTTGCCACTTTAGTTAATGTTGTGCCAATAATGACTGCTTTTTGCACTAGCTCTTTTTCAAGCTCAGCCATCTCTTGTTTCACGCTATTGAGCTTCTTTTTAACTTGTTGAATCTCACGCTCTTTAGAAGGATATCTCGTTAAACGTACATATTGTTCTTGTAAATCCTTCTCTTTTCTCGCAAGATCTGGATGCTCGTGTTCAACTAATAGAGTCGTAGAAAGTTTTGTTTGAAGCTCCTCATTTGCCATAGTCCCGTAACGTACAACC
Organism: Priestia flexa; assembly: GCF_021441905.1. Taxonomy (NCBI): domain Bacteria; kingdom Bacillati; phylum Bacillota; class Bacilli; order Caryophanales; family Bacillaceae; genus Priestia; species Priestia flexa. The sequence goes on along the minus strand of NZ_CP090431.1, from coordinate 1,553,841 downwards.
TCTCCTTTTTTCCACTTGTGCTTAGCCTCAATACGTACTAACGCCTCGTTCATTAATACGTCAACAGCTGCATTGCTATGCGACACTACCAATACGCGCTTTTTCTTCCGGTACATGCTATTAATAATGCGTGATAGCGTGTATGTTTTTCCTGTTCCCGGAGGTCCCCATAAATACGTTGTTTGATTATGATGAGCTCTCAGTAAGATTTCATGAAGATCGTTTTTCATTTTGTATTCTTCATGATTCACCTTCGCCGCACCCGTCATTAAGCGTTTAACTCTAGCACGCTTTTTCTTATAGTCTTTCAGTTCTTCTAACCGGTCAATCAATGCTTGTAAAAGTTCCCATGGTTCGTTAAATAAGTATAAAATAGGAACATCAGAACCTAAATAAACCCCTACCTTTACATATACCTCGTGTTTTTCATGAGCTAAAATCTCGCCATCAAGCTCTGCATCCTGAACCTTTACGCGCATGCTAGTTCCATCGATTACGTTAAAAAAGCGTACCATCTGAAAACGGTACACAAAAGCTTCTCCATATCGTCCTACGTATTCCCCGTTAACTAGCTGCTCTTTTTTTCCGCCTTCTTTCTTCAAGTGGCTAATTTCAATTGATAAAGCCCGAACCCACTCTTTTAAATACTGTGAAACTGTTTTTTTCAATTGAGTTAAGCACTGTCACAACCTTTTTTCTAACAGTGCCTTTCACCTCCAAATCATTCATTCCGTTCTCTACAACTTTTCTATTCTAGCATGTTCCAACACTTTATGCAGGCATAAAATCCGACAAAACTTTCATAGTTTTTTCTACCATTAAGTATGAATAGGACTATTTGTCTACAAATAACGACAAAAATCACACAAGTATTCTTCTTTATTTTCCTTTTTGTAACAAACTATCTATACTATTGAAACATTCCTGTTACATAAGGTTGATAGAATGGTAATAAATTCATAGTCACAAAGGAGAAAAAAGAATGAAAAAGCATATTTTTTCACTTGGTGCAACGGCACTTGTTTCAATGGGAATTGCAGGCATGGCATCAGCAGACGCGGAAACTTATAAAGTTCAGTCGGGCGACACGCTTTATAGCATTTCAAAAAAATATAATGTATCGGTGAAAGACTTACAAGCATGGAATAACTTATCATCCACTATTATTTATACAAATCAAACCTTACATATTAGTAGTTCAGCTGATACGCATACAGCATCACCAACATCTTCTACATCCCAAAATACATATAAAGTTCAATCAGGTGATACGCTTTATCGCATTGCAAAATCTCATGGTTTATCAGTTGAGCAACTAAAACAGTATAATAACTTATCATCCAATATTATTTACGTTAACCAAGTGCTAACTGTAAATGGGGCCAGCGCTGTAACAGCACCAGCCGATAAAAAAATAGAGCAACCCCAACAACAGGCTCCTACTAGTACATATAAAGTGAAGCCAGGAGATACGTTGTGGAGCATTGCCCAAAGGCATGGTATTTCAGTTTCAACATTACAGCAGCTAAACGGCTTATCAGCAAACACAATTTACATTAATCAAACGCTTAAAGTAAATGGATCTGTTGCTCCAGCACCAGCTGCCCCTGAGGTATCGAATCCTGTATCTTCTAAGCCACAAACACCAAACCCTTCTGAAAATCAAGAAGTAAAAAAAGAATTTCAGGTTGTTGCTACGGCTTACACAGCTTTTTGTACTGGCTGTAGTGGTATTACAAAGACAGGAATTGACCTACGTGCAAATCCAAATCAAAAAGTAATTGCTGTTGATCCATCTATTATTCCTCTTGGGTCACGCGTATACGTAGATGGATACGGAGAAGCAATTGCAGGCGATACGGGTGGTGCTATTAAAGGGAATCGTATTGACGTTTTTATTCCATCTCAAAGCGACGCGATGAAGTGGGGCCGTAAAACAGTTACAGTTAAAGTATTAAACTAAAAGAAGCCTACGGGGCTTCTTTTTTATTTTAGTGTTTAAGCCTCACCTTAAAGGGAATAGGAATTCTAAGACAACAACGTAGACGTTTCAACTATTTAGATTGCTATACTGGAGGTTATCACTATGAATATTGGCACCTTATATTTTCCAACGAGCGTATTATTATTAGTTGTTTTATTATTAGGAGGCCTTTACTTTTATTTTAAAAGACGCCGCAAACATAATAAAAAGTAAAAAGAAGCTATTGTAGCTTCTTTTTTAAACGCTCTTTGTTTAACGATTATAAAATTGAAAATCCTTCTTGATTTTAGGTAGCTCTCTTACTTCTTGAGACATTTCATTTCCACACATTGGGCAATTATAATCTGACGTCACAAAATCTTCTCTCATCCATCCGTTACACGAGTCAGACTGGCACGCATAAACATTTGTATCCATCATCTGAGTAACCTGTTCTTCCATACCTTTTTTCGCAAAATACATGAGCACAGCTCCCTTTTTTTCTTAGTATATGGAAAAAACGCTTTTTTATTTAAGGTATTGTGACAAACTATGTCAAAATTTACATTTGTTTGTTTTGAATCTCTTTGATAAATTGTATATAATTACATAGTGAACAATTATATTGAAGGAGTTTAAAATGACCGATTTATTTTCAAGATTAAAGTTAGAAAATCAGCTTTGTTTTTCTATTTATGCTACGTCACGTGAAATTACAAAAGTGTATAAGCCTCTTTTAGATAAAATTGGCGTTACGTACCCACAGTACTTAGCTCTTCTTGTCCTATGGGAGCATGGAAGAGTCAGCGTAAAGAAAATGGGAGAACTCTTATACCTAGATTCTGGTACGCTAACTCCGATGCTGAAACGTATGCAAGAGCAAGAGCTTGTAATCCGTGAACGCTCTCAGGAAGATGAGCGCGTTGTATTAGTAAGCTTAACAGAAAAAGGCGCTTCACTTCGAGATAAAGCTTGTCAAATTCCAGATGAAGTATTTAATATGACAGATTACTCTCCTGAAGAGCTAGCAAATTTAAAACAAATGCTTCACCAGCTGTTAAACGCTATCCATAGTCACAATGGAAAAAGCCAATAAAAAAGCAGTGCACTTTTGTGCACTGCTTTTTTATTCAGCCGTCGTATTTAACGTTACGTCAATGTTCCCTCTAGTTGCTTTTGAATATGGACAAAATTCATGTGCTGCCTTCACTAGCTTTTCAGCCTCTTCTTGAGATACCCCTTTTAAATGAGCGTTTAACGTTACTGCTAACTTAAACCCATCATCAGCTGGGTCTTTCATTAAGCTAACTTCAGCCGTAATTGATGATTCGATGGAATATTTTTGCTTTTTAGCAATTAGATTTAAAGCCCCGTCAAAGCAAGAAGCATATCCTGCTGCAAAAAGCTGCTCCGGATTCGTTCCTTCTTTTGTATTGTTTGGTGAAGGCATTACTAAATCTAGATTAATTAAGCCATCATCTGATTTGACATGCCCTTCACGCCCACCTACTGCTGTTGCTTTTGAAGTAAATAAAACTGACATCAAAATCACCTCATATACGTAATTGTAAAGTCCTTGCTCATGCAAAAAAGCTCTTGCACGCTCTATGGATATATTACCCTTTTAGAGTGGATTGAAACATGTCGTTCTATACTCTCTTCTATTATTTTTTTAACCCCTTTCGTATAATTTCATCACCATATTTACTTTGAAGCTGCTGAACTGCTTTATAGAGCGGTTCATCTTTTACGTGCCGTTCATATGTAAATAAACTAAGCTGCTCTTGATTTCGATCGTTCATTCGTTCTACTTGTAGAGCTGCTACCCCTAACAAGCGAACTGGTTCACCGTTCCAATGCTTTTGAAGCAACTTGTTTACCCAATGAAGCAACACTTTTGACTGATTGGTCCACTGATCAATGGTTTGGGTTCTTGTAATTGTTTTGAAATTACTATAGCGAATGGTTAACTGAATCGTTTTGCTGACTACTTTTTTGGCATGCATTCGCTTACTAACAGACTCAGCGAGATCATTTAAAATCGGTACCATCTCCCGATCATCCGTCATATTTTTCGCTAATGTTTTTGAATGTCCAATCGACTTAAATTCCGACCTGCGATTTGGATTTACAGGTCGATCGTCAATCCCATTAGCTCTTTGCTTCATTTCTACTCCTCTTACTCCAACTGTGGCCTTTAGCTTATGATCATCTGCGTGCGCTAGCTCTTCAATCGTATGGATATGAACGGCATTCAACTTCTCAGCGGTTTTATTACCTATACCATGCATATAAACCACTGGGTGTGGCCAAAGTTTCTGATGAACATCGCGCTTTCTTAAAATTGTAATTCCAAGCGGTTTTTTCATGTTGCTTGCCGTTTTAGCTAAAAACTTATTTGGTGCAATGCCGATTGAGACCGGTATTTGTAACTCATTCAAAAGATCGTTCTGTATTCGCTGTGCAATCTCGAGTGGCGTACCTTGATGAAAGCAATCCGTTATATCTAGATATCCTTCGTCAATAGAAGCAGGCTCAAGAATAGAAGAGATCGTTGATAAATAAGAAAACATTTGCGCTGATACTTTGCGATAAAGAGTAAAATCTGGTTTTAACACAATTAGCTGAGGAAAAATTTTTTTAGCTTCCCATAATGGCATCGGTGCATATATTCCTTTATTGCGAGCCGCATAGTTGCACGTTACCACAATCCCTCTACGCTCTTTTGGGTTACCCGCAATGGCCATAGGTTTTCCTTTCAGCGCCGGATTACGCGCTTCTTCCACCGATGCATAAAAAGCATTAACATCAATATGCAATATGACTCTTCCCTTTTTTGGATACATGCCTTTCAACACACTCACCTTCTTTCTATCCGAACCAACAGAATATATGTTCTTATTTTAAACCAAAAAACAATTAATGTGAATAATTCTATAGCGGTTTGTAATATGATGGACAAAGAGTAAAAAACGGGCGGATTGTTTGATGAACATCCCTTTGAAGCATTCGTATACTATAATAACTTTGACAAAAATGGGGGAAACGCCGTGGTGGATCAGATTATCACAGTAATTCAACAGTTTGGATATGGATATTTCTTTTTATTAATCATCATTGGTGCTAATTTCACACCTATTCCAGATCCTCTCTTTATTATGCTTGCAGGTAACCATGCCACTCTTTCTACTTTTCACCCTCTTATTGCTTTTCTCTTGACTTACAGTGCCATGATGCTTAGCTTATATGTTAAATTCTTATTTGCTAGATGGTTTCGCAAGCAAACAATAAAAGCTCTCTCTCAATCACGCTTTCAAAAAAAGCGATATGAAATTGAAAACCTCATTACCTCATACGGTTCCTTCGGCATTATGCTCAGCTTCTTCTTGCCGGGAATGCGACACGTTATGCCATTATTTTTAGGAACAACGAAAATGCCTCACCTTAATTATATAACAACAACATTTTCATTTGGATTGGTTTGGACGTTTGCGTTTTTTTTATGGGGGTTTAAAGTTGATGATGCCGCTTCATTTGAAACCATTTCTCAATTCACTATTTTGTTTATTGCCATCAGTGTTGGAAGCTTAGCCTATAAAAAGCGAAAAATGCGTAGTAAAGAATGAAAAAAGCCAATCCTCTAAGTAGAAGATTGGCTTCTTTCACATAAGCTGATATGCATAATGCTTCATGAATAGCTTTCGTGCTCGATAAAGTGCAGACTTAATAGTCGTGACTTTCATGTTAAATTGTTCAGAAAGCTCTTCATATTTTAAACCATACTCATATTTTAAGATCAATAGGTTTTTATATTGAGGCTTTAATTTATTTAAAGCTTTTACATATTGCTCAAATTGCTCTTTGGATAATACAAAATCCATCGGTGCATTTTTTAGCTCTGTTGGTCCCTGTGTTAGCACATAGCGAGTATGAACGGAATTTTTTCTGATTAAATCACAGCGCTTATTTAAAGCAACTCGAAACAACCAAGCTCTTTCTTTCCCCTGTTCAACTTTATGTTGATTTTCTAAGTATTTCATCGCTACATCTTGCGTGATATCTTCAGCATCTTGCTTGCTGACACCTCGCTTTTGCAAATAAGCTAGCACCTGTCGCAAATATGGTTCAATATTGCTAGCACTCATATTTCTTCTCCCTTTATTTTAGTAATTTTTCTTTAATAAAGTCTGGAACTGTCTCCTCAGTAAATTCCTGGATTTCAGGAGTACTAGGATCTTCTTTATAATAGATACCGACTAAATAAGCTCCGTTGCTTGCCCAAGATACGGTTTCTAAAATTTCTTCTTTTTGATCGTTATTCTTCACTTCAATCGTTTTCTCAGATTCTACTAATGAAGGAAATTCTTCGTCTGCATAAAAGTCTATTTCATGCTGATGTGGATTTTTTAGCACAACTATTTTTTCAATATCTTCTGGTAATACACGCACTTTGTTATATAGGCCTTTCTTCTTTAGCCAATCGCTCACTTCATCATACGATTTTTCCCAGGTTACGTGTTGCTTATTTTTGCCTTGGCCCGTATTGAAATCAATATAAGCCCATGGTCCGCGCTCGCTGTACATTTCTTCAAATGTTTCGTTTTTCATCGACGTTTTTAGTATTTCAGCAAGCGCTTTAATATCTTCTGGGTTGCGAATGCTAGCTTGCTTACTAATTTGTCCATCCGAGGTAATTTGTACATTTGTAACATCACTCATATCTCCACTTCGTAAAAATGGATTAAAGTTTTCTTTAAACTCTTTTGTTTCAGCGATTTTCTTATACAGTGGATGATACGCTTTAAAGTTCAACTCATACTCACGCACAAGCGTCTTGCCGTTTTTAAGCTTATAGGCAATTGCTGCTGTGCGCCCATCATCTCCTTGAATATCCTTACTTGTCATTGAGACTGGATTCTTTGCTAATTGTTCATGTAGCCGATGAATTGCTTCAACTGCTTCTTGACTCGTATAGTAATAAGGAGGAACATACTCGTTTCCATATTCTGTGTACTGTTCACTGGTTGGATCTTCAGTAAGTAAATAGGTTCCTTCTTCGAAATAAACACTTTCTACTTCATTTAGTGCAGGAACCTTTGATTCATAGCCAAACGCATCAATATGAACAAATGCACCAATAGCAAAGAAAATAGCTAATGAAATCACATATCCTTTCCAATACTTAGCGATTCGCCACGTTTTGTGTAAAATGACCTGAGCAACAATATACCCAATAAGAGCACCTAACACATAGCCAAAGACCATCCATCCAAATGTTCCTTGCATGGACCCAAAATAAACACCGCCAACAAGTAGCGCACATGTAGTCACACCGTAAACAAAAATTGGTTTCACCCATTTAAATGAAATGGACTGAGTGGCCGCTTCGATATGACGCTTTTTATACGCGATGTATCCAATCGCATAAAAGATAATGATAAGTATGACGTAAATCCATGGACTAATTGTTAAATTCTTTTTCGTCATTAGCTCCGTCGCATGTAAAAACGGTATTAATTTTTCAGCACTTTTATTTAAATAATAATCAATTGGGAATCCATACCAATAGAATTTTAAATTTGATAAAAGAAGCATAACGAAGCCACCAGGTAAAAGAAACAGAACGTATAGGAAAATAGCTTGTAAGATTGAGATACCTGTGAACATTCCAAATGCTACTGTTCCAAAGAACACAACAAGGTTAAAAATAATTGTGTAACCTGCCCATACCATAATGTCTTTTGCTGTATAGAGATCTGTAACGTTTAACATCCCTTTTACAAGGCCGATTATACCTGCTGTAATTACCACCGGCACGACAAGAATTGCGATACCCACAATGATGTTTTGGTGATATAAAGCTTCTCTTCGAACTGGCAAACTATGAAAATAGTCTGCTGCTGCTTTGGTTTGAATATAACGGAATAAAAAAACCGCGAGTAACACCGGTACTGTAAACATAAAGACAAGCTGTAAGCCATCGAATAGCTCAAATAATGTCTTAATCTTTTCTGGCTTAAATTCTGGATTGCCCGTATACTTCATTAGAAGCTGGAGAGGAAGAGCAAACAAAAGAAGGAATGAGTAAACTAATCCGATCCACCCTACGCTTCTAAATGACTGTGTGAACAGCCCTCGATTAAACGATGATATTTTCGATGGCATAACCAACATCCCCCATTTCGTAAATAAAGATTTCTTCGAGCGTAAGCGGTAAAATATCAAATACAAGCGGCTTGTATGATTGAATGCGAGACGCTAGCTTATTTTCTTTACCACGTACAATACAAAGAAGTACGCTTCCTCGCTTCTCTTCGTATAAGATTTCCAAGTCTTCATGAAACGCAAGCGGTACGTCGCCTTTAAAAGCTACTTGAATCTTGTGAATATCTGATTTCAAATCGTCAAGGTCTTTTTCAATTAACAGCTGTCCTTGATGCAAAATGCCCACATGATCACATAAATCCTCCACTTCACGAAGGTTATGAGAGGAAATTAAAATGGTCATCTCGCGTTCCGCTACGTCTTGCACTAGTAAATTCTTGATTTTTTGACGCATAACAGCATCCAGCCCATCTAGAGGCTCATCTAATATTAAAATATCCGGCATCGTGGATAAAGCGAGCCAAAATGCTACTTGTCGCTGCATCCCTTTCGACATACGGTGTACCTTTTTCTTCAAGTCAATTGGAAATGCCTGCTTTAACTGCTGAAAACGTTCTTCGTTCCACGTTGGGTACATATTCTTGTAAAATTGCGCAAGCTGCTTAATCGTGGATTGTGCAAAAAAGTACGGAATGTCTGGAAGAAAAATGATGCTTTGCTTAAGAGCCACATTTTCAAATACTTCTTCATTGTCAATATGTATGCTCCCTGAATTTTGACGATAAATGCCCGCAATTGTTTTTAATAATGTTGTTTTACCTGCACCGTTGGACCCAAGCAAACCATAAATAGATCCTTTTTTAACAGTTAGAGAAACATTGTTTAATACTTTTATATCTTCAAAGGATTTTTTTACTTCGGTTAATTCAATCATCACTTTCTCCCCCTTTGACGGTTTGTTCAGCTTGTGAAATAAGTGATAAGATTTCTTCTTTTCCCATTCCTAAATACATCGCTTCAGCAATAAGCTTTACTAAATCCTCTTTCATTTTTTTCACCTTTTCATTGTTTAATAGTTCCGATTGCGCCGTCACAAAACTTCCTTTTCCAGGAATTGAATAAATATAATTTTGATGTTCTAGCTCTCGATATGCTTTTTGAATTGTATTAGGGTTAATTGTTAGTTCTTTCGCTAGCAAGCGTACAGACGGCAGTTTCTCGTCTGCTTTAAAAACCTCATGGATAATTAGCTCTTTTAACTTATCAACTAATTGTTCATAAATAGGCTTACGACTACGAATATCTAAATCAAACATACTTTCCCTCCTCTCCATCACATTTATCATTCATCATGATCGTATGTTCAGGTGTACTAACCGTACTAACTGTACTACATGTGTTACTACAGTTAGTATTATACAACGTTATCTGGAAAAAACAAGTACTTTTGTGACTTTTATTACAAAAAGGTAACAAACAGATTAGCTAACGTAATTCAATTCGATAACTTATAAATCTGATAAGGAAAATAGGTATTAAGCTATCTATTAACAAAAACTTACTATATAATGAACTCATAAGATGTTTTATGTAAGGAGCGATTTACCATGTATTACGACGCATTGCGAACCTTTGTGACGGTTGTAGAAGAGAAAAGCTTTACAAAAGCTGCTGAAAAATTGTTAATTTCGCAACCAAGCGTAAGCGTACATATAAAAAATTTAGAAAAAGAGTTTCAAACCTCATTGTTTTTACGTTCGCCTAAATTATTAAAAATTACGCCAAGCGGCGAGATCCTTTATACTCGTGCGAAGCAAATGATTCAAATATATGAGCACACGAAGCGAGATATTTATGAACATCACCACTTAGTTAAAGGCACTTTAACAATTGGAGCTAGCTTCACAATTGGTGAATACGTTCTTCCTTCGTTTCTCGCTAAGCTTCAAGCACAGTATCCCGATATCAACGTAAACGTAACGATTGGCAACACAAAGGAAATTGCGCAGCTGGTTCGACACTTTAAGTTAGATGTAGGATTAATTGAAGGACAAACCGATGACCATGAGCTCCATATTGAACCGTTTATGGAAGATGAGCTCGTGGTTGTAGCGGGTACGGCTCATCCATTAGCAGCACAGCAGCACGTTGCAATAAGCGAGCTTCAAAACGAAGGTTGGGTTGCGCGCGAAACAGGGTCTGGTACAAGAGCCTATCTTGATCTGATGATGAGTTCAAATGGACTAAAAATGAAGAGCATGTTAACCATCAGCAGCAATCAAGGAGTTAAGGAAGCAGTTATGCAGAACTTAGGATTATCGGTCCTTTCAAAATCCGCTATAAAACAAGATGTGGCACAAGGCAATTTAGCTATCTTAAACCTTGACACTGAACCATTTAAACGGAAATTTTCGTATATTTATCCGACCACGAATGGACAAAATAAAATCGTAGAACTGTTTTTACATCTGTTAACGTCTAACTAATAAAAAGCACACTTCAAAAAATTGAAGTGTGCTTTTTCACCTAATCACGCCTGTTGGAATACAAATTGGAGATTGATCCACCTGGTTTTTAATAATCGTTGAAGATAAACGAAAAACGTCTTCAATCATTTTCTCTGTAAAGACCTCTTCAGGTGGACCTTCCTTATAAATAGTTCCTTCAGAGATACTAATTAAGTAATCACCATAGCGAGCAGCTTGATTTAGGTCATGCAGAACCATCAAAATTGTTCGCTTATGTTGTTGATTCAACGAACGCAATAGTTCTAACACTTCGATTTGGTGAGCCAAATCAAGATACGTCGTTGGCTCATCGAGCAGCAAAAGGTCCGTTCCTTGAGCAAGAGCCATCGCAATCCATGCTCGCTGACGTTATCCACCTGAAAGAGCATCAAGCGTACGTTCACTGAAAGCATCCATGCGCGTTGCACGCAAAGCTTCGTCAACAATTTGGTGATCTTCTTGCGTATACCTTGCAAATAGCCCTTTATGAGGGTGGCGTCCATAGTAACAAAGCTCTTTAACAGTTAAATCTTCGGGTGCTTCGGGAGACTGCGGTAAAATTGCTAGCTGCTTCGCTACTTCTTTAGACGAATGACGGTGAATATCTTTTCCGTTTAAATAGATGCTTCCTTTTGATGGCTTTAAAAGTCGAGCTAATGACCGAAGAATTGTTGACTTCCCACATCCGTTTCGCCAAGTTCATGCTTAACGGTTACGGTTTCACCACTTTTTCATCAGTGGACTTAGACTCTTCAGCCGCTCCTCCACAAGCTCCTAAGAACAATAGTCCTGATAAAGCAGCAACCATTCCTAAGCTTTTTTTCATTCTTATACTCTTCATATGTACTTCCTCCTACTGCATATAAACCTTACCGTATATGATAATCATTATCATTAATACTAGACGTTTCAATTAGAACACTCAATAGTTTTCTCACAATTTGGTAGATAGTCTTAGTAAACAAATAGTATTATGACAAAAACAAACCGCTTCTTTCACGTCGAAAGAAGCGGTTTGTTTTTGTCATAATACATACGTAGCAAGTGCTTTTTGCACCTCATAAATATTTTTGTCTTTACGAAACTCTTTTACGATTGGAGCCGTTGAGCTTGAAACCCAGATAACAAGTTCTGCGTCTAAATCAAATGTTCCAGCCGTTTCGACGCTAAAGTGCGTAATATTTCTATATGGAATGGAATGATAGCTGGTTTTCTTGCCAGTTACACCTTGCTTATCAATTAAAATTAATCGCTTGTTTGAAAAAACAAAGATATCTCGGATCAGTTTAAACGCATGCTCTACCTGTTCTCCCTGTACCAAAATGTCTCGCAAATCTTTTTCTACTGAAGACACGCTTACTTCAGATGCATTGCCCATTAAACCATCTAGTAAACCCATATGATTCACTCCTTTACTGTTCCTACTGCTTTTACCCTATATTATAGGTTCATAAACAGCTGGTACTATTACATACGTTTCAAATGTAGTTATGTTTCAGTTTTTTTTACATAGATTGTAAAGTGAATTCAAAAAGAAAGGATGTTGTCATTGTTTTTTCATAAAAAAGAACTCCAATATCTTTCGAAACCCGACCGTCCTGATCCCGTTTTTGCCAGACAGCTGCAAGAAGTTTTAGGTGGACAGTTTGGCGAGATTTCAGTTGCCATGCAGTATCTGTTTCAAGGTTGGAACGTTCGAGGAAACGGTAAGTACAAAGATTTGTTAATGGATACTGGAACAGAGGAGTTAGCTCACATTGAAATGCTCGCCACTATGATTGCTAGGCTACTAGAAGGCGCACCAGTAGGAGATCTTGAAAAAGCTGCACAAGACCCTGTTATTGGAGCTATCCTTGGAGGTATGAACGTTCAGCATACGATTGTTTCAGGGCTTGGTGCGATGCCAGTTGACAGCATGGGTAACAAATGGAATGCAGGTTATATTGCAGCAAGTGGAAATCTATTAGCAGACTTCAGAGCCAACTTAAACGCTGAGTCTCAAGGACGCTTACAAGTTGTTAGATTGTACGAATCAACAAACGATCGCGGTGTAAAAGATATGCTTTCATGGCTCATCGCCCGTGATACTATGCATCAAAATCAGTGGATTGCCGCCATTAAAGAACTAGAAGCAAAAGAAAACGTTGTTGTGCCTAGTACCTTCCCGAAAGAATTAGAAAAGCAAGAAGTTTCGTATGTGCTGTTTAATTTTTCTGAGGGTGAAAAAAGCGCGACAGGACGGTGGGCTAGCGGTACGAGTATGGATGGCCTTGGAACGTTTCAATACGTGCAGCAGCCTGAAGCATATGGTGGTAAACCTAACTTAAACCCTGCTCCTTTTTATATTCATAATACACTTCCAAAAAACTTACGCCCTTCTTCTCATACACTTCCTCCTTCACATATGTAAACAAATCTTTTCTCCATCACAGGTTGATGGAGATTTTTTTATCATTGCTCTTTACTTTCTGTTAGGATAAGAGTTAGATACTGAATTTTTCTTTACAGGAGATGACAAAATGATTGAAAGAATTTATTATACGTCCCCTTATACAACAAAGTGGACTGCTTCTATTTTATCTGCATTTGAAAGCAACAATCATTATTACGTTGAGCTAAACAAAACTGCTTTTTATCCTGAAGGTGGTGGTCAACCATCTGATACTGGTACTATCGCAGGTCATAAAGTATTAGATGTCGTGGAAAAAGATCATTCCGTCTTCCACGAAATTGACACATTATTAGAAGTAGATACTCAAGTAGAGTGTGAGATTAATTGGAACCGTCGCTTTGATCATATGCAGCAACATACAGGGCAACATTTGCTCTCAGCAATCTTAAGCGATGTGTTTAACATACATACTGTAAGTTTTCATTTAGGCAAAGATATCGCTTCAATTGATGTAAATGTTTCTTCCATTGATGAAGATACGTTAATAGAAATTGAACAAACAGTAAATAAAGCCATTTATGCGAATAAACCGTTAAGCACATATTATGTATCACAAGATCAGTTATCAACTCTTTCTCTTCGTAAAATGCCTGATTTAGAGGATGAGCAAATTCGAATCGTCGAGATTGATACGCTAGATATTTCAGCGTGCTGCGGAACCCACGTAAGAAGCACGGGAGAGCTAGGTATTATTAAGCTATTGAAAACTGAAAAACAGCGAGGACAAATTCGATTATTTTTCAAATGCGGCATGAGAGCGCTAAAAGATTATGAACAAACTCACCGCATTCTTTCTCACGTCAGCCACCATTTTAGTACAAAAAGTGAGCTTGTCTTAGAGAGATTAGAAAAACTAGAAGCTGATTTCAAAATACTTAGCAAACAAAACGAAGTACTAAAATCTGAAAATGCTCATTACTTAGCTCAATCTCTTCTTGATAAAAAGCAAGGTATTGTTTTAGTTCATGAATTTGAAGATAAAACGTTAAAGGATGGACAAGCTATTATTAAGCAGCTGCTTCAAACTGAGAATATGATTGGTATTTTCTCCTCCTCTTTAGAACCAAAAGTTATATTAGCACATAGTACCGATAGAATTCACAGCGGAAACCTCTTTAAAGAGCATCTTAATCGATTTAATGGAAAAGGTGGCGGAGGTATAAACCAAGCGCAGGCGCAGTTTTCAACGACGGAAGATCGTAACCACTTTATCTCCTATCTCCAAGAATACTTACAAAAAGTATAAAAAAACCACGCGTTAAGCGTGGTTTTTTATAAGTAATAGCTAATAAACAATCCAACTGACAACAATAGTCCGAAGAATGTATTTGTTTGCGCAGTAGATTTCATTGCAACAATCATATTCATCGGTGGCGTACCCGACACAAATCCTTTAATAGCTCTAATTGGTTTTGGGATACTTAAGAAAACTAACAGCGCAAATGCACCAACCACTCCTGTTATGACAAGAACAACAATCCAAATATATGAAATAACAAATAAAAATCCAAGAAAATAAACTGCTTTCTTTTCGCCTAGTAAAATGGCTAGCGTTTTACGTCCGCCTTTTGTGTCTTCTTCGATATCACGAATATTATTGGATAAGTTAATTGCCCCAACTAAAAAAGCAATAGGAATTGAAACAAGAATACTTTCTGTCGTTATGAAGTCCGTTTGAATATAAAAAGAAATTAAAATAAACAGAGCCCCCATACATACACCCGCAAACAGCTCTCCAAAAGGTGTATAAGCAATCGGCAGTGGTCCTCCTGTATATAAATACCCAATTGCCATACCGAATAGTCCGACAAGCGCTAACCACCATGTACTGCTCATACAGATGTAAACACCTAATAATAAAGAAAGTCCATAGCAAGCTAAGGCAAGCTGCAACACGGTTTTCGGCTTCATTCCATCGCGCACAATGGCACCGCCAATCCCTACTGAGTCTTCCGTATCTAGCCCTCTTTTAAAATCATAGTATTCATTAAATAAGTTCGTCGCGATTTGAATAAACAAACACGCAAAAAGCATGGCTAAAAATAACCATACATCAACTTGTCCAACATACATTGCCATCACTGTTCCAATTAACACCGGTACAAACGAAGCTGTTAATGTATGGGGACGAGTTAACTGCCACAGTACTGTTTTTAGCGGTCTTTTAGGTTGAGCGTAACTCGTTTGACTCATCATCCTCTTCCTTTCATTTTAAAAGTGAACATGTCACCTTTCTCTTTCTAGTTGATAATTGTAGAAAGCGACCATACACAGCTTACATATTTCTAAAAAACAAGTAAACGTTTTTATTTTAATACTACTTTTTATTATCTGGTACAGCTTTTCCTATTCAACGCCTATCCATTATAACAAAAAGTTCACACATTCGACATAGAATTATATCAAAAAAATAACGATTGGAAGTTGGTCAACGTCTGTGGCAAAGCACTACATGTAAAAGAGTTTGGGACATAACAAAATGATTGCTTCTAAAAGACGAACAATAGCTGTTCCCATCTCTTTAGTTTGTCTGAACACGTTCGTTCCATTGCGCTACGGCCACTCGCTTTCCAAACGGTTTTTCCCAATCAACAAAAAGCCTGAACGATTAAAAGTTGTGAACTCTCAATCGTTCAGGTATAGTAGGGGCTGAACTACTTATGTCTCAGTCTCTCTTCTTTGTTCATACGACGCAAAAATAAAGCGACCTTGATCATAAAATACGTAACCTCTTCAGGTACGGCTTCTTTAATTGGCTTTAGCTTATCATCTCCGACCAATTCAACCGCTTCGTTGACAAGCTCTTGCTGTTTAGTTGTTAAAATGGTATGCCAATCTATTTCGTACCCTTCTTCGGCACATTTAAATAAATGATTTTCAACTGTTTGCGTACTTAATTCTCGCTTTGCTGCAATCTCTTGAATGGAGGAACCCTCTCTCCACATTTGATAAGACTCTAGATGAGACCCTTGCTTAGATGCACTTTTTGCTTTTTTTTCCCTCTGTACTTCAATGATCTGCCTCTCCCGGTCAGGGTGTTCAGCGCAAAAGCTCACAATCGCTTTAATAAAGCGATCTCCATACTTATCAAGCTTTTGGGAACCTACTCCTTTTACATTCTCAAACTCAGATACCGTCTCAGGAAGCTTTGCACACATATCCCGAAGCGTATCGTCTGAAAAAATAACAAAAGGAGGAACGTTTTCAAGCTCGGCTATTTCTTTTCGTAAAGCGCGCAGGTGCATAAACAGCTCATCATCCTGCACAAGCTGATTCACTTGAATTTGTTCTTTTCTCATTACTTTTTCTTCACCAAGAAGTACCCCTTTTCCCTTAGCTGCGACAGAAAGAGTTGGAAAAGACCCTTGTCCAACCAAAATATACTGCTCTGAAATAAGAAATTCGATAAACTCACTTACTTCTTTTAACGACTGCTTGCTCATTACTCCATAGGTAGAGAGTTGGTCAAAGCGAAAGTCTAGAATCTTTTTGTTTTTAGAACCCGTTAATACTTGAGCAATCATTGTCTTACCAAAACGCTCTCCCATTCGAATCATACAAGATAAAACCTTTTGTGTATCAACCGTTACATCAACAGCTGTACGAGTATCTGTACAGTTGCTACAGCGACCGCAAGCATGAGCTTCCTCTTCACCAAAGTAGTGTAAAATGTATGCCTGCAAACATTCTTCTGTGTGACAATAATTTACCATTTGCTGTAGCTTCTCCAGATCTTGAACAAGCTTTCCTGAATGGTTAGTTGACTGCTCAATTAAAAAGCGCTGAACGCGAATATCCTGAGCCGAATATAAAACTATACACTCACTCGGCAAACCATCTCGCCCTGCGCGACCCGCTTCTTGATAATAGCTTTCCATGTTTTTTGGAAGCTGATAGTGAATGACGAAACGAATATTGGACTTGTCAATTCCCATTCCGAAAGCAGAGGTAGCAACCATAAGGGTTACGTCATCCTGTAAAAAGCGGTTTTGCTCATGATCTCGACTTGATGCACTCATTCCAGCGTGATATTTCCCCACTTGTATACCTAAGCTTTGCAAATGTTCATGTAAACTGTCCACTTCTTGGCGCGTTGCGGCATAGATAATACCAGCTTCTTGCTCATTTTTCTTTACATACTCATCGATATAAGATAGGCGGTCTTGCCCTTTAACAACGGTAAACGACAGATTAGAACGCTCAAACCCTGTCATGACCGTATTTTGTTCCTGAATTTGTAAAGCTGTACAAATATCTTCTCGAACCTGAGGCGTAGCAGTAGCCGTCAGCCCAACCACTATTGGCTTGCTCGGTAGCTCGGAAATTAAGCTGCTGATGCGTAGATAGCTAGGCCTAAAATCATGGCCCCACTGTGAAATACAGTGTGCTTCATCAACCGCGATTAAAGGGATAGGTAACGATTTAAGTTGCTCAAAGAAAAACGGTGACTCTAGGCGTTCCGGTGCTATGTATAAAAGTTTATACACACCAAGAGAAACTTCTTCTAATCTCTCTTCCACTTCTGACGATGTGAGTGAGCTGTTAATATACGTTGCTGATATTCCAGCTTCATTCAGCGCGTCCACCTGATCCTTCATTAGGGAAATCAGTGGCGAAATAACGATTGTTGTTCCTTCTAATAAAAGTGATGGGATTTGATAACAAATGGACTTCCCTCCACCTGTAGGCATGATACAAGCGGTATTATGACCTTCTAAAATATGACGTATCGTCTGCTCTTGCCCTTGGCGGAAGCTGTCGTAGCCAAAATAAGTTTTCAACTGTGATAACGCTTTTTCAAATAACAAAGAAACTCCTCCTTACAAAATACATATCGGGGAATAAGCGAAGAAATTATCTTGTGGGTAATGGATTCATTTTATCAAAAAGTACTAGGAGTTCCTAGAAAATCTTTTGTTTCTTTAGACAAAGTGAGTATTATTTCTTAAAAAGGAAATAATTTAAATATACAAAAAATGTAAAAGAATTGATTGCATTGATTCACGCTATTGAAGCATTAACAACGTATTTAAAAACAATTAACACCAACAAGCACGAACCATTACATATAGGAGAAGCTATGGGATGCTGGCTTTATTTTACTACACTTACCGAAGAAATACCGGCCGTTGAAACGTCTTTACATACAACAACAGATAAAACGCTATTAGAACTTGCTCATGAATCAAAACTGTTAGCTTTGACTCAGCGAGATAAGCTCAAGGAATTCATGCTACAAGAAGGGATACCACTTTCTGATATTCCAGCTCCAAAACCAAAATCTGATCCTCACCAAATACCTCTGGGTGTACGCGCAACAGATTCTGAAATTGCTAATTTAATATCAGCAAAGGTTGCTTCGAACATCATTATGTGCAGTACAAACATTAGTCAATCCATCCGTAATGATGTTGGTATGCTCTGGCTAAAGTTTCATAGTGAAAAGGTTGCCTTTGGCTTTAAGGTAAAAGAAACACAGCGGGAAAAAGGCCGGTTAAAAAACCGCCAAGCTACACTCCTCCGGGTTCTTAAATTCACATGTGTAAATTTTTTCGACATTTTTGGTTTAACTTTCTCCAAAACGTCTATATACATAGCAAGGAGATTGATATTCTTCTTAAAGAACGAATGAACTTAACCATTAGCACGTTGCACGTACTAAAACTAGGAGGTTTTACAAATGACAAACGTAAAAGTAGTCGAAAATGGTGTTCAGGCAAAAGAAACGATTGATCAATTCTTACGAAGTGGATATACGAAAGATGAAGTTTATTTGCTCGCACATCACAAAGAACGCTCCAAGCATTTAACAGACGCAACGGATGTAAACAACATTGGATTATCAGAACAAGGACTAACTGATGCAGTCGCAAACATTTTCCGTTCACGAGGAGATGAGCTTCGTTCAAAAATGGAATCGCTTGGGTTATCTCAAGTAGAGGCTGAAAAGTATGAAGAAGAATTGGACAAGGGTCGCGTTTTAGTCGTGGCCAGTAAAAGTGCATAATTAAAAAGACGCGACTAGTAGTCGCGTCTTTTTACCTGTTTTTCCTTAATCGTTTTCAATGTGAAATCATATTCCCAAACGCTTGAAGTTGTTAATTCTACACATGCTAATCTCCCTTTGCTCACAACCTGAGCTCCGAGGTCGATTCCAATTCTCGCCCCGTCAAATGCTACGTTCGGTGCCGGCGTATGTCCGTGGACAACAGGTTTACCGTTTGTTTCTTGCAGGAGGCGATTAATTGGCGTTTGATAAAACTCTTTGCGGGGTAGCCACAAGTTGCTTCTATTAATAAAAGCAGTTTTATAAGGTAGTTGAAAGCCAGCATGCGCATAAACGTATTCATTATCTTCAAAAATAAGAGGTAGGTCTTTTACCCACTGAATGGCTTCATCAATACCCTGTTTCCCAAATGCTTCAATAATGGTGCTCGAAGAACGTTGCCCACCAAACTGCGACCACATCGGATTTTTACCTTCAATATACCAAAGCATCATTTCTTCATGATTTCCGATTGTGACGTGAACGTGTTCATACGCTTCATTTAATCTTTTTATTTCTTTTAAAACTTCACCGCTATAGGGACCACGATTAATCATATCTCCTACGATTACGAGCTGATCTATGTTTGGGTTAAATTTCACCGCCTCTAATAAACGCATCATTTCATAATAACTGCCGTGAATATCACTTATTGCAAATTTTCTCACGCTGCCCTCTCCTTTTTACTTCATGAATCTATTATACGCATAGGCCAGATGGTTTTGAACTCGGTAAAAAGCCGCTAATGCTAGCGACTTTTTTAATCACAAGATTTTATGTATTGTTTTCAATCTTTACTTTTACGCTCCCAACCTTGAGATCGAGCCCATAATCAATGATAAATAAAATGGAAGCTAAGATAAATTCAGCACCAAAGGATAGCGTAATTCCTTTAACGAATGTATCCGCTGTGTAAATAGCAAACCAAGAGAACCAAATGTCGATAGTGGCAATTAAAATGAAGCGGCTTAAAGCTGATGTAGCGAAGGGTTTAAATAGTGAAATGAGTGCTCTAGAAAGTAAATCTACTATGCTTCCAACAATCAGTACAAGCAAAACAAACCATAAAAAAGCACCTGTTGTTGTATACGTAACTCCCACAAATTTAAATATGCCTAAGAGACCAAAAAAGTATACTCCTGCGATAACAACAAGCGCTACGATGATAATTAGCGTAACGAATGAAATCGCAATTACCTTGGACATCATATCTTCTTTTTTCTTTTGTTTTCTCATTCTATCTCCTTTACTGTTAGGGTTAAGTTAAATTATACCAAAAACCAACAAAAAAAGGGCTAGAAAAATCTAGCTCCTTCTTTCTTGTCACTCTTTTTTCTTCAGCGCTTGCTTTAATGCATCCCCTAAGCTTGAGCCAAAGTCACTGTCGTCACTGTATTTATTAAGCAGTTTTCTTTCTTCTCGCTTCGTCATTTTTTTCTTTTTGTCTTCTGCTTTTTCAACAACTTGACACTGACGACATTGGAAATACTTACCTGCTTTTCCGTCGTGAATTTCCATCTTTTTATGGCACTGTGGACAGCGACGATTGGATAACTTTGGATCTTTAGAACGTCGGTAGCTACATTCAAGGCTAGAGCAAACAAGTACTCTCCCTTGCTTTGTCTTTTTCTCTTTTAAGAATGAGCCACATTCTGGACATTTTGATCCTGTTAAGTTATGAGGCTTATACGTTTCTTCACTCGTTTTTACCTGCTGCACAAGCTTTGCTGTTTGCTTACGAATGTTAGCTAAAAATTCTTTTGCGTTTCCTTTTCCTTTTGCAATTGCTTCTAGCTCTCGTTCCCATTTGGCTGTTAAATCAGGTGATTTTAGTTCATCTGCTACAAGCGAAATAAGCTGCTTTCCTTTTGGCGTCGGATGCAGACGGTTATTTTGTCGATCAATGGACTCATTTTGTAATAGCTTCTCAATAATATCAGCACGAGTTGCTGGCGTTCCAAGATTATGCTTTTCCATTTGAGCAAGTAAATCCGCTTCTGAATGACGAAGAGGTGGTTCTGTTAAAGCATGCTTCATTTCAACCGATTTAATGGATAAAGCAGCGCCTTCTTGTAAATGAGGTAACGATGCCTCTTCTAAATCACTATTAGTTACTTGTTTAAATCCAAGGTTTATCACTCGTTTTCCTTGTGCTACAAGCTGCTCTCCGTTCGCTTCAAGCTCTACTTTTACCGTTTCAAATTCGTACGCAGGGTAAAATAGTGCCATGAAGCGCTTAGCAATTAAATCATACAGTTTGCGCTCATCCGAAGATAAATCCTGCAAGAAGACAGGCTGGTCGGTTACGATAATCGCATGGTGATCGCTGACTTTTTCATTGTTCACTACGCGTTTTGGCAGCTGTGCATTTTTAGCAATCAGCGGCCTCACTTCTTCTTTATAGGCACCTGATACGGCTTCTAATCGCTCTTTCATCGTTCCAACCATATCCGTTGTGAGGTAGCGAGAATCTGTTCGTGGGTAGGTTACGAGCTTGTGTTGCTCATATAATTTTTGTAACACGTTTAACGTCTTTTTAGCTGAAAATCCGAAGCGCTTGTTAGCATCTCTCTGCAGTTCATTTAAATCGTATGGAAGAGGCTGTGCTTCTTTCATTACTTTCTTTTTGACATGCTTAATTATGGCTTCACCCGCAAGTTTATCACGAAGTTCTTTTGCTTTTTCTTCATTAAAAATGCGCTTTTCTTGGCCGCCTTGCCACTTTGCTTCAAACCCAGGTAAAACTGCGGTTAACGTCCAGTACGGCTGCGGCTTGAATGCTTGAATTTGCTGTTCCTTTTCGATAATCATGGCTAGAGTTGGAGTTTGTACCCTTCCTGCTGATAAAGGCTCTTCATACTTTGTTGTTAGCGCACGGGTAACGTTGAGGCCAATTAGCCAATCTGCTTCTGAGCGACAAACAGCTGAATCATACAGGCGATTAAACTCTTTTCCAGGCTTTAGTTCTCGAAACCCTTGCTTAATCGCTTTATCTGTTTGAGATGAAATCCACAAGCGTCTAAATGGCTTGTTCCATCTTACTTTTTCCATGATCCATCTCGCAACAAGCTCTCCTTCGCGCCCTGCATCTGTTGCAATAATTAACTCTTTGATGTCGCTACGTTTAGCCAGTTGAGAAACTGTTCGAAACTGTGGGCTTGTTTTTTTAATCACCTTCAGTTTCATTCTCTCGGGCATAATCGGTAAATCTTCCATTCGCCACGTTTTATATTGATTATCATAATCTTCTGGTGTTTGCAATTCAACCAAATGACCTAATGCCCACGTTACGACATATTCAGGTCCTTCAATATAGCCTTTTTTCGTTTGAGTGCAGCCAAGTACACGTGCTAAATCTCGCGCAACGCTTGGCTTTTCTGCTAATACAAGTGATTTCATTTTATGTATACCTCCAATTCACTTGTTCCATTATACATGTATTATGATTGTTTGTGTATGATTAGATAAGTTTACATAATAATTTTATAGTCTATTATAAATAAAAAAAACCATAGTAAAATGGGACTGACCCCTGTTTTTGAGACAGGAATCAAAACACCTTTTAAACAACCCGTTTTCTGTATTGTACAGGAGACTGGTTGTTTAATTTTGTTTGAATACGGGCATGGTTATAATACGTAATATAGCTTTTGACGGTTTGCTCTATGATGGTAGTCGTAGTGTATGTCAACTCGTCAAGGTAGAACGTTTCAGACTTTAGTGAGGAATGAAACGATTCAATTGAGGCATTATCTGCAGGCGTCCCTTTTCGGGACATACTCATGATAATGCCTTTCTCTTTAATTGTTTGTTGATAAGCATACGATGTGTACACAGAGCCTTGATCACTATGCAACGTGCACCCTTCCGGTAGAGAAGGGAGTTGGTTAAGCGTGTCTAAAACAAACGCGACATTTTGACAATCACCTATGGAATACGCAATAATCTCTCCGTTAAATAAATCTTGAATACTTGAAAGATACAATGGTTTCGGCCCAAAAGGCAAGTACGTAATATCAGTCACGAGCTTTTGAAGAGGGCGTTCAGCTCGAAAGTCACGTTTTAATACATTCTCTGCAACCTGATAAGGTTGCCCTGTTCGCTGCCGTTTCTTCCGTTTAACGCGACATTGCCAACCGTATTTCTGCATGGTACGCTGCACAAACTTGTGGTTAATCTTCATGGTTCGCTTGAGTACAGCTGTGATCTTCCGATAGCCATATCGAAACTTGTGTGCACGACATTGTTCACCCACTTGCTGTTCCATCCATTTCTTTCGTGTATCCTGTTGACTATGCTGCTTCCAACGGTAGTAAGTGGACCGAGGAATACCAAGATGGAAACAGATTTGATAAATAGGGATTTGTTCTTTTAACTCTTCCACTAGGTTCACTGCGATTTCTGGTACCACTTCCTTTCCAATTCCTTGTACTTTTTTAAAATCTCGATTTGTTGCTTTAATTGTCGGTTCTCAGTCTTTAACTTAGCTGTCTCGTTTTCAAAATCAGGACCTTTTCCATAGGCATATTGCTTGCCTACTGGCTGTTCCAACCGGTGTACATCCCCATTTTGATACCACTTCATCCATGTTTTTAATTGAGTAGGATTCCGAATGTTTAGTTGTGATAATACTTCTTTTACAGGTACACCGGCTAACCTCATTTCAATCGCTTTTAACTTTATTTCGACTGGATAACTGACTCTTGTTCCCATAGAAAAAACACCTCCAAGTGATTGTTAGGTACTACATACCCAGTTTTCAACTTAAAGGTGTTTTTTATTTGTCTCACTTTATGGGGTCAGTCCCAAATCTCATTCTATCTCTTTTTTTATTTATAGTGTCCATACTATTTCTTCTCTTTACTTCCTACAATCACCTTCTTAACTTGCCTCAAGACTTATCTATGATTTTATGTCGGGTTTAACATTATTTACTGTAAGCAGTTGTTTACTTATCGCTCATATATTATAGTAACAGTAAATTCTTTATTGTAGACAAAAAGGAGATGCTCAATCGGTGACATTTAAGGAGACTTTCACTTATCACGCTAATTCCTTATCCTCTAATAGCAGTACCACTACAAGTATTGTTAAATAAATGGCCTAAGAAATTTAATATCCTCTACTTGTTAATTTACTGTTTGATAGCTACTCTATTTCTTTATGTTTCCTATAAGCTTAAAGGAAATTGGTCTACTCCAATTAACAATCATGGTGACATCTTGGCATTTGTAGTAAGCGCAGCAGTTATATACTGGTTTTGGGATTCTATTATTATGAACAGGGATGAGTATCCTTATTATTAAAATTAAGACTAATTCCTTAACTAATTTATATAGAACTGATTATTGATGGATTTCCATTAAATTCAAGTCACCATAATTCATGTTATCGAAAGTAAAGAAGCTCACTTATAAAAAGTGAGCTCTAAAATGAATACTAAGCCTATTCAATCAACAGCGCAATATTCCTCTCGAATGGTTCTTCTCTTTTTCCTCATAAAAATCCCCTCGGTAGTATACAGAATAGATTGCTTTCTTTTACTTGTCTATCATAAGAGAAACATACCATATTTCGCAAAGCTTTTTATATAAAAACTCTTTTTAAATCCGGTTCAAGAAAGCTATTAAATAATTTTTAAAACGCTTTCAATTATTTGTTTATATTTCGGAAAATAAGAGACCCTGATTAAGTTCTATATAGCTCTCTATTGAATTAAATCTTATTTTGTTAAATTAATCCCAATTAACGTAGGTTGATCGCTACTTCTATAAAATTTTTTCAGCCCTGTTTATCCTGATTTTAATGAATGTGTTCTATTAAAGATTTATAACTTTTTCGTTAGTTAATGAGCGTCGACGCTCAAGTTCAACATCCATTGCTGCACGCTTAGCATCGAGGTTATAAAACCACATTGTTATTCCGATAAGTAAACAAATAGCCAAGGGTACCCATATAAAAACAAGTTCAATATAGGTTAAAGTGGTTGAACTTTGTATAGCATTTGGCACATAACCACCCATTTTTAGAATAACTCCTACGAACGCACTTCCCAGTCCGAGACTTACTTTTACAAAAAAACCTTGAAAAGCAGCAATCATACCCGCAATACTTCTATGATTTTTGTACTCTGAATAATCGATAATGTCTGGTTGAATCGCAAATGTGATGCCAAAGATACCATAAATTCCGAGTCCGGTTATCGCTAGTCCTGCTATGAGTAAAAAAGGGGAAGATTTTCCGAGATATATTACTAAATCTCCGATAATATAAATGGCAGTACTCATAAGCAATACATTCTTCTTTGTCATCTTTTTTTGAAGCCAAGGTAAAATAATTAACATGGGTAGCCCTGATAGAATTCCGAATAGACCAACGAAAGTTAACCAGCCTTCATGTCCAAGATTATACGTAAAGTAATAGATTACAGTCGTATTTCTTATGACAAAAAGGGCGAAATAGAGAAAATTCACAATAAAAAAAATAAATGCTTGGTCCGTTAACCCTTTAAAATCTTGTTTAAAAGAGGATTTCCCTGGTTGAGTCGACGGTGGAACAACCTCTTTCGTATTCATAAAAGTGAACACAAATATTAACATTGCTGCAATGGCATAAATGCTCATCGTAATTAAAAATCCTTTTTGTGGATCTCCATGTCCGAAAAATTTTACTAGTGGCGTTGTAATGGACATTACTAAAGCAGTTCCAATCAATGCACAAATCATTCTTGTCGACACTAACCAATTTCGTTCATGGTTATCTGAAGTTAACCTTGGTACAATTGTATTCAGTGGTATATTTACCACTGTATAAGCAATGTTCAACAAACAATAAGTGGCATAAGCCCAAATAATTTTCCCCATCATATTGAAATCAGGAACAATAAAAGTCACTATAGTAAATAGAGCAAAAGGAATAGCTCCTATCAGGAAATAGGGTCTTCCTTGACCCCATTTCGTATGCGTTCTATCAACCAACACCCCCATCCCAATATCTGCAAAAGCATCAATTATTTTTGTTACTAACATTAAAGTACCGGCCACTGCGGCTGTTATTCCAAAAACATCGGTATAAAAAAACAAAAGGTAAGATGCCATTGTGCTAAATACCAAATTGCATCCTAAATCGCCAACACCATATCCAATTCTCTTTTTCCATTTATCCATGTGTATTACCCCACAATTTTAAATTGTTTTTTGTAGTATAGGATCTTCATAGTTTTCGAATGAAAGCCTTGTTAGCGTTCTCATATCATTTTTTAAATTATTGTATATAGATTTGTAAACCTTGTAATAGTCATTATACTTCTCATGACTCTTCTTATTTGGCATGATTTTTTCATCTAACACTTGCCATTGTTTCACATCTTCATAAGATAACAGCCCTGTTCCAATTCCAGCTAGCATGACATCTCCCATATTTGCCTCTACATCATGTATTGGACAAACAATCGGATAGCCAGTTACATCAGCAAAGATTTGTCTCCACAATTTTGATTTTGTTACTCCCCCAGCAAGTAGGATAGATTTACCCAAATTTTCTCCAGTCGCTTCCATTGCATCTCGCAAAGAAAATGCGACCGCTTCCAAAAATGCACGGTAAATATGAGCTTTTGTATGGGCTAATGAAAGTCCCACAATCGTCCCCTTTGCATCTGAATCCCAAACAGGACTTCTTTCTCCCATAAAGTAAGGAAGTACAATTAGACCTTCACTACCAACAGGAATGGTTTCTGCTTGTTCATTTAACGCATCATAGGCATTCTTCCCCCCGGATTTTTCCACTTCAACTTCAAATTGACACATTGTTTGACGAAACCATTTTACAATCGCTCCTGCGGTAGCACCACCAGCAAAATAATAAGAAAGCCTTTTTGCATCGTATAGATATGGCCAAACAATCAGATCTTTTCCTTTCACTGGTTTGTCTGAAACCAATGCTGCACACATTGAAGTTCCAATTGCTGCTGCATAAACACCTGGTTCAAATACACCAAGTCCAATATTTGCTGCACCACAATCAATACCACTTGCTATCACGGGCATTCCTTTGGAAAGCCCCAATTCAACTGCAGATTCTTTCGTTAATCTACCGACAATGTCTGTTGATTCTACAATTTTCTTTGGCATCATTGACAGAGGAATACCCATCTCTTCCATCAGTTCTTTAGACCAGCTTCTATTGTTCATATCAAAAATACCGCCGATATTTCCTGCAGAAGAATAATCAATGGCAATTTTCCCTGTTAGTTTATAAATAACGTAATCATTTGGGGGCAAAAACAGCTTTGTCTTTTTCCAGTTTTCTGGTTCATGCTTTTTCATCCATAAGATTTTGGTATAACCATAATAGGGATCAGCTCCATTGTGAGTAATTTCTAAAAGTCTTTTTTCTCCAACATTATCTAAAACCCATTTTGTTTCTTCTTCTGCTCTACGATCCATCCAAATCATACAAGGTCTCACCGGTTCCATATTTTCATCCAAAGGAATACCAGAACCACCATACAAACCACTGATAGCAATTCCTTGTATTTTTTCCGCAGCAATCCCTGATTTCTGCACTGTATTTCTAATAGAAGTTTTGGTAGCCTGAAGCCATACTTCAGGCCATTGTTCAGCCCATAATGGCTTTGGGGTTAATACATCATATTCCTGTAAGTCTTGGGCAATTAGATTACCTTCTGTATCCATTAAAATTGTCTTGGTACCGGATGTTCCAATATCTGTACCGAGTAAATAATGCATATATAGCCCTCCAATCTTGAAAATTAGAATCTGTTAGTCTATTAAATACAAGTAAAAGCACCATCTACTACAAAGTCTGCTCCTGTGGTGAAGCTGCTAGTATCTCCAGCAAGATAGACACATATAGATTGAAGTTCTTCTGGTCTTCCCATTCTCTTAAGGGGAGCCATTTGATTCCATTGCTCGATTAATGGCAGCAAACTTGGAGAATTTAATGTAAGTTCTGTACCCATATAGCCTGGGCTAATACAATTTACACGTACATTTCTTGTAGCCCATTCTACTGCCAGAGATTTTGTCAACTGAATTACTCCTGCTTTAGAAGCGTTATAGGAACACTGGGGCTGAGGTACGTTCACAATGTGACCTGACATAGAAGCCGTATTAATAATAGAACCTCCACCTTGCTTTAACATTATTTTTCCAGCTGCTTGAGCTGTTAAAAACACACCAGTTAGATTAATATCAATGACCTTTTTCCACTGATTAAAAGTCATTTCTTCTGCAGGTACATTCATACAGATTCCAGCATTACAGAAGGCAACATCTATACGACCAAAAACGTTAAGTATTTTTTCAATCATGTTATCTACATCTTCTGGTTTTGTGACATCGGCTTCAATTGCAATCGTTTCAACCTCATGATGTTCTTTTAACTCAGCTGCGGTTTTTTGAGCTGCTTCAAAATCCAGATCCACAATTGCTACATCGGCTCCTGCTTCAGCAAAAGCGATTGCAACACTCTTTCCAATACCTCTTGCTCCACCTGTGACAAAAATTTTCTTTTCATCTAATCTCATTTTTTCAATGATCCCCATATTTAATTCCCCCACTTTTAATAAAGTAGTTTTATAAAATATATTTATAAAACTACTTTATATAATATATCCTTTTTATGTATGAGTCAATATAAAGAAATAGAAAAAGGTAAATTTACCCTTCACTTACTTTGCGAAAGTTGTTATTGCATCAGCTTCTGTGATATATTTTAATTGAAGTTAAAAGAAGAAATTTTATAAATTTTTTTTATATAATGAGGTTCTTTCATGGATAATAACATTACATTTAAAGATATAAAGAAAAGTAATTACTCGGCGATCTACCACCTTATTTATCAAAACGAGAGACTCTCCAAACAAGAAATTGCGAACCAACTTCATCTGAGTTTACCAACTGTAACCCAGAATTTAGTTCGTTTGGAAAAGGAAAAATTAATTGAAAAGAGTGGACAGTTTGAATCCTCTGTTGGTAGACGTGCAGTTGCTTATGCAATATGCCCACAGGCTCGTATTAGTATTGGTGTTGAAATTCTCAAAAAGACAGTTTGCATTTTAGCAATTGATTTGCTTGGTATTACATTTAAAAAAACGAAACTATCAATCAAATATTCAAATACAGACCGTTATTTCAAAGAAGTTAGCGATGCTGTAGATGATTTTATCTCGTCTCTTAATGTGGAAAAAGAGCAAGTTCTTGGTATTGGTTTTGCAGTACAAGCTTTAACATCAACTGATGGTAAGAGTATTACATATGGAAAAATATTAAACTGTACAGGTTTAGATATTCAGGTATTTTCACAGCATCTAGATTATCCTTGTGTGTTTTTCCATGATGCAAAGTGTGC
This sequence comes from Priestia flexa, assembly GCF_021441905.1. Taxonomy (NCBI): domain Bacteria; kingdom Bacillati; phylum Bacillota; class Bacilli; order Caryophanales; family Bacillaceae; genus Priestia; species Priestia flexa. Next base: position 1,524,397 of record NZ_CP090431.1, on the reverse strand, counting down.
AGCTACTACAGAACTGTGGATTAGAAATGATATTGGAGACATTATCTATTTGTCAATAGGTACCCATCTTGGGGGGGCTCTTATTATAAATAATCAAATTTATATGGGAAGAGAAGGGCATAGCGGTACGGTAGAACATATGACAATCGACCCTCATGGAGACCCATGTTACTGTGGAAAAAAAGGGTGTATGGAAACATTTTGTTCTGTTAGTGCCCTGTTAGAAGAAGATGAATCACTAGAATTCTTCTTTAAAGAATTACGATCTGGGAACACTTCCTATCAAGAGAGGTGGACTTCATTTTTAGATGGTTTAGCATTTTCAATCAATAATATTCATCTTGTTATTAACAGAGAGTTTATTCTAGGTGGACATATATCTCCTTACTTAAAAGAAAAAGACATTGAATTTCTTCACAAAAAAATTTATGATAAAACCCCATTTCCAAGTAATGAGGCCTTTATTCATATTAGCCGTTCACCTGAAAATGGAGTTCCTATAGGTGCTGCTATACCATTCGTTCAATCTTTTTTAAATACAATTTAATTATATAGATAAATTAAACAAGTGAGCATTACTATAGCTGAAAGTGAAATCTTTATATAATGTACTACTATCCACTTTAGATTAACTCTATTAACAAGTTTATAAAACGATGAAAAGGTTATCGAACAATAAACCTAACTAGTGAGGAGCTTAATGCCAAACCATATGCTCCAAAAGACTTAACAAGGATAAAGTTGAATCCCACATTTAATAAAACAGAAAGTAGCAAAGGTAGAGGTTAAGGCTGCGTCAGAATCGCTAAAATTTGTATAGATGACTTTTACAAGCTCAGAAATTAAATAACATATACCTACTATTGCTGGAGCTAACAGAAGAAACATATATACTAGCCCTTTCTCCATGCTTTTCTTGAATAATGCAATATCCTTGTCATGAAAGGCTTTCACAATACTAGGATAGATCATGGTTGCTACCGTTACACCAAAAGGAGCATCTCATATCTTAACGAGATATGAGATGCTCCTTTTATAAGTCATTGTTCTATCTTTTCTTTTCGTCCAACAATCCAAGCTAACGATAAAATTGAAAACGTTACCATAATTGCAGTTAACATACCTACACGCACCTCTTTTTTCCTTATAATTACAGTATGACATAAAATTAAAATAGAATCTAAGGGTATATATCAAATATAAAGTTAAGTCATTTTTTTATGCAAAATTCTTGATACGATAAGACCAATTCCGCCTAACGCAATGAATAAAACAGCTCGGATGGCTAAAGGAATGAACGGTAAATCATAAAGAACAAGCTTAATTAAAGTAAGAAACAATAAGCTAATTCCAATATAAGTACCCGCTTTGAATGATTTTACTATACCAATAGATAAACCAATGATAGCTAGTAAAATCCACGAAAATGTCAGAGCTAATGTTTGAGTATTGGTCGATAACGCTTCTGTGAAAAGTTGAACTTCCTGCGTGACAAAACTTAAGGTTAAAATGGTAAATAAAATACTGGTACTTGCTACAAACAAGGTCGATTTTTTCATTGAATTATTTTGAATAAACACTAAAAAAAGCATTGTGCCTAAAAAACCAAGCCAATTTAATGTCGGTTGTGAAAATACCGCCTCAATTGGTATCGCCATAACAGCAACTGCGCTGATTGTGTAAATTGCATATCCCACAAATTTCTGAATTGGATTGTTATATTTATGTGCTAAATAACAAGTAACAGCTCCTTGAATAATATAAAGCAACAGTGCATCTTCTTTATTAAGAAGCTGATTAATCAAAAACGCAATGCCAATGACTAAATAGCTCATAAAAAAGTCAAATTTCACCTTTTCTTTTTTATATACCTTAATACATAGGGCATATACTACAATAAGTACAGCAATTATAATGGTAACAGTTGTTTTTTCCATCGTACTACTTATCCAGCCATAAACGATAAATAAGCTTGCCAAAGTAGTTGAGGCATAAATAAACTCATTCCCCTTGCGAACGGCTGACAGTAAAAGTAAACAGACATGTTGAATAAGAAGAGCTGCTCCTAGAAGGGATGTAAACTCTACAAACCAACCATATACTAACAACACTACATTCAAGAGTATTGCCGCTAACCCATATAACACATGATAATTCAATCTCCACGCAATGAACGCAAAAGCGAGGTATAAGAGCGTTTCGTAGCTAATAAACACAAGTTGATTGGGTGAGTTACTTTCTATTAAGAACGGTACAAGCACCCCGCCAATTATGCTAATGATCCCAAGCGCTTGTGAACGATAATAAACAGTCATGCCAAGCCCTGCTACAACCCACAGCGCGTTTAACATAAATGCAAACGAAGGCCCAATCATTCCATATAAACTATGCGCTGCAAACGTTGTTAGCATTAGGATTGGAACGGACCCACCAAGGAGCACTTGCCCTAATACAGAGCGTTTTTTTACAATTTGCAAATGGCCAACACCTACAAATGCGGCGCTTACAATATATCCTAGCGTAACCTTGACACCTTCACTCATTACCCCGTAGTCAGAAGCAGCTTTAAATCCCCAAAGAACACCAATTATAAAAACAAAAATAAAAATGCGGGGCAACCATATTTGAAAAAGCTGTTCTTCCCAATTCGTTGATTTTTTCACTTGTTGTTCATAAACTTCAGTTGGCTTCATCGGCTGATGAGAAACCGCTTCTTCATGATTTGAAGGTTTCTTTGCCTGCACTGTAAATTCTGTTTTGCTCCCATATTGATTAGTAAGTAGTTGCTTTAACTCCTTTACTTCCTCCTCTAATACCGTAATCTTTTTTTCTAGGTTCTCTATTCTTTTATGATCCATAACATCTCTCCCTATAGCTTTATCAATTACCAAATTATATCATTTTAGTGTTTTTTAGGATATCTCTTTTTTCAATTTAACAATAAAAAGTGCAGGCTAAAAATGCCTGCACTTTCTGCTCATGTAAAGTATTCAATTTTTGCATTTGGAAAGAATTGACCAATATAGTATTCAAGCGTTTCACGAAGCTCATGCTCTTCGTCCTTTGTATACACATACTTTCCAATCCCATAGCGTCCCCACTTATAGCGACGCTCTTCTTCATTCATTTGTAGCTTAGACTTTGGATAGTTCTTTTCAATGACACGTTTGGCTGGTTTTGTAAATCGATGCTGAATCATTTCAAATGTAATATCATCACGCGATTCCTGTGGAATGGAAGCATCCAGCTTTTCAAATAGCTCGCGATACCCATCTCTCCATCCCTCATGGATATAGATAGGTGCTACGATAAACCCCAGAGGATACCCCGCTTTTGCCACTTTGTTCGCTGCTTCAATTCGGTAATCTAACGGTGACGTTCCAGGTTCAAAATATTTAATAACATAATCAGCATTCACGCTGAAACGAAAGCGCGTTTTACCGTTATGTTTAGCATCAAGAAGGTGATCTACATGATGAAACTTTGTCACAAAGCGAAGTTGTCCTAAATCGCTTTCTCCAAAATATTCAATGGCATGCTTGAGCGTATGAGTTAAGTGATCAATACCTACAATGTCAGACGTACACGCAGCCTCAAAACGCGTAATTTGTGGTGCTCGTTCTTTCATGTATTGCTCAGCTCTATCTAGAATTTCTTCTACATTTACATACGTTCTGATGTACGGCTTACTTCCCATCGTCGTTTGTAAATAACAATAGTGACAGTGTCCCATACACCCTGTTGCAAAAGGAATTGCGTATTCTGCCGAAGGCTTGGACGTATCAAAATTTAGCGTTTTACGCACACCCACAACAAGCGTTGATTTTGCATTGCGATACTTTTGCAGGTGATTGTCTCCAGGAATATTTCGAACCTGGTTATGAGACGTTGTTTCGCGAATTTCAATGCCCATTTTTTCAAATTTATCTTTTAGCTCTACGCCTAGCGGATATTCTAAAGCACGTGGCTCAATATATACTAATTGCGGTACAAACGGTTTTATCACATTCATCACTTCCCTTTACTTTTCACTTCATAACATTTAGTGTTCGAAAAAAGGAATGGCATATGCCTGTTAAATGTAGGCTAAAAAAAAGACGCTGTTTAAACAGCGCCTTTTTTTTAGCCTTCGTACGGTTCGTAATCAAATAGTTCGTTATATGCTCGTTCTGCTTCTTCATAGCTTGTGTATATCGCATCATCATCTGATAATAAGTGATACGACTCATGTAAAAGCAGCGCAACGTCGCTGTTATTTTCAGGATGCTGAACTACTTCTCCCTGCGTAATATTGGCTACGTTTGCCGTATGAGGGTTTCGATAGATCACAAAAACTTGGTCCCCAACATGATATTCTTTTTTCATTATGTCACCTTCTCTATTTCAGCTTTATTTCTATAGTGTCCGCACATAGTGATTTTATAATGGTGCTTTTTTACACTGTCTGACGTTCAATAAGCTGAAAAGGAAGTTCAATGTATTGAAGACTTTTATCAAGCACAAGTTTAAATAAATGCTCCCCCATTTCAAAAAGTGGTAGCTGAATAGTAGTAATGTCTAAATAAGCTGTTAACGGATGATTATCAAACCCAATAATCGCAATGTCTTTGGGCACTGATAAACCTTCTTTCTTACAGCGAGTTATAACTCCTACTGCAAGCTGATCATTGGTAACAAGCAATCCTGTTGGCCGGTCGTCCATTGCAAGCAAACGATCTACAATCATATCTCCATCTGTTATGTATAAGCAATCTGTGAATACCCACTCTTCTCGTATCGGTTCTTGCAACCTCTTCATAAAATCACCGTAAGCATTAGCTCGCTGTTCACTGTTTGTACCACTCATCCTGCCTACGCAGTAACCAATTTTCTGATGTCCGTGCTCATGCAGGTAAGATAGGGCTTTTTCAAAAGCTGCGTAATGATTAACGTACACGGACGACACCTTTTTAGCTGTTCCGTCTTCGCATACAACAACAGGGCCATACGATTGATACTCGTTAAGAACACTCCAATCATTTGCTCTAGAGCAAATGATGACACCATCTACCTGCTTGGTTTTCAACATATGAAGTGCTTCAATTTCCTTCTTTACATCGTAAGCTGTTTGGCACAATACAAGCTGACAGTGAGCGCTAAGTGCTTGCTTTGAAATCCCTTCAAGTATGACGCTAAAGTATGGGTGATTAATAAATGGAAGAACAACTGCAATCCGATTAGTCTTTCCTTTTGATAAAGTAACCGCATTGCTATTTTGCTCATAGTTGAGCTCATCCACGACTGCTTGTACACGCTCTCGCTTCTCTTCGCTTACATAAGGGTGATTGTTCAAAACTCGCGATACGGTAGAAACGGATACCCCAGCTTTCTTTGCAATATCTCGAATATTTACCATTTTTCTCTCCTTTTGCTCTTGTTCTGAAACGCGTTTCATCATTTATGCTGTTTTTATTATAACGAAAGGTGGTCATAAATGATGCTTGGATTGGTTATTTTATTTGTTTTATGCGGAGTTGAACTTTTACTAGCTATGGTAGCTTTAAAGCAAAAACCAGATTTATGGAAGGAGGTTGAATTCGAAGATTTTTATGATTTTTACGATTCAAAAAAGCGATAGAAACCTATCGCTTTTTCTAATTATTTATGTACAACCTCTTCAGTGATTGATCGACCTTTTGTCTGATCTATATCTAACCATTGCCACTCTTCATGTAGGCGAATCCTTCCGTCTGGCAAAACCTCCGGTGTAGAAAAGCATGTGCCTCCGCGAATTTCATAAGCTATGTTAACATGCTGATAGCGGAATGTAAGACAGCTCTTTTCGTCTATAGTCCCAACTAACGTCCCGTATAAAATGTCTCCACCTTCATACGTTGCGTGAATAATTCTGCCTTCTTGCTCATAGCGAAAGGTCGTATGAGAAGATACTTCACCGTTATCCGTATTCTGTACAGATCGAAACACTCGATTCCTAAAACAAATCATCCTTTCACCTCTTTTTCAATATTCTAACATTTTAACTCTAAAAAAAGATGACATCAACCCTTCTTTCCGGTTGATGTCATCTAATGAAATGATGAAATTAAGCTATTTGTTTTTTAGCAGGTTGTTTATGAGTAAGCTTTGGATAATTAAAGACAATCGCTAAAATTCCAAATATCGCTGTTAAGATTGGATAAAATGCGAATGGCATTAGTTCAACTGAGGATACTTTTGCAAATTCTGATGCAATTAGCATTTGCGCTCCATATGGAACAAGTCCCTGCACGCTACATGAAAATAAGTCAAGTATACTTGCTGACTTACGGTTATCGATTTCGTATTCATCTGCAATCTCTTTTGCTAAAGACCCGACCGTAATAATTGAAATTGTGTTATTAGCTGTCGAAAGATTTGTCGCGCTTACTAATCCAGCAATACTAAACTCTGCGCCTTTTCTTGTTTTAATATTACGTGTTAATAGCCCAAGCAAGAAATGGATCCCTCCATTATACTTAATAAGTTCAACGACTCCACCAATTAAGATGCTGAGAATAATGAGTTCAGCCATACCGCCAATTCCTGTTGTAATAGCTTTTGCAAAGGTTGCTAGCGTATAGCTTCCGTCTGCCAATCCAATAATTCCAGCTACAACAATACCCCCTGTTAAAATTGCTAACACATTTAATCCAAGCAATGCTGCAACCAGCACTCCTATATAAGGAAGCATTTTTACAAAGCTAAAACTTTCAACATCTACATTAGAATTATTTCCAAGCGTCATTACTAATAAAAGAACCATTGTAATAATTGCTGCTGGTAATACAATTAGAAAATTCACTTTAAATTTATCGTTCATTTTTGTTTTTTGCGTACGAACCGCAGCAATTGTTGTATCAGAAATAATGGATAAATTATCTCCAAACATTGCACCGCCGATAACGGCTGCTACGGCTAGTGCTGCAGAAATATCCGTTTCAGCACTTACTCCAACTGCAATTGGTGCTAGAGCCGCAATGGTACCAGTAGAAGTACCCATCGCAAGTGAGATAAAAGCACCGATAAAGAATAATCCAACAACAAGCAAGCTTTGTGGCAAAACAGATAAAGCAAGGTTAACCGTTGAATCAACCGCTCCCATGCCGCTTGCTACTTCTGAAAAAGCGCCCGCCAGAATAAAGATAAAGACCATAATCATCAAGTCCGGATGACCTGCGCCTTTAGCAAAGCGCTCAACCTTCGCATTTAGCGTTTCTTTCCGGTTCATCGCTAAGGCAACGATAGCCGCTACGATAATTGCTACAAGTACAGGAAGCTTATAAAAATCACCTGTAATAATCCCCGAGCCTACAAACAAAGCTAGAAATACTCCTAGCGGCAGCAGTGCCCAGCCGTTTTCTTTTTGTTTTCCCATGTTTACACCTCTTTGCATAAATAAAAGACCTCTTCATCAAGAAGAGGCCCTCTTATAATTCTTTATAAGAATACGCTCTTCTCATCTTTCAAACAAAATTGTTTGCTGGATTTGGCACCGCACTCTGTGAGTCAGTTGCCGAGACATCATCGGGCCAGTCCCTCCGTCTCTCTTGATAAGAAGTATAATATTTTTTAAATTTATTATTCAAAATTAACTCTTAACTACTTTAATATCTTTTACTTTCCTTGTCAAACACTATTGTAGAAAAACAAAAAGAAAGAAAATTCAAATATCAATTCGCTACGTCTCGCTTTAAGAAAAACAGCCAAGCCGTTCCAACAAAGAAGATTAGATGAGCTATAATAATAAATAGAGAAAACGGTAGGGTCATCCCAGGGAAATACGTTTGATTTCCATCCATATATTGACTAAGGTTGGTGTTAGCAAACAGTAAAATAATTCCCCACTGTACTTGAAACTCAGATAAAATTCCAGCAAGCATTTTTGCTCCTACTCCAACAACAATGCCAAGACCAACTGCTAATGCACTATTTCTGAATACCGACGATAGCATAAACGCAAAAGTAACCATCATAAAGGTTTCAAGATATGAAACACCATATGCAATCCAGATACCTTGTCCTTCTTGACCATTAAAAGCTCCTCCTGAAAAGAAAATAATCCCCCAAATGATTGAAAATAAAAAGAAGGCAGCCAAATAGTACAAGCTAATAAAAACGCTAGTCAGGTATTTGGATAAAAGAATAGTTGAGCGACTCTTAGGACGAATTAATAGAAGTTTAATCGTTCCTTTTTCAAATTCAGATGCAACAATCGATCCAGCAGCGGCTACAGCAAAAAATTGGACAATAATTAAAAAGTTTGAAGTGAAAGCAACAAAGCCTGGCAACGTTTCTGTAATTCCAGCATTCGTTGTAATAGCTCTCATTATAAGAGCCATTCCAAGCGTTAAGACAGCAATTGCCAGAAATACGACTTTCGTGCTTTTTTTCATAAACCACTTCATATGTTCATTTTGTATTAAATTAAGCATTGAAATCTCCTCCCGTAACAGACATAAACGATTGTTCTAGCGATTCATAAATTGGAGTAATTTGGTATACTTCAATGCCTTCTTCCACTAGAAGTTTATTAATAGCAGCAGCCTCTTTCGGTTGAGCTTGTACAGAAAGCTGCTTTTCTTTTATTGCACAAGTGTAGCCTTGATTTGATAGCAGATTTTCCGCTTTTTCTACAGCATCAACTGCAAATACAATCGTTAGGTTCTCTTCTGTATTACGCTTAGCTAATTCTTGAACAGATAGCAGTCTGCCGTCTTGAATAATCCCTACGCGATCACACAAGGCTTCCACTTCTTTCAACAAATGGCTAGCAATAAGAATTGAAATTCCTTCTTCTTTGCACAACCGCTTTAAATATGTTTTAAATTCAATCATTCCTGCTGGATCCAAGCCGTTAGTAGGCTCATCTAGTAGCAGTAGTGACGGTTTATGTAGAATAGCTTGTGCAACTCCGAGGCGCTGACGCATTCCGAGTGAATAAGTCTTTACCGGTTGGTGAATGCTTTTTTCTAACCTTGTTAGCTCGACCACTTCATCGATTCGATTTGCAGACACACCGTGCATTCGTGCAAAATGCTTTAAATTTTGATAACCTGTCAAATATCCATAAAACTCCGGGTTTTCAATGATTGCACCAATTGATTTGACAGCTTCATTAAATTGTTTGCGCTGGTCATGATTGTTAATGGTAACGTCTCCTGTTGAACTTACTAAACCTACAACTGCTCGAATAAGCGTAGTTTTACCCGAACCGTTTGGACCTAGTAACCCAAAGATTTCTCCTTTTCGCACAGACAATGATACGTTATCCAAAATAATTTTATTGCCAATCTTTTTCGTGACGTTATGAACCTGTAGTACCTCTCTCTCTGACATAATGTTCATCCTCTCTTCTATGTAATCCGTCTTTTATTTTTCCTTGTTTTGAGGTATTTGTCTAGATTAAAACAAACCATTCGTTTATTTTTCATTTTTTTGGTAAGCTATACGTATATATATTTTTTTATAAAGGGGATGCCGTTATGGAATTAGTCGTTTATTTAGCAGGACAAATTCATGATAATTGGAGAGACGATATCAAAAAGCAAGCGGAGGACTTAAAGCTTCCAATTACGTTTGTAGGACCGATGACGGACCATGATCGCTCGGATAATATCGGCGAAGTCATTTTAGGTAAACAAGACTCAGCTATTTTAAAAGATGAAGCCGCTTCAGCTTTTAACAACTTGCGCACAGAAGTACTGCTTAAGAAATCCGACGTAGTCATTGCGCTTTTCGGTGAAAAATACAAACAGTGGAATAGCGCAATGGACGCGGCTACAGCCGTTGCATTTAACAAGCCCCTTATCCTTGTACGTCCAGAAAAACTGCACCATCCTTTAAAAGAACTTTCAAACAAAGCACAAGTTGTCGTTGAAACACCAGACCAAGCAATTCGTGCACTGGCTTATATCTTTGAATAAGGCTGATTCATAAGTATTTTAGTTAATGAGATATCCGAACGATCGCTAACCTGCAATCGTTCGGATATTTTTTGTTCGTTCCCAAAACAAGTTAAAAAACTTGTGGAATGGAGCGTAAGACATTCGGCTCCTGCCAGAAATAGAGTAAAAGCTGAGCCTCCTTGACGTTATTCCTTGGTTCATGTACACTTTATGTTCAATTTATTGCTATTGATATCGCTCTTGTAAAGAAAGAATGATATAATTTGATAGATATTGAATTTGGAGGATTGCTCATACATGATTACAGTTAGTAATGTAAGCCTACGTTTTGCAGACCGTAAGTTATTTGAAGATGTAAACATTAAGTTTACGCCTGGTAACTGCTACGGATTGATTGGAGCGAACGGTGCTGGAAAGTCAACATTTTTGAAAATTTTATCTGGTGAACTTGAGTCACAAACTGGTGATGTACATATGGGACCTGGCGAACGCCTAGCGTTCTTAAAACAAAACCATTTCGAATACGAAGAATATGAAGTATTAAAAACCGTTATTATGGGTCACGCTCGCTTATATGAAGTGATGCAAGAGAAGGATGCTATTTATATGAAAGCTGACTTCACTGATGAAGATGGAATGAAAGCAGCTGAGCTTGAAGGTGAATTTGCTGAACTTAACGGTTGGGAAGCTGAATCTGAAGCAGCGATTCTTTTAAAAGGTTTAGGCGTTTCTGAAGATCTTCACGATAAAAAAATGGCTGAGCTGACAGGTAGTGAAAAAGTAAAAGTATTACTTGCTCAAGCTTTATTTGGCAAACCTGACGTTTTACTACTAGATGAGCCGACCAATAACTTAGATATTCAGGCAATTCAGTGGTTAGAAGAGTTTTTAATTAACTTTGAAAACACAGTAATCGTTGTATCCCATGACCGTCACTTCTTGAACAAAGTGTGTACGCACATTGCGGATTTAGATTTTGGTAAAATTCAAGTTTACGTTGGTAACTACGACTTCTGGTATGAATCTAGCCAGCTCGCTCAAAAAATGGCATCTGATGCTAATAAGAAAAAAGAAGAAAAAATTAAAGAACTTCAGGCGTTTGTCGCTCGTTTTAGCGCCAATGCATCAAAATCAAAGCAGGCAACATCTCGTAAAAAATTACTTGATAAAATTACGTTAGATGATATCCGTCCATCTTCTCGTCGTTACCCATACGTAAACTTTACGCCAGAGCGTGAAATTGGAAACGACGTACTGCGAGTTGAAGGTTTAACAAAAATCATTGATGGTGTTAAGGTACTAGATAACGTAAGTTTTACAATGAATCGAGAAGATAAAATTGCGTTAGTTGGCCGTAACGAAATTGCAAACTCAACGCTTATGAAGATTCTAATGGGTGAAATGGAAGCAGATAGCGGTACATTTAAATGGGGTGTAACAACATCTCAATCGTTCTTCCCGAAAGATAACTCTGAGTACTTTGAGAATAGCGACTTAAACTTAGTTGAGTGGTTACGCCAATACTCACCACAAGATGAAAGCGAAAGCTTCCTTCGTGGATTCCTAGGAAGAATGTTATTCTCTGGTGAAGAAGTACTAAAGAAAGCCAATGTATTATCTGGAGGCGAAAAGGTTCGCTGTATGCTTTCTAAAATGATGCTAAGTGGTTCAAACGTTCTTCTTTTAGACGATCCTACCAACCACTTAGACTTAGAATCGATTACGGCATTAAATAACGGATTAATGAGCTATAAAGGTGCAATGATTTTCACATCTCATGACCATCAGTTCGTTGAAACAATTGCGAATCGCATTATTGAAATCACGCCAAACGGAGTGGTTGATAAGCAAACAACATATGATGAATACCTAACAAACACAGACTTACAAAAACAAGTTAAAGGTATGTACGCTTAATCATAAAAAGGTGACGAATATTCGTCACCTTTTTACTATACTTGAATTCCACGCTCCATCAATTTTTGTTCAAAGTAAGAAATCATCACGCTTAAGGTTTTGACTCGCGCATATTGCTTATCGTTACCTGCAATAACAAACCACGGAGCTTGATTCGTATTCGTATATTTAAACATATGCTCTACCGCTTCTTCATACTCGTCCCACTTTTTTCGATTACGCCAATCTTCTTCTGTTAACTTCCAGCGTTTGAAAGGATCCGCTTCCCTTTCTTTAAAGCGCTTGAGCTGCTCATCCTTACTAATGTGGAACCAAAACTTTGCTACAATATAGCCGTTATCCGTTAACGTACGCTCAAACTGATTAATCTCTTCGTACGCCCTTCCCCACTCACTTGTTGAAATTAAATTTTCAACGCGCTCGACGAGTACGCGTCCATACCAAGAACGATCAAATAAAGCTATTTGCCCAGCGTGCGGCAATCTTGTCCAAAAGCGATGAAGATAGTGATACCTACGTTCATCATCAGTTGGTGCACTAATCGGATACACGTGAAAGCCTCGGGGGTCCAACTTTTGTGTAATACGCTTAATAGCTCCCCCTTTCCCTGCCGCATCCCACCCTTCAAACGCAAATATAATAGGTACCTTTTCCATATAGATAATGTGTTCTAACCGCAATAAGCGTAGCTGCAAAGATTTTAGCTTTTTTTTATATTCTTTTTTAGATGAAATCTTTTTAGACAGATCAATATCTTCTAAATTCATATAATCACTCCTACCTACTAGTCAGTAGTATAGTATGAACGTTCTAGGCTGTAATTATGTTATTGAAACATCTTGCTAATGAGCTCATAAGAATGTAGCTTCGCCTGGAAATCGTGAATGTTAGTAATGATTAAGAATTCATCGTTATTATATTCATTTTGTAAGCGTAACAATTTAGCATGAACAGTTTCTGTAGATCCTACAATCATTCGACTCCTATTTTTCTTTATTTTTTGTTTCTCATATTCAGAATACACGCGCTGGTTGACTTCATTAATAGAAGAAACCTTTGTATCTTTTCCTTTTTCTACTTTGAGCAACCAATCATCAAGCGTTTTGGCATGTTGCTCCGCTTCTTCGTCTGTATCAGCACACACCACAAATACGCAAACGTTCGTGTGAGGCACTTGCTGATAGTCTGATGGAACGTATTCTTGTCGATAGTGTTTCAGGGCTTCTTTTCCTCCAATAGGAGAAATAAAGTGACCAAACGTAAAGGAAACGCCAAGTTCCCCAGCTGCTCGCGCACCTCGTTTGTTAATGCCTAGCTGCCACATCTCAGGCTTAGTATCACTTTTGGGATAAGCTGTTACCCCGTAATAAGGGTGATTTTCAGGAAGGTTTTGCAGCAAATGTCCCTGTAGCGCTTGAATTTGACGTGGAAATTCATTCAGACTTTTTCGTACTCCGTCTGTTAATGCTAACCTCGTTAGTGCATCGCCTCCTGGAGATCGACCTAATCCCAAGTCAATTCGCCCTGGAAACAAATTCTCTAATAACTGTACGTCTTCAGCCACTTTATATGGGCTGTATTGAGGGAGAAGCACGCCTCCAGAGCCAATTCGAATCGAACTTGTTTGAGATGCCAAATGAGTCATTAATAAAAGTGGCGAAGAGCCTGCTAACCCATTTGTATTATGATGTTCAGCTACCCAAAAGCGATGATATCCTAGTCTTTCTGTCCACTTTGCTAGCTGTACCGTCTGAGCAAGCGCATCTTTTGCTGTTTGGCCGCTTGATATTGGAGACTGATCTAATACGCTTAAAATCATAATTGATATCACTTCCTTTGCTTTTATTTTAAAAGAAAGAGGCTTGCTCGTCCGTTATTTTGCTTAGTCATTTATGTATACATATTTACAATTTCAGTTGCTTTCTTTTTTAAGGACTCCCGTAATTCTTTTGGTTCAATTACTTCTGCATAACGTCCTAAATTCAGCAATATATTTGCCGTAAAATCAAGGTCATCTCGACCAATTACTGATTTTATTGTTCCCGTTCCATCGTTATTTATGGTTATATGAGGTCCTAAGCTAGGATTTGCACTTGCTAACCGCACGCCTTCTTTTGTTATTTCAATATGCAACAATAGAGCCTTTTTGGGAATACAGTCTTGAGCTAACCATTTCTTTAACGTTAGCGATTCCGTAAAATCTTCACCTAAGTTCTCTATTTTTTTTACCCTATCTGCACGAAAAAGCAGGATTTTTTCTTTTTTATAGCTATATGCCGGAAAGTACCATAGACCTTCATGCGCATAAATACCAATTGGTTTAACAATATGCCCCTTTATCCCTGTTTTACTTTCATACTGAATCGCTATTTTTTTATGCTTCATTGCTGATAGCAATAAGTCTTTTAAAAGGGGGGCTTCCTCTGAACGATTTGGCGTTAAAAATACAACAAAATCTTTTATCTGTTCTAGCTGATTTCTTACATCTGCAGGTAAATGAGTATAAAACTTTGTTTTTACCCTCTGAGTATCTACTTGAAACGGGATTGTAGGATAATGAGTGATCATTTCAAGTAAAAAATACATCATTTTTCCTTCTTCCTCAGAAAAGAATAAAGGAGGCAATACGCGATTGTTCAAAACACGATAGCCGCCATATTTTCCTTTTTCAGCATATAAAGGAACCCCTAGCTCCTGTAAATCCAATAAGTAGCGCTGAACAGTACGCACAGACATATCAAACTCTTCTGCAACTTCTCTAGCAGTAAAATAGCGCTTCGCATTAATATAAAACATCAGTTCAAATAACTTTTTTGTTTTCATAATATTCACCTATCTATGACAGTTTTTGACGCATTTAAATGTTATTATCATACACGAAGCGGGTAAAATATAATAGCGATTTGCTAAGGAGGAACATGGCATGACAAGAAAAGTAATTTTATATATTGCAACTACAATTGATGGATTTATTGCGCGTGAAAACGGAAAAATTGATTGGCTAGTGGAGAATGAAACAAACGAAGATTATGGATATAATGAATTTGATGAAAGCATTGATACCGTATTTATGGGTCGACACACGTACGAACAAGTATTAACGTTCGGCGAGTTTCCTTATAAGGGAAAGGAAGTATTTGTAGTGACAACAAAAAAGGTCGGCAAATCTGAAGATATAACGTTCATCTCACCTACAGAAGTTCACGACAAAGTCACCGAATTAAAGAATCTGGAAGGGAAAAACATCTTTCTTGTAGGGGGCGGGTCACTAAATGCACTATTTTTAAATGAAAACTTAATTGATGAGTATTGGATCTTTCAAAAGCCTATATTGCTAGGAAGTGGCATTCCTCTCTTTCAAGGAAATGTAGCTGACACGCCACTTTCGTTAATTGATTCAAAAATTTATCCTTCTGGATTTGTTTTTCTTAAATTTGTGAATGATAAGAAGAGACTGAGACATAAGTAGTTCGGTCCTTACTATACCTGAACGATTGAGAGTTCATAACTTTTAATCGTTCAGGTTTTTTGGTTGATTGTGAAAACAATGTTGGAAACAGGGTGGAATGGAGCGTAGGACACTCGACTCCTGCGGGAAAGAGAGGGAAAACTGAGATCCCGCAGCGCAGCGAGGAAGCTCAGGTTCCTCCCCGCGGAAAGCGAGTGGCCGTAGCGCAATGGAACGAACGTGTTGAGACAAACTAAAGAGATGGGAACAGCTAGTGTTCGTCTTTTAGAAGCAATCATTTTGTTATGTCCCAAACTCTTTTATAATTCGTTATTCATCTCTTTTACTTGCTTGTCACTTGGCAATAACCACGTTAGAATTCCAATTAGAGGAAGGATACTACAAAACAGCATAATAAATTTTAGGCTATATATATCCGCTAACTTTCCAAATATAACGGCTCCCAGCGCTCCCATCCCGAACGCCAAGCCCACGATAAGCCCTGAAACAAGGCCGATTTTTCCAGGTAATAATTCTTGAGCGTAAACTACCGTAACGCTGAAACTAGATTGAAGAATAAAACCAATAAGCACTAACAACAGGGCTGCTGCACCAAGCATTACGTGCGGTAGCATAAGTGCAAATGGTGCTGACCCAAGCATGGATACCAACAAAACGTTTCGTTTTCCGAAACGATCTGCTAAAGGTCCCCCAAAAAAAGTGCCAAAGACTCCTGCAACCATAAATAAAAAGACATAGATTTGTGCATGTTTTATTGTGACTCCGTATGCTTCAATTAAATAAAATTGGAAGTAATTCAAAATCCCAGCTCCATACCACGAACGAGCAAAAACTAAAAAAATTAATAAAGCAACAGCGAATACTAATTTGCTTGTCACTTTCATTTCATTTACTGATCGCTTTTTTTGCAACTGTTTTCGAACAATCAGCTCTTGCTTGTACCACGTTGATACATAGTAAAGAGTTACAATACCAACTGCTGCCAAGAGTGTAAACCACATTGTACCAAACTGACCTAAGCTAATAAAGATAAAAGCAGTAAATAAAGGCGCCATCGACTGCCCCGTATTACCTCCTACTTGATAGATGGACTGAGCTAATCCCCTTTTCTGTCCAGCAGCCATATAGGCAACACGTGACCCTTCCGGATGAAAAATGGCTGATCCTAAGCCAATAAACAGCACGGACGCTAGAACAAAATAAAAGTTAGGTGCTAGCGCTAAGCCAATAATGCCGACTAAACTTAAACACATTGCAATTGGTAATAAAAATGGGAGTGGCCGCTTATCTGCGAAGATACCAAATACCGGCTGCATGATAGAGGATGTCATATTCAGCGCAAATGCAATCCAACCAATTTGCGTATAATTTAAATTCATTGATTGCTCTAGAATGGGAAAAAGCGCTGGAACAACTGATTGCATGCAGTCGTTTAAAAAGTGACCTAAGCTGATAGCAAATAAAATACGATAAATAGTTTGTTCTTGTTTCGTTTGTAACTTTACTGCTGCTTGCATATAAAACCTTCTTTCTATTACCTTCTCGTTCCTGTATAAACTTTCTATGAACTTGTATTATATTCTTCAACCAAAGAAAATTTCCTTTTTTGAAAAGCAATTATATTTATATCAACCTACTATTTTGATAAAATGGAAAAGTAAGCGTTTTATATAAAGCGTGTGGGAGGAATGAACAATGGTTAAAAATAAAGTTGTATTAATTACAGGGGCTGCTCAAGGAATTGGCTTTCAAATCGGCGAGCGTTTTGCTGAACATGATGCAAAGGTTGTCTTGACTGATTTAAATGAAGAAGGTGTTAAAAAAGCAGAGCAAGAACTCTCTTCAAAGGGATATGACGTCTACGGTGTAAAAGCAGACGTCACAAATGAAGATGATATTAAATCGATGATTAACGCTGCTTCTGCAAAATACGGAAAAGTTGACGTATTAATTAACAATGCGGGCATGCAGTTTGTCTCCCCACTCGAAGAGTTTCCAACTGAAAAATTTGAACTTTTATTAAAGATTATGCTGACTGCACCTTTTGTTGCTACAAAGCACGTCTTTCCTCTTATGAAGCAGCAAAAATTTGGTCGCATTATCAATATGGCATCCATAAATGGCTTGATTGGCTTTGCAGGAAAAGCTGCTTATAACAGTGCAAAACACGGAGTCATCGGCTTAACAAAAGTAGCGGCGCTAGAAGGTGCTGAACATGGAGTAACCGTTAACGCTATTTGCCCTGGCTACGTAGATACGCCTCTTGTCCGTAACCAATTACAAGACTTAGCTCGTACGAGAAACGTTGAGCTCGAGAAAGTACTTGAAGAAGTAATTTATCCACTCGTCCCTCAGAAACGTTTATTAGATGTAAGCGAAATTGCCGATTACGCCCTCTTTCTAGCAAGTGATGCAGCAAAAGGCGTGACCGGTCAAGCTGTCGTTATTGACGGGGGATATACGGCTCAATGAAAACAAGAGAGGGCTCTTTTAGCCCCCTCTTGTTTTCAAGATTAAGAGAAAGGTGAAGTATTCTTGTTAGAATCCAGACGACTCACTTCCTTATCTTTCCATTTAAAACCTATGCTTTTCACTACTAGCTCTTCACTCCCACTATGCTACACTAGTGATAGAAACAGAACGGGGGAACATGTATGATGATAGCATCTTTAGCAGATAGCATCATTTCAGAAATCAATCATCTAATTCATGAAGATTTAATTGTAGCCGATACGTCTGGCATGATCATCGCCAGCACGGATAAAAACCGAGTAAATACATTTCATGAAGGAGCTCTCATTTGCACGCAAAAAAAGCAAAAGTTCATTATTACTCAAGAAAATCAAGCTCCTTTAAAAGGCGTCAAAGCGGGAATTAATCTTCCAATCCTTTTTCAAAATCAAATTGCTGGTGTAATTGGTATTACCGGTAACCCAGAACGCGTATCCGCTTACGCCGAAATTTTAAAAAGAATGACTGAACTAATGATGAATGAACGCTACTATTCCGAGCAGCTTGAATGGCAAGCGCGAGCACTTGAAGCGTTTGTATTCGATTGGGTCCAAAAATCCGATTGGAGTGAAGAATTTATCCACCAAGCGGAATTGATTGGTATCGATCTTTCAATTGAACGACAAGTTTTAATTGGTCACTGTTCAGACGTAATGAATAACAAAATGTTAAAAGATCTTATGGAGAACTTTAGTCAGGACAACAAGGATGTGTTTGTTCGCTGGGGAAACGACCGCTTTGTTATTTTACAAGCTGACCAAAAGACAAAGGAACGTACGCTTCACTTTGCTAAGCAAATTAGCCGCCATTTCAAAACTCGATATCAAGTAAACGCTTCAATTGGAATTGGACAACCTGCTTCTCCTAGAATGGTTCATCAATCTTTTCACGAAGCGGAACGAGCTTTGAGTACTGCAAAAAAATCCGGAGCTATTATATTTGATGATGACCTTCGTCTTGAAATGTTGTTAAAAGATATAAAAAAAGAAACAAAGGTTGAATTTATTCGCAGAACCATTTCCCAGGTTATGAATGATCAAGAATTAATAAAAACTGTTAAAACGTTTTTAAGGCAAAATCAATCCTTCAAAGCTACGGCAGATGCACTGCACATTCATATCAACACGCTACACTATCGAATAAAGCGAGTCGAAGAATTAACTGGACTAAACCTTCGCCATACCGAGGACTTGCTCATTTTTCACCTCGCTTTTTTGTTTTTAGATGAATAACCAACGATACCGCATAAATAACTGCTACACTTTAGAGGATTAACCATAGTTAATCCTTCTTCTATTTCTTATTATAAAAGTAAGAATTCGTTTACTTAAAAGGAGCTATAACCATGATACCTATTGAACTAAAGAAATCCTTTGAAGACATTGTCGGCGCCCATAATTATGATGACTCAAAAGCTGGTCGACTCGTTTACTCCTACGATGCTACACCTCAATTCCAATCACTGCCTGATGCCGTTATTGCGCCCAATAACACTGAAGAAGTAGCAGCTATTGTAAAACTATGTAATGAATATAAAATTCCGATTGTACCTAGAGGGTCGGGCACAAACTTATGCGCAGGAACCTGTCCAACTGAAGGTGGTATCGTTCTTTTGTTTAAACATCTAAATCAAGTGTTAGAAATTGATGAAGAAAACCTAACTGCTACAGTTGAGCCAGGCGTCATTACCTTAGATTTCATCCACCAAGTAGAAGAAAGAGGTCTGTTTTATCCTCCAGATCCAAGCTCGATGAAAATTTCTACAATCGGGGGAAATATCAACGAAAACTCAGGGGGGCTTCGCGGTCTTAAATATGGCGTTACGCGCGACTATGTGTTAGGGCTTGAGGTTGTACTCGCAAATGGAGACGTTATTAAGACGGGAGGAAAGCTCGCAAAAGACGTAGCTGGCTACGATTTAACACGCTTGTTTGTTGGTTCTGAAGGAACTCTTGGAATCATTACAAAAGCAATCTTAAAACTAATACCAATGCCTGAATCAAAAATGACGATGCTTGCTCTTTATCAAGACCTTGAAGCCGCAGCAAAATCGGTGTCAACGATTATTGCGAATAAAATTATTCCGACTACGCTTGAGTTCTTAGATCAACCAACATTAAAAGTCGTAGAGGATTTTGCTAAAATTGGGCTTCCTACAGATGTAAAAGCTGTTTTATTAATTGAACAAGATGGACCAATTGACATTGTGAAGCGAGACATGCTGAAGATGGCTGCCATTTGTGAAAGAGAGCATGCTGTATCGGTAAAGGTAGCTGATTCAGAAAAAGAAGCTGATGATCTTCGCACAGCAAGAAGATCTGCCCTATCAGCTTTAGCGCGTTTAAAGCCAACGACTATTTTAGAAGACGCAACGGTTCCAAGATCTGAAATTGCAAAGATGGTTGTGGCCACTAATGAAATTGCTAAAAAATATAACTTAACAGTTTGTACATTCGGTCATGCTGGAGACGGTAACCTTCATCCAACATGTTTAACAGATGTACGAAACCATGAAGAAATTGAGCGTGTTGAAAAGGCCTTTGAAGAGATATTTATTAAAGCGATTGAGCTCGGAGGCACAATTACAGGTGAACACGGAGTTGGCGTCATGAAAGCTCCTTATCTTGAGCTTAAAGTGGGCAAAGAAGGAATTGCTGCAATGCAAGCCATTAAGAGTTCCCTAGATCCAAATAACATTCTCAACCCAGGGAAAGTTTTTGCTAAAGATTCCCGAAAACGAGTGGTGATTACAACATGACAACAGTTAAAGAACGCGAGAAAATCCAAAAGCAATTTAAAGAACAAATGAATGAAGATGAACTATTAAACTGCATGCGCTGTGGTTTTTGCTTACCAACCTGCCCTACTTATATTGAATCAGGCTTTCAAGAATCGCATTCTCCAAGAGGAAGAATTGCGCTCATGAAAGCCGTAGTTGACGGTGTTATTGAGCCTGATGAAGATGTAGAAAAATCGTTAAACATGTGCCTTGGCTGTAGAGCCTGTGAGCCTGTATGTCCTTCTGGAGTCAACTATGGACATTTACTTGAAGAAGCAAGAGATATTATCAATCAAAATAAAAAGCACTCTATTCCTGTAAAAACGATTCGAAAAGTGGTATTTGAAGGACTGTTTCCTCATCAAAACCGCATGCAAAACGCGACAGGGTTACTTAGCTTTTATCAGCGTTCTGGCCTTCAACGAATTGTTCGCTCTACCGGAATACTAAAGCTTCTTCCAGACAACCTAGCGTCAATGGAAACAGTATTACCAACTGTTCCTCCTTTAAAGGAAATGAAAAATCGACCTACCCATTTGCTTTCAAAAGTTGAAACAAAAAAACGAGTGGCCTTTTTTTCTGGTTGCTTGATGGATACCATGTTTATGAAAACAAATGATGCTACAATGAAGCTACTTCAGCTTGCGGGTTGTGAAATTGTGATTCCTAAAAATCAAGCTTGCTGCGGGGCTTTACATGGTCACAGTGGTGAAAAAGACGGAGCGAAACAGCTTGCGAAGCGCAATATTCAAGCCTTTGAAGATTTAAAAATAGATTATATTATCACAAATGCAGGAGGCTGTGGTGCTTTTTTAATTGATTATGATCACCTGTTAAAAGATGATGTTAACTGGGCTGAGCGCGCTCAAGCGTTCTCTAAAAAGCTGAAGGATATAAGCAGTATTCTTGTCGATCTTGAATTTTTCAACATGAAACTTTCACTGCCTCAACAAGTGATTACGTATCAAGATTCTTGTCACTTGCGCAACGTCATGAAAACATCAAGTGAACCTAGAAAGCTTTTAAAAGCCATTGCTAACGTAGAATATAGGGAAATGAAAAATGCAGATAGCTGCTGCGGATCAGCTGGTATCTATAACATCGTTGAATCTGAAATGTCCATGCAAATCCTCGATACAAAAATGAAAAATGCTGTGGCTACACAAGCTACAACGATTGTGACAGCTAATCCAGGCTGCCTTCTTCAAATGAAGTTAGGAATTGAAAGGGAAGGATTATCCTCGAAAGTAAGGGCTGTTCATCTCGTGGATTTATTACTTGAAGCCGTGCAAGAATAACCCTAAAAAAGGAGCTCTACAACTAGAGCTCCTTTTGCTATTTCTGTTATTTCCACCACGTATCAAACATAGTTGCCGGAAGCTGGCGCTTATGCTCAGTCATTCGATAGCGCTTCTCAATCTTTTCAGCTACTTCTGGCCCCACTTCTTTTCCTTCTAAATAATCATCCAGCTCATCATATTTAATGCCTAATTCCGTTTCGTCTGCTTGGCCTGGCTTGTTATCCAATAAGTCTGCAGTTGGAACCTTTTCATATAAGCGCTTATCTGCACCTAGTTCTTTTAGTAATTCTTTTCCTTGGCGCTTTGTTAATCCAGATAACGGTAGGACGTCTGCTCCACCGTCTCCATACTTCGTGAAAAATCCTGTGACTGCTTCAGCAGCATGATCTGTACCTATTACCAATAGTCCATGTTCCCCGCCAATTGCGTACTGCGTAATCATACGAACACGTGCTTTCACATTTCCTTTATGAAAGTCTCCCAATTCATGACCAGCTGCTTCATTAAAAGTTTGAGAAAATGACGTAACTGTTTTTTCAATGTTAAATGTAATCGTTTCATCAGGCTTAATAAAATCCAATGACGCTTGCGCATCGTCTTCGTCTTTTTGAACTCCATACGGCAAACGAACCGCGATGAATTTTGCTTCATAACCTTCTTTACGAAGTTCTTCAACTGCAAGCTGAGCAAGCCTTCCTGCTAAGCTTGAGTCTTGACCTCCACTAATCCCTAACACAAGCCCCTTCGCGTGAGCTGTTTTTACATATGTTTTTAAAAAATCAACGCGTTTACGAACCTCTTCTGATGAAGTGATTGTTGGAGAAACGTTTAACTCTTTCATAATTTGCTGTTGAATTGTCATAATAAGCTCCTTTCAATTTCTCACTTATCTTTTATATAAATGATGATTCTTAATATAGTCATAGCATGCGTCTGGTAGTAAATAGCGAGGTTCTCCACCTCTGGCGAATTCCTCTCTGATATAAGTAGAGCTAATTTCCATAGCTAATCCTTTATCTAAGAGCTGAAAGCGACCATCATCATAATTTCGTAAAAGCGGTGAGCGGCTAATTGCTTGTAACATGTCAATGCCATTTCGAGCCATGACAATAAACTGATTTTCGCTGACAAGCTCTTCTGACATTTTCCATTTACCATCCGCAATATCAACCAGTAAGTCTGCACCCATGATGAAATAGAAATTTGCTTTTGGCAAAAGCTTTTTGAAATAATCCATTGTGTAGTATGTGTAATGATAACCTGGCAATACGTTTAATTCATAAGTATCTAATAAAAATTTAGGATTAGTTGAAATAGCTTTTTGAATCATGGCAACGCGATGGTCATCGGTTATTTGCAAGCGTTTATCTGTACGTTTATTAGAAGATGGAAGAAAGATAATATAATCTAGCTTTTTACGATGAGCTACGGTTGATGCGGTCCACAAGTGCACATTAGTAATTGGATCAAAGGATGAACCGTATATTCCAATCTTTATTCCCGGTGAAGTAAGCTGATTGAGTTGCTTCGTATCATTTAACTGTTTCAGTTCGTTCCACTTATTTTCTTCCATCTTCAGTATCCCCTTTTACGCTTGATTTAATTTGGATGAGACTTTTTTACGCACTTCATTTATTTGACGTGCTTTGTTTTCCCAGCATTTCTCACTTAAATCAACTGGGTATTCCTCTGGATTTCGCGTTCGTTTATACTCATCCCAAAGTAACCCTAAGTTATCTTCTGCATACTGTTGGATCGTCTGTAAGTTTGGCGTTTGATACACAAGCTCTCCACTTTTGTATATATCTTGATGAAGTTCTTTTGCTTCAAAGTTTGTCACGAATTTACTAATAAATGTATGCACTGGGTGGAACATTTTTAATCGTTCTTCACTTTGTGGATCTTCACCTTCAAGGGTAATGTAGTCACCTTCTGATTTGCCGTTCAGCTTATTGATGATACGATATACGCGCTTTAAGCCTGGTGTACTTACTTTTTCAGGGTTAGCGCTAATTTTAATTGTATCAACCATCTCACCGTTTTCTCCTTCAATAGATACGAGCTTGTATACAGCACCTAATGCAGGTTGGTCATATGCCGTAATAAGCTTTGTGCCAACACCCCACATATCGATTTGAGCACCTTGAGACTTCAAGTGCATAATAGTGTCTTCATCGAGATCATTTGAAGCCACAATTTTTGTATCAACAAATCCCGCTTCATCTAAAAGCTGACGTGCTTTTTTAGAAAGATATGTTAAATCTCCGCTATCTAATCGAATCGCTCGAAAGTTTATTTTATCTCCTAATTCTTTTGCAACTTTAATAGCATTTGGCACGCCTGATTTTAAGGTATCATACGTATCAACTAAGAATACGCAGTCTTTATGGCGGCGCGCGTATTTGTGAAACGCTACGTACTCATCTTTATAAGCTTGAACCATTGAGTGAGCATGGGTTCCTGCTACTGGGATACCAAATTTTTTCCCAGCTCTCACGTTTGATGTTGCCTGAAATCCACCGATGTATGCCGCTCTTGTTCCCCAGATTGCTGCATCCATTTCCTGAGCGCGGCGAGTACCGAATTCCATTGCTACTTGATCTCCAACTACATGCTTAATGCGAGAAGCTTTTGTAGCAATTAGCGTTTGGTAATTAACAATGTTTAAAATAGCCGTTTCAACAAGCTGGGCTTCAATTAACGGGGCTTCAATTCGTAAAATGGGCTCATTTTGAAACACAAGCTCCCCTTCTACCATTGAACGAATATTTCCTGTAAAGCGTAGCTCTTTTAAAAAGTCTAAGTAGTCTTCTTTAAACCCTACTTCTTCACGTAAATACGTAATGTCTGATTCTGAAAAACGAAAGCTTTCAATATAGTTTATAATGCGTTCTAATCCCGCAAATACTGCATAGCCGTTTCCAAATGGAAGCTTGCGAAAGAACACCTCAAACACTGATTTTTTGTTATGAATACCATCTTCCCAATACGTTTCACCCATATTAATTTGATACAAATCCGTATGCAGCATAACGCTATCATCTTTATACACAGTCATTCTATTTTCCTCCAAATAATCAATCCACAACTTATTTAATAACCGTTGCGTTTAATGAATTCTTAAAATGAGTTAACGCCCATTCATGCCCTACTTGGTTAAAACTTGCAACCGCTTTTTCATACACGGTGATACTAAATCCTTTATTATACGCGTCTACAGCAGTATGCAAAACGCAAATATCGGTGCATACGCCTACTAGATGTACCTCAGTAATTCCTCTTTCCCGAAGCTTCATTTCCAAATTTGTGCCTGCAAAAGCACTGTATCTTGTTTTATCCATCCAGTAAGTGTTTTGGTTTTCTTTGTACGTATCATATACCTCTTGTAACGTACCGTATAAACTTCTTCCCTTTGTACCTTTAATATTATGTGGCGGATATAGTTTGGTTTCAGGATGGTATTGATCCTTTTCTTCGTGCAAATCAATTGCAAATACCACATAGTCACCGTTATCGATAAATTGCTTAGTTAAGCTAACTATTTCTGATTCAATTTGCTGTCCAGGCTCTCCACAAGTTAAAGCTCCTTTATCGTCTACAAAATCATTCGTGTAATCGATGTTTAAAAGTGCTTTCATTACTTTTCCCCCTTATCATTAATTAACAATAAACAAATTGTTTATTAATTAATATCTAGCTGTGTAGATAGATGTAGCAAAATCTGCATCAATAAACCGATATAGCTTTGTTGGCTTTTTAGATGTTCTAGTCGTTGTTTGTCCTTCTACTTCTTCAATAAAAGGCAGCATTCGAATCTTACGCGCAAATGCTTGATCACTCCTAATTGCCGGATTATCCGTAATTGTAAGCAATACAGCCTGAAGCTCTGAATACGTAAACATTTTAGGTAAAAATTTTTGTGCAACCGTCGTCTGAAGGAGATCTTTTTTAATTTCAGCAATTCCATCTTGAATAATTTGAGCATGATCAAATGCCAGTGGTAGTGAAAAAACTTCTTCTAAATCAAAAAGTTCAACGTTTGCTGCATCATCATTTGCTTGTCTTTTAGCTAACATTTCTTCTGGTACAATGGCATAGTGAGCATTTGAAATAACCCATCCCCGTGCGTCTCTCCCAGGTTTATCATAGACTCCATACTGCTTCATATGAATACCAGCTACACCTGTTTCTTCTTCTAGTTCACGCTTAGCTGCTTCATAAGCGGATTCAGCAGGGTGCACAAATCCACCTGGAAGCGCCCATTTGCCTGCTTCTATATTTTGTTCACCTTCAGCATTTAAAATTGCTCGTTGAATCAACATTAGTTTTAGCACCATTTTTGGTGGCTTATATGCTTCTTTTTCAGTAGCTACAATCGTAAACACAGCAATATCTGCCGTATATCCGTATGGCTTTGGATATTCTTTTTTTACATTTTTTTGATCATGATTTAACATTGCTCTATCTCCTGATTAGTTTTATAATTAACAATTTGATTAATGTTAATTATACGTACTTTTTTTATAATGTCAACAAAAAGAAGTGAATTTATGCTTGGATAATAAAAAAAGCACCGTCGTATAGGGGACTGACCCCATAAAGTGAGACAAATAAAAAACACCTTTAAGTTGAAAACTGGGTATGTAGTACCTAACAATCACTTGGAGGTGTTTTTTCTATGGGAACAAGAGTCAGTTATCCAGTCGAAATAAAGTTAAAAGCGATTGAAATGAGGTTAGCCGGTGTACCTGTAAAAGAAGTATTATCACAACTAAACATTCGGAACCCTACCCAATTAAAAACATGGATGAAGTGGTATCAAAATGGGGATGTACACCGGTTGGAACAGCCAGTAGGCAAGCAATATGCCTATGGAAAAGGTCCTGATTTTGAAAACGAGACAGCTAAGTTAAAGACTGAGAACCGACAATTAAAGCAACAAATCGAGATTTTAAAAAAGTACAAGGAATTGGAAAGGAAGTGGTACCAGAAATCGCAGTGAACCTAGTGGAAGAGTTAAAAGAACAAATCCCTATTTATCAAATCTGTTTCCATCTTGGTATTCCTCGGTCCACTTACTACCGTTGGAAGCAGCATAGTCAACAGGATACACGAAAGAAATGGATGGAACAGCAAGTGGGTGAACAATGTCGTGCACACAAGTTTCGATATGGCTATCGGAAAATCACAGCTGTACTCAAGCGAACCATGAAGATTAACCACAAGTTTGTGCAGCGTACCATGCAGAAATACGGTTGGCAATGTCGCGTTAAACGGAAGAAACGGCAGCGAACAGGGCAACCTTATCAGGTTGCAGAGAATGTATTAAAACGTGACTTTCGAGCTGAACGCCCTCTTCAAAAGCTCGTGACTGATATTACGTACTTGCCTTTTGGGCCGAAACCATTGTATCTTTCAAGTATTCAAGATTTATTTAACGGAGAGATTATTGCGTATTCCATAGGTGATTGTCAAAATGTCGCGTTTGTTTTAGACACGCTTAACCAACTCCCTTCTCTACTGGAAGGGTGCACGTTGCATAGTGATCAAGGCTCTGTGTACACATCGTATGCTTATCAACAAACAATTAAAGAGAAAGGCATTATCATGAGTATGTCCCGAAAAGGGACGCCTGCAGATAATGCCTCAATTGAATCGTTTCATTCCTCACTAAAGTCTGAAACGTTCTACCTTGACGAGTTGACATACACTACGACTACCATCATAGAGCAAACCGTCAAAAGCTATATTACGTATTATAACCATGCCCGTATTCAAACAAAATTAAACAACCAGTCTCCTGTACAATACAGAAAACGGGTTGTTTAAAAGGTGTTTTGATTCCTGTCTCAAAAACAGGGGTCAGTCCCTAGGACGACGATGCTTCTTTATTCGTTATCTTGCAGCTAATCCGACAGTAAAGCATTTGTCTTTCACCCACTCAATGACATACTCAATTGTTGGACAATAGATAAACAAATGACAATCTTGCAGTTTTGTCACCACTGTTAAAGCTTCTTTCAAATTTACTCGCACAGCCGGAATACGATAATCTTTTGAAAATAAAATAACGTGTTCATCATAAATTTTCATTGTTTGTAGCCATTGAATAACCTGCTGAACCTGCTGACATTTTTCTTTAATTAGCACTCGTTTCCAATCAATGGTATTCGTTTTTGTAAAGGGGAATTGCCCCACTAATTTTTCAAAATAAATGCTCGACTGTTTACTTGTCAAAACATCGACTCTATTTCCTAATTCTTCAATTAATTTTTTAAATGGTTTCATTGTATACCTCCATCCACTCATCTTACTCTGTCTGAAAACCGACATTTTCAGAAAATATCTAAATTTAACTGTACCATAAATTCCACAGATTCACTTTGATGAGATAGAATGATATTTATGGAATTTTTTTATTTAAAGTAGATATATGGACCTAAAACAAAACCATTTAAAAAGAAACCTTCTCTACACCATTAAAGTTCGCTATTCCATTACTTTCATTTGCTTTTCCAACAGTCTGTTAAACAACAACCCTTTGTCAGCCGCTAGACTTTTAAACTCTCCCTGCTGAATAACTTGTCCTTCTTGAAGTACAAGTACTTGATCAGCATTGCGAATTGTAGATAATCGATGAGCAATTACAACAATAGTCATTCTGCCTTTTAAACTATCTAAAGCCCGCTGAATTTTATACTCATTTTCCGTATCTAACGCACTGGTGGCCTCATCTAACACAAGAATTTTTGGTTTTTTTAAAATAGCTCTTGCTAGCACTAAACGCTGTCGTTCACCACCAGACAGCTTTATTCCTCTGTCTCCTATTAACGTATCTAAACCGCTTGGTAGATTTTCTACGAAATCAGCAGCTAAGGAAAACTGAAGAACTTCCCACATTCTTTCTTCTGTAGCGTTAGGATCTACTAATAATAAGTTCTCTCTAATGCTCGCATTAAATAAAACTGGATCTTGCGGCACATAGCTAATCAACTGTCGAAATGCCATTATGTTAGTAGCACTTAAAGGAACACCATCTATAAATACGGCTCCTTTTTGAGGTTGATTTAACCCCATTATAATATCAATCAATGTACTTTTCCCAGCACCTGAGCTTCCTACTAGTGCCGTCATTTGATGAACTGGAATGACAAGATTGATATTTTGTAATGCGTAGGCTTCTCCGTCATCGTTGTAACGAAAATGGATATTTCGACAAGCGATTTCTCGTTTAAGTACGAGCTGAGTACTTTGTGACTGTCTATTACCGTACTCTTGCGCTTCTCTACATTCCTCCTGTAAAAGTTTAATCGCTTCAAAAGATGGAAACGACTTCGCAATTTGTTCTAACTCCCCTTGTATACCCGCTACCTTTGGCCAAAGCCTTGAAAAAATTAAAATAATGAGCATTAGCTGGCTAGCTTGGGCCTGGAACAACTTAATCGCAACAAAGATAAAGAGAGCAATAAAAATGGAGGAAGCTACTTTATAGTAAAATTGAGACGTCATCTTCATCTTTGTATATTCCAGCTGCTCACTTTGCATTTGTTTCGTAATAGATGAGTGCCATTCTACCCTCGAAGCTTCTAATGTATTGCTCTTGATATCTTTAATACCATTAATTTGATCAGTCAACCCTGCTACGTAGTCTCTGCCCAATGTGAAATTTCGCTTTCCTAATGACAATGACTTTCTCAAAAAGGTTCGATTGAAAAAGAGCAAAATCGCACCGCATAATAATACAAATAGCGTAATAACAGGTGAGAGCAATAAAGCTAACATAATTTGAATACACGTAAACACTAAAGAAGTCATAAACTGCAAAAGTGCGTGAGTGCCTCCACTGACTCTAGCCACTTCCGTTTGTAATAAATGAATAAGATCTGATTTTCTTTTTCTTAAAAAAAAGCTCCAATTAGCATGTAGAACGCTCTCATATGTTTGCAGGCGCATCTGTCGAAAAAAACCCTGCTGTATCATCGCATTTTTAATAGAGACACGCCTGTACAAAAAGTACTGAACAAAAGCAATCAATACGAATACTACTAAAATAAGCGAAAGACTAAGCTGGTTCGGTACATATGTAAACAACTCAAAGAATTTCATCCCCGATTCATTTACCTTACTAAAATCAACGATTCCACTCATAGTAAGCATTGGAACTAACAATAAAATAGCTACTCCTTCAAGTAAACTAATGGCTACCATAGCCAATAAATTTAAATAAAGAGCCTTTCCAGCATATGAGTGAATTTGTTTCAAGAAATAAAAAACATAATTCATAAATCGACTACACCTCCTAGGAAAATACTTGCTTCCTAGTTTTGCGCCATGCCCATAATACAGGTCGCAAAGGAAAATAGAAAAAATGTAAATAGCTTGGTAAAGGGAGCGTTTCAGCATCCTCTGGATAAGGATATAAAAAGCTAAGCAAGAACCATGCTTTTTGTTGAGTTGACATCAGCGAAAACAAATGACGAGAGTGATAAGCGGAAATGTCTTCGGCTAAAGGCTCCGTATGCAGATTAATCATTTGTTCTAAATAATAAAAGGCTCCTTGTGCTAAGCGTTTTGCCTTTTTTGTTATAAAAAGCTTGTGTGCTCCTTCGGGGATTGACGACTGAAAACATGCTTTTACTAGCAAAAGCGCCTGCCCACCGACATGGTAATTAGAATGTTTTTTTAACAGATTATATACCAGCTTCCATTCTATATCCTGATTTAAAATTTGATGAATATCTGCTAACCAGCGCAGTCTTGACCAGCCGTGCCGAGCTCCATGAGAGATTAAAAACACAGTTAGATCTTCTTGTCCTAAAAAATACACAGGCGAACTTGTTACGGTGCTTAGCCTTTTGCGACTCCATAATTCTTTAAACTGTGGCTCACTGCTTGGGCCTGGATTTAACCGCCAATGAATCTCAAGCTTAATGCGCTTTATAGGATGAAAGTAGGTTACGTGATGATGTCTCCACTTCCAGTCACCCAAGATCGTTTGGATATAATCATCTTTTTCATATCCAAGACTAACAAGCAGCTCTTCAGCTTGCTGTAGATGCTCTATTGAAATTAAAAAATCTAAGTCACTCGATGTCCGAAGCGATAAATTCTGATAAAGATGTTCTGCGATAACAGGACCTTTTAAGAACAAAGTTGGAATATTCTCACCTAAGAATAAGGTACTGACTGCTTCCATTTCACCACTTAAATAAAGCATTTTAATCGTATTATGCTCATATTGTGCTTTTAGTTTTTCTGAAACTGCTTTTGGGATTTTTAATTTCTTATTTTCATTGAGCTTTACATGCAGCAAAGGATATACCCGATGATGCATTGCTAACTTAAAAAAATGATTCCAATCGATTGACCGTGTATAATTAACCCAAGATTCTTCACTTTGATCGTCGTGCTGGTTCCTTAACAACTCTAAAATAAGCTTAAGTTCCTGCGGAATATTTGTTAATGGTAACGTCTGGTTCATCCTGTTCTCCTTTTCGTGGGATGCTTTGCAAACTTTGCAATGACGGTATAACGCTCTTTTCCTTCAACACCTGATACATAAAAGCTCCCACTTCGTAACCACGCGTGAGCTACTAGCTGGTGATCCTCATCTTTAGCCGTTCCTAAATAAAGTGTGCTTTCAATATTTCTTTTTTCCAGCATCTTCATCCCAGCTAGCGCTTTAACCAAGCATTGACTTTCCCAAAAAGTGTAGCCGCTCATTGCGTAAAGCGCGTCTGAAACGTTTTGAAGCGTTTGTTTATGAGCTGCCTCTGTTTCAAAAGAAGTTTCATTCATCTGTAAATGAAGCGATGATGCCACTTTTTCAAATGACTTTTCTTTCATCAAGCGTGCCCATGCTAAATACACAAAAGCTTCAATAAATAAACGCTTTTTTTGACGCTCCAATTCTATAAATCGCCTGCACCTACTCCAAATTTTCATGATGGCCCCCTGCTAGTTATTTATTAGGTGCGTCTTGGATTAAAAGTAAGCCTTCAGCTTTTAGAGAGGTTAAAAAGTGAATGACCTGCTGCTCACAAACGTCTTTTTCGACTTCATACTTTTCTGTTAAGCGTAAGATTAGGTTGCTCACTGTCATCGGTTGCTTTAATTCTTCCCAAATACCACCACCAACTTCACCTAGATTGTAATATTTGCTGTTTTGAATGCTTAGCATAACTTTCTCTCCACCCATATCACTTACAATCTGTCCTTTTGCTTGTGCAACAAGTTGGCTTTTTTCAATCACTTGGCTATTTATCATTTTTCTTCTCTCCTTCATGAATTTTATGTAGAATACTCTCTACTAACTCACTTGCTGTAAAGCGATTAATAGGTCGTTTTAGCTGATACATACTGATTTGGTTAGCGACGGATACTGTGGTTTGAAAATGCCAATCATACAGATTAAACGATTCCATTAAAAAACGACGATACGTATGATTAAACAGCATTTGGAGCTTTTCTATACCCGCTACTTCGTTTATTTCTATTTCCTCTTGATTGCTTTTTACCAACTCTACTACGCCTGCTAGCGGAACTGGACAATTAGCAAACTGAGAAGTAACTGGAATCGAAAACTTTGTTTCACGCTGGACAATCGGGCGATATATGGTAGCGTTCATACCAAAATGACTTAAGCTTTCTTGCCATAGCTTTTGCTGTGGATAAGCAGGAATCACAACTGGCTGGTTATTCTGCAAAGGCAGGGCAATCACATCATCTGTTAGCAGCTCGTATCCTTTTTGTAAAAAAGCTGACGCTAGCGTAGATTTACCCGCGCCTGATTTCCCAACAATTCCGTACGCTTTTCCATTAATAACAACTGCACTTCCGTGTAAAGGCAGGGTTTTTCGCTGCAATAATAGTGCACCCATGCAAGAACCAAGCACATACAGCCTTATTTGATCTTCATTTGAGTTTTTCATAGGACATATGCTAATCTCATTGCCATTTTTTACATCAAAAATGGCTACATCAGGGACTTTAAAAAAGAATCGATTTGCTTCAACATGAAAATATTGATCTTCACGGCATGTTTGATTCCATAAAAGCTCCAACTCTTTTATTTGCACGGTTACTCCCTCTTCGCTTTTTCCTAAATCGACCGCTATCAGTTCCGGGAGCTTCATTTCACTAGCAATTAATAATCCAAACGCTTGATACCTTACTTTTGTTTGAATATCTAACAATCATCACGCCTCCTCTATATTAAAAACACTTTTGTTCATTATAAAGAACAACCAGTGAAAAAGATACGTTCATTAGTTGAAAGATACCCTTATACTGATAAAGTGCGTACAAGGGCAGTCCATCAATTAAATCATCTATTTAGCTATGGTGAATCACTTCATCAACATCAGGCTGCACTGCATCTGGTGTTTTAATTCCAGGCCCTGCCATCGTCATTTTAACTTCTACTACCTCTAATACTGGTAATTCCCACTGTTTTTTCATTCGTTCACCCCCTTTCAATTCATTTTTTTCATAAACCGATAAAAAATTAGGCTACGCATAAGCAATCGAAAGCGAAGGTCGAAAATCAATTCAGGCTTCGGGATAGTACCAATCGTCTTTTTAGCTTCTTTTAAAGAAGCCATATCAAGATAACAAGCCATTTGTTCATCAGAAATTAAAGCTTCAACTTCCTGTAGAAAACTTGGCCATGCTTGAACCATACGTAAAGTCCCGTCAGCGCCTTGCACACCTTTCACCTTTTGATTCATACGAATGTTATCCGGAAGCATCCCTTTTGTAGCTCTTCTAATCAGCGATCTGTCAACTCCATCTTGTACGTATTGAGATTCTGGGACGGATAAGCAAAAACGAATCACGCGCAAATCGTTGGTCGGGTCTCGATCCCACACACCATACCGTACAGATAGTTTAGAGCCATATGTACCAGTAATATTCCAATAATAAGGGTGTTCAAATTGTTTCTCTTTCACTTCATATACGCTGGTTATAGCATTTCCTGTTAAATCAATTTGGTGCTTCTTCAGCTTTTTATATACGTCTTGCTTTCGAGCAAAGTTGGGATTAACCATTTGTGGAAATTGACTTTCTTGCTTTCGGTACGACGACAAATGTAGTAGTGGAAAAGCTTTTCTACGGACAAAATGAAAAACCCTTGAGCGAGTAACGCCGATGTTTTGACTATACAGTTTCATCTCGTGAGACAGCTTTTTCAAAGATAACTTCTTCAAAAGAGATGCCTGGTAGTCAAGCGCATGCCCCCAAGAAATTGTCCAGTTTCCTCTTTGACCATTTAACAAAATACCTATATTCTGTCGCGCAGCTTCTTCATAAATTCCTTTAAGCCAAAACGTGTTCTCAAAAAATTTGTAGGGCATTTCTAATAAGTCAATCCAATCATCGATTTCCGTAAATGGATTTCGCTCTTTAAAATCTAGATAAGTATCTTCTATATTCCCTAAATATTGGACAGTTGATTTTATAAATTTTTTCTCATTAGCTATTCTATATTTTGGCGTCCAATCAACGAAATCTTGAATAGGTACATAGCTAAAGGTGCGAAGTTTTTCCTCTCGATTTCGTAAAGCTTTCGCAGCGAAGCTAACAACTGACCCTGAATCCAATCCCCCGCTTAAATGTGCACCAATTGCTTTATGCGTACGAATTCTTGAGCTAATAGCTACTTGAAAAACTTCTTTAAATGCTTCTTCATATTCCTCGTTTGTTTTCAATAGCAAGTCTTGTTGCTGAATAAATGCATAGCGTGTTAGCGTTACGCGTCCGCTTTTGACGATGATTTGATAACCAGGAGACAGCTGCTTGATCTGTTCGTATACCGTTGAAGATGTATCAACGGACTCAAAGTTCCACGGAATTGTTAAGAATTCTGCTATCCACTCTTCATTTCTTTTTGACCTCACGAATGGCAGATGTAACAGCGGGCGAACAAGGGTAGAAAATGCGAATGTTTCGTAACCATGATGATAATAAAGTGTACGAGCTCCTGAGAAGTCTCTTGCCCCAAACAACTGGTTTTCGCTTTCATCCCAAATCATAAAAGCAAAGTCACCAATTAAATAACTTGGACAGCTACTATTCCAGCGCTCATATGCAAGTAAGATTAGCTCCGTATCAGAAATGTCTCCCCAAGCGTTTTTATCAACACCTAACTTTAAAAAAAGCTCTTCACGATTGTCAATGATAGCATCCGCTGTGATAACAAGCTTTTTCTCTAAATGATAAAATGGGATAGGTTGAGAAATAGATTCAGGCGTAATCCATTGATTATGACAACCCAAAAACAAACCTTTTTGACGCCAAACCTGAATATCATCGGCTGGGTATGATTGAAATGAACGCATTACCCGGTTTATTTCTTCGGTTGATACTTCTCTTGAATTAAAATGGTATATACCAGCAATTGCACTCACTTCTCTACTCCCCACTTTTCTATTCTTAATAAAGAACACATAATTAAAAAATATATCTTATTTTTGTTCTTTATAAAGAACTTTACTATATTTCTTTCTTCATTGCAATACTGTTTCTTCCAGTTTTGTCGTCAATTATTGACCTCTACTAAAACCTTTTTGGAAAGAAAAACGAGAACGACTAGCCGCTAAGCTGTTTACTACTAACTTCTTAAAATAAGAAAACTCCGGTGTACGATGAAAAATTGCCCAATAGAAACCATTAATAATAACTAAATTAAGCACACAGTTGGATAAAAATAACAGAATACTATCCGAACCTTTAAGACTAGACGTCACCAAATGCGTTACGAACAAAGGAATTAAAGCAAATAGTAAATACTTAAAATAGAGCTGGAAGTATTGGCGTAAAGGCTTATGAAATACATATTTATATACCATTTTTGGTTTAACCCAAAAGATAACCGCTATGTTGCTGATGAGCGTTCCTAAAAAAATACCTGATAAACCCATCACTTTTACCAGCACAAGTGACGCAACGATATTCACAGCACCTTCAATTAAAGGAGCATATCGATCTTGATAAAATATTCCACCCGCTTCTTTAAATCGATCTACCGACCCTCGCATTAAAAAAATATACAAATTTACTAATATGAGGCCAATCGTTAGTGAGTCTAATAGCTGTTCTTCATTAAGCCATATCAAAATAAACGAATTAATCGTATTCCACAGTGAAATAACCATACATGACACCAACCAAAAGCTTATAAAAAATAAACGTTGATGAACGACAAACGCATTTTCTCGATTATTTTCTGTGAGCAGCTGGCCAATGCTTGCTGTTATACCTGATAAGCCGTTTAGTATGGTAGCTTGAAACGCACTAATAATCATATAGTAATTATTAAACACTCCTACTACTCCTAGGTTAATATAGTAAGCCATGATGATATTATCTGTACTAAACACCAAGATACCGCCAATTTTATGAAAGAACATGGCTTTCATATTCTTCGTTAACTCTCTTTTTTCTGAAGGTTCTATTTCTCCCTTTACCTCAAATACCCAAGCAAACTTTTTATGAATTAAGCGATTTAATATATAATAAAAGAGAAAGTTAATAACGAGCTGAATAATCAAGAAAGCATATAAGCTTGGATATAGTTTTAATAACACAAACTGTAAAGCAAAGGTCCCCAGCTTAGCTAAGGTCATGCTCACAGCTATTCGATATTCTTCTTGTGCTACAATGAGCAAACTAAATTTATATGAAAAAAAATAGGTGATAACGCTATTCGCTAAAAATAAAAGAAAGTATATTCTTGCGTCCATTATATTCAAATTTCCTTTTATAAACAGCGGTAAAAACGGCAGCATACATATACCTACGCCCAATATAATTGCACCAATTATTTTATAAAATTTAGCATAATAATTAAGGTATCCTTTAATCTTGATTGTATTTCTTTCAGCAAATGGTTGATATAAAGCATATACAATTGCACTACCAATACCTAATTCTAGAATTGATAGCATCCCAATCATGCTAGTATATAGCGCAGTAAGCCCTAGTAGTTCGTTACCTAAAGCATCAATAAAAGCTTTTCTCACTATAAAAGCGGGAAATAATAGTAGAATAAAAGATAATACGTTCATCACCGCATTTAAGGTTGCTTTTTGTACTCTCATTTCATCTTCCACCTTTAATTTGCGGCCTCAAGTAAGGAATACACCTTGAAGATTTCAGCTTCTGTCCCTACTTGTTCATGGCTCAGCTTTTCACAGACAGACTTTTTTAATTCACTATCACAAATCATTTCTTGAATACCTTTAGCCAAACTGACAGCGTTCATTTTTACAATTAATCCATTCTCTCGATCTCTAAGCTGATTATAGACAATCGGAAAATTAGTAGCGACAATCGGCTTTTTCAATAGCCTCGCTTCCGCCATAGCTAAACCATAGCCTTCTAATTTAGAAGGTTGCACGTAGATATCCGCCTGATGTAAAAAAGGATAGGGATTTTGATATGTGCCTAAAAAAACAAATACACCTTCTAAGTGGTAGGCGGCTACTTTTTGCTTTAGGTTCTGTTCTAGTGAGCCTTCACCAATTGCGTACCACTTTATATTGAAGCCTTGCTTTTTTAATCTATAGCACGCTTCAATGGCAAGATCATAGCCCTTTTGCTCAACAAGTCGCCCTATTGTCAATATTCTTATGCCATCGAACAAATCAGTAAACCCTCCTTTTTTTATTGCCATCTCATAAATGAGCGTAGGAGAGATAATATCATAAATGACTTCCACTTTTTTTGCTATGCTTGGTAGCTCAGTCGTCAACACTTCTTTACATGAATCCGAAACAGCAATAATATGGTGAAATTGATTATAGTAATACACATCAAATTTTTTATGATGACGAATTAATTTGTAGTCAGTATTTATCCAGGCAAGTTTTTTAGCTGCCTGTACTTTCTCTGCTACAAAATAAGTTGGCATTCCTTGACTATATGCAATCGCTACGTCATATCTTTGTTCTAGCGGTTCCATTCCTCTATTCGCCCATGTCCATAAAATTTGAGAGGAGTGCATTGTTTTCTTTTTTAAAGGGTTACGCAAAGCAAGCGATGCGAACGTTCTAAAATAGAGTGATTTAAACTCTTTTTCTTTTACTAAATCTACTCGCTTTTTAGCTTGCTTTTTCATATACGCAGGCTGCGGTAAAATAGTAACTTCCTTTGGAAGCATATTTAAATAGAGTCCCTCAATTGAAAATAATAGTAAATCTACTTTATATTTTTGATAATTAAAACAAGCTAATAGTGAGATTAGGCTTTTTTCGGCCCCTCCACTATTTAAAGAGTCGATTACAATTAGGATCCGTTTTTTCATTTAGTTTGCCTCACTTTTCACACGTCTTCTATTTAAGAATACGGCAACCTAGTTCATTAACTCATAAAGCTTCTCTAATTCTTTCTCATTGTGATAGTTTATACTTTTACACTTAGAAGTTAGCTGACTCCTCAAACCCGAGTTATGTAGCATTTCTTCAATTCCACTTGCTATTCCTTCTATAGAAGCTTCACATATAACGCCGTCTTCATAGCTCTTCACCTGACTCACAGCCGTTGGGTAGTTCGTAATAAGCACCGGCTTTGCAAGGATTTGCGCCTCACATATCGTTACTGCTTTCCCTTCGTACCTGGAAGGCTGCACGTATAGATCGGCTGCTTTTATATACGGATATGGATTCATTTTTTTTCCTACCAGTAGGAAATCATTCTCTAAATTATTTTCTTGGATTAACGATTGGAGCATCTCCTCATCCCCACCATATCCAACCACGTACCAGGCGATATTACTATGCCCTTTTGCTTTCAAGTATTTGAATGCTTGCACAGCTCGATCAATCCCTTTAGCATGAGAAAGCCTAGCTACCGTGACAATTTTAAATCGATTATCTTTCGCCATTCGAGATTCTAAAGGCTCATTAGCTTGATTTTCAATAAGCTTAGGGGAGCGAATGTTTTCAACCACTGTTGTTTTATCAGCTAAAGAAGGATACTTTCTTAAGAATGCTTGTTTACACTCTTCTGACACCGCTACGATGTGGTTAAACTGTTTCCATACTTTAAGGTCGAGTACCTTATCCGTTTCGATCGTAGAAAAATCAGTATGTATCCACGCAATTTTAATTTTAGCCTGTACTTTTTCTGCTACAAAATCATGTGGCCATAGATAGCTAATTGCTACATCATACTCTTGCTTCAGAGCAGGTAAGAAAGGCAGAGCATACCTCCACATATACTGCATTTGCTTATAGCCATTTTCAGCACTTTTACAGTAAGCTACTCGATACTTAGCTAAAAGTCGAGCTAGCACAATGGGGAACTGCTTATCTTTTATATTTTGAACAATTGATTTACGAAACGTTTTATATGCTTTTAATTCTGGTAACAGTTTAGCTTTTGATGGTAAGTCCGCAAATAAATCTCCTGTATGACTATGAAGATGAAGATCTACTTCATATGCTTCATAATCAAAATGACCGAGCATACTTAATAAGCTACGCTCCACACCTCCTACTTCCATGTCAAACGAAGAGATTAACATTTTCTTCATGGCTTCACAATCCCTTCGTTATAATGCTACGAATATATGCTAAGTTGTTACCACCAATAAGCTTGACAACTGCTTGCTTTGCCATTCCTTTCGCTTTTTGCCGTGGGGAAAGCCAGCTTTTATAAAAATGGTGGACCGCGTACGTTTCTTCCGTTTGAAGTAGACGACAGTTTATATAATCGTACGGTGAAAAATAACTTTGCGGATAAATAACTGCCATTTCTTCAATATACTGTTGCTCTCCTGTTCTTTTCATTCCCATTTTTTCAAACATTTTTGTCATAACAGCGACGTTTGTCAGCTGGTTGTAGGATCCATCTTTTTGAATAAAGCTTTGCCCATCATAATAATCAAGCATGTTCTTTATAATAGGATGTTCTTTCATAGCACCAAATGTACTTGTCGCGACAAAACTTTTTTCTTCAAAACCAAAGAAAGACTGATTGATTAACAAATTATTAAAGGATTTAAACACTTCTACATCTGTGTCTAAATAAATTCCGCCCATGTTATACAACGCTTGCATTCGAACATAATCACTGACAAATGCATACTGCTCTTGTTTATACGCTTCTTTCACGTATTGGTTAGACTCTAACGATGTATTTGATTCATTCCACTCAATGATTTCGTAATCTTTCAAACAATCTCGCCAGCTTTGAATACACTTTTGAACTAATGGAGGCTTTTCTTTATTACCAAACCAGCAGTAATGAATAATCTTAGGGATTGTTTCTTTGGATTTAGCCACCTCTCATAACTCCTTCCTACTATTCTACCAACGTATTTTTCGTTTCCTGCTGCCATTTAATAAACGCAAAAACCCTTTTATACTCTTCTAACTGTTCTTTTTTCACACCTATCTTCTTTAGTTCATCAATAAAATCTAGCCATTCTTGTTCCGGGAGAGAGTCATGTTGAGGTTGTAATTCTAATAACCAATTAAATTCGACGCCCAATACTGCTGCAATCTTCTCAACAACTTGTATAGATGGGTTTTGGTTTACATTTCGTTCAATATTGCTTAAATATGACTTTGAGACATTTGATCTTTCTGCAAGCTCTGACAAAGTTAAGCCTCTTGATTTACGAATCCTATATATATTATCTCCTATCATTATATACATACCTCATACTTTCTCTTATTGACTACACGATTGAATGACTGCTGGTCATCATACTAGTTTGCAATAGCTTAATAACAGCTGTTTGTTCGTCTACGGAGAGGTTGGAACCAGATGGTAAACACACTCCTGTATAAAAAAGCGTTTCAGCAATATGCTCGACTTCAGAATGGCTATAGTAAAGGCAGCCTTTAAATAGTGACTGTAAGTGCAAAGGTTTCCATACAGGTCTTGCTTCAATTTTGTTTTTCTTTAAGACATTTATAATTTCTTTAGGCTTTAGGTTTAGCTTGTCACAATCAATTGTAAGGGCTGTCAGCCATCGATTGGTGATAGTCTCTCGTAGCTCAGGCATGAACGCAACGCCGTTAATATGAGATAAACGTTTATAATAGCGCTGAAATACTTCTCTCCTAGCTTCAATTCGTTTCTGTAAAACATTTAATTGAGCCAAACCAATTCCAGCCAATATGTTGCTCATCCGGTAATTGTATCCCATCGTGCTATGCTCATAGTGAATCGCTGGATCCCTTGCTTGTGTTGCTAAAAACTTCGCTTTGTTCAATGCTTCTTCATTATTTGAAACAAGCATTCCACCACCTGATGTCGTAATAATTTTGTTGCCGTTAAATGAATAAATACCAAAATCACCGAACGTTCCTGTATACTGGCCTCTATAAGTGGAGCCTAGAGATTCAGCAGCATCTTCAATTACAGGTACCTTATATTTCTGACAAAGTTCCATAATTTCGTTCATCCTTGCACTTTGTCCATACAAATGAACGACAATTACAGCTTTAGGTAACTGATTTATTTGAACAGCTTCTTTCAATGCTCTTTCTAGTGCACGTGGAGACATATTCCATGTATCTGGCTCTGAGTCAATAAAAACCGGTTCTGCTCCTTGATAAAGAATGGGATTAGCACTTGCCACAAATGTTAGAGTTGAGCAAAATACCCGATCTCCTTTTTTAACTTCTAGCAAAGAAAGAGCTAAATGAATGGCAGCAGTACCTGAACTTACTGCTACAGCTCCTTTAGCTCTTACGTATAAGGCTACTTCTTGCTCGAACCGGTCAATATTAGGGCCTACTGGTGCAATCCAATTCGTTTGAAATGCTTGTTGAATATACCTTTGCTCTTCTCCGCTCATATGAGGAGGCGATAAATAAATTTGGTACATGGAACTTACTCACCTTCTTTCTGCTTTTATGGAGTTATTATTTTTCACTATTGCTGGCGAGCCTACTGCTATACAATAACTTGGTAAATCTGATGTAACCGTTGAGCCAGCACCAATTATTGACCATGCTCCAATTTTTTTTTGAGGGATAACGGTAGCTCCTGCTCCAATAAATGCGCCTTCACCTATTGTTACTTCACCTGTAATCGTAGCTCGAGGAGCAGCATGTACATAATCTTCTAGTAAACTATCGTGTTCAATGATTGCACCTGAGTTGATAATGCAATGTTTTTTTATCACTGCACCAGCATTAACAACCGCATATGGCATAATAACGGTTCCATTATCAATCTCTGCTGTTTGACTGATAACAGCCGTTGGATGAATAACAGATAAATACTGACTGGGTGAAAGATTTAACAGCTCCATTAACTGTCTTCTTATTGAATTATCTCCAATAGCAATACTAATTTGAAATACATACGCACTCTCCAATTTTTCTATATACGATATAGGTGCATAAATCACTTCATCCTCAAAGAAATTGGTCTGATATTGATCATCTAACACCGCGATAATGATATGGCCGTTTAAGCGAATTATCTCTTGAATAACTTTACTGTGACCTCCGTTACCTATAACAACAACATTCATCCTATATCACATCTTTCGAACCCGTAAATTTATCCGTCGTGACGTGCCCTTGCTTTGAAACCCCTTCTTTTTTTACAACTTTTAAAGCCGTCAGTAGTAATATTTTCAAATCCAAGCCCATCGTTTGGTTTCGAACATACCAAGTATCTAACGCAAGCTTTTCTTCCCAAGAAAGATTGTTCCGACCGTTCACCTGTGCCCATCCTGTTATTCCCGGTCTAACTGAATGACGAGTTTCTTGTTCTTTTGTATAGAGGGTTAAGTATTCCATTAAAAGTGGTCTAGGTCCCACTAAGCTCATGTCCCCTTTTAAAACATTAACTAATTGGGGAAGTTCATCTAAGCTATATTTCCTTAAAAATAATCCCATTTTGGTTAACCTTATATGGTCAGCTAATAGTTCACCCTCTTCATCTACCGTCGAGTTCATTGTACGAAGTTTGTATACATAAAAAGGTTTCTCCTCTAAGCCAGGACGCTGTTGCTTAAAGAAAATTGGTGAACCTAAGCTAAATTTCACAATCATACAACAAATTAGTAGTATAGGAAATAGTAGAATTAATAAGATAAATGTAACAACAATATCAAGTAAACGCTTCATGTGAACACTTACTCCTTATCTTGTTTACTTTTTGACGTAGCATCTGCTGTCACATTCACGGCTAGTAAACTCTGCTTTAAATCATCAAGTACTTCCGAAAGCGTTAAGTGTGTGGCTACCTGTGCTTTTTTCTCCAATTCAGCTAAAATCCGCCGTAATGTCTGTT
The DNA here is from genome assembly GCF_021441905.1 of Priestia flexa. NCBI lineage: Bacteria > Bacillati > Bacillota > Bacilli > Caryophanales > Bacillaceae > Priestia > Priestia flexa. The sequence goes on along the minus strand of NZ_CP090431.1, from coordinate 1,481,233 downwards.
CATTTAGTTGCTTAATGTTAGAAGCCATTAAATTCATCCTATTCTGATAAAAGTATTTTCTGCACTGATTGAGTGGTGTACCCATTTGGGTTTAATTTCTGCCAATTCCACGTATCTTTACAAATCTCATCAATACCACGAAGCGCAGACCAATTTAATTCTTTTTCCGCTTTCGTTACGTCAGCAAAGCAAATGGCCATGTCACCACTTCGACGATTCGTTGTACGAAACGGAATATTTTTCTTTGAAGCAAGCTGGAATGCAGCCACTAGTTCCAATACACTATAGCCTTTTCCTGTTCCTAAGTTATACGTATGAATTCCTGTTTGATTCCTCACCTTTTCCATTGCTTTTATATGTCCTATAGCCAAATCTACGACATGAATATAGTCTCGAACTCCCGTACCATCAACCGTCGGATAGTCGTTTCCATAAACATTAAGGTGAGAAAGCTCACCTATTGCTACTTGTGAAAGATATGGCATTAGGTTGCTTGGAATCCCTCGAGGGTCTTCACCGATTAACCCACTCTCATGAGCACCAACAGGGTTAAAATATCTTAGTATTGCAATGCTCCATGAAGCATCTGAGCCATACAAGTCACCTAAGACTTGTTCGATGATCTCCTTCGTTTTTCCATAGGGATTAATCGCTCCTAAGGGGGTTTTTTCTGTAATGGGAACCTGCTTGCTCTTCCCATAAACAGTTGCTGACGAGCTAAATACCATCTTTTTCACCCCGTATTGCTTCATTACATTACATAGTACAAATGTTGAAGTTAGATTGTGCTGATAGTACATCAAAGGTTCCTTTACAGACTCTTCAACAGCTTTGAGACCCGCTAAATGTATAACTGCTTCGATAGGATGTTTTGCAAAGATTTGTTTAAGCTTTTGCTCATCCAGTAGGCTGATACCATATGTAACGAAAGACTTCTCAGTTAGCTTAGAAACCCTTTTTAATGCTTCAGGATGACTATTTGAAAAATTATCAACTACAATCAGCTCATAGCCTGCATTTAATAGCTCTACGCAGAGGTGACTGCCAATATAACCAGCTCCTCCTGTGACTAAAATAGCCATCTTTTTCCTCCTCCACTCACTTTACTCTTAAACTTTTAAAACCAGTTTAAGAAGTCACTTTTATATATAATATTTAACGTCACCACGTGCTCGTAATAAAAATAAACAAAGTAAAAAGCTAAGATTCCGTAGTAAACGACTTTCTGATCTTTCTCTCGAAATAGCTTGACTAGCCAGGAAATTAAAATTAGCTGATAAAGACCAAAGTAAATGGTAAAGCGAGCAAAGATCCAGTTTTGTGTTGAAACAATCATGAATACAAAGCCAAGAAGCGTCATATTGACGATATAATCACTTTCTGGAAATAATTCTCGCAGCCGCTCTCTCCCTAAATAGGCAATGACTAAAGGTATGGCATTAATCAAAACTCGTAGAAAATTCGCTCCTCCTTCATCAAAGTTTTTGTACTCTGCATACTGGGTATCTTCAATAGCTGAAAACAAGATGTTTATAAATTGGTCAAAGCCAATCACTGCAGTTACAGCTAACAAAACGAGAGCGACTGTAGATTTAGACCATGCTTTTGTCCGAACAACAAAATATAAAGGAAGTAAAATAAATGCGCTTTGATGAAAAAACGAAGCGCATATAACAACTAGAAAATATCCTTTCCATCTACCTTCAATTAGCAGTTTTGTGGCTGTGAAGATAATAGCTGCTGCTAACATTTGCCTAATACCATTCATTGATACTAAAAATAAACCTCCCGTAATGTATACATAAAGGCTTAAATCTAGCATTCTCGAATATTTATAGAGGACGGTTACAACCAAAACATTTGTTATTAAAGCTGTTGAAAAGATGAGAAGCTGTGGGTCTTGTGAAAGGTTCTTTAGCTGCATTTGAAACAACCCAAACCCGATGTCTTTTTGACTCATCACATATTGCCACGTAAAATCATTGGATGTGTAAATATCTATATAAGCCAATGTATCGCCGATATTTGATCTCAAACCTGAAATACAAACAAGCGCCATCAGCGCTCCTGTAACAAGAAGCTTATTAGGGCGAATTTCAACAGGTGAACCTGATTCCATTAAAGGTGTAGCTGCATATCGTGAAAAAAAGACAATAAAAAGACAATAATTAGGTTTAACCATAAAAGAGCCATTTGAAAAGATCCTTTCATTTAAACCAAGTTTTAGGATATAAACATTCTCGTTTTTAACGTAATATAGCCATATAGCGTAATACCAAGTGGGACAGCTAACAGAGTTATTGTTTTAAGAGGTGTCTCCTTTAAAAACTGACCGTTCCGGCTGATGAGGCTGCTTGATACATAATGAACAGCTTGGCGAAATTTAAACAGAGGGCTGGCAAAAGGAAGTTTCATCAACTCTTTTCTGTAAAATGCAAACCCCTGTGGATTCTTTAGATACTGTGATAACATATTTTGAGATGATCCATCGGGAAGATATTCTACACAGCACAAAACTTCGTTCATTAAAAGCAGCTCATAGTCTTTATCAAGCATGTGATACTTATAAGCAAGCCCGACATATTTTTCACCTTCAAACAGTGGATATGGATATCTTTTAGTTAGTTCTGTTCGATATACAAGCTTTTTATCTCCTGTAACGCCGTGCTTATGATAAAGATGAAACAGCGTTGACTGCTTTAATTCTTCAGGAAAAGCCGTTCCGATGATAGTGCCGTTACGGTTTGAATCTAACCCCATAATTCCGCTTACGCTGCTATTTCCGTATCGCTTCCAATGCTGTATAATCTTCTCTACCGCGTCTCTTGGCATGTAATCGTCTGAGTCGATACAGACATTCAGTTCTGTATCTATTAATTCATACGCCTTATTGTGTGCAGCGTGCATGCCTTTATTTTCTTGGAAATAATAGGAGATATCTACATCTCCTTCTTCTTTCCAAACAGCCACTTTTTGACGAGTATCATCCGTGGAGCCATCATCGATAATTAACCAAATAAAGTCTTTGCACGTTTGGACTTTTAAACTTTCATAACAATCGTTCAAACAATATGCCCGATTATATGTTGGCGTAAAAATGGTTATGGTTTTCATCATGGCCCTCCTTCATGCACACCCGATAAAACTGCTCAATTTTTTCAGCTTGATGCTTAATGTTATAGCCTTTTCTATCTAATAAATAAGCCACTTCTTTTCGAGGCAAAGAAGGGTCTATAAAAGATAGAACCCTTTCCCACTCCTTCACCTTATCTAGTGATAATCGCTGAATAAGACCACATTCCATGTCAACTTCTTCACTGATGCCATCAGAGATGATACAGGGTAGACCACATGCTTGTGCTTCAATCAAGGTTAAGGGTAACCCTTCATGTACTGAAGGAAAAACAAAGCAATCAAACCCTTGCAAGATCTCATGAACATCTGAGCGAACGCCTAATAATCTAACGCTTTGTGCGAGCTCCAGTTCTTTAATTTGCTTTTCAATCTCGCTTTTTAATACTCCCTCTCCAACGAGGACCAGCACGGTATTTTGATTTTTTTGATGAACTTTATGAAATAATTCAAGTAAAAAGCGATGGTTTTTCTGATGGTTAAAGCGACCAACATGTCCCCATACAAGTGTACGTTCATTAACGCCCCACTCTGCACGAGCTTTCTGCCTTGCTTGCTGACAATAGCGGAATCGATCCACGTCAACTCCGTTGTTCAACAGAATGACTTTCCTGTCATGCTTCTGAAATAACCAGCTAGCAGCTGCTTTTGAACAAGCATATAAGTGTGTAGCAGATGGGACAATTCGAGTTCCTGCATACCATTTATAAGTGCGCGCCACTAAACCACCTTCACTTCTCGTATTATGACTATGGGCAATTCGAATTGGAATTTTAGCTTTTTTAGCTGTTTGCAGTACAAAACCACTCATTTTATCTAAATGAGCGTGTACAATTTGATAAGTGTGATGTTGTTGAAAAAATAAGTAGAGTTGCTTTAAATACAAGCGGTGACCAACTTCAGTTACATATGGAATACGGTAGACCTTTCCACCCAGTTCTTTTATTTCTGAATCAAAAACCCCTTCTTTGCATGTTAAAAATCAAACTGAACTTTAGAACGGTCGATGTTGCGATACAAATTCATGAGCAACGTTTCTGCTCCACCTCTGTTCATATTAACGACAACATGAAGTACTCTTAATTTGCAATCCACCGTTTCTCTTCCTTTCTCATACATGCTTCATAGATTGCTCTTTTTCTATCCATTACTTTCTCTAAACTGTAATGATTCATAATTGCGTTTCTCCCTTTCATGCCCATTCTATATTTTAATTCTTGGTTTGTTGCTAGCTCTTCAATATAAGAAGCAAATTCTTGCAGAGTATGAGCAATGAAGCCGTTTTGTCGCTGCTGAATTAGTTCTCTATGTCCTCTATTATCTGTACCTACGATCGGTAACCCACATGCCATGGCTTCCATTACATTGACGGGTAGACCTTCTCTAAAACTTGAAGCAACAGCAACATCGCAAAGCGGCAGTAATTCATTTAAGTCCTTATGATACCCTAAAAACTCAACGCTTTCTCTTACACCTAATTGTTCAGCTAATAACCTGCAATTTGCTTGTAAAGGTCCCTCTCCTGCAAGCAACAATTTAGCATGTGGTATTCGTATTTTTAACTCTTTCATTAAATGAATAAGGTACTGTTGATTTTTATTGTGATTAAACTCTCCGGCGTAGATTAGTAAAAAATCCTGAGAATTGTAGCCTAGTATTGTTTTATTAAGATTTTTGGACCTTGGCTTGAATTTATCAGTATTAACCCCTACACCTTTTACATGCACTGTTTTATGCGCTTTTAGTTTTGTTTTAGCCAGATGATAATCTTCACTATTAATTGTAATTAAAACATCAGTGTAAGACGAAATTGCTCGCTCAATTGGATAATATACAAGCCAATTTAATAAAGGTGCCCCTTTATAGAAATGAAAGCCGTGCGCTGTATAAAGGACATACGCTTCATGCTTTCGAATTTGTAAAGCCGCTAAGCGCCCTAATATGCCACCCATTGGCGTGTGGCAGTGAATAACTTCATATTGATGCTTTTTCATTAGTTTCTTTAACTCTTTATATGCAAGCAGATTCTTCATATGAAAAGGTGAACGCTGAATAGATAACGCATGCTGGTGAGTGACATATGGTAAATCCATTGTTTTAGCCGCTGCAACATGAACTTCCCACCCTTGTTCTTTAAACCACTTTAAATATGGAAGGTGAAACGCATTGAAGTGAAAATCAACTGTCGCACAAAACAATATTTTAGGCATAGACGAGCGTTCCTTTCTACTACAGTAATATTAACTTGATACAGATAATGTCTTATCTACCTTCTTATTTGATAAATAAATTAACTCGCTGCGCAGTTCATGCTTATTTAATTCATGAGATGTTGCAAGTAATCTCTCAATCTCTTGAAAATAAGGCGAAGATGTTTTGCCTACGTAAATTTTTGGATAAATCTGTTCCTCATGAACTTCTTCTTTTGTCAATAATTCTTCAAATAGTTTTTCTCCTGGACGAATTCCCGTGTATGCAATGTCAATATCATCCAAACTATAACCAGATAAGGTAATTAAATTTTTAGCTAAATCAACAATTCTCACAGGCTTTCCCATATCTAAAACAAATACTTCGCCACCTTTTGCTAATGCTCCAGCTTGAATAACAAGTCGAGACGCTTCTGGAATCGTCATAAAATAGCGAACCATTTCTGGATCTGTAACGGTCACAGGTCCTCCTGCTTCAATTTGCTTCTTAAAAAGAGGAATAACACTCCCTCTGCTTCCAAGCACGTTTCCAAAGCGGACGGCTACAAATGTTGTTGCACTCTGTTCATTCATATATTGAACAATGGATTCAGCTAATTTTTTTGTTGCTCCCATAACGCTTGTCGGATTTACGGCTTTATCTGATGAAATCATGACAAATGTGTTCACGTGATTATCACTGGCAGCTCTTGCTACGTTCATCGTGCCAATAACATTGTTTTTTACAGCTTCCTCTGGATTATGTTCCATAAGTGGAACATGTTTATGAGCGGCGGCATGATACACGACGTCAGGAGCATAGTGTTTCATCACACGCATCATTTTTTCAGCATCTTGAATATCTGCAATTTCTGTTATAAAAAGCGTTTTCGTAGTGGGGAATTGCTCTTTTAGCTCTACGCTAATCGAATAAATACTGTTTTCTCCGTGTCCCAATAAGATTAATTGCTTAGGCGCAAACCCTGTAATTTGTCTAGCGATTTCAGAACCAATGGATCCACCAGCTCCCGTAATGAGAACCGTTTTATTTGTTACGTACTTGGCCACGCTTTGCATGTCCATATCTACAGGCTCTCTTCCCAACAAGCTCTCTATCTTCACATCTTGAAATTGATTGACTGATACTTTCCCAGTTACCAAATCTTCAAGCATTGGAAGTGTCTGAGTTTTCACTCGTGTTTTAACACAAGCTTTTGATATGCGATGTAACTGCTTTTTTGTTAAAGAAGGAATTGCAATTATGATATTGTCAATTTTCAAATCACTAACGACCCAATCAATGCTGTCCAAGCCTCCTACAACTCTTACACCTAAAATATCAAGGTGTTGCTTGCTTACGTTATCATCAATAAACGCAACAGGATAAAGCTCACTTTGTTTGTTTTTTACTAGCTGTCGCACAACCATGGTGCCGGCAGAGCCTGCGCCTACAATTAGTGTTCGTTTTTTCTTTTGCTTTTCTTTATTTAAAGAATCTAAATAAACACGCCACACAAACCGTGACCCCCCAATAAGCAAAAGATGCAAAAGCCACGTTATTAATAAAAGTCGAACATGAACGGTCTGTATAATCACTTGTTGAAACACACCGGCCAGCATAACTGAGTAAGAAACAGCTTTTAAAATGATAACGAGCTCCCCTACGCTTGCATACTCCCATGATTTATAATATAAGCCCAATTTAATAGCGAACAGATGGTGCCCAAGCAGCAATACTAGTGAACTCATCCACATTTCAGCAGTTACTATATGAAAGTCACTATTAACAAGAAATCTACTAATGAAGATTGTCATGAAAACAATACATGAATCGATGACGATAAATAGTGATAATCTCTGTCTGTACGTCATGAATTGATCCCTTTCTTTCTGGAATTAATATAATAAAGTTCTTATGTATAAAGTTCACACTATACTTCATACATAAAAACTTTATTTAAACTAAATAGGCATCTAACCTATCCTCACACCACACTTTTGACGACTAGCGTCTAAGGTTTTGTAACCCACAGCACGGTCGAGTGTCTCCATTGATACAGGTAAGTAGACATCACCTTGTTCTTTATAAAGAACATTTGTATACTTATTTTTCATTAATAATCGTTCCTACTAGCTTTGCATGCGCTAAATCTAAAATATTTTTCGCTTCAATCAATTGCTGAGGTTTGATCTTTCCCTGCTTAAGTACAAGTACAACCCCATGACACCGGTTAGCCATTAACCTTGTTTCCGTAAAATCTAATACGGACGGTGAGTCAATAATCACTACATCGTAGCGATTAACAATAATTTGCATAAGTCGAATCATTGTGTCGCTTCCCAAAAGCTCTGCTGGATTATAAGATGGTTTACCGCTCGTTAAAATTTCAAGCTGACCGATGGCGGGCTGATATATAGCCTCTACTAAATCAGCGGTTCTTTCTAGTACATCTGTAAGCCCAACTTTATTAGACAGCTTAAAAATTGTATGGATGAACGGAGAGCGGAGATTGGCATCAATTAATAACACTCTTTGCTTTTGAGCAATAGAAGTCGCTAGATTCGCTGCAATCATTGATTTTCCAGTTCCTTGCTCTGCAGATGTAATTAACAGCAAGTAGTTCTTTTTCTCTTTCATTAAAAATTGAATATTGGTTCTAATTGTTCGAAACTGATCTGAAATTAAAGAGTTTGGATTTGAGTAAGCAATTAGACTTTGTTTTTTAAAAGCGGATGATTGACTTTTTTTACTTAGCATCAGCAGCTTCTCTCCTTACTTCCATTTCTTTCGCTCGTTTTTTATTAATAGATAAATTTTTCTTATTCATACTTGAGATTACGCCGAGAACTGGAACACCGAGAATATCTTCAATCTCACTATGCTTTCGTAGCGTTACATCTAAAGAGTCCAATAAGAATGCCAAACCCACACCAACTGCTAATCCAAACAAAAAGGTAAAAATAATTGTACGACTTTGTGATTCATTGATGGGATAAGGGTTTTCTTTTGCACCGGATAATAGCTGTACATCTTTAAATTTTAAGATGGAAGCAATTTCATTTTTAAAAACGCGAGCCGTTGTATCCGCAATACTTACTGCCCTTTGTGGAGTTGAGTCAACAACTGAGATGCTCACAACTTGAGATTCGTCAATCCTTGTAACTTGTATTTGATTCGCAATCGACTCTGGAGATTTTTGTAGCCTTAACTCTTCTTTTACTTTTTGCATCATGATAGGATCTTTAATCATGACCATTAACGTTTTCATGTATTCACTATCTGTATTAATAATAATTCGTGTTGATGTTTGATAAAGAGGGGAGCTATTTAAGCCGCTGTAGATAACGCCAATCATTGTAGTAATAGCCGTAATGATTAGAATGACCCAGACTCTTTTCTTTAACACATCATAATATTCCTTTAAATTAATTTCTTTGTCACTTTTACCTCTTTGAAAGGTTTGTATATTCTCACTCTTCATGCTAACCACCCTTATTATGCATGTTCAACAAGAATATTGTTCTTTATAAAGAACAATATAAGTTTAAAGTTTCTTCATTTTTAAAATCTATGACATTATATTAGTTCTTTATAAAGAACATGTCAATATAATGTTTTTTTATTTTTTATCATTTATGCTTAGTGGGTGTTCGGTTCTTTCATAATTGACAACAGGATTCCTTCTTGCATCATTTTTTCAATATGAATGATAACTGGAATTAGAGATGTTGTAGGCCCAACCAACTCAGGACCTGTTTGTTCAACCCACGAGTGATATGAAAAGCGAAGCATACGGTACAGCTTCTTTTCAACGAGGGCTATGTAGTACTTAGGCTGATAGATCTTTGCATGATGGTTAAAAATAGAAAAGAAATGACTGAAGTAACCTTGACGCTGATAGTTTAGATGTAAACAAAGTTTATCTATTTCCCATACTCGGGTTCTTTCTTCATAAATCTCAGCATGCCTAGAGAAATCATATTTCCGAACGCCGGATACTTTAGAAGCTTCGTAAACACTATAAGGGGAAAACTCTATCGTTCCCATAAATCTTCTCCTATGATAAAACTTTCGAGTTGGAGCAATGAGAAGATAGCGAACACCTTCTGCTGAGTAAGGATCATTATACCATTTATACTTTTCACAAAAGTACTCCCAAATATTTTGGAAAATCTTCTGTTGCTTAGCTGTTTTAACAATGTCATACATAGCTTCTAATCACCTATTTCCCAGGATCACTACATGCTGTGGTTTATAAAACCAGAAGATGACCTTGCGAACAACGTAACAAGGCCATCTAGCTGTTATTAGCTGTCTAGGTCATTGTTGGAAGAATCTTTTGATGGCTTGTCTTCCCAACCTTTTAATGTCATTTTGACTTCTAACACTTCAACCGTTGGCGTATTCCATTCTTTTTTCATTTTAATCCTCCTTTATATGCTTTTGTTTCATAACTGCTCATGTACCTCATAAACAAGTAAATAAGAGCAAAAAACACATGTGTTCTTTATAAAGAACACATGTGAATCTTATCACTTTAACATTTTATTGTCAATAATCTTTCGTTATTTTCTGAATTTAAACACCATCTCATTTATTTTTTAAGCAGCTTATTGATTAGTGCGCTGCCACTTTTGAAACTCTAAAAACTGCTTAAATTGTTCTTTACTAACTCCGGAATGTGCCGCTTCTTTTGCAAGCTCTACCCATTCTGCGTCTAACTGTGATTCATCTTTATCACTGGTACCATTGATAAGCGTCTCAACATTAACATTTAATACATTCGACACTTTTGTTAAAAACTGAATTGAAGGATTAAGCTGAATGCCACGCTCTACCGATGAAATATAAGATTTAGCTACCCCAGCTCGTGTAGCAAGTTCGGTTAAAGACATTCCTTTTTTTCCTCTTAACTCTCTAATACGCTGACCAATTTCCATTGTCATCACCCTTAACTGTTACTGTTAAGAGCATTATAACATATTTTCTTTTACATTACTTATTTTCAAAATACCGATTGTGACAACTGCTACAATTCAGTTTATGTTGACCATTTTTTATTTTACAGGCGTTTTCCACCACCGATATAAATCGACGCAGCTACCCACTAACAAACCACTGAATAGACCGAGCGGTAAAACTGCCATTTCTTCGTATACAACCCCTTCAATAAAGAGCCCAGAAATACAGCCAAATAAAACTCCTACAAAGGTATAATGTCCAAATAAACCCGCTTTCACCACGATAAAAACCTCTTTCTAATTTTTAAAAATAAGTCGATAGACTCACTATTAGTATAAATTACTCATTATCGCGTGTATAGCATTTTAAACAGTGATCCTGTTATTTTATAAAAAAACTGCCTCATACAAGCAGCTTTTTGTTAGCTAGTTAAAACTTACCTCTTTAATCTTCCAAGTACCACTGGTTGAAGGTTTTTCTAATTTAAAGCTCACTGTTAAGCTTCTTTGACCTTCACCTCTCTCAACTGCAATAGTTGAAACATTTACTGTTCCCTTTACGATTAAGGGCTGTGTTTCTATCACTGATTGAATTTCTTCTTGTTTGTAATGTAATGCTTCAATTTTTTCCACTTTTGAATAGACTTTTTCTAGCTGTTTTTTACCTACTGCTGCTTTCAACAGTATATCATCTCTTTGTTTAACTCCAATTAAGAAAAGCTGAATGAGTTGTTCTGGTGTAGCTGTAGAAACAAATTTCTCAAGATTATCTCCGGCTTTTAACACCATCATTTGATGATCTGGGTCAGCATGATTTCGTTTATGAGTAGTGCTGTCTAAAAAATGAATGCAAAAATGTCCTGGAAATCCGTTATCTAGCGCTCCGGCCCCGTGTGGCATACCATTCATCGATGCAGCTATAAGCTGTCCTTTTACAGGAATCAGAACTGCTTTTCTATTCCAGCTCCAATGATTGTCATAGATGTATTTCATAACGGCTGTATCGGTTCTTGTTAACGGTTGTACATCTGCATGCTTGTTTCCCGCTCGCCGCTGCACGTTAAAGGATAAGCCTGTATCCATATCAATTACCGTAAATTTCTTGCCTTTAGGAAGTAAATGTTGGGCTTCTTTCCATGGTATAATTTTACCTTTTTGTACTGCGCCATAATAAGTTAAAGGATGATTTTTTGCTTTTGCATTTGCTTGAGTCGGCGTAATAAGACTTATAAACAATAAAATAATGAAATATTTGTTCATACATAAACCTCTTTCATGTACATTTTAGCTTTATTAATATACGACAGTTTATGTATTTTATAATTGGCACTTAATAACTAAAAGAAACCTTTATTCGGTTACATGAAATTGTTATGCTTACTTATACTAACATCGGGAGGGAAATGCGTATGAAACTAACTTGGATGTTAGGTCTTATGTTGGTTGCTCATCCAACTGCGTTATCAGACCATTTGTTATTAACCGATGACAATAAACCAATTACAACCATTAATCGTGCAGATATTCAAAGTGATATTCCAGGCGTTCCACTTATTGATGATGATAAATACGACATGCTATTGAAAAAAATTCAGCCTATTGTGTATAAACCACCTGTTAATGCAAAGCTTGATCGTGCGGGCAACATCATTTCTGAGCAGCCTGGCTCACAGCTTAACAGCGTATTATTTAAAGAAGAGTTTTACAGAACCTTTTATAATCATTCACAACCATCCATTAAGATTCCAAAGGTGGCTATTTATCCTAAAGTGGACAGCGAACTGTTAGCATCCGTACGGTCCAAGCAAATTAGTCATTATTATACTTATTTTAATACGCATAATAAAAACCGCTCACACAACATCTCTTTAGCTACAGAAGCCATTAATAATCAAGTTATTTTTCCTGGAGAAACGTTTTCGTTTAATCGTACTGTGGGGCAACGAACAAAAGAAAAAGGCTATCTTCCTGCTAAAATTATCGTGCGTGGTGAATTTTCAGAAGGAATTGGGGGTGGCATTTGTCAAGTTTCCTCAACCTTGTTTAACGCCGTTGATCGTGCGGGATTGGAAGTAACTCAGCGATTTTCACATAGCAAAACGGTTCACTATGTTCCACCGGGAAGAGATGCCACTGTAAGCTGGTACGGTCCTGACTTCAATTTTCGAAACAACTATGACCAACCGCTCCTTATTCGCGCTTATGCAAAGGGAAGTACAGTAAGCATTATGCTATTTTCAACAAATGATCTTCGCTACGAACCAAAAAGTGTACCAAGTATTCAAAAAGAAGATCTCGTCCCATCAGCAGTTGACTAAGTAAAAAGATGTGTTCTGCATGCTATATTGAACACATCTTTTTAGTAAAGAGAGAGCTGTACGCAAACGGCAATCCATTCTTCATCACTCCATTATCTTTTCTTATTTTTTTAGGATAAGAGATAAAAATGGAGAGTTTTTATCACTGTATTACGTCTAATCCGCTGATGTATCATCTTAATGATTATTTAGAACATATATTTATTGGTTGGCTTGAATTGCATCTTCTACAGAATAGTCTTCAAGAGGTAGCTCAATTTCTTGTCCGAGCGCAAGCTTAGCAAGCTGTGATCCTAAATAAGGTCCTACTGTTAAACCTGATGCTCCAAGTCCATTTGCTAAAAAGACGTTTGAATGTGACGGAACGGCCCCGATAATTGGTAAGAACCCTGGCGTAAACGGTCTGAATCCTACGCGAATTTCATCTATTGCTCCGTCGGCTAATCCAGGTGCTATCTCTAATGCTTTATTAAGCACTTCATAAACCCCACCAGCTGTTACCCGGTAATCAAAGCCCGTGTCGTTTTCATGTGTTGCCCCAATTACAATCTTACCTTGTTCAAAAGCGAGAATATATTGGTCATTGGGTGGCATCACAACAGGTAAAGAACCGGTGTCTTCTTCGTCAAGCTGCAAATGCATAATTTGGGCTTTTTGATACGTAACTTGTAAATCAATCCCAATCGGTTCAAATAGCTCTCTTGCCCAAGCTCCCGCCGTAACGATAACATAATCTGCTTCAATAGTAGCTGAACTTGTAAGAACTCCTCTTATTTTTTTACCTTTATATAGAAGTTCGGCTTCATCATGAATGAGTTTTGCTCCATGTTTTTGGGCCCCTGCAAGCAGAGCTTCACACAATGCTCTTCCATTAACGCGAGCAGCTCCGCTAATGTGAACAGATTGAAAGCCATTTTGTAAAAAGGGAAACCCCCGTTGAGTTTTATCTTCTAGCAAGCGACTGATATCACCAATTTCAGGCGCATCTTCACGTCGCTTGTAAGCCCGCTCTTGCATTTTATCAAGTTTATTTTCATCTGTATGAATACTGATCGCTCCAACCTTTTTATAGCCTATATTTGTTTCTCCATCCGCTTCTAAGCTTGCAATTAAGTCTTGATAATATTTTGCACCGTACTTAGCTAAACGGTACCAAGCTTTATTACGACGCTGTGACAGCCATGGGCATACAATTCCTGCAGCTGCATCTGTTGCTTGTCCATCATGCTTTTTGTCTACAACCGTTACATCCGCTCCTGATTTGGCTAAATGATAAGCAGTTGATGCTCCTAATATTCCTGCTCCGATAACGATATATGTACTCATTTATTAACATTCCTTTATTCTCTATTAGTCATTAGTTGATGAAGATGGTGCTTCACCACTTTGTTCTTTAATTTGTTTATCGATTGCTTCCTTTGTTTGCTTACGAACCTGATCTTTTCGCTCATACTCGTTTTGGTAATAATCTTTAACCGTTTGATAGCGCTCTTTAATGAGGTCACGATAAACTTCGGCTTCTTTTTTATTTTTAAACTTATTTTCTTGTTCTAAAAAGCGACCAGCCTTTTGCATCCTTAAATCTGTATATAATAACCTTGTTGATACACCATTGACCGCAAACAGGGCTTGACTAAAGATTTTATTGCTTGTAAACATGGCTTGCTGCAAATTTCCCGACTCCCACTGAGCCCATTCCCATGCTAAGCGCAGCTACTACGTTTTTCATGCTTTCGCGTCCCCCTTCATACTATATCATCCATATGGTAACATAAAACAGCTCTCCGAAATCCATTTTTTGTATAATGAAAATTCGAGCTACTGCTTTATCTACTGCCTTCGAAGTCAATTAAACTATGATATGCTAGAGAAAGGAAGGTGACTATATGAAACAAATTAAAGTTAATCAATACGATGCGTTTAGTAGAAAACCGCATAAGGGAAACCCTGCAGGAGTTGTTTTTAAAGCTGACTCACTAACAGATCATGAGATGCAGCTCATTGCAACAAAAACAAAATTTAGTGAAACAGCTTTTATTTTACCATCTTCATCCGCAGAATTACATATCCGCTACTTTACTCCTGGACAGGAAGTTGATTTATGTGGACATGCCACCATTGCGTCGCTTTATGCACTCTATACGAATAATATGCTCTCAAAAAAAAAACTAAAGATTGAAACCAAAGCTGGCATTTTACCAATTAAAATAGAAGATAACGATCAGGTACTCATTACAATGAATCAAGCAAAGCCTAGCTTTCACCCTTTTAATGGCTCAAAAGATGAATTAGCAAGTGCTCTTGGAATTACAGTACATGACTTTTCTTCAGATTTACCCATTGTTTACGGAAGCACGGGAAGTTGGACTTTAATTGTGCCATTAAAATCCCTGACTGCTTGTCAAAAAATACAGCCTTTATCGAAAAGATTCCCGCAACTACTAACAGATTTTCCGAGAGCTTCTATTCATCCTTTTTGCTTTGAAACCGTTCATAAAGATGCACATATGCACGGGCGCCACTTCTCTTCTCCTTATTCAGGGATAGTAGAAGACCCGGTAACAGGAACTGCTTCAGGCGTGATGGGCGCTTACTACGCAACCTATGTTCACGACTCAGCCTTCAGCAGCATGAATCTACTTGTTGAACAAGGGTTGGAAATAGAGAGGGATGGATTGGTGTATGTTAAAGTGGAAAACTCTCGTGATTTGTGCATTTCAATTGCTGGTGAAGCTGTCTATGCAGAAACAAAAACTATTTTAATTTAATAAAACAATAAAAAATCGTACATCTTCATGTACGATTTTCCTATGTAAAAACTTATGAGAAAACAGCTTGAACGCTCATCACCGTTACAGTTAACACAAGCACTAAATTTCCAAGAATTAACCAGGGCTTCACGCTCCCACGCTTTCCTTTAATCGCTGTAATAAGTCCAGCTACTGGGAGTAACGCCATTAGGATGACCCAAATTTTTCGAATAATTCCTGATTCTAAATAAAATCCTACTTGCACCATTGTAAATAAAACAATTGTCAGTACAAACAGTAGGCCCGGAATAAATAAATGTACGCCTCTTGGCCTTGATGAATAGTACAAAACATCACTTTCTTTCTATATATAATTTTAGCTAACAACAACGTTATCATTTACCAAAGGTTTTGACAACTTGTCAGACAAAGTTGTTAACAAAATTTAATAAAAGGTCATTAGTGCTTGGTTTCTTCAAATGGAAATTCCTCTGTTGTATGAATAATCCCTTTCAAATATGATTTATCCAAAGGTTTACCTTCTATCCATTCTTTAAATGAAAAGGTGAAAGGCTCAGCTGACCGACCAATTCCAACTGCTACTTGCAGCGTATGAGGTTCATATGCAACCGTATGCAACGTTCCAGCTGAATTTTTATAGTCTTCTTTAAAGACTCCGTAGGCTGGATCATTAAAAACTTGATACGAATCTCGTATGGATAGCGCTTGGTCAATCTGGTTCCGAATATTCTCTAAACGCTCTGTTGATTCAACGAGGTGATGACGATTCTCTTCGACTAATTCATGAAAATGATTTGTACAAGCCATCGTAGCTCCTCTCAATACGCGCACTCCTCTACCTGATGCCTCCACAACAGCTGCATTCCCACTTCGATCATAAAGTGAATAGTTAAATGCATGCCTGTGGGGTGCTCTCTCTAAAACAGCTATCGCTTCTTCCGTTGTTTCGCATGATTCCAAAATAAAACGAGCTAACGTGCAGCAAATGAAGCCACCTGTCTGCCTGCGACGATTGACAAAATGGTAGCCGACTACAAGGCCTTTTTCGTTCATACCATCCATACGACCAATCATTCTAGTTCCAAATCCTACGCTAGCAAAGCCTTGGTCGGGTTGAAAGAGTAAAAACCTTCCTTCATATGTTTTAGGGTGATAGTCATAGTTACGCACATACACTCCGTTTTGCATAAGAGCAGAACACCCTGTTTTATCCCAGTTTTGTTGATAGCCACTGTATTCATGAACAATATCTTCAAGCGACCATTCTAGCCCTTCACTCAATCCTTCTAGCTCACTCCACAAGCCTGGTGCAAACAAATCATAATACGTTTTAGCCTGACGTTGATTAGCCTCATAGCTTCGAATCGATCGCTTTCTTCTTTTCAAATGATTCTCTTCAAGCTTTGTGCCCTTATGCAGTAACCCTTGTAGCATACCAAGGTTATAATAAGATCCTCTTCCCTGGATAATCTCTACCTTTATTTCTTTCATTTCCTTTTCACCTCATTTAATCTACTCTTATTTTGCAGGAAATGAACATTGCTTTGCAACTTTCAACCCTCATACAAGACATCCAAATGGAATAAAGTTAAAGAGTGAGCGTTTTGAATTAATAAATATTAATTTGAGGTGATGACTAATGCTACAAGAGAAAATAGCAAAAGAAATCCATTATTATATACAAAAAATTCAAGGCAGACAATCAGCTGATGGTTCCTTTCAGTATTGCTTTGAAGGGGGTGTTATGACGGACTCTTTCTTAATTATGCTCTTGCGAAGCATTGAACACCCAAACCAGAAGCTTGTTGAAAAGCTTACGAAGCGAATTGTTTCAAAACAAAACAAAGATGGCGTTTGGACTTTACACGATGATGAAAAGCCAAACCCCTCTGCGACTCTTCAAGCCTACGCAGCCCTTTTATATTCTGGCTTCTATACGCGCGAAGATCGCGTTCTTCGAAAAGCAGAAGCTTACCTCATTGAAACCAATGCGCTATCAAAGGCTCATTTTATGACAAAATGGATGCTCGCAGCAAACGGATTGTACGACTGGCCTTCGTTATTTTATTTACCGCTTTCGTTTCTAGTCGTTCCGCCTAACGCTCCACTTAGCTTTTATAATTTAAGCGCTTATGCACGCATTCATTTTATTCCAATGATGATCGTTGCCAATAAAAAATTTTCAGTGACATCTAAGCATACCCCTTCTCTCAGCCATTTACTCACAAGGTTAGAGGAACTGGATATGCAACGAAATGTTCGAGCATCACCATTTCTTAAGCAAGTGAAACATTTGACATCCCTTCCATCTTATATTCATCGACTTGGGTATCAAGCAGCTGAGCGCTACATGCTCGATCGATTAGAAGATGATGGGACGCTATACAGTTACGCTAGTGCTACATTTTTTATGATTTACGCTCTTTTAGCGCTTGGATATAAGCGTAATTCTCCAATTGTTCAACGGGCCGTTGAGGGAATTTGCGGATTAGCTAGTGAATGCTCCACTTATACACATATTGAAAATTCTACGTCAACCGTATGGGATACAGCTCTTTTAACTTATGCACTTCAAGAAGCCGGCCTATCTTGGAAAGACCCCATGATAAGAAAAGCGACTTCCTATTTACAGCAAAAACAACATTCTCGCTTTGGAGATTGGCGTGTTCACAACCCAGGTATTCAACCAGGTGGATGGGGATTTTCACATAACAACACCATCAACCCTGATTTAGATGATACTTCAGCTGCAATTCGTGCACTAACAAGTCGAGCCTCAGACGATCCTTCCTATTTCCATTCGTGGCAAAAAGGAATCAACTGGCTGTTATCGATGCAAAATCGAGACGGTGGGTTCGCTGCCTTTGAAAAAAACACTGATAGCACGTTGTTTACGTATCTACCCCTTGAAAATGCGGAAGATGCGGCTACAGATCCCGCAACTGCGGATTTAACGGGCCGAGTACTAGAATGCCTTGGGTCATTTGGAGGCATGAACAAAAATCACCCAAAAATTCAAGCAGCCGTTGATTGGTTATTTGACAATCAAGAAGAGAATGGCAGCTGGTATGGTCGATGGGGAGTTTGCTATATATACGGTACATGGGCAGCCGTTACGGGCCTTTTAGCAGTAGGTGTTTCAAAACACGATAAGCAGATTGTAAAAGCAATTAACTGGCTTAAGAGCATCCAGCGTTCAGATGGCGGCTGGGGAGAATCATGCTCTAGTGCGAAATACAAGCGCTATATACCATTATCGTTTAGTACACCTTCTCAAACGGCTTGGGCTATAGATGCACTACTAAGCGTCTGTCCGAAAACAAACCAAGAAATAATAGATGGTGTTTCCTTTTTACTTAATCGCTCAGAACAAACTATACAGCAACGGAACTATCCGACCGGTATAGGACTTCCCGGGCAATTTTATATTAACTATCACAGCTATAATGACCTTTTTCCATTATTAGCTCTTTCTCATTATCAAGCAAAGGCTTAAAAAAACTTCTCCAACTAATGGAGAAGTTTTTCATTTGAAAATCCCATATTTTCAATAGGTAACTTTTTCTTTTAGCGATAGCCATGTACGGTCTTTTATTTTTTGAACTAATACTTCCTGTTCAAAGAACGCAGAAAGCCGATCCTCCGTTAACAAATCAGCTGTTTTGCCAGCCGAAAACACTCGTCCTTCTTTCATTAGCATAGTATGGGTAAAGCAGGATAAGATTTCCTCTACATGATGCGTCACATAAATAAGAGTTGGACCATCTGGTTCTATCGCAATCTGCTGGATTAACAATAGTAATTGCTCTTTAGCTAAAAGGTCTAAACCTGTACACGGCTCATCTAGAATAAGAAGCTTTGGAGACGCCATCAATGCGCGTGCAATTAACACTCGTTGACGCTCACCTTGAGATAAGGTGCGATACAGTTGATTTGCAAAGTGCTGGCACTTAAGCTGCTTGAGCAGTTGGTTTGCACGTTTTATCTCTTCTTGAGTTACGCTTTCATACAATCCAATTGAAGCAAACTTACCGCTTAAAACAATCGTGATTGCCGTTTCATCCTCAGGAAATCGCTGTTGTAACGACGAACTGACCCAGCCAATTTCTTTGCGCATTTCTGGCAAATTAGTTGCACCAAACGTATGATTTAAAATGGTTGCTTCTCCTTTAGTTGGCCATATGTATCCATTTATAACGTTTAAGAGCGTTGTTTTGCCACAGCCATTTAAGCCTAGTAAACACCAATGCTCGTTTTGATTGATTTCCCACGATATGTCGTTTAGCAGCAATTTGTTTTCGCGTATAAGTGAAATATTTGTTAATTCTACAATATTAGTCAACTGACACCCCTCCAGCTTGAATTGAATAAACATCAATAGGTTTATCCCACTTTATAATCTGCTTTTCTTTTTTCATTCCTATTTTTACCACTACTTTTCGCGATGCGTGATGCTCTGGATCAATTAAAGCTGTAATCCTCGTTAACCCAAGGTTTTGAAACCCGTGGTTAATACAACTTTGAGCCGCTTCGGTTGCATAGCCTTTCCCCCAAAAATCTTGAAGAAATAAATACCCTAACTCTACTTCTATGGTGCCATCAACCCTTTGCAACAACAAGCCACACTGCCCGATAATTTGTTTTCCCCCTTTTTTTTCTGCGGTCCACAAACTAAAGCCGTAGGACATATCATGATTTTGGACAGATTGAATCCACAGCTTGGTTTCATCCATGCTTTTTGTATGAAGATAGAATTTCATCGCTTTTGGATCATTAAATATTTGAAACAGCGCTTGATCATCAGACGCTTTCATCTTTCTTAAAATTAACCGCTCTGTTTCTATTATAGCAAGATTCATCGCTCGACTCCTTTTTAAGTTTATGATGATAAATACAGTTTACGAAATGCCTTAGGGGTTAATTTTTCATATTTCTTAAACTGCTTAATAAAATAGCTGACATTTTCATATCCAACAAATGCTGCAACTTCTGAGACAGACATTTGGCTATGTTTAATTAAGAGCTCCTTCGCTTTTTGAATGCGCACTCGCGTAACGTATTCGATTGGTCTTAAACCAAAAACTTGCTGAAATAAAAGGCACGTATACTGAGGCGTTACGTTTAAAGAGTGAGCAATAGCATCTAGGGTTACAACACTAGCATACGAACCTTCAATATAATCAATGGCAGGCTGAAGCTGCGCGTGGTGCTCATGTCTCGTTTTTCTTTCAGACAGCAAGCAGTCATTTTGTAAATGAAGTAAAAAGCTATAAATTAACTCAGAAGCCTTTAAGCTACTTGATGATCCTTTGCTTTCGAACGCTGTAATCATATCATTTAGCTTTTGCAAAAGCGTTTCAGCATACGTTACCTTAACCTTTGTTGAGTTTAGCAAGCCAAATGTTCGAAGAGTTTCATTGATTTGTGCTCCATTAAACGAAACCCAACATACTTCCCACTGTTCACTTAAAGGATAATATTCATGCGGAACATGAGGAGTTAGAAAAAAACCTTCATTCTGTTCAATTGTATACGCTTCGTTATTCACACAAAGCTTCCCCTTCCCACTCATACACTGAATCCACTGAAAGTCTGGAAACTCGTGTTCACGTGCGATATGAACTTGATGTTTCCAGTACCCTACGCTTGAGACATAAAAGGGTAGGCTAATATCTAACTCTGTTAGTGTTGGAAAAATTGCTTTATCCATTTAACTTCCTCTCCTGCTCATCATTCTTCATATGAATTTTGTTATATTTTTTTAAAATTGTCTGATTGATTCGCTTTTTAGTAAGCGTTATCATATTCATATACCATTATAAATGAATAAGGGATGGATGAACATGTTAAAAACAATTAAAAAATTCAGCTATACTCCACCAGCAAACGGGTTTCCTGAATGGAATAACAATCCTGAAATTTTCCAATTAAATCGCTTACCAGCTCATGCAAATACGACAATTTATCAAACGCCAGAACAAGCCTTACACTCTAATACCTCATCTTCTTACTATCAGTCTTTGAATGGAGATTGGAAGTTTCAGTGGGTACCGCGCCCTGATGAACGCATTATGGATTTCTATCGCAAAGATTTTGATCATAGCGCGTGGGAATCCATTTCGGTCCCTTCCCACTGGCAGCTTCAAGGAGACGATTACCCACAATATACAAACGTGACGTATCCTTGGATACATCATGATGATATTAAAGCACCTTTTGCACCAACTAACTATAATCCTGTAGGACAATACACGCGCACTTTTACAGTAGATAAAAGTTGGAACAATCAGCCTATCTATCTTAGTTTTCAAGGAGTAGAATCCGCTTTTTATGTATGGGTAAACGGTGAACTAGTCGGATACAGTGAAGATAGCTTTACGCCTGCTGAGTTTGATTTAACTCCTTATATTCAAGAAGGTGAAAATAAACTAGCTGTAGAGGTATATCGTTGGAGCGATGCTAGTTGGCTTGAAGATCAAGATTTTTGGCGAATGAGCGGAATTTTTAGAGACGTTTATCTATACTCTACTCCTCCAGTTCATATTTTTGACTTTACCGTCCGCGCACAGCTAGATGACAAATATGTGAACGGAAAGCTAACGATTTCTGCTGATATTACGAATTATATCGAACAAATTGCTGAAAACGTAACGCTTGAAGCCATGCTTTATGATGCTGAGCTTAAAGAAGTGCTGAATCAGCCATTGCAAACATCTCTTTCAGTACATGAACAAGAGACTGCTTTGCTTGAAGCAGGCATTGCCTCACCAAACAAATGGAGTGCAGAAAGCCCTTATCTCTATACGCTTGTGCTAACCTTGAAAGGTGGAGACGGAAACGTAATTGAAGCACAAAGCTGCAAGGTTGGATTTCGTACATTTGAATTAAAAGATGGATTAATGAAGATTAACGGCGAAACAATTGTTTTCAGAGGCGTAAACCGCCATGAGTTTTCTGCGACGAAAGGTAGAGCCGGCATTACAAAAGAAGATATGCTCCATGATATTTTATTAATGAAGCAGTTTAATATTAACGCAGTGCGCACCTCTCACTACCCTAATGCTTCAGGCTGGTACGAACTTTGCGATGAGTATGGCCTTTATGTAATTGACGAGACAAATCTGGAGACGCACGGGACATGGAGCTACCTGCAAGAAGGGGAACAAGATGCAATCCCGGGAAGTAAGCCTGAATGGAAAGAAAATGTTTTAGATCGCTGTCGCTCTATGTACGAACGTGACAAAAACCACTCTTCTATTGTCATTTGGTCACTTGGAAACGAATCGTTTGGTGGGGAAAATTTCAAGCATATGTATGATTTCTTCAAGCAAAAAGATGATACGCGCCTCGTACATTATGAAGGAATATTCCATCACCGAGATTACGATGCATCTGATATCGAAAGCACGATGTACATTAAGCCGGCCGACATTGAAAAATATGCGCTGATGAACCCTAAAAAGCCTTATATTCTCTGTGAATATAGCCATGCAATGGGGAATTCGTGCGGTAACTTAGCTGATTATTGGAATATTATTAATCAATACCCTATCTTACAAGGCGGCTTCATTTGGGATTGGCGAGACCAAGCTCTTGAAACAACAACAAAAGAAGGAATTACTTATTTAGCATACGGTGGTGACTTTGGAGAAAGTCCACATGATGGCAATTTTAGCGGTAACGGACTTTTATTTGCTAATGGTGACGTGACGCCAAAGCTGTATGAAGTTAAAAAATGCTATGAAGCTGTATCATGGAAGGCTACTGATCTTAGACAAAAAACCTTTACTGTCCAAAATGATTACTTGTTTACAAATTTAAAAGATTATGAGTTTACGCTTACAGTGACAAAAAATGGTGAAGACATTTATAACTATTCGTTTATAGTAGATGTAAAGCCTCAAACAACAAAAGAGATTCAATTACCGTTGGATGATTATAAAAAATCCCAAAACGATGATGAATTTATTGCTACTCTATCAATGAAATTAAAAAGCCAGACCAAGTGGGCTGACAAAGGTCATGAAGTAGCATTTGAACAGTTTATTCTACCGGCACAAGTTGCTTCACAACCTGCAGCTGAGACAAAAGCGCCACGTGCTATAAAAGATACAAGCCAAGAAATTACGATTAAAGCTGACTCTGCTACCCTTACATTTAACAAAGAATCCGGGTTGTTAACTTCTTATTTATGTAAAGATACCGAATTATTGCTAGATGGATTGCAGCCAAACTTTTGGAGAGCAGTAACGGATAACGATCTGGGTAACAAACTTCAAGAGCGCTGCCAAGTTTGGAGAGAAGCAAGCCTTAACAGAGAGTTGGAATCGTTCAGTGTACAAGAACAGCAAAACCATATAGCTATTACCACACGCTTTTGCTTTCATGCGCTTGAAAATACAACCTGTGAAATTGTGTATAAAGTAGATAACAGCGGACAGGTTGCCATTCGTCAAACTCTCGTTCCGAGCAGTACGCTGCCTGAAATTCCTGAATTCGGCTTACGCTTTACTATGCCAAAAGAATTTAACCAGCTCTCTTGGTACGGAAGAGGACCTCATGAAAATCATTGGGATCGCAACACAGGAGCAAAGGTTGGTTATTATACAAGTGATGTAAAGTCACAGGTAACACCTTATTTACGTCCACAGGAATGCGGGAATAAAACGGACGTTCGTTCAGCACGCGTTCTCAATGAAAACAGAGTTGGTTTCTCAATTAAGGGTACACCAACCATTGAATTAAGTGCATTACCGCACACTCCGTTTGAACTTGAAAGCTATGATCATCATTACAAGCTGCCTGTTAGTGATAAAACGTCCATTCGCATTAACTATAAGCAAATGGGTGTAGGCGGTGACGATAGCTGGGGAGCAAAAACGCATCCACAGTATACGCTATACGCTAACCGTTCATATGTGCATGAATTTATGCTGAAACCAATGGTTTAATTACCTAAAAGGTCTGGACCATACGTATTTTAGCTAACGAGATATCCAAACTGTTGAAAGTTAAACACTTTTGATCGTTTGGATGTCTTTTTATTAGTTCCAAAAACAAGTTAAAAACTAGTGGAATGAAGCGTACCTGCGGGTACTAGAAGAAAGCCTGAGACCTCGCAGCGCAAGCGAGAAGGCTCAGGTTCCTCCCTGCGGAAAGCGAGTATCTGCAGCGCAATGGAACAAACCATACTTAACTCCTGCTTCTATTCATGCCAACTTATTTTTAAAATATGGTTGATTTCTACTTGATTACCTGGCAAGCTTAAGGAGGAACTAAAATTTAGAAGAAAGAATAAATAGGTGAACACATGATCGAAATTAAGGCCTCAACATTAAGTGATGGTGAATTTAATCGCGGGGTATTTGCAACGCAAGATATTAAAAAAGGTGATTTAATCCACGAAGCACCTGTTATTGCTTACCCTAACGAAGAACATGAACATATTGAAAAAACGCTTTTAGCAGATTATTCATTTGAATATGGCATTAATCATTCTGCTATTTTATTGGGCTATGGGATGCTATTTAATCACTCTTATACCCCTAATGCTACTTATGAAATTAACTTTGATAAACACGTATTCGAGTTTTATGCCTATACAGACATTAAAGCTGGGGATGAAGTGTTAATTAACTATAACGGAGACGTTGACGACCAAGAACTGCTTTGGTTTGATAAGGAAGAAGAATAAAAGAACAGCCTGAGCTTTTTCTCAGGCTGTTTTCTTATTCCGTAATGGTAATCTGATCTTGGTCCTTACTTTCTACTCCTTCACTAAAAGTTAACCTTGTTTTAAACCTATACGATCGTTTATCGTTAGAAGGTAAAAGCTCTGTTGGTAAATCAAATGTAAAAGGGATTTTCTCTAGGTGTCCATTTTTAATTTTTCTTGATGTTAAAAGACTCGTTGAACCAATCATCACTTCTTCCTTACTTTGATGGTCTGTTACAATTAAGTCACACTCAATGCGCGTAATTTCCTGCTCAACAATTCCACCTTTTAAATGAAACTCCCCTTTGACAGATTCATCTTTGCAATACTGATCTTTTGATAAAATTAAATCAATCTGAGCTGAACCTACACCTAACAGGGACATATATTTTCGTAAAATCATGTTATTTTCTCCTCTACTGTCTATATTAAATGAAAAAAGCCTCTACCAATGTGGTAAAGGCTTTAAACATAAATACAGACCTTTACCGTATGGGTAAAGGTCTTGCTAACAACCGTTCGTTGCCAATAAAGCCGAGAGCAACTGCTCTGAAATGACGACTTTATTGTAAAAGCTACTCCCCTCTAGGAGAACATTTTTCATTTATAAGCTTATATTAGTGGATAATCTGCATTTCTGTCAATATCCTTAAATACTTTTATGAAGTAATTTTTTCAGAAGCGGAAATAAAACATCTGGCAACTCTTTAATATCTGGTACTAGGATGCTATATTTCCCATACATATTTTGAATTGTTTTTCGCTGTCCCTCATCAATTTCACCGTTTGATAAAAAGACATTAATTACTTCCATTCCATGCTTTCTTGCTTCAAGCACTGCTTCATGCGTATCAACGATACCGTTTTGTTCATATCCCATCGCTGCAGGCTCTCCATCTGAAAATACGAGTAAAAATTTTTGTTTTTCCGTTCGCTTTAACAAGCGTCTTGTCATGTGACGAATAGCAAATCCGTCGCGATTATCTTCCTCTGGCTCTAACTGCATAATTTCAGGACCGCTTTTTGGTTTAAGAGAAGATTGAAAGTCCATCACTGTTTTTAAATAGTTAGGCTGGCTTGTTTCAGTTGCATCGTTTGTATCTTCCCAAAACCCAACGATTTGATGTGGAACCCTCACTGATTTTAGCGCTTCGTGGAATAAGATAATTCCTAGCTTCGTTTCATCCATTTTGTCATACATTGATGCTGAGCAATCAACGAGTAGAGAGAAAACCGCGTCAATCTGCGGAGATTCTTGGTCTTTTTTATAAAACAAGCGAGGATTATCATCTGTCCATAGCTTTAATAACCTTTTATTTAAACGACCAAACTGAAGTTCACTTCTCGGTAACGTTTTTTTATGCTCTAACGTCTTCTCAATCATTTGCTTTAGCTTCTTTTGAAAAGATGAAATAAGCTGTTTATTTTCACCATACAAAGCAACTTCTTCGTCTGTGGGAATGGTTGGATCCAGGAACACTGGAAACGCGTACTTATTATCTTTTCCATATTCATAGTCAGCTGCTCCGTCTTTTTCTGGATGCGTTTGATCCATTGCTTCCATCTGTGAGTAATCGTTTCGTGACGTTTTTTGTGAAGCACCTTGAACAATACCGAGCGCTTGATCACCATCGTCTCCTTCACGTACACCATCGCCTAGCATATCCGTTTTAGAGCCTTGATCCATATCAAATTGCAAAAAGCTTTGCGTTGCTTTACTTGTTTCACGGTGCCACATTTCCATTTTCTCTTCATGAATATCTTCATCGCCGTCTTGTTCATGCTCTAAAATATCATCATTTGCAAGTTTGGATTCACGTTTTAAATCGTCAAAAGTTAAGCCTGTCTCTAACTCTTCATAATCCAGCTCTGCCAAAAAGAAATACGTATTAAGCATGTCTTTTTCTAAAATATCATCAAACAAATCAACAAGCTCTAAGCAAATACGCGCAATATCTTTAGTAGTTTTCGCTTCATACACCTTCACTAGCTGGCTTCGAATAAATGGCATTGCCATATCAACCTCATTTGTAATGAACGGAATTTCTTCAAACGGGTTTTCCGCCGTTAATAAGAGATAGATGCCATTAAAGAGTGCATCGGTATGAACGCTTTTTATTAAATTTGCATTGAGCTGGGTAGCAAAATACTTACGGTATACGTTTCTGCGTGTGGCGAAAGCTTTCTTCGTACCAGGTCTTTCTTTCGTACATACATCTTCTAAACGTAAGTCTTCAAAAAGCATAAAGAGCTGTTTTGCAAGACTTGAGACAGATGAACGCTTCACTTTTTCAAATACGCATTTACCTCTTGGAAATCACAGTGATAATAGCTTCCAATCGCTCTTAAAAACACGTCGCTTTTAAGGCCATACACTTTATCACTATCGGGTCGATTATCCCAGAAGTGACTTAGATAAATAATTTTCTGTAGCGGATCATAGTAAGAGGACACCCGATACTCAACTTCAATATCATCGTTTTTTGTAAGCGTTTTTGTTAAATCGGCAAGCTCCATATATAAAAATGAATCAACGTTTTTATCGTTAAATTTAATAAATCTCATAGCGCCACCCCTTATTCAAATAACGTTTCTGCAATATTTTGAATGGCTGCCTTTTCCCTTTCATCTTCTAACTTTTCAATAATCCCTCTTTTAATAGCACGCAGTGGAGGCATATATAACGCTAAATCGCATGTATCTAATAACGCGCGAATCGATGCTGCTTCTTCTGAAATATGACCGTTGCTAACCTGCGTGATTAAATCTCCTGAAAGCTGTACAAACTGGTTAATTAACTTTTCATCTTGAAGCTGTGATTGTGTTTTTAATACTTGTCGCAAGCTTTCTCCTTGAATATATGGTACATCGATAACAACAAATCGATTTTTTAATGCTTCGTTTAACGGAACCGTCCCAACATAGCCTTCATTAATTGCCGCGATTACACCAAAGGTTTCTTTTCCTTTTACGACTTCACCTGTAAATGGATTTGTAATCATTTTACGGTAGTCAAGAACACCATTTAAAATTGGTAGTGTTTCAGGCTTTGCCATATTAATTTCGTCTATATAAAGAAGCTGACCTTTCTTCATTGCGTTGATAACTGGTCCAGAAACAAACTCAATACCTTGCTTTCCATTTTTCTCAGCGATTGTTTTAAAACCTAATAACGCTTCAGCATCTAAATCAACTGAGCAGTTAATGCTGTGCATCGGTTGTGAAAACAAATAAGATAATGTTTCTGCAAGCTTTGTTTTACCAGAGCCTGTCGGACCTTTTAAAAGTACGTTTTTTCCAAGTGCTAAAGCAATAAGAGCATCTTCTAAGATGTCAGCTTCTTCTGCAGTATAGCCCCCTTTCCCAATTAAAAATTCATCTTCTGCTGTTAGCTTTTGTTTTCTTTCTTGAATACGAGTAAGTACCTCGCTTGGTAGTGATAAATCTGTTAATTCAATTGCCATAATTCATATCCTTTCTCTCGGTTTGCTGTCTTCATTCTACAAGATTTTATTGGGGTTCTCAAAGGTTTTATGTCACGAAAAAAAGTAGGTGGATACCTACTTTTTCACAATTTTATAGTTTTTGTGATTAACGACTGTTTTCATTGATTCGCCTGTTTCAGCGTCTTTTCCAAAATCGACGATGACCGAGTTATCACGAACCACCATGACGATACCTTTGTATCCTTTAAAATCACCTTTTTTTGGCTGAATTGTGTCACCGACTTTTGCTGCTTTTACCTTCGGTGCTTGCTCTTCTGTTCCTTGTGTATTTTCTACATCCATGATGATCCCACCTTTGTATTTTATTAACTATATACACCTTTTATCTACAAAGCTTGATTTTCACCACTCGTTTGAGCTATCTTGTGACTTTTCCCGAAACTACTTTATTTCAAACGTTTAAATAAAATTTTATGAGAGAAGTTTCAACGAGCGTCATTTTTAAAAATGCTATGTACGCCATCAATATGACAATGTATACCTTCTGAGTCTTATCATACCATTTTCTTGCCATTCCGAACACCAATTAAACCTTAGTTTTTTTAAAAAATGACATTTTTCATGGAATTTTGTCGAATTTCATCGCATTTTCTCTTCCATATGGTATGCTAACATTTATGTTTTATGCGCTTAGAAAACAGTTATATTTTCCTACATTATAATTAGAAACTTTTGACGAACATTTCCGTTAGTTAAAGGAAAGGGGGAGAAAATGGCACCTAAGCATCATTTCGAAGAAATTTATGAACAGCATATGCACGATCTTTTCCGCTATCTTCTCTCTCTTACGCGGCGGAAAGAAGCTGCAGAAGACCTTATGCAAGAAACGTTTTATCGCGTACTGCTACATTTAGAAACATATAGCGGTGAAGAAGTAAAGCCTTGGCTGTTCAAAATTGCCTATCACGCATTTATTGATTGGTATCGAAAAGAAAAAAAGCGACCAACTGTCGAACTAGAGGAATGGCATTTTTCACCACAACCAAGTGCTGAAGAGAAGGTGTTTGTGCAAGATGAAATTAACACGTGGCTTTCAGAAGTATCCTCTCTTCCAGAGCCAAAAAGAAATATTGTACTACTTCGTGATTATCACGGTTTTACATATGAAGAAATTGCTGGGATGACTGGCTTTACTCTAGCAAAAGTGAAAATGGCTCTTTATAGAGGACGTCAGCAATTAAAGAAGAGAAAGGAAGAGAACGTATGAGCTGTCAAAATATGCAGCACCAATGGACAAAATACAAAGACGGAACTTTGACAGATGCAGAAGTAGAAGAGCTCGAACGCCACACTGAAGAGTGTGATGAATGTATGAATTATCTTCAAAACCTGCTTGATGAAGAAGAAATACAGCCAGTCACTGCTTCCTCTACGTTTGACCAGGAAAAAGCAAAGCGCTCAATGATAAGGGCGAAATGGAGACAACGCTTTACTAATGTATTGACTGTGCTAAGCGCTTTTATCTTACTTTGGTTAGGAGGCAGCTTTTTATCGGCTATTTACTATTCTTTCACTCCTAAAGGTGAATATTTACGAACTGTGGATAAAGCGGCGATTGAATCTGCTTTACCAAACATATATGTACAAAATTCAAGAACCGAAACGAAGCCTTTCTTCCGCTTACAAAATGAGTACACGCTGTATAAAGAGATTGGGCAAGAGCAAAAAAGTGTCGGACAATATACGTTTCACCACCTGTTTGAACGGGTCACAAACGTCGACAAAAACTTTTTAAACGACCATTATAATATGAAGTTATCATTTGCTTATCCAGAGCGAGTAAAAAAAGAAAAAGACGCTTCTTTCTATCAAAAATGGTCGAATGAAACATGGGGAGCACTTGATCAACTCCCTGAAGGCACAGTTAGTGAAATTGCGCTTTCTTTTGATCAAGCCTATACTATGGAAGAAATTGAAGAGAAACTTAGCTCTACACTTTCAAGCGACATTTCACCCGTCTGGTATGCTTTAGACACTGGGTATGAAGCAAAAGGAAGTGATACAAGCAATCCGCTTGTAGATTTAACCTCATCTTTTGGGTTCCCATCAATGCTAGAGCTACCGTTTTATGAAGAAAAAGAAACCTTTACTGATGAAGAGCGCGTGGTGCAGCTACTGAAGCTGCTTGCTGATAACGAACGGACGGTTCAACAAATTAGATGGATGAACCCAGATGAACTTCAGTTAACTAACCGATACAAATTTGTAAAAAGAACGGTGTTAAAATATACGGCATTGTCTTAACAGGACCAACAAAAGAACTGCTAAAACTAAAGAACGAACCGTCGATTACCTATTCTTCTTTAGGCGAAGTAGAGTTATGGAATTGGTTTACTCGTCCCACTCAAGGTACCTTGCATTAAAGCATGAGAACATTACGTTTTCATGCTTTTCTTTTTACATGCTATGATAAAACGAAAAGGAGTAAGGATTTTGAAGTATCTATCCATGTGGACTTTCCTTATTATTTATGCATGGCTATTAGCACCAGGCAGTAAAGGAAAAAACGACCTCGTCATGATGAAGTTGATCTCTGGGCAATTCGCAACAGTG
This sequence comes from Priestia flexa, assembly GCF_021441905.1. NCBI lineage: Bacteria > Bacillati > Bacillota > Bacilli > Caryophanales > Bacillaceae > Priestia > Priestia flexa. The sequence continues at coordinate 1,450,087 of NZ_CP090431.1, read as the reverse complement.
GAGCCACTCGTCGTTATGATTTTTTCTTGTTTAGGACTATTCCCTCTTTTATTTGCATCACTAATTATGCCAAACGACTCGTTTAAACTTCCAGGCTGGCCTTTTTCACTGCTCTCTTTTGGATTAGGAGCCTTCGCGCTTTTACCTTACTTTGTACTAAAGGGCGAGAAATCAACTAAGAGTCGCGGATTTAGCCTTCTAAACAAATGGTTAACCTCACCCACTTTCTTACTGTCTTTGTTGACAATCACTCTCATTCTTTATTTGTATGGTTTTGCAGCAGGCTCATTTTCAGGTTATATAGAAGCTTTCAAGCATTCTCAATTAGTTAGCGTTATGACCGTTGATTTTTTTGTCCTTACTTGGTTAACCTATATTCTTTTTAGGGGTCATCGCTACCGATTCATATGTGTTCTGCCTATCTTAGGGCCCCTCGTTTTACTTTTAACTATAAATCAAAAAACAACACATCTTTAAATACATTTTTTAGCATTAAATAATTATGTTGCATTTCCACAAATATTGCTTTATAATCATCTCTTGTACACATGATTGCGATTGTGTAAAATTCCTAACACACACCATGTATACCTTTTTAAAAGGTATACCTACATACCTGCGCTGTGCGTATACTCATGTTGTCTTAAACCTTTGAGTGTTAAAAGGGAGTTCAAAATTCAGTTGCGGATAGCATGCCCTTCTTGGGACGCTAAAACCGACTGTGCGAACACCCACCTAGTTGATCTGGGTATTTAAGACACTTCGAGTTACGGCAGTGCGGGCTTTTTATTGTATTTCAGTTTACATAATTATATTATTGTCTATTTAAAAGTAAATAGATACACGATGTTTAGTTTTTTCCAACGGTGGTATATCTTAAGTAAGACGATAAACTTAAGGAGCTGATTCAAATGAATAAGCAAGAAATGATGGACAAGTTATCGAACTTACTAGATGAAAACCGAGTGGGTACATTAGCGACCGTTGTGAATCAAAAACCTAATTCTCGCTACATGACGTTTTTTAAAAAAGATGGTGACATTACCTTGTACACGCCAACAAGCATAGCTACGCATAAAGCTGATGAAATTGATGAAAACGGCAACGTGCATATTTTGCTTGGCTATAGCGGCGAAGGATACGGAGATAATTATGTAGAGGTGTCTGGAATTGCTAAAATTAATGATAATCAAGAGTTAAAGAACCGCTTTTGGAATGATCATATGTCACAGTGGTTTAATGGACCTGATGACGCTAACTACGTTTTACTTGAAATTACGCCTACTCATATCAAGTTGATGAATGAAGGGAAAGATACACCAACTTCTATAAGCTTATAGTGAAATGAAAAAATGCCTCCCGCAGGAGGCATTTTTTCATTTCACTGCTTGAAGCAACTGTTCTGCTGCTTGCTTAGGTGACCTTGCTAAGCTAATCGCTGTAATAATAGATATACCGTCAGCACCACCTTGAATGACTTTCTCAGCATTTTCGGCTGTGATGCCTCCAATCCCTACAATTGGGAAATCAATCTTCTGTTGACGAGCTTGCTGAATTAAATTTGTGCCCTGAACAGCTTTTGTATCTGTTTTTGTAGTGGTTGGAAATACAGGCCCCATTCCCACATAATCCGCTTTATCTTTAATTGCTTGCTGTAGTTCTTCAATCGAATGAACCGACACACCGATTAGTTGATGAGGAGCCTTTTCTTTCACAATATACGCTTTCTCGTCTTCTTGACCAATATGAATACCATCAGCACCTAATTTGATTGCCAAGTCAACATCATCATTTACAATAAAAGGTACCTCATGCTGTTTACAAATTTGTTGAAGATCATAAGCAAGCTGATACTTCTCTTTTCCTTGCAGAGCTCCCTCTCCTTTTTCACGAAACTGGAACATCGTAATTCCACCCGCAATCGCTTCTTTTAATACGACTCGCGGATCTCCCTTACAATTATTGCTTCCCATAATAAAATAAACTTTTAGATACTCTTTAATATTCATCTTCTGTTAGCTCCCTTCTACTGCTGTTCAACTCTTGCTCCGCTTTTCACTTGTTCTGGATGAATATGGTGTAAAGCATCCAAAAAAGCGGTTTGAAAACTTCCTGGCCCTTCACCTGCTGCTTTATCAGCTGCCAGTTCAGCTGCGACTTCATATGCACATAACGCCTCAAGAACTGCTTCAACAATTCTTTTCTTTTCAACTGCAACAAAGGCACCAATAACGGATGTTAATAAACAACCGGTCCCTGTTACATTGGCAAGCATTGAATGCCCGTTTGTGATAATATAAGCTGAATCTCCATCACTAACAACATCTTGTACACCCGTTACAACAACTACTGTTTTCAGCTGCTTTGCAGCCATTTTAGCTAACGTAACGACATCCCCTTCTTCAGGTGCTGCATCTACACCTTTTATCGCCCAGTTTTCTCCTACAACATTGGCAATTTCAGCAGCATTTCCTCGAATAACTGCTATGTTTACTTTATTTAATAACTCTCTTGCTGTAGCTGTACGAAATGGTGTTGCACCTGCTCCGACTGGATCAAATATAACCGGAACGCCTGCCTCATTCGCTGCTTTTCCTGCAATTATCATCGCTTCAACTTCAGTACTTGTTAACGTTCCCATATTAAGCACGAGTGCTCCAGCGATTTTAGCCATATCCGCAACTTCTTCTTTTGCATAAGCCATTACGGGCGATGCGCCTAAAGCCAATAAACCGTTCGCTGTAAAATTTGTTACAACAAGGTTCGTCATATTATGTACTAGTGGCTTTTCTTGTCTTACTTGAGATAATAAATGACCTATTTCCTTTTGGGCCGTCATTTTTCCATCCTCCTACCTTTCGATATAAAAAAGCACCCTGCATGAACGCAAGGTGCTTTTACAATCTACTCACATTCCCTACGCTGGCATTATCCAACAGGTTCAAATGGTCTATGATGGTTTCCTAATCATACTCTCAGCCTGCATCCGCAAGCTCCCCATTCTATTAAACTATAGTAAAAGTCTACTATATAAGTACGCTTCATGGCAATATTGAGGCTATCTTGATTTTGTTTTTTCACTTTCAGATTCCCGAGACTGTGTCAAGCAGTTCGTTCATAAACTGAACAATGGAGGTGAGAGTTAAATGAAGAAAAAACTTTTGCTGCTATTTGTTCCACTGCTGTTGCTTTTATCCGCCTGCCTCAACGACCCCGTTCAAGACGATTTATTAAACTATTCAAATACTGAAATCCCCAAGGTCAGTGAACTAGAAATACAGGCGGTTGAAGCATATGACAGCGTATCCGGAGCTAACTACACAGATGATTTTACGATGTATGATACGCTTGTGGATGAAGTCATTCCACAATATCGTGAATTTATTGAAGAACTTGAAAAAATCGAAGTAGAAACAGATGAGCTACGGGCGCTCCATGAAGATTATATTAAAGCTGCCAATACTCAGTATAACGCTTTTGCAAAAATTGTTAGCGCTCTTGAAAAACAGGACCCTGAATTAATTGTCGAAGCTAATGTGATGTTAGATGAAGCGAGAAAAGGAATGCGTAAATATGCAAGTGATATTAAAAAACTTGCCAAAGAGCATAAGGTTACGTTTGAGAAGGGTGAAGAGCTATAAAAGTGAAATTAAAATCAGGTGCACGCACCTGATTTTATTTCGCAACCCGAAAAAGATTGACAAACGTATCATAAAATTCTATATTTATATACCTGTAGACAGGTTTGAGAATTAATGATATACCATTCAATCTTGATTAAATATGCTATTTTGTAAGGAGATAAAGATGACTACCACTACTATTACTACAAATGAAGAACATTCAATCTTAGAACCAAAACCATTTAAAGAATCTGTCGTCATTCCTTTTTGGAGCTTGACAATCATGCTTGTAGTAATGAACACTACAATGTTTAACGTTGCTCTTCCTAAAGTATCCACAGAATTTGCTTTAACATCTTCAACCTCTGCTTGGATTATTACTGGCTATTCTGTTGTTTTTGCAATTGCAACAATTACATATAGTCGACTATCCGACTTCATTCCGATTAGACAGTTGCTAACGACTGGCTTAACGCTGCTAGGGATTGCTTCAATTATTGGCTTTGTGTCGAACAACTTTACAATGCTGTTATTTGCCCGCGTTCTTCAAGCTGCAGGAGCAGCAGCAGTACCTGGACTAGCAATGATTTTAATCACGCGCTATATCCCGAAATCCAGACGTGGTAAATCAATGTCTATGATTTCTTCTGCTGCGTCACTTGGATTTGGTCTTGGTCCTGTTATTGGAGGAGCAGTAACGCAGTATATGGGTTGGAATTTTCTATTCATCGTAACAGGGTTAGTTTTAATTTTCATCCCATTATTTCATAAGGTTTTACCTGCTGAAGATAAAAAGAAAGTTTATTTTGATATTCTAGGTGGTATCCTAACAGCAGCGGGCGTGACCGGCTTTTTACTATTTCTAACTTCCTATTCTTTATTATTACTAGCAGTCGGTATTGTAGCCATTATTTTATTAAGCATTCGTATCCGCAAGCATAACCATCCATTTATTGAGCCCAAGCTTTTTCAAAGTAAAGGCTATTTACTATTAAATGGCATCGGTTTTGCAGCATACATGACTCACTTTGCCACTCTTTTTATTATGCCGTTATTATTGGTACAAGTTTTCCAAAAAAGCTCTGCTGAAATTGGATTACTCATTTTCCCAGGTGCAATTCTATCAGCCATTGCTTCTCGTTTTATTGGTAAAATTATTGATCAGTTCGGAAACAAAGTATTAATTCGATTTGGCCACTTATTTTTAGCTATTGCAGCTTTACTTTTTACCTTTTTCAGCACTGTATCACCTACAGCCATTTTATTTATGTATATGTTTATGAGCATTGGTTTCACATCCCTTACGTCTAGCGTAGCAAACGAAATCTCACGCATGCTACCTTCAGATAGTGTTGGCACAGGAATGGGCTTTTCACAACTTTCTCAGTTCGTTGGTGGAGCTACCGGCGTAGCTTTAACAGGAGTAGCAATCGTTTGGCAAAAAAGCTTACCAATCGAATCAATGTTTCAAAATTTATTTATTGGCATGACCGTATTAACTGTCGTATCATTTATGTTATTTTTAGGATATAAACGCTTTGAAGTAGAAACGTCTGAAGACTAACTTAACATACAAAGGAAGGGATTATCCGTGAACGGTACATTATCACTCCAGCCTCTCGAGGCTTCGTTTTATAATCAACCAACGTTATCTTTAGCACAATCCCTTCTCGGTTGCCTGCTTATTCACGAAACAAGCGAAGGTACTACTTCTGGGTTTATCGTTGAAACAGAAGCCTATATGGGACCTGAAGATCGTGCTGCACATAGTTTTAATAACCGACGAACAAAACGAACCGAAGTGATGTTTGGCGCTCCTGGCAATGTGTATACCTATGTAATGCACACCCACTGCCTTGTTAATATTGTCAGCGGCCCAGTTAATAAGCCAGAAGCCGTGTTAATTCGAGCAATCGAACCTTTTAGTGGAATTGATCTTATTCAAAAGCGTCGAAAACAAGCTCTGCCTAAAAATTGGACAAACGGACCAGGTAAGTTAACAAAAGCACTTGCGATTACAATGAAGGCTTATGGACATGACATTACTAATTCTCCTCTGTATATCTCAAAAGGATTTACGCCTACAGCTATTTCATCAGGGCCAAGGATTGGCATCGATAACTCTGGTGAAGCAAAGGATTATCCTTGGCGATTTTGGATTACGAATCATCCATATGTATCAAAATAAAACAACGCACTTTCAAAGTGCGTTGTTTTATTTATACCCACCACATTTGTGAAGGTTGCTCTTCAATTAAAATACTTTGAAGGTTTGTTACGGCACGCTTAAACCCTTCATTAATTGACATAATCGGGTCTTCATGCTCTATGCTTACAACATAATCATATCCATACGTACGTAAAGCGCTCATCATATCCGACCATTCTGTTAAGCTATGTCCACATCCTACTGAACGGAACGTCCATGCACGAGAGCGAACTTCACCATAAGGCTGCATATCTGTTAATCCATACATATTAATGTTTTCTTGATCCAAATACGTATCTTTTGCATGGAAGTGATGAATCGCATTTTCTTTAGCCAGAATTTTAATGGCTGCAACAGGATCAATTCCTTGCCACCACAAATGACTTGGGTCTAAGTTTGCACCGATTGCATCGCATGTTTCTTCACGTAGCTTTAATAATGTATACGGTGTATGTACTAAAAATCCACCGTGAAGCTCCAAACCAATTTTCACATTGTTCTCTTGTGCATAAGCGCCTACTTCTTTCCAATAAGGAATTAATTTTTCTTCCCACTGCCACTTTAAAACATCACCATACTCATTTGGCCAAGGCGTAACGGGCCAGTTTGGATATTTCGCCCCCTCATGATCACCTGCTGTCCCTGAAAAACAATTTACAACTGGGACATCCAGTAGCGAAGCTAGTTTAATCGTTTTTAATAGCGTTTCATGAGATTCTTTTGCAAAATTAACCTCTGGTGAGATTGGGTTTCCATGACAACTAAATGCGCTAATCGTTAATCCACGATTTGTAATTTGATTTTTATATGCTGTTCGTGCGGCTTCATCTTCTAACAGCTCATCTAATGGACAATGATTGTTTCCAGGATAGCCTCCTGTTCCAATTTCCACTGCATGAAGCCCAGCTGCTTTGACAGTATCAAGCATTTCTTCAAATGATTTATCTGCAAATAATACGGTAAATACCCCTAGTTTCACCTTGTTTTCCCCCTTTTTTTACTTCTTACTACTATTATAAATAGCATCGATGATTGCTGATGTTTGAAGCGCTTCTTCCGGCTTTACAACGAGATCCTCTTTACCTTTACAAGCATTAATAAAATTGTTCGCTTGTAATAAGCTAAAGTTTTCTTCCCCGTCTATCCAAGCTGCTTGGCTATTTAACAACATGCCATTTTTGGATGTATATAATTCAAACGGGAATACATTGATGCCTCCATTAACACCAGAGATGCTTACATGCTCTTCGTCATCTGCTATGTTAGCTGACCAAGATGTTTCAAGTAACAAAGATGCACCGTTATCAAATTTGACATAGGCTGTGACGTGGTCATCTACTTCAAACGTTTCGTGATTAAACGTACCCCACTGATTTAGCTGGTTGGGTGAACGGCTTAAGTCGTTATACGTAGATCCCACTACTTCTGTATGGCTTGGATTCCCCATTAGCCATACAGCTAAGTCAAGAAGATGACAGCCGTAGTCGATTAAGCTCCCTCCACCTTGCAGCTCTTTATTAGTAAACACGCCCCATCCTGGTACCTTTCGGCGTCTCATTGCTCGTACTCGCGCAACAAGTGGTTTCCCCACTTCGTCCATGCTTTTTTTAGCCGCCTGTGCTTCCTGCATGAATCGATAATGATAGGCAATTGCTAACACTTTATCTGCTTTCTTCGCTTCTTGAATCATCTGCTCACATTCAGCTTTCGATAAGGCCATTGGCTTTTCACATAGCACATGAACACCCGCTTTTAACGCTTCTACTGCGTATTCAGCATGGAATTTATTCGGTGTACAAATGCAAACAGCATCGACTTCTGCAAACATGTCTTTGTAATCAATAAATACGTGTGGAATATTATGCTCATTTGCTACTTCTGTTGCACGCTCAGCGTTAATATCACTTACAGCCACAATCTCACACTCATCCTGTAGCTGTTTAAATGCGGGAATGTGGCGGCCTACTGCAATGCCGCCCACTCCAATAATTCCTACTTTCACAGCTGTCACCTCATTACACTTGCTTAATTTGTTTTGTTTCACTTGACTCAAGAGCAGCCAAAATAACAGCTAATGACTTAAATCCTTCTTCGCCGGAAACCGGTGTTTCGGTATCGTTAATGATTGCATCCACAAATTTTTCAACAACGTGAGAGTTGCTTTGACCACCATCATCATTTGATTGAATTTTTCCTAACTCGTACTTCACAACTTCCCCAGTTGTGTATTGAACTACTAATGAATAGTTTGGATCATCTTCTAGGCGAAGAATTGCTTTTTCGCCATAAATGATTGTTGAATTATCTTCTTTGCTTGTGTACGCCCAGCTTGCTGCTAGCGTACCCACAATACCGCTTTCTGTTTTTAGTACGCACACAGCATTATCATCTACGTCGCCAAAGTCTTTTGCAGTTGTTTCGACAAATGCACCAACTTCAACGATTTCTTCTCCTAAAATGTAGCGAAGCAAGTCAGTTTTATGAACACCTAAATCTCCCATCGCTCCAATAAATGCTTCTTCTTTTCTAAAGAACCAGCTGTCTTTACCATCTACGCTCCAACCTTCTGGACCACCGTGTCCGAAAGCTGTACGGAAGCTATAGATCCTTCCAACTTCGCCGTTTTCAATTAATTGGCGTGCTTTTTGATGAGATGCTACAAAGCGTTGATTATGAGCAATCATAAGCTTTTTGTTGTTGGCTTTAGCCGCTTCAATCATTGCTTCAGCTGATTCTTTTGACGTTGCCATTGGCTTTTCGCACAAAACATGTACTCCGCTGTTTAATGCTACAACCGAGATAGGAGCATGCAGGTAGTTCGGTGTACAAACGCTAACTGCATCTACCGTTCCACTTGCTAACAGCTCTTCATAACTTGTATAAGCCTTTACGCCGTATTCACTTGCTACTTTATTGACACGCTCTTCGTTAATATCGCAAACTGCTACTAGCTCTACATCTTTGTTCATTTTATATTCTGGTAGATGGCGATACTGAGCAATACTTCCACAACCGATAACCGCTACTTTTAATTTCTCCATTATTCTTCTCCCCTTTAATTCTTTAGTTTTTCACCGTAATTTTTTCAAGTGGCTGAGCGTTTCCGTATACTGGACGCTTGCGATCAACAGGCTTCGCCCAATTTACAGCGTTTACAATTACACGTTGGATATCTTTATGGTGGTAAGTTGGGTATGTTTCATGTCCTGGTCGGAAGTAAAATACCTTCCCATTTCCACGCTTATACGTGCATCCACTGCGGAAGACTTCTCCGCCTTCAAACCAACTTGTGAAAACAAGTTCATCTGGAGCTGGGATATCAAAGTGCTCTCCATACATTTCTTCACGCTCAAGTTCAATAAATTCTGAAATACCTTCTGCAATTGGGTGAGAAGGATCTATAACCCATAAACGCTCTTTTTCATCTGCTTCACGCCATTTTAAATCACAGCTTGTTCCCATTAATGTTTTAAAGATTTTTGAAAAATGCCCCGAATGTAAGACGATTAGTCCCATACCATCCAACACGCGTTGCTGTACTTTTTGGACAATCTCATCAGATACTTCTTCATGAGCTAAATGTCCCCACCATACAAGCACATCAGTATTTTCAAGAACTTCATCAGTTAATCCATGCTCAGGCTCATCCAGCGTAGCTGTTGCAGTTGCATAGCCAGCTTCTTGTAAAAATGAAGCGATGGCGCCGTGAATTCCTTCCGGATAAACTTCTCTTACAACTGGATTTTTTTGTTCGTGACGATTCTCATTCCATACCGTTACTTTTGTCATTTTTATATCCCCTTTGTCATCATTAACTTTTAGTGAACCGATTAACCTACCACTTACCCTTTCTTTTTAGCCGTGGACTCTCGATGAATAAGCTCCGTCGACAGTCGAATATGCTGAAGTGCGGTAGTGTCATTTTCAATTGCTTGAATGATTGCTGTGGCAGCCACCGATCCTTTATTAAATACATCTTGACGTACCGTAGTTAAGCTAGGTGTAGCATAACTACTAAACGTTAAATCATCAAATCCCACAATTGAATAGTCTTCTGGTATGCGCTTACCTTCTTCTTGTAGCGCTTTCATTATTCCTAATGCTAGCGTATCAGATGAAGCAAAGAATGCAGACATAGAATGTGGACGTGATAATAACTCTTTTCCCATCCTGTATCCATTTTCAAATGAACTATCTAACGCTTCGAATACATGTGATTTGCACGGCTTGATTCCCGCTGCTTTGAGCGCTTTTTCGTAGCCAATAAACCGCTTATAGTCGATGGGGCTATTTGTCATTCGGTGCGCAATGAAACCAATCGCACTGTGCCCTAGATCAATTAAATGTTTCGTAGCCTGGTAGCCACCTTCCTCGTCGTTCATCGTAATATGATTGAAATAACGCTCGTACTTATCGTATGTATCCACTAACACGATAGGCTTGGATAACGCTTTCATCTCTTCGTATAAACGATTTGGAAATACCCCTAAAAATAAGAGGCCATCTACGTTTCGCTTCCGAATCCATTTCATACATTCACTTGGGCTTTGCACACCTGAAATGAGTAAATCATATCCATTTTTACGAAGTACGTATTCGATTCCACTAATCATTTCACTTTGATAGTGATTATCTTTAAAAATCGTAACAAGGGAATCGTTCACTAACGGAAACATAACCGCAATGACATTTGATTTCCGCTTTGATAAGCTTACTGCGGTTAGATTTGGTTCATATTCAAGCTCTTTAACCGCTTTCAAAATTCGCTGCTTTGTTTCATCTGATACTTTGTTAATACCATTTAACACATAAGATACAGCTGCGGGAGAAACTCCTGCGTGCTTTGCAACATCTCGAATCGTTATTTTCCCATTCATATACCCACTCCAGTTAAACGGTTAACTAGTTACACGCTCATTATAAGTCACCTTAAATTTCAAGTCAATCCTCTTTTTAAAAAATAAGAATGGTTCTTTACACTTAGCAGACCTTTACGTACAGTTACTCTTCTTCTTTATCTCACTCTATTAAAGTGAAAAGCTGACTGTTCGTTAAGGATGTGTACATTTATTACGATTATTGTTAAATTTATTTAATATCTTCCTAGACTGGTATGTTTTCATTAATGACAAGACACCTCATATGCTGTTACTCTTTAGAACGTGCACGCTAAGACACTACACATCGGAGGTTATAAAACTATGTGGAAAAAGTTAGCTATTATTGGTGCTTTAACAGTACCTATGCTCGGATTAGGGCATTCAGCAAGCGCAGCGGAAACAACGCATCGCGTAGACAGCGGCGAGTCCCTTTATAAAATTGGGATGGAATATGGTGTCTCTATTAAAGATTTAAAAGCTGAAAACAACAAAGAAACTGACGCACTTGCAATCAATGAAACACTAAAAATCCCAAGCTCAATTAGCAGTACAGACAAAGATCTATTAGCTCGCATTATACATGCAGAAGCAAAAGGAGAGCCTTACGCTGGAAAGGTTGCCGTTGCGACTGTTATCTTAAACCGTGTCGATGATGATGCGTTCCCAAATTCTATTCGTGAAGTCATTTACCAAAAAGGCCAGTTTGAACCTGTAAGCAATGGTGAAATTAACAAGCCAGCTGATGCTGAAGCGAAAAAAGCAGTAAACGAAGCGTTAGCATTACATGGGGGAGGTAGCGGTTCTCTCTTCTTCTTTAACCCTTCAAAAACAGATAATCAATGGTTACGTCAAAAAGAAGTCACTACTACAATCGGTGATCATGTTTTTGCAAAATAACAAATGAAAAAAGCACTCCTTTTGGAGTGCTTTTTTACCTAGTAGGCACTAGCTAAATTAAATAAAACCACAATAATAATGAATGGCAAAATATATTTAACTAGGATAAACCACGTTGAAAATAACCTTTCAAATTTTGGGCTTCCCGTTTTAAATTCTTCAAACACGTGCTCTTTTTTCATTTTCCATGTAATAAAAATAGCGATTAAAAGACTTCCAATGGGAAGCATTAAGTTACTTACAAAGAAATCTGCTGTATCAAAGATGTTTCTACCAAACACCGTGATGTGCTTTAAGACACCAAATGACAGCGCTGAAGGCAACCCAACAAGAAAGACAATAGCTCCTGCTAACACTGCAGATTTTGGACGCTTCTCCTGCTTTTCTTTTGTAAGAGCCGCCACAATAATTTCTAAAAGTGAAAAAGATGAAGTTAACGTTGCAAATAAAAATAACAGCAAAAATAGTGCTAAAAATACAGGGCCGAATGGTACTTGCTCAAACACTTGTGGCAATACAACAAAAAGCAATCCTGGCCCTTCTGTTGGTTCCATGCCTAATGCAAATACGGCAGGAAAAATAGCTAACCCAGCGAGAAGTGATACAACCAGATTTAAAACAGAGATGGAACCGGCAGATTTTGTTAAGCTTATATCTTTTCCTAAATAAGAACTATAAGTAACCATGCAAGATAAACCTACGCATAGAGAAAAGAAAGACTGCCCTAATGCGTACAAAACAGATGTACCTGTAATGGCACTAAAATCAGGCTTCAAAAAGAACTCTATACCTTCCATTGCCCCATCTAGCGTTAACGAGCGAACAACGATAATTAAAAAACAAATAAATAACAAAGGCATCATATATTTGTTTGTACGCTCAATCCCTTTTTGAACTCCTCTTGATACAACATATACATTAATAATCAAAAATAAAGCCTGAGCTCCAATTACTAGATAAGGCTCTGCAATAACCGTATTAAAAAGTGCACCATACTCTTTTCCAGTAAGTAGTCCACTAAGACTCATAATGGTATAAAGAATAATCCATCCGCCTACAACGCTGTAAAAAGACAACAAGACCAGACAGCTGATAACGCCTACTCGTCCAATCCAAACCCAAGCTGTGTTGGGGGCAATTGCTTTATATGCACTAATCGCTTCTTTTCCAGTATGCCTACCAATAATAAATTCCGCTAACAACAACGGTAACCCGATAAAGAGCGTAAACAGTACAAACAATAAAAAGAATGCTCCTCCACCGCTTGTCCCAGTCACATAGGGAAATTTCCAAATGGCACCAAGACCGATCGCAGCACCTGCAGATGCTAATACGAATCCTAAACGTGAAGACCACTGATTTGCTTTACTCATATAACCAAATTCTCTCCTCTTCTATACTCATCTGAATAGTACTTTATCATATATTGAAGAGAAAATCATTCTCTATTGCATTTTTTCAAGAAAAACACTGCTTGTTTCATTTTTTTACAATAACTTTTTTGTTCTAGCTATTCGCGAAAAGAAGACTCGTCACCGTCATATGCTTCTTGATTCGAAATAATTTCAATATGCAAATGTCCTGCTTTTTCTAATCGAAGGACCTCTCTTTCCGCTTCTGCATAATCTTTACATGTAATTTGACTGTACTCCATGTTTTCTTTATCTGTATAAGCTACTAAATACGTCATTTTTAAGCTCCTCTTTTACTTTATTACTTATGATATAGCCTTGAATGAATCCCTTTAAACATCCAAGACTATTTTTTTCTTCTTCACATATTTATATATAAAATCCGTTTGGTGTAAAGGAGGGTACAGAATGGCCTTTATTTTATCTTTTATTCCCATTGTTGTCCCTTTTGGCATATTGATTTGCTTAATCGGTTTCACATCTTCTTTATTAGAGGATCGTAACGAAAAAAAGAAACCCTAGCAATCGCTAGGATTTCTTCACTTTCGATAATTATGAATGAGCTGAACAATGATATTAAGTGCCAATATTACGACTACAACCCAAACTGTTGTTACAATCCCTGAGTATGCGCTTTGCTTAACAGAAATTGCAATAAAAGCCCATATGAATACGAGTGAGTATGCGATATCTCTGTTTTTTCTTGTAAACAAAACGCCTAATATTCCGCCCACTACAAGCATAATGATTGCCCACGTCTGTTCACCTAAACCAAACAGCGTTTCGATTCCATTAGCTTGGAATACAACAAAGACATTAACAATTGTTGCTACGGATACCCAGCCAATATAAATAGAAATCGGCAGCCTCATAAACCATGTTGTCATTCTGGAATTTTGAATGATGGAGTAAATAATCATTAGCGTTACTAAGAATAGAACGATGACGAGTAAAGCAAGAGTAAAGTAACGATATTGAAAGATAAAAATCCATGCACTATTTAGTAAACAACTAATGAAGAACCAAATACCAATTTTCGCATAGATTTCTTTTTGATCTTCTCTCGCAATAAATTGACGAATAATCCAGATAATTAGAAGCGTATAAATTAGGCCCCATATCGCAAACGCATAGCCTGCTGGCGTAAACAGTGTTGGTACGCTATCAGATACTTCACCTGTAGTTTGACCACCTATTGGTAAAGCGTTCGCTAAATAGTTTACGATTAACACAAGAACTAAACCAATCGCATTTAAGATACTATAAAAACGAAAATTTGCCATACTATTTCTCCTTTCCTGTAGATGTAAATATAGTTGTTCTAGCTAAAAAGATAAAATAGTAGCTTCTCTTCATTAATACCTCGTCTGACCTAAATTTATGCACTCGTTAACAATTTTTCTTAGAATAGGCCTTTTGACTCCTAAAAAAATAACAACTCAGCCTTAGGCTGAGTTGTTATTTTGAGTTTGCTTCTATACTTCTTGATTGACTGGATGATTTCTTTTCGTTTTTAACCCATCCTCTTAACATGGCAAATAAATAAATAGCTATGCTTGCTCCAATTGTAATAAGCACAAACAACCAATGCTGGCTCGTTGCAATCATTAATGGAGCAAATGTAATAAGGAGAATCTCTACCGGCGCAATCGGTATATATGCCAACGCGTAATCATCGAGTGTTTTACTTTTGCTTTCAGGATCCGCGATACGCAATAGTGCGATTCCCATTGCCGTTGTTCCTGTAATCCATCCCCAAGTGAAAATTCCTCGTTCAAACCAAATTGGACCAAAGAACTTGCCAGAAAGAACTCGGAATACAAACCATGCAAACAACAGACCGAATAATAATAACAGTGCAAAAGGTACAATATAGCTTGCTACCGCTGATAAACTAATAGAAGCAATACCAAACGCAACTAAGAAGTCTGTTGCACTTCCACTAATTCTGTTCATTACATCTGCATTAATATACTGATCGCTATTCGTTTTCTTCATAATACCTTTAATAGCTAAACCTACAAGAAAAGCTAGTGAAAAAGCCGGTATTGTTACTGAAGGCAACAACGTTTGACCTAGCTCACTTAAATAGTAGCCACCTAATGCGATAATTGTCACTAAAGCCACATGTAAGACAAGTGGATCAACAGCAATCGATGATACCGTATCCATTTTTGTAGAAGTGCGCTTTTCAGGGGGGATTAATCCTGTTCTTAATTCTCGTGGTAAGTCTTCAAATCTTGCAAGATAATTTGTTTCACCTTTTTTCGAATAATATTTAATGAACGCCAACCCTACTACGATTGAGCAAATAACACCAATTGTTGCTGATGTCATCGCTAGCGATAACCCTTCTTCCCATCCTTGCTTTGCAAACGCGTCTCCGACAGCAGCCGCTGTTCCATGTCCACCGATAAATCCTGCTGCTAATAACAAGCCAAATCCTAAGTTTAAATCTCCCCAAACGTTATTTAATAGCAGCAATGAAAATAGTAAACCGACGCCCCACATTGCTAGCATAATCATTTGAGAATACGACCACATACTACCTACGCGACCCGCTATTTCTTTAAACTTTACACTTTGAGTTGCAATTGGAATTGCACCAAAAATAACCGCGATTAGAATACCTGGATAAGTTCCAATTTGATCAGTGAATGGAATGAGGCCAATACCGTTTGGCCCTAATGCTAAACCCAATATTCCGGCAATAATACTCGCAGGTAAAAATAAGTTTTGTACCCACCTGACCTTTGCTCGAATAATGGTACCAGCCACTAATAACAGTGAGATGAAACCAAGATCCACAAATAAATCCCATGCTGATAGATTCATTAAACAACCTCCTTAAAAAATATAATTCCTACTAAATTGACAGGACTAATTTATATTAAACTAGGCAAACTGAAAAGGCCATTTAGCTTCAGCTAAATACCTCTTCAATTTGTAGCTTAATTCTTTAATTGAGCTTGTTTAAACGTAACGAGCTTACAATTATTATAGCATGATAGCACAGCCTTTGCACATTCCGACAAGATTCGTGACAATTTTCTCATTTTTTCATTAACTACTTCAATCGTTTAGTTACTAGTTTCATAGGTAATTTATCTCGTTTATTTTTTAAAAAATATCACTATTCAAACTACTACTTTCCGTTACTTTTGAACCATTCTTTCTAAACTTTT
The DNA here is from genome assembly GCF_021441905.1 of Priestia flexa. Lineage (NCBI taxonomy): Bacteria > Bacillati > Bacillota > Bacilli > Caryophanales > Bacillaceae > Priestia > Priestia flexa. The sequence goes on along the minus strand of NZ_CP090431.1, from coordinate 1,433,881 downwards.
GTATAATTCTTTTTTTTATGTTAAATTGAATAAGAATAAAATGAAAGAATCCACTAGGGGTGCCGTTTGGCTGAGACAAGGAATCTTGATCCCTTTGAACCTGATCTGGCTTATACCAGCGTAGGAAAGTGGTACGGCGTTGTCGTGTAATACACCAACAACTGTCTTTACCACTCCATATAATGGGGTGTTTTTTTGTTATTGCCTACGTTTATAAGTGCGTTCCTTGTGGATTCAATTAGGGAGGAATATCAATTGTCATTTTCAGCTCAATTACGCAAAGAAGCAGCTTACATTTACGATGCCATCTTGCAACATCCATTTGTTGCAGGTATTAAGGAAGGAAAAGTTCCAAAAGAAGCTTTAATTCATTATGTGTCACAGGATTATGAATATTTAACTGCTTTTGTTCGCATATACGGTGCGGCGTTAACAAAATGTAGTACCCGTGATGAAATGGAAGTGTTTAATAACGGTATTTCAATTGTTTTACATAGTGAAGTCCATCCTCATAATAATTTTTGTAAAGTAGCTGGCATTCGTTATGAAGATATGAAGCATCAGCCCTTAGCACCAACAGCAAATCATTATATTAGTCACATGATGACGGTCGCACATACAGGGACACTAGGTGAAATTATTGCTGTGCTACTGCCATGTCCATGGACATACGTTGAAATTGGCGAGCGCATTGCAAGCGAAGTGAACTTAACACCGGATCACCCTTTTTACGAATGGATTTCCTTTTATACCAATGGAGAAATGAAAGAAACGACAAAATGGTTTTGTGACAAATTAGATGAGTTAGCAGAAAAAGCTTCAGCTGAGGAACGTAGACGTATGAAAGAGCATTTTATCAAAAGTTGCGAACTTGAGTATCTATTTTGGGACATGGCCTACAAACAAGAGCAATGGCCTCTATCTCAAACCATCGTGCACTCATAACAAACAGGGCTTCTTATAAAGAAGCCCTTTCGTTTGACGTTATTTCAAAAACTTTTTAATCGTTTTTAGACTTTGGTTATCAGACGGATACTTAAAGGCAAAATCAAACTTTGTTGTTTGCTTCAGCACGCTTTTAAAGTGTGAAAACGTTTTAAAGCTTGCCTCACCGTGATATTGACCGATTCCACTCTCTCCAACTCCTCCAAATGGCAGGTGCGGCGTTGCCAGGTGCATAATCGTATCGTTAATGCACCCTCCCCCAAATGAAACCGTGTTAATAATTTGCTGCTGAACCTCTTCACTTTCTGAAAACAAATATAGAGCTAGCGGCTTTGCTTTTTGATGAACTGCACTTACGACCTCATCTACACTTTCATATTCAATAAGAGGTAAAATTGGACCGAAAATTTCGTCTTGCATAACGCTTGAATCCCATTTTACTTCGTCTAAGACGGTTGGAGCAATCTGGAGCGTTTCTTCATTATAATTACCGCCAATTACAGCTTTTCCATCTTGTAAAAACTCAATTAAACGATCGAAGTGTCTCTCACTGACAATTCTGCCATAACGCCCGCTTGTGAGTGCATCTTCGCCATAAAACTGCGTTACGGCTTTCTGTAGCTGTGCAATAAGCTGAACCTTTACGTCTTTATGAACTAACAAGTAGTCTGGAGCAACGCATGTTTGACCAGCATTCATACTTTTACCAAACATGATGCGCTTAGCCGCAAGTTCAACATTTGCATCTCTATGCACAATACAAGGGCTCTTACCTCCTAGCTCTAACGTGACTGGAATGAGCTGCTTTCCTGCTTCTTGCATAATGACTTTTCCAACATTGACGCTTCCTGTAAAGAAAATATAATCCAGCGGTTGCTTCAATAAGATTTGAGTCGTTTCCACAGCTCCTTCTATAACTGTAACAAACGAAGGGTCAAACGTTTTGGCAAGCAATTCTTCCATTACCCTTGAAACATTAGGCGTCAGTTCCGACGGCTTAATAATTGCTGTATTGCCCGCTGCAATAGCGCCAATTAATGGTGAAATAGCTAGTTGAAACGGGTAGTTCCACGGTGCAATAATGAGCGTCACTCCGTAAGGTTCCGGGATGATATATCCTTTTGAACCAATATGAGTCATGACTGTCTTTGCTTTTTTAGACTTCATCCAGCCGTCTAAATGCTTTAGCGTAAAGCGAATTTCTTCTAACAAAATGCCAATCTCAGAAGCATAGGCTTCTATTTCTGATTTGTTTAAATCTTTTTTCAACGCCTCCATAATTACTTCTTCATTGGATTTAATCATGGATTGCAAATCCTTTAGTGCCTGCACTCGCACGGCTTTGGACTTTGTCTTTTGTTCATAGAAGTACCGCTTTTGCTTTTCAACAATATTGCTGATAATGTTCTCATCTGTAACGTAATACTCACTATGCTTCATTTCTTCACCTCTTTGATCATAAACATTCTTTTTCAACTGTTGAAATTAATTCCTTTAATAGCCCTACCGCATCTTCTAATGCGAGTGAATAATAACGTTGCGTTCCTTTTTGCTCAATACTTACAAGCTTTTGATCACGTAATATTTTTAAATGATGAGAAACTGCTGGTCGAGAGAGGGTTGATTCTTTTGCGATTTCATTGACCGTTAGTGGTTCCTTTTCTGCTAATAATAAAATAATGTCCTGTCTCGCTGAATCGCTTAGTGCTTGAAAAACAGGAATACTTGATCGAAATAATTCCACTGCGCGTGTACTCATGCTACCTATCCTCTCTTACTTAACTTCTTGGATACTTCTTACAACTTTTGTAATAAGCTTACGTGGGAAAAACCTCGGCAGCATAGTTGCTACTTTAAACTTTGCTCCAGGTATAATAATCGTTTTCCCTCTCATGAATTGTTCATAACCTACTTTCGCTACATCTTCCACATGGAGAGCCCCTGATTCAAATAATTTTGAGCTACTTAAATTAGCTCGGTCACTAAAGCCCGTCTTAGTAGGCCCCGGGCAAAGCGCACTAATGGTTATATTAGTATCTTTCAACTCATTCTCCAACGCTTCAGTAAACGATAAAACATAGGCCTTTGTTGCATAGTAAACAGCCATCAATGGTCCAGGTAAAAAAGAAGCTACTGATGCAATGTTAAGAATTCGCCCTTCGTTACGCTCCACCATTTCTGGTAAGAATAGCTTCGTTAAATACGTGAGCGTTTTTATATTTAAGTCAATCATATCTGCTTCTTCAGCCCAAGATGTCTCGATAAATGTACCATATAAACCGAAGCCAGCATTGTTGACTAGAAACTGAACCGTAATACGTTGTTGCTTTATTTCATCGTAAAGCTTTAACGCCTCTTCTTGTTTAGAAAGATCTTTTATACTAATTAAAACAGAAATTGAATAGTTATTTTCAAGCTCTTTCTTTAACTCTTCCAGATTTTCTTTACTACGTGCTACTAATACGAGTGAATAGCCATCTTCCGCAAAATGATATGCCAATTGTCTTCCAATTCCACCTGACGCACCTGTAATCAAAGCATATCCTTTTTCCATTTAAAACACCCCTTGCGTTTATATGTTTAAAAACTTAAACATTTGAACATATCTTATCGAACTTAGTTTATACTGTCAACTTTTTATACATACGAGCATTTTACAAATTTCTCTTTTTGTTTACATAAAAGGCTAATGTCGTCTAGTTTTGACAACCTTTGTCACCTAGCAGGAAAAATTAGTTAGATATGGTGAATACAACATACAACGAAAATCAAGCTAGTACATACTTTTTATTATTAGGAAAGAATTAGAGGAGGAAAAAAAATGACTGAAATTTATACAATTAAAGCTGTATGTGACCGCCTAGATATAGATCGTCGCACATTAAAAGGGTGGGAAAGTTCCTTACAGGGTTATTTATATATTGAGCGAAGAGATGGAGCACGTGTATATACTGAGGACAAAATTGAGTTGCTCAGTGATATTAACCAGCTATTTGCTGAAAACTGCACCTTAGATGAAGTGAAAGAATACATACAGCTAGTGAGCCAAGAAACGCAGACGGTCTATGAAGAAGCTGCTCCTACAGTTGACGAAGTGTCGTCTGCAGAGACGAACGAAGATGTAGAGTCAGAATCCCTTGAGAAACCTGAAGACAGAATTGAGGAAATAGATGAAAAGGAAGCTCACCCGCCTATTGAAGAACCAATTACCGAAGAGAAAGCGAACGTGTCTAATGAAGAGCTACTAAACAAACAAAGTCATCTTCATGCTAATGAATCAGAACCCGTCTCTTCTAATGACGTTATCGTACAAGAACGAGAAATATTGCAAGGAGAACTTGTAGAAGCGGTTCGACGCTACGAGGATGTTTTTGAAGTATTAAATTCATTTAAAGATGATTTATTAAAAGAAATGCGTGAAGGAATGCGTAACGAAGTACGTGAAGAAATTGTTGGTGAAGTAAAAAAAGAGCTTGAAAAAAGCGCTAATCAAACGTACGAAATGGTTGAAACGGTGGGAGCTGTTATCTCTGAGTCTTCAGAACGTAACGCTAAAGAAGTCGAGAATATGTCTAAGAAAATTATCCGTGCCAATGAAAAAGCATTGGATGAAATCTCGTCCATTATGGATGAACAGTCTCATACCGCAGAGCAAAGCGCTGAAGAAATGAAATTGTATATGAAAGATATTGTAGCGAATGCCGATGAATCATCAAAAGAGATGCAATATTTACTTGATCGCTTTTCTAGCAATTCTACGGTTGCAATGAATCAAGTTAAATTTATGGTCGAAAAGCTCTCTAATTCTTCTAGCCATACGACAGAAGAACTGCGAGATTTAATTGATTCCATGAATGAAGAGCGCGTTTACTATTTGAAAGAAATGGAAAAAGAAAGAAAGCTTCACCGCCAAAATGTGTCTGAGCGAGAAGAAATGTTCAATGATTTTGTTCAAACATTTCGCCAAACAGCTGCTGCTGATATGAAAAGAAAGCGAAAGTGGTGGAAGCTCTTTTTATCATAATAAGTAAAGTCCCCAGTATCATGGGGACTTTACTTATTTTACGGGTCTTACTAAAATTGTCGTAAGCTCTTTTAGGAATGCCTGTTCATTAATACCCCAAGCTATATATGATGGTTCTTTTTGTTCTTCAACTAATGTTTTAGGTCGAAAATCTGCGATACTTTCTCCTTTTGCTTCTCCACTTAACTCTACACTTACTTTACGTTGAACATATTGAATAAGCTCATCGTTAACTAAAGCCATTAACGGAACGATATCATGTATAGGCGTTCCTTGTATACCAGGCCATTGCTTTTTATAGGCTTCAAAATAATAAGTATAAATTGGTAATATTAGAGGTTGAAATGGGTTTTGACTGGTTGATGATATTTTTTGAATCGTTTCCGGCTTTACAATAACCTTATGAGTAACGTTTAATGGATACACTCGCACCTTTTCTGCTCGTTCCATAACTACATTAGCCGCAATAGAATCGCCATGAAAGTTAGCTTCTGCAACAGGCGTAACATTTCCTGGCACCATAAAAGCGCCACCCATTATAAAAAATTCATTTACATATTCATTTAATACATCCCCATGAAGTACAAATAACATAGCTAATTCCGTTAGACGTCCCGTAGCAATCACCGTAATATTCCCTTTATACGTTTCAATTAACTCGAATGATTTACTAAATGGCTCCACCGGTAACGCAAAGGATGGAGGAACATTAATTGGCCCTAAAGTTTCTCCATGTATCTCAGGATAAAAAACAGAGATTTCACCTGTGATTGGTCCTTTAGCCCCTTCTATAATTGGAATATCTTTACGATTTGCTAACGTTAAAACATAAGAAGTATTTAAAATCGCATCTTCTTTTGATACATTTCCATATCCGCTCACAACCCCTACTACGTTAATATTAGGATGTAAAAGAGCATACATAAGCGCCACGGCATCATCAATACCTGGGTCCATAAACAACAAGACGTTAATCTCTTCTCGCAAAGCACCACCTCCCATTTTTTAACACACACCTTATATAGTATATTTATGTTCAGTGATGCTTTGAAATACATGATACCCGCTTACAGATGCTCCGATCGTTCCTGCACCAGGGAAAATCGTATCTCCACAGAGCCATAAGCCCTTAACACCCGAGCGATGGGAAAGACTGTTAAACAGAGCATTCTCTAACGTTTGAGGAAATCCTCCTACGCCCCCTTGAGCTCTGGATGTGAAACGTTCCCACGCCACCGGTCCACCTGAAATTTGATAAATGGCAGATTCAATATGTGGAATGACTGTTTTTATTCCTTCAATCATTTTTGTTTCCATCACTGTTTTTTTAGCATCGTAAGCTTCTTTTGTTTGCCACTTGTTTAGCTCAATATGAGTTGAAGCTGTAATCGTTCGATAGCCTTTTGGTGCACCCATTTCATCATTTGGATGGGAGATGGAAACAAAAATGTGTTCACCTTCTGTCATATCTCCTTGCTCTGATAGAAGAATTTGCTGAAATAAAGAAAGATTATTCGGTAAATCTTCTTCTTTGACAGCCAAATACATCGTATATGTACCCCACTGCGGTAATTTCGCTTTTGCTCTCAGCTTTGGGGTTAGCTTCATATATACGTCTTCATCTAGTATTGTGCCTAAGTTTTGAACCGGCACATTGCACACAACATGAAAAGCATCATAGGAATTATCACGATGGTCATGGATAATCCACCGATTGTCCTTTCTTTCTATTCGTACTGCTTCTCTTCCTTTTATTGCTTTTCCTCCATGATTTTCAATGTACGTCTGAAGTCTTTCTGCAACTTGATACAGTCCTCCCTTTACATAAAACGCTCCTTCGCGACTTTTACTTTTTAACGTTTCATTTCGTAATGACGCCGCAAATAACGCGGTCGCCAGAGTTCCCTGCAGGGTCCGTTTCATAATCATCTGGCCCTGCATGAATAACGAGGGATGAACCGTCAACATCTAGTAATGAATTAGGCTTTCCTTCCGCTAGCGTTACAAGTGAAGCGAAAGTCTCTGCGTTAATTTCCCCGCGCTTATCTGCTTCTAAATTAGGAAGATCACCACCGTGAGGGCCTTTCGGGTTTTTAAATCCATGCTTTCGATCATAGGGATTAAAGTGTCCACCTGCGGTTTTGAAATCTGGAACTTCACATTTACCAATTTCGTGAATATGAAAACCATGTCTACCTGGAATTAACCCTTCTGCTTCGACTTTAATACGAACTCCATTTTTCTCTTCTGTAAGGGTTGCTTTCCCCACTTTTGCCCCTTTTGTATCCATTAATTCTACCGTTAATGGCGCAACTGATTCCTTATCTACTTCTGCAGCTGGTTGGTACTCATCCTGGGAATGTTGTTGACCTTGTCCTAACCCACAGGCAGCTAACAGTAAGAAAACTGCGCTGACACAGCATTTCATTAAGATTGTTTTCATTATTAATTCCTCCTTCAGCTTTCATATCATCATCCTTTCACATTTCATAGGTTTTTAGACGTCAAAAAAAGAGCGCGGGACAGAACGAATTAATTCCTTTTCAAATCAAGGAAGAGCCATTACTTTTTTATAATGGTTGGGTTGTAGGAACAAGTTCGTTCCATTGCGCCCCACTCTTTTTTAAAATTGTTTTCTGAACCAACAAAAAATCCGAACGATTGAGAGTTAACTCTCAATCGTTCGGATAGATCACTAACTGAGATATTTATGTCTCAGCCTCTTTTTTCTATTTGTTAATATTGTATTCTTTTTCAGTTCCATCAGCAAAGCGCACTTCTAATTCAAATGATTCATAATCACCATTTAAATTAAATACTTTTGCTACTTCTTTGACAACATCTTCTTCAGATGTATTCTGGTCAAACGTTAATTTTTCAAACTTAGATGATAGCTCGTCAAAAGCCTCATTGCCTTTTAAATGATTATCATTTGCTTCATCGTCAATTTTTGCTTCCATATCATCTTTTTCATTTTCGTAGTCTACTTCATAGTCATTGTTTAAACCTTTATACTCTACATCCAAATCGAACTTCGAGAAGTTAAACGCCATATTTTGATCATTTTCGTTGTTTGTTGATTGTTGCTCTACGTTGTCTTCAACCGGAGCTTCTGGTGGTGGAGATTCCACTTCATCATTATTACATGCAGCTAAACCTAATAGAGCAGCGAACGATACAGAAAGAACAGATACTTTTTTCAACATAAAAAACGCCTCCTTAAATATACGACTACTCTTCGTATACCCAACGAGACGTTTATTATACGCATACTAGTAAATTACTTTACGCTTGAATATGAAATGCTGTACATTTTATTAAAATAAGTGTTGTACAATGCCTGTACTGCTTTTTCAAGTGCATCAGCCTTTACTCCAAACATCATGCTTACTTCTGAAGAACCTTGGTTAATCATTTCTAAATTCACGCCTGCTTTGGCAAATGCTTCTGTAGCCTTAGCCGCAATTCCAACAGAACTGTTCATTCCTTCTCCTACTACCATTACTAGCGCTAAATTTCGTTCAATTGAAATGTTATCTACTTCCAACTCTGTTTGAATACGATCAAGTACCCGCTCTTCTACTTCCGGCGTTAGCTGATGTTCACGCATAACGACTGAAATGTTATCGATTCCGGACGGCGTATGCTCGTATGAAATCCCTTCATCTTCTAAAATTTGCAGAAGCCGTCTGCCAAATCCGATTTCACGATTTAACAAATATTTATCGACATGAATATTGCAGAAGCCTTTATCACCTGCAATGCCTACGACAGGTTGGTCACCAACTTTTCGCTTAGAGACAATAAATGTTCCCTTTGCCTTGGGATTGTTTGTATTCTTGACGCATACCGGAATCCCGGATTTAAAGACAGGTTCAAGCGCTTCATCATGGAAAACAGAAAAGCCTGCATAAGACAATTCGCGCATTTCTCGGTACGTCACTTCTTTCATTTCACAAGGTTTTTCAACAAGTCTTGGATCTACGCTATAAATTGCATCTACATCTGTGAAGTTTTCATATAAGTCTGCTTTAACACCAGCAGCAACAATAGAACCTGTAATATCAGAACCACCTCTTGAAAACGTCACAATATTGCCTTGTTCAGAGTAACCAAAGAAGCCCGGGATAACTAAAATGCCTTCACGCTCTTTCAACTTTGGTAACTCTTCATAAGAAAGCTCTAAAATTCTTGCTCGACCTGGCTCATCTGATACAAAAATACCCGCTTCTTTAGGATTTACATACGAAGCTTCTTCTCCTAAATGCTGTAGATATGCAGCCATTAATCTTGCATTATTATCTTCACCACTTGCTTTCAAACAATCTAATAAGCGGAATGGGTCATTTTTATGTAAAGAAATTAATGAGTCAATGTTATCAATGATTTCCGTGATAATCTCTTCAGACATTTCTAACTCAGTCACAATTTCTCGATAACGATCAATGACTTTGCCAAACTCTTCTACGTAATCTTCACCTAGCTGAATTTTCCCAGCCAGCGCAATTAATAAGTCTGTCATTTTTGTGTCATCAGCATATCGCTTTCCTGGTGCAGATACAACAATCATTTTTCTCTCTTTGTCTGCTTGAATGATTTGTGCAACTTGTTTAAATTTCGCTGCGCTTGCAACTGAACTCCCGCCGAATTTCGAAACCTTCATGTTTGAGACACTTCCTTACCTGTTTTTAATATTCAACTATTGTAACATAATCTGTCTGACAAAAAAGCCTTCTGTCTAATTTTTCTAACAATTCTTCGAATATTAAATCTATTGTACTTCCAAAAAGAACAAATGTCTATAATAGAAATACAAACCTCCTGCTTTTTACAGGAGGTTTTAGCTTTTAAACTACTTTTTTCTTTTTCAATACTCCAACAAGTAGAGCTGTTACAACTGCACCGATAATGATAGCTAGTGCGTATAAGAATGGGTTACCCTCTACTACACCAATTACGAAAATACCACCGTGAGGAGCTGGTAAACCAATACCAAATACCATTGTTAAGGCACCTGCTACTGCTGCACCAATAACCGCTGCTGGAATTACGCGACCTGGATCTGCTGCTGCGAATGGAATAGCTCCTTCTGTGATAAATGAAGCTCCCAGCGCGTAACATGTTTTTCCTGCTTCACGTTCTTGCTGTGTAAATCTATTTTTGAAGATTGTTGTTGCTAACGCTAAGCCTAATGGAGGTACCATACCACCAGCCATAATTGCAGCGTGTGGACCAAAGTTTCCTGCATCAATCATTGCAATACCAAACGTAAATGCTGCTTTGTTGATTGGGCCACCCATATCAATGGCCATCATACCAGCTAAAATAATTCCTAATAATACTAAGTTACCTGTTTCAAACCCACTCAACCACTGTGTTAATCCATCATTGATTGCTTTAACTGGATCGATAATGACATAAAGCATAATCATTCCGGTAATGAATATCCCGAATAATGGGTATAAAAGAACTGGCTTAATACCATCTAATGCCTGTGGTAAACGACTGAACAATTTCTTCAATCCAAGTATGATATAACCTGCTAAGAAACCTGCGATTAGCCCACCTAAGAAACCGGCTTGACCAGTAGAAGCCATTAAACCTCCGACCATACCTGGTGCTAAACCTGGACGATCGGCAATACTCATCGCGATGAAACCAGCTAATACTGGAATCATTAAACCAAATGCGTTACCGCCACCAATTGTATTTAATGCTGCTGCAAACGCATTATAGGTTGGATCATCGGGTTTGACTGCATCAATACCAAACATGAATGAGATGGCAATTAAAATCCCGCCTCCTACTACGAATGGAAGCATTGCAGATACACCGCTCATTAAGTGTTTATAAAACCCTTTACGTTCTGAACTTCCAGAAGAACCGCTCTCAGATTTACCACCGTCACCGCTATAAACAGGTGCATCTCCTTTAAGCGCTCGATTAATTAACTCTTCTGGTTTACGAATCCCTTGTGCTACTGGTACTTGTATGACCTTTTTACCAGCAAAGCGAGCCATTTCAACCTGTTTGTCAGCCGCTACGATAATTGCTGTTGCTTTTTCGATTTCTTCAGCTGTTAATGCGTTCTTAATACCACTTGAACCGTTTGTTTCAACTTTAATCGTAACGTTCATTTCTTTTGCTTTTGCTTTTAAACTATCTGCTGCCATATAAGTATGAGCGATACCTGTTGGGCACGCCGTAACTGCTAAAACTAGCTCATCATCCGACTTTGTATCAACTTCTTCTGGCTGTTCATTCTCTGTTTCTTTATCATCAATTAACTGGATAACTTCATCAATTGACGCAGCATTTAATAATGACTGACGGAAATCTATATCCATTAATAACGTTGATAAGCGTGATAGCGTTTCTAAGTGAGCATTATTTGCTCCTTCACTTGCCGCAATCATAAAGAATAAGTGTGCCGGCTGACCATCAAGTGATTCATAGTCAAGCCCTTCTTTTGAACGCCCAAATGCAATTGCTGGCATCTTTACCGAGCTTGTCTTTGCATGTGGAATGGCAATCCCTTCACCAATTCCCGTTGTGCTTTGTGATTCACGGTTTAAAATTGCTTGCTTATATCCTTCACGATCGTTTAGACGACCTGCTTCATCCAATTTGCCAACTAGCTCATCAATAACATCTGATTTTGATGAACTTTGTAGATCAAGAATGATTGTGTCTTTTTTCAATAGCTCTGTAATTCTCATTCTCGGTTCCCCCTACTTTATCTTTGTAATTGAAACTTGTTCTAATAATTCTTCTACATAGCTTTTTTCACATAGTTCAAGCGAGAAAGCTGTAGCACTACCCGATGCCACTCCTGTACGGAATGCCTCAAGTAAGTCATTTGCTTTTGTGTAAGCAGCTAGAAAACCCGCTACTAGTGAATCGCCTGCTCCAACTGAGTTTTTAACATTTCCTTTTGGTGCAGTTGCTCGGTACACTGCATCTTTTGTAATCAACAGTGCCCCGTCCCCAGCCATGGAAACTCCTACGTTTTTTGCTCCCATTTCGACTAGTTTTTGACCGTATTGAATTGCATCTTCTACACCGCTTACCTCAACATTAAATAATTCGCCAAGCTCGTGATGATTTGGCTTAATAAAAAATGGATTATGCTTCACTACATCTAGAAGTGTTTTCCCACTTGCATCTACGACAACTTTCACACCTTTAGCAGTAGCTTGTTGCGTAATCGTTTCATAAATATCTTTTGGAAGCGTTTTCGGAATACTGCCTGCTAACACAAGCACATCATGCTCTTCCATCTGAGCGATTTGCTGTAAAAGCTGCTGAAGAGCTTCTTCCGAAATAGTAGGCCCTTGTCCATTTACTTCTGTTTCAGCTTTTGTTTTTAGTTTTACATTAATGCGAGTATCTTCATTAACTCTTGTAAAAGCGGTTTTGATTTCTTCCGTTTTCAAGTAATCTTCAATATATGTTCCAGTAAACCCACCGATAAAACCAAGCGCTTTGTTTTCGACGCCCAATCGTTTCAACACGCGAGATACGTTAATTCCTTTTCCACCCGGAAACTTTACTTCGCTTGTTGTTCTGTTTAATTCGCCTTCTTTAAAGTCTGTTACATGTACAATGTAATCAACTGAAGGGTTTAACGTACATGTATAGATCATAATTTCACAACCTTTATGTCTGTTTTGTTTGCATATTGTATAAGCACCTCTTGCGGTAGCTCATTTGTAATAACAGTTGCTGCATGTAGGTCTGCTATTTTTGCAAAGCTGGTTTCAAAAAATTTTGTTGAGTCTGCCAGGATATAAGACTCATGAGATAGCTTCATCGCTGTTTGTTTAATAAGGGCTTCCTCAGGATCAGGTGTGGTGTATCCGTATTGATGATGAATTCCGTTTGCTCCCATGAAGCATTTATCAAAGCGATACTGCTCTAAACTTAAGAGCGCACCATTTCCAATTAAAGCACCTGTCTTATGCTTAAGAGCACCACCTGTTAAATAAAGGGTAATACCTTCTTTAAGCATTAAATTTAAATGCATAAGCCCATTTGTCACAACAACTACATCTTTTTGTTTTAAAAATGGAATCATTTCATACGTTGTCGTTCCTGCATCTAAAAAGATGCAATCGCCTTCATGGATAAGAGAAGCTGCGTATTCAGCAATTCTTTGTTTGTCTTCTACATTTTTATCAGCTTTTTCTATAACGCTTAGTTCAATTCGCTTTTTCTGAATTAGTGAAGCACCACCGTGAACACGTTTAAGTAGCTGTTCTTCTTCCAACTGACTTAAGTCACGACGTATTGTGGACTCAGAGGCACCCGTCACTTCAATAAACTCTTGCACTTTAACAAGCTCTTTTTCTTTTAAAAGCTTTAACATTAGCTGATGCCTTTCAGGTGTTAGCATAACGTGACTCCTTTTCCAAAAAAGCGTTTTCATTTATCTTTCATGATTTTACTTTAACACGCAAATCTTTCAAAATCAATCATAAAAAATCAGTTTCATTCACTTTTTTTGTTTTTTTTAATAAAAACTTACGGTTAACGGAAGCGCTCTAATATGTAGGTTTCAACACATTTACACTAAAATCAAACGTTATAACCAAATGTTATAATGCGGTCATATTAATTGTTCAACCTGTCATCATTGAACGTTTATGATTGTTTTATAACAAATAAAGCTTGTTCAATTAAATTTGCCCACACCAAAAAGTTGTCCATTTTTTTGGACAACCATTGGGAAGTTCGTTATTTAAATAGAAACAACAGCATGTATAAAATGGATGCTAGCGCCGATGAAATAGCTAAACTAGATGCAAAGCGAACGAGCCTTCTTTTGATGAACTGCGTTAACTCAATTTCTCTCACTTGACTTTTTTCATTTTGCATAGCTTTCCCCTTCTTTTTTATATCGCTACGGCACACTTTACACTCAATACTACCTCGTGCTGCCGCGAGCTTTTTTATCAGTATATGCAGACTCCACAAAAAAGATACAAAGCCAATGAATACAATAAAAGCTACTTCAAAATTGAAGCAGCTTAATCCATGCACAGCATTGCGTTAACAACAAAGCTTTCCCGAATAGAATATGTATAATAAGGACCCGTTGCTAAAAGGCGGTTTGATTGCTGATCAATACAATCAATCGTGACTCGATCATACTTTCGAACGCTACCTCCTTCATAAACATGTAGATTAACTAGTCGATGTTGTTCGCACGCTGTATGAAGGATTTGACTAATCTTTTCTCTACCTTGCATTCGTACTGGTGGTGTCTCTAATTTTAGATGAGAACGATAAATTTCTTTCATCTGCTCCACATGTTCGGGCATCAAAAGCTTGGCATATTCTTTTAGTTCTTCTTGATACAACTCCCTCTCCCCTTTCATTATCCATATTAACGAACATACGTTCTTTTTGTAAAGCAGAAATTATTTTTATTTATCATAAAATGCTTTATTCATTGCATAACTTTTTCATTTTTCCATATGAAGTTCAGCGTGTCAAAAAATTTACCTCTCGTTTTTAAAAACTAGTCTTTCATTCCAGTAGTCTCCTTGATATAATACATTTTCATGGAGATAGTTTCGCCAGAATGAAAATTAACACACTAGAAAGAAGATGTATATGATGGTAAAACGAATAAAAGAAATTATACTAATTTTACTTGGTAGCTTAATTTTTGCGCTTGGTATCAACTATTTTGCTATTCCAAACGAGCTTGCAGAAGGTGGCGTAACTGGGGTTACTATGATTACATACTACCTGTTCCAGTGGTCTCCAAGTATAACAAACTTTATTATTAACGGCCTGCTCGTTTTGGTTGGATATAAGTTTTTACATAGACGCGTCATTGTCTATACGGTCCTTTCTATTGTGGCTACTTCGGTTTTTTTACATCTAACTGAAGAAGCAGGAGCACCGCTAGACGATACTCTTTTAGGCGCCATCTTCGCTGGCCTATTCGTTGGAATCGGTCTTGGCCTCGTGTTTAGAGGCGGGGGTACCTCAGGTGGATCTGCGGTTATTGCTCGAATGACTAATGAATACTTTGATTGGAATATTAGCAGAACCATGCTTGCGATTGATTTAGTCGTTGTAGGAAGTGCCTATTTTGTAATTGGAGGCGAAAAAACGATGTACACCGTTATCGCACTCTACATTGGTACAAAGGTACTTGATTATATTATTGAAGGATTAAACCCTCGCAAAGCCGTAACGATTATTTCAACTCGTTCAAACGAAGTGGCTGAACAAGTTAATAATAAGATGGAGCGTGGCGTAACGGTTTTTACAGCGCACGGCAGCTATACAAAAGAAGCCAAACAAGTACTCTATATTGTAATTAACAAGCAAGAGCTTTTAGAGCTAAAGCGAATTATTCATAAAGTGGACGATCAAGCGTTTGTTGTAGTGCATGATGTGCGAGATGTATTTGGTCTCGGTTTTACTTTACCGAAAGCAGGCTAACCCTTCTATTATATAATAGAAGGGTTTTTTCACCATTTAGATAGCTTTATGTTTAAAATAAGTTAAGCCACTGACGAAAAAGAAAGCAAAGCTCCCTAAAACAGTAATGAGTAATGTTCCTGGTGTAAAGAATAAAAATTGAAAAATACCAGCATCTTGGGGCATCATACCAAGAAAAGGCTGTACCCATGGATACCATGGATTAAACCGCTCTGAGTTGACAACCATCAAATTAGGAACTGTACAAATCACATTGATTACTAACACTGCTCCAAAACTTGTGAATTTCGTTGCTACAAAAAGCATAAAGGCAGCTATAGGCCACGTAGCAATCCAACCACTCACAACTATCCCCGTCATTTTCAAAAGAGGCATTGGATTCGTATAACCAGCAACTTTACCTACTAGAACCCAACCAATAAAGAAAAGAAATTGAATACATGCTGTACATAGAATAATGGTAATAAATTTACTCAAATACACTTGGCTTCTCTTAACTGGAAGGGTTAAAAACCTGCGCCATCCCCCATGATCATGTTCATGCTTGCAGCTTAAAGATGCTAACACTCCTGTTAATAACGGAAGTAAAAATAAGCTATGCATAAAGCACATCAAAATGAGCGGTGTTAACCATTGATGATTTGGTATAA
This sequence comes from Priestia flexa, assembly GCF_021441905.1. NCBI lineage: Bacteria > Bacillati > Bacillota > Bacilli > Caryophanales > Bacillaceae > Priestia > Priestia flexa. The sequence continues at coordinate 1,417,801 of NZ_CP090431.1, read as the reverse complement.
GTTCTTTATCACTGCCCTGAAACGCAATAACCGCAGCTGCAAGCGGACTTATAATAATGAGCTGAATTGTCATTTTTGATTTATACATTTTATAGATTTCCACTCTTACTAAATTCCATATCGTCATTTATTTCACATCCTTTCTTTGAAAATGCAGAGCTCCTAAAAAGCAAAATATTGTTCCTACTACAACTCCCATCATCATATACAATTGAGGAAAATCGATAAAAATTAAGCTTGGCCACTGCCAAATAAACCAAAACGGCATGTCACCAGCGTATAAGATAAACACTCCCATCATAATTCCTAAGGATAGTGCCTTGCTTTGATTTTGATACAAAATGGCAACCCAAAGCTGAGTAGCCACTACAGGTATCACAGCAAAAAATGGATAAAAGCTGTTTAAAAATAATTCACTTATGGAATTAGGTTGACCAAACCCAAAACCTAAACCAATTAGATAGGTACCTATGAATAATAAACAAGAAGATATAAATAGCATACATAAAACAATTAGAAACTTTGCTACATCGTCGATAGAGGTGGCTTTTTGAACATTATCATTATGGAATTTATCTCTCATATATTAACATTCATTTCCAAAAAGCTATATATACTGGGGTATTGCATATGTATAAAACATGCGCTTTTTATACATTTTTTCTCGTTCGTCTCCTACTAGTTTAACAGTAAGTGGTGCTTTAGGAGTAAGTTTATTATTTGGTATTGGTTCATCGGCATCTGCTGAGGAACAAAATGATGGTAAGATAAGTGTAGAAAATAGGGAAGAAAACTTAGTTAATTATTTAAAAGATGTTCCAGAGAAAACAGATATTAATAGTGCTATAGATAATTATCTTGAAGAGCATTCTGTTGAATTGAAAGTAACTAATACTGAAGAAGCTGATAATACTTCTTTAGATAATGTTGAAGATGTTACTGAGTATATTGATGAACAAATTGATGAAGGAAATTTTAGAGCTTACGACGTTAATGATGATACTCAATTAATCTTCACAGATAGCGATACTTTCTTTGTTTCAGAAACTGAGGAAGGCACTGAAGAACCGGCTAGTGATTCAGAACTTACTTCTTCTAATACCTTAATGATGGCTGCAGCAGCTACTTCTTCTAAGAAAAAGCATGTTTATAATTCTTATACAGCTAAAAACTGGACAGGCTTAACTTTATGGAAAGCATATGTTTCTGGCTGGTTTACTTACAACGGTACTAAAGTAACTGCTAAAGAAGTTTATAGTTACCTTAAAAGAGGAAACGTAAGTGTTTGGAATATAAGCATGCTTAAAAGTGGCGGCAAGAGTATATCAACTAAAACGGCAGAGCTGTATGTTCAAGGAAATGCATCATGGGGATACTATATCGCTGGACAAGGTATTACAATGCAAGAGAAATTTGTAAAAGTATATTTAAGAGGTGACAGTAAAGGGAATGTTTATAAGTATAGAACTATAAAATAAATTGGAGGTGATTTAATTTAAAAAAACAATTCTATGGTTTTTAATACCAATTGTTATCGTTTTATTATTTTCATCCACTCAGTTTATGACACCAGTTACAATTAAGGAAATTAGTTTAATGATTACTGGATCAATTGCTTTAGGAAGTTTCATAGGAGCAGTTTTATATGGCTTAAACAAATTTTTTCAAAAGTTGACAACAAACTAAATAAAAGCCCTTTGAAGTAATAGTAATAAGAAAAACTTCAAAGGGCTTTTTTAGAATATCTAATTCTTGTTTTAATCGAAGGTTTTCCTTCTGAATCTCAGCTAATTCTTTCGGAGTTAGAGAACCTTCTTCTGAACTGATAGGCGTAAATGCCTTCACCCATTTATAGATTGTTACTTCTGATACGCCATATTCGCTGCTTAAATCTTTAACCGAGTTTCCCGCATGATATAAATCCACAATGGTTTTCTTAAACTTATCATTGTATTTTTTGCCTGCACGTTTACGTTCCATTTCGGACACATCCTCTCAAAAATAATTGTAAGGACTTAATTAAATGGTGTCCATGAAACTATACTAAATCCAGGTATATAAATTGTCATCAATTAAACTATTAGTTATTTAAAACTGCTTTATTGAAAACTGGCTTATCTTGCAATCTAAGTTCAAAATCTAAATGTGCAGTGTAATAGTCGTTTTTCAATCCTTTTTCTGCCTTCTCATGTTTATCTAGCTTGGTAATTAGGCTTCCGCGAACTCCTTGTGCCACATCATCTTCTAAATATTGATCGCCCTCAAAATAAATTTGTGTGACTAGCTTATCGCCGTTTTCTGGTTGGAATAAGAGATGCAAATGAGCTGGACGATAGGCATGGTGATCCACCCATTTTAAGAACTGACCTGACGGTCCATCAGTTGGCACTGAATAATTACCTGGAACAACTGTCTTCACTTCGAACTCTCCATTGGCATCAGTGTAAAATACACCTCGGAGATTATTAGCTGGAATCCCTTCCGCAAAGTATGAATACTCGCCATTCGCATCTGCTTGCCACATATCAATCTTCGTATTAGCAAGGGGATTTCCATCGATATCTTTTACTGTGCCTGAAAAGTAGAGGACATCGCCCGGCTCATTTTCACGTTGAGGCAATACTCCTGGATTTTGAATATCAGGTGTATTCTCAATGTAGTAAGGACCTAGAATAGTAGGTTCAGTCCCTTTTACATTCTTATACATTTCTTGGAGGGCATGTGTTTCAAAGAATACGTCCATGAACAAAGGAATCTCTCCTGCTTTTCCAAGCTGATCCATCCAATTGACAAGATCTTGATAATCATTATGGTCAATTTCGTATTCGCTAATTAATTCTTTAAATTTAACAACTAATCCATTATACACGTCAATTACTTTTTGATTTTTCATTTCTTCTTCCTCCCATTTTTATATAAATTTTTATCTATAATTGAGTATTTTCGATAATAGTTGTAATCCCTAATCCCCCTGCAATACATAAAGTGATAAGACCATATCTTTTTCCCGTTCTTTCTAGCTCATGTATGGCCTTAGTGGCTAAAATTGCACCTGTGGCACCAATTGGATGTCCCATAGCGATTGCACCACCATTAGGGTTTACCTTACTTATATCAAGCTTTAATTCCTTTATTACAGCTAAAGCTTGAGAAGAAAATGCTTCATTTAGTTCAATCAAATCAATATCATTCAATCTCAACTTTGAAATTTGAAGCGCTTTCAAAGTTGAGTGGACAGGTCCAATTCCCATCAGATTTGGTGACACACCAGCGGCTGCTTGTGCTACGATCCTTGCCTTTGGTTTTTTCCCGATTCGTTTTGCTTCTTCTTCTGACATAAGTAAAAGAGCAGATGCGCCATCATTTCTGCCACTACTATTTCCTGCTGTAACCGTGCCATTTTCCTTAAATACTGGTTTTAATTGGGCTAATTTTTCTAGACTAGTTTCTCTCGGGTGCTCGTCCGTTTTAAATTCAGTTACTCCCTTTCTCGTTTTTAGTTGATATGGGACTATTTCTTTTGTAAATTTCTCATTAGAGATTGCTCTTTTCGCATTTTCCTGACTTCTTAATGCAAACTCATCTTGTTCTGTTCTTGAAATAGAGTACTTTTCTGCCAAGTTTTCTGCTGTCATTCCCATTGTTAACATGCCATACTCCTCAATAGGCTGTGAACCGGGTTGACTTGCAGTATTAGGATCTAACAATTGTCCATTTCCTGATTTTAATCCAAAACGAATATTCCTCATATAATATGGAGCCGTACTCATCGACTCTGCTCCGCCTGCAATAATAACTTTGGCTAAGCCGCATTGAATTTGCTGACTAGCTGAATTTATTGCTTGCACTCCAGACCCACACTGTCGGTGGACAGTATAAGCTGGTACTTCTACGGGAAAATCTGCGCGGAGTAGAGCTAATCTAGCCAAGTTTGATGCATCAGCACTTTGTTTTGCCTGGCCCATTATTACTTCATCGATTATATTTTTTGGAATATCCGCCCGTTTGACCACTTCTTCAAGAACCGTAGCTGCTAGAAAATCAGCAGGAACATTTTCTAATGCTCCTCCTAATTTCCCAATAGCTGTTCGAACAGAATCAATAATAACGACATTTGTCAATTTCTAAACCTCCGTATGATGATTATTTTTTGTTTATTTCTCTTAAACTATCTTCATATCGTTGATGAGCTATTTTCAAAGCAACGATAACTGCCTGTTGAGAAGGCGCTAAAAAGACAGTTGTAATTTCTTCTATTAACGGATTAATATCTTTACTAAAATCATATCCAACAATCATTCTCTTAAAAAAATCCTGTGCTAATTTTGTTAAAAAAGTAAATTCTGCATTAATAATAATGTGGCTTTCTTTATGAATTTCGAGTACTATACCTGCATATTTATTATTTTCGTACATACTTGTATTTTGTGGTGCTTTTGCATAAGCAGTAATTAATAATGTAGACATTCCCATAAAATTACATCCTTTCAAGATAACCTGTAAATATTTATTAACTAGACAGGGTACTATTATTCTCCCTACTAGTTTATATTACTACTTACAAATTCTCTTGAATAATGTTTTATTTTCTCTTTATCTATTACCATACCGAACCCTGGCCCACTTGGAATTTTGATTTTAAAATCCTCATATTCAATTTGATTTATTGTTACATTATCTTTAAACAGTAAAGGACCAAATAGTTCTGTTCCGAAAGTGATTTCTGGTATCGTTGAATAAAGTTGGGCGCAAATAGCAGTTCCTAATGATGATTCAATCATTGTTCCACCATACATGGGTATTCCAGATGCTTCTGCAATTGCAGCGACTTTCTTAGTTGCAGTCAATCCACCTGCTTTTGGAACTTTTAGAGCAAATATATCTGCTGCTCTATGCTTTGCAATTTGATAGGCTTCTTGAATGGTACCAATTGATTCATCCGCCATTATCGGTACTTTAAATCGAGAAGATAACCTTGACATACCTTCATTGTTCCAACGAGCTAATGGCTGTTCAATTAGGTCTACACCGCTACTTTCTAATGCTTCAATACAGTATAGAGATGTTACTTCATCCCAAGCTTGATTAATATCAACTCGAACACTGGCTTCATCTCCAACTGCTTCTTTAATTTTGATTACGTGAGCTACATTCTTTTTAGGATCCCCTTTTCCAATTTTTAATTTAAAGATATTATGCTTTCTCGTGTTTAAACAATGTCGAGCCTCTTCAATATCTCTTGTCGTGTCTCCACTAGCTAATGTCCAAGCAACAGGTAATGAAGTATGACATTGTCCACCGAATAATTCATAACTTGGAATATTATTTGTTTTAGCTACTAAGTCAACCATTGCTGATTCAACCAGTGATTTTGCAAAATAATTTCCTTTCACATGTATGCCAATCATATGGGAAAGGGAATCAAAATTAACCGGATTTTTTCCGATTATTAACGGCTTAATGTATTTATCAATATTCCCTTTTATCGCTTCTGGGCTTTCTTCTGAATATGAAGCACCACCAATTGTGGCTACTTCGCCCCATCCTTCAATTCCATCTTCACTTTTCATACGAGCAAGAACAATTGTTTGTGTCACAATTGTATGCATGGCCAAATGATGGGGGCGAACTGTAGGTAGATCCACGATGTAAACATCTAGCGAATGTATTTTCACCTAACTTCCTCCTTTATTTTGACAATAAAATCTGCTGCTGTCTTTTCTTTCACTTCTTCAAGTGTGACACCTGGCATTAATTCGATTAATCTTAGCTTGTTATCAGCAACCTCGAAGACTGCTAGTTCAGTAATAATTAAGTCTACGCTTCTTGTGGAGGTAATCGGGTAGTTGCATTTCTTTAACAACTTACTTTTCCCATCTTTTGATGTATGTGTTGTGGTAACAATAACTTTCTTTGCTCCAACAAGTAAGTCCATTGCCCCACCTACGCCCATAATGTTCTTACCTGGGACTGCCCAGTTTGCAATTTGCCCTGCCTGATCCACCTGTAAAACACCAAGGATTGCAACATCAACATGGCCACCGCGAATCATTCCAAAAGATTCGGCGCTATTAAAGAATGATGCTCCAATAGTTTCACCAACTGGTAACTTCCCTGCATTCACTAGATTAGGATCTATTTGATCTCCCTCAACATCTGTAACACCTAATAATCCATTCTCTGTGTGAAAATAAATATTTTCATCTTCAATAAACTTTGCCACTAAAGTTGGAATTCCTATTCCTAGGTTTACTACACAAGGTCCTTTTAATTCTTTTGCCGCACGTTTTGCTATTGATACTTGTATTTGCTTTTTTTCACTTAACATCAACAACACCTTCTTTCGTCAAGGTTTTTCGAGCCTTAATAAGGATATCGACGAACAAATGTGATGTCACAACTTCTTCTGGAGATAGTTGGCCAGGTTCAACAATTTCATCTACTTCTGCTATTACTACATCTGCTGCTGTTGCCATCAATGGATTAAAATTTCGAGCTGTTTTATAATAAACTAGATTTCCAAGTGTATCTGCTTTCCAAGCCCTAATTAAAGCTACATCTGCTCGTATAGCCGGCTCGAATATATATTTAATTCCGTTAATTTCTTTTTCTTCCTTGTTCTTTGCTAATTCTGTCCCTACCCCTGTTTTTGTATAATATCCGCCAATACCTGCACCGCCAGCACGCATTGATTCGGATAATGTTCCTTGGGGTAATAACTCTAATTCAATTTCTCCTCTTTGATAAGAATCCCCCACCTCCCGGTTACTTGTAAAATAAGATCCAATGGCTTTTTTTATTTTTTTCTGGCTCAATAAAGTCCCCAAACCTTTACCTTTCTCGCCTAAGTTATTACTAATAATCGTTAATCCTTCTATATCTTTTTTTGTTAAACCATCAATTAGTGTTAGAGGAGCACCAACTAATCCAAATCCGCCTACCATTAACGTATGTCCATTTTTCACACAAGATAATGCAGACTCTATATCTCTGTGTATTTTCCCCATAATTTTCTCTCCTTTAATTAGAACTCTTTACTTTTCTATTAATGAGTCACTTGCTTCAAACCAAGCAGGAATACCTGCCGTTAATAAACAAATAAATCCCAAATCCGCTAACTGAGCTTCCGACGCTCCGTTTAGCCTTGCTGCTTCCATCCATTTCCCTGCTTTTTCCCCCTGTAACTCTGTTATAAATACTCCAGCCATAAGAACATACTTCATCTTTTTAGAAACAATTGAATTACTTAATATATAGTCTTTAAGTAATTCTTCGTCCTCTGATTTAACAAGCTTTAACACATTTTCTACAAAGGAATGGTCCTCATTCCCTAAAAGCTTAATCATGTAAAGAAGAAGTTCTTCAGTTGTATTGTATTCCTGATTAGCTTGTTCAACATCGATTCCTTTTAGTGAAAGTGCATATTCTAATGATTTTATTGCCGTTTGTAATGATTTCACCCCGTTATATAAGTATGGAACAATCAGATATTCAACAAGTTCTGGTAAAGTTGCTCCACCGTCTATTGCCCCTTTTGTGTGATAAATCATACTTCTCTCATATAATCTTGCTGCATTCATCCCTACTAGTAAAATATCTTTTTCCTTTCTTTTTAAAGCGCTTTCTTGCATAATGTCACTACGTAAGTTTGTATAGTGGTCAAGCGCATTCGGACTATAATCGTGCATTTTTTGAACCCACCCAGGGACTACATCATAGACTTCTTTGAAATACGATAATCCTCTACTCATTTTATCAACGCCTTTTTAAATTAATTGTGAATTCAAAATGGAAAGTGCTCTTATAGGTGATGCAGTTGCATTTTTTAATTTCAAGGGTATCCCGAAAAACAAAAAGCGAGAATGTTTAGGCAATTGATCTAAGTTAATCAAATTCTCTACAATATAGATTTCATTGCTAAGCAATAGCTGATGAACGTTGCTTTCTATATTACTTTTCATATGAGCATTCGGTAAATCTAGTCCCACAGCATGTATTTGTTTTTCAATAAACCATTTTGCAGCACTTTCATCCATGGCTTGAGCTTCAAAAAAACCCACTTCGCCCCAGCCTTTTTCCCATGTTCTAATAAGAACGATGTCGTCTTTTTCTACATAAACTCCTTGTCTTCTTTCCGCCTCTTCCAATAAATCTTTTGTGACTGGTTCATGCGGCTCCTTTAATATACTTACATCTAAGATTAATGAATCACCAAACATTTTTTCTACATTGATTTTTTCCACAGAATCTCCAGTTTCAATATAATGGGATGGTGCATCTACATGTGTTCCACTGTGATCTGGTAAAGAAATGAATCTAGGCTCCCTCTCTTTACAGAGGGAATTATTATACATTCCCTTTTTTTGTTTAGAAGAATGTTTTTTAATACGAACTTCTACCTGGTCATTATCTGTTATGAGACCATCGTAGAGTTCTAAAGTTAAATCAATTATTTTCATCTTAATAAAACCCCCAAAATATTAAACGCTTAAATTATTGCAATAAAAATGGCTATCTTAAACATTACTATCCAAAAATGATAGTAGTTGTTCAAGATAGCCAGTTAGTTCATCAATTTTATTAAAAAGGGTTGTTTTTTAATAATTAATGAATAGGCAATAATTCATTTGTTAATTTTATTTTACACTATATTTTTATAAATTCAACAGTTATTCAAAAAAATTCTTAATATTTTAAAGTTTCACACTATTTTTTAAAAATACGTTTATCGCTTGATTAATCTCTTCTCTATTCTCAAACACCATTGTGTAATGATTACAATCTGAAGTAACTGTTTCTATATTAGCTATGTAGTCCTTCGTATCGTCATAAGCTTCTTTATAAAACAGAGGTGGAAATTTTCCAATATCACCACTTGCATGTACTAATAAGGTAGGACAAGAAATCTGTGAGCATATTTCCTTCGGTATGAATGAATAAAAACTATTAAAATCTGCGAGAATACTACTTTCTGATGATTTATTTTCCCAATGTCCTTCCACTTCATGAACTTCATACTCTACTACACTTTGCAAATGTTCAGTCCATTTAACTCCTAACCTGTTATAGATTTCTTTAATTTCTTCAACATAACCTTCTTTGGAATCATATTTTTTGCTAAGCCTTCCTAATGATGGTTGAACAATATCTCTCTGTTGTTGAGTTGATGTAGCCGCGCCATCAAGCAAGATCAATCCTTTTACTTGTTTTAATCGACTTGCTACAACTGCTGAGATAAATGCCCCCATTGAATATCCTAATAAGATTGGATTTGCGATATCTAATTTATGAATTAACGCAATAATATCTTCTGCATGCTTAAAAAGAGAAGTGTCTTCATCTGTTTCTGAACTATTTCCTCTTCCTCTCAAGTCGACCGCAATTATTCGATATCTTTCCTTTAACATTTCTGCATAATAGTGCATTTGTTTATGATTACCTGTTAAACCATGAATTGCAATAATTGTTCCTTTTTTTCCGGGATAATCGGTAATATGAATTCTTTCCTCACCTATTTTTTCCACACTCATTCGCATAGGAATACTCCTCTTCTTAATTTTATTTATAAAATTGTAATTATTAACTTTAATACTCTGTAATTATTTGCGTAGTTTTTCTAAGATCAAATTTTAGAAACTTAATGTAGGGATGGCAAGCCTCATAATTACCCTAGCATACAGCTCACGTCTTTCTTTTAAACGTTTACATTGTTGCTAAAAAAGGCTACCTTAGCTTTCCAATTAACCCATAGGAAAGTTAAGGTAGCCAGTTATTTCACTAATTTTCATTAAAAAAGGTTATTTTTTAATGGTTAATGAACAGGCAATAATCAAATAAATGTAATAATTCTATTTTACAATAAGTTTTATAATTTTCAATAAAATCATTGATTAAATAATTTTAAAAATAGGATTATGAAGGTTAGAATAAATTATATTTTATAATTTCCCTTAGTAAGATGGATTGTACAATGGAAAGCTTCCATAAAATGCTTTTGATTGATCATCCTGACAGGTGCTTTAGAGAAGCTGAATTATAAGGTTTTCTTTATGGACCTTAGTCCATTTCTCCTTATTATTGATTTAATTTTGATTGACAACAGACTTATTGAAAACTGGCTTATCTTGCAATCTAAGTTCAAAATCCAAATGTGCAGTGTAATAGTCGTTCTTCAATCCTTTTTCTGTCCCCTCATGTTTATCGAGCTTAGTAATTAAGCTTCCACGAACTCCTTGTGCTACGTCATCTTCTAAATATTGATCGCCTTCAAAATAAATTTGAGTAACTAACTTATCGCCGTTTTCTGGTTGGAATAAGAGATGCAAATGAGCTGGACGATAGGCATGGTGATCCACCCATTTTAAGAACTGACCTGACGGTCCATCAGTTGGCACTGAATAATTACCTGGAACAACTGTCTTCACTTCGAACCCTCCATTGGCATCAGTGTAAAATACACCTCGGAGATTATTAGCTGGAATCCCTTCCGCAAAGTATGAATACTCGCCATTCGCATCTGCTTGCCACATATCAATCTTCGTATTAGCAAGGGGATTTCCATCGATATCTTTTACTGTGCCTGAAAAGTAGAGGACATCGCCCGGCTCATTTTCACGTTGAGGCAATACTCCTGGATTTTGAATATCAGGTGTATTCTCAATGTAGTAAGGACCTAGAATAGTAGGTTCAGTCCCTTTTACATTCTTATACATTTCTTGGAGGGCATGTGTTTCAAAGAATACGTCCATGAACAAAGGAATCTCTCCTGCTTTTCCAAGCTGATCCATCCAATTGACAAGATTTTGATAATCATTATGGTCAATTTCGTATTCGCTAATTAATTCTTTAAATTTAACAACTAATCCATTATACACATCAATTACTTTTTGATTTTTCATTTTTATCTCTCCTTAGGTCCTTGGAAATTCTCTGTTTTCAATAATGGCTATAATCACTAACACACCTGCAAGGTATAAAGTAATGATTATATATCTTCCTTTCTACTCATGTATCTCTACTTATACCTCTGCTGAACGAATTTGGTATTTCATCCGAAGGGTATCCATTATTCATTTAATTTTTATAATATTTATCATTCTTTCTTTTATAAATGACTTATACATGAATATTCTCAAATAATTCCCTTCCCAGAAGCTCATTTGCTAGTTCATTTTCTTGATTATAAATCAGGTTTCTAATTCTAGTAGAAGATACCGTTTCTCCTCTTGAACATTTAATTAAGGGATGAATAAATGTGTTAAAATGTTTAGCTAAATATTCTGTTGTCCCTTGCTTTCCTTTACCAAATTGAAAACTAGGTCCTACCCATATTTCTTTTGGAGATAAATGGTTCAATTCTTCTAGAAAATCTTTAGCACTTTTGGAGATATAGTGCTTATCAAAATTCGCTACAATCACATAATCTACATTAAGTTTCTTTATAAAAGTTACTTTTTCTTTAACATTTGTCAATATCATCTGTTTTTGAAAATAAGCCCTAGGAGGAGGATCAAAGGTGTATACTACTGAAGGAACATTTAACTTTTGTGCACGGCTCACGGCTTCAGATATCAATGATTGATGCCCAATATGAATTCCATCAAAAGCTCCAATCGTTACAACAGATTGGTTTAGTTCTAATTCTCCTTCTCTGAATACATTCATAACTATTCCCTCCATTTTTTAATGGTTTATAATTATAAAGAGGGAATCAGCTGATCCCCTTCCTATATACTTTCAGGCTTATTGGATTTGTTTCCTAAAAACCATTTTCTTTATTTGGAAAAATAGCTAACATCATCAGGATTAATCCATGTATCATTTGTCCAACCATTTAAGTCATAATCACTCATACATTCGTCTACAAATTTTTCAAACCTTTCAGCATCTCCATTTTCATTTGCAACAATTACATTTTCCAAACGGATATTTTCGTGATTACCAGAATAGTTTCTTTCATATAATTCATGTCTACCACCATATTCTGTACCGACGACGTCCCAAAGCAATTTAATTAGTTTGATTTTATCAACAGCTTCGACTCCATCCGATCCTCTATATAATTTATCAAGGTACGGGCGTAAGTCTGGATTGTTCCAATCACGTACGCTTGAAGGCTGAACAATCAAGCTACCAGCGACTACGTTTTCGATGATCTCTTTGATTTTTGGCCACCCTTCTGACATAAAGACACGATAAGCCATCCCGTAATTTAAATTAGGAAGCACAGAGCCATTGCGTCCTTGGTCTGGATTAAGTGCCATTGCATCACTCATTGCCCAGAACATGTTTTTCCAAGCTAATACTTCTCCTACATTCGTCTGTACCCCACGGAACGAATCAGTGCCATTTATTTTAACTGCTTTCAAAAGTAGTCCTGCAATAAAATCAAGTTTTACAGCCAAGCGAGTGAGTCCGTGAAATGTAAAACGATTAAGAAATCCGCTATCTTTAAAAAAGCTATTGATTTTATTTACATCTTTGTAAATAAAGATATTCTCCCAAGGAATTAGAGCTTCATCGAAAATAAGAACGGCATCATTTTCATCAAAACGACTGCTTAAAGGATAATCATACGGACTTCCCATTACTGCAGCGTTCATTTCGTACGAAGCTCTGCATACAAGTTTCACCCCTGGAGTATCCATCGAAGCAACAAAACATAGTGCCATTTCCTCTTTAGTGATAGGAGCCGCACCGTAGTTAGCGACAAAATTATAATTTGTTAAAGCGGATCCAGTGGCGACCATCTTAGCTCCACTAACGATAACCCCGTCCTTTGTCTCACCTACAGCTTTAATAAAAATATCTTGTACAGCTTCTAAGGGTTTGTTACGATCAACTGGTGGATTAATGATAGCGTGATTAAAAAACCAGTTTTTTTCTTGCGCTTCCTTATACCATTTTCTTGCATTATCCGCATATTCACCATAGTAATCTGGGTCTGCACCAAGTGTAGTTAAAAAACCCGCTTTATAATCCGGTGATCTACCCATTTGTCCATATGACAACTTTGCCCATTCTGCAATCGCATCTCTAGATTTTAAAAGGTCTTGAGCACTTTTATCAACTTGAAAAAACTTTTGAGTGTATCCACCATTTCCTGTGTCCGTTTTTACTGTAAGTATGTCTTTTGTTTTCTCATCATGTAAAGCATCATAAAGTCTTGCAATTGATCGAGCAGAATTTCGAAAAGCAGGATGTGACGTTACATCTTTTACTATTTCTCCATGAATCCAAACTTCACGTCCATCCTTTAGACTTTCCAAGTATTCTGGACCTGTTAAAGGTGTTTTTACCAGTTCTTTTTGTTGAATGCTCATTCTGTTTCCTCCTTTTTTTAAAGCGCTTACATCTATAAAGCTATTATGAATTAATATAACAATTATTTGAACTGCAAAAAAATACAGATAATTTCGCTTATTCTCACAATATTTGTGGTTAAATAATTCAAAATCCGTCGTTACTTCGGTTGTATAATAAACAAAAAAAGACCAATTGTAAGGTTAATCATTACAATTGGTCTTCTTAGTTTACTTAAGTTGATTAATAACGGAAATAATTTTTTTCTTAATGTCTTTTTCTCATAAATAAAAACACAGTATCTTCAATTTGTGATTTTTCATACTTAAAACCTTTGTAACCTATTTTTTCATAAAATGAAATATTTTTGTAGCTCTTACTTCCTGTAAACAATTCAAAATCCGTATTCGGAAATAAGCTTTCAATTTCTTGCATTAACTTCTTGCCTATCCCCTTATTTTGATGGTTAGGGTGTACCATTAGTTTACCTATATAACAAATTCCATTTTTTTTAGTAGCTTTTACTGACCCAATTATATTTTCATTTTCGACACTCTTTAAAAAAATATTACTTTCAAATGCCTTTTCAATGTCCTCGAGGTTCTGTTTAAGGGGTTCTATATCATGATTCTCATAGATCTCTGCTTCACTTATATAGGCTATTTTTTGCAACGAAAGAATTTCTGCAGCATCACGAACAGTTGCTCTTTCAATTTTATTCATTAAACTATACTCCTATCACAGCAGACTTCAATATAATATCTTCTAATTTATAATGCTTTCCAACTTTCAAATGAAAAATTTTCGTTAATTATTTGTAATGCAAAGTAAACTCCTATTGCTAATTGATACTTAAAGCGCCCTGCTCCTGTTTTTAAATCAACCTGGCAAAATGATTCAATTTTTTCTAAACGATAACGTAAGCCAGCAATGGATAGATGCAGATCATCAGCAGTTTGTTGTAAATTACCATTGAAATCCAAATAGGACTTCAATGTGATAACCAAATTCCCTTGATTAAATCTATCATATTCTACTAGTTTTCCAATGGTATTTTGACAAAAATCAACCATTTCTTCTTGATTTCCACCTTTTAGAAGCATAATGACAGGCTCTAATTCTTCAAAATAGGTAACTCTACTGCCTGTAGGATAAGTGAGCTGTATAAAGTCACATATATGACAAGCATCCTGATAACTTTTTGCTAAGTCTTTCAGATTTTTAGCTACGCGTCCTAAACTTATATATATTTTGGCATGTTTAAATTTATTTTGAATATCAGAATATATGTTCTTTGAAAATTCTTCTATACCAAGAATTTTTTCCTCAGAAAAGATCATAATAATATAGTTATCTTTTAAAAAAATATCAATATTCGGATAGGCACTAATAAGATATTGAAGAACTTCTTCTTTTTTAGACTCAGGATATACTTTTAATGTAAGAATACGATTTGGGACATTGGGATTAAAATCAAAGACATTCATATATCGTTGAAGAGCATTTTGATTATATTTATTATTCAAGATTTCCTCAAAAAAATATTCTTTTTTTTCCCCAATTGATTTAAGTAGCTTTCTTTGATGAAAAATTTGTACCGTACATACCATAAGCGACCTTTGGATAATCATTCTTTCTTTCTTATCTAGCTTTTTATTTCCTATGACAATCATTTGTCCTAGGGGCATATCATGAGCTCTTATGGGGAATATTTCAATATTATCTTCAAATTCTTTTGACATCTCTTTACTTCTATTCCATTTATTGTATAATAATTGATCGCAATTTTTTATAAAAAAACCTTCCACTTTGTCGTGAAAATAATCTATAATTATACTTTTTTGAAGAGTTTCAGCCATTACCTTAACAGTATCAAAAATATCCTTGTCCTCTAGTAACATATCAGTTAATTGCTTCTGTACACTCTCTGATTCAATAATATTTTCATTTAATTCTTGAACTTCCTTATAAGCTCTATCTAATTCAGATAATAATGTTTCCGATTCATAATATCTAAGATTTTTTTGTTGATGCTCATCATTGGAATCCACTGTTTTAGCAACAAATCGGCAGTGAGGATCTCCCTTACCCTCACACGCTTCTTCGTATACTACTACCTTTTCACCAAATGTCTTGGTTAAATAACCACTGGCATATCCAACAAGGATCCAACAAATTGGATCCTTACTTTTCCCAAAATAATTAATATGTTCTATTACCTCGAAGGAATTTCCCCACTGTCCTGTAAAATGAAGGCTTTTTTCATCAAATTCAATGATATCAGGTTCAACTGTAGCTGTACCTTCTAATGTATGAAGGTAAGGACCTGCCAACAAAAGTTCTTGTTTTGAATCCCATTGATACATCTCTTCTATAGTTTCTCCATCCTTAAAACCACATGCCCATCCATATCTCATTAAAAAACCTTTTGCTCGCGCTGAGCCCAAAGTATTGACTAAATCTCTTCGAAGTATCCCTAATGCTTCTACTGAGACTAGCGTCATTCTTTTACCATTAAACTTAATCATTCCAGTACGGGGATTAATGTCTATTAATTTATCAAAAAGTAACTGATATGCCTTCATATTTCTCCACCCTTTTACTACTAGTAGCAGGTAGCACTATTTTGTAATAACATTTGAAAATTTTCCACAATAGTAAGCTAGTGGATTTCCATCATTATATTTGAATTCATTGACTTTACCTACGTAAAGCACATGGTCTCCACCATCATATTCGGCCCAAGGTTCACATTCAACATACGCTAATGAATTACTTAGCCGGTTACATAGATTACCTTTTTCCCATTTAAACGGAAGATCTTCCAAAGGACGTCCAGCAAAATGCATCGCTATGTCTTGCTGATCTTCCTTTAAAATATTCACAGTAAAATTATTATTTTTCATAAATTCATGCGCTTTGGTCTTTCGATCTACAGACACAAGAACAAGTGGTGGATCTAAAGATACTGAAGTAAAAGAATTAGCTGTTAATCCATGTGTACCTTCGTCAATATCACAAGTCACCACTGTTACCCCAGTAGCAAAATGTCCCATACAGTTTCTTAACTCTCTTCCATCCATTATAAACCCTCTCCCCTCAAATGTTAACGCTTACAAATATTTAATTTAATATTATCAATATTTTAGTTATTAATAAACCGCAAAAAATGACAGTCTAATATCAAGTTTCTATATTATTTTTATGGATTATACAATTAATTTATAGAAATACTTTGTTGTTATCTTATTATGATATTAGCGTAAAAGTACCAACTCATGAATCTATTACAATGATGATAAGCATAAATTAACCATTTAGTAGCGTTTTTAAGTTTTTCTGGGATAAATCGTATAATGTCCCTGACCCTTTAAAGTACCCACCGAAGTAATACCATAATGGAACGTAGTAAGCATAAAAATCATCTTCAAACTTAGTGCCATCGTAATCTATGACTAATTGTGATCGATACTCTTTTTCGAAACACTGTTCACTAGTTAAATTCTCGTCTTCATCTCCATCGATATCTCTGCAGACCCATATTCTTAAGTTTAGTTTTCCTTGTAATTTAAACTTACTGACATACTTCTTTTGTAGATCCGTACCGCATTTTTCTCCAATTCGTTCTAATTTTAATATTATTTCTTTTAAATCTTCATTCATTTCTTTCTCTGTAACGAACACATACTCATCGATTTCTTCCTGGTTACCTTTCTTAAATAATCTTTTAACTTTATCAAACATTGTTATTCCCTCCAATTAAATAATAAAGTTTATATAACTCACTTTATTATCAAACACGCCTGTTTCATCAGTGTTACAGCTTTTTATAAACATCTCCGTAGGCTATTTTCAGCTGTTCCTTTAATTGTTTATTTTCTTCTTCTAACTTTTGGTTTTTTCTTTTTAGAGAGGCAATAAGGGCAGCCTTATTATTTTGAGTCATTTCTAGCTTTATTTGTTTGGAAGTGGAGACTTGTGATTGTTGTTGTCGTAATAATTCTATTCTGTCACGTAAATCTCTATTGTTATAAAGTGTTGCCTTAGCCACTACTGCTTCATTAGATACACTATTAAAGTTAATCTTTTCATTGATGCGTATGAGTCTTTTTATGGCTTCGTCTACTTTCTTATAGGTATTGGCTTTACGCTTGGCATGAATAGCTTTTAAATGGGCAGAACGATCATATTCAGTCATTTTTAACACCTAACTTTCTCTTCATACGATCTTGTCTACCAAAGATAACGTTTCCTTCTTGAAGGGTATCTAAAATATTTCGATAACGTTGTAAATTCTTTTCGTTTTTTTCAGCTATATCCTTACGATTACGTTGTTTTGCTATTTGAATAGCTTTTGTAGTTGTTTTTATGTGAAGTTCATATTTTTGTTTATCTAACTCTGAAAAACCTACTGCTAAGTCTTTACAAGGGGTTTGATTATCTCCACAAGTTAGACAAGGAGGTGCTTCCACATGAGGACAGTTTCCATTTAACCGGGCGTGACAGGTTCCATAAGGGTTGTCCATCGCATTTAGCTTATGATCTTGCCATAATGCATCTAATAGGTCAGTTGGAATATCTTCCCCTGCTTGAATCTCTTGTACTTCCCCGTTTAAGTCAAAGCTAAAAACACCTTGCTTTATGACTGACTCAAAGGCTTTTCTTTTGGTATCATCTAATAGTTTTGCATATCTTAGTGTCATTTCTGGAGAAGCATGAGCCAATAACTCTTGTACTGTTAAAATATCTGCACCACCGTTTAACATTTTGACAGCATATGTATGGCGAAATTGATGGCTTTTAAAATAAATGCAATCTTTGCACTAGAACCTTTTGATTGGTGACAAAAACCAGCTAATATCCGGTCAAGATATTAGCTGGTTTTTTGTAATGAACACTTAGAGCGAAAAGAGCGCAATCCTTACTCCAGAAAAGCGCCCGATTGTGGAAAACCAAAGAGTAACAAACACCCTATCAGATAAATTCATAAAACGGATTCTCTGGTTCATCTTTTTTTAAATCCACATTATATTCACCAAGAAAATTGATGTACTCCTATTCTAACAAATTTTATTTAGGACTTACATGTATGCCTTCACTCTCTCGCCAATCTGCGTAAAGTATACGCTTTACATTATCATATCCATTGGTAGTTAATTGGTTATCTAACCACTGTTGATCAAATCCGAGTTCATGTAAATTATCCCATAAAATTTCCCCATCTATAATTAACGATGTTGGGAGGTCTACTGGACTTTCTGGAAGATTGAGATCTTGCTTGTCTGGTTTTTGATACTTAGATTTTAATAATAAACTTATTTGCCCATTAGCTTCCAATATACCGTATTTGACTTCGCGAACTGAAAAGACATTATTTTGACGGAGTATACTCAATACTTGATTTACATCCAATTTGTTCTTTGTAAGTAACTTTCTGTCCATAACACCATCTCGAATAATGATGTTAGGATTGCCTAATAAGAGAGAACGTGTCGATTTATTTTTTAGAGTCATAAACTCTATTCCCAACATAAGAAATGTCCACAATCCGATGGCATATAAAAAATGAAAAATCCCTACCTTATCTTCATAAATGGTATTTCCTAAAAAATCTCCAAGTACTAACACAAAAACTAAGTGAAACGGGGTTAACTGATAGATGGATGTTCTGCCTGTTATGATAATGATAAAAAATAAAGTGGCAAAACCAACGATGACTTTGATCGTCAGGAAACCAATATTAACTTCTTCCAAAGTTTTTTCCTCCAATTTAAATTTTACTTAGTTGTAAGATCTTGAGGTTTAGATAAAAATGATACAGCTTATCTTCTAATAAACGTATTTCCTTAAGATTTTCAAATATATTATCTATTGATATCACCCCTATATTTAAATTAAAAGCTAACAGATATTTTTGAATTCAAACTCTTTGAGCTGCCTTTTTAGTATTTCTATTTTTTGGTAATAAAATTCCATCGTAAATAAGAAAAAAACCCATATTGAAACCTTTTTACCTCTAGCTTTTTTCAACACAGTTCCAAGTAAGCAATACACCGCAGTGTGTAAGGCCACCACCAAAACCATATAGTGCAACAACATCTCCACGCTTCACCTTTTTTTCTCTTATCCCTAAATCAAGAGCAAGTGGAATGGATGCTGAAGATGTATTTCCACAATACTGTACGCTAGTTAATGTTTGATTCATCGAAAACCCTAGCTTTGCACTTATCGTTTCAATCATGCGTAAGTTCGCGCTGTGAGGTACAAACCAGTTAACATCCGATGGTTGATAACCTGCTTTTTCAAGCAGCTTTTTCACTCCTTTTGGTACTGTACGAGCTGCAAATTTATACACTTCACGACCATTTTGAACTAAATACCCTGACCTATCAATCTCTTTTTCTCCTATATGTGCAGATAGATTCGAACGATATAAGTGCTGTCCACCTGTTCCATCCGTACCATAATGGGTAGCTAAAAAGTGTGCATCTTGCTCGTTATATTCAAGTATCATCGCACCGGCGCCATCTCCAAAAAGGACGCACGTTGTTCGATCTGTATAATCCGTGATCTTTGACATAACTTCGGAACCTACCACGATTACTTTTTTATGTATCCCAGATGTAATTAATCCATTTGCAACATGAAGTCCGTACGTAAATCCAGCACACGCAGCACTTAAATCAAAAGACGCCGTTTGACTGATTTGAAAATATGCCTGAATTTGACTTGCAACGCTTGGTAAGGAATAATCAGGTGTTGTAGTTGCTACAATGATGCAGTCTACATCTTCAACGTTTACATCATATCTATCCAGTAAATTTTCAATTGCTTTTATCGCTAACGTGGATGTATATTCATCGCTTCTCGCAATTCGACGCTCTTTCATGCCAGTTCGTTGAATAATCCACTCATTATCTGTTTCCACTAATGCTTCCAAGTCTTCGTTAGTCAATCGGTTCTCAGGTACATACGTACCAATACCCATAATTTTCACTGCTGATTTTTTCATTGATTCACCTCAATAAATCGTTTTATACGTCATTATAACATGAGTTATTATAAGCTGGTACTAATTTTGTGACTATTTGTAGAACAATTGAAATATCTTTTACTAACATAAAAAAGAGCCTCTTTCAGTCAGAGAGGCTCCCTTTTAAATCACTTATTCATTATGATGATAACTGCGATATACGTGTTCTAACTCCGTCAATGTTAATTCAAATAAATGTTGGTCTCCTTTTTTATAAATTCCACTTTTAATCAGGCGATGAATCAGTTCATTTTTCCGCTTGGTTACAGCGCTGCGCAATATGTTTTCCATGTCCATCTCCTTCCTGGTATCCACTACTTTACTTAGAAGCAGGTGCTTTTGCTTTTATAAAGCGATTCTTTTCCGTATGATCCACCTGCGTAATTTGACCATCATGTAATGTAATGAGTACCGAACCATAGTTAATATCACTTAGTAACTTCACAATATAATCGATTTTCTCTTGCGTAATAGCTGCCATTTCATCCTACTCCTTTTATCTTTTTTTATTGATTTATCTATACAGTAAGTAAGAAACAAAGAAACAACACCTATAAGTACTTGTAATATGAGCAGAAGATAGTCTCATCATATGCCTCCTCACCTAACCATCTCCATTTGGAGATGAGATAAAAAAACTCATACTTTGTGGACAAAGTATGAGCCTTCGGTTGACCGATCAGCAAATTAACTATCTCATTTTTCCAAATAATCTATAGTATTATATTATTTACACTTTACCTATATGTCAAGTAGGAATTAAAAATTTGAATATTCTTTTTAGTTAAAATATGGTATTGTTTTATGTAACAAAAGGAGGTTCTATTGTGACAACTACCATTACCTATAAACGAAATCGTCCTATTAATGCGCAACAACTAATCAGCGTCTTTGCATCTTCTGGTATCAAGCGTCCTATCCAAGACGTGGCTCGAATCCAGAAAATGATTGACCATGCGAATTTGCTGATTACGGCTTGGGATGATGAAAAGCTAATTGGCATCGCTCGCTGCGTAACTGATTTTAGCTATTGCTGCTACGTATCAGATCTTGCCGTGTGTAAAGAATACCAGCAAAAAGGAATTGGAAAAACACTTCTCAATAAAATAAAAGAAGAAGCAACTGATCAATCAGCCATTATTTTATTATCTGCACCAAGCGCAGTTGAATACTATCCTCATATTGGTTTTGAACAAGTGGACGTCGCTTTTCGTATTCCTCGTTCCAATTAAAAAAGTCTCAAAGCACTTGTATAAACTCAGGTGCTTTGAGACTTTTTATCGGGAAGAAATACCGTGAACGTACTTCCTTTATTTATGCGACTTTCAACAAAAATCGAGCCTTCATGTAAGTTAACAATTTTTTTAGAAATCGCAAGCCCCAGCCCATTACTTTTTAGCGACCTTGATTTATCTACTGTGTAAAAGCTTTCGAAAATGTACTTTTGATCTTCTTCATCTATACCAATTCCCGTATCTTTCACTGAAACGGTTACACCTTCTTTCATAGAAGACATTGAAACTTCAATCGTGCCGCTTTGATGCGTATATTTAATACTGTTTGAAAGCAAGTTAAGCCATACTTGCTCCAGTAGCTCTTCATCTCCTTCAATCCTAACTCTTTCTAAATCGAGCTCAATCTCAAGTTCCTTCTCTGTCCACTGTGGCTCTAACGCCAGAATGACATGACGGATTTGTTCATCCAAATCGTACGTTTTATGATGAAACGGATGATGCTCAGCATCTAATGAAGCTAGCTTTAAAAGATTCGAGCTTAATTGTGAAAGCCTTGTACTTTCTTTTTCAATAATCGTTAAATATTGCTGCTTTTTATCTTCACTCACAATATTATCTTTTAAGGCTTTTGAAAAACCTTTAATAGAAGTTAACGGTGATTGAATTTCATGGGAGACGCTCGCAATAAACTCTTGTCTCATCGTTTCAATTTTGTTGAGTTCTTTTGCCATTTGGTTGAAATTTTTGGTTAATAAACCAATCTCATCGCTAGATGCATGCTCAACTTGAACCGAGTAATCCCCCTTACCTACTTTTTTCATCGCTCCACTTAATCGCTGAATTGGTTTGATAAGAATCGTAGAAACGTATGCAAATAAAATAATTCCAATAAACAACACGCTTATGAGCTGAATAAGCTGTACGTCTTGAATAACAGAAATTTGCCTTTGAGGATGCGACTGAACAAATAAAGCATATTTCTGATTATTTTCAATAAAGGGTATTCCCACAATGTTTGGTTTTGGCTTATTGGATGGTTCACTTTCAACCGTTGAAAACCGATCTCCCTGCAAAACATTATCTACAACGCTTTTGTCAATGGGCAAGGTCGGTCCTCGATCGCCTAATACTCTCCTATTATACTCGGAATCAACAATAATAAATGAAAAGTGAATAAATGATGTATTCGATAAAAACCGAGCGGCTTCATCGGAACCATTTGCACCGTATAATTGAATGAACTCCTCACCCATCCGAAACATATCCGGCTCTAGCTTATCACCTAGCCTGTCTTTACTTAAAAGTGTTGTAATAGTAATTGTAATAATAACGCTTAACACAATCGTTATAATAAACGAAAGCACCAGTTTCAAATAAATTGACTTCACATTAACACCCTTCTAGTTTATACCCTAGCCCTCGAACAGTTTTAATTTCAATATTTGCCTTAAGACCACTTTGATTTAAGCGCTCACGAATCCTTTTGATGTGGACATCAATAGTTCGTTCATCTCCTTCGTAATCGAAACCCCAAATACTTTGGATAAGCTGGTCTCTTGTGAAGATTTTCCCAGGTGAACTCGCCAATTTAAACAAAAGATCAAATTCTTTTAGAGGAAGGCTTTCAACATGGTCACCAACATGCACTTCAAGTTTCGTACGATCTAATCGTATATTTTCAATATGAACAATATTACTTGCTTCAATTCGATACCTTCTCAAAAGTGCCTTCACTCTAGCAACTAATTCTTCAGGGTTAAATGGCTTGACAACATAGTCATCCGTTCCAATATCAAAGCCTTTTAGCTTATCGTGAGCTTCACCTCTAGCCGTTACCATTAGTACGGGTATATCAAAATACTCTTTAATCTCTCTTGTTAATTCCCATCCATCTTTATAAGGCATCATAATATCTACCACGGCCAAGTCTACTCTAAATTCTTCTAACTTTTGCCACGCTTCTTCTCCATCTCCTGCTTCAATCACTTTAAATCCTTGTGTTTCTAGATAAACTGAAATCAGCTCTCGAATATGCTGATCATCGTCTGCTACTAAAATTTGAATCACGCTGTATTTCCCCCGTCCATTATCATCCTTTATCATGTGACTTTATTATATAAATTAAATATGAATTGAATATGAACAATGCTCTTACTTTGTTTTCAATCGCTCTTGTTGAACAATTTGCTGCAAGTAAGATAAAAATATATTCCGTAAATCTTCTCTTTTTAAAGCCATTTCAACCATTGCCTGTAAGTAACCAACCTTATCACCAATGTCGAAACGACTTCCTTTTAGCCGCACACTAAAAATCTGTTCATACTGAGATAAATCTTTTATCGCATCTGTTAATTGTAATTCATTTCCTACTCCTTTTTCAATTTTTTTTAGCGACTGAAAAATAGAAGGCGTTAAGATATATCTTCCCATAATGGCTACATTCGATGGCGCTTGCTCAGGTTTTGGCTTTTCCACCACGTCTTCAACTGAATATACATCCCCAACCACAGACCCAGCTTTAATAATTCCATACTTTGATACATCTTCTTTCTTTACTTCTTTAACACCAATAACCGATTGATTCAGTTCTTCATACACCTTTATAAGCTGCTTCAAAGCCGGCGTTTCACCTACCATTACATCGTCACCAAGCAAGACTGCAAAAGGTTCATCTCCAATAAACTTCTCTGCACACAAGATTGCATGCCCGAGCCCTTGAGGCTCCTGCTGCCTGATATAGTGTACGCTTGCCATCTTCGAAATACGCTGTACATTTTCTAATAGTTCATACTTTCCTTTTTCTACTAGCAGATGTTCTAATTCAACTGACTTATCAAAATGATCTTCGATTGCTTTTTTATGCTTACCTGTAATAAAAATAATGCTTTCAATGCCCGCTTCTACTGCTTCCTCCACAATATACTGCACGGCAGGCTTATCAACGATTGGGAGCATTTCTTTTGGAAGAGCTTTTGTGGCTGGTAGAAACCTAGTACCTAACCCTCCAACCGGAATGACTGCTTTTCTAACGTTCATAGTGTTCCCTTCCTTCCATTGTTTTTGTAAACACATAGCGATTTGTTAGCACAAAATTAATTCCTAAACTACCTATACTTGCAGCCCCTTTACTTACAAAAAGGTTGAAAGAGGCATATTCATGACATAACAGCAAAATAAGCGAACTACAAATGAATGTAACCAAATTGACAACTAAAAATTTAGTAACTTCCTTAACCGTTGAGGGCTCTTTTCGTTGAAACGTCCATTTTCTGTTTAGCGTATAGCTATTTGCAACTCCAGCTCCATAAGATATCCACTGAGCAATTAAATAATACATGCCAAATGACACGAGCACCATGTAGACGCTTAAATCAATTACCGTGTTTAAGACACCAACTGATGAAAACTTTGAAAATGCAAGTAAGCCTTTTTTATTCACGATGAGCAAACTTTCTTATCGGCTGTTGCTTGTATGTTTTTCTCACAATATAAAGCGGACGATTTTTGGCTTCGTCATAAATCCGACCAATATATTCACCAATCATTCCTAAAATCACCAAAGTAAAGCCACTAAACAACAGTTGAATAACAATAAGAGATGACCACCCTGCAATTGTGTTATCCGTAAATAGCTTTAAATATAAAACGATAATAAGATAGACAAAGCCGATAAAAGATAATGCTACGCCAGTATAGGTTGCTAGTTTTAAAGGCTTATATGAAAAGGAAGTAAGGCCATCAAGCGATAATTTCAGCATCTTTTTCAGCGGATATTTTGATTCCCCAGCTGCTCGTTCATCTCGTTCATACTCCAAGGCAATTTGCTTAAACCCAACCCAACTGACAAGACCTCTGACAAATCGATTCTTTTCTTGCAATAGCTTCATTTGATCGCATACTTTACGATCTAGCAAGCGAAAATCTCCCGTGTCTAGAGGGATTTCAATATCAGTCATTGAGCGCAGTAATCGGTAAAACATGGCGGCGGTATGCTTTTTAAAATACGATTCTCCTTTTCTCTTTGTACGCTTCGCATAGACTACGTCGTAACCTTGCTTCCATTTATCAATCATTTGGAGAATCAATTCAGGTGGATCTTGTAAATCTGCATCAATGACTACCACCGCATCTCCCTTGGCATAATCCATGCCAGCAGTAATTGCAATTTGATGACCAAAGTTACGTGCAAAATCTAACAGCATAACTGACGAGTCTTGTTGACTATATTGAATTAAAATATCTGCTGTTTTATCGTGGCTACCGTCGTTCACGAAGAGAAGCTCATACGCTTCTCCTGTGGACTTCATCACTTCTGTTAAGCGATGGTAAGTTGTATGAATAACCTCTTCTTCGTTATAAACAGGAATGACAATGGAATATTTAATTGCACTCATTTATTCTTCTCCTTTCACATCAACATAATAGAGTTGTGAAGCCCCTCCACCAGGTCCATCTTGTTGGCTATTCTCATTTTCTTTCCATTCTTCGGAAGGAATCTCTGTGCCGTTCTCCTGAATCCAGCTAATAATGTCAGAGTTTCCACCCATTCCTCGATTTCCAATTAAGAAGTAGTGAACATCTCCACTTGCAACAAGCTTTTCAAGTTCTGTAACTGTTAAAATGGAATCAGCCCCTGAAAAACCTCCCATCGTCATTACGGCTTCGCCCGTTTCAATGATATACGGTGCTGCCGCTGTGGAATCGAGCGTAGCAAATAGGTACTTTGTTCCGTTGCGATTCTTTTCAAGGAACGTAAGAAGAGATTGGTTAATCTGTCCATTCATTCCACGACCGTCATTCCTCTTCTCTCTATTGGTAGAACTCTTTTCATCATTAGGTGCTTCATTCGTATCTACTTGATTGTTATTGTTTATTGAGACGTCTTGTTCATCACCTGGAAATGCCATATCATCCATTTGAGGTAGCTGTTCATCTTGTGAAGACGTTGGACCCGCTTCTGGAAGCATGCTGTTTCCACCATAAAGAATTGGTGTCATTGCCCAGTAAAGTGGACCAATCACAAGCACAATAAGTGCTGCTGTCATCATATACGTATTGATTGCTGATCGCTGTTTCATACTCCCAAGTGCTAAAGCCAATGTAATTCCGATAATCCCCACAGCCAAGATAGATGCAAGACCGATTGTTTCACGATCCGGTAGCATAATGCTAACCTGCAACCCAGCTGTTAATGCAATACCTACCGGCAACAGCCATGACTTCCACCCTTCGAGGCCACGATATGCCTTCCATAAAACTGGAAGTCCTGCTCCTATTACTGCTGCTAACGGCGGTGCTAGCATGATGAGGTAATACTGATGGAAAAATCCTGCAATGCTAAAGAACACAGCTACTGGTACTAACCACGCTAACCAAAATACAGTATGAAGAACTTTCGTGCTTAGGGTTTCTTTTAATCTTGCCCCCCCCAACAAACTGATAATGCTCACAATCGCTAATGGTAAAAACCAGCTAATCTGATCTGCAAGTCCATCTTGAATTAATCGAAACATGCCAGGCGTTCCTGTATTAAATCTTCCAGTGTTTCCTCCACCAGGGTCATTGTTATCTCCGTCCATCTGTGGAGGGGATTGTCCGCCTGGTGCATTTCTAAAATTTGAGTCTTGTCCACTATCTAAGTTTGAGTTTTGCTGATTTTCATTGTCACTTGAATCAGTTGTATTTCCTCCACCTTGCATCCCTTCATTTTCTAATGCTAATTCATCTTGCATATCACCGCTTGGAGGTATCAGATGCTCACCTTGTTCTTCATTTTGTCCACGGCTTCCTTGGGGGCTACCCCCACCAGACATCTCTCCTGTCAAACGCGAAATACCGTTGTAACCGAGCGCTAGCTCTAATACTGAGTTTGTTTCACTACTTCCAATATAAGGCCTTTTATCTTCTGGAATTAAGTCAACAATTGTTGCCCATGAAAGCGATACAACAATTAGTAGTACTGTCGCTCCGGATAATAAGCCGATTTTTTTCTTCCAGTCAATCTTTGCTGATAGCCAGTAAAATAAATAAAATGCTGGTAAAACCATATAAGCTTGCATCATTTTCATATTAAATCCAACACCAATGAGCACAAACGCTAGAAACAGCCAGCGATGTTTTTTTATGGTTATCGCTTTAAACAGCATCCACGTTGCTAATAATAAGGTAAAAACAAGTAAACTATCGATGTTGTTGGTTCGACTAACGGCTGGAACAATTGGCGTTATAGCCATGGTTAGCGCAGCTATTCGCCCCGCAGCTACACCAAATACTTTTTTTATCACGACGTACAGCAGAATAACTGACCCTACTCCTGCTAACGCTTGAGGCAAAATCACACTCCAACCGTAAAATCCAAAAATCTTAGCACTAATCGTTTGAATCCAAAACGCAACGGGCGGCTTATCCACCGTTACGAACCCCGCTGGGTCAAACGATGCAAAAAAGAAGTTATGCAAATTTTGCATCATGCTTTTGACAGCTGAGGTGTAATACTGGTTGACATATTCATCTTCCCATATATTCGTAAAGTTTAAGGCTACAGCTAGTGTTAAAATCCACACTAACCATTTATCAATTTTTTTCTTTTTTCTATTCATTCTTTCACTCCCTTATTGATTGTAAGGCTAGTGTAATAAACGAATATGAACTGATTATGAACATTCTTCTTAGATTAACTATTTAGGTACAAAAAAAGCAGGTGTAATCTACACCTGCTTACCACTATAACCCTGCGTTACGCTGCAATCGTTTGGCAATCTCTGCGAACTCATCTGGACCGATTCCAGGAGCAAACTCTTCAGTTACCTCTTCTAAGTCTGGAATTTTCCCACCTTTAGGCGTTCCTTCAATGACTTCTAGCTTCCCACCATCTTCTGGGTGCGTACCTTTCCAAATCTTCGCAATTCCCATATAATCAGCATCACTAAATGTATAGAGACGGCGATGAACACCTTGGTCTTCATATTTTCTAGCAGCATCGAACGATTTGTTACTCAAATTTGGAATTGGCACTAGTTTTGTAACATCCACACCGGTTGCGATTTCTAACGCTTTAGCATATGCCACAACGTGAACCCCACCACGAACTAATAAATATCCAATCATTTCACGAGCAACTGGGTTATCTGTCATTTGGTATACCCTCATTTTATGGGTTCTTGCCCCACACTCCAAAAAGAAATTGTGCAATAAATCCAGAATTAAATTTCCACTATTAAAGACATTTTCTCCTGTCCAAGCTTTTCCCATAGAGTCGAATGGATAAGCTGTTTGCGCAGTGGCAATAAAATGCTGGGTATTGCGCACATCCTTTGCATCCTGCATTGGCGTAATGTCTGGATCACCAGGAAACGTAGATCCTTCTAACATAAGATTAATTGTATTGGATACGAGCTCTACATGCCCAAACTCTTCTGCTGTAATGCTCGCAACTAAATCATAAAATGGGCGCAGCTTTTTCTTTGTACGAAAATTAAATGACTGATACATATAGTTGTTTAGCGTAGACATCTCTCCAAACTTACCACCTAATAGCTCTTGTACAGCAGCAGCTGCGTTCGGATCTGGATTTTTCGGCTCTGGTAAATCAATTAATAATTTATCAATCCGCTTAAACATAGCGCATTCCTCCACTCTCTCTCTGAAAAATTCCATCCATTAAGATGTATGAAGTGATAAGGTTGTCTCATTCGCCAAATGAACTTTTACACAAAAACAGTGCACCTCAACCGTTAAACCATCTAACAATTGAGGCGCATTTTTTCTGCTTATTATTCAGGCATAATCCACACAATTTGTTGAATACGTACAAAGAAGCTAGAATCTTTTGATTGAATGACAACGTGATCAATTTTAACATCCTTAACTTTTCCACGTATGTTTCCACGTACGGTTTCAATAACTACTTCTTTCCCCTTGACTGATTCAAGAGTCGCAAATACATAAGGATCGACTTGGGTTACCATATAAGGCGCTTCATAATTACGCTCGTCTTGTTCATAAGCCATCCGTTTATCGTCTCCTTTTTTCTATTGTCGTTTTAATGTATGCATCATTCTTTCAAACATGAACATTTATTAACGTACACACTTATGCTTTACATGGCTTAGTTCTAGTGAATATAATAAAACAAAAATGAAAAAAGGCAGGCTATTTATGAGCGAAGATTATGCATTTCGATTTCATATTAAAGACTCTTATCCAATAGACAAACCTGAGACAAAAGAAGCTGTTGTTTTCACAAAGATTAAAACAAAAGCGGGGGACATACTTTTTGAAGGAGACGTACGCGTGCACGTTACTTCCATTGGGGTATTTCCTGTAGTAAAAGATATTGCAAGTGCCGTATCAAATAAATCGCTTCGTCAGCAGTTAACTGCAGAAGTAAAGCGCTATGTTCGTCCTCACCGAAATTTTTTATAACTTTATCCAAACATTTGACCAAGAGGCCCTTCGTCTGCGATTATATCTTGAATATCATAAATAGAAATAGGAAAGTAAGGAATCCCATATGCATACGGTGCTAAATCATAGAGCTGATAAAATAACACAAGCGACTTATCGGCAATATAAAAGTCTTGATTTGGGTTAATTCCCGTATATTCTCCGAGAACCATAATGTCTCGTTCTTTAATCTGATTCTCCACGAGCTCAGATAAGCGTTTAACATAATTGCTGTCAGGCTTAAATAAATCCTTTAGTTTATATACCTTTCCATTCTTTGTATTAAAGGTGATAGGTACGACAACGGTTAATCCATGTGCACCACCTGAAAAAGCATAGTTTATGAGCGTTAAGCTCAGCACATCACGCTGATTGTTTTTCAATTCATAGTATCCTGTTTCGGTCGTATCAGGGTTTTCTCCGTACCCTTGTTGAACAATTAATTCGTTTGTTCGCTTTAAGAGCTTAGCGTTCATTTTATACTGAACTGCTTGATTAGCCATTCCATGAATGACCGGGTAAACCACGTCTAATTTTGGTTTCACGATGCGCTGAGAATATACAAGAAGCGGCAGCGTAATCAATTTTCTCATCTCCCTTTACACTTGGTTTCATCTTAATGTATTCTCCTCACCATCATTATACGACAACAAGAAAACAGCCACTTTTTATCAAGTGGCTGTTTTCTTGTGTCTAAGGTTTCACTTTAAATTGTTAATTGTTTTCGCTGCATCAACTGTATTTTTCAATAGCATCGTAATCGTCATTGGACCAACACCGCCTGGTACTGGTGTAATATACCCTGCTACTTCTTTTGCTGGTTCATAATCAATATCACCAACAAGCTTTCCATTTTCCATCGTGTTCCCAACGTCAATAACGATAGCACCTGGCTTTAAGTCTTCTGCTTTCACTAAGCGTGGTCGACCAACAGCAGACACTAAAATATCAGCTTGCTTGATCATTGCTGATAGATCTTTTGTGCGTGAATGAGCAATCGTTACCGTTGCATTTTCTTGAAGAAGAAGCATAGCAACCGGCTTTCCAACAATGTTGCTGCGACCAATTACAACTGCATGTTTACCTGAAATCTCTTCACCTGAACGCTTGATTAGCTCAATGATTCCGTGTGGTGTACATGGGAGATAGCACTCGTCTCCAATCACCATATTTCCAACACTTACAGGGTGAAAACCGTCTACATCTTTTTTAGGAGAAATCGCGTTTAACACAGCTTTTTCATCAATATGATTTGGTAATGGCAGCTGTACTAAAATTCCATGTACAGCTTCACTTTCATTCAGCTGTTGAATTTCTTGTAATAATTCTTCTTGTGTAATGTTAACATCACGCTTAATTACTTCTGATGCCACGCCAATTTCTTCACATGCTTTTGCCTTAGCTTTCACATAAGAGTGTGAAGCTGGATTATCACCTACTAAGATAACTGTAAGTCCTGGTACAACACCTTGCTCTTTTAATTGTGCGACTTCTTCTTTTAAATCGGCACGTAATTCTGCTGCTACTTCCTTACCTTTAATAATCGTTGCTGTCATGTAAAACGGCTCCTTCCAAATCTTTATCTACGAATTATATTAAATAATTTAACACAAAAGTTCGTATTTTTTCAACATTTTTATAAAAAACTATTATTTTTTTATATATAATTCAAAAATAAACGGATAATATCTACAAAAAAACGTGTATGATATAAATCACACACGTCGCTTGCTCTATTCGTCATCTTCCATTAATCTTCCATAGATATGACTAACAATTACTTTTAACATTGTATAAGTTGGCAGTGCTAATAACAATCCTAAAAATCCAGCTACGCTACCCGCTATTAATAAAAGCAAAATCACGGTTACAGGATGAACGTCAAGCTTTCTTCCCATTACTTGAGGAGAAATTAAGTTACTTTCAATTTGTTGAATAATTAGTACGCCTAAAATAACGTAAAGCGCCATATACGGATCTTGAATTAATCCCATAATGACACCAGGAAGAGTCCCAATAAACGGTCCAATAAACGGAATAAGATTCGTAAATAATGCAATTAACGCTAACACAAGTGCATTATCTAACCCAATTAATAAATACCAAATATAAACGCAAACTCCAACGAACATACTGACAATAATTTGCCCTTGGATAAATGCACTCAATCCTGTGTTTATCTTACTTAAAATTCCGTCGATATCATGACGATAGCGCTTTGGTGTCAAACGAACGATGCGCTTAGGTAAGTTTTCTCCATCTTTTAACATATAGAATAGTACAAACGGAACGGTAATAATGACAATAATTGTGCTTGTCAAAACGTCAAAAATCTTTAACGTACTTGTACCAATCGTCGTTGCCATATCCCCCACGTTCCCAAGTATATCAGTCAAGCGCTGCTCTAAATCAAACTTTGTTGCTTCTTCCGCAAAGCGAGCGGTGAACGGTGAATGTTGGAGATCTTTAATTAAATTCATCACGTCTTTCGCGAGCGTTGGTAGATAATTTGCTAAGGACAACAGCTGTTCTTGAATAATAGGATATAAAAATACAATTCCACCGGTTAGAAAACCAATGAATGAAAGAAAAACAAATAGAATCGCTAATGTTTTGGGGACCTTTGCTCTCATAATCAGTCGAACAATAGGGCTAAGTAAGTAATACAAAACCCCTGCGATTAAAATCGGAGCTAATATAGTTGTAATCATAACGCCAATCGGCTGTAAGATATACTGCACTTTTGACAGCATAAATAGAATTAATAATAATAATAAAATTCCTAATCCACTTTTAAAGAAACGCGGCATTTTCACACAATCTACTCCCTAATTTTATCTTAATTTATTTGTTAGCTTTACTAGTTTAAAGATTCACTCCTCCTTACACATGTATAAATATATGTATTTCGTATATACGTAAATACGAACTATATTTCATCTAGTTTCATATTTTTTTAAAATTTTCACATTGTACTTTATCATACCAAATTAACAGGAAAATTCAAGAAATCCGGTCTCATCATACACAAAAAAAAGAGCTGGGACATAACCAAATGGTCCTTTTAACTTGTTTCCGGAATGAACAAAAAGATATCCGATCTATCAAAAGTCGTTAACTTCTAATAGTTCGGATATCTCGTTAGCTAAAATATTTATACCCCAGCATAAAATTTGTATAGAGGTTATGAAAAATCTTTATTATATTCCATATAAACCACTTGCGTAACCAGAAAATCTTCTACGCCGTGCTTACCATCCGCTCCTCCTAATCCAGATTGTCTCATACCAGCATGGTAACCTTGCATGGCTTCAAAATTTTCTCTATTTACAAATGTCTCACCAAACTTTAATTCGTTTGCTGCTTTCATTGCCTCATGAATATTATCTGTATAGATTGATGAAGAAAGACCATATTTAGAGTCGTTTCCAAGCTCTATGGCTTTATCTAGGTCGTTATAAGTCATAATTGGCAGAACTGGCCCAAACACTTCTTCCTGCAT
This sequence comes from Priestia flexa, assembly GCF_021441905.1. Classification (NCBI taxonomy): domain Bacteria; kingdom Bacillati; phylum Bacillota; class Bacilli; order Caryophanales; family Bacillaceae; genus Priestia; species Priestia flexa. The sequence goes on along the minus strand of NZ_CP090431.1, from coordinate 1,384,284 downwards.
GATTTCCATATCCTGCGTCACGTTCAATAAAACGGTAGGTTCGTAAAAATAACCTTTTTCTTTCTCTAAACGTTTGCCACCTGCTTGAATTTCCGCACCTTGCTTTACTGCATTTTCCACCATCTTTTCTACTGTTTCAAGGCGCTCTTTACTAACAAGCGGTCCCATTTCAACATTTTCATCTGTTAAAGGATTTCCAATTTTCACATTGGACATTTCCTGCGTCATCTTTTTAATAAATTCCTCAGCAACGTCTTCATGAACATAGACACGTTCAGCATTTGTACAAGCTTGACCTGCGTTTGTAAGACGAGATGTTTTAATGCTTTTAACCGCAACGTCTAGATTTGCATGCTTTGTTACGATGGCTGGCGCTTTCCCACCGAGCTCTAGGTTGACTTTGGTAATGTTTTTCGCTGCTGCTTCCATCACTTTTGTACCCGCCGGAACACTTCCAGTCATTGTGACAATGCCTACTTTCGGATTACTGGCCATCGCTGTACCAATTGTAGATCCTGTTCCTGTAATAAAATTATAAACTCCTGCGGGGAGCTCTTTCATGTGTGCAATAATTTTTGTGAATTCAGCAGCTGTGTTTGGTGTTTGTTGACTTGGTTTTAAAACGATGCTACAGCCGGTAATCAATGCTGTCGCTACTTTTCGCGCTAGAATAAACATCGGAAAATTCCACGGCACTATTCCTGCTACAACACCAATCGGACGCTTGTACAAAAAGATGTTTTCATTGCGTTGATCACTTGGAATAATTTCACCTTCAATGCGACGAGCCCATTCTGACATGTAGTAAAAGTACTCAATAGCAGTATCAATTTCTCCTTCAGCTTGATCTTTACTTTTCCCTTGTTCTTCCATAAGCAGCTCCACAAAACGTTCACGCTTTTCTTTTATTTGATTTCCAAGCTTTCGAACCACTTTCCCTCTCTCTGCAGAAGGAACCTTCTCCCACTTTTTTTGTGCTTCGTATGCCGCATCGATTGCTTTGTTTGCATCTTCTTCTGTACCCTTATAAATTTTCGAAATAACTTCTTCTGTAGAAGGGTTTACTACTTCAATCAATTCACTCGATGTTGAGTCTGTATACTGTCCGTTAATATACAATTTATGCGTCATCATTTCAGGCCCACTCCTCGTTATTCATTAAATAGTTAGTCTGTTCTTATTGTGTATCTTCCACTCTTTCTGAATTTTAAACATAAAAAAGCAGGGAAGGTATTAAACCTATCCCTGCGTTGTTAATGGATTCATAAATTGCTTTGTTTTTAAATTCGTTATTTTATAAGGTTCAGTAGGTGCGTGAACAAAGTGACTTTCAGGCGGTTCGACCTTTTCCTCTACCCATTGAATAAGCAGCTCGAACGCCTGATATACGTATGGAAGCATGGGTTGAAGCTTACGATTGGGATCCACATGCTCATTCCAAACAAGCCCATCAATATGATTTCCATTTTCAATTACGTAATGACGGTGCCATTTAGCTTTACCTGTTTTTTTTACTAGCTGTTCATAAGGATAAGCATGTACGCGCGGGAAAATAAGGGTATCATATGCTGCCGTTACGCTAATTAAAGGCGCGGTAAGGTCTCCTGTGTTTTCAATTTCTTTCACTTTTTCTTTAACCTTCTTTGGGCGCTTTGCATAACTATACTGTTCAAAGATATCATCACGGGACCGGTCGCGGATACCTTGCTCATTCAAAGCTAAATATTCAGGCCACTGCAGTCTTTTAGGCGCATGAGAATCAAAATGATCTCGGTAAATATTAAGCGTTAAAAACCAATAATATTGATCGTGGTAAGGCCACAAAAATTCGGTTCCTTTAGGTAATCCAGCTTCATATAAAGAATTGACTGCTGCCAAGTTCCCACCATATAGAGCAGCCTTTGCTGACTGAACAACAGTTGTAAGAGATGTAATCAAGTTAGGCTCTTCTGCTCTCCAGAGTACACCTTCCCACTCTACAGCTCCGTTAAAAAGCTTCGGCTCACCGTTTTTCCCGTCGTTTTCTATCGCATACCGAATAACGTAGCCACCATTTGAAATGCCAAGACCATATGTCGGAATCTCAGATGCTACTTGATCCGTCTTACGGTGCGTAAATAAGTATTCTTGAGCATAGCGTACCGTCGCACGAAATTGCCTATTCCATTTAGCAATAGAGGCACATTCTACTGATAGGGCATTTTTTGCTTTTGCAAACGGATCATCTTCTTGCTCCTCTCCAGGTGTCCCTTTATCAGAAGCTACAAACGCATATCCTTTAGCTAATACGTAGTCACTAAACAATAAATCGGTTGACGTTTCGCCTCGCGTAGCCGGAATACCAGCAGCCACTAGCTTTCCATTCCAATTATCAGGAATTCGCAGAACGATATTCCCATCTTCTACTCTATCTTTGACCTGAACTCCCGTAATCCCTTGAGGTTGATACATATGATACCATCCTGTTTTTTCTTGTTCGCTCCCCCAGGAAACAGGTGCTAAACCGCTATTTCCATCAACGGTTGCCGCTGCAAACTGAGCGGGGTTTTTCGTTGTCAACCAGTTGTCATTTTTTCCATCAAATACTTGGACATTCACACTATCAATCTCCCGTCATATTTATATGTTATGGATGATTATCTAGGTGAAAACACTATAGTTAAATTTTACCTCTTCCATCATAAAAAGTATAGGTAAAGATCATAGAGGTGGGATAAAGATGATAAACGCTTGGGAACTAAGACTTACTTTTATAAACCCTGCTGCTCAGTCGTATGAAACATGGATAGTATCTGAGTTCGATCTTATTAAAGAACAAAACGTTATATCATACAAAAATCAATGTGCTTCTATACTCGGCTCGTTCACTGTTCCTTCCAATGAGATAACGCCGCTAAAAACTGCAATTGAAGTTGACTTACTAAAAGTATTTGATTGCTATTATAGTAGCTTACCCGCTAAAGAAACCTTTCTTGATACACCTATTTATATTAACGTTTTAACAAAAAATTCAGCTTATAGTACATGGAAGTACTTTAAAACACCTCGATATTACTTAGAAAAACTTCACCAGTACACCAACCATCCCGTTTACTAATTGATAAACAATCATTTAATTTATACTAATTGAAAGCGAGTGAAATGGATGTATTATTACCATTGGAGCTACCCAGACTATACTCCAAACTATCATACAATGCCTCAATACACCTACGCTGTACCAACAATCAATACGTCTTACGAAGAACCATATCGATATGACGAGAGTCAGTATGCATACTTGCCTCATCAAGCTGAATTCATACGCGCTACTAAAGACGTAGACCGCGTGATGAAAATCTTAAAAAGGCAATACCGAAGTATCTATCGTGAAGCACAGCGTGGAGGCATGGACGATAAACTAACAGAATATTTGTTTCGTTCAATTGTAAGATTTGTAGATGATAACTATAGTAGCTTTACAGGAACGATTAATCAAAAAGTTGAAAAAGCGTACCGACAGCTTCAACGAAAAGAGCCGTGGATTTTTGAGCTTATGACGTTATACAGCGTGTCCCCTGCTTCACAAGCTCGCATCACCACAACTGTTTTAACCGTCGCTTTCGAGCATCTCCGCAAGAATCCTGGACCTGGCGCACCTAACCCACGCTAAAAAAGAGGACTACAGTGTAGTCCTCTTTTTAAACGTTATGGCAGTACAGTAGCTCCCATTAAGTAATGATCTACTTGTTTTGCTACTTCGCGCCCTTCATGAATAGCCCATACAATCAGGCTCTGACCACGACGTGCGTCTCCAGCAGCAAATACCCCTTCAACATTTGTTGTATATTTACCGTACGCTGCAGCCACTTTGTTATTTTTCGTTTCAACACCCAACTGCTCAAGCACAGGTTGCTCAGGCCCCTCAAAGCCAATTGCGATAAAGACAAGCTGAGCTGGCCAAACTTTTTCTGTTCCTGGAATTTCGTTAAATGTATAACGACCGCTTTCATCAACAAGCTTCTCCATTTGAATTGTATGAAGCTCCTTTAAGTTGCCATTTTCATCAGCCACGATTTTTTTTGTTTGAATTGAATACTCTCTCGGATCATCTCCGAACTTTGCTTGAGCTTCTTCATATGCATATTCAAGGTTAAACACTTGAGGGTACTCTGGCCACATGTTATCAGATGTACGTTCTGTTGGAAGCTGAGGATGCTTACCAAATTGAACGACGCTACGACACTCCTGACGTAGTGCTGTTGCTACACAGTCTGCTCCTGTATCCCCTCCTCCAATAACAATTACATCTTTACCTTTAGCATCAATGTACTGACCGTCTTTGAAATTGGAATCTAACATACTTTTTGTTGTCGTTGTTAAATAGTTCATCGCAAAATGAATGCCTTTTGCTTCTCTACCCTCAATGACTAAATTACGCTGCTTTTGAGCACCTGTACAAAGGATAACCGCATCGTACTGCTCTTGAAGTTCCTCGCGCGTCACATCTTTACCAACTTCTGTATTTGTGACAAAATCAATACCTTCTTGCGTTAGTAAGCGAATTCTTCTTGCGACTACCTCTTTATCAAGCTTCATATTCGGAATACCATAAGTTAACAAACCACCAGGACGATCTGCACGTTCATATACAGTGACTGAGTGTCCAGCTTGGTTTAACTGATCTGCACTCGCTAAACCTGCTGGCCCTGAACCGATAATTGCTATCTTTTTACCTGTGCGCTTCTCTGGGATACGTGGTGTAATCCAACCGTTTTCAAACCCTTTATCAATAATTGCTCGTTCAATATTTTTAATTGAAACCGCAGGATCTGAAATAGCTAATGTACAAGACCCCTCACAAGGCGCTGGACAAACGCGCCCTGTGAATTCAGGAAAGTTATTTGTTTTCATTAAACGATCAAGCGCTTCTTTCCACTGACCTCTATATACTAAATCGTTCCATTCTGGAATCAAATTATAAATTGGGCAGCCCGATGTAAAAGCGTTAATATCCATCCCCATATGACAAAATGGAGTTGCACAATCCATACATCGTGCTCCTTGTCGACTCAGTGCTTCATCAGATAAAGGAGCAGCATATTCGTTCCAGTCACTTAAACGTTTTAAAGGGTCTCTTTCTTTGCCTTTTTCACGTTTAATTTCCATAAATCCTGTTGGTTTTCCCATTTTACTCTCCCCTTTCTTACTGAGCTACCGCTTCTTGTTGTTTTGAAATTGACTTTTTTTCTTGCTGTGCATTTTCTTCAAATGCGCTCATGATTGCTTCCTCTTCAGAAAGCCCCGCTTCTTTTTGTTCTTCAATTCGAGTAATCATACGCTTATAGTCATTTGGAATAACTTTTACAAACTTACTGCTCATTTGTGACCAGTTTTCTAAAATAAACGCTGCTTTTTGGCTATCTGTATATTCAAGGTGACGCTCAATCATCGCTTTTACTTCGTCAGCTTCTTGAGCTTCTAAACCTTCAAAACCAATCATTTCTTGGTTACATAGTTTCTTAAATTCTGCTTTATCATCTGCTAGTACGTATGCAATACCACCTGACATACCTGCACCGAAGTTTTTACCAACAGTTCCCAGAACAACAACTCGACCGCCTGTCATATACTCACAGCCGTGATCACCGATACCTTCTACCACAACATGCGCACCGCTGTTACGAACTGCAAATCGCTCACCTGCTCTGCCACTTACATACGCTTCACCACTTGTCGCACCGATAAACGCAACATTTCCAACAATAACATTATCACCTGAAACGATAGTGGATTGCTTTGGCGCAGATACTGTAATCTTTCCACCTGACAAGCCTTTACCGATATAATCGTTGGCATCTCCTGTTAAATGAAGCGTCATACCAGTTGGAATAAATGCTCCAAAACTTTGACCAGCTGAACCTGAGAAGCGAAGCGTAATCGTATCCTCAGCCAATCCTTTCTCACCATAACGCTTGGTGATTTCACTACCAACAACCGTACCTACCACTCGGTTTGTATTGTGAATATCTAACGAAAGATCCACTTGATATTGCTCTTCAATCGCTTGCTGTACAGCAGGTAAGATTTTTTGCACATCTAGAGACTGGTCAATTTTATGATTTTGCGGCGTCTTAAACGTACGAACACCCTCTACCTGATGTAAAAGTGTTGTCAAATCTAAATGCTGCGCTTTCCAATGTGACTGTGCACGTTCACTAACATGCAGCACATCTGTACGTCCAACCATCTCTTCCACCGTTCTGAATCCTAACTCTGCCATAATTTCACGAACTTCTTGTGCAACAAAACGCATATAGTTTACGATATGATCTGGCTCACCTAAGAACTTTTTACGAAGCTCTGGATTTTGTGTTGCTACGCCAACAGGACATGTATCTAAATGACAAGCACGCATCATGATGCAACCTAATACAATTAGCGGAGCCGTAGCAAATCCGTACTCTTCTGCACCTAAAAGTGCTGCCATAACAACATCTTTTCCTGTCATTAGCTTTCCGTCTGTTTCTAGCACTACTTTCTCGCGAAGACCGTTTAACATTAACGTTTGGTGAGCTTCTGCTAAACCTAGCTCCCAAGGTAGGCCCGTATGTTTAATACTCGTTTTTGGTGACGCACCTGTTCCACCGTCGTATCCACTAATAACAATTACATCTGCCACACCTTTTGCAACACCAGCTGCAATCGTCCCAACACCTGCTTTTGATACAAGCTTAACGCTAATACGAGCGTTACGGTTGGCATTTTTCAAGTCATGAATAAGCTGAGCTAAATCTTCAATTGAATAAATATCATGATGTGGCGGAGGAGAGATTAAGCCTACTCCCGGAGTAGATCCACGTACATCTGCAACCCATGGGTATACTTTGTTCCCAGGCAGCTGTCCACCTTCTCCTGGCTTAGCGCCTTGAGCCATTTTAATTTGCAACTCATCAGCATTCACTAAATAGTGACTTTTCACACCAAATCGCCCTGATGCAATTTGTTTAATGGCACTGCGACGGTTATCACCGTTTTCATCAAGCTCATAACGTCTTGGATTTTCTCCACCTTCACCACTATTGCTTCTAGCACCTAATTTATTCATCGCAATTGCTAATGCTTCGTGTGCTTCTTCACTCAAAGAACCAAACGACATAGCACCTGATTTAAATCGCTTGACAATAGAATCCACAGATTCTACTTCATCGATTGAAAGAGCTGGGCGTTCTTGTTTAAAGGCAAAAAGGTTACGTAAGAACCCGATGCGCTCTTCGTTTGCAGCTTCTGAAAACTGCTTAAATAAATCGTAGTCACCTTTTCGACAAGCCCATTGTAAGGTATGAATCGTTTTCGGGTTAAACGCATGATGCTCACCTGTTTTTCGCCATTGGAAGTCACTTCCTGACTCTAAAGTCTGTTCGTACGCTTCAGCATAAGCTGCTTCGTGTCGTGTGCGCGCTTCTTTTCCAATGACATCTAAGCCAATTCCTCCTAACTGAGATGCTGTACCTGTAAAGTAAGCTGCAATAACTTCTTCACCGATTCCAACTGCTTCAAAAATTTGAGCTCCTCGGTAACTTTGCACAGTAGAAATCCCCATTTTAGACATTACTTTTACAACGCCTTCGGTAACTGCTTTTACATATTTCGCTACCGCTACTTGATAAGAAGTTTTTAAATTGCCAGCTGCAATTTCATAATCATACGTTGCAAACGCTAAATAAGGATTAATTGCATCTGCTCCATAACCAATTAAAGCTGCAAAATGATGAACTTCACGAACTTCTCCAGATTCAATAACTAAGCTGACTTTTGTACGACTACCACGACGAATTAAATGCTGGTGAAGAGCACTTGCAACTAATAAAATTGGCATTGGTGCACAGTTTGCATTAATATCTCGATCACTTAAGATTAAAACACTAGCACCCTCTACGATTGCTTTTTCTGCATCGTTAAATAAATCTTCTAAAGATGCTTTCAAATCATCCTTAAATACCGTTGAAAGAACAGCACTCTTGAAACCTTTAATGCTATCTTCTTTTAATGTTTGAAGCTGTCCATTCGTTAACACTGGTGTTTCTAACTGGATGCGACGACTATTTTCTTCTGTTGGGTGTAGCAAATTGCCCTCTGCACCTAGCAGCGTCATTGTTGACGTCACCAGCTGCTCACGAATTGCATCAATCGGTGGGTTCGTTACTTGTGCAAACAACTGTTTAAAATAGTTGAATAAGGACTGAGGACGATCTGAAAGAACTGCAAGTGGCGTATCATTCCCCATTGAACCTAACGGATCTTTTCCTTCGTTCACAACCGGCAGTAAATATTTATGAATATCTTCATACGTATAGCCAAACGCTTTTTGACGAACAACTAAGTCATCAAAAGATTCTGGCTTTTCATCAGCTGAAGCAGCTAACTTTACCATCTGCTCATCTAACCACTGCTGATACGGTTCCGCTTGCGCCATTTCAGCTTTAATTTCTTCATCTGAAATGATGCGTCCTTCTTCTAAATCAATTAACAACATTTTCCCTGGGCTTAAACGCTCTTTATAAAGAACATTGTCCTCTTCTACTGGAATAACCCCTACTTCAGAAGAAAGGATAATATAGTCATCTTTTGTCACATAATAACGCGCTGGACGCAATCCATTTCTATCTAAAATTGCACCAATTTGTTTTCCATCAGTGAATGAAATAGCAGTCGGTCCATCCCACGGCTCCATAAGAGCACTATGGTATTCATAAAATGCGCGCTTCTCATCAGACATATGAGGATTTTCAGTCCAAGGTTCTGGAATCATCATCATTGCAGCATGCGCTGGCTTTCTACCTGCTAACACAAAGAATTCAAGCGCATTATCTAGAATGGACGAATCGCTACCTTCACTATCTAAAATTGGCAGTATTTTATGAAGATCTGAACCAAAAGCTTCTGATACGAACTGCTGCTCACGTGCTTTCATCCAATTTTGATTTCCACGAAGCGTATTAATTTCTCCATTGTGAATTAAATAACGGTTTGGATGCGCGCGCTCCCAGCTTGGAAACGTATTTGTACTAAAGCGTGAGTGTACTAAAGCAAAAGGAGATGTAAAGTTTTCATCTTGTAGGTCAAGATAAAATGCATCTACTTGCTCTGGTGTTAATAAACCTTTATAAACAATCGTTCTGCTAGATAAGCTTGAGAAGTAAACGCGATTTTTACGCTCTGCTGCCCAATATTCAGCTTGTTTACGAATAATATATAGTTTGCGTTCAAACGCTAAATCATCTGTAATACTTTCATCTGCACCAATAAATACTTGGCGCACGTGCGGACAGCTTTCCTTTGCTACTTTTCCGATTTTTCCGACATTTGTTGGTACAGTTCTCCAGCCTACAAGCGTTTGTCCTTCTTGTTCAATTAAAGCATTGATATACCCTTCAATTTCTTTTTGTTCTTGCTCATTATTTGAGAAAAAGATCATACCTACACCGTAGCGACCTTTTTGAGGTAATGAAAAATCAGTACATGCTTTTGTGAAAAAGTCATGTGGAATTTGAACCATTAGTCCCGCTCCATCACCCGTTAGCGGATCACTTCCTTGACCACCGCGATGATCGAGTTGACAAAGCATATTTAGTCCTTTTTTTACGATGTCGTGCGATGCCACTCCTTTTAAGTGTGCATATAATCCGATTCCGCATGCATCGTGCTCAAACTCAGGACGGTAGAGACCTTGAGCTTTCGGCATTTGATTGTATGTCATATTTTTCTCCCCCGTTCGTTTTCTTTATCTATTTATTAAGACCACTTGTTTATATTTTAAGTTTTCAAATTAATATAAACAATATATAATTTAGATGAAACCAATCTCATTTTGATATATAGAAAAGGAGTAAGCCGATGGAACTTAGACAATTACGCTATTTTATGGAAGTTGCCAGACGTGAGCACGTATCTGAAGCAGCTGAACATTTACATGTTGCGCAGTCTGCTATCAGTCGACAAATTGCCAACTTAGAAGATGAACTGGGCGTGGAGTTATTTCAAAGAGAAGGAAGAAATGTAAAGTTAACGTCGATTGGAAAGCTGTTTCTAGAACATACAGAAACGGCCATGAAAGCAATTGATTACGCAAAGGAACAAGTGGATGAATATTTAGATCCTGAGCGAGGAACGATTAAAATTGGATTTCCTACCAGTCTATCAAGTCATCTATTGCCTACGATTATATCTGCGTTTAAAGAGAATCACCCAAACGTCGCTTTTCATTTAAGACAAGGGTCTTATAAATTTCTAATTGAATCCGTTAAGAAGCGGGATATTAATATTGCGTTTTTAGGCCCTGTACCAGTAGACGATGAAGATATTGAAGGGCACATTTTATTTACAGAAAAGATACTGGCACTTGTTCCTTCAAGTCATCCTTTAGCAACACAGGAAAATTTACGCCTCCGCGATTTACGTAACGAAGATTTCGTTTTATTCCCAAATGGATTTGTGCTTCGTAAGATTGCCGTAGATGCTTGTAAGCAAGCTGGGTTTATGCCAAATATCTCATCTGAAGGTGAAGATTTAGACGCAATTAAAGGGCTAGTCTCTGCAGGTATGGGAATTACACTTTTACCTGAAAGCACCGTTTCTGAAACAACGCCCAGGTTTACAACAAAGATTCCTATTCACACACCTGAAGTAAAACGAACAGTCGGAATGATTATTCCAAGAAACCGAAATTTAGCACCTTCTGATCAAATTTTTTATGAGTTTGTTAAATCCTTTTTCGCTATGTTAGAACAGTATAAATGAAGAAACTCTTCATTTATACTGTTCTATTTTATATATGCTTAAAAAATATTAAGTAGTTCGTTTACCATTAAGACAATAAACAATAAAATACAGACAGCTAGCATGATGTTATTCCATAACGGATTACGATACTGTTTTTCTACTCGCTTTGAATTTAAAAGCCAAAGTAGCGACAGAGCTAAAAATGGCATAAATAACGCTCCTAGCGCCCCGTATGCCATAATAAGGCCAACAGGCTTTCCAATAAACAATAAAAGCATGGAAGGAAATGTTAACCAGATTAAATACGCACGGTATGGTTTGGTTTTCTCCACGACGACCCCTGGATTTTTCGCCTCTTTTTTCATAATGCGAACAAAATCAGCAAATAGATATGGTACACCGTTCCATACCCCTAACAATGACGTAAAGGAAGCTGCCCAAAAACCGATTAAAAACAGCCAGCGCATCGGTTCATTAAAGCGCTCGCCTAGCATACTCGATAACTGAATAAGACCTTGTTCACCACTCAACGTTATGCCTGTCCCAAATAAAAACTCCGCTCCTACTACGAGAAGAGACAGCGTAAAGATAGCGGTTACAATATAAGCAACAGCTGAATCAAGGCGCATAATTGAAATCCACGAACGATGGTTCCAGCCTTTTTCACGAATCCAATATCCGTAAGAAGCCATTGTAATAGAACCACCTACTCCTCCAATTAAAGCTAGAGCGTTCATCAGCGATCCTTCAGGTACTTTTGGTACCATGCCTCCAGCAAGTGCTGTTAAATTTGGAGATAGTAATATGGCAGTGCCTACAACCGTAACAAACATGATGCCAACAAAAACAGTCATTAGCTTTTCAACCAATGCATATCTCCCATTCCAAACTAATAAAAAACCAATAAGTGCATGAATAATAGCCCAAGCCCAAAGCGGGAGCTGAGGAAATAACGCATGCATGGCTAAGGCACATGATGATGAAACAGCAGCTCCAAATACAAACCCCCAAAGGACTGAATACACTCCAAAATAGCTGGTAGCCCATTTCCCCATTGAATTCCAGCCTTCTAAAATAGTTTGTCCAGTTGACAATTGCCATCTTCCTACGCCTTCATTTAAGTAGTACTTTAAAATGGCCCCTACTACAATAGCCCATGCGAACGTCATCCCAAGCGTCGCCCCCGCTACTAATGCGGCTACTAAATCCCCTGCTCCTACACCCGTTGCAGCCGTAATCAATCCCGGACCTACTTTTGAAAGTCGACTCCTCAGCCGAGTAGGTGCTTCATTCGTATGTAATTCTACAGTCATACAATTCCCTCCTTTGTTTTACTAGACTCTCGTTATCTATTATACTATTTTTTGTAAATTTTAGAAAGTTTAGATTTTTCAACCCTTTCGATACTTTATTTATCATTGACGCTTTTTTCTTTTTTCTACTATACTGAAATGATGAACTCTTAATGAAACAAGGTGAATCTATGGACTTTAAAATTAATTTCTTATCTTTTTACGTCATCCAAGTAGATGGTAAAGACGAGCAAGCAGACAAACGCTACAAGCATTTTCAAACGCTGAATACAGAAGAATACGAAGAAAGCTCAATTAAAGACTTCTTAGACGGTGAGTTTAAAAAAATTGTTAAACGTAAGGTTGAACGCCATCCAAAAGCTGAACAAGTTCCTACAAAGCTTGGTTACTTTGTCACGGAACCTGGGCACGCATTAGATTCTAATCCTAACTATAATTTATTTCATCGCACGCGCTTTGCAACGGCAAAGGAGGAATTTGAGGAAAATAGCGAACAGTTTATTCACGCATATTTAGATACCGCAGCTGTACGAGGCGGTGCTTTTTTAGTTATATCCGCTGTACCGCGCAAATATTTCGATCAGGCGTTTGTATTTATTTTAAAATGTGATTTTGAGCCCAAAGTTGCCTCAATCACCGATGAATCAACGCTCATTCGCCATGTCGAAATGGCCATTACAACCAAGAACATGAAGTCTATTCAATACCCATACATGCCTGAAGAAGGCATGGTCGAAGAAAGTGAACTTGTCATCCACCAAGCGTCTCACGCTCGTTACTTTGAAGACTTCTTGAAATTTATTGACTACAACGAGCCGATGCCTGAGATTATGAAAACACAAGTGATGGATATGGTGCGTGAACACGTCAGCGAAACGTTTGAAGCAGAAAGCGTAGAACTTGAACAGTTTGAGTCGGACATGGAACTGTGGGCAACAAGTGAAAAGCGTGAGCTTCAAGAACGTTTGGATACCCATCAAGTTATGGAAGCTGCTGCTCATATCGTCGAGCATACGCCTGATGCCGAGCTTAAAATGAAGCTTGGCGAAACGGAGATTAAAGGACTGTTAGCGGATTTCGGGGAAAATATTCACTTAGCGAAAGTGAACGGACGCTATGTGGCGTTAATTGAAGCAGAATCGATTTTGTTTGAAAAAGGCGCGTCTCCAATTGAGTTTCATAAGCCTGGGGATTTGCATGGAATTATTGAAAAGATCAGCAGTAAGAAATGGGAAGAATAAATAAAAGACACTGTTAATGACAAAAAGTGTGACCAATTACTTTACTGAAAAACTCTTGCTACAAAAGACTTTACAGCTGGTTGTAGTGACCAATTTAGTGACCAAAAACATGCTCTTAAAGCTGCGAATAAAGGTTTCCTTTAATTTGAAATTTCAACTTTCAAACAAAAAAAGACAGGTGCAAACAAACTCCCTGTCTTTTTTAATCCATAATTCATTAAGTTTCAGCTTACCTTCTAAACATAAGCTCTTCTGTACCGTCAACTTTGATGCCGTCTATGATTTCAGCTGAGCTAATCATAGAATCGCTTTTAGAGTGAAAAATTAGGGTTCTGTGACCATCGGTGACCACTGTGTGAACGCAAAACTTATGCTCTTAAGGTTGTTATTAAAGGTTGCCTTCTCTAAAGAATATTGACGCAGCCGCCTCTTATAAATACACTTCATTTTCTTCATTAAATTAAGATAGAACATGGAAATTGATTTTATGTTCTGTCTTAGCCTTTATAGCTTCTTATAGTTATCAATCAAGCGTTCAAATTTTTCTCGCCTCTCTGAATTTGAATTATTTACAAAACTAATGTTTTGACACCATTGAAGTATATATGCTCTTTGTTCACCATCAACTTCACTAGTAATATCAAATTCAACAAATAGTCCAATTAGATAAGTAATAATATCTATACGTTCAATCTTTGGAATTAACATTGCATTCTTACGAATAAATAATAAAACGTTGTCCATAGCTTCTAAAGTTTCATCGATAATTCTTTTAATCTCAGCAACTTCTAATCTACCAATAGGTTTAGGCTTAGCATCGGAAGGTATAGGGCTTGAATTGCTTGTCTTAGGTAAACCTGTATGTTTATAGTACGAGGTACTTAATGTTGCTAATGGAATAGATACTTCAGCTGACTTTCTTGGGAAAAGGTATTCAAGTCCAAAATTCTCTAACTTTTCTACGAACGGAAACACATAATTAGTATAAAAATCCAAACCCTTTATGAGCATTTCAGATAAGTAAACCATATTTTCCGTTACGCGACTCCCCTCTAAATTTAATACTTCAAACCATTTCCGTTGGTCTTCTTTATTTAAATCAGTAGCTACGTTAACGACATATGTATATGTGAAATGTTTTCTTCGAACATCTTCTAATACATCTTTCACTTCCTCTTGCTTTAAAAATCTATTATTTTTGATATATTCTTTAAATACAACTGTATCCTTATTATATAAAATACCTGTAGGAATATGATGGACTGCTAATTTATCGCCTTCATTTAGTACTATAAACTTCCCTTTCTTGATATCAAGCACCACATTGCTGATATCTTCGTGATTAACAAATGCTTTATAATTGGCTGAGAGCCTTTGCTGTCCATCAGCCACTGACATTTTATTCTTCACTTCCTCATCATTTAAAACTTCACGTGTAATGAAGTTCATTTGTTCAACGACCTTTTCAGGTTTTGTAATAAGATTTACTGAAATGGGTGAAATCGGTGCTGCTCCATGTAATTGATAATTAAATAATTCTGCTACTTTTTGATTGGTCCATCTAATATATGTTTGAAAAACAGGAATAACAATCTTCTTCTCTTCAATATCCTCACAAAGTTGCCTAATGTTGATTTCTCTTTTCTCTTTACTTGCATCAAATAATGCGCTAGATGATAAGGTGGATAAAGCTTTGTTTAATGTTATATTCATATGAATTTCTCCTTAAATTAATATTTTTTCACAATATATCATCTAGCTGCTAGAATTGTCAAACAATTCTAGCAGCTAGTATAAAAAAGGCATTTAAATGCTTATTTTATATTAAACAGGATTAGCTTTATTGGTATTTTTTTAAAAAACCTTCAAATACCTTCTACAAATAACTAATATAGTTAGCGGAGCTAGACTACTAAACCAGTTATAACTACATAAAAAACATATGGAATATTTAAAACATTTAAAAATAGATACATCATATATCCGTAATCGGTTATTTTAAAGAAAACTAATGTGAATAACTATGCTTCAAACCTTAAAAAGAATGGTATAAGAAAAAAGAAAAGCATCCAAATTATTTGGATACTTTTCCCTTTTCAAAAAAAATCTTTTTAGTAATTCAATAGAGGTTTCTTCATTATTTTCTGTACACCTAGTAATATTACAAATTACTTTCTCTCAATTTATTTTTAAAAAACTTTTTTATCTTAATAAATCAACGCCTCGGAATAGCATAATCAAATTCCTCTTATATCGTATCTTAATTCTAAAAGCTTAAACCATCTATTTTCAAAATCAAAAAAATATAGTTATTATATCTTTCATCTATTGTACTACTAACTTTAATTCCATTTATATTATGATATTTTGCACATTGTGCCAAAAAGTTAGGTAATATATATTCTTGAGCATTATGACTAATTTTTTTAAACAGGCAAAACTTTACCAATTCTGAATCCTTATTAGTTAAATCTAATAATCTAACTTCTTGAATCAGTTTCCACTCAGCTATCTCATATTTTTTGTTTACTTGATTAATAGCACCTATTTCTTTTAATGCTACATCTTTATTTTCACAAGTATAGAGTTCCCCCTGTCCTTTTACATTAAATCTACCATGCCCAGCAATGCCATAGGGAGCTTCAAACATTTCTAATTCATTAAACGGCATTTCTCTTTCCTCACTGTTTCTTTCCCTTGCTCTAAACAATTTTATATTAGATACTGTAATTAATTTTTGGTCAGAAATTTCATTGAAAATTTTTCTACCAACATCATGGTTCAGTCCAAGCAAAGGATATTTAATTAAATGATTATAAAATGAAAATATCTCATCTGCAGTTAAATCATTTATAATATCTATTGGAGATAATGTTGAAGCTAATGAATCCAATGGTACACTATCTTTGTTAACAGTATTTTTAACAATTGCTCTTTTATTCTTTTTACCGTCTATAATAACTTTATTTTCCTCTATGCGGTAAGTCTTCGGCAATTTAATCAAAGATGCTTGTAAAGAAATTATCGTACTTATATGTGAATGGTTTAGCTTTTGTAAAGGAAACAGTGAATCTGATAACTTAGTTGTCTCTATTGGTGAATGGTTTAGCTTTTGTAAAGGAAACAGTGAATCTGATAACTTAGTTGTCTCTATCGGTGAATGGTTTAGCTTTTGTAAAGGAAACAGTGAATCTGATAACTTAGTTGTCTCTATCGGTGAATAGTTTAGCTTTTGCAAAGGAAACAGTGAATCTGATAACTTAGTTGTCTCTATCGGTGAATGGTTTAGCTTTTGCAAAGGAAACAGTGAATCTGATAACTTAGTTGTCTCTATTGGTGAATGGTTTAGCTTTTGTAAAGGAAACAGTGAATCTGATAACTTAGTTGTCTCTATCGGTGAATGGTTTAGCTTTTGTAAAGGAAACAGTGAATCTGATAACTTAGTTGTCTCTATCGGTGAATAGTTTAGCTTTTGTAAAGGAAACAGTGAATCTGATAACTTAGTTGTCTCTATCGGTGAATAGTTTAGCTTTTGCAAAGGAAACAGTGAATCTGATAACTTAGTTGTCTCTATTGGTGAATGGTTTAGCTTTTGCAAAGGAAACAGTGAATTTGATAACTTAGTTGTGTCATTTTCCTTCTGTTCAGTTGTTATTAGATTAATTGAATCTACTTTCGTTTCATTTGAATTCTTTCCAGTAACATTCGTCTTTTTCATGTAAACCTACCTTTAGAATATTTTTCAAACCTGTTTGAGTTTGAAATTAAATAATTTTTTTATTGCCTTGAAATATCCATGTGTTCATTGCACTCATTCCTTTATAGTACTTGTTGATTACATACACTACTAACTATTTAAATTTATTTTCTCTATGCCATTTCATATACTGCTGCTGGCTTTCATTCATTCTAATATTCATAGTTTCATTGATATTAAGGAAAAGCTTAGAATACTTATCCAGACTACTCGAAATTAAAATCAACCCATCTTTGTCAAAACTAATATGTCCTTTATCAAATAAAGCATCATGATTTGGACATAGTAGCAATCCATTATCAACATCAAGCCGCTCTTTATGAGTAGAATGACTCCATGGCTTAATATGACTTGCAACTAATAATCGTTCGTCTGATACACCACATAACCTACATTTCTTTTCTACAGCTAAAAGAGTCCTTTTAAAAATTGACTGTCCTATACGTGATTTAACAACCGAATCTTTTTCAGTTTTATCTAAGACAATTGTTGTTCCTAAGGTTCTCTGAAGTTTTAGAAAACTGGCAGTATACAGTGGATTCACTTTCTCGAGTAATATGTTTACTTGTGAATCGTCTAGCGGAATAAACCTCCCATAATTTTTTAATCTTGATGAAATGGCTGCTTTTTCTGTTTGATTTGGAGATGGCTTTAATTCAATCGATAATTCCTCTAGTAATGCCCTGTTAACCTCCAGAGGAGTATCTAATATCATTGATTTATCTGGGTTTCCAAAAACAATTACTTCATTCTCCTGGACGTTATTCCTTAACAAGTGAGGATTTCTATAATTCCTCATAATTGAATTATTCATTTTTGCTTTTTGAATTTCCAAAACCTCTACCACTTCGTAAAATGCAGTGATACAGACCTTATCTTCTATACTTCTGTTAAAAAAAAGAAAGTCGCCTTTTAAAACTTGAGTTTTTAAAGTGTTTCCTCTGTTCCCTTTATCTCCATAAGTATACTCTGAGAAAAGTGGGTCTTCTTCATCTCCATTATCTTTTGGGTCTATATATTGAATTAGATAACTCGTCAAAGCATGCTCTCCCATCCAATTTACAATTTTCTTAAACGAAGTCTGAACTGATTACTTTAAATAGATGACCTGTATTTTTACGGTTATTTAGGAGTATTATACCATATCGTTTTATATAAATATTATAAGAGAAGAGAAGGTGTTAAAACCTGTCCTTATAACTTATTATTCTATATACAATTTGTCTGTAACAAACAATAAAACCACAGTGTTATTAGTTAGCAAACAAGTTGGTAATGTGTCAATATTTGTCCCAAAATATGAAGAGAAAGAGTTCCTAATGTATATAGACCTCCTTTGATATATATTAAAGGAGGTCTATACGCATGTGGTTTGCCGACTTATGAATTTGTACATAAGTCTGTTTTTTTAGAAAGTAAAAAACGATATACATTGCTATGTATACATCTTAATCAAAAAATCACATGATAAACTTGGCACTCTCTGTCTTGAAATGTTTGTGTATTGAACTTTTTCTATATGGAACATCATATTTTTTACGAATATATTTTAATTCATTTAAATACAGGTCAACTTTTCTATTAACTTCTATACTCTTAACTGCTGCTATTAACCCCTGTAATCTATTTAATTCATCTACAAAATCACTTTTAATATAGGTACTTGGATTTTCACCCATTTCTTTCACTTTCTCATATGAACTCTGTAATTTTTTTAATAACTTTTTAGGAACTTTTATTTCTCCTAAATCATTTAGAAATATACCTGTCACTTCTACTCCTTTTTTCATTATTAATTTCGATTTGGTAGGATGAATTTTAAAATGATATTTTCCTATTATTTGAGAACATTTCCTCTTCAAAGACTTAGAAATAAATATATCAGAAGAAAATGTCAAATCATCATAATAACAACTAAATTTCATTCCGTTCTCTACTGCTAAATATAATAATTCTTCATACATATCTAAATATGATAAATAGCTTAATATCGGACTTGTTGGATATCCCTGCGGTAAATATCTCCCGTCACTATTTTCACATGGAACAGTAACAAAATTTGTTAATATTTTTGCTATGTCATTTGCCATCCCAAATTTATTTTTAAATAAATCATACACATAAGAATCTGAGGTCGAAGGGAAAAAATTTTGAATATCTATTAGCATAAGATATTTTCCCTTTTTGTGAATGGACGCATTTTGTATATGACTTTTCTCTTTAATACCTCCATACACATATGGGGGTATTTCTAATTGCATTAATAACCTCACCAGTTTTCTTAAAGCTCTTTTATGTTCATCATTCGGATTATATAAGTTCCTTTGCTTACCATTTACAGTGGAAAGTTCTGGAGGCAATCTATATGGTACAAACTCTTGTATAACATTTTTTAGTCTCTTTTTATCTATGCCCAATATATCTGCTAATACTTTCTTATTGGATAAAGCGTATAATCTACTATTATTAAAATTCATAAAAAAACTCCTTCTTATTTAAAGAATAAGAAAGAGCAGAAATTAGACCTTCAATGAAGTGGGTGACATAAGGAATAGCGATATAAAGACCATTAAGGACCTGCATAATCACTTTAAGTAAGAAAACGATAAATGGGCTAGTGCCAAACCAGCTCGCCGAGAAAAAGAACGTCTTGACAAAGCTAATTTTCCCATCCTCTCCTCTTATATTTTCCGAAACCCAAGATTTTAACTGAATAGCTTTAAGTTTAATCTTACGCATTTAACTTTACCTCCTATAAGTATTAAGGCTTACGCCTCCCCCTTGCATATACTTACTAGGAATTTTAAAGGTTAAAATCTGTCTAAATAAGATTTCTACTCTTCATAACTGGCTGTTTATAGCCATTTTCCCCCTTGCGTTTAGTCATCGATATGACGTAATTATGCATATCATACGGGTGCTATTCGCGTGCCATACGAATGGCGATAATGCCATAACGTTGTCCTATAGGAGGTTATACTTCCCGTTGGATTTAATCCAACAAATTCATTTGCAAGGAATTATAGGCAACTATTCCTAAATATTATAATATATATTTAACGTAAAATAAATAGTATATTTCCATTATTTTAATCATATTGAAAATTAACGGATGCTAGTTTGTAAGTCAGAGTAGTTTCTTTTCTTACTTATGATATAAGCAGTTGTTCTCCTCCATCAACATATTTACCATTTGTTCAAATTACCAGAAGAAATCGTTATATGCATGCCCATTAATGATGAGTTAACAATGCTCTCAATTCATCTACTGTCAAGATATCATCTTTCCTCCTGTGTATCATTCTATGACAATTAGCACAAACAGGAACAAGGTCTCGCTCAGGGTCAATAACTATTTCTCTTTCTAATGTACTAAGCGGCTTTACATGATGTACCTCTATAAAATCTTTCCCACGCTCCCCATAAACCTCTTCAAAATTAAAACCACATACCTTACAGGACAAACCATGGAATTCAATAGCACGCTTTCGATTAATAGGGTCACGTTCATACCTTCTTCCATAATAAGTGACAAGAGTGCCTTCCGCTCTAGGTTCATATAACTCAATTTCTTCTGACTCTATATCTTCAATTAAGACTTTGCTATCAATAGAACTTAGAAATTCGACTAAATATGTATTTAAACTGCTGCCTACTTTTTCAAACCTAAGTTTTGTAACTTCACTTAACGATTGGTCACCTTTGTCTGCGAAATGAGAATAAGCATTTGGAAATTGATTTCTTATTTTCTCTGAAAAATCTGCTTTCCAAAGCACTCTGCTTCGTGGAGAGGGATGCTTATCCATTTCTAAACGTGCATGATAAACCCTTTGTTCATATTCAAGTACGATTTCTCTTCTTTCTCCTCTTTTCATATCTGCAGCACTAAAAAATCTTCTAACTTCTTTTGGGATACCAGTCCCATGATGAAGAAATGTGGATTTATCGAGGTCCTTTATCGCGATTTTCTCACTTACAACCTCCCATGAATGGCTTCTTAACAAAGTTGAATGGTTATTAGCACTCCATAAATCTTGGAGTTCAGTTGCATGTTCTGGTGATAATAGATAATTTGTTTGCTGTCTAAGTCTCAGGATAAGTAACTCCTTTAAAACAGGATGTTCAAGAAGGGATAATCTACTTATAAATCCATCCTCCAACCGTACCTGTAGAACTTCCAACTTTATAGCTAAATATGGATTTCCCCATTCATCGGTATGCCAATAATTTTTCGCATTTTCATCATCTGCTCTTTCCTGAGGTAAACTTACTACTCTAGCTTGAGCTAGTATTCCACCAGTGCCTTTCTTATCTCCATCTGACCTCCATAAAAAGACTTGGTCATCTAATTCAATTTTATGCAAAAAATGCTCTTGCCTTAACGACCACCAAATATATTTGTGATTTTTAATGTAATTATCAACATCAAAAACTTTTGGATTGCCTTGAAATATCCATGTATTCATTGCACTCATTCCTTAAATAAAATATAAACTACTACCTTACTTTCTAGCACAACTCACTAGTAAAATGTCCACAAATAACCCACATATTTGAACTCTCTTTAGGAAAATTATACTATTATGGAACAAAAAGAGCAGCCCTTTTTAAAAGCTACTTTCATAAAATTTTTGTTATTAATGTCTATGCCTACTACCTATAACGCTCATATGCAGAAGAATGGAGCAAATATTGTACAGGTTGCTTACCTTAAGACTTATCGGTAAGTCGTTTCGTAAACATTCTGTTTATAACTATTGAATTTACCAATTTACTACACAAAAATAGACACATTTATTGCATCGTATCGAAAACTTACAAGACATTTGTATGTAGATGTAAGTGGTTCCTGTATGGTTAGAAATGCCTTCAGATTAAATCTTATCCATGAAATAGCGGTGAATTTCACGAATGAGAATATATGCATAAGAAAAGCCATCTTAGTTGGTTAGATGACTTTTCTACGCCTTGTCTCTCCATGTTATTCTTGCAGAAATTCTTTTAACATTTCAATTGCTTTTCTCCATTTAGGTCCCTTATTTTAGGTCCCTTATTTTCAAGTCCACACTTTCCTAGTAAGGTAAGTAATTCTTAAAAGTAAATTAATTTAAAGAAACACTAATATTATTTATTTAGGTCCTTTAGTTTAAATTGTCTAATGAAATTCAAAAAATCTGCTGGCGTCATTTTATCGTCCTCTAGTATTTTTATAGCGCCTAACCTCCAAAGCATGTCTCCTGGTTCTGAGAAACTTCTGCGTAATTTTCTATAAGTCTCGATAGCTGTTTGCGCCCAGTCTATAAAATCTTCTTGTAATACCAAATAAATATTTTCACCGTATAAATCTACATTTTCTTCATAATCTTTTGTTGTTGTAATGAATACTGTTTCGATTGTGGCTTCTCTATTTAACATCTGAACATTATCCCTAATCCACTTTTCATGAGTTAAAGCTTGTCGTACATGTTTTGTTAAAATCTTTTTGTTGTCTCCAGTATAAATCTTGTCTTCTGAAACTAGACAATAATCACTATTTATTATCCACCATGGGTCTGGACTAGTATGTTCGTCAGAGTTACCAACGATATAACCGAGTAACTTCCCCAACTCTTTATGACCGTTTTCAAACTTATTTCCATCTTCACTTTTAAGTAGAGTAAGTATTTCCCTTGCTCTCTTTTCAAACTTAACTGTACTCTTTACGCCGTCCTTATAGATTTCACCTTCTATCCGTTCGACAACATCCATTAATCCAAAATTCACAGCTTTTTCTTTAGCTTCTTCTTTAATAGGAATTATTTTCTTGAACCAGCTAACGTTAAAAGAATTAATAGCTGCTTTACTTAAGTAATCTTTCGTAATATTATAATAACTCTCATTGCCGTTTTGACTTATCAAATAAGCAATATATCCTCCAACATAATTCCAAAAAGATTTATAGCCTATCAAAGCTTTCCCGTTAAGTTTGCTAATAATTTGGTCTACATTACTTAAAGCATTTTCGTAATCTTCTTTCCAAATAGCATATTGAAACTTAACTTCAAATTTGGCACATTCATTCAATAACTCGTTGCTTACATGTTTATCAGATGTTTCTTCAACAATATAACTTTCCCTAAGAGCCAAAATTTGTTCCTCAGCCATATCCCAATCATCAGTTTTATTAATTAAAGCATCCATTGATAATAATATATTTTCAAAACTCTTTAATCCCTCTGAATAAGTATAGCCAAACTCGAGTTCTGCACGTATTTCTGGTGGGAATTTTTCAATCTTTTTTCTTGCAGTTAAAGCTTTTAATAAATCTTCTCCCATAATACAAACAACTGCATAATCTGTACTTGAACGTGTGCATCTTCCAATTGCTTGAATTAGTTTTGTTCTAATTCGTTCTTCAAACAATACTGAAGCAGCGAGCCTGGAACTTAAAAATTTTTCTTGTAACCCTGTTCCATTAGGTAATTGATTAATGAATAGTAAATGACATTTATCTCCTTCCATATCTATACCATCATACCTATTTGCTAAAATAGCAATAGCATCTTCGTTATTAACAAAAGAAGCAACGTCCTGTTCCATTTTATCAATTGTAAAGATATTAGAATCCATATTCTTTTTAACAAATTCGGAATACATTTTAACATTTTTATTATCTTGGACTAATAACAGAGACCGAGCTAGCTTTTTATTCATTTCAATGAATAACTCTTTAGATTCTTCAGGTTTAAAAGAAGCATCAGGAAAGACAAAATATCTTCTGCCTATACTTTTCTGCTTCCATTCATCTACAATAGGAAGTCTAGTTATGTTGCTTACCCCAATTGTCCTTTCTAATTCACCGCTTTCTCCCAAAGTTGCAGACATATAAATCCGTTGTTTTGCTTGTCTAAAAGGCTCATGTGTCATTGTTGGGGGAATTAAAGGTCTAATTAATAATTTTCCACTACTTAAATATAGATTGCATGAATTCAAATGCTCTTTTATATTATTCCAAGCATATATTAACTTATTTTCTTTAGTTGCTCTTGCTTCAATAATATCTATTATCTCTTCTCTCTTGTTGTAAAATTTTATATTTGGAAATTTATCAATCCAACTGATTGTAGAAGTAGTTTCCTCATTATTTTTCAGATATGACAATTGTGTATACTCCAAATCACTTCTAATACATTCGACTAAGGTCTCAAATAACTCCTTATGTTCTTCTCGATGAATTTCCAACGACCAATGACTAGCAATATAGTTTTCTGCTCCATGTGCGTCATCAAAAATAATAACGTCCGCATCACTAAAAAAAGGGTCTTGAATAAATAAACTACTATAATTAGTAACGGCTATTGCCTCTGCCCTGTTATATGCCGATTTGGATATTTGACTATAATCTTTTATTCGTTTTGTAAAACTATATGCTTTTATTCCATATGTATTATTTGCTTTATCCACTACCTGATTTACCAATTGATTATTAGGACATACAAATACAACCTTTTCCTTTAATTTACGCCTCCTAAACTCCCCTATCAGCAGTCCAATTAAAGTTTTACCAGCACCAGTTGGCAACTCCAATGCCACATCTTTAGCATTAGCATGAAAGCCTTTTTTCATATAAGCATCTATCATTTTACTTTGATAATCTAGGGGACCATTAATAGTTTTCTTTCTATTATCTTGATACATTTCTTGAGGTGTTTTAAAATTTGTACTATCAACCTTAATTTTATTAAATAAAGTCATGTAATCTACCTCCTATATAAAATAATCAATAATCTCTATATATTCTTCTTTTTTTACAAGATTTAAACAATAGTAGAGTATTCATACTTCTTTGACACATAGAATCTCTCTTTTTTACCCAATTATTAATTTCCTACTACTCTTGATGTACACTTACTTTAAACCTTGTCCCTTTTCTATAATAAATCTCCATTTTTTGCAAAATTTTTTTCTTAATTCTTTTTGAACTGGGTCCTTTAAGCGTTCAACATACCTCATAAACTCTTTTTCTAATGATTCAGTAATCTTTTTTACATCATACAATACCCAACCGTCATGAGTTTCGGTATCTACCATATGAGGAGTATAATAGGATATCACAGCATTTTTCTTCGTTTGGGCTTGATGCAATAACCCACACCTTACATTTTTATAAAATTCCTTTGCATACTTTTTATTAAATCCATTACCAAGTTTCTTTTATAAACTTTTTGATATTTTTTAGTAGACTCATTAAAATATGGACTATTCATTAAGAAATTTACAAAAGCTTCTTCATTTGGGCGAGAAGTTGCATCAGAACCTGTATAAAATTGTTGGAGAGTTTCAATCAATAAACAATTTAAAGCCATTATACTAAATGCTGTACTAAGGCTTTCATCTCCCTCACACTCTTTTAATAATTTCTTTGTAACTCTCAGAAACCTTCCATCTATCCTATCTCTAAATATTTCTATTGCAGTGTGCCAATCACTGTTATTGCTATTAACAGTTAAGTTCGTAAGTAATTCTTTGTAACCTTCTAACGTATATTTTGGTGATAAGAACAGTTCATCCTTAAACATTTTTAATCCTCCTTTATTCAAACTTGAAAATAATGTAAAATATCCATATTGTTGTAAAGAATACTTTAATTTTCTTTCAACACTTGCTAAAAATCAACTTTTAATTACCATGTGCTGTCCATCTATAACACACAATATAAAAGAAGAGGTTTATTAAGGACCCCTTTTATATAATTGAAATGTAAACAATAGCTTTAAATTAAGGTAACTAAGGTATACAATTATCATTTCTACATTCCTTATTAGCTTCTGTGACTGCTTTAGATGATAAATAAATGAAATAACTTTATTTTTTAATTATTCTGTATATTTAACTGTTAATATTTCTTAGGATACTTACCTCTCTTTTAATTCTTATAAAGGTACACCTTGAATATTGTTCTGGAATTTTGTAACTCTATCAATGTTAAAGGAGAAACTAGGGCATTCCATCTCTTCCTTTAATATTAGTTGTAATTACTTGTATAATTATATTCTTATTATATTTTTATAT
Organism: Priestia flexa; assembly: GCF_021441905.1. Taxonomy (NCBI): domain Bacteria; kingdom Bacillati; phylum Bacillota; class Bacilli; order Caryophanales; family Bacillaceae; genus Priestia; species Priestia flexa. The sequence continues at coordinate 1,358,161 of NZ_CP090431.1, read as the reverse complement.
TGTTCCATCTGCAAACTTTATTCCCCTTTTCAATACTTCTTGTACATATCCTTCGTCAAGCTCAGTCCATTGAATTGAATTAAAATCATCCATAAATTTAGGAATTGCTTTCCCAGCATTGTAAAGCATTTCACCAACACTATTTCCCTGAGCGTACATTCCTGTTATAGGATTAAAAACCTTATTCCCTTTTCTATCACTACGCAACTCTTTTTGTCCCATAATATAATAATATTTCATCTTATTTTCCACCTTTCTCTTTATAATAATTTTGAAGAGCCTTAACGTGTTCTTTAAATGAATCTTTATCCTCCCACTTACAGTAATAGTTCTTTTCTTTATCATATTCTTCCCTGATAGTCTCAAAGTAAATTAACTCATATTCCATAAGCACTTTCACATACTTAGTAATTGTCTTCTTATCTAACCCAGTAGCTTCTACGAGCTTTTTAATTGTAGGGTTTGATACCCTCCAATTTGAAACACCTTCCCAAATCCAATGCACAATATTAAAATAGACTGAGAATGCAATTGACTTATTGCGCTCATTCATTGCAACAAGCTTCATCATCACATCAAACGAAATCTTAGTAAAGTTGTTCTTGGCTTTGCCTTCATCATTTTTACCGAAAATGGTTTTAGCATGAGAAACATGAGATACCTCAATAAAGTAATCATTGGCATACTTCATATCCCCTGCTTGAATTTGATTTATCTTACTGAAATCTTTAAAGATAAAAATCATCCCCTTCTTTTCCATTTCCACAAGGGTTTCTTTTAAAGATGCTTTATTCTTCTTATCATCACTTAATGAAAGCATCTGTAGCAAACTGTTAACTCCTATTCTAGCTGACCCCATAGGGTTTATGCTCAAGGTTCTTAATAGAACCGTAATGAACTGCTCCTTGTAGCAGTACTCTTCAATATTCCAAATAAAATCATTATTAACTTCGACGTATTTAATCACCGTAATTCTCCTTCTTTCACTTAGATTTTTTTATCTTCTTCGTTGACTTAGTATGAAGAAGCCTTTTTCGCTTTCAGCAATTTATTTTGATTCACTTATTTATTAATGTTTTGAGTTCATTCCATTTACCTAAAGCAATGTCTAATTTTTCACCACGCTTAAAGCACCAATAGATGTTTCCACCCTTGTGTTTCCCAGTTGTGGAATATCTTAAATTGTTCATTTTTAAAAAATCCTTAAGTTGTTTTGAATAGCAATAGTAAGTCTTGTTCATCTTCATTTCCCTTCTGTTAACCTAGCTTCGTTACTAAAAAACATCAACGCAAAAAGGCACAGAAAAGCTACCAACCCAAATTAATGGATTAATAGACTCTTCTGTGCCTAAGTCATTAGTTCTGCAATAGAACCAAGTCGCAAAATAACACTATGTTGTTTGAACAACAATGCGAGTACATTTATTTTAATATAAGTTAATAATATCATAGATGCTACAAGATGTCAATACCCATCTCATAGGATTAAATTTAAGCAGATTCACTAGGGGATTACAAATGTTTTGATAAGAAATTGTGGTGAGTGGCAAAGAATTTTTTTCATAGCACAACTAAAAAATTCAATTTGCTTATCTATGAACTCTACCCCTCAAGAAAAAATAGAATTCACTAGTTCGAAGCCTCCGCCTATGCGGGGGGGCTATCATATATTCTACTTTAGGTATTAATCCTCTATTTTATAATTTGTCTTCTATTTTGTAACCCGTCTTTTCCCCTTTTTCAAAGGAGTTTGCGACAAAACTCTAGAACAACTCCCCTTTTTTTGAGGAATTTTTCCTTGTATTCCAGAATGAACTCTGCTTTTTTGGGGGATTTCTTCTCAATACTTTGAGCTACAAAAGTTTGAATTGTGTTGACTTAGGTTTGATTTAGCTGCCGACAAGCAACCTATTGCTAAAATAACCCCTTATAAGATTAGTAATAGGGATATAGATACTTAACTACAATCTATTAAAGCGCAAAACAAGAGTAACCTTCGATGCTCCGTCTTCAATAAAATACGTTTATTTCCATAGTCATAAACTATTTTATTGATTTAACTATTATTGATGATGTTTATTGCGATAAGTAGACTTTAAAAAAGAATAGTTTTAAGCGTTTCGAGACTTACTTTAAAAATGCTTATTGTTAAGGTCTTTTTAGTGGATGAGATGCACAGAAAATCTGTCTCGTGTCGGAGTATTTTACGCCGTGTTGTTGTAGGTTACAGTGCTTAATTATTGCCAACTTAGATATTTGATTTAATAATAGTAACGCATTAACTTAATAATGCTATTTTTTGAAAAGTAACTTGTACAGTTTCTCTTCACTATTATTCAATACAAATTCCTTGGGATAAAACTCAATTAAAGGAATGTCATACTTATTACAAATATCTATCTTAAACTTTGTTTTTTTATCGTAATTACCAAGATTGTTAATCACACAAAACAACTCAACAAAATACCTCCTATTTTTTATCCAAATAACTGCATCAAACGTAAATAGTCTACCTTTAAGCTCAGGAATATAATCTCTATAGTAACCAATGGAATAATCAATACCCTTATTTTCAAGCATGGTATAGAACCTATATTCATATTTAGAGCGATATAAGGTCCCTTTTTCTGTATATTTATACCTAGCTGGTTCGAGTCCTGCAAGCTTTAAAGCATTTAAGTAACTACCAAACTCATTTATATAGGTTGTAGGATGTGCTATGTTTTCTCTATACTGTAAAAGGTCATCTTTAGTGGGAGTTTGTCCACCAAGTTGTTCTTTAACCCAATGGAGGTCACTTAATAATTTTTCCCTGGTACGGAATACCCTTGAATATATAGGCTCAAAACCACATTCGATTTGAATGTCATTTATTCCTCCAAAATGATTTTGCCAGGCAATTAATGAAATCCCTGTATACCAATCATATTCAATTAAATCTGGCAACCTTGGTGTTCTTGCAATATATTTAGCCAATTTTTCAAACTGACTAATCATATATTGTTTAGCCAATTTTTTATTGATTACATCATAATCCATCCCTAATCGTTTATACGCTTCTTTTACCCCACCAAACCTTCTAAATAATACCTGTGTCACTGGTAGGTCCTTTATTTCATCTATTTCATGATGAACTAGTAAAGAGCGAAAGTGCAATCCTTTTCTACCTTTTTGAATAAGTTTTAACGAAGTATGATATCTCAAGTGTTCCAAAATTTCATCATCGCTAAGAGTAATCTTGTTAAATCTTCGCAACCTATCTTCTAGTAAATCAAATCCTGCTTTGATTAAGGTTTCCTGCCAACTACCGAATCTTGAAACATAGACCGATGCAGATGGGTAACCTTTCGTTTGTGTAATACCATCGTATGTAGGTAAACCATATTCCTTACTATATCTTTTTAGAAGGTTAATTAATTCTTTGTTTGTAAAAATATTAAAGGTATACTCTGGTACTTGCATACCTGCTGCAATGAGTGCTTTTCTAAATGTACCAAAACGTCTTAAATAAGTTCTACTTGAAGGATAGTATTTATTCTCATCTAAACCTTTTGATGTTGGATAGCCAAAGTTGTGGTAATATTCTCTAAGAAGTTCCAACAATTCCTCACGTTTGTAAGAAACATAATAACTGTCTGGTAAATTTATATCTAATTTAATAAGCGCTTTACGAAGAGAACCAAATCTATATCTAAAAGTTGATGCACTAGGGTAACCAACTGTCTTATCCATTTGTTCTACAGTTGGAATATTCCCAAACTCTTTAATATATTTTTGTAATGAGTGTAAAAGTTCATCTTCACTATAGTTTTTTCTGTAATTTTCTGGAATGTGCAAATTAGCAGCTTCTAGTGCTTTTCTTAGAGAACCAAATTTCAAGCGAAAAGCTGTAGCACTTGGATATTCCTCTGCATTATCCATATCTCGTACAGTTGGTAATTCTTTAAACTCACTTACGTACTTTATTAGATAGTTAATTAAATCTGATTCTGAGTAATAAAGCCTAAATTGGCTACCAACATCGATTTTCGCTTCATCAAATGCTTTTTTAAGACTACCAAAAGCCCTTCTGAAAACTCCTGCACTAGGGTAGCCAAAAGTACTATCAAGTTCCCTTGTATTAGGTACACGGTTGTTTTTTAAATGAAATTGTTGAAGAAATCTAATAAGTTCTTCCGATGAATATATCTTCTTTTTTTGCCTTTTATTCATAGCTTCCACCCTACTAACATAAAAGTATTTTATGAAGGATTTATAACTAATATATTTTAGCAATGGTAACATCCAACTTTGCTATTAAATTAACAATCGAGTACCCTCTTTGGCTTTTCAACACTCTCCAATGGTTACCAATTCCTCGTAATTAACTTTGCATACTTTTACCACAGTATCTTGGACAACTTTTATTCTTTTATCACGAATCTCATAAACCTTTGTCATCTCTGTATCCTCAACAAGGTCGGCTAGCCAGATTTCCTTATTTAAATCTATCTGTGCTTCGTGAAATGTAGCGGAAGGGTTATTATGTATTTTTCTATACTCATCTAAAACTGATTGTTGCATGAAATAATCTTTATATGTCCCTAATACCTGATAGTATTTGCGATTAACTTGAGAAATGGGGGTGGATAGAATAAATTCTTTTCTACAACATACCTTATGAGCAACATTACGTGTTCGGCTTATTAGTTGGGTTCGAATCTGTAATTTTTCAAGGACTTTATATACGCCCTTTGGCAAATACCTGCTATTGTTTCTTCTACCTCTTTTTTTAACCTTATTATTTCTACTCCCTTTTTTTAGTTGACTTTTTACTCCCTTCGAATCAAAAAGTATAGTGCCTTTCTTTAGATTGTAATATTTGAGGAAAGCAAGCAATTCAGATAATGCCATAGCTTCAGCAGCATTATTATCACGTTCACGTACGACTATCCTTCTCCTTATTTCACTTTTATCCTCGAAAACAATAAAGAAACCTAGCGAAGTTTCTCCATCCCTTACTGAGGCATCTGAGTATGCAATAAACATAGTTTGAAATCACCTCCTAATTAAACGGCATCCTGCTTTATTCAACATGATATTACTTTATAAATAATATTTAAATAGTTTTTAGAAAAATACAAAAATAAATAAATGCTTTAATATCAATACTTTTGTTTAATAAATTCATTAAAAATCGTTAAATAAAATTATTGCAATATATTTGTTATCCCGCAAAAGCTTTATATAAATTAGATACTCAAAGCTGTTTTATATTTTATATATGTCAGGCTAGTATGAGAAAGCCTCTAATTCCAATAGTTTAAGGACGATATAGAAGGAGACTCTTAATATGTTATCTATTTAATTTCTAAAAATTATAGCCTTAACGTAAGCATTACTAAGATAATGGCCTTGTAACTATGTTTTTCTTGATTATAAAATTATATGGTGAAGAAGCTTTTTAAAACTAAGGGTAATAAAAGCAATATTTTATTAGTTCTAATATGGGGAAGAGTTGTAATAATACCCTTATCGTATGGAGGCTTTTTAGTATTGTGTGGGTCAACCCACTATGGAGGGTTCTCGTAATAAAAGGGCGATAATTTGTGAAAATCACCCCCCCGTACCAATCATATTAATTTAGATAACAGAAGTTCTTCTTAAGATTTTTTTAAAGTCTTCTTCATCCTCTAACATATGAATTCTCCGATGACAATTTGGACATAGTGCCACTACGTTATCTATTTCATCTTCCCCACCTTTAGATAAGTAGTTTATATGATGAACTTCTAAAAACGGATTCCCTTGCCTATCTATAAATGGAGCTTCTTTATCACACAGTTGACAAATCCCTTGCGCTATCTTTTTAGCATATTCTTTTATATATGTTTTTCTCATAAAGGTATTTATTTGTCTCGTTACAACATTTCTTTCCTGTGATTGCTGCTCTACTATTATGCTCTTTAAATGCTCCTCTGATAAGTCTTTAAAATAACTAGACTTCATCGTAACAAATGCTTCGTATATATTAGAAAAGTTATCGTAAGCATCAGAGTTCTCCATTTCATATTTCCATTTTTCTTGCTTCTTTTTTATGTCTTCCAGTGAGTCAAACTTTGAAACCCAAAACTTCTCATCAAGGTTAAGTCCATAATTCCTTGCTTCCTGTAATATACTAAGTGCTTCTTCTTCTGATTTACACAGCAATATTTGATGTGTAAACAGTTTAATAAATGGACGTCTGTTATTCCTTTGAGTCGCTAGGATTTTATTCTTTAAACTTATACATTCTTCATAATCCTCAATGAAATGAATTAAAGTCTTAAGGTAAAAAGCAAAAGGTGGTCGAAACTCATGTTCTTTTATCTTACTGTAGAATGCTTTAATTTGGTTGTAAGTGTCCATATGATACATTATCATGTTAAGTTGATGTATTGAAGGCTGTTTTCCCTTTCTTTTTATTAAATCTAGATACAGAAGTATCTCTGATAAATCCATTGTAGTATACAAAAAGAATACTCCCTTTCATTCAGTTATATTAATTTTTCATCTTCCTAACTTCTCTGCCATCCCTTATTTTCAACGATTAGACCTCCCAAAGTACATATTCTTCCTTGTTTAAGAAACATCCTCTCTTACCCTTAACTTAAACTTTTAAATTTCAACATAAATTTATCTTTTTATAGTAAAATAGAATCAGGAAACCTTCACAGCCAAAAGAGCAAACTTTTAAGGAGGCTGTTCTTACTGTGAAAGGAAGTATAACGAAGAATAAACAAACTGGAAAATGGGATTTTGTTTTTAACGCTGGAATAAATCCTTCTACTGGAAAACGCAAACAAATTAAAAGAAGAGGGTTTGCTTCCAAACGTCATGCCACGGATGCCATGACTAAGTTAAAAGCGGAGATTTTAACCAATGATTTTCTTGATTTAAACACAATGACATACGCAAGTTATATGAATGAATGGTTAGATGAACGAAAGAACCATTTACAAAAGACAACCTTTGAAATTCATTCTATCTACTATCAAAATGTGATAAAACCCAAACTAGGTCATTTTAAAGTTCAACAGATGACCCCTCTTCACATTCAAAAGTTCATAAATGAATTGGTTAGTCAAAATACGTATTCAGAACATACCGTTCATCTGATTTACCGTATTGTTAGCGCATCATTGAAAAAAGCAAAAATCCTAAAGCTTGTAAGCGATAATCCAGCAAGCGGTATTACCTTGCCAAAGATACGAAAAAAAGAAATGAAAATATGGTCATTAGAGCAAGTTAATTATTTCATTAACGAATCGAAAAAAACAAAGCGTTTAACCCGCTGTTACATTGGATTTCTAATCGCTCTTCTCACTGGTATGCGTCAAGGCGAAATTATGGGGCTACGGTGGAAAGACATTGATATGGAAGCACAAATCATTTATATTCGACAAACTTTAACTCAAGATGCCGAAATTAAGTACGGAGCGAAAAATGATTCTAGTGTTCGGTCTATTCATATTTCTAACAAATTGATTTCAGAGTTAAAAACTCACCGAAAACGTGTGCTAGCCGAAAAACTCTTGCTTGGTCAAGACTACAATGATTCTGATTTAGTTATCTGTACGCAAAGTGGAAAGCCAATGATACCGAGAAACTTTCGTAAGGAGTTTTATAATCTAACGGAGAAAATAGACTTACCCAAAATACGTTTCCATGATTTAAGACACACTCACGCTACGATGCTTATTCAACAGAATGTAAACGTAAAGCTAATATCCGAAAGATTGGGACATGCTGAAATTGGAACGACACTTAACACCTATAGCCATGTTTTGCCCAACATGCAGAAAACTGTTTCAGATGAATTAGATAAAATCATTGAAATGTGACCAAAGTAGTGACCATTTAAAACCTTAACGCATCAATCCCTTGTGGCTCTAAGGCTTATCTATTCAATACCCATACATGCCTGAAGAAGGCATGGTCGAAGAAAGCGAACTTGTCATCCACCAAGCGTCTCACGCTCGTTACTTTGAAGACTTCTTGAAATTTATTGACTACAACGAGCCGATGCCTGAGATTATGAAAACACAAGTGATGGATATGGTGCGTGAACACGTCAGCGAAACGTTTGAAGCAGAAAGCGTAGAACTTGAACAGTTTGAGTCGGACATGGAACTGTGGGCAACAAGTGAAAAGCATGAGCTTCAAGAACGTTTGGATACCCATCAAGTTATGGAAGCTGCTGCTCATATCGTCGAGCATACGCCTGATGCCGAGCTTAAAATGAAGCTTGGCGAAACGGAGATTAAAGGACTGTTAGCGGATTTCGGGGAAAATATTCACTTAGCGAAAGTGAACGGACGCTACGTGGCGTTAATTGAAGCAGAATCGATTTTGTTTGAAAAAGGCGCGTCTCCAATTGAGTTTCATAAGCCTGGGGATTTGCACGGGATTATTGAGAAAATCAGCAGTAAAAAATGGGAAGAATGAGCCAAAAATAATAAACGGACGCATCTATTTTTTACTTTACTTGCAATACTGAACTGTTTCTGTTATTCTTAAGAAGAATTATTTTTGTTCGGTAAGGATTGACAAGTTAACAACTTTCGTCTGAAGATTTGAGCAAGAATAGTAACACAATGTGTGCAAAGCACACGAGGAGGCAACAACAATGGAACAAGGTAAAGTAAAATGGTTTAACGCAGAAAAAGGTTTTGGATTCATCGAGCGCGAAAACGGAGACGATGTATTCGTACATTTCTCAGCAATCCAAAGCGAAGGTTTCAAATCTTTAGATGAAGGTCAAGCTGTAACTTTTGAAGTAGAGCAAGGTCAACGTGGACCTCAAGCTACTAACGTTCAAAAAGCGTAATTAATACGGACATCTATGTACAGACTCTACTTGTAGAGTCTGTTTTTAATTTACATTGAAATTTGGACATAATAAAAACCCTACTCACGAATGAATAGGGAACATCAAAACACAGATAGTAACTGGTAAAGAAAATGGTAAACTTAGTATAGCATAGTATTCTTATAATACCTAATTTTTTATTACACATCTCATGATAATCAGTAACTAGCCATCCACTGCGGTATCCGCCCTCTCCCTCTTTCTCCTCGTCTTAACTTTCACTTATTTGTACAGTTACAATAATTTGTTTACATTCTACTTTAAATATTCTCAAAATACAGTATTTTAAACTCATGCCTTTTTTAACTAATGGCACATTAAACAAACAATCACTACTTTAGACTCAACTGTAAGAGCTATTTCAGATGGCTCAATAGAAAATGCAGATACAAGCTTTTGGGACACGCTTGCCACCCAAACAACTCGCCCTTCTGGAGAAGACGAGTAATAAAGATTATCACAGGAAAGCGACTGATAGGCGCTTTCCTTTTTTTCTATTTATAACAATTGTACCCTTTTCCCTTTGCTGAACTATTGATGAAAAGCCTTAGCTCCTACCTCTCCTCTCACCTTTTGCTTCTATTGCTCTATTTTTAAGTGTGATATAGCACAAAACACTCTCCCATTCTAAGTAAACATGATGAAACAATAGAAATGTTCAAAAAACATTGACTATCTTTTCTTTTGTTGATATGATTTTTCTATTGGTTTTTGAGCCAATGTTAAATTGAATATTCCCCAAGCAATGATTGTTGTGGATAACACTACAACAGGAGCAGCTTCTGGAGAGACCGCTTAGGTGGCGCCGAAGGATTCACAATCTCAGGCAAAAGGACAGAAGAGTAACGATACATACGTATGTTATTCGATGACCTATTCGAGATTGGATTCTTCCAATCTCTTTTTTTATTTTCTATATTATTTTTGAGGTGATTATTATGCAACAAAAGCGCGCTGTGGTTAGCGTAATTGGACAAGATCAAGTAGGGATTATTTCAAGCGTCACAACTGTCTTATCAAATCAAGGTGTTAACATCCTCGATATTAGTCAGACAATATTACAAGATTTCTTTACGATGATGATGATTGTCGATGTATCAGCTATTGAACTAAACTCGCTACAACATTCTTTAAATAACGTTAGCGAAGAGCTTGGTTTAAAAATTCACGTGCAGCTTGAAGAAACGTTTCAAGCTATGCATCGCGTATAAAAGGAGGAATAAATATGAGTATTGCTTTAACAGAAATGATGGAAACCATCCGAATGGTTCAAATGGAGAACCTCGATATCCGTACAGTAACAATGGGTATCAGTTTAAGAGACTGTGCTGATTCTAACTTTGAAACAATGAATCAAAATGTCTACAACAAAATTGTTTCATATGCAGGTGAATTAAAAGAAACTGCTGAACAGGTTGAAAAAGAATATGGAATTCCAATTGTAAATAAGCGTATTTCAATTACTCCTATCGCAGAGATTTTAGGTCATGCAACGGTTGAACAAACAATCACGCTCGCTAAAACATTAGACCGTGCTGCACAGCAGGTTGGTGTCGATTTTATCGGAGGCTTCTCAGCTCTTATTCATAAAGGAATTTCAAAGAGTGATCAAACGTTGCTAGACGCGTTACCTGAAGCCCTTAGCGTAACAGAACGCGTTTGTTCTTCAATCTCAGTAGCCACCACTCGTACCGGTATTAATATGGATGCTGTAAAACAGCTCGGCGTTATTATTAAAGAAGCGGCTAAGCGTACAAAAGATCGTGATGGCATTGCTTGCGCCAAGCTGGTTGTGTTCTGTAACCCTGTTGAAGATAATCCGTTTATGGCCGGGGCTTTTCACGGCTCAGGTGAAGGTGAAGTGGTCTTAAACGTAGGTGTTAGTGGCCCTGGTGTTGTTTTAAATGCACTAAAACGTCATCCTAATGCTGATTTAGGTGAGGTATCTGAAGTAATTAAAAAGACGGTATTTAAAATTACGCGCGCTGGTGAGTTAATTGGACGCGTAGTGGCTGAACGACTAAACGTTCCCTTTGGCATCATGGATTTATCACTGGCTCCTACTAATGCTATTAACGACAGCGTTGCTGAAATTTTAGAAGAAATTGGGTTAGAACGTGTGGGTACTCATGGTACAATTGCTGCGTTAGCACTTATGAACGATGCTGTGAAAAAAGGAGGCGCAATGGCTAGCTCTTACGTTGGTGGTCTAAGTGGGGCTTTTATTCCGGTCAGTGAAGATAACGGGATGATTAAAGGAATTACCGACGGTTCTCTAAATCTATCAAAACTTGAAGCGATGACCTGCGTATGTTCTGTTGGTTTAGATATGATTGCTTTAACAGGAGATGTTAGTCCTGCTACGCTTTCAGGAATGATTGCTGATGAAGCGGCAATTGGAATGATTAACAAAAAAACAACCGCAGTACGCGTTATCCCTGTTCCCGGTAAAAATGAAGGTGAAATGGTAGAATTCGGTGGTCTTCTAGGACGAGCTCCAGTCATGGGTGTTAACCCTTATAGCTCTGAGCGATTAGTAAATCGCGGTGGACGAATTCCTGCTCCCCTACAAGCATTGATTAATTAAGTAAAAAGAGTCAGCGTAATCATTACTCTTCACGCTGACTCTCTTTATATGCTTGCAGACAAGATTTGCAAATGCAAGAATGACTAGATTTTGCTTTTAACGCATCTGGAAACTCTTCTTCTGCGCACCAGCAAGTAAACTCTTCTTCTTTTAAAACATACTGACATCCATTCTTTTTTCCACACAGTGGACAGGTTCTGTTAATCATAACTCACTCTTTCTTTACATCCCAATGTGTAGCTTTATCAAAGATTGGCTTCCATATGCGCTCCGGTAAATAGCCAACTCCGTAGGAAGAACCAAGACCCATTGTTGATACAATAAGATGACGACATCCTTTTTCCCAAAACCTGCTGCTTGCTTTCACTTTTACATCCTGAATCTTTCTGCGCTGCATAACCGTTGTTTTTCGAGTAATAAACTGCGATCGAACACTTAAAAATTCATGGGTCATCGCTACGCCTCCTTGGTGATATCCAAACCATGTTAACAACGAAGTAGCTAACAAGATGACAACCACTCCCCACACAAGCTGAACTTTCCAAAAGCTGATTGCTACTGCTGCAATACAAGCTGTAATGAAGACATATGATAGCTTATACCATACATAATTGCGCACTACGTTTGGCTTAAACTCAAGATAACGATAAGTAGGAAGATACTCTGAAAAAACCTCCGTTATTTCCTTTTGTTTTAAAAATGGGTGTAAATACACTTTTTGCTCTAAATCAGAAGTTACGACTTTTAACGAAATGGCTCCCCAACCAAATAAACGCTGAAGCAAACCTTCTTCAACTGTAACCGCCTTAATTTTTTCAAAAGGAATCGTAAGCGAGCTTTTGTTTAATAGCCCGTATTGAACTTGAAGGTGCTTTTCATAGCGCTCCACCATAAAATTACCAAAGCGGATTACGTACAAGATAATAGAAAGTATATATGCTATGCATAAAATAAAAAATACTAATATGATAATAGCTAATATAGACTGCGTAACAATCTGTTCATAAGCATCTTGAATCCACGGGTTGATTAAGTCATCCACGTATTCGTATAGTACACCTAGTCCAGCAAAGATATAGCCAAAGTTCGCCGATAGCGCAGCAGCAATCACTAAGCGACTGGTAGGCACCTTTAATGTTTTAATGATTTGTTTTCTTTCAGGACTCTCTTCTACTGAAAAAGACTCCCCTGCTTGCAGCATTGTTTTTAACTCATGGGCGTCTTTCATTAAAACACCTGGTAAATCGACTTCTGCACCCATTCCTGTTCCACCTGCTGTTTCAATACGAAGCCGTGCCAGTTTAACTAGGCGAAATAGAAAAGGCTGATCAATTTGAATCGATTGAATACGCGTTCGTTGGATAAAACTATTTTCTTTTTTAAAGACTCCTTTTTTAATTCGAATTTCTTTTTCTGTAACTTCGTAGCGAAATGTTTGCCATTTAACAAATGCAAAAAACAAGCTGATACCTATAATAATTAAACCAACCCACCAGTATGTCAGTACTTTATCTCGCTGAAGAATGATTAAAAATGCAAATGGTAAAATATTGTCTTTTATGTACTTTGCAGCTTGAACAATAACGGCAAGTGGGTGCAGCTTTTTATTCATATTCGTCCTTCACCTCTGCCATCTTTGCGATTGTTTCGCGTAAATTATTTGCGTCTTCTGATTGTAGTGCCGGAAATTCAAGAAATCCTGCAGCTGTTACAACATTAATTGAAGCCAGACCGTATTTACGCAAAATTGGCCCCGTTGATGTTTCCACATGTTGAACCTTCACAATCGGCACTTTTGTATGATTCCAGATAAACAAACCTTTTTGTACTTCGATATGCGTCTCTGTTAGTTGATACGAATACACTTTCATGTAAATGCTCGGAGCGATGACAACATAAACAATAAAGCTAACGATTAGCAGAGCTCCAGAAACCCAAAAAATCCAGATCCACCAATTAAAAAAATAGACAAGAACATAATAACCAATCGTTCCTGCTAACCACAATATATGTGGCAATAGCGCTTGAATTCTCATTGCGCTTTTTGCTTCGGAAGGTAGCTTCCCCTGTAAATGTGTAATTTCCATATGTATATCCTCTCAATTCATGTATTCTTTCTTCTTATACGCTTGAGCTGCCCAAAAAGTTTCAATAATATGTATTTTTTCATATTTTTTCTAATTTGTATACAAAAAGAGAGTAGGACATACCAAAACAAATTTTCAACAAGACGAACACTCCCTTTTCTCACCTCCTTACATTGTCACAACATGTTCGTTCCATTGCGCTACGGCCACTCGCTTTCCGCGGGGAGGAACCTGAGCTTCCTCGCTATGCTGCGGGATCTCCGTTTTCCCTCTATTTCCCGCAGGAGTCGAGTGCCCTACGCTCCATTCCACCCTGTTTCCAAACTAGGTTTTCCCAATCAACAAAAAACCTGAACGATTAAAAGTGAGGAACTCTCAATCGTTCAGGTTTATCATTGACTGAATTACTTATGTCCCAGCCTCTTTTTATTCATTATTGATAAACGTTCTTTTTTACGTCACTTTGTACTGCTGCGCGCTCTACTGCTTCAGCAACAGCTTCATGTACATTAACATTTAGCGGATGAGGCACTAGATCCCCTGGCTTTGTTGAATTTGCAATCGCTTCTGCAGCTGCAACTAGCATTTTGTGAGTAATATCACGAACACCAGCGTTTAGTACGCCACGGAAAATACCTGGGAATCCTAATACATTGTTTACAGAGCGTCCATCTGTTGCATAAATTGCACCAGCTTCTAACGCATCTTCTTGTTCGATTTCAGGTTTTGGATTTGATAGAGCCAAAACAATTTGTCCCTTTTGTACCCATTCTTTTTTAATAAGTCCTGGTACACCAGTTGTTGCAATAACAATATCACTTTGCTCCATTAGCTCTTCTAAGCTATCAACTGTTTCGCCTCCATAAGAGCGAAGACGATCTTTTGCTTCTTCAGATTTATCAGCGCCAACTACGCTTTCGACACCATATGCCATTAGCATGCGGCATATGGCAATACCAGCTGCCCCAAGGCCAATTTGACCAACGCGAGCTTGTTTTAAGTTAACACCTGCACTGCGACAAGCTGAGATAGCTGCAGCTAACGTAACTACGGCCGTTCCATGCTGATCGTCATGCATAACAGGAATGTCTAGTTCTTTCTTTAAGCGCTCTTCCACTTCAAAACAGTGTGGAGAACCAATATCTTCAAGCAAGATACCACCAAATCCTGGTGAAATATTTTTAACTGTTTGAATAATTTCTTCGGGACTATTTACATCTAATAAGATAGGAATAGCATTAATATTAGTAAGCTGATCAAAAAGAGCTGCTTTACCTTCCATAACAGGCATACCAGCTACTGGTCCAATATTACCTAAACCTAAGATTGCTGTTCCATCTGTTACAACAGCTACAGTGTTGCTAATGCTTGTATAAATTTTTGCTTTTTCCGGCTGTTCTTTAATCGCCATACATACGTTAGCTACACCTGGTGTATACACGCGTCGTAAATCCGCTAACGTTTCAATTTTCATTTTACTTTTCATTTGAATTTTCCCGCCTTCGTGAGCGTGTAAAACTTCATCTGAAACTGTGTGTAGCGTAATTCCGTCCAAGCTACGAACTGCATCTAGTAATTCTTCTAGCTGCTCTTCGCTCTCAACCTGTACAGTAATACTTCTTCGCGTATAGTTATGGCCTACCTTAACTGTTTCAACCTCGCCAATATCGCCACCTACGCGACCAATTGCCGTAGCTACTCGTCCTAGATTTCCTGGTACGCTTGGTGTTTGAATCATTAAAGTACGGATAATATTGCTCATGTTGACTCCTCCATTTTTATCATTTTAGTGTTAATTATCAGTCTGTCTACTTGTCTAACGATTATTGACGATCAAAAAGTGAGTTACCTGCAATACCTGGATTTGTCATTTCATAAGGATTTAAGATTAAATCTAGCTCTTCTTCTGTCAATACGTCATGTTGTAAGCAAAGTTCCCGTACAGATTTCCCTGTCATAATGGCTTCTCTGGCAATACGAGAAACAACTTCATAACCTAAATGTGGGTTAACTGCAGTAATGACGCCTACGCTTTTCTCTACATATTCTTTCAACCGTTCTTCGTTTGCTTCAATACCTTCTAAGCAATATTTTGTAAACGCGTCAAAACCGTTGTTCATAATGCTAATAGACTGCAGTAGGTTAAAGACAAGCACAGGCTCCATTACGTTTAACTCAAGCTGTCCTGCTTCTGAAGCTAAGCAAATGGTATTATCATTTCCAATAACTTGGAATGCTACTTGGTTAATCAGCTCTGGCATTACTGGATTTACTTTTCCAGGCATAATAGAAGATCCCGGCTGACGAGCAGGAAGGCTAATTTCTGCTAAGCCTGCCCGTGGACCTGAAGCCATTAAGCGTAAGTCGTTTGCAATTTTAGACATATTCATCATACACACTTTTAAAGCAGCAGATACTTCGGTATAAGCGTCTGTATTTTGCGTTGCATCCACAAGGTGCTCAGCGCCATATAATGGTAGTCCACTAATTTCTGCTAGATATTTCACAACGTTCTCAATATATTTCGGATCAGCATTTAAACCTGTTCCTACCGCTGTTGCTCCCATATTCACTTCATATAAGTGTTGGCGAGACTGGCTTATACGTTTAATATCTCGCTCTAAAACACGGCTATATGCAGCAAATTCTTGTCCTAAACGAATAGGTACTGCATCTTGAAGATGTGTTCTTCCCATTTTAATAATTGGATCAAACTGCTTCGCTTTCTTTTTAAATACTTCAACCATCTTGTCCATTGTTGCTAATAAATCATCTAATAGGCGCAATGTTGATAAATGAATAGCCGTCGGGAACACGTCATTCGTAGATTGTGACATGTTTACATGACTGTTCGGACTAAGCTTTACATAATCACCTTTTTCATAACCCATTAGTTCTAGCGCTCGGTTTGCAATAATTTCGTTCATATTCATATTCATTGACGTACCCGCTCCACCTTGAATGGGATCTACAATGAAATACTCATGCCATTGACCTGCAATCACTTCGTCAGCCGCCTGTACGATAGCGCTTCCAATACCATCGTATAATCGTTTTGTATCCATATTCGCCATAGCAGCTGCTTTTTTGATCATCGCAAGAGCACGAATCATCTCTTTGTTCACTTTGTATCCAGTGATTGGAAAGTTTTCAACTGCGCGCATTGTTTGGACACCGTAATATACGTCTTTTGGAAGTTCTTTTTCGCCAAGAAAATCTTTTTCAATACGACTTTGCTGTTCCTTTTTCGCCATACTGCGACCTACTTTCTATTAGTTAATCTTTATGTGAGCGTGCTTAATTCTCAGCTTTTTTGTTTTAACTAGCGTACTACGCTGTATGACGCCTTCTATTAAACACTTAATATACGCTTTGATTATAAAGAAAATTATACTAATAATCAAGGTAACTCCAAAAGAGGTTTTACTTTTTTTAGTATCAAAACAAAAACACCTGTTCTCATTTCTATTAAGCGATTATTTTTTATCATAAAAAAGGGTTTTATCATAAATAAACGAAATGTTATTACTATACGCTGTGAAAAGGAGGACCTGTATATGAAAGCCATTTGTGTATTTGCTGGATCTAATTCTGGTGTTCATCCTCACTATAGAAACGCTGCCGTAGAACTTGGAGCGTATATGGCTCAACACGATTATAAATTAATTTACGGTGGCTCAAAAATGGGCCTGATGGGTGAAGTAGCCAATGAAATGTTAAAGCATGGTGGTCACGTAGTTGGCATTATGCCAAAAGGGCTATTTAGCGGTGAAATTGTTCATACCGCCCTCACGGAATTAATTGAAGTAAGCAGCATGCATGAGAGAAAAGCCACCATGCACGATTTATCTGACGGCTACATCGCTCTTCCAGGAGGGTTCGGTACGTTTGAAGAATTGTTTGAAGCACTTTGTTGGGCACAGATTGGAATTCACAAAAAACCAGTTGGATTACTCAATGTTAATGGATATTATAATGCGTTAATGAGTATGGTTGAACATGCTGTAACAGAGGGCTTTTCACAAGAATCAGCCATTCAGCTTATCAATATTTCAAGCAGCCCGCAATCGTTAATTTCATCAATGATGAACTTCACTCCTCCTTCCACTCGTTACACAAAATGGAACAACACTTCTTCTTAAATCAAAAAAAGAGTACGCTACTGTACTCTTTTTTTATTTCTCTTCTACATATTTTCTATTCACTTTGGACATTCTCTAAAAAAAGAGAGAATAGGGAGATGGTGTCATGGAGCACCTTTTTGATTTGCTGTTACGAGGAATATTAGCTTATTTTTCTCTGCTTATCTTAACTAGAATTATGGGAAAAAGAGAGCTATCCAAGATGAACTTCAGCGACTTTGTTGTGGGAATCACCATTGGATCCATTGCTGCTAAGGGCGCGGTTGACCATAACCAACCTTTTACTAACTATATACCAGCTTTGGTCATCATTCTCGTCCTTGAAATTTTATTTTCTTACCTTTCAATGAAATTTGATAAATTTCGGCTATTAAACAATGGTGAGCCCATTATCTTAATGGAAAACGGGCGAATTCTTGAACAAAATTTAAGAAAGGCACGCCTAAATGTCGAAGAGCTTGCTAGTCAGCTTAGGCTTCAAAGTATCTTTTCTTTTCAAGATGTAGAAACGGTCCTTATTGAACAAAACGGTGGCTTTAGCGTGCAGTTAAAACCAAGCCACCAAGCTGTCACCATGGAAGCAATGAGCATTGTTAAAAGCCGCAGTGGACTACCTCGGCTTCTCATTAAAGATGGAAAGCTAGTTGAAAAAGAATTAACTGCGTCCTCTTTTACACTCGACTGGGTGCACCAACAGCTTTCTATTCGTAATATCGCCAGCATTTCTGATGTTATGCTTGGTCAAATTGACCGTAGTGGCTTTATCTATATTGATTTGTATGAAAAAGAACAAACGACGTAACAATTTCTGCTGCTTCCTGTGAATTTTTGCAAGAGTCTATCAATAAAAGCGGTATTTTCTCGACTGCTCTGGGATTTATTGCTGGAGCAGGAACTTTTACAGTATTCGATGTATTGTTAGCTAGAAAAGGTGGTCATAATCCCAAGCGCTCTACTTCCCAATGTAAACAAAGTTCTGGTTTAGATTATTTTTCTTATCAGCTATTGTAAAATTATCCTTATGATGTATATAATTACAATGTTATTTTCAAGAAAAGAATGGAGACTTATCATGCGCTACTCTGCTTTTTTATGTTGTTTTTTTGTTTTTATCACGCTATTAGTTGGATGCCAAGCTATAAATGATGCTTCTCAAAAGAATGATTCGATTGAAGCTGAAAAATTAAAGGCTAACCACTATTCATATAATGAAGATCAACGTGATGCTATTTCTGTTATTAATGAGCTTCCTGGACATGAAAATGTTCATAACGTAACGTTGCAAACCAAAAAATCTCCTTCCTATATTTCAGTTGATTATACACAAGCATCGACCGAAACGAGCAGGCAGTTTGAACACAATTGGTCGGCGGATTTTACTAAAAAACGCGTATTCAACAACGCTACCATACTGCTTGGGTTGATTGACCATGCTGATTCTGTCCACTTTAACGTTCATACCGTTGTTCCTCAAAGCATTACGATTACACGTGCAGAACTAGAAGCATTCTATCGACATCCGCTTACACCAAATGCTTCAAAGGGTATTCAAAACGTTAACGTTGAAAACAATGACAATGAGTATAAAATAAATGAGTTTTTTCGTCGTCACCCAATTACAGAACTAGACTAATCACTCTGTGCGAAGCATCTTTTAGCTGCTTCGCTTTTATATGCCTTTTCGACCTTACGTGTGTGATCTAGGAAACTTCCTTTCACGTAACTTGAACAAAAATTGAACTACCTGTTCTTTTGTAGTACGATATGAACATATTGTCATAGAAAGGAATTATTAAAATGGCCTATAAAATGATTGTACTAGATTTAGATGATACTCTTTTACGAGATGACCATACAATCTCTCCCCGTACAAAGCAAGCTTTAATGGATGCGCAAGAAGCCGGAGTAAAAGTTGTGCTAGCCTCCGGTAGACCAACCTATGGCATGGTTCATATTGCTGAAGAGCTTCGACTAGCTGATTACGGAAGCTTTATCCTCTCCTTTAACGGAGCAAAAATTATTGATTGGCGTACTAAGGAAGAATTGTTTAGTAGTACATTATCACCTGAAACCGTTCATCAATTAGATGCATTGAGTAAACAAGAAAACGTATTGATTCATACCTATGTAGGAGATGAAATTATTACGGAAGTAGAAAACGAATTTACGGATATCGAAAGCAATATTACTGGCTTACCTATTAAACTAGTACCTAGCTTCGTTGACGCTGTGAAAGATCCTGTTGTAAAAGTCTTGATGCTTGCACCAAGTGAAGAGCTGGTTCATGTTGAAGAAAAGCTACAAAAACAGCTTGATGGACAGCTAAGCGTTATGCGCTCAAAACCATATTTCTTAGAGTTCACAGAAGTTGGAGTAACAAAAGGTACAAGCCTTGATTTTCTTATTCAGAAGCTAGGGATTACGCGAGACGAAGTAATTGCCATGGGCGACAGCTATAATGATGTAGCCATGATTGAATTTGCGGGTTTAGGCGTTGCGATGGGAAATGCACCTGAAGATATTAGAAAGTTAGCAAATCACGTAACAGATACAAATATGAACGATGGTGTTGCGAAGGTAGTAGAAGAATTTGTTTTAAATCGTTTAGCCGTTAAATAAAGAAAAGCCAGCTGGCGCTGGCTTTTTTATGTGTCATTTTGTTGTAACAAGCTCTGGAACTTCATTTGTTTGAAGCATTTTATTGCGTAAACCTTCCACATCGATTGGTTTCCTTGCCACCCCTGAATCCATTGCCGCTTTCGCTACGGCAGCTGCAACATGAGCTGCGACTCTCTTATCGAATGGATCTGGAATTACATAGTCAGCATGGATATTTGTTTCATCAATTAATCCAGCAATTGCATACACTGCAGCTACTTTCATTTCTTCGTTAATTTCTTTTGCTTGTACATCTAGTGCACCGCGGAAAATGCCTGGAAAAGCTAATACGTTATTGACTTGGTTAGGGAAGTCTGAACGTCCTGTACCAATCACTAAAGCTCCTGCTTCTTTCGCTTCTTCTGGCATAATTTCCGGAACTGGATTTGCCATAGCAAAAATAATTGAATCATCATTCATTGAACGAATCATTTCTTGTGTAACGGCTCCTGCTGCTGAAACACCAACAAAAACATCTGCATCTACTAATGCATCCGCTAAGGTACCTTCTTGTTGATTTTTGTTCGTCATGCGTGCCATTTCTTCTTTAAATGGATTCATACCAACAGGACGTCCTTCATAAATAATTCCTTTTGTATCACATAATATAACGTCTTGCACACCCATGTTTAAAAGAAGTTTTACAATGGCAACACCTGCAGCACCAGCACCGTTTGCTACAACTTTA
The DNA here is from genome assembly GCF_021441905.1 of Priestia flexa. NCBI lineage: Bacteria > Bacillati > Bacillota > Bacilli > Caryophanales > Bacillaceae > Priestia > Priestia flexa. Next base: position 1,337,109 of record NZ_CP090431.1, on the reverse strand, counting down.
ATATCTTCAAGCTTTTTATTTGCTAAGCGTAGCGCATTTAACAAACCTGCAGCCGTAACAATTGCCGTTCCGTGCTGATCATCATGAAAGATTGGGATATTACAAGCTTGTTTTAAGCGTTCTTCAATTTCAAAACAATAAGGTGCTGCAATATCCTCTAAGTTAATACCGCCAAACGTAGGTTCAAGAAGTTTAACCGTTTCAACTACCTTGTCTGGGTCCTCAGTATTTAAACAAATAGGAAATGCATCGACGTTTGCAAATGACTTGAATAGCAATGCCTTCCCTTCCATAACTGGCATTGAAGCACCTGCACCAATATTACCTAATCCAAGAACGGCTGTCCCATTTGAAACAACGCCAACCAAATTCCCTTTCATCGTATAATCATAGATTTTCTCAGCATCTTCTGCAATTTCAAGACATGGCTCTGCTACTCCTGGTGAATAAGCAAGGCTTAAATCTTTTGCGCTTTGAACTTCTACTTTGGAATGTACTCCAAGCTTTCCTTGTTTTTCTTTATGCATTTTAAGTGCTTCTTCACGTAATGTCATTTTATTTGTCAACGTCCCTTCTTTTATTAGCTAAATGCTTTCATTAATAATGTTGCAATAATTACTGTCGATGCGCCTCCTAAACGAGTTGCTACCTGAGCAAACGGCATAAGTGACATTCGATTTGATGCTGATAAAATGGCAACATCTCCAGTTCCTCCAAGACCGCTATGGCAACCTGTAACAATGGCAGCGTCAACCGGATACATTTTTAATAGTTTACCAACAAAATAACCCGTTCCTACCATCGCAATTACAACAGATGCACAAATTACGATATAAGCAGGTGTGATAATTTTCACAACGTCATCTAATGGAATAAATAAAATCCCTAAACCAACCATTAGTGGCCATGTTAAGCTTGATGAAATAAATTTGTATAAATGATAAGATCCTTGTTCCATCTTTTTCGGCATAAGCTGTAAAGATTTGACTAGTGTTGCTGCTACAATCATTAACACCGGACCTGGGATTCCTAAAAATTTATGAGCTAAGCTACCGAAGATAAAGAACGAACAAGCAATTAATACGCCTGCACCCATTAAAGAGAAATCGACAGGTTTATCAATGTTTGTCTCCTCGTTCATTTTATCTCCGCCTGCTGTTTTAACTAATACACCGTTACCCGTAAGTTCCGGTTTGCTTTCTCCTAAGCGCTTCATCATACCCGCACAGATAACGGCTACAATGTTTCCAATTACAGCAGCTGGTATCATTTGTGATACAAACGATTCCGCTGAGTCACCTAGAATCTGAGAATACCCTAGAGAAAGCGGAAGAATACCTTCACCGATCCCTCCTCCAATAATTGGGACAATAATATAGAAGAAAGTATGCTTCATTTCATAACCGAATAGTAGTCCTACAAGTAGACCACCCCCAACTGATGCCAGTGTCCCAACAACTAGTGGAATAAACATTCTGGTAAAGCCTTGAATTAAAACTTTTCGATTCATTCCCAAGATACTTCCCGCTACTAAAACTGAAATATAAAAATAGAGAAAGTTTGATGTTTTCATTAATGTTGTTACCGCTTCCATAGAAGCAGGGTTTATCAAATTATAAAAAACTAGAATGGATGGAACAAGCAATGCTAATATTGCGGGTCCACCGATATCTTTTAAGATAGGAATTTTCATACCCAAGTCTCCAAGTAAAATCCCCATTACCATAATAACTGCAAATCCACCGATCATATCGGGTGGAAGCTGATTATAAACAGATGCTCCGTAAACAATTAGCGCTAACACAACGTAAAGTGGGAGCGGAAGTACACCTACTTTTACATCGTTAATTTTGGCCCATAGCCCTTTTGATTTCTTAGGTTGTTGATACTCAGAAAACGTTTCCAATTTACGAGCTGTACCCATTACCTTAACCTCCTGTCTTTCTACAAAGTCTATGATACTTAATGTTCAGACAACTTGATACGTTTTGTAACTTTTAAAGCACTTTTGTAACTAAAAAAATTAAATGATTAAAATGTATAGAGCTAGCCATGTTCGGCTAGCCTTAAAAGTGTAGTGAATATTTTAACAATGTTTCCATACATATATAATAATGACGAATTGAGAGTAGGAGGAAATAGCTATGCTCAAACCTGATACAGCTATCATTTTAGGTCTAATGATTGAAGAGCCGTTTACACGATTAGAAGATGAAGCGATTAGGCATATTGCCGTAAATGAGCTTGAAAATGGATTGGCAGTATTTAATGAAGCATCCAATCTTTATTACGAAAAATTTCTTTATTTTGACGAGCACACGAAGGTACAGCTTCGTAAAGAAGTTTTCTCGCTTCATTTAACGCTGAACCAAATAAAAAATGCATATGCTAATGGTTATACATCCGAAGCCGTTCATATCTATCAAATTATTGCTGAAACTGAAAACTCAACGAATACGATGAACGCTCTCTTTCAATTTCCCACTTATAACGGTGAAGAAGATGATCAAAGCTACAGGTCATTTATGAATATCTTTGGATCAAAAAAATAAAAGCCGTCAATAGACGGCTTTTATTAATTAATCCCCTTCATTAATTGCTTAATTTTTGAAGAAGAAAGGAAGATGATGATACCTAGAACAACAGAAATTCCACCTAATAATCCGAAATATGAGGATTGTGAAATTCCCTCATAGAATCGAACGATTTGTGCGTTGATTGCCTGTGCAGCTGCGCTTGCTAAGAACCATAAGCTCATCGTTTGTGCGGAGAATGCTTTTGGCGCTAGTTTTGTTGTTGTCGATAATCCAACTGGGGATAAGCAAAGCTCACCAATTACAACTAAGAAGAAGCTTAAAACAAGCCATAATGGACTTGTTAAATGATTCGCATCACCTGTTACTGACGGGATAACCATTACTAGGAATGAAAAACCGGCAAATAACAATCCTAAAGAAAATTTTTGCGGTGTAGACGGTTGGCGATCTCCAAGCGTTACCCACAGCTTAGCAAATACAGGTGCTAATAAAATAATAAATAACGGGTTAAGCGACTGGAACCACCCTACTGGAATTGTAAAACTTCCATAAGTTAACTGCGTTGATGTTTCAGCATAAATGGCTAAGATTGTTGAACCTTGCTCTTGAATTGCCCAGAACATGACAGCAGAAATAAATAATGGAATATAAGCAAGTAATCGAGAGCGTTCAACATCAGTTGTTTTGGAACTACGATACATAACGGTGAAATAAATAATTGGAATAATAACAGCTAAGAAACTAATGAATGCAATAACATTCGTTAGAGTTAAGAAGCCTGCTACTCCTGCTACAATTAAAAAGATTACGAGAACAGCAACGATTAAACCAATAATTCCAAACGTTTTTTTACGCTCACCAGGCTTTAACGGATTTGGAACTTCTGTACCTGCTAAACCTAGGTTTTTCTTTTTTGTCATAGAAAAAACAATTAATCCACCTAACATTCCAACTGCTGCGGCACCGAAACCTAAATGGAATCCATAGTTTTCTCCAAGCGTAGATACGATTAATGGAGCGATAAAAGCACCTAAGTTAATTCCCATATAGAAAATACTAAATGCGGCATCGCGTCGGTTGTCGTTCTCTCTATATAAGTCTCCCACAACACTTGAAACGTTTGGCTTTAATAAACCTGTCCCTAAAATAATAAACAGCATGGCTACTAAAACACCGTTAAATCCGGCTGGAAGAGCTAAAACGATATGACCAATCATGATCAACACGCCGCCCCAGAACACTGTTCTTGAGGTTCCTAATATCCTATCAGCAATCCATCCGCCAATAATTCCTGACATATAAACAAGCGCTCCATAAATGGACATAATGGATGCTGCTGTTCCATTATCAATACCTAGTCCACCTTTAGACACTTCCGTGTATAAATACACGATTAGAAGTGCTTTCATTCCATAATAGGAAAAGCGCTCCCAGAACTCAGTGAAAAATAGCGTAAATAATCCTTTTGGATGGCCAAAAAATCCTTTTTGAGGAACACTTTGGACAATTTTCTCTTTATCAAGCGACATATTTTACATCCTTTCTCTCTATCTTTCTCCCTTTTTCCCCTGTTTACTAATTTTTAAAATATCAAAAAATTATGATGATATAAAATTAGAAACAATAAAATTTTATTCTTATAAAATGATTCTGTCAATATAAAAAAATGTAAATAAACATATTTTTTATACATCTTTTTTCTTATCCGTGCTTTAAGAACAGCTATATAACCAGCTTATTCTAAATAAAAAATCCTTTATATTTTTTATTTTAATTATTCATCCCCCTGATTTTTTATAATACCAAGCTAATATTTTCTATTTCTTTTTACCCTACTATTCTTTTAAAACTGTGTCTTTTACCCTATATAGTTTTTCGATATAATAAAAGGTATAAAAAAAGAGTTTGGGACATAACAAAATGATTGCTTCTAAAAGACGAACACTAGCTGTTCCCATCTCTTTAGTTTGTCTCAACCCGTTCGTTCCATTGCGCTACGGTCACTCGCTTTCCGCGGGGAGGAACCTGAGCTTCCTCGCTGCGCTGCGGGATCTCAGTTTTCCCTCTCTTTCCCGCAGGAGTCGAGTGTCCTACGCTCCATTCCACCCTGTTTCCAACATTGTTTTCACAATCAACCAAAAAAGCTGAACGATTAAAAGTGATGAACTCTCAATCGTTCAGGTATAGTAGAGGCTGAACTACTTATATCTCAGTCTCTCAACGTACGTTTGTATTTTCGATTTGTTGTACAAACCTTGACTTATTAATAGGTTGCTGAAACGTGTTAGTGTCAAACTCGTATACTATTTCACCTTCACAAATCGTATAGCGAATTGTACAGCTGAATTCATAGCCTTCATAAATGCTGTGCTTGTGTTTAAAAAACATGCGGTTTTGCTTTACGATGTAGGAATTCTTTAAATCAACGATTGTTAGATCTGCATCTCCGCCCACTTGAATACTACCTTTTTGAGGATACAACCCAAAACGCTTGGCAGGAGCCGTTGAAGTTAACTGTGCAATTTTAGTAAGAGGGATGCTTCTTTTTTGATACCCTTCTGTGATCATTGCTTGAAGCGTATATTGCCCTCCCGATATTCCTCCCCACACCTCAAACATATTATTTGATTTCTTCAAGTCCATAGGACACGGCGAGTGGTCGGAAGATATCATATCAATTTCACCTTTTTCCATCGATAACCACAGTTTCTCTTGTTCTGCTTTTGACCTGAGCGGTGGTGCACATTTAGCCAGTGCTCCAATTTGTACAAAGTCTTTTTCTCCAAACAATAAGTAGTGTGGGCAAGTTTCTAAAGTAACATCTTCCCCTCTTTTTTTAGCATCTACGATTAAGTCAACAGCTTCTTTACTACTGATATGTACAAAATGGAGTGAACATCCAGTTTGCTCAGCATACTCTAATGCTTCTTTAACTGCTTCTACTTCCACTTCAATTGGCCTTGTTTCTAAATAGCTTCTAATCGATGTAAGCCCCTGTTCCTCTTTTTGTTTTTGAAGCTCTTTAATCGTTTTGTCTTTCTCTGCATGCAAAGCGAGAACCTTACCCAACTTCGCGATTTCTTTCATCCCTTCATAGAGCGTAAGTCCATCTGAAAATTCGAACTCTGATCCTGCTTCTGACATAAATGCTTTAAAACCAATAGCCCCTTGCCTTGCCATCTTTTTAAGTTCATCTTTATTACCAGGTACTAATCCTCCCCATAAACCAAAGTTTACAAATGATTTCTCATTTCCAAGCTTCTTTTTATTTAAAAAAGCTTCTTTCGTTATGGTAGGCGGAACACCATTTAGAGGCATGTCAAAATAGGTTGTACACCCTCCTGCTGCCATCGCTTTTGAACCATTATCAAATCCCTCCCAATGCTCTCTTGCAGGCTCATCAAAATGAACATGTATATCAATAGCTCCAGGTAATACATGCATTCCTTCTGCTCTTAGTACCTCTTTCGCTAGGCTGGTATCAATAGTAGACTTTAAAGCAATAATCTTACCCTCATATATACCAATATCTATTACGCATACCTCGTTTTCTAACACAACCGTTCCACTTTTGATAAGTAAGTCATACTTTTTCATCCATAAACCCCTTCCACTTGCATTAGATTATTTTAAATATAACTGAATTTTCTAATTTTTTCATCGTGTATTTTGCCTTTTTTTAAAAGATGTTTTGTGCAAACTAGACAAAAAATGTGCCTAGATACACGAGTATCCGGCACATTTTCATTGAGGTAAACTGATTCGAAAAGTGGTTCCTTTCTCAGGTTCACTTTCCACTTTAATTGTTCCTTTATGCATATCAACAATCCATTTCGCAATTGCTAAACCAAGACCATGTCCGCCCATTTGTCTAGACCTAGATTTGTCCGCTCTGTAAAAGCGATCAAAAATTCTTTTTTGTTCATCTTTATGGATACCAACACCCGTATCAGCCACTCGAATTTCAACTGCATTCGTTCTTTGCTTAATCAATACTTTTACGTGTCCTTGTGGAGTGGTGTATTTAATTCCGTTATCCAATAATATATACATGAGCTGCGTAAGCTTTTCTTCATCTCCCGAAAGCTCTATCTGATCAGGTGCTTCTAGATGTAAGCTAATATTTTTAGAGTGAGCAAGTGGCTCAACGGACTGCATTACTTTTTCAACCATTTTTTTAATATCAAATTTATTAAAGGCTTGCTGGTTTTTGCTAGCATCAGACCGAGCCAGCGTAAGCAAATCACTTACAAGCTTAGTCATCCGCTTTACTTCTGCTTTCATATTACCGACAAGCTTTTTAGAAAAAGGATCTTCATTTACTTCATCCTGCATTTCGAGCGCATTAATAGATGATAGCATCACGCTTAATGGCGTTCTCAATTCATGAGAAGCATCGGCTACAAACTCTTTTTGCTTTAAAAATGCGGTTTCAATGGGAATCATTGCACGCTTTGACATTAAACGACTCATGTAAATGGCTACGCCTACAAATAAAACTGTTAACGATAACATGATGACCAAAAGCCACTTTAGCAACTGGTATAGAAACGAAACGTTTTTACCAATGTAAAGCATCCCTAAAAACTCACCTTTATAAAAAATTGGCTGTCCAGTCATAAGCAAATCAATACTTACCTTAAATTCATCTTCAGCATGACCATTCCGCTCAAACTTTTCCACATTTGGACGAATTGTTTCAATGCGTTCTTTACGCACTTCATTTTCAATCGGAATCCAGCCGTTAATTAAGTTTAGCAATTTCGGTCTTAGTCCTTCACTTGCTTCGCTGCCCATTAGTAACTGACCTTCTGGACTAACGACATAATAAAAGAACGCATCTTCCCTTGCCACAACAATATCTTGGTATTCATCTTCTACTTGGTCATTTTGCTCGACCAAAAGACTTTTCACAAATTTTGTTTCTTGCTTGAGCAACATGTTTAAGCTTTGCTGCTGGTTACTGCTAATCACAACGTAAACAAGTGAATAGACAATAAACACAAATAAAAGCAGAAATATCATTAACAGCGCACTGTAGCGAAAGGTAAGACGATTTTGCGTTTTGCTAAATAAATCTTGCTTCATCCGGTTACGAGCTCTTCTTATTAACTTTTTAGTCAATTTTATAACCTACTCCACGTATACTTTGGATGAGCTCTTGTTTCCCAAAATGATCTAGCTTTTTTCGCAGGAGTTTGACCGTTGCATCGATTGTTTTAATGGATACATCCGATTCATAGCCCCAAACGCGATCTAATATAATATCTCTTGATAAGACCTGTCCCTTATTTTTCAGTAAAAAGTCCAACAGCTGAAATTCTCTTGGGCTGAGCTGGATTGATTTGTCTCCACTATTCATCATTTGACTTGAACGGTTTAAGGTGATTTGATCGATTTTAACAGTTTCTTCAACAATTGGAGCATAGTTGCGGCGAGACAAAGCTCTTAGCCTGGCCAACAGTTCATCAATTTCAAACGGCTTCACCATATAATCGTCCGCACCAGCATCTAATCCATGCACGCGATCTTGAACAGCATCTTTTGCTGTTAACATTAAAATTGCGCCATTATAGCCTTCCTTTCGAAGCTGTTGGCAAATTTCTACTCCATCTCCGTTTGGCATCATCCAATCCAAAATGAGAATATCATAATGCGCATCAACAGCATAAAAGTAAGCATCACGCCCCTCCGTCACCCATTCGACGTTAAAGCCTGCTTTTTTCTTTAACATATAACTTACTAGCTCTCCTAGTTGCAAATCATCTTCTGCTAATAAAACATTCATATTTTCTCAGCTCCATTCATTTATAAATATACTACTTTATCGCTAGGACATAAACAATCAGCAGGTAGGTTTACCTGCTGATTGTTTATGTTATTATTTATTTTATTTATGTCAACGGTTAAAAGCATGTTGAGAATGAGAATTTGATTGGTTGTTTACACTTTCTGTTACTTGTACCACGCGGCGACATATTTCAGCTCGTACTCCGCGCTCTTTTAATTTTTCTACAATTTGTTCTAACTTATTGTAAGGCTTTTGCGTTTTCATTTTCATTCCTCACTTTATTTAGAATAATGGATTACGAAAAATTCTCAATGTCATACTTTTTCTTTGTTTCTTCTAACCAAGTTGGATATTCAGACTGAAATTTATTCTCTAACAAGAGTTGTTTAATTTCCTCTTTACTATTTTCATAGTTCGCATCTTGAGCTGCTTTTTTATCAATTACTTTAATAATGTGATAACCATACTCTGTTTTAACCGGCTCACTAATTTCATTAACATTTAAGTCGAATGCAGCATCACTAAACTCTTGAACCATATCTTCTTTACTAAAGTATCCCAAATCTCCTCCATCTTCCTTAGAGGCTGTATCCGTCGAATATTCTTTTGCTAACTCAGCAAATTTCTCACCATCGCTCAGTTTTTTCTTAACTTCATTAGCCGTTTTTTCATCTTTTACAAGAATATGACTTGCTTTTACCTGCTCTGGCTGATCAAATGAATCTTTGTTTTCATCAAAATATGATTTCATCTCGTCTTCAGAGATGTCAATTGTATCTTCTACTAGCTTTTTAGCTTTTAAGTTTGTTTCTAAATCCTTTTTTACTTCGCTTTCTTTAATACCATTTGCTTCTAAAGCTTGATTAAACGTATCTTCTCCACCGTATGATGTAATTAACGCATCAAGCTCTTTGTCGAGTTCTTTTTCACTAATTGTTACACTTTTCTTTTCCGCTTCTTTATTAATGACTTTTTGTTCAATCATTGAATCTAAAACGTCAGTTCCACCTTGAGACATTAACACTTCATATAATTGGTCTTTTGTGATTTTGTCTCCATCAACACTCGCTACTGCATCAACGCGATTGACTTGGTACACGACACCCGCAATGATAGCACCAGCAGCAATGATACCAAGAAAAGAAAAAAGCTTTTTCTTTTTCTTCTTATCCATTTTCTTACCTCTCCTAACTTCCATCCATGACTTACGCTATGTATGTAAGCGCAAGAATTATGAGCTTTTTGAACAGTTTTCTTTCTACGCTTCTAACTATACAAAAACAAAATGAAAAGATGGTGAAAGCGTAAAAAGAGTTTGCTCTGTTTACGAACCATGTGAGATAATCTTTGAAGTTGTTTATCTTATATAGAGAAAATTGGAGGACATTATGATTAAAGAAGTTGCTTTTTTCCATATAAAAAAAGAGCTACTAGCAGAGTTTGAAGAAGCATTTCATCAAGCCGCTCACGTTGCCGCATCTGTACCAGGATATATTAATCATTCCATTCATCGATGCATTGAAACAGATACTAAATATATGATTATTGTTGAATGGGAAAATGTTGAAAGTCATATGGTGAATTTTGTCCAATCTCCATTATTCGAAGAATGGGACAAACAAATGGGACGTTTCTTCGAGCCAAACGTTACAATGGACCATTATGTAACTGTTCATCCCTCTAAACATTGACATTCGTATGAAAAAAGCTTATTCTTAGCTTAGCACCCTATCCATCACCATTTCGCTTGTTGCGGGACACTTAACCAGTTCGGAATGGATAGGGTGTTTTTGTCTGTTTCAAATATAAAAAATACATAGAATAATAAAGCCGCTCTTTCTATAAATAGAAACGAGCGGCTTTTCTTACTTTGCCTCACTTTGATCTGTATATACGTTTAATCCTTTACGTCGTCTCCAATAATAAACTGCATAACATAGCAGTACAAAAGGAATTCCACAATAAAGAGCAATACGCTGGCTTGGATCAAATGCTAACCCTACGCAAGATGCTAAGCATAGTAAGAATGCAAGAATTGGAACAATAGGATAAAGCGGCGTTTTATATACCAGCTTCCCTACATCATTTCCTTCTTTTATATACTTTCGTCGGAACATATACTGAGAAGCTGCAATACTCATCCAAACGGCTACTACTGCAAATCCCGAAATACCAACTAATACCATATAGACCGTATCAGCTGCAAAAACGCTAGTTAAAAGTGATAAGCAAGCAACAGCCATACTTACGATTAAAGCATTCAAAGGTACTCCTTTTGACGTAACTTTTCCAAGTGCAGGTGAAATCATGTTTTGCTTAGACAACGACCAAAGCATACGAGCACAAGCATACAATCCTGAATTGGCAATCGAGAGCAGTGCCGTTAAAATTACAAAGTTCATAATATCAGCAGCATATGGAATACCTATTCGAGCAAATACCGTAACAAAAGGACTCTCTGTCACTCCAGCTTCCTTCCAAGGAATAAGTGCAGATAATACAAAGATAGCACCAATGAAAAAGAAAAACGTTCTCCACACAATATTTCGAATTGATTTTGGTACATCGCGTTCTGGATTTTCACTTTCTCCTGCTGCTATTCCAATTAGCTCTGTACCTGAAAACGCAAAGCTAACAGCGACCATCGTGGCTAAGACTGGCGTAAAACCATTCGGAAACATGCCGCCTTCTCCTGTAAAGTTAGAAAGGAGTGGAGCAGCCTGCCCTTCGATTGAGATAAAACCAAAAATAGCCATTCCTCCGACTATAATGAATACAATAATTGCTACTACTTTAATAAGAGAAAACCAAAACTCTGATTCAGCAAAAAAACGAACTGACAGTGCATTACATACAAAGATTGTAATCGCAAATAATACGCTCCAAATCCATACGGGCGAATCTGGAAACCAGCGCTGCATTAATAGCCCTACAGCAATAAACTCTGACCCTACGGTAACAACCCAAGTTAACCAATATAACCACCCTACAGCAAATCCTGTTCCAGGTCCAATAAACTTTGTCGCATAGACCTGAAATGAACCCGCATGTGGCATAGCTACGCTCAGCTCACCTAAACACAGCATCACCAAATACATAATAAAACCACCGACCAAGTAAGCGAGCATCGCTCCTCCCGGCCCTGCTTGTCCGATTGTATAACCAGAACTTAAAAATAAACCTGTTCCAATTACACCTCCGAGTGAGACCATAAATAAGTGACGACTTTTCATCGTCCGCTTCAGATCATTTTGTCCTTCATGTTGTGCCATTAACTTCACTTCTTTCCTTCTATCTTTCCCAACATTCTTTTACTCGCTTTTCGTTCTAGTTGTTTGACTAAAAGCAAGTATTCCTATCAGAATCATTGTTTGATTATAACATTTTTCTGATTTTTTACAACATTTCATGAATACAAAATAGAAAGATAACGTTTTCAAATAAAAAACGCTAGCTTTTCAGCTAACGTTCTTATTTTCATCTGTTGTATACCAAATAAATTTTCCAGTATAACCATAAATAATAGCAATAATAATAGAAACAAAGCTTAACCACATAAACGGTAGATAAGCAAACGTTGATACACCTAGGATCGTTGCTAAGAAAATACCATTATCGGTCCATGGAACCATACCTGAGGTTAACGTTCCACCTACTTCAGAGTTACGCGCTAATACAAGTCGATTGATTTTTAAACGATCATAGCTATCTTGCATAATCTTTGGCGTTAAGATAAGCGATACGTACATAGCGCAACCGAAGATATTTCCTAGTAGACCTGTAAAAATCGTAGCTGTCGTGACGTTCCCGGCATTTATTAAAAATTGTTCAAATTTAGAGAGAAGTACTTTTAGTACACCTAACTCTTCCAGCAGGCCACCAAAGCCTAATCCAAAAATAATAACAATAATTGAACCAACCATACTCTCAATTCCACCGCGGTTTAGCAATTCTGTTATAAAGGTGATGTCTGACTCGATGGAAAATCCGCTGTAAGCTGTATGAAAAGCAGTTGATACGCTTAAATCTTGAAAAAGGACTCCCCATACTACACCAAGTAAAGAACCCACTGCAATTGATGGTAGTGACGGCTTTTTTAATGCTAATAAAACAATAACAACAACCATTGGAACAAGCATCCACACATTAATTTGGAACACATCGTGTAAAGATGATTTTAAAAACTCTACTCGCTCACTATCAAAGTTGTTACCACCGTACATAAATCCAGCAATGGTAAACAAAATAGATGTAACAATATAAGCTGGAATATCTAAGTAAAGCATTGCTCGCACATGAGCAATTACATCCACTTTTGCCATGGAAGCAGACAAGATTGTACTATCAGATAGTGGAGATAGCTTGTCTCCGAAATATGCTCCAGAAATAACTGCCCCAGCTACGAGCGGTAGAGGCATTCCCATTCCTTCCCCTATCGCCATCATTGCAATACCTGCTGTTCCTACTGTGCCCCATGATGTACCCGTTGCAACAGAAGTGATTGAACAAATAACTAAAGTAGCTAATAAAAAGAACGTAGGGTTAATAAACTCTAAGCCGTAGTAAATTAATGATGGAACAATCCCTCCAGAGATCCATGTTCCAATTAAAGCTCCTACTGCTAATAAAATCAGAATCGCTTCTAACCCGTTCCCAATCCCTTTTGTAATCGCTTTCTGTAAAAAATCATATTTATACCCTAAGCGAATACCTAACGCAATAACAATAAACCATGAAATAAAGAGCGCTAGCTGGATGGGAAGTTCGAAAATGAGTGCGAATGAAACAACAACCGCTAGAAATAAAAGTAACACGATCATAATTTCACCAATTGAAGGTAACCTTGGTGTTTTCAAAATCAAATCCCCCTAAACTTATGACTTGAATACTAGATGGCTGCAGGATGTAAAAGCGCATACATCTTTTGATAAAAATGTATAATTCGAACAAATTTATGTAAATATACTTTCAATTCATTCACCTTTTCACATCTAAAAAGGCCATTTTTATCCCATGTAATATTCACTATTTTCACAAGGCAAATAGTACCACAACCTCACCGGCTCGTTCAAGCCTTTATTTATATCGATTTCTTCACATTTTTTGAAAAGAATAAAAATACGTAACAAGATGTTGTGCATAATGCACAATTGTTTCATCTTTATTTATTGGTAGATAGGCTGTCGTAATCGTATTTTTTTTCATAGAATAGTGTCCATCTTGTAAAATCCAGGGTTGATGAAAAAGCTTTCCTCGAAAAACTTTCTGTTTGTGCACCGTAAAGAGACGATCTCTATCCGTTAACCACTCATCAACGGTCCCTTCTTTTGTATAATAAGGAGCAGATATAGGCTTATACGTCAGCAAAATTTCTTTATGTTGAAATCCTTTATGCTTTCTTCTGCATTGAAATTCAGTCAACTCCCCACGTTTGTTAACCATTATGTCGGCATGTAGATAAGGTAAATGAAAGAAACGTCTAGCAATCCATACCCCAAGAGCATTTGTTGCATCCAAACTAAAGAAATAAACGCCCCTTTCACCTTGATACTCCACATACGTTCGCACATTCAATTCATGAAGCTGAGATATGCGTGGCACAGACGGCGTACCTTTAAAACGAATACCTGTCATTGTAAAAGGAACAAGCGAAATAAATGCCTTCCCTTCAAACGTATCTATATTCAAAGGTTCTGGTAAAAGTTTTTGTAATTCTTCCGCAGGAACGGGCCAATGTATAAATAATAGATTTCTCCACACTTGCTTCATCAACCAATTGCTTTTCATTATCAACACCTCTTTTCAATTTCAAACAGTCTTTCTTTAGTATACACTCGCATTATTTTTAAAATTACGAAAGCTTGTCCATTTACTACTTCTAAATTCTATTCCCTTGCATACTACTAATTAATAACGAGTAAAAAGGAGTGACTTAGGTATGATGCTATATGACTTGCACAATAAGCTTTATTATCAAGTGTTCAATTCAGCTCAACCTAAAATGACCGATTCACACCAAGGAAGAAGCTGGGGGTACGTAAAGAAGCTTGTGAACGGCAAACCAATTAAGTTTTGGCTAGACTATACGTGGGGACGCTTTATGTATTTTAGCTATAATGAGAAATGGTATCGAGTTGAATACCTGCAAGCAAATGATAAAAAGCAGGTGTCTGATTTATTTAATGGTGCCTTAATTGACTTAATTTTAGAGGGAAAAGAGCTTAATTTAGTACGCGGAACTTATGAAAATCGACGTCTTTTATTATAATAAAAAATAAAAACACGGATTAAACCGTGTTTTTACTCATTTTCTGCTGTTGTCCGAGGTGTGATTAAAATTTCTACCCGGCGGTTTTTCTTTTTGCCTTCCTCAGTGTCATTGGAGGCTACCGGCTTAAATTCACCAAAGCCCTTTGCACTGAACATACTTGGATTTAAGCGATTGTTTTCTAGAATAACCTTCATAAAGTTAATTGCTCTCATAACGCTAAGCTCCCAATTTGATTGAAAGCCGGCGTTGCGTATCGGTACATTATCAGTATGACCACTAATGATAATATTACGAGGAGGGTCCATTACAAGCAAATTTGAAATTTCTTTTGCTAGACGTATATCTTCCGGTCGAACATCAGCTCTTCCAGATGCAAAAAAGACGTTATCCCGAATCGAGATTAGTAACCCTTCATCTGTTAATGAGGTTTGCAACTCGTCTTTAAGTCCATTTTCTTCCATATATGCATTTACTTTTTGTTGAACAGTTAACAGCTCTTGCTGGTCGGCATCGTGAGCAATTTTCTGCTTTTGTTCTTCCGTTAACGGCTTTTCTCCTTCTTTTTCACTAGAATCCATTCCGCTATCTCTTGCTACATTTTTTCCCGTTGGGTCTTCAGCCGGGAGGTTTTCTTCTTTTGGAGTAGGTGGTGTTTGAAACTCTAACACACCTGTTCCCCCTTCAAACGTTGCATTAAACGCTTTTGATAAGGCTTGAAACTTTTGAGCATCAACAGAACTTATGGCAAACAAAACGATAAATAACGCAAGTAATAGCGTTAATAAATCCGCATACGGTAATAGCCAGCTCTCGTCAACATGAGCGTCCTCTTTTTGTTTCTTTGAACGCTTTTTACTCATTTTCAGCCACTTCGCTTTCCTGCAATAGCTTCTTACGCTCAGCTGTTGGTAAATAAGATGCCAGCTTTTGTTCAATCACTTTTGGTGTTTCACCTTCTAGTAAAGACAGAACGCCTTCGATCATCATATATTTAACCTTTGCTTCTTGCTTAGATTTACGTTTTAATTTGTTAGCAAATGGATGCCAAAAAACGTACCCCGTAAAAATACCTAGTAGTGTTGCAACGAAAGCAGCGCTGATAGCATGCCCTAAACTAGTTGTGTCAGCCATGTTTCCTAAAGCAGCAATCAACCCAATGACTGCTCCAAGTACCCCTAAACTCGGTGCATATGTACCTGCTTGTGAAAAAATAGCTGCGCCAGCCTGATGGCGGTCTTCCATTGCTTCAATCTCTTCAGATAACACGTCTCTAATGTAACCTGCGCTTTGCCCATCAATTGCTAAATTTAATCCATTTTGCAAGAAAGGGTCTTCCACATCAGCTGTTTTTGCTTCTAATGATAATAACCCTTCTTTTCGAACAACTTGTGCCCATTCAGAAAACATAAACACAAGATCTTTTGGTGTAGCCATCTTTGGCTCTTTAAAAAGAACGCCAAATAACTTAGGTACCCTTTTTATTTCACTTGTTGGAAACGCAATGACTACCGCTCCGATTGTTCCTAGAACAATGATTAAAATGGCCGCAGGGTTCATTAAAACAGCTGGGCTAACGCCTTTAAGAAACATTCCTACCATTAGTGCAACCAATGCTAAAATCAAACCAAAAAAAGATGTTTTATCCATTTCTATGTCTCCTATCTTTGTCCGCTCAGTGCATCGTGATTTTAGTGTATCTGCTTTTTATTTCGACATTTAAAACGAATTTTTGAATGTTTTTTTTGTTTTTCTTAAAATAAATATCAATGTCAGGATGATTTCATAAGGATTTAAAGACCTGCATAAGATAGCAATTTCATTATAAAAAGACTTTCTGCTTTTAGTGATGAACCAAGAGCAGAAAGCCTTCATACATATTTTTTATATTTATTTTTCACTTTGCGATACAAACGATAGACGTGTCTTGTTAGATTCAATAACGATGGTGAAATAGCAAGATGGTACTTTTTTATAATAGGCACATAGATTTTGTGATAAGCTTTCACCAAATCCGTCCACTTTTTATCAATGCCTTTTTTATAGAAATCAGAAATATCAACTACGTATCCGCGCCCTTCCTTCATCATTACGTTTTTCCCATGAACATCAAAGGGATTGAGCCCTCTTGATTTAGCATAAGCTAATGCGTCATTTACATCATCTATAACCGTTAACGGAATTATAACGCGCTTTTGAACAGCTTCATATAGTGTAATGCCTTGCAGCCTCTTTAGAATTAAGTAGTGATCTGTATAATAATAAAGCTGAGAATAAGCAGGATGTTTTCCTAATTTCTTATAGACATTTGCTTCTTTTTTTACCTCTTCAAATGACCGACCGTATACCTTCACTACTAGACCTTCATATAAAGGGTGATAAAAAACGGCTGCGTAGTTGCCTTTTCCAATTAAAATCCATTCACCAGGTACATACTCGACTATAACAGGGTCATGTTCATTTTCACTTTTAATAATTAAGTTAGGCAATAAGGATGTTTCAACAAGTTCAATAAATTGATTGGGTAGTTTATCCATAAGCTCCTCTATCTGTACCTTTCATAATAGATGCACTTAATGATAGATTTCAATGAGTTTAATGTCAATACGTTCATATATCAATAATGAAAAAGCATCTTATAACGAGGTTACTATCGGTGATTTGTCTTTTGTCACAACAATAGAAAAAGGCTCTTTCATCTCCAATAAAATCTCTCCTTTTGGGTGAATAATGGACCGCACTTTTTTTATATTAAATGATGTTACTAACGGGAGGGTAATAGCTTTTACCATGGTCATAACATATTCCACTTGAGCTTCGGTTTCTGCAATCATGCCAAACGGTAAGTAAAGGTGTTGTGGTATATCGACGTTTAAATCTAAACAAAAACGCTCAGGTAAAAACTCATTAGGCTCTAAGAAATAAGCTTCATTACGATGGAGGCTATAAGGACTAATAAAAATCGTTTCATTTTTTTTAAAGAGATAGTTATCCACCTGAACAGCTTCTACCGCTTGTTTACCAAATAACCAAATCGGAGGATAGAGCCTCAGCGACTCTAAAATAACCATACGCATATATTCATCTTGCTCCTGACCTTTTAGCAACTGGATATGTCGTAGAATATCCTGATGCTCACAAAACGTATACATCAGCCAACTACATGCATTGCGAATTAAGTCGTACGTAATAAAGAATCGCTGAAGAATGTCACCTTCACTTTCATTATCAAGTACATTGTAAACATTATTTTGTTCACAAGTTGACCTGTGATTGTAAAGAGATTGAAGGCATGAAAAAACACCTGCTATAGCGTGTGCCTCTATTGGATTTCGCTTTCCAAGCTTGGGGATTGGCACCTTTATCATCGAAGGTTGATGTCTCTTAGTCCGCAACTCAGCCAGTTTTCGTAAGTGTCCTGTCAAATCATGCTTGTTGGCTACGCCAAAAAAGCTGTGTGCTAATAAACAGAGCGCCAAATCTTGCACTTCTTCATTGAATACTTTTAGATCTCCACTTTCCCATAAAGATATATGGGATTGCACGATCGTACGATGCTCAATTCGAAAGGTAGAAAAATGTTTTTTCACAAAGGAACCCTTGACATTTGGCACCCCCGTTGAAAAATTAAATTCATATAAGTCGTGAACCTGTAGTGTTCGAACAACATTTTTAATCCCTACATCCACAAAACTATTGGCATTTGTGAAAACAACATCTTTTACCATTTGCGGATTCGTTGTTAAGTAACATCGTCGATGACCTAGCCGAAAGCTTGTTGCCTCGCCATATTCACTAAGATGTCGTAAAAACAAAAGCGGATTTTCTTGAAAATCTTTCAAATGGCCTGTCATACGATAAGTCGACGGACCCTGTATTCCTTTCATACCCATCACTTCTTTCTATGGAATTAGTAGTTACTAATTACTTCCGCAAAATACTAGATGGTTTATGCAACGTATAATAAAAAAGAGTAGTCCACTAAAGACTACTCTTTTTCACAAATAGATATGCTAATGTTTCTGAAATTGTTTTTAAGATTCCATATTAACCCATACACTTTTTACTTCTGTATAGTTATCAAGCGCATAGCTACCCATTTCTCTTCCAATTCCAGACTGTTTATATCCGCCAAACGGACTAGCTGCATCAAATACATTGTAGCAGTTCACCCAGATTGTTCCGGCTTTGATACCGTGAGCTACATAGTGAGCTTTCTTCAAATCTTGCGTCCAAACGCCCGCTGCCAATCCATATGTCGTATCGTTTGCCTTGGCAATTAAATCATCTAAATCATCAAAAGGCATCGCTGCAACAACAGGGCCAAAGATTTCTTCTCGTGCAATTGTCATGGAATGATCAACATCAGCAAAGATTGTTGGTTCCACAAAATATCCTTTTTCAAACGGCAGCGAACCTCCTGTTAAGATTTCAGCTCCTTCTTCTACACCTTTATCAATATATGATTTGACTCGCTTCTGCTGCTGTGCAGACACAAGCGGGCCCATCGTTGTATCTTCTATTAATCCATTACCCTGTTTAATCACCTTAGACTGTGCCACTAAGTCTGCTATTACATTATCATATAATTTTTTTTGTACGTATAACCGACTTCCCGCACAACAAACTTGTCCTTGGTTGAACATTACACCCGCCAATGCTCCTGGAACAGCTTTTGATAAATCTGCATCAGGTAAAATGATATTTGGAGATTTACCTCCAAGCTCTAACGTAACTTTCTTTAAGGTTTCACTCGCTTGCTTCATAATCGACTTTCCAACCGCAGTTGATCCCGTAAAGGCAATCTTATCTACAAGCAAATGATTAACAAGTGGTTCACCTGCTGTTTTACCGAAACCTGGAACGACATTTAGCACTCCTTTAGGAAAGCCCGCTTCCTCAGCAAGACCTGCTAGATAAAGAGCTGATAAAGGCGTTTGTTCTGCTGGTTTTAGTACAATTGTACAACCGCTAGCTAACGCAGCACCCAGCTTCCATGCTGCCATGAGCAGCGGGAAATTCCAAGGGATAATTTGCCCAACCACTCCTAGTGGTTCATGACGCGTATAGTTAAAGTATGCTCCTTGTACAGGAATAGTTTGTCCAACAATTTTTGTTGTCCAACCAGCATAGTATCTAAAATGTTCAATAGCTAAAGGAATATCTGCATTTGATGTTTCACGAATTGGTTTCCCATTATCGAGCGTTTCTAATTGAGCAAGTTCAAGTTTGTGTTCTTCCATGAGGTCAGCAAGCTTATAAATCAAACGACTTCTTTCCGCTGCAGACATTTTTGTCCACGGTCCTTTATCAAAAGCTTCACGAGCTGCTAACACAGCACGGTCAATATCTTCAGCATTTGCTTCAGCTACATCTGCTAACTTTTCACCAGTTGCAGGGTTTACTGTTTCAAACGTCTTTCCAGATGCCGACTCCACCCACTCACCGTTAATATAAAGCTTCTTTACACCTTGTAAAAATTGCTTCAGTTTTGGACTTACTTCAACTTGTTTTGCTCCAATATTTTGCATCAAATCCATACCTCCTTCAATTTTAGAAAGCGTTACCAATAATTAGTTTACACTACCCTTTTCAAAAAAATCAACCGATATGTTATATTATTTAGAAATTTTAATCTTCTCGCAAAGAAAGAGAGTGAGACATAATTAAATGTTTCCTTCTCAAAGACCGATCATGACGTTTCTACAATCGTTAAGCTGTAAGAACAAGTTCGTTCAAAATGTTTTCCAAACAAAAAAATATCCGAGCTATCGAAAGTAGTTAACTCACGATAGTTCGGATAAATCATTGACCGAAATACTTATGTCCCAGCTTTTTTATGCTTCTGCCGTTTCAGGCGAAATTGTTTTATCATTATAAACTGTTGTATCTAATTCTTTTGTTACTTTACTTGTTATAACACCTGCTGTCATACTTCCGCTGACGTTCAATGCTGTACGCCCCATGTCGATCAGAGGTTCTACTGAAATAAGAAGTCCTGCAAGTGCAACTGGTAAGTCTAGTGCAGATAAAACAAGAAGTGCCGCGAATGTTGCACCTCCACCAACACCTGCTACTCCAAATGAGCTAATAGCTACAATAGCAATCAGTGTGGCAATAAACGATGGTGATAAAGGATTAATACCGACTGTTGGTGCAATCATAACGGCTAGCATTGCTGGATAAATACCCGCGCATCCATTTTGACCAATTGATAAACCAAATGACCCTGCGAAGTTTGCAATTCCTTCTGGAACGCCAAGCTGTCTCGTTTGCGTGTTCACATTTAGCGGTAAAGCCCCTGCACTTGTACGAGATGTGAAAGCAAATGTTAAAACTGGAAATGCTTTTTTTACATACGTAATCGGGTTAACACCGACAAGCGTTAGTAAAAGTAAGTGAACAGCAAACATTGCTCCTAACGCTACATAAGACGCAATAACAAATTTACCAAGCTTCACGATAGCATCAATATCGCTCGTAGCGATTGTCTTTGTCATGATGGCTAATACACCATATGGCGTTAAGCGTAAAATTAATGTAACAACGCGCATCACAATTGCATAAATCATATCAATAATCTTTGAAAAAAGAGCTGCTTCTTCTGGCTTTTTACGCTTTACGCCTAAATAAGCAATTCCGATAAATGCAGCAAAAATAACCACTGCGATTGTTGAAGTTGGTCGTGCTCCTGTTAAATCTAAAAATGGATTCGCAGGCAACAATTCAATGATTTGTTGTGGAATTGTTTGGGCTTGCATTCCTGACAAATTCTCCTCTAATGCTGCTCCACGCTCGGTTTCAGCTGCTCCTTGTTCAATCTGAACAGCTTCTAAGTTAAATCCCGTTGTTGTCACAATCCCAATTGCTGCTGCAATGGCTGTTGTTCCAACTAAAATCCCGATAATTAAACCGCTGATTTTCCCAATGTTACTCGTTAATTTTAAGCGAGTGAATGCGGCCACAATCGAAACTAACACAAGTGGCATAACGATCATCTGAAGAAATTTCACATAACCGCTACCAACAATACTAAACCAATCTGATGTTTGAGCTGTCACTTCTGAAGTTGGTCCATATACCAATTGAAGAGCAAATCCAAATACAATTCCAAGTCCTAGAGCAGTGAATACACGCTTTGAAAATGAAACGTATTTTTTTTGCATCATATATAAACCAGCGATTAATGCCAGCATGATAATGATGTTAAGAATAACTAATAATAAAGTCAAAATAATTCCTCCTACAACACTTTCCAAATATAAGTCTCCTTTATTTATATTATAAGAATTCCAATAAGTCAACTCGGTTTTTGTGTTTTTTACGATTTTTCACTCTAATTGTTCGCCAATTTTTATATTTATCATCGTTAAAGCTTTAGCATACAAAAAAAACATCCCTTTGTAACGGGATGTTTCGCATATGTATTTACATTTCATACAGTTCGTTTAGCCATCTAACAAATAAATGCTTTGGGAGCTCTAAGTAGTGTAAATCTGTATACTGTATATCAGACAGCGTTGTCCCCCTTGACATGTAATAATACCACTGCCAACCAATATCTTTTGCAATGGCATACGACCTTGCCAAGTCTTGGCGCGCATCAGGTTGTTGCATATCACTCATCCACTGCTTTTCATCTGCATCGTATTCATAATAATGTAACGTAAATTTATCACACCAATAAGCGAGCTCTTGATGCGAAAACATATTTTCATCATCACAAACTTGTAACAGTAACATTCTTAGATTCTCAGGCGTATATGGCAATATAATCTTTTGACATGCATCTCTCATTCTTTTACCCTTCCTGCTTCACTTATTTCTTTTATTACATCATGTCCATGAAACTTTATCAATAAGAATTCGATAACGGTTTGATTACTTTTCTTTTACAACCTCTTCTCAATTTTATAATTTCAGACATAAAAAATAGCATTTTACCTTAGAACATTCAAACTAAATAGGAATATTTACCCTTTTTTTATTTTTGGGAATATTATAAATTTTAAGTTGTATCTATAATTTCCCAAAGGAGGAACACAATGAAAAGAACAAAAAAGACAATTGTATCCGTTGCTCTAGCAACAAGCTTAGCCCTTTCAATATCTAGTACATATACTGCAGCTGCTCCTGCTACTCAGGCTTCAGCGAGTCAAGCTTACAATGCGGTAGATAAAAAGGTTCTCAACAAAATTAATGTAGATAACATCTACAATGATATTGAATATTTAGCAAAAACGCCTCGCGTAGCTGGAACTGCGGCTGAACATAAAGCAGCTTGGTATATTCAAAAGAAATTAAAATCATTTGGTTATAAAGCAAACGTCGAGCCATTTACATTCGTTGGCTATACAGAAGCATCTAAAGTTGAACTTTCAGCTGATGGGACAAGCTATTCACCTAGCGCTTTCACATATAGCATAAACGGTAATGTAAGCGCTGAAGTTGTTGATGCTGGCCTTGGAACAAAAGAAGAGTTAACGAATCAAGACTTGACAGGCAAAATTGCACTGATTCAACGTGGCTCTATTAGCTTTGGTGAAAAAGTATTAAATGCAGCTGAAAAAGGAGCCAAAGCCGTTATTATTTATAATAATGCTGACGGTGAGTTAAACGGGACGCTTGGTGGAGCTAATGATGGTTATGTACCAGCTGTAGCTTTACCAAAAGCGGAGGGTGAACAGCTTCTTGAAAAAATAAAAGCAGGCAATCTAACAGCTACTGTAAATATTGAAGGTGCTGAAGTTAGTGAGCGTATTTCATATAACGTAACCGCAACAAAATCACCAACTGAAAAAAAACGCAACACGGATGATATCATCGTAATTGGGGCTCATCATGACTCAGTTGAGGGTGCGCCTGGTGCAAACGACGACGCATCTGGAACAGCAATGGTCATTGAATTAGCTCGCGTATTAAAGTCTCTACCAACAGATACGGAGCTACGCTTTGTAACGTTTGGAGCTGAAGAACTTGGCTTAATTGGTTCTCAAGAGTACGTGGATGGTTTATCTCACGATGAGAAAGATCGTATCGTTGGTATGTTTAACTTAGATATGGTTGGGAGCCGCGATGCTGGTGATTTAGTATTAAAAACAGCAGATGGAAAAGCTAACTTTGTAACAAAATTAGCTCAGGCGTCAAGCTTGCGCCTAAATGGTGCGGCTACTCCATATTCAGAGGGTGGGCGCAGTGATCATGTTCCGTTTGCAGAAGCAGGCATTCCTGCTGCACTATTTATCCATGATCCAGCTGAACCATGGTACCATACACCAGAAGATAGCATTGACAAAATTAGTAAAGAAAAACTTCAAGATGTCGCTGAAATTGTGGGAACTGCCGTGTATGATCGCGCTCGACCAGATCATAAAGGACCAAAAACACAAAAAGGAAAACCATTTAAAGCACCTGAGCTTTATTACCAGCAAGATCTTAAATAAGAATGAGAGAACTCGGTTATACAACCGGGTTCTTTTTTATTAAAAAATACTGAAGCATAATAATCTCTTCTATTCTGACGATTATGGTATACTTTTATTGATACAGCTTTTTTGCTGTAGATTTGGTTATTATAAGGAGGAACATAATGAATTTGACGTTTATTAGCAGCTTTTCATCTGTTATCCATTCAAAAGTAAATTCAACTTAATTATGAAAAAGAGGTGAACAATCATTGAGTTTTACGATTGACAATTTAATTTTCCTTTTATCCATTCTTCTAGTTACGGGAGTCTTAACAGCAAAATTCTCTTCGCGTTTAGGTCTACCTTCCCTCGTACTGTTTATTATTGTTGGTATGATACTCAGTCATTACGTCTACTTTGACAACGCTCTTTTAGCACAAGGTGTCGGAGTAATTGCTCTCATTATCATTCTATTTGATGGTGGTATTCAAACAAAGTGGACCGACGTCAAAAGCGTCGTTCGCCCTTCTATTTCTCTTGCTACATTAGGAGTTTTAATTACAACTGTTGTAACCGGTGTATTAGCAAAGTACATTTTGGATGTTACTTGGCTAGAAGGCTTATTATTTGGAGCGATCGTTGGATCTACTGACGCTGCAGCCGTCTTTTCTGTTTTAGGATCTAAAAACATTCGTCAAAAGCTCACGTCAACTTTAGAAGCAGAGTCAGGTTCAAATGACCCAATGGCGATTTTCTTAACTGTTTCAATTATTGAACTAATCCAAGCACCTGAATCACCTATCTTTACTCTTTTCCTCGACTTTTTCTGGCAAATGGGAATGGGGTTACTAATGGGATTAGTGCTCGGAAAAGCTTCCGTATGGATTATCAATCGCATTAATTTAGATTCATCCGGTCTTTACCCAGTATTATCTCTTGCTTTAGCAGCTTTAACATATGGCGTCACTGCTTTTATTGGAGCAAGTGGATTGCTAGCTGTCTACATAATGGCTGTTATTATCGGAAACTCCCATTTAACATATCGTCATGCAATTGTACGCTTTAATGAAGGTTTTGCATGGATGATGCAAATTCTTATGTTTATTATTTTAGGTCTACTCGTCTTTCCAAAAGAGCTTATTGAGGTTACATGGCAAGGTATCTTATTGTCGTTTTTATTAATGCTCGTTGCTCGACCATTAGGTGTTTTCATCAGCATGCTTTTCACTAAATATACAATGAAAGAGCAGCTATTCATTTCGTGGGGAGGACTAAAAGGAGCCGTTCCAATTGTTCTAGCTACATATCCAATGATGGCTGGCCTTGAAAATAGCACACTTATCTTTAACGTGGTATTCTTCGTTGTTCTTACTTCTGCGTTATTACAAGGAGCAACCATTTCTCCGTTAGCCAATTACTTGAATTTCTCAGATGGTGAAAAAGAAGTGGTTCCACACAGTTTAGAACTTGTTTCGATGGGCAAAACCAATAATGAAATGATTGAGCTAAAGCTGGTTCCAGATGCCGCAATCTCTGGAAAATCACTTGAAGAACTTCCCTTGCCAGAAGATATTTTAATTACGGCTGTTATCCGTGAAGAAAAGCTAATTACACCTCGCGGAAATACTAAAATCTTTTCTGGCGATACTCTGTACGTTCTTGTTTCTAAAAAGAAACGCGAGCGCGTTACGGAATATTTCCAAAAGAAAAAAACCTCTCTCGAAGAGGATGTATCTACCCCTTAAAAAACAAAGGCATCTCCTATTTTAAAGGAGTGCCTTTGTTTTTGTTTTCCTTTTGCATTAAATAAAGCGATTCGTAGTTTGGATGATGCTTCAAAAGCTCTGAAATTGTGACAAAACGATATCCTTTTTCCTTTAGCTCAGGCAGTATTTGTTTCAGTGCTTGAACCGTTTGCGTGCGATCCCCCCCTGTATCGTGAAACAAAACGATGTCGCCAGAGCTTGCATTTTTCAGAACTTGATGAACAATTTTGTCTACACCAGGGTTTCTCCAATCAAATGTGTCTTGATGCCATGACCATAATACAACAGTATACTGCTGATTTTTAGCTGCTTTCACCACTTTATCATCATAGTAACCAGTTGGTGGCCTAAAAAGATAGGGTTTAATACCCGTTATCTGCTGAATTTTGTCATCAGCCTTTTCAATCTCACCTTCTATTTTTACAGTATCTTTACCACGAACTTCTAAGTGACTATACGTATGATTTGCAAGTTCATGCCCTTCTTTAACCTCTCTTTTAGCAATTGTAGGATATTGAGTAACTCGGTCACCTAAAACAAAGAATGTAGCTTTTGCATTGTATTCTTTTAATAAATCTAGAATGAGTGGCGTATACGTTGGATCAGGTCCATCATCAAACGTTAATGCAATAATCTTTTCTTCACTTGTTGGAACTTCCCAAACAATATCACCTTTTTTCTCATAGTAAAAGCGGCTTTTCTTTGCTGCTTGTCCGTTCGATGCACCTGTGAAAAAGAGAAGTGCGCAAAGAAGCAAACAACCTTTTTTCATACGCTTACCTTCTTTCTTGTTTCTCTATTTGATCTTGCTCTAGTTGTGATATGACAATGGCTCGTAAGTCATTCTCAAAAAATGATTCACTGCATACATACGAATGCTTTGACGACTCCTCTTGTTTCGACTTTTGATTCACTCGATATCCACTCTCTTTCTTTTTAGAATGTTCTTTTAGGTTCTCCCAAATAAATGAAAACAAATCGATAAAAACAACCGTATTGCGTTTACTTTTAATGGAATGGGGGAAAATGTAAGAAATTGAACACTATACTCATTGAAGGGTTGATTTTGACAATTTCACTATAGATAAAGGAGACTGTATATGATCTATCGAATAGTAATAGTAGCTCTGTTTATCTTTACGCTTAGTGCGCTTCAAACAAAAACGAACATATTGCCTTTAGCAAGTGAGCAAGAAAACGCTAGAAAAGGTACGTCCAGTCATCAAGGCTTTTCAATAAATGTATTACCTGACTATGAATTACAAAAAGAAGAAGAAGGAAAAGACATTATTTTCTCTACGCATTCACCTCATACTTGGATGAGAATTCAAGTCTTAGAAGTCGATACAGCAAATAAACTTACGTCGGTTAATACGGCTACATCTACTTTTGAAGAACAATTCGGAAAAGCTAAAATGATTGCCGATCAGCACCATATTAAGAAGCCACTCATTACTGCTTTTGAAGCCTACACTGATCAAGAAAAAGCGGCCTTATATATCGTAAAGGCTCCTAGCAAAGCACAAATACTAGTTATTATAACTAATATAAAAAAACATTCACCTGATGAACAAGAATTGTTTACTATGATTAATAGCATTCAATTAAAGGAGAGATAGTGTGCAAAAATATTTGTTAGTTCTGTTTACAGCAATTATGCTGACGGCTTGTGGAACAACACAAGAAAACTCTAAGTCCCATAATTCTTCTCATAGTACAAGTGATCAATCTCCAAAAGAAAAAACATCGAAAGAATCCTCAGACACTTCATCTGATGAACAAACCATTCGTCTTCCTGAACAGATGATGGCGTATGAAAACGAAGGTATGCAAGAAGAAAAAATGGGGTTTTTAAAAACTAGTGAAAACCAAAAATATTCTTTATATGTCTTAGAAGGGTATACGTTTACAGAAGAAGAACCACGAAAAGATGTTATTTACTACGACGCTAACGATAAGCTGTGGATGCGTATTGAAGTTCTTCCTGATAACGTAGATTGGGACAAGGTAGAACAAGAAGCTCTAAAAGGATTAGAAGCTGTATCAACTGACGTTCAAAAAAGCTCTGTCACGTCTTATAATGAGACTTTTTCATTCCACAGTGTACATTCAGCCAGCAACGACAAGAACCGAACTACTTCATATTTAGTGAAGGCATCTGATAAGCGTCCAGCTATGCGGCTCACCATCTTCACTCCGGTTGAAACAGAAAATGTTAACGCCTTTTTAGAAATGGCTAATTCGATTGAAAATTTATAGACTCAAAAAGCCGAACACAAAGGTGTTCGGCTTTTTGAGTCTATTTTAAATCCATTAGCTTTGTTTTCAAGTCAGTTTCCATTTGATACAGCTCTGCTTCTGCTTCTGTTCTTTTTGTACGACCTTCTTCTTGAATTTTTAATACTTCTTCAAGCGTAGTAATTAAATCTGATTGTGTTTGTCTAAGCGTTTCAATATTTACTATTCCTCGCTCGTTTTCTTTTGCTACTTCAATTGTATTTTGCTTTAACATTTCTGAATTACGTGTTAATAAATCATTTGTTGTTTTAGATACTTGTTTCTGAGCTTCCATTGCAGCTTTTTGTCGCAGCAGTGTAGTAGCAATTACAATTTGATTTTTCCAAAGGGGAATTGCGGTCAAAATAGAGCTTTGAATCTTTTCTACAAGCGTTTGATTTACTTCTTGAATCAAGCGAATCTGCGGTGCACTTTGAACAGCAATTTGTCTACTTAACTTTAAATCATGAACGCGCTTTTCTAAACGATTAATGAATTGGCTTAAATCATTTACTTCCTGAGCCATCAAGTAATCATTTTTTGCTTTTGCTTCCTGCTGAAGTGCCGGCAACGCTTCATTTCTAAGCGTTTCTAATCGATACTCTGCAGCTCCGATATAAATATTTAACGCATCATAAAACTGTTTATTTTTATCATACAAACTATCTAACATTGTAATATCACGATAAAGCATTTGCTTTGAACGTTCTAATTTATCCGCAATCTTATCAATTTCAACGTTAATACTTTGATATTTTGTTAATAAATTTTGAATTGGCTTTGACAAACCAGAAAATACTCTGCTGATAAATCCTTTTTTCTTCGTTGTGAAATCATCTGGATTCACCTGACGTATTTTAGACATTAAGTCAGCGATCACATCTCCAACAGGACCTGTATCTTTCGTTTGCACATGCTGTAAAACAGACTGAGAGAACTGCGAAAGCTCCGACTGTGCGGCTACTCCATATTGAAGAATAGCCTGCTGGTTTTTATAATCGATTTGCTCGGCGATTTTCTGTGCTTTTTCTTGGTATTCAGGGGCTAAGTTATTGTATGTTGAAAGCTGCTTAGCTACCGGTTGGTCAAGCTGAGTCGCCAAAGTTGGTGATGCAAACGGATCATTTAAAAGTTCATCTAGCGATTGTTTTTTTTCCACTTCTTTCATATAAACCCCACCCTTATTTCATTCGATTTATTGGCGCATATTCTTCTTCATTTTGAAAATGTTGTTTTAAAACCTTCATTTCTGCATCTAAACTTAGCACATCTTGAGAAAGTGCAGAATTTAAAAGCTGGTCATACTGTGTTGACAGTTCATGTATCACATTTTCAGCCTCATGAATACTTTCTTTTACGTCAATACTTTTTGTAGGTTTAGATAATAAAAATACGTAGCGTTCAATAACCGTCACCGTTGCTTGCAAATAGTTCGTAAAAAATGGCTGAACACTTTTATAACGCGCAGGCTCTTTTTCAACCATATCAACGATACTTTTCCCTACTCTATATAGCTTAGAAAGCTCTGTCCACATGTGAATTGATTTTAGCTTAAAGCGAGAACTGCTAATAACTTTTAATTGCTTACGTGCTTCACGAGCCTGATGCTTGATATAAGCAAGTTCTTCTCTATAAGGGTCTTTATATGCAATTCTAGCGCTTTTAAAAACGAAGAATATTGCTGTTAGTGCAGCCGTACCAAAGCTTAATAAAATGCTATCACCAATCCCTACACCAAACCCTAAATAACTAATTGGAATCGTAGCTGTACCAACAGCCCATACGATAAACAATCGTTTTAAAAATGTCACCACTTTCATGTCCGCTCACTCCTTATCGTCTCTATTTATGTTTAAAATCGTTACGTTTCACTTATTATGATAAGAATATTATACCATTTAACTCCTAGTTCTAAAATAAATTACCTTTATACGTTATATACGAACGAAGAGCAAATAAGTTTCAGTTCCCATAAAAAAAGCGAAGGCATGTTTGCCTTCGCTTTTTTCTTAGTCACGCTTATTGTAATCATATTGAGAACGATCTACTGGTTTAAAGCCTTCTGGGGTATGGAAACGTAATAAGTCACCATATACAAGCTTATCGGACAGCTCAAGCTTTTGTTTTACCAGTTCGTCGTATTTATCATATTTTTTTGCTTCTTCTTCTGGTAATTGCTCACCAGTTTCGTTATTGAATACTTTTTGGTCCACTTTTGTAATCTCAGGAGTTACAAAGTCACCGTTTCTAAACGGAACAATTTCCTGGTGGTCTTTTGAAAGTAAGTCTGTACCAAAGTCAATATAGTCTTTCGTATCAATACCTAATAGGTGCATAACTGTTGGGCGAATATCAACTTGACCACCGTACGTATGCTTCACGCCACCCTCTAGACCAGGAGCATGAATGAATAGTGGTACTCGCTGTAATTGCGCTTGTTCAAAGTCACCTACATCTTTACCAAGAACCTCAGACATTGCACGCTTATGGTTTTCAGAAATACCATAGTGGTCACCATACATAACAACCATCGTGTTATCGTATAAGCCAGAAGCTTTTAAATCATCAAAGAACTGCTTTAATGCCTCATCCAAATAGCGAGACGTTTGGAAGTATTGGTCAACTGATTTATCGCCTGTAGTATGCGGCTCAATTGTTTGATCTTCCTCATCTAATGGATAAGGGAAATGGTTAGATAGCGTAATAAATTTTGCGCTAAATGATTGCTTTAATTCTTTTAAATAAGGCATAGAATCTTTAAAGAATGGCTTATCTTCTAAACCATAGTTTAGCGTATCTTCCTCATTCATATCGTAATATGCTGAGTCGAAGAATTTATCAACACCAAATGACTTGTACATTTCATCACGGTTCCAGAATGTCTTACCATTACCATGGAATACTGCATTTGTATAACCGTTTTGGCCTAAAATAGCAGATCCAGCTTGATACGTGTTATTTGCCTTTGTTGTGAAAACTGATCCTTGAGGTAATGGGAATATTGAGTTTTCTACCATAAACTCAGCATCCGATGTTTTACCTTGACCTGTTTGATGGAACACGTTATCAAAATAAAGCGTATTTTTATCATTTCTAAGTGAGTTCATAAATGGCGTAACTTCTTCACCATTTAATTCATATCCCATCATAAATGTTTGTAATGATTCAAGTGAGATATAAATTACGTTCATATCCTTAGCTTTACCAAAGTATTCTTCATTTGGCTCAGCGTAAGTTGCTTTTGCGTAGTTTTCAACCTCTGTTACGTCACTGCTGTCAGCTAGAGCTCGTTGAGCTGACGATTTCGAGCTTTGAATAATGTCATAAACTGTATAGTTATATGCACCTAAATATTTAACTAAATAGTTACGGTCAAACGTACGTGTTAAAAGCTGTGGACGATCTGTTTCTGCAATGGCAATATTTGCACTTACAACTAGAACCCCAACTAAAAATACGCTTGTTACCGTACGTTTACTAATTGTTGTAGGTAAATCAAACTTCTTCCACATTACAAGTGCAATTAAAACAAAGAAGTCAATGAAATACAGAATATCTGTTGGCTGAATTAAAGCCATTGCACTTCCACCTAATTGACCAAAGTTATTTGATTGAGTCAAAACAGGTACTGTAATGAAGTCATTAAAGAATCGATAGTACACAACGTTTGCGTACAAAATAAATGATAATAAGAAGTTAATACCTAGTAATGCTCGTACCTTTCCTCTCCCTTTAAATAGTAAGGCAAAAGCAAAAAAGATAATTGCTGAACCGAGTGGGTTCATAAATAGTAAAAACTTTTGGATAAAATTCTCAAGACTTAAATTAAATTCAATTTGATAAACGGCATAAGTTTTAATCCAAAATAACAATACTGCAACTAAAAACAACGGTAATTGCTTAACAAAAATGTTTTTTCCGTTTGTCATGAGCTGTTTCATATTCCCACCTCTATATCTATTTGAAATTTGAGCTCATTTATTTTAGACGTAAATCTGGATGGATGTTAGTCTAAATTCGTAAAAAGAAATCTCCCTTACAAAAACTGTAAGAGAGCTAAACTGTTCTTTCACATTTTAACTCTTTAAAAAAAATTGTCAACACTCTTGCTGTATATTTTATTGAAAACATGAAAAAATAACTAGTTCATTGCTTCTTCTATTTATATGCCCAGCCTGTACAAACATCTACTTAAAAATAAATTTATCCTTATGTTCAATTTATATTTTTCTCAAGCTTTTTATCACCATTATGTTAAGTTTGCCATTCCTACACACTGACAATACGCTGGACACTATGAATTCTATATCTTATGCCATTCCATTTTTTTTCTTAAGAAAAAGGACTTCTTGTTCTTTCATTGAAATACTATTCTAAATGTCGTTGTTATGACTGGTACATCATCTATAACTTAGAGGATCGAGAAGAAGAAAACAACCGAGTAGTTTTACTTCCGGTTTCTTTACCCAAATAGAATTGAAACGAAACAGTTGTAAATCATTTTGTTTCACGCCATATGCTTACACAAAATTACGTTTAAGTATATATAGAAAGTAAGATACAGGATGGTTCATAACGAAATGATTTCAAAACCAACAAAAAATATCCCAACTATCAAAAGGATTTAACTCACAATAGTTGAGATAGATCATTAACTGAAATACTTATGTTCTAGCCTCATTCTGAAACGAGTATACGCTGTGAAATTCTCACAATCCGAATTCGGTTATACCGTTGAATAATAATAAATGGCAGGTTTGTAATACACGCATAAACAACCATAACCCACCCGACATAAGCTGAATTCCATAGAAAGAACAGAAATGCAGGACAAATGCTCAACCAATGAGTTAACTCTGCTCTTTTTGTCTCCAGTAAAAATTGGCGTGTATACTCAGGTGAACGAGATTGCCATGTTTTTTTATAAAAACCGCTCTTCATCACTTTCCCTGCATCTGGTAAAAAAGTTTTCCATTTATGAATCCAAACCTTTTTGTATTTCTGATCTGTCTCCCACTTCATTCGCTTAAAAATGAGATAATCTTTTTCAAAAAATGTAATGGGGATACTTCCACAAGCATAGGAGATGGCTATATGAAAGAAGAGCCATGCGCTAATGTTTATACATGTAATAAAAACAGGACTAGCGTTCATCATTTAAAAAACCTCTTTTTTGCATGATGAACCTGGATTTCTCTTCCTTTCCAAGCAACTTTTCTTACTATCGTTGTTTGTAACAATGAATACGCAAATACGATTAAAAAAAAGAAGAGATGAACAGGAAAAAGAAAACATGTTACATATGAGAACGTTCCTATATGGCGCAGTTTGCTGAATAATATGATTCCTATTAACACATAGCTAGTTCCAGCCAACATTGGATATTTTTCTATAAGAAGCGGAAAGGAAAAAACATAGTGTATCATACCTGTAAGCCATAAACTCACAAGAAACAAATAAATTGGTTCCGTTTTTCCAGCTCCTGATACAAAACTTTTGCTCCACCCTTTTATGAGCTCACCAATTCCGTTAGGGTACATTCTCATACTAACTGCACCTCTACCACTCATGCAGTAAACCTCCCCTTGCTGTTCACGAACGTAGTTAGCAAAAGCCATGTTTTCAACCACTTCTCCGCAAATTGATTCGTGACCCCCATAGCGAAAATAATCGCTTTTTTCACACACCAAGCACTGACCAAATCCACCTGATGCTTTTCCACTTGGGTTAAATAAGTGAAAGCTCCCTACTGAAGCAAAAACAATATAGTGAAAAAAAGCAGATAACGATTCGTATGGCTTCTTAACACAATGAAACGGATGAATGGATAAAAACCCTTTCTTAACTTGAAACACATCATAAATTCTTTTAATCCCCTCTTTTTCTACCCACGTGTCCGCGTCTAAAAACAATAGAATGGAGCCGTTTGCTTTTTTTGCACCATTCCAGCATGCCCAAGATTTTCCTAACCACCCTTTTGGCAACTTTTTTGGCTTTACAACAACCGCTCCCATCTCTGTTGCTATATGAGCAGTCTGATCCGTAGACCAATCATCAACGACAATAACCTCATACAAATTTGAACGATTTTCATTAAGGGTTTTTAAAAGCTTTCTTATATTATGCTCTTCGTTACGAGCTGGAATAATAACAGAGACTTTCTTTACCTCTTTCAAAGGTTTTTGAACGCTCACACGCTGAAACGTTGGAATTCGAGTAATTAAAAGTGAAGTAAGAAGTAGCATAACCATTATAAATGACATTATTTCTCTCCTTATGAATGTATATTTTCACAAAAATTAGGCAAAACAAACAGTTATGAAAAGCTCTTTTTCTAAAAATATGCATGGTAATTTTTATTATTATGCTTACCAACTACTCGTTAGTTTATAAGGAGGAATTATAGTGAATAAAAAAGTACTCATCGTTGGCTCAGGTTTAGGTGGGCTATCCGCAGCGGTTCGCCTTGCTTCTGACGGCTATAAAGTAACCATTTTAGAACAAGGAGAGCGGATCGGCGGGAAGTTAAACACGCGTAATGGAAAAGGCTTCTCATTTGATACAGGTCCCTCTATTCTTACGATGCCTTGGGTATTAGAACAGCTTTTTGAAAGTGCTGGAAAAAACATGCATGACTACATGAGCATTGAGCGTGTAGAGCCCCAATGGCGCACATTTTTTACGGATGGAACCCAAATCGACTTAACCAGTGACTTACCAAAAATGATTACAGAAATCCAAAAGTATGCGCCAGAGGATGTAAGCGGCTTTTTTGACTACCTTTCCTATGCACATAAAATGTATGAATCCAACTTAAAAAGTTTCTATAAAAAGAGCTTAACGGGCCTAAATGACTTGCGTTCTATGCATACAGTCAAAGAATTGTTCCAAATGGATCCAATGAAATCAATGGACGCTACTACGCGTAAATACTTCTCAAGCAAACATCTGCGTCAAATCTTTAATTTTTTAATTATGTACATCGGTTCTTCCCCTTATAATGCACCTGCTGTATTAACGCAGTTGGCTCATGTACAGCTAGGTCTTGGCATTTATTATGTTCAAGGTGGAATGTATAAAATTGCTGAGGGAATTGGCAAGTTATTAAATGAATTAGGGGTAGAAATTAAACTAAACACGCCCGTTGAGAAAATTACAACTGAAGGTTCGAAAGCATCGGGTGTAGTCTTGAAAAACGGGGAAAGCTTAGCAGCAGATTTTGTTGTTTCTAATTTAGAAGTGATACCAACGTATAAAACATTATTGAAAAACCACCCTCAAGCAAAGCAACACACAGATCAGCTTGCTAAATATGAGCCGACTGTTTCGGGATTAGTTCTGTTATTAGGCGTTAACAAAAAATACGAGCAGCTTGCTCACCATAACTTCTTTTTCTCAAAAAATCAAAAGCAAGAATTTGATACGATTTTTAATGAAGGTGAAATTGCTTCAGATCCAACGATTTATATTGGTGTTTCATCTAAATCTGACGTGACACAAGCGCCCGAAAGAAAAGAAAACTTATTCATTTTAACGCACGTTCCTTCATTAAAAGAAGGTGAAGACTGGAACGTTATTGAAGAACAATACCGAGATGTCGTTCTTACCAAACTTGAAGCGATGGGTCTTGAAGGCCTACGTGATAGCATTGAATTTGAAGAAAGGTTCACGCCAAACACCATCCAGCAGCTATACGGCGCAAATGGAGGCTCTATATACGGCGTAGCAACCGATCGTAAAAAGAACGGTGGTTTTAAAATCCCTGCTCGTAGTCAAATTCTATCAAATTTATACTTTGTTGGTGGTTCTACTCACCCTGGCGGTGGCGTTCCGATGGTCACTCTATCGGGGCAGCTAACTGCTGATGCAATTAATGAAGATTTTCAGTTACCTTCTATTAATAAAAAGCATATCGGATAATAATGATGAAAAGCCCACACACCTGCTCAGATTAAAGAGCTGGAATGCGGGCTTTTTGCTATTAAAAATTCATTTTTGACTGCCCGCCATCTACATTTAAGCTTGCTCCAACAATCCACGAAGCTTTTTCAGATGCTAGAAAAACCACAGCGTTAGCTACTTCTTCCACGGTTCCAAAACGACCTGCTGGAATTTCATTTTTTACAAACTGATTAATTTTTTCAGGATTTTCTTCTAACCGCTTCTTCCAATTACCCGTTTCATGTAGAATACTTCCAGGCGCAATGCTGTTAACGCGTATGCCATAGGAAATCATTTCATCCGCAAATGACTTAGTAAAGCTAATTAAAGCAGACTTGGCGTTATTATACGTTACTTTACCTCCGCTTTCTCGGCCAAAAATAGATGTAATGTTTACAATGGAACCTGTTTTTCGTTCTTTCATATACTCTGCTGCAAGCTTGCTTAAATGAACCGCAGAAAAGTAATTAAGCTCCATCGCTTCATAAAACAATGATAAATCTGTTTCTAGCGCTTGCCCTCCATTGCTTCCGCCTGCATTGTTAATTAAAATGTCGATACCTTGAAAATCTTTTACGACATTTTCAATCAATTGAATGCGCTCGTCTTGTTTCGTCACATCTACTTTATATGTACGGATGTTGGTAAATCTCTGACTTAAACGCTCTAAGTCATCTTCACCTCGAGCTGCAACCGCAACATCTGCTCCTTCTTCTGCAAAGAGCACAGCAATTGCTTGACCAATCCCTTTCGTCCCACCTGTTATGAGCACCTTTTTACCTTTTAAATTTAAATCCATTGTAATGCCTCCTTGTTTTTATTTAATAGTAATATATTAACTATTCTTTCGCAAAAACAAGCCTCATCGTGATATAATTTTTCTCGTGTGAACTTGACGGATAGGAGTACAAACATGAATCAAACATTCTCTAAAACGGAAAAAACGAAGCAGTTTTTATTTATCTTATTACCTATTTTGATGACGCAGTTCGGTATGTTTTCAATGAGCTTCTTTGATACGATGATGTCGGGTCGTGTAGGAGCAGATGATTTAGCAGGAGTTGCTATTGGCTCAAGCCTTTGGATGCCTGTATTTACTGGACTAAGTGGTATTTTAATGTCCGTAACTCCTATTGTAGCTCAGCTGATTGGGGCTGATAAAAAGAAAAATGTCGCTTT
This sequence comes from Priestia flexa, assembly GCF_021441905.1. Lineage (NCBI taxonomy): Bacteria > Bacillati > Bacillota > Bacilli > Caryophanales > Bacillaceae > Priestia > Priestia flexa. Next base: position 1,299,943 of record NZ_CP090431.1, on the reverse strand, counting down.
TACAGTTGTTCAGGGACTATATGTTTCAATTATCATGGCCTTAATTGTTATTGTTATTGGATTCTTTGTCGTAAACCCCATTTTAAACGCTATGAATCTAGATCCAAACGTAGCTCGGATTGCGTTAGATTACTTAGTGGCGTTATCAATTGGTATTTTTCCTCTATTCATTTATACCGTCTTACGTAACTTTATTGATGCACTGGGTCAAACAAGAACATCGATGTTTATTACCCTTCTTGGCTTGCCTATTAACGTTGCGTTAAACTACTTATTGATTTTCGGAAAATTTGGTTTCCCTAAGCTTGGAGGCGTTGGAGCTGGATATGCTACGGCTATTACTTATTGGTGCATTTTGCTCGTGGCAATTTGGATTATCACCAGAAAAGATCCTTTTCAATCATTTCAGGTATTTCGTACATTTTATAAACCCGCTTGGCCTTCATTTAAAGAAATACTTGGGATCGGCATTCCAATTGGATTTGCTATCTTTTTTGAAACAAGTATCTTCTCAGCCGTTACATTGTTTATGAGCGCATATGATACGGTGACAATTGCTTCTCACCAAGCAGCAATAAACTTTGCATCGTTTCTGTATATGATTCCGCTCAGCATTTCAATGGCCTTAACAATTGTTGTAGGATTTGAAGCTGGTGCTAAGCGTTTTGAAGATGCAAAGATGTACAGTCGTATCGGTATTTTACTTGCCGTTTGCTTAGCTCTTTTAGGTGCAGTCTTTTTATTTTTATTTAAAGAAAAAGTAGCTACTTTATACACAACAGATCCCAAAGTGTTGGCATTAACAACTCATTTTTTAATTTATGCGGTCTTTTTTCAATTATCGGATGCAATTCAAGCACCGATTCAAGGGGCTCTGAGAGGATATAAAGATGTGAACATTACCTTTTTTATGGCGTTGATTTCATATTGGGTAATTGGTTTACCACTAGGATATATATTGGCAAATTATACAGGACTTGCAGCTTTTGGATATTGGATTGGACTGATTAGTGGTTTGGCTGTAGGTGCAATTGGATTAAGCTATCGGCTTAAGACGATTCAAAAGCGCTTTATTTCATCAGCCCAGGCTTCGAAAACTGCATAATAAAAAAGAACGTCCAATGACGTTCTTTTTTTATTTGTTTAAAGTACGTTGAAGTTCGTTCAGAAGTCGTTCCGCTCCTTTTTTACTTAGCACGACATTTCCATTAGCGAACGTAAGGTTATCACTCTTAATTTCACCAGTTACGGCACAAGCACCATATGGGCTATATTTCTGTAGAATAATAATGTCTTCATCAACGTATATTTCGACTGGATCACCTGTATTAATATTTAGAATTCGTCGCAATTCGATTGGAATTACAACTCGACCCAATTCATCTACTTTTCTTACAATACCTGTAGACTTCATAATCTCCATTCCTTTCGTACGATGTAAAATATTCACCTTATGCAATAAACTCTTGTACATCCTCAGTTCTAAAATGCTCTTATTTGGTCCTCATACATGGATTTTGAATCTCAAAATAAGGCATTTCTGTTTTTAAAATTTATGTACAACTTGTATCATATCAATTCAACCTTTATTTATGAATAGTACATAGTCTTTAAAAAATAATCTATCCATATATGTTAAAAGTGTGTATTTAAACCATTTTATACCTATAAATCCATCTTTTTCACTACTGCTGACCCATAATATAACTTTTCCTAACGTGAATTGGACGAAATTCCCTCTTTACAAATATCTTTTTTTCAGTTAAAAAGAGGTATTCATGATTGAATACCTCTTGAAACAACGCTAAAGTTATCGCGAATGGCTTTTTGAATCATTGCCTCACATCTTTCTAGTTCTACCTTTAGCTGCTTTTTATATAGTTTTGCTTTTTCCTCTCCGCCCGCTGCAAACTTGTAATATACTACTTCCTGCAGCTTCATTCCTTCTTTCTTCTTTTTTACTTGTTTTAATACACCATCTTCAATTAAATCATGTAATGCTTTATATACTTCCGAATGATTAGGTTTAAAACCAAACGGTCGAAATTCTTCACGCAGGACATCTAAAAGCCTGAGTCCATATAAGCGTTCTTGCTCGGTCATTGTAATCATATATAACTTTAAAAAAGCACGCTGCTTTAATAGGAACCCACTAGACGTTCGTTTTTCTCTCATACGTATACCTCCGCTTCAAGTTTACTTGACAATCGCTATATAATAATTATACTTTCTTACTCTCTCATAATCCTGCTTTTCATAACATAAGTCTAAATATTTAACTCCGTTTGAAACTTTTTTTACAGCTAAAACAAGAACTTATGTTCCTTATTTTATAATATATACCATCATAGGGGATTTCTTCAACTATCTCGCCTCGTTAAAGATGACATACCACCAATGAGCAACATTCAAAAATCATGTCAAAAAAGAAATGATTCCTTCATATATATAAAATGAACCCATAACATTCTATAAATAATCACTTATTACTGACTAAGGAGGCAAATATCATGTCAAAACACTTTGATGATTTAGATTGGAGTTCTCTACATGACAAAGTCGAAGAAATGTTAGGGACTCACTTTTGGAACGACTTTACCACACTTCTCCCTAAAAAATTCCCAGCAGTTGATTTATATGAAACTGAGAAAGAAGGAATTATTGTGGCTGAACTTCCAGGTCTTCAGTCAGCTAAGGATGTAGAAATTAAAGTAGAGCTCAACACGCTTACAATTCAAGGTCAGCTCCCCTACTCCTATGAAGTTGCAAAACCACATTTGAAAATCAATGAACGCCATACAGGTGTATTTATGCGTACGATTAAGCTTCCTTTTCAATTTGTAGAAAATGAAATTAAAGCTAAGTATCGCAATGGGTTATTAGAAATTAAACTCTTAAAGCAAGAAGTAAACCAGCAAATTGCAATCGAATTTAACGAAGAATAAGCAGCCGTAAAACAGCTGCTTATTTTTATTTCATCCCAATACAGCTAGCGACCAAAAAATGCTTTTTATTCCGAAAATTTAAATTAAATTAATAACTTTTACTCTCTTATAAAGTATGTTATTTTTATAACGTTGCTGTTTTAAACATACAATCAATTTATAGATTTATGCATTTAAACACAGCCAGGTTCCGCTCTAATTTCTTCGGAATTTGAGCATACTTCTTTTGAATAACTATGTATGTGCATAATGAGGTGAAAGTATTGAAACAACCCCTTACTGAAAAAAAGTTTGCTTTATCAACTTTATTGATATTCTTACTCCCTTCTCTACTAGGGATTTTCTTGTTTATTGTTCCGTTTTCTTATAAAGGAGAACTAACCATCCCTATTGCTATTTTAGCAAATGCTGTACAAGCAATGCTTGAGAGTCAGCTTCCATTAATAATGACAATCATCGTTGTTGCAACAGCTGTTTTTACAATCTTATTTAAATTAACAAAGCCGGATTTTATAAAGAATAGTCCTTTTCTATCTTCTCTTTTTCTTGTTAGTTGGGTGTGGACTATTACGCGCTTGGTTGGTGCTGTATATGTCATCTTAACTTATTTTAAGATTGGACCTGAGGCTGTTTGGTCGGAAAACACAGGTGGGACGCTTTTATATGATTTAATTCCCGTATTGTTCTCTGTATTTTTATTTGCTGGTCTTTTACTACCTCTTCTTTTAAATTTCGGTTTATTGGAGCTATGTGGTGCTCTATTTACAAAATTTATGCGTCCAATTTTTACGTTGCCAGGGCGTTCATCCATTGACTGTCTTGCATCATGGTTAGGTGATGGAACAATTGGTGTATTATTAACGAGTAAACAGTATGAAGAAGGTTACTATACAAAGCGTGAAGCAGCGGTAATTGGTACCACTTTTTCAGTCGTATCCATTACGTTCACAATTGTTATTCTTTCATATTTAAAGCTAGAAGCATATATTATTCCTTACTACTTAACGGTATTGCTTATTGGATTGGTTTCAGCCATTATTATGCCGCGTATCCCCCCGTTATCAAAAAAACCGGATACGTATCATGAAAATGCTAAAGATCATACCGTGGCAGACGAAACAATTCCAAAAGAGCATACGTCCTTTTCATGGGGAATGAAAAAAGCGTTGGATCGAGCAGAGAATAATACAGGCGTTAAGGCATTCTTTAAAGATGGAATTCAAAACATCCTTGATATGTGGATGGGCGTTGTACCTGTCGTAATGGCAATTGGTACAACTGCGTTAATCATCGCAGAATATACGCCGCTATTTAAGTGGATTGGCTTACCTTTTGAGCCATTATTAGCTTTATTGCAAGTACCAGAAGCAGCCGAGGCAGCTCAAACTATGGTTGTTGGGTTTGCTGATATGTTCCTACCAGCTGTTATTGGATCAAGCATTGAAAGTGAGCTTACTCGTTTTGTTATCGCGTGTGTGTCTGTCACACAGCTCATTTATATGTCAGAAGTTGGTGGCTTACTACTAGGGTCAAAGATTCCAATTAAATTTATGGACCTTGTAATCATCTTCATTCTTCGTACGCTTATTACGCTTCCAATTGCTGTTATCGTAGCAAACTTACTGTTCTAGTATGTAAAAAAGGTATCATCAAAATTTGATGATACCTTTTTTTATTAATTATAATGCGGAGCTAAGCACAATATCACCTTGTGGTAATTTATTATTAGCACTAGGCTCCAAAGTAATTGCCATCGTATCCCACTTTTGTTTCCGCTGCTCTTCTGTCATTTTATAAATCACTGTTCCGTTTCCTTGTTCATCCGCTACAAACGCACCTGCAGGAACCGGCTTGTCATCTTTAATAAGCCAGACTTGATAGACTTCATCTTTTTGAAGTTGTTGAAGGCCACTTGCTTGAATGACCACGTTTGCTTTTCCATTGTCGTCCACAATAGAAGCTGTTGCCTTTCCTTTTTCAGGGTTTGTCGGCTGTAAAGTAACCGTTTGAATAGAAGTCGCAGGCTCAGAAAGTTTCGGAGACTCACTTACCTCCTGCTCACTGTCTGACTTTAACAGTAGATACCCATTTCCGACTAATGAGAAAAGTAAGCCCGCTGCTAATAACGGCATCCACCTGCTAGTAGACCTTATCTTATTCTTCTGCTTAATTTCTTCTTTATGATGCGATAGTTCACTCACTCGTTCATCTTCATGAAATACATTTGCTAATACGCGTTCTTTCATACCTGGAGGAAGCGCTTGCTCTGCTGCTAAAAATGTTAAGTCACCAAGTACTTCTTCAAGTTCTTGGAGCTCTTCTTGACAGCTTGAACATGTTTGAAGGTGTGACTGGAAGCTTTTCTTTTCACCAGGTGTTAAATTGCCGTTATAGAAATCAATTAATTTGTCACACATGCTCATGAATCAGCTCTCCTTTCCAAGTCGTTATTCAAATAAGTCTTTAATTTCCTCAATGCTAGCCGCACCCTACCTTTAACTGTCCCCAAAGGGATTTCGTGTTCTTCTGCTATTTTTTGTTGTGTTAACCCTCTGAAATAAACGGCGTTAATAATTTGCTTTTGTTCTTCAGAAAGCTGAGAAACTGCTTCTTGCACGCGAAGCTTTTCCTCTTGCCACTCTACTTCTTCATCTGGCTTTGCCTGCTCATCCTCTATATAATCAAACACTTCATCTGAAAAAATAGGATCTGATTTTCGCTTTCGAATTAAATCAATCGCTGTGTTTCGCGCAATTGTAAAGAGCCACGAAGAAAATTTCCCTTTTCCTTCATGATAAATACCTTTCCCTCGCCATATTTTAACAAATACTTCCTGTACAACTTCTTCAGCTAAATCAGGCTGGTTTGTTAATCGATACACAAAAGAGTATAAAATTCGTTCATACTTGTCATATAACAATTCAAGAGCAGCTTGATCTTTTTGCTTTATTCGGTTGTATAAAATAACATCATTTTGTTCTTTCATACCTTTCTCCTTTAACTCATCTGAGTCCTTATTATATAATCGTAATAACGTATCTTTTTGGATCATTTTACTTACAGCTTTTAAACGTACCTTTCTTTTTGCTAAAACACAAGTATAAATAGGTTAAATGATACCTGAGCAGGAGGCTTTTTAGACGTGAGAAAAATTATTTTATTTGATGGTGTGTGCAACCTTTGTAACCACAGCGTTCAATTCATTATTAAGCACGATCAGCATGCTTTATTTTCATTTGCATCCCTACAATCAGAAGCTGCCGCTCATTTATTAGGGGAGTTTAACTTATCAAGCAATCAGCTTGATAGCGTCGTTTATATTGACGGAAATAAGCTTTACACTGAATCCACTGCTGCTTTAAAAATTGCTAACCATCTAAAAGCACCTTGGAAATTTGCTTCTATTTTCATTATCATTCCAAAACCTCTTCGCAACTTTTTTTATAAAATCATTGCTAAAAACCGCTATAAATGGTTTGGAAAACAGAGTGAGTGCATGATTCCAACACCAGATATGAAAAAGCGATTTATTGATTAATTCTTCGCAAAAAAAAAGAACGTCATATTAGACGTTCTCTCTTTACACCTTAAATGCTTCCATTAGCCTTTGAATTGGTAGCGTCTACAGCTCGATGAATCATTTCTTTAAAACGATGCTGCTCCATCACTTTTAAACCCTCTGCTGTCGCACCTCCAGGCGTTGTTACCTGCTTCCTTACAGCTGATGGGTTTGCTGCATGTTTAATCAAATTAGCCGAACCTGACATCATCTGCACAACAAGCTTTTGGGCAAGTTCTTTAGACACTCCGTAGTTCATAGCTGAATCAATTAATGCTTCTGAGAAATAAGCGACAAACGCAGGAGCACTCCCTGTAATAGCGGTAAGATATCTCACTTCATCTTCTGTGCAAAGCTGAGAGGATCCTATGCTATTTAAAATAACTGTTAACGCTTGTTTATGACTTTCACTCAGTGAGCTTCCAACGGCATACAGCGATATTGACTCACCTATTGTAGCGGCTGTATTTGGCATGATCCAAGCAACCGCTGTATGAGCTGGCAACCTCTCTTCTAAATAACTAGGCCCAATTCCCGCTGCTACTGTAATGACAAACTGATTGGTTACAAGCTTAGAGAGTTTTTCAAGAACTTCGTCATGTACCTCAGGAGGCATTGCTAAAACAATAGTTGTAGCATTTTTAACTTCTGCTTCCCAATCTTGCGTCACGTCCACAACATACTTTTCTTTAAGCTCTGCTAAACGTTTTTTATCGCGTTGATTTGTCATCACGATACGTTCATTCATAGAAGCATTCGTATGAATTAATCCAGCCGCAATAGCTTCTGCCATTCGACCTGCTCCAATAAATAATACTTTTTGATTTGTCATCTTAGTCGTCCCATTTATACGTCCAGAATTCTTCTCGTAGAAGCATTCTTTCAAGCTGCGGGTTGGATAACAAAGCATCAACCTCCACGCCGTCAAACATCGCTTCTGTTTGTGAACGGTGCGCCTTTAATGCCTCAATCTTCTTTGCTTTTACACTCGATACATCGATAACAACGTCGGGATTACCAATATGCTCGATGCGATCATGTGAGAAGGCATGACACCAAACGATCGGGCGCTCTTCTTTTGGCATTCTCTTTACCGCATGAAGCGTAGCTGCTCCAGTTGCGTTATGGTCAGGGTGAACCGCAAAGCCTGGATAGTGAGTAATGATATGAGTTGGCTTTACCTCTTGAATAATAGATTCAAGACGATCGGCAAAATCTTCAATATCTAAAAACTCCAATGTTTTATCACGTAAACCCATCATACGTAAGTCTTGAATATCAAGGACTTCAGCTAAATCCTGAAGTTCTTTTTTACGAATCTTAGGAAGCGTTTCTCTGTTAGCAAACAACGGTCTTCCCATATTTCGTCCCATTTCACCTAACGTAATGCAAGCATATGTAACCGGTGTTTCTTTTTGCCTTGCTAACGTAATCACTCCCGCTGCTCCAAACGCTTCATCGTCTGGGTGTGGAAATACAATTAATAATCGTTCTTGCACAATAATTCTCCTTTCTTACTCAAACGGTTTTTCACTTAATTGAAACGCAACGGCTAGACGACCATCCGAATCATGGCCCGCTAATAGTAATCTGTTATGGTCATCAACTTCCCAATCTGTTAAGCCTTCCGCATAGATCCAGCCTAAATCAATTTGAAGTCCTACTCGATATGGCCCTTCACCTGTAATTTTGCCACCTGATACGTTCACTTTCCCATTGCGGATAAATGCTCCTACGTTCATTGCCTTTGCATTTACATGAGACGCATATGCTCCATTTGTTGTTTCAAGATGAACATATATATCTTTATGAAAAAAAGTTTCTAATTTTGCTTGTACGCTTTCTTTATCAATTGGTTGCAACGTTTTTACTCCTTTCAAGCTTTCCTCTTTTTTATTTTACTAAAAATTACGTTTGAAGCATAATGTTTAGTTCTAGCCGGTTTATTTCTACTTCCCACAGTGATAAATTTCGCTCAAATTTTAGTTGAGGCCACTCGGTCAGATTAACCGCTTCAATATCCGTATCAATCTTTACAAGCTCTAGGCTCAATTCAGCTAATTCTTGGCCGCTCTTTAGTTTTTTCTTATATCGATTAAAAGTTACATCTAAATCGTCAACCTGTGCATAAATTCCTTCAATTGAACCATATTGTTGTATAAGAGGTAATGCAGCTTTTTCACCCACACCAGGAACACCTGGAATATTATCTGACTTATCACCTAACAAAGCTTTTACATCTACCCACTGAGTGGGAGATATGCCATATTCAGCTTTAAAGTCCGTAGCTGTATACAAAACATCACCAATTTTTGGCTTCGCCACAATTTGCGATACATGCTCATTTAACAGCTGAAACAAATCGCGATCATTGCTGTAAATATACGCTGGAGACTGTTTTTGTTTTGTCCATTTTAACGAAAAAGCACCAATAACATCATCTGCTTCATATAGTTCAACTGAGAGCTGAGGAATTCCTACAGTTTGAAAGAAAGTACGCAGCGTTTCATACTGTTGAATTAATGATACTGGTAAATCATTTCTCGTTTCTTTATAAAAACTATATGCTTGTTTGCGTTTTGTCTCGTTACGCTTTACATCCCATGCGACAACGATGTGCGTTGGCTCATATTGCTTAATTAAGTTATTCATCTTTTGAACAACTACACGCAGCGCATTTGTAAATAAACCTTTGCTATTGCGAGGTAAATCAGCTTCTTCTCGCCCATATGATGTAGCAAAGTAGCATCGGCTCAGCAAATTAAAGCCGTCAATTAATAATAATTTTTCGCTCAAACAAACACGTCCTTTTTACTTATTTAACAACGTTCCACATTGCTGGATTAGCTGGATTTTTTGAAAACATACTATAGCATTATGCTTGCTAATCGTCAATTTAACAGCCTAAGAGCTAGTTTTAGAAGACAACTTTTTGTAAATACATTATAAAGATGTTAAATTGTTGTTATACTTATGGTGTTTGACTTTCCGATTTATTGACTATGCTATAAAATAAAAACACAGATCACTTTGTATTGAAGGTGAAAATGATGATAAAATTGTTAAAAACAACGGCCGTTTTATTACTTATTACACTATTGCTTATTAGTGCTTATAACCATACGATGTCAAGTACGGTCATCATAGTATGCAGTTCGCTTATTTTTTTCTTATTCGTGTTAAGTGACTTCTTTCTTGCGCAAAGATCGTGGGGATTAAAGGGATTGCAGCTATACATGTCCATTATGTTTTTCATTATTGCTATCTTTGAAATGCATCACGTAGTTAGCTCTTTATGTATACTTTCCATTATTGCCCTCCCACGGGTTATTGACGAAATTGCTTAAGTATTAAAACCAAGCTGTAATAGAATACAGCTTGGTTTTGTCGTCTACATATTTACTTTCGTAATTAAGCGCTCAGAAATTCTAAGCGCTTCAATCAATCCAAATTTTTGGACTAAACGAATAGCCTCTTTCATTTCTCTCTTCTTCACGACGTGGTGCTGAGTAATATTTAATAAAACCTGCATGACAACCAAATCTTTTAGCGTAAATATAAGATTCTTTTTCATGTCACGTTGAAAGAAATATTGTTCCGTCAACAGTCTCTCACTTAAAGTGATAATCTCAGCGTCTGATAAATGAAGTATTGCCCGAGCCTCACTCCGAGACCATAACCTCTTCGCTTCATCTCCATTTGCTATTTCTTTTACACTAGCCGAAGTAAAGCGCTTATTTCCAACAACTTTTTTCACTTTGGATGTAGCAGGCTCTACAGCTTTTTTAACCTCTACCTGACAATTAGTATGCTCAGCTCTTAGAGGCCGCTTATGCTTATACTTAATGCCATATTGATTATAGATAGGGAAATACGCATTAATGAGCATCGTTTTAAGCGCTTCGATCGTTTCTTTTGAACCTTCTATCTCCAACCAGCCAATAAACGCAATAGGCTGGTTTTCTTGAAAATCACCGCTTTTAAGATGTGCAAACACCCTTTGTTTTAATGAATTCATTGTACTACCAATATAGACAAGTTCCTTTTCCGTATCAAAGAGAAAATATAGACCCTTTTTTGAGGAAAGGCTTTGTACCTGCTGAACTGGAACAAGAGACTTTATCACATCTAATTTTGCAAAATCAATTGTCAAGCTCACTGGTTATCAGTCCCTTTTTGAACTTTCTCATATACCTTTAAATGTTGATAGACAATATGTAAAATGTCTGATTTCACATCATATTTTTGCGCTAACCGTAGGAGGTACCCTTGAAGATGTTCCGCTTCAGTCATATACCCCTTCTCAATGTCTCGTTGCATGGATGATTTCATAGTATAAGTCATCGATTCCATTGTTTTCATATGCTGCTGTACAATTCCATCGCTAACCGGAGCACCTTCTCTTACCATGATTTCATACACTTCTTGAAGAAGAGATTGAATAAACGTTCTACCTCCTTCTACATCACGAATAGGCCCAATTGGTGAACGCATCAAGGTAGTAACTCCAGAAAGGGTTGTAATAAATAGATACTTATGCCACATCTCTTGTTCAATACAATCGCTTAGCACAAATGAAGTTTTTGTATAGCTAAATGCAGTTTCTAAGCGCTCGATTCGATTTGTTTTTTCACCATTAAATTCTCCATAAACGACTCGATGTGCAGGGCTTGTTTGAATAATCTCCCCATCTGCGTTCAATGTCGTTTCGATAAAACAAAGACCACCTATTACATTATCCTCTCCGAAAGCTCTTTGCAACGTAGACAGATGATCAATTCCATTTAACAGTGGAATGACAGTAGTATCACTTCCTACAAACGGTTTTACATCAGCTATTGCTTGATCCAGATGATATGCTTTTGTCGAAAATAAAACGCAGTCAAAGGGATGTACTCCCTCACTGGTTGCTGTGATTAACTTTGGAGAAAATGAATAATCACCATGTATGCTTTTAATGACTAATCCACTTTTTTCAAGCTGTTTTTTTCTTTGACTTCGAACTAAAAATGTAACATCTTCTCCTTTTTCAGCAAGGCGCCCACCGAAATAGCCCCCTACTCCACCAGCTCCTAATACTAAAATTCGCATGAAAGCATCTCCCTTTCCCTCTATACACTTGCTATCTATTATTCTATTTTAGCATAATAGCGTTTTAAAATTGAGAATATTCATTTTATCTTTTCGCTTTTTCCAATTTATTTTCGTTTGTGATACCATTTATATAGTAGAGTAAGCATGCTTTTAATGTATTACCTAGATAGATATATACAAAAATGCAGACATAGTGTATGGTATATAATCATAAATCATAAATCATAATCATTTCGATTTTATACAGGAGTTAGAAAAATGATAAACAAAACTGAAATTTATATCTTATCCGGCTTTTTAGGAAGCGGAAAAACATCATTGTTAAAAAATGCATTAAAGCAAGAAAAAGAAAACGGCCGTCAAATCGCCGTTATTATGAATGAACTTGGCAAAGTCTCTATCGACTCCGATGAAGTAGAAGAAGACACGCCGCTTAAAGAATTACTAAACGGATGCGTTTGCTGCACCATTCAAGGACAGTTTGAAACGCAGCTCCATTCGCTTCTACAAGAAAATAAGTTAGATGCCATTTACATTGAAACGACAGGTGTAGCACATCCAATTGAAGTATTAGACGCCTGCATGTCTCCCCTCTTTGCTAACGATGTCGTTGTAAAGTGTATCGTGACAACGGTAGACGTTCACAGATGGCAAGACAGAGGCAGCTTAAGTATTCAATTGCAAAAGCTACTCCAAGAACAAATTCGACATGCAGATGTCATCCTATTGAACAAAGCTGACACATTATCTGAATCAGCTAAAGCAGCGCTACTGTATGAAGTTCAATCGATTAACCCACAAGCAGCTTGCGTATTCACAAGTTATTCTTCTATTCAGTTGAAACTTTTAACAAGTGCGAAGCTTTCAGAGAAACAAGCGCACCAGCAAGCTCATGTTGAAAAACAGTTACACTTAAAAACATTTGTTTATGAATTTAAAAATTCAGTTGACCTTGAAAAATTTGAAGATTGGCTACGTCATACGCCAGATACAATTTATCGAATGAAAGGTTATTTACGCTTTACTCACTCTACTGATACGTATTCATTTCAGTACTCGTATGGAATGCCTTTATATATGAAAGAGCTGATGAAAATGCCAACTAATCTTGTCATCATCGGAGAAAATCTTCGTCATGAACAGTTAAAAAAAGAGCTTACAACTTTAGATCAAGTCTAAACACAAAACTCCCGCTTTGGCGGGAGTTTTTTTATCGTACGGGGATTACTACCCCTTACTATCCATTTTGGACTCTCCTGAGAATTTCATAAGCATGGTTACCTGCTAAAACGGTTAATTCTTCAAACTTTTCATCTCGTTTTAAATCCAGCTCAATAATTTCTGTAGCAAGTTTTATAACTTGTTTCTTTATCACTTCGTTGTCGCTCATCTTTTTTATTCCTTTCTTAGTAACTTTTTCTGTTCTATTTTATAAGAATTATTTCCTAATTTCATCACCTTTGTTATTTTCCCTCACATTTTTCTAAAAAACATCACATAATTATGTTAGAATATATAACATGTTATAACTTTTTTGTATTTTTTTCCTTTATAATAAGGATATAACATAATTATCATACACTCAGGGGTGAGGGAGATTGTCCACAAATGAAGCATCTTATCGTGACAAAAAGGTTATGTCAATTGGCATCGTGAAGGAATTGACGGGACTATCTGAAAGACAGATTCGCTATTACGAAAAGCGCAGCTTATTGTTTCCAGAGCGTACAAATACAGGAATTCGAAAGTATTCCTTTTCAGACGTAGAACGGTTAATGGAAATCGCAGATCGCATTGAAGAAGGGGTACAAACAAGCGAAATTCGAACTGAGCTAGCAAAAAAAGATGAAGAACGAAAAATGAAAGAAGTTAAAAATCAAATGCTACGTGGGCAGTTAAACGCTCACTTTCAACGCAAGCTATAATATACATACGGTGGTGTTCATTCCTAATGCTACCGTCTCCTTTCATTTTTCTCACAAAAAAAGTTCAACATCCAGCATACAGATGTTGAACTTTATATTACAAACCTACCGAACGGCTCTTGCGAATCTTGGGTTGATGAGCGACCATGAACTTTGTTTTTGATAATGCAAAGATAACCGATCCGCCCCAAATAAATAAAAAGGCAATCATATGAACACTAGAGAATGCTTCATGATAAACAAAAACACCTAAAAGTAAGGTCATCGTCGGTGCAATATACTGTAAAAATCCAACCATAGATAGAGGGATTAAAGGTGCACCTTTTGCAAAATATAAAAGCGGCATGGCCGTCGCAACGCCTCCTCCAATCAGCAGTAAGCTTGTTGTCGGATTGCCAACTACAAAGCTAGAATCCCCTTTGGCATATAGCACAATAAAGTACACAAGTGCAATTGGTGTGACCATAAATGTTTCGAGAGTCAAACCAACTTTAGCTTCTAGCTGAATGGTCTTTTTCACAAGCCCGTATATACCGAAGCTAAAAGCAAGCCCTAACGATACCCAAGGAAACTCTCCATAGTGAAGTGTTAAAAACAGCACGCCAATAGCGGCTAAACCTACTGAGATAACCTGCCAGAAATTCAGCTTTTCTTTTAAAACAACAATACCTAACAGCACGCTCACAAGAGGATTGATATAATAACCAAGGCTGGTTTCAATAATCCTTTCATTATTGACAGCCCAAATATAAATAAACCAATTAAGACTAATTAATAAGGACGCCGAAAATAAAATAAGCGTTTTTTTTGGATGACGAAATAAATACCCAATGGTTTCTTTAAGACTACCAAGCTGCCGTGTTATGCACAGCAATAGTAGCATAAATAAAAACGACCAAATCACGCGATGGGCTAAAATTTCGTCTGCAGGAACGTTATCTACCAGCTTCCAATATAAAGGAAACACTCCCCACATCACATACGCACTAGCCGTATATACTAGGCCGGCTTGATAAGGTTGTTTCAATGTACCTTTATTCATTCTCCTAACCTCTTTTCTCTTTCTTTACACTGCTTTTATTATAGAGGCAACCGCTGATTTTTTACAGACATTTATTTCAGGTTTCGAATATTTCACAAATAAAAAAGTGTGGATAAAAAATATCCACACTTTTTTATTTATTTTTTCTTTCCTTTTTTAAATACTTTCGCACTGCGAATATACTCAACATCTTGTACATTTTCTCGTGAGTTGGCGATGCGCGCAGCTGCAAAGAAGTAATCGGATAAACGATTTAAATATTGAAGGACCGCATCGTTAATTTTAAACTCTCGCTGAACCCCAACAACCAATCTTTCGGCTCTTCTTGTCACGGTGCGGCACACATGAAGTGTTGCTGCTGCTTGCGTACCTCCTGGCAAAATAAACCGCTCAAGCTCAGGTGCTTCTTTCATATATTCATCAATTCTTCGTTCTAATACTTCAATCATACTTGCTTCAACTTTATAAGGGTGATCATCTCTCGCAAAAGCTAAATCACTTCCACAATCAAATAGCTCGTGCTGAATTGTCACAAGCTCTTCTTTTAATTCATTAAATACCCTATCATTTAACTGAGTAATTGCTTGACCTACATAGCTATTTAACTCATCAATTGTCCCGTAAGCTTCCACTCGAATGTCGTCTTTATTTACACGACCTCCTATTAAACTTGTTTGCCCTTTGTCTCCTGTTTTTGTATAGATATTCATTCCCTTATTCCTCCTTTATCCGATTCGAAATTCCATACCAGATGCGGTCAACTGTTTCCGCTTCTGCTACAAGCATTTGATAGACATAGCCACATGCATCACGCCAACTGCGATCATTTTGGCTCATTGGAACAATCCCTTTTCCAATTTCTGTTCCAATAACAATTACATTTTCTAGCAGGTTCTCAGCTCGCCATGCTTGTAATTGTTCTTTGAAATAGCAGCACACTTCTTCAACAGTTTTACCGCTATCAATTAATTCTTTAATGTATAGCTCCATTCCTTCTATAACTATGTATTGATCTCCTTTTACGAATGTAGGCATTTTTATAAAGTCTTCATAAGCACTATGCCACTCTGTAATTTGGTTCTCATACTGTTTCTTTACCCATTTTCGCTTCCCATTGAACGCACCACCGAATACGAAATGCATGGCTTTCTCTCCTTTATATCATCCTTTTTGAAACGCAGTCGTATTCCTTCTCCATACGAAAAAGAATGATCCCAAAATGAAGACTGTTCTAGAAAATAAGAGGTAATGAAGCGAAGAGGTCCACCGTGAGTGACAACCGCTGTTAAACTAGCCTTTTGCTGCAGCATCAAATCAACCGTTCGATCCCAAGCTTTCCAAATTCGACTAGAGAAGGCTTCAAAACTTTCCCCGTTGGGTGGTTGCTCTTCAAAAGGCGCATCAATCCACTTTCGATATGCGGAATCATTTTTTAACTGCTCATATGTACGCTCTTCCCAATCGCCAAATGAAAGTTCACGCCAATCTTCAAAGACAGTATATGGCTGATTGGGAAATAATATTGCGCTCGTTTCTCTTGTACGATTCAAATCACTTCCAACAACTAAGTCCGGCACCACATCCGACGCTTTTAACATTGCAATTCCTTCACTACTTAACGACGGATTGCTCCATCCGATGTACTGGCGCAGCTTATTAGGTTCTGTTAAACCGTGCCGAATAAATAGCATATCCACATACTCAACCATACAAGGGTTTCCCCTCCTTCAATCGTTGCTCCAATGACATCTCCCGTAATGCCTCCAAACTGAGCGCGATAAAATTTAATCCATATAAAAACAGTGATAGCACCAATTAAAACTACAGCTTTATTTTCCATTAAATAGACAAGACCTGCAATCATTAGTATGCTCATTGCAGCATAGATCCACTTTTGTCTTTCAGTTGAGCCTTTTTGAAAATAAGAAGCTAACCCTGTTTCTTTAGCAGGCTGATCCCAAAGCAAAATCCACCCTGCTACAATACGAGGCAATACAAATACGCTCATGAACGTAACTAAATTAATTGATTCAATGTTAATCAGCTCATTTATTCCGCTAAAACGCAGAGCTAATAGAGCTAGAATTGACAGAACTGCAAATGCACCTACGTTAGGATCACTTAAAATCACAAGCTTTTTTTCTCTTGGTTGATGTGAAAAATAAGCATCGCTCACATCTATCCATCCATCTAAGTGTAAGCCTCCTGTGAGTATCCCACCAGCTAGCATAAGCAAAATAGCCGTCGTGACAGCGCTAACCCCTAACCATTCTAGACCTAAAAATAGCCCATAGCTAACTGCTCCTATACAAGCGCCAATCCATGGTAGAAAATAAAGTGCTTTGGCCGTGCGCTTTTCCGTCCATTGAATTGTTTTTGCTGTTGGCAAGATTGTAAAAAACTGCAGTGCTAAGCGCGCGATGACCATCCACTCTTTTACTGCCATGCTGTTTCATCTCCCTTATAGTAGCAGGAAATACCCGCTTCTACACAAATCGCTAAGTCTGCTTGATTCACAATCTCCTGATGAATTTGCCCCAATAACTTCATATATGTAAACGTAGGTCCCTTTAGGACGCTCTCTTCAAACAACTCGTTTGATACAATGATAAGATGCTGACATCGCTCATTCAATTGATGAATTACTCCTACCATTTTGTTGAATAGTTCGTTTGCTTTCAAATGAGATTGCCACTTTTCTTCCTTGGTAAAAAGCTCGTTTGCCAGCCAATTTGTAGCACAATCTAGCAAAATGACATCCGTTTCTTGAATCGATGAATAGATACCAGATAGATCTTTTGGAACTTCAAGAGTAGACCATGACAAGTTAGAATCATTTCGTTGCTGTTGGTGCAACGAAATTCGCTCTTGCATTTCATGATCAGTCACGCGGCTAGTCGCTAGATAGACGGCACGATTGGTCATTAGCTTTTGAACAAATGCCTCTGCCGCTGCTGACTTTCCGCTGCGAACACCTCCGGTTACAAATACTAACATGACAACCCGACCCCTTTTTTCAATACGCTAATAAGCTGATCATTCTCTGCTTGTGTTTTGACTGCTAATCGAACATAACGACCATTTAAGCCTAGGAAATTCTCCGTGTGTCTTGCTACAATTCCTTCTTGTGCTAAAAATGACAGCCATTCAGCTGAAGTGTAACTCTCTGGAATACTGCATAAATAGTAGTTAGTTGCCGACTGAGATATGGTAAACCCTAGCTTTTGTAACTCGTTTGTCACTCGCTTTCTTTCTGTATCAATATACTCGACCGTCTTATTCACGAACTCCACTTCAGATAAGCACCACCGGCCAATTTGCTGCGCCATACCATTCACACTCCAAGGTGGCTGCTTTTGCATCAACTTAGTAATGATGCCTTGATGAGCTAAAACATACCCTAACCTTACCCCTGCAATATTGAACATTTTTGTCATAGACCGAACAATGATTAGATATGGATACTTTTGAATCCATCGATCAAACGAGAAAGCTCCCTTTACAAAATCAATAAACGCTTCATCAACAACTAGATAAGTCTTCTCACGATGAGCTAAGTCAATTAGCTCTTCCCACTCATTTATGTCATACATTCGTCCGGTAGGGTTGTTGGGATGACAAATCCATATCGCTTTTAAGATTGGAAGCTTTTGTTTTATTTCCGACATATTCCAATTCCAATTATCTGTTTCTTCCAGAGAAATATGAATGATTTCACAGCCATGAGCTAAACTCGCCTGTTCATATTCAATAAAAGTAGGCTGTAAAATCCCTACCTTTTCGTTTGAAAATATGGAAGCAAGCAAAAAGAAGGCTTCTGCTGCACCGTTTGTTACTAAGACTTCATTAGAAGTAAGCTTATGGTAAGTAGCAATGAGGCTCGTTAGCTTTTTCACATCAGGATCAGGATAAGAAAAAGCGATTTCTCTAAGTTCATCCCAATTTTCATTAATGATATTCGGTGCTCCTAAAGGGTTTGTATTCACGCTAAAATCAATGAATGAACGTTCTGCATTTTGGCCTATCGCCTCTAGAAAAATTGCGGGGTTAGCTCCATGTGTAGGTAATGCCAATCAGTATCCCTCCTATCAGATAAAAAAACCAAGTACACCAAACGGTCCGCTTCATCACTTGGACTGTTTTAAAAATATGACTAACATTTAAAGAATAAAGAGGATCTCCCATTTTCGCACGATTTGAAACAATTCCTTTGTATGTGTTGCGACCTCCTAGCTGAATGCCAAGCAAAGCGGCAACAGCACTTTCACCATAGCCGCTGTTTGGACTAGGATGTTTAGGTGCATCCCTTTTAATAATGCTAAACACATGTTTCGCTGTAAATTCACTTTGCATCACGTTACTAATAACCATAATAAACGCTGTCAACCGACTAGGAATAAAATTAAGCCAATCATCTAACTTGGCACTAAAGTATCCAAACTTTTCATACGTAGGATTTTTATAGCCAACCATTGAATCACACGTATTAATACTTCGATAAAAAAAAGCGCCTGCTCCGCCTAATAAAAAAGCAAAAAATAAAGGAGCTGTAATGCCATCACTTGTGTTTTCCGCCACTGTTTCAACTGTCGCTCTGGCAATTTCGCTTTCGTCAAGCTGATCGGTATCTCTTCCCACAATCATGCCCACTTGAAAGCGCGCTTCCTGTAAGTCACCTTTTTGTAAAGGCAGCGCTACTTTATAGGCAGCTTCCCCCAAAGATTTTGTTGAAATTGTGGTAGCAACCATTATGCCTTCGACTATAATTCCAATCCAGTAGGAAATTTCATATAGAGCGATTAGAAGAGCTAGAGGTAGTACAAAACACCATACTACCATGCTTAATACAAGGAACAGACCGTTCATTCGTTGAAACTTACCTTGGTTTAAACGCCTATCAATGAAAGAAATCCAGCGCCCAAACCACCTGACAGGATGCGGCCAATTTACGGGATCTCCGATAATAGCATCTAATACAAGCGCCATTGAGATAGCTAGCAAATGCGCTACAATTAATTGTTGAAAGTCCATACACATCACCTTTTTTGAATGGTTTCAAGTAAACTTAGCTTAACGAGCTTTCCTACCGCTTGTCCCAGAGCCGTCATGGACCCACCGTACTCATACATGCTACCGGTTTGGCTTGCGGCAATACAAATGCTATCAGTAGATGTTCCTGTCGCAAGCGTCTCTGTGTTCGAATCTTGCACTCCCAGCTCGTAAAGCATTCGCGTTTTCACTTCCGTTGCTGCGATAAACAGCTGTAAAAACGCAGCATCCGTTAATTTCCCGTCAATAAATATGAACATATTAATCGTTCCAGGCCCTGAAGAAAATGGAGTAATATCATCAGACGTCAAATCAACGGCATTACCAACTCCGGCAGTAATAATAGATGAGACTGTAAGACTATCTTTACAATATGTATAAACCGATTTGTTCCGTAAATAAACAGCCGTCATCAACCCTACTACTTTATCATAAACGAAGCCTTTTTCTTTTAAAAATGCTCTATATTCTTCAGCAGGTGAATCAGCACGGTAGTATTTGTGTACAAAACGATTATAAAAAACGTTAGTCTCAAGCATACCATCTCCTAGTACGCCTGAACTGTACGCTTTAAACGGTATACTTGTTTTCATCGTTAATAATTCATCATCCTGCTCAAGACGTAACGATAAAAAAGGACCAATTCCTTTTTGAATTGGAATATGGTCCTTTTCTCGATTAATTATACACCTCAGGATATACGGCTTTCGCGAACTCTTCTAACCCTTCTACAATTCGTGGTCCAGGTCGATTTGTTTTATTAGAATCAACGTTTACGATTTGATTTTCTTTTACAGCTGTAATATCGCTCCATGCTGGACGATTTTTGATTTCGTTGGCGTCACCATCATATGTTGTAACGATTGTATCTGGATTTAGCTCAACCACTTTCTCTTCCGAAAGTTTTACCCATCCCTCTTCATTTCCAGCTACGTTTTCTGCTCCGATTATTTTAATCATTTCATCCATAAACGTACCTTTACCAGTTGTATAAATCTCAGGCGCAGGTGAAACCTCTACCCATACTTTCTTACGATCTTCGTCTTTAATTTCTTTCGCTTTTTCTTCAATTTCTGAAACAGCAGCTTTCATTTCTTTTACTGTTTTATCTGCTTCATCTGTTTTGTTCGTTAGTTTTCCGATGTTCCCAATCGTTTCATACACGGTATTGAAATCAGTTGCATCATTTACAACAAATAATGGAATACCAGCACTTTCAATTTGCTTAAAAACTTCATCCGACATTCCCATGCTTGAACCATGAGCTAACACAAGGTCTGGATTTAATGCAATAACTTTTTCTGCGTTGATATTCATATCTCCTACCTGCTCTTTTTCTTTCACGCTTGCAGGATAATCATCGTTGCTTGTTACTCCGATTAATTCTTTTTCAAGACCTAACTCATAGACGATTTCCGTGTTACTTGGCATAAGAGAAACAATTTTCTTGGGTGCTTGTTCAACCGTTACTTCTTCTCCTCTTGCATCTTTAACCGTAACAGCTTGCTCTTCTGATTGCTTTGTTTGCTCTGTTTGTTTGCTTCCTTCATCAGTTGCCCCACATGCTGCAAGAACAACAAGGAACATCGCAACAATAACAGATGATAACCACTTTTTCATTTTGATAACCCCTCCTAATTATGTATCGGTTATGAAGTCGCTCAGCACACATAAAAAAACTTTACTTTCAATCGAAAGTAAAGCAGGTAACGTTAAATGATGCGAATGACTTTCGCATTGTTTATGTACGTCAAATACCCTGCTTCCCCTCTCCTCGAAGGTTTCACAGTTGACAATAAGGCAGGTCTCCTGACTTACGTATATGATGTACTAAGCCTTCCCATTTTTCAAACAGTGGCATCTTTAGACATCTAACGTTTACAGTGGCGGGACCGCGTTGGACTTGCACCAAACTTCCCTTTTCACTCAATGTTAAAATTGAGACCTTATTGCTTCACGATTATTCACCTGTCTTAGTATAACGCACTCCATTCAAAATGGAAATAGAAAATCGACATAACTTTCATACATTTTAGGTCAGAAGTTCTAGCAAAGTAATAGTAAGATATAAACATTTTTGCTATTGTATCATTATGATAGGCTGAAAATTTAGGGGTAAGTCTTTGGAGTCTGTGAAAAGACTCTTTTTTTATAGCCTAATTACTTTTAAACAGGAGGGTTTTCCACGCCTACACCAACCCATCCTTCTTTGGTGGGACCGTATACACCAAAAGGTTCAATTCCAGCTTGACGCATAAGTACCGTAACTTGTCCACGGTGATGAATAATATGTTTGATCAATCCCATTAAAATTTGAGCATTCGTCTCTTGTCGACCAAAGGCTGTTTGAACTTCTTTTAACGTTTCATCTGTCCACTGCTGGTTAATAGCTTTCGCTGCTTGTAAGCTAATTCTATTGAAAACTCCAGCAATCTCTTTAGCGGAAGAGGGTACATGTTCAGCATTTTCTAGCTAATCTATCTCCAACCCAAAATGAGCCAAATAGTCTGGAATATTTGTTGTAAAGTGCCACACAATTCTTCCTAGAGTACGACCTTCTGTATAAACTTTTTGAGTTAACGCCTGATCAGTTAGGCCTTCTAAAACTTTTTGAGTTAGCATGGCTTCGCGGTTCCACTCTTTAATAAAATCTTCTACTGTTATGTACATTCAAAACCCCTCCATATTACCATGTATTCCCACATTTAAATTATAAAACATACGTTCGTGTTCTACAAGCTTGTTTTTTATCTAATAAAGTGTTTAAAGACAAGAAAGACTCTTAAAAAATAAGAGCGGGACGTTTAGCAAAACTCTATACAAAAAAAGCTACTTGCTTATGTAAACAAGTAGCTAATCAACTTAGATTGAACTTAAAAACTCACGCACTGCTTCAGGTGTTTTTGCATTTGCACTATGAAGATGTGCAATTTTCTCACCATTTTTATAAACAAGAAGAGACGGAATTCCCATTACATTGTTTGCTGCAGAAAGTTCTTCAAACTCATCTTTATCCACTTCAAACCAAGCTTTATCTTGGTTTTCTTCAATAATTTCACCAATAAACATATCAAGGCGTTTACAGTCTGGACACCATGTTGTTGTGAAGATACCAACGCTTAGCTCTTCTCCTTTGATTTGTTCATGAAACTGCTTTTCCTCTGTAATCTTTTTCATTACTAAATCCTCCAATACCAAACTTCATACAATTATGTTCGTGTTTAACAACCTTTGTCAAATCACTCATTTCTATTATAACGAATTCATTTCGATTTATCATATTACTTGCTTGGCACCTTAAAAGTTCCGTCCACCAATCACTTCTTCTAAGTAACGAGCTGTTTTCGGGGCATTTTCTTTCAAATAAGTACGCGTAAACGAATTTGCATAATACATGGCAAATACTTCAGCAAAGTATTCTTCTGGGTAGTTTAAAAAGTAATGTTGATTTGGAAATAATATTTGTTTCTCTTCGTTCCAAACCGTTAAAAATTTCTCTTTATGACGGAGGTTGTGTAAAATATGACGATCAACCGTGTGAGCAATCTCGTGAAGCTCTAGATTGACCGAACCGTGCCCTTGCCCTTTTTCGCTGTGACCAATTTTTACGTAAACCGTTTTTGAACCTCCCGCCCCAGGGACGTCGTCCCACACTTTACTCGAAAGCTCATAGCCTCTTGGTACTTTTCCTTTTAAAAATAAAAACCCTGGCTCATCGGTTAGCTGGCCATTAAACAACTTTATATTAATTTCTTTTTGAGCCATTTCTTTTAAGAGCGGGGACGGTATGCGACTAATATAGTGCAAGCTAGTCATTACTTCTTGTTCGTTATAGTTGTCTTTTGGGATGTAAACTATTTCATTTAGATAGCGAGAAATGTATGATTGGTTGCTTGTTTCCATTCCAATATCCACATTTTTTAATAGCGTATAATTTCTTTCAAACGAAGAATACGTTATTGCTGGACCCATGCCAAGCAATAACATGCAAACAAATAAGATTCTCTTTTTCACCTGCTGTTCCTCCCCTAGCTTTATGCTATCACATAAAGCTAGGGAGACTCCCAAGCAAATCTTGGCATCTACTCTTCTCATACAACCTATCACCAGAGATAAATAAAAAAACTAGATTTATCAAAATCTAGTTTTAGTCACTGAACCTGATTACGACATCCATTTTGGAGGCATATTACGGTTCCAATAAATTTTCCCTAACGTATAGTGTTTTTGAAAATTATCTTCTGCTTTATGATAATGGAAGTTAAACCAATACCCATCTTTTGGAGGGTTCTCTCGCCGCACATGAAAGCGAATTAAATCTTGCCCAGACTGCAGGTCATAAACGTGAAAAATTTTCTCTCCGTAACCCGAAGCTGGATGCTCACTTATCTCTAGGTTTGTAATATCTTGTTCTCTTTCTGTGCCAATATCAGTAAGGACTTTTTCAATCTCTGGTAGGACAGCCCCTCGAAACTCCTCTTCAATAACAGGGCCAATTTTCGTTCCAAACTTTTCAACGGACTGTTTCTCTGCTTGGTCCATTGCATATGCAACAAATGAATCAACATCTTCAAACTTAAAGTGAATAGAGGGAAGCTCAGCATCTTCAAACGTGGTTGTGGAAGGCACAACATCACGTATATAGCCTGATTTATGCTGCTTGTCGGCTTTCGCGTCATCAACGTATAAATACTCAGGTGGCGTGACAAGCCCAAATGTAAATACCGTAATTAATACAACGAGCATTCTTTTCAACCATCTAGGCATCTTTATCGATCCTTTCAATTCTTCTTTCATTCAACTATTTTTAATATAGTGTGTATTGTATCATATTTCAATTTTTTTCACCTTTTTTTTAAAACTTTTTTCTTACTTAAAAAATATAGTTAAAAAATTTTTTAATACTGCTTTTAGTTTCCCTTTACCTCTTTTATAGTGAATATAAACCATATTTTTATTTTATCTACCTTCCTTTATCTCAATAACACCGTAATGAAAAGCGGCAGTTTTACGCTTATACACATGAAATTGATGCTCATGAAAACGCGTGCTTTTGTAATGATCTTTAAGCACAACACGCTTCCTTGCAACTCGCTTTGCCTGCGTCATAACTTGCTCCGTTAGCGGTGTGTATAAAGCAAGTTGCTTTAACCCTTGAATTCCGTTAGAGTCAGCAAGGTTTGCTTCAAACATGGGATCAAAATAGACAATATCAAATGAATTATCTTCACAGCAATGAAGATATGTTTCGAATGTTTGGTGCACGACAGAGATTCTGTTCATCGCTTCATCTATTTCACGAATACCACTTTTCCACGTTTTTAAGCCTTGCTTTAATAAATACGCCATAAAACGATTTCCTTCTAATCCCTTTACTAGCCCTCTTTCTCCGACGGCAAGGCTGGCAATAATACTATCGGAAGCAAGTCCTAGCGTGCAGTCTAATACGCTCATACCAGTTGTTAATTTTGCGGCTTGAATAAACGGGTCTTGTTCACCTTTTAATAACCGCTTTGCCCGAAACATCGCTGAGTTTGGATGAAAGAAAAATGGTTCTTCTGCTTCTTGGATATGTAGTTCCATTCTCTCTTTTCCAACAACTAAAAGATCTGATTTTTCTTTTTTCTGCAACGTTTTCACAGATGTTTTTGCTCGAGCAACGTATGGAATGTGCAAATCATTTGCTACGCTTTTAGCAAATCTAATCATCTCTTCATCCGTTCTCCCAGCTGTCGTTACAATCATTGATTTTACTCCTTTCCACCTAAGCTACATTATTTACGCAGAAGAAAAAGGATGCCTGAAGACATCCTTTTCGCGTCTTACATTATTCATCTACTTCGTAGCACGCTATAAATTAGCAGTGCTTGTTAAAACCGTCTAAAACATTTTCAAAAATGGCTTCTAATGATTGACCTTCAATTTCGTGACGTGGAATGAAGTGAACAACTTCTTTTCCTTTTAATAGAGCCATTGATGGAGAAGATGGTTCAATATCACCAAAATATTCTCTCATCTTTGCTGTTGCTTCTTTGTCTTGGCCAGCAAATACAGTAACCGCTTGATTCGGTTTATTTTCAGCATGTAAAAATGCTTGTGTTGCCGCAGGACGAGCTAACCCAGCAGCGCATCCGCATACGGAATTCACAACAACAAACGTTGTACCTTCTGCATTTTCCATAAATTCTGTTACCGCTTCTTCTGTTGTAAGCTCTTTATACCCAGCACGAGTTAACTCTTCACGCATCGGCTTAACAAGCTGACGCATATATTCTTCATATGCCATTGACATCGTAATCTTCCTCCTTACAATGATTCATCCACACATCATACTACAAATGCCAGGAAAAATCTAGCTAGAGCTCGGTTCAGTACCACATAAATTGAGAAGAAACAGCAATTACTAAAATTCGTTCAATTTTTGCCGTATTTTACTATTATTCTTCCATTTTTTATACTATAGTTATAGGTAGAAGTTTATACATAGAAAGGATTTTTTCAATTGAAACCGGCTTTACAGAAATCAAAACAATTTTACATTGGAATTAGCTTAGTACTACTCATTTTTCTTTTATTGGTGGCAATTGGCAAGTATACGAATGCACAAACAATGAGTGCAGCAGCAAAAGAACCCTTGGCTTACACACCAATGCCACAAAAAGAAAACGGTGTAAACTATGCAGGCAAGACGTTAAACACATTGCATCACAGCGCGTATTTAGCAAATACGCTAAACGATCGCAACGAACCGCTTACTAAACCAATTTTTATTACGTTTGATGACGGACCTAACAATGATACTCCAAAAATCTTAGATACTCTAAGAGACTACAACGTCAAAGCAACGTTCTTTTTATTAAAGAATCAAATTGACCGATATCCTGACATCGCTAAGCGCATTGTTGCTGAAGGGCATAGCGTCGGATGTCATGGAGTTTCACATGATATTCATCAGATGTACGGGCAAGATGGCGCTGCTTTAAACGAAATGACAACGTGCTTAAAAGCTCTTAAGGACGTGACTGGCGTTGATAGCAAGCTCATCCGCGTACCTTTTGGTAGCGTGCCGTACTTAAAGGAACCGCATAGAACACAGCTGACTTCTCGTTACCAGCTGTGGGACTGGAATATTGACAGTGAGGATTGGGCGCTACGCTCTGCGCCAAAAATCATTCAATCCATTGAGCCACACATTGAACACGTGAATGCAAGCGAACAAACACCGGTTATCTTATTTCACGATAAGCCTTTTACGGCACAGTCTTTGCCAACTATATTAACCTATTTACATTCTAATCATTATCAATCTATGACGATTAATAATACAATGAAACCATTGCAGTTTCCTTCTCACACATAAAAAAAGAGCATTCATCTGAATGCTCTTTTTTCTCTTACCCTTTACGACTTTCCGTCATTTGTTTCCAAACGGATCCTTTTGCTTCTTCTCCGCCTGCAATTCGTTCAATTGCTAGTTTAATTTGTAAATCAACCTCAAACTCTGGATCGTTTTCCGCTGCTTTTAAGGCTGACAAAGCTGTTTCGTCTCCTACTTCGTATAAAAACATTGCTGCTCTCCAGCGCACAAGCTTACTTTTATCTTGTAGCGCTTCACACATCGCCGCAATCCCTTCTTCAAACCCTAAATCTGACATACAGTCTCCTGCAGTACGACGAACCGTTACAGATTTATCTTTTAAAGCTTTATATAAGAATGGAAGGACTTCTTTCGATTCAATCATTCCAAGATAGACCGTTGCTAAGCGGCGGATGGATGCTTTTTCATCATCAAGCGCTTTGTTCAAAACGGGTAAATCCTCTTCTGTTGGATTCATTTGCTCTAAATGAGCATAACGAACTGTCCAATCTTCCTCATCTAACATTTCTTCTGTTACTTTATATGCTTCGCGTGGCTTTACAACTTGCTCTCCACTTTCCTCTTGCTTTGCAAGTTGGACAAGTCGATTCAAACGCTCCTCAGGATAAGCTGCTGATAATTCCTCTACAACATCTTCTCCAATTGCTTCTAGTTCACCGTAGCGAACTCCTTGCTCTTTCCATTTACGCTCCAATACAACGTTTGATGCAAATTGCTGAACTTCAGCAACCGCTTTTGCAAAACGATCTGGAAGCCCAAATCGCTTCTCTTCTGTTCCATCCGTTAACTTTACTTGCATAGGGACATTTTTAAACAGTTGAACAGCTACGCTCACTTCCCCGTAGTGCTCATTAATCTGCTGGTTTTCAGTCTCATCCTGTACGTCTTCTCCAAAAGCTGCGCGAACCTGAGGTAAAATTTGTTTCCAATCATATTTTGCATTACGCTCAACTGCCAAAAAATCAGCAACGTGATATACGCCTTTTACGCCTTCAACCTTCATGATTTCTTGAATAACCGCTGGGGCTTCATGACTATTATCTTTATGGTAGTTGTTGCTTTTTCCTCCAGGCAACACTTCATTTAAATTGATCTTCATTGTATTCGGACTTGGTGTGGGTTCAATAGATTTAATCTTCATACACTCATACTCCTCAATTTCATTTTTTTACATTGTAACATGCTCAAAAACAGAGGGTCTAATCACCTGCTTTTTTACGCATTTTCAATTTCTTCAATTAGTTCCGAAAGCTCCGTCCAGCGTTCTAGCAGCTCATTTAAATCATCGTTTGCTTGCTCTTGTTCCATCGATAAGGTATGGGCTTTGGAGTAATCACTTCCAGCTCGTTCAATTTCAGCTGTTAAGCGTTCAATCTCCTCTTCTTTGGCTGCAATTTTATCTTCAATTTCATCCCATTCTTTTTGCTCTTTATATGATAAGCGGCGCTTTTTCTGCTTTTCTTGTACTCTAGGCTTTTCTTCTTTCACTTTGGTCTCTTGCACTTGTTTTTGCTTTTGTCGTCTTGCTTCTTCCAGCTGATCCGTATAAGCACCGTAATAGGTTGAAATGACGCCGTCTCCTTCAAATACTAACAAGTAGTCAGCGACTTTATCTAAGAAATAGCGATCATGTGAAACAGTAATAACAACGCCTGGAAATTCCTCTAGATAGTCTTCTAGAACCGTTAACGTTTGTGTATCTAAATCATTGGTTGGCTCATCTAACAGCAACACGTTCGGTGAGGTCATTAAAAGCTTCAATAAATAAAGGCGACGACGTTCTCCACCTGAAAGCTTTCGAATAGGCGTTCCGTGTGTATGAGAAGGAAATAAAAAACGTTCAAGCATTTGCGAAGCTGAAATTACTTTTCCATCCGTCGTTTGGACGATTTCAGCTGACTCTTTGATATAATCTAGCATTCGGTTATTTAAGTCCATATCGTCACTTTCTTGCGTATAGTACGCAATTTTAACAGTTTGCCCACGATCAACCTCTCCGCTATCAGGTCCAATACGACCAGCAAGCATGTTTAAAAGCGTTGACTTCCCGCTTCCATTTTTACCGACAATCCCAATCCGATCTCCTTTTTTCACAATGTGAGTGAAATCGTTCAAGAGCATCTTACCTTCAAATGCTTTTGACACTTCTTTTAGTTCAACAACTTTTTTCCCTAAACGACTGCCTGCTAAACTTATATCCAGTCCCTCTTTTTCAGTACTTCCTACTTTTCCTTCAAGTTCTTCAAATCGTTGAATGCGCGCCTTTTGCTTCGTTGTTCGCGCCTTGGCACCACGTCGAATCCAAGCTAATTCATTACGGTATAAATTACTTAACTTGGATTGCGTTGCTTTTTCTTGCTCTTCACGAAGTGCTTTCCCTTCCAAAAACGCTCCATAATTTCCTTTGTAGCTGTATAAATTCCCACCATCTAATTCAAAGATGCGATTCGTAACGGCGTCTAAGAAGTAACGATCATGCGTTACGAGTAAAACGGCACCTTGATACTTCGCTAAATATTCTTCTAGCCATTTTACCGTTTCATAGTCCAAGTGGTTTGTCGGTTCATCTAAAATTAAAAGATCCGGCGTTTGAATTAAGCTTTGAGCAATGGAAACACGTTTTTTCTGACCACCAGATAATGCCCCAATTTTCTCTTGCATATTGGTAATACCAAGCTTCGTTAGAACGGCTTGGGCACTAGAGTTCGCTTCCCATGCGTTCATTGCATCCATCTTTTGCTGAAGATCATATAAATTCTGCTGCGCTTTTTCACTCGAAGCATCTTGCTGGAGCTCGTACAGCGCAAGCTCATATTGCTTTAATAGCTGAAGAAGCGGCGTATCACCGCTGAAGACCTGCTCTAGCACCGTAAGTTCAGGATTAAAATCCGGGTGTTGAGGCATATACGTAATGCGGTAATCCTTCGCGTGCATGACTTCGCCACCATCGGCTATTTCCAGTCCTGCAATAATTTTTAGCAACGTTGACTTTCCTGTACCGTTGACACCAATTAAGCCAATTCGTTCATTTTCAGTAATGGTAAAGGTTAAATGATTAAATAAGTTCTTTTCCCCATACGTTTTTGTTAATTCTTCAATCGTAATCATTTTCATTGTTATAATTCCACTCTTTCTTAAATTGTGCTAAAAAGCCAAGCATATAGTCATGACGTTCCTTTGCAATTGCTTTAGCTGTGTATGTATTCATTCCTTCGTACAACTTCAGTAGCTTTTCATAAAAATGGGCAACAGCCGTTGACTTTCCATTTCGATATTCTTGTTCCGACATCACGTCTCGAATCTTAATTGAAGGGTTGTATAAAGGTGTTCCTTTAGCTCCTGCATACATAAATGTTCGCGCGATACCCACTGCTCCAATTGCATCCAAGCGATCCGCATCTTGCACAACTTCTCCTTCTAACGTCGTCATTTCCGGACGGTTTCCACCTTTAAAAGACACTGTTTTTAAAATATGTATAATATGATGACAATCCTTTTCGCTAATCCCGTGAACAATCAGCCACTCTTCTACTTCTTTGTAAGCTTTATTAACATCAACCACTAGTTTATCATCTACAACATCATGAAATAAAGCAGCCAGTTCTACTACCTGTTTATTTCCACCTTCTTTTTCACATAGAATCATAGCTAAATTGCGCACGCGATTAATATGCTGCCAGTCGTGGCCCGTAGTGTCATGTGCGAGCTTCTCTTTCACAAATGCTTCTGCTTCTTTTATCGTTCGCTTCATTTTAGCCTCCTTATGAAACGCATTTATTCAATTCATTTTACCACAAAGAAGCTCAGGGTGTTTGAGTAACAAAAAAGCAGATGAACACTACGCTCACCTGCTTTGCCTTATATTAATTCTTCAATGTCTTTCTTTATATCTTTTGGTGAAGTTTGTGGCGCATAGCGCTTAATTACTTCTCCTTGACGGTTCACAAGAAATTTAGTGAAGTTCCATTTAATTGTTTTAGATCCAAACACACCGGGCGCCTCTTCAGCTAAGTATGTAAATAGAGGGTGTACATGTTCGCCTTTCACGTCCACTTTATCAAACATCGGAAAAGATACTCCGTAATTAAGTTCACAAAACTGTTCAATATCACCTGCGCTACCCGGCTCTTGACCACCAAACTGGTTACAAGGGAATCCAAGAATCTCTACGCCTTGGTCCTTCATCTCTTCATAAAGTGCTTGAAGCTCTTTATATTGCGGAGTAAATCCACACTTACTTGCTGTATTAACAATGACCAAAACTTTATCTTCGTATTGGGAAAGCGACACTTGTTCACCTTTAATCGTTTTTGCAGAATACTTATAAACTGACATACATTCGACCTCCATTTAGTAAAGTATCGTTCATACCTTTATTGTAATGTATGAGATGTCGTTTCAACAATTTATAAGCGCTTATCATGTGCTTGCTGGTCATAATAATTTTTCAACTGGTCCATTGTTTGGAGCATATAGTCAATCATCTCAATTAAATCGGCCACTTGGTCTTCATAAACAAAGCGGTTAAACATCACTTTTACTTCATTTTCATATTCGTTAGTGTCAATTTCATGAATCACTCGTTGTTCAATTACGCGATTCTCTCCCCAAACTCTTTCACACAGCGTGCGAATTTCATTGCAGTCTTCAATCGTATAAGCAACGGCTTGCTTAATATAAAAAGCAATAAATACCGTACAGCCTGGCTTTTCCTGACGAGACGGAGTTAACTCAGCATGGATGCTATCTAAATCCGTTGAAAGAGCCAAGGTTGTCGTACAGCACGAATGCTGCTGAAACGAAATACGATACGTCCTCGTAAACCGAGCTAAGTCCATTAAGTCTTCACGATTTACAACCGATACTTGCCCCGATAAATCTAAATCGTATATTTCCCCTTCCACAACCACTTTTAAATTATCAAATACAATTGGATCAAACATCGTTCCACTACTTTCTTTACAATAAAATAATTTATCCTTTACTTGTTCTAACCATTTCCTATGATAACATACGCTCTTTGGAAAAAATAAGAAAAAGACGATGCACCCATCGCCTTTTCCTATTAAAAGATTCCTACTGCTTGTCCGTTCTCGTCGACGTCCATATTTAGCGCTGCTGGTTTTTTCGGGAGGCCAGGCATCGTCATAATTGAACCTGTTAAAGCAACTAGAAAACCCGCACCGATCGATGGCTTAAACTCACGAATTGTGATGCGGAAGTTTTCAGGTCTTCCTAATAGTTCTTGATCATCACTTAGTGAATACTGTGTTTTCGCCATACAAATCGGTAAGTACGACCATCCGTATTGTTCAAACTGGGCAATTTGCTTGTGGGCTTTTGGAGAGAAATCTACGCCACTCGCTCCGTACACTACTTTTGCAATCGTTTCTACTTTTTCTTCAACTGTCGCTGATACATCATAAATCGGTGCAAAGTTTGACTCTTCTGTTTTCATGATTTGGAGAAGTTCTTTTGCTAAATCAATACCGCCAGCTCCACCTTTTTCCCACACTTCTGTGAGGGCTACTTTTACGCTGTTTTCTTCACACCAGCTCATAATCGTTTCAATTTCTCCTGTACTATCCGTAATGAAACGATTCACTGCCACGACGCACGGAACTCCAAATGCGCGAATTGTTTCAATATGCTTTTCTAAATTCTTCATGCCTTCTTGTAGCGCTTCAATATTTTCCTTACTTAACTCAGTTTTTGGAACGCCTCCGTGCATTTTCAATGCGCGGACGGTTGCAACAAGCACAACAGCTTCAGGCTTAATATCTGCCATTCGTGCTTTAATATTTAAGAACTTTTCTGCTCCTAAATCAGCTCCAAATCCTGCTTCTGTCACAACATAGTCACCTAATTTAGCCGCCATCTTCGTTGCAATCACGCTGTTGCACCCATGGGCAATATTAGCAAATGGACCGCCATGAATAAGAGCTGGCGTATGCTCTAACGTCTGGACGAGATTAGGCTTAATCGCATCTTTTAACAGAAGGGTCAGTGCTCCTTCCGAGTTTAAATCAGCGACCGTTACTGGCTCATTTTGATATGTATAACCAACTACAATGCGAGCTAATCGTTTTTTCAAATCTTGAACGCTTGTTGCCAAACAAAAAATGGCCATAATTTCTGATGCTACTGTAATATCGAAGCCATCTTCTCTTGGTACACCTTGAACTGGACCACCAAGCCCGACTACTACTTGACGAAGTGCACGATCATTTAAATCAACGACGCGCTTCCATGTTACTTTACGCGTATCAATTCCTAGCTCGTTACCTTGGTGAATATGATTGTCAATAATAGCTGATAGCGCATTGTTTGCTGTTGTAATGGCATGAAGGTCTCCCGTAAAATGAAGGTTGATGTCCTCCATCGGCACAACCTGAGCATAGCCACCTCCAGCTGCTCCTCCTTTAATTCCCATGACTGGACCTAAAGAAGGCTCACGCATGGCGATAATTGCTTTTTCATTCAGCTGTTGAAGGGCTTGTGCCAGTCCTACAGTTACCGTAGACTTCCCTTCACCCGCAGGGGTCGGATTAATGGCCGTCACCAAAATAACCTTGCCATCCTTTTGGTCTTTTAAGCGTTCCATAATGTCCAATGAAAGCTTTCCTTTATAATGGCCGTATGGCTCGAGCTCCTCTTCTAAAACACTTAGCTGAGCTGCAATATCCTTAATCGGTTTCATCTTTGCTTCTTGAGCGATTTGTAAATCACTTTTCACTTGTTTCTTGGTTGTCATGTTATCCTTCTCCTTTTTCATACAAATGAATGCACGCTCTTTTTACCATTAAAAGAACCTTATTTATGTATATTAGTCTTATCTAAGTATTACCTAGCACTTACTGTTGATATTGTATCATTTTTGGCTTAAATTACGAATAAGAAACTCTACTTTTTCGAAAATTCAGTTGATTAATATTCTGTATATTCATATAATAGTGTATTGTATATAGAAATGAAAATCGTCTTTGAAAAAACCATTCAAGAGATAAAAAAATCTGTGTGCTCACTATATATAGTGATTGATTGCACGTTATATTACGAAAAAACAGGAGGAAGTTTTATTGCCTATTAACATCCCGCGTGATCTACCAGCAAAAGAAATTTTAGAAAAAGAACGTATTTTTATCATGGATGATGTACGGGCATTTAATCAAGAAATTCGCCCTTTAAATATTGCGATTTTAAATTTAATGCCTGAAAAAGAAAAAACTGAAACACAGCTGCTTCGTCTGCTGGGTAACTCACCGTTACAAGTACATATTACGCTTCTGCACCCAGCAACCCATGAAGCGAAGACAACGAGTAAAAATCATTTGGAGCAGTTTTACAAAACCTTTAAGCAAATTAAACACCAAAAGTTTGATGGCATGATCATCACCGGTGCACCAATTGAACATATTCCATTTGAAGATGTGAATTACTGGTCGGAGCTCACTGAGATTATGGATTGGTGTAAGACAAACGTTACGTCAACGATGCATATCTGTTGGGGAGCTCAAGCTGGGTTATATCATCATTTTAACATTGATAAAAGACCGCTTGACGAAAAATGTACAGGTGTGTTCACCCATACTTCTCTTCAAGAGCCTATTAAGCTTCTGCGAGGGTTTGATGATCTCTTTTTCTCCCCTCATTCACGCAATACAGATGTGGACTTAAATGAAGTGAAAACTCACCCCGATCTAACGTTGCTATCACACTCAGAAGAAGCAGGTGTCTACTTAGTCATGTCAAAGGATGAAAAGTTCATTTTCGTAACAGGTCATCCTGAATATGATGTTCAGACGCTACAAGATGAGTTTATGCGGGACAAAACAAAAGGAATGGATGCAAAGTTGCCTGAGCACTATTTTCCAAATGATGATCCAACCCGTGCTCCGCTCAAAACGTGGCGCTCGCACGCAAATCTATTATTCATGAACTGGTTAAACTATTATGTTTACCAAGAAACGCCTTATGAGTGGAAATGAAAGAACCTGGTCACAAACAAAGCGGACTCTCTCTAGAGTCCGCTTATTTCTTTAAAATAATGCACGCCACGTATTTATACCAATGATTCCATCTACGGAAAGGCCTTTGCTACGCTGAAATGCTTTTACTGTACTTAACGTGTTGGTGCCAAAAATGCCGTCAATAGTGCCTGGATTATGGCCAGAAATATAAAGAGCGGCTTGTGCAATCCATGTTAAATTTCCACGAGCCCCTTGTACAATATTTACAACGGCATTCCTTGTATTACTCCCATAAATACCATCTACGGCTAAGCGAGCATTAAACTGCGTGTTCAGCTCAGACTGTAGACCTTTAATAAGCGCTGCTTTTGTATTAGGTCCATAAATGCCGTCTACAGCAATGCCTGTTTTATAGCGA
The DNA here is from genome assembly GCF_021441905.1 of Priestia flexa. Lineage (NCBI taxonomy): Bacteria > Bacillati > Bacillota > Bacilli > Caryophanales > Bacillaceae > Priestia > Priestia flexa. Next base: position 1,264,563 of record NZ_CP090431.1, on the reverse strand, counting down.
GAATTTAACGTTTGTTGAATGGTACGAATAACAGTATCTCCCGAAGTTGAAGGTGGCGGAGCTGAAGGCTTTGGTGGTGTTGGCTGTGGTTTTGCAGGTGCTTTTGGCGGCGTTGGAACTGGTGTTGGTGTTGGCGTAGGTGCAGGTGTAGCCCCTGATTTTGCAGGCAACCTTAAAAAAGTTGCCATTCCTTTTGCATAGGCATAGGCTATATTCTGTAAAAACGATTCGTTTTTAAGCAAAGTCGCATCTGCAGCTCGGTCAATAAAAGCAATTTCAGTTAGAACAGCCGGCATATTTGTACGACGAAGCACGGCATAAGAGGCTGTTTTTTTCCCTCGGTTTGGATGGTTGTAACCGCCTATTACTTTCTTTACTTCATCATGTACTGCATTTCGCAACGAAACAGAGCTAACTCTTCGACCCGTATAAATATAATCTTCGTATCCTGTTCCACCTCCAGCGTTCACGTGAATAGACATAAATGCGTCTGCTCCCCATGCGTTTGCTCGACTTGCTCTTTCGCTTAGTGACAAAAACACATCCGTTGTACGCGTAGTGCGAATGGTAAACCCCGTATATTGATCATTAAAAAATTGAATCATGTATTGCTGAAGTTTTAATACTAAATTTTTTTCAAGCAGCCCACTTGACACGGCCCCTGAATCGTGACCACCATGTCCTGCATCAAGATAAATTTTTTTCATATCGCTTGTCTCCTCCCTATATTTAAATTATGCTGCATTCGCTTATAGCGACACGTACAGAAACCCACTTCAACTATTTTCTAAAAAAAGGAACGTAACCTGAGGTTTAATTTATGTAAATACAGAGTAAATACTATATAAAGAGACTTTTAACAGAATGATGTTAAATGAATCTGTTAATGATAAGCTGTATAGCTGTTTTATCAGCTCCTCATTCTACCTCAGAAGTCTTTACTGAAACGTTAGGGAGTTTTTAAAATGATTACAAAAAAAGAAGCGTTTCTATTTCATCATGAGTTAAATCGGTTGCTGGCAGATTATCGTAATTGTTCAAATTCAAGCATTCGAGATGAGATTTACAAAGATATTCTGTTAATAACGAACGTCATCCACGAGTTTAAAGAAAAAAGCTTGCATTAGATACAGAGATTGATTCTTTCCTTTTATATAGTTGAACACACATCAAAAAGGGAGTAACATTTGTTACTCCTTCTTTGGTGTACTGCATATTCCTTACGTACTAATGGTTGTATCAACATCTAAGTTTGTGGTGGAAGTAGACGTTGAGGTCACGTCTGCGAAATCATCAAGCTCTAATACCACTGGAACACCAACGGGTACAGGTGCACTGATTGTTACCTGGGCAGGAGTAATAACGCTTAATCCTGCTTGTTGGAGTACTCCGTTGATATAAACGTTATATACATTATCTGCTGCGGGTGTAGGTAGTGCTGCAACGGGATCTCCATTATCATCTAAAAAGGAAGCAACGGAAAATGAGGTCGACTTTCTTTCGTGAGTTCATGTCTTTTTTGCTCCACGTTCATCCCTCTTTAATCTGACAGTCTTACTTCATTGGTATGTTGAGCTACATTTGGTTTATGTGTTTTTTACATTTTTTTCAATATAAACAACCATAAAAAGCTTAATGACTGCTTCAACTCAGAAGACAATGTTACAAGTGTTTCTTGGTTTACTCCTTTTTTATATACGCCTTCACCATCTATAATCTCCCAACCATTTTCAGAAGCAAGCTGTTGAAACTCCCACGGCATCATCGTATTACAAATGACGTTCTCTCCGTACAGACGACGATAGCTATTGGTCCTTGGTTGTGCTGTTGGTCCTAATATTCCTACACATGCATGACCTCCAGACTTCACCACTCGTTTGATTTCATTTAATGCTACTAACGGCTGTTCTGTCCATTCGAGGACATTAATGACGACTACAGCATCTGCTAAATCATCATCAAAAGGAAGATCCATAACGTCTGCTGCTTTAAATGTCGCAACGTGCTCATGCAATTCTTTTGCTTTTTCAACCATCTCTGTTGATAAATCGACTCCAAGTGCTTTGTACCCCGCTTGTGCTAACAGCCTCGTTCCGTACCCATCTCCACATCCAATATCTATGACGGTACCATCTTTCTTAACATGCTGTTGAACTAAAGGGATAACTCCTTTTCTACTCCCGTTTTTCCACATATTTTCACTTTTTTGATTCCAGAATGAAACTTTTTGATTCCACTGTGAATGTGCTTCCTGATGCCAGTTAAATGTTGTCATGTATGTACCTCCTACTTTAATTTATTGTTATGTTATTCGTGATAAAAGCTTCTTTACCTTTTAAAAGGAATAAAACTCTACAGTTTAGCCATGATAAAAATGTGTAGGTTTCTTCATAATCATAACTAAGAAGGTGAAAAACATGGATCAATTTGTTGCCGTTCGCAAAGATGATAAAGGAAACTTAACTGAATTTAAAACACAAAGTGGTCAGATACTGAACTACGAGGAAGCCATGAAGCGTGTCGCCTCCGGTGAAATTGAACACGTTACGACGTTTATTGGAAAAGACGGCGATACATATATTCGCAGCGTACCTGACCATGATAAAACAAACAACTTAGATTCGTTACCAACTTTTTAAAAGGAGAATGATTATTATGACAAAGAAAAACAATAAAGGTAGTGCAAATCAAAGCAACCCAAAAACTCAGCATCAAATGGTTGAAATGGGCGAAGAAATTACGAGCGGAGATAATTCAAAAGGAAATAAGCGTAACAAAGATCAAAATAGCAAAACAAATTAATAGGACATAAAAAGCAAGGATCCAAACGGACCCTTGCTTTTTACAACCAACTTTTTACTGTGAACTTTTTATGAAGTGGATGTGTAATCATTATACGATGATGAATCGGAGCACCATAATCGTCAACTTCTCCTTTGCCATCATCTAAGTAAAGACGAAAACCAATCCAGTATCAATAGGTAGTATAAACTGATTATAGAAATGGTGAGAATCCACCTTCTTAAGAGGTAAATCGGCGTAAACCCTTAATGCATCTAACAATGCATCTTTGCTGTTCACTTGAATGGAAACGGGCACTCTATCAGATAGGTAATCTACGATTTCAATTTCTTTTGAGCTTACTATTCCTTCACTCTGAAACTGAACAACGGTTTTGCCCACAGACTTAGGGATAATCGTTCCATCTTTCGCAATTGAAACGATGCGTTCATTCTCAACTTGATATTCTCCTTGAAGGTCAGTTACTTTCACACCATTGCTGAATGTTTTTACTGCATTTAAAGAACATACTTTTTCGTTTAAACCAAAGCTTGAGCGTCCTTTTAATTCCACAGCAGCTAGTTTCATCTCCTTACCAAAAAAGTATAGCAGTGGCATATGAACTCTCGCTTCCCAATCTGCTTCTGTATGGGAAGCGGCATCATCTTGATAGTAAGCTACCTCTTCACCATGCTGATATCCGCATGCTAATAGTTTGTTTGCTATATCTTTTACATGTCCTATACGAATTAAAAGCCCTTCATATTGACCAACATCAATCCAGATTTTCTTATGATTTGCTTTTTGAGCTGGAACATTCACTTGACTAAATTCTTGTAGTGTATGAGGATTAACATAATAAAAGTATGGAGACAAAATGGCAAGCATGCTAAACACATCCGGCCTCTTTAATCCAATATGATACGTGATGGCTCCACCTCTAGAAGATCCCATTAACGCCGTATACTTTGCTTCCTTTTTCGTCCGGAACTGTTCATCGATAAAAGGTTTAACTTCATCAATGATAAATTTCTCGTAAAGCTCTCCTTTCGGTTGAATGCAAGCAAGAGCTGGAGGGACTTGCAAACTATCTTCATTGAGCGTATGAAAGCTATATTCATTCGCTCGCTCTTCTTTCATATTTTCAATTCCAACAATAATAATTTCTTGCATTTTCCCCTGCTCAACAAGTCTATTTACCACATGATGAACGTTCCATGATTGGCCGTTAAAGGCTGGATGAAAAATATTTTGACCATCATGCATATAGAGCACAGGATACGTGGTATTTTGTGCTTGTTCATAGCTAGGTGGTAAATAAACATACAAATTACGTTCGTTCTGCAAATGAATAGATTTAAAATTTGAAATTTCAACAATTGAATGCTCACTCAAACTAATTCACCCTTTATATTAATTCATTAAATTAAATAATATATTTAAAAGAAAAGAGCGCTTTTCACACCCTTTATACTTGTTTTTGATACACGCTATACCATAACGCTAAGCTACCGGCACCAATAATCTCGACATATTCTCCAAGTTCGGATGAAATAACTTCTACTTCCTCCTTACGAGCTAAGAAAGATCGCTCATTCACTTCCTGTTTAATAATTGACGTTAGATCAACGCCAGCAAGGGTTAATGGACCAGACACAACAATTTTTTTAAGGTGAACCATATTCACAAACGAAGCCAGAACGACCGCTATTCGCTCAGCTGCTTTTTCAACAACGCGCCTAGCTTTACCTTCTTGATTGGCTACTCGCTGTAGCACTTCTTGGATATCTTGTGCCTGTAGTTCTTCTACAATGGCTTGCTCTGATGCATATTGATTGAGACAGCCGCTGCTTCCGCACCAACATGGCTTTCCATCTGGCAGGTATGTCATATGGCCGAACTCACCTGCTCCTGTTAACCCACTGCGATATAATTCGCTTTTCAACACTAAGCTTGCTCCGATACGATATCCAAGGTACAAACACATAAAATCAGCAACTTGCTTTCCTTGTCCAAACATCTTTTCTGCTAAAGCTAAGGCACTTACGTTATTATCAAAATAAATAGGAAGCTTTAACTTCTGCTTTAGATATTGCACAATGGGCACATCAGGCCAACCAATTATATCGTTTCCTAAAAGCTTACCTTCTTTCAAATCAACTGCTCCCAATGAGCCGATCCCGATGCTCGCTACGTCTACTTCTTGCGTATTAATATACTCACTAATTCTACGTGCCACAAACTCTAAATACTCTTCCTGGTTAAAATCTGCTGGAACAGGAACCGCTTGAATATTACGCGTCTCTCCTTTTAGGTTTACTAACCCCACTCGGATTGTCTCCATACTAATGTGAACTCCAATTGTCCAATAAGCATCGCCTTGTAAATCCAACGCGATGGATTTTCGCCCTACTCGCTTTGTTCCTTCTTGAACATCTCCGCGCTCAATGATAAAGCCTTCCTGGATCAATTCAGCTGTAATATAAGTAATTGTTGCTGGTGTTAGCTGTGTAATCTCAGCAATTTTCTGTCTCGACATCGGTCCGTTTTGCAGCAAAACTCTGAGTACCAATGACTGATTTAACTGTTTTGTTCGCGCTGTATTTTGACCTTTTAATACCATTAAATAAATAGATGACGTTAAAGTTATTAAAGTTGCTTGTAAACTGCGTAATCATTATCGGAGCAGTTGTAAATAAAATAATCGGAAGCGTAATATGACGAAACTTTTGCCATAAAGATGCTCCATCAATCGTTGCTGCTTCATACAGCTCTTCTGGTATAGATTGAAGAACACCTGTAATCATAACAAATACAAAAGGAAACCCAACCCACCACTGAATGAATATTAGCGCCACTTTCGTCCAAAGCGGTTCAGTAAGCCACGGAATTGGATCGATACCAAGAAACGCTAAAATATCGTTATTAATTGCACCGAACGTTTCATTAAACATCCCGCTAAAAATAAGAGTGGAGATGACCCCTTATGCCGTAAGTGTATGGAATGGGATGAAAACAAACAGGACCTTGAATTATTTCATTTTGTTCAAAAACTTATTTCACTTCGTCAACAAAGCCCAGCTTTCTCCAAGGGAGAATTCTCGTTCCATGCTATAAATGAGTCTCTTGTAAGCTATCGCAAAACGCTTGGTGATGAAGAGCTACTCATTATCATTAATCCAACAAACCGTTCATTAAAGGTTAAATTTCCTACTTCATTTGCTGACAGCATTGATTTATGGACAAATAAGCACGTATCAAACGATTTGATGTTAAACGAAAATGAATTTGTGATTATGCGTAAAATGAAATAACCGAAATGGCCATGATGATAGTCATGGCTTTTCGGTTATTTTTGAATATTTAACTTTTATAGACTTCACCTTAATTAACGAGAACAACAAAAAACAAGCCCAACCAAGAACAGGTTGGGCTTAATTCATACATTTATTTCATAGAGGGGGTCTACTGAAAAAAGCTCTACAGCGGACTTATTATTGTGATATTGAGAAAATCGTTATAATCAATGTTGGTTCGGTAACCCTAAAGTTGTTACTTGACTTTCCTGAGTTACTGCACCAACTGATGCTACACCTGCCACCAATGTAAATGCTAATGTTAATCCTACTAATAATTTTTTCATAGATATTTCCTCCCCTTATTGTGATTAATGTTAGTGTAGCATAAGATTTTTTTCGTGAATTTGATGATATGGGCGAATATACCTGTTTAAACGGGCTTATTCTTCTAATTCGCTTTATTTTCTCAATAATTATAATAATAGGAATATTTTTGTTTTTTTATACGAAAAGTTCATTAATTTCACTTTTCACTAACTCCGTGAACTTTTCATTCCTTTGTAACTGGAAGATATGGACGGATTTCTCTAAGTATTCTTTCCCTTGCTTAACTCTTCCAAGCTTTATTAAGTTTTCACCAGTTTGGTAGTGAAGTTCACCAAATAAATACATGGACTCATTGGTTATGCAAAGATCGATTCCTCTACTGCTGTAGGTAATCGACTCTTCGTACTGTTTCATATCAGCTAATGTTTTCGATAATCCATATAAAATACGAACCTTCAGCATCTCTTGACGAATTTGTGGAAGTGCCGTTATATGCTTTAGCGCTTGTCTATATAGTTCTTCTGCATTTTCATATTCTTTTTCTTCATGATAAATGATAGCTACGCTGTTTAAAATCTCAATTTCTTTTTCTTTATAAAACGTCTTCGACTGTTTGGTATAGTCAATCGCTTCGTATAAAAGACTGAATGCTTTCTCTTTTTGCTTATGCAAGTAATACGTACAAATTCCTTCATGCCACGTTAAAAACTGCTTATTTAGCGTTGTTTGAAACAATGGACTTTCTTTTTCCTTCTTTATAATATGGTCAATCGCCTCATAGTCTCTTTGGCGAATATATTGACGGATAAGTGATTTTACTGCATCCACATAATCTAATCGGGGAGACTCAACTGTATCAAAAAAATAGTTTACATCTACGCCCAATCGCTTTGATAGCTTATACAGCGTAATGCTAGAAGGATACTCTTCACCATTTTCAATTTTGCTAATCTGCGCTTGGGTACAAATATCTTTTGCTAATTCTTGTTGAGTTAGCTCCGCCATTTTTCGAAGTTCTCTCATGACACGCCCAATTCTGTACTCTCTCATCTCATTCCTCACCCTTATATAAAATTTCAACCAATAGTATGTGTTTCTCTTTTTCTTAAGCAAATTCCTTTATCTAAAGACATAAAATCCGCTTTCCAAGACGTTTATAGGTCCTTGTATCAAAATAAACGATAAAACACAATATAAGTTTCGCAAATTTCAAAAAAATAAGCTACTGACTGTCGAAACCATACATAAAAAACCTGCATCTTGCTGTTAAAATACGCCTAACAGCTAAGATGCAGGTTATAAGAGCCAGCTTTTATTCATAGATTGGATACGCGCTAAATTTATAATCTCTGCCCAGTTGTGTTACGGTAACATGCTCAAACTCTAGTGCGTCTGACATTTTCTCAGCACCCTTTCCTTCCACAAAAGTAGGGGCATCTTCACCTCCAGCAATCTTTGGTGCCACGTAAAGCTCGAGCTTATTAATTAGCTGTTGTTCAATAAAGGATGCGTTCACTTGTCCTCCACCTTCAATTAAAAGAGAAGAAACCGAATGCTCACCCACTATTTCAAGCATTTGAGATAAGTTCACATGCTTTTCACCGCTTGTGACAAAGACTTTTACACCTTGTTCTTCAAGAGATTTTCTTTTTCTATCATCATAATTACTCGTTGTAAAAATCCACGTTGGTGCTTGTTTATCCGTCACTACTTTTGCGTCCAGCGGCGTTCTTAGCTTTGAATCCAACACGATGCGAATTGGATTGCGACCACCTTCAAGACGAGTTGTTAATGATGGATTATCTTCAATAACTGTTTGAACACCGACTAGAATTGCACCTGTTTCGTGACGAAGTTGATGAACATCTTTTCTAGCATCTTCTGACGTAATCCATTTGCTGTGAGAAGACGCCGTTGCAATTTTGCCATCTAGCGTAATGGCAGATTTTAAAATAACAAACGGCTTTTTTACCGTAATGAAGTGATTAAACACCTCGTTCATTTGACGAGATGCTTCTTCACATATCCCCACTTCAACTTCAATGCCCGCATTCTTTAAAATACTTACTCCTCGTCCTGCCACAAGTGGGTTTGGGTCAAGCGTAGCAATGACGACTTTTGACACTTCTGCTCGAACAAGCGCTTCTGCGCAAGGACCGGTGCGACCATGGTGGGAACACGGTTCTAACGTAACATATGCCGTGCTTCCCTTTGCTAACTCACCGGCCATATTTAAAGCATGAATTTCAGCATGAGGACCCCCCGCTTTTAAATGCGTACCAATTCCTACAATACGGTTATCATTTACAATCACGCATCCAACAAGTGGATTAGGGTCCGTTTGCCCTTTTGTAGCCTTTGCATTTTGAATTGCAATGTTCATGTAAAATTCGTGACTAATCAAACCAGTACCTCCTCACCTAAGTGACCGGAGCGCTGCACTTTTGTTTGAAGATATTTTTCATTAAACTCTGATACGTCTCCCCAAAGTGGAATACGGCCAGATAATGAAGCACCGTTCTCTTCTAATGCCGTAAGCTTTTTTGGGTTATTTGTAATTAAAATAACCGGCTTTCTACGAATCTGCTTTAGCACGCTGATTGCTTCTTTATATTGACGAGTATCATCAGCGAACCCTAACTCTTCGTTCGCTTCAACCGTATCAAACCCATTTTCTTGAAGCACGTAAGCCATCGCTTTACTAAATAAGCCAATTCCTCTTCCTTCATGATTTGCTAAATAAAATAAGGCACCCGCTCCGTTTTCTGTAATCATCTTCATGGATTGTTTCAACTGGAATCCGCAGTCGCAACGCTTGCTTCCAAAAATATCACCTGTATGACAAATACTGTGCATGCGAATTAATGCTTGATCCGCTTCTTTAAAGTCTCCATATACAAGTACGCTAGACTGCTGTAAATCAGCTAAATTAGCAGAATTCATCTGTTCAACCAGCTCTTCTAAGCTAAGTTCTCCTTGTTCCACATCATCCGAACGTAACCAAGAATACCATTGAAAGATTTTAGTTTCTCCTTCTAAGTTAACCGGTAAACGAATGGGTCCTACAACGTATATATAATGATCTTGATTATTAATGACATTTACTTTATCTTTTAGTGCATCTATCACTTTTTCATTTAACATATTGGTTCCTCCTGACAATCACATTACATTCTTATTTTAAACTAATTAATGTCATCCTTCCAATTTGGATGCTTTACATTCCATTTACTTACTTTTTGTAAGTTGATTTCATTATAAAAGTTACATTTATATTTGTAAATCATTTTATCTCAAAGTAAATAATTTGAACACTATTTATTACGCGTCAATGTGCTATATATAATTTTACAAGGGTAAGGAAACGAAAGAAAAGCACAGCGAACAATTTCTTCACTGTGCTTTTTTAAGCTTTTTCACCAATTTTTTATTTATTTACTATCTGTTTTTCCAACGCTACCCTAGAGGTAACTTTCGAATAGCGACCGTGCAGAGCATAATAAACTACAAGTGCCATCACACCAATAATAGCACACACACCGTACATTCCTTGATAACCAATTGAACCAGAGACAACCGCTAATACAGAGGATCCCACTCCCAATCCTGAATCAAATAAAACAAAGAACGTAGCTGTGGCAACTCCACGACGCTGCGGTGGTGATACTTTTATTGCAATAGATTGTAAGCTTGATGTTAACGTTCCAAACCCAATTCCAATCAAGCCACCAGCTAGCAGGAAAGTCGTCCCTGAAGACGCTTGACTGATAAGAAATACGCCGATTGTAAACAGTAGAATTGCTGGATAAACAACGAAGTTCTCACCATAGCGGTCAAACCATTTTCCTGTAAATGGACGAGACAATAATAAACAAACCGCATACACAACAAAGAAATAGCTTGCTACGCTTGTGAAGTTCATCTCTTTAGCAAAGACAGACACAAACGAAATAATGCTTGCGTACGCAAATGAAAGCACAAAGCCCGCTAATGCAATTGGAAGTGCTTTGAATTCAAATAGGCTTGCTAGGAAAGATGCCTTCACTTCTGTAGAGCTTTTCACCATTTTTAGCGTTGGAACTTTTAGCACCAAGCTACATAATAACCCTAACACTGATGCTACAATTGCTACTGTAAAAACGGCTGAATGCCCAGATGCTTCGATTAGTGTTAATCCCATAAACGGTCCAATTACCATCGCTAGGTTCATAAATGTAGCAAAGTAGCCCATTCCTTCTCCACGACGATCATCAGGAATAACGTTTGCTACAATTCCCCCAGTAGCTGTTGTTGCCATTCCGAACCCAATTCCGTGCAATACGCGAAGCAGCAGCAAACTTGAAAGTGAATTGATTTGACTATATAAAACCGAACCAATTAAAAAAAGCACCGCTCCAATGACTAGAATTCTCTTTTGACCAAAGGTAATCATCCATTTTCCAGAGAGCGGGCGAAAAATAATAGCTGAAATTAAAAACACTGTAACAATAAGTCCTAAACTGCCTTTATCTGCTTGTAAAATGTCTGTAGCATATAAAGGAAGCGTAACTGTCATCATATAAAAAACAACAAAAATAAAAAAGCTCGTCATCGAGACGGCTACAAAATCTTTCGTCCATAGCTTTGACTTACTCATTTCATTCCTTCCTTTCCTTTAAACAATTATCATGTTAATTTCCATAAAAATAATTCGTATACAAATTATATGAACTAAAACTATTATAGTGATAATTTCCTTTTATGTCAATCCACTTTTTGGTATCCTCACTTCTGTTTCCAGCTTCTCACAAAACAGCCAGGCAAAGCGGATCACGTACTTTCCACTTTACCTGGCTGTTAATTACCTTCTTTAATCACTTGAATTTCTTCCGCATTCCCTTTTGCTGGGACTGTGTACTTGACGCTTTCACCTTTCTTTAACCATGCTTTCACTAGTTGACCTTTTTTGTAGGTAACAGATGAATCAGGCACCTTTAAGTAAATAGGCTGAATGGTATCATCACCTAATACTTCGTTTGTCGTATAATTAAGCGCTACGTCCCTAGGAATGACGTTCGCAACTAAAATTTCATCCTCTTTCACTTCCATGATGCGACCTTGGATTACGTACCCTTTGTTATCTTCACTTTGCTGACTTGAGCACCCTATTAAAATCATAATAAAGCTTATTAACCCTATGAATGCAAGAACCTGTTTTTTCATCGTTTTTATCTACTCCTATTTTAAGGCTCTTTTTATTATAACGTGTTTTTTACCCTTTTTTCCAATTAATCAAAAACGACCCGTACACATACGGGTCGTTTTTGCATTAATTTAGGTTAAATTTTCACATCAACTTTTGCTTCTTTTTTCAGCTTTTCAACTTGTTCGCCTACTTTTTCTTGCTTCTTCTGTTGTTCAAGCTGGCCTTTGATTTGATCTTTTATTTCTTCATATTTTGGAAGTTGCTGCTGTTGCTCTGACCCTGCACTTTCTGCTTGCTTCGCATATTGGTCATAGTACTCTTTCACTTCTTTATCTGTTACTTCTTCAGCCTTAATTTCTTTTTCTACATATTTATTGTACTGAATGCTTTCACCCAGCTGTTCTTTTAATTGATCCATATTAAGACCTGCTTGCTTTAATACATTGTTAAATTCTTTTTCAGAATCATACTGCTTTTTAGCATCTTCAATTTGCTTATTAATTTCGTCTTCTGATGCTTTATAACCCTTTTCCGTTGCATCTTGAATGAGCAGCGTTTGTCCCACTAAGCTATCGATTGTTTGATCTTTAACCTGCTTAGCTGCATCTTTTGTTGTTGGGTCTTGCCCCATTTGCTGCATTTGCATTTGAGATGTTTGAAGCACTTGGTTATATTCAGATCCTAAAATCTTTTCGTCATTTACAAGCGCTACGGTTTTCTTTTCATCTACCTGCTGCTTTTCTAATTTCTCCTGCATTTCTTTCATTTGCTTTTCTTGTTCTTTTGTTTGTTTCTGCTGCTCTTCCGTTTGAGCTGTTTTCAAATCTTCTTTTTTATCAGCACTGTCGCTAGCATCGTTTGAGCCACATGCTGCAAGGGCTACGGAAAGTAGTCCAATGATGAAAGGGTATTTCAATTTCTTCATAGCTAATAGAGCTCCTTTCGTCTTTTCAAAGAATTGCTTTCGTTTAGAAAACATCTTGAGGGCATTGTATCGAACATGCTTCTAAAAAGAAAGTAATTCGATCAATTTTACATATCTGTAACAGTATTGAAAAGATTCGTCATTTTATACACCTTTGCTGAAAAAGATGGTAAAAACCTACCAAATCAATATGTATAACATATCACACTCTATGGAATAAGCTTATTTAATTAACAAATTGGTTACGCTTGTCATAAGAAAATAGAATCATTAAAGCACCTAATCCTGCACAAACCGTGTACATGACCGGATAGGATAAAGCATCCGCAACGGGTCCCATAACCACACTGCCCAATGAAACACCTAAATCTGCTGTAGCGATAAATAACCCAAGAAGAACGTTTCGATTAGTAGCTGGCAATACAAAACTTAAATAGGTGGTTAAGGTAGGATAAATAATTGCTTGAGCTATTCCCATTAAAACGGCTGCACCATAAAAGAAAAAAGCTCCTCCAACAATAGCAAAGCTAATTGACTGAGCTGCTAGTGTCAGCGTTAAAAGTGTACCTATCATATAGAGCGAGTGCCACTTGCCGTCTGAAGGGATTTTTTTCATTAGCGTGAAGCGCGCTGCAACAACAGTAGCTGCTTGAATCATTAAATATATTCCGGCGTGACTATTTTCCAACTGCTCTGCATAGAGAGGAATAAAGGTTGTGACTGCTCCAAACACCATGGAGGATACGAGCATGATTACGCTACATTTAAATAAGTAAGGATTTTTAAAAAGCTGACTGAACGACTCTTTCATCCCAAGAGGAGGAGCTGTTTTTTTGACTTCGTTATGCGTGTTCATAGTGGAGCCATACCCTACTAAACCTGTCAAAATCGCAATAGCAATCATCACAACCGTAAAATAACTCGCATCTTCCGCCTGCCAAATACCGATAGCTAACAAAGGACCAATAATCCCCGGAATATACGAGCATAAAGAGTAAAGAGAAATCCCTTGTGAGCGATTTTCTTCGGGTAGTGCATCGATAATGGCAATTTGCAGTGACATTGAGAAGAAAGCAGTACAAACGCCTTGAAGGATACGAGCGGTAAAATAACCGCCTAAACCTGTAAACGTATATAAAATTAGCGCTGCGGCATTAATAAGTAAAATAACGCGCAGCACCTTAACAGGACCGTATTTGTGAATAATATAACCTGCCCACGGTCTGAAAAACATTGTCGTAAATAAGTAGGCACCCATAATGATACCGATTGTTGTATTCGTTGCCCCTAAGCTGTCTCCTTTTAACGGAATAACTACGTTTAGTATAGCATTGGCACTAAAATAGAGAAGCACTAATGCGTATAAACGTAAAAAGGGCCAGGATAGTGCTCCTTTCACTGTTTTTCCCTCCTATAAGCTAATGGTTTTGTTCAACAGCGCCTTAGCATATGATGACTTCACGTTTTTTAAATTGTTGACTGACACTACCTCTTCTACTTGTCCTTCTTTAAAAATCATAAGCCGGTCGCAAAGGTACGTTGCAGCCTGCAAATCATGCGTAATAAAGATATAGCTCATGTCATAAGCGCTTCTTAATTCCTTTAATAAGGTTAAAATTTGAAGCTGGACAGATATGTCTAATGAGCTGACGGCTTCATCGAGTAAGAGATACTTTGGTTTCGTTGCAATGGCTCTTGCAATACAAACTCTTTGTGCTTCTCCACCTGACAATTCGTGTGGATATTTATGTTTATAAAACGCAGGAAGCCCTACTTGATGTAGTAATTTTTCTATTTCTTTCTCTTGATCTGCTTTTTGTATTTTTACGATTCGAAGAGACTCCATAATGGTTTTTTTAACAGTAAAGAAAGGATTTATGGAAGATGCATAGTTTTGAAACACTGCACTCATTTTTCCTACGCGTGCTTGTACGTTTTCGGTACTTACGCCATCGAGTAAAACCTCTCCTTTATCCGGGCGTTCAATACCTAGAATTAAACGTCCCAGCGTTGACTTACCGCTACCGCTTTCACCAATAATACCTAAGCATTCTCCTGCCGCGCATTCAAAGCTAACCCTTTTAATGATTTGTTTTTTCTCTTTGGGCAAGAGTCCTCCAGATGGATATGACTTTTCAACTTCGCATACGTTAAGCATCGACAGCTCCTCCTACCATTTTCTGAAAATGTTCACTAAGCGTACGCTTTGTTGAAATAAGATATTCTGTATATGAATGTTGAGGTTGTAGAAAAACATCTTGTACTGCTCCTCTTTCCACGATATCCCCGTCCTTCATCACAAGTATCTGATCCGCCAATTTCTTAACGATTCCTAGATCGTGTGAAATAAAAATCATGGCTGAACCGATATTTTCTCTTAAATTCATTAATTGTTCGATCACATCAAACTGTGAAATGGTATCTAATGCGGTGGTTGGCTCGTCTGCAATTAAGACATCTGGTTCTAGCAGTAAAGCTAGAGCAATCATCAATCGCTGAAGCATTCCCCCTGAAAGTTCATGTGGATATTTGTTCATGACATCTATTGGATTTTGTAGGCGCACACGCTTCATCCCATCGATAAGCTTACTCTCCAGATGCTGGTAGCTCCAATCCGTATGCTGCTTGAGAGTAGCCACTAAATGTCGTCCGACAGGATTAGACGGATTGAAAGCACTCATGCCATTTTGCATGACCATGCAGAGCTCTTTCCCTCTTTTACTTCTCATTTGTTTTTCAGAAAGCTGAAGTAAATCTTCGCCCTTTAATAACACGCGACCAGACTGGCTAATTCCTTTTTTATGCAAACGCATGATCGACTTACACGTCATTGATTTGCCACTACCGCTCTCTCCCACTAAGGCTAGGCATTCGCCTTCATTGACTTGAAATGAGCTATTATGAATGATGGGCGTATTTGTTTGATTATCAATTACTTGTAGTGTTTCTACTATTAATAGACTCATTGTTCTATTTTGCAACCTCCTTTTCATGTAACAGTGATTTCACGATTTTCGCTTCCCCTTGCATTCTAGCTTTTGAGCTAGTAAGCTTTGGGTTTAACGCAACTTGAAGCGCATCCGCTAAAAAATTAAATGCTAGAACAATTGTAATAATAGCTAGACTCGGTGGCAGTAATAATTCTGGCTTTGTAAAAATATCGTCTCTAGCTTCATTTAGCATCATGCCCCATTCTGGATTAGGAGCTTGAATTCCTAAACCAAGAAACGAAAGGCCTGAAATTTGCAAAATAGTAGAACTAATTGAGCTACTTGAAATGACCGCAATATCAGCAAAGGTGACTGGAAGCATATGGCGATAAATAATGGTGAAATGATTGAGCCCGGACGCTCGCGCAAACTTTACGTATTCCAAATCACTATACTGCATCACGGAAACTCGGATTACGCGTGCAAACCAAGCCCACTTCATTAAAATAAACGCAAGTAAGATATTTTCTAAGCCAACGCCTAAAATACCTACAATGGCAAGCGTGATGACGTACACAGGAAAAGAAAGCATAATATCACAAATTCTCATAATAATAGAGTCGATAACACCTTTAAAATATCCCGCGATGAACCCTAGTAGTCCCCCGAGTACAACCGATAATGATAATGCAATTAACACATAAATAATGCTAGGACGAATACCATAAATAAGCCTGGACAATACGCACCTCCCTAAGTGATCATTACCTAGCCAATATTCAAATGAAGGGGCAGCATATCGTAAAGCCATATTCACTTTAACGGGATCATTTGGCGCAACGACCGGTGCAAAAACCCCCACAATCAACGTTAGGACGATAATCACAAGTGAAGCGAGTCCGAGCTTATCTTTTGCCAAGCCTTTTAATAGTTGCATCCTATTCACCAATCCTTAGCTTCGGGTTTAACGCTGTGTTAACAATGTCTGAGATTGTATTAAACACAACAAAAGCCACCGCGATAATGAGTACGTATGCTTGAATAACAGGAAAGTCCCTGCTTAAAATGGACTTGATGCTTAAACTACCTAGCCCTGGCCATGCAAACACATTTTCAATAACAACCGTCCCACCTAAGATAAGCGGAATGGACATACAAAAAATTGAAATGGATACTTGAAGAGAGTTCTTTAAGACAGTGGCTATGATTTTTTTCTCAGATAACCCCGAAGCTCTAGCGTACAAAACATAATCTTCGTTTAGGTTTGCGAGCATAGCGCTACGCACAGTGCGAAAGTATAATCCGATATGAGTAAAGGCAATTACCGAAACAGGCAAAATATAGCTTTGGTACGATTCAAGTCCGCTCGTTGGAAACAAATCAAGCGTAACGGAAAAATACCAAATCATTACTATCCCGATTAGATATGCTGGAAGTGCTGATAAGAAAAAGAATGTCCCTCTAATAAAACGATCCAGCAACCTGCCTTCTGTTAGCGCACAAACAGTACCCAACATGATGGAAGAAACGATAATGACCATTGATGAAACGAGCGTTAATTTTAAAGTATTAAAGAAAGCCGGTCCTAACAGCATCCAAACGGTTTCATGCTTAACATAAGAATCCCCGAAATCCAATTGAAGACACGAAGCGAGCCAGTTTATGTATTGAACGATAAAAGGATTATTAAGCCCTAGCTCTTGCCTTGTTTGAGCGATAAGCTCATCAGTAATCACTGGAACATCTTGTGCTTGCAAAACCAATTTAGCAGGATCTTCGGGAGATAAATTGATTAGTACAAATGTTAGAAACGAAATAATAAACAGCAGCGGAATTATTAACAGCAGTCTTTTTACAACATATACACCCATGCTTTATCTTCCTTTCTCTATTTTCAACCACTAAAAAAGGGGAAAATCTCCCCTTTTTACTTTTCAAACTTCATCTGTTCAAACGGCAGTTCATACTGAGTTTGTTTAAACGAAATTCCTTTTAAATTTTCTGGAGCTACTACGGTTACGTTTCCGTTTGTAATTGGAATAAACACCGCTTCATCATGCACAATAGTTAAAATATCAGCGTATAGCTTCTTCCGCTCATCTTCAGTATTTGACGTCATTACTTGTTCAATTTTTTTGTATAGCTCATCGGCATGAGCAATTCCCTTTGTCGTATGCAAATACGAAGCATCTGAAGTAAACGCAGCAATAGTACTTTGAGGGTCATAAGCTAATCCCCACGTTTGGTTAAATAGTAAGTCATAGTCTCCTGCTGCTCTTCGGTTTGCTATTGACGTTGACTCTTCTCCCGTCAGCTTAATTTCTACTCCAATTTCTTTAAGTGCATTTTGAATAAACTCAGCCTGCGTTTTTTGAGACGCAGAGTTGCTGTCATAATAAAGCGTCATTGAAAGCGGCTGATTGTCTTTTATTCGAATGCCGGTTTGTTTATCTTCTTTCCAACCTGCTTTATTTAAAAGTGCTTCGGCTTTTTTCACATCGTAGCCACGCTTCTTAAGGTCTACATCAGCATAATTTACGTTTTTAGAAAATAAAGTATTGGCTGGGGTTTCTGTACCCTCAAAAATAGTTTCGCTAATAGTTTTACGGTCAATCGCATACCAAATTGCTTCACGAACCGCTGTTTCACTTACTGGACTAGCTGACTTACTGCTGTTAGCTACAATCATTTTTGTATTCATTTGCTTACTTCTAACAAGCTGATAATCACCTGTATCAACAAGCTGTTTCATTGCTTCTACATCAATGCTGTCTGCCCCTCGATCATCCGTAAAGACAAAGTTCACTTCACCTTTTTGCAATGCTAAAAACGTCGTGTCCCCTTCTGGAAGAACTTTAGCAGTAATCGTCTTAACTTCCGTCTTTCCATTCCAGTAGCTTTCATTTCTTTCAAACGTTGCGTATTTGTCAACCTTATGGTCTTTCAGGACGTAAGGACCCGTTCCATGATAACCACCTACACCATCTTTTGTGCCACCGCTCTTAAAATCATTCGGTGAGATAAAAACATAAGGTCGTGTCATAGACAATTCAACTAACGTTGGATAATATGGTTCTGATAAGACAAGTTCAACCGTATAGTCATTTATCACGTTGCAGCTTACAATTTTAGTAGATAGCTTAATCCATGAGTGCGTTTCTGCGTTTTGCTGCACTGCATCAATATTTTTCTTAACTGCTTCAGCATTAAAGGGCGCTCCATCATGGAACTTCACGTCTTCTCTAAGCTTGAATGTATAGGTTTTCCCGTCTTCTGAAACCTTCCAAGACTCTGCAAGAAGAGGCTTAATTCCTTCTTCCGTATTTTCGACAAGTGATTCATACACCATTCCTTGTGCTGACATTGCCCCTGGATAAAGATGTGGATTCATATCGTTAATATCTTTGGACGTTGCATAGATAATTTCATTTTTATTTATTGCATTTGTACTAGCTTTTTCTTTATCATTGCATGCACTTGTAACAAGTAAAGCTGCACACGCAAGAACCGCTAGTGTAAATGATTTTCTTTTTTTCATGTTTGTTCCCCCATTATTTTAGTATTTCTATTGTTTCACTATTTGTTTATCAAGCTCTTGGTAAATCATTTTTATATCGTTTTCAAATGCTAAGTTCGAAAACGCGCTTGAAAGCTTTATATCTTCATAAGCTTTTGAGAATGCTTTTACTTTCTCTTTATACGCTTTTAAAAACTGATCAATGGTTGGACAATCGCACTCTACGTACCTAGCAATTGCTTGAATCATTTTCAAACGGTAATAATCTTCTTTAGGCATTCGTGGAATATCAAATTTTTGTTCTTTATTCATAAACACCGTGCGAAGTGGAACTGCTGAAAAATCGAAGTAGCGCCCGTGTTCGTCTGGTTCTGAGAATGGATCCACGAGTAAAGACGCATAGCGTACGTACAACAAGTATTCCTGATGAATACTATCTAACTCACTGAATCTTTCAATATTGTCTAAAGACAAACTTTCTCTTCGAACAGGATAATTATCTTCCGTCATAAACTTCAGTAAATTCATTTGCTTAACGTTAAGCTTTGAAATAATGCTCATGATTTCTTTCCATTGATTGAGCATATTCTTAATTAATGAAGGCGTAATGGGGCCTTCTGGATACATTTTATATACGTACTTCTGATGCTTTTCCTTTTTAAAAATATAACTGAGTGAAACTTCATTCATAAATAAAGGAGGATGCACGTATAGAGAAATATTTCGCGTCTCTGCTTCAATAGGTGTTTTCATTACTTCAATTGTTAAATTCAAACGTTTGTACAAATTAACCAGCTTTTCAACCGCCTCAGACGAAGAGTTGGTGGAGCCAAGATAAACTTTCTTTTTTACAGCTGTTGTTAACACTTGATTTGAAGGATAAGAGCTTACCCAACGCGTGTCTCCAAAGTATGTAGATAAACTAATGACCTCAACCTGAGCGTTAAACTGTTTCATATAGTGATGTACAAGGTAATTTGAGCCGAGAGTCGGTGATATTAATATAACGGTCTTCACATCTTTTAACGTATTTTTATGAAGAGCTGTTAACACGTCTAGGTATGCATCAGTTGTGACTGCTAAAATAAGCGTATCCCATGTTCCAACCACTTCTTCATACTGAAAAAATACATCATCAACTATAAATTGCCCCTGCATCTTTTCATGCTTTCGATTTTGAACAGCTACCTGAACAAGATGACCGTGTTCAGCTAAGGAAGCAAAAAATTTTTCTGAGCGCACAGAAGTCCTTCCTGCAAACCCAACCCTACTGCTTAAAGCTTTCTTAAAGTTTAATCCTAGCTGTAAAGCGGTTGGTCCCGTTCCTAACAATAAAACATTCTTAAACGACTTCAACTGCTTCACCCTTCCTTTGTTTTTGATAAAGCGCGATATCAAAAACCTGATTCGGACGCAGCACCTGTTCAACAAGCATCCATTTTTCGTTATTAACTTCCTTAAGCGGATAGTTAAACAATGATTTTAGATCGTTACCGTATCTCATAGCAATCGTTATTTCATCTCTCGTTAGATCATGTAGCTGATCTAATAAATCGTACTTTTCTTTCACAGTAGAGCTGAAAATAACGTGGGTAATGTCTTTTAAGCACTCTAGCTGGTCTAGCTGACTATTTTGAACTCGC
This sequence comes from Priestia flexa, assembly GCF_021441905.1. Taxonomy (NCBI): domain Bacteria; kingdom Bacillati; phylum Bacillota; class Bacilli; order Caryophanales; family Bacillaceae; genus Priestia; species Priestia flexa. The sequence goes on along the minus strand of NZ_CP090431.1, from coordinate 1,243,956 downwards.
ACATTCAGCCCATCCCCTAGTATGCGTAATACTTTTCCACCTAGCTCGATGGCTTCGTCGTCAATATCAATACCAATAACCTCTGCACCTGTTTTTTTAGCAATTAATAGTGGCGTCATCGGAAAAGCCCCAGAACCAACTAAAAGAACTTTGGAAGTGGGTTTTACTTGGAAATTACCAAACTCTTCTTCAATACAAGACTCGATATTTTTAAAATAATCAGTAATACTCGATTGTCCACCAAGCAATTGAAGAGCGCGATACTTTTCCATAATCGCTACGCAACGAGTCGAAATTTGCTGTAATTCTACAAGTAGTTCTGCATTCATGTCTTCTATCTGAAGTAAGGACCACTTCTCTCTGTTGGATTCATCAATAATAAATGCTGTATATTCGTTAATTAATTTCTCTAGCTCTTCACAATGCTGAGCGGTACCGTTGTATTGTGAAGCCCAATAATTAAACTTCCCTGAAAAGTCCAGCAGCTGATGTTTAAACTTCAATAGTTCCTTCACACAATCATCTCCAATCTTACGTTTTATACAGTAACGAATGCCTTTCCTTGAGCAACAATGCGAACCGTTCCTTCAATTTGCAAATGCCTCACAAATCCATTTTCATACTCTCCGAATACACGAATACCACCGCCAGGCTGCTTAATCTCTGCACTAATCTTTTGTTTTGATAAAAATGCAAGATACGCGCCTATTGAAGCTGTTCCAGAGCCACACCCCCTTTCCCATACCATGCTGTTTAGCTTAGGAATATAGATAAGCGGGGCTAGGTAGGATCGGACTTTTTCGTATAGCAACACCCCAATTAGCGTGGTTTCAGGGAAGCTTCTTTCTAGAGAGCGAGCAAGCGCCTCTGCTGCTGTTTTCACCTCCTCATTAACTTGGTCTACTTCAAGCACAATGTGTAGAAAATCCTCGTACTCAACTGAGTAAGCATGAACATATGTATTCTCATACTCTATAACTCTAGGTTCAATCCGCTTGGGTAGCGGCATCGCAATGCGACATTTATAGTCACCTTCTACTTTTCGCACCTGACAGGCAATCAACTCCTCAGCTCCTGAAGCTTCAATTGATAAATGTGATATCCCATTTTCCTCAATGCCTTTTTGATGGGCAATAAATGCGGCTAAAGACATACAAGCATTTCCACAAAATTCATTTCCAGCCATTTGAAGATGCCCATCTGCATTTACATCTTTGGGTTCTTTAATAAACCCTACTTGCTCAGCATACACATGATCGTACGCCATCATTCTTAGAGCTATTTGTTGATAGTCTCCGTTGAAATGGTGACTCTTAACTAAGATTGTCATGTTTTGTGTAGGACTTAATTTAATAAACTCTACCTCTTGGTTCATCACGTCTACCTCTGTATTATTTTTATACTTACAAGAAAATAGGAATGATTACTATTTTCAATAACAAGGATTATAACTCGGTTTCTAAATAGTGTCAACAGTGTATAAAACTTCATTTTCTTTTCACAAATAAAGGAAGCTAGGCCATTAAACCCAGCTTCCTTTTCATTTCTTATCTAAATTCTCTTGTTCTTGCCTCTTTCAAACCTTCTTGTAAATAATAAAAAGATCTTAATTTCATTTTGTTTTCTATTTTTAAACCTTTAACTCTTTCTTGACTTTTTCTTCTTTCGAAACAATTGTAGTGACTTTTATCTCTTCTTCAGCTTTACCTGTTTCGTTCACTGGACTTTCTTTTGGAGAATTAGATGTAGTAGTGAGTAAGCTGATATGGAAAACAGCAGTATTATATTGATTATTTTTTGGACATGTAACCGCTCCTTTACATATACTTGAATTTTATTTATTTTTTACTTTTATACAAATAAAAAAGAGCAGTTCGATTTTGAACTACTCTTTTCATCATGTTAATGTGCTTGCTCTTGATTATCTACAATAATTCGCTTAATAAAGAACGAAATAATCAAGCCAACAACAGCGACGATCGCACCAAAGATAAAGGCGTTTTGAACACCATTGGTAAACGCAAGCACTGCATTTAATGGATCTGTTGGGTCTGATACAGATTCCATAAAACTTCTAGAACCTGACGATAAAATTGAAATTGCAACCGCTGTTCCTACTGCACCTGCTACTTGCTGCAGCGTATTCATAATTGCTGTACCGTGTGGATAAAGCTCTGGTGGCAGCTCGTTTAAACCATTTGTTTGAGCCGGCATCATAATCATGGAAACGCCAATCATAAGGGCAATATGCAAAGCAACAATAAGCGCTGTTGACGTTTCAAGTGAAATCGTTGAAAAGCCAAACATTGTCGCTACTACAATAATAAGACCAGGAATAACTAACCACTTAGGGCCAAAACGGTCGAATAGCCCACCCATTACAGGTGAAAGAAGTCCGTTCACAATTCCTCCTGGAAGAAGCATTAATCCGGCTGCAAATGTTGATAGAGCTAGTGATGTTTGTAAGTATAACGGTAAAATCATCATGGATGACAAAATAACCATCATCGAAACTAAAATTAAGAGAAGCCCAACAACAAACATTGGGTACTTAAATGCTGTTAAATCAAGCATTGGTTCTTTCATTTTCACTTGACGAATTGAAAAGACTATCAAACCTAAAATCCCAACTACAAGAGCAATAATTACTTCGGTACTTCCCCAGCCACCACCTTCTCCAGCGCTGCTAAAGCCGTACACAATGCCACCAAAGCCAATTGTTGAAAGAATAATGGACAAGATATCAATTTTTGGCTTTGTTGGTGTTGTAATGTTTTGCATAAAAAATGATCCAAACACCAAAGCCACAAGTAGTAATGGCAGCGAAATCCAGAAAATCCAGTGCCACGTAAGTGTTTTTAAAATCAGACCTGATACTGTTGGACCAACCGCTGGTGCAAACATAATCACAAGACCGATAATCCCCATCGCTCTTCCGCGTTTATGAGGCGGAATAATGACCAAAATGGTATTAAACATTAGGGGTAAAAGAAGAGCTGTTCCAATGGCTTGCACCACGCGAGCAATCATTAATACACTAAATGTTGGTGCGATTGCCGCGATAAACGTTCCAATAATGGAAAAGATAAGCGACGCAATAAATAGCTGTCTTGTTGTAAACCATTGAAGAATGAAGCCTGAAATTGGTACTAAAATACCAAGCGTTAATAAGTATCCTGTTGTAAGCCACTGTGCTGTTGTCTCATGAATACCAAAGCCAATAATTAAGTCACGAAGAGCCATATTTAAAGCTGTTTCACTGAATAGTCCGATGAACCCAGCGATTAGAAACGAAGCAATAATCGGCAAAGCTTTTACGTTAGGAGTTTGTGCAGCCTGCTGGTTACTCATAGTTAATTCCTCCCTCTTACTATCTTTTTATAAGTACATAACAGTATATAAGTAATGTCCTCAGCCTAAAGAAATATACCATTTATAGGATTATCATACAAGTTTAATGTTTGTAATTTCTTAAACTTTACTTTTTCTTTATTATACCCACTTCTTTCACTTAAACTATTACTATTGACTCGTTTTTCCTATGCCAAACAAATCATTTATACTGGATACCGTTACCATAACAACCATATTTATTGCACCCTTTCAAAAAGTATGATAAAAATGTTTCCATTGCCTACCATTTATTTATGAATGGGGAGCTTATTACATTTGCTTAAAATCATCATCTAATAGATTTTAAGTATATAGATAAGGAGCCGTGGTTTAAGTGGCAAACATTTTAATGGTTAATTTCCCTGCAGAAGGACATGTCAATCCTACTATTGGTATTGTAAAAGCTTTTACAGAAAGAGGTGATAGCGTCCACTATATTACAGCTGAAAAATTCAAGGAACGCTTAGAAGGTGCAGGAGCAACCGTCCACCTTCAGCCTGATTTATTAAGCAAACTGCAAATTGATACGTATTCAACACAAGGGTTACATACCTTTTTAAACATGAATATTCAAAACTCCATGGATACGTTAGAAGTGACAAAGAAGTTATCTGAGACATTTACATTTGATCTTGTATTTTACGAAAAATTTGGTGCTGGCCAGCTTGTCAGAGACTACTTACAAATTCCTGGCGTGTGCTCATCAGCCTCCTTTTTATTTCCAGAGGAATTTCACAAAAACATGCCTCTATCTCACCTCAAACCGAATGAAGAAGCGCTACACCTTCTTGAAAAAATGAAGAAACAGTACGGCGTTGAACCAGAAAATATCCAGCAGTTTATGAACAATTCTGCTGATTTAACATTTGTGTTTACGAGCTCATATTTCCAGCCTAACAATGAGCAATTTGATGAATCGAAGGTCTTCATCGGTCCGACTTTTCCTAAACGTGCCGATAAAGATAACTTCCCTATTGACATGTTAAAGAACGAACAAGTTCTGTTTATCTCAATGGGAACCGTACTTGATCAAACTGAAGCTTTTTTTAACATGTGCATTGATGCCTTTGCAAACTTCGATGGTAAAGTTGTCATCGCTGCAGGTGAACGAGCTGACATGAATCAAATTAAAGAAGCACCTGAAAACTTTATCATTTCCGCTTACGTGCCTCAGCTCAAGGTCCTTGAGCACGCAGATGTGTTTATTACGCACGGAGGCATGAACAGCGTAAACGAAGCCATTCATTTTAACGTTCCAATGGTGGTTATCCCCCATGATAAAGACCAGCCGATGGTTGCCCAGCGCTTAACCGAACTTGATGCTGGATACAGATTGCAAAAAGAGCACGTTAATTCAGATACTCTTAGAAAATCGGTCACCGAAGTGCTTGCTAATGAGCAGTATAAAAAAGGTATTCAAACCATTAACCAAAGTTTTCAAGAGTGTGGCGGTGCTAAAGAAGCAGTCCATATTATTGATCAATTTGTGGCACGTCAATTGTAATGAAAGCCTGTATCCTTAGTGTGGATGCAGGCTTTTTTGAGTAATTCATTCATCTTTCCATACATGTTTTATCTGTTGAGAATCATGTTTTGCTAAGCTAACTACTTAAGTAGATTCGTAGTACTGCTTCCAATGAAGCAATCTATAAATAAATAATTTATTGCTGTACACCAATATACCTTTTTTATACAATTAAGTAAATAACAACAAACTATATTAAAGGTGATTAAAGAATGAAGAAATTAATCAGCTCGGTAGTTGTAGTAGGTTTATCTATTTTAGGGATTATTCTTACCTTAGGTGCAATTGGTACTACTCTGCTCGTTATTAGTGCTGCTGTTGGCTTAGGAAGAGATGATGTCGTAGGTTTTGCTGATAATAAATACATAATTGGAAGGCCTCCAACCTCTTATAATCTTTATGAAAAGAACAGCGGTACAACCATTTTAGATAATATAATAGGTTACAAGACAGAAAACGGTAAAACGTATGTGTTTAGTAAAGGCTCGAGCTATATTGTAATGGAAAGATTAGAATAAACGTCATAAAAAGGAGAACTTAAAATGGAGCTAGAAACTAGCAGGTTAAAACTCATACATGTACTTCAGAAACAGTTAAGGTTGCAGTTGAGCAAGGCTATGAGAATGGATCTCAAATCTTATATTAATTAAAGTAGCTACACAACAAGTCTAGTGACTGATTGTGTAGCTACTCTTTATTTTTCAAACAAAAACTGAGTCTTATCTCCTTTTAACTCAAGCTTCGCGTCAAAGATCTTGTCTCCTTTTTTAAAGCCTTTTATGAGGTTCGTTTGCCCGTCTTTTAACAGCTTTTTCGCATTGGCTTGCGAGATCGTTTTCCCAAGAATTTTTTTTGAAAATGTAAAATTGCACTGATTACTTTGGTAATTAGAACAGCCATAAAACGTTCCTTTGTCAACGATGTCACCATCACATTTTTTGCAGCTTCCTACTTTTGTTCCAGTCGTCTTACCTTTTCCACCTTTTTTACCTCTTGTTTGCTTGAACTCACTGAGATCAAATCCGTCAAATGACCAATGGTTGCTTTGTTCCTTTGCATCTTCAATTAACTTAAGAGAAAGCTTCTTCGCTTGTTCCATAAACTCTTGAGAAGATGCTTTTCCTTGACCAATTTCATGAAGACGCTGCTCCCACTTGGCCGTCATTTCAGGTGATGCAAGAATACTTGGTCCAATTGATTGAATTAGTACTTTTCCTTTATTCGTGGCAAACACCTGATTCTTCTTCACTTCGATATACTTGCGATCGCGAAGAACGCTAATAATTCCTGCACGTGTGGCTTCTGTTCCTAGACCCTGCGTTTTTGTTAACACCTTCACAAGCTCATTGTCATCTAAATGCTTTCCAGCTGTTTTCATTAGCGTAATAAGCTGACCTTCCGTGTAGCGCTTCGGAGGTTGTGTTTTTCCGTTTTTCACCTTTACATCCTGAACAATTCCTTCTTCTTTTTCTTCTAGTGAAGGCAGGTCTTGTTCATCCTCATCCGCGTCTTTTTCTTTTTGCTTCCCATAAATCACTTTGCGCCAGCCTTCTTGGATTTGCTCTTTTCCTTTTGAAATAAACGTTGCCCGTCCTTCGACGAGCGTGTGAATGGTCGTATAGTCGAAAATGGCTTGCTTATAGTGTGCTGCAATTAATCTTTTGACAATGAGCGTATAAATGTTGGATTCTTCCCCTGACATTTTAGCTGGATCTGTCACCTGCTCTGTCGGAATAATGGCATAGTGATCCGTTACTTTCTTTTCGTTTACATACCGTTTATTATTCATAATGGACTCAATAGGAAGAGGGAAAAATTCCTTAAATGCACCAAGCTCACTAATCTTTGCAAGCGTATCTGGAAACATTCCCGCTTCTTCTTTTGTCACATAGCTCGAATCAGATCTTGGATAAGAGATAATCCCTTTCACATAAAGCTTTTGCGCAATTTCAAGCGTTTTTTGCGGTGAGTATTTGAACATTTTATTAGCTGTTGCTTGTAATGAGGAAAGGTTGAATAAAAACGGTGCTTGAAACTCTTTGCGCTCCTTTTCAATGGAATCAATAACCGCATTTTTCCCTTTACAAAACTGCATAATTTTATGGGCCATCTGCTCATCAGTTAAGCGAGAATCACCGTCTTTATGCCACTTACCCTGATAAATTTTGTTGTCCATGTTAAACGTAGCCAGCACTTCCCAAAACGGTTCAGACTTAAAATTTTCAATTTCGTGCTCACGCTTAACGATCAAAGCAAGCGTTGGCGTTTGCACTCGTCCAGTTGAAAAAACGTCTGAGATTCCTTTTTTCTGAAGAAGCAGCGTGTATGCTCTAGAAGCATTCATTCCGATTAGCCAATCCGCACATGCTCGGCTTAATGCTTCGTAATAAATATCTCTTGTTTCTTGTTCTTCTAACAGATTTTCAAAACCGTTTACCACTGCTTTTGGCGTTAGCGAAGAAATCCACAGGCGTTTCATCGGCTTCCTATTTTTACAAAGCGTTAAAATGATTCGAATGATTGCCTCCCCTTCACGCTCAGCATCTCCTGCAATAATAACTTCATTGACTTCTTGTCTATGTAGCAAATCTTTAATGATTGAAAACTGCTTCCACTTCGACTTTGTTACGCGATGCTGAAACTGCGTGGGCACAATCGGAAGCGTATCAAGCGACCATTTTTTCCACTTTTGATCGTACTCTTCAGGTGGTACAAGCTCACATAAATGCCCAATTGCCCACGTTAAATAAGCTCCTTCTGGAAACAAATGGTTCCGAGCAATCTCGACATAGCCTTCTCGCTTTTTAAACGAAAAGGGCGACGCTAGCTTTAGCCCTTGATCTGGTTTTTCTGCAATAATTACCTTCATTTAGTTAATCACCTTATATCTTTAATTCATTAAAATGGCGTTGCTCAATTGTATTATTTTATCATATAAATGCTTTTGGGAGTATGTTAGAGTGATTAGCACCTTAACAAATAAAAAAACCTCATCTCTACACAATAGAAAGATGAGGTTTTTTTCAATTAGTTAGTCGGTAGTGGTACATGTGGTGCCACAAGATTTTCTTTACGCATTTCTTCCCAGAAAGCCCCTGGAATCACTGTATTTAGTGCTTCTTTATCTTCGATGATACGTTCAGGGCGGCTAGCTCCTGGAATAACAGCGGACACCGCAGGGTTTGCAAGTGCAAACTGTAAAGCAGCAGACTTAATGGTAATATGATGACGCTCAGCAATTGCTTTCATCTTTTCAACTTTGGCTATAATCTCCGGTGATGCTGGTTGGTATTCAAAATGTGTGCCACCTGCAAGAACTCCGGAACTATATGGCCCCCCTACTACAATAGCCATGTTGTGTTTTACTGCTGATGGCATTACCCGTTCTAGTGCACGTTCGTGGTTTAAAAGCGTGTAGCGCCCAGCTAAAAGCGATACGTCTGGTTTTGCTTCTTCTAATTCAAGCATTATTTCAATCGGCTCGACACGGTTGACACCAAGCCCCCAACCTTTAATAACCCCTTCTTCACGAAGCTGAGTCAGCACTCGAAAAGCCCCTGTTCTTGCTGATTCAAATTGAGCTAGCCATTCGTCTCCGTAAAAATCTTGCGCTACGTCGTGAATATAAACAAAGTCGATACGATCAGTCTTTAAACGTTCTAGACTTTGTTCAATGGAACGGAGCGTTGCATCTGCACTATAGTCGTTAATAATTTTATTTTTCCTTCCAAATTCAAACAGGCCACCCTTTTCACCAAAATCACGAGCTGAAGGATCTTCTAACTCGTCTAAGATGACTCGTCCAACTTTTGTACTTAAGACATACTCATCTCGATTTCGATGTGATAGTGCTTTTCCCAGTAGAATTTCTGCTAATCCTGCTCCGTAAAAAGGTGCTGAATCAAAATAGCGAATTCCATTTTCCCATGCAGCATCTACTGTAGCTATGGCTTCTTCTTCTGGAATGTTTCTGTACATGTTCCCAAGTGGAGCTGTACCGAATCCAAGCTTACCTTTTAGTATTTCTTTCATTGTTTGCATCTCCTTTTACGATTATATTCTGTAAATTAACCATTTATAAGCTTTTATAAACAATCACATTCATTAGATATGTATTCATTATGACGCGTATAAAGAGATAAAAAAAGTACGTACTTCCAAGTAATATAGTCACTAAAAAGTAACCTCTTCATTAAAAAAAGCCTACTTTTCCTTAGCAGACTTTCCGAGCATTAATCATTACTTCTTTTATCTTCTTGTATACTTAAGAGGAAGTAACTCTCCAATTGTCGTTTTCACTAATTTACCGTCTACTTCCAATATCACGTAGCAGTTTGGTGCATAGTCTGAAATAAGCTCGCGACACATTCCACATGGGCTCACCACTCGAATGGTTCGATCTTCTTCATCACTATAAGGGTGCCTTACAGCTACAATCGTATCAAAGCTTTTATACCCATTTGAAACGGCACTTCCAATAGCGATGGCCTCTGCACAAACGGTCACTCTGCCAATGTACGCTTCAATATGAACAGTAGAGATAATCTCACCTGTTGCTAAGCGAATAGCTGCTCCTACATGATGCTTATCATCTTCATACAGTGCCGTAATCTTTTGCTTAGCCGCTTCAATTAATTCCAAATCATGTTGATTAAGTTCTAATACTTTCATTGCTTTTCCTTCTTTCGGTTACCTTGTAGAAAATAGTCCAGTAGCTCTTTTTCTTCTTCATTAGGACTTCTATGTACCTCTTCCTTAAACTTAGTAAGCATTTCTTGTTCAGACAGATAATCTTCAGCAATTTTGGATAGCTGCTGTAGCTGGTCGAGATATTTAAAGAGCTCAGCTTTTGTTTCTACATGATCATGAGATGTTGCATACCAGTTTGCATTGTAAGAGCGTACTTGTTCGATAACCTTTTCTAACTTACTAGAATCATAGCTCCAGCTTCCGCTATAAAAGTCAGGGCTTAAACAATCGCCTAAAAACACCATTTTTTCTTCTGGAATGTAGATGACTGAGGAGTCTTCTGCATGGTCGCCTCCAATATGCTCGATTCGGCAGCTTATGCCCCCTAAATCAACTTCTAAGCTTTTATCAAATGTAATAACAGGTGTTTGAATATGTAAATTAGAGCGGTCAGGCAGCTCTTTTTTTATCATCTCCTGACAAAATTCAATTTCAATTCCATCTCTCACTCGTTGATCTAGCGCCTCGTTATCCCATGCAAACGACTGATATTCTTTTAATCTAGCTTTTGTTAAATCATGTGCAACGCTTACAGCATCAATAGCTTGTAGTCCAAACGTATGGTCCCAGTGCCAATGAGTAAGCGCGACAATATCAATCTTTTTTTCCGTAACGTTTTGAAGCTCCACTTGGAACAGTTCAGCATGAGCAGGTGAATTACCGCTATCAATCATTAGACAGTGCTTCTCCCCAACAACAGCTGCTAGCAAAGGTCGGTCCGTATCAGGCTGATGATCTAAATAATAAATGTGTTTACCAATAGGTTTTAACATAACCTTCTCCTTTTTTATCTTACTATTTTTTATTGTACGAAAATTTAAGATTAATTGAAACAGCATATACAATAAAAAACCTGCTGATCATCTTCAGCAGGTTTACTCTCATTATTTCTTATGAAGCCTCACATGCAACTTCCGAACTTCCTCAGCTAATTCAGGGACAGGTCCTTCTACTTCAATACCCTTCACCACTTCTTCAATCGATAGGTTACGCACAGGTGACGGAGCAACGTTTAGCTCGTGCAGCCACTGGGCTAGCTGGTTCGATGAACTTGCATAGATAATTTTCCCTAACCCAACCCAACCGTGCGCAGCTGAGCACATGGGACAGTGTTCACCTGATGTATAAACAATTGCACGCGCTCGCTCTTCTTTTGATAAGTGCTCGGCTGCATAGCGCGCGATTGAGAATTCAGGGTGCTGCGTATCGTCACCGCTTGAAATACGGTTATAGTCTTCAAAAAGCACATTGCCATCTTCTGAAACTAGAATAGAACCAAATGGCTGGTTTCCTTCTTCAAGCGCGCTTTCAGCCAATTCCACACAGCGCTTAAGGTGCTTTATATCCTGTTCTGTAATCATCTATATTGCCTCCTATCAGTTATTCTATTTACAGAATAACTGATGCACGTATTTCTTTCCAATTTTCTACCCTTTGAAACATTTATTAAGCTGCGTTCTGTTGACTTAAAAATCGTCTATTTAAGCTAGGAAGATACATAACTAAAAATACCGACCTTCCAACCGTATATAAAATAAATGCTAGCCAAAGCCCGTGATTATGCCATATCGGCGTCGCTACTACCTGTGCAACGATGTATAAAAGCATCGCATAAAGCATTGAGTTTCGAATCGGTGCAATATAGGTTGCTCCGGTGAATGCGCCGTACATGACAAGCCCTAAACAAGCTACAAACGGATATAAAATGAGCCACACTCCATACTCAGTAGCAAGCGTAATAACGCTAGGTAACGTTGTAAAAAGCTTAATGATTGGTTCTAAGAAAGCTGCGTATACCCCGGCTATTACAAAAGCTACAATGACGGCCCACTTCCTCGATAGAGATAAAGTTTGGATATACAAACTTCGATCCTGAGACCCCACTGCTTTTCCAACAAGAATACTTGAAGCATTCGCAAAGCCATCAAAGAAGTAAGCCATAATATAGTGAATTTGAAATAGCACCGCGTTAGCTGCTAAAAATTCTGTGCCGAACGAAGCTCCTTTAGCTGTAAATAGGTTAATAACAACTAACAAGCAAATCGTACGTATGAATAAATCTTTATTCACGTTAAACATTTTTTTAACGGATGCTGTATCGAATAGAACACCTATTGAAGGTGTTTTCCACTTAAACGGAGATGCTTTAGAAACAATGAATAATCCTAAAATAAATGCTGTGACTTCCGCTATTAATGTAGAAGCTGCGACGCCTTTTACTCCAAAAGAAAAGACCTCTACGAATAGAATGGCAAGCGTCATGTTTAATACGTTCGTTATAATTTGCAATGAGAGAGATTGCTTAATCTTAGCCATTCCCATCAGCCAGCCTAAAATCACATAATTCATTAATGTAAAGGGTGCTCCCCATATGCGAATTGTAAAATATTCAACAGCGAATCGACTTACGGCTGCATCTGGAGACACAATTGCCAAAGCTGCACGCTGAATCGGTACCTGTAGCAGAATAAAAATAAGTCCAACCGCTAGAGCGATTAAAAATGGACGGGACAACGCAAGGATTCCTTGCTCAGAACTGTTGGCTCCATTAGCTTGTGCTGCAAAAGCAGATGTGCTAACGCGCAAAAAACCAAACAGCCAATATAATGTATTAAAAATAAGTGCTCCAACTGCTACACCACCAATATACGCAGGGTCTGAAAGTCGCCCAACCACAGCCGTATCGACAGCTCCTAATAAAGGCGTCGTCATCGTTGAAATCGTTAGTGGAATTGCGAGAGCAAGATATGTACGATAATTCAATAGGTCACGCTCCTTTTTCAAAGATAATAGCCTTGATTATAAAAACCAAGGCTATCTACGTTTGAACTACTTGTTTAGAAAACGACCTGAACTTCCAACCAGCTCTATTTTCATAACAATTCTTTTACGAGATTAAACCAAACCTCACCTGCATGTGTTGAGTTTGATTTCCCTTCATTACGATAACCGTTTTCTTCATAAAAAGGAACGAGTGCTTCTAAACAAGTAAGCGTAACCCCTTCTCTTTTTTTCTTTACGCACACAGCTTCTAACTCTTTTAATAGTTTACGAGCTATCCCTTTCCCCCGATAATCAGGATGAACAACTAAGCTAAGTACGCTTTGGAAGCCTCCCTCCTTTGGATTTAGATTCGTTTTTTCAAACAAATCATCCGTTAAATAACGTGTAGGAATGACTGGGCCTACGACGTATCCAGTAATTTTCCCTTCTTTATCTTTCGCAATGATAAACGAATCAGCTATAACTTGGATTCTTTCTTTCATTGCGCTTTCAGTTGCCGCTTCTTCAGGAGTGAAGCCCAGTCTTTCAATGACCATTAACTCGCTTAAATCTTGTTCTTCTGGTGTATGATACGTTATGTACATCGTGGGTTCTCCTTTCACTATTAGTTTGAATTCTATGTATTCCTCCGTTTATATCCTAACTCAACCTTACTAAAGTTTCATCTCTTTCTATAAAAAGGAATATCTATTTTTTAAGATTACAATCTTAGGATTCCGGGTACTATACATATAGCTTACAAAGCAGTTACTCAAATTTGTATTAAAGGAGAGATTCATAATGGCAAAGTTTCAATTAGGAGATACAATTCCTACCTTCACACTACCAACAATTACAGGTGAAACATTTTCGTTTGATCAGCATCAACAGGAACATAAAAGCTGGCATTTAATCGTATTTTTCCGCGGAGCATGGTGTCCAGTTTGTGAAAGTGAATTAAAAGATTTTCAAGAGCATAAAGGTTTCTTTGATGAACAAAACGTGCATTTATTAGCAATTTCAACCGACCAACAAGAAAGCTTGCAAGAACTAGCAGAAAAAAATGATTTGGCGTTCCCAATATTACAAGACAAGGATTTAACAGCATTAAAAGCGTTCGACGTATACTATCATAGTGAGGATTCTCCATACGAAGATCACGGAACGCACGGTGAACCTGCTTATTTCCTTGTTGACGAAAATGGCAAGCTTTTATACCAACAGCAGCAAACCAGCCCATTTGGCCGCCCGGCAGTAACAGAGCTTCGCAAGATTGTAAAGTACATTAAAAAGAACCTAAAATGATAAGAGTGAAAGAGACTGAGACATAAGTAGTTCAGTCCTTACTATACCTGAACGATTGAGAGTTCATAACTTTTAATCATTCAGGTTTTTTGTTGATTGTGAAAACAATGTTGGAAACAGGGTGGAATGGAGCGTAGGACACTCGACTCCTGCGGGAAAAAGAGGGAAAACTGAGATCCCGCAGCGCAGCGAGGAAGCTCAGCTTCCTCCCCGCGGAAAGCGAGTGGCCGTAGCGCAATGGAACGAACGGGTTGAGACAAACTAAAGAGATGGGAACAGCTAGTGTTCGTCTTTTAGAAGCAATCATTTTGTTATGTCCCAAACTCTTTTTTGTGTACTTATCTTATTTACATTCAAATATTTGTTTGAACGTTTTATTATCTTTGTAATATACTATATTCAAACGATTATTTGAATGAAGGGAGATTTCTATGGCAAAGGATCGCTGTGATATTTATTGTTTTAACGAAGAAAAAGTCAATCGAATTAAGCCATCGATTCATACTGAAAGCATTCAAGCAGTCACAAAAACACTCAAGGCATTAGCTGATGAAACACGATTAAAAATTGTACTTGCTCTTTGTCAAAGTGATGAACTATGCGTATGTGACGTGGCAAATATTGTGGAATGTACGGTTGCTACTGCTTCTCATCACCTAAGACTATTACGCAATTTAGATATTGCGAGCTATCGAAAAGATGGCAAGCTTGCTTTTTATTCGTTAACTGATGAGCACATTAAGCAATTGGTTGTAACAATGTTTAAGAACGATTCATCCGTAACGAGCTAAGCTTTTTGTATACTATGAGGAGTTGAAAGAAATGGCACATTCCGATCGAGAAAGTTATAAAGGAGAAAAAAGCTGTTGCCAAGAACAGCATGAAACACAAACAGCATCCTGCTGCGGTTCAAGCAGCGCCAGTTTACAAAAGCATCATACGCATTCATCTTGTTGTACTAGTGAGCCCTCTGAGTCTATTAATCTAGAAAACCCTGGACAAATTGAAACGTATCGCGTCTATGGAATGGACTGTCCATCGTGTGCTGCTACCATTGAAAAGAGCTTGCGAAATCTACATGACATTCATGAAATAAACCTAAATTACAGCACGGGAAAATTACAGGTTTCCGCTGCTCATTCATCTGCATTCTCTCCAATTATACGTCAGGTAGAAAAGCTTGGTTTTGACATTGAACCTCTTCATCACCAAAACTCAAAGACATACCTAATTGAAGGAATGGACTGTGCAGCATGCGCAAATACCATTGTGAATCACTTAAAAAATATATCTGGCGTTCAAGATGTTCGCGTCAACTTTTCAACTGGAAAAGCGCAGGTAGAGCACGACACCCCTACAGAAGAGATTATTCGTGAAATATCAAAAGCCGGCTATACGGCTACCTTGATTACGAGTAGCAGAACAGTTTCTTCTTCTCAAAAAACAAATACGCTTCCGGTAATTACTTCTGGTGTACTTATTGCATTGGGATTCACCAGCTCTTTCTTTGGAATTCCATTATTAATAAGTAACGTTTTATATGCCATCGCGATGATTATTAGCGGCTACAAGCCCGCAAAAAGTTCATACTACGGGATTAAAAGCCGTTCACTCGATATGAATGTCTTAATGACCGTTGCTGCACTCGGAGCAGCAATTATTGGAGAATGGCTAGAAGGTGCTACTGTTGTTTGGCTCTTTGCTTTAGGCGTCATGCTTCAAACAAGATCAATTGAACAAACAAGAAACTCCATTCGTAACTTGATGAATTTAGCCCCTCCTGATGCTTGGGTAAAAACCGGCAATACCTTAATCAAAAAAGCGGTTGAAGACGTCGCCCTTGGTGATGTTCTAGTCGTAAAACCAGGAGACCGTATTCCTTTAGATGGAGAGATTATCCAAGGTGATTCTAGCATTAATCAAGCTCCTATTACAGGAGAGTCTATTCCCGTTGATAAAACGGTTGGTGATACCGTATATGCTGGCACAATTAATGAAAACGGCTCTCTTGAAATTAAAGTAACAAAGCTAGTGAAAGATACAACGATTTCAAAAATCATTCATCTAGTTGAGGAAGCCCAGGAAAAAAAGGCACCTACTCAGGCGTTTATTGATAAGTTTGCCGCTATTTATACACCTATTGTCTTTATTTTAGCGCTATTCGTTATGGTTCTCCCTCCCGTTTTTGACGGACTATGGAGTGAGTGGTTTTATAAAGGACTTGAGCTTTTAGTCGTAGCGTGCCCTTGTGCTTTAGTTATTTCCACACCAGTCGCGATTGTATCAGCTATTGGCAACGCCGCAAAAAATGGTGTGTTAATTAAAGGCGGAACCTTTCTAGAAAAAGCTGGCGCTATAAACGCTATTGCGTTTGATAAAACCGGCACACTAACAGAAGGAAAACCAGCTGTTTCAGATGTAATTGCATTGAAATCTGAACAAGACTTACTTGCTGTTATAAAAACCCTTGAAGCTTATTCTAATCACCCCATTGCAAAAGCGATTGTGGCATACGCGGATGAAAGAAACGTTGATACGTTAGACGGAGCTAACTTTAGAAGCATTACCGGAAAAGGTGTTCAGGCAACCATCAACGGAACTAATTATTACGCTGGAAATAAAAAGCTGTTCATTGAACTAGGAACTACTTTTGAGAATTTGCAGACTCACGTTGAGCGTTTTGAAGAAAGCGGGAAAACGATTATTATTGTAGGAACAGAAAAAGAGCTTTTAGGTGTGATTAGCGTAGCAGATACCATTCATAGCACAACTGTATCCGCTTTACAAAACTTAAAAAACACAAGTATTAAACAAACTGTCATGCTAACAGGTGATCATGAAGGAGCTGCTAAAACTATTGCTAAAGAAGCTGGCGTAGAGAGATATTTTGCTAACCTCTTGCCAGAAGACAAAGTCAAAGCAATTCAAAAGCTGCAGGCTGAAGGTTATAAAACCGCAATGGTGGGTGATGGAATTAATGATGCTCCTGCTCTTGCTACCGCTGACCTCGGCATCGCAATGGGTGGAGCTGGCACCGATACAGCAATGGAAACAGCAGATATCGTTCTCATGGCTGATAATCTAGAGAAGCTTCCGCACACCATAAAACTTAGCCGCAAAGCTTTAAAGATTATCAAGCAAAACATTTGGTTTTCTATTATCATTAAAGCTATTGCGTTAATCTTTATCTTCCCTGGTTGGCTGACGCTTTGGATTGCCGTATTAAGTGATACAGGCGCAGCCTTACTCGTTATTTTAAATAGTTTACGGTTATTAAAAATGAAAGAATAACTTTATCACGTAGGAACATAACACGCGTTATGTTCCTACTTTTTTTATGAATACTCCCCTTTTACAAAATATTCTCTTCATTTGTTTATCAAAGTGAACATAGAGATGCTATAGAAGTAAATTTGTTCTATAGGAGGTTTATATGAACGAGAGAGATCAAGAACAGCTGCGTCAAATTAAAGAATTGCAAGAAAAATTCAAGAGCGAAATGCAAAATGACCCTTATCCCCTTTACCCAAACTATGGGAACATTACCCAGTTTAAAGAAATTCCCACCAATGTTCCCGAACAGCGTCAGCTTAGTCAACCAGGTGTAGAAAAATTAATGGTTCCCCTTCCTATTATTGAAAACCCAAACTATCAAGGAAGCGGGAAACTTAAAGGAAAAGTTGCGCTAATTACGGGAGGCGATAGCGGAATTGGTGCAGCCGCTGCCATTGCATTTGCAAAGGAAGGCGCTGATGTCGCCATTGCCTATCTAAACGAACACGAAGATGCAAATCGAACGAAATCTCGAGTTGAAGAACTCGGTCAGCGCTGTTTGTTGTTGCCTGGTGATTTGAGAGAAAAAAAGCAGTGCGTTGCCATTGTTGACCAAACAATTGAAACGTTTGGTGAGCTTGATATCCTTTGCAATCATGTGGGCATTCAATTTCAGCAGCTAGACCTTGTAGATATTACGGATGAACAGTTTGATGAAACGTTTAAAGTCAACATCTATTCTCATTTCTATACGACGCGAGCAGCTCTTCCACATCTAAAAGAAGGAAGCTCAATTATTAATACAGCTTCGGTTGTTGCTTATGTAGGTGAAAAACAGCTTATTGACTACACTGCAACGAAAGCTGCAAACGTTGGCTTTACGCGCGCTTTAGCTAAAAGCGTAGCAAAAAAAGGAATTCGCGTGAACGCCGTAGCTCCTGGTCGAACGTGGACACCTCTTATTCCAGCTAGCTTTTCTTCAGACCAAGTGGCTGTATTTGGTTCTTTTAATCCACTCGAACGTGCAGCCCAACCGTTTGAACTTGCTCCAACATATGTATATTTAGCATCTGATGATTCGAGATTCGTTACAGGGCAAGTTTTGCACGTAGACGGAGGGGAATCAACAAGTTCTTAGTACGAGGAGATGAACAGAGTGAAATATGAGTTTAATAAAGAAGTACAGCTGCTTTTAGTAAATCAATCAGATGATAAAGTAAAAATGGTGTACATTAATAATTCGTGGTCCATGCCAAAAATTGGTCCTAGACCGCCTTATTACTGCTATCCAACTTATAAAATGAACAAACCAATTATTTAAATAAGCACCCTGATACGTAACGTATCAGGGTGCTTATTGTTAATCATCTTCATCAATAATGGCTTTTGGCAAGCCAGAATGTTTTGCCCAGTAGTAAATTATTAAGGAAATGACAGCAATTAAAAATAGATTTAAAGGGTTTCCTAACACTCCAAGCTCTCCGCCAAATGAACCTAAATAAGAAATAATAATCATAACTACATAGTAAACGACTAGCCACCACGTTGACTTTATTAATATTAGGTTTCGATTTTACAACTTTTTTCATACATAAAAAAGCTAACGAGCAAAGAATCTCGTTAACTTCTTAGATTATGCGTTTGGCATAATCGGATTGGTTTTTTCCACTTTAAATCTAGAAAGATAATGATAAACGCCGTTTTCATCACAGCTATACTCTGTCACGTCATCTACAATATCTTTAATATGGTCACCGGCATTTTTCATGGCTACTGCATATCCAACGTACTTAAACATTGGCAGGTCATTATTACTGTCTCCGATACCTAAAATATCTTCATGCGGTAAGTTAAAGTGTTTGAGCATCTGTTGAATTCCAGTTGCTTTATTAACATTCGCAACCATCACCTCTACGTTATGAGGCGATGAAATGGACATTGTAAAATCCATCTCTTGCTTTAACTCTTCAAGCTCCGCTTTCCATTTATTAATATGCTCATAGGTTCTAGCAAAGAAATAAAACTTGGAGAATTCACTGCCTTCAATTTTCTCTTGCCACTGAATTTCTTCTCCGATAGCTTTTTTTCTTGAAAGCCATTCATTAATTTCAACGCTTTCTGGCTTTGGCTCACGAACTTCATGTTCAACATATTCTCTGTCTTGTTGAAGCGTCATTCGCGGTGCTCCATATGGGAATAATTCGTAATAAACTTGGTTTTCCCGTGCTTTTTCAATGACTCTTTCAACCAATTCGCGTGACAGTGAATGCTTAAAGACCATTTCGCCTCCTACATGTCCTGCCATACCATTGGATGTAATGAATCCATCTACTTCAAAGCCTTCAGGCACTAGCTCTGCTATTTCATCAAAAGCTCTTCCTGTTGCAATAAAGACGAAGATTCCTTGTGCACGTAGGTCATCAATAATTTCTTTTGTCTCAATTGTTACTCGATTCGAGCGGTTTAAAATCGTACCGTCCATATCTAAAAAAATAGCTTTAGGCATAAAACTCATAACAATGATTCCCCCTGACTTAAAAATCTTCACTTCGTCAAGTATATCGTTTTCTGCTATTAAACTCAAAGAATGTAGCTTTTAACACTTTATACACGGAGAAACGACGTCTGACCTAACATTTTATCAACGCCTTTAAGCATTAGGAAATAAGCGTTGAAGAGAAGCTTTCATTTCAGGTTTTATATTAACTTTTGATCTAGTAGCTTTCGCTTTTTTCTCTGCTTCTTCTATGCTACCTGCTTCTCCAAGGGCCAGTAATACACCCATCGCTACTGTACCTGTACGATTACTCCCACCTGATCAGTGGAAATAGGTTTTCTTACCTTCTTTATATGATGAAACAACTGCACGGATAGCTCTTTCAATTGATTCGTCTTGTCGCTCTTTATCATCTACTATAGGCATGTGTACACGCAGTGTTGGTTCATCATGTTCGAGAGCCTCTGCTCCCAAATCATAGATTATATCTACTGGATTTGCCAGCATCATTTCTTTTACATCTAACGCACCACCAATTAAAATGCGATTATAAATAAGGGATTGATAGTTTTCACTGTTCATCCTCTACACCTTAAAAATATATGATTTGTATCACTATTTATATGAATCTTGGACCAAAAACTTAGTTTCCTCCTGTCCAATAAATATAAAAAGTCGAGAGGCTAGCTCTCGACTTATCTATTTTTCACTCACCAGTTTCAGCAAAACGTTGGATGCGAGCTCCAATTTCATCACGTACTCGTTGGAAAAACGCCCATTTTTCGTCTTCTGTTCCTTCTGCTTTTGCTGGATCATCAAAGCCCCAGTGCACGCGCTTTACGTGTGGTGGCGTCACTGGACAGTGATCAGCTGCGTGACCACATAACGTCACTACTAAATCTGCAGAATTTAAAATCTCAGGGTCAATTACATCAGATGTTTGGTTTGTAATATCAATACCTGCCTCTTTCATTGCTTTTACAGCATTTGGATTTAACCCATGTGCTTCAAGACCTGCACTGTATACATTCCATTCATCACTTAAATACTTTTTTGCCCAACCTTCTGCCATTTGGCTACGGCAAGAGTTACCTGTGCATAGGAAGTAAATTATTTTTTTTGTCATGTGTAGCATCTCCTTTTTTGTCTGTTATGAAAGTATGAGTAACCAAATATATAAACCAACAAGCGTAATAAACAATGTTGGGATGGTTAAGATAATACCTGTTTTAAAATACGTGCCCCACGAAATTTTCACACCTTTTGTTGAAAGAACATGAAGCCATAATAAAGTAGCTAAAGAACCAATTGGGGTAATCTTTGGACCTAAATCAGATCCAATAACATTGGCATAAATAAGTGCTTCTCGAATGGTTCCAGATGTCGCAGTGGCATCAATAGCTAATGCGTCAATCATGACAGTCGGCATATTATTCATAATAGATGATAGAATCGCTGCAATAAAGCCCATACCGATTGTTGCCGCGAACAATCCTTGGTCGGCAACTGCTTGAATAACGTTTGCTAACACTTCAGTAAGCCCTGCATTACGAAGACCGTACACAACTACGTACATACCAATTGAGAAAAAGACAATTGCCCAAGGTGCACCTTTTAATACAGTTTTTGTTTGAACTGCAGGACTTGTTCTTGCCATAAGCAAGAAGAATACGGCAATGATACCTGCAATAATAGAAACAGGCACGCCTATAAACTCTCCTACAAAGTAACCGACTAGAAGCAGAGCTAAGACAAACCAAGATAAACGAAACATTTTTTGGTCTTTAATCGCTGCTACTGGCTCCTGTAAATGGGTTACATCATAGCGCTTTGGAATGCTTTTTCGGAAATATAAATACAGTACTAAAATACTCGCAAACAGGGCAAAGAAATTTGGAATAATCATGCGAGACGCATATTCTGAGAACGTAATACCAAAAAAGTCAGCAGACACGATGTTTACTAAGTTACTTACCACAAGCGGTAACGATGTTGTGTCAGCTATAAATCCACTTGCAATAATAAACGGAAATACCATCTTTTCATCGAGCTTCAATGCTCGAACCATTGCAAGTACAATCGGCGTTAAAATAAGGGCCGCACCGTCATTTGCAAAAAATGCAGCAACTAACGCTCCAAGTAAGGAAACGTACACAAACATACGAATACCATTTCCACCAGCAGCACGCGCCATGTGAAGCGCTGCCCATTCAAAAAAGCCAATTTCATCTAAAATTAATGAGATAATAATAATAGCAATAAACGTTAACGTAGCGTTCCAAACAATTTGCGTTACGTCCCAAACGTCACCGAAGTTAACAACGCCAACCAAAAGGGCAATAACTGCTCCCCCCATCGCCGACCAGCCAATCGATAAATTCTTTGGCTGCCAGATAACAAACACTAAAGTCACCAAAAAGATCAGTGATGCTAAAACAACTGATGTCAAATTTTAACCCTCCAATTACTCACAACAATTAATACGAAGCCCTTTTTCTTCTAACTCTTTTAAGCGTTGATCTTGGCTTGGTATCGACGCGAGTATACTAAGTATAAAATGATAATTCTCGCTTTCTTTATTAAGCGAATAGAAAATCCATTGTCCTTTTCGTCTTTCTCTTACTAGCCCTACATCTCTTAGCTTGCGGAGATGCTGGCTGATTGCAGGCTGACTTGCACCATAAATATCAACGAATTCACATACACAGCACTCACTATGTTCCATCAGCTTCATCATAGATAATCTCGTTTTATCACCGAGCAGCTTTAAAATTTGAGCCGCTTTTTCGATTTCAACGACCGTTTTAGTTTCCATCGTGACACCTCCCATACAAAAACGAATTAATATATAATAATTTGCTTATATGTTTATGTAAACTATAATATTGTTTGAAATAATTTTCAAGACTTTTTAGTATCAGCGGTAAATAAAAAAATATGAACGTCTTTAGGCATAAGCCAATTTTAATAAATCAAAAAAATTTGATTAAATAACTTGATTTATCTGAAATTTCCATCTACACTTAATTCATCAAGAAAATTTGATGAAGAAAGTAAAGGTGATGAACAAGTGAGAGTAAACAATTCTGGAAACCTTTCAGTAGAGTACTTTATTTCTTATTTTCAACTAGTTATGAACACTCAAACGATGAAAGCACATGAAGCTAAAGAGCTTATATTTAAACGATTCTTCAACTATGATCCACTTCTTAGAGGCAAAACAACTTATTCTAACTTTGAAAAAGCCTACCTTGCATTTACACAATAAATCAAAAAAATTTGATTAAGGAGCGTTATTATGACATATTCATTCAAACAATATGAACAAAAATTTAAGGCACTTGCTGATGAACGACGATTAGAAATTATGCATGAGCTGTGTCAGCGCGGTCAAACCTGCGTATGTGATTTAACGGATTTTTTTGGTATACCTCAGTCTAAGCTGTCTTATCACTTAAAGATTCTTCTAGACGCTAATCTAATTACGAAAGAAACAAAAGGCACATGGAGCTATTACGCATTAAACAATGAAGAAGTAAATCACCTTTTATCGGATGAGCTCTGCTGTTTATTTCGTAAAGAAAGCTCTTGCTCATCTTAACCTATTAGTTCTGCTAAAAACTCAAAAAAATTCTTAGGGGGAATATTTTATGAAATATGTTCACGTAGGCGTAAACGTCACAAATCTAGAAAAATCAGTCATTTTTTATGAAAAGCTTTTTGGAGTTAAGCCTGTGAAAGTAAAAGTAGATTATGCGAAGTTTTTATTAAATCAACCTGGGCTAAATTTCACGCTAAACGTACGGGATGAAGTAAAAGGAAACCAAATAAATCACTTTGGATTTCAAGTAGAAGCTGCTAGCGAAATCTATGAACATAAAGTCCGCTTAGAAAAAGAAGGTTTTTTTGCTCGTGAGGAAATGGACATAAACTGCTGCTACGCCCTGCAGGATAAATTTTGGGTAACAGACCCTGATGGAAACGAATGGGAGTTTTTCTATCCAAAAGGTAATCCATCCGCTTTGCCTTCTGCAGACTCTAATGGCTGCGCTTGTAGCTCTTAAACAGCTAAGCAGCAAGGAGCTACACACTCTTTGCTGCTTACTTATTTATCTTCCCCTCACTCTCATGAAAAAACAACTCCATTTCACTACCCTTAGACTGGAAGCCTATGCTTTTATACAGCGGCTCTCCCGCTTGTGAAGCATGTAGCCACACTCTTTTCACTTCGCTTTTTTGACACTCCTTCATGCATTCTTGAAGAATTTTTCGCGCTAACCCTCGCTTACGATGAGAAGGAAGCGTGTACATGTTTAAAAGATAGGCTTCCTTGCCTTTCAAGTTTTCTAGGTAGGGTGGTCTCGTAAAAAAAGATAAACCACTTACGCTGACAATCTCTTCTCCATCCTTGGCAACAAACGAAACAAACTCCCTTTTTTCCATCGCTTCGGTTAAATAACTTTCCGTTGCTTCTATAACTTTGTTCTCTTCTTCAAATGTTTTAATCTCGTTCACTTCTTTTAACAACTCAACTCTCAGTGAAATAATTCCCTGTAAATCACTCAACGTCGCTTTTTCAATTCGATATGTATATGCCATGTCTATTCCCCCTTGTAAATAGATTTGCTAGTGTTAATTTTACTTTAGAGTACCATTCATGTCCATATATTGGATAATATATATAGTTGCGCATAGTCTTATTATGTAAAGTAAAAAAAGGCAAAGAGAAGCTCTTTACCTTTAGGTCATAAAATCACACTTGAAGATTTTTATTATGAATTTCTTTTAAATCAACTTTTGTTAATAATTATAGACAGCTTATAGTTAGCATGACCGTTTAAAGATTCTAAAAATTGGTCCAGCTCTTGATTGGAAGGAAAATTACATTCTAATAGATAACAGCCGTCTCCCGCTAATTTTATAGTTGTGAACGACGTAGTCACGCTGCGTGTTAATAAACGATAAATAAGGCTCATGATAAGGACTCGTTGTATAAATAGTGATCATTGCATGAACATGATAGCCAAGCTTTTCCTGATTTACTTTAATCGTATACTGCTCAATAATACCAGCGTCCTCTAACTTTAAGACTCTCGATGCAGCTGCTTGTCCAGTTAAATGTACCTTTTCACCCAGCTCTTTCATCGTAATCCGACTGTTTTTGGATAGCTCTTTTAGTATGGACAAGTCGGTTTGGTCTAACATAATTTCAAATCCTTTCATTAATCAAGTAAAACGGTGAAAACACTTGATTTTCACTATGTAATATTGGGTTACTTTTACTATAAACTATACGTAAATTAAAGAAAAGGAACTAAAAACATGAAGATCCAACAAATTCGAAATGCAACTCTTGTTCTTACCTATGCGAATAAAACCTTTTTAATTGATCCTATGCTAGCGGATCAAGGTACGTACCCTCCGTTTCCAAACTCTGTACGACAAGATCAGCGTAATCCACTTGTGCCGCTACCAGTACCTGTAACACAATTATTAAATGTAGATGCAGTGATTCTCCCTCACCTGCACTTAGATCATTTTGATGAGACTGCTAAAGAACTGTTAGACAAAGATATAAAGTTATTCGTACAAAATGAAGCGGATAAAGCTGAAGTAAAAAAAGCTGGTTTTACAAACATTGAAGTGTTAACTGAACAGACAAAATTTGCAGGCATACAGCTAATTAAAACAAAAGGTGAACATGGCCGCGGTGAGATTCTTAAGCTAACTGGGGAAGTGTGTGGAATTGTCTTTAAGCATGAAGATGAAAAAACGCTGTACGTTGCAGGTGATACAGTTTGGTATGAAGGAGTAAAAGAGAATCTCTCAGCCCACCAGCCAGACGTTATTGTTGTAAATGGTGGAGATAATCAATTCCTTGAAGGCGGCTCACTTGTGATGGGGAAAGAAGATATCTTACAAGTTCAACATGCTGCCCCTAACGCAACTATTATTTCCGTTCATATGGAAGCCGTAAATCATTGGACGCTATCAAGAGCTGAATTAAAGCAGTTTGCCATTAAGCATGAAATAACGGATAAGCTCCTCATTCCAGAAGATGGTGAAACTTACTCCTTTTAAATACTTTCAAGAGCCAGGTCCATCAACAGGACCTGTTTTTTTTATACTTCACTTATCTTTAATCTTCTTCTTACTCTACCTAGCAGGAAATCCCAATCACAATATGTAACTACATAAAGAAAGAATTACATGATGTCAAAAGATGTGAACGATGGCGGAGGGAACTACATTGAATACGAATATTTTAAGCGTTATTAGCGATACCCAAAAGAAAGTTAACTTTTCTGGAAGTATTCTTATTAAAGATGAACACCATATACTAGCTGAAAGTAGCTACGGCTATGCCAATCGAGCTGATCAAATAAAAAATAGCCTTGCTACGCGATATGGTATTGCATCTGGCTGTAAGCTCTTTACAGCTATTGCGATTTGTCAGCTTGTAGAAGCAGGCGTCCTTTCGTTTGAAACAAGATTAAAAGAGTGCCTTGATATTGATTTTCCTCATTTTGATGAAACCATTACTGTTCATCACCTTTTAACGCATACAGCTGGAATACCTGACTATTTTGATGAAGAAGTGATGGATGATTTTGAAGAGTTGTGGACAAAAACCCCAATGTACAAAATAAGAAACTTAGAAGAATTTCTCCCTTTTTTCCAGTATGAACCGATGAAGTATAAAGTTGAAGAGCAGTTTCATTATAATAATGCCGGTTATATCCTACTCGGCTTAATTATAGAGCAAACAACTCAGCTTTCATTTCATACATACGTAGAAAAAGAGATCCTACATAAAGCACATATGACAAGCTCTGGCTATTTTGAACTCGACGCTTTGCCAAATCATACAGCACTTGGCTACATTGACTTTCCAGACGACAAGTGGAAAACAAATATTTACTCCCTTCCTGCTAAGGGAGGTGCAGATGGCGGTGCGTTCGTAACGGTTTGTGACATGAACCGCTTGTGGAACTCTCTTTTGAATCATCAGCTACTCAGTAAGAAATATACTACGCGTTTGCTTACCCCTCATACTGAAACCAATAATGAAAATAGTTTTTATGGCTATGGGGTGTGGATAGAGAAAAGAGAAAGAGCTATTTTCAAATATCATATTATGGGTTATGACCCAGGGGTTAGCTTTCACTCTGCTTTTTATCCAAAGTCAGCTGTCACTGCCGTTATCTGTTCAAACAAATCACGCGGAGCCTTTCATATTATGAACGCTGTTGAAGAGGAAATGTTCAGCTCTTATTAAATGCTTATATAGACAAAAAAAGCTCAACGTTTGGTTAACGTTGAGCTTTTACTTTATTATTGATTGCCTTGCTTTACCCATCCAGCTACTGTTACTGTACGCTTTGCTTGATGCTTCACTGTTGCTTCCACATCTTCAACCATTTTCCCATTTTGATCAACCGTTACGCTTGTTCCGTAAGGGTTCCCACCTGAACTGAAAATGACTGGATCTGTGTATCCTGGTGATGCAACAAGCGCGCCCCAGTGATGCATTGTTGTGTATAGAGATAAAAGAGTTTGTTCTTGACCACCGTGTGCGTTTTGTGCAGATGTCATCGCACTAACAACTTTGTTTGCTAATTTACCGTTAAACCACAGTCCACCCGTTGTATCTAAGAACTGCTTAACTTGTCCTGGTACGTTTCCGAAACGAGTTGGAATGCTAAAGATAATTGCATCAGCCCACTCTAAATCAGCAAGCGTTACTTCTGGTACAGCAGCTGTTTCTTCTACGTGTGCTTTCCAAGCTGGATTTGAATCAATTGCTGCTTGTGGAGCTGTTTCAGGTACTTTTAATACTTTTACATCTGCACCTGCTTCTTTTGCACCGTCTGCTGCCCACTGCGCCATTTGGTAGTTTGTACCTGTTGAACTATAGTAGATAACCGCTAATTTTACATTTTCCATTTTTTCTTCCTCCTTAGTCGATGTTCCAAATAATTTATCTAAAAATCCCATTTTTCTTCACCTCTATATGCGTATTCATACCGCTGTTTCATCTGGATGAGTAAAATCACCCCCTTAAGTCGGTATTCTGTTTTATTTCTAAGATGTATTGTTTCTCATTGAACTGTTATTATTCTGGTCGTGCAATTGTAAAAGTCTTACCAAGCTTAGCGTAGTCATTGCCGGCTAAGCGGCTAACAGCTTTAAGACCGTGTGGATCAATTCGCCCTTTATCATATAGCTGATCTTCAATGTGATACTGAACAACTTTTCCAATAAGCAAGTCGGTACTTGTTTCTTCACCTTCTCCTAATGAAATTGCCTGTTCAAGTATGCATTCAAAGCGAATTTTTGCTTCTTTTACCCCAGGTACCGAAATTTTTTCACTTTCGGTCAACATTAATTTAGCTACTTCAATCTCACTTTCGTCAGCCGGCAGGTTAGCTGCCGTCATATTCACCTGCTCGACATTGTCTTCATCGACGATGTGAATCACAAACTCTTTTTTCTCCATAATGTTTCTTGCCGTATCTTTCATTTCGCCGCTTTTACGCTGAACTGAAATCGAAATCATCGGCGGATTTGCAGAGACGATATTAAAATAACTAAAAGGCGCTGCGTTGACGATTCCGTTTGATGACTGAGTTGTCACAAAAGCAATCGGTCTTGGAATAATACTTCCGGTTAGAAACTTATAGTTTTCTCTTTCCGTTTGTGCAGATGGATCAATTGATAGCAATGAACTCACTCCTACTTCGTTTTACTATTTAATTCCACAGTAATAAAATGCATAAACGCCAATCTCTATATCATAATTCTTGAATTCGAGATATTTGTCGAAAAAAATATGCATTTAACTTTTGTAAGCTGTAAAAAGAAGTTGTTATTATCTTGAATTCGAGATAATTATAAAACGAATGGTTATCTTCTGTCAACATTAATTTAGCAGATATTTCTTAAAAAAGCGATAAATAAGTAGCAAACACTTATGTTTACTACTTATTTTATCGAACTACTATCACTCTTTCTTTCCAAAAGAAAAAGTACTCACTTCGTAAAAGTAGCCTCTTCATTGCTTTTGGTAACAAGATACTTCCTAAAATTCCTGTTAATTCATATATCAGTTGTTGATCATATTTTCCAATGAAATAACCAATTGTCCCAATACAACAATCATACAATAAGACATTTGTAATCTGCTTTTTAGAAACAGAAGTAATCAGTATTTTAGAAGGTGTCACAATACGCATTGGTGTCCCTCACTTCTTGTTGTTATGATGACTTCTTATCAGCAATAGTACCACCAGAAGAAAATTGTAAATAATACGTTAATAATACCGATTGCTAAAAACGCTGCGCGCCAATCAAAATGCGTAATTAACACCGCAACCAGCGGTGCACCGAGTACATTCGAAAACTTGGCAGCAGAATCAAATAATGAATTTGGTAAGCCTCTTTCATTTGGTGGAAACCATATAGGATGTTGCTTTAGAAGCTGCTGGAAATGCTGAGGCGCTCGTAATTCCAATTAGAAATCTTACAAGATATAAAAGCAGCTTTCCTTGTAAAAAAGCCATCGAAATAGTAAGGAGACTCCAAATAATCATCCCGATTTTGGTTACCCATGCTACCCCGTACCTGTCTAGCAAGCTACCTACAGGGATTTGCATAATTGTATATGAATATGTATAAATAGAAAAAACAATTCCTAGTTCGGTTGCCGTTAAGTGAAACGATTCCTTCTATTAGTAATAGGCCCGTGATGATTTTCTTTTTGTGCTTCATATTGTCTTCCTCCTTGCTTACTCCTTAATTAGTATAAGCAGGTGCCAACACTTTTTCCAAAGTCATAGGTTTGAAATTATACTCAGACCTAAGACGTAGAAAAAAGCATAGGCTTCAACCTATGCTTTGTTATTTTTATTCTTTTGTAAGCTCGCTTTCTGTGACCCACTTATGATTTTTCACTTCTTGACTATCAGTGGTAGACGTGTAATCTACCATGTATACCGTTGTTTTCTCAGCAGAATCAATCGTTGCTTCTGCACCTTCCATGCCTTCCATATGATTTGCTTCAAGAACCACTTTTGTTCCTGCTGGTATCTCTTCTTCACCCGCGTCTTTTATTTCTTCCTGAATGACCCACTTATGACCAGTTACTTTCTCTCCGCCGTTTGTAGGCGTGTAAGATACCACATATGCTGTTGTATCATATGCACCGACAATGGTTGCTTCTGCACCTTTCATCCCTGGCATATGATCAGTTGTCAGCGTTGCTTTACTTCCCAATTCATACGTTGGGCTTTTAGCTTCTTGTAAACCTTCTGGTACTTCACCTGAGCTAGAATGATTCATATGTGCATGATCTTCTTCTTTTTGCTCTTGTTTTTGATTATCTTCTGAGTTCATCTCTTTGCTCTCATCGTTGTTTCCTGCACATCCGGCTAAACCAAGCATTGTCGCTAGCCCAATCAGAAATAGTGATTTTTTCATCTTCATCCCTCTTTTACAAATTTCTCATTCGCTATCTAGATTTTTACGAATGGTTTAACGATATACGTTTAGTGTAAAAAAGAAGTGTGCAGATTTTATGAAGAAACACAATTTATTGTGTGATTATTTATGAAGCGCCCCATTTATATCCTACTCCCCACACAGTTTGAAGATGTTGCTCGATTGGGAAACCAGCGCTTCTGAGCTTTTCTCTGACGTTACGCATATGGGAATCAACTGTTCGCCCTTCAATTTCCGTATCATAGCCCCAAATGAGCATAACTAAATCTTCGCGAGGAAAAACGCGATTGGGATGCTTTAAAAATAAGCAGAGTAGCTCAAATTCTGTTTTTGTCATTGAAATGCTTTCACCAACATAAATAACTTCCCTGCTTTCTTCATTTACGTAAAGCTCCTTATAGGAAATACCTTTCTTTTCTACACCTGTTCTTCTCAATACAGCCTGTATTCGAGCCAGTAGCTCTTCTTCGCTAAAAGGCTTTGTAATATAATCATCCGCTCCACTATTTAAACCTTTTACAACATCCTCAGTTTGGTCTCTAGCAGTCAGCATGATGATAGGGACTTTAAACTTGGCTCTGATTTCTTGACAAACTGTCCATCCGTCTTTTTTGGGCATCATCAAGTCGAGCAGCACTAGCTGAATCATTGGGTTCTTTTCTAGGTACTTTTCTACTTCTGTAGAATCTTCACACTTCATGCATGAAAAACCATGTGGAGCTAGATACAGCTCTAATAAATCCAGCATTCTCACTTCATCGTCTACTAATAAAATCGTAGGCATATTAACGCTCCTTTGGCAACGAAATGCTCACGGTTGTTCCTTTTTCTGCTATGCTTGTCATCTCCACTTTTCCACCGTGCGCTTCCACAATATCTTTTACAATCGATAACCCTAAACCGTAGCCTCCATTCTTCCGAGACCTTGATTTATCTACGCGATACAATTTATCAAACACATATGGTACATCTTCACTCGGAATTCCCACTCCGTAGTCTTGAATGGACAGCTTGACGCGCCAATTATCCTCTTCAACGCTTATTAAAATCTTTTTTGTTTCAGAATATCTTAAGGCATTATCTATAACGTTTATAATGACTTGCATAAAGCGCTCTTCATCAATTAGTACATTTACATACTTTGGACAGTTCACCTCAATATGAACATTCTTTTCGCTTAGAGCTAATTGAAATGCTTCACAAATTTTAGATAAATAGGACTGAAGCTCAACTTCTTGCTTTTCAATGAGAAACGTATTTTTATCTAAACGAGCAAGCTGAAATAAATCTTTTACAAGCTTTGAAATTCTCTCAGCCTCTTCCTCAATGACCCCTAAATATTTTGTGCGGTTTTCTTCACTTGTTTCATGGCGCTTTGCAATGTCTGCATAGCCTTTTACATACATCAGCGGCGTTTGCAATTCGTGCGAAATACTGCTCAAAAACTCGTTTCTCTCTTTTTTCAAGCGCTGCAGTTCATTCGCAAGCGCTTGAATGGATGTTCCTAACTGTCCAACCTCATCACGAGAATGAGCGCCAAGTTTTACCGTCAAATGCCCTTGGCTAATCTTTTCTGTCGCTTGCTTCATTTGTACTAAAGGTGCCGTGATTAGTTTTGATAAAGCAAAAGTTGTAACAACTGCAAATACAATTGAAATAATACCAGCTATGTAAAAGTGATGCTGGAGACGATCAATCATTCCTTTGATATCTTTTGTATCTTTAAACATATACACTGTGCCAACTTGATTATCATTTACTTCAATTGGAGAAGCTGTTGAAATATAGGGGGAAATTTCCCAATCTCTTTGCAAAATTTTTCCCTCATAAGGGAGCTTCTTATCTCTCCACTCATTCACAGCCGCTTTTGCTCCTGTAATAAGAGGTGTTGAAGCACTCAAAACTTCCCCGTTTATGTTGGTAATGACAACATCCGTATCGGTTTCTGACTCCATTAACGCGACGTGACTAAGCGTTATGGAATCACGGTGCTGCTCTAATACTTCTCGGTGGCTATTCCCTCTTACTCTTAAACTCTCTAACTCTTCTGAGATGCGAGTGTTCGCTAACCCCGTATATAAATAGAAAAATAAACCTGCTTCAATAATTAAGATAAAAACTAAAAACAATAGTCCTAATTTAATGGATACTTTATTCACTTCTTTCACTTCCCCTGTAAATGTACATCTATTATAAAGGATAGATATGGAGAAAGTGTGCAGACTTAAGTTGAATTAAATACGAAATTAAGATTCACACCTATACTTGATGTACCCTATTAATTTGTCTAAAAAGTAAATACTGCTCTGAATTTTAATTTGGTGTCGTTCCCTTTAAAAAAGCTTTAGCTCGTCAACTATTTCACGAGAACGTGTCCAATGAAGGTAGTGATGTCCGTTCAACATCACCACTTTATTATGATGCTGCTTTGCAATTTCCTGCTCATAAAATGATAGTGTTGATTTACCGTTTGTTTCTTTCTGAAAGTTCTTAGCAAAAATTAAGACTGGTACTTTATTTGGAATCGTTAAGGATTCTGTTTTATTCACGTTTCTTTCTATCTCATTCATTTCCATAATGATGTTTTTGTTGTATCCTTTTATGCTGGTCTTTGCCTTTATCATTTTTAACTCTCGGCTGGAATACATCCCTGGTTCAGCGATAGGTAAATAAGACTCATCATCAAGCTCAACTGCTAGACGAGCAATCCCTGTTGGAGCGACAAATCGAAAAATACTTGGCATCGTTGAGGGAGCTTCACCAAAACACCTCAGCATCTTTGGTAACGTTGGATCAATGCCAACAATGGCTTCCACTTCATCAGGATAGTGATTGGCATAATACATTGCATAAATGCCTGACACCGAATGAGGCATAAGAATATATGGACCTTGTATGTCTGCTTTTTTCAATGGATTTCTTACTTCTTCAACAATATTTTCAACCGATCGTTCACTCTCTGTAAAATCACTCCAACCATAACCAAAAGGCTCCACAACTACGACTTTGTACGTATGTGATAACTCAAAAATCAACAGCTGGAGCAGGTGTTCCAAGGCCAGCTAATAATACAATTGTTTGTTTCCCTTTACCTTTTTGATAGATATGCATCTGCTTTCCCTTTACTTCTACAAGCTCTCCTAATGGTGGATATCGTTTGTCTTCCACAACAGTCAACACTTGATGCAAGGTTATCCATGTTACACACGCTACAGCTAAAGATATACTTACTCTTTTTATTATTTTTTTAAACATATAAGCCCTCCTACGATTTAACTATTAATAAAACGTTTGAAGACTCATTTAGTTGCTTATTCATGTACTCACTTTTTCTACACTAACGTTTTTTCTTTGAACAAGTACCCGTAAGCTACAAGTCCATACTGCCAAAGCTACAATAATCATTAAAGCAGCTCCTATTATAACGACCAAGCGTATGGAGATCACTTCTACTAAAATGCCAAACAATGCGGTTACAATAATAATACATAGACTTTCTACTAATCCATATAGGCTTCCAACTCGCCCCATTATTTCAACTGGAATATACGTTTGATAAAACGTATAAAATGCCGCGTTCGCAAATGCCATTGCAAACGATATCAAGGCGCATCCGCAGGCAGCTATAAAAAATGTAGTTGAATTTGTAAATAACATATACCCTCCAGCTGTTAGCATGCTCCCCATACCAAGGAGCCAAGATGTAGGAATTTTTTCAACTATTATGGTATTAAGAAGCGCACCGATAAGTACACCTCCACCAGCTATGCTAACCAATAGTCCATACTCTCCCTCTGTTAAACCTAGTTCCTTTACTGAAAAAGCAGCTTCGAGTGAATCAGTTGCGGTCATCAACACCGTCATGAAACTAAAGAGTAAATAAATAAGCATAACTCCCACTGCGTGCCGGCTAAAAGAAAATACAAGATGCCAATCCTGTTTAATCATGTAAAATGATAACCTTTGAACCTTTTGTGTAGTAAACCCCTTTGGCTCTATATTTGGCACAAACCAAAGCAGCAGCGCCGAAAGCACTAATGCGATACTGTTAATGCAAATAGCAGTTGCTGGTGTACCGACCATCACTAATAAACCCGCAACGGCTGGTCCTGTAAAAAATGCTCCTGCATCAAGAAGACTTCTAAGTGAATTGAATCTTTTACGCTTCTCTTCTGGTAAAAACTTTGTTATATACGCCATAGATGTTGGTTCATACGCTGCGCCTACAGCGGTTGTAATTCCAACCAGTACATAGATTACGAGAAGTGAATTTGAAAAAGCCAACCATAAAATAACAGCGGCTTGGATCAGGTTTAATCCAATCATTACGTGCTTTTTGTTTAAACGATCAATGAGACTCCCAGCCCATAGGTTCGTTAACATCGCAGCTGCTGCTCTAACAATATAAAGAGTTGAAACGGCTAGGGCTGAACCAGTGATTTGTAACACAACTAAGTTCAAAGCAATAAAGTAAATCCAACTCCCGATTCCTGAAATGCCAATACTTGCTAGAAGTAATAATCGTCCGCGCAATTCTGTCTTCTTCATTAATTCTCTCCTCCTTTAATCCATAAAAAAAACTCGCCCCCAAGACATAATACTGTCTTGGGGGCGAGTTTTTACCGCGCTGCCACCCCAGTTTATTGACATGTCACCACATCAATCTCATCAGGTACAATCATACCTTAGCTCTGTAACAGGAGCACCCGTCATATCATCCCTTAAATGTTCCGATATGCCTCTCTGAGACTTGGTTCAACAAATTCACTTTGACCCGTTTTCAGCTACCGGGCTCTCTGTGCAAAGCTTATTTATTTACTCTTCTCTTCACCGCGTTTAATTTTTCTATATATTACCACAAACTATTAAAATATGTAAATAAAAAGAAAGAAAGAGACTGCGCTCTTTCTTTTTATTTATTCGCAAGTGCGCTATGTTTTAGTGTACGCTTTTGCCACACTATCGTAATACCGAGCGTTACAAGTAATAAAACAAGACCTAGTACAAACGGATACATAATTTGCACATCAAATAAAACGCCAGCAAGAGTTGGACCTAAAACGTTTCCGATACTCATATAAGCATTATTCATTCCCATTGCAAACCCTTGTTCATTTCCGGCCATTTTTGAAATAAGCGTATTTAAGACTGGACGAAGAATAGACGTTGCAAGGAAAATAATAAGCGAAATGACAAAGAATAAGCTGTAGCTCCCTGTGAATAGTGACAATAGAAATCCAAGTGCTGCCACGCCGATAAAAATGTTTAATACTGCTATTTCACCAAATATACGAACGATGCGATCTACTAGAAACAGCTGTACAATCACGCTAACAATCCCTGTTGCTGTAACCATTAAAGCAATTTGCTGTGGCGTAGCCCCATACTGTTTATCTAAAAATAGACCAAGAACTGACTCATACGCCATTAGCCCAAAGCTCATCACAAGAGTAATAACCAGCGGTATAAAATAAGGCATCTTAACAGAACGTGCTAGTTTCGAAACCATAGATTCATTATCTTGAATAGCTGCTCGTGCTGCTGTAGCTTCTTCTGTTTCACTATTTTCTAATAGCATCATTGAAAATAAAACAGCTACAAGAGATACAAGTGCTGAGACTAAAAATGGAATCTTCAAGCCAAAATCAGCTAAAAAGCCACCAATTCCAGGCCCAATTACAATTCCTAGAGACATAGCCGCTGATACAAGACTGTTTCCTTTTGCACGCTGCTCCATCGTTGTAATATCCGCAACATATGCAAAGATAGCAGGAATAAGTAAAGCTGCACCCACTCCACCAATGACGCGAGATGCATAAAGTAACCAAATGGAATTGACTGCGTAAAAGATAAACATAGACAGCGTTAAGCCAGCAAGTCCATATATAATCATTTTTCGTCGTCCGTATTGATCGGACCACTTTCCTGCAATTGGTGAAAAAATAAGCTGAGCACCTGCAAAAATAGCAATCATTAGCCCCGCTGCAGTTCCCCCCTGATTAATTGACTGTAAATAAGCAGGTAAGATTGGAATAATGATTCCAAAACTTCCAACCGCAATAAACATATTAATCATTAAGATAATGATTTTTTTTCTTTGTTCTCCCGACATTCGAGCTGTCTCTCCTCCTATTAGAACACAAAAATAGCATGCTACAGCAGTATACTTCATGTTCATTTTTTTCTACACGTAGTATAACTTATACTGATAGACATGCTGTTGTCAATTAGTTAATCTATTCTTTTTTTCATATAATAAGCGGTAGCGCCGTTAAGAAACGAAGCGCTACCGCTTATGTATGACGGGATGCTGAACACGTATCAATTTGCTTCTCGTTTAATATGTCTAATCTTTCTTTGAGACTGCTGAAACAAATAAACAAGGTAAGAATGTAATTCGAAGCGATCACCTTGAATGAAGTCACCAAACATTAACTTTTCCTGTTTTACCATTTCTGTTTCATCTCCTCTACTGTTCAATTAACCACAAATATTTCCTATCCATTATGTTTATTTTATTAGCCATTCTTTTTCAATTAAATAATGTTGTGAGAGCAATCAGCTCTTCTGCTTTCATTATAAACGAAATCGCTTACAATGTAAAATAATAATATCAGAAAATTTAGAATAAACACAAAAAAGAGGGCATAGTAATATGTCCCCTTTTTTCCTTTTATTTAAACCAACCTTTTTCTTTAAAACGCGTAATAGCTTCAATGCGATTTTTCACTTCAAGCTTATCCAAGATGGTGGAGATATAGTTTCTTACGGTACCGGTTTTCAAAGACAGCTCTTCTGCAATTTCTTTTGTATTTTTCCCATCAGCTACAAGCTGCAGTACTTCTTTTTCGCGCTCCGTTAGCGGATTTTCTTCCGCATATACATCATCCACAAGCTCAGGAGCATAAATTCGTCTTCCTTGCATTATACTTCGAATGGAACTCGCTAGCTCTTCACTTGGGCTATCCTTCAGCAAGTAACCGCTAACTTTTGCTTTTAACGCTCGTTGAAAATAACCAGAGCGTGCAAAAGTCGTTAAAATAATCACTTTGCAATCGAGTTCTTCCAGCTCTTCTGCTGCTTCTAGCCCTGTTTTAAGAGGCATTTCGATATCCATGATGCAAACATCGGGATGATGCTGACGCGCAAGAGCTACTGCTTCTTCTCCATTCGATGCTTTCCCAACGACTTCCATATCATCTTCTAAGCTTAGCAAAGAGCCTAAAGCACCTAACAGCATCCGCTGATCTTCCGCTATAACGATTCGAATCATTTCTCTTCCTCCTTTTCCACTTGCTTACGCACGCTCGGAACTTTCACAATAATCTTTGTTCCTTCATCTGATTGAATATCTAGCGTTCCGTTTACAAACTCTAATCTTTCTCTCATACCAATAAGTCCATTTCCGTGTTGAAAAGCATCTTTACTTGCAATGCCTTGTCCATTATCTTGAATGGTAATCATAATTTCATCTGTAGATTGTACAATATTCACTTCACAGCAAGAGGCTTTACTATGCTTTACAACGTTTGTTACCGCTTCTTTTAAACACATGCTTAAAATATTCTCTGTCAGAGGAGAAACGTTTGATAAAGCCAATTCATTATGAATAAACTCTATTTCAGCTACGCTAAGTATTTGTTCTACGCGTACGAGTTCCTCTTTTAATCGAATCCCCCTCATCTGAGACACTAGTTTACGAACTTCATTTAACGCTGTTCGTGCGGTTTGCTGAACGTCTTTTAACTCTGCTCTTGCCTGCTCTGGATCTTTATTGATCAGCTTACGTGCCAAGTCACTTTTTAATCCAATTAGGGATAGCTTTTGCCCAAGCGTATCGTGAAGGTCACGAGCAATTCGCTGTCTTTCCTCTTGTTTGACCAGCTCTGAAATTCGCTTATTTGCGTCTTCTAACTGCTCCTCTAAGCGCTCTCTTTTCTTACGGTTATAGATTGTAAATGGAAAGATGATGACGCTCATATAAATGATAATCATAACCGGAAGTTGGCGAACAAACAGCTCTTCTTGAGCAACCATATTATAGTTTAGTGAAATGGCTGTGCTGACTAAATGAATAATATAAAGCGTAATAAATGTAAGCCATTTTTGAACATTTCCTATGAAATAAGCGAGAAAAAAAGCAAAGTAAAAGGAAAAATAAACGTAGCTAAAAAGCGTCGTCATCGCGATGGATATACTAATGAGGAGAATTGTCCATACATAAATAGGCCAGCCTTTTGATATAAAAGCAAACCGATAAAAAATAAAGAAGAGAATCGTTAACAAAATACCTAACACAATCTCATTCATTGAAGAAGACTGAAAAACAAAGTAAAAAGGCAGTAAACTAAAAACTGTCCATATGTAAGGAGACATTCCCGTTATCTTTTGAAAAATTGTATCCTTTTTCTTCATGACGCAAACCCTCTTTTACTTTCATAATTAATGCCATATATGATTATCGTATCATAATCACATATGGCATTGAGTATTATTTTACATTTGCTCTAGAATATACCGCTACTCTTTTTTGTCGTTCTTCACGGCTAAATGTTTTTAGATGGTTAAAACCAACAAATTTCTTTTGATCTTCGTCCCATAAATGAAAGCGTAAAGACTCTAAGCTGGTGCGAAGCGTAATGGTCGGCACATTTTGAAGCGGCTCGGTATTATTATGAGCAGCTTCTAAGTGATAATTCGGAACCCGAGGGCTCAAGTGGTGAACATGATGGTAGCCAATG
This sequence comes from Priestia flexa, assembly GCF_021441905.1. NCBI lineage: Bacteria > Bacillati > Bacillota > Bacilli > Caryophanales > Bacillaceae > Priestia > Priestia flexa. The sequence continues at coordinate 1,205,210 of NZ_CP090431.1, read as the reverse complement.
TTACCCGTTAACCACTGTAACACTTTCGGAAGTTTGTAAAAAGAGCTCCCTTCAACTGCTGCCTGCACGTACTCCCACTCTTCATCTGCCTCAAAGTACGAATCTTCAAACTGATGCTGTACGTAAAATAACCAAACACCTAGTGAACCTGAGATTAAGAAAATCGGACCTTGAACCATTAAAAATGACTGCCATCCTAGTGTTAAACATCCAACTGTCACAATAAGCGCAATCGCAACGTTTGTAATGTACGTATTGATGCGCTCAGCTCGCTTAGCTCCTTTACGATTAAAGCGATTTGTAATCAAGAACACATAGATAGGACCTATCACAAACATCACAAATGGATTGCGGTATAAACGATAAGCAATGCGACGTGAGCGAGGTGCTTCCAAGTATTCGTCTACTGTTAAAATCCACAGGTCACCTATTCCACGCTTATCTAAATTTCCGCTCGTAGCATGGTGGATGGAATGACTGTGTGCCCATTGATTATATGGGAACAAAGTTAAGACCCCTGTAATGGTACCGAGAATTTTGTTGTAGCGTCGATTCTTAAAGAAAGAGTTGTGGCAGCAATCATGGAAAATGATAAAAATTCGAACTAAAAAGCCAGCGGCAACGACTCCGATTGCTAAGGTTAATACATATGAAATCGCTAAGCTTTGATAAGCAAGAAACCATAAAGCAAAAAACGGAACAATAGTATTAATCAGTTGAACGATACTGCTTTTCTCATTTGGCTTTTCATATGGCGCCATTGATTGTCTCAACATTTTTTGTTTTTGTTTTTGTTTAATCATTTGGATTTCCCTTTCACATTCATAATTTATTTAAAATTATAAATATAAAAAGAAACCATGTGTAGTAGTACATGTCACATGACAAATATGACAAATGTCATATTGGCACTCGAAAACCCTTTCATATCCTTAGCATCCATTGTGTTGGTACCTTCGTTTATTTACTTTTATTAATTGTTTGTAAACACATCAACCTCTCTAGAAGCCTGTTATTTCCTGTGTTTTATCCTTAACATCTTTTAATGATGTGAACATTTTGTGACCGTTTGATTAAGCTTGCATGATTCTTTTCATCCACCGTCATAGCTTCAAGTTGCTCGTGTTTAGTACACCTCCACCTACTTCTATTATTCTTTTGTGTAAGTTAGAATGATTCACACATTTAGCAACTAAAGTTATCGAAATCATCTTATGCAATACTAGTAACAAGAACATTCACGGAATAGAGACAAATAATATTGGAATGCAGTTAATTACTGGTTTTGCGCAATGTGCAGAGAATAAAGAAGTAAAGCAGTATTTTGTAAGAGGAAAAGAACTTGCTAAGCTCAATAAAACCAAAACCGCATTCACAAAATAGTAATCAAAAAAAGCCCGTAAGCCTTCTACATAAAGACTTCTGCGGACTCTTATTGACAAATATTCTCTTCTACATTCAACTGGTCTTTTAAATCGAAATGGCACTTGGCTGGCGCTTGTCATACGTAAAGACGTAGCGGAATCCGCATTCCTTCGCAAGCGCTATTGCTTCAGAAATATGGTCGCCAACCGTTTCAACTTTATGAGAGTCAGAACCTACCGTTAGCAGTTCTCCTCCAAGCTCTTTATATAATTTTAATACAGCTTGAGAAGGTAGGGGCTCCGCTAAGCTGCTTCGCATTCCCGAAGTGTTAATTTCAATTCCAATATTGCGTTCAATCGCTTTTGTTAAAATGTCCTTTAGTTGTGGCTTAAATTGGTCAAAGTCATAATTCCCGTGCACTTTTATTGCATAGCGCTTCATTAAATCAATATGAGCAAGCACATCGATATCAGCATGCTTCACTAGATTGTAGAGTTCTTCAAAATAACCACCGTATACTTCTTCTACTGTTTTATGTTGTAAATATAAGCGGAGCTTTTTGTCATTGATGTTATGAACAGATCCTAGGATAAAATCTAGCTGAAGCGGCTCTAATACCTTTTGATACTCACTTTTTAATAAATGCGGCTCACAAATTTCAATTCCTGCTTTTATAACTAGCTTTCCTTCAAACTGCGCACGACACTGTTCAATGTCTTTTATATAACGTTTTAAATTAATATGTCCATATGTAGGAGCAAGTGGATTAAGTGAATAATGTTCTGTAAAGCAAATTTCGTTAATATTACGATGGATAGCTTCTGTGCATACCTCGTTCATAACCGCTTTTGAATCGAATGAATGATTCGTATGATGATGATAGTCCATAATGTACATGTTTCGTTCCTCCTATTCTTCTCCTGAAATCGTATCTTAGCAAAGCTTCCCGCTCTTTACAATACTACCCGTTATAGGACTAACTCAACTATTCAAACTAGACAATTAGGTGGATATTCATAAATTCTTTTACATTTAACTATTTTTATATTAAACTATTTTCTGTAAAAGTTGAATGCGCGCAAATTTATTTTCTTAAGACAAAATTGGAGTGGTACTATGAGTTCATCCTTGTTGCAGCTAAACACAATTTTTATCAGTATCCTAATTGAAGCCCTTCCTTTTGTGTTATTGGGTGTATTTATTTCTGGAATTATTCAAATGTTTATTACAGAAGAAATGATGGCAAAAGCCATACCAAAAAATAAAGTAGGCGCTGTTTTTTTAGCAACTTTTATAGGCGCTTTATTTCCAGCTTGTGAATGTGGAATTGTACCTATTACAAGGCGATTAATGGCAAAAGGCGTACCACTATACGCTGCGATTCCGTTTATGTTTACAGGTCCTATCATTAACCCAGTTGTTTTGTTTTCTACATATGTAGCGTTTGGAAACAACTGGGCCGTTGTATGGGAGCGTAGCTCTGTGGCGCTCGTCGTAGCAATTATAGTCGGCATGCTGCTGACGTTTCAATTTAAAACAGATCAAACGAAGCATAGCGTATGCGTTGACGTTCAGAAAAAGACATTTGGCCAAAAGTTAGTAGGAACCATCCAGCATTCCATTGATGAGTTTTTTTCAGTCGGTAAATATTTAATCATTGGAGCGCTTATTGCGGCTAGTATGCAAACGTTTATGAAAACATCCATCCTGTTAGACCTTGGGCAACAGGATTGGTCGGCTCATTTCGTAATGATGGGACTAGCATACCTTTTATCTCTTTGTTCGTCAGCGGATGCGTTTATTGGAGCATCTTTTCAAAGTACGTTTCAAGATAGCGCCATTGTTGCTTTTTTAGTATTCGGACCAATGTTTGATATTAAAAATACGTTAATGATGCTGAGTCAGTTTAAAGCAAAATTTGTGGGCATTTTATTTATTTACACATTTATAGCTGTCTTTGTTTTTTCTATGCTACTTGTCAGATAAGGAGGAAGCGCGATGATTCGAATTTTAATTTTAATTGGCTTTACGTTTGTCTTCATGCACCTGCATGCCACAGGAGATATTTCAAAGTACATTAATATGAAATATGCGTGGATTTCATACAGCACAATTTTCCTCCTATGGTTTATTACCATCGCTGCTTTTATTTTTTATATGAAAGGCGATGAGCATGAACATGATCACGGAGATGGCTGTGATTGCCACGGGCATTCACACGCTCCGCGCAAGCGAGATAAATTCCTTTATCTCATCTATATCGTACCTATTATCACCGCTTTATTTTTACCAATTTCCAAGCTGGATTCTAAGATTGTTGAAGCGAAGGGATTTAATTTTCCAATCTATGAAAAAAACAGCCCTTACGATCAGCATCAATTCCTGGAGCCTGATACAAGCAGCTTTTACGGTGAGGAAGCTTATGATAAAATGATTCGCCAAGATTTGAAGCAGTTTGGAAAGAATAAAAAGCTTAATTTAGAAGACACAGAGTTTTTAAACGCGATGGAAACTATTTATAATTACCCTGGTGAATTTACGGGTAAAACCATTCGGTTAAAAGGGTTTTTATATCGTAATGATGAGCTCCCAAAAAATCAATATTTTCTTTTCCGCTTTGGGATTATTCATTGCATTGCTGACTCTGGAGCCTTCGGAATGCTTATTGAATTCCCAGATGACGTATCGTTTCAAAATGATGATTGGGTAACTGTGACAGGTGAAATTGATACGATGTATTATCAGCCGTTTAAAAAAACATTACCGATGATTAACGTAACGAACGTTAAAAAAGAACAGGAACCTGATGACCCTTACGTTTATCGAAACAATCAATGATAAAAAAATCACGTAACGTTTTCCATGTTACGTGATTTTTTCTTATCGACTTTTTTGCTGAGCCTCGAGTAGCTGCGTGTATAAATGCTGTACTGCCGTTGAGATCGAGTCATCATATCCCACATGATCATAATAGACAGCAATATTTTTTAACATCTCGTACGTTTGCGGGTCTAAGCTCACTTCAAGCGTAACCTTCTTTGAATCAAAAGGATTTGGCACTTCTGGCTCTTCCGCATCTAAGGACGCATGTTCCGCAATTTGAATTGCTTGTTCGACATTTTCAATTTTCCCGTACTGCTGCACCCACTTGCGCCCCATAAAAACAGTATCCTGAATAAATTGCCGATTAGTAGGCGTATCCTTAATATTAAACTGATGATTATGCACATATACAGATTGATATAAGATGACGCTAATAACTTCATCTTTTAATTTTAACTTTCTCAATTCATCAATTAAGTCCGCCACATACTTTGGAAGCGGACAAAACGTTCCCCTTACTTCTTTTATTAAATCCATTGCAATTGACTCTGTTGAATTGCGCTTAAACGCTTTTATAATATCAACCATTGCCGACTCGTTTGTCATACCTACACCACCATTATGGTTAAATACTGTCGTTAGTAAATTCAACCAAAAATTAATTATACAAATCTATTATATAAAAAATATGTGAAAGTTTGTATAGGATGAATGATTGATTATACAATTTATTGAGTAAGCACTTCGCTAATAATCCGACCGAGATCTGCAATTAGCCTCCGTCCATACTCGTTATGTTCAAGTCCATCAATTAATACCACAGCATAGCACCTTTTATGATGCGTAAACAGCACACCGCAATCGTGCGTTATTCCGCGCAAATGTCCAGGTTTATTTAAAATAAAACACTCTTCATTCAGCATAGAAGGTAGTTTATCCCGCATTCGCTGGTTAAGTAAGCTTCCTTTTAAAAAGTCACGCGAATCTTTAGAAAGAACGTCCTCTCTATAGAGTACTTTCAGACATGTAAGTAAGTCCGCTGCTGTTATGACGTTATCTCTTCCTTCCACAGCCGCTTGAGCATCCATCATCTGACGATTGAGCTGGGTGTTTTCTAACCCTAAATCATTAATACAAGCTTGTATGCGGTCTTGTCCCAAAAGGTCAATTAACATATTTGTAGCCGTATTATCAGAAAGAATGAGCATCAACAAAACTAGCTCTTTCACTGTAACGGTCGGTAAGTAGGGATACACATGTAAGATTCCATCTCCTCCTACAAGATCCGATTGTTTAACAGCTATGGTCTGCTGAACTAAAATAACGCCGGAATCAATTTGGCGACACGCTTCAACTGCAATGAGCAGCTTAATAGTACTAGCAGACGGATACACGTTTGTCGCTCCTTGCTCGATCCTTTCTTCAGGAGTTTCAAAGAGATAGCTCACTCTCCCCCTATACATGGACGACCATTGCCGAACGGTAAAACGAATTTTTTCTTCCACTAGACTCATAGTTTGCTTGCTGCAATTTCAGAGGTTAAATCTACAATCCCTTCGTTATAAAGGTGACACGCCACAAAATGATTCTCTCCAACCTCCTGCCACTCCGGTTTCATATTTGCACACGCATCCATCGCAAACTGACATCGCGTTCGAAATACGCATCCGGATGGCGGATCAATTGGGCTTGGTAGCTCTCCTTGTAGTACAATGCGTTCGCGCGCATCTTCAATATCAGGGTCTGGTATTGGAATGGCGGATAAAAGGGCTTTTGTATAAGGGTGTAATGGTTTGTTATATAATGAATTACTTGTTGTCAGTTCAACGAGATGACCTAAATACATAACGCCAATACGGTTGCTAATATGCTTAACCATTGACAAGTCATGAGCAATAAATAAATACGTAAGCCCTTTTTCTTCCTGCAATTTCTTCAGTAAATTAACAACCTGAGCCTGAACCGATACGTCCAAAGCGGAAATGGGCTCATCTGCAATAATACATTCGGGGTTTAGAGCTAAAGCCCGTGCAATGCCAATTCTTTGACGTTGCCCCCCACTAAATTCATGAGGATAGCGATTGGCATGATCACGATTCAAACCAACATCTTCTAAAAGTTCATAAACGCGCTCTAAGCGCTCTTTTTTATTAGAATATAACCCGTGAACCTCCATTGGCTCTGAAATGATTTCCCTTACTGTAGACCTTGGGTTTAAGGACGCATACGGATCTTGAAAAATCATTTGCATATTTCGCTGAAACGTAAATTTCTCTTTTTCAGATAGTTTATGCACATCTTTCCCTTTATAAAGTACTTCACCGCTCGTTTTCTGATAAAGACCAATAATCGTCCGTCCTGTCGTTGACTTTCCGCATCCAGACTCTCCTACTAATCCAAACGTTTCACCTTTTTGAATGGAAAACGAAACATTATCTACAGCCTTTAATTCTTTATTTTTAGCAACAGGAAAGTACTTTGTCATATTTTTCACTTCGAGAATAGGCTGTTTCTTTGTCATTTCATTTCCTCCTTATGTCCAGTAGCGACGTATTGCGCAAATTTCATCTTCGTATTCCATTCCTTTAATAGGAATAACCTCAACAGTTTTACCCGTTTTCGGCGAATGAATGATTTGACCATTTCCATAGTACATAGCCACATGATGTACAAAACCCTTTCCTTGTTCGTAAGCAAAGAATAATAAATCTCCTGGCTTCATTTCTTCATATGCAACCCCTTTGCCACTTGTAGCCTGATCGCTTGCATCGCGAGGAATCGTATATCCATTCGCTTTATGAAGGGAGTAGGTAAAGCCTGAACAGTCAAAGCCATATGAGCTCATTCCTCCCCATAAGTAGGGAAGGTCTAGAAATCGCTTTCCCTCCAACACGAGATGCTCTCCCGATTTTGTTGGATGCTGTTCTGTATCAGCTTGAACTACATTAACATCCTTAGTCAGGAGGAGACCTTTTCCAAGCGGCGTCTCTACTTCAACATGTTCGTTTAGGTGTTGAAGCACAGGTAAAGTCGTTCGATAGCTAAGCATCAGCTCTGTTTGATTATTAATTACTAAAAGCGTTTTTTTGGCCACTACCTGAGCATATGAGTCTTGTTTTTGTACGTCTACTGACTTTAATTGACTTGCGGGAACCCAACCAGGATACCCTGCATCATTCTTTTTAGAAGGCTGACTTGGAATAAGGACGTAGCACCAATCTCCTTCCTGCTTAATAACCTCGACCTTTTCACCAAATAAAAGCTGCGTTTGGACAAGGTTTTCGTTGCATAAAGCGAGACGTTTTTCATACGTTAAACGATATAACCACTCTTCTATATCAACAGGTGCTTCTAGTGCGACCTTATCAAGGCTGCGAGGTGATTCTGTAGATGTCCACACCGTTGCAACTGACACTGTGACAACGTATCTCTTAGCATCCATTGTATCCTCTCCCTTTATTAATCTACTTTCACGCCGGCTTCTAACTCTACCATTCGCTCATAGGTTGACATTGTTGCATACGCCCCAACAGGCACCGCAATTTGTGGCGAGCAGTGTCCGATTAAGAACCCTTTCATAATCGGCTTTTTCAAACCTTTTAACGGCTGTAATAAAGCTTCTTCTAATGATAAAGAGTTTTCTTTTTTTAACGGTTCACACTTATGAAAATCGCAAAGCATAATGCCTGCTGCGTCTTCAAATTTCCCAGCAAGCTTTAACTGCGTCATCATCCTGTCAATGCTGTACGGCTCTTCTTCAATATCTTCAATAAATAAAATCTTGCCCTTTGTATCCACTTCAAACTCTGTACCGAGTGAACTTGCTAATAACGTCAGGTTGCCACCAATTAGCTGGCCGCTTACCTCCCCCTGTTCGATAATCTGGAGCGGGGTAATTTGGTCAGTATAATATGTTGGCTGAGGGGTAAAAAGCTGTTGAAAAGACTGCTTTGTTTGTTCTTTTACATCATCTTTTCCGATATCAGATGACAGCATTGGCCCGTGAAACGTAATAAGTCCTGTTTTTTGAGAAATAGCCGTATGTAAAAATGTAATATCGCTATAGCCCCAGAATATCTTTGGATTGTCTTTAATGAGCTCATAATCTAGTAAATCTGCCATTCTAGCCGTTCCGTAACCGCCGCAAGCACAAATAATCCCCTTGACGTTTGGAGTAGCAAAAAAAGCATTAATATCCCCCGCACGCTGTTCATCTGTTCCTGCAAGGTAGCCATTTTTTTCATAAACTGATTTTCCAACTTGAACCTGAAGTCCTAAGCTTTCTAGGTACGCAATTCCCTTTTTTAACTGCTGTTCTTTTGGTGGGCTAGCTGGTGATACAACGCCGACGATATCTCCTTTTTTTAAAGCAGAAGGTTTCATCATTTAAAAGCACCCTTTCCCTTTATGTAATGAAGAGGCTGTGCGAAATAGAGAAATTGCTCCCATTTTGCACAGCCTGCTTATTCACTACTTTATGAACGATGTTTATTTTTTATCCGCCCATTTTAACTCTAAGTAACCAACTGGATGACGAACAATTCCAGATACGTTTTCGTTTGTCAAAAATACGTAGTTATAGAAGTGAATTGGGATAATTGGCATTTCATCAAATAATAGTTTTTCAGCTTCATACATTAGTTCAAATCGTTTCTTTTCATCAGCTTCATTCTTTGCTTGTTGAATTAATTGATCATATTTTTCATTACTCCAAGCCGTACGGTTCATTGAATGGCCTGTTTGGAAGTTTTCTAAGAAATTGATTGGATCTGCGTAGTCAGCTAAAAACGAACTACGAGATAATTGGAATTTCAGTGCTTTTTGCTCTTCTTGGAATACGTTCCACTCCATGTTCGCAAGCTTCACATCAACACCTAAATTTTCTTTAAACATTTGTTGCAGTGCTTCAGCAATTTTCTTATGCGTATCATCTGTGCTATAAGTTAGCGTGACTTGAGGTAGCTTATCGTATCCTTCTTCTTTCATTCCTTTTTCTAAAAGCTCTTTTGCTTGTTTCACATCTGTTTTGACAAGATCACCGCTTGTTTCACGGAAATCAGAGCCGTTAGCATCATTAAACCCTTTTGATACAAAGCCATAAGCCGGCTCTTCTTTGTTTTTCGTTACATAGTTAACAATTTGGTCTTGATCCACAGCTAAAGCAAACGCCTTACGAATATTGACATTTTGGAACGGCTCTTGATCTAGATTAAGACGATAGAAATAAACACCTGCTTGATCTTTAATGTCTAGACTATCATCTTTTAACAACTGATCACTTAAATCCGCTGGAATTTCAGATACATCAAGCTCACCGTTTTGGTACATTTGATATTCTGTATTTGTATTTTCCACCATTGCCCAGTTAACTTTATCTAACTTCACACTTTTCGCATCCCAATACTGATCGTTTCGCTCCATAACGATATTGCTGTTATGCTTCCACTCTGTCAGCTTAAATGGACCATTTCCAACAAAACTTTTCGCTTCAGCAAACCACTTAGGGTTTTCCGTTGCTACTTTTTCATTGATTGGGAAAAATGCAGGATTTGCAATGACGCTTAAAAAGTACGCTTGTGGACTCTTTAACGTTACTTCAAACGTCTTATCATCTACTGCTTTTACTTTTACGTCCTCAGCTTTTCCTTTTCCTGTATTAAACTGTTCTCCACCTTCAATAAAATAGCCTAGGAAAGCAGCTGGAGAGCCTGTTTCAGGGTTTAATAATCGTTTCCATGCAAATTCAAAGTCTCCTGCCGTTACGTCATCACCATTCGACCACTTTGCATCTTCACGAATATGAAATGTATAAACTTTACCATCTTCTGATACGTCCCATTTCTCAGCGATTGCTGCTTCTGGTTCATGCTCTTGCCCTAATCTTGTTAAGCCTTCCATTAAGTTGTTTAACATTTGCCAAGAGTACGAGTCAAAACCAATTGGTGGATCAAAAGAAGTTGGTTCTGCACCGTTATTCATATACAATACTTTACCATCTTCCTTCTTACTACCACCTTCAGGCTCGGCACCTGAATCGCTTGTTGCCGTACAGGCAGCGAGCGCAAATACTAAAATAGACATCATCACGACAGACATAATTCGTTTCATCTTGTTCCCCCTGTTCTCTTTACCTATTTATGTATCTATAAGGCTAGCTTATAGTAGATACTAGTTTTTTGGCTCTTTCATCTTGCAGCCAACAGCTGACTGAATGCTCATTCCGAAACAAAATTTCACCAGGATACACGCGATCACACACTTCCATTGCGTAAGGACACCTAGCAGCAAACGAGCATCCAATAGGAGGTGCAAATAAGTCTGGCGGCGAACCAGCAATTGGCACGAGGTCTCCACCACTCAAATCGAGACGTGGCACAGACTGTAAGAGACCTTTTGTATATGGATGCTGCGGTTGATAAAAAATATCTCTCCGCTTTCCTGCTTCAACGATTTTACCTGCATACATGACGGCTATTCGGTCTGCGACTTGGGCCACAACTCCTAAATCATGCGTAATCAAAATAATGGATACACCTGTTTTTGCTTGAATCTCTTTAAAAAGCTCTAAAATTTGAGCTTGAATCGTTACGTCTAAAGCCGTTGTCGGTTCATCGGCAATGAGTACTTCCGGTTCACATACAAGAGCCATGGCAATGACAATCCGCTGTCTCATACCTCCGCTAAATTCATGAGGATATTGTTTCAAGCGCTCTTTTGGATTTGGAATTCCAACTAAATTAAGCATGTCTAGTGCTTTTTTATTCGCTGCTTCTTTTGTAATATTTTCATGCTGCATCATGCTTTCTGCAATTTGTTGCCCTACCGTAATTGTTGGGTTCAATGCAGTCATTGGATCTTGGAAAATCATTGAGATATCCGCGCCGCGTATCTTTCTCATTGCCTTTTCAGAAAGCTTTGCTAAATCCCTTCCCTTAAATAAGATTGATCCTCTTGTAATCTTTCCTGGAGGATTTGGAATCAACCTCATAATGCTTTGAGAAGTTACGCTTTTCCCACATCCTGACTCGCCTACAATCGCGAGCGTTTCGCCTTTATATAAATCAAACGACACGCCTCTAACCGCTTGGACCTCACCGCCATATGTAGCGAATTTCACAGTTAAATCTTGAACTTCTAAAACTTTTTCCACTGCGCTTCTACCTCCTTAACTTTGGATCAAGGGCATCTTGTAAACCGTCCCCTAGCACGTTAAATGCAAACATGGTGATGGAAATAAAGAAAGCCGGGAAAAATAAGCGCCACCAATAGCCAGATAAAATAGAAGATAAACCGTCGTTTGCCATTACCCCCCAGCTGGCAAAAGGCGCTTGAACACCTAATCCTAAAAAGCTTAAAAACGCTTCGGCAAAGATAGCTGTTGGAACCGTTAATGTCATTTGAACAATAATGAGTCCCATTGTATTAGGTAACAAATTTTTCTTAATAATTCTGGCTGTTTTTGTGCCAAATGTTTTGGAAGCAAGCACAAATTCATAGTTTTTTATTTGCAGAACCTGCCCTCGGACAATTCGGGCCATTCCAATCCACCCTGTCACGGAAAGTGCAAGGATGATGGTTGATAAACCAGGTCCCATCACCACCATTAGCAAGATGACGACTAGCAAGTAAGGAAGACCATATAGGACTTCAACAATACGCATCATCACGTTATCTGTGCGACCGCCTTTATAGCCAGCAACTCCTCCATAAATAACGCCGATTATAAAATCAATTAAAGCAGCCATTACTCCAACGAATAATGAAATTCTTGCTCCATACCACGTTCGAGTAAAGACATCCCGTCCTAAATCATCTGTTCCAAACCAGTGTTCTTTTGAAGGTGGCTGATTTTGATTCGCAAATGCCGTTTGCGTGACGCTGTGGGGAGAAATCATCGGTCCCATAATGGCCATGATGACTAATAAAACTAAAAAGATTAAACCTAGCATTGCTAGCTTGTTTTTCACTAATCGTAGCCATGCATCATGCCAATAAGACAAGCTAGGACGCACAACAGCTTCAGCCTCGGTGCGATCTTTTTGCTTTGGTACAAACCATTCATCAGGAATGTTTACTGGCTCTTGTGCTTTCAAATCACTCATGCTCATCCTTCCTTTCGATGTAGTTTAATTCTTGGATCTAAAATGCCATAGGCAATGTCTACTAAAAACAGCATAAAAATTAAAATGGCGCTATAAAACACTGTCGTTCCCATAATGACCGGATAATCACGCGTGTTTATACTTTCAACAAAGTATTTTCCCATACCAGGTATAGCAAAAATCTGTTCAATAACAAACGTCCCTGTCAGTACGCTAGCAGCAATTGTTCCCAACACCGTTACAACAGGAAGCAACGCGTTTCGCAAAGCATGCTTAAATACAATCTTATAGGGGGAAAGCCCTTTAGCTCTTGCTGTTCGGATATAGTCTTGTGTTAACACTTCAATCATACTTGCACGAGTTAAGCGCGCGATAATAGCCATTGGCCCCGTCGCAAGAGCAAGCGTTGGTAAAATCATATGCTTCGGGCTCGTCCATGTAGCAGCCGGCAAAATCGCCCAATCAACGGCTAGCTTTTGAATAAGCAGCGTTGCCATAACGAAGTTGGGAATCGAGATTCCGATAACAGCAATCGTCATAGCTAAATAATCGACAATTCCATTGCGGCGTAGTGCAGCTACAATTCCAAGCGCAATACCTGAAAATACAGCTACAAGTAAAGTGACCATTCCAAGTTCAAAAGAAACGGGAAACCCGCGCCCCAGCAAATCATTTACTGTTTGAGACGGCTGCTTAATTGATGGTCCAAAATCAAACGTAACAATGGATTTTATGTACATAAAATACTGGACAATTAATGGCTCATTTAAGTGATAGTACGACTCTAGATTTTCTTGTACAGCTTCACTCGTAGCTCGCTCTTCGTTAAAAGGTGAACCTGGTATAGCATTCATTAAAAAGAAGGTTAATGTTACAATGACCCACAATGTGATAATCATTGAAATAAAGCGCTTCACTATGTATGTCTTCATTTTTAATCACACTTTCTAACAAAATGTAGTTCGCATCGCAAGTTCTGTCATAACAAGCATCGCTTGATATGCTTCTAAAATATCTTTCGCTTGAAAGCTAACGGTTGTTGAATTAGGCTCAATTTTTGTACCTGGCATTAAATTGGCCCATTCCGCTTGACCATAATTATTAAATTCGATTCTCAAGGTTGGTTGGGTTGGTGGTAATAAAGGGTTGACTAAGTGTTTGTTTTGAATGGCAATTTCAACTTTTTCTTGAAGTAATTGTTCTGCTTTCTTAGGAGTAAGTGTTTGTGCTGCAGAACGAGAAATGGCTTTTTTAACAATTGCTGTCGTAATGTTTGGAATGAGTGATGTCGCTTCGGTGGTTGTATAATCATCTCCTGCTACAAGTAAGATGGGCACTTCATAATATCCTGCGACGTAAGCATTAAATCCGAGCTCACCAACGGCTACGTCGTTTATATACATATTTCGCACTCCGAAAGTCATAGCATGTGACATAACACCAGGCATTCCAGCGCGTGAATGGTATCCAATAAACATAGCTCCAGCAAATGAATCATCAAGACCTTGAACCATTGAATATGGCTTAACGCTTCCTGAAATTAAAACGGCTTCAGGATGTAGGTCTTCAACTAACAGGTTATTCATACTTGAGTGGCTATCGTTTACAACCACTTCTGTACATCGGCTTTTTAAAGCAGCTGTGATGACAGCATTGGCTTCTTGCGTCATAATGCGCCTACTGCGCTCATAGTTTGCTTCTTGTAAAAAGACGTTGCTTTGATCCACGAGACCAGTAATTCCTTCCATATCAATAGATACGTATAGCTTCATCTTTACACTCCCTTCTTTGTTTAAAAGAGTTAATTGTAGTAAATATTAAGAAAATTATAAAATATTTATTCAATTTTTTCAATATAATATTTATTGTTTTTGGAATAAATTGTTTATTTCTGTCTATCTCTCTATTTACCCTACATATTTCGTCAATTTTTGCACCGTTTCTTTACCTGCGTCGATATACCTACAGCATTTGTTTTCTAGATTAATATAGAGATATCGCTTTCAAAACAACGATTTCGTGGTAAAATGTAAAAAGTTACTAGCTAAAACAAACTAGATTTAGACAGATTAAACATGAGGTGCATACTATGATTCGTACGTCCATTGCTTCTTTACAATGGTTTTTATTTATGATTTCTAATAGCATTATCGTTCCAATTGTCATCGCTTCTCAATTCAACCTTTCACCAACAGAATCCATTGAATTTTTACAGCGGACGCTTTTCATTCTTGGAGCATCAGGCTTACTTCAAATCTTCATCGGACATCGATTACCGATTATGGAAGGCCCGGCTGGCGTTTGGTGGGGCGTATTTTCCCTTTATGCCGGCTTAGGAACAGTTTTATTTGGTTCGGGAACGGAAACGCTTCAGGTTTTACAATTCACGATGATTACAAGCGGGATTATTGCTTTATTAATGAGTGCTTTTGGCCTTATTGATAAGCTAGCAAAATATTTTACCCCAACCGTAACGGGTACTTATTTAATTTTACTAGTAGCACAGCTAAGCGGTTCATTTTTAAAAGGGATGCTTGGCGTAACAAGCGATAACCCTACTATTAAACTTCCAGTCGCGTTAGCTTCAGCTGCTATTTTACTATTGGCTTTTTATATGCTGTCACATCCGCTATTTAACAAGTTTAGTATTATTGCAAGCATCGGCATTGGTTGGGGACTGTTCGCCCTTTTAAACTTAACGGATCAAATTACGTTTCAACCCAACCTCTTTTATATCCCTGAACCGTTTGCTTTTGGTCCCCCAAAAATAGAATGGAGCATGGTAACAACTGCTTTCTTTGTTACGCTTATCTTAATTACAAACATGCTCGCTTCCATACGCGTCGTTGAATCTGTTTATGAACGTAACGGGACAAAAACAAAAGGAAGCTATATCAAACAATCAGGCATTGCTTCAGGCATTAGTCAATTACTTGGAGGCGTTTTCTCTGGTGTCGGGGCAGTTCCAATTTCGGGGTCTGGAGGCTTTATTTCAGCAACTGGTATATACAGTCGTTTACCGTTTATCGTAGCGTCGTTCTTATTATTATTTGTGAGCATTTTTACTCCGCTCACTTCCATTATGTCTAGCTTACCAACAGCCGTGGGCTATGCTGCTATTTTCCCTGTCTTTGCGAGCATGATTGCATTAGGCATGCATGAGTTTTCCAATACATCTGCTCCTTATCAAGCCATGAAAAAAGCTGGAATTCCTCTATTCGCAGGAATTGGAGTTATGTTCTTACCTTCGGAAGCTTTTTCTACACTGCCTCCACTGGTAACGACATTCTTGAGCAACGGTTTGGTGTTAGGTACGCTCATTATTCTTGTTATCGAAGTGTACTCATCTTTTCAAGAACGCCGCCTTTCTAAGAAAAGCAGCCAATAAAAAAAGTGCTTTGCATATGTAGCTGCAAAGCACTTTTTTCATTTACTTAACACGTAGCAAACGAAGATCTTCGTCTCCTTTTGCCATCTCATAAAACTGGCCGCTTTCATCTTGTTCCAATACAAGGTGAAGCTCTTGTTCCGCTTGTTTTATATCTCCTATACTCGCTAGGTAACAAGCTAAATTGTAGCGAATAAACAGGTCATCTTCTTCCTCTAATCGCTTTGCCATAAGCTCCGCTGCAACTTGTGTCTGCCCCGTTAAATGATAGGCAATACCAAGCTCTACATACAGCAAGGTGTTCGTTTGGCCATTTTCAATTCCTTCATTGAAAATGCCAATGGCTTCATCATAACGTTCTATTCGATTATATAGCTTTCCTAATCCAGCATAAACGTTGGGATCATATTTTTGCTGCTTTAAAAGTTGTTTAAACTTTTCCTCCGCTTCTACTTCACTTCCTTGCTCACCGAGTAGAATCGCTTGATATAATAAGAAATCAAAGTTGTAAGGCTCTATATCTAATAAAAATTCGAGAAAAGATAAGCCTTTTTTTATGCTCTCATCATCATGATCGAGATTGATGATAATATGCATTAAATGATGTCCAATACTAAGGTCTTCCGTTTCTTTTAACTTTCTCTCTAACAAAGCAATAGCTTCGTCTTCCATCTGCCTTTCTTCATAAAAGCTTGCTAGCGCATGCACGGCTTGTACATTTGTACGGTCTAGCTTTATAGCCGTTTCATGTAATTCAATGATCATACCGAAAAGTGCAATCATTGTTGCTTTTTCTTTAAACTTTTTAATCGTACGCTTTAGAAATGCGCTTTCCTCTTCTACATCATTAAATTCTTCGACTACTGCTTGCAGTGCGACCGCTGTATTCATATAGATAAATGCCTTTTCTTCCTTTGGGACATTTAGTTTCTTTAAATGAGTAGACAGTGTCAAAAGTTCTTTTCGGGATGGGAAGCATTCCAGCCACGTTGCATAAAACAGCTCTTCTTCCACGTTTTCTTTAATAAGGGTTAGCATAACCAACTTCGCTTCTTTAAGATTTCCTTGTTGAATACACCAATTTGCATAGTGGTGCTGTACGGCTTGTTGATTTGGACTCATCTCTAGCGCTTTTAACAAGTACTTTTCCTCTTGGTCTTTATCACCTTTCGCACCATATACATAAGCTAAACTATCCATAACCCATCCTTGAAGTGAAGGTGTGTCAACGGTTTCTAAATAGTTAATGAGCTCTGCATAGTCGGATTCTGTCTTACACAAATGTGATAAACGCTCCATATTCACATCCAATGGATCGAATTGCAGTACGGTATATAGGTAATCTCTTTCTGCTGCTTCATCTTCTTCCATTCGAGCAATTAGTATTAAGTTCTCATACGCACCGCTGTTTCGACGATCATAATACACGCTTAGCTCATACGCTTCTTTAGCTTTTCCAACTAAATCCATCTCTTTGTAAACTTCACCTAATCGATAGTATGAAAAGCCATTTGGTTCAACTCTCAGCGTCTCTTCATAAAGAGCTATCGCTTCATCATATCGCTTCTCTTCTTCTAACAGTACGCCAGCATAGCATCCATAAAGAATTTCTTTTGGATTCATTTTCCATTCTTGTTTTAAGAAGGTAACTCCTCGTTCTAATTGATCAAAATCATTCATAAATCCAACATACGATTCTAAAGCTTGATCTAAATCCGTCTCTAGGCCAGCAAGACCTTTTTCAATGAGAGAGATTCCAACCTCTATCCCCTCTTGAAGGCCGTTTTCTTTGCAAAAATGTACCAACGCATTCCCAGCGTCTAAATAAGCATCTTGATCGTACTCTTCAGCTATTAAAGCTTGTTCATACAGCTTTAAAGCTCCCGATAAACGGCCAGCTTGCAGATAAGCATAAGCAAGGCCATTTTGAAGCATTGGCGTATCAGCATTTGCAAAGAGCTGAATTGCTTTTTCATATTCTTTGTTTTCAATATAGAGATCTCCAAGAAGACGTGAGAGCGTTTCGTTGCTTTCGACTTGCTTAATTCCTTCACATAAAATAGTCTCAGCTTTTAACGAATCGTCTTTTTCATGTTGATACCAATCTGCTAAGGAAATGTACGGGTAAAGCATATCAGGCTGCAGGTGCTTTGCTACCATAAAGCCTCGATAAGCTTTTTGTCCTTTTTCTAAGCGCTGATCACACTTAGCGCGTTCATACCATAGAAATGCGTCTGTGCGATCATGACGCAATAACTCATCGAAAATAGTTCGAGCTTCTTGAGTCTTTCCGAGGTCATTTAAAATCAGTGCATGATTAACTTTTGAAAATGGCTCTTCATCATAAAAGCTTAGTGAAGTGTGAGACAGTTCAAAAGCGTAATCAACATCGTCTTTATAGAAATATGCAAGAGCTAAATAGCTCAGTACAAGATGCTGCTCAATATCTAGCTGCAATGACCGCTGAAAATACGTAATTGCCTGCGTATACTGATCATCTTCAAAATGAATCCTACCTTTTAAGTAATAATAAAATGAACTCGTTCGTTTTTCTTTAACTTGTTGCAAGAGCTCACCTGCTTTTTGTTTTTCACCCGTTCGGAAAAACGCATAAGCTGTGTGTAGCCTAATATAGTCATTGTTTGGATACGTAGTAAGCAGTTTGTGTAACCACTCGAACGTAACTTGACGACTATCCTCTCGAAAAATGTGCTTAATGCCAAACAAAGGAGAAAAAGGAATATCTCCATGTGACTCTAGAAGCGCTATTAGCTGTTGAATATAACGCTCTTCATCCTGCTCAACTAGCTCTGTTATGCGATATAATTCTTTAAAAAAATAGTGATCACGCTCTGAAAGAAACGCAAGTCCTGCTTCTTCTTTACAAATAGCAATTGATAAATAGCCTGAGTTTACGTAAGCTCGTTCAAACTCACTATACTCAACCAGCTGAGGATTTAAAAAATTAGGATCCTGTACATAGAAAGCCTGTAGCTGATCATTATAACCATATACCACTTGAACATGTGAAGCATGCTCAAATTCTACGCTAACAAGTATTGGTGTACCGTTATGAAGCAGTTGCTTATACGTCTCTATAGTCCCTGTGAAAAAACGACAGCTATAGCCTAGACTTTCCGTATACTCCACCGCGGTTGAAAGTTTTGAACCAAGTTGGCTATAAATATGTTCAGCAATTTCATCTTGTGTCTTGGGTTGGTTAAATAAGCTAAGAATCATGCTTAAGCTTGCCGGAACGCAGTAGTTATCTTTTTGAATAATAGGTTTAATGGGTAACTTCACAGCTTGTCCATCATTCATTAATTTTGCGTACGGCGTATTTTTCAAACTCTCTTCTTGCTCTACTAATACCTGTAGCTTGCTTGCATTTTTTAAATAAAAATAGGCTTCTGCTTTGAGCTGTGTAAAATAAGAATGATACTCTTTTGTAATGAGTATTTGTTCCAAGTCATTAACAGCCTCAAGAAGCTCCTCATAGCACTGTAAATCTTTTAGTTTTCTAACTTTCTCCATATATAATGCAGGTAGCTGAGGATACATGCCCAAAGCTTCATTAATCGTATGTAAAGCTTTATCATGCTCACCTTTTGCAGCGTATAGGTCCGCCAAAAATAAAAAGCACATATCAGATTTTTTATTTTCACCGATACCCTCGCTTAAATAATATTCTGCTTTTTCCCATTCGCCCGTTTGAATATAAAAATAGCCCCATTTATCAAACATTTCGGTTTCATTGTATTGCTCGACTTTTTGCATCCATTCTTTCGCTTCATCAAACCGCTTAATTTCTAACAGAATACGTACCATTAGGAAGTAAGCCGTTTCAATTTGTTTTGGTGTAACTGTATTTAAATCTGTAGTTTTTAATAATAAATCCAATTCTCGCTTTGCTTGTAGCGTCTTTCCTTCACGAACAAATTCATCATATAAAAAGACCGCCATTTGAAATGTGCCAAAATGGCGATAAGCGTATCGAGTAACCACGCTACTATATCGATACATTAACCCGTCATCTAATAGACGAATGAGCTCGTATAAATCATCGCTCGATTGAAACTCAGCAAGCTTTTTCCTTAGAGTAAGATGTGAGGGTGCCTTTTCAAGCTGTTCTAATTCTAAGCGCACAGATTGAAGTCCATCAACAATCCGATGCTCTTCTACATAATCTTTCAACTCTTTTACTGTAATCTTCATCATTCTAGCCACCTCATCTATTCCGCAACCAAATCTTTTAACAGCTCTAATGGTTACTTAACTCTTATCATATCAACGTTTCTACTGTTAGACAATTATTTATTAACAAGGTAATTAACACCATAAACTATCTAATATTAGGGACTTTTTATCGGAAAATTAATATTGTATAAAAAGCAGATTTAATATAAGAAGAACGCGTAAAAAGCGAGGTGTATAACTATGAAAAAAAACAATAAAAATTCTCATTCAATAAGAGCTAAACAAGTTACTGACTGGACGATACGTTCGACAAAGCTTTCAACCAAGTTCTCTTTGCCACCTTTAAAAATCGCCAAAACAAATATCGGTTATTATTATGCCAGAGCAGATGGACAACAGCGCATCTTTACAAATAAAGACCAATTGCCAGGCTACGGAAACAGCGGCATATTGAGCCCTGATTCGGTTTCCTATACTAATTTATTTGTAAACGGAATGCTTCAACCTCCTGCAATTTACAAAGTGGATGAAGGTATACTTGAGCTTTTGTCGACAGATGTCCCTTCCGAGAACACATTAATTTCACTCCAGTTTATTACAATTTATTTAGCTTAAATTCCATAATAAAAAGAAGCAAAAATGTAGCTTTGCTTCTTTCGTATCACTTCATTATGTTGTAACGGTTGTTGAGGAAGCCGGTGTAAAGTTAACAACCTCTACAATAACAGGAGTTCCTGTTAAAATTGATCCGCCTATTGGTACATCAACTGCTACTGAGCCTACGCCCGTAGCACCAGGTGTGTAAGTCGATAACCCTTCCATCTGTAATAAACCATTGATGTACACTTGATAATAGCTATTGCTGCTTTCTAGTGCAGGAAGTGTCGTTGCTGCTGAGCCATCATCCAAAAAAAAGTCAGCAGCATCGATTGTTAGCGTGCCTCCTCCATCCGTTTGTGCAGTCGTAACGTAGAATAACTTTGTATTAACGGGGCTTACGGTTGTAACTGTTGTAGCAGAAGCTAAAATTTTCATAATTTGCAATGCCATCTTCTTTGTCCCTCATTTCACTAATTCATCTTTTCACTCATAGTGTATGGCACAGTAATACAAGTTGTGAGGGACAAACATCTATCTCTAAAATAAAATTAAACCTCAGCTTTTTTAACCTTCACGGCTTCATCTGTTGGTTTGATTGCCTTAAAGACAATGATAGCCCCAATTGCACTAACAAATAAAGACATTTGGAAAACAGCCATATCTGACCATTTCATTAACAATGTATACAATGGGGGTCCGGCAGCGACTCCAACAAAGCGCATGGAACTGTATATTGACGTAATTGTACCTCGCTCTTCTTTCTCAATGCCTTCCGTAATTAAAGCATCTAGACTTGGGAGAGCAACACCTATTCCGATACCGCCAATTACAAGCGTTATGATAATCATGACGATCGAGGTATTAAAGAATAAGATGGGAAAAGAGCAAGTTAATAGAAGAAATCCAAAGAATGAACACCATTTCATCACAACTTTATTCTTACCAATTTTCTTTCCAGCAACATAAGAGGCAATGGATAGTGCAAGCAATGGAATGGCCATAACAAAGCCTTTTTTTGTATTGATAATGTCGTATCTCTCTTCTAGAATTGTTGATAAATAAAAGAGCATTCCAAATAAAACAAGCATGATAATAGCACCTAAAATAAAAATGGCTAACAGCCAGCGAATATTCTTATGAAGAGTACCCTTCACATTTTTAATGAAATCTTTAATGTTTTGTTTCTTTGTATCAGATGATCCTGACTTAGGAGTTTTCACCAAAAAGAGAACAAGTAAGATGGACAATAAACAAAGAATAGGAATAAACCAAAACGGTAAAAACCAAATAAAAGAGGCTAAGAATGAACCTAAAATGGGGCTTAATACTTTACCAAACGTGTTAGCCGTTTCAATTAACCCTAACCCTTTCGTTACTTCCTGTTCGTCCTCAAACATATCCCCTACACAAGGAATCACTACTGGCATGGCACCGGCTGAACCAATCCCCTGAACGGCTCGCCCAATTAGAATAATCCAAAACGGGCTATCCATTTGCCATGAAGCCCACCCCGTAATTGCTCCACCTATCCCTGCTAAAATCAGACTGGGAATGATGACTTTTTTTCGTCCAAAGCGATCTGATAAATAGCCAGCAATTGGAATCAAAAAAATAGCAAATATTGAGTACACGGTAATAATCATTGAGACCTGCATAGAACTGATTTTCAACTGCTTTTCAATGACTGGCAAAACAGGTATGAGCATGGAGTTCCCCAGTGTCATAATAAGCGGAACCGATGCAAGCGCAAGCAAGTCCATTTTTTTTCTACTTTCCATAGCAGCCTCCAGGTAGCGTGATGCTAAACAATTTTAAGCATTTGCCAAACAATGCATATCTATATTTTTTTGCTATTTTATCATTTCCTATTCATGCATAAATCACAATCCTATGATTTAACCATCCCTTGTGTATCAAACCTTTTTAAAAGATTAATCACTCATTTTTTATTCATAAATTATCAAAGTTCGGACAAGATAAAAGAGGAAAAACTCAAAAACCTCTTTCATTTTTCGATAAAAACTATTATATTTAAGTTGTCGTAAGACGTTAGAAGTCTGACGACAACTTGCTAAAAACATAAAGAAAAGGTGGAGAATATGAATTTCCTTTGGGGTCTATTAGGTATTGCATTTATCTTTTTGGTAGCGTTTTTATTATCCAGTAATAAAAACGCAATCAAACCTCGTACGATATTAGTCGGCTTAGCCATTCAAGTTCTATTTGGATTTATCGTCTTAAAATGGAACGTTGGCCGAGCAGCTTTAGAAAAAGTAACAACTGCTGTCCAAAACGTTGTAAACTATGCAAATGAAGGGATTTCCTTCTTGTTTGGTACACTGTCGGATGCAAGTCAGCCTACTGGGTTTATCTTTGCATTTAATGTATTAACGTTAATTATCTTCTTCTCTTCTTTAATTGCGGTTCTATATCATCTAGGAATCATGCAGATTATTATTAAGTTCCTTGGTGGCGGATTAGCCAAACTACTAGGAACAAGCCAAACGGAATCTTTATCTGCCGCAGCGAATATTTTCGTTGGTCAAACGGAAGCACCGTTAGTTATTCGACCATACTTGCCAAAAATGACAAGATCAGAGCTTTTTGCCGTTATGACGGGTGGTCTAGCATCAGTTGCTGGTTCAGTATTATTTGGATATGCAGCTTTAGGTGTACCAATCGAATATTTATTAGCAGCAAGCTTTATGGCTGCTCCAGCCGGATTAATTATGGCCAAAATGATCATGCCAGAAACAGAAAAGACGTCAACAGCTGAAGGCATTGCAATGGAAAAAGATAAAGATACGGTTAATGTGATTGATGCAGCTGCTCGCGGAGCATCTGACGGGTTAAAGCTTGCATTAAACGTAGGAGCAATGCTACTTGCATTCATCGCACTGATTGCATTGTTAAATGGACTTTTGTCTGGAATTGGAAGCCTTTTCAATCTTGAAAACTTTACGCTTGACACCATTTTAGGGTTTGTGTTTGCACCGATTGCGTTTGTTATTGGTGTCCCTTGGAGTGAGGCCGTACAAGCTGCTGGTTTCATCGGACAAAAGTTTGTGTTGAATGAATTTGTAGCGTACTCTTCTTTTGCTCCACAGATTGATCAGCTTTCTGATAAAACGGTCGCTGTTGTCAGCTTTGCACTATGTGGGTTTGCTAACCTATCTTCACTTGCTATTTTATTAGGTGGTTTAGGAAACATGGCTCCAAGCCGTCGCCCAGAAATCGCACGTTTAGGATTCCGTGCTATTCTTGCTGGTACATTAGCTAACTTATTAAGCGCAGCAATCGCAGGTATGTTTATTTAATAGCAAAAGGTGAGACGAATTCGTCTCACCTTTTTAAATCACATCATCATGATACATAAATTGTTTATCAATAATATGTTCAATGTAAATTGTCGTTAACTCACTCTTCTTAACATGAGCGACAATCAAACCTAGCGGATCTCCAATTGTAAAGCTCGTACCATTATGAAATGTAAGCAGTTTTTCATCCAGATGAAGAACGCGCTTATAGATTTTTTCTCTTTCAATATCAGTCCTTTTTTTGGATGCTTCTGTCGTTGAAAACAAAACGATAATTTCATTTCCTTTCACTTGTGTACGGTACACAGCTCTCACTCCTTATCGACAATTAACCTGATAATAAACAGAATTTTTCGATATCTATTTTCATTATACCTCTAAAACAAAGATTAGTAAATACATCCATAATATTACAGATATTTAAATCATTATGTATATCAGTGAAAAAAGCACTCTTTTTATCGCGGTCACTTTACGATGAAAAGAGTGCTCTTCCTCTGTTACAACCTTATTGCTTTGCCTCAGTTAACTGCTGCTCACAAGCTTTTAAATCCGCCATGCACTTTTGAAGAAACTCTTCGTCTACGCCCGTTGCGTTTGCCTGTGCCGCTTCTAATTCTGTGCGCGCGTTTGCTAGAGCTTCTGTTGCTTCACTAAGCTGCTGTGGACTCATGCTCATCGTTGCAGTTCCAATCATTTTTTGCGCCGATTGAATAGAGACTTGAGCTTGTTGCAAATCATTATAACCTGTTGTTACGTCTTGCTTTGAAAAGTTATCCATTCGGAAAACACCTCCTATAGATAGGATAAAGCAAGACGAAAAAAATTATACAGAACTACTTTTTAGTTAATAGCTCTCCGTAATTTTTAATTTTCTCCCCTACCGTACACTCATTAATACAAAACGATTGGGCATACGTTTTTCCGCGTTCTTTATTAAACGTTTTTTTGACAAAGCAGTCATTGCAATAGTAATCTAGAAGCTCTGTTACCTCTTCTAATACTTGCTTTCTTTCCATGCTGCATCTCTCCATTTCAATTAGTACCTATATTCGTTTTCGGCTAGCTATCGTAACTCCTTGTAAGGCTTGTGTTGCAAGCTGATCTGCTTCTTCATTATCTTTGCGTGAAATCGGTTCATAAATTGGTTTAATTCCTAATTCTTGTAGCTTATCTTCAATGCGATCTAAATATTTATTAAAGGTTTCTTCAAAGCAAGGCCATTCACCTGCTAGCTGATTTAATACAACTTGCGAATCTCCTTTAAACGTCACTTGGATGTGATGAACTCCCATTTCTTCTAGCTGCTGTACCGCAAAATAAAAAGCCGCGTATTCCGATTCATTATTCGATTCAATCTGTTCAAGCTGCGTGTTAACTCGAATCCGCTGAGGAAATCCATTTTGTGTAAAGTAAATAACAGCACCGAGACCTGCGACCTGCATGTCGTGGTGAAAGCCCCCATCAAAATATACCGTGATGTCATGAGGTTCCGTTTGAATTTCTTCAAATAACTTTTTGGCTTCTTTTACAGTCCAACGTTGTCCATCTTCACTAATCAAATAAATTTCCTTTGCGCGTCCAGTTCGTTCCAAATCCCCTATGATGATAAACGCTTCGTTTGCATCTGTGAAATCAGAGTAAAACGTCAGTTGCTTTTGTTTGGATGATTTATAGTGCCATTCAATTTGAAATTTCATCTTTCCAGTTCCTTTCATCGGCAATTTTTAAATACCGCACGTAAACTTTTCTACTTTTTTGTATTTTATCACTCATCCTGTCTTTTCATGACAATTATTATCGTGATTTTACTGTAGTTAGCACTAAATTTTTTTATGGTACAATAGAGTTAATTTAATTGCAACTTATCTGACTGACTACGCTATATAATGGAGTGATAACAATGATAGAAGTATACATTGACGGCGCCTCTGCAGGAAATCCTGGGCCATCTGGTGCTGGAATTATTATAAAAGGTAACGGGGAGCACCACCGCTACTCTATTCCCTTACAAGCGATGAGTAATCATGAAGCTGAATTCTACGCCTTAATAAAAGCTTTAGAACTTTGTTTAGAAAAACAGTATACGATGGTTTCTTTTCGAACAGATTCGCAAATTGTAGATGCGGCTATGAACAGAGAATATGTAAAAAATAAAGCTTTTCTTCCTCTCCTCGAAAAAGCCCTAACGCTCTCCAAACAAATAGATTTATTTTTTATTAAGTGGGTTCCAAGCAGCGAGAATAGCGGAGCTGATCAGCTTGCTAGAGAAGCTATTCATCAAAAAGAAGCAGGACTATAAGCTCCTGCTTCAAATCATTCCGGTCTGTTTTAATACTTGCATTGCCTGTTTTCTCGTCTTCACCTTTTGTGCGGCAAGTTGCTCTAGCAGCGCAACAAAAAAGCTACCATCGAATTCCTTTTGCATTTTTAAGGTCCATTCAATGGAGAAAATAACCATTTCATCCGGCATTTTTGTATATTGCTGACCAAATGCAATAAAGCCCTTTGCATCTTCTTTTAAAGAAAAGCCTTTTTCCTCAAGATAAAGAAGGTATTCTTCTAAGGAGTTTACCATTTTTGTCACGATCCGATCCCATCCTTTATAAAGGTTCCTTCTTTATCTTAGCGTATTTATAAAAATTTGACCATTATTTTTCACCAAACAAATAGCCAACTAATCCTATGGTTACACCTAGGAGAGCACCTGCAAGTACTTCTGCCGGCTGATGCCCTAGCATCTCTTTTAGCTTTTGTTCAGTTAAGTCATGAAAGCCTTTATCAGGAAGCCCGGCTAACTTTTCAATTTCTTCATCTAACGTATTTACCTTAATGGTAATTTCACCAGTTTGTCTACGAATCCCTTGTGCATCATACATAACAATAATTCCAAACACGGTTGCAATCCCAAATTCAATGCTAGAAACGCCTTTGGTTAAACCTACATAGGTAGCCAAAGAAGAGACCCCGGCAGAGTGAGAGCTAGGCATTCCCCCCGATGCTCCAATCATTGATACGTCCCATACACCTGTTTGATATTTTTTAATGGGAATTTTTAATGCTTGTGCCAACAATATTGAAGAAAGTGACAAGCCAATACCTTTGTTCAACATGCTCACCTCTTTTACTATTGTGTAAAAAAGAAAATGCCGGAAACATTCACTCGCATCATGAATGTTTCTGGCATTTTCGACGCTCACTATGACTTAGTGATTGTTTTTCTTAGAAGCTTTCTTTTGTGCTTTATTATTCATCTTTGCTGATTCTACTTCAGCATAAGAACCAAATTCTTGGTTATATTGGTTGTTTTTAGCACTTTTAGAAGCTTTAAGCTTTTGGTTAGAAGAATTGTTTTGATTTTGTTGTACATTAAATTCAGATGCAAATTCTTCAGCATGTGCACCGTTTGCTTTTTTAGCAGCTTTCGCTTTTTGAGCTTGGTTAGCTTTGAACTCAGAAGCAAACTCTGTGTTATGTTTTTGTTTTGCATTGTTATTACGTTGTGCATTTGCATTACCTGATTTTGTACGTCCCATTACAATCTCCTCCTTTGTTTGTACCTCGTTGGTACATTCATTAGTATGGATTTGTTTTGAAATCAAATACTGCGAAAAATAAGGTAACACCGGGAGCTAATGGGCAATTTCCCTCTTGTTTTCAATTCAATAAACAAGCGAAAGCCGCCATTAGAAGGCGGCTTTCATTTGTTTAATTATTTAAGCGTTGAACGTATTCTTCGACCATTTCTTTCGTTACAAATTGACGTGTTGGTACAATTCCATTATTTTTTGCAAGCTCATTAATTTGAGCCGTCACAGCGTTAATCGTATCCGTTGAAAATTCTTGGCCTTCTTTACATAAAAGCACCGTTGCTTCAATTGCTTGCTCACGCATTGTATCTAGTCTGACAAATGCTTTAACAAGTTCATGCTGTTTCTTTGAATGTTCTGATATTGCTTTGTGTACGCTCATTTTTGTTCCTCCATTATGTAAGCTGTTGTGCTAAGAATAGGTTAATGTCTTCGAGGCTAGCGTCTTTATCCGGCAAGTTAACAAGTTCGTTTTTAAAATGAGGGAGCTTTTTTTCAAGCAAAGCTTTTATTTCCTTTACCTCACTACTTGTTATGTGTACGACTTGTTTTTTAGCATCGCTAAGCTTTGTAATCACCTGCGCTAAAGGATCAGCTTTAAAGCCGTTAACAAGCTTAAAAAACGACGTAGGCGGTAATTCCCTCCCCTGAATTAAAACGGTTAATGCCATGTATGCCCTAGCCATATGAAGAACAACTTTTATATCCTCTATTGTAACAGAAGATGTCAGATTTCTTTTACTATTTTGATGCAAAAGTTTAAAATAATGAAACCCTAGCGCTTTTAGCGAATACTGTTCCTTCATCATAAAACAAATCTTTTCACGAAACCCTTTCACATTACGATAGCAAACCGATGAGTGTATCCATTCATAAAGAGAAGGATTCGATTTTGTAAAGAGATGCAGTGCTTTATAAACGTCCCACCCTTGAAGATCATAGTTTTTATCTATGCTTGTAATAACGTCTTTAGGTCGATGTAACTCAAGGTAGCGTGCGGACTCATATTTATAAATAAATCGTACATCATAATCACTAGAAGGCGTATGTAATTCATACGCCCGGCTTCCTGCTTCACACGCAAACAAAATCGTGATATCATGCTTTTTCTCAATTGAATCCAACAGTTCTTCGATATTATCGTTCATCTTATGTCCTTTCATTTTGATGAGCTACGACGATGACATTTAGCGTATCAATTGTATGATTTAGCGCTTCAATTGGAAAATCTGCATTAACCGCTGTTTGAAGCTGCTTATAATAATCATACCATTCTTCTAAAAGCGTCGGTTTATACGTTAAAACAAACATGTGAATTTGTTCATTGTAATGATTTTGTAGCTTTATTTGCTCACTGCACACATAATCATCAAGCAGCGGCTCAATTTTAGCTTTTAATCCTTCATGCATTTTAGCTTTTTCATTTTTCTCAAAAAAGCTTTTGCTGTTTTTATAAAGAGCCAAATCCTTCTGGAATAGTTCAAGGTTTTCAAACGAACAGCGACTAACCAGCGTGCTGCCGCTTTCCACATTAATGTCCGGAAGAGCAGGGTGGAATGTTGGTTCGTAGCGCTGCAGCTGCCTCATATTCGTTTGATTCCACTCTTTTGTTAAGCGTTGAATAAATGTTTCTAAACGCAGCGTTGTGGCTTGAATTTCTTGGGTGACATCAAATGCAACTGCTTGTAAAAGCTGGTCAAGACATGCAGCCAACTGTTCTTTCTTATTTCCTTTATCGTCTCTAAGCGTTGCCGGGTTAAACGATTCCTTAAAGAAATCATCATAGCGTTGCAAGACACGCTTTTTCACATAGAAGAGAAGCTCATTGCTTTCCCTTTCGAGCTGCTGCTCTTCATACGTAAATGTCATTTCTGAAACCTTAGCAGAAATTTGTTGATCCTTAATATGAAGAGATTGCAAATAGCGCTGCTTTTCAACCGCAGACTTTGTTTGAACACCTTTAATTTCATTCGTGACGGCAAGTGCTTGATTAAGCTCTTCGTATACAGACGCAACTGCTAGCTGAGTTAGCTCATCTGTAATGAAGTGATAAAATGGTTTTTGGAAAGCCTTAAACATTTTATCTTCTCGATTTGCTAGCGCCTGCAAGCTTGAAATTGGATAGAGGCGTGGAAAGCGAATACCATACTCTTCAAGCTGTGTTTTTACATAATTTTGTACAAGACCTAGCTCTTCATCAGATTGAGCTAAATCAGCTGCATTCAGTAAAAAGAACATTTTGTCTAGTGTAAATACATCTTTTACACGACCAAGCTGAATTAAAAATTCACGATCTGCTTTTGAAAACGCATGATTATAGTACGTAACAAACAAGATAGCATCAGCATTTTTAATATATTCAAACGCAACGCCCGTATGGCGAGCATTGATAGAGTCGGCCCCTGGCGTATCGACAAGCGTAATTCCTAGCTGAGTCAACTCACAGTCATAATATAGGTTAATATGCTGTACAAAGCAGGCCTTCTCTTCCTTAGCTACGTACGCTTCAAATTCTTTAATCGTAACGGTTACTTCAGACCCCATTACGTCCTTAACATCCTCATAGCCTTTTATCACTGCCTGTAGAAATGAGAAATGCAGCTGGTTTTCTTCTTTTACAGTTAATTTTGGCAATAATTCGTTTAGCTCTTCTACGTTTGCAATAGTATGTTTAAACAGCTCCAAGGAACTGTTAATATCAGCTAATAGCTGATCCATCGTTTTCATCAGAACTACGACTGTTCGATGAGGGTAGTCCTTTGTAGGAGGCATAATTTTGTTAATCGTTGCCGTTGTAGGATTCGGTGAAACAGGCAGTACTTTTTCACCGATTAACGCATTGGCAAAAGACGACTTTCCAGCGCTAAAAGCTCCAAATAGTGCCACTGTGAACGTTTGGTTTGCAAGCTTATGACGCTTTTCCTTTAAGCGACCAACAAACTTTTCAAGCTGTTTGAATGTAGAAAGCACCTTTGTCGACTCATCAATATCTCGAATAACCGCGTCGACCTTTGTTTTTGACTGAACTTCTTCCTCTACAGCAACATTTTGTTCTGATGTGACTGTAATAGGAGCTGCTTTTACCTCAACCATTGTTCCCACTTCGATTTCTTCTTGTAATAAGTCTAACAGCTTCACCATTTCCAAAGGTTCAAGAGGCCTTAAGATATTTAGCTTTTGTTTTAAATCTTGCCGCAAGGTTTGAAGATGCTGAGTAGATTTTTGAACTCGTTCGTAGCCCTCAATAATTCGTTGCTCCGTAGCTAACGACTGTTCAATGTTTTGGAGTATTCGTTCTTCTTCTTCTTTCTTTACTTGTTCAATTTGAGTATACAGTTCGGAAAGAATACGATTGGTATTTTTCTTAATTGCATCTACTACATCCTTTGTATAGGTAAGGACATATTCACCATTAATGGTTGCTCCTGTTTTCACAGCATCCACTAAGTCATGTGGCTCAAACGGTACTTCAAACTGCTGAACGCTAGCCAACAGAGAAGAATCTACGAGCTCTTCATCTTGAATGAGCTGCTGCATATACTGCTGCAAGTGCCACTGTAGCTCTGTTTGAACACGCTCTTTCAAATCTTCATAAAAAACCGTTAGCCGCTCTTTTTTTTCTTCTTCTGTTTTCTTTTTTGTAAACCATACGCCCACTTTAAAATCTGGCTTGGTTGTTTCTAAGAATGCCTTTGCTTTCTCTCGCATCTCATAGGGAGCTAAATTCGCATTGTTCATAATTTTAGCTGTTTCGTTTTGATACGTCGTATAAAACGCTGTGCGTTTATGTAAAATCATTTCTCGCTTCGCTATAAGCTCAGCCGCTTCTTCTTTTGCATTTTGATATTCATTTGGACGAAGCTGTGAACGAATATCATCATATTCAAGAAGGCTCTCTTCTTCAGTGCTTTCTGCAAACTGCATGTGATCTTCTACTACCATTTTCATGGAATCCATAATATGTTGACCGCGATTTTCTTTTTTCTCCATCATCGTGTGCAAATGCTTCTTTAAAACAGCCAATTCGTTATAAGGATATTGCTTATCTTTTAAAGATGTATAAAAAATCCCTTTTGGTCGTACATTCCATTTTAAAAACGCCTCTTCTACAGATTCCTTAAACTCTTGGAAAGTAAGCTGATCATCTCGATGCTTATCAACTTGGTTAATAATTAAGAACAGCTCTTTATTGGCATCCTGTAGCTCTTTTGTAAAATGAAAATTAAGCTCTGCCTGTACATGATTGTAATCCATCACGTAAAAAATAACGTCCGCAAGATGAAGAGCAGACTCTGTTGACACACGGTGAGCATCATCTGTTGAATCAATTCCAGGCGTATCCATTACAACAATTCCTTGTGGAATTGCTTCCGTTTCAATCGAGAGATGAATGGACTCTACTTCATCACCATCAACACAAAACGATTTAATTTGTTCATACTCATATGGTGCTTCATAACGTACTGGCTTTTCTTTTCGATAATAAACGGTTGCATGCTCCTCGCCAGCCTTAACAGACACCAAATTAGCACTTGTCGGAATTGGACTTGCGGGCAAAATTGTTTGGCCCATGAGTTCATTAATCATACTTGATTTCCCTGCTGAAAAATGACCACAAAACGCAATAACAAACTCTTCTTTTTCTTGTTTTCTTAATAATTGAATAATTTTTTCCGCTTGCTTTTCATCTCCAGCATTTATAAAAGCCTCATGTAAATGATAAAGAGAGGATTGTAGAGTTTTATACCTTTGATGCTGAACGCTTACTTGAGACATCACTTTCGACTCCTTTTGTTAGGCACTTACAATCGTGCACTTACTCCATTTCTGCTACTTATTCCTCTTTTTATTTTACTTGATTTTAAAGCGTTTTCCTATAAAAAACTGAATTTTCCACTTCCGTTTACTTATGCAAAAAAGCAAAAAAAACTGCCAAACCATTGGCAGTTTTACGTTTATTTATATTCAAAAAATTATACACGCTGCGCTTTTTCAATGTTTTTCATGACATACGTTGCCATACCCGTACACGTTACGAACGCTCCAATTACAAAAAGACTAACCATTATGTCCACCACCGTTTCTTATTGATGAAATTGATAATCTTTATCAGCTACTTACAGTCTATCACGAAAGATAATCATTTTCAATTAGTTTTCTGATTTTTTTAACTGTGGCATAAAACGTAGCTTTCCATCCATGGCTACCTCATAGTCTGTATGTAACTTCAGCGCTTCTTCTTCTTTTACAATCCGAACTGATAGCATCCACATGTTTAATAAACTGAACACTATAAGCGTTAGATACGCTTGAAATAAAAACGGAATTAGAAGAAACTCTAGCGTGACAATCGTATAGTTTGGGTGCTTAATGTATTTGTAAGGGCCCTTTAATACAACGGGAGCTTTTGGCATTACAAT
The DNA here is from genome assembly GCF_021441905.1 of Priestia flexa. Lineage (NCBI taxonomy): Bacteria > Bacillati > Bacillota > Bacilli > Caryophanales > Bacillaceae > Priestia > Priestia flexa. The sequence continues at coordinate 1,172,408 of NZ_CP090431.1, read as the reverse complement.
AATTTTAGTATTCCAATACTTCCCTAATGAGGTGATAGCCCATACTCTTCCCAGCTGCACCATTAAAAATAAAGTAGCAAATACCCAAAAAGGCGATGAAAATGGATAGTCTATAAGCTGGATTTCTACAAACAACGCCACAAAAAAAGCAACATGCATGGCTACCATCCATTTGTAATGATCTTTTCCCGCTTCATATCCACCGTTTTGTTTCATCCAGGCTTCATTGCGCTTCGCAATTACAAGTTCTCCTAAACGTTGTAAAATAATCAATGCAAAAATGACATAAATAAGCATATTATTCCCTCCATTGAAGTAAGACGAGCTCTGAGCTAAATCCTGGCCCAAGCGCAGTTAACACGCCGTATTCTCCACTTGGAATTTTCTCTTTCATAAACCGATCCAATACGTATAAGACAGTTGCTGATGACATGTTTCCATGATGCTTTAACACATGAAGTGAATGGTCAATCATTGAGCTTTCAAGCGAAAGCGTAGATAGATAAGCTTCTAACACCTTCTTCCCTCCAGGATGCGCCACAAAATGTCGCAAGTCTTGCGTAGTTAGACCGTGACTCGCCAGGAATGTCTGAACTTGATCTCCTAACCAAGAATCAATAATTGTAGGAATGTCTTTTGAAAAAATAACATATAAACCGTTGTTTCGAATATCCCAACCCATAACATCCTTAGAGTCTGGCATTAAAGTAGACTGAGTATGTAACGTTGATGGCAGCGTGTCCAATTGTGAAGCGCTTATGTCTGCTTCATCTCCTGCAATTAAAGCAGCTGCTACTCCGTCAGCAAATAAAGATGTACCAATTAAATTGCTTTTTGAACGATCATTACGCTGAAACGTCAGGCTACAAAGTTCAATGGAAAGCACAAGTACCTTTGCTTTCGGAAACGCTAAGCAATACTCATGTGCTCTTGACACACCTGAAGCTCCTCCTGCACAGCCTAGACCCCAAATTGGAATACGCTTCGTGTGAGGGGAAAAGGGCAGCTCGTTCATAATTCTTGCTTCAATGCTCGGTGTTGCAAGCCCACTAGTGGAGATGTAAAAGATTGCATCAATTTCTTCATAGGGAATATTGTCTGAGAGATAAGCTGAATTTGTTAAGCAATTTTCAACAGCTTTTACGCCAAGTTCAATTGCAGACTCAATAAATGCATTATTTTTCTCTTCAAACGTGTGGTCTTCTTGAAACCAATCCATTCCTTTGGCAAAATGCCTTGTTTCAATCTGACCATTTTCAAATACCGTTAACAAGCGATTAATATCTCGAAATGACTCGGCAAATAGATCCTTTGCAAACTGTGCAGTATCCGATTGCTTTAGCTCATATGGAGGTATACAAAATCCAGTTGACATAATTTTAGGCACCGTTCTCACCTCTTTAATTCGTTATGTATACCTTCTGTAATTTTTTAGAAATTTATTCTTTATGAAAAATAAAAAAAGCTTTTCCATAAGATATGGAAAAGCTTCCAGGCTGTTGAGAAACTTTGTTCTCAACAGCTTTTTTATGTCTGTCTTTTTTTATCAGTGGTAACACTGATAAAAAAAGACTGGAGTTGATGAAACATGATGGGTGCACTTAAAAATCATCGAGATGAACAAGTGATGGTTTCTGTAGAAGATTTAGTTCCTGCCAATCACTTTTTGCGTACAATTGAAGCGACAATTGATTTTAGCTTTATTGAAGAAAAGCTTCTTCCTTATTATTGTGAAGACAATGGACGTCCTTCCATTCATCCCATTACGCTATTCAAAATGATGTTTATTGGCTACTTTTATGGCGTTCGTTCCGAACGTCAACTTGCCAAAGAAATTCAAACGAATGTGGCGTATCGATGGTTCTTAGGCTTATCGTTAACGGATGCCGTTCCTCACCATTCGACGATTAGTTTTAATCGCCGAACACGCTTTTTAGATACGACGATTTTTGAAGACATTTTTGATGAAATTGTTCGCCAGGCGATAGAACATCGCATGGTTGGTGGACGTGCTTTAATGACAGACTCGACTCATATCAAAGCGAATGCGAATAAACATAAATATGAAAAACAACCAAAGAAGTCCCGCCGACAAGCGTATATGGAAGAGTTAGAAGCAGCCGTCAACGAAGATCGTCTTGAAAACGGAAAAAAGAACTAAGTCCTCGAAAGGAAGGCGTTGCCTTACAAAAACAAACCCGCATCAGTACAACGGATCCCGATAGTGGTTTTATGATGAGAGATGGAAAGCCAGATGGCTTTCATTATTTAGATCATCGAACGGTGGATGTCAAACATAATATTATTACAGATACCTGTATTACAGCTGGCAATGTGGCTGACTCTGTTCCTTATCTTGACCGCCTTGACATACAAATAAAAAAGTTTCGCTTTTCTGTTGAAGCTGTTGCATTAGATGCCGGGTATTTTACAAGCCATATTTGTAAACGCCTTTCTGAAAAAGGGATTTTTATGGTGATGGGCTATCGGCGTTTTGGATCGTCAAACAAAGACGTGCCAAAACGTCTGTTTCACTACGTACAGGAAAAAGATGTATTCGCTTGTCCAATGGGGTGCATTTTATCGTATGCGACTACCAGTCGCACAGGAGATCGTACATACAAATCAAATCCAAGTGATTGTGCCGTTTGTCCAATGAGAGACGGGTGTTTTTCCGCTTCCCAAAAACAACGCGTGGTGACACGTCACATTTGGGAGAGATTCAAAGAACAAGCGCGTCTAAACAAGCGCACAAAAGCAGGTAAACAACTTTATCGTATGCGTTGCACGACGATTGAGCGTAGCTTTGCCGACGCAAAAGAGCTAAATGGGTATCGATATGCCCGGTATCGAGGGCTGAAGTCTGTCCAGATGCAGGCGTATCTGACGGCAGCTTGTCAAAACATGAAAAAAATCGCCCATTACCTGACCAAAACAGGTCAGGTAATGGGCGATTTTTATGGAAAACGACGATTTGTTTGTGAAATGTTTACTTGTTTCACTATAAAAAATGAAAAGAGCCTCAGATTGACGAGAACCTTACAGGTTTCTCGTCAATCTGAAAGCTTTTCCATAAGATATGGAAAAGCTTCGTTTTGAAGAAGTTCTATTTGTTGCGCACACGTTTAGTATAACGTATTTTCCCTAGTATTGAACATGAAATTTTTGGGTTTTCTTTATTTATTTAAAAGAATACAGACATATATACTTCGTCCACGTATTTCCCATTAATATAAGCTTGTTCTTTCATAACGCCTTCTGTCTTAAAGCCAACTTTTTCGTATAATTTATACGCCACTTCATTTGAAGTAAACACCGTTAGCGACAATTTATGCATGTCGTTTTCTTTGCACCATTTTAGCGTATAGTCCATTAACTGCTTCCCAATTCCCATACCTTGTACTTTTGAAATTAGCCACGTACGGAAAAGCCCGCTATGACGCTTCATTCGAATTTCACCGCGAAGAACGCGTGCAATTCCAACAACTTCTCCTTCGACTTCTGCAACAACATACATATGCCCTTGCTTTGGTACACTTTCAATAAACTGCTGTTCTTCTTCAACGGTTTTTGGCGCGTCTTTTTGAATAAACTCCCCCGCTTTAATAATCTCTTCTACAGCTGTTGTAATCTCTCTTGCATCACGGGGCTCTGCTGGACGTATTGTTACTTCACGTCCATCCTTTGCTACAAATGTTACCGTATCTTTTTCTGCTGTAATCATCTATATCAACTCCTCTAACCATTCAATAATCACTTGTTGTTAGTGTTCGTTTAATTCTCTACTTTATCATTGGAAATGTTTCTTTTTGCATGTTGTCAGGTAAGCTGATCACTGCACTTTAGATATACCCAAAGCCTTTATATTTGTAAACCTTTTTGGGAAAATTTATTTTTGCATATCCTTGTGCACATTGCAAATGGTTTGCATAAAGTAAAATAAATAGTAATATTCAAATTATTCAATAAAAAAGCTCTCAACGCTTGCCTAACACAAGCATTAAGAGCTTTTTACTTTTATTTTGTTACCATTTCTTTTTGTACAGATGTTTCTGGAGTTCTTACTTTTGAAACCGCCAGTACGTTGAATACAATATTTAAAATAATCGCTGTAAAGCTACCTGCTACAATTCCATTTCCAGTTAGGATTTGAATTCCTTCTGGAAGCTGAGCAAATAAATCTGGTACTACCGTTACGCCAAGCCCCATTCCAATAGAGCATGCGATAATTAACAGATTCTCTTGCTTTTGTAAATCCACTTCGCTTAAAATTTTAATTCCAGATGAGATAACCATCCCGAACATCGCAACCATTGCCCCCCCTAATACAGGGCTTGGAATCACGGTTGTAATCGCAGCAATTTTGGGAATAAGCCCCAGAACAATTAGGATACCGCTCGCTGCAAACACTACGCTTTTGGTGCGAACACCCGAAAGCTGAAGCAGCCCTACGTTTTGTGAATACGCCGTATAGGGAAATGCATTAAACAATCCACCCAGGGTAATAGCTAACCCTTCTGCGCGATATCCACCAGCTAAATCTTTTTCCGTTACTTCTTCTTTACAAATATCACTAACTGCAAAATATACACCTGTTGATTCAACAATCCCTACTAGTAACACCAAAAACATCGTTAAAATAGCCGTTAAATCAAAGGTTGGCATTCCAAAGTAAAAAAAGTGTGGAACGTGGACCCAAGCTTCATCACGAACGCCTGAAAAATCTACTTTTCCCATAAATGATGCGGCAATGGTTCCAACGATTAGACCTGCCAACACAGACACTGATCTCATAAACCCTGTTGTAAAACGATATAATAAAATAATAAGTACTAATACACCAAACCCAAGCGCTAAGTTACTTAAGCTTCCGAAATCAGCGCTTCCTTCTCCACCAGCCAAGTCTTTCATTGCTACGGGAATAAGCGTAATTCCAATAATCGTCACCACAGACCCGGTGACAAGTGGAGGGAAAAAGCGAACAAGCTTACCAAGGTATTTTGATAAAATAACAATCATAAGCCCTGCCACAATTATGGAGCCATATATGCTCGATACGCCATATGAACTTCCGATTTGAATCATTGGACCTACAGCAGTAAACGTACATCCTAGTACAACCGGTAAGCCGATACCAAAGAAACGATTTTTCCACACCTGTAATAGCGTAGCAACTCCACACATGAACAAGTCAATTGCGACCAAATAAGTTAACTGCTGCTGCGTTAATCCAATTGCTCCACCCACAATTAATGGCACAACAATAGCTCCGCCATACATGGCTAAAACATGCTGTAATCCTAGTGATAGCACTTTTCCATTATTCATCTTAAGATGTCACTCCTTGCTTCGTAGGAACAAACGTAACCTGTCCACCTTTTAGTGATTCGATACGTGCAAGCGATTCAACTTTCACACCCGTTTCACGAACTAGGCGACCGCCATCTTGAAAAGCTTTTTCAATGACAATTCCTACGCCCCCAACATCAGCACCAGCTTTTTTAACAATATCCATTAAGCCCAGTGCAGCTTGTCCGTTTGCCAGGAAGTCGTCAATAATTAATACGCGATCAATTGGCAAAATAAACTTTTCAGCAACCGAAATTTCATTTTCTTCTTTTTTAGTAAAGGAATATACTTTTGATGTAATTAATCCGTCTTGTAAAGTTAATGATTTACGCTTGCGAGCAAACACCATTTCCACATTGAGCTTCAGTGCCGCCATAATTGCTGGAGCAATACCAGATGATTCAATTGTTAAAATCTTTGTAATACCTTCTTTTTCAAATCGTTTGCCAAACTCTTCTCCAATTTCTTTCATGAGAACTGGATCCATTTGGTGATTTAAAAACGTATCAACTTTTAAAACCGTATCTGATAGTACAATACCGTCTGTTAAAATCTTTTCTTGTAATGCTTTCATCTTATAATTCCTCCAACTTCTTTTTCACAATAAAAAGCTCAAAAACATAGCTACACCCACGTATGAGTAGAGCAATGTTTTTGAGCTAATCTATAAGACGAAAGCCAAAAGTGTCACCGCTCACTCATAGTCAAACCATTTACGGTGGTTTGGTAGAAACTTACGAGCCATATTCTCGTCATTATATGAGTGCGTTATTGAGTTGTGTTTAGTATACCAATATTCTACATGTTTGAAAACCTTTTTATCGAACGTTTTATATTAAAGATTCTAAAAATGTTCGTGAAAACGACAAAAGAAGATAAGGTTATTCTTATCTTCTTCGTCTTTTCTATTAAAGAGAGTATACTTCCGTGTATTTTTTTTCTAAATAATCAATTAAATAATTGACGTTTAACCCTTCTTCCGTCACGTCATGCAAGATTTCAAGCGGCTTTTTCGTTTTGCCATACTGATGAATATGGTATGTTAACCAATTTGTAATTGCTTTTACGTCACCAGTTTCCAACAGCTCATCATAATCTGGTAAGTCTTTTACCATCGCATTTTTAAACTGAGCTGCGTACATATAACCAAGCGCATAGGAAGGGAAATACCCAAAGCTTCCACCTGCCCAGTGTACATCTTGAAGTACGCCTTCTCCATCATGATTTGGGCGAATGCCTAAATACTCTTCATATTTATCATTCCAGATCCCAGGAAGATCCTTCACTTCAATGTCACCATTTATTAATCCTTTTTCAATTTCATAGCGAATCATAATGTGAAGTGGGTACGTTAACTCGTCCGCTTCGATACGAATCAATGAGGGCTGTGACTGATTAATTGCCCGATAGAAGTCTTCTAATGATACGTTCTCAAACTGACCGCTTGAATACTGTTTAATCACGTCATAGTTACGCTTCCAAAATGAAAAGTTTTTACCCACAAATTTTTCATAAAAAAGGGATTGTGACTCATGAATGCCCATTGATGTGCCTTCACAAAGCACCGTACCAACTAGATCTTCTGAAATATTTTGTTCGTATAGAGCATGACCACATTCGTGAATGGTACCAAAGATTGCCGTTCGAAAATCCTTTTCATCATATTTAGTTGTAATTCTTACATCTCCTGGATTTAAGCCTGTTGCAAACGGATGAACCGTTTCGTCTAAGCGACCAGCTTCAAAATCGTAGCCGAGCTCTTTTAAGATGGCTAAACTAAATTCACGCTGCTTATCTTTTGGAAAAGTTTCAAATAAGAAACCTGTTTCTGGCTTATTAGGTGAAGCAGCAATCTTTTGTACAAGCGGCACAATTCGATTGCGGAGCTGCCCAAACACATTGTCTAAGATTTCTACCGTCATTCCAGGTTCAAAAAGATCTAGTAAGCGGTTATATTTATTACCTTCGTATCCCCAATACTCTACAAATTTTTGGTTGAACGCTACGATTTTCTCTAAATACGGTTGAAACATCTGAAAATCTGCTTTACCTTTCGCTTCTTCCCACACAGATTCAGCTTTAGAGGTTAAAATAACGTATTCTTTATATTCGTCAGCCGGAATTTTTTTATTAAGCTCATATTCCTTTTGACATTCTTTTACCGCTTTCTTTGTCGTATGGGATATGTAATTTTGAGCGGTATCAGTAGTCAACTGCTGAATGAATGAAGCCATTTCATTAGAAACAGATAGTTTAAACGCTTCAGAGGACAGCATGCCAATTACTTCTGAGCGCTGCTCCACTCCTTTTTTCGGTGCACCTGTGCGCAAATCCCAGTACATAACACCCATCGCTTCATGATAACTTTTGATTTTCTTCATCAATTCATGAAAATCTCGCTCTACAAGCTGAATATTTTCCTTCATAAAAAAACCTCCCCTTTTTACTTACTAGCTTACTATGCACTTATGTCATATAGTAGAGAATCGTTACATTCTCTGCTTTTAGTTTAAAGGTTTTAAACAAAAAAGGATAGCCGTCTGCATAAGACGAGCTATCCTCATATTGTTTAAACGCGAGCTTTTATCGCTGTAGGTAAATTCTTTTCAATAATGGCTTGAACCTTCTCATCCGTATTTTCCGGCATAAAAATAGTAATTAGGCCTTCATCTTCATGCGAACGAATCAATCGTCCCACGCCTTGCTTTAAACGAAGCAGCATGTAAGGCATATCCGCATCCCAAAATGCATCTGCAACCTGCTTTCGTTTTGCTTCAAAGACCGGATCATTTGGCGGATATGGAAGTGACCATAAAATAACATTTGAAAGTGATGGACCTGGGATATCAAGACCTTCCCAAAGGTGAACCGCACATAAAATCGTTTCTTCTTCACGTTGAAATTGAGAAACTAGCTTGCTAATTTCTTGATCTCCTTCAAATAAAAACGTGTATTCACTTAGCTCTTTAGATGCTTCTTTAAATAAAGCTAGCTCTTCACGTGTATTAAATAGTAGCAGGGCTCGTCCATTTGTTCTTTCAAGCTGTTTCAGCGTATAACCATATTTTTCAGCAAATGCTTCACTGCCAGCTGCTACCATTTTACAGGTAATGTCCATCTTTTCATCATAATCAAACGGAGACTCTACTGAAAATGATAAAGGTTTTCCAATCCCTAAACTGTATGCTAAATAATCAAATGATGAATTATCTGAAAGCGTCGCTGAGGTAAAAATATATGGAATCTTCTTAGAGAATACGCGCTCTTTTAATACATCTTTAACAGCTTGTGGCATAATAACGAGCGTTAGCTGCCAATCTTTTTCTTCAAGCCAGTAAATTGCATTTTCATTCTCCATAAATAGACGCATTGAATAATCAATTTGATCTAAATACTCATCGACAATGCGAAGCGTGTATTCATCTACCGTATAGGTTTCACTTTCAAAAACAAGTTCGTTTCCAATATGCTCCAAAAGACCAAGCAGTTCTTTTCCAACCTTTTGCACACGGCTTGTACGCTCAATTTGCTTTCGATTAGATCCAACGATATCTTGACTTGCCTCACTAAGCGCATCAAAAAATAGCGAATAAACATCGATTGTATGCTCAATTTTTAATGCTAGTTCTTCACGCACATCATTTTCTAATAAACGTGTTAATAAGTTCTCAAGCGTATCTTCTTTAATACGGTACGTCAATGCCTTTTGCGCTGCAAATTCAAGCAGATGTCCCTCATCAAACACTACGCAGCTACTTTCTGGTAAGAGCGGTAGCTGACCCTCACGTTTACGAGCTTCAACAGTCCAAATATGCTCCATATAAAAGTCATGAGAGCAAATAATTAAGTCTGTCGCTTTGCGGTAGTGTTCACGTGATAGAGTTAAACCACATCGGTGGCGCTGATCACAAGAAGAACAATCTTGGAAAGAATCCCAGTTAATCTGCTGCCACTCTTCATCGGTTAGATGTGAATACTCTTTACGATCTCCATAATGATAAAACGACTGCATACCGCTATGATCATGTACAAAATCAGGTAATGTTTCGTAAATTTCTTCAATGTTTTCATTATCCGTTCGGCTTGTAACTGCATCTAGTTTCTTTAAGCAAAGGTACTGATCTTGCGATTTTGCAAGGCGAACATCCATGTTGATATCAAGGATTTTTGATAACTTTGCGATATCTCCCTCAGCCTTTACGAGCTGCTCAATCAATGTTTCATCCGCACAGGCAATAATAGCAGGCTTGCCAACATAGCGTGCGTAGCAAATCGCATACAATAGATAAACAATGGTCTTACCCGTACCTACTCCTGCTTCTGCAAAAATAACGTTTTTTTCTTTAAACGCGCGCTCAATTTGAAAGGCCATAAAGATTTGCTCGTCTCGAAGCTCTAACCCTGCATCCGGAAGGTGATCGTAAAAAACGTCCCCAATCCATTCATTTAACTTATCAAAAAAATTCTCATCTCGTCCAATTGTAAAAGGCAATCGCTCTCTCATCATTGATTAATGACTCCTTTAACTATGTAAATATAAACCTTTCAAAAGGTAAATTCATTTATTTTTTCTCTGTAAATAACTAACTGAAGCAAAACTTAATTATCTAGTATTGAGAAAGGATTGTCAATATCTATTCTAGTGTCGTAAACAATAAAAAGCTCTGCAAAAGCAGAGCATAAGGTATTAGTATCATATATAAGAGCTATTCGCATTAAGAAAGTGGGCGAAAACAAGAGTCCGTGGATGAAATAAAATTTAAAGCAGCCTCATATTCAGCTTTAGCTTGCTCAAACTGATTCAAAAGATCTGGAGAAAGTTCTCCTCCTTGCTGTATATGCTGATAGCTATTTTCTAACGCTTGACGAATTATTAAGAAATGCTCGTTTGGTCGGACCATTTCCAACACTCTCCTTCTCTCTATAAAAATAGTTATAAGCTTATTGTATACAGAAACCGTTTCATTTATTCATAGAAAAAATGTCAGATAGAGATGAACTTTCTTTACTGAATATGACATCTGGCGCAGTAAAATAAAGAAGATCCATCACGGTGATGGATCTTCCTTATTAGCTTTTTCAACGATAAAATACTGAAATCCATACATCAGTACAGCTTTGAAAAGAAAAATGCTGAGAAGTTGCGGCTTTTTAATCGTTCCAAATCGAAACATCTTCAGCTTCTTTGTCATAGTCTGAAACGGGTAAACAAAAAGCCAATCGGTAATTAAATTCAACAGCATATATAGGCCAAAGCGTCCGTATGTAAGCCTCATAATCCAAAAAGAGCCTGGAATGAAAGGGCCCAAAACAAGCGCCATTTCTCCTGTAAGATAGCGTAAAGGAGGCCTTGGAAAGGACCACCATTTGAATTTTTTAGCTACAAAGCTTTCCATAAAAATAAATACGGAAACGAACGCAACTGCATATTTATATCTTTTAATGTATTTCACACCCAAAAAAGGAACTGTTAACCAAGACAATACAATCATACTACCAAAGAATATTTTTGCTTCTTTAAATATCTTCAACTGCCCCACCTCTTTTTGTAGTATGCGCAGAATAATTTGGATTATTGAAGATTGTCCATAAAAAATACACATGCTAAAACTTGAGCATGTGTATTTTAATTAGATTAATTTGTTTTGCGAGGTGGACGTGGTCCCCAATATTGATAATAGTCGGTTTTGATAAATCCGTTAAAGAGTTTACGCTTTTTAGTCGCGGGCTTGCCGTAATACTGTTCAAACTGCTCATGGGATGTAAGCATGAAAACAGACCACGTATCAAGCTTAGCAAACGCATCGCCCATTTCTGCATACATTGCTTCAACAGAAGGTCGATCACTTAAACGCTCTCCATACGGTGGGTTTCCAACAATAATCCCGTATTCCTTCGGAGTCGTGAAGTCACGCACCTGCATTTGCTTAAATTGGATTAAGTCTCCGAGACCAGCTTCAAATGCGTTTTGCTGCGCTACTTTTATCATACGGTGATCGATATCATGCCCAGCGATATCTAAATCTTGATCATAGTTTGCTAATTCCTCTGCCTCATCACGTGCTTTATCCCAAATCTCTTGAGACATCCAAGGCCACTCTTCTGAAATAAAGTCACGATTGAAGCCAGGTGCAATATTTTGACCAATTAGAGCTGCTTCAATCGCAATCGTTCCTGAACCACAAAATGCATCAACAAACGGACGATCAGGATTCCAAGGCGTCAGCATAACCAGTGCTGCAGCTAACGTTTCTTTTAACGGTGCCTCACCTTGTCCAACGCGGTAACCGCGCTTGTGCAAACCTGCTCCACTCGTATCGATTGTGATTGTTGCAATATCTTTTAACAGCGCTACTTCAATTTTAAACGTCGCGCCTTTTTCTTCAAGCCAGCCTGTTGTGATATTATGATGCTTTTTCATTTTATCAACAATGGCTTTTTTCACGATACTTTGGCAATCAGATACGCTAAACAGCTTCGATTTCACTGATTTACCCGACACAGGGAACTGAGCATCTACGGGTAAATAGCGTCCCCAATCAAGCGCTTTTGTTTTTTCAAATAATTCATCAAACGTACGCGCTTTAAATTGACCAACTTCAATTTTCACGCGGTCTGCTGTGCGCAGCCATAGATTTGCTCTCGCAATTGCTAGCTCATCGCCTTCGAAGATTACTTTTCCATTATCTACTTCACATTCATAGCCTAATGCACGAACCTCTTTCGCTACAAGTGATTCAATTCCCATTGCAGCGGTTGCAATAATTTTATATTTTGTCATTTTTCAACCTCATTTTACTGTCTAATAATGAATACTACGTGTAAAAGTACCATATCCACTTGCGGTAGTCAAAAGCTTTCAAAAAGAAAATGCTTAAACTCACTAAAAAAGGCCCACATATGTGAGCCTCAAAATAAGCGCAATCGTTTGCACTAACCTTTATTATCAAACAAAATAAACACGCGTTTCATATGGGCGTAATGTAAACTCTTGAATCGTCTCTTCTGTTGCTACTTGATAATTGTGAATAAGCAGCTCTTCTTCATTAGTTTTTACTTCTTTTGGCAACTTAAACTCTTGCTCTTTAGAAGATACGTTGCAAATAATAATTGCTTTTTTATCATCTAGCGTACGCGTATATGCATAAATTGCTGGATGATTTTCTAGCAACAAGTCATACGTTCCGTAGACAAATACTTCATGCTGTTTGCGTAGCGTTACAAGCTTCTTGTAAAAATTTAAAATCGATTCCTCGTCTGACAGCTGCTGCTCCACGTTAATGTCAACATAGTTTGGATTCACTTTCATCCAAGGTGTTCCTGTTGAAAAACCAGCGTTTGTCGTACGATTCCACTGCATCGGTGTACGTGAATTATCACGACCTGTTTCCCAAATCACTTTCATGATTTCTTCATGATTCTGACCTTTTTCACGTTGAATACGATAGTAATTCACCATACCGACATCATTATAATCTTCAATGCTGTTAAACTTTACGTTTGTCATTCCTAACTCTTGGCCCTGATAGATAAAAGGTGTGCCCTGCATTAAGAAATAAAGTGCAGCTAAGCATTTTGCGCTTTCTTCACGGTATTTCATACTACCGAATTTATTAATAGAACGAATATGGTCGTGGTTCTCAAGATAAAGTGCATTCCAACCACCAATTTGAGCTAAGCCTTTTTGCCAATTCGTTAAAATTGTTTTGAACTCAACTAAATCCAGAGGTTCACTTTCCCCTTTGTCCCACAGTCCCATATGTTCAAATTGAAAAATCATATCGAATTTACCGTTTTTAGCGCCTACCCATTCGTCAGCATCGTCCCACGTAACGCCATTTGCTTCACCAACTGTCATAATATCGTATTTAGCAAATGTCTCTTCTTTTAATTCTGATAAATGCTCTTGAATACCAGGACGATTCATATGGCCCTCAAACGAAGGTACGTAATCTAACCCTTCTGGATTTGGTAGGTCTGGAAAACCAGGCACTTTTTTAATATGTGAAATAGCATCTACTCGGAATCCATCAATTCCTTTATCCAACCACCAATTCACCATGTTATATAGCTCTTCTCGAACCGCTTTGTTTTCCCAGTTTAAGTCCGGCTGTTTCTTTGAAAACACGTGCAAATAATATTCTTCTGTCTCATCATCAAATTCCCAAGCAGAACCATTGAAAATCGACTCCCAGTTGTTTGGTTCATTGCCATCGTTACCTTCATGCCAAATGTAGTAATCACGATACGAATTATCTTTTGAAGAACGTGCTTCAACAAACCAAGGATGCTCATCAGATGTGTGATTAATAACTAAATCCATAATTAATTTCATATCTCGTTTATGAACTTCTTCTAACAGCTCATCAAAATCCGCCATTGTACCAAAGTCGTTCATAATATCTTGATAATCACTAATATCATAACCATTATCGTCATTTGGTGATTGATAAATTGGACAAATCCAAATTACATCAACACCGAGGTCTTTTAAATAATCAAGTTTTGAAATTACGCCTTGAATATCACCAATTCCATCTCCGTTTGAATCTTTAAAACTACGTGGATAGATCTGATACGCTACGGCTTCCTTCCACCATTTCTTTTCCATTTGTTCAACTCCTCACAACATTCCCTACAAGTAAGCGCTAGCATATAAAGCGCTATCATCATTTTATACTGAAATGCAAGAAAAAAACAGCTATTTTATAAAAAAGAAGCGAAGGTCTTGTTTGAACCTTCGCTTTTATTTAATTAACTTATGTTGAAAAGCATAGATAACCGCTTGCGTACGATCTTGCACATCGAGCTTGCTTAGTAAATTGCTCACATGGGTTTTAACCGTTTTTAAAGCAATGAATAGCTCATCGGCAATTTCTTGATTTGTTTTACCCTGTGCCATAAGCAAAAGGATTTCCATTTCACGTCCTGTTAACAGCTCGTGCGGAGAAGATGGGCGACGCATTCTCGTCATCATTTTCCCGGTGACCTCCGGCTCAAGCACAGCCTCTCCTGCATATGTAGCGCGAATAGCTTCCGCAATTTTGCTTGCTTTAGACGTTTTTAACAGGTAGCTGGATGCTCCTGCCTCAAGTGCTGGATACACTTTTTCATCATCTAAAAAGCTCGTCACAATAATGATTTTGGCTTCACTCCAATGGTCAACAATGTGTTTTGTTGCTTCAATACCATCCATACCATCCATGACCAAATCCATTAAAATGATATCCGGACGGTGCTTTAGCGCTTTTTCTACCGCTTGCTGACCGTTAGCAGCTTCGTCGACGACGTGAATATCTGCCTGAGCAGATAAATACGCTGAAACGCCTATTCGTACCATTTCATGATCATCAACTAACAATACGTTAATCATGAGCAACTCTCCTTTCTTCAGTCTATTCGTTATGAATGAGCGGGACCTTTACTTCTAACTTCGTCCCTTGATTTGGCAAACTAACAATTTTTAAGGTAGCTCCTACTTCAACGGCTCGCTCATGCATATTTTGCAATCCATAAGAGCCTACTTTTTCCATTTCTACATCAAAACCGATACCATCGTCTTCAATACGTAGAATAACTAAGCTGTCACGCTGAACGAGCAGTACCTTCAGCATGGATGCTTTAGAATGCCTCAGTGCATTGGAAACAGATTCTTGAGCAATTCGAAATAGATGGTCTTCTACTCCTTTATCTAGTAAAAACTCTTCTACATTCCACTTAAGCTCCATCGGAACTTTTTGAGCAAGTTCTAATAAAAGTTCTGTAATGCCCTCTTGCAACGATTTTCCTTTTAATGCAGCTGGTCGCAAATGTAGTAGCAGTGCCCTCATTTCTAACTGCGATTGATTAATCATTTCTTCTACCATTTTTAACTGCTTGCTTTTCGGAGAATCTTCATCCGTTGATTCTGTTAAAGCTGACATGAGCATGGATGCGGCAAACAGTTGCTGACTCACAGAATCATGAAGCTCACGAGCTAATCGATTTCGCTCTTGCACAATGACTTCTTGAACTCGCTTTTGCTGATCCTCCACTTTTTCATTAACCATTTTTTGCGATTGTTCAACCTGCTCGCTCATTAAGCGTTGAACTTCTTTTACATTAGATAAAATACCTTCTACTTCTTGAACCGTTGTTTTATCATTTCGATCTTGATATTGACGGTTTTTCATCTCACGCAATCGATTCTCAATCACTTCAAGCTGTTGCCTCCAAAGCAATCCAGAAACGCCTCCAAAAATTGCTCCTATCGTTAGACTACTCGTGATGGAGAAAAGAATAAAAGGAACGTCAAACACTTCTCGTTCCCATAGCTCTGTAAACCGTTGGATAGGAAACGCCATAAACACGCTAATTATCATTGTAATAAACGTTGTAAAGGCTATCGTGATTCCCCATAGTAACTGGCGCTGAATAACGCTCATATTCGCTTCACCTCTAAACTTCCAACGCCCATTGAAATCATTACTTTTATTTTTTGTGATGCCTCATCAAATTCTGGCGTTTTCATATACACGTTTTGAAGTGGCGCAAAAGATTGCGCATGATCAAAGATTGTAACTGCTCCAGCCATAGAAGAATGATTAACCGAAATTTCTGTTTCGTATGGAATAAAAATGGTCACGTTACCCGCTAGTTGTCGAATAAAAATAACCGATTCACCCTTTGGAAGCACGGTGTAGCTAAGATCAATTACCACATCGCTCCACACATTTTGAATATTAATGTCACTCCATTCGTAAACGGTTTCGTCTGTTCGCTGTCGCGATATAAATGAATTTTTCAACAGCTGCCTTTGCGCTCGCAGGGATTCTCGACTTTCTGTTAAAGGCGTAATATATACCGGTTCTTTTTTAGACTTAACAAAATGAAATAAATAATAGAAAAAAATTGCAATGACCAAAAACTGAAATGCGACTGTATTAACTAAATTTAAAATCGCACCAATGATTCCTATCCAAAATAAGATTTTACCTGAGCGCCTTGGTAGACGTTTTCGCCCTATATAGATAAAAGCACCAGCAACGAGGAGTGCAAAAATAAACCCGCTATGAAAAAAGACAACTTCAACAAATAAAATAAATAGAGCTGTAATGATTATTAGATTGAAGTATCCATTGTCTACAATTCTTTTCATGCCGTTCTCCTCCTTTCGCTTTGCAGGCATTTCCTCTTGATGAAAAAGGCGTAGCTACTACTACGCCCTTTTTAGAATATCACGTTTTGTCTATGAGATTACATTTTTTCATCCTAATTAAACTTATTTTGCTTCTTTTTGTAAAGCTGCAATTTTGCTGTCAATTGTTTGACGATAATAATCGGTATTAATTTGATTTTCTAATTGATCAATATAGTTTTCGATATCCGAAAACTTAGAATATTCACTTGATGCTAGTTCATCGTTGTTTAAAACAGTGTTCATTCGATGATTTGCTCGCGCAACATTTTCACGCCCCATCAGTTCCATTCGGCGAATATGCATATCCTTCAGCTTGTGCTTCATTTCTTCATATTTACGCTCTAATTCATCAAGCTGCTTGGTGACGTGCTGAACCGATATGTTCAAGCGTTCTGTACGCTCTTCATATTGAGCATGCTCTTTTTGAACAAATTCATACAGCTCATTTTCTTGAGCTTGCAGAGCTACTTCCGCTTGCTGCTGGCGCTTTTCTTTCATTGCCGATGCTAGCTTATATTCACGCACAAGCTGTTCTTTTAATAGGTGCTGACGTTCCACCAACTTTCGAACTCGTTCTGTTTCTTCTTCGCATTGGCGCAAATAGTAATTCAAAGCTGCAATTGGGTTTTTTTCTTGCTTTTGGTCAAGCATATTGTGCAAGTCCGATGAGATTGATTCTTTCATACGTGTAAAAATATTTTTCATAACGTTCACTCCTTAATAAGATTGTTTATTTAATTCTGTCCATTGGTTTTCAAAGTTTTGAAATGGATCCTCTGTTTTAATTTCTTTCACGTCATTATCGTTCCACTTGGTGTATACAAAGTAAAGCGCAATGGCTGCTAAGATACCGAAAAATGCTGGTACGTTAGCAATCATGCTCAAGATAACAATCACACCAAGTACTGCAAAAGCTGCTTTCTTAAATGAAGATGTTGCTTTTACTACCTGCTTCCATACACCATATAAAATGACAAGCCCTAGTAGCATTAGCATCATCGGTCCTAAATTAGCAATAAGCACAACCGCTGCTATTAGGCCCAGAATAAATAGTCCAAATTTTTTCATCATGTTGCCTCCTTTCTTTTTCTATTCTCATCTTACCTACAATTCTTTCTTTCCAAAACGAGCTTAAGCTTGATTTTCATCTAAGACCTGAGGCTTAGTACAGAAAAAAGCACACAAAAAAAGCTCTTCATGATATGAAGAGCTGGTGCGAATATATTTGGTTAACAACTAGTGTCGACTGCTGTTCAATAGCGTTCTGTAAGCCATGTTTTGTTCCTTTGTACTACAAGCGGCTAGCTACCTCGTACTCCGGTGGTAATTATCTATCTACAAAATGCGTGCATTTTGTCCTTCCCTCTGTTCAATTCCTTTGGGAAAGTTCCCCTACCATTATTTGGGTTTCTCGCTCGTGGGGTTTACCTCGTTCCACTCTCATTATTTCTAATGAGACTTCGTCACTGTGGCACTTTCAGAGTATTCAAACCATATCCTAAGACTTAGGCTTTTTCCCCGCCGTTAGCAGTTACGCTACCCTAGCTTATGACTTCACTAGGCACGAACACTACAAGCATCTCAGCCTGTGCGAGCATGGACTTTCCTCTACATCTTCAAAGAGATGCAGCAATTACCCAAACGCTATTGATTACGACCTTTCTAATTATAATAAAAATAGGAGTTAATTGCAACTCCTATTTTTATTCTTCATCATTCGTATAGCTTGCTACCAAATACATGCTTTTCAAGATTAGACAAACGTTTTAAAATATCAAAGTTTGTCGTACCAGCCTGCTGTTGTGCTGGTGGCGGCGTATAAGACGGTGCCGTTGTAGATTGTGGACGTTTTGATAACTCTTCCACTTGCTTTTTTAAGCGTAAATTTTCTGCCTGTAGTAACTCGATTTCTTCATGAAACGCTTCATAATCTTTAATAATGGAGTCTAAATATTTATCGACTTCCTCTTGATTATAGCCTCTCATTCCTGTTTTGAACTCTTTTTCCAAAATTTCTTTTGCTGTTAAACGAATTTTATCAGCTAACATTTCAATCACCTCGAATACAATAAACCTCTTGTTTATTATAAACCATTTTTTCAGAAATAGCTCAACTTGTCAATTTATCTTGCAAAATGTTTTTCAATATTGTTTAAAAAGATGAAAACTTCTCCTCTTCAACTATATCTTGTAAATCATAGGATGTAATGGTGATAATCGGGTATTCACTCTTTTCAGCCTTATCTTGGGCTACTTTTAGCATAAATTTTGGGCTACCCTCATGCTCTTCATCATATACAAGGCAAATCCCATCGCTTTTTTCAATTAAAAATTGATTTTTCAAGCGGAACTGATTAGGACTTTCATACTTCTTTTTTGTAATGCTATCCACAAAATCAGCTTGGCTCACGATAAATTCATAAAGTTCTTTATTCGCTTCGTTCCACTTCTCTTCCTGATCTAAAAAAGGGGTTAATACACCAAGCTGTAGCTGGGGGTATTCCAGCTGCAGGTCAAATATCACTTCAGCAGCCCACAATTCTACACCGAGCTGGCCACTGATTAGGACCCATTCAAGCCCTTCTTCAATGAGCGGTACTAAACGCTTCATTACTGCTTTTTTTATGTATGAAATACCAGGGTGCTGATCATTAAAAATCCCTAATTCAAATGGTTTATACCCTGAAATTGTCAGCACTTTCATCGTGTAAGCACTCCTTTAAATATAAGAATAGGAACTGAAATATTCAGCCCCTATCAATTGATTTATTTCTTATTAAAATCTTCTTTTTGCACCTGGATATCCTGGCATCATGCCGTTTTCCATCGCTCCTGCTACTTGATTGCCTTGACCTGGCATCATACCTGGCATCATGCCTGGCATTTGAGCACCAGCCACTTGGTTGGGCATTCCTGGAGACATTGCCCCACCTACTTGTGTAGGAAATTGTTGTGCACCACCAAAGAACTGTTGGCTTGTTTGTTGATTTACAACAGATTGTGTTTGTGGAAAATAGTGTACATGTTTAAAATTCGTTTGATTCACTAGCGTGTTATGGCTTGGATGAATATGAGGTACAACTACCTCCTGATTGTTAAACTGTGTACAACATTTTGTTGGGTGCACGATTGGTGGCATGCACTTTACTGGTCTTGGATACATGATGTTTTCCCCTTTCACTGTTTAGTTATTACATTACTACAGTATGTGATAAGGGGTGTACATGTACTAATGTAAACACCTATTTTTCTAAAACTACATCAAAGAAAAGTACGTGTTTTTCATGCTACTAAAAATAATTACCGTCAAACAAATAATTGCGAAAAATGATACCAAAATGACATTTTTCATATTACTTCTCTCCATCTCACCAAAGTTCTATATTTTTGATATAAATTGCTAAAACAGCAATACAATGTCTTATTTTATCAACGACTGAAAAATAGAACAATATTTAAAATAGAGAAAACTAAAATTTAACAATTTGGAATTTTCAGTAATAAATTAACAATCATTATAAGTGAGATGTATACATTTTATCTTTATATCTAACCCGATTAATCCGCTTGTATAGAGCTTCTAGTTTATCATTTTCAATGAACGTTTGACTTTCTTCCGTCAGCTGTAAGGCTTTTTCTGCATAAAATACCCCACGCTCATAGTTTTTAAACTTATGTTCATATAATTTAGCAAGCTCAACGGCTGCTTCAGTTTGAAGAAGTATTGGCGCATTGGAAACAACATATAAAAACAGCTCTTCTGCCTTTTCAAATTGCTTGTTACGCTTATGCTCAAAAGCAATAGCTCGGATCGCTTGATACTCTTCATCACTTTTTGCATTAGCCACATCTTCATACAATGCTAACGCCTCTTGTTTTTCACCGAGCTGTTCGTACCAACGAGCGACTTCAAATTTCTCTTTCAACGTAGCTTTATGCTCAGAGAGAAGTTGCTTTGACAGGTGAATATAGAGCGTAATTAAAGAGAGGATATCTGATTCATTATGATCCATTACTTCAAATAACCCTTGAGGATTTTTGCTTTCTATGAAATCAAAATAAATCATTGGTGCTAAAAACCCTGGGACATCATTAACACGTTCAACCCCAGCACCTCTTTTTCAACATTTGCAAGCTTAACAGAATCCATTTTATGTTTCCAAAGCCTTCTTGAAGCGTGTAGTAAATCAAAATGCCCAAACTTAGGAAGTTTCGGTAAATGGTCTCTTAATAACGTGTGTCTTGTTTTTACATGAGGCCAATCAAAAGACTTTCCGTTATAAGTGACGAGCGTTGTATAATCAACGGCTTTTAAAAAGCTTTCGTAAAACGCAACTTCACCGCTTGGCTCGGTTAACACATGCTGCCTAAATATCACTTCATCTTCTATCACCTGTGCATAGCCCAGTAAAAAGATAGTCGTTCCTGTTCCCGTACTCAACCCCGTCGTTTCTGTATCGAAGAAAAACAAATCCGACATTTTATGCCCTTTTGCAGAAAGTGGATGTGATAGCGGAGACTTATTCCATGCTTCTATCACTTTCTGTAGTTCTGAAAATGCATAATGTCCGTGACGATAGCCAATTGGATAGCGCACTTCACGAATCATGCAGTAGTTATCCTCGCTAAAATAAGGCTTAGCAAATTTTTCATTCCACTGCTGTTCATAGGCTATTTGTTGATGATTAACCGGTTCACTTTTTAAAACAGGCACTTTCTCTTCCACATGCAAATGCTTTTTCATTCGATTAAGCTTATTTTTCAACGACATTTCTTGCACCTACCTTGCTAATAATAGCTGAAGCAGTGAGAGCGCATCCTGTTTAGCATGTTCACCTTGCCCCTCTAATCCAATACAGGATGGACAGCCGCTTTCACAATGACAAGTAGCAATAAGCTGCTGCGCTTCTTCTAACACTTCTTTCATTTGTTCGTATACTTTATCACTCAGTCCAATTCCACCAGGGTAACGATCATATAAAAAGATGGTTGGCTCTTCATTATGAACGGCTTTCACTTGCGGAACAACATGTAAATCAGAAGGGTCACACATCACCATTAACGGTGCAATTGACTGAATGGTAGTAGCAACTGATAATAGAGCCTGTTCTAATCGTTCTTCTGACTCTTGGAATACTTCTTTTGAAAAACTAAGCCAAACTGCATTGGTATGCAGCTCTTCCTCAGGCAAATGAATTGGACCTGACCCAATGTTTTCATGCGTCTCAAATTTAATCTTCTTAAAAATAGTAGCCATCGCGCTTACCATTACATCTCCGTATCCCATCGTATAAGAAGGTGCTTTCGTTTCTTTATCGGCTTCCAACACTTTTAAGTTAACGGCTAAATTGGCGTCTGTAAAATAATCAGCGGTGACTTCACGTACGTATGCTTTTTTTTCATCCCAATCTAAATACTCAACTTGATATTGAATACCTTGATGTAAATAAATAGCTTCATCATGTAAAAGCGTCATTGCACTGAAACGGTCCATCTCTCCGATGACCTTTACGTTGGCGACGTCTGACTGATCAATAATAACGACATTTTCTTGTGAAGCAGATCTCAAACTGATATTGTGAGCTGGAAATGAATCGTTCATCCAATACCACTTATCACCGCTTAGGTGAATCACGCGCTCTTCTCCTAAAAACTCCAATACATCTTCAATATCCACACCGTCAAACGTTTCTCCTTGCTTAAAGGGCAGTTCATAGGAGGCACACTTTAAATGATCCACTAAGATCACTAAGTTATCAGGATTAATGCGTGCCGTTTCAGGGTTACGACTGAAGAAATATTCAGGGTTTTGAATCATATATTGATCCAGAGGGCTCGAACTAGCAACCATCACAATAACGGCTTCTCCGTGTCTGCGCCCTGCACGTCCAGCTTGTTGCCAAGCACTTGCAACTGTTCCAGGATAACCTGTCATCACACATACTTGCAGCTGCCCAATATCTACTCCAAGCTCTAGTGCATTTGTGCTGACGACCCCATAAATTTCTCCTCTACGCAGTCCCTTTTCAATTTCACGTCTCTGCTTAGGTAAGTATCCCCCCCGGTACCCTTGAATGGATTTATCTTTCAGCTGATTTTTTACAAGCTCTTGTAAATACGTTAAGATAATTTCAACCCGAACGCGACTTCGAGCAAAAACGATTGTTTGGATTTTATTCTTCAAAAACTCTCCTGCGATGTTACGAACCTCCAGCGTAGCGCTTCTCCTAATATTTAGTGGCTTATTTACGACGGGTGGGTTGTAAAAGATAAAATGTTTTTTTCCACTCGGTGCTCCGTTATTATCGACAAGCTCCACCTGCTCTCCTAAAAGATGCTCTGCAAGCTCTTTTGGATTGGCAATTGTAGCGGACGTACATATAAACACTGGGTTACTGCCATAATAGCGGCAGATTCGCTTCAAGCGTCGAATAACGTTTGCTACGTGGCTTCCGAATACGCCTCGATACGTATGAAGCTCATCAATAACGATATACTTTAAATTCTCAAACAACGATACCCATTTTGTATGATGAGGCAAAATAGCAGAGTGAAGCATATCAGGGTTTGTAATGACAACATGACCCGCTTTGCGCACCTTTTGACGAATATTAGCTGGCGTGTCTCCATCGTATGTGTAGCTGTTAATTGAAACGTCCATTTCTTCAATCAGTTCATTTAGCTCCGTCTTTTGGTCTTGTGCAAGAGCTTTTGTTGGAAACAAATATAGCGCACGGGACTGCTCATTTTCCATGATACTTTGAAGGACAGGAAGGTTGTAACAAAGCGTCTTTCCTGAAGCAGTAGGCGTAACGGCAACTACATTTTTCTTCTCATACGCATATGTAAAAGCTGTAGCTTGATGCGTATAAAGCGATAGAATTCCTCTCTTCTCTAATCCCGCACGTATTTTCTCATGAATTTGTGAAGGAAAAGGACTTGTTTTTGCTTCTTTTTCTTCAATTGTATGCCAATGAACGATGTTGGATTTAAACTGTTCATTCGTTTGCAACACGTTCATTACTTCTTGTAAATTTTTACGTATTTTCATCTTCATCACCTAGCTTTATTTTAACGAATTTAAGGCTTGTTTCAAATCATTAGTTTTTGTATGTTTTTTCAAAAAAGGGACATCGTAACAACTAGGAGGTGGACAACATGGGAAATCCTTATTTATGTCCAAGCTGTAAAACAAACCGAACGCGCTTTAATATCATTGAGCAAAAAGCTACGGCAGTCAAATTAGATCCTCGCTCTGGTGACGTTGTAACAGAATATACCAATGATTCACTAGATGCTTTCCATGCGCCATACCGTGGCCCAGAACGCCGCATTCAGTGCGCAGCATGTGGTTTAATTGAAGATGAATATACATTTGTAAAACACGCTGAAAGCAAGCAACTATCATAAAAAATACCGCCATAGAGGAATGGCGGTATTTTATTACTTTTATAAAACTGCTTCAATAGCCTTTTTTATTTCCATAGACGGACGCTCGCACGCAAAATCTTTACATACATAAATGGTCGACTCACCTCTTTGGTCATAGCTCTCTAGGAAATCAGCATGTGGCATCAGTTCGTTTTTATTCCCAACCAACCATACAACTTCTGGTATAAATGACGTCTTCAAAAGCTGTATTTCTTCTACTTTACCTTTAGTTAACACAACCATTTCTTTTATCCCGATTGCTTGTTCAAGCCGCGCTTGTAAAAACTGCGTATGGCTACTGGCTTGCATTCGAATAAGTGAATAAAACGTTCGCTCCATCTTTTCAACCATTTGTAATAACTTTTCGTTTCCTGTTCGGTGACCTAAACGTAAAAGCTGGCAAACGGCGACGCTATTACCGGATGGGAGAGCACCATCGTACACTTCTTTTTCACGCACAAGCAGTTGCTCTGCATCACTTCCAGTAAAGAAAAACCCGCCTTTGTCTTCATCCCAAAATAATGAAGTCATATTCTCTGCAAGTGCTTTCGCCTTCGTAAGATAATCTACTTTGAGTGTCGCGTCGTAAAGATCGTTATAAGCCCATAATAAAAACGCATAGTCATCAATTAAACCTTTTTCCTTTACTTCTCCTTCACGATAGCGAACCATTAAGCGCTCCGTCTCGTACATATTTTCGTGGATAAAAAGCGCAGCCTGCTCAGCTAGCTCTGTAAATGTTTCATTTTGCAATGTCCGACCCGCTTTTGCTAATGCGCTTATAATCAAGCCATTCCAAGATGTTAAAATCTTATCATCAACGTGAGGGTATATGCGTTTTTGACGCTCTTTTAACAGTTTTTTATTGCATTTTTTTAGCTTAGTTTTCGTTTCTTCAACGGATTGTTTACTGTGCTTGGCTAGCTCTTCTATTTCCGTTGGAATTAAATGAAGGTGGTTCTTGCCTTCAAAATTCCCTTCTTCCGTAATGCTATATGCACTGCAGACAAACTCGGCTTCCTCTTCAGTGAAAAGGTTTGTTATTTCTTCTTTTGACCATACGTAATAGGTTCCTTCTGCTCCTTCTGAGTCAGCGTCAATCGCTGAATAGAATGCACCCGTTTGACTATCTCTCATTTCACGAATTAAAAATGTGATACTCTCTTCAATTATTTCACGATAGCGCTGTTTCTTCGTCATTTGATATGCTTCAATATAAGCATGTAGCAACAGCCCTTGGTCATAGAGCATTTTTTCAAAGTGCGGAATCATCCATTGTTGATCTGTTGAATACCTCGCAAACCCACCACCAATTTGATCATAGAGACCGCTTGAGGCTAACGAATCAAGCGTTTTTTCAACCATTAACAGCGCCGTATCATTATTGGTTAATCGATGATATCGAAGCAAAAATGTCAGCGTATGCGGCATTGGAAATTTCGGTGATTGCCCAAATCCTCCATACACTGGATCAAATTGACCAACGAGCTGCTGAAATGCTTGATGAAGGGTAGCTTCATCAATTGTGCTGTCTGAAGGAATATGTACAGAAGCTTTTAAACCTTTTACAACCTGCTCTCCTACCTTTTCAACAAAGGACCGCTCATGCAGAAACTTTTCAGCGAGCTGCGGTAGCGCATCCATCATACCTGGTCTATTATAAGCGCTATTCTTTGGGAAATAGGTACCCGCATAAAACGGTTTTTGGTCAGGTGTTAAAAAGACGTTTAAAGGCCAACCTCCGTGATTGGTCATCATTTGGCATACGCGCATGTAAATGGAATCGATATCTGGTCGCTCTTCGCGGTCTACTTTAATTGCAATAAAGTGTCTATTTAATAAATCTGCGACTTCTTCATCTTCAAAGCTTTCTTTTTCCATCACGTGGCACCAATGACAAGTGCTATATCCAATTGATACAAATACAGGCTTATTTTCACGCCTGGCTTTTTCAAAGGCTTCTTCTCCCCACGGATACCAATTAACTGGGTTATGTGCGTGCTGTAGCAGATAAGGAGATTTCTCATGAATCAGTGCGTTAGTATATTTTTGCATCTTTACACCTTCTTTCTATAATGATAGTTTACCGCCTTCTATTACTTTCTCCAAATGAACTAGGGTTAGCTCATCATTTATTTTTGTAGTTCTTATCACGACAAAACCTTTCTTTTGATAAAGACAAATAGCTGGCATATTCTTTGAAGCCGTTGAAACAGATATCTTAGTAGCTGAATAGTTTTTTTCTACAAAGGCTAGTAATTTTTGAGCAATTCCTTTTTTAAAATGCGCAGGATCAATAAACAACCGGTAAATATCTAACTCTTTCCCCAGCACTTTAAACGAAATAACGCCGGCTAACGTGTCTTCTATGTAGTATCCCAAAAATATCTCTTTAGATTGTTGTAGGTGGAGGAGCGTTTCTTGTAAAGGTGGAATCTGACGACTACGAATAATTGATGCTTCAACTTCGTATGATCGTTTTTGTAAAGCTAAAATGGCTTTTGCTTGCTGATTATTTAGCACACTATTTTCTTTAATCATTTATTCCTCCATCTGTTTGTCTTCTTTACTTTTCTATCATTATAACTTATCTGGTTCTTAACGTTAAAAAAATAAAGTGATTCTGTTCTAAATAGCCGTGCTTGTTGATATGTATAAAAGGACAAAACAACTAGTCTACACACCAAAGGAGAGAAATTAAATGAATAGTAGCTTTTTCAACTTCGACAAGATGTTAACACCTTCTATCATTAAAATTGTCTTCATTATTGTCTCTGTCTTAACCATTCTATTAGGTTTTGGATTTATTGTAAGTGGAATTAATAGCATGTATGGTGGTGGTTCCCTTGTCTTTTTAGGCCTAGCATTAATTGTGGTGGGGCCACTATTTACGCGCATTTACTGTGAAACCCTAATTGTTGTATTTAAAATGCATGAAGCTCTTCATAAAATGGCAGAAATAAAGAATCAAGAATAAAAAAAGCGATGCGGCTTAAACCGCATCGCTTTTTCATCATTGTACTGCTTTTTCAATTTCTTTCGCCATCTCAGCTACTGAAAGTAGTCCCCCACCTGATAAGTACCAGTAGTTCGGATCTAAATAAACAATGTTTCCTTCTTTATAAGCTTTTGTTTTTTTGATTAGCTCGTTTTCTAGCGCTTGCTTAGCAGATGATTCCCCACCTACAACTGCGCTACGATCCACTACAAACAAGTAATCAGGATTCTTCTCTACAATGTATTCAAACGACACGCCTTGACCATGCGTGGAAGCTTCGATACCAGCATCAACTGGCGTAATTCCTAGTTCATCATGAATAATACCAAAGCGTGAGCCTGGTCCATATGCGCTTACTTTTCCTTCGTTAACAAGAACAATTAAACCATTTTTCTTTGAAGCTTGAGCTTCTTCTTTCACAGTTGCCATTGTTTTTTCAACAGCCGCTACCTCTTTTTCTACCTCTGCTTCTTTGCCAAAGATTTCGCCTAACGTTTGTGCATTTTTCTTAAATGAAGTCATATAGTTCTCTGTGTCTAAACCCATATGAATTGTCGGTGCAATCTTTGTAAACTCGTCGTATTGATCAGCTTGACGCCCTGAAATAATGATTAAATCCGGATTGATTTCGCTGATTTTTTCAAAGTCAGGTTCTTTTAATCCTCCTACATTTTCATACTTCTTATCTTCATATTTTGATAGATAAGAAGGCATGCTATCCTGCGGAACACCGGTTACGTTGATTCCTAATTTGTCCATAGAATCTAATGTACCAAAATCAAAGACTACTACCTTATCTGGATTTTTATCTACTTTTGTTTCTCCTAATTCATGCTGAACCGTGATTGTTTCTTCCTTTTTCGTTTCTTTCTTTTCATTGTCTGCAGTCGTGCTAGCTTCATTTGATCCGCAAGCCGCAACTATAACTGCAAGCAACGCTGCTAGAAATACCATATATAACTTCTTCATCTAACTTCCATCCTTTTCGCTGTATTTAAAATATATGTGAATTACTCTAATCATAAGCTGCTATTTTCGCACTTCATGTAAAGGGCCCCGCGCTAAACAACCTCTTAATGGATTAAAATAACAATCACCTTGATCTAAGCTGAAAAATAAACGCCTATCTTGTTTCCATCAATTGTTTGAATAGGAATATGCATATCATAGACGTCTAAAAGAACATCTTCTTTAATAATTTCAGAAGTTGCTCCATGCTTAATGAGTTGTCCATTCTTTAAAGCAACAATATAATCTGAATAGCATGAGGCAAAATTAATGTCGTGAATGACAATAATAATCGTTTTCCCTAGCTCATCCACAAGCCTCCTTAAAACCTTCATGATTTGAACAGAATGCTTCATATCTAAATTATTTAAAGGTTCATCAAGTAAGATATAATCCGTATTTTGAGCTAAGACCATTGCAATATATGCTCGTTGCCTCTGCCCACCGCTTAGCTCATCAATATACTTATGCTGCATATCTTCAAGCTCCATATATGCAATCGCTTCATCTATATAAGCTATATCTTCTTTCTTTAACTTTCCTTGTGAATAAGGAAACCTACCAAATGATACGAGTTCTCGAATCGTAAGTCGCATCGTTAAATGGTTTGTTTGTTTTAAGATTGAAATTTTCTTTGCTAATTCGTTGCTTTTTGAGTTCATCACATCGTGACCTTCTAATAGAATCTCACCTTCATCTCTCTTTAAGATGCGACTAATCATAGATAGCAGCGTACTTTTCCCTGCTCCATTCGGGCCGATGAATGACGTAATCTTTCCCTTTTGAATTTGAACAGATACATCATCTATTACTTTTTTGTTTCCGTACTTTTTTGTCACGCCGTTAACAGTAATCATGTTCTACTCCCCTTCAATAAAAGATAAAGAAAATACACGCCACCAATAAAGTTAATAATGACGCTGAGCGTTGTTGAAAACGTGAAGACGCGTTCAACTACTAGTAAACCACCTACTAAAGAGAAAATACTAATGATAATAGAGCCACTTAGAAGATACGTGTGGCGATACGTTTTAAATACTTCGTGCGCTACGTTAACAACCAGCAAGCCTAAGAAAGTAATGGGTCCAACCAATGCTGTTGCAATAGAAATAAAGATAGCAATTAACACAAGAAGCTTTTTTGTCACTGCATCATAGTCAATTCCAAGGTTAATGGCTTCTTCTCTCCCAAGTGATAAAACGTCTAAATATTTAACATACCGAGACCCATATACGCTTAGTATGATAATTAATAAGGAAGATAGAAAAAGCAGTTCTGTCTGAACATTATTAAAGCTTGCAAACATTCGATCTTGTACCATTAGAAATTCATTCGGATCAATTAATACTTGCATGAAGGAAGAGATACTTTGGAAAAACGTTCCAAAAATCAACCCAACTAACAGTAAAAAATAAATGTTACTTTTTCCTTCTTTTTTAAACAACATTTGATAGAGAAGCATGGCAAACAAAACCATCCCTACAATGGAAATTGCAAAGTTTATATTTTTATTCACCGTCACAATATTCATTGAACCGAATAGAAAAATAAGAAGGGTCTGAATAAGCATATACAAAGAGTCTAATCCAATAATACTTGGCGTTAAAATCCGATTGTTAGTGATTGTTTGAAACACCACGGTGGAAACTGCAATGGAAAATCCCGTTAGGATAATTGCTGCTAATTTCTCTAGACGCCTTGGCAGAATATAGTCCCAATTACCATTTGATTGATAAAATAAAAATAATAAAGTTACGCCAACTGTCACGGTTGCTAAAACTATTAATTTTAATCGATTACTCATAAGCCTTTCTCCTAATCAACATGTACAAGAATATCCCACTACCAATGACGCCAACCATCATACCAATGGAAATCTCGTATGGATAAATGATAACTCGTCCTAAAATATCACAAATCAGTACAAAAACCGCTCCAAGCAAAGCTGTTTGCGGAAGACTGTTTTTCAAATGATCTCCAGCATATATTGACACAATATTCGGAATGATTAATCCTAAAAAAGGAATCATTCCAACCGTTAATAGTACGATAGATGACACAAGTGCTACGATGACTAACCCAATGTTCACAACCTGCTTAAATGGTAACCCTAGATTGGTAGCAAAGTCCTCTCCCATTCCTGCAATCGTAAATTTATTAGCATACAAGTAGGCAATAATCATCAGTGGAACACTTAAATAGATTAACTCATATTGTCCTGAAATAATGGTAGAGAAATCACCTTGCAACCAAGAGCCAATACTTTGAATCAAATCATTTTTATAAGCAAAAAATGTCGTTATGGAACCAATGACATTACCAAACATCAAACCAACAAGAGGAATAAAAATTCGATCTTTTACTTTGATAGAATCCAAAATCTTCATAAAAATGAAGGTTCCAATTAAAGCGAAAACAAATGCAACCAACATTTTTTGAATTGGACTAGCTGATGTGAATAACATCAATGCTACCAAAACACCTAAGCGTGCAGAATCCATGGTTCCAGCGGTCGTCGGAGAAACAAATTTATTTCTCGTCAGCTGCTGCATAATCAATCCACATATACTTAAGCTTACTCCAGCAATAATGATGCTAATCAATCGTGGAAAACGACTAATTAGTAGCACTTGAATTTGCTCTTGATCAAAGGATAAGACCCCATAAATATTTACTGGTGATACGCCGATAAATAACGAAATAAGCGATAATAAAAATAGTAAAATAATAAGATACCTAATTTTCACGCTGCTACTCTTCCTTACTATGTATAATTTAAAAATATCAATAACGATAATCATTATCAGTTCATGGTAAAAAATAAAATGATGTCTCCATCACTGGTCTTGTTATCCTCTCACTTATTATATGATAATGAAAATCATTATCATATGTCAATAGAATTCCCCTATTTTTTTCTTCATTTCCACTTAAAAACTTGTTTAAACAAGTTTTTATTCAAAAATAACCTCCATTTGTACTTACATGACAAACGGAGAATACTTATTACCGTAAATTACATCGAATTTTATTTAACGTTGACAAGCAGGTTGCTAACTCTTCTTCTGTTAACCCCTCTGACGCATCATTAATTGTTTGCTGTGCTAGTTTTTCTAATTCCAACTGGATGTTTTTCCCATATTCTGTTAGATAAATTAAGTTAATTCGACGATCCGTTATATGTGGAACTCGCTTTACTAACTCACGCTTAATCATGTTATCAATTAGACGTGATACGCTTGCTTGATCGCGTTCATTTTGAATAGCTAGCTGATTTTGAGTTTGGCCATCTTTTTCATATAGTCGACTCATAATCTGCCACTGCTCATATGTAAGTGGATAATTGTTATTTTTAAAATGATGATTTAAACGGTTCATCATTAAGCGTGAGGCGTGAAACAATCGATATCCTAGTGAATCATCTAATTTATAGCTTTCCTTGTTCATGCTTCCGTGCACCCCTTTTGGTTTAGTTTATCGTACCTTCGTATAAATGTCTATGTACAATCTACGTAAATGCATATTAACTCTTTATATTCGGAATACTACTAATACAATTTCAGTAGCCAAAGGAGATTTGTTATGTCAGTTGTAATAGTAACAGCAATCCTCGAAGTAAAGCCAGGTTCTGAGGAAAAACTATATGATGTCTTGCTAAACGTATTGGCACCCTCAAAAAGCGAAAATGGCTGCATTCGATATGACCTGCATCGATCTATTGACAATCCCTCCACCTTTGTTTTCTACGAACAATGGCGAGACAAGCATGCTTTAGATGAACATTTATCGAGTGCTCACTACAAAGATTATCAGAAACAAACAGAAGCTCTCATTTTAAATCGTACGGTTCATTTATTAAAGCTTGTAAATCCTTAAAATAAAAAATCACCCTTTGTTCTCTTTTACTATTTACGCTATAATGAAGAAGCTCTTTAGTTGCTTTTCTCTTACATATTATTAAGCTAAGAGCAATTTTTGTTTCAAACAGAAAGGATAAACATATGTTTTCAATTCGTGAATACACCGTAGAAAAATTGCAAGATCCATTTGGAATGTTATCAGGTGAACGCTATGAGTTTCACCTTTATATCGACGTAGATGAAGAAGATGAACTATATACAGGCAGTGACTTAGGTCTCCGAACACTTTATATTATTAATGATGGCAAATCTTCTATTTCTCAACCTTATTTCTATGAAATCTCTACTAATAAGGTGTTAGATTTTGAACTAGAAGATGATGAAGCTGTTGAAGTTCAAGCATTTTGTAGCAAGCATCTAGAAGCTGAAAATACAGGAGAATAAACAAAAAGAGGCTGGGACATAACTAATTCAGCCAATGATAAACCTGAACGATCGAGAGTTCCTCACTTTTAATCGTTCAGGTTATTTTGATTGTGAAAACAATTTTGGAGACAAGGTGGAATGGAGCGTAGGACACTCGACTCCTGCGTGATATAGAGGGAAAACTGAGATCCCGCAGCGCTGCGAGGAAGCTCAGGTTCCTCCCCGTGGAAAGCGAGTGACCGTAGCGGAATGGAACGAACTTATTCTGACAACGTAAAGAGGTGAGAAAAGGTTTTGTTATGTTCCATCCTCTTTTTATTTCTTTTTTTCTTCATGTTCCATTAGTTTTTTTACTATTTCTGTAGGCTTCCAGCAGTTAAACTGGTAGGATGGTTTCGTATCATACCCCAACCTGGAACAAAAATACTTCATTCCATTTTCAAGCTTTATACTTCTAAAATGCTGACAGGTTGCACAACAGTGAAAATCCCGCACGGTTCTTCCCCCTTCTTCTTATCTTTTCTTGTATAATAAGTATATTATATTATCACTTTGCGTGTACTTAACATATGCTTCTAAGAACGCGAGTGCAAAACAGCTCTCACCTTATACGTAGATTACCTTTTTTATAGAAAGGAGGATTCGATGGAGTTTCTACAAGTACTACTTCCTATTTTCGGCATTTTCGCTCTTGGATTTATCGGCCAAAAGACCATTGGTTTTGATGCAAAAAACATTTCAAAAATGTCATTGTATCTAATGTCTCCTGTACTTGTCTTTCAAACGTTTTATACGAATCTAATATCTGTTACATATTTGTACCTAGGCGCTTTTTTACTCATTCTTTGCTTATCAATCATTGCGGTTGTCAGGCTAATTGGGTTTATCCGGAGTTATTCAACAACGGAAACATGTGGAATGATTCTCGCTTCTGCATTTATGAATAACGGTAACTACGGAACTCCTGTAGTCTTATTAGTATTCGGAGCGATGGGATTAGATATTGCAATTGTACTAATGGTTCTTCAACAGCTCATCATGTGTACCGTTGGGGTTTACTATGCTGCAAAAGGCAGTCCCGAGGCGAACGGAATCAAATCTGCTTTGCGTGCTGTTGCAACAATGCCAATTGTATACGGAGCCATCTTAGGGCTGACTTTTCAACTTCTACATATTACGCTAAGTCCACCCGTTGAAGAAGCAGTTAGCTTAGTAGCAAGTGCGACAATTCCAACAGTTATGATTGTTCTAGGGATGCAGCTTGCTAATATCAAGTTAAAAAACATTGCGTTTCGCAAACTGTCTTTTTCGTTATCATTAAAATTATTAGTTTCACCAATTCTTGCATTTATCATTGTTCAATTTTTACCGATTGATCAAATGACAAAGCAAATACTCATTATTATGGCTGCCATGCCAACAGCAGCTAATACCACAATGTATGCGCTCGAGTATAACACTGACACCGAGTTTGTCTCATCATCCACGCTTATTAGCACCTGTTTGAGCCTTATTACTCTTCCGATTGTATTGAGCGTTGTAGTCTAAATAAAAAAGAGGAACTGCTATGACAGTTCCTCTTTTTTATCATTTTTTAAAAATCCCGAACGGTTTTCCAATCGGAAGCACTTCTCTTCCAAAATGCGTATTCAATACTGCGGCTGCCGATCCATAGAACGACATAATTGCAATTAAAAGCTCTGAAAAAGCAGCTAATAAATGTGTGAAATGGTACATAACATTAAACGAACTCAATGATAAACCAATAAATAAGAAATCGATAAGAACAAAAATAATGAAAAGAACTTTATTCGTTTCCATTGCTCCAACTGTCATAAATAAGCTGAAAATTAAATAGCCGATAAAAGCCATACCTAATTGTCGCCCATCAACTACTGCGAGTTCTTCTCCAAAAACCCCTAGCTGCATTAACCATGAAGCAGCTACACCGAACCAGAACAATCCGAATGCTCCAAATGCAGTCATACCAAACGTATTATTATGCTTGCCATCTTGAATAGCTGCGAACAATTGCGCAAGACCACCTAAGAAAATAGCCCACGGCAAAATAAAAGCTAATCCATCTGTTAAGCCCAGCTTTTGTGATGATGCTACTAGCGTCACCATTGCCAAACCGAATAACCCAATAGCTGATGGATCAGCAGTGGTAATCTTTACTTCTTGTGCTTTAACTTGACTCATTTTTTACCTCCTAAAATACACATGCTTAAATAAGGTACTTGTTTATTGAGAAGCTGTCAATACATTTTTGTAAAATAGAAAAAGCTACCTTAAATAAGGTAGCTTTTAACGATTTAAATTAAAGTTTTACAACGTTTTCAGCTTGAGGACCACGTTGACCTTCAACGATTTCAAACTCTACGCTTTGGCCTTCTTCTAATGTTTTGAATCCGTCTGTTTGAATAGCTGAGAAATGAACGAATACGTCATTTTCTCCTGGAACTTCGATGAACCCAAATCCTTTTTCACTATTAAACCATTTTACTGTACCTTTAGTAGCCATAAAAACCTCCAAAAAATGTAAAAAATTTAATATGTTACTCTATATTTACACCGTAAATAAAAAATTCACATATTATAAAGACTTTCTACTACGAAGTAGATCTCCTTTATAACACGTGAATTGTGTATCAACCATCTAGTTCGCAATAAATCCTCTCATTCTGAAATAAGTGAGAGCACTTAATCTTTTATTTAAAAATTAAAAATGTTTACGTTTTCATTCTACAATAACTTTTTCTAAAATGCAAGAGAGAACGGTAGTTTTTTACATTCTTCTTTTCTTGATTTCAAAAAGAATACAAAGCCGAATCAACAGGTTCGGCTTTCACCTCTCTATTATGTAAGCATATTGTCTAAATCTTCATCGATGACTTCTTTACGCTTATTTTGTAGCGTTTCAAATAACAATCGTGCTTCTACTTCTGTTAAAGCAAAGGTTGTTTTCTCATGTTCATTCCCTGTTTCGCTTCGTATAATCAATAAGCTTTCTTCAATTCCACGGTTCATTTTTACCACTCCTTTTTGGCTTAGTATAAGCTTATTTCAAATTTCTATGTATGTTTTCACCTCGTTTAACGAAAGCTAACGAACGAAAGTTATTTCACAAGGAGGAATGGGACATGATAAAAAAATCACTTTTTGTAGCAGTTAGTTTCGCAACAACCTTATCATTATTTGGTTGTAACACTACAGACCAAGGAAAAGATGGCCTCATTAATGACGATACGGTCCGCAACGTTTCATATGAAAATGAAATGGATAACAATATGAATGACGTAACGCAAGAAAAAAAGCGTGATCAATATGCTGAATCACGCATGGAAGTAGCAAACGGTGCAGCCGATCGAGTAAATGCATTAAGTGAAGTGAAAAATGCAAACGTTGTTGTAATGAATCGTGATGCGTATGTTGCAGCAGTTTTAGAAGATAAAAAAGAAGGCAAGTTAACAAAAGAAATGGAAACAAAAATTGCTGATGAGGTTAAAAAATCTAACAACAACATTCAAGAAGTATATGTTTCAACAAACCCAGATTTTGTTGATCGCATGAATGGTTATGTTAACAAGTTGGAAGATGGGCAGCCAATTACCGGCATTATCGACGAATTTAATGAAGTAGTACGCCGAGTATTTCCGAACAATCGTTAATTAAAAAAGGCCGTTCCAAAGCGGCCTTTTTTTGTTTTAGAACGTGTACATATTTTTAATCAAAAGGCATCATATTAAATAGTAGAAAGCAACAATTTTATTGGTAATTTATTCTAATTTTTAAAGAATAAATACATGTTTTAATATTCAGAATAGTTTTACTTTATTTTTATTTAGTAAGCGGTTTCATTAGCTTTATTTATGTAATGAAGCGGGTTTCATTTCAAAAAATTCATGTTTAATAACTTGATACTCTGGGAAAAGTTTGTTAGCTTAAAAAACCGTAAGCTGTTTATATGACACGATTTTCCACAAGTCATATATAAAAACAGAAAAAGGAGAGATATTGTGGATATTAGTTTATTTATTTCACTAGCAATTTATTTTATAGGGATGCTAGCTATCGGTTGGTATGCTTATAAAAAATCTACTGATGACATTTCAGGCTATATGCTAGGTGGTCGTGGACTTGGTCCTGCTGTAACAGCCCTATCAGCTGGTGCATCTGACATGAGTGGTTGGATGTTAATGGGTTTACCAGGTGCTATGTATGCTACAGGAGTATCTAGTTTATGGATTGCCGTTGGTTTAACAATCGGAGCTTACCTAAATTACCTAATTGTTGCTCCGCGTCTTCGAACGTACACAGAAGTAGCAAATGACTCCATTACAATCCCAGATTATTTTGAAAACCGCTTCAATGATACATCCAAAGTTCTTCGAACAGTATCAGCCATCGTTATTTTTGTCTTCTTCACTCTTTATACTTCTGCTGGAATGGTATCCGGTGGTACATTATTCGAGTCTGCGTTTGGTTTAGACTATCGAATTGGTTTATTTGTAACAGCAGGTGTTGTTATTGCTTATACACTATTCGGTGGATTTTTAGCGGTAAGTTTAACCGACTTTGTACAAGGTATTATTATGTTTATCGCTCTTGTTCTTGTACCGATTGTAGCGTTTACTGAATTAGGCGGTGTTGGAACAACGTTTGATGTAGTTCGTGACATTGACCCAGCGTACTTAGATTTCTTTAGAGGTACAACGGTTGTTGGAATTATCTCATTCTTAGCTTGGGGTCTTGGCTACTTTGGGCAACCTCACATTATTGTTCGATTCATGGCTATTTCGTCTATTAAAGAGTTAAAACCAGCTCGACGCATTGGGATGGGATGGATGATTATTTCCATTATCGGTGCAATGTTTACTGGATTAGTTGGTATTGCTTATGTTGACCAAACTGCAACCACATTAGCAGATCCAGAAACAATCTTTATTAAATTCGCACAAGTATTGTTCCATCCATTTATTACAGGGTTCTTACTAGCAGCGATTCTTGCTGCAATCATGAGTACAATTTCGTCTCAGCTACTTGTAACATCAAGTGCTATTACGGAAGACTTTTATAAAGCGTTTTTCCGTCGCAAAGCAACAGATAAAGAACTTGTCTTAGTAGGACGTCTATCTGTACTAGGCGTCGCAATCATTGGTATTCTCTTATCATTAAATCCAAATGATACGATTTTGGGTCTTGTAGGTTATGCATGGGCCGGGTTCGGTTCAGCATTTGGCCCTGCAGTTTTACTAAGTCTATACTGGAAGAAGATGACTCGTTGGGGTGCTCTTGCCGGTATGATTGTTGGGGCTGCTACGGTATTAATTTGGGTAAACGTACCTGGATTAAGCGAAGCACTTTATGAAATGATTCCTGGTTTCGTACTAAGCTTCTTAGCTGTCGTCGTTGTCAGCTTGTTAACGAAAGATCCTTCAACGAAAGTTCAAGGTACTTTCGTTGAAATGGAAGAAACATTAGAAGAAGAAACTAAATAAATCCAAACGAAAGCTCGCAAACATCTTTTTGCGAGCTTTTTATTTTCTATACGTAGCCCAAGCTTTTTCTTCATACGTATATAGATAAGAGCTTATAAGGAGGTTTATAGCATGCATCCATCCATGTTTCCATATAATCACCAGCCCCCACCATCACGTGAAGGAAATGAGCGTGAGCTAAAAGTGATAGGAGAAGGCCGTATTACGGCTGTTCCAGATGGCATTTCCATTATTATCGGTGTTCGTACAGAAAACCTAAGCGTACAGCAAGCATTAAAAGAAAACACTACCGTTTCCAATACAATGATTGATGGCTTTCAAAATGCTGGAATTGAACAAAGTGATATTGAGACCGCATCGTTTACTATTAACCCAAAATATGACTACACTGATGGCAAAACGACATTAGTTGGATACGAAGTACAGCATTTATTTGAAGTTCATGTTGCAGATATTAAACAAGCTGGTGAAGTGTACGCTATCTCTGTTGCAAGCGGTGGAAACGTAGCAGAAGATATTCGTTTTTTTGTGAAAGATCCGACACCCTATGAAAAGCAAGCACTTTCTCAAGCCGTTCAGCACGCTGGAGAGAAAGCAACGGCTATTGCAGACACCCTAGGCGTTGCCTTAAACCCTATTCCGCTGGAAGTCACTGAACGGACTCAGCAGCCCCCTGGTGGCTATGTAGTGGCAGCTAAGACACTTGGGTCTGCTCCACCGATTCAAACGCAGTCTCTGACAGTTGTATCAGCTGTAGAAGTGACATACAGGTACTAGAGTATGTGTGCTAAACTAATACGTATATTAATAAAAGGAGTTTATGCATCGTGATATCAGATGAACAATTGTTTAGCGCCTATCAAAAACTTTGGGTAAATCGCTCTTTTTCCAACCAAGATAATCTTTCCGTTAAAGAAAAGTTATCCTATGCTATTCAAAAGGATTTACGTGATGAAATGACGCATCCTCGCGTTCGTAAATCTCCTGAGGTAAAATATGAACTGGCCGTTCAGCGGATTAACAATAGCAGTCTTGCTCATAGCGAACAGCTGGCTTTAATCGACCTGTATACAAAACTACTCAGAAATTGCTAAAAAAGAGGTTGTTTCTATTTAAATCTAGAAACAACCTCTTTTCTTCTATTATTATTTAGTTACGGCTTTTTCTTGAAAAGAAATTAGAGCATTATTAAAATCTTCTTTTAAATCCTCATACTCTTCCAGTCCAACTGATAAGCGTAACAGCGATTCTGTAATGCCTTTTTCCTCTCTCACTTCTTTTGGAATACTAGCGTGAGACATTGTTGCTGGGTGTGTTAAGATGGATTCAACTGCGCCTAAACTTACACCAATCGAAGATAAGCGCACGTTTTTTAATATATGCTGTGCGAGTTCATCATTTTTTAATTTAAACGAAATAATTGCTCCGTATCCGTTTGCCTGCTCAGTAATCAATTCATAATCAGGATGTGTCTTCAGTCCTGGGTAATAAACCGCTTCGACGTCACGTTGCTCTTCAAACCATTTCGCTAGCTCTAAAGCCGTTTGTTGTTGCTGATCTAACCTTACTTTTAATGTTTTAATGCCTCGTAGAAATAAGAAGCAATCCTGTGGCCCTAAAATAGCTCCAAATGCGTTTTGAACAAACTTTACTTCATCAGCAAGCTTTTCATCACTTACAACAACCAATCCACCAATTACATCGCTATGGCCACTAATATACTTTGTCGCACTATGAATGACGATATTTGCCCCTAAATTAATTGGCTGCTGCAAGTAAGGTGTCATAAACGTATTATCAACGATTGTTAACAGGTCATAGCGTTTAGCTAACGCTGCAACGCTTTTAATATCCGTTACCTGTAAGAATGGATTTGATGGGCTTTCAATGTAAATCGCTTTTGTTTGGCTCGAAATGACTTCCTCTACTTCATCTACATTTGTCATGTTGACAAATGTAGTTTTAATACCAAACTTTGAAAATAATCTTGTTAATACGCGATATGTGCCACCATAGATATCGTTTGAAACGATAATTTCATCGCCTGCTTCAAATAAACAAAGAACAGATGATACAGCGGCCATTCCTGATGAAAAAGCAAACCCAGCAGCTCCATTTTCAAGCTGTGCAATCGTATTTTCTAAAGCTTCTCGTGTTGGATTACCTGAACGCGAATAGTCATAGCGCCCACCGTTTGTTTCGTCTTCTAGATTGAAAGTAGACACTTGATAAATGGGAACATTTACCGCTCCAAAATGTCCATCAATACCTGTTTTTGCATGAATTAAATTTGTACCAAATGAGTGTTTATTGGTTGTATGCATCAAATGCCTCCTTTAAGTCTTGAATTAAATCCTCTGCATGTTCAATCCCAACAGATAAGCGTAATAAGCAATTCGTTACGCCAACTCGATTTCGTATTTCTTCTGGAATATCTGCGTGAGTCTGACGAGCTGGGAACGTCATTAAGCTCTCCACACCACCTAGACTTTCAGCAAAGGTAATCACCTTTATATTCTCAAGTAAGACTGGCACAATTTGCGGGTCCGTTACAGCGAAGGAAATCATTCCGCCAAAACCTCCTGCTTGTTGCTTCATTACGTGATAGCCTGGATGAGATTCAAGACCTGGATAGTACACTTTCTCAACCAGCTCATGTGAAGTCAGCCAATTCGCAATTTTCAGCGCATTTTCATTGTGTTTCTCCATGCGCAAAGCAAGCGTTTTAATACCTCGCAGCAACAACCAGCTATCTTGCGGACCTAAAATTGCACCTGCTGCATTTTGATAAAAGCGAATTTTTTCACCTAGCTCGCGACATCGTGCAACGACTAACCCGGCTACTACGTCATTGTGACCACCAATGTATTTACTAGCGCTATGAATAACGATATCCGCTCCAAGAGAAAGAGGTCTTTGATAATAAGGTGACATAAACGTATTATCCACAATTGTTAACAAGTTACTTTCTTTAGCAAGTTCAATTATTCCTTTTAAATCCGTTACGTGCATCATTGGATTTGTCGGTGTTTCAATAAATAACGCTTTCGTATTCTGCTTTAATACTGCTTTAACTTGGTCTAAATGAGCTGTATTTACATACGTTACTTCTACACCTTGTTCTGCAAAAATATCATTTAAAACTCTGTATGTACCACCGTATAAATCTTCAGAGACGATTAAATGATCACCGTTTTTAAACAAAGCAAGTACAGCCATAACTCCTGCCATTCCCGAAGCAAATGCCGCTCCAACTTCGCCTTCTTCTAACGCAGTGATCGCATCTTCTAACGCTGTTCTTGTTGGATTAGCTGTTCTAGCATAGTCATATCCTGTGCTTTCTCCTAAACGGGGGTGTGCAAACGTAGATGCTTGATAAATAGGTGTTGTAATGGAACCTGTAGCAGGGTCTCGATTGACGCCCGAACGAACAAGTAGTGTTTCAATATGCATAATGTCCTCTCCTCTTTGCAGTAAATAAAAAAAACTCTTCACAGATGGAAGAGCGTTCGCTTAATCACGACTTCTCTCATCTGTTAAAATACAATCGTATTTCACAGGAATTAGCACCGTTCAAACTCACTGACTAACATATGGTTTGATGGTTGCCGGGCTTCGCAGGGCCAGTCCCTCCGCCACTCTGGATAAGAGTTTTATTAAGTTAATTATTCATTGTGTATACTTTAATAAAAATAACAAAGAATGTCAATAGAATTTTCTAAACAATTTCAATTGTCTCATTTATTCAAAAAGACTTCATTGATTTTCTTATATAGGCTGCTCTGTCTTTAATAAAGTCACAAATAAACGCAGGTTCTTGATAAAAAGTAGCTAACTTGT
Organism: Priestia flexa; assembly: GCF_021441905.1. Lineage (NCBI taxonomy): Bacteria > Bacillati > Bacillota > Bacilli > Caryophanales > Bacillaceae > Priestia > Priestia flexa. The sequence continues at coordinate 1,130,816 of NZ_CP090431.1, read as the reverse complement.
GCTGTATATACGGATCTTTCTCTACATAAGGCAGAATCAGCTGGTGGAGTGCTTCAATCTTTGGTTTCATATAGTTAACAGTGAACTGATGATTTAGCGCAGAATTCATTTTTTCAATATATTGTTTCTTAAATTTTGATATGGCCAAAAGTCGTGCTGTTAACGTATTAAACCCTTCCATTCTCACATAGTTACTTTCCATTTCATCTCCGTTGACATCGCGCCCCCACGTAGCATCATAGTCCCAAGGAAGGAGTTCAAAGCACTTCGTATCACTGTTCCGGTACAAAGCATAGTTATGAACAAAACCATCAAAGTTTTGAAGACAAATTACTCCCACCAACCAGGCTAAATAGCGATCTACCTCCAAGTGCTTTTCAATATTATCTTCAAACTCTTGATTCGTCCATGTATTCAAGTTATAAATAAAATATTCTAACGCTTCTTCATCTTTTCCGTACGCTACTTTTGTTTCGTACCCTGATTGAAGCGATTCTTTTGGCTTCTCATCCAAATCACTCATTAACGAGAAGTTGGCATCTCCGTCTACAGCGTAAAAGATAGAGCCTTTTGGCAAACTACGCTTTGTTAAGAAGTACTCGTTTACCGATTCTAACTGTAAATAAACACCTTCATTTTTCCCGTTAATGGTGAGATGAACAAACTGTGATTTCGGTGATAGTACGCCAAGGTCTGAAAAGAAATCGAGCGATAGTTTATTGCGAACTAGCGATGGATCTTTATATTCTGCATTGAGATGAATTTCGTTGGTCTTCCCGAATTTATTTGGTGAATAAAACTCTATATAGTACGATTTCTTTCTCATTTCTCGGATGTGTGATCCCCTTAGAGTTAAGCCTATTTCATACCTCTTTTTATGAACTTTCATCACTGCGGGTATGGAATCTTCAGACCAGATGTCGGCCTTTAGTTCTTTAAAGTCCCGAACATTAGCAAAAACAGAATAGGTGGCAATTCCCATCTCTTTCCCTCCTTTTGGATACATTTTAAATTATATGAGCTCATCTCCCACCGAGATGCTAGAAACTCCTTGGTTATTTCTTAAAATTCCACGTTTATCTCATAGCAAGTACGGCGTATTAAGCGTATCTTATGGTGAAAGGCAAAAAAAATGATTCTCATAAGGAGGTTTTTAGATTGTATATTCAATCTAAGCGTATTCGTAAAGCTGCTGAATCTTTACAAAAATCAGAGCTAGGCAGATTTATGTATCAAGAACCAAAAGGTCATAGCTCAAAAAGTTCATCTAAAAAAACAGCTCTTTCTCACAAAAAGACGGAGAAAAAGACAGAAAAGAAAACAGAGAAAAGAACGGAAAACAAGTACTGTACGAAAAGCTCACGTTCTCACAAAAAGCATCGTTCTCACAAAAAAGTAACGTGCTTCTGTAAAGAAAAGCACTCTTATAAAAAGCACCGTTCTTGCAAAAAACACTCTCACTCTACAAAGCACTCTTATAAAAAGCACCGTTCTTGCAAAAAACACTCTCACTCTACAAAGCATTCTTATAAAAAGCACCGTTCTTGCAAAAAACACTCTCACTCCACAAAGCACTCTTATAAAAAGCACCGTTCTTGCAAAAAACACTCTCACTCTACAAAGCATTCTCATAAAAAGCACCGTTCTTGTAAAAAGCATTCTCATTCCACAAAACACTCTCATAAAAAACACCGCTCTGAAAAGAAAAAAACATGTTTCTGTAAAGAAAAACACTCTTACAATAAGCATCAATCTTCTCAAACGTTTAAACATTCCCATAAAAAAGAGAAACACTCTTCAAAAAAATCTGGTCACAAGAAAAAAACTGGGCATTCACACTTACCTAACTTAACAAGCCATCCAATTACAGGCAAAAAGCCAGTTAAAAAATGTGACCATTCTCCTTGCTTCTGTAATCACCCATTCAACCGCTTCTTTAGATAAAACATTACATGCTCTACAAGACGTTATAGCTTCTTGTAGAGCCCTTTTATTCCATTTACATGCTATACAATTCTTTATATTTTAAAGATACCTGTAAACCCTTTTACTAAGTTTGTTAATTGATTCATTGCTCCCATCATCTGTCCCGCTGTATTCATCATTTTATTAACGTCATAATTTCCGTCTGAAGATTTAAATTGAGACATTAAAGAATGAAACTGGTTAGGCTGTTGCTTCATTTGCTGATTACCTTTTGGATAAGGATTTGGAAAAGGCATTCCATTTTGATAAAAAGGGGATTGCTGTTGGTTGTTTACATATTGCATTTGGGGTGGAACTTGAGCATAAGGCTGTTGCGGCAACTGTGTATGATGCCATGGTTGCTGATGATATTCTGGAAATGGGTACACCTGACTTAAATCAAACCGTTCTTCTTCCCATTGATTCTGCATGTAATATGGATAAGGATTCTGTTGATTATACATACTGGCTCGCTACCTCCCTTTAAAAATTTTATTATATGGTATGTGGGTACTCAATCTGAGGTGACGCACTACACCTTTTATTTTTCACTTTATATTTAGAAGAAAGTTGTGAAAAATGTTAGTTTCTGTCGAAAGTTTAAATTTTTCAAAAAAACGAGATAATTTCAATCTATGTTACGATAACTATAAGTGATGCTAACAAGACAAGCACACAAAATGGGGATAAGGAGTGAATTTACATGTATGTGAACGAGCTTCAACAAGCTTTTATGGCTAAAAAACAATATGAGCCAACTTCAAGTAATGAGCTGCTAGACTTTGCGCAGCAGCAGTATTTAAAAGGTTGTTTAACACTATCCGATTATAAAATCGCCGTTCGTGAGTTAGAACAAATCGGAGCTTCAAAACCCGAATTTGCACACGAGAATTAATTGTACTACATTGCCCTCAGCTAATTGACTGAGGGCTTTTCTATATTTAACTACTTATACTCATCGCTACTGTGACGCATATTAAAAAAGATCGTCCATTTCATTTCAAGGAGGAGTTTCGATGAGTCGAGGAAAACACTTTAACCATAAAAAGCAAGGGCATGAACCAACCGTTTCGCAAGCGGGGCAGCCGGTTACACCAAAACACACTCAAAAAGTGGATTATGTAATCAATACAGTCGGTACGGAAGACGATCCTGCTGTTAGCATCCACGTGCAAAAAGATAACGATTAATTCAATTACAACACAGCAAAAGCCTAAAAGTGTAAACACACCTTTAGGCTTTTACTGTTTAATCAAACTTAACCGTTCATTAAAATGGACTCTAATACGTACTTATTTGACTGATACATTTGCTTAAAGCGCTTGTCTCGCGTCTCTTGATAAAAAGACTGGAGCACTACGTTTTGCAAGTTTTCACGAAGGGTATCTACTTGATTGATGTGAATATATTTAGGCTTTGTTTCTTTGAGCCACTTGGTAACAAGATCCGTCCACATATCTAACTCATAAAAAAACTGATCAACATATGGTTTGACCTCCCCAAAGAAATTCACCTCATACTCTGAATTACTTTTAATAGTGGATAAACGAGTAAGAGCTAACTCATTATAGTGATGTAGTACCTTTGTTGCTTCTATCATTAAATTCATATTTGTCACCTCAACGATGACATTGTACCATAAATCATCGTTACACTGTACGTAGTAGTACTTCTCTTCTCCGCCATTCTGATTGAGGTGGGATTTCATAGGCTGCAGCTTCAATTTCTCGTAACGACTGGTCAATACGCTGAACGTGATTGCTATATGCTTCTTCACAAGTAGTAAACGCTTGATTAACTTGTGAAGATAATGTATCTTCTACAACATCTATTTGCTCTAATACATTATCGAATAAACTTAACACTTCGTTCGTATTTACCATTTTCAGCTTCATAGCCATCCCTCCAACTTTTCGTTTAACTACCTATTCTCTTTTTATTTTTAATCTACCTTCACACATGACAAAACTAGTTTCCATTCGGCAAAGAAAGATGTTTTACGCAGAAAATGTTTTAATTTGCACGAATTGAAATGAGGATGAGTGAAAACACTATGATTAGATTGTGCAAGAAACACGTATTGTATGTGCAGTCAACTTTGTTACAACATTCATTTGGAGGTGTAAGAAGTGGCAAATAAGCATGAACAAAAACAGCCAAAAAACAAGCCTGAAACAAAAACATTTGGTGACCCCAAAAAATTAAACGGACCAAACCGTCCGTCTACGTAATATGTCCACCTAGATAAAAAAAGCTGTTTGTACAAAACAGCTTTTTCTATCTAAAAAACTTCTTTATTCCTACCAAGACATGCAGCTGCTTCTGTTTATTTTGGTACCACTCCGTAATCGGCATAGGTGCGGATAAATCAAGACTCTTCATTAATTTCTTCTCTCTACGCTTTGAAATTCTCCACTGTCCCCTTTTTTTCTCATGATGTGAAACAATTGGAAAGGTCATTCGTAAATAGGGTGTGTCTCTTCTTTTAGACCGAAATACATACTGTTCATAATCAACGCGTGATCCCGTATGAACAGTCGACATTGAAAACTGAAGGAACTTTGGATACAAAGCTTGTGAAAACAGCAGTTCACCGAGCTTTTTACCAAGCTTAATTCGCTCATCTACCTTGGTGAAGCTATGTACGGAGCACCCATAAATTTCACCTTCCATTGTAGGGAACAAAACGGAACTAAAATGCAAAGAGTCCTGAAAGTGAAATACTAAGCGATGAAACACTTTCTTCTGGTAGAAAGGATGTGCTATTACCGCTGGCTCAATAATATGCTGTTCATTAATAATGAGAGCATGCATAAGCTCAATTTCTTTCTTCCTTTCCCAAAAGACAGTCCATTTTTCGTACATGAACGGAGATACATCAAAATATTCAAGAAGGTGAAAATAAGACTTCTCGTGTTTTTTTGATATTTCATATAGCAGCAGCTGCGGAAAAGCGTCTTGAAAGATCAGCCAATTCGCTCGCTCGTACGTTAAAAACAATAAATCTCGCGTTTCTATAGATAGTAGCTCAGGAAACCACTTTCCCTGCAAGTCACACATATTCCAGCCTGCGTTTCGTGAAACCATGCTAGCAAGAAACGACCACTTTACTTCAGGATGATTATTGTAAAAAGTTGCGTAAGCTTCTGTTCTTGATATATTATCAATGTTCAACTGTTTTGTTTTGAGCCTAATTGTTTCCACTACTTGCTGTTCAAAGCTTGTCAACATGCTGCTTTCTTCCTTTACATTTGGTATGAACACGAAGTATGTTTTCATTCTATCTCAACTGAAATTTGGTATAATAGAGTGTGCGTGTGTGAAATTAAGTAAAGGAGTGATGGTGCATGATTCGTTATCCTAACGGAAAAGCATATAACCCTGCTAAGCATCCCAACAGTCCTTCCCGGGCGAAAGTTGAGCCCGTATACAGTAATCGAGGTATGACTTTGGAAGAAGATTTAAATGAAACCAATGAGTATTATTTAGCACAAGGAATAGCAGTGGTTCATAAAAAACCTACGCCGATTCAAATTGTGAACGTTGACTATCCTAAGCGAAGTGCTGCAGTTATTAAAGAAGCTTATTTTAAACAAGCTTCTACAACCGATTACAACGGCGTATACAAAGGAAAGTATATTGATTTTGAAGCAAAAGAAACAAAAAATAAAACGTCTTTTCCCTTGCGTAATTTTCACGAACATCAAATTCAACATATGAACCAGATCGTGAAACAAAATGGAATCTCATTCGTTATATTAATGTTTACTTCTTTGGAAGAAATATACCTTTTTGAAGCACCGTCCCTTTTTCCCTATTGGCAAGATATGAAAAAAGATGGACGAAAATCCATCCCAAAAGCCGATATTGAAAAAAAAGGACATTTAATCGAACTTGGTTACCATCCTAGAATCGATTACATAAAAACTATAGATAAATTGTATTTTTAAGAGTATGATATATATGTTTACGGAAATCATTCTCTTACAATTGTTTGAAAGGTAGGAGCTTTTATGTCAGATAATTATCGCTCGCGTGAAGAACGAAGACGAGCAATGAATGACAACAAACAAACGAACAAACCACAAGGAAACAAGAAAAAAGAAAAGAAAAAAGGCGGCATTTTCCGCAAGATTGTTGCTGCAGTTTTCATTTTAGGTATTATTGGACTGATAGCTGGTGTTGGAACCTTTTTCGCATTAATAAGCGATGCACCTAAAGTTGACGACTCTGTTTTAAAAGACTCGTTTTCATCTAAGATTTACGCAAACGATGGAAAAACGGTCATTAAAGAAGTCGGAGGCGAAAAGCGTACATACGTACAATATGATGAAATTCCTCAGACTGTTAAAAATGCGTTCATTGCAACCGAAGATGTTCGCTTTTATAAACACCATGGAATTGACTTTTATCGAATTGGTGGCGCTGTAGTGGCCAACTTCAAAGAGGGCTTTGGATCAGAAGGCGCAAGTACCATTACGCAGCAGGTTGTGAAAAATTCATTTTTATCACCTGAAAAAACCGTAAAGCGTAAAGTACAAGAAATGTGGCTCTCTTATCAGCTAGAACGTAAATATTCAAAACAGCAAATTCTTGAAATGTACCTAAACAAAATCTACTTCTCGACTGGAGAAGTATACGGTATCGCCAAAGCAGCAGAAACATTTTATGGCGTGACTGATCTAAACGATTTAACAATTGATCAAGCCGCTATGCTCGCTGGCTTACCAAAAGCACCATCAACGTATAATCCGTATAAAAACCCAGAGAATGCTACAAAACGCCGTAACACAGTATTAAATTTAATGGCTAAAAACGGATTTATTACACAAGCAGAAGCAGATAAAGCAAAGCAAGTTGACGTGCAGGCAAATTTGGTTGAACAAAATGAGAAAACGTCAAAGTATGATGTATTCATCGACCAAGTAATTGAAGAAGTTCAAGAAAAAACGGATGCTAACGTCTCTTCTTCTGGATTAGAAATCTACACAACGCTTGACGTGGATGCACAGGATTATGTTGACCAATTAATGAATAACGAAATTATCACCTTCCCTAACGATAAGTTCCAGGCTGGTCTTGTCGTGTTAGACAATGAGACAGGTGCAGTTGAAGCAATTGGTGGAGGTCGTAACCGCGTAGCTGGAGGCCTAAACTTTGCTACCGACATCGAGCGTCAACCAGGCTCAACAATCAAACCTGTTCTTGACTATGGACCAGCCGTTGAGTATTTAAAATGGTCTACCGCAGAACCAATTAAGGATGAACCACATCAATACTCAAACGGTACGCAAATTCGAAACTATAGCCGAAACTATAAAGGCTGGGTATCAGCTCGTGAAGCACTAGGACGTTCGTTAAATATCCCTGCTTTAAAAGCCTTCCAAGCTGTAGGAGCTGATAAAGCACAAGAGTTCGGTGAAGGCTTAGGTCTTGAGCTTGGAGAATCTAGCGGCGAAAAGTTTGCCGAAGCGTTTTCTATCGGTGGATTTACTGAAGGTGTTACGCCTATGGAACTAGCCGGCGCTTATAGCGCATTTGCTAACGAAGGAATGTTTACAAAACCTTATACGGTAACAAAAGTAAAATTCTCAGATGGTACAGAGTTAGACCTATCGCCAAAACCGAAGCGTGCGATGCAAGACTACACGGCGTTTATGGTAACGGACATGATGAAATCCGTTGTTGAAGCACCGTACGGAACAGCACGTGCTGCACGTGTACCTGGCTTAGACATCGCAGGTAAAACCGGAACATCTAACTTTAGTGCCAAGGAAAAAGCAAGCTTTAATATTCCAGAAGGCGGCGTAAAAGATGTGTGGTTCTCGGGCTTCACGCCAAAATACACGGTATCAGTTTGGACAGGATATGAGAAAAATTCCGACGGCTATATTTATAGTGAAAACGAAAAAGCCATGGCAAAGAATATTTTCAAGCAAGTCATTACACACGTATCTCAAGGTGAAGAAAAAGGCAGCTTTAAACAACCTGATAGCGTGGTAAAACGTGCCGTTGAAAAAGTCTCAAGTAAAGATGTGAAGAAACCAAGTGGTGCAACACCAAAAGATTCAATCACGTATGAGTACTTCGTACGCGGCACAGAGCCAACAAAAGTTTCTCAAGTCTTTGTAGAAAAAGAGAAAGAAAAAGAAGAGAAAGAAGAGAAAGAAGAAAAAGCAAAACTTACAGCTTCCTTCAGCGAAGGTTCTAACGCCATTAACGTTAACTGGTCAGGTGGCGATGACGAAACGGAATTTACCGTCAATATGACCTCTTCTGATGGCGCGAGCCAAACGTTAGCGGATAAAGGAAGTGCTGGCAGCACCTCTATCCCATCACCTACTCCAGGTGCGACGTATAGCTTCAGCTTAAGTACAAATAACGCCGGCAGCGCAAGTGCTTCTGTAAAGGTACCTCAAACAGCTGAAGAGGAACCAGAAGATGATTCGGAATCCGAACCGGGTGATGAAGAGCAAAATCCTGATGAAGGAACGCGCCCTGAAGATGAAAACGATGGTGAAGAAACCGATCAGCCTGATAGCGAAGGTCCAGAGAACCCTGATCAAGGTCAACAGCCTGATCAAGGTGAAACGGAGAACCCAAGTGAACCACCTAGTCAGCCTGGAAACAATGGCAATAATGGAAACGGAAATAATGGCACTAACGGCAATGGACAAGGAAACAACCAACAGCCTCCTGCCACTCCAGATCAACAAACTGAAAATGAATAAAAATAAACCGCTCACGATGAGCGGTTTATTTTTTTAAACGTATACGCTTAATGGCATACTGCTTTTGCAATTCTGTATATAGTTCACTAAGTTGAACGAATGAGTGATACATTCCAGGCTTTTTCAACAAAAATAATACGCGCTCAGACGTGTTAACTGGCTTGTATGTTAGCTTTTGAATATTAGCTTCCAGTGCTGTAAGACCTTGAAGAGGTCCCCCATTAATCCAAAACAGCGCGCTTAAAAACCGTCCACTCCATTCAGTGACTATCTCTTTTGCGTTTGTCACTTTACGCAGAGAAAATTGTTCATGGAGAATTTTCTCTTGGGTTTTCCATTCTATAAACAACGAGGGGATACAGTCTTCTAGTGAATTCCATGGTGCTTCTAAAAGCCCTTCTTCTTTCGCTACTATATCATAGATAAAAACTGGTTGATGATGCGTTTTATGCCTTAGCAGAGGCGGCTGAAACGAAATAACATCTTGTGCGAAAAAAAATGGATCACGCTTAAATTCAGGCGGCACTTTAACTTTTGCTAACATGCTCACCTCTCGCTTTCATTCGCTTTTTTCCTTCTCGACACAGCTCTAATAATGGACAGGTTGGGCATTGCGGAGACTGAGCTTTACAGTGATAGCGACCAAAGAAAATTAAGCGGTGATGAGTAACTCCCCACTCTTCTTTTGGAACCTTTCGCATCAGCGTTTTTTCTACTTCTAATACTGAATCTTTCCACCGACAAATACCAAGCCTTTTACTAACCCGTTCCACGTGCGTATCAACCGCAATAGCAGGAATACCAAAAGCCACGGAAACGACGACATTAGCTGTCTTTCGGCCCACTCCAGGAAGCTTAGTAAGCTCATCTCGATCTTGCGGTACTTCACCGTTGTACTCATGAATTAAAAGCTCACACAGCTTTCGAATATTTTTTGCTTTATTACGATAAAGACCTATTGAACGAATATCTTGCTGAAGCTCTTCTAATGAAACAGCTAAATAATCCTCAGGTGTTTGATATTTTTGAAATAATTCTTTTGTTACTCTGTTGACAAGTGCATCCGTACACTGAGCGGATAGAGCAACTGCAATCACAAGCTCAAATGGATTTTTATGATTTAATTCACAGTGTGCATCAGGAAACATTTCAGCCATTACGCCTAAGCAGTGACGAATTTGTGTTAGATTTAACATAGCTTACTAAAACAAACTTAATTTGTTTTAGCTTTTCACCCCTTTTTATTTTGGTATGTATTATCATGCTAAAAAAGCTGATTCAACATCAGGCACGCCTGATGTTGAATCAGCTTTCCTCTTCCGTTAACCACTCTAAGTAATAGAGCATGTTACTTTACTGTTCAAGCCAGTTGAAAAATGGAACGGCTGAGGAATTTTGAGATTGAGAAGGCTTCTGATTTTTTGGTTGTTGATGTTGCCTAAATTTTTGACTATGCGCTCGTGCTTGATCAATAGTCTTAATGCCGTTTTTCTTCCACTCAAACAAGATGCGGTCGATGTATCGAAAGTTTAATTTTCCGGACATAACTGATTCACGAAGAGCCGTTTTAATAATGAGTGGGTCGTGATGATCTTGGTCTACCCACATAGCCAACGTTTCACATTCAAACGGCGAAAGCGGACGACCAAACTCTTTTTCAAAAATAGAATATAAATTTATCTCTTCTTGCTCCTGCTCTTGCTGCACTTCATTTTGATTTTCTTGCATTAATAAATTGATTAGCTTTCTCCAAAGCGGTTTAAGAGAATATTGCTCAGAAATAACCGAAGAGGAATCATCAAGCTGTTCGATCGTTAGAACACCTTTTTGAATAAGATTTCGAAGTACTTCCATACACTTTGTCGTGGAGACGCTCATTTTTGCAGAGAGATCATGTGGAGTGGGAAAGGATTCACCACTATCAATAAATACATTAAGATGCATCAGCATCATAAATTCTGTTTCGTCTAAGCCTAAATCGCTATAGTGATTAAACAATAGCTTTGGAATAGAAACTGAGCCTTGCTCAAACCATGCGATCATGTCATCTTTTTTCATTTTGGAACACCTCTAAAGTTAGTATATCACGAAGGACAGATGAAAACGAAAAACTGTTTACGAAAACTTTCATCAAAAAACAAATAAAAATCCACCGTTTTCTAAAAAGGGTGGACGTTTATTTAATGTGAAACAACATTCATTAGAAAAAGATGGCGTAATGCCACCTTTTTCTAATGTAACAATTTTACATCCGAAGTCACTTCGCTTCTATTAAGGATACAAACGGTTTAATAAGCGTGGGAATGGAATTGTTTCACGAACGTGTTCAACACCACTAATCCATGCTACCGTACGCTCAAGCCCTAATCCGAATCCAGAATGTGGAACTGATCCATACTTACGAAGCTCTAAGTACCATTTATATGTTTCTGTATCTAGCTCATGTTCTGCTACGCGCTGAGCTAGTAGTTCTTGGTCGTGAATACGCTCTGATCCACCAATGATTTCACCATAACCTTCTGGCGCAATTAAATCTGCACATAACACTACATCTGCATTTGTTGGATCCGGCTGCATGTAGAATGGTTTTAATGACGTTGGATAGTGCGTGATAAACACAGGTTTATCATAGCTTTCTGCGATAGCCGTTTCGTGTGGTGAACCGAAGTCATCCCCCCACTGAATATCATCAAATCCTTTTTCATGTAAGAATTTTAGTGCATCATCATACGTAATACGTGGGAACGGAGCTTTAATTTGCTCTAATTTAGACGTATCTCGACCTAGTACATTTAACTCTAGCTTACAGTTCTCTAGTACTGACTGAACCACGTGTGATACGTATTCTTCCTGTACTTTTAAGCTATCTTCAAATTGATAGAACGCCATTTCAGGCTCAATCATCCAGAACTCAATTAAATGACGACGCGTTTTTGATTTTTCTGCACGGAAAGTTGGACCAAATGAAAATACTTTTCCAAGTGCCATTGCAGCTGCTTCCATATAAAGTTGGCCACTTTGTGAAAGGAATGCATCTTCATCAAAGTACTTCGTATGGAAAAGTTCTGTTGTACCTTCTGGCGCGCTTCCCGTTAAGATTGGAGGATCTACTTTTGTAAATCCATTATGATTAAAGAATTCATATGTTGCACGAATAATTTCGTTACGCACTTTCATTACAGCGTGTTGACGCTTTGAACGTAACCATAAGTGACGGTTGTCCATTAAGAACTCTGTCCCGTGCTCTTTTGGCGTAATTGGATAGTCAACTGCTTCATGAATAACTTCTACATCCGTTACTGTTAATTCATATCCAAAAGGTGAACGTTCATCTTCTTGAACAGTTCCTGTTACGTATAAAGAAGATTCTTGCGTTAAGGCTTTTGCTTTTTTGAAAATATCTTCCCCTACTTCTGCTTTCACAACAACCCCTTGAATAAATCCAGAGCCGTCTCGAAGCTGTAGGAATGCAATTTTACCACTTGAACGTTTATTTGCTAACCAAGCACCGATTGTCACTTCTTTTCCAACGTGCTTACTTGCTTCAGAAATCGTAATTTTCACGATTAAAATCCCTCCAAAAAACTTACATCCTTTAATTATGTATGCCACCCTATTATACATTTCGACACTCACAATAACAAGTAACAATCATGGGAAACTTATGACATCACCAATAAAAGAGCGGCTTCTATAGAAGCCGCTCTCCATCACTTTATTTCATGTGTCTTGCCATAAATGCCGCAATTCGCGCCACTGCTTTTTCTAATAGCTCAAGCGAAGTAGCATAAGATAAACGAACATTTTCAGGAGAACCGAATCCTGAACCTGGAACAAGCGCTACTTTTTCCTCTTCTAAAATCGCTTCTACCCAAGCATCAACTGTTTCAAATCCTGTTAGTCTAGCAGCTTCGATTGCATTAGGGAACAAATAGAATGCACCTTGAGGCTTTAAACAAGAAAAACCAGGAATGTCATTAAGTTGTTTATGCATTACGTTTAAGCGCTCTTCAAAAGCTTTGCGCATCATTTCCACTGGCTCTTGCGTTCCGTTATAAGCTGCAATTGTTGCATATTGAGCAATCGACGTTGGGTTAGACGTGCTGTGACTCGCTAGATTCGTCATTGCTTTTATAATGGTCTCATTACCAGCTGCGTAACCAATGCGCCATCCTGTCATTGAGTGAGATTTAGATACACCGTTAATAATAATCGTTTGCTCTTTAAGCGCTGGTGATAGCTCTGCAATCGAAACATGCTCTGCACCATCGTATACTAACTTTTCATAGATTTCATCTGATACAATTAATACATTATGCTTTAAGCAAACTTCACCGATTGCTTCTAGCTCTTCACGCGTATAAATCATACCTGTTGGGTTACTTGGTGAGTTTAAAATCACAGCTTTTGTTTTACTAGTAATCACTGACTCTAGCTGTGCTGGCGTAATTTTAAATTCATTATTTTCAGAACCTTCAACATAAACCGGTGTACCTTCTGCTAGCTTTACTTGTTCAGGATAACTTACCCAGTAAGGAGTTGGGATGATCACTTCATCTCCCTCATCTAAAATTACTTGAAACAATGTATACAAAGCATGCTTTGCACCTGAACATACAATAACTTCAGATGGCTTGTATGTTAAGCTCTGATCACGGTTAAACTTTTCAATAATTGCGTCTTTTAAAGGCATAAGTCCACCTGCAGGCGTATACTTTGTTTGGCCTTCATTCATTGCTTTTACAGATGCTTCTAATATATGCTGCGGCGTATTAAAATCTGGTTCACCTGCACCTAAGCCAATGACGTCATGTCCTGCGGCTTTGAGCTCTTTTGCTTTGGCTGTAATAGCCAATGTCGATGATGGTGTTAAAGCTGATACACGTTTTGCTAATTTCACTAAAATCTCCCCCTATGAACTACGGCTATAATCAGCTATGTAAAGCTGATTATAGCAACAATTTTGCTTCACTCTAAGGTGCAAAGCGTTTTATAACACGTATGTGTAAACATACGTTATAAATAAACTCATTCAGGTTTTGTTAAGCTATAGCGCTTCATAAACTCTCCGCTTGTAAAATCAAGATAGTAGTAAGTTAAATGTTTTTCTTCTTGATCAATATACGTAACTTCCCATAGCGGCTTTTCATTTTCAATTCCTAGTCGAACTGATTTAATTTCTTTTGGATCTCGGTCTCGCTGAACAATCTCTATGGCTTGTTCTTTTGTAATTCCATCTGCTACTTTTTTTAGCACCGCTTTTTGCTTTTGACTTTTTGGAACCCAAGCGATAACATCTTCGTTTTTATTGTTAGTACCTTCTACTACATAAAATGTATGATCTCCAAAATATGCTTGTGTACTCGTCACAGATTTCAGATTAAAATCTTCTTTTGCCTTGGCTGATGCTTTTTTTTCGTCAGCTTGTACATCGTTTACAGCCGCTTTATAAATTGAATGGGTTTGCCACCCTGCTACTAAACATACAACAACAACAATTCCAATAAACCACTTTTTCATTTTATCCCTACTTATGTACGATAAATCGTAAAAATTGCTTTACTTTGATCTTCTTGGTCTAACGCTAGGCCAAACATTAAATCTTTCTTTTTTAACGTTCGATTTAAGCTGTCCACAATTTTATATAAATCAGAAGAATGCTCAATACGAACGGTTGATAAAACTTCAATTTTGCTTTCCATGCTGTTCCTCCTCTTACCAAACACCTCTAAATAAATGATTATCTGTTTATCATAACACACGGCTTGGCTTTTGGGCTATTGTATTCCCCACCTAAACATAAAATCAAACTGAGAGAATTCGTTCCGCTCCCTCTAAAGCCTCTCTATTTTCATTATAATTATCTCTCTTTCTTTTGCAAAAGAAATTTAGGTAGTCTTCTTAAATTTCATGACGTCATAGATGGTAGGTGACATTTTAATAGAAAGCGATTCTCTTTTATTTGTATCGTATAACTCAACCCATCCATCCGTTAATCTTGATACAAGCTCAGGATGAATAGTACGGTCTTCTTTTGAGAATAAAACACCAATCTGAGGGTTTAACTGCTTTAAAAACGACTCAGACAGCGGCTCACCTTCACCAAAATTTGCGAGTTTAATCAAGTCTATTTTTTTTAATGGCTTCATAAGCAAATGCCTCTCAATAGTAGATGCTGAGTTACTCATATAAAGCATTTGATGCTCGCCGAATGCTACTATCAAATCCATTGAGGGTGAATTTACTTCCTCATGATAAAGAACAGATACATGAATATGCTTTGATAGCTGATACACATCCCTAACTTGCCACATGCGAATATGTTGACTTTGTAAATCATTTGAGCCTTTAGGCAAAACTACTTCTTCCACCTGATATTTCTTTGTAACCCAGTCTACATTTCCGTTGTATTTCTCGCTTTGCTTTGTAATAATCACTTGGTTAATTTGCTTAATATGATAAAAATCCAGCCAATACGCCAACTCTTTTCGCGATTTTTTACTACCTGTATTAATGAGAATAACTCGATCCGTTCCGTCTTGTAAAAGCGTGGCTTCTCCATCGAATAAAGGAAAAAAAGAAATTGCTGCTTCATCTTCTTTAAGGCTAAAGTCCACTTGACTAGCCCCTTGCACGGTAGAACCGTTGCTAAAAAAGCATAAGCATACCGCCCATATTAACATATTTCGTTTAATCATATTAAACACCCTCACTTCCTGTGTTTTCCACTCTTAGCGTGTACATCTACAAGAAGAGCTATGCAAAAAAAGCTTTAGCACTGAGTATGCTAAAGCTTTTTTGACGTCCACCATGCTTCAAAATCATGAAGTGCTACCGAAAATGACTCACTTACGATATCTACATCCGGCAAAGAATGAAGAAAATGAGAGCCGTACATCGTTGTAATCATACGATTATCTAAAATAAAGATAGATCCTTTATCTTGCTTGGTTCGAATTAGTCTTCCGAATCCTTGCTTGAAACGAATGACAGCCTGAGGTAGTGAATAGTCCATAAATGGATTTTTCCCTTCTTTTCGGAGTTGCTCAAATTTTGCTTTTAGAAATGGATGTCGTGGTGACGCAAAAGGTAAGCGAACAATGATGAGACTAGATACTAATTCACCAGGAAGATCAATGCCTTCCCACAAGCTGTTCGTTCCTAATAAAATCGATTGTGAAAACTGCGCAAAGTCTTTTAATAATCGATTTCGATTACGGGTTGTGACTCCTTGACCAAGGATGACAAATTCCTCTAAATCATTTAGTTCTTTCATATACTGATACGTCATTTTTAACATTTCATAAGAGGTAAATAGTACAAGCATGCGCCCTTTAGTAATAGATGCGATATCTAAAATACTTTCTGCCATAATCGCACTATATTCTTCAAGCGTTACATCATTTACAGCTGGCATATCTTTTGGGATATATACTTTTGCCTGGCTTCGATAGTCAAATGGAGACGGTATCGTCATTTGAAGTGGTTGAAAATCATATAAACCAAGCTGTTCAATAATATATGAAAAAGAATGATTGACCGTTAGCGTAGCAGAAGTTAGTATAACGCTTTGCTTTTTCGCAAAAAACGTATCTGCTAACGTGTCCGCTACCGAGAGCGGTTGACGATATAAAAAAGTAGCGTTTGCCGCTCCTTTTGGCTCTATTTCAATCCACGTTACCTCTTCAAGATGCGGCTGGAAGAAAAAGTCCGCAAACTCACTCGACAGATGATGAAATTGTTCAATTGCGCTTGTTAACTCATGAATATGGGACTGTTCCCTTTTTGTAAGCTGCTCCTGATAGGAATCCATCACCTGAAAATCAGCATGTAAAAGAGATAGAATATCGTTCATTAAAAATCTCACTCGAGATGCCTGTTCCTGGATGGTATGCCAATGAAGAGTATTCTCTTCTTGAACATTATAGCGATAGCTCACTCGCCCAATTTCACTATCCGTTTGCTTATTTTTTTTCATTACATACGCATGGACAAGACGAAATAAGTCATCACACTCAATGCGAAGCTTTTCTAGCATTTCTTCTAGTTTTTTCGTATTTAGCCTTATATCATGTTTTTGACAAAGCTTATGTACTTTGTTTAACAAACCCTTATCGTCTAACAAGCCAATCCTGCTCAACAAGGCATGAATGGAAAAGTAATCTAACCTCCCTCCAAGCTCTTCGCTTGCAATCGTGTCGAAATGATGCGCTTCATCAATTACAACCTGTTCATAGCTTGGAAGTAAGTTCCGCTTACTTACAACGTCTAACAAAAGAAGACGGTGATTTGTAATGATAATCTGAGCTTGTGCTGCACGCTCCTGTGCACGATTATAAAAAGAATGTTGGTTCCACGGATGCTTAAAGTCTAAGTGGGAAGGATTGCTTTCATTCAGCTGTTCCCAAAATAGTTTTCCACCTGACGGTAAGTTGATTTCATCAACATCGCCTGTGTCCGTCTCCGTCAACCAAATCAATAGCTTTGCTTTCGTTAGAATAACATCATAGTTATGGTTGCGCTCTTTTAAAAACTGATTAAATTTCCGAATGCTAAGATAATGTTCACGCCCCTTTAAAACTGCTGCGCTTAGCTCAAATGGCATAAGCTTTTTTAACATTGGTATATTTCTTTCCATTAGCTGTTGTTGTAACGTTACAGTATGCGTTGAAACAACTACTGGCTTTTTATGCTGTTGAGCATAAAAAGCAGACGGAATTAGATAAGCAATCGTTTTTCCAATACCAGTTCCCGCTTCAATAAGCGCGTGTTCGTTATCCATTAAGCTCTCATGGACTGCATTCATCATTTTTTCTTGACCCGTTCTCTTTTCAAATGAGCTAAACACTGATGCTAAAGTTTCCTTTTGTTCTTGAAACTCCTCGTATGTAACAAGAACTTCCGATGGCTTCACAACAGGCCTTTGCTTTCTAAGCGCTAAGCCATGAACAAAATCATAACCTTCATGATAATCATCTTGCTTTTCATTCATTATACCTTGAATCAACTCACCAATCTCACTTTTCAAATGCAAAGACAGCGTGTATAGCTGCTTTAATGTTGCAAGAGGAAGACTATTTAATTTTTCCATTAATAGAAGTAAGATCTTCGCCGTCACTTCAGCATCACTGTCAGCTTGATGAGGCTGATCATGATTTAAACTTAAATATTCAGCCAGCTGATTGAGCTTATACCCCTCTACTGTAGGGAGAAGCATACGCGCTAATTCGACCGTATCCACCGTGGATGGATACAGCTTATCATACCCGCTTTGAGCTAATGATTCCTGTAAGAAATTAAGGTCAAAAGCAACGTTATGTGCTACAAAATAAGCATCTTCTAACAGTTCAATAATTTTCTCGGAAATATCCTCAAACGTCGGGGCATCTTCGACCATTTTTTGATGAATATTTGTCAGTTGTGAAATAAAAGGAGGAATTGGTATATTGGGGTTCAAAAACGTTGAGAAACGCTCAACTATGCGGCCGTTTTCAACAACCACGGCTGCAAATTGAATAATTTGATCTCCTTGTTTTGGAGAATGTCCTGTCGTCTCTAAATCAACAACAACAAAGCGTTTATTCATCATCATGACCTCACCTGCCTGTTCTTATAGTATAAAAGAAAATACATGCTTCTATACGAAACTACTTATGTAGAGCTTATATTCGCTCAAAAAAATCCCCCTCGATTAAGGGGGATAATATTATAAAATTGTACCAGCTGGCTCTTGTTTAAGCAATTGTTTAATTTTGTTGTTTTCATCCATAATGGCTACCGTTGGATGGTGATCAGCTACTTTTTCTTCAGCTACTAGTACATAAGAGATAATAATAACAACGTCTCCAGGCTGTACAAGGCGTGCTGCCGCACCATTTAAACAAACAACCCCGCTGCCTCTCTCTCCCGGTATAACATACGTCTCTAAGCGAGCACCATTATTATTGTTTACGATTTGCACCTTTTCATTTGGCTGGATACCTACAGCCTCAATTAAGTCTTCGTCAATCGTAATACTTCCTACATAATTTAAATTTGCTTCTGTTACATGTGCTCTATGAATTTTTGCATTCATCATTGTTCGGAACATCGTGAAACCCTCTTTCTATGGTCAAATTTCCATAATAATATTATCAATTAATCGAGCTTTAGAGAATTGTATAGCAATTGCAATAATAAACTGCCCATCTAGCTTGTCTAAAGGCTTTAGCTCTGGGTAAGAATAAATTGCTACGTAATCTATTGTACCGCTTGTATTCTTTTTAATCGTTCTTTCAATTTCCGTTTTAACCATCTCAACGTCACGTTCGCCACTTTCAATTAACTGCTTGGCTTTTTGCAAGCTTTGATATAAGGCTGGCGCTTCTTTACGTTCAGAATCTAGCAAGTTTACGTTTCTTGAACTTTTTGCTAAGCCATCTTCTTCACGCACCGTATCAACTGCCACGAGCTCAATTGGGAACTTAAAATCAGTAATCAATCCATGCACCACGGCTACTTGCTGAGCATCCTTTTTCCCAAAGTATGCTCGGTTTGGCTGCACGAGATGGAATAGTTTTGTCAGCACTGTTGCAACGCCGTCAAAATGTCCTGGACGCTTTGCTCCACAAAGTACATCCACACGATCAATAACCGATATGGAAACAGAAGCTTGACCAGGATACATTTCAGCTACGCTTGGATAGAACAAATAATCAGCTGCCTCCGCTTTTGCCAAGCGTTCATCACGTTCAAAATCTCGTGGATACGTATCAAAATCTTCGTTTGGTCCAAACTGAGTTGGATTAACAAAGATACTTAAAACCACAATATCATTCTCAGCACGTGCCTGCTTAAGTAATGCGAGGTGACCTTCATGTAGAAACCCCATCGTCGGTACAAATCCAATTGTTTTGCCTTGATGCTGAAGCTTGATTGAAAGCTCCTGCATGTCTTTGGCAGTAGAGATTACTTTCATCTTACTTA
Source organism: Priestia flexa (assembly GCF_021441905.1). Lineage (NCBI taxonomy): Bacteria > Bacillati > Bacillota > Bacilli > Caryophanales > Bacillaceae > Priestia > Priestia flexa. Next base: position 1,111,155 of record NZ_CP090431.1, on the reverse strand, counting down.
CCCCCATATAAAGCCGTTAGCTGTTCATCATTCATGGTAAATGTATGACTCTCTTCCGGAAATTCACGAGCTTTAACATCATGTACATACTGGGACAGACCTTTTTTTGCAACGTCTCCAATGTTACCAAACGGCTTAACAAATTTCGGAAAGCGCTCAACCCCATACGTCAATACATCGTGATAGACGAGCACTTGACCATCTGTTTCCTTTCCTGCTCCAATTCCAATAGTTGGAACGCTTAGTCTGGTAGAAATATCTTTAGCCACCTGTTTAGGTACACACTCTAAAACCACTGCAATTGCACCAGCTTGCTCACATTTCACGGCATCTTCAATCAACTTTTTCGCTCCGCTCGCTTCTTTACCTTGTACCTTATATCCCCCAAGAACTCCAACAGACTGAGGTGTTAAGCCAAGATGAGCGATAACCGGAATTCCTGCTTGGGTTAATTCTGAAATTGTAAAAATAACGTCGTCTGCGCCTTCTACCTTTAGAGCATGCGCCCCACTTTCTTGCATAATTCGAGCGGCTTGTTTCATCGTTTCTTCTCTTGAAATATGATAAGACATAAAAGGCATATCTGTTACGATAAATGTATTAGGCGCGCCTCTTTTCACCGCTTTTGTATGATGAATCATATCATCGACCGTCACTGGAATCGTTGAGTCGTATCCTAACACAACCATTCCTAATGAGTCTCCTACTAAAATCATGTCCACTTCTGATGCTTCCGCATATTTCGCAGACGGGTAGTCGTAAGCAGTAAGCATCACAATTGGTTCTTGTTGCTGTTTCATTTTTAAAAAATCCAGCTTCGTTTTCAACATAAATCTCCTCCTATACTAGAGGAGATGACAACGCAAAAAACCTTCTTACACTAAAGCGGAAGAAGGTTTTTGACAAAAGTAGTCTATAGCTAAACAGCGTGCTTAAACGCACACGCTTGTCCTTATATATTGTCATCCCTCTGTCCTAGTCTTTTTTAGATCAAGGCAGTTCGTAAACGATAAATTATAAAAAAGAGTATCAGGTGAAGTTCTGTCGATACTACCCTGATACTCGTATTATAAAGAAATATTCTTACATTTTCTAGTTTTATTTCGAAGAGAGTTCAATATCAGCGGAATGAATGTGATGAACCGTTCCATTATCGTCCTCTAACAGCAGGACGCCATCGTTTGTAATCCCCTTTGCATGCCCTTCAATCGTTGCTTTTAAAGTGCGTGCAATAATCCGCTTTCCAATGCTAATAGAATAAGATTCCCATAAATGCTTTACTAATCCAAAACCATTTTCCAAGTAATCTTCATACAAAGATTCCATCTTTAAGAAAATCGCTTGCATAAGGGCTGCGCGATTCACTTCTTTTTGCTCTTCAATTGATAAAGAAGTAGCCAAGTGTTGAATGTCGGAATCAAAATGTTCTAGCTTTTGATTGACATTGATTCCTATCCCAATAATAACAGAGTGAACTTGCTCAACATCAGCTTGCATTTCAGTTAAAATTCCTACTAGCTTTTTATTGTTCACTAAAATATCATTTGGCCATTTGATATCAGGTAGCACATTCGTTACTTCTTGTATCGCTTGTACAATCGCTACGGCGGCTAATAGGGTCAGCTGTGGTGCATGCTGTGGTGGAATGGCAGGTCGTAAAATAATGCTCATCCATACTCCCGTATATTTAGGAGAGTACCATTTGCGAGCAAGGCGACCTCGACCAGCTGTTTGCTCTTCCGCTACAATCACCGTTCCTTCTACAGCTCCTTCTTGAGCAAGACGATGCGCAATTTTTTGTGTTGACTCCACGGTTTCCTCATAGTGAAGGTTTTGACCAATTTTTTTCGTATGCAGGCCAAGAAGCAGCTCGTTTGTACTTACTTTATTAGGCTTAGTGACAATACGATAGCCTTTCTTTCGAACAGCTTCCAGTTCATAACCTTCTTTTCGTAAGTCTTCAATATGTTTCCACACCGCCGTTCTTGAACAGCCTAGCAAGTCGCTAATGCGCTGGCCAGATACATATTCACCCTCTGCGTTTGTAAACATCTCTAATAACGTTCTTCTAATATCTGTTTGCAAGACTGTATCCACTCCTTTATCGACGCTTTGCTATTTTTTATTTCACCATTTAATACTTTCATTTCTATGGTTTGTAACAAGGCTGAAAGCCATGGACCGCCCTTACGATTTAGCCACGTCATAACATCTTGCCCCGTGATGGCAAGCTCTTTCATAGAGTGAATAGGAAGCTCTCGATAACGAGAAACAAGCAAGGTTGTATGCAGATAATTAGTACTTCTCACTAATTGCAAAATTCGATTTACTCTTAAAGAAGACTCTTCTCCAAGTTTATACATCGTTTCTTTTGACCAACCATTTTTTAATACGTCCTCAAGTCCACCAAGCTGAAGCTTCACGGATTTTATTTGTCGATTAGCAAGCTTCCATTTACGTAAAAATGGATCTAAATCAACGCCTAGTAAATAAAGAAGAAGCGTCCAGCATTCCGATATATCTTCAAGCATCATCCAGTCGTATTTACACAAGCGTCGAAAAGCTTCTTCACCAATATCTAATCCCGGCAAATGCTCATATAATTTAGTGTCTGCTATGAGCGCAAGAGCTAAAGAGGGGCGTTTACCCAAAAGAAGCTTCTCAAACTCAATGGTAATTCGTTCAACTGATACGTGCTTCAATAGATTTCCATGCTCTGAAATAGCTCTCTTCGTTTTATCTGAAATAGAAAACGCTAGTTGACTCACAAAACGAACAGCTCTCATCATTCGCAGCGCGTCTTCATGAAAACGTTCTTCTGGATTCCCTACCGTACGAATAAGTTGGTTACGTAGATCCTCTCTGCCATTAAACGGATCAATAATTTCACCTTTTTCATTCATAGCCATAGCGTTGATGGTAAAATCACGACGTTTTAGATCTTCCACCAGTGATGAGATAAACTGAACAGATGTCGGGCGTCTAAAATCTGCATATTCCCCTTCTGAACGAAAGGTAGTCACTTCATATTGCTCTCCTTCATGAAGCACCACAACGGTCCCATGCTCAATCCCCACATGAATTGTTTTTGGAAATAGACTCATAACATCGTCAGGACGAGCAGATGTCGCGATATCTACATCACCTACTTTTCGCTGCAAGATCATATCTCGAACAGCACCACCAACAAAATAAGCTTCGTGTCCGGCTTGTTGTAGTGTGTGAATAATAAATAATGGATGGATGAAAGGCTCTTTCATAATATCCTCCATTCCTTAACGTTGTACAAGATTGTAATAAAGCTGTTCATATTGGTTTACAATCTCCGTTGAATGAAATTTTTGATTCACTGCCTGTAAAGCTCCTCTGCTTATTTGTTGATGAAGCTGTTGATCACTTAACAATTGCACTGCTTTACTCGCAGCTGTTTCAACGTCCCCTAATTCACAAATATAACCTGTTACACCATCTTCAATAACCTCTGGAATACCACCGATTCTTGTGCCAATACAAGGTACGCCACAAGCCATGGCTTCTAGTAGTACGAGACCAAAACTTTCTTTTTCAGAAAACAGAAGCTTTAAATCACTAATGGAGTAGAGCTCCGCTACATTATCTTGCTTCCCTAAAAACAGTACAGCATCCTCAAGGTTTAATTCTTTTACAAGCTGACTTACATTTCTCATATCCGGACCGTCCCCAACGAGCAAAAGCTTAGAAGGAATGCGCTCATGGATTCGTTTAAACGTACGCACAACATCTTGTACTCTTTTAACTTGACGGAAATTTGAAACGTGAATAATGACCTTTTCATCGTCTGAAATACCGTAGTCCTGCTTTAAATTACCAACATCTTTACGATGGTACTCTCGCTCATCGATAAAGTTATAAACTGTACAAATATCTTTATCTGGATTAATGAGCTGATTCGTTTGCTCAATTAACGCATCAGATACCGCAGTTACACAATCCGATTTTTCAATTGCAAATTTGATTAGTTCTGTTAAAGACGAGTCTTCTCCAAGAACCGTAATATCCGTCCCGTGAAGCGTCGTTACTATTTTTAGATTTGGTGACACCATTTGCTTAGCTAGAAACGCACACACCGCATGCGGAATGGCATAATGAGCATGAATTAAATCTAATTTCTCACGCTGTGCAACTTCTGCCATCTTACTTGCTAGTGCCAAATCGTAAGGTGGATACTTAAATACAGAATACTGGTTCACTTCTACTTCATGAAAATAAATATTTGGATATACCTTATTTAAGCGAAAAGGCATACTTGAAGAAATGAAGTGAATTTCGTGTCCCTTTTCTGCAAGGAGCTTTCCTAATTCAGTTGCGATGACACCAGAACCACCAACTGAAGGATAACACGTGATACCAATTTTTAATTTCATCTACCGCCACCTACTAAATCATCATAAATAAGCAGCGGCTTCTTAGAAAGAAAGCCTTCTGCATACTGAACGCCTACTTCTTTTCCAAACATGCGCTCTCGGCTTTCAACTGTTTCTATATACCCGTTGACCAACGGCGTCTCCACGCTTCCTGCTTGTTTGATGAACTGACTTTCATAAGCTTGTAAGCTTTGCTTTTTCTTTTCAAATGTATTCGTTACATCAACAGCAAAATCGGGTTTATGAAAACCATTAATCATATAAAAATACAGTCCATCCGGTCGATGAGACCCCACGTTTTGCTCTGCCGTATAGTTGCGAATTCCAGCTGAAAATACGGCTTCTTCTACTAGGCGCGCGCAGTTTCCATGATCCGGATGACGATCATCAAAATAAGGAGCAAACACAAGTTTTGGCTGATATTTGCGTATTACTGATACAATTTCTCTAATGTAGGATCGCTGTAACAAAAGTCCTCTATCCGGCATCTGTAATTGAACTCGCTTGTATATACCAAGAAATTGTCCCGCCTTTTCAGCCTCTTGTTTGCGTAGCTCTACTGTTCCGTTTGACGATAGTTCTGCTTCTGTCAAATCACAGATAACAACTTTTAAACCTTGCTCAGTCATCTTGGCGATAGTGCCGCCCATGCCGATTTCAACATCATCAGCATGAGCTCCAAAAGCAAGAACATCTATTTTTTCAATCATTTTATTTCACCCTATTGTTTTAAAATTGAACGCCACTGTAAATCTCCTCGCTCTAAACCATGGATTAAAACCTCAGCTGTTCCCATATTGGTTGCGAGTGGAATAGCATATACATCACATAGGCGCATAAGTGCTGATACGTCTGGCTCATGAGGTTGAGCTGTAAGCGGATCACGAAAGAAGATAATCATATCCATTTTATTCTGTGCAACAAGAGCACCAATTTCTTGGTCTCCACCTAATGGACCCGATTGAAAACGATGAATCGATAATCCTGTCGCTTCAGAGATTCGCATTCCCGTTGTACCCGTTGCAAAAAGCTCATGGTTCTTTAGAATATGTTGGTAAGCAGTTGTAAATTGAACCATGTCATTTTTCTTTTTATCATGTGCAATTAATGCTATTTTCATATATGACTCTCCTTACTCAATAATATTTTCCAAACCATATACAAGCGTATCAATATTCATTACCGCTTCAACCGCGAGCTTCACGCCAGACATGAAGGACGCACGATTATACGAATCATGACGAATCTTTAATCCTTGTCCAAAGCCACCAAATAATACTTCCTGGTGAGCAATTAATCCTGGCAAGCGTACGCTATGAAGATGAATGCCGTCATATGTAGCTCCTCTTGCACCTGCTAAAATTTCTTTTTCTTCTGAGTGACCTTGCTTTTTCGTTTCACGAACTTCACTAATGAGCTCTGCTGTTTTTAACCCTGTTCCAGAAGGTGCGTCTAATTTTTGATCATGGTGAAGCTCAATAATTTCAACATCGTCAAAATATTTAGCTGCCATTTGAGAGAACTTCATCATTAAAATAGCACCAATCGCAAAGTTTGGAGCAATGATACAGCCAATTCCTTTTTCTTCTGCTAATTCTTTTAATTCCGCTAAATCCGCTTCGGAAAAACCTGTCGTTCCGACTACTGGACGGATGCCGTATTCTAACGCTTTTTTCGTATGTACTCTTCCAATTTCAGGCGTTGTTAAATCAACTAATACATCAGCTTCAACAGCTTGGAAGCATTTTTCAATATCTGTAAAGATAGGAGCTTGAACATTTGGCATTCCTTCTAAGTCGCTAATTAACTTCCCTTCATGAATACGATCAACTGCAGCTACTAATTCAAACGCTTCTGTTTCTTGAATTAGGGTCACAGCTTCTTTTCCCATTCTCCCACGAGGGCCTGCAAGTATAATTCGAGTTTTTTTCATGTTAATTCTCTCCTTGTTCATCAATTTTTGTCCAACGATCTTTATCCCGCGTATTAAATTTCTGCATAACGCGATTATGTGCTTCTTCTAAATCAATATTTAACGAATTGGCAAAGCAAATTAATACAAATAAAATATCGCCCATTTCTTCTTCAACTGTCCGCTCTGCTTCTGTTGTCTTTTTAGGCTTTTCTCCGTAATAATGATTAATTTCACGCGATAACTCTCCAACTTCTTCAGTCATACGAGCCAACATCGCCAAGGGGCTAAAGTAGCCTTCTTTAAACTGTCCAATATATTGATCAACTTCAGCCTGCATGACCTTCATTGATTTATCTGCCATATGTATTCACCTCTTTACCTTCTATGCCTCTCTCATTGCATAATAAGTATTTACCTTTTATTTTTTTGTACATTCAACTTCATATTATAACATCTCTTCCCTAAATTTCTTAATAGAAAAGTTTGATTAACAAACATTATAAATGAATAAAGCTATTCTCTTTAGCCGTGCATGATTCAATCTTTAAACGTGTATGATACAAACAAAGCGCTTTGGACGGTTCATTTGGACGATGACATTTCTCTTATCCATTTAGTATGATAGGAAAGAATGTATTCATGTTTATAGAAGGAGGTTTTCTATTGTGAAAGGACTAAAGTTCAAGAATATCTTTTTTATTTTGTTAGGTTCGGCTATTTTTGGATTTGGACTTGTGAATTTTAACATGCAAAACAACTTAGCAGAAGGCGGTTTTACTGGTATTACACTGCTTTTATACTTTTTATTTAACATCGACCCTTCCTATTCAAACTTAGTGCTTAATATTCCACTATTCTTTGTCGGATGGAAGCTGTTAGGACGAACCTCATTTTACTACACCATACTAGGCGTTATCAGCCTTTCTGTTTTCTTATGGATTTTTCAGCGCTTTCCAGTCGATATGCCTTTAAAAGATGATATGACGCTTGCAGCTCTATTTGCAGGTGTATTTATTGGAGTGGGGCTTGGAATTATTTTTAGATACGGAGGGACAACGGGTGGAGTTGATATTATCGCTCGTCTCGTTCAGAAATATATTGGGTGGAACATGGGAAAAACAATGTTTTTATTCGATTTTCTTGTTATTATTACCTCTCTTATCTATTACTTAACCTATACAGAGGCAATGTATACGCTCGTAGCCGTATTTGTCGCTGCTAGAGTCATTGATTTTATTCAAGACGGAGCTTACGCCGCAAAAGGAGCAACCATTATCTCTGCTCGTAACGAAGAGATCTCAGCAAAAATCATGCAGGAAATGGATCGTGGAGTGACTATTTTAAAAGGCCAAGGATCCTATTCTAAACAAGAAACTAACGTATTGTACTGTGTTGTAAGTAAAAATGAAGTCTTTCGATTAAAACAGGTCATCACTTCTGTTGACCCATACGCGTTTGTAGCGGTGAGTGACGTTCATGATGTACTAGGTGAGGGTTTTACATTGGATGAAAATAAAAAGCCGTTAGAACGTTAAATCGTACATACAAAATGAGGGTGGGACATAACAAAACAAATTTCCAAAAAGACGAACACTCGCTTTTCTCACCTCTTTACGTTGTCAGAACAAGTTTGTTCCATTGCGCTACGGCCACTCGCTTTCCGCGGGGAGGAACCTGAGCTTCCTCTCTTTCCCGCAGGAGTCGAGTGTCCTACGCTCCATTCCATCCTGTTTTCACAATCAACAAAAAACCTGAACGATTAAAAGTGAAGAACTCTCAACCGTTCAGGTTTAATATTGGCTGAATTACTTATGTCCCAGCCTCATTTCAATTAATCTTCGTTGTTCATTCCTGTGTAAATTAAGATTAAACGCACAAGCTCTAGTACTGCAACCGCTGCTGCTGCAACGTATGTTAAAGCTGCTGCGTTTAGTACTTTTCGCGTCTCACGCTCTTCGTCGTTGCGAATTACACCGCTTGATACGAGAAGGTTCATCGCACGATTTGAGGCGTTAAACTCAACTGGAAGCGTTACGACCTGGAATAAAACTGCTGCTGCCATAAACACGATACCTAGCAACAATAGGCCGCTCATCTGAGCAAAGATACCAATCATGATTAAAATCCATGAAAAGTTTGATCCGATGTTAGCTACTGGTACTAAGGCATGACGCATGCGTAAGAACGAATAGTTTTCATCGTCTTGAATTGCGTGCCCTACTTCATGGGCTGCTACCGCTGCGCCTGCTACAGATGTTCCGAAGTAGTTATCTTCAGATAATCGTACTACTTTTGAACGTGGATCGTAGTGGTCAGACAACACGCCGCGAACTGGCTCAACTTGAACGTTGTACAAGCCGTTTTCGTCCAAGATACGTCGTGCCACTTCAGCACCTGTCATTCCAGAAGAACTGCTTACTTTTGAATATTTTTTATAAGCACTTTTCACTTTAAACTGTGCCCAAATCGGCACTAAAATAATGATGAGAAAATAAACCAAAAACCCCATCTGCACACTCCTTTACTTGTATGGTTGGTACATTTTCATTTTAGACAATTCGAATATGTCCGTCAATCATTTCGCTCCGGCTCAGCCTTGCGAACACGCTCTGCTCGATACTTACGAAAACCAACATACGATAAAGTAAATACAATAATACTTCCTGTCGTAATCATGACCCATATAAGTGATGGATCTACCTTATCTTCTTTTAAATGTTCAAACAGAGACTGAAAATCTTCTTCTGCTGCTACTAATTCTTGTGAAGACATCACCATTGCATCATCTTGCTTTAAATCTTCAATATGCTGTTCAACACGTTCAATATCCTTATCATCAACATCGACTTGAACACTTGGAGAAATCAATTCATAGGCTTGTAGTAAACTTTGAAGCTCTTCTTGATACTGCCCATCTTCACCTTTTGATATACTCATTTTCATATCTTGAAACGTGGTAATAACTTCTTTTTCCATTTCTGTCCAAAGAGGTTGGTATTCACTTGATAAAGCATCCACTAGTAACCGAAACTGTAATGCTGTATTTACAGGGTCACTATTTTCATCGTCCAGTGCTCTTTCAACATTTTGAGCTGTTACTACCAGCACTTGATACTCTTTAGTGGATAAATCTAAATCATGTATATTTACGCTTGAAACTTCATGTGAAAATTGTTTCATTAAATCACGCGCTTCATCATATTTTTCCTGCTGAGCAAGGTCTAATGTTTCATCAGCAAGTTCATTTAACTTATCCCAAGATTGCTGTGTAGCCGCATTAACTGATGTTGTTAATAGTAAAAAAATAAGCATGGCGATGACAGATATTTTCTTGTTCATTCTTGTCCCTCCTCTAGCTTCTATTAGAAACTTATGAGGAATAGGACAAGAGTAGACCTATTAAATCCCTACTTCAAAGGGGTAATAAAGTTTTGCGTATAAAACTTTTCATACACGCCAACACCAAGATGCGTAAAATCATTATTTAAAAGCGCCTTACGGTGACCTTCACTATTTAACCAGCCTTCAACCGCAGCAGGACCATCCGTATAGTTAGATGCAATGTTTTCACCAGCTGTTCGATACAAGACGTCTCCTTTTTGCAGACGATTTCCTAAATCTCCTTGAACTGGAGACTCATGAGCAAAATATTTCAAATCGCTCATTTCTTTGCTGTGTAAATAAGCTACTTTCGCCGTATCTTCATCCCACGATAATGCCTCTTTTCCATGGCGCTTTCTAATAACGTTCGTCAAGTCGATAATTTGTTGAGAAGCTCCATCTTCAATCTCTTTCCACTCTTCTTGAGAAAGTGATGGTACTTCAGGGAAACTCCCTCTATACATTACTTCATACGGCTTTTGCTTCATTAAAGTTTCACTATCCATGACGCGGATACTTGATAATGTATTTAAAAATTGATCAAAATAAAGCTGGATATATACATCATCATACTTTACTAATGGGCGCATTTTTAAATCTTCGTCATTGAGTTGAAAACGATAATAATCGAGCCCTTCTCTCAATTCAACTTCTCGCTCAATTTTAACAGCTTTCGCTACTTCAGATCGAGATTGACCAATCACAAATGGTGCGGTATTTACGTTTTGACCAATAGAATACACGCTCACCACTCGGTCACCATCTACCCCTACCTGCATGTAGGAATGATCATCGGTTTTATACACCCACCAATCATATCCGTAAGCAGAAGGATCAACACGGGTTGGTTCTCCATACATTCCCATGACTTGTTCAGGATGTAGACCAATCAAATCAATAACGTTTTCCCCTTCTATTTCTGGTGCAGCCGTTTCAACCGCACGGTCATTTATAGTCTCATTATTTGAAACCTCTTCCTGTGCTGATTCATTTACATACTGCTCCAATAAAGGGATATATTCATCAGCGTATACAAATGCAACGATTAACACGAGAACAAATATAACTTTTTTCAGCGTCAGTTCCTCTCCTTACATCTTCAAGAGTTCGTATAGTTATTATACATGTAATGACGTGAAAATAGCTAATAAAAAAGCTATCAACACCCTTTGGTGGCGACAGCTTTTCCTGGATTAATGAAGTTGATTGGAAATACGAGAAAGAGCTTGACCAGCTTGTTCATCTGTAAAGCGATACGTAGATAAATCTCCTAAAGCGACAACGCCAATAAGCTTGTTTCCTTCTACAACTGGAAGCCTTCTGATTTGATGATTGGCCATAATTTCCACAGCTTCTTCTACCGTTGATTCGCCCGATACCGTTACTAGTTTATCACTCATTACGTCGGTTACTTTACTGGAATTGGGCTTCTTTTCAGCAATACCTCGAATAACTAAGTCTCGATCAGTTATTAATCCAATTAATCGGTCTTGATCAACAATTGGAATACTACCAACGTTTAATTCTTTCATCTTTAATGCAACTTCGTATACATTATCTAACGTGGTACACGTTTCAACGTCTGTTGTCATTACATCACGAACACATTTCATAGAATCTCCTCCTTTACATTCAACGTTATTTTGACCGTTTTTCAAAAAATCTTTCACTTTATTTACAATTTCTTGGTCTTTTCAACTGAAAATTCGGATAAACATTGCAAGTTTTATCCAATCATACTATGATGAAAATGGGAGAAACATTTGGTTTAAAGGGGGAACTGTAATGAAACTAGAAGATATGGATTTTACTGATGTAAGAGTTGATTTAGAGCATGCCGATGAGATTATGAGCCGATTTGGACTAGTGCGAGCTGGACAGTGGGATTACGAGCGGGTAACATATGATCGCAAGTTTGAAATTCAGCACCATACCTTTTATTTACGCGTACAAGGATATGCTGCTGAAGGGGACATTGGCGGCAGGCATGCGTTGATTCAATTTATGACGCCTCTGCTTGGCAAACACTATTATCCGCACGGCGTAGAATATGGAGAAGAAGAAAATTTCCCTTCTACACTGGTTGATCAATGCAAGCGAATTTTAAGCCAAATTCATTCCGAACTTCAAAGCGTTCAGGCTTCCTAATAAAAAGAGTGCTTACAATCCTGTAAGCACTCTTTTTATTGAGAAGAAATCGGAGATGAAGCATCATAACCTGCATCAAGTTCCATTTCCTGCTTCTTATCTTTTTCACGCTCTTTCTTCGCCCACCGGAAAAAGGTGTAGCCAAGAATAATCCCATATACAATCTCTTGAATAATTTTCATGATGACTCCCCCAAGCTGCTGGTCTTCTACCGGAGGCAATACGTTAAACATTTCTGGGGCTAATGCGCCCATCGCTTGAATAACATCCGGGGATACGCAAAGGGCTAAAGCATTCACCCACGCCTGCGAATCAGTATACGTGGCATATAGCGACGTATCAGCAAATATAATTAACGCACAAGCAGGCGTTAACAACATCCCATCAGCAAAAATGTAGCCAATTTTTTTCACACCGTTTAACGTCTGATACTCCTCCAGCTTGTTTAAAAGTGGCCACCACATGCAAAAAGAAGCTATAAACAGCAAAATGCTAATAATTGCGTGAAGCGTCATATCTGTCTTCACAGTGTCAAACACAAGCGGTATATGATAAAGAGAGAATAATCCGTTAAAGACAAGTAAAGCAATGAGCGGCTTTGTTAAAAAGTGAAACACTGGCTTAATGCCTTTTTGATGAATCAGTAATCGCGCCATCCACGGCGGTGTTCCCAGAATAAGTAAAGGTGGAATAGCTAAATAAACCAGCGCCATTTGGGCCATATGTGCACTAAACATCAAGTGCCCTAGTAAATCTAGCGGACCGCCTTTGCATATGTATAGCAGCGCCATTCCAAATACAAAAAACGCTTTTGTTTTACGATCAACTTCTTTACTTCCTTCAATTTTATATCGATACGGACCTGTGAACAATAAATAAACAACTGTCACCGCACAAATAACGAAGAAAAAATATGGACTCCATAACGCTTCGAATCCAAACATTCTTAAATTATCAATCACAATCCGTCCCTCCTTTACTCAATTGCGAATAGTACATGCTTGAAAAGAGCTAGCAAGCGCTAGCTCTTCTTTACTTACCACCAAATAATTGTAACAAATGCCCAAACTGTTATAAGTGCTACAAGCACTCCTGAATATAGAAACATCGTTGGCACTTCATGCCCTTTATGATTCATATGCATAAAGTAATAAAGCTGAAAGATAACTTGCACAACTGCTAACAAAATAATAACTGGTACGGTAAACCATCCGCTAAAGCTATCGCTCCATACGGCAAAAAAAGCTATGAGCGTAAGGAAAATCATTAACGCAAACGAGATTAACTGCATTCGCATGTCTTCAGCGTTTTTCTTCTTACGATACTGTAAGTCTACCTTTGGGTTACCTGTGTCAGAATGATTTGTTGTCATCTCTTCATCCCACCATTCCCATTAAGTATACAACTGTAAAAATAAACACCCATACAACATCAATGAAATGCCAGTATAAGCTTGCTACATAAAATTTTGGTGCATTGTATAGACTTAAGCCACGCTTTGAGTTACGGATAAGCAATGAGCCAATCCACAATAATCCAAACGTTACGTGCGCTCCGTGCGTTCCTACCAAGGCATAAAATGCAGATCCAAATGCACTGCTCGTAAACGTATGGCCTTCATGAACATAATGCTTAAACTCATAAATCTCTAATAGTAAGAAAGCGAACCCTAACAGCCAAGTAATCCACATCCAAAGCTGCATCTTCTTATAATTAAAGTTCTTCATATGATACATTGCATATACGCTTGTTAATGAACTTGTTAATAAAATCATTGTGGCAATAAATACAAGCGTAATATCAAATAATTCTTCTGCTTTTGGGCCTGTATGCGTTGAATTTCTCAACGCTAAATACGTTGCAAACAACGAAGCAAAAAGTACGGTTTCTCCCCCAAGAAAAAGCCAAAATCCTATGAACTTATTTTTCCCTTCAAGGGTTGATTTCTCAGGCGAATCTGGAAAAGTTTCAGGCGTTAATTTTTGTTCTGCTTCCATCTTTATTTCGCCTCCTCATCAAGCAAATCTTCTTTATGAATATGATAGCCATGATCATCAATCCACGAACGGAAGAACATGGAGATAAAGGTAATCACTAATCCTATAATTCCAACTAGATCTCCCCAGCCATGGTCATTGCGGAACAAAAAGCCAAATGCTGAAACAAACAGACCAAGAGAAATAATAAACGGAATGATTGATGAGTTTGGCATATGAATATCACCAAGCGGCTCAGCAGGCGTAATGCCCTCTTTGTTTCCGGCACGTTTTTCTAACCAGAATGTGTCTAATCCACGCACAAGCGGCGTTTGTTTAAAGTTATATTCTGGAGGCGGTGATGAAATCGCCCACTCCAGCGTACGACCTTCTCCCCACGCATCGCCTTCTGCTTTTGGTCCATTGATGCTTGTTTTGATGACGTTAATAATCAGTACAATGGTTGCCAAGGCCATAAAAATGGCTCCAGCTGAGCTGATTGCATTTCCAAGATCCAAGCCCTGTCCTGGTAAAAAAGTTGCTACACGACGAGGCATACCCATTAAACCTAAGAAATGTTGAATAAAGAACGTTAAGTGGAAACCGATAAAAAACAGCCAAAACGTAATCTTGCTAAGCGTTTCATTAAGCATACGCCCAAACATTTTCGGCCACCAAAACGTGACTCCTGCAAATAGAGCGTACACAACTCCACCTACAATAACGTAGTGAAAGTGAGCAACAACGAAATACGTATCATGGAACTGATAGTCTGCTGGTGCCGCAGCAAGCATAACACCTGTTACACCACCGATAACAAACGATGGAATAAACGCTACAGAGTACAGCATTGGTGATGTAAATTCAATGCTTCCTCCCCAAAGCGTAAACAACCAGTTAAAAATCTTAATTCCTGTCGGTACAGCAATTGCCATCGTCGCTACTGCGAAAATTGCGTTTGCGATTGGTCCAAGGCCTGTTGTAAACATATGGTGAGCCCAAACCATGAATCCTAAAAACCCAATCAGCACTGTTGCAAATACCATAGAAGAGTATCCGAACAGTCTTTTTCTTGCAAACGTCGGTAAAATTTCTGAAAAAACTCCAAAGGCCGGTAAGATTAGTATGTATACTTCTGGATGTCCGAAAATCCAAAATAAGTGTTCCCAAATAATTGTGTTTCCACCCATCGTTGGATCAAAGAAATTCCCACCAAACAAGCGATCAAAAATCATTAAAAATAATCCAACAGTTAAAGCAGGAAATGCAAATAAAATAAGTGCTGATGCCACAAACGTAGTCCACGTAAAGAGGGGCATTCTCATGTAAGTCATACCAGGTGCTCTCATGTTAATAATTGTAACAAGAAAGTTAATACCCGCAATCAGCGTTCCAGCACCGGAAATTTGCAGACCTAATGCGTAAAAATCAATTCCGTGTGTAGGCGATGCTAGTGATAGTGAAGCGTATGATGTCCAGCCTGCATCAGGTGCTCCACCTCCTATAAACCAGCTTAAGTTTAGAAACAATCCACCAAAAGCAAATAGCCAAAAGCCAAGTGCGTTTAAAAATGGAAACGCTACGTCACGAGCGCCAATTTGAAGTGGCACAACTGCGTTCATTAGCGCAAACAACAGCGGCATAGCTGCTAAGAAAATCATCGTTGTGCCGTGCATTGTTAAGATTTCATTATATGTTCCCATCGCGACAAAGTTATTTTCAGGAATAGCCAGTTGAATTCGAATAAAAAGTGCTTCGATTCCTCCAACTATGAAGAAAAAACCTCCCGCAATTAAATACAAAATGGCGATTTTTTTATGGTCAACGGTTGTTAAGTAGTCCCATATTGTCGCCCCTATACCCCTTTTTTGAGTGAGCGTACTCATAGCTAGACCTCCCCTTTTGAAAGCTAATTACCGTTTATTTTTCTTTCAGCTCCAATAAATACTCGGTTAGCTGATCGACTTGTTCATCTGTTAAGTCAGGATATGTATTACTCATTTTGTTTCCTGGCTTAATTTCTTCAGGGTTTTTGAGCCATTGTTTTAAATTTTCTTCATTATGTTCTAAAACACCTGCAATACGCTCACGATCTGCAAATCCAGCTAGATTTGGAGCCTGACGCGCTTGTTCTGGTCGACCATCCTGCGCTTCAACAGCGTGACAGCCAATACAGCTTTCTGTAAAGATTTCCTCTCCCGCTTTTGCTGAAGCTGTCGATACGTCTGGTTTTACATCTTTAATATCGCTAACCCATGTATCAAACTCTTCACTTGGAAGGGCTTTAACTTTGAAATCCATATAGGCGTGAGATGGACCACATAGCTCTGCACACTTCCCATAAAAAAGACCGTTAGCGCTTTCAGCTTTTTCTGAATCAAACACAAGCCAAAACTTGTTCTCATTCTCTGTATTCGTATCTACTTTTCCGCCCACTGAAGGAATCCAAAAGGAGTGTTTGACATCTGAGGCTTTCACGTTAAAATACACTTTTGTATCTGTTGGTACAACAAGATCTTGGGATGTAATGATTTTTTGGTTAGGGTATTCAAACTCCCACCAATACAAGTTAGCTCTTACATTAACGACAATTGCGTCTTCCTTTTCCATTCCTTTCACATCAGCTAATTTAAACGTATCAGCTACTGTGGGAACTGCTAGGATGACAAGTAGAATAATAGGAATAACAGTCCAAAGAATTTCTAACTTGTGGTTTCCTTCTACTTGTTTTGGAATCACATCTTCCTCACCTTTGCGGCGTTTAAAACGCACAACTACATACACAAAGATGATTGTAACAACAATAATTACAAGAACCATAATTGCTGTACTAAGCAGCATAAGTGAATACTGCTTTTCTGCCACTTCACCTGCAGGACGAAGCGTTGATAAAAAAGGCTCTCCGCAGCCAGCTAATAGCACGGCTACCAGACTAAACAACGATAAAACACGAAAGTTTAATCGCCATTTTCTCATAGCTTTTTCAACCTCTCTTTCATGGACGTGATTTTCTTATTCATAACAGAAGCTGCTATGAATAAACTTTCTTCCTTCTATGATAAATTCTAGATTAGAAGAAATCCCCTGTATTTAAATTTTTATGTAGGACTACGGTGTCTAGGAGCTCGTTACGCAAAATAGATGACTTCTTAGCGGCCTCTTTAGGTAAGCATATGTTGTTGAAGCAGTGGTATGAAGAATCCGTTTACAGTTTTGACATCACAAAAATCATCTATTCACAAATATTTCACATTTGTTTTAGATTTCTGAAATCTTACAGCCTGATGCATGAACATGTAAAGATGTAAATTACTATATTTCTCCTGTTTATTAAAGCATATTTTGGAAAGTTTATGTGAATTTTTTTTGAAATAAATATGGATTTTTTTTGTCACCTTGTACAAAACCCTATCTTATACTTGATTATTGTATACTATTATAAGTAGAATAAGGTGTTGTATCTTGTCGAATGAGTTTAATAACTTATCTTTCTAGCAATACAACCTTACACTTTCTACCATTATAACAAATGAATACATGCTTATGGGAGTTTATTCGAACTTTTTCAACGAAACCTTAAACTAGTAAGTCATGTACTTCCATTCGTCTTCCTGTCTAAAGGAAACGTTTAGCGGACTAATTATCATACTTTAGGAAGGTGAATACATTGAAACGTGGATTAAAAGGGCTTTCTGTTATTGTAACGTTAGCAATGCTCCTGATTTTACTTGGGGGAGCACTTGTAACCAAAACTGGATCAGGAGATGGCTGTGGCGACTCTTGGCCTCTATGTAACGGTGAATTGATTCCCAGCAACATAACATTTGAACTCGTCATTGAACTTAGTCACAGACTTGTATCAGGTGCTTCAGGCATCTTAGTACTTTTACTCTGTGTGTGGGCTTGGATCGCACTAGGACATATTCGTGAAGTAAGACCACTTGCTTTTATCTCGTTTTTCTTCTTAGTGCTACAAGCGTTAATCGGTGCTGCTGCGGTTATGTGGGGACAATCAGATGCCGTACTTGCACTACATTTTGGAATTTCACTTATTTCATTTGCATCTGTTCTCCTATTAACTCTCATCATTTTTGAGGTAGATAAGAAGTTTGATGCTGATAGCGTCGTCATTGGTTCAACGATGAAAAAACATATTTATGGATCTATTCTTTATACGTACGTTGTCGTCTATACAGGAGCGCTAGTACGCCATAAAGAAGCAAGCTTAGCTTGTCCCGATATTCCGTTCTGTTCCAATGCAGCTGGCTGGTTACCAGGTGATATTAACCAATGGATTCAAATGGGACACCGAACTGCTGCAACCTTAATTTTCGTTTGGATTTTAATTGCGTTTATTCACGCGTTTAAGCACTACCGTGACCAGAAGAATATTTATTATAGTTGGCTAATTGCTTTAGTGTTAGTAACAATGCAGGCCATTTCAGGTATGTTAGTTGTTGTTACTCGCCTAAACTTAGGACTAGCTTTAGCCCACGCACTAATTATTTCTCTATTATTTGGGGTCTTAAGCTACTTGACACTTCTTGCTACTCGCAGTAAAAGAACAAAATAAAAAGTACGAGCAGAATGTCTGCTCGTACTTTTTTTAGCTTTCGAATTCAACAAGTAAGTCTCCAGGTTGAATAGCGTCTCCGCTTCCTACATGAATATTTTTCACAACACCATCAAATGGTGCCTGCACCGTTGTTTCCATTTTCATTGCTTCTGTAATCATGAGATGATCACCTTTTGATACTTTATCACCTTTTTCAACGATAACGCGAATGACCGTTCCAGGCATAGACGCTCCAATTTGATTTGGATTTGTTAGATCTGCCTTCATCTTTGATACAACCGTCGTCTTCACGCTTTCGTCTTTAATGACTACTTCACGAGGCTGACCATTTAGTTCAAAGTAAATTGTACGATTACCGTCAGCTTGTGCTTCTCCAATTGATACAAGGCGAACGATTAACGTTTTCCCTTTTTCAATCTCAATTTCAGCTTCTTCTCCAAGACGCATTCCATATAAGAAAGTAGCCGTATCAAGTACCGAAATGTCACCATATTGCTCAACCGCTTTGTGATAATCCATAAATACTTTTGGATATAAAGCATATGCCAAGGCATCAAAGCTTGTAACTTGACGTCCTAACTCGTGGAATAGCTTTTCCTTAAGAGCATTAAAATCAACATCTTCTAACAGCTCACCCGGACGCACCGTAATTGGCTTTTTACCTTTTAAAATAATTCGTTGAAGCTTTTCAGGGAATCCACCGTGTGGTTGACCTAAATAGCCCTCAAATAGTTCAATAACTGAATCAGGGAAGTCTAATGATTCACCACGTTCAAATAGCGTTTCTTCCGTTAAATTGTTTTGAACCATAAACAGCGCCATGTCCCCTACCACTTTGGAAGAAGGCGTTACTTTGACAATGTCACCAAATAACTCATTCACACGTGAATACATGTCTTTTACTTCATCCCAGCGGTTTCCAAGACCAACTGCTTTCGCCTGCTGTTGAAGGTTGCTATATTGACCACCCGGCATTTCATGAACATAAACTTCCGTATGCGGAGCATTCATGCCACTTTCAAAGTCTTGGTAGTACTTGCGTACATCTTCCCAATAGTAAGATAGCTGTTCAAGGTTTTGAATGTCCAGCTTCGGCTTACGCTCGGTCCCTTCTAAAGCATAATATAATGAATTGGCGCTTGGTTGCGACGTTAAGCCTGCCATTGCGCTTACTGCTACGTCCACAATATCAACGCCTGCTTCAATTGCTTTGGCATATGTTAGAATGCCGTTTCCGCTTGTATCATGCGTATGAAGATGAATTGGAATATCCACCGTTTCTTTTAATGCAGACACTAAGTCATAAGCAGCTTGAGGCTTTAATAATCCTGCCATATCCTTGATTCCTAAAATATGTGCCCCGGATTGCTCTAATTCTTTCGCAAGGTTTTTGTAGTACGTTAAGTCATATTTGCGGCGAGATGGATCTAAAATATCTCCCGTATAGCACATTGCTGCTTCGGCAATCTTACCTGTTTGTCGTACGGAATCAATGGCTAACGTCATACCCTCAACCCAGTTTAAGCTATCAAAAATTCGGAACACGTCAATTCCAGCATATGCTGATTTCTCAACAAATTCTTTAATTACGTTATCCGGATAGTTTTTATACCCTACGGCGTTTGATGCACGAAGAAGCATTTGGAATAAGACATTTGGCGCCTCTTGGCGTAGCGTTAACAAACGATCCCAAGGATCTTCTTTCAAAAAGCGATACGCTACATCAAACGTCGCTCCTCCCCACATTTCAAGAGAAAACAAATCCGGTAATAGTCTTGCTGTTGGATTAGCAATTTGTTTTAAATCGTTCGTACGTACACGCGTTGCTAGTAAAGACTGATGCCCATCTCGGAATGTTGTGTCTGTTAAAAGAACTTCTTTACGCTCTTTTACCCAGTTAACAAGCCCTTCAGCACCCTGTTCATCTAAAATTTGCTTCGTTCCATTTGGCACTGGCGTTGATAAGTCTAGCTGAGGAACACGAGGTTTTGTGAAAATTGGTTTTTTCTTTTCAGCTACCCCAGGGAAACCATTAACCGTTACGTTTCCAATGTATGTTAGCATTTTAGTACCACGGTCTTTACGCTTAGGAAATACAAATAGCTCTGGCGTAGTATCAATAAAGGACGTATCATACGCTCCCGTTAAGAACTTTTCATGCTTTACCACGTTCTCAAGGAACGGAATGTTTGTTTTAATACCACGAATTCGAAATTCTTTTAAGTTACGAACCATTTTGGACGCCGCTTGATCAAACGTTAAGGCCCACGTTGTTACTTTTACAAGAAGAGAATCATAGTAAGGCGTGATGACTGCTCCTTGGAAGCTGTTGCCCGTGTCAAGACGCACGCCAAAGCCACCGCCTGAACGGTACGCCATAATCTTACCCGTATCTGGCATAAAGTTGTTTAGTGGATCTTCTGTTGTTACACGAGATTGAATAGCATAACCATGCGTGATAATCTCTTCTTGCTTCGGTATTGCAACAACATTACTATGAAGGTCATAGCCATCCGCAATTAGAATTTGAGATTGAACGATATCAACACCTGTAATCATTTCTGTAATTGTGTGCTCCACCTGTACGCGAGGGTTTACTTCAATAAAGTAAAACTCTTTACCTGATACTAAGAACTCTACAGTACCCGCATTTATGTAGTTTACATTATCCATCAGCTGTACCGCAGCATCACAAATTTGATCACGCAGCTCTTCGCTTAGCGACAAGCTTGGTGCAACTTCTACTACCTTTTGGTGACGACGCTGTACTGAACAATCACGCTCATACAAATGAACAACATTTCCACTGTGATCCCCTAAAATTTGAACTTCAATATGCTTTGGGTTTTCAACAAGCTTTTCGACATATACCTCGTCGCTTCCAAAGGCTGCTTTTGCTTCAGACTTAGCACGTTCATACGATTCCGCTAGGCTTGCTTCATTGCGAACGACGCGCATGCCACGACCGCCTCCACCTAACGCCGCTTTAATCATGAGGGGGTACCCGTGCTGTGCAGCAAATTCTTTTGCTTCATCTAATGAATCAATTGGTCCATCCGTTCCTGGAATGACAGGGATATTGGCTTGAATTGCTTGATGACGAGCTTTTACTTTATCTCCAAACATATCTAAATGCTTAGACTTTGGCCCAATAAAAATAATGCCCTCTTCTTCACAACGTTTCGCAAATTGGATATTTTCTGACAAAAAACCATAGCCAGGGTGTATTGCGTCAACATCATGTAGCTTTGCCGTTTTAATAATATCTTCGATGTCTAAATATGCATCGATTGGTTTTTTGCCCACACCAACCAAATACGCTTCATCTGCTTTGTATCGATGATAGGAACCTGCATCTTCTTTTGAATAAATTGCCACCGTTCGAATATTTAGCTCCGTACAAGCTCGAAATACTCGAATTGCGATTTCTCCACGATTTGCAACTAGTACTTTTTTTATTTTTTTAGTTACCAGACTCACATCGAATTCTCCCTTCAATCTTTATATAAACTTCAATATATAGCAAAATTGGATAAAAGAAAAGCAAAAATGAACGGAAAGTTATAAATTAACCGTTCATTTTTGCTTTTTTGAGATGATATATATACCCGAATGTTAAGATAAGTCAGGATTAGCATTATTCGGATAAGAAACAACGTTATTCGCTTTTTTGCTACTTTTTTCTTGATAGTTCACAAAGAACGAAATATTAACAACAATCCCCATGGCAATCATTAAACTTAGCAGTGATGATCCACCGTAACTAATAAACGGAAGCGTTACGCCGGTAATCGGAATAAGACCGGTTAAGCCACCCAGATTAATAAACGCTTGAATTCCAAGCATGGTCGCTACACCTATGCAAATAAGGCTAGCAAAAGGGTCCTTTGAGCGTTTGGCAAGTGTCAGAATGCGATAGATTAAAAAGCCTAGTAAACCTAAAACGAGAAATACGCCAAAGAATCCAAGTTCTTCTGCAATAACCGCCATAATAAAGTCGGTATGTGACTCTGGGAGATAGCCATACTTCTGCACGCTTTCACCAAGTCCAAGCCCTTTTAACCCTCCAGAACCGATAGCTAAGTAAGAGTTTACAAGCTGATATCCTTCACCTTGTGCGTATTTAAAAGGGTCCGATGCTCCTGTAAAACGTCCGATACGATTTTCAGTCACTTGCCCTGTTAATACACCAATCGTTCCCATAATAGTCAGCATGACAAGCCCTAATAAAATAAGCTTAAAAAATGTTTTTCGAGATATTCCCGAACATAGCATGATTGCAACTGCTATCATTAAAATAATGAGGCCTGTCCCAAGGTCTGGTTGAATCGCTACGAATATAAAGATACCCATTGTTAACCCAATTGGCCCAATAAAAGCACGCTTAATATCATTTATGTATTCTTGACGTTTTCCTAACACAAGCGCTAAATATAAAATAACCGTTAACTTTGCAAACTCAGCGGGCTGCAAGCTTGCTCCAGCTAACTTTAGCCAACTTTGAGCGCCTCCTGCCGTATGCCCCATTAAAAACACAAGCCCTAAAAGACCAAATGTACCAAGTACAGCTATAGGTAACAGCTTTTGATATAGCTTGTACGGGAATAAAATGGTTGCTAAAAATACGAATCCAGCAATGATAAGCCAACCTTTTTGTTTACCATAGAAAAAATCGCTATCCTGCCCATACCGCGTAATACTCGTAATCATGCTGGAGCTGTATACCATTACAAGGCCAATTGTACAAAGCAACGCAATGGTAATAATGATAGAATAATCATAGTGCTTAAAGATTTTTTTTAGCATAAACCTCTTCCTTTAAACGTTAATAAGTGATGCCTTTACTCATTTTACTATACATTATCTACTTTCGCTTTTCTCACGTAAGAATGTAAACGAGCTGTAACAAAAAACTCAAACTATCCATCTAATAGTTTGAGTTTCACCGTGTGTATTATTTTTTTGTAAATGCTTCATGCAGTGCAGAAAGTTCACGCTCAAGTCGATCTAGCAATGTTTTTCCGACATGCTCATCAATTAAATTTAAACGAACTGCAAAATCAATTTCTCTTGATAAACCAAACATTTGTGTATCTAAAACCTCTTCGTAAAGAGGACATTGTGGCATTGTTAAGTTATCCATTTGAACTTGAATTAATTGCAAAATCTTATCTGCATCAGCTTTTAACAATGCATAAGCTTTTTCACGATGATCTATCATTGTCTCAGGCGTCAAACTCAATCCCTCCGTTTCCGAGCGATTACCTAATCTATCTTTTAATAGTAAGGCTTTACTCGTAAAAAAGCAAGAACTAACATGCATGTCATCAGACCTACGAATTCTCTTACAAATTACGTGTACTATTCATCGCAACTCTCGCTTTATTAATATAGATTTATTATAGCACATTCTATTTTAGTACTTCTACCAAAATCCTGAGTATGGATGACAAATTACAAGAAAGCGCTTATACTTTTACCAAGGAGGCGTTTTTATGAATTCAATTATTTCGCTACATGGGAAAGTGCGTTACCCCCTCACGTTAGATCCTGGAGTTTGGATTTTTGATGATCGAAAAGTAGACTTAACTACTTTTTTTGATACTGAGGTCGAAAACGTAGATGAAAATGAACAATATACGAAGGCTGTTTCAAAACATTGGGATCGAGAAATCCAAGAAGGTGCCGTATTCCCACCAACTTTAAAAACAGAAAAGAAATACGAAAAACAAAAGCTATTGAACGGTACGTTCGGTATCTCCTTTGCTCCTTTTTTAAAGAACGCTGAGCCTCTAGAAGAGGCAACCGCAGTTACGCTTGTAACAGCTAATGAATCCGTTAGCTACTCATTAGAAGAGGCTAAAACGCTTATTTTTGGCTTTAGTAAAAACGGAAAACCTTTAACTGAAGATGGACCTGTACACGTTTATGAACGCGATGGCTCTAACCGTGACAAGCCGCTTACGTACTTAAAAGAAATTATTATTACATAATGAACGAGCGCGCAGACTGGAAAAGCTGCGCGCTCATTTTTCTCTACTTATAAAATATCAGCAGCTAGCTGTGCGAGACCTGAACGTTCCCCTTTAACTAGCCTTACATGACCTGATATTTTCTGTTCTTTAAATTTTTCAACTACATATGTTAATCCATTATTGTATTCATCAAGATATGGATGATCTATTTGAGCAGGGTCACCCATCAGCACAATTTTACTCTTTTCACCAACGCGCGTTAAAATGGTTTTAACCTCATGCTTTGTTAAGTTTTGTGCTTCGTCAATGATGATAAATTGTTCTGGTATACTTCTTCCCCTAATATACGTAAGGGCTTCTACCTCAATTGAACTAAGGCCTGCTAGGATAGCATCCAGTTCCCCAGGTTTTTTTGTGTTAAATAAATATTCTAAATTATCATAAATTGGCTGCATCCATGGTCGAAGCTTTTCTTGCTTTTCACCCGGTAAAAACCCTAAGTCTTTTCCTACCGGTACAATTGGACGTGCAACCAACAACTTCTTAAAGCAGCCCAAGTCTTCCGTTTGCATTAAGCCCGATGCTAAAGCTAATAAGGTTTTACCCGTTCCAGCTTTTCCTATGAGCGTGACAAGCTGGACATCGTCTCGTAAGAGCAGTTCGAGCGCCATAATTTGTTGAACATTTCGCGGCTTAATTCCCCAAATATGGTCATATTCAAAGAGAAGCTTTTTTACTTTTGTAGCGGTCTGATCGACGATTCCAATAGCAGAACCTGAACCTCCAAATGCATCTTTCATAACGAGAAATTGATTTGGGAAAAATGGATGATTTGCGATCTGAGAAGTGAGAATTTCACCGTTTTCATAAAAATGATTTAACACTTCTCTTGGGATATATACTTCCACAAATCCCGTATATATACTGTTAAATTCGACAACACGATCGCTTAAAAAATCCTCTGCTTTCAAACCGATAGCATCAGCCTTCACGCGTACCAATACATCTTTACTAACAAGAATGACTTCACGGCCGTCTTCCTTGGTTTCCTCTTCGAGCGACAAATTTTTTGCGACCGCTAAAATACGATTATCATTCGTTTTCTCTACAAAAATCTCTTGTAATTGATGAAACGAACGGTGATTGAGCTCGATCCGTAAATGTCCACCATTTTCCAAAGGGATTTTCTCATGTAATTTACCGTGTTGACGCAAGTTATCAATGAGCTTTGATACTTGTCTCGCATTCCTTCCAACCTCATCCATATTTCTCTTTTTCGAATCTACTTCTTCTAATACTACAGCTGGTATTACAACTTCATTATCATCAAATGAAAAGATTGAATGCGGATCTTGCAATAACACATTTGTATCTAAAACGTAGATTTTTCCCAACAATTCAGCCTCCTACTCCATTTGGTTTCCAGTTAAGGAGTGTAACAAGGAATCCATTCACTTTTATCTTATGTAAACCGCACGCGTGAAGTTCGAGTAAATGGACGGACCATTTGCTTTAAATATATGAACATATGCATAAAGATAGAAGAACTATTGAAAACTAAACACAAATTGCTACAAAAAATGAGCCATTACCAAAGGAGGTATCTCCCCAATGAAAAAAGGATTACTTATTGCTAGCTTAGCTTGTTTTGCAATAGCAGGTTGTAACAATAATCAATCCCAGATTGAAGAAGGACAAAAAACAGACCGCATCGTTCAGGTGAAAAACTCAACGCCTGAAACTGAAACAAAACGCTCTGCTGGGCAAATTTCTCAGCATCTTGTAAGCTTAGCAACAAGCGCTCCAAACGTAAATGATGCTACTGCTATTGTGTTAGGAAAATATGCAATCGTTGGTATTGATGTAAATAACGAAATTGATCGCTCCGAAGTAAGTTCGATTAAGTATACGGTAGCAGAAAGCCTAAAAGCAGACCCATACGGAGCAAATTCCGTTGTCATTGCTGATCCTGATACCGTAACGCGCTTAAAAGAAATTGCGAGAGAAATCGGACGTGGTCGACCAGTTACAGGCTTTTTAGATGAGCTTGCTGCCATCGTAAACCGCGTCATGCCAGAAGTAGCGGAAGAGATTCGCCGCAACCCAGAACCTACCAAAACAAATGATGAAAAGTTAAACAATGAGCAGCAGCAACAATTACGAGACAAGCAAGAAAAACAATCAAATGATCACCTTCAAAAGAACGAATAAAGAATAGACAAGCTTAGTTCACGCTAAGCTTGTTTTAATGCGCTCATTACCTGTTTATCTAATTTAGAAGCAGCTACTGGATCATATGTTTTTTCATAAGTTGGATTGGTAGAGATTTTAGATCCATAGAACATAACGTCTCTTACTTCTTTTATGCTTACTTCAATCAGCGTCAGCTTAATTGGAACGTTTTCCATTCTCTCTTTGGCAACAATTGCACTGCCTTTAATCGCATAGCAAGATTCATTTGCAATCAAATTCACAACAACATCTTTACACTGCGAAATGTCTTTAACCATTCGGGACTTGCTTGCGACAGCAAAACGGATGATTTGATTGGTTGGAGCATAAATCCATGAAATGGCACTCACATTTGGTCCTTTTGTTTCATAATCAACGGTTGAAACTGTTACAAAACGTTCTGCTTGTAGCTCTTCGTACAGTGCTTCGACTAAACTGGATTCAACTTCATTTGCCATTTATATCCCTCCTCCCGTTTATGTATACTTACTTGTTTTCTAGACAAAGAATCTGTTTACCTGCTTACTTTTCCTTGTTTTCAAAACTTTTACATTGTTTAAATAACGACTAAATACATTTTACAGCTTTATAAACAATGCACTTTGGGCTAGAATGTTGTATAGAGAAAACGAGGTGAGATAGATGAGAGTAAAATGTGTCCTATGTGATAAAATTGAATCAATTGAGGATGAAACGCTTGTAGCAAAAAGACTTCGTAATCGTCCTATACATACATATATGTGCAATGAATGCTCAGAACGTATTGAAGAGCGTACAAAAGAACGAATTGCTACCGGAAACTTTAAGCTATATCAATCCAAGCAGACGGAGGAGGACTGGTAAGCATGATTTATAAAGGAATGGTTATAGGAGTAATAAGTGGCACTGTGCTAGGTTTGGTCTTAAAATGGCTGGAGCAGCTGATGTCTAAAAAGGTTTATACACTCTTATTAAACGTCGATTTTATTCCCATTATAGGAGACATCAAATGGCCTGAATGGGTGGAGTTTGTGTTTCACCTAGTCATTGCAGTCATTATAGGGATTGTTTTTATGTGGATACAAAATCGATTTCGTCACTTATCGTCAGGTAGCATGCTTGTTATAGCCTTTCTCTTAACTTTACCTACCATTCCTTTATATTTCCCTCTTACAGCTTTAGCCATTAAAGCTACCCCGCGTATCGATGACATGGGAGCTTTCTTCTATTGGACGGCGGGACATATTCTTTTTGCCCTGTCTTTATGGATAGGTAGCTTCATTTATAAAAGCCGCTAAGATTTGTCCTTAGCGGCTTTTACATATTTATCGTTGAATCTTCTTTTTTGGATTGATACAGCCTAATCTTATAAATAATTAAAATAAGCGCTGCCACAACTAACCCTTCTGCTACCGGCAAAAAGATACCTAAAAACGTAAGCACAGTACAGCCGAACCCTAGGAACAGATAAATAATAATGGATTTTAAAAGCGGCAATTTTTTCGCAAACCCCAGCTTATATACAACAATTGACAGCAATAAAATTGTAAGATAAAGCATCCACATTCCGACATCCGAGTTTTTATCAACACGATATAGAGCTGCAAAAAAAGACAGACGATCTTCTACGTTCACCCTATGTTTCCTCCTTTATGTAATCCCACTGACTTCTCTCTTATGAAGTAGGCTTCTTTTTACTTATCAACATATACAATATTCGACAATGAGCTTCCTTTTACCTCTATAAAAAACAAAAAAGTTGCTAGAGCATAGCGCTTTAGCAACTTCTTTACTGCTTATTTCATATCAGCATATTTTTTCTTTTTCGCGATTTTTTCACGCTCGTTTTTATCTAGAATCTTTTTACGTAAACGAATCGATTCTGGCGTAATTTCGCAATACTCATCATCGTTTAAGTATTCAAGAGATTGTTCTAGAGACATGATACGCGGCTTTTTCATACCTGTTGTTTGGTCTTTGTTAGCTGAACGCATGTTTGTCATTTGTTTCATTTTACAAATGTTAACAACAAGATCATTTTCACGCGTATGCTCACCAACGATCATTCCTTCATACACTTCCGTACCAGGCTCTAAGAAGATTGTACCGCGGTCTTCTACACCTTGGATTCCGTAAGTCGATGATTTTCCTGTCTCCATTGATACAAGCACACCTTGACGACGTCCGCCTACTTGACCAGCTTGCATTGGCTGATAGCTATCAAATGAGTGGTTGATGATACCAAAACCACGAGTTAATG
This sequence comes from Priestia flexa, assembly GCF_021441905.1. Taxonomy (NCBI): domain Bacteria; kingdom Bacillati; phylum Bacillota; class Bacilli; order Caryophanales; family Bacillaceae; genus Priestia; species Priestia flexa. The sequence continues at coordinate 1,082,310 of NZ_CP090431.1, read as the reverse complement.
ATAAGAACTCTGTTGTATATCCAATTAATCCACGAGCCGGCACCATGAAAATAAGGCGAACTTGACCGTTTCCATTGTTGATCATATCAACCATTTCACCTTTACGAGCACCCATAGATTCCATAATAGAACCAGTATGCTCTTCTGGCACGTCAATTTGAACGCGCTCTACAGGCTCACAGCGTACACCGTCAATTTCACGTACGATTACTTCTGGTTTTGACACCTGAATTTCATAGCCTTCACGACGCATATTTTCAATTAAGATAGATAAGTGAAGCTCACCGCGTCCTGATACAACCCATACGTCAGGAGAATCAGTGTTTTCAACACGAAGACTTACGTCTGTTTCAAGTTCAGACATTAAGCGCTCTTCAATTTTACGAGATGTAACAAACTTACCTTCACGTCCTGCAAATGGTGAATTGTTTACTAGGAACGTCATTTGTAATGTTGGCTCATCGATACGTAATACAGGAAGTGCTTCTTGGTGTTCTGACGGACAAACCGTTTCACCCACGTTAATGTCTTCCATTCCTGATACGGCAATTAGGTCTCCTGCTTTTGCTTCTTCGATTTCTACACGCTTTAGCCCTAAGAAACCGAACATCTTCGTTACGCGGAATTGCTTAACTGAACCGTCAAGCTTCATTAAAGCAACTTGCTGTCCTACTTTCATTGTTCCGCGAAACACGCGTCCTACTCCAATACGACCAACGTAATCGTTATAGTCAAGCATTGCTACTTGGAATTGAAGCGGCTCTTCACTGTTGTCAATTGGTGCTGGAATGTGCTCAACAATAGAATCAAATAATGCTTCCATGTTGTCATCTTGCTTCTCAGGATCTACGCTTGCAGTTCCGTTGATTGCTGATGCGTATACAACCGGGAATTCAATTTGCTCTTCTGTTGCACCTAACTCAATAAATAAGTCAATTACTTCATCAACAACTTCAGTTGGACGAGCAAAGTCACGGTCAATTTTGTTTACAACAACGATTGGTGTTAACTTTTGTTCTAAAGCTTTCTTTAATACAAAACGTGTTTGAGGCATACAACCTTCATATGCGTCAACAACAAGTAGAACACCATCTACCATTTTCATAATACGTTCAACTTCTCCACCGAAGTCGGCATGTCCTGGCGTATCCATGATATTGATACGCGTATCTTTATAATTAATAGCTGTATTTTTAGCTAAAATTGTAATTCCACGCTCACGCTCTAGGTCATTTGAGTCCATCGCACGCTCTTCCACGTGCTCGTTTGTACGGAAAGTTCCGGACTGATGTAATAATTTATCTACTAACGTTGTTTTCCCATGGTCTACATGGGCAATAATGGCAATATTACGTAAATCTTTACGAATGTTCACGCATTTCACTCCTATGCTTGTAATAACTAAGCTATTATATCACACTAAATCTAGAATTGCTGAATGATTTTGTTGTACACTATACTTATTGAATAAATTTGGGAGGAATCAACATGAAAAACATTAAGTGGGTATTTGTTTTATATGCAATGCTAGCAACTTTTTCAATTATGGCAATTGGTATATTTATCGGGGAAGGAAGCGCTACCGGTGTTATTGGATCCATCGTTGCCCTCGTTGCAATTATGGGCTTCGGATTCACAACAAAAAAGAAAATGAGAGAAAAAAATCAGCTATAATTTTTTTCTGAAATAGCACAAAAACGAAACACCCTTGGAATAATTTGATTCTAAGGGTGTCTTTTTTCAGCCTTTATACTTAGAAAGATACGTAGACAAAATTTCTTCGTGTAAACCTGGCTTTGCAACGAATACGCTGCTTCTGTCTAAAATATCTAAAGGCTTCCCTTCTAAGTCTGTTACGACGCCTCCAAGCTCTTCAATTAAAACTTTCCCTGCTGCAAAGTCCCACGGTGCTAAGCGCATCGTAATATAAGCATCTAACCTTCCTGCTGCAACATATGCAAGCTCAATGGCTGCGGACCCATATGACCTTGTTCCTCTCACACGCGTTACTAGAGGTGAAAGCACCGATGGATCAATTCTTCTATTTTCCGTTACCCACGTTGCGTTTAAGCTGACAATAGACTCTTCAATGCTAACTTGCTTTAAAGGTGGCAGCTGTTGGTCATTAATATATGCTCCCTTCCCTTTTCTAGCATGGTACAGCTCATCATGTACAACATCATATATGAATCCAGCTTGTCCAACTCCATTTTCAAAAATACCTACGGAAATAGCAAAATTTCGCTGTTGATGAACAAAGTTCATTGTTCCATCAATTGGATCAATTACCCAAATAACACCTTCAGATGTTTCAATTTTTTCGCCATACCCTTCTTCACCTAAAATCCGGTGGCCTGGAAATACTTCTTTAATCTTTGAAATAAAGAACTGTTCAATATCTTTATCCATATTGGTTACTAAATCGTTAGGGTTTGATTTTGTTTCAATCATGAGCTCTCTACTAAAAGAAGCTTTAATTCGATCACCTGCTTCTTTAATCCATTGCTTTGCATATGTATCAACCTGATTCCAAAAATCCCTCATTTAGTGTTCCCCCTTCTTTGAAAGTCCTGTATTAAGCTTAAAAAAACGACTGCAAGATGTCAATTCACAGAACAAAGGAGAGAAGTATTTACGCTTCTCTCCATTCCCTTTACTCTTATATTCACCAGTTTTTTCTACTCTCATTCCAGCATCAGCTATCTTTATTGCAAGGAGATCATTTCTTGGCGAAGCTTCTCTAACTTTTGCTTGCACTGATTCTTTTTCTCTTCGTTATTTTCAACCATTGCTTCATACAGCGTAGCTAATTCGTAATCAAGCTCTAATCGAATAACTCCAAGTCTCTTTTGCCCATCATTCTTCTTATACATATTCACCACTTGTTTCATTGATGAAACACCCCTCTCAATAATAATGAATGGTCCTCAAAACGGCTTCAATAAAACTAAATTTTCAGAATTTTATTTGGTTAGAATAGTCTATGTTGAAGCTCAATTTCATGTAACTAAATTGTGTGATTACCTATAAAAAAATGATAGACGTGTTTTTGACAAGCATATGCGAATAAATTGGTGATTATGCCCTTTCTATGGTAAAATCACTACGAAATATGAGATGAATTATCTATTATTGGATATTGGAGGTATTGAATTTGTTTGAAGGATTTTCAGAAGCTGATTTTAACGTATTTACAATAGATGGTTTAGATGAACGAATGGAAGCAATAAAAACACAAATTCGTCCTAAATTCGAAGAGTTAAGCACGCACTTTGCTCCTACACTTTCCTCATTAGTGGGCGATGAAATCTTTGTCCATGTAGCAAAACATGCGCGTAGAACGGTAAATCCACCAAAAGATACATGGGTAGCATTTGCTACTAACAAGCGTGGCTATAAGATGTTACCTCACTTCCAAATTGGTCTTTGGGGCACTCACGTTTTCGTTTGGTTTGCGGTTATTTATGAAGCACCGATTAAATCAGCGTATGGCAAAATACTAGCCGACCAGATAGACCACATTAAAGAGCAAATTCCTCAACCATTCGTTTGGTCAAAAGACCATACAAAACCTGCTGTCGAAAAAATGAGTTCCTTATCTACCACAGAACTTAAGGGATTATTTGAACGATTAGAACATGTTAAAAAAGCAGAGATTTTATGCGGAATTAATGTATCAAAAGAAGAAGCAGTTAAGATGACTGGCCAACAATGGATTGATTTAATTGATGATACATTTAAGACATTAGCTCCTTTATATGAACTTAGTAAAAAAGCGCACGCGTAAAAAAAGATGCTAAGAGATAAATATTTCAGCCACTAATATATCCGGACTATCAAAAGTTAACTACTTTTGATAGTCCAGATATTTTTTGTTGGTTCGGAAAACATGTTAAAGAATTTTCTTTACTTTTTCATGCGAATAATGTCACCAGATTCGCCAGCTTTTGCTTGTTGAATTGTTCGATAGGATGAATACCCACTTTGATCTTCAAAGTCATTGCAAATTGTTTTTTCTTCTGCTTTGCTTGGAACAATTTCTTTAAAACGACGATAGATACCCATTAGCTGTTCGCGCTCAATTCCTTTTTCATAAGCTTTTTCAATGCTTTCAAAAAATTTAACCACATCAATGATTTCTTCTGTACTCCAATCAAGGGAGATAGGATATTGATATTCCATCTAACTCCTCCGCTCACTTTTTATGTATTTGTCCTAAGACTTTCAAGTAATACTTTATCATACGAATTCAGCTTCACAAAACTTTATCGCTACGCGTAAGTTTAGATTGATTTCTTATAATGCGAATATGTTTAAAAAATCCCTTTGCAAACATATTAATAAGTGCTATAATTCATTTGTTTTATTGAATACATAACGAAGAAACTGTATGAAATTACATTTCTTCTTATTGTTTTTATTTTTATAAAACAGTTTACATGTCATGCACATTTAATCAGTGGAGAATGAATCTTCACTGATTCTTAGTTATAGCAATATAGCGCACGGGAGACCTTCGTACAAAAGCTGGCTCCGCTCATTATTTTTATTAAAGAGGTGTTTAGCAAAGTTGACTTCTCAATTCTCAACTCCATTATTCACAGGGTTAGTGGAACATGCAAAAAAAAATCCCACTCAGTTTCATATTCCTGGTCATAAAAAAGGAAATGGCATGGACCCTGAATTTAAAGATTTTATTGGCGAAAACGCACTTTCAATTGATTTGATTAACATTGGACCACTTGACGATTTACATCAGCCAAAAGGTATTATTAAAGAAGCTCAGGACTTAGCTGCTGAAGCGTTCGGAGCAGATCATACTTTCTTTTCTGTCCAAGGAACAAGCGGGGCTATTATGGCAATGGTCATGACAACTTGTGGGCCTGGAGATAAAATCATCGTTCCTAGAAACGTTCATAAATCCGTTATGAGCGCCGTTGTCTTTTCTGGAGCTACGCCTGTTTTCATTCATCCTGAAATCGATGAAAACCTCGGTATTTCTCATGGAATTACGACTGATGCAGTTGAAAAAGCGCTAGCTCAGCATCCTGATGCAAAAGCGGTACTCGTTATTAATCCAACCTACTTTGGAATTTCAGGTGACTTACGTAAAATTGTTGAAGTTGCTCACTCTTATAGGGTACCTGTTTTGGTTGATGAGGCTCATGGTGTTCATATTCATTTTCACGATGAATTACCGCTATCAGCTATGCAAGCAGGCGCAGACATGGCCGCTACAAGTGTTCATAAGCTTGGGGGATCAATGACTCAAAGCTCTATTTTAAACGTTCGCGAAGGGCTTGTATCGCCACAGCGTGTTCAAGCAATCCTAAGTATGTTAACAACAACATCTACATCGTATGTGCTACTAGCTTCTTTGGACGTAGCTCGTAAGCGATTAGCCACAGAAGGCGAAAAATTAGCTAATCAAGCTATTGCATTGGCTGAATATGCTCGTACAGAGCTTAACAAGATTGAGCATATTCACTGTATTGGTCGAGAGATTTTAGGGACAAAAGCAACGTACGACCTAGATCCTACAAAGCTTATTATTTCCGTATCAGACCTTGGTATTACAGGATATGACGTGGAGAAGTGGCTGCGCGAGACGTACAATATTGAAGTGGAAATGTCTGATTTATATAATGTTTTATGTATTGTAACACCAGGAGACAGTAAGGAAGACATCGATTGCTTACTTACCGCTTTACAGCAGCTGTCAAGAGAAGTTCATCACTTAGCTGAAAAAGCAACAAAACCAGCTATTTTACTACCTGATATTCCAGTCTTAGCAGTTACTCCTCGCGATGCTTTTTATGCTGAAACCGAAGTTGTGCCATTTCATGAATCAGCTGGCCGAATTATCGCTGAGTTTGTAATGGTATACCCACCGGGAATTCCAATCTTTATTCCTGGAGAAATTATTACGGAAGAGAATCTGAGTTATATTCAAACAAACCTAGAAGCTGGTCTACCCGTTCAAGGACCGGAAGATTTTGAGTTAAAAACATTACGTGTAATTAAAGAACATAAAGCAATTCAATAACAAAAAGGTGCGCTATAATGCGCACCTTTTTCTATTTATTAGTCTAAATCTTCATGGACTGCTTGACATTCTCCCTCTTTACATTTTGAATATAGCCGCGTCACTTTCTCATCTTCAAAATGTTCAATTGTGCAGTTGCAAGTTTGACATACAATAGTTCCCATGTGTAACTCCCCTTTGGTTTCAAAGATTTTTGAAAGCGTTTTATTCTTCTTGATATTATAATAGTATGTAACATTTATTCTGTCAATACTAAATTAGTATGTCACATTTAATTTTTCGACCGCCTTTTTTCGACATTCAAACGTAAAAAAAGAGTTTGGGATATAACAAAATGATTGCTTCTAAAAGACGAACAATAGCTGTTCCCATCTCTTTAGTTTGTCTGAACACATTTGTTCCATTGCGCTACGCTCCATTCCACCCTGTTTCCAAACTGGTTTTTCCCAATCAAAAAAAAGCCTGAACGATTAAAAGTTGTGAACTCTCAATTGTTCAGGTATAGTAGGGGCTGAACTACTTATGTCTCAATCTCTTATAGGATGAGCTATTCGTTATTATTCAGTTGGCTAATTAATACATCTTTAACGTCTTCTTGTGATAACCCTTTCCAAAACAGGGTACCGTTAATCAACAAGTCTACATGCAAATGTAATTCTGTATTATCTTTTTGCACCTCTCCGCTTGTACCAGAATTTCCAACGTAGCCGATTAGCGTATCTTTTGTAATAGTATCACCCACGTTTAACTCTTCATCGACTTGATCTAGATGAGCAAATCGCGCCTGCATGCCATTGTCATACTGAATCCATACTTGTCTACCACGTAGCTTATCCAGGATATAAGCAGGAGTCTTTTGAACCTCTTTACAATATGCTAAATCTTTGTTTCGTTGCTCCACGGATTCATACGGCTTATAATTATGATCCACTCGTACCACTTTGCCTTTTCCCATTCCATACACTTCAGTTTCTTTATTGACAACTACGCCCGCTGAGTATGTATACCAGTCTAACCCTTCATGGAAACCATGGCGATATGTACGATCAGCTCCTGGCAAATGAGATGGAAACGTATCAGCTTTAGCGTTTTCTAGTGGTGGTGTTAACCCACTCATATACTGCATCACTTCTTCTCTTGTAAACTGCTTAGTACTAACTGCTTGAGCTGCTTCTTCGCTTGATTGAGATGACTTTAAAATAGCATACGCTGCTTTAAGTTTAACGTAGCTAGGTTCTTGTTTTTCTAAGAACGATGCTGATATAAACGCTCGATTGTTTTGAATGAAAAAATCTTGTTCAGCGAGTGGAAAAAGTTCATTATTAATTTGGACGACGGGAACATTTTCAATAAACATATAAACGTTATCCGCGACAACAAGCTGAAGCTGACGGTCGACCGGGCTGTATGTAGAATCATAAGCCGCCGATTGAATCGTCATATCTAAATAGGCCTTTCCTTCCCTGTATACATATCCTGCTTTTTCTTCCGTGCTTAACTTCATAAATAAAAAAGCGGTACATGCCATTAAAACAACTACCGTAAGCCACACTCTTTTTTTCATACGGACTCCCCTTTCTATTATTACGTCATTTTGTCCTCTTTGACATTGTCTTAAACGAAAGATGAATCGTACTGCACGAAGAAAGTGTAAAAATGGTTTCATGTATAGTAAAAAAGGTTAAAAGAGAAACTGTACATAAGAGGTTTTTTCACGAAAGGAGTGCGAGCTAATTGAAAAAGCTGACGCCAGTGTTTCTGTTTTCTGTGATTATTGCGGCTTTGTTTATTATTTGGGGAGTCATTCCAGAAAGCACGCTAGGAAATGCCGCTTTAACGCCTGTTACCAGTGCTATTCATCAATTTATTATTGAAAAATTCGGTTGGTATTACCTATTAGCTGCTACCCTATTTTTAGGCTTTACACTATTTTTAATTTTTTCACGGTATGGAAATATCAAATTAGGTAAGACAGAGGATGAACCTCAATATAGTTATATATCCTGGTTTGCCATGCTGTTTAGTGCAGGGATGGGGATCGGTTTAGTATTCTGGGGCGCTTCTGAACCTATTAACCATTTTCATACCCCACCTTCTGGAGATGGAAATACAGCAGAAGCCGCTCGAGCAGCAATGCGATATTCTTTTTTTCATTGGGGATTACATCCTTGGGCTATTTATTCAGTGCTTGCTTTGGCACTTGCGTACTTTCAATTTCGTAAGGGATATCCTTTTGTAATTAGCAATATTTTACGTCCTCTTTTAGGTAAGCGCGTAGACGGAGGGTTAGGTACTCTTATTAACGTTATCTCCGTGTTTGCAACTGTGTTTGGCGTAGCCACATCACTTGGGTTAGGAGCCATTCAGATTACAGGTGGAATGGCTTATTTATCTCCAGCCATTGATAACAACTTTACTACACAGCTAATCGTCATTATTATTGTTACGGTACTATTTATGTTATCCGCTCAAACGGGTCTTAATAAAGGAATTAAATATTTAAGTAACATTAATATCCTATTAGCTATTCTTTTAATGCTTTTCTTACTATTTGCGGGTCCTACAAACTTTATAATGGACTTATTCGTCACAACAATCGGGTCTTACATTCAGTATTTACCATCTATGAGTTTCCGATTAAGTCCGTTTGATAACAACACGTGGGTTCAGGACTGGACGATTTTCTACTGGGCTTGGTGGATTGCTTGGGCTCCATTTGTTGGAACTTTTATAGCTCGCATTTCTCGCGGACGTACGATTCGAGAGTTTTTAATTGGTGTGTTAGCCGTCCCAACAATATTTGGTGGCCTATGGTTTTCTGTATTCGGTGGATCAGCCATTCATTTAGACTTCTTTAAAAACATACCAGTTATGGATGTCATTAACGAGCGAGGCTCAGAAGTAGCTCTGTTTTATGTATTAGAACAATTTCCATTAGGAACGGTTATGTCAATTATCGCTATTTGCTTGATTGCTACCTTCTTTATTACATCAGCCGACTCTGCAACATTTGTTCTCGGCATGCAAACGACGAATGGTGACTTAAACCCGTCAAATTCTGTGAAGTTTATTTGGGGTATGATTCAAACTTTAACTGCGGTTATCCTGCTTTGGACTGGTGGATTAGATGCGCTTCAGACAGCCGCCATTATTGCAGCATTGCCGTTTTCAATCGTACTGGTACTCACGGTCTTCTCACTCATCAAATCGTTTAGAGAAGAATTAAAAAAAGCAGATGTACATCCTAAAAAAATTTAAGAAAAGAAGCATTCCCGTTTTCGGAATGCTTCTTTTACTATGTTATAATTTCACATTAAACGAAATAATCCTTTTATTATCATCTAATAAATAAAAAAATGACGGTGTAGCCTAGAAAAAAAACAAAGAGCGAGCTACACGTCACAAAGAACGCTTTTTTCTTCGAGTGTACATTCATTTTAGCAATTCCATATGCTAAATAGGCAAATACAAAGAAAAGAATAATTTTTGCTGTTAATTCATCACGTTTTGATAAAAGCTCAACTGTCGCATAGCCGCTCCAAATCATAAGCTGCAAGCTGTACAAAAAAGGTTTAACCATCGCTCATTCCTCACTTTTATAACGCGCACTTACATCACTTATATGCAGCTTGACCACGTTTTACAACAAAAAAGCTCATGCCGGAGGCACGAGCTTTTTCATCTATTATTTTACAATGTGAATTGGGCTTCCGATTGCTACTTCAGCTGCTTCCATTGTAATCTCACCTAATGTTGGGTGAGCGTGAATTGTTAATGCAATATCTTCAGCAGTCATACCGCTCTCGATTGCAAGACCAAGTTCAGCGATCATGTCAGATGCACTTGGACCAGCAATTTGAGCACCGATTACAACGCCATCTTCTTTACGAGTGATTAGCTTTAAGAATCCTTCTGCAGCGTTAAGTGCAAGTGCACGTCCGTTAGCTGCGAATGGGAATTTAGAAGCTTGAATTGCTAAACCTTCTTCTTTCGCTTGTGCTTCTGTGTAACCTACGCTCGCAAGCTCAGGCTCAGAGAATACAACAGCTGGAATTCCTAAGTAATCAATTTCAGCTGGTTCACCAGCGATTGCTTCAGCAGCAATTTTACCTTCGTAAGAAGCTTTGTGTGCAAGTGGTGGTCCAGAAACGATATCACCGATTGCATAGATGTTGCTTACAGATGTACGGCATTGTTTGTCAGTTTCGATTACACCGCGGTCAGTCATTTTTACGCCAACTTGCTCAAGACCAAGCTCGTCAGTGTTTGGACGACGACCAACTGTTACTAATACGTAATCAGCTTCAACTGTTTTTGCTTCTCCACCAACTTCAAACGTTACTTTAACGCCATCAGCAGTTTCTTCTACACCTTTAGCCATAGCTTTAGTGAAGATTTCAACGTTTCCTTTTTTCTTAAGGTTACGTTTTACAAGAGAGCTCATTTGTTTTTCGAAACCAGCTAAGATTTCATCAGCTGCTTCAACAAATGTTACTTCAGTTCCGAAGTTAGCATAAGCAGTACCAAGCTCAGTACCGATGTAACCTCCACCGATTACAACTAATTTTTTAGGAACTTCTTTAAGCGCTAATGCACCTGTAGAGTTGATTACGCGCTCAGAGAATTTGAATCCTGGAATCTCGATTGGACGAGAACCAGTTGCAAGAATTGCGTTTTTGAACTTGTACGTTTGTGCAGAATTTTCATCCATTACACGTACAGTTTCGCTATCCACGAAGTAAGCTTCACCTTTTACGATATCTACTTTGTTACCTTTAAGTAAACCTTCAACACCGCCAGTAAGTTTGTTTACTACGCCGTTTTTGAACTCTTGAACTTTTGTGAAGTCAACAGTTACATTTTCAGCAAAAATACCCATATCTTCTGAGTGTTTTGCTTCTTCAAAACGGTGACCTGCTGCGATTAATGCTTTTGAAGGAATACAACCAACGTTTAAGCACACACCACCAAGGTTACCTTTTTCAACGATTGTTACTTTTTGTCCTAGTTGAGCTGCACGAATTGCTGCAACGTAACCACCAGGGCCAGCACCAATGACAAGAGTATCAGTTTCGATTGGGAAATCTCCTACTACCATTTATTACGCCTCCATTAATAATAATTCTGGATCATTTAATAAACGCTTGATTTGGTTAAGAGCGTTTTGAGCTGTTGCACCATCAATGATACGGTGGTCAAAGCTTAGAGATAATGCTAATACTGGAGCAATTACAATTTCACCGTCACGTACAACTGGTTTTTCAGCAATGCGTCCGATACCTAGAATTGCAACTTCTGGGTGGTTAATTACTGGAGTGAACCATTGTCCACCAGCAGAACCGATGTTTGTGATTGTACAAGAAGCGCCTTTCATTTCAGCAGGAGCTAATTTACCTTCACGTGCTTTTCCAGCAAGGTCATTAATTTGGTCAGAAATCTCAAATACAGACTTGCGGTCAGCATTTTTCACTACAGGTACTAAAAGACCTTTTTCAGTATCAGCCGCGATACCGATGTTGTAGTAGTGTTTTTGGATTACTTCATCAGTAGAATCATCAATAGATGTGTTAAGAGCTGGGAACTTCTTAAGTGCAGAAGTTAATGCTTTAACAACATAAGGTAAGAATGTTAATTTAATACCTTGGTCAGCTGCTACTGATTTGAACTTCTTACGGTGTGCAACAAGTGCTGTAACATCAATTTCGTCCATTAATGTTACGTGAGGAGCTGTTTGCTTAGAGTTAACCATTGCTTTTGCAATTGCACGACGAATACCGCTCATTTTCTCACGAGTTTCTGGTAAGTCACCTTCTGGAATTGCTGTAGCTGTAGCTTTTGGTGCTGCCTCAGTTGCCGCTGGAGCCTCTTCAGTTGCTGTTGAAGCTGCTGCAGTTGAACTACCAGATAAGAAGCTATCGATGTCTTCTTTTACGATACGGCCGTTTTTAGCTGATCCTGGAACTGCTTTAATGTCTACGCCTTTTTCACGAGCATATTTACGAACTGAAGGCATAGCAATAACTTTGCGGTTTGGATCTACTTCAGCTTGTGGTTGCGCGCTAGCTGCTGCTTTTTCTACGTCTTGTCCAGCTTCAGCTGTTGCTTGAACTTGCTCTTCTTCTTTTGGAGCTTCTTCTTGTTTTGGCGCATCGTCATGATCGTCGCCTTTGAATTTTAGATCTTCGTAACCAGGAGCATCAAAAGTTACGATAACTTGACCTACAGTTGCTACTGTACCTTCGTCAACCTTAACTTCTAATACTTTACCTTTTACAGGAGATGGGATTTCAACAACAGCTTTGTCGTTTTGTACTTCGGCAAGTACATCATCCTCATCGATTTCATCTCCAGCTTTTACGAACCATTTTACGATTTCACCTTCGTGGATACCTTCACCGATATCCGGCAGTTTAAATTCAAATGCCACGTGTCTTCAACCTCCTAGTTAGTTGCAATATGTTTAGTTGGTTTTTATACCTTATTTACAATAGAAATCAGCAAAATGCTGATTTCTATAGAGTAACAATCAATTAAAATTCAAGAACTTTTTTAGCAGTTGCTACAATATCCTTGTGGTCTGGTAACCAAACGCCCTCTGCTTGAGAGAATGGGAATACTGTATCTGGAGCAGCTACGCGTAATACTGGAGCTTCTAAGCTTAAGATTGCGCGGTCGTTGATTTCAGCTACAACGTTTGAAGCGATACCAGCTTGCTTTTGAGCTTCTTGAACAACAATTGCACGACCAGTTTTTTCAACTGATGCGATGATTGTTTCGATATCTAAAGGCTGAACTGTACGTAAGTCAACAACTTCTACAGATACGCCTTCTTTTTCTAATTCTTCAGCTGCTTTTAATGATGAATGAACCATTGCACCATAAGCGAAGATTGAAACGTCAGTACCTTCACGTTTTACATCAGCTTTACCAATTTCAATTGTATAAGCTTCTTCAGGTACTTCTTGACGGAATGAGCGGTATAATTTCATGTGCTCTAAGTAAACAACAGGATCGTTGTCACGAATTGCTGAAATTAAAAGACCTTTTGCATCGTATGGAGTTGAAGGAATTACAACTTTCAAACCAGGTTGAGATGCTACTAAACCTTCTAAGCTATCAGCGTGAAGTTCTGGTGTGTGTACGCCACCACCGAATGGTGAACGGAACGTGATTGGTGCGTTCCAACGACCGCCAGAACGATAACGCATACGAGCTGCTTGACCAGAAACTGAATCAAGAACTTCAAATACGAAACCAAAGAATTGAATTTCAGGTACTGGACGGAAACCTTGAGTCGATAGACCAACAGCAAGACCGCCGATACCAGATTCAGCAAGTGGTGTATCGAAAACGCGATCTTCACCGAATTCTTGTTGAAGACCTTCAGTTGCACGGAATACCCCACCGTTTACGCCAACGTCTTCACCAAAAACTAATACGTTTTCGTCGTTTTTCATTTCTGTGCGTAACGCATCAGTGATTGCTTGAATCAATGTCATTTGCGCCATGGCTTACTTCGACTCCTTCTCTTTGTAGATTTCATACTGCTCTTTCAAGTTGAAAGGCATTTCTTCATACATGATATCCATTAAGTCTGTAACTTTTTGTTTTGGATAGTCATCTGCTTTTTTGATTGCATTTTTAATATCTTCTTTAGCTTGCTCGATTACTTTGTTTTCTTCTTCTTCATTCCAGATGCCTTTAGCTTCTAAGAATTTACGGAAACGTACTAGTGGATCTTTCTTTTCCCACTCAGTATCAAGCTCTGCTGTACGATAACGTGTTGGGTCATCTCCAGCCATTGTATGTGGACCATAACGGTAAGTTAATGTTTCAACTAATGTTGGACCTTCGCCGTTTACTGCGCGCTCACGAGCTTCGCTTACAGCAACATAAACTGCTAATGGATCCATTCCATCCACTTGTACCCCTGGGATACCTACTGCAGCTGCTTTTTGAGCAATTGTTTTAGCAGCAGATTGCTTTTCAACTGGTGTTGAAATCGCAAAGCGGTTGTTTTGAACAACAAAAATTGCTGGAGCTTTGAACGCACCTGCAAAGTTCATACCTTCGTAGAAGTCACCTTGTGAAGCTCCACCGTCACCAGTGTAAGTGATTGCTACTGCTTTTTTACCACGTTTTTTAAGACCTAATGCAACACCCGCTGTTTGAACGATTTGTGCACCGATGATAATTTGTGGTGAAAGTGCGCCTAAATCCTCTGGCATTTGGTTACCGTGGAAGTGACCACGAGAGAATAAGAAAGCTTGGTATAATGGAAGACCGTGCCAGATTAATTGTGGTACATCACGGTATCCAGGTAAAATAAAGTCTTCTTTCTCTAATGCAAAATGAGATGCAATTTGAGAAGCTTCTTGACCAGCTGTTGGTGCATAGAAACCTAAACGACCTTGACGGTTCAATGAAATTGAACGTTGATCAAGAATACGTGTGTACACCATACGAGTCATTAGTTCTTTTAATTGTTCATCAGATAAATCTGGCATTGCTGATTTATTTACTACTTCGCCCTCTTCATTAAGAATTTGGAACGTTTGGTACTGCTCAGCAATTTTATCAAGTTGCTTTGATACATCAATAATAGCTTTTTTAGTTTTAGCAGCCATCTAAGTCACCTCTTCCTTTCATTTAAGCCTTACTTTTCAATGTGCTAATCAAACAAAAAATACACATTGCTAGGATACCCAAAACAAGCACCTAAAAGTCATTTTTTGTCGACTAGAATTCCATTTGAGTCCGCTACGTATTTCAACATGTTTTATGTATTCCCGGGCGCACTCGATTCAAACATTTAAGTAAAAGGAAAGTTTAAGCGAAACTTTCATTCCGTTAAACTGTATTAATTATTTCAACAAAATGATTAATACAACACTTACTACGCTAAATAGTGTACACCACATTAAAACGGTTCGTCAATCTATTTACGCTTATAAATTTAAGCTTTTTGCCTTATTACACTTTAAAAAAATGTTAAATCCATCTGTGCTATTACACAAACATATTCTGTACTACTTGTCTTATAATAACCGTTTAAAAACCTGCTTAATATCACCGTTTAATTTCTTACAAACCCTTTGAATGAAAGCGTTTTACAGACTATTTAATTCATGTCGAATACTGTTGTATATCAAATCAAAAAACAGCCAATGCTTATTGCTTTGACTGTTTCCTGCTTTTATTCTTGATCTGATTTCACCTTTTTGTAGAAGTTCTTTTTTTCTTCATTATAAGCATCCGTTGCTTGATTAAACTTTTCACTATTCTCCTGCACCTTTTGGTACATCTCATTAATAGAAGAAATTTGGTTTTCTAAATCGTTTAGCTTCACGTTTGTTTTTTGAAACATTGTGTATAGCTCTCTGTCTAACTCCACCGATTCTTCATACGAAGCATACATCAAGTCGTATGCCTTATAGCGACTTTCCATTAAAGAAGCGAGTTTGTTGGCTTGCTTCTCTATGTCTTCATCTTTTACCAGTTCGATTTTCTCTTTGGCTTTTTCAAACTCTTCTTTTGAACGCTGCATACTTTCCTGTTCTTTTACTAAATGTTCTTCTCGTTCATCTAATAATTGGAGCGCTTCGCTTGCTTTTTCGTCAACTTTTTCTTTTTCTTTCATTCCAATTGATAAGATTTCTTCATATAGAACATTTTCTTTGTCTTCGAGTGCCGTCATCGGTTGCTGCTCTTTTATAAACTGCTTCTCTTGATCAGCGACTTTCTCAAGCGCTTTATAAACTTCTAGTTCGTCTCCGCTTTCTGCTGAACATCCTGCTAAAAGCATCATACTTATACCTATTGCACTTACTATTTTTTTAGTCTTCATACCTGGTAAATCCTCCCTTATACCAGCACTATTTTATCTTTATTGCCCGAATTAAGCAATTCATCTACACCATTTTATTATCTTTTAATATATTATACTAACCCATCAAGAAAAAACGGTTAAATCGTTTGTGTTTTTTGGGATTCTGTCTGTTCAGGAGTGTGTTAGTTATGTATTACGGAGGATATGGATACGGATGTGGCGGTTCAAATAAAGAATTCGTTCTTTTAATTGTACTATTTATTTTACTTGTTATTATTGGCTGCAGTTGGGGCGGCTGTTAATTAGTTAACAAAGAGAAAGTCAAGTGGCTTTCTCTTCTACATATAGCAACTCGGATGACTTTTCATATGTCTTTTGATACACTTTATAGTACTAAACTGACAAGTATATGTCATAACTATTAGTACCATATATCGTTAGGGAGATGTGAACAGTGATTACAATGGATAAAATTATTAGGGATGGCCACCCTACTCTGCGCAAAGTAGCACAAGAAGTAAAGCTTCCAGCAACAGCTGAAGATAAAGAAACGCTTAGACAACTACTTGAGTATGTTCAAAACAGCCAAGACCCTGAAATTGCAGCCAAGTATAATTTACGTCCTGGAATTGGATTAGCTGCTCCTCAAATCAACGTATCAAAGCGAATGATTGCTATTCAAGCACCTGATGAGCGTGGAAACGTGCAAAGCTATGCTCTTTTCAACCCGAAAATTGTGAGCCACTCCGTTGAAAAAACGTATTTAACAAGCGGTGAGGGATGCTTATCCGTAGATGAAGAAATACCTGGATATGTCCCAAGGTATGCTCGTATTACTGTAAAAGGTACAACGCTAGAAGGAGAAGAGGTTAAAATCCGTTTGAAAGGCCTATTAGCTGTGGTCTTTCAGCATGAAATTGACCATCTTGATGGCGTTATGTTTTATGACCATATTAATAAAGCAGAGCCGTTTAAAGAACCTGAAAATGCAAGCCCTTATATGCGCTAAAAAAAGTAGGAACCCGTCCAGGTTCCTACTTTTCTGTTAAGACAGTAATCCTACAAGTTGAAGACCGTGTGCAATTCCGTTATCAGCTACGTCTTTTGTAATATAATTTGCCACTTCTTTTACTTCATCATGGGCATTTCCCATTGCTACGCCATTTCCTACGTACGAGAGCATTTCAATATCATTTAAGCCATCGCCAAATGCATACACATTTTCTTTCTTATAGCCTAACTTATTGATCATAACCTCAATTCCCTTTGCTTTTGATCCACCAGCAGGAAGCACATCCGTTGAGAATTCATGCCAACGAATATAATCAAATTTTTTAAATTTTTCTTCGTAAGGCTTCTCTTCACCATCCGTACAGAAAAGAAGCGCTTGATAGATTTCGCGGTTTTCATAGTACAAAGGGTCATGAATTGGATGTGTGATGCCAAGCTTTAGCGTGCTAATGCTTGCTTCAATATGTTCATGAAATTCAATATTAGACCTCATATCATCATGATCTAAATAAACGACTGGATGATTTTTTTGAGCAGCAAACGCGGTGAGCGCTTGAAGCTCTTGTACGTCTAATGGATTTTGATACAGAACTTCACCATTTAATACGATGTACTGACCATTAAAGCTAATATATGTATCGATACCAAGCTCATCTCGAAGCTCTTTAAACATAAACGGTGCTCGGCCTGTAGCAATGGCTACTTCATAACCTTTTTCCTTGAGCTGATTTACCGCTTGCTTTGTTGACTCAGGTAATTTTTTATCATGATCTAACAATGTACCATCAATATCAAAGAACACTATTTTTTTGTCCATTGTTTCACCTAACTTTTCTATTTTTTTCGTTTCTCACGCCATTATAACAAACCACTTCTACTTTCTCCATCTTTCCATATATACCCACGCAAGTCTATGCGATTTTTTCATATACTACAACTATAAACATAGACAGGCATTCATCAGATATAAAGGAGATGAGATTCATGCTAAAAGATTTTCGAAAGCGCCTTTTAAGACGTTGGAATGAATTATTACGAAAAAAATCAATTGCTTAATTAACGATTTAAGGGCTTTCTATCAATACATTTGCAGAGCGTGTGTCTGCATCGTAAAATAGAATAGCCCTTATTTTCTATTTAAACAAGCAGTCCAGTCAGTCAATTTTTCACATAGTCATAATTTCATATTAGCTATTCGTATAATTTTTCAATAAAATTTAAGTTTATCGATAGAAATCGTCCCTATTTTGCATTTAACGAATTGACTTGTGTTATTTTGATGTCTAAAATGTAGTGAAAGCAAGTTTCTTTAGAAAATACATGAAATACATACACATTTTATATTATAATAAAATAAGTTATTTGAATTTCGGATTTAAGGAGAGAATGAAGTTATGATTTTTAAAGTATATTTTCAAGAAAAATTAACAGAAGTACCAGTTCGTGAAAACACACAAACTGTTTATGTAGAAGGAGAGTCTGAACGCGACGTTCGTAAAAAGTTAAAAGCGCGTTCAATTAACATTGAATTTGTTCAACTAGTGGACGGAGACTACTTAGAATATGAGCAACACAGCGAAGATTTTAAAGTATTGGAGATATGATAAAAATGAAATTTGTAAAAAATAATCAGACGGCGGTATTCGCTCTAGGTGGACTAGGTGAAATCGGTAAGAATACCTATGCCGTACAGTTTCAAGATGAAATTATTCTTATCGATGCCGGAATTAAGTTTCCAGAAGATGAACTATTAGGTATTGATTATGTAATTCCTGATTACAGCTATTTAGTTAAAAACGCAGATAAAATCCGTGGACTTTTCGTAACACATGGTCATGAGGATCACATCGGTGGAATTCCGTATCTTTTACGCGAATTAAACATTCCAATTTATGCTGGAAAGCTAGCGTTAGGTTTACTACGCAATAAGCTGGATGAGCACGGATTACTTAGAACTGCACAGCTTCATGAAATTACAGAAGACGACGTTATTAAGTTTCGCAAGACGTCGGTAACGTTTTTCCGTACAACACACAGCATTCCTGATTCATACGGTATTGTTGTAAAAACACCAAATGGACAAATTGTACATACAGGTGACTTTAAGTTTGACTTTACACCAGTTGGAGAACCAGCGAACTTAACAAAGATGGCTGAAATCGGTAAAGACGGCGTACTATGCCTACTATCAGATAGTACAAACAGTGAAATCCCTAACTTTACAATGTCTGAGCGTCGCGTTGGTGACAGCATTCATGACATTTTCCGAAAAGTTGAAGGACGTATTATTTTCGCAACGTTTGCATCTAACATTCATCGTTTACAACAAGTTGTTGAAGCTGCTGTATTAAACAATCGTAAAATTGCTGTGTTTGGTCGCAGTATGGAAGCAGCAATTGATATTGGCCAGGAGCTTGGCTATATCTCTTGTCCAAAAGATACGTTTATTGAACCATCTCAAATCAATCGTATTCCTGCTAACCGCGTAACAATTTTATGTACAGGTAGTCAAGGTGAACCGATGGCTGCTTTATCACGTATTGCAAACGGTACACACCGTCAAATTCAGATTATCCCTGGGGATACAGTTGTTTTCTCTTCATCACCAATTCCAGGTAACACAGTAAGTGTAAGCAAAACGATCGATATGTTATTCCGTGCTGGTGCTGAAGTTATTCATGGTAAACTGAATGACATCCATACGTCAGGTCACGGTGGACAAGAAGAACAAAAATTAATGCTTCGCTTAATGAAACCAAAGTACTTTATGCCAATTCATGGTGAGTACCGCATGCAAAAGATGCATATCAAGCTAGCAACTGACTGCGGTGTTCAAGAAGAAAACTGCTTCATTATGGATAACGGTGAAGTATTAGCACTAAGCGAGAACGAAGCATCCGTAGCGGGTAAAATCCCATCTGGTTCTGTTTATATTGACGGAAGCGGCATTGGTGATATTGGTAATATCGTACTGCGAGATCGTCGTATTCTATCTGAAGAAGGTCTTGTAATCGTCGTTGTTAGCATTAACATGAAAGACTTTAAAATTGCAGCGGGTCCAGATATTATCTCACGTGGATTTGTTTACATGCGCGAATCTGGCGATTTAATTAACGATGCACAATCATTAATTACAAAGCACTTAAATAAAGTAATGGAGCGCCGTACATCTCAGTGGTCTGAAATTAAAAATGAAATTACAGACACACTAGCTCCATTCCTCTATGAAAAAACAAAACGTCGTCCAATGATTTTACCAATCATTATGGAAGTATAAGAAAAAGGATTCGCTTACGCGAATCCTTTTTACGTATGTTTCTTCTCTAAAATATTAATTCCAAGAGCCATTAATACCACTGTAATAATGCATAATAATAGGCTTGAGTACGCAATTTTTTGCCATGCATAATCATAGAGCACAACTTGCTTTAAAAGGTCCATTCCATATGTCAACGGTACGAACTTTGAAAGTGTCAGCATAACTGGAGATGTGACAATTTCAAGAGGCCAATATGCCCCTCCTATCATTGCCATACTCACTGCTAATAGAGGAATAAGCACGTGATACTGAGCAATGCTCTTGACCACTCCTGCTAGAAACATACATAGAGCAACAGTTGCCAATAGGTAAGGAATAACGATGAGTAAACTAAGTACAAATCGACCGTTAAAATCTACTCCAAGACCAAAATGGAATGTGCTAAAAATAACAATGACTTCTACATACGCAATTAAAAATGAATATACTAAGTTCCCTGTATAAAGGTCTACTTTTGAAAGTCTTGAAATAAGAAGGCGGTCCCAGACTCCAATTTTCCGATCTTGCAAAATTTTGAGCACACTAAATCCAATGGTATATATGATAAAAAATAGCGTAAAGCCAAAGAGCGCCTGCATATTCTCTTGAAGCATAATTCCTTCTGTTTTTTGCATACTTTCTACATTAACCTTAAAGATAGGAGCTTCTTCAATTTTTTTGTTAATCATGCCTGCTTCTTTGGATGTAAACTGCTTCGCAAGTGATTGGGTTTGTATTCGCTGTTCGTAATGTGCTTTCACATGTTGATTTACTTTTTCTGTAAGTGTTGTTTCTGATGTTAAGATTAACTTAAAATCATTTATCCCTGCTTCTAAAGCTACTTCTGCTTTACCTTCTTTTACTTGATCTCGCGCTTCATTTTCATTGCTTTCTTTAAATAGTAAGTGCTGGGTTTGGTTTAAATCGTGAATAAGAGATGTGACGTTTACTTGTTGATCTTTACTATATACAAGGATAGTAGTACTCGTTTGATCAACTTTTCCCATTAGGTACGCAAATACAATAACTAAAAAGAGTGACACCACTACCGCCCATGGACTTCTACGCAGCTGCTTAAATCGCCCAATTAAAACCGTATTCAACTTTTCCACACCTTCCTTCCAAGCAACCAGACGGTACTAAACATGACGACAGCCGTCATAAGCAACGTAAACAGTTCCCCGCTAATATTCAGAATAGATTCCCCTTGCAACACGCGTAAGTAAGCTTGCGTACCAGCTCCGTTTGGCACTATTTCACCGATTTTTGCAAGCTGGCTTGAAAGCTGTTCAGTAGGAAAAAAGCTGCCTCCCAAAAATGCTAATATCGTAACAACTACATTTCGAAAGATGGAAACCATATCGTCTGAATTGCAGCGATGCACCACAGAAGATAGACATGCGCTAATTCCTCCTACAGCCATACTCACAGCAACAGTAATGGTTAAAAACGCCAGTAAGTTCGGCCATATAATTCCAAAGCATATTGCCACGAGACTATACAAAATAAGCAATTGACATAGAGCTAGTAAGAAACCTGTACAGAAAATACTAAAATAATAAAGAGTCGGCGATACGTTAGCAAGAATGATACGCGACAAGCTATGAGCTTCTTTTTCTACATAAGCGTTCGTAGCTAAGCTAGGAGCAAGATAGAGAACAAACATCATGCTCATGCCTATCGCATAGTAAGCAAGAGCTGAAAGCGGCTTTTCTTTGTTCGCCGTTTCTTTTTCTCCTAAAGAACCTACTATTTCGATATTACCTGCTTTTTCAGGATTTACTTGACTAGCATAAGTGTACAGAGATAACTTTTGTTGATAAGCTTCTATTATACTAGTTACCGTATCGGCACCAATTGATTTGTCTTCATTTTGAATAATTGTTAGCGGTGGATTCTCGATGTTTCTTTTTAAAAATTGATTTTGTAATACCCCGTATGAGAACCCTTCAGGAAACACCATAATTGCACTATATTCATTGCTTCGTTTGGCTTTTTCTAACCCAGTATCTGAAATCTGTTTCATCTTAATAAACTGCGTTACTTCTTTTTGTTGAAACGTATTTTGTAGTAAAAACTCTATTGGCTTCATATGATCAACAGTCGTAAACACCTGTTTCTTCGCTTCCTCAGGTAACGATTGCAGGGCTAATTCTTTTTTAAAGCGTTCTATTTCTTCTTCTTCATCCCCTTTCACAACTACCCCAACAGTGGCTTCAAAACCAGGCTTATCAGACATAATGCTTCCAAGAGAAAATCCTAAGATTACAATTAAAACAAACGGCATTAACAATAAAATAATAAGTTCTTGAGGGCGTCTAATAAACTGTATGAACTGCTTTTTTAAAAGCGCAAAAAACATCCTTATTCCCCCTCATCAATCTCTTAACGTTCGACCAGTTAAATGTAAAAACACATCTTCAAGCGTTGGTGCTTCAATCTGGACAGCGGAAATCATCATCTCTTGTTCCTCAGCAAACTTAAACAAATCGGCTAATATATTCACATTTTTTGGAACAGAGAATTGAACAGATCCATCCGTATGCGTTAACTTTGATACAGATGGGTGAGACTGTAGTTTATGAATAAGTCCTTCTTTAATCCAATCTGCTTTAAAATGAATAATTTGTTCAGAAGATAAAATGCTTCGAAGCTCTTCTTTTGTACCAGAAGCAATAATGTTTCCTTTATCCATAATGTAAATACGGTTACAAAGCTGTTCTACTTCTTCCATATAATGACTTGTATAGATCACGCTAATACCATAGTGCTGATTTAAATGCTTAACCGACTCTAGAATGTGAAACCTAGATTGTGGATCAATTCCAACGGTCGGTTCGTCCATAATTAAAAGCTTTGGACTATGAAGAAGCGCAATACCGATGTTAAGTCGTCTTTTCATTCCTCCAGAAAAGATTTTCACACGATCATGCTGGCGGTCGGTTAAACTAATCATGTTTAAAATCTCATCCACTTTTTCAGCTAGCTGTTTTCCTTTCATTCTTTGGGTTCTTCCAAAAAAGTCGAGATTTTCTCTTGCCGTTAATTCATCATATAAAGCTAGCTCTTGAGGAACAACGCCCAGTATTTGTCTCATATGAATTGGATCTTCTACGCTGCTTTTCCCGTTGATACGTATGTCACCGCTTGACGGTTTAATAAGAGAAGAAATCAAAGAAATGGTCGTTGACTTTCCTGCACCGTTTGGCCCTAATAATCCAATTGTTTCGCCACGTTCTAAAAACAAGCTGATGTTATTTACTACTTTCGCTTTTTTGTATGCTTTACTTAGTTCGATGACTTCTAGCATAAGGCTTCACTCCTTTATTTTCTTTCTTACTTCATCTTATAAATTCAACACTTCCTTCACCACTTACTTCCGTCACTTCTTCTATTCCAAACTATGACCTCCGTCACATGACAAAAAATCTTCTGACCTCTTGTCAGAAGATTTCTTCACGCTAAGTGATTTTTCACAGCATAAATAGCCAGCTGCGTGCGGTCACGCAGCTCTAGCTTATGTAAAATTTGCGTAAGATGATTTTTAACCGTTCCAATTGATAAATAAAGCTCTGCTGCAATTTCCTTGTTCGTTTTCCCTTCTCCTACAAGTTTGACTAACTCTCTTTCTCTTTTTGTAAGTTCAATCTGTATAGGCTCTGCTGCTTCTTTTCTTAATAACCTTGGCATAATTTTAGCCGTTACGTGATCATGAATACTTAAACCACCGTTCATACAACTATGAATGGATTGAATGAGATGCTCGGGGTCAGCCGTTTTTAGCATAAACCCATTTGCTCCATATTGAAGAGCCTGCATAGCATACTCCTCATCATTAAAGGTCGTTAGCATTAATACCCGTATTGTTGGCCACTGCGCTTTTATCTTCTGGGTCGATTCAATTCCGTTCATAATTGGCATTGATACGTCCATAATCACAAGATCAATCATATGACGCTCCAGCTGCTCTAACGCTTCTTTTCCATTACTCGCTTCTGCTCGCACGCACAGAGCAGCATCTTGTTCAATCATCATTTTAATTCCTGAACGAACAATGCTTTGATCTTCCACAAGTAAAATATGAATCAAGTAAACTCACCTTCTTTGTATCCCTTAATTTAGTTTAATGATGCCTTCTATAGAAAAATGTTCAGGTGTTTGCAAGTAGCTTACTTGTCCTCGGATACTTTCAATCCGCTGCTTTAATGCCTTTAACCCAAACCCTTCTTGAAAAGGAGGTGCATCAGGTGCAATGCTGTTTTTTATTTGGAAAGATAAATCTCCTACTGGTGATAGCATTAGAGTAATTGCTAATTCTCTTGAACTACCGTGACGCATTGCGTTTGTAAATCCCTCTTGAATAGCGCGATATAACGCGACGCTTTGAGTATTGGACAGCGTCAGTGATAATACTCGCTGCTTCACTGTAAACGAAACATTCATATGACTCTCTGATTCTAACTTTTTAATTAAATGAACAATGGATGCTACTCCCTGTAAGGTTGATTTATCCAACTCCTTTACAGCATGACGTGTTTCGGCTAAGCTTTCTTCTGCTAACCGTTTTAATTGGTCTAGCTGTACATTTTCTAACTCTTGACTCATCTTTAACACTTGAATATTTAGTAATAAAGCCGTTAATTTATGGCCAACAGAATCGTGAATATCTCGAGCAATTCTTGTTCTTTCTTCATTTCGAGCCGCTTTATCTGCCTCCAAACTCATTCGTTTAAGAGAGCGATATTCACCTCTAAGCTCATCATATAAAAGCTGTTTTTGTTGCTTTTCTTCCCTACTTACACCTAATTGATACAAAACAACCCCAATTAGCACAGTTATGATAATGGTTGGTAGTAATAAGGCCTCTAACTTAATCCAGGTTAAAAGTAAAAAAGCAATCAGTGTACATCCAGCATAAATTCGAAAAGAAAGTCCCTTCACTTCACTGGCTGCTTCAACACTAACATACAGAAAAAGAGCCATTAAAAGTGGGGAGAACGATAAGAAGAACCCTAAGCTTGTCAGCACCAACACTTGACACATTTGATTTCCTAGCTTCTGCCTCCACAGTGGTTTTGTAAAATAAATAAGCATGGACAGAAAACTTAAAAAAAGTAATCCAAGAGTATTTACGCTTTGATACATTGAAAAAAAAAGGGCAATCCATATCGCTAAAAACATAGTAGTTTGCACTAAAAAAGTTTTCATCTTGCATTCCTCCGCTTACTATTGTACTAGCAAACCACCAATAAAATCCATATTTTCTATAAATACATAGCAAAAACCTGCTTCCAATGCTGAAAGCAGGTTTTCATTACATATCTGCGAATTTATTCTCAAATCGATTAATATTTACATCTGCACCAATAACAATTAAAATGTCACCCTGTTTGATTGACTCTGATGCTTGTGGAGAGACAATAATATCTTGGCTTCTCTTAATTGCAACAATATTAATACCATATTTAGCACGAATATCTAAGTCGATAAGCGTATTTCCCGCCATTTTTTTACTCGCAACTAGCTCAACAATACTGTGCTCATCAGATAGCTCTAGATAGTCAAGTACGCTATTGGAAATCATACTATTGGCAATTCTTCTTCCCATATCACGTTCTGGATGCACAATAAAGTTAGCTCCAATTTTCGATAATACCTTAGCATGATAATCATTTTGCGCTTTTACCGTAATTTTCTTTACACCTAGCTCCTTTAAAATCAGCGTGGTTAAAATGCTTGCTTGAATATTATCACCAATAGCTACTATGACATGATCAAAGTTACGAATGCCTAAACTTTTTAGTACACCTTCATCCGTAGAGTCTCCCACTACGGCATGTGAGGCAACGCTCGCATACTCATTTACTTTCTCTTCATCCGTATCAATAGCCAGTACTTCCATACCTTGATCACTTAATGTTTTACAAATGCTACCGCCAAATCTCCCTAATCCAACTACTGCAAATTCCTTTTTCATGAAAAATCCTCCATATAGTAACAAGTGAAGTCCATATACTACTTTATTTTACCATAATGTAAGACTTCTTTTCTCTATACATGTCAGCTTGCAGAAAAAAAGCTGCGGATTTCCACAGCTTTTAGATTTCCCTTTACTTTTTCTCTACAGCATGACCACCGAATTCATTTCGAAGAGCAGCCACAACTTTCCCGGTAAAGGTATCATCTTCTAATGAACGATAGCGCATCATTAGTGAAAGCGCAATAACCGGTGTTGGAACTTGTAAGTCTAAAGCTGATTCAACCGTCCATTTTCCCTCTCCAGAAGAATGCATCACGCCACGGATATCATCCAAACGAGGATCTTTTGAAAAGGCACGTTCCATCAGCTCAATTAACCACGAGCGGATAACAGAACCATTGTTCCATACTCTTGCAACGGCTTCATAGTCATAATCAAACTGACTTTTTTCCAACACATCAAACCCTTCTGCAATTGCTTGCATCATACCATATTCAATTCCATTATGTACCATTTTCAAGAAATGGCCGCTTCCTGCATCTCCTGCATACAGATAGCCTTTTTCCACATTTATATCTTTAAAAATAGGTTCAATGTGGGCGAAAGCTTCCTTATCTCCACCAATCATCATGCAGGCTCCATTTCGTGCTCCTTCCATTCCACCGCTGGTTCCGACATCAAAGAAGTGAATCCCCTTTTGATGAGCTTTTTCAGCACGACGAACAGAATCTTGGTACTTTGAGTTTCCACCATCTATAATAATATCTCCTTCATCAAGCAGGCCTTGAAGCTCATTTATTACCTTTTCTGTAAGATCTCCCGCCGGTACCATCACCCAAGCTACTTTTGGCTTTTCTAATTTTTTAACTAATTCTTCTATTGAGTGAGCCCCCACAGCTCCTTGTTCTTCCAACGTTTTAACCGCTTCTTTATTCACGTCAAATGCTACAACTGCATGGTTGTGTTCCATCAAGTTTAGCGAAAGGTTCGCTCCCATTTTTCCCAGACCAATCATTCCAATTTGCATATAAATTCCTCCTTCAATACTAAATTATCGTTAGTATGATATAAATTCGTCATCTTCAAACGTATTTTCTACTTTCTAAACAAACAAAACATAAAAAACACTGATGTCTACTTTTTAGAAACACCAGCATTTATGTATTTTCACTTGGCTTTAACTAATTCTTCAGCCGAACTTTAGCTGTAAGAAAGCTTTTATCTTTGCCCTAAGCTTTTTTATAACGTAGCTTGTCCTGGTTTCCAGTTTGCAGGACAAAGCTCCCCAGTTTGTAAAGCGTGTAATACGCGCAGCGTTTCATCTACATCTCGGCCAATGTTATTATGGTTGACAACAGCGTACATCAGTTCTCCTTGAGGATTAATGATAAATAAGCCACGTAAAGCTACGCCTTTTTCTTCAATTAAAACGCCATATTCACGTGAAACAATATGATTTGTATCTGCAGCTAAAGGATAGTTAACTGGTCCTAATCCGTTGTCTCGTCGATCTGATTTAATCCAAGCTAAATGCGTATGAATAGTATCTGTTGAGACGCCAATTACTTCTGCCTCTAACTTTTTAAACTCACCGTATCGATCTGATAAAGCCGTAATCTCAGTTGGACACACTGTTGTAAAATCCATAGGATAAAAGAACAGAACTGTCCATTTATCTTGTTTCATATTTTCTTCTAAGCTTACTTTTCCAAACTCTTTATTCGGCAATACTGCTTCCATTTCAAAGCGTGGGGCCTGCTTGGCTACCATGCGTTCTGGCATGAATCATCCCTCCAACATAATAATAAACTCAGGTTTATTCTGCTCTTCATTTAAATATAGTAAATTATACCTATTAATTCGTTATAAACTACATGAAATAGGACGACATACATGTTATGCCCTATTTTTATCTAAGATAAACGAACTTTTTTTGCTCATTTCTAGAAAAAATAACGTTAATGACTTGCAAAAAGGGACAAATTAAGTTTAGCATGTCTAATAGCGGGAATAAATTAATGTACTGAAAGAGCCAGAAACTAAGCAAGTTTTTACATTACATATGGTTATCTTCTTCATTTATTTCCAGTTAAGGATTTATGTTTAGAAAGGATGAATTTTTTATGTTGAATTTTTCAGAAGTCAATTGGGAACAACTTCTGACAGTTGCAGGGGTAGTTGCGTTAAAACTTATCCTCATCTTAATTGGTTTCTTAATCGTACGTTCCATTGGAACTCGTATTATTGATCGTTCTTTCAACCGTATGATGGAACGTGATAGCGTGTCAAAAGGTAGAGCACTTACGCTTAAAAGCTTAATGGTAAATGTATTTTCATACGTTCTTATCTTTATTGTTATTGTAATGTTACTTGAAACTGTTGGCGTGCAGGCAACAGCGCTTCTTGCCGGTGCTGGAGTCGTGGGATTAGCAATTGGTTTTGGCGCGCAAGGACTTGTGAGCGATATTGTTACAGGATTTTTCTTACTACTTGAGAAACAAATTGATGTGGACGATTATGTAACAACAGGGAGCTTTTCAGGCATTGTTGAATCTGTAGGACTTCGTACAACTCAAATTCGCGGATTTGACGGAACATTGCACTATGTGCCAAATCGTGAGATTACAAGCCTAAGCAACCACTCTCGTGGAAATATGCGTGCGCTTGTAGACATTGGCATCTCATATGATGACGATATTGATCGCGCAGTTTCTATTTTACAAGAAGTATGTGATCGTATTGCACAAGAAGATGAAAACATTGTAGATGGACCAAACGTTCTTGGTGTTCAGGGGCTAGGTGCATCAGACGTTGTACTACGAGTAGTTGGAAAAACGAAAAATGGCGAGCAATGGGGAGTAGAACGTAAGCTTCGTAAAGCGTTTAAAGAAGCATTTGACGCGCATGGAATTGAAATTCCTTTCCCACACCAAGTATACGTTGAAAAGCCGACTGGTGAATCACCACAGCCCGCTAAAGATAACGGATAACGAAAAAACCCTGGAAGTTTAGCTTCCGGGGTTTTCTTATGCAATGCCTTTCATTTCGAAATAGCGAGTAATAAGAGAAATGGCTACCTCAATTGCCTTCTCATCAGGCTGAAGCTTTGAATGATGAAGACCATAAGGAGAATTTACTCCAAGCCAAAACATAAAGCCAGGAATCTCTTTTAACATGTAACCAAAATCCTCTCCCGTCATCGCTTTTTGACACTCAATAACCTCAACTTCTTCTTGAGCTCTAGCAAATGTCATAAATTCCTTTGTCATATCATGATTGTTGTAAACTTGATGATACATACAACCATAATCAATGACTGTCTCACACTGATAACCTACTTCCACACCTTTTACAATAGCCTCAATCCGCTCTTTAACACGTGCCATTGACTCAGGAGATAGCGTACGAATGGTTCCTTCAATGCGAGCGCGCTCAGCAATAATATTTTGAACCGTTCCAGCAGTAATTTTGCCAACGGTAATAACAGCACTATCTAATGGATCAACGTTTCTAGCAACGATTGTTTGTAGCTGTGAAACCAATTGACAAGCGGCTACCACCATATCATTTGTGTTATGTGGGTATGCTGCATGTCCTCCTTTTCCTTTTAAATCAATAAACAGTTCAGATGTGTTCGCAAATAAAATGCCTTCTTTCACCGCAATTGATCCTACTGGATATTCAGGAGCAATGTGTAGCGCAACAATTTGATCAGGCTTCCACTCTTTCATAATCTCGCTTTCAAGCATTGGCTGAGCTCCCCCCGGCCCCTCTTCAGCGGGTTGAAAGATAAACAGCAAGTTATCATCAATTGGATGGTTTGCAAAGTGTGTTAGAATGCCTAAACCAATACTCATGTGAAAATCATGACCACAAGCATGCATTAAACCTTCATGAGTGGACGAAAACTCATACTCAGTTTCTTCCGTAATTGGGAGACCATCAATGTCAGCTCGATAGCCGATTGTTTTCGTTGGTTTTTTCCCTTTCACTTTCACAAAGATGCCGGTTTTCCACGTTTTAATTTCAAGGTGTTCTTGAGGAAGACTTTCAATATAGCGTAGTAAAAACGCTTGCGTTTTTACTTCTTGAAAGCCTAGCTCAGGTATTTTATGTAATTCTCTGCGCAAAGCAGCAAATTGAGAAATGTCCACGTACCAAAAATCCTCCTTATAGTTAAGAAAGCGTGGTTGCCCACGCTTTCTGTGTCTTTCGCTTATTAGTCGTTTAGTTGACGAAGCTCTTGTTTGATTTCAGTTTTTGATTTTGTTTTTTCGTCAATTTCTTTAATAACACGAGCTGGTGTACCTGCTACTACCGTATATGGTGGTACATCTTCAACTACGATTGCACCAGCGGCAACAACTGCACCTTTACCTACTGTTACACCTTCTAGAACAACTGCGTTTGCACCAATTACAACATCGTCTTCAACAACAACTGGTTTTGCAGAAGGTGGCTCAATTACGCCAGCTAATACTGAACCTGCACCGATGTGACAGTTTTTACCTACTGTTGCACGTCCACCCATTACAACGTTCATATCGATCATTGTACCTTCACCGATTACAGAACCGATGTTGATTGAAGCACCCATCATAATAACAGCATTGTCTCCAATTTCAACTTGATCACGAATGATTGCA
This sequence comes from Priestia flexa, assembly GCF_021441905.1. Lineage (NCBI taxonomy): Bacteria > Bacillati > Bacillota > Bacilli > Caryophanales > Bacillaceae > Priestia > Priestia flexa. The sequence goes on along the minus strand of NZ_CP090431.1, from coordinate 1,051,500 downwards.
CCTGGCTCAATGCGCGCTTTGATATTTTTCATATCTAAAAGCGGAATTGCAGAGTTACGACGATCGTTTTCGATAACGTAATCTTCTACTTTTCCTTCGTTTGCTTCAATTACAGCTTGAATTTCTTTCCATTCACCGAATACAACACCTGTGTTGCCAGTTACGAATGTTTTAGAAGAAGCGCCGAAGTCGATTCCTTCTAAATCACCTTTTACATATACTTTTACAGGTGTTGATTTTGTGCTGTTTTGAATAAATGAAATAATTTCGTTTGCATCCATCATTTTCATATTATGTATTCCTCCTAAGTTAGCATTTGCTTCATTTTACTAATGTAACAAAATGAGTTCCACATGACAAGTTAGAAGTCACGTAATTTTCTCATTTTTTCACATAATGCGTAGATGTATTATGATAGCTCTTTTTCTTGCTGTTCTTTGATATACTCTTTGACAATTTCCATAAATGCACGCACTTGTTTCAGCTTAAACGCTGACTCATATCCTACTAACCAAGTATCTCTAGTAATCGGCTCTTTATTTTCTTTTAATAGTGGAATGCGATGTAAGTGCTGCGCATCTTTCACAGCAATTGACGGTAAAATGGCAAAACCCAGACCGTTTAAAGCCATTTGTTTACACGTCTCAATTTGGTCTACAACAATCGTTCGCTTTGGAGTTGTATGAAACTCCCTGTGCCACCAATCGAGTATTTCTTGATAATAGGTGGAATCACTTTTAAATTGAATAAACGGTCGATCATTATTTGGTACCTCAGAGGCATCTTCAATTTCAGTATCTACTAAATATAAAGGGTCCGTAAAGAGATGTTCCTTTACACCTTTCCATTCGGGATTTCCTCGAATAATTCCGATATGAACTTCATCTTCGTAAATATAGCGAAGCATTTCGCTGCTCCATCCCGTTACAAGGGAAATCTTTGCATGGGGGTATTTATCCATATACTTTTTTAAAACCGCTGGCAGCCAATGCTGGCCGATAATGGAGGCTACAGCGAGCTTTAACGTACCGTATACTTCGGTGTCTAAATGATGAAGATCTTCTTTTACTTGGTCTTCTTTTTCAACAACTTCCTTTGCAAACTGCACAATTTTTTCACCAGCTGGTGTTAAAGAAAGACCTTTTTGGGAACGGATAAAGATTTGAGTATCCCATGCCCGCTCAATTGTTTGCAGGCGCTGTGATAAAGCTGGCTGCGATACAAATAAGCGCTCAGCTGCTTTTCTCATATTTAATTCTTGGGCCAATACGACAAGCATGCGACATTCTACTAATTGCATTTTGCTATTCCTCTCAACACATTGTTTTACTTTTTCACCTTCTAATCATATAAAAAAATGCTTCAGAAAGATAGACAAAAGTTATTTATTGTCAAGATTCTTTTTAACTTTTTATATAAAATGAAGGACGTTTAGTATATCAGTTATTTTTGACATATAAAAAGCCTTGGATACACGTAAATGTGCACCCAAGGCTTTAATTCGAATCATCGACAATTTACAGATCTAAGCTGATTAATGGCTTCATTAATGAATTAATTCAAAAATCTCAATTGCAATCATGTCAATATTATCAAATTGATAAACGCTTGGCTTCTCGCCATCTTGATATACTTCAAGTTCAAACGTTTCAGTTTTCGCATGATATTTCACGCTACAAATTCGTTTTCCATCTACTTCGAAGAAGCGTTGTGGTGCTTCACTTCCACTTGCTTGCTCACGGAGATTCACAAGACGAGTTAAAATACCTTGTAATTGTGACATATAATCTCTCCTTTCAACGATTACATCATTACTTACCCTATTTAAGGCTTGTTTATTCATTCTCATTTCTTCAGCATGAATCCTCATGCATAAAAGACACCATTTCACTATATGCCACATACAGAAAAAACACAAGTACTTTACATGAATTTTCGTAAGAAATTGGCTTATTATGGCGCAGTTTGTCGTTTTTGATTATAATATCATATTATACAATAAGGAGTTTTAAGATGAAAAACGTAGAGTTATATACACAACCAGCTTGTCCACCGTGTGAAATTGTTAAACTGTTTTTAAAACACAATAATATTTCATATAAAGAATATGACGTTTCCAAAGATATAGCAGCTAGAAATCGTATGATTGACGTATTTCAATCGTATTCAACACCAACTGTTAAAGTCAATAATGATGTGGTAAAAGGTTTTGATTTACAAACACTAGAAAAACTTTTAGATCTTTCTTAAGTTAAACACTTTATGAGAAAAGGTTAGCTCGGCTTTTGATTACTATATGTAAATCCTGACACTTTCCATTTTCCTTCATGGCGAGTCAACGTCAGCATCTCATAATGCCCAACATAAGATACGGGGCCATCTTTTACAGCCGGAAAATATTCGAAGACGTAAGCTTTTTGCATAGATGGATGAACCGCTACCTTTGTCTGTTCATCATATGAAAAATACGGGATATAATGAAGAGCAAAATCAGAACCGTATACGGTATACCCCTGAGCTTCTTGAACCATATTGTCATCTAGAAATTTCTCTGCATAACTTTTTTCAAAATATGGAAGCAGTGTATTCATTGCTTTTTCCTTTGAATAATGCTCGTTCGTTAAACGAAGCTGTGCTTGAAATGCTTCATGTAGCGCAGTAAAGATTTCATTGCGCGTATCTCCGTCGACTTCAGCCTGGGCGGGCGTATACAAACACACTACACATAAAAATATGATTATGGATGCTACTACTTTTTTCATAAACGATCATCCCTTTCGTTTTAATTAGTAATAGCTTTCCTTCTTTTTAACCCCATATTCTTTCATTTTTAGAAATAAAAAAAAGCATGCCCCCAACTAAGAGTGGGCATGTTTTTTTATAATGCGTCTTTCTCATATAAAAAGGCGTATGAAATATCAATAAATAGATAATGACCGTTTTCAATTGGGTACGAAAAGGTTCGGATGTTCTCTCCTGTTTCAATATCGTTATATAAGTCCGATAAAATCCCACGTTGCTCATGAGTCATTCGGATGATATTTTCGAGAAAATACGGACGCCAGCTCCAGTTTTTGTGAAGGTAATCTGGCTCAGCAATCCATTCATGTTCTTTCTTTAAGAAGTTTGATGAGCGCTGAAACCCATTCTCGTCGCATATATATACTCGAAAGCATGCGATTGAAAGCTCACTCGCAATATACTGAAGCATCTCGTCATAGCCTTCCATCTTGCGACATTGACTCATTAACTGCTGCATTTTCACTTGGAAACTCTCCGTTAATTCATAGATAGCCTGTAATTTTTTCTTTTCATGAGCAATAAACATTTCAAATTGATTTTTCAATTTATCTTTTAACAAAAACGGGTCAACCAACTCAGCTGATGGTTTATGTAAATAGAAACCTTGAAAGTACCTCCCGCCGTTACGCCATGCATATTGCAGCTGGTAAGAAGCCTCAATGTCTTCATACAGCAGGGTAGCTCCCATTTTACGCGCTAGCAATGATAACGAGTACAAAACGTCTTGATAAGACTGCGTCATAGCGGTTTGTCGTAAAATATGCAAATCTACTTTTAAGATATCTGGTGAAAGCAAACCAATACGATCTAAGTTACTGCTTTCTTTACCGATATTATCAATTGCCACCTTAATGCCATACGTTTGATAATATTTCAACAAATGCTGAAGAGATTCAATATCACCATTAAAATTGTGCTCAGTAATTTCTAAAACAACTCGATTAAGTGATAACCCCTTTGTTTCAAAATACTGCAATAGTTCTAACAGTGATTCTCCATGGTCATTCATCAATAAATTGGGATTTTGATTAATAAAGATTAAAAACTCTTCTTTCTGCTCTAAAATGTGATTCAATGCTTTTGTTAAAACGGCATAATCCACTTCAATTCGATATTCATCCGGAATCGCATCATCGTGAAAAAAAGCTCCTAAACTTTCAATCTCGTCATCTTGTTTAATCCTTGCTAACACTTCATACCCAACAATCTTGTGTTCATCCGCACTAAAAATTGCTTGATAATATGGAAGGGTGTTCTCTATGTTTGTTAACACATCTAAAGGATCCATGACGTTCCCCCCTTATCATATAGATTCAATTCAATCCTCTTTCCAGACCTTTTGATCTACTTTCATTGGTTTACGTAAGCGCAATGAATATTCAAGCTTTTTTGTAGCATTCAATGTGCTCAATTACTATATATACATTTTTAGTAAGTATAATATGAAAATCCTGTTTTTGCTAGTCTTTGCAATGAAGTAACGCTTTCATAAAGTTCAAAAAAGCAGACATTCGGCTGTCTGCTTTTTTCCTTCATTTAAAAAGGATATTGGTTTAACCATTGGCCTCCATCCATTGTTATGCATTCACCATTAATATAAGAGGCTTCATCCGAAAATAAAAATGCAGCTAGTCCTGCAATTTCTTCTGGTGTACCAAATCGTCTAAGTGGTACCGAATTAAGTGTACGCGCTTTCATCTTTTCGGATTGAAATAATTTATCTGCTCCACCAGTACGCTCAATTGGTCCAGGAGCGATTGCATTCACTCGAATACCATATTTACTTGCCCATTCAACAGCTAATGTTCTTGTCATTGTTAACACGCCAGCTTTAGCTGAAGCTGAATGAATAACTCCAGCACCTGCATTCCAGGCATATGTAGCTACAATATTCGTAATGGCTCCTTTAATCTTGTGGTCAATCCAATACTTTCCTACTTCGGAGCTACAGTAAAATGTACCGTTTAACACAATATCAATAACACTTTTCCAACCGTTTACTGAAAGCTCTTCTGCAGGGCATATAAAATTCCCTGCGGCATTGTTAATAAGGTAGTCGATTCGCCCAAACTGCTTATCAGTTTCACTTACCATCCGCTTTACATCTTCAGGGTTTCGTACATCCATCTGCACAGGTAATACTTGATTTTCAAATGTTTCAATCTCCGCCTTCGTTTCTTCTAACCTCTCTAGAGACCTTCCAGTAATTACGACATACGCTCCGTCGCTAGCAAAACGCTTCGCCATATGTTTGCCCATCCCACTTGAACCACCTGTTACAATCACTACTTTCTCCTTCATTCTGTTATCCCCCTTTTATTAAAACTCTTACTCTTTTATTCTACCTTTTTTTATCTAAAAGAGAAATGAATAGTTATTCACTTTTCTCAAAAATAAGTTTTTTTACTAGTTATTTAGGTAAATAAGGGTTTTAAGTTTTATCCTTTTTTCAGAGGTGCTATAATTAAACTTTAGCCATTATAAGTAGAATGGCAATATGAAAGAGAATAGGTTGATTTTAAAATGAAAAAGACGTATACACGACGCTCTTTTTTAAAAGGTTTACTTTCTTTATCGTTAGGAACTGTATTAACGACTTCCTTTGGTTATACATATGCGAAGTATATTGAACCAAGGCGACTCCAGATAACGCGTAAAAACATCTTTTCAAACAATATTCCAACCGGCTTTCACAATCGGACAATTTTACAATTTAGTGATACTCACCTTGGGCTTTCTTATAATCTTCAGCAGCTAGAAGAGCTTGTTAGTAAGATTAACAGCCTCAAACCTGATGTCATTTTGTTTACAGGAGATTTAATGGATGCACCGAATGAATATGCTTATCCGCATCGAATTCCTCCTATTTTACACCGATTAAAGTCGCCTCTTGGAAAGTACGCAATTTATGGAAATCATGATCATGGAGGATATGGTACGACGCTTTATCAAGATGTAATTCAGGAATCAAACTTCCAACTTCTAGTCAATGACGTACGCACCATTACACTTGATAGCGGCGAATATATCCAGATTTGTGGGTTAGATGATGTGATGTTAGGAGATCCTCAATATGAACAAACACTTGGTCGATTAGAGCCTTCCACTTTTTCAATCGCTATGATTCATGAACCTGACGTAGCAGTTAAAGCTGCGGCATTTCCCGTTGATTTACAGCTATCAGGGCATAGTCACGGAGGACAAATTCAGCTTCCATTTTTCGGGCCGTTAATCACTCCTCCTTTTGGTACAGTTTATCCAGAAGGATTTTACGAGGTTGGAGAAAGCAAAATGCAGCTATATGTGAACCGTGGCATCGGCACAACGCGCATTCCTTTTAGATTTTTAGCTACACCTGAAATTACATTATTCACACTGAAGAAAACGTCTAGTTAGACGTTTTTTTGTGATTACACTAGAAACATATAGTAAGACAGACTCATAATGAAACCTACCACCATACACTACATAGACAACATTGAAGGAGGTTGAATTATGTATCATCAATATTATCCGTATGGCGTATATCGTACCGCTCCTAACGGTGAACAGCGCTTTTTTGCTTTTCCATTCGTAGCTGGCCTAGCTGGTGGCTTACTTGGAGGACTAGCAGTGGGCGGATTCGGTGGACGCCCGGGTTGTTGCCCTCCGTTCTACCCATATCCACCTACTCCATACTATGGAGGTCCACCTGTTTACAACACTTTCTATGGAGCTCCAGGCACACCAGGATTTGGCCCCATTCCTCGATAACAAGTGCAAAAGCCGATTTCTATCGGCTTTTTTGTTTACTCTTCATCCTCCATGACTTGATATGCTAGTTGCCTAAAAACTTTTTGGCTATCAACAGCTTCTTGTTGCCCCTGCGGCAGGTAATAGTAATTTCCGCTCGCATCCTGCTCTCTAGCTTTTATGTTATCTTCAAGCATAAGGTTTAACCATTTTAGCGTTCTGTTTTTTAACGATTTTTCGAGAATTGGAAATAGAATTTCAACGCGCTTTACCATATTTCTTGTCATCATATCAGCAGATGAGAAATACACCTTTTTTTCTCCATTGTGATGAAATGTATAGATGCGACTATGCTCTAAAAACCTCCCTATAATACTCCTCACTCGAATATGTTCGCTAATCCCTTCCACTTTGGGACGCAGACAACACGTACCGCGGACAATTAAATCAATGGACACACCAGCCTGCGAAGCTTCATATAACTTCATAATTAATGCCTTATCTGTCAGGGAATTCATCTTAGCAATAATTCGGCCATTGCCGTGTTTTTTATGACATGCTATTTCTTTATCAATTAACGCAAGGAAATCATCTCGAATATCAAACGGCGCAACTGATAAGTGGTGATAAGCTGGCTTTTGCGTATAGCCACTTAAGTAATTAAAGAAATTAGTTGCATCAATACCAAACTGGCGCTTTGATGTTAAGTAACTAATATCCGTATAGATTTTAGCCGTTGCGTCATTATAATTGCCTGTGCCAAGATGAACAAATCGCTCAATTCGATTGTGGCGCTTCCTGACAACAAGCGTAATTTTGCTATGCGTTTTTAAGTGTGTCATCCCATAGATAACGTGACAACCCGCTTTTTCTAATTTTTTTGCCCATTGAACGTTCTTCTCTTCATCAAACCGTGCTTTTAATTCAACCAATACGGTAACCTGTTTTCCATTTTCAGCAGCTCTTTGCAGCGCTTTTATGACGGGTGAATCTCCGCTTACACGATATAAAGTTTGTTTAATGGCTAATACATCAGGATCTTCTGCAGCATCGGCTACAAAGTCAACAACCGGCTCAAACGACTCGTAGGGATGATGAAACAACAAATCCTGCTCTAACAATTTTTCAAAGATATCTTCATCCGATGCTAAATCTTGCGGAGGCTGCGGGATAAACATTTCAACACCTAAATGCTCATGCGTCACTTTAATCTTGTCACAAAACGAAAACAGCATGGTTAAATCAAGAGGTGAGTCAACTACGTACACATCTTTCGTGTGGATATCCAACACTCTTTTTAAATAGGCTAGAACCTGTTCATCATAATAAGAGGCTTTTACTTCTAAACGCACAGCAGCGCCCCATTTTCGTTTTTTCAGCTCTTTCTCAATTTCTTTTAAAAGGTCTCGAGCTCCTTCTTCATGAATGGTCATATCCGCATTTCGCGTAATGCGAAACTGCGTCACAGATGTTACTTCATAACCGCTAAACAATTGCTGAATAAAGTGGGCAATCACTTCTTCTAATAAAACGAATGAGCGTTCCAATGAATCCGTTGGGAGTTCAATATACCGTTCTAAAACCGCAGGCACCTGCACAATGGCAAGTCTTCCTTTTATCCCCATAACTTGCTGCTCTTCGTTATCTTCTTTTAATACCACAGCTAAATTTAAACTTTTATTGAGAAGTATCGGAAACGGTCGGTATGCATCAACTGCCATTGGAGTTAAAACAGGAAACACTTGATCTATAAAATAAGATTTTAAAAACTCTTTCTGATGCGTCGTTAATTCCTTGATTGAAACAAAGTTGATTTGTTCTTGTTTTAACAATGGCAATAAAGTATGCATATAGGTTTCAGATTGAACTTTAATGAGCTCATGATTTTTAATCGCGATTGCTGAAAGCTGCTGTTTGGGGGTCAGTCCCGCTTTGTTCTCAGGCTTATTAAATCCTGCTTTTACTTGATCTTTTATTCCTGCTACTCTTACCATAAAAAATTCGTCTAAATTAGAGCTGAAAATCGCTAGAAATTTTAATCGTTCTAAAAGAGCATTCCGTTTATCAATCGCCTCTTCTAGTACGCGCTGATTAAATGCCAACCAGCTTAGCTCCCGGTTATTATAATAAGAAGGGTTTGTCAGTTCATTTTCTTTATCCAGTCTATATATTTTATCCACATCCACCATCTACATTTCCCCCTAAATGCTCTCCTTTTTTAATTAATATCTAATTATGAACTAATTATAAAGATAAGATGAACGACATGTATATTTTTTATTTCTTATTTTGTACAGGAATAGTATCACCTTTTAATTCGTAATGTATTTAAAATTCAACGCAATAGGTTTTTTCAACACTTTTTCTAAATGCTTTTTTTGTTTTTCAGCTTGGTATTCTTCCGCTTTATAATTACCATTACACACGAGCGTAAAAGTTAACATTGCATCCGTAATCTTGACTTCTATATGTGTTACCACATTTCGCTTAGTTGCATTTAAGCTTGTTGCCAATTTTAATAGAGCTCCTACTAATAAGAGTTTTCTCTGTTCTTCTTTTGAAATCCATTCACGAAACGGCTCAATATATTGTCTAAACGTAGATTTCCCTTTATAAGAAGCAACTAATGCTAACTTTAGGCGTTCTAAATGCGTTAACCCGTCAATTGTACGATTTGCTAATAAATAAAACGTATGCTGACTGCTGGATTCTGAATCAATATATTCTCCCAAATGAAACACTTGAGCCCCTTTTCTTAACAATTCGAGGTCATCATCTGTTAAGGTTGGTAAAGCATTCACTCGCAGGTGCTGAAACAGCATTGTAGCGGTACGCGTTACTTGTTGAACGTAAATTGGATTAATTTCAAAGTCATCGACAAGTTCTTGAAAACTACGTTCCACTACGTCGGGATACATTGTTCCCTGGCTTTGCTCATGTGCTTCTTTATATAGCACTCCTTCTCTAAGCCCTTTACGACTGAGAATAAATGAAGGCGCGTTTACGACCTCACACAGGGCTTGAAACACTTCAATAGCAGGCATAATGGTGTCTGCTCGATCTTTGGATAGCCCTTCTAATTTTTGAAGTTCAGCGTAGGAGTAGGGGGTAATAATTGTTTTCACTTGTGCAATGTCCCTAGGTGCCATTTTATATTGATGCACCCCAGCAAGCGGATACTGAATAAAACTTTGATGGAGCTGTACAAGATTTCTCGCACTTCCACCGATTGCTACAATTGGTACATAGCGTTTTTTAAGCCAAGATAGCGTTTGAAATTCACTTCGTACAAAATCACGGATTTTGCCTCTTTCTTCATTGGTCGGTACATGGTCTTTCACATACTGCAAACGTAAGGAGAGCGCACCAAAAGGAAAGCTATGATATTCAACAAGTTCTCTATTTCGAAAGTAAGTAAGTTCTGTGCTCCCTCCTCCTATGTCAATTGTTACAGCTTCTTCTATTGAAGTTGAATTCGTCACGGCAAAAAAACCATAAAAGGCCTCTTCATATTCCGATAAGATCTTCATTGAGAAGTCAGTGTTTTCTTTAACCAGTTGGACAATGTACTCTTTATTTTTAGCTTGTCTAACCGTAGCAGTCGCTACGCAGCTAACGTGTGTTAATTCGTGATGACGCGTAATAATTTGAAACGTTTGTAGCGTTTGAAGCAAAACATGAATGCCTTCTTCGTTTAACAAACTGTCATTATCTAAATAATTACGTAATCTGGCTACTACTTTGAGGTTTTCAATTTGCTTAAAGCCTTTCCGTTCTCTATTTTCATAAATCACTAGTCGCATTGTATTCGACCCAATGTCAATCATTCCGTGCTTCATTTTCATTTTTGTTCAACACCTTCTAATTTCGTATATATGAAACCTTTACTCTATTGCTCACTTTCTCCTCACGCTGTTCATATAGTAACAAATAATCCTATAGATTTATATAATAACGAAAAATTCTGTTAATTTTAAAAAGATTTATGATTAAGGAGGGAAAGTCATGCTCCATGTTGTGAAACAAGGTGAAACATTGTATCAAATTTCACTTGATTATCGAAGGCCTTTCAGTATGATTCTTGCAGCCAATCCAGGGTTAAACCCAAACATCATCGTACCAGGGCAAGTAATTCTTATTCCTGACCTACCAGATAAAACAACCATTCCATATTCCATTCATGTCTTTATCGCGGAGAGAGAGTTGGAGCTAAGAGAAAATAATGTTGTGAAAGCAACTTACCCAATTGCTGTTGGGCAGATGCTTAGCACAACACCTGTTGGAGACTTTGTCATTGTGAATAGAGAGCCAAATCCCGGTGGACCATTTGGTACAATGTGGCTAAGCCTTTCAAAACAATCCTATGGCATTCATGGAACAAATGACCCTAGTTCGATTGGAAAAGCCGTTTCAAAAGGCTGTATTCGAATGAAAAACGAACAAGTAAACGAACTTGCTTCCATTGTGCCAAATGGTACCGGTGTGTATATTCGTCCTTCTAGAAGAATGAATTAACCTTTTCCTGCTTGAAAACTTGGATATAGGGTCATTCCACCATCAGCATACAGCGTGATGCCCGTAACATATCTAGCTTCGTTCGATGCTAACCATGCCGCGACGCTTGCAATTTCTTCTGGTTCTCCAATCTTAGCCATTGGAATCAGCTTTTCCACATCGGCTTTGGTTGATGGATCTGAGAATTTTTCAGCATTGATTGGCGTATTAATCGCACCTGGACCAATTGAATTTACGCGAATTCCTCTTGGCGCATATTCTAATGCTAACGTTTCTGTCATCATTTTAATGCCGCCTTTACTTGATGCATAATGAACAAAATGTGGCCACGGGATAATATCGTGTACGCTTGACATGTTGATGACCGTACCTTTGATATTATGTTCAAGCATGTAATTAATTGCTTCTCTACACCCCATAAACGTCCCTGATAAGTTAACAGAAATGACTTTGTTCCATTCTTCAAGCGACATTTCATGAGAGGGAATTTCTTTTTGAACTCCAGCATTATTCATCATGACATCTAGCGATCCAAATGTCGTATGAGCTGATTCAATCAATCGCTTCACATCTTCTTCTTTTGATACATCAGCTTGTACAGCGATTGCCTCTCCACCATTTTGCTTAATTTCTTCCACTACTTTTTGAGCATCTTCACTTTTTGAACGATAGTTCACAACCACTTTCATTTTTTCTTGTCCAAATCTTATTGCAATTGATTTTCCAAGTCCAGTTGCCGCTCCTGTCACGATTGCTACTTTTCCTTCTAAATCTTTATACACAGTAATCGCTCCTTTTTTTTCTGGTTTCGTTTTTTATGAGAGTTTTATTTATTTTTTCGTAAATCCAAGCAGTACCCCACCTACGATGATTAGAATACAGCCGATGATGACAAACGTAATTTGTTTTTTCGATTTCTTTTCACCAAGTAGGAAAATACCACCTAACGTTGAGATAATAATTCCCATTTGTGAGAATGAAAAACTTGTTGCTACTCCGACACGAGGAGCTGCTACTAATAGACCAATATTACCTGTTGCCCAAACAAATCCTGTTAAGATGTTGCGTGTAGCATATTTGTTAAATGGCTTATGACGGAAAGTAAGAAGCAATGCACCTGATAGCATACCCAAAGACTGTGGTAAAATCGCAGACCAGCCTTCTACTCCAAACCATTGAACGACGATAAAATAACCTATGTAACCTAATGTTGAAATGAAAAGTGTAAACATCCCTTTACCAAATTGACTTTTCCCATCAGCTTCTTTGTTATTTTTATCATTTAATGACGTAAACACTACACCTACAATAATAAACGCAAGAGCAGCAATTCCAATTAGTAGCTTTGTTTGAGTTGACCATTCACCAAACAATAAGACACCAAATAACGATGTCCCGACTAGCTGCATACCTGTGGAAATAGGCTGTGTTTTTGATACACCTAAATATTCAACGGCTGAGAATTGGTTCATTTGACCAACTGACCAGAATAAACCTGAAACAAAACCTACAATAAAGATTTTCCATGTAAGTTCAGGTGAGACAATAAAAAATGCTACAATCGAGAATAAAAGCGCTCCTCCAGTTAAACCAATTGTTTGGCTATAAGCTTTGCCTCCGAGCTTCGAACTTACAAGTAAAATACTCCCCCACATGACAGCGGGAATTAATGCAATTAAAATATCCACTTCATTCAACACCTTCTTATGCTTTCAAACTTTTGTTGTATTATTTGTATAACCTCTCATTTTTAAACGAAACCTAAAAGAAAAATATTTTTGAATTTATCCAATCTCTGTGTAATTATTTTCAAATTGGACAAGACACGCTATAATAAAAGAACTAAGCCTTATGAAACAGCATTTGCTTCATGAAGCGACTAATGAAAGGGAGTGAATTTATTTATGCCTCATTCAACCAACCAAGAAACGTTCAATCCATCTACTGCTGAGATTGCACAAGCTATTTTCACGGTAAACAGGCACGCTAAAGCAGCCCCTGATCCGAAGCAGCTTTATACGTTAAAAAAGCTTGCGCTTGAGCAACTGATTTCAGAAGGAAAAGCAAAAAAAGAAGGACTTCATTTTTCACCTAACCCAGGTAAAAGTCAGCAAAAATCAGATGTGCTGGTATCCGTTGGAGATTACTTTTTCCATATGCCTCCTAAGAAAGAGGACTTCAAAGAACTAACACACCTCGGTCACTTAAACCATCAATATCGAAATCCCAAAACGACAATGTCACTATCTTATGCAAAACGATTATTATCCAAATATACTGGCTTTTTATTATCAGCACCTAACCCTGTTCAGCCTTCTAATGTTCGCAAACGGCAGGCGCCTGTTTTTAAGCCACTAGGTAAAAGCTATTGGTAAGTAAATAAAAAAGTGCCTCAAAGAAACAATTGAGGCACTTTTTTCATTAACTTGATATTGCTCACAACTACTTTATAAAATAAATTCATCAATCATTTGCACTAGTTCACCAATTTGCGGTTTACTTACTTGTGCTTGTGCACCAACCATTTTTCCTTTATGACGTAAATCTTCTGTGATTAGAGATGAAAAAATAATAACAGGGAGTGCAGATAAACGATCATCTTCTTTTATTTTCTTGGTAAGATGATGTCCATCCATTTGTGGCATTTCAATATCTGTAATAACTAGTTGTACCTCATCTTCAATGGCATGACCTGACTCTACGAGTGATTGTAGATAAAGTAACGCATCATACCCGTTTTCAAAAAACTCTGTATTGGCATAGCCTGCTGTTTCCAATGTATCTGAAATCATTTTGCGTAATAACGGTGAGTCTTCAGCAACTACTAATCGCTTGCTTGATCGCTGGCGCTGACCTAATCGCTTAATTTTAGACTGATCAATTCCAGCTTCAGGATTAACGTCGGTGACAAGTTTTTCAAAGTCCAGTAATAAAATCATATCGCTTTCATCTTTTACTACACCCGTGATTTGAGTTTCTAGCCCTTGGTATAAATCTGAAGGCTTTTCAATTTCCATCCACGATATGCGATGAATTTGCGTGACTTGATGAACGTGAAAAACAATTTTTTGTTGATTAAATTCTGTGACAATAAATTTATCCTTAGCAGGTTGATTCGATGCTGGGCGCTTTAGTGCCTTCGCAACGTCAACAACAGGCAGAACTTCTCCTCTCAGCTCAATGATTCCTTCTATGTAAGAATGGGAATTAGGAACCGGTGTAATGGTTACTGGGTTAATGATTTCTCGAACTTTAATAACATTGATTCCAAAACGAATAGTATCGACTGAGAATTCAACAATTTCTAGCTCATTTGTTCCGCTTTCTAATAGGATTCCTTTATCGTGCTGCATAAATTTTCGCCCTTCCATAGTAAAGTGTACTTATGTAGTGGTCGTCCTTTATTATAGTAATGAAACTTTATAGTCGTAAAGTAAAACCACCTAAAAAAATAAATGTTTTTAACATAAAACGTTTTCATCTCTGTATTAGTAATTATCGGCTGAAAGTGCGAGAGGTTTAATAACAAATTCTTATCTTCTAGGATATAACTCGTTCACAAAATGTTAACGAAAATCTTTGTAATACCTGTGGACGATTGAATTGAAACCCTTTATACTACACATGATAAACCACAATTACTTAAAGAAGGTGTATGTTTAATGAAAGGTTCCGTCATTCTTTTTAATGATGAAAATGAAATGACTATTATTGAAGATGTAGAAGAAGAGATTTACGAGAATATTAAAGAGCAAGCTGGCACAGATCACTGTATCGTGACATTAGACGACCAAACGGTGGACTTCGGTCATGTATCTCCTGTGTACTGGCGCGAAGGAAACATACACACTGACTGATTCTAACTATAAACATAATGCATAATTGCTTTGAAAGGCTTAGCAACTTTTGTTGTTAAGCCTTTTTTGTGTGTAACTATGAGGGGGCTAACACTAGCTTCTGTTCTTCGATTGGCGTGATTTCCACTACCCTTACGAAGCTGTTACATACATAATAATTTTAAGTAGACTACCTCTCACTGTATTTCAACTAAATACATACATTTAAATAAAACTCCCCCTCTCGTTTAGCAATAAAATCATAAAAACACAGTGTCTATTTATGATTTTTAGAAAACGGAGGGTTACATGCGCCATAAGAGGGTATAGATTAGTAAGTATAATTAAAGGGGTTGTTGAGTGATGAACGATTATCGAAAAAATAAAAATTTCGCCACATCTACTTCATTTAGACCTGTCCAACCATACTATTCAAAAGAAGCAAGTCTATTGTTGAAAAAGTTATCAACGGATTTTAACAAAAAGCATGTAAGAGAATTAATTGACGAAGCGCTTGATAACAGAGATGAAGAACTTTTTTACAAATTAATAGCTCGCTATTCTCACCTTTTATAAAGTGAATGATTAAAACCACTATCTTCTCAATCTGCATTGAGAAGATAGTGGTTTTTTACATGTATACATTATGATAAAATGAGTGAAACACTGTGGAAGGATGGAACGACTAGTATGGAACATTTAATTAACAAACGAGTAAAAGGCATTGAACTGTCGGGTATTCGCAAATTTTATAATATGGTAGCTCAGTATGATAACGTATTGTCATTAACAATTGGACAACCTGATTTTCTAACGCCGCCTCATGTGAAAGAAGCTGCTAAAACGGCTATTGATGAAAACGCTACGTCTTACACACATAATGCAGGAACAATTGAGCTAAGAAAAGCAGCCGCTGAGTTTGTACATACAAAGTATCAATTATCCTACGATCCATCATCTGAGATCATTGTTACGATTGGAGCGAGTCAAGCCATTGATATTGCGATGCGAACAATTTTAGAAGAAGGCTCAGAGGTACTTTTACCAGGTCCAGTCTATCCTGGATACGAACCGCTCATTAAATTAAACGGTGCTATTCCTGTACATATTGATACAACACAAACTGGATTTCGTTTAACTGCTGATTTAATTGAGCAGCACCTAACGGATAAAACAAGATGTGTTATCTTACCTTACCCTTCAAATCCAACCGGCGTAACGCTGTCCAAAGAAGAGCTTCAAGAGATTGCTGACTTGTTAAAGGATAAAGAGGTTTTTGTCTTATCTGACGAAATTTATAGTGAACTTGTATTTGAAGGTAACCATCATTCGATTGCAGCCATTCCTTCAATGCGTGATAAAACCATTGTGGTAAACGGCGTATCTAAGTCTCATTCGATGACAGGTTGGCGCATCGGGTTATTATTTGCGCCAGCATACTTAACAAAGCATATTTTAAAAGTGCATCAATACAACGTCAGCTGCGCATCATCCATTTCGCAAGCTGCGGCTCTTAACGCTTTAACAGCAGGTAAAAATGATGCCGTAGACATGAAAAAAGAATACGAAAGACGATTGAATTATGTTTACGAGCGTCTTGTTAAGATGGGCTTTGATGTGGAAAAGCCTAACGGTGCTTTTTATATTTTCCCATCGATTCAATCACTTAACATGTCGTCGTTTGACTTTGCACTTGAGTTAGTAAAAGAAGCAGGCGTAGCTCTTGTTCCCGGTAGTGCATTTTCAGACCTAGGTGAAGGCTATGTTAGACTTTCTTATGCTTATGCAATAGAGACGTTGGTTGAAGCAATGGACCGTATGGAATCCTATTTGCAAACAAAAAAAGGCTAAAAATGACTTAACGAGCTTTGTTTAGCTATGATCTCTATACGTATCCTATCTAACCTACTACTAATGATATACATTAATAAAAAAGCGTGAGTTCTCATGGAAACTCACGCTTTTTTATTAATGTACTTTTTTACAACCTTAACTAGAACTTTATTCTTTTTTATATAGCTTATATAAAGCCTGAGTTCCGCTATCTTGTTCTCCTTCTGCAGCTAACTGTTCATATAGATGATTCGCAAGAGCTAACCCTGGTGTTTCCATTCCTAGCTCTTTTGCTTCCTTTAAAGCAATCTGCATGTCTTTTATAAAATGCTTAATATAAAAGCCAGGTTCGAAATCTTCTTTTATCATACGCGGAGCTAAATTGCTCAGCGACCAACTTCCCGCCGCTCCTGCAGAAATTGAGCTTAATACCTTCTCCGGATCAAGGCCTGCTTTCTCAGCATAAACAAGTGCTTCAGCAACGCCCATCATATTGGAAGCAATGGTAATTTGGTTACACATTTTTGTGTGTTGACCAGCTCCTGCATCACCTTGTAAAATAACGTTTGTTCCTAAGAGCGAAAAGACATCTTTACACGCTTCAAATGCTTTCTTGTCTCCTCCGACCATAATTGTTAATGTTCCATTTTTAGCCCCAACATCTCCACCTGATACGGGAGCATCTAACGCATGAATCCTTAACTCTTTCGCTTGTTGGTATATTTCAACAGCTAAGCTTGGCTCCGAAGTGGTCATGTCAATAACATATGAACGAGCCTTCGCATTATGTAAAATTCCCTCTTTCCCAAAATAAATTTCTCTCACATCAGCTGGATAACCTACCATGGTAATAATGATGTCAGAGTCGCTTGCTACGGTCGCTGGACTATCGTTCCACATAGCTCCTTTAGCAATAACCTCTTTTGCTTTTTCTTTTGTACGCGTATATACATTCACAGAATAACCTGCCTTTAGTAAATGCATAATCATGCTGCTTCCCATAACACCGCTACCGATAAATCCAATTTTCATAAAGTCTCCTCTTTTCTTTTCAAGCTCAATGTTTGTGATGACAACCCCTTAGGCATACTAAAGCATATATCTTGACGTTCATCCTATAAACAGGATAGAATGTGCATCGATTCCATCATTTTCACATTTATTTATTGGAGGTTTTTTAGTATGTCTAAAAATTTTTTTGATGTTGTAAGCGAGCGTACATCAATTCGCCACTATGACACATCTGTAAAATTAAGTAAAGAAGAATTAACTGAGCTACTAGACGCAACAGTGAAATCACCTTCTGCATGGAACTTACAGCACTGGCACTTCGTTGTCATTACAGACGAAGCTGCAAAAGAACGCTTGCTTCCAATTGCATACAATCAAAAACAGATTGTTGAAGCAGGTGCAGTCATCGCAATCTTAGGTGACTTAGAAGCAAACAAAAACACAGATGCTGTATATAACCCATTAGTTGACGCTGGTCACATGACTGCGGAAGTAAAAGACATTTTAGCTGGTCAAATTAACGGTGCTTATAAAAATGCAACGTTTGCACGTGATGCAGCATTTACAAACGCTTCTTTAGCTGCCATGACGTTCATGCTAGCTGCGAAAGCAAAAGGATATGATACATGCTCAATGGGTGGCTTTAACGCTCAAAAATTTGTTGAAGAATTTAAAATTGAAGATCGCTACATCCCAGTAATGTTAATCTCTGTTGGAAAAGCTGCAAAACCTGCTCATGCTAGTGATCGTTTACCATTAGACCAAGTAACAACATGGATCTAATAATAGAAAACACGCAAACACATCGTTTGCGTGTTTTCTATTAAATGGACTTCACTAAGCCTCCATCTACTAAAAAGGACTGCCCCGTCATATACGAATTTGCTCCTGAAGCAACAAACGTGACGACTTTAGCAAACTCCTCAGGATTCCCATAGCGTCCGAGAGCAATCTGACTTGCCATTTCTGTTTGTACTTCTTCTTTCGTTATCCCTAACTTATTAGCCCGAATTGAATCTAATTCTCCTACTCGATCCGTTGCAATTCTTCCTGGAGCAACGGTATTAATTAAAATACCATAAGCTGCTAACTCTTCAGCAAGCGTTTTAGTTAAGCCAACAATTCCTGTTCGAAACGTATTTGACAGAACAAGACCAGGTATTGGCTCTTTAATAGAAGACGAGGCAATATTAATTATTTTGCCACCGCTTTTCTTCATAATCGGAACGACAGTCCGAGTCATTCGAATACAGCTCATTAAGTTATTTTCAAACGCCGTATACCAGTCTTCATCAGTCATCTCTAGAAAGTTACCTGCCTTTGGTCCTCCCGCGTTGTTTACTAAAATGTCGATTGTGCCAAACTCTTCTTCCGTAAACCGAACGGCTTGTTCAATATCTTGTAGGCTTGCTACATCAGCTTTGATATAACGTACATTATGTAATTCTATTTTGTTCAATTCGCTTACTACTCTTTGAAGCTTGTCTTCAGAACGACTGGCTATTACAACATTCGCTCCTTCTTTAGCAAACTGTGTTGCAATTGCTTTGCCAAGCCCTTGACTCGCTGCAAAAACTAAGGCTGTTTTCTCCTTTAAATTCAACTCCACTTTGACACCGCCTATCGTCTATTAACTATCTGAATCTTTTTAATAGTATCACAAAATCTAGATATGACTCAAATAAAAAAAGAGCATCTCTTCAATGCTCTTTTCCTAAACTTCTTCTAGGGTCCACTCTGCTTCTTTTTTGTTAAAAATCAAATAAGCTCTTAATTTACTCTCTTCTTGATTATTAAAACGCTCGTTATACATATCCTCCATATCCGTAAATCGACCGATCGTATAGACTGGAATATGCAGATCTTTACGTGACTGAGCCTGTTGTTCAAAATCAAAGAGCAAGCCGTCCTGCGTCAACATTAAAAGCGTATTAGCTACTACAAGTGGTAAAGCAGGATATTCAGATTTTTTTCGTCGAAACCCAAAACCTTTTTGCTTCAAAGAAGATGCTTTCAACGGAATCACACGGCTTATCATATGCTTAATATCGTATACATCTCGATAATACGTTTTATTATAATAGCCATCTTCACCAGCTAAATAAACAAACTGATTGCTTAATTTATTCACAAAAGGTGAATGTAAGGGCTTTTTCATGTGCCCTAAATACAAGAGAGAAGCAACATCTTGTGGCTCCAATAGATCAAGTGAAGACACATCATCTACATCTATCCAACAAAAATCACCGTAATCTGATACCTCTTCGTCGACTAATAAAGAAACCTGTTCCTCTTCAAGATAGTCCATATGAGTAGAGTAATGGTAATCGCTATCTTCAAATTGATGTTTTAATAACAAAAGGTTCGTGAGAGGATTACGCAATGACTGATAGAACTCTTTAAACGTAATGCCATGCGTGACAAAGCACTTCTCATTTACATTTCCATTTATATAAACGACATCTTTCATTCCTTCTGCTTTACTCAACCTTCCTAACCACCTTACCAATTCATTTCAAAGAGTAAATACGTTCCTTCAATTCATTTATTATATCTCTAAAATAAAGAAGGTGTAAATATATATATGCAGTAATTTTTCTGAGAATTTTCCATTTTAATCATTAAAAATTCCCGAATATGATGCTACAATATTCCATAGTCTAAAAACAAATTTTAATTGGAGTGAATGCTTTCATGGATGTACGTCATCTACATTATTTTACTGAGGTTGCTAAGCATAAAAATTTCACGCGTGCTTCAGAAGCTTTACATATCTCACAACCTTCACTAAGTAAGATGGTGAAGTCTTTAGAGGAAGAGCTTGGAACTCCACTATTAGATCGTTCCTTTAAAAAAGTAGAACTAACTGATGCGGGAGCCATTGTGTATGAACAAGCTGAAAGCATCATCGCTTCTTTACGCGACCTATCTAATTCTTTATATGACTTAATGCATTTAAAACGAGGAATCATTAAGATTGGCATTCCCCCCATTATCGGTACATTATTTTTCCCACCTATTATTAAATCATTTCGAGAGCAATATCCTGACGTTCAAATTCAAATGATTGAGTACGGAGCAAAAAAGATGGAGAAAATCGTAGAACAAGGAGACGTAGACGTAGGAGTTGTGCTACTGCCAGTAAACGAGGACATGTTTTCCTTTACCCCATTAGCAAAAGAAACCTTGCAGCTCATTGTTCATAAAAACCACCCTCTTGCTCGTCATAAAAGCATTTCGTTACAAGAATTAAAAAATGAGACCTTTATTTCGTTTCACGAAGACTTTACGATGTATGAGATGGTTTACAATGAGTGTTTAAAAAGCGGCTTTGAGCCTACTATTGGCTATAAAAGCTCACAGTGGGATTTTATTAGCGAAATGGTCGCCGCTAACTTAGGAATTGCGCTGTTTCCTTATTCTTTGTGTGAAAAAATTGATTTAGAACAGCTCACAGTTGTTGAGTTAGAAAACGGGATTCCTTGGGAACTAGCTCTTATTACAAAACAAGATCGCTATATTTCATACGCCACTCAAGCATTTATTGATCATATTAAACAAACTGTATAATCGCACGCGCTGCAAGCTAAACTTTTGAAAAAATAGAAATGTAAGAAGTATAATAAAAGGTACTGAGTAATGGAACAAAAATGAGGTGAACCAATTGAGCCAGCTAAATAAAGAATTTAATTGTGAGAAAGAATTGACGCTCGCTATCATCGGCGGAAAGTGGAAAATGCTCATTCTATGGCATTTAGGTCATGAAGGGACAAAGCGCTTTGGTGAATTAAAAGCCTTAATCCCTGACATCACGCCTCGCATGCTGGCAAATCAGCTACGAGAGCTAGAAGATGATGTAATCGTCCACCGAGAGGTATACCCTGTCGTTCCTCCAAAGGTTGAATATTCGCTAACTGAACATGGTCAAAGCCTGATACCAGTCTTAACTGCTATGTATAGCTGGGGACAAAGTTACCGTGACACTGTACTAGTAAATCAAGAAAAAAGTGAAGCAATCACCAAATAAGAATTGTGAAATATTTTTTTTAGAGATGATGCATTATGTATCATCTCTATTTTTCCAAGTAAATAAAGCGATTACATAACTGTTATCACCAAAAGTATACTTCAGTATACTATCAAATTCTATAGTAGTTGTTTAAAAAGTGCGTACTTTTAGCAGCAAATAAAACTGGGTATACTACTTTTACACCTGTTGCTTTGTTACACAACAGTGAATAGATAGAATTTCTAAGGAGTGAAGAAAGCATGGAACTACAATTAGCATTAGATTTAGTAAACATCGCTGAAGCAAAAGAGGTTATTAAAGAAGTCGAAGATCATATTGATATCGTAGAAATCGGGACGCCCGTTGTCATTAACGAAGGCTTGCGTGCTGTAAAAGAGGTTAAAGAAGCATTTCCAAACTTAAAAGTATTAGCTGACCTTAAAATTATGGATGCTGCCGGTTACGAAGTACAGCAAGCATCAAAAGCTGGCGCTGACATTGTGACGATTTTAGGTGTTGCTGAAGATATGTCAATTAAAGGTGCTGTGGAAGAAGCAAAAAAACAAAACAAAAAAATCCTTGTTGATATGATTGGTGTTAAAGACATTAAAGGTCGTGCTCAAGAATTAGATGAGCTTGGCGTTGATTATATTTGTGTTCATACTGGTTACGATTTACAAGCTGTTGGCCAAAACTCATTTGAAGACTTAGTAACGATCAAAAGCGTTGTTAAAAATGCAAAAACCGCTGTTGCTGGTGGCATTAAGTTAGAAACGTTACCAGAAGTAGTAAAAGCTCAGCCAGACCTTGTTATTGTTGGTGGCGGTATTACAGGTCAAGACGATAAAAAAGCGACAGCTGCTAAAATGAAAGAACTTATTTCAAACTGAGGAACGAATCGTGAATATTAACAGCCATTTACGTCAAATTGTAGACGAACTGACACAGACTACAGAGCGTGTTTCAGCTAGTGAAGCTGAGCAGCTTGTTAATGCCATCATTGAAGCAAAGCGCGTTTTCGTAACAGGCTCTGGTCGTTCAGGCTTCATGGGAAAATCATTTGCCATGAGAATGATGCATATGGGTATTGATGCTTATGTTATCGGCGAAACCGTTACCTCAACATTTACCAAAGATGACCTGCTTATTTTAGGATCTGGATCTGGTGAAACAAAAATGCTTATTCCAGTTGTGGAAAAAGCAAAAGAAATTGGTGGTAAAGTTAGCGTTGTTACCATCTCTCCTAAATCGACGCTTGGAACGTTAGCTGATTTTACTGTCAAACTTCCAGGTGCAAAAAAAGACCAAACAAATAGTGACTATCAAACTGTACAGCCAATGGGGTCTCTATTTGAACAAACGCTCTTGCTTTTTTACGATGCGCTTATTCTGCGCTTTATGGAAAAGAAAGGTTTAGATACGCACAAAATGTACGGTAAACATGCTAATTTAGAATAGCAAAAAAGCCACCTCTTTTATAAGATGGTGGTTTTTTTCATTCCACTTTAGCTATAGTTAAAAGGCATAGTAATTATAGTTATTATATATTTTACGTTATAGCTAAATTTAGGTAAGATAAGTTTGTAGCATTCATCTTCTCAATTTATACCTCATCGGTATAAGCCAAAAATACTTTCTTTTTCCCCTCAATAGAGTCGCCGATCAGGCGGCTCTATTGTTATGAATAAGCTAAAGGAGGAACATCATAATGAAGGTTTTAACATTATTTGTTCAAATTCTTTTTTTCATATTAATCTTTTTTGTTGGTCAACAGATTTCTCAATCGCTGAACCTTCCTATTCCAGGAAGCATTGTTGGATTTGGTTTGCTGTTTTTGTTGCTTCATTTGAAGGTCATTAAATTAAATTGGGTAGAGCGAGCTGGTAATTTGCTTGTTGGTGAACTATTACTCTTTTTTATTCCAGCCGTTGTAGGTCTAATTAATTATGGAGACGTTCTTAAATCATTTGGACTTCAAATTTTAATTGTTATTACGATAAGTACCATTGTAGTTATGGCGCTTACCGGAATGATGGCTGAATCTATTTCTAAACGCAAGGAGGTGTCAAACGAATGACTTGGTTAACAGCTGTAGCATTTCCACTTACACTCGTTGTCTATACGCTTTCAAAATGGCTTTATAAAAAATATAAAACCATTTTGGTTTCGCCTATTTTACTAGCTCCCTGCTTGCTCATCATATTTTTATTATTCTCACATGGTTCATACGATCAGTATAAGCAAGGAGCAGACTTTATTAGCTACATGCTCGGACCCGCTACGGTAGCATTTGCTGTGCCGATGTATAAGTATTTTCATCTTCTAAAAAAACATCGTGTAGAAATTGCCGTAAGCGTAGCAACTGGAACTCTTGTAGCGATGGTATCTTCAATGGTTTTAGCAGGTCTTTTCCATATGAAAGCCACGCTTGTACAAAGTATTATTCCACGTTCTGTGACTATTCCTATTGCCATTAACGTATCAGAAACGCTTGGAGGAGATCCGAATATTACAATTTTATTCGTTGTGCTGTCAGGCATTATTGGAACGTTTATTGCACCTACCCTTATCAAATACCTTGCTCTTCACTCTTCACTAGCTAAAGGCTTGCTTTTAGGAGTGGCGTCACACGGTACAGGTACGGCTCGTGCATTCGAGTTTGGTAAAATTGAAGGGACATTCTCAAGCTTAGGAATGATTGTAGCAGCGCTTTTAACGATGGTGTTTGCTAATATCTTTTTACCTTTGCTCTTTTAAACAACACAAGGCTGGGACATAACGAAATGCTCCCTTCTCAAAGACGAATCATAACGTTTCTACAATAGTTAATTTATAGCAACAAGTTCGTTCCATTGCGCTACGGACACTCGCTTTCCTCTATCTCCCGCAGGAGTCGAGTGTCTTATGCTCCATTCCACTATTTTCCTAAAGACGATTTCCAAATCATCAAAAAAACCGATCTACTAAGAGTTAACTTTCAATAGATCGGATAGATTATTATCAGGAAGACTTAGGTCATAGCCTCATTTTATACTATAAAATTCAAAAAAGATGCTCTAATCACTAGAGCATCTTTTTTATTAGATATGGAATTTTGATTTTACAAATTCAATTACTTCTTCAGTAGAAGACATTGATAAAATCTCATCTAAGTGTGGTTCAATATCCGCTTTTGATAATTGACGGATTTGAGAACGTGCTTTTAAGATAGATGTTGCGCTCATTGAGAATTCATCTAAGCCTAAGCCTAAAAGAATTGGAATCGCAATTTCATCTCCAGCCATTTCTCCACACATACCAACCCATTTGCCTTCTTTATGAGCCGCTTTAATAACCATGTTTACTAAGCGTAAGATTGCTGGGTTATACGGTTGATATAAGTAAGATACGCGCTCATTCATGCGGTCAGCCGCAAGCGTGTATTGAATTAAATCGTTTGTTCCAATTGAGAAGAAGTCTACTTCTTTTGCAAATAAATCTGCAATAACTGCTGAAGAAGGAATTTCAACCATCATACCTACTTCAATGTTATCAGAAACGCTAACGCCCTCTGCTTCAAGCTTTGCTTTTTCTTCTAAAAGAATGGCTTTTGCTTGGCGGAACTCGTCAACTGTTGCAATCATTGGGAACATGATTTTTAAGTTTCCATATACGCTAGCACGTAATAACGCACGAAGCTGTGTACGGAACATATCTTGCATTTCTAAGCATAGACGGATTGCACGGAAACCTAAGAATGGATTCATTTCTTTAGGTAGGTTTAGATAAGGAAGCTCTTTATCTCCACCGATATCTAAAGTACGAACAACAACAGGCTTGCCTTCCATACGCTCTAAAACTGTTTTGTATGATGTGAATTGTTCTTCCTCTGTTGGAAGCTCTTCACGACCCATATATAAGAACTCTGTACGGTAAAGACCAACGCCTTCACCACCGTTTTCTAATACACCTTTAACATCTTCAGGCGTTCCAATATTAGCAGCAAGTTCTACGTGGTGATCATCCGCTGAAACTGTTTTTTCGTTTACAAGCTTTGCCCATTCAGCTTTTTGTGCTGCATATTCTTCTGCCTTTTTCTCATACGCTTTAATCGTTTCTTCTGATGGGTTAACAATAACGTTTCCATCAAGACCATCAACGATTACAAGTGTACCGTTTTCAATGTCTTCCATAACTGTTTTTGTTCCAACAACAGCTGGAATTTCCATTGAACGGGCCATAATTGCAGAGTGAGAAGTACGGCCTCCGATATCAGTTGTAAACCCTTTTACAAATTTACGATTTAACTGAGCTGTGTCAGATGGCGTTAAGTCTTCTGCAATAATGACAACTTCTTCAGAAATCATGCTTGGGTTTGAAACGTTTACACCTAAAAGATGTGCTAATACACGCTTCGTTACGTCACGAATATCTGCTGCACGCTCTTTCATGTATTCGTTATCCATTGACTCAAACATGTTGATGAACATCGCTGCAACTTCGTCTAGTGCGACTTCAGCATTCACGTTTTCACCAGTAATTTTATCTTTAATCGGATTGATTAATTCCGGATCGCTTAATACTAATAAATGTGCTGCAAAGATTTCAGCTTTATCTTCGCCAAGTTCTTTACGCGCATGTTCTTTAATCGTTTCAAGCTCTGATCTAGATGTTGCAAGTGCTTCTTCTAGACGAGCTACTTCAGCTTCAACGTCTGAAACGGATTTCTTTTCAACGGTTAACTCTGGATTTTCTAGACGGAATGCTTTAGCAATAGCAATGCCGCTAGAAGCGGCAATGCCTTGAATTTCCACTGTCATTATTCGCCTAATCCTTCTTTTTTCATTGTATCTTCAAGAGCTGCAATTGCATCAGCTTCGTCTGAACCTTCAGCAGAAATTGTGATTGTAGCTCCTTTTTGGATACCTAAAGACATAACGCCCATGATTGATTTTAAGTTTACAGTTTTACCGTTGAACTCTAAGTTGATATCAGAATCAAATTTGCTAGCTGCTTGTACTAATGTTGTTGCTGGACGTGCGTGAATTCCTGAGTCTGCTGTTACTGTAAATGTTTTTTGTGCCATGTTAAATCAATCTCCTTTTTACTTTGAAATAGTAATAATATTTTGTTCTTGCAATGAAACTTCGCCTTGCTTTAAGATTTCTACCTTTTCATCTGCTTGTAGGTTTGTAAAGATGACAGGTGTAATCGTAGATGGTGCATTTGATTTTACAAAATCCAAGTCAACTTGTAATAATGGTTGGCCTTGCTTCACTTCGTCACCTTGAGCAACAAGTGCATCAAAACCTTCACCTTTTAAGTTAACTGTGTCAATTCCAAAGTGAATTAGAATTTCTTGCCCAGTCGTTGATTCAATTCCTAAAGCATGCTTCGTCGGGAATAAGTTTACTATCTTTCCGTCCACTGGCGCAACTACTGTGCCTGTTTTCGGAATAATCGCAAAACCGTCACCCATTAATTTTTGTGAGAATACTTGGTCCGGTACTTCTGATAACGGAACTAATTCTCCTTCAATTGGTGAAACAATGTCGCCACCGTTTGTGCTTACCGCAGCTTTCGGTGCTTCTTCTACAGCTTTTGGTTCTTCTTTTGGTGCAACAGGCGTTTTGCCATCCATAATGTCTTTAATCTGACTCTTTAACGTATCAGATTTAGGACCAAAGATTGCTTGAATATTGTTACCTACTTCTAACACACCAGAAGCCCCTAACTTTTTCAATCGCTCTTTATCAACATTTTTAACATCATCAACTGATACACGTAAACGAGTAATACATGCGTCTAAGTGCGTAATGTTTGGTTGACCACCTAATGCTTCTAGGATATTGCGTGGTAATTCACCCGCTTCAACCTTATCACTATCTGCATCATCCGATTTCTCTTCACGACCTGGTGTTTTTAAATTAAACTTACGGATCGCAAAGCGGAAACCAAAGTAATAAATAACTGCTAGAACAAGACCAACTGGGATTACTAACCACCAATCTGTTCTATTTTGTAACACACCGAATAGGATATAGTCAATAACCCCACCGGAGAATGTCATACCAATTTTAACATTTAAAATCTCCATGATCATAAATGATAGACCAGCAAACACTGCGTGAATTGCGAATAAAACTGGTGCTACGAATAAGAATGAGAACTCAAGTGGTTCTGTAATACCTGTTAAGAATGATGTTAAAGCCGCTGAACCCATGATACCAGCTACATACTTCTTATTTTCAGGACGAGCTTCGTGATAAATAGCAAGCGCTGCTGCTGGTAAACCGAACATCATGAACGGGAATTTACCAACTTGGAACGTACCTGCTGTTAATTCAGCACCATCTGCTAATTGTGCCATGAAGATACGTTGGTCTCCACGGAACACTTCACCAGCTTGATTCACATAAGACCCAAACTCATACCAGAATGGTGAATAGAAAATATGGTGTAAACCGAATGGAATTAATGAACGCTCAATAACCCCGAAGATAAATGCCGATAGCGTTAAGTTTGCATCAATCATATTGTTTGAGAATGCATTTAGTGCATTTTGAATGATTGGCCATATTGCTACCATGATTAAACCAATAACAATTGATGATACCGCTGTTGCGATTGGAACAAAGCGCTTACCAGCAAAGAAACCTAAGTATGGAGGTAGCTCGATGTTAAAGAAACGGTTGTACATAGCCGCTGCTAGCACCCCAATTATAATACCACCAAACACACCTGTTTGTAACGTTGGAATTCCTAACACACTTGCGTATGCAGGATCTTCTAATAACTTAGCAAATTCAGCTGGTTTTAAACCATCCAGCCCTTTTACTGTACCCATCGTTACGTTCATAATTAAATAACCAACGATTGCTGCAAGTCCGGCTACGCCTTCTCCTCCAGCTAACCCAACTGCTACCCCTACAGCAAATAGTAAAGGTAAGTTACCAAAAATAATGTCTCCAGCGTTGGACATAACATGAGCAACCATCTGGAACCAGTCAGCATTTAAAGCCGGTAATCTTTCAAGTAACGTTTCATTTTGAAAAGCAGTACCAAACCCAAGTAGGATACCTGCTGCCGGTAAAATCGCAACCGGCAACATAAGTGCTTTTCCGACTTTTTGTAAGACGCCAAAAAGCTTTTTAAACATGGCGTTTTACCCCCTTTTTATATTTGTATTGTGCAACAAGATGATGTTTTGATACACATTCAATTCAAACGCTTTCTTTTTAACAAAAAAGGATACGTGAATCTAAGTGAGTATTTCATTAGTTTGTTCATGATTACGCTTTCTTACAACAAAAAAGGCATGGTGAAAATTGAAACACCAACAAAAGGATAGACCTATCCCTGTTCATGCGTTTCATTTCTCACTCATGCCTGATCGTATCAGTAACACGTATGAAATGATTTTATAAATCCGATTTTGTCATAAGTCGCTGCAGATGCATCGTTAAATAAACGGCTTCTGCTTCATAAACTGGTAAGTGTAGAGCTTGTTGCATAATTTTAATCACTTTCCATGAGACATTGTAACATAGAGGATATTCCTCTTTCAATAGTAAAGCAATTTTTTTTGGTTCTTCAATGACTTCCCCTGTCTTCACCCGATCAATTGCAAAATGCAAGTGGCGAATTAGCCTCATATAATGAACAGATTCTTTGTTCACATCAAGGTTTAAAGACTCTTCAATGACGTTAATAATTGTTTGAATAAGCTGCGAATCTTGATTTACTTCTAAAATATTTTTTTCCGTTAACGCGCTGTGAATATGCAGTGCAATAAACCCCACTTCCCCTATCGGTAGCTGCACTCCAACTTTTTCATGAATCATTGCTACAACCTCTTCAGCAATTTCAAATTCTTTTGGGTAAAGAGCTTTTGTTTCAATTAAAAAAGGATTTTTCAAATCAAGGCCTTGTTGAAAACGCTTTACAGCAAATGCAATATGATCTGTTAATCCGATATGAATGTGCTCATTTAAAGGTTTAGATACACGTGCTTGTATATGTGTAATGATATCATTCATCATCTCAATTACATTTTCGTCAACCTGTAGTAAAAGCTGCTTATATTGTTCCTGCTCTTCCTCGCTTTTAAGCAAAAACATCTTTTCTACAGCATCTGCATCTATTTCGTCGTTTTTCTTTTTGTTAAAGCCAATTCCTTTTCCTATTAAAACAACCTCTTTGTATGCATTGTGTGTAGCAATTAAAACATTATTATTTAGTACCTTTTTTACAAAAAAGGACTCTCTCACGAATCCTTCACTCCCCTACTTGACTTCAATTACGCGTTTTTTTATTGTACGAAAACTGGCAAAAGAACGTCAAATCTTTTGTTTTGTTTCATTTTTACCTTTATAACCTAATGAAAGAAGTATCTCTTGGGAGAGTAAATATTTTCCTTCATTAAATGTTTAATAAGTAAAAGCTTACCTTTTTTTATACTAGCTTCAAAATAATTTATTGTACGTACTATCTTAGTGCTTATTTCTCATAAACGCAATGAATTTTTTTGAGTCGGTTCCATAACATGCATTGACAATAAATTGGTTATATTTAGCTGTAAATAAAATTACTACAACATCTAATAGTGCAAAGAACCCCAACGAATTCCATTTAGGTAACACCAATATATCTGTAGACAGTAAAACGAAATCAGCTATTCGAAAACCAAGAAAAAAGCAGCCTAGCATGGTTAGAGAACGCTTTAAAATTCCCCAAGAATATAGGGCTGTTAAAAGCCATACATAAAGTGTATTAAAACTAAGCACATCCCGTGTCTCTGATTGAAACCACCCCACATGTATAGAATGGGTTTTAAACATGGCAATTAAAAACAACATGATGGTTGTGTTAATTGCTAATAAGCTAAAGAATAAGTTTAATACATGAATCCACCGCTCAAATCGATCAGACAGCCACGCATGCCATGTCTTTGCAATGACGAACCCAATTGTCATAAAAATACCTGTGTAAATCGTTTTCCACCAATACTGTGTATAAACACCTAAAGAGATAAACAATTCTTCAATTCCCATAAAAATAAACGATATAAGTACAATATAACGAAACTTCAGCTGATAAGCCCCAATTAAAACAGCGATAACTGGAAATGCAAAGGCTTGTGATACCAACGACCCCAAAATATTATCAAGGTCTGTTTCATGTACAAAATTTGGATTATATTGATAGCTTTTAAATAGTACAAGAATGAAGTACTCCAACACGTACGCTAAACCAATCATAAAGAATAATAAGATAATCAGTTTTTTATCCCTTGTATTCCATAGAACAAAAACAAAGATTAGGACACTTATGATAATTAAAACTAAAAACGGTATATAATGAGGCATGAAAGTCTCCCTTAACATAAACTAGTTACTATATAGGGTAAAACCTTTCCTGTAAATTATACATTTGTAAATAGTTTAAAAAACGCTTGCTACAGTTCTAGACTGCAACAAGCGCTTTTATTACCCTTCAATTAAACGAGACAAATTTGCCATCTCAATAGCAGAAGCTGCTGCTTCCCATCCTTTGTTACCAGCTTTTGTACCTGCACGTTCAATCGCTTGTTCAATTGTTTCCGTTGTCAGTACACCAAAGATAATTGGTACGCCCGTTTGTAGACTCTGTGAAGCAACGCCTTTTGCTACTTCGTTACAAACAAAATCAAAGTGTGGTGTTGCGCCGCGAATAACTGTTCCTAACGTAATCACCGCATCATACTTTTTTGATTCTGCGAATTTTTTTGCAATTAACGGAATTTCGTATGCGCCAGGTACCCAAGCAATGTCCACATCTGCTTCTGCTACACCATGACGTTTTAGCGCGTCTTGCGCTCCGCCTAACAATCGGCTTGTAATAAATTCATTAAAACGCCCCACTACAATTGCAACTTTTAATCCAGTACCAACTAAATTCCCCTCAAACACATGACTCATTTTCTATTCCTCCTAGTTTTTTTATGTTTTATGTGTAAATTAAATAATTAAAAATGTAATAAGTGACCTAGTTTCGTCGCTTTTGTATTTAAATATTTCTCATTTTCGGCTTCCTTTGGCATTTCAATTGGAAGACGTTCAACTACCTCAAGATCATAACCTTTTAAACCGGTAATTTTACGCGGGTTATTGGTTAAAAGCTTCATCTTTTTCACACCTAAATCCTTTAAAATTTGCGCACCAATCCCATATTCACGAAGGTCATCAGCAAACCCTAATTTTTCATTAGCCTCAACCGTGTCATATCCCTGCTCTTGCAGTTCATATGCTTTTAATTTATTTATTAACCCAATACCTCTTCCTTCTTGACGCATATAAAGAAGGATTCCCGATTGTTCCTCTTCAATTTTTGACAGTGCTGCATGAAGCTGTGGTCCACAATCGCAGCGTTTGGATCCAAAAATATCGCCAGTTAAACACTCAGAATGAACACGAACAAGAACAGGTTCTTCGGGATTAATTTTACCTTTTACAATAGCTACATGTTCTTTATCATCAATTTTATTTGTATATCCAATCGCCTTAAAGTCACCAAAAGCAGTTGGTAATTGAATTTCTACCTCGCGCTTTACAAGCTCATCATGCTTGCGACGATATGCAATAAGATCTTTAATTGTAATCATTTTTAAGTCAAATTGCTCTGCGATCACAGCAAGGTCTGCCACGCGTGCCATAGTTCCATCTTCTTTCATGATTTCACAAATAACACCCGCTGGCTTACCTCCAGCAAGAAGTGCTAAGTCAACGGCAGCTTCTGTATGACCTGCACGTCGTAATACTCCTCCTTTTTTCGCAATTAAAGGAAATACGTGACCCGGTCTACGAAAGTCTGTAGCTTTAGCTTTATCATCAATTAATGCTTGAATGGTTGCCGAACGCTCATGAGCACTAATTCCCGTTGTTGTTGATACATGATCAACACTAACAGTAAAAGCTGTACCATGCATATCCGTATTGGTTGTTACCATAGGATTAAGCTCTAATTTAGCAGCAACTTCTTCTGTAATTGGTGTACAAATCAAACCTCGACCATGCGTTGCCATGAAGTTAACGACTTCGGGAGTAGTCGTTTCAGCTAGTGAAATAAAATCCCCTTCGTTTTCGCGGTCTTCATCATCACAAACAATAACCACTTTACCTTTTTTTAAATCATCAATCGCTTCTTCTACTGTGTGAAACATTTTTCTCACCTCTCTTTTAATTTGTAAACCCGTGCTTTTCGAGTAAACTTTGCATATTGGAAGATTTCGGTGCAGGAGCAGATGAAGGTTTCATCATCATTTCTTTAATATATTTGGCTAACATATCACATTCAATGTTAACAACATCTCCTCGTTCTTTTCTTCCAATAATTGTTTCTTTGGCAGTATGCGGAATTAAAGAAATTGTAAAAGAATGATCTGTAACATTAAATATCGTTAAGCTTGTCCCATCAACAGTAACAGAGCCCTTTAACATCATATAATGACGAAGGCTAGGGTCTACCTTAATTTCATAATATACAGCATTGCCTCTTCGCTCTTTATTCACAATTGTACCGATACCATCAACATGCCCACTCACAAAATGACCACCAAACCGTCCATTTGCGCTCATCGCACGCTCTAAATTAACCTTTGAGCCCACGGTCAATAATTGGAGCGTACTCGCTTTGATCGTTTCAGGCATCACGTCAACGGTAAATCGATTAGTTGAAAATGAAGTCACTGTCAGACACACACCATTAACTGCAATACTGTCTCCTAGAGACACATCCTGTAGGACAACACGTGCTTCAATAGTTAATACAATTGCTTCTTTTCCTTTGTTAATTTGTTTCACTTGACCAATTTCTTCAATAATTCCTGTAAACATTCTTTCACCTTCTTTCCCCATACAATGTACGCAAAAAGCCCCCTTAAACAAGTGTCCAAGGGGGTTGTTTTTAGAATCAGTGTATACAAAGCATCCACAAACAAGATAGCACTTAATAGCCATCTCACTTTGCGATATACTAAATAAGCAGTTGGATATAACGGTTTTCGAAAAAAGCCATTACGCCTATGTAATCGCTACACATCCACTGTGCTCCTGATCCTTCTCCCATCCAGACTTTTACTGTCGGCTCTAGATTTTAACTAGATCCACCGTTATCGAAAAATACGAAAACGGGTCACGGGCTTAAAGGCATTGCCTTATCACCGCCGGTTGGGACTTACACCCGACCCCGAAGGATATTTATGTCGACAATATCTGTCGAATTTGACCTTATTATAGCAAAGCTTTAAACAGTTGTCACACTTTTTAACACATTTTCACTTAACTTACAGAGTTAACTTTTTTCTTTTTTGATACAGAGCATAACTAAAAGTGCTAATCCAATATAGCCGAAAATCGGATACAGCACCTTCAACAACTCTCCATACCCAACCTGTGCAACTAGAAAACATAGCGCAAAGATAAAGGCAAAAGCTCGCTGATTTGAGATTGGCAATATGGATTGAATCTGTCTAGCAATTCCAAATACATTTCCAATTAGTGTGGTGAAAATCTCTCCAAAAACTACTAGTAAAAAGAGCCAATTAACGAAAAGGCCAATATGTTTTACTACTTCACTCATTGGAATATCTAAATGGTATGCATACGGCAAGTTTGAAAGAGCTAAATGCGTTGCCACCATCATAAATGTTAAACCAATGCCTCCTAAAACCGCACCGTTTTTAATGACTTTTCTATCTTTCACTTCGCTTCCTAAAGGAACAAGGACGGCTTGTGCTAATGCTAAATTAAGAGCCACATACAAAAAAGGACTAATCAGCCAGTTCCAATCCCTTGAAAATGAACCGTTGACACTTGTAAAAATGAAAAATCAGGAGCGTGTGGAATAAAGATTAAAATTGAAAAAGCAAGCATCATTGGCACTACAAGTGAATTAACAAATAGTAGCCCATTAATTCCTTTGGACACTGATATGTATGCTAAACCAATTGTAAGAAGCATACCCACCTGTGGCCAAAGTCCAAACTGTTCGGCTGCAATTGCTCCCGTACTCGCTAGCATAACGGATGTGACTCCAAACAAAATAATAATGGTAAATCCATTAATCAGCTTCCCCATAAATGTACCGAATAGATGCGTATTTAACGTTTGATAAGACGTTGCATCAATCGATTGTGCAATAAGCATCATTTTTGACCCTAACCAAATAAAGAACAAACCGCTAATTAAAATTCCGAATAAACCAATTGAGCCATACTGAGTAAAAAATTGAACAATTTCTTTACCCGTTGCAAACCCAGCCCCCACTACCGTACCGATATAGGTAGCAGCTACTTGTAGCGTCAGCTTCCATTTACTCAAGTTCTCCACCTCATTTTCTTGGAACTCACTATTTTTTATTCTTTATGACAACATGTCTTATCGCTCAGAAAAGCAGCTTGTACTAAACTATATGTAGAGGCAAAGTAAAAATGACGAATCTTTAAAGATGTAATCGCTTTATCTATCTGTTATAATCAAAGCGAATTTACTATCTAGTTCTTTTGAAAAGGGTGAAGGTATGCAGTACATAAAGCTAGCGGAAGATTTAAAGTTTTCAAGAATTATTCATGGGTTATGGCGTTTAGCCGATTGGAACTTATCAACAAATGATACGCAAACTCTAATTGAACAATGCTTAGATCGAGGTATTACTACATTTGACCATGCGGATATTTATGGTAACTACAGCTGTGAAAAGTTATTTGGGCAAGC
This sequence comes from Priestia flexa, assembly GCF_021441905.1. Taxonomy (NCBI): domain Bacteria; kingdom Bacillati; phylum Bacillota; class Bacilli; order Caryophanales; family Bacillaceae; genus Priestia; species Priestia flexa. Next base: position 1,016,032 of record NZ_CP090431.1, on the reverse strand, counting down.
GTTAGCGCAAAAGCCTTCTTTACGCGAGTCTATGCAGCTTGTTACAAAATGTGGCATTAAGCTAACGTCTGATAAATATCCAGAGCGTAAAATTAATTTTTATGATACGAGCAAAGAACATATCATCAACAGCGCCAACCAGTCATTAAAGAATTTAAATACGGACTATGTAGATGTTTTACTCATCCACCGTCCAGATCCTTTTATGGATCCACAAGAAGTAGCAGATGCGTTTATTCAGCTTAAAGAAGAAGGAAAAGTACGCTACTTTGGGGTCTCGAACTTTAAACGTTCACAGTTTGATTTACTTCAATCGTTCTTACCTTTTTCACTTATTACGAATCAAATTGAAGTCTCCCCTACTTATTTAAACCATTTTGAAGAAGGCACAATTGAACAATGCCAGCAGCATAAGATAGCGCCGATGGCTTGGTCACCACTAGGTGGCGGCTCCATCTTCACTGCTGAAGATGAGCGTTCCATTCGCGTTCGAAACAAGCTAACAGAAATCGGTGAAGAAATTGGAGCGAAATCGTTAGATCAAGTTGTCTATGCTTGGTTACTAGCTCACCCAGCTACTATTATGCCGATTGTCGGGTCTGGAAAAATGAACCGCATTGATGTAGCTATTCAAGCGTTGGACTTAAAGGTGAATCGCATGCAGTGGTTCCAAATTTTAGAGGCTTCTAAAGGACGACCTGTTGATTAAACCTATTTAGATAATTTCTTTTCTAACACGTAGATTTCAACAATTTAATTCAATGCACTCCGAGGCTGAGAAATAAGTAATTCAGCCAATGATAAACCTGAACGGTTGAGAGTTCCTCACTTTTAATCGTTCAGGTTTTTTATTGATTGTGAAAACAATGTTGAAAATAGGGTGGAATGGAGCGTAGGACACTCGACTCCTGCGGGAAAGAGAGGGAAAACTGAGATCTCGCAGCGCAGGGAGGAAGCTCAGGTTCCTCTCCCCGGAAAGCGAGTGGCCATAGCGCAATGGAACGAACGTGTTCTGACAACGTAAAGAGGTGAGAAAAGGGAGTGTTGGTATTTTTGGAAATTTGTTTTGTTATGCCCACCCTCTTCTTATGATTTATTAGTGAAATTTTCGAAATTGTCTTGTATAATATACAAAAATCAGATAAATTAGATAATAAGATTAAATTTCATCTTTATCGTTCGTTTCTTTTTAAGTAAACATATCGCAGAATGAACTAAAATAATAATCATATATGGATTCTTATCACGAGAGGTGGAGGGACTGGCCCTTTGAAACCTCAGCAACCAGTCGAAATGACATGGTGCTAAATCCAGCAAGCAAATCGCTTGGAAGATAAGAAGAAGAAATAAAGTCTTCTTCTTACAGAAGGCTTTTTTTGTTTATTCATTTTCTTTTTTTATTTGAACACAACTGATAACAGATGAAATAGAACGTTTAAGGAGGTTTTCAAATGGGGTTACTTGAAGATTTACAATCACGCATTTTAATAGGAGATGGTGCAACTGGTACCCTTCTGTATTCACATGGAATTGATAGCTGCTTTGAAGAGCTAAACATCACAAAAAAAGAAGAGATTCAGCGCATTCATCGTGCATATGTAGAAGCAGGTGCAGATGTCATTCAAACCAATACATATGCTGCCAATTATCAAAAGCTTGCACGATATGGTTTAGAAGATGCTGTCAAAGATATTAACATTTCAGCCGTCAGAATTGCAAAGCAAGCTGCTAAGAAAGATGCATACGTGGTCGGTACACTAGGAGGCATTCGCTCATTTCAAAAAAACGCCATCTCAACAGAAGAAGTAAAGCGAAGCATTCGCGAGCAGCTATTTTGGCTGTTAAATGAAGGCGTTGACGGCTTGCTATTTGAAACATACTACGATTTTGAAGAATTAAAAACAGTGTTGTCCTTGGCTAGAAAAGAGACATCAAAACCAATCATTACGCATGTTTCACTCCATGATATTGGCGTATTACAAAATGGAACATCCCTTTATGATGCGTTTCAAGAGTTAGAATCTTTAGGTGCAGATGTTGTCGGTCTGAACTGTCGTTTAGGCCCTTCTCATATGATTCAATCGCTTGAAGAAGTTCCGCTTTTAGATCGTGCTTTCTTATCAGCTTATCCAAATGCAAGCTTACCAGCTTATGTAGAAGGAAAAGTGGAGTACGCTACAAATCAAGATTATTTCGTTGAAAGCGCCAAAGCTTTTCGCAATCAAGGCGTTCGTTTAGTAGGTGGATGCTGCGGTACTACGCCCGCTCATGTTCAAGCGATGTCACAAGCATTGAAGCATGAAAAGCCTATTACGCAAAAGAAAGTAAAGATTAGACCAGTTGTAGAAATCAAAGAACAAGAACAAACAAAGGAACCACACCTCCATGATCTTGTGAAAGAAAGGCGTTCAATTATCGTTGAGCTTGATCCACCAAAACAGCTTGGACCAACAAAATTTTTAGATGGTGCAAAAGCTCTTCATAAGGCTGGTGTTGATGCGGTTACCCTTGCAGATAATTCTCTGGCATCACCTCGAGTAAGCAACTTAGCAATGGCATCGCTTATGCAGCAGCAAACGGATGCTCGACCGCTTGTTCATATTACGTGTCGTGACCGTAACTTAATCGGACTTCAATCCCATTTAATGGGACTTCATACACTTGGCATTAACCAAGTATTAGCCATTACAGGAGATCCATCAAAGATTGGAGATTTCCCTGGAGCTACGTCCGTTTATGATGTCTCTTCATTCGATTTAATTAGCTTAATTGCTCAATTTAATGAAGGATTATCCTATTCAGGAAAGCCACTTGGACAAAAAACCAATTTTTCAATCGCAGCGGCATTTAACCCAAACGTTCGACATTTAGACCGTGCAGTTGTCAGACTTGAAAAGAAAATTTCATGCGGTGCTCACTATTTTATTACACAGCCGCTATACTCAACAAAACAAATTGAAGAAGTGTACGAAGCAACGAAACATTTAGATGCTCCAATTTATATCGGCATCATGCCACTAACAAGTGCTCGTAACGCTCGCTTTATTCATCATGAAGTACCCGGAATTAAATTGTCGGAAGATATTTTAGCACGCATGGATGCTACTGGAGAAGATCGAATTAAAGGTGAAGTTGAAGGATTAGCAATTGCAAAAGACTTAATCGATACTGCCTATGAATTATTTAATGGTATCTATTTGATTACACCGTTTTTGCGCTACGAAATGACCGAGATTTTAACTCGTTATATCAACGATAAACAGCTTGTAACGACAGAAAGGAAGAACTAAATGACCTCATTAATTCAAGAACAATTACAAAAGCGAATATTAATTATTGATGGTGCAATGGGAACCATGATTCAAGACGCAAATTTAACAGCTGCTGATTTTGGTGGCGAAGAGTACGATGGTTGTAATGAGTATTTAACCCTAACAGCTCCTCACGTTATTCAGCGTATTCACGAAGAATATTTCGCTGCAGGTGCTGATATTATTGAAACCAATACGTTTGGCTCTACTTCCATTGTATTAGATGAGTACGATTTAGGTCACCTTGCCTACGAGCTAAACATCGAAGCTGTAAAGCTAGCGGTGGCAGCACGAGATAAGTTTTCAACGCCTGAGTGGCCAAGGTTTGTAGCCGGAGCTATTGGTCCTACAACAAAAACATTGTCGGTAACGGGCGGAGTTACCTTTCAAGAATTGGTCGAGTCGTACGAAGAACAAGTTCGTGGATTATTAGACGGTGGCGTTGACCTCCTTCTGGTGGAGACGTGTCAAGATATGCTAAACGTAAAAGCTGCTTTTTTAGGAATTACAGCTGCATTTGAAGCATCGGGCAAAGAGCTTCCTATTATGATTTCAGGAACAATCGAACCGATGGGAACGACGCTGGCGGGCCAAGATATTGAATCTTTCTATCTATCATTAGAGCATATCAAGCCTCTATCTGTTGGCTTAAATTGTGCTACTGGCCCTGAGTTTATGACGGATCATATTCGCTCTTTATCTGAATTAGCAACGTCTGCTGTTAGCTGTTACCCAAATGCTGGCCTTCCAGATGAAGAAGGTAACTACCATGAATCACCTGAACTTCTTGCTCAAAAAATTAAAAGCTTTGCGGACAAAGGTTGGTTGAATTTTGTTGGTGGTTGTTGCGGTACTACGCCTGCTCACATTAAGGCGTTGGCTGAAGCTGTGAAAGACGTCTCTCCTCGTCCATTAAATCGACCTGAGCATAACCATGCTGTTTCTGGAATCGAGTCATTAATTTACGATGACTCCATGCGCCCTTTGTTTGTAGGTGAACGTACCAACGTTATCGGCTCACGTAAATTTAAGCGCCTTATTGCAGAAGGAAAGATTGAAGAAGCTTCTGAAATCGCGCGCGCTCAAGTAAAAAATGGTGCACATGTTATTGATATTTGCTTAGCCGATCCAGATCGCGATGAAATTGAAGATATGGAACTGTTTATCCAAGAGGTTGTGAAAAAAGTCAAAGTCCCTCTTGTTATTGATTCAACGGACGAAGCCGTAATTGAACGTGCCCTCACCTACTCACAGGGTAAAGCAATTATTAACTCCATTAACTTAGAAGATGGCGAAGAGCGGTTCGATGCCATTTTACCGCTTGTAAAAAAATTCGGTGCTGCTCTTGTGGTTGGTACAATTGATGAAGAAGGTATGGCGGTTACCGCTGAGCGAAAGCTTGAAATTGCGAAGCGCTCACACGATTTACTGGTTCAAAAACATGGATTCAACCCTAAAGATATTATTTTTGATCCGCTTGTTTTCCCTGTTGGTACAGGTGACGAACAGTATATTGGCTCTGCGGAAGAAACGGTAAAAGGAATTAAAATGATTAAAGAAGCATTGCCTGACTGTCAAACAATTCTCGGCGTCAGTAACGTATCGTTTGGCTTACCGCCTGTTGGGCGTGAAGTGCTAAACGCTGTATACCTGTATCACTGTACGCAAGCTGGTCTTGACTATGCCATTGTAAATACTGAAAAGTTAGAGCGCTATGCGTCCATCCCTGAAGCAGAAATTAAGCTAGCAGACGCGTTACTGTTTACTACTAACGATGAAACGTTAAGCTCGTTTACAGACTTTTATCGTGATAAAAAGAAAGAGTCAAAAATCGAAGTATCGAATTTAAACCTTGAAGAACGTTTAGCTATGTATATTGTAGAAGGAACAAAAGAAGGACTGCTCCCGGATCTGCAAGAAGCGCTTGCTAAATATGATGACCCATTGGATATTATTAACGGTCCATTAATGAATGGAATGGCAGAGGTTGGGCGCTTGTTTAATGATAACCAGCTAATCGTCGCCGAAGTTCTCCAAAGTGCTGAAGTCATGAAAGCATCCGTTGCCTTTTTAGAGCCGCATATGGAAGCGTCAGAAAACGATTCTGGTAAAGGGAAAGTGATTTTAGCTACAGTTAAAGGTGATGTACATGATATCGGTAAAAATTTAGTCGACATTATTTTAAGCAACAACGGATTTAAAGTGGTCGATTTAGGAATTAAAGTAACGCCTCAACAGCTCATTGAAGCTGTGCAAAAGGAAAAGCCTGATATCATTGGGTTATCCGGCCTACTAGTAAAATCAGCTCAGCAGATGGTATTAACAGCTCAGGATCTTACGCAATCTAAGATCAACGTGCCTATTATGGTAGGAGGCGCTGCGCTATCTCGTAAGTTTACTGATTTTAAAATTGCACCTGAATACGAAGGTGCTGTTCTATATGCTAAAGACGCAATGGATGGCTTATCGCTTGCCAATAAGCTTCAGAACAAAGAAGAGATTACACAGCTTCTTGAAGATTTAAAAGTTCGTCAAGAAAAGAAAGTCACGTTTAAAGAGCGAAAACATCAGGAAAACACAACTGCAACAGCCGTGTTACAACGGTCTGCTGTATCAACGGATGCTCCGGTGTTTATTCCATCTGATTTAAAACGTCACGTTGTGAAGCATTACGATTTGGCGCAAGTTTTACCCTACATTAACTGGCAAATGCTTTTAGGCCATCATCTAGGACTTAAAGGTAAAGTTAATAAATTACTTGCTGAAAAAGATGAACGAGCCGTTCAATTAAAGGAAACGGTAGATGAATTGCTGGAATTAGCTCTAAAGGAAAACTTAATTAAGCCAGCTGTTATCTATCAATTCTTCCCTGCGCAGTCAGATGGAAATGATTTAATTATCTATGACCCTTCTGACCAGAAGACAGAAATTGAGCGCTTCACGTTCCCGCGTCAAGAGAAAGGACAGTTCTTGTGCTTATCTGATTTTGCCAAGCCTGTTGAGAAAGAAATGGATTACGTCTGCTTCTTCTCAGTTACAGCCGGTACAGGAATCCGCGAACGTGCCGCTCAGTTTAAAGAAAATGGTGAGTTTCTAAAGAGTCACGTTTTCCAAGCGCTAGCACTTGAACTAGCAGAAGGCTTGGCAGAACGTGTTCATCAACAAATTCGAGACCGTTGGGGCTTCCCTGACTCTCCAGATTTTACTATGGCAGAAAGATTTTCAGCTAAGTATCAAGGACAACGCTTCTCTTTTGGCTACCCAGCATGTCCAGACTTAGAAGATCAAGCCAAGCTATTTAAGTTGATTGAGCCTGAAGATGTAGGTATTCAACTCACGGACGGCTTTATGATGGAGCCTGAGGCTTCCGTTACCGCTCTTGTGTTCGCTCATCCAGAAGCTAAATATTTTAACGTCCTATAATAAATAAAGAAAAATCCATCGTTATCTAACGGTGGATTTTTCCTATTCAAACATTAAAAAACTAAAAAAATTAACTTTTCTAAAAAAATACCTTGTCACCTCCTCTGACATTTGTTAGGATAAGAATATTAAATTTTCAAACAATTAAAACTTTTGTTTTTTAGGAGGATGTTCACATGGTTACTTTTTTCGCTTCTATTGCCCTTTTAATCGGGGGATATGCCATTTACTCAAAAGTGGTTGAGCGAATTTTCGTTATAGATCCAAACAAACAAACACCAGCGTATGAAAAGTTTGATTCATTAGACTACGTTCCGATGAAATGGTGGAAAGGTTCATTAATTCAACTCTTAAACATTGCAGGTCTTGGCCCCATCTTCGGAGCCGTTATGGGCGCTTTATACGGACCGGTAGCGTTCATCTGGATTGTCATCGGCTGTATCTTTGCAGGAGCTGTACATGATTACTTCTCTGGTATGCTATCTCTTCGCCATGGTGGAGCACAGTACCCAGCGCTAGTTGGTAAATATCTTGGAGCAAATATGAGAAAGATCATCAATGTCGTTTCTCTTGTGCTTATGATTTTAGTAGCGGCAGCTTTCACAGCTGGTCCAGCTCAGTTAATTACAAGCGTTACATCTTTACCTTTTATCGTATCGCTAATTATTATTTTTGCTTACTTTATTTTAGCGACGGTCCTACCCGTTAATAAAATTATTGGAAGAATTTATCCTTTATTCGGTGCAGTATTGATTTTCATGGCTGTCTCAATTGCATTTGCACTTATTTTCATTTCAAAAGAATCTGTACCAAATTTAACATTAGAAAACCTTCATCCACAAGAGCTGCCGATTTGGCCTCTATTAATGGTAACTATCTCATGTGGTGCTATTTCGGGCTTTCACTGTACGCAAAGTCCAATTGTTGCTCGTACACTAAAAAATGAAAAAGACGGACGCAAAGTATTTTTCGGCGCGATGATTGGAGAAGGAGTTATCACCTTAATTTGGGCAGCAGCTGCAATGACATTCTTCAACGGAACAGGTGGCCTTCAAGAAGCACTTGCTGCTGGTGGACCATCTGCGGTAGTAAATGAAATCTCAACATCGTGGCTTGGAACATTAGGAGGCATTCTCGCTATTTTAGGTGTTATCATTCTACCAATTACAACTGGGGATACGGCATTACGTTCATCTCGTATGATTTTAGAGGATCTTGTTAGTAAGAACCATAAAGAAGGAAAAGGAAATAAAAAAGCAACGTTTATTTATACATTATCCGTTGCGGTTCCAGCTTTTTATCTATCAACAATTGATTATTCATTCCTTTGGAGATACGTTGGCTGGACCAATCAAGTCGTTGCCACTGTCATGCTATGGACAGCTACCATTTACTTGCTTCAACATGCTAAAAACCATTGGATTTGCGGAATTCCATCTATGTTTATGACGGCGGTAGTTTGTTGCTATATCTTCTATGCTCCAGAAGGTTTAGGGTTAGATTATGGTTTATCAATGGGTATTGGTACAGTTCTTACTTTATTCGTAGGCGGTTGGTATATTAAACAGATTCGCACTTATACTAATCAAAACATTAATACACAAGTAGCATGATAAAAAGGCTTCCGATTCGAGGAAGCCTTTTTATATGAAATACAAGCGTTTTCTTGATACAATAAATACGCATGTATACTACTATTTATAAGAATATGACCGGTTCATTGAAAGGAGCTTTTTTAAGTTGATCAAACTATTTGTCAGCGACCTTGACGGTACGTTGCTTCATCAGGAAAAATATGTTGAAACACATAATATTGAAGCGTTAGTAAAGCTTCAAGAAAGCAATATTGATGTTTGTTTAGCATCAGGACGAATGGATAGTGAAATTCTAAAAATTTCGTCTGATATTCAAAATAATTTTCATCGAATTAGTCAAAATGGTGCGTTTGTTTGGACAAGAGATAATCACTCACTACACGCTAAGGTATTTGAAAGTGAGTTAGCTTCCAGCCTATACAAACAAACGCTAAATCCTAACCACGTCGTCTTAGTTTGTTCAAACGATACGAACTATGTAGAAACGAAAAACGACGTCATTAATGAAATTGAAAAGCATATGTTTTTCCCAATTGAGGAGCAGGAAAATATGCTCGACTCTTTTGGATTAAACCTCTCGCCATCTAAAATTACAATCCTTGGAGACCACTCAGAATTGGTAGCTCTTCAAGCTGATTTAACACATCAGTTTAAAGAGCAAATTGATGCCTACATTTCTGCAAAAAACTGTTTGGATATCATGCCAAAGCACATCAGCAAAGGAAATGCTATTCAAATCTTACTAGATCATTTAGGTTTACAACCTGAAGAAGTAGCATGCGTGGGTGATTCCTTTAATGATATTCCAATGTTTCACTTAACGCCGAATAGCTTTGCGATGGCCACAGCTCCTGAAGAAGTGAAAAAACACGCTTCTGCTGTTGTTTCATCCGTCAGTGAAGCAGCGGAAATTGTCTTAGCACGAAATAATAGCATCCCTACTAAATAAGAAAAAGTGCGAAGCGTCTGCCTCGCACTTTTTTAATGTCTCTTCCAAACTGCCCGGAGGTATTCTCCTAGGCTGTGCTGAGCACCATTATCTGTCTTGCCTGCTTTTACAAGAGCCTGAATACGTTCTCTCCTAACAATCGTTAAGATCAGCGTCATAAAAAACAGAATGGAAATTCCCATTACAAATAGCGCTAATAATGATGCTACAATGGTTTCTGGCATTGTTAAAGATGACAAATTTACCTCTCTCCTTTCTTTTTGTACAAAGGAAGGAGTTAGTTGAATCGCTTATCCTAAAAGATTCTTCTGTTCATATTCATTCTCTGCATACGATTTTAAATCCTGAATTTCTTGATATGCCCCTTCAAGACCTTGCTGTTTTGCTTTTTGATTCATATGGTTATACACCATCTTCACCTTACACACTGTTGCTTTAAGAGATGTTTCTGGGTCAGCATCTTCTTTTAAATGAACATTTGCCAAATCTACAATGGAGCGAGCTAATAACTCGACGCTATTGCGCAGCTCAACTTCGTTATAGACCGCACGATCTTGAAGCTTAAAACGAATAATCTCATTTGCTAACTCCCTCACACGTACAAACTGCTGCTGTTCATTCATAGTATTTCCGCAGTAAGAAACTTATACCCCACTCTTTAGGCGCAATAAGTAACTAGACTTCTTACGGCTGAGCTCCCCCTTTTATTAGGCCTAGTCTGCTTTTGATAAATAAAAAACGCTTTTCTTATGTTATTTTACTATTAGATATTCGATAAAATAACTGCGTTTTCCTTTATCTCTTTCCCTTTAATTGCCGACATATTTTGCTTCTATTCCGACTTTAAATGCGCCAAAACATGATAAACAAACAGTAAAATTCCAACTGTTGTTAAAGTAGCTTCTACTGCTATAATAGGCGTCATGCTTTACGTATTAAGCACAGTCATCAAAAATAATCCTATCATCATAATAGGAAGCCCTAAGTTATGCAACCACGCATGAATTTTGTCTACTTATTCCTTCTTTTAGGAGTTTAGAATCATCCATTCAAATAAAAAAGCAGCTGGCAATCCAGCTGCTTAACTTTATGCAATATAATGTAAAACAAAGTTCAAGAAAAATAACAACGCAATTACGTACATAAAAGCGGATACTTCACGCATTCTGCCGATTGCAAGCTTTAAAAGCGGGTATGCAATAAAACCAAAAGCGATACCATCAGCAATGCTGTACGTTAGCGGAATTAGAGCGATAATTAAAAACGCTGGGAAACCTTCTGATAGATCTTGGAGGTTGATGTTCTTGATATTTTGAATCATCAAACCACCAATAACAATCAAAATCGGTGCAATTGCACTATCTGGAATAAGCTTAATAAATGGAATAAAGAACAGTGAGCTTAAAAATAACACGCCTGTAATTAAAGACGTAAGTCCCGTTCTTCCACCTGCTGCAATACCTGATGCTCCTTCAACTGAAGCAACAGTTGGGCTCGTGCCAAGGAGACCTGCCAAAGAGGCAGAAACAGCGTTTGCTTGAAAAGCTTTTGAAAACTTTTCCTGTTGGTCCATCATGCCTAATTGGCCATGAATTAATCCAATGTTCTCGAATACAAGTACCATGGTTAGCGAGAACACCGCAGCCCAAAACGTAATTTGTCCAAGCGCTGTAAACGAAAAGGCACCGAAACCTGCAAAAAATTCTTGAAAGCTTGTAGAGGTGCTGCCGTTCGATTGATTTTGAACACCAAACAGCATTGCAATAAGCGTTCCAGCAATCATGCTGAGCAAAAAGTTTCCGCGTATATTTCGAATAAATAACACAATTGTAATCATCAATGTCAACAACGTACTAAGCACAAACGGATCTGATAGATTCCCTAATGCAACAAACGTTGTATCACTTGGAATAACCAATCCACCTTTTTGAAGCCCAATAAATGTTAAGAATAACCCGACTCCAACGGTAATTGCTTCTTTTAAAGAGTGCGGAATCGCAGCCACAAGCTTTGCAGATAGCCTTGAAAATGCAAGTAAAGTGAACAAAACGCCGGATATAAATACGGCAGCTAGTCCTTCTTGCCACGTTAATCCCATTGACTGTACCATTGTATACGTAAACAACGCGTTGATTCCCATACCTGGAACCAAAATAAGCGGGGCGTTTGCCCAAAACGCCATCAGTAAACAACCAATGACCGATACAGCCACCGTCGCAAAAATACCTGCTTCTAATGGGATGCCTGCATCTGATAAAATAGTTGAATTAATCGCAATGATATATACAATTGATAAAAAGGAAATAACGCCCGCAACGCTTTCTTTTCCAAGCGTTGTGTTATGATGTTTCAATTGAAACAAATTTTCTAATAACGCTTTCAAATTTTCTTCCTTCTTTTCTCAATATCCCTCACCCACCCAGTGTCTAAAAAAGCCACCGTGGCTATTATAGCAAAATCCGTGGCGGTTGCAAGAGAAATTTTACGTTTTCTACAGTATCAACTTCTACTGCATTTATAGTATCAGCATTTTTTGCATGCTTATCGATAACATCTTTTACTAATCGCTGTATTAAAAAATAAGCAATCCTAATGAAATAATGACGCCGCTTACTAACAAAATCATGACGCAATATCCCATGATATCTTTTGCTTTTAACCCAGCGATTGCAAGAGCAGGAAGCGCCCAAAATGGCTGAATCATATTCGTCCAAGCATCTCCCCAGGCTACTGCCATGGCAGCTTTTGCAGTTGGTACATCTAAAGCTTGAGCTGCGTCTAAAACTACCGGAGCCTGAACTGCCCACTGCCCTCCTCCGGACGGTACAAAAAAGTTAACAATTCCAGCACTCCAAAAAACAAACATCGCAAACGTTGTTTCAGTTGAAATCGAAACAAATGCTTCTGAAATCACAGTTGCTAACCCTGAAGATACCATGATGCCCATCAGCCCTGCATAAAATGGAAATTGAATAATAATGCCACTTGTTCCTTTTACAGCTTCTGTTACCGCTTTCAAAAAATTACGAGGCGTTCCATGAAATAAAATTCCCAGAAACAGAAACAGAAAATTGACAATATCTAAATTTAATAAAAGTCCTTTTTCCACGAAGTAATAACCTAAAAATACGATTCCCGCAGCCCCAATTGCCAATGAAATAATTCGGCTATTCTCTAAACGTGCTGCGGGCGTCATATGCTCAGCTTCAGCCGATGCTGCTTGAAAGTCTTTTAACAGCTCAGGATCTACTACAAATGCTTCTTCCTTTGGTGGCATCATTAATCTATTCACAATCGGTACGGCTACAAACAAGGCGGCTACAATCACTAAGTTAAATGTAGAAAAAATGGTTTGACTTGTTGGAATAAGTCCAATCATGTCTTCTGCAAAATGACCAGGTGTCGCAATCGTTAAAGGAACAGAACCCGAAAGTCCTCCATGCCAAATGACAAAGCCGCTGTATGCACTCGCAATTAATAAACGATAGTCGACATACTTCACTTGTTTCGCTAATTCCTTTGAAAATAACGCACCTACAACCAGCCCAAATCCCCAGTTTATAAAGCTTGCTAGTAATGAGATAATCGATACAAGTACCACTGCTTGTCCTGGAGTCGAAGGCAAGCTAGCAAGGCGCGTTAATCCTTTTTTACATAAAGGACTGCTTGCTAATACGTGCCCCGTTACTAATACTAGAATCATTTGCATAGAAAAAGCTAATAACCCCCAGAAACCTTCTCCCCAGTACTGCACTAGATTTATTGGGGTACTATCTGTAAAGATAAGCCCCAATCCAAACACTGCAAATGTTAGGATAATGACAAATAAAAATGGATCTGGTAAATACCTTTGCATAATCCCATTAAAAAAACCAACTATGTGTTTCATAGAAGTTCCCCCTTATTCGACTTTTTCTGACGTCATGTATGATATTCGCTTTTTTTATTCTTTTTTCCTTTAAAACAGGAAAAGAAGTGAACCACCGCTCACTCCTTTTCTTTAAAAATCATGTTATACGATATTGCATATATTTCCTTATTCAGTTCGCATGGGCATAAGCGGGATTTTTTAACATTTAAACTTATAACCCTTGACAAGTTTAAACGTTATGTTTAGAATTAACTTCCCTAGATTTGAAATATATAAGTGTACAATGTTAGAAATAGTTAGTCTTCCCTGTAATGAAGCACGCCCTGTGGGCGTGCTTCATTTTCATTTATTGAAATAAATACATATCTCAATTCCCCCAGGTAATACTACTACCATCTTTTTATGACTGGAGAAGGATGTCATTACAGTAAATGCGCTTTGTCCTGGTTATGTAGATACGCCACTTGTTCGTAACCAACTTCAAGACTTAGCTAAAACACGTAACATCTCACTTGAGAAAGTATTAGAACAAGTAATCTACCCCCTCGTTCCACATCAGCGTTTGCTAACAGTTGATGAAATTGCTGATTATGCACTTTTCCTAGCAAGCGATAAAGCGAAAGGAGTGACAGGCCAAGCCATTGTAATGGACGGCGGGTATACAGCTCAGTAAAAAATGACATAAAAAAGGCGATGAATTTTGCGTTCATCGCCCATTTTATGAAAAGGATAAAATGATTGCATCTTTATAATGGAAAACCCTTTTTTGACCATTAGTTTAAGGCTTATTCTCCCCTTTATAAACCTCAAAACGCGCTATTATTGTATAAAGTCATCTCCCCAAACAACTTTATACAAACCGAACTGAAATCGCTTACAATCTTAACTTTATGAAATCATTTCCTTTTCGTTCTATGTTCATTAAACACTAATTTTTTCAAAATAGCAACCCTTTTTATCGGATTTCTTTAAGTATGTTCTAAAAGATGATATTTTTATATGAAGTCCTCATATTTTATTGAAATATGGGTAAATGATACATAAGAAGGAGTGACAATCATGAGTGAAAACATCGAAGAATATTTAGAAAGAGGACTATATGGCACCCAAGAAACAAAGCAAGCTGAGCGTAAATACTTCCTCACTGCTTTACGTGAACGAATTGAAATTGCTCTAACTAAGGGACAGGTAATGAAGCCAACCGTTTATAAAGAGGTTGAAACAACCATCACTAACGTTCAAAGTGGACAAGTCTTTTTAAACGGAACGATTTCCTACTCTTTTTTATCAAAATATATTCAAATAGCAAACAAACATAACGTTCCTTTTACTATTGTACAAAACCTAGAAGCTGATACAGATATCGGACTCGTGGTCACAGGGTCAAAAGGTTCCACTGAAAATGAAATTTTTATCAAAAATTAAAAAGCCGTCATCGACGGCTTTTCTTTATTTTGCAAATACATGATTTCCAATTGTTTTTACAACTTGACGAGAGCGAATCCAATCATCTGTCGCTGTGTCAGGGTTATAAAAGTAAATGGAATCATTTAAGCGATCTTTTCTCATTAGTGCCTCTTCCACTGCACGGTGTGCTTCATCAGATGCTGGCTTATTAATTGAGCCGTTTTGAACAGGAGAAAACGCATAGCTAGTCCCTACCACTTCCATAATTACTCCGTTAACACTGTTTGGAAACTGCTGTGACTCTACACGATTTAGGACAACGATAGCTACACCTAATTTTCCTTCATACGACTCACCTTTTGCTTCCGCTTCTACTAAGCGTGCCAACAAATCTTTCTCTCCTTGAGAAATGGCCATTCCTTCAGGAGCCGGCTGTGTTTCTGCCTTAACTTCTTCTACTTCAGCAGGTTGGCTTACTTCTTCCGTTTCAACCGCTTTAACGGCTTTCTCTTCTTCGGCTACTTTTGACTCTGAAATTAGCCCATCAGTATCTCGACCGTTTGGCTTTTCTGGAATACGAAGCGTTTCCCCTTCATAAATCCATTCGTCTGTACGATTATTTTCGTCCATTATATCTGCAATGGTTACACCATATTGTTTACTTAACTGCCCAAGGGTATCTCCCTTAATGACTTTATATTTCGTTTCTGCTACTGCGACTGACTGAACGCTTCCAAGAGCAAACATAGCAGTTAGCATCATGAATAAAGACTTAACATAACTCTTTTTCATGCGGTAATACCTCCTGAAAATTCGTATGGTACTACTCTAACATAGCGTAGTACCTCTTTCACCGAACGATTCCTTTACATTTCTTTTAGTTTGATTAATAACATTACGAATCAAACACGATTATGACAATAATCCTATATATTTGTCATAATGAAGGAATTTTTTTGTGCAAGGAGGTAGGTATTACCTTGTTTATATTTCCCTTTTCAGACTTTTGACTCACTTCAAAATCATTTCAATTCTAGAAATAGATGCACATTTAACTACTCTATAACTACATTTGCTGAAAGAAGCAATTATTCAAAACGAACTCTATGCCACACCTTTCCCCCCAAGATATTGTGAGTAAAACAACTCCTATCAGGCAAAGTCATCATTCGTTATGTGAAACTTTCCTCTTAGAAAATCGAATTAAAAAGATATAGAGTATGACTTCTCCTTTTCCTTAAAAGTCCTGTGATTGAAGCGAACTATCTGAAGTGAGAATCACGACTCATTGCGCGCGTTCTGCCCTCTTTCACACCCAAACAATACATGGAGATAAGTAGTTTTCCCACTACTCGAAGAAGCCTGTGATTGCAACGAAGGATGGGAGACTCCTGCAGGACTAGCGAGTGCTCTGAGACCCCGCAAGTTTACGAGGAGGCTTAGGCTTAGACCGAGCCCTGCGGAAAGGGAGCAGCCGGAGTAGAAATCACGACCCATTGTATGCGTTCTTCCTTCTTTCTTCTTTCAAAACAAAAAAGATGAAGCGCAAATTTACACGCTTCATCTTCTTTAATCTTCAAGCTCTATTTCTACAACATCATAGAAATCAATTACTAGCTTAGCACCTGTATCGTCCATAAACGTAAACGCAGATTGATCGTCTGATAAATCCAGGACATAACCTGACAGTAGCTGTTCACTATTATCATAAACCGTTGTTAATGAAACCTTTTTGTGCTCAACAAACGCTTCTTCTAATAATGAATGGAGGTCGTACTCCCGGTCGTCAGCTGGCCGGTTTGTTAACAGCATCCCATATGTCATCTGTCCATTTTTATCTTTCCATATATAATCTGCAAAATAAAATGGTGCTGTACTTTTTCGAAAATCGTCCATGTAATCCCTCCTATAGCTACATATTACTTTCATTATATAAGCGTCTGCTCAAGAAAGCTAGCGTTTCAACTTAACTACGAGGCGTTTCGGTATAATAATACGTAAAGTTCCCACCTCGACCAGCTACTCCGCGAAAATGCTTGAAATCCTCTCTTCTTACAAGCACAGGTTGAAACCCTAAAAAATCCTCTTTACGAACGTGTAGCTCTTGAATCTCGCCGTCACGGAGAGCATCTAACTGCTTCATTACTTCCTCTTCGTTCATTTATATGTACTCCTTTCTACGAAAAGTCCTTTAACCATTCTTTTAGTTTATCATACTGTTCTGCAGCTTCTTCATATCCTTGCTTATACAAAACGTCTAACTTTGATCGGTCTTTCTCCATTCGCCCTACTACCAGTGGCTTCTGTGGACGAATCACAAATATATTTCCTGCTTTCTCCTGCTCATCGATATAAGCAAGCGTATCATTATAAAGCTTATAGCGGTTCTCTAATGCCTTAACTAAACCTGGATACTTACGATAATAACGCTTTGTAAACCAAGATGAACTGGATTTTTTCTTTTGGTATCCTTTATTTCGTGTTAACACCACAATATTTTTCTTAAATCCATCACTCTCTGCTTTTTTTACTGGAATTGGATCGCTGATTCCCCCGTCTAACAGCTGTTTACCACCATACTCCACAACTTTTGACACAAATGGAAGCGAGCTTGATGCGCGAATAATGGTCAGCAAATCGTCCTCATGATTGTCAAAATAAACAGGCTTTCCCGTTACGCAGTCCGTTGTGCCTACTACAAGCTGTTCAGTTCGCTTGTGAAAAGAATCAAAATCAAATGGAAGTAAGCTGGTTGGAATTTCTTCAAATACAAAATCCATCCCAAACATCTCACGCGTCTTAAAATAATTTCGCAGTGACAAATAACGTGGATCATCTATATAATCTAGATTAGCTCGACGGCTTCTTCCTACTTGTCGTGATAAATAGGAAGTTGCATGACAGGCTCCCGCCGAAACACCAATCACATAAGGTAAATATAAATCTTGTTCCATAAAGTAATCAAGTACCCCCGTTGTATAAAGGCCTCTCATACCGCCACCTTCTAATACTAACCCTGTATTTCTCATAATAATTGACACCTTCTATTTCTAATGTTTTAATCATTAAATAATCCTACATGTCAGTACTATATCGAATTACCCTCCTTTTGTCGAAGAATTCACTTAAAAAAACATCTTTTTTTACATTTTTTAAAAAACATCTTTACTAATTAACCAATTTAAGGCAAAATTGAGAAAAAGAAAATAGAAAGCGTTAACTAGATTTACTTTTATAAATTTTCTAAAAATAATCTAATGAAGGAGCGATTGCGATGAAAATTGCAGAGGTAGGAAACGTAATTGAATTTAAAAATGGTTTAAAAGGTATTGTAGAAAAAGTAAATGAGAACTCTGTAATTGTTGACCTAACTTATATGACTAACTATCGTGATTTAGACTTAGAACAGCGAACAGTTGTAAACCATAAAAACTACACCATTATCAATCATGCGATGTAACAAATAACCACCCAGTACAAAGTACTGGGTGGTTATTTGTTACAAATCTTTTCCTTTTGCTCTTTACTTAAAATACCGAGTTTGTACAACATATACGCATATTGTTGTGCTTTTTTAGCCGATTTCATTTCCTTCCTCCTCATGCTTTTACTTTATTATATTCACACAACTAAAAAAGTTTCCTTAAGGAAAGAAAAATAGCTTCCTCTAAAAAAAGAAAAAAAGCCTCTAAATTCGAGGCTTTTACTTTGCAATCACTTTTTTACCATTTGTAAATGAGTAATAACATTCTCCTGTGAAAATATCTTGACTTTCATGGATATGAACCCCTGCTTTATCTTCCATAGCCGCTTTCATCATTGCTTTTGCAACATTGTAAGCTTTAATTGGTCGATATTTCTTCCATTTACCAATTAGGCAGAATGAGCAAGACTTAAGAGTGTATTCCCCTACTTTTTCAAACAAACGAAACTCATCGCGTTTGCCTAATAGTAGCGATGGACGGAAGAAATGCGTAGATCGAATGTACAGACTCGCAATATCTTCTTCCACCTGACCTTTTACCTTACTGTAAAAGAAAGGGGAACGAAGATCAGCACCAATTGCTGTAACGGTTAAAAAGTTTTGGCAGCGATTTGCTTCGGCACATTTTGCTGCTTTTAGTGGGAATTCATAGTCCACTTTAATAAATTTCGATTTTGTTTTTGCTTTCTTCATCGTTGTGCCTAAACAACAATATACATCATCAACTGCAAAATCTTTTTCATACTTTTCAAGCTCTGCAAAATCAATTTCGAGCTGACGTAGCTTTTCATGTTCAACCGGCAGTGCCTTTCGAACAAGTACTGTCACATGGCTATATGAGCGATTATCTAAAAGCAACTGTAAAAGTTCTTGACCAATAAGGCCACTTGCTCCTAGTACTAATGCTGATCTTTGTGACATTCTTTCACCTTCTCACCTTGTTGTTGTTTACATCGGAAAACAGGTTGTTAAGACAACCTGCTTTCATTAACGATTATCAATCGTTTCTGGATATAAATCGTGATTCATTAATCGATAAGAAGCCATTTCTTCATACTTTGTGCCTGGACGACCATAGTTTGTATATGGATCAATGGAAATTCCACCACGTGGCGTAAATTTCCCCCATACCTCAATATAACGTGGATTCATTAATTCGATTAAGTCATTCATAATAATATTCATACAATCTTCATGGAAATCACCATGATTTCGGAAACTAAACAAATAAAGCTTTAAAGACTTACTTTCAACCATTTTTTCATCAGGTATATAGCTAATATAGATTGTAGCAAAATCAGGCTGTCCTGTTTGCGGACATAAGCTTGTAAATTCTGGACAATTAAATTTAACGAAATAATCTCGATTTGGATGCTTGTTATCAAACACCTCTAAAATTTCTGGTGAATACTCAAACAAGTACTTTGTTCCTTGATTACCTAAAAGCGTTACACCTTCTAATTCCTCTTCTTTACGACCACTCATGTGTGTTTCCTCTCTTTCTACGATTGTCATTCTAACAGCGTTTTTTCATTTTGTACATATTTGTTTTTGTATTTTATTTGTAAATTTTTTAAAGAACGCTTACACGCCTCTTTTATTTCCCCATACAAGTGCATGAACCTGCGGCAATACGCGTACATTATTCATATCTGTTGTAGCTACAACAAGATCAATTAGCCACTCATACTTCCCTAATAATTTACGAGTTAACGCATCGTCATCCGTTGTTGTCAAATCATCATTTCCTACTTGAACAAAGAATGGCACTGATGGATAGCGCTGATGAATGTGTTTTGCATAATCGAAATCCGTTTCATCAAACACAACCACTTTAATGCTAATATGTTGACTACGTCCATTGTTTTGCAAGCGTTCAACAATATCATCCAACACTTCGTAATTTGTCTTCATTCCCGAGCTTGGTGGCTTGGGTGAAAGAGTTAAATCGTCAATTTTATAAAACCACTCTTGAAAGCGACTTCCCTGAGTTTCAAGCGCGACTTGCTTTTGATGATCATGCAAGCGATCAATTAGTTTATCTAAAGATTTCAACAGCGCTGGATTCCCGCCTGAAATAGTTACATGGTCAAAGCGGTCTCCTCCTAAGGTTTGCAATTCATGCCAGACCTCTTCGTCCGTCAGTTGACGGATGTCACTTTTCGCTGACCCATCCCAAGTAAATGCCGAATCACACCAACTGCATGAGTAATCACAGCCAGCTGTGCGCACAAACATTGTTTTTCGGCCCACAACCATTCCTTCTCCTTGAATCGTTGGACCAAATATTTCGAGAACAGGAACCTTATTATTCATCTCGCTTCACCTTCTTTGGACGATATACAACATAGCTTGTAGGAGTTTCACGAACAAACACTTGCACGCATGCTGGCTTATTTTCAAGTTCATCTAAGTGAGCTTGTACAAGTTCATAAATTTTCCGAGCAATAACTTCAGATGTTGGAAAATCATTCGCATCCTCTTCATTAAACAACTCTTTATGATCATTTAAAAGCGTATGATCGAACTGACCAGAAACAATTTTTTTCAACGTAGCAAAGTTAACTAAAAAGCCTGATGAATCTAATTCATCACCTGCAATAGTTAAATTAACAAAATACGTATGGCCATGAACCTGCTGACATTTTCCTGCTGACTCATGAGGAACAAAATGCGCAGCGGCAAAATTCATGTCTTTATTTAATTCGTACGAATAAGGATGTGCTACCTGTGGGTAAATTTGCTGAAGCATTACTGTTCCCCTCCTTGTTTCGTGTCAAGGTATTGTTCTAGACCTCTCTTGCGAAGCTTACATGCCGGACATTCTCCGCACCCGTCTGCAATAATACCGTTATAGCAAGTTAACGTATGTTCACGCACATAATCAAGCGCACCTAATTCATCGGCTAGTCCCCATGTCTCTGCTTTATCAATCCACATTAATGGTGTGTGAATGACAAATTCAAAATCCATTGATAAGTTCAACGTTACGTTTAGCGATTTAACAAACACATCTCTGCAGTCTGGGTACCCTGAGAAATCTGTTTCGCATACACCTGTTACTAAATGACGTGCACCGCTATTTTTAGCTAATACAGCCGCAAATGATAAAAAGAGAAGGTTGCGTCCGTCCACAAACGTTGTCGGTAGCTCCCCTTCCTCTTGGCTAATGTCAATATCATCTCTTGTTAGTGCGTTAGGCGCTAGTTGGCTTAACAACGACATATCTAAAATTGTGTGTTTTACACCAAGGTTTTTTGCAATGGCTTCCGCAACCTCAATCTCTTTACTATGACGCTGACCGTAGCCGAACGTAACAGTTTCCACTTCTTTAAAGTTTTTTAGCGCCCAAAATAAACAAGTCGTACTATCTTGTCCACCGCTAAATACAACAATTGCTTTTTCGTTTTTCATTTTTTTGTCTCCTTTTCCTTTATAAAGTCAAAGAAGAAAACATTCCGTTGTTTAGATCATATAAAAAAAGAGATTGCTTCGTTTGCAATCTCCCTTAACTAAGAATCCCTTTCTTATATTAAAAAAGAAACAGGAAAAAAGCCCCTAAAATCGGCGCCATTTGTCATCTCACTGATGATCTTAGTTTTTTATAGAGGGAGTTTACGAACCTCTCCCGCACATAGAGCACGGCATTTCTTCTTTCAATTTTCGCTTTTAACTATATCATACTCCATTTAAAATTACTATGTACTTCTACTTTTCTTCCTACTTTTCAATTGAATCATCACCAGCGTTACGATTGGAATGACAAACTGCATGGGAATGTGAATCCAAACTGGTACAATTTTCAAACCTATCTCTAAATGTTTAACAGCATTATCCGACATAAAAATAGTCGTAGTCAGAATGGATATCGTAACCAAAAGGAGTGATAGCTTGTGACTCCTGGTTTGATAAATATCTTTTATCCCTAAAATAGCTGCATATGCGAAAATCGTTACTTTAGCAAAACCGCCAATAATAAGAACACTAATGGCTAGCATATCCATCCGCTGAATAATATCTCCAATATTCACTTGCTGTACGGTTACAAGTAGGGGGATTGTCGATGATCCTACCAAGTGCTGTCCGAGTGTAGTTAAGCTAATTAAACTTAACATACTAAGCATAACGCCTCCTATCACCACGGCACGCGTTCCCATCTTTCTAAGAGACTTTTCTCCTTTTATAAACTGGTTAAACATTAAGAAAACAACCATTTCTCCAAATGGAAACGTCAAAATAAGCGGAAACACCGCTCTAAAAATTGAACCGATTCCTTCAGCTAAAATGGGGTGCATACGATCTGGGTTCATAACATCAGAAAAGAACAGTAAGAAAAAACCTAATACAATGAAGCCAACAAAAACAACTAACAATAACACACTCGCTCTTGCGATTGGCTCAACTTCTAAAAAGCATGCATACGCAATAACTAGCGTCATAACCCCACCCACAATAACTAGAGGCGTATCATTCATTGATGTTAACAATAATAGCTCACAAAAGTCTCTTAGAACACGCGCACCAATGTAAATAAAATATAGCACGTACAGCATGCAAATAATTTTGCCAACTAGCTTTCCAAAAGCAATTTTTAATATTGTTGGAAACGTTTCTTCTGGATGCCTTTTATATAAAAGTGTAAAAAGAGCAAAGAAAGGCAGGTACATTAACATCCCTACTAAAACGGCAATCCATGCGGATTGACGTGCTTCCTGTCCAATACTCACAATGGTCGCACTTCCAAATAAGAACAGCAGCATCATTGAGAATAGTTGAAAATTGCTTATTACTAAGCGTGGATGCATTCCTTTCCTCTCCTTTACTCACTAGGTAGTTACCGATTTTCGGTCATACTTGCCACAAGACTTCTTTGCTATATCAATTAGCGTCGATTGAGGGTATTTTTTGATTAACCATAATAAAAGCCTCGCAAATACTAACCCACTTCCTGTTCCAATTATTGCACAAATCCAAGCGATGTTCTTTGCCACAGCTAATAATAAAGTAGATACAACTAAGATTGCACTTCCAATGGAGAATACGTGGGTTAATGTAAAGAACTGTTTCCCACTTATCACTTCTTTTTGGCTCATATTGAACACTTACACCTAATAAAATGAAGAAAATATATCAATGATGGACTGCATCCAAAACTCAAGGGCATACAGCGGAGTTGGAATGGTTATTCGAAAAATAACCGCTATCCACATTACCACTCCTATAGTAGAAAAGATGCTGTATATTACGATTTCTTTTATCTGTTTTTGTTGATAAAGAGGGCGGATTGCCTTATATGCTAAAAAGCTGAATACCCCTAAAAACAGCAGTAAGTTTTCCATGTTGCACTAATCCTGCATCTCTTTCATGTATGAGTTATTCAACGTTCCAAGTCGACGGATTTGCACATCTACTTTTAAGTTCACTTCTAGATCTGTCGCAAAGATTTCATCCCAGCGATTTCTCATCTTGTTCCAGTCCTTTACGTTTTGGCGGTAAAAAACTTCTCCAAACCCAAAGATATCACTTTGATATTCGTTTTGTGCTCTCTTAATTGCTCTTCGCATTTTATCTTGCACATCATGTTCCGCTTTTTTCTCTAGTTCAGTAATCATAGCAGGGTCCTGCAAGTTAACCTGGCACTCTACGTCAGCGATGTTTGCTTCTCCCTTTAAGTTCACATCAATAACAGGCTTTCCATCTTTCATACGGCTTTTAATATCCGTACTTGTTCGCAGCATCTCAACTCCAATAATGTCATGGGATTTTTCTTTTTTTTCACACGGAATAACAACGACCGTACTTTTTACATTTCCGGTAACATAGTTATATCCTTTACTTTCACTTTCATTAAACCACCCAACAAGTTCATCTCCTTTAAAAATGCCAAGACCTTTAAATTTTAGAATGGTATCTTGATTAACTCGCTGGACATTTGCCATATCTCCGCCTTTTTTGTGGTTACCTTTTACAAGAACAGCGGTTAACACAGGATGTTTGCCTTGACTCGTTAAGTTACTAATAAGCTCATTCAGCTTTACACCTCGCGTAGGCGCCCAAACTTTTTGTGACGTATCCAATGCAGCAAACATATAATTGGCTGGAATTTTTTCAATGGTTGTCAAGACATTTAAAACGGATGAAGCGCGTGAATTTTTTGCTACCACAACAAAATAATCGGTTCGCACCTCATGATCTCGCGCGAAAAAATCTAACACTTCAGCAATTCCGCTTTTTGCAATTCCTTCACTAAGAACAAGCATCCGTAAATGAGATAAGTATATTTTTCTAGGTGATTCAATTGTCATTTTCCGAAGAGCTTCCATGACAGAATCTGCTTTAATCGAGTACGTAGTAACCGAGGGACCATTCGTCGGCGTTTGGGCTTGAATATCGCCCGGGTTAATAATTTGAACCGTTAACTCAATTCCATCTTTTACTTCGTCAATACCTACCGCTACGGTGATGGCCAATTCATTTAGCTCTCGACTACTCCAACAGCCTGATAGTGGGAGTAGACATATGCATAATACAAGTACGATTCGTTTCATGCTTATTCCACCTTTATAAAAGCTAATTCTCATCATTTGACCGTTCACGTACAACGTTTTGTTCGCTAATAAGCTTCGGTCTCGTATTCATTTTCTTTAACGAACGACGAATGAGCGCATCTTTTTGGTCACTACTTACAAATGGAGCCATTGGTGTCATATATGGAATACCAAATGAACGTAAACTGCACAGATGTAGAATCATTAAAATAAGTCCTAAAATAATTCCAAACAATCCAAATGTTGCTGCTAAAAACATCAAGGCAAAGCGAAGCATCCTTACAGCAATCGCCATATCGTAAGCCGGCGATACAAAGTTACTGATGGCAGTTATGGATACAACAATGACCATCGCTGGTGAGACCAACCCCGCCTGTACCGCAGCCTCCCCTAATACGAGCGCTCCTACAATCGAAATAGCAGAACCTACGGCTCTTGGCAATCGAATTCCTGCCTCACGCAAAATTTCAAAGACCACTTCCATAATCAATGCTTCAATTACGGCTGGAAAAGGGACACCTTCACGCTGAGCTGCAATACTAACAAGCAAACCAAACGGCAGCATTTCTTGATGAAAATTGGTAAGCGCAACATAAGCTGACGGCGTTAATAAAGCTAAGAAAAATGCGACGTATCGAATAATACGAATGAGTGTACTAATATCTGCACGCTGATAATAATCTTCAGCAGCTTGAAAGAATTGAATAAACAAAGCCGGGACTAATAGCACAAACGGCGTTCCGTCTACAAAGATTGCTACTCGACCTTCTAAAAGACCTGCTGATACTGAGTCAGGTCTCTCTGTGTTATAAATTGTTGGAAAAGGAGTATAATCTTCATCCTGAATAAGCTCTTCAATGTATCCGCTCTCTAATATGCCGTCAATATCAATTTTAGAAAGCCGGGACTTTACTTCTTTCACCACTTGCTTATCAGCTATTCCTTTTACATACATAATCGCTACGTCTGTTTGCGTTACTTTACCGATTTTCTGAGACTCCATTCGTAAATTAGGAGATTTAATCCGTCTTCTTACCAGTGCCGTATTGGTGCGCAGCGTTTCAGTAAAGCTATCTCTTGGTCCACGCACTACTGTTTGAGCCTGTGGTTCTGAAATCGCTCTTTCTCCCCACCCTCTTGTACTAGCAATGATACACGTTTGATAACCTTCTATAAATAGAGCCGTATCACCTGATAAAACATGTAAGATGACGTCATCTAAAAGAGTCACCTCTTTAATTTCCCCAATTGCTAAGCTGTAATTTTTAATGAGCTCAAACATGTTCACAGCACCATCATCATGAACGAGCTGTTTCGTATGATTATGCATGATTGATTCCATGGTAAACTCTTGTACGCTATCCTCACTCGCCAATCCATCAATATAGATAAGCCCTAATCGAAATTTCTCTTGAACTGAAATGGCAAACTCGCGGCAAACCACATCAGCACTATCTCCAAGCTCTGCTTTCATCGCATTCAAGTTATCTTTTACGCTTTTTAACAGTTCAGTATCGGAAGATGAAGGTTCAGCTATTGGTTGTGATTCATTTTCTTTAGGCTTTTTAGATCGATTTTTTAATTCTGATAGTTTTTTTATTCGCATACGTCATCCTCCATTTTCCAAACGGCACAGCGTTCCTCTTCAAGTCCTTATAGTTTCTGTCTATGCAGGAAATTTATTCAGTTATCTTGGTATTTTTAACCGCCTTATAGAGCAAGAGCTTTGACAATGGTTCTCTACATTTTGTAGGATTAGATGGATTGCTAATTTATTCAGCTACTCATTTAGCATGATTTGCAAACTGATTTTAGCAATAACGATAGTTTAATTAAGAAGGAGTGACGAAAGATGGGACAATCATTACAAGGAAAAGTAGCCATCATTACTGGTGCTGGTAAAGGTATTGGCCGAGCAACAGCGCTTGATTTAGCAAAAGAAGGTGTCAACCTTGGCTTACTAGCACGTACAGAAGCTGATTTACAAGCCGTTGCACAAGAAGTCGAAGCATTAGGTGTAAAAGTTGCTTATGCTACAGCAGACGTATCTTCAATGGAAGAAGTAAATAAAGCCGTTGATTACTTATATAACCAACTAGGTAAAGCAGACATTTTAATCAACAATGCCGGCATCGGAAAATTCGGAGGCTTTTTAGAACTATCTCCTGAAGAATGGAAGCAGATCATTGATATTAACTTAATGGGTGTCTATTACGTTACAAGAGCTGTTTTACCACAAATGATTGAGAAAAACGGTGGAGATATCATTAATATCTCCTCTACTGCTGGACAAAAAGGAGCTCCTGTAACAAGTGCATACAGTGCTTCAAAATTTGGTTTATTAGGTCTGACAGAATCGCTTGCTCTTGAAGTACGCAAACACAATATTCGCGTAACTGCTTTAACACCAAGTACAGTTGCTACAGAGCTTGCTTATAAGGAAAACCTAACAGACGGTAATCCTGAAAAGGTAATGCAACCTGAAGATTTAGCGGAAATCATGGTAGCACAGCTGAAGCTACACCCTCGTATCTTTATTAAATCAGCTGGTATGTGGTCTACTAACCCTTAATCTAAACAAACAAAAAGCCCCTCGATTTAGAGGGGCTTTTATTATTTATTTTTTGGCGTAATTTCTTCTGCTAATTCTTCAAATGACTTTACTTTGCCATGAGCTGGATTTTGCGACTGTTTACGCACATTCCATTGACGCTCTTGCTGTCTTTTTGATTGTGTCATCGTTCATCATCCTTTTCTATAGTGTTCCTTTCTAGGATGTGCGAAAAACGGACGAATATGCTTGCCACTTTTATTCAACTAAATGCCGTTGAAACCACTTGTCAATCTCAGCATTATACTGATTATAATAGTTGCTTAGTGGGTGATCTCCGCCTTTGTATAAGACATATTTATACTCTTTGTTTTGTTCTTCAAGCTGCGCAACTAGCTTTTCTGCTTGCGTATGATGTACCTTTTTGTCGTGATCTCCTTGTAAAATAAGAAGCGGCGAATTTACCTTATCGCTCCAATACACAACCGATCGACTTTTATATCGTTCAGGATACACCTTAGGATCTCCAACAATATCTCTTAGCACTTGCTTCATTTCAGGACCCCGTTGGTCGTAGAACTGAAACATATCCGTAATTCCAGATTGAACAACCACCGCATCAAAGGATATGCCATTTTTCATGGTTAAATACGTCATCATTCCACCGCGAGAATATCCAAACGCTACTTTTTGTTCAGGGTTTACATAAGGCAACTGTTCTCCCCATTTAATGAGGTTAAGGACATCATGAATATCGTCCCCGCCGTATGTTTCTACTCCTTCGCTTCCACCATTACCACGATATTGGGTTGTAACCACAACATAACCTTTATCCGCCCATGATGATAAGTAGCGCAGCGTTTTATCTCGAATCATACCGTGCTCACGGTTCCCGCCACGATTATAAACTAGCAGTGGATATTTTTTATCCACAATGTCTTTTGGCTGTAATAAAAAACCTTTAACCTGCAACCCATCGCTTGGATATGTGATTTGATATATATCAACACTACTAGCATAAGGTGAAAATAAATGCACTTTCTCTTTATTAACATCGCCGCTTTCCGCTCGATAAAAAACAGCGGTTACGCCAAGTACAACGATGGTAAGTAGTACAATGAACCCCCACTTTTTCAAACAGAATCCTCTCCTCAATTACTAACTTTTATCTCTTTTTATGATGAGCCGTTTCTTTTTGCTCTACCCTTTTTAAATGTTTGCTAAAAAGGATTTTTGTGGAATCCTTCACAAATAGCTCTTCAACTAAACGTTATGGTTTATTGTATTACTACTTTCTCTTTTTTGGAAGAGAAAGATTAGAGCTTCTACTCACATTACCTCTAACAGCAAATATTAAACATGATTGGTACAATAAAAAGCTTTGAATTCTTAATAAGTAATTAAGAATTCAAAGCTTTTTAGATCATAAGTTATTTTTGTTTAGCAATACCAAGTCCTGTGTAGCCCAAAATTACAGCAAATATTGGACATAGCAGACAGAAAAATGCAAAAGGTAAATAATCGACAACTGGAACACCAAGTGTTTGTGAAATGAAAGCTCCACTTACTCCCCACGGAATTAATGGGTTAATAACTGTTCCTCCATCTTCTAGCGTACGAGATAAGTTTTTCTCCTGCAAGTTCCACTTCACGTAAAGAGGCTTGAATGTTTGCCCAGGTAATAAAATAGATAAATACTGCTCGCCTGTTATAACGTTAACACCAATAGATGAAAGAACTGTTGAAAACACTACATCGCCACTTCTTCGCACTTGCTTAGCTAATCCTTCAATTAAAGCTTGAACAACACCAAGTTCACGCATCAACCCACCAAGAGCTAGCGCAATAATGACAAGGGACACTGAAAACATCATGGAGTCCAGTCCGCCTTTTGTGACAATAGCATTTACAATTTCATTTCCTGAATCAATTTGACCACCGCTTTGAAGAGCCCCAAGCATGCTTCCTAATGTAACAGTTGGCTGTAATAATACCCCTGTTATTACGGCGATGATAATTCCAATTACCAACGTAGGGAGTACATCAAATCGTTTAATCGATAGAATTAACACAACAAGCGGTGATAAAAGTGTTAGAAGATTAAGGTTAAACGTATCACCTAATGCACTTTGTACAGCTTCAATATCTCCATAGTTTACACCTGTTCGATGTGTGCTTATGCCAATGACCAATGCAATTACAGCCGTTACAATAATACTTGGTAACGTGGTCCACAACATATGGCGAATGTGATCACTTAGAGAAACGCCAACAATCCCTGAAGCAAAGTTAGTTGTGTCGGATAAAGGAGACATCTTATCACCAAACACTGCTCCTGACACAATGATTCCTGCAGCTAGGCCTGGATTCACCCCAATAGCCGTTCCAATTCCAAATAAAGCTACTCCAACCGTGCTAATCGTTGTAAATGTACTTCCCGTAAAGCTCGATACTAAAATTGTGATTAAAAGTGCGCTAATTAAGAAATATTGCGGTGAAATCCAATTGAATCCATACGATAAAATAGTTGGGATCGTTCCGCCCACCATCCAGGCAGCAATTAATACACCAACAAGCATAAGAATTAAAATTGGCTTAACCCCTACTTTAATCCCTTCTACAATGCCATGTTCAAAAGTTTTCCACTTACCACCCATAAGTGCTCCAATGGTACAAAGCGCTACAATGCTAATAAGCAATGGAACATGTGGTGCTAAACCTAATAAAAATAATGATGCAAAAATAAGTCCTAATAAAACAACGACAATCCCAATTGACTGTCCAAATGTTATCTCTTTTTTCATTAACTTGTTCCCCTCAATCTCTTTTTCACTTAAACGCTTTTATGCTTTTATGCACTAAACATAGTTGAAGTATATGGGTTATTCCTACTACTGTCAATCGCTTCTCGCCAAAAAAACAACATCGTCAATAAATTCCACTCTCTTTTCTATGTTTTGCCCAATTCTAACCGGGTACATTACCTATACTTCTTATTTATAATTATTAAAGGAAAAGGTGATTGGAACGGAGGATATGAGACTCCTACGGGATCAGCGAGGCAGCTTGAAATCCCACAGGAACGGAGTGACGAGGAAGTTCAACGCGAGCCCCGTGGAAAGCGAACAATCCGGAGTGGAAATCACAACTCGTTGCGTATGCTCCTTCCTTCAAAACAAAAAGACAGCGAAGCAGGACTTGTTTCTTCTATTCCAGAAGCCTGTGATTGGAACGGAGGATGTGGGACTCCTACGGAATCAGCGAGGCAGCTTGAAATCCCGCAGGAACGGAGTGACGAGGAAGTTCAACGCGAGCCCCGTGGAAAGCGAACAATCCGGAGTGGAAATCACAACTCGTTGCGTGCATTCTTACTACATCTCATATAAAAGGTAATAAACAAACCACAGAATATTCTACTTAAAATAAGAAATAACTTCCAAAACAAAAGTGTAAGCAAAACACTTGAAAGTCAAAAAAGGTCAAAGTATAATGAACTCACAAAGGTCAAATATAGTCAAAGTCAAATTGACTAATTGATCAATGATTACATTCATTTAATCATTCTAAGGAGGTCTTTTAAATGATGTGTCAAAACTGTCAACAACGTGAAGCAACAATTTATTTAAACGTACAAGCTAATCAACAAAAATCACAATATCGTTTATGCCATACATGTTATCAATCATTAATGAAACAAAGTAAAATGCCGTCTGGATTTGGAGGTGGGCACTTCATGAACATCGATGATTTATTCAATCAATTAGCAAATGAACAAGCCATGAATCAATCAGCTCAGCAGCCTACTCCTCAGCAAGGAGGTAACGGGGGTGGATTCTTAGATGAATTTGGTCGCAACCTAACACAAATTGCAAAAGCTGGACTAATTGATCCTGTTATTGGACGTGACGAAGAAATTGAACGCGTCATTGAAATTTTAAACCGCCGTAACAAGAACAACCCTGTTTTAATCGGTGAACCTGGTGTAGGTAAAACCGCTGTTGTCGAAGGCTTAGCATTAAAAATTGCAGAAGGCGACGTTCCTTCAAAGCTCATGAACAAAGACGTATACTTACTAGACGTCGCTGCTCTTGTAGCAAACACGGGTATTCGCGGTCAGTTTGAAGAGCGCATGAAGCAGCTAATCGCCGAACTACAACAACGTAAAAACGTTATTGTATTCATTGATGAAATCCACTTGCTTGTTGGAGCGGGTTCTGCTGAAGGTTCAATGGATGCAAGTAACATCCTAAAACCAGCATTGGCGCGAGGTGAACTTCAAGTCGTAGGTGCCACAACGCTGAAAGAATACCGCGCTATTGAAAAAGATGCGGCTCTTGAACGTCGTTTCCAGCCTGTGATGGTTCATGAACCATCTGTTGACGAAGCCGTTCAAATTTTAAAAGGCATCCAAAACAAATACGAAGCGTATCACAGCGTCAACTTCACAGAAGATGCAATTAAAGCTTGTGTAAATTTATCACATCGCTACATCCAAGACCGCTTCTTACCTGATAAGGCCATTGACTTATTAGACGAAGCTGGCTCAAAAATGAACTTAAAAGCAGGTATCTCAAACAAAGACGATATCGATAAACGACTAAAAGAAATTGCTGTGGAAAAAGAAACAGCTTTAAAAGAAGAAAAGTACGAAGCGGCTGCCAAACTTCGCGATGAAGAAGCAAAACTTGAAAAGCAGCTAAACCAAGAACAAGATAAAGCTGAAGTTACCGTTGAGCATATTCAAGCAATCATTGAAAAGAAAACGGGTATTCCAGTTGGGAAACTTCAAGAAAATGAAGCTCACAAAATGAAGAACCTGTCAGCAAACCTTTCCGACAAAGTCATTGGTCAAAGCGAAGCCGTAGAAAAAGTTGCAAAAGCAATTCGTCGCTCTCGTGCTGGGTTAAAAGCTAAGCATCGTCCAATTGGATCTTTCTTATTTGTTGGTCCAACAGGAGTTGGTAAGACAGAGCTTACAAAAACTCTAGCAGAGGAAATGTTTGGCACAAAAGATGCGATGATTCGTCTTGATATGAGTGAGTATATGGAGAAACACGCGGTGTCTAAACTAATTGGCGCACCTCCAGGATACGTAGGTCATGATGAGGCTGGCCAACTAACTGAAAAAGTACGTCGTAACCCTTATTCAATCATCTTATTAGATGAGATTGAAAAAGCGCACCCTGACGTTCAGCATATGTTCCTACAAATCTTAGAGGACGGACGTTTAACCGATAGTCAAGGTCGTACAGTAAGCTTTAAAGATACTGTAATCATCATGACAAGTAACGCAGGTGTGGGAGAAAAGAAAATTACGGTGGGCTTTGAATCTGAAAATGCAGCTCTTAGACATGCATCTGTTTTAGATTCACTATCTGCTTACTTTAAGCCTGAATTCTTAAATCGTTTCGATGCCATTATTGAATTTAATCACCTTGAACAAGAACATCTGGTTAAGATTGTTGAGCTTATGCTTCAAGAATTAAAAGAAACGCTTAAAGAACAAAACATCGCCCTACAAGTTACAGATAAAGCGAAAGAAACACTAGCATCTCTTGGCTACCACCCGGCATTTGGTGCTCGCCCACTGCGTCGCGCTATACAAGAGCATGTTGAAGACCAAATTACTGACCTTTTACTAACGGATGAAGAAGTCAACGAGGTATTCATTGATGTCAATGAACAGCAAGAAATCCGCGTCACTTCTAAACTGAAATAATGAAAAAGGAAAAAGCGATTCCCTTGGGAGTCGCTTTTTTTCTATTTGTTTTATTGATTATCTTCTTGGTCATCTGTTGATTCGTCTGTTTCCTCTTCAGCTGGTTCCTCTGCCTCTTCTGTTGCATCTTGATCTTGCTCTTCTGTATCTTCTTCTACGGCTTCTTCCTCAACTGGTGTTTCTGCCGGCTCTCCAGTTGTTTCTTCCGCATCTTCCGTTTGTTCTTGATCTGTCGTGTCTTCTCCCTCTTCTGCACTACATGCTGTCATAAGCGTAATTGCTGCAAATGCTCCAAATAATTTGACTAAGAAACTTTTACTCATCGTACCTGTCCCC
The DNA here is from genome assembly GCF_021441905.1 of Priestia flexa. NCBI lineage: Bacteria > Bacillati > Bacillota > Bacilli > Caryophanales > Bacillaceae > Priestia > Priestia flexa. The sequence continues at coordinate 982,838 of NZ_CP090431.1, read as the reverse complement.
TTTCAAATCAATTGAGCCACTATGTACGTGCATCAACATGGCTCTTGAGATGATTATAGTTCAAAAAAAAGGAAAAAAGAGCGTTTTTACAGTCTTCTAACAAACTCTTTACACTATGCTCATTTCTTTATATTTCTCATTCATTTCCTTTACAAAGTAACAAAAAGCGAGCCACTTCAGCTCGCTTTTCCTTACAATGATTGATCATCTATACTATTTAAATAAGCCTTAATCTCACCAACAACTGACTTTACGCAACCGTCTTCAAAAGGAGAAAGCAAATTGGCTTCTTTCACAAGCGAAGTAAACGACTTACTTCCACCCAGCTTACATAAGTGCAAATAGTCTCTCCATGCCTCTTCATGATTTTCATTATCTTTTTTCCAAAATTGAAATGCACAAATTTGCGCCAGCGTGTAATCAATATAATAAAATGGATCGTTATAAATATGGGATTGCTTTTGCCAAAATCCGCCGTTTTCAAGGTAAGCTTCCCCATCATAGTTTTTAGAAGGCATGTATTTATGTTCTAGCTTTCTCCATTCATTTTTTCGCTCTTTTGGCGTGAGCGTTGGGTTTTCATAGACAACATGCTGAAACTCATCAACTGCTACACCATAAGGTAGAAAAAGAAGGCCTGAGCTTAAATGAGTAAACTTATACTTTTGTGCGTCTTCTTTAAAGAAACTTTCCATCCACGGCCACGTAAAATACTCCATGCTCATAGAATGAATTTCAGCTGATTCATAAGTTGGCCAATAATATTCCATTACCCCAATATTTCGGCTTTGATATACTTGAAAAGCATGTCCTGCTTCGTGAGTTAATACATCAATATCACCTGAGGTCCCGTTAAAATTCGAAAAAATAAACGGTGCTTTATAACGTTCTAAAAACGTACAGTAGCCTCCACCCGCTTTGCCTTTCTTTGCAACTAAGTCCATAAGATTATTATCCATCATAAAAGCAAAGAATTCATCTGTTTCTGCTGAAAGCTCACTATACATCTTTTTACCTTTCTCAATAATCCAGCTTGCATCTCCTTTTGGGGTTGCGTTGCCTGTTTGAAATTCAAACGACTCATCATAATAGAGTAATTCGTCAACTCCAATACGATCTGCCTGTCTCTTTTTAAGTTCTTCTGCTAATGGAACAATTTCTGTTAAGACTTGCGCGCGAAATGCTTGAACCATCTCTGCGTTATAGTCTGTACGAGTCATACGTGCATACCCAAGCTCTACAAAATTTTTATACCCCAGCTTTTTTGCCATTTTTGTTCGTACTTGAACTAACTCATCATAAATCCGATCAAATTCATCTTCATGGTCTTTAAAAAATTGAAAGCGTGAAGTCGCAGCACTTTTTCTAGTTTCTCTGTTTGGTGACTGCATGAAAGGCTCCAGCTGAGCAAGAGTGCGTTCTTCACCGTCAAACATAATTTTAGCGGAGGCTATAAGCTTCGTATACTGAGAAGAAAGTCTGTTTTCTTGTTGTAAATCTTCAATGATAGACGGATGGAACGTTTTTAATTGGTTTTCAGCTAATGCAAATAGCTGCGTTCCTAATGCAGCCTCTAGCTCTTCGCGAAAGCTTGATGAAACAAGCGCTTCGTAGTATTGATGCATAAGCTCTTCATACAGAGGGTTGATTTCATCAAAATAATCCTGTTCGTTTTGATAAAACTCATCGTTTGTATCAATGGAATGGCGAATATAACATAAGTTGCTCATCGTACTATAATCTGTTCGCAACTCGTTTAATTCTTCAATCGCTTCGTACTGTTTTTCAATGGTTTTAGCTTCTTTTAAAATGCCAATGCTTTGTTTAAACTCTTTTTTCAGCTGATTTAAATCCGGTCTTTCATATGTATATTGATGAAATGTCACGTCTTTTTCCCCTCTCTTTTTATAGGCTCATTTATGTACTTCGTGATGATTACATAATCTCCTTTAAACAATCCGCAATCGCTATTTTCTCACACAAAAAAAGCATCAAACCGATGCTTTTTTGCTTTATTCAGACGGCGTATACTCATCTGCATAGTGTCCAATTTTCTTTAGTAGCGAAATGGCTACTTCTTGCTCTTCACTTGTAAGAACAGATAAAATACTATGAATGCGCTTCTCATGATCAGGAAACATGCTTTCAATCATTTCTTTTCCTGCTTCTGTAATTTGCGCATACGTGACACGACGATCATTTGGACAAGCTACACGCTCTAAAAAGCTCTTTTTCTCTAGCTTGTCAATAACATACGTGATGCTACCGCTTGCTAATAAAATTTTGCCACCAATTTGCTGAAGAGGCTGTTTTCCTTTATGATATAAAAGCTCTAATACAGCGAATTCAGTTGGGTTCATACCGTGTTGTTGAATAAACTTATGAACATGCTCCATAACGGAACGATTCGCTCTTGATAGAACAATGAATAATTTTAAAGATTGATCTAATTCTTCTCGATTTACTGTTGAATCCATTTTTATCAGTTCCTTTTTTAATTTATCTCGATATCAAGATAATACTAAAATCTGGTTAAAAAGTCAACGAAGCAAGCTAAACAGTAGATTTCTTCTAGTTGTTCTACTACAATAGATATAATTAGATTAAAAAGGTGAAGCTTATGAAACCATCTCATTTATTTTTTAATTCAGCAATTGGTTCACAAAAACCAGAAACCATTGTAAATCGTCAAAATCCTTGTCCATTCTGTGATGTGGACTCCTTAACAGGCATTATTGAAAAAGAAGATTCAATTATTTGGTTAGAAAACAAGTACCCAGTTCTCCAAAATGCTTACCAAACTGTGATTATCGAAACAGATCAATGTCAATCAGAACTATCAGAATATCCAAAAGAGCATTTGTATAAACTGTTTTCGTTTGTCACTACTCGCTGGCTACAGATGATTGAGAGTAAAAAATATGAGTCCGTCTTATTCTTTAAAAATCACGGACCCATGTCAGGTGGTTCTCTTCGCCATCCGCATATGCAAATCATTGGATTAAAAACGTTTGATACAAGCTCAAATATTACTGATGCACATTTTGAAGGCATCTCAATTCAACAAAATAAAGATGTCGAGTTTAACTTATCTACAAAGCCAAGAATGGGATTTTTTGAATTTAACATTGTGACATCGAATATTGAAGAACATAATAAAGAAGTAGCTGATTATATTCAAGCTGCTACTCATTATTTGCTTAATCATTTCCATCGTAGCTGCACGAGCTATAACCTGTTTTTTTATCAGTTGGATGATGGACGAAGTGCATGTAAAGTGATTCCTCGCTTTGCAACCTCTCCGCTGTTTGTTGGGTATGGAATCCCTCAGGTGTCAAACAAAATTGAAGAGATTGCAAAACAAGTTCACTCTCTTTATTTTTCAAAATAAGCAACAATGAAAAAAGCTTGAAGTAATGTTCTTCAAGCTTTTTTCATATGAGAATATGAAAGAAGTTCTGCTTTCGCGAAAGAATAAAGAAGATTATAATGAGTGTAGTAATGATGTGGAAAGATAGAAGAAAAAGGAGATTGTTATGACAGACGTACTTATAGGCAGTATTCTTTCTGCACTATCTACAGGACTTGGTGCTGTGCCAATTCTGTTTATGAATCAGGCAGTAACGCACCGTTGGAAAGACGTGTTGCTCGCGTTTACAGCCGGAATTATGATGGCTGCTTCAACAATGAGCTTAATTCCTGAATCCCTTGCAAGCGGAAGTTTTTATTCGTTAGCAATCGGGCTTTTACTCGGGGTCATGACGCTTACAATTTTAGAACAAAACATACCTCATATTGACTTAGAACATTCTAAAACAGGGATTCAGTTTGACGAAAAAGCTTTATTAATTATTGCAGCAATTACGCTACATAACTTGCCAGAAGGATTATCAGTTGGTGTAAGCTATGCATCTGATGCAGAAAATACCGGAAACCTGATTGCTTTAGCCATCGGATTACAAAATGCACCGGAAGGATTATTAGTTGCTTTGTTTTTAGCGCAGCAAAATATCAGTAAGTTCAAAGCATTTTTTATTGCAACATTAACAGGATCAGTAGAAATTATTACGTCACTACTTGGTTTTTATCTCACTAATTTTGTCGAGTCTCTTGTGTCGTATGGATTAGCATTCGCAGCTGGAGCAATGTTGTTTATCATTTACAAAGAGCTAATACCGGAAAGTCATGGAGATGGAAATGAACGCTTTGCAACGTATTCTTTCATCATGGGCCTATTATTTATGGTTTTTCTTATTAACTTCTTTTAAGGTACAAGTAGATATAGGGCAGATTCGAGCACAGCTTTGCTGCCCTTTTTTACGATTTTGAAAAAGACAAAAAGCGACTGATTGTTGCTGTAATGCTTGTCCGATCTTCTTCCTCACGTAACAGTTGTTTTTGATAAAGCGTTAAAAGTTGATCTAGCTCTTGACTACAGGTAATCGTTTCTTCACTTGATAAACCTGTTTTTCCACCAATCTCCACCATTTTTTGTCTTTTCCTCACAATTTGTATAAATAACGCTTCTGATTTACTTTGCTTTTTTAAACCAAACACAAGATCCTCTCCTATTAAAAGAAAAATTAGCCTATAACGCATTATTACAAATTCTACTAAATATGTAAATAGAGTCGCAATAATAGACATTTTTCTTATAAAGTTTTTTTATCCTAAAGAAAGAAAGCGTTACCAACGTTGATTTCTCAACCTTTAAATTTTTAAAAAAAATTCCGCTTCGACAAAACATGCAAATATGACAACGCATCTACAAATTCTGCAACGTCTCCTTTAGACGATAAAACCGACGTGATAAATTCACGTCGGCCTCTGATTATGTCGCTTTTTGAGAAGCAATTTGAACCGCATCCCAAACGGTAGCAAAAGGCGGAGCATAGCTAAGATCTAGCATGGTTAATTGCTCAGTTGTTAGCCGTGCCGTAATGGCTGTTGCAAACACATCAATCCGCTTGGCTGCTTCTGACTTACCCATAATTTGTGCTCCTAGTATAATATGTGTATCTTTTTCATAGATAAGTTTAACCAACATTTTTGTTGCATCTGGATAATACGGCGTATGATTATAAGCGTCTACCGTAACCGCTTTATATTGAAGGTTTTCTGCTTTTGCCTCTTTTTCAGTAATTCCAGTTTTAGCAACTTCTAAATCCATAACTTTTAGGATGCTGGTACCAATGACACCTGGGAAATGTTTATCTTCTCCTCCTAGGTTTGCGCCTAAAATTCTCCCTTGCTTATTAGCAATTGTACCAAGTGAAAAATGAACCGGCTTTTTCAACACAAGATGGTAGCTGCTTGCACAATCACCTGCTGCATACAGGTGCGGAACGTTGGTTTCCATTTTGTCATTAATGAGAATCGCACCGTTTTCGAGCATTCGAATGCCGTTTCGCTCTAAAAAAGATGTATTTGGCTTCACTCCCACATTTACAATAACAAGGTCTGCTTCATACGTATTTTTATTGGTGCGAACCGCAGTTATTTTTTCACGGTCTGCAATTAACTCTTCTACTTGTTCATTGACATGAAAAGCAATATCATTTTTCAGCTCGCCCTGTATTCGTGTAGCAATTTCTTCGTCAAACATGGATAGTATATGATTCCCACGCTCAATAACAGACACTTGCTTTCCTAATAGATGCATGGTCTCTACTAATTCCATTCCAATATATCCACCGCCGATAATCACAACTTTTTGTACATTTTCTTCTTTTAAATAACGATGGATGTTCGTACTATCTTCTAACGTCTTTAATGAAAAAACATTTTGAGCATCAATCATAAAGGGTGGCTTTACAGCTGAAGCTCCCGTTGCGATAATAAGCTCATCGTACGACACTTCTTGTGACTCATTTGTTTGATGATTATGTACAACAACATATTTCTTTATGTGATTCACTTCTTTTACTTCATGTTGAAGATGAACCGTGATATCACGCTCTTTAAACTCATCAACTGTTCGAGCGATAAGACTTTCTTGCTCTTTCACAACACCTGATAAATAATACGGCATACCGCATGCACTATATGAAACATCTCGGCCTTTTTCAAATACAATAATTTCGGCTTCTTGATCTAAGCGACGCAGCTGAGATGCTGCACTCATACCACCTGCAACGCCTCCAATTACAATAATTCGCTTCATTTTATAGCCCCCTTTTTATTTGCATATTTCCCTTACTTTGCCCGATTTCAAACAAAAAAATTGCACGAAGATGACAAAGTCACCTCGTGCAATCTACCGTAATCATTTCTTTGAACGATAGTATGTAAGAGCTAAAGCCGCTGCAAGAACCGTTCCTTTAATAATATCTTGTGTATAATACGGAACATTTAACATCGTTAAACCATTTAAGAGAACGCCAATTAAAATAGACCCCAGCAGCGTGCCAATAATATTCGGTTTACCTGCTCCAAATACAGAGAAGCCGATATAGGCTGCGGCAACGGCGTCCATTAGAAAAGGAGCTCCTGCATTCACTTCTCCTACCCCAATTCGCGCTGCTAACACAACTCCTCCAATCCCCGCTAGTAAGCTAGATAACACATAGGCATACATGCGGTAGCGGTTGACTGGAATTCCTGAAAGCCTCGCTGCTTCCATATTTCCACCCGTTACATAAAAGAATCGTCCGTATTTTGTATACGTGAAGAAAATATGTACAACGAGGACAGCAAGGAGCATAATAATTACTGGCACCGGAACTCCCAAAACATGTCCTTGTCCTAAGGCTAAAAAAGAAGGAATAAAGATTCCAGGTGCACGCTCTCCACTTTCTAAAGGCATATTCGTATAAATAGCCGATCCTTTCGTATAGGTTAACAAGATTCCCTGCACAATAAACATCATTGATAGCGTGGCTAAAATATCAGGAATTTTAACTTTCACGACAAAAAATGCATTCACAAGCCCTACAAGAAGTGAAGCTAAAATAGGAATCAACAATGCCACTAGCAGCTCTTGACGGTGCAATACAAGCATCGATGCTGATAGAATGGTTGCTAACCCAGCCGTCGAGCCAACTGATAAATCAAGACCATTTACAGTCAGTGAAATTGTCACACCTAATGCGATAAGCGTTACAATTGAAATCGAACGTAAAATATCGCTGATGTTTCCTGGAGTTAAAAAATTGGGTGAAGCAATTGAAAAAAAGATGGTGACTAATAAAATGGCTACTACCGTACCGTATTTTGTGACAAACTCCATCAGCTGTCCTGTTTGTTTCTTTGCTTTTACTTGTTCATTCACTAACTCTGCACTCATACCGTTCCTCCAGACGCGTAATAAAATAGCTGTTCATACGTTGCTTCTGCTTTCGATAGTTCTTTTACAATTTTCCCATTATACATAACGTAAATTCGATCAGCCATGTTGACTAGTTCATCAAATTCACAAGTTGCATATAAAATGCCTTTTTGCTGTTTAGTTAGCTCATTCATTATTGAGAAAATCTCCTGTTTGGAGCCGATATCAATTCCTTTTGTTGGCTCATCAAATATATATACATCGGTCTCTTTTAAGAGCCATTTACCAATAGCTACTTTTTGCTGATTCCCACCGCTTAGCGTTTTTACTTTTTGCTCAACAGACGAGGCTTTAACACCAACATTCGCAGCAACACTCTGAGATGCTTCTTTTTGTTTTCGCTTTTGTACAAAAGACCATTTCGTAAAATCTTTTAAGCTTGGAAGTGACAAATTAAGTACAATCGATTCGTCTACTAAAATGCCTTCTTTTCGTCTTTCTTCTGGTATGAGAGAAAGCTTATTTTTAATATAGTAACGAGGAGAGCGATTTACTAAAAGCGGATGATTGCGCATTGATAGCTGACCCGCTGTTTTGTTCTCCAGACCAAATAAGCTTCGACATAGCTCTGTTTTCCCTGCGCCGACAAGTCCCGCAATGCCAACAACTTCACCTTCTTTAACATGAAAGGTAATATCTTGTAGTACGTTTGGCAAAGACAACTTTTCTACACGAAGCAGTTCAGCTCCCACCGCTACCTCTTCACGTACCGACTCCTGCGCTACTTGCTTCCCTAGCATAAATGTAATCATTTCTTGCATTGTAGATTGCACAATTGCTTTTGTCACAACATGCTTTCCATCTTTTAAAACGGTGTAAACGTCGCATAGGTCGCTAACTTCTTGAAGGCGATGAGAAATATAAATAATACCCATGCCTTTTTTCTTTAAGTTCGTCACAACTTCAAACAAACGCTTTGTCTCATGTTGACTTAGCGGTGCTGTTGGTTCATCTAAAATAATATATTCCGCATCTTGTAAGATCGCACGAGCGAGTAATACCTGCTGCTTTTCTGCTAGCGTTAATTCCGATACATTCTTTTTAACGTTTAACGTTGAACCCAGCATAGCAAGCGCCTTTTTCGCTTCAGTATCATGTTGCTTCCACTTAACAATTGCAGGGCTACCTTTACTTGTTTGGCGGTCCAGCACAATATTCTCTGCCACCGTTAGTGATGGTACAAGCGCGACATCGACTTCTTGATGAACAATTGCAATACCTAAGTTTTTTGCGTCTTTTGGAGAACCAAGCGTAACAGAATGACCATTTTTGTAAATGGTCCCAGTATATTCTGAGTATGCTCCAGATAATATTTTCATCAGCGTACTTTTCCCTGCACCGTTTGCTCCCAGTAAAGCATGGATTTCGCCTTTTTTCACGGTAAAGCTCACATCTTGAAGCGCTTGAAATGATTCAAATGACTTTGCGATATGCTTCATTTCTAATTGTTCGATCGTCATCTGCCTTCTCCTCTACTCTTTTTGATTCCAAGCTTCTACAAACTCACCCACTTGGCCCATATTAATAGGCGCATCAGGTAAATCATCCTGAGTGATGAGCGTTGGGTTAAACGAGTAATATCTCGGTATGTCTTGTCCAGCAATTCTTTGCAGAACAAATTCCACTTGCTTTTCGCCAATTGCTGCTGGATTTACCGCTGCTGATGCTTTCCATGGACTATTTTCTTCTTGCATCATCTGCAGATCTTCATCCGATAAATCGACGCCGTAAACTTTAATTTCATCTCGGCCAGCTTCTTTAATTGCACGCGTAGCTCCTTTGGCGAATTCGTCCCAAGGTGCCCATACGGCTGTAATGTCGCCTTTGTTTGGATATTTTTTCAAGATAGCCGCCATTTTTGTTTGGGTATCTAGCGATGTATTAGATGTAGCGTTTCCAAATCGCGCTACTTCTTCTACGTCCGGATAACGTTCTAGCATTGCTTCATAAATGGTGTTTCGCTTTTCCATTGGCGCAAAACCACCAACAAAAATGTACACAATCTTTCCTTCGCCATTAATATCCTGCATCATTTGCTTTAAGCCTTGCAGCGCCAACATATAGTCATCTTGGTCAATCGTTGTTACGCCGTCTACATCTAGCTCAACATCAAATGCAACAACGGGTATACCTTTTGCAACGGCACGCTTCACGCCAGGTTCCAACGTTTCAGAACGACCGTGCTTAATGATAATACCATCCACATTTTGATTAATTGCCGTATCTAAATACGCTGCCATTTTTGACTGATCGTTATTGGCATCTGACACGGTAAGCTGAATACCTTGTTCTTTGGCAGCCGCTGTTGCACCGCTAATATACTGGGCTGCGTGCGTTCCCGTCGTAAACTCGGCAATAAGAGCGACTTTCGTATCTTTACTAACGTTTTTTGCTGTGAAATTCGCCTCTGTCTTTTGTTCTTCTTTGACTTGTGGCTTACTTGCCGCGTTTATATCCGGCTGTTCGTTTGTACATCCAACCGTAACGAACAGGACAAATAGCAATAAAATAAATGGACTGTACCATTTTTTTACATGTTTCATCTTCTTCCTCCATCTATTACTATTCTCATAAAAATAGTAAGAATTATTCCTAGCGCAATGAAGAGCAAGCGCCGACTTAAAGCTTTTATTGCTTAAGAAAATGCCGCTTCATCAAGAACAGAAGCGGCATTTTCTTGCGTTAACCACGCATACATCCTGCTATTTTTCCTTGTCTACAATCTCAATTTATTCGTAGATTGGCACCCAGCCTTCTGTTGTAACAAAAATACGAACGGCTACTACTTTGCGATCTTCCATTAGTGTAAAATAATGACGCACATTTTCTGGAACAGAAATTAAGTCACCTGGCTCTAACTCGACATCAAAGAATGAACCATCTTTTCCTTGAATGACGAAAATACCATGTCCACTGACGATAAAACGAACTTCGTCGTCCGTATGGTGATGCTCACGCTGAAAGTTTTTTAATAACTCTTCTAAGTTAGGCGTTGTATCTGATAACGAAATCACATCTTGTGCTTGATAACTTCGTCGCTCAGAAATATCCCTAATCTCTGTATCAAATGAAGCTAAGATTTCTTCTTTTTCTTCGTCTGTTAAATTAAATTTTTCACGCAGATTTTCAGGTAGCTTTGTAATATCCCAATTTTCATAAATGACTTCATTATTAGCTAAAAAGCTTGCTACCTCTTCTTGATTTTCAATGCGTGCATCTGTTGCATGTAAACGAATGTTTGCCATATGTAACTCCCCCTTAAGTAAGTGTTGGTTGATTATATTTCTTTAGTGAAAGAATTTTCACGTGATAACTAAATAAAAACTCGTATGCTTCTAGCACTTTTTTCGCTTCAAATGCATTTTCCCCCCATACGGTAATACCGTGGTTACGAATTAAAACAGCCCCTTGATCCGCCGTTACATATTCAGCAAAGACTTCAGCTAACGTCGGAATGTCCGCATAATTCGGAATAATCGGAACGGTAACCTCTGCATCTTCTTCCCAAATACCGAGTGCTTTAATAATCTCTTGCCCCTTAAACGTTACCTTTCCTTCGTCGCCATATAGTTCAGAAATGACGTTGTTATCAATTGTATGTACATGCAGGCTGCACCCAGCGTTTGTATGACTATAAACCTTAACATGTAAAAGCGTCTCAGCGGAAGGTTTCAAGTGTGTTTCTTCCGCTGCTTTCCCATGGCTATCTACAAGTAAGAAATCTTCACTTGTACGCTTTCGCTTATCTTTTCCACTAGCTGATACGAAGAAGGTTGTTGGCTCTTCACTTACTTTAATCGATAAGTTACCACTAGTTCCAAAAAACCAATCTCGCTGTGCAAGTTCTTCTTTTACATCCGCAATCTCTTGTAAACGCTGCTGTGCTAAAATACTCATACTTCCACCTCCGATAATTCGTTAATATGTTCAATGACATCATGGAATGTTTCAAACGGCCGATGCGGTAAATGTAACTCTTTGCATTTCTGAAGCAAGAAATCACGTGCCAATACGCAATCAGCCATTTTTGCTGCCTGCAAATCCGTAATGGAATCTCCAATTACGATGATAAAATCTTTGTCATCTACCAGGTTTCGTATAATTGACGGCTTACAGCAGCCACAGCCATTTTCACAGTGGCTATCGCATGTATGAGGCCACGTAATTTTAATCGTTTGCCCTAAAAAATCTGAGCCGTTGCAGTAAAGGTTCTTTTTATCTATTTTGCCGTCTAACATTGGTTCAACAAAAAAGTCAATTCCTCCACTGACAATATATAGCGGAATATCCTTTTCTTTTGTGTAATGCACAAACTGCTCGAATCCTGTTCGAATCTCCGAACTTGATAAAATAAATGATACAATCTCTTCTTTTAAAGAGATTGGCAGTAAAGAGAACATTTTGCCAACGCCTTCTTGAATCGATACGCGCTCTGCCAACACATCATCTTTGATAGCTTCCCACTCACTTGGAGCAAACTTTTTCATAATGGCAATGATGTTATCGCTGTTTGTAATCGTACCGTCAAAGTCACAGAAAATCTTCACGTTCATCACCCTTTCACCTTCACTGCTCCCCATAGCTCAAGTGCTTTTTGTAGCGCTTCGTCATTTGTATCTTCTAAAGGCTGTCCAGCAAGCGTAGCATCAACTGCTGCACGGAATGCTTTTCCTCCACCGACTGCTCCATCTGGGTGACCGTGTACGCCTCCGCCTGCGTTAATAATGCTATCCACACCGAAATCGGAAATAAGCTGCGGAACCATGCCTGGGTGGATACCTGCTGATGGAACCGGGAACGTTTGCTTATAGGTATGTAGCGGTCTTGTTACCTCGTATGTAATTCCAGCTGTATCTTCAAGCGGCATCGCGACGCTGCCGTACGGTGATGGGAATAGTGAAAAATCTGCTCCAACAACACGAAGTAATTTTCCTAGTAAAAGAGAATTTGAGAATCCATGAAATTCAGATGGTGTTAACGCACCGCTTACTGCTGGGTGAGCCATGATTGGTAAGTTAATATCATCATCTTCACGAAGAGCTTGTAGCACATCTAGTCCATATGCAAACACGTTAAACAATAGAGCATCGGCTCCGAGCTCCGCTGCTTTTCTAGCTTTCTCTTTTAAATCAAATGTACGCCCCGTTAAATTTACGGCATATAGCGTACGATGACCCGTTTCTTTATATACTTCATCAAGAACTTTTTTCCCTTCTGTAATACGCTTTTCGAACGGTGTCAGTTCGTTGTCAAATAGGATTTCGTCATCCTTTACAAGATCGACACCTCCAAGTGCTTGTGCCCGAAGCTGCTCCGTTAAATAATCCATATCACGCCCAATTACACCTTTAAAAATACTCATTACAAGAGGACGATCGTACACTTTTAGTTTCTCACGAATCCCTTCAATTCCAAAGCGTGGGCCAGGAAAAGCGGCTAATGCTTCTTGTGAAAACTCTAAATCTAATAATTTTACTTTTCCGTCTAATGATAGTTTTCCGAAAACAGTAACTAAAATAGCAGGTAAATCATTTGTATAATTAGAAAGCGGATAACCAATTTTCACAATCGCTTGCTTTGTCGTTTGCTCTAAATAATTGTTGACGCGATCGCAGTCTTCAAGTAGTGTAATGTCAACTACGCGCCCTTTGTGCTTTCTAAGTTGCTCCTGCTCAAGCAGAGGTAGATTTGTCCAAGAACCTACCGTTAAGCCTAGAGCAATGCCTTCTGCTTTTTTTTCAAAATTTCCTTTTTCATCATGTAATAAATAACTTGCAACGATTTCACTCATTTGCTTCAAACTCCCTTGCTGTAAATTTCCCATCGTTACGAAATAAAAAAGCCTCTTCTTGTGAGAAAGAAGAGGCTTTTTTGCTCTCTTCTTATCTCTCAGCTACTGCTGCAAGATTTAGCACCGTGCTTAACAAAACGTTAAGTCGGTTGCCGGGCTTCACAGGGCTAGTCCCTCCACCTACTCTTAATAAGAAAATTGCTATTTATATTGTATAATCGATTTTCACGCTAATCGTATTCATCAAAAATATGTGTTTATGAATCAACAACTTCTTACATATTAAGCCAACTCAAAAAGAATTGTCAACGTATTTTTTGAATAAATTTAATTTAGCAATTCGATCAACCGCTTCTTTCAGTCGATCTTCATCGGTTAATAAACCTACGCGCACATAGCCTTCTCCGTATTCACCAAACCCAATTCCAGGAGCAACAACGACGTGTGCTTTTTCAAGTAACAAATCAGAAAATTCTTCTGATGTATAGCTTTTTGGAACCGGCAACCACGCAAAAAACGACCCTGGTGGGGCTTCAACGTCCCATCCGATTTCACGCAGTCCATGAATGAGAACCTGGCGACGAGATTCATAGCGTTCGACTAGTTCATCTACGCAGTTCTGTGACTCTAGTAAAGCAACCGCGGCTGCTTGCTGTATTCCGCTAAATACACTTACAAATAAGTGATCTTGTAAAAGATTAATCGCTTCAATAACGCTTTCGTTTCCAACAGCAAAACCGATGCGCCACCCCGCCATATTATACGTTTTGGATAGCGTATAAATTTCAATGCCCACTTCTTTGGCACCTGGAGTTTGCAGAAAACTAATGGGCTTTTGACCGTCAAACCCAATTGCGCCGTACGCAAAGTCATGTACAATGCACGTATCGTACTGGCGAGCAAATTCAACCGTTTTTTCGAAAAATAATGCCGTAGCTACTGCGCCGGTCGGATTATTTGGGTAGTTTAAAAACATGAGCTTAGCTTTTTGCTTCACTTCTTCGCTTATTTCCTCGTAAACTGGTAAAAAATCATTCTCTTTTTTCAAGGGCATAGCTTCCATTTTCGCTCGTGCTAGCTCCACTCCTGACCAATAGTCTGGGTAACCTGGGTCGGGCACTAAAACTGTATCTCCAGGATTAAGTAAACACTGAGGAATTTCTACTAACCCAGCTTTGCCTCCAAACAAAATAGCGACTTCTTTTTCGGGATTTAGCTGGACACCGTATTCTCTTTCGTAAAACGCTGCTGCCGCTTTTTTCAAAAAAGCTTGTCCGCGAAACGGTGAGTACTTGTGGTAGTTTGGATTTTCACTCGCGTCTTGAAGTGCCTTGACAATATGAGGGGGCGTTGGCTGATCTGGGTTTCCTTGCCCTAAATTAATCACATCATGCCCTTCTTTTATTACTTTTGCAACTTTGCTAACAAGGGATGCAAAAAATTGTTTCGGTAAACTCTTCAATAGTTCTGATTGTTCAAACTGCTTCATGTGAACACCTTCTCAAAAAATTCTTGAAATTCTAGTCACAAATAATATATTGTAATAGTCAACTTGTAAAGTCATTTTTATAAAATAAATCAGGATGGTGAAGTTTAATGAGCTTAAAAGTAGCGTGTTTACAACTTGATCTTGCATTTGGAAACCCTAAAAAAAATTACGAGCATGCTGAAAAAAAAATGAAGGAAGCACTGCTTGAATCTCCAGATATTCTTATACTGCCAGAACTTTTTGATACGGCTTATGATTTACAGAACCTCGACGCTATCGCGGACTCAGAAGGTAAGCAAGCGACTAGCTTTTTCTCTGCTTTCGCCAAAACACACAGCGTGAACATCATCGCTGGATCAGTTGCTAAGAAAACAAAAAGCGGCGTTACGAATACAATGTATGTCTTTAATCGTGAAGGCCAGGAGGTCTCGCAATATAACAAGCTACACTTATTTAAGCTGATGAATGAGCACTTATTTCTACAACCAGGTGAAACCAAAAACATCTTTACGCTTGAAAACTCATTATGCGCAGGCGTTATTTGCTATGATATTCGCTTTCCAGAATGGATTCGCGTTCATACAAGCGCAGGTGCAGAACTCCTTTTTGTGGTTGCTCAGTGGCCCAAGCCAAGACTTGCTCACTGGAAAGCACTTCTAGTAAGCAGAGCCATTGAAAATCAATGCTACGTGGTTGCCTGCAACCGCTCTGGAGACGATCCAGCTAACACATTTGCTGGTCATTCGTTAATCATTGACCCTTGGGGAGAAATTATTGCAGAAGCAGGTGAAAATGAAGAAATACTAACAGCAGACGTTGATTTATCAACCGTAAAGGCAATCCGAGAACAAATTCCGGTCTTTACAGATCGTCGCACAGAATTTTATTAAATTTCGCTGTTGACATCCAAAAATTCACATGATACGATGTTCTCCAGAAGTTACTAATAAGTCAAACAAATCAAAATTAAATAATATCTTTACTCTTATCAAGAGTTGGCTGAGGGATTTGGCCCTATGACGCCCAGCAACCGACCGTAATACCATTGTGAAATGGAGCGCAGCTTTTTAGCGCTATAAAACAATTCGTTGTTTTATGAAGGCACGGTGCTAATTCCAACAGAAAGAGAAATCTTTCTGGCAGATAAGAGGTTTGAATGACAATCAAGCCTCTTTCACTCACCGAAAGAGGCTTTTATATGATTTAAAAGCCTCCGGTATACTTATTTTTTATGGAGGTAGATAACGATGACAACAACAACTTATACATATGAGCCACTAAATGAAATTACAGCGATTAGACTTGTGAAACAGCTGAAGTTATTTTCGGAAAGTGAAGCTCTTACAGCTCGTGAAATTGGTGATGGCAATTTAAACCTTGTTTTTCATATTGTGAACGACCAAACCAACAAGTCCATTATTGTAAAGCAGGCTCTTCCTTATGCGAAAGTTGTAGGAGAAAGCTGGCCTTTATCACTCAAGCGCGCAACGATTGAAAGCAATGCGCTCAAACAGTTTGGCAGCTTAACACCCGAACTCGTTCCAGACGTTTATTATCATGATGAAAACTTAGCTGTTACGGTCATGGAAGACCTGTCTCACCTAACAATTTCTCGTACAGGATTAATCCAAGGAGAAACATACCCACTTCTTTCAGAACATATCGGTAGATTTTTAGCTCATATTGCATTTGAGACGTCTGACTTTGCGATTAAGCCACAGGAGAAAAAAGAGCTGGTTGCTCAATATATTAACCCTGATTTATGCAATATTACAGAAGACTTAGTGTTTACAGATCCGTTTTTTGATTACAATACAAATGAATTTGAAGAAACGCTTCGAAGCGATGTAGAAAACTTATGGACAGATGAAGAAGCTAAGCTTGAAGTAGCTAAGCTTAAACAAAAGTTTTTAACAAGTAGCCAAACGCTTGTACACGGTGACCTGCATACGGGTAGTATTTTTGCTAGTGAGCGCGAAACAAAAGTTATTGATCCTGAGTTTGCATTTTATGGGCCCTTTGGCTTTGACTTAGGACAGTTTGTTGCCAATCTTCTGCTTAACACCTTGTCTCGTCCTGCTCAAAAACGCAGTGTACTTTTGGATCATATCACCAAAACGTGGGATGTTTTCCAAACAACATGGAACAAACTTTGGGTTGAGTCTAAAGTGGAACCGTTCGTTAAAAATCCAAACTATTCCGACTATATCTTACAACAAACGTGGACGGATGCTGTTGGCTACGCAGGGTGCGAGTTAATTCGACGTACAATTGGATTGGCGCACGTAGTAGATATTGATTCATTGCCTGATGAAGAGCGCTTAAACGCTCAAAAAGCAGCTCTTCGTTTAGGACGTTATTTACTAACTCATCAAACAGAAATTAGTGCACATGATTTTAAGAACTTGATTGAAGAATGAAAGGAGCCCAACATGACACACACTCTTACACTCCCTCGTTCAGTTGAATGGAAGGAAACGTTTATTTCACTGCTTGACCAGCAGCTATTACCAAACACAGTTGAATATATTAAGCTACATACTTTACAAGACGTATGGGACGCTATCGTTACGCTAAAAGTACGAGGGGCACCTGCAATCGGCATTACCGCAGCGTTTGGCTTAGCGCTTTCGCTTCAAAACTACGATGTACAGACGATTGAAGAATTCAAAAAAAAGCTGCAGGCCGACAAAGAATTTTTGGCGAGTTCTCGCCCAACAGCCGTCAACTTATTTTGGGCGTTAGAACGCGTAGTAAACAGCATCAATAGCGCCATTTCCATAAATGAGGCTAAAACACTTGTTATTCATGAAGCGATTCAAATTCAAGCGGAAGATGAAGCCACCTGCTACCGCATAGGTGATTATGCATTATCGCTGTTTAATAAACACGATCGTGTTATGACAATTTGTAATGCTGGCTCGATTGCCACAGCATATTATGGAACTGCTTTAGCGCCTTTTCATATTTCAAAAGAGCGTGATATTCCGCTGAAAGTATTTGCGTGCGAAACACGCCCCGTTCTCCAAGGGTCACGCTTAACGGCATGGGAGCTTCAAAAATCAGGCGTAGATGTGACACTTATCACAGATAGTATGGCTGCACATACCATTAAAACAAAAGGGATTAATGCCATTATTGTCGGAGCTGACCGTATTGCAGCTAACGGTGACACTGCTAATAAAATTGGAACATATGGGCTTGCACTTTTAGCAAAAGCATTTAATATTCCGTTTTATGTAGCAGCTCCAAAATCAACGTTTGATTTATCGATCGCATCAGGAGCAGAAATTCCAATTGAAGAGCGCTCTGCAAAGGAAATTACGCATATCGGTGATGTACAAGTTGCTCCAGACAATATTTCTGTTTATAACCCGGCATTTGACGTTACGCCAAGTGAATTCATTACGGCCATCATCACAGAGCATGGCATTATTCACTCACCTTCTGTCGATACAATTAAACTCGTACTAAACTAAAAAAGAGAGAATCTCAGGTTACAATGAGATTCTCTCTTTTTTGCTTTGTAACATAAATGTAACAGTAATTTATCATCTACCTACATATATTATAGTTAGTTTTATCATGTTAAGCGAAATC
Source organism: Priestia flexa (assembly GCF_021441905.1). NCBI lineage: Bacteria > Bacillati > Bacillota > Bacilli > Caryophanales > Bacillaceae > Priestia > Priestia flexa. The sequence goes on along the minus strand of NZ_CP090431.1, from coordinate 964,631 downwards.
TGTATAGGAGGGGTAGCTATGACCAAACAAGAACATCCCGACTCAACCTGTAAAAAGCGAAAGCAGCGGGCACGAAAGGAGCAATTTCAGCTTTTAGATGTTACAAATCAAACCATTCAGCAAGATCATTCAGACGAAACGTTCACGTCCGTAGATGGTGTATTTGTACAAGGGGAAGGATGGAAGCTAGAGAACGATGATGAAGCCTAGCAGCGCTACGCTAATACAACCTTTCCGTTTGCTACTTGTATTCCTTCTAACGTTAAAAGCTTCTCTTTTAAATGAACCTGTGCTCCTGCATAGCCAGTTAAATCTTTTGATGCGCCAACAACACGATGACAAGGTAAAAAGATAGGTAGACGGTTTCTACGATTTGCTTGTCCTACGGCACGAACAGCTTTTGGCTGTCCAATCATACTTGCTAACTGTTTATAGGAAATGACTTCTCCATATGGTATGGTTTTAAGTTCTTTCCACACCTTTTGCTGAAAAGCCGTTCCTGTTATTTCTAACGGAAGATCAAAGTTTTGCCGCGTTTGAACTACATACTCATGTAGCTGCTTTGTCGCTTCTTTAATATATTCATGATTTTCGAGCAAAGTGGCCGTTCCCTTTGTTTGTAACATCAACTCATCAAAAGAAAAGAATAAACCGGAAATCCCTTTATCAGAACATGTAACATACACATGTTCATTGTCAAACAGCGGAATGCTTCCATAGTAATTCATCGTTTTCTCCTCTCTCTATTGTACTTGGGAAACGGGTAACATCACATGAAATGTTGTTCCGACCCCTAACTCACTTTCTACTTCAATATATCCCTTATGTTCTTCTACTATCTTATAAGACACCATCAGTCCAAGTCCAGTTCCTTTTTCTTTTGTGGTATAAAACGGTTCTCCTAGCTTACGAATTCGCTCTGGGGGCATGCCTTCTCCTTCATCATGAATGGATACTCTCATATAGCGATTGTTACGATGCTTGACCTCTATGGAGATTACCCCTCCACCCTTCATCACTTCAATTGCATTTTTAATTACATTAATAAACACTTGTTTTAGCTGATGAGGCTCACAATAAACCTTTGACAATGATGGATCGAAGTCTGTTTCAAATTGAACATTTTCAAGTAAAGCTTGAGCATTCAATAAATCAATCGTCTCTTGTACGATGACGGCTAGTGATTTCTCTTCAAATTTAATTGCTTGTGGCTTAGCTAATACTAAAAACTCTGTAATAATTGATTCAATTCGCTGCAGTTCAGACGTAATAATATCAAAATAAAGCGAATGACCTTCTTTCATGCTATCTTCAAGTAGCTGAATAAAACCTTTTAATGCGGTCATTGGATTTCTTATTTCATGCGCAATGCCAGCTGCAAGCTGCCCTACTACTTGAAGCGTATCCGATTTCCGAATTTGCTCCTCCATTTGCTTTTTCTCCGTTACATCGCGAATAATTGTCATGTATAGGCCTGGTAAAATACCTTTTTTCGTCGAAAACTCAATTTGCTTCACTTTACCGCTAGCTGTTTTATACTGAATGTCCCCTTCTCCTTCACCTTTGCTCTCAATCGTAGCCTTATGCTCAATGACTAAATCAAAGTTAGAGGATGATAAAAACATTTCCATCGTTTGGGAACAAATCTCTTCCTTCGTTTGTTCTAAAATTTCACAAGCAGGCTCATTAACATCAATGATTTGCTGCTCTCCGTCCCATAAGATTAAGCCATCTATGGAACCATCAAAGATTTTACGAAACTTTTGTTCATTATTCCGAAGTTCTTGCTCCATTTTGGTTCGCTCGCTGATATTGCGAAAAATGGTTAAATGATAGCCTTCAATAATGCCTTTTTTCCCTGTAAACTCAAGCTCTTTTTCTTCTCCGTTTGGCATATAAAAGGTAAGCTCTTCCCGAATCTCTTCCTGCTCAATAAATTGATAATAAAGCTTCCATACGTGACGATCTTTTTTATTAATAAACGTTTGAAGATTTGTGCCGATTAGTTCTTCTAAGGGTAGTTCAAATGTTCTGGAAGAAGCTGCGTTAGCATTTACAATTACCCCGTCATGACGCCAAATTAAAATAGCTTCAATTGCATCTTCAAAAATGGCTCGAAAATTTTTCTCACTTCGCAACAATTTCTGCTCCATTCTTCTTTTTTCCGTTACGTCACGCATAATTGACATATAGTAACGACTATAAATATTTGCGGTTGTCGTGAATTCAAAAAAAGTTACGTCTCCATTTTCAAGCTTAATCGGAAGTTCTCCGCTCGCTTTTCCTTGCTGCTGAAGAAGGCGCCATAATTTTTTTAGCTTATAGTGATAAGCAGGCTCAACTAATTCTGTTAACGTTTTTGTTAATAAGTATTCTTTTGAAAAATTCAACCGGTCACAAAACGATGGATTGACATCAATCAGCTGCCCTGCTCGATCAAAAATGACAATCCCATCAACCGCTTCGTTGAATACGTCCATAAACATATGCTGACTCAAAAAGCGTTCGTTCTCCACCATTTTTTGTGCTGTAATGTCACGGAAAGTACAAATCGTACTGCCAGAGGCTTCGCTTCGTTGTTCGCACGTAAACTCTACATATTTTACGATGCCATTTTGCAAGCTCATTGTACCTTTATAAGTAAACTTCTGATTTTCTACTAGCGTTGGATAATAATCATTGATGACATCATACGGAAACAACATAAGAAAGTCTTTTAATTGATATGCAATCAGTTCATCATAATGTTTGTCAAATAACTGACTGGCTGCTTCATTAACATGCTGAACGCAAAAATTCTCGTCAAATACAATAATTGCATCTGAAACTGCATTAAAAATGGCACGCAACTGCTTTACTTCTTCGCGTTGGTCTTGTTCAATCGGTAGTTGCCGATGTGGAGCCATGCCACATCCTCCTTTCTAAACTCTTTCTTCCTATCAAAAGACAAAGCTATTTCGACAAATTCCTACTCTCTTTCATAATCTAACGATTCCCAGGTAGATATGTGCGCAGTCATTGATAGGCACATTAGTCACTAATACACTATTATTCTACAAATTTCTTTTTTCACCTTTAAAAAACCAATGAAAATCTTCCTGAAAAAAGTCCGCTACGCGTACATCTATACACATAGCGGACTTTTTAAAAATTATTTCCAGAAATCGTCGAATACTGAAATAGGCAGGCTGCGTTTATGAGCTGTTTTAACGAAATGACTCTCAATTTTCCTACTTGCTTCCTCCCCAACTTCTTTACCTTCTAAATAGTCATCAATTTGATTATATGTAACTCCTAATGCTTCTTCATCTGGCAGCTGTGGACGATCTTCTTCTAAATCAGCTGTCGGTTGTTTTAAATATAAATGTTCAGGGCAACCTAATTCTTTTAACAGCTGTTTGCCTTGGCGCTTATTAAGACGGAAAATCGGCACTAAATCTGCGCCACCATCTCCAAATTTCGTAAAGAATCCAGTCACTGCCTCTGCAGAATGATCCGTACCAAGCACAACTCCTTGATGCATGCCAGCAATGCTATACTGTGCAATCATACGTTCACGTGCTTTTACGTTTCCTTTGTTAAAGTCAGAAACAATTTCTCCCGTTGCTTCTTCGACTGCCGCAATCATTGCATCTACAGCAGGCTTAATGTTAACAGCAACCGAACGACTTGGTTGAATGAAGGCTAGAGCGTCTTGACAGTCTTGTTCATCAGCTTGTACACCATACGGTAGACGCACAGCGATAAACTGATATGTTTCTTCGCCTGCTTCTTCATTTAATTCTTCTATAGCCATTTGGGCAAGCTTACCTGTTAACGTAGAATCTTGGCCTCCTGAAATGCCTAGTACAAATGAACGTAAAAACGAGTGCTTCTTCATATATTCTTTTAAAAAGTCGACACTTCTACGAATTTCTTCTTTAGGGTCAATAACTGGCTTTACTTTCATTTCGTCAATGATGTACTGTTGCTTCGTCATATGGTCCTCTCCCTACCTCTAATTGTCTAATTGTTATACATGAGTTAATAGCTGAGACGCTCTAGAGCGCGCTTCATTGATTTTATCCATCTTATTATTCCAACAATTTGTGCTAAGGTCCACAGGGTATTCGGTTGGTCGCAGCACTTCTTCGTTCGATTTAGCAATCATTTTATAGTCATCCCACAAATGATTAAGATTTTGTAAGCAATATGCGCGCATCTCTTCGACTGACGGCTGTTTGTAGATGAGTTTACCAGATTCAAAAATTTGCTTATGAATCTTACGGGCATGAAAATCTGTGACAAACTTACTTACATGAGTATAAACCGGATGAAACATCTTCAAATGATGCTCATCGTTTGGCTGCTCATTCTGCATGGCAATATAATCGCCTTCCCATTTTCCGTTTACTTGATTAACAATACGGTATACATCCTTTAATCCAGGCGTCGATACCTTTTCAGGATTATCTGACAGCTTAATGGTATCAACAAGCTCCCCGTTTTCACCTTCAATTGATACAAGTTTATAAACTGCGCCAAGCGCGGGCTGATCATATGAAGTAATCAGCTTTGTGCCGATACCCCAGCCGTCAATTTTAGCTCCTTGTGCTTTCAAATCCATGATACTATGTTCATCTAAATCATTTGAAGCAAAAATGCGCGCGTTTTGAAACCCTGCTTCATCTAGCATCCGTCGTGCTTCTTGAGATAAATAAGGAAGCTTTCCGCTATCTAAGCGAATACCAACAAAATTAATGCGATCCCCCATCTCTTTAGCAACGCGAATCGCATTTGGAATTCCTGACTTGAGGGTATTGTACGTATCAACAAGGAAAATGCAGTTTTGATGAGATTCCGCATATTTTTTAAACGCAGTATATTCATCACGGTACACCTGTACCAGCGCATGAGCATGCGTTCCAGAGATTGGAATACCAAACACTTTTCCTGCTCGCACATTGCTAGTCGCATCAAACCCTCCAATATAAGCTGCTCGCGCTCCATATAACGCTGCATCAAGCTCGTGAGCTCTCCTTGCTCCAAATTCCATCAAACGATTATCACTTTGCTCATACACCGCATCTTCTCCAGCTGCTAAGCGAATTCGGGAAGCCTTGGTTGCAATTAATGGGTGAAAGTTTAAAATGTTTAAAAGCGGTGTTTCAATAAGCTGTGCTTCTCCTAACGGTGCATCCACTTGAAGAATAGGTTCATTCGCAAAAATCATTTCACCTTCTACCACCGATTTAACGTTACCCGTAAAACGAATTCCTTTTAAATAATCAATAAATTCATCTTCATAGTGCAGCTCGCTGGATAAATAATCGAGATCACTTTCTGAAAATCGAAAATTCGCGATGAAATCAATCATTCGTTCTAGTCCTGCAAAGACTGCGTAGCCATTATCAAAAGGCATTCGACGAAACGAAGCTTCAAATACAGACCTGCGTTTATGAATTCCATCTTTCCAATATGTATTGGCCATATTTAGCTCATACAAATCTGTATGTAAAGCTAAGCTATCGTCAGCATATCGCCTGCTCATCATTCGTACCCCCAACAATTTTTACAATTCCATTATATTTGTGTAAACCTCTTTACAATAGAGTAAGTATAATACATTCCCTCATTTAAATAAATAAACAGATACTAGAAAAGCAAATTTTCTAGAGAGGATTTCTTATCACTTTTATACTTTGTCCATTAAATGTGCTACAATAGTGAATTGGTTTAAGATTATGTTAAATAAAGGAGCCTTTTTACATGAACATTGTTGTCAGTACATTGAATGCCAAATACATTCACACATCTTTGGCCCTTCGATGTTTAAAAGCATACGCAGAACCTGACTATCACGTTGAGATGGCTGAATATACGATTAAAGATCCAGCGATGAATATCGTGACGGATTTATATAAGCGCAATCCTGATATCATTGGATTTAGCTGCTATATTTGGAACATTGAAGAAACGATTACAGTCGCACAAATGTTAAAAAAAATTAACCCTAACCTAACGATTATTTTCGGTGGACCGGAAGTAACATATGATATTCCGTACTGGCTAGACCGTATCCCAGAAGCTGATTTCATTGTAATTGGTGAAGGAGAAGAAACGTTCAAGCAGCTCTTAGATGAGCTTCATGGAAACCGTCAGTTTGAAAACGTCAGCGGTGTTGCATTTAGACAAGATGGGAAACACGTAGTGAATCCACAGCGCAATAAAATTGATCTTCGCGAAATGCCTTCACCGTTCCGGTTTGAAGAGGATCGCAATTCTTTATCTAAGCGTGTTGTCTATATTGAAACAAGTCGCGGCTGTCCGTTTAGCTGTCAGTTCTGCTTATCTTCTATTGAAGTAGGCGTGCGCTACTTTGACCGCGAGAAAATCAAAGATGACATTCGCTATCTAATGGATAACGGTGCTAAAACCATCAAATTTGTGGACCGCACATTCAACATTAGCCGCAGCTATGCTATGGAAATGTTTCAGTTCTTAATTGACGAGCACAAGCCTGGTACTGTTTTCCAATTCGAGATTACGGCTGACATCATGCGTCCAGAAGTTATTCAGTTTTTAAATGACCATGCACCAGCTGGACTCTTCCGCTTTGAAATTGGTGTCCAGTCGACAAACGATGCTGTAAACGAGCTTGTAAAGCGTAAGCAAAACTTCACAAAGCTTACTCGTACCGTTACGATGGTCAAAGATGGCGGTAAAATCGATCAGCACTTAGACTTAATTGCAGGCCTTCCTGATGAAGACTACCATTCGTTTAAAAACACGTTTAATGACGTATTTGCTCTGCGTCCAGAAGAGCTTCAGCTCGGGTTCTTAAAGATGCTTCGTGGAACAGGTTTACGCCTTAGTGCGCAGCGTTACAACTATCAGTTTATGGACCAGTCACCGTATGAAATTCTAAGTAATAACGTTCTGCCGTTTTCTGATGTTGTTCGTATTAAGCACGTTGAGGATATCTTAGAGAAATTCTGGAATGATCACCGCATGGACGAGACGATTGAGTTCCTGGTCCAGAACTGTTACGAAACGCCATTTGATTTCTTCCAAAACTTTGGTACGTTCTGGGATGAGATGGGCTGGGCACGTATTGGACACCAGCTTGAAGATTTGTTTAAACGCTTAAAGCAATATATTGAAACAGAAAGCTTTAAAAACGAAGCAATCATTGAAGGCTTCATGAAGATTGACTATTTATTCAATCAAAAACACAAGCCTCGCAAACCTTGGTGGGATGATAAGTTAGATAAGCAAGTTCGTTCTCATTACTATCAGCAAATACTTGCAAAGCCAACGGTATTAGGCGATGACTTTGTCGATGAAAACCTAACGGAAAAAGAGCTTTATAAGCACACTGTTCTTGAGCTGCTTCCATTTGATTATGCATACTACAAAAACACTGGAAAAATTGTAGAAAAGCAGTCTTTAATTTTATTCTACTATGATCAAAAAGCCAACGAGACGAAACTGTTTACCTCTCCTGTTGAAGCCTTTGATTTGCCAGTAGTGAGCTAATCGGAAAAGACCTCGATACGCGTATCGAGGTCTTTTTTTAACAGTTCTTTTTTTGCTTTTTCTTATGTTTTTTCTCAGCTTTTGCAATTTCAGCCATCTCTAAAAACTTAGCTGCGTTTGGATCACCCATTTCAGGTCCAAACTCCTCTTGTAAAAGTTGTGTTTGCTTTTCTTTCGAGTGGGCAAGGTGTCTATGATCTTTTTTCGTCATTTGCTTTGTCCTTGCTTTCCGTGCTTTGAATTACGGTTTGCTGCTTTATATGTGTCTTCTCCGCCATATTCAGCTGAAAATTCTGTATCGGGTAAGCTTTCTTTTGGCGTTTGATTATTTTTTTGTGCTGGATTATGTGCTACTTTACGTTTTGCCATTGTAATAACCTCCTCATAAGATTATAAGCATTTGCTCTATACTAGCTTGTGCAAGTGCATAGATCTTATGAGCAGTAAAACCTGTCAAAACGCTTAATGAATTACCCAATAATAATGCGTTCTTTTGGATAATGATAGTCTGGTTCTGTTTTTGGACGACGAAGCATTAGAATAAATACGAGCATTCCAATTCGACCGATAAACATCAGAATAATAATGAGTATTTTCCCTACATCTGATAAGCCACTCGTGATTCCCATTGATAAGCCTGTCGTTCCAAAGGCTGAACACACTTCAAAAATAATCTCTGTTAAAGAAAACGACTCTGTGATTGTTAAAATAATAACAGAAGTGGAGCAGATAATAATGGCAAACATAGACACAGCCACAGATTTAGTAATATCATCTTCATGAATTTCTCGTCTAAAAATCTTTATTGTTTTACTTCCTCTTGCATAATAAAACAAAAATAAAATATTTAGAGCAAACGTGGTCGTCCGAATCCCTCCACCGACGGAGCTTGGAGATGCTCCAATGAACATCATGGCACTCATGATAAGCAGCGTCGGTAGCGTAAATTCACTAACATCCATCGTGGCTACTCCACCACTTCGGGTTGCGGCTGATTGAAAAAAGGCATAGAAGAATGCTTCATGCCAAGACTTCCCTGCCATAAACGCATTCTGTTCTAAAAGCAAAATTAACAAAGTTCCAACAGCTAACAAGGCTAAGAACATAATAGACGTTAATTTTGCAAAAAGAGAAAACTGAAACTTACGCTTTTCTTTACGCTTTAAAAAGAAGTGCTTAACTTCAATTAGAACTGGAAAACCAATTGCTCCTAGCGTAATTAAGAGCACCGTCACGACTTGAACAAAATAGTCGTTAGCATATGGAACAAACGAAGCTCCAGTTATATCAAACCCAGCGTTTGTTGTCGCACTAACAGATGCAAAAAAACCATGTAAAAATGCTTCTTTCCAATCTAAATAATATTGATGAAAGTGAAGCGTTAATACCAATGCACCAATTGCCTCAATGGCAAAAATAAGAAGCAGTACATTTCTCATTAAATTAACGAGTCCAGATAATTTGGACTGATTATGATCCATCATAATTAATTGTCGTTCTTTTAAGCCAATCTTTTTTCCAATTAAAAGCCAAATAAATGTACTTAGTGTCATAACACCGATTCCACCTATTTGAAAAATAAATGCTAAAATAAAATATCCGAATGTGCTGAACGTCTCAGCTGTTGAAACGGGCGTGAGGCCTGTTACGCTTACCGCGCTAACAGCAATAAATAAACGGTTAATTAAATCTAGCTCCACCCCTGGCTTTAATGCTGCTGGAATGCTTAAAAGTAAAAAACCAACCGTCACGGCCGTCAAATAAAAGCCGACAATAATTTGTGCTGAGGACATTTGCCTAATTCGATGTTTCCAATTTCGACGCATGATAGACATTCCTTTTTTTATAATACATAATAGCTTTCCCTTCTTTTTGAACTTTTCTTCCTTATGTATTATTTTCTTTTACTCACTAAAAGAAGAGATAGCTTTATTTAGTATAAAAGAACAAGTGACCGTTGTCATTACCAAACAGGAATTTCAGTATAAAAAGTTCTTTTTCCCATTAATAATAAAAGCTGTACGTGCAGGAAAACCACTACACGTACAGCTTTTATTCTAGCTACATTTCGCTTATTAAAAAGTTTTACTTTGAACGCTTTTGTAGCCAATCACCAATTGTTGGGTACGTTTCTTTAACCGCTTTTGGACCAAATACAACTGAAACGTGTCCTGTTTGAAGAAGCTTATATTCTTTATCTTTACTTGAAACAGCATCCATTAACGCAGCAACTTGATGAGGCATTGCAATGTGATCTCTGCTTGCAGCAATGTTAAGAATATTAGCCTTAATATTTTTTAAATCAACCTTTTGTCCACGAATATCTAGCTCGCCATTAATCAGCTTATTTTGCTGATAAAAATCTCGAATCCACTGACGATATGCTTCACCTGGGAACGGAATGCCATCGGCTACCCACTTTTGCATAAGCTTCCAGCTTTCAACAAAGCGTTGATTTTCTGAACGATCAACTAGCGTTACGTAAGGACCGTAGAAATTTGTAATTGGCTTTAGCATCTTATTACCAAAGTCAATCATTTCAGGTGGAATGTTACCTAGCGTATCGACGGCTTTATCTAAGTTAAAGTAGCGTTCATCTAGAAATGCGCCGTATAAACCAGTGTCTGAAAAATCAAACGGACTTGTCATAAAGATCAAGTTTTTAATTGGCAATTCATCATGTAAAGCCGCAAAAGCTGCCGTCATCGTACCACCCATACAATAACCTAACACGGACAAGTTAGGTGCTTTTGAGTGACGCAGTACTTTTTTTGCAGCGCGCGGAATGTAGTCCATGATATAATCATCCAATTTCATACCGCTATCTTCTACGCCAGGCGTACCCCAATCTAACAGGTACACATCAAAGCCACGCTCTAATAAATATTCCACTAGGCTATTGCCAGGTGTTAAATCGAGAATATATGGTTTATTGATAAGAGCATATACAAGTAAAATTGGCGTCTTGTGTAGTTTTTCTTGAGTTGGAGTGTAACGATATAGCTTCGCTTTATTCTTTTTCCAAATCACTTCTTTTGGCGTCAATCCTACCTCTGGCTCTGCTTCCGTTGTGACAATTTCATAAGCACGCTTAAAGCGTCGAGCTGAGCTTTTATATTCGCTAGGCATTGATTTGATTAACTTTTCCCATTCTTGGATATATGGAGTTGCCATGAAAACATCCACCTTTCTTTTTAATCATGAGCGAAAAAGCACAGCCCCGACAAAACGTCAGGGCTACTTTTATATGAACGAACAATTACATGTATAAGCCACCGTTAATGTTTAGTTGTTGACCTGTGATATAAGCTCCGTCTTTAACTAAGTACACAACGCCACGTGCAATTTCATTTACTTGACCAAAGCGGCGCTTTGGAATTTTCGCAACAATATTAGCACGTACTTCTTCTGGAATTGCCATTACCATTTCAGTTTCAATAAAACCAGGGCAGATAGCATTAACCGTTACGTTTGTTTTTGCTAACTCAAGTGCCAGCGACTTTGTGAAGCCTACCATACCAGCTTTTGCAGCTGCATAGTTTGTTTGGCCGAACCCGCCTGCTTGACCGATAATAGATGAAATGTTAATGATGCGGCCTGCTTCTGCTTCTACTAAGTCACCTAAAGCAGCAGAAGTTGTGTTATACACACTATGTAAATTAACATCAATTACTTTCTTCCAATCTTCTTCTCCAAGCTTTTTGAAAGAACGATCGCGCGTAATACCAGCGTTATTTACTAAGATATCAAGCTGGCCAAACGCTGCTTTTGTTTCTTCAACAAGGTGTTTAGCTTGATCTGCATACGATACGTCCGCTTGAACAGCAATCGCTGAACCGCCGTTTTCTCTAATTTCATTGACAATAGCTTCTGCAGATTCTTTACTACTGTTATAGTTTACAGCTACCTTAACACCTTGTGATGCTAATTCACGTGTAATAGCCGCTCCAATTCCTTTAGATCCACCTGTTACGATTGCTACTTTACCTTGTAATTCTGTCATCAAAAATTCCCCCTGGTCTCATCAATTGTAATTGTTCTACATAAACAGTAGTATGATGTGTTTACTTGTCCCCTTGTCTTACTTTTGAGCCGGTTGCTCGCTCGGCTTTTCTACTTTTACTTGCTCTAACAGCTCGGCTTTTAGCTGTTCACCTTGCTCTTTAATTTGCTCTTGAATTAACTCTTGCAGCACAGTTTGCGTATCCTGCTGCTCTTCAAGCAGTGACAATACCTTATCTAGCTTTTTGTCTAACGACTTTACATCTGACTTCAGCTTAGTGACTTCACGCTTGAAAGCTGGACTATCTTGCTTGTCTTCAAGATCATCGAAACGATCTTCTAACGCCTCTACCTTTTCCTCTACGTTAATAACAAGTGAAGCTACGTTTGCTACATCTTCTTTTGTTGGAATGTTGACCTGTTGAAAATAGCGCCCTGTTACTTCGTTAATAGCTTGTTGATACTGAAGGTTCATGTTCAGAACGTTTCCCATCATTTGTGAGAACTCTTCTCTGTTCATATTGTCTCCAATAACTTTTCCCCAGTAAGACTCAGTTTTGTCATATACGTCTTTCCATGCTTGAAACGGATCTAACATCTTTTGCTGTTCCAATTTTCCATCTCCTTTCCACGTAATTAAAAGTGATGGCTTTCAATATGCTCATGACGAAAACGCATGTGGACATATTAGGAAGCACGAAGTAAACGCAATCATTATCATCAATAAGAACGCTTACTATTGTTTAATTTGTTTTCTACTTGCGCCAACAAAATGTAAAAGTGTTAAAAATATCTTACGTATACTATTATAGAGTTGTTTGATATGATAAACAATTCCCAATCTTTGATTATTTTTGAAAAGTTTTGACAGAAATTGTCGAAACTTTTTGTTTTTTTGTCGTTTTCTAAAAAAACAAAAGGGAATGATTGACTTTTACCTCACCTAGGTGTAAATTACATATATAGAGATAAATTACCAAAAAGGGGTGATTAACTTGAGTACAAGTAAAGAAGATAACGCCTCTGCTTCAAACTCCGCTAACCTTGAAAAATCGATTAGTGGTGCACCAAAAAACTTTATGATTCCTTTTTTATTACTGAGCCTTCGGGGTTGGAATTTACATGGTTATAAGCTAATTCAACAGCTAATGAGCTTTGGCTTTACATCCGTCGACCAAGGAAACGTATATCGCACCTTGAGACAGCTTGAAAAAGATAACCTTATTACTTCACAATGGGATACATCTGCTGAAGGACCAGCTCGACGTATCTACTCATTAACGGAAGCTGGCGAACAATACTTAACAATGTGGGCTTCATCATTAGAGCAATATCAAAATATGTTGGATTCATTCTTTTCCATGTATACCGACATGTTTTTCCCATTCAGCTCAGGTACAAAAAAAGATGAGAATCAAAAGTAATTTACATGTACAAAAGGAGTCACGTAGTTTGATGCTGCGTTTCCTTATATAAAAATAACGGCTATTTCGCGAGCTAGCTGAAATGTTAAGCCTTACACCTACGACAAACACCACTAACGTTTCATAAATTTATTCTGTTCGCAAGCCAATCAACCGAGGAGGAATTTGATTATGGCAACAGTAAAGTATGAAACAGTAATCGATGCAATGTGGGATCAATGGACAAAAGGATTAGAAAACATCGCTGAAGGAAATAAGCAAGTTGAGCTTTGGACGTTAAAAACATTAGAGCAACAGCAAGAATTTGTCTCAAAAGCAGTTGAACAACTTCAAGAAGTTGATAAGCAATGGAAAGCTGAGCTTGAAAACCTTCAGAAAAGAACAGTTGAAAATTTACGTAAAACTGCAGGCAACGCTGTGGCAGACTCATACGAAGAGTGGACGAATCGTATGAGCGAAGCATTAAGCAAGCTACAATCATTATCTGTAAACCAAAGCAAAACTGGTTATACAATGGTGAAACAAGCACAAGAGCAATACCACCAAGTCATCACACAGCTACTAGAAGAGCAAAAGAAAACGCGTGAAGAGCTTCAACAAGTATCTGATGCGTACGTAGAGCAAGTAAAATCTCTACAAAAATCATTTGCTCAATCAGTTGATCAATATGCAGTTGTAAAATAAAACAAAAAAGCCTAACTTCTTCTGAAGTTGGGCTTTTTATTATCTCCTTCAAACCATTACCAGTATGGCAAGAAAACGAGAGTACATACTACGACTACAACGATAATTATTCGTTGAACTTAAAAAAGGAGAGAATGAAACCATGGCTAAATCAAATAAATTATTAGTTCCTGGCGTTGGACAATTTTTAGATCAATACAAAGCAGAAATCGCTCAAGAATTTGGAGTAACTTTAGGCTCTGATACGGTTGCTCGTAGCAACGGATCAGTTGGTGGGGAAATTACAAAACGTCTAGTACAACAAGCTCAAGCTCATTTAAACGGGCAAAACAAATAATTTTAACAACTTCATAACATGGCTAAAAGCAGGTGCTCTAGGCACCTGCTTTTCTCATGCAAAAAAAGAGGATGGGACATAACAAAACAAATTTCCAAAAAGAAGAACAACTCCTTTTCTCACCTCTTTACGTTGTTAGAATACGTTTGTTCCATTGCGCTACGGCCACTCGCTTTCCACGGGGAGGAACCTGAGCTTCCTCGCTGCGCTGTGGGATCTCAGTTTTCCCTCTCTTTCCCGCAGGAGTCGAGGGTTCTACGCTCCATTCCACCCTGTTTCCAACATTGTTTTCACAATCAACAAAAAACCTGAATGATTAAAAGCGAGTAACTCTCAATCGTTCAGGTTTATCGTTGGCTGAATTACTTATGTCTCAGCCTCTTTGATTATTGATGATCTACTTTTTTCAATGCATCTTGTGCATCATCTGAACCTTCAATTTCACTTTGATTTTTACCTTTCGATAAGAACCAGCCGCCAACAGCAATTGCAATCAGCACGATCCAAAAGAAAAGTTTCCATCCTTTTGACTCTGGGAAATGCTCATCAACAATTGCTAATTCAGGGTGAGCAAGCGTATATACTGCTAATTTAACCCCTACCCAACCAACAATTAAGAACGCAGCCGTTTCTAAACCTGGGCGTTGATTTAATAATTTTACGAACCATGTTGCTGCAAAGCGCATGATAATTAATCCAATTAATCCACCTGCAAAAATAACGGCGAACTGTCCACCATCTAGCCCACCAATCTTAGGTAGTGGAGTATTTGGAAGCGTGACAGCAAGAGCTACCGCTGCAAGAATTGAATCGACCGCAAACGCAATGTCTGCTAACTCTACTTTTAAAACAGTCATCCAAAAACCTGAACCCTTTTTTTCCTTTGTAACGGTTTCATCATGTTTTGACTTTTTCAAATAGCGTTTTACGAGATGATTTATTGCAATAAACAATAAGTACACTGCTCCGATTGCCTGTACTTGCCAAACATCCACTAAGAACGAGATTACAAATAGTGAACCAAAACGGAAGATAAATGCCCCCGCTAACCCGTAAAATAATGCTTTTTTACGCTGCTCTTCTGGTAAGTGCTTTACCATAATTGCCATTACAAGCGCATTATCCGCAGCTAAAATTCCTTCTAAGGCGATGAGAACAAGCAACACCCACCCATATTCTAATAACAATGATGCATCCATAAACATTCTCCTCTCTTTTCTCTCTTACTAATCTTTTTCCCTAATTCGGCAAAGAAAACACAAAAAGACCTTTACCAAATATGGCAAAGGTCTTGCTAAGCATAAATAAACTCGTTATGCCAACAAAGCCGATGGACAGAATCCATGGAATGACGACTTTGTTTCAGGTTTCCCTGACGCTACTCCCCTTTACTCCTTAGACGAAGTAAGTGTATTAAGTTATTATCATAATACGTAACTTTTTCCAACTTGTCAATGGAAGAATAGTTATTTATTTCTTTCCATTCAGTATACGTGCTAACTTGTGTAAAAATGTCTCAAAATGGATGGGTTTGGTGATATAATCTTCAAGCCCCATGTTCACTGCTTTTTCAATATCATCTTGTAGCGCATTCGCTGTAACTGCCATCACAGGTATGTCTTTTAGCTGACCTTGGCTTTTGATTACTCTTACTACTTCCTCACCTGGTATATCAGGTAAATTCATATCAAGTAAAATCACCTGTGGCTGTATCTTTCCGACAGCTTCAATTCCATGACGCCCGTTTTTTGCAACGAATAGCTCAACGTTTTCAACTGGCTTTCCAGTTTTTAAACACTGTATGGATGGAACTCATTACCTTCATCATTTGGTTTTGCTCCAACGTTTTCACATAAAACCATGCATGAACAATATACGCACCTAGTACAAATGAAATGATAGCACTGAGCAAGCTAGCCCATGGTTGAACTTGAAGTTGAAGTACTGCGCTGCTTTTTAATGAAAAAAGAAGTATATAGTGCGTAAGCAGAAGCGTTATACCGATTAGCATGCCTGAAACAATGGACATTTTTTTTATCATGTATAGCCAAGAGGATAATAAGCTTCCTAGGAAGGCCACTACTAACGAAGCACCTAATACCCAAGCATTAACTTGAAATGTGATTGGCGTGTAATAGGAAAGCAAGCTAATAACTTGTACCGCCCATACACCTAGTCCAAAAGACAAAGCTGACATCAACACCCATTTTTTATGAGGGCGTGGTGAGCTACTGCTTCTTTCAATTAAGTCTAAGGCTGTATAAGCAGCTAGAATGCCCACTACTATTGCCAGCAAAACGGTAAATAAATTATAATTCCCTTCCAGAGTCATTCGCTCCTTTCTCATAAGTAAGACGTAAAAACAGACGAACCGTTTCATAGGCTCGCCTGCTGTTACGTGCACGTACGTTGAATCCCGCTATTAATTGACCATTAAATCATGGAGCTGCTTTTGCACTTCTTGAATTTTCAATTTTGAGATATGGGCATATTCATCAAAATTCAAAAAATAAACAAGATACGTTTCATTTCTAGGAGTAATATGAGAAACTTTTTCCAGATTAACAATATAAGATCGATGCGTTTGACTAAAAATGTTAGGATCTAAATACATATAAATGTCACTGATGTTTTCATATGTTTCATATGTTCTTAACTCCGTAAAGATTAAACATTTCTTTCCTGATTTTTCAATAAAAATAATTTCGTTAATTGGGATATAGTAAGTAGATCCATTAAATTTAACAGGCAACCGCTTTGCTCTTGCTTTGGTTGGTGCCTCTACATCTTGTTTAACAAGCGTTTTTTTAGCGCGCTCTAAAGCTACATATAAACGCTGCTTTTCAATCGGTTTAATAATATAATCAAGCGCAGACAATTCAAAAGCTTCAACCGCAAACTGGTCATATCCCGTTATAAAGATAAAGCGTAAATCTGGTTTAATCTTCAAACATTCTTTGACAGCTTCCAACCCGCTCATATTCGGCATATTAATATCGACCAAAATAAGCTCTGGGCTTTGTACCATTACTTGCTGAATTAAATCTTCACCATCTCTGCAAGAGCCAATAACATCAAAGCCAGGTACCTGAGAAATAAAATATTCTAAGATTTCAATTGAATCTATATTATCATCTGCAATTAGTACTTTCACAAACGTCGCTCCTTCTAACATTCTTTCTAATCCTTTTACATCATCTATCCCGTCAAATTAACAACAAAAATGATTATTTATGCTGATGAGAGAAGCCTCTCTAGTTTCTCTCAAATTTAGTAAGTATTTGGATACCAAAAGTGTAGCATATAACCTTAACAACATATATATGAGAAATGAACTAATCAACTTATACACCAAGCCTATCATACTATATTTCTTCCACTTATACATAAAATAATACCTAAAAAACCACTATTTTATATAGGTGTTTTTAACTACATTAAAAAAAACGAAACAAAATAAATAAGCCCACCAGAAGAATTTACTTCCAGTGAGCTATATGCTTCACATGCTTATTTGCCTTTTTTTACAATGTCTTGTGCTTGCTTTGATACAAAGAAGCGGCCGTTTTTATCTTGTACGACAACGCTATTCATTTCAATTTCTTTTCCATTCACAACCGCAATATTTTTGTTAACAGGAAACTCAACCGTACGCTTGTTTGATTTTACAACTAGTACAGGGTTTTGTGAGTCTTGTTTATTTACTGTTACTTTAGCACCCTTAAATGCTTTTGTAGCCTCAATAAATAGCTCATCCGTTAGTTTATCTAAATCGAAGTTCATTGCTTTTGCCATGTGCTTGGCAAGATCCGTATTATCATAATGCCCAACTGGACGATCTACTCCATATGAATATAAAAACATATCTTCACCCGTATGACCACCTGTTGTAAAGCCTAGATTTGCACGATTTGCTAGCAATTTAGATAGCGTTTCTCCGATTGCGTCTTCATCTTTCGCTGTATCTAGCTGTTTCTTTTCATCAGTTGTTAACTTGTCTAGTCCGTATAAAGCAGCAACTTCTTCTTTATTTGATAAGTCTTCATTTAGAGAACCTATTGCTCCTTCTAGCGTCATTTTAGCTTTTTTCAGTGGGTCAATGTACGCAGAGACAGGTGTTGTATCATAGTTGTCATCTGTGTTTTCACTTCCAATTGAAATACCGCTATTGCCGTGATCTGACACTACAATAACCATTGTATTTTTATCTTTTTTCGCAAATTCAACTGCTTCTCCTACAGCTTTATCAAAAGCTAACACGTCGCTTACCATACCAATTGGATCGTTTGCATGTGCTGCCCAGTCTGGTTTACTACCTTCGACGAATAAGAAAAATCCATCCTTATCCTTAGAAAGCGTATTGATTGCTTTATCCGTCATTTCGGAAATCGTTGGTTCTTGAGGCTTTGTTTGTTCGCGGTCCATATCATAAGCAAGCGCTGAATCTGAGAATGAACCCCAAATTTTATCTGATTTTGATTTTAGCAACTCCTCGCGATTTTCCACAAAATCATAGCCCTTTTCATCAATTACTTCAACTAAGTTTTCACCGTCTTTACGGTTTTTACTACCTTCTCCTGTGACAAGTGATTGCTTACCCCCGCCGAGTACAACGTCCATATCTTGATACACCTGCTGTTCACCCAGGACATCAAAGTTATTACGATCATGATGATGCGCTGAAAAACCAGCTGGCGTTGCGTGCTGAATTTCAGAAGTTGCCACAATTCCTGTCGCTTTTCCAGATAGCTTTGCTCCTTCTAAAACATTGGCAACGGGGCGGTACTTGTCTCCTTCTTTTATTTGTTCGACACCAGGTGTTGTTACAAGTGAAGGAAGCACACCTACGTATCCAGAATTGGATTTATTACCAGTAGCCAATGCTGTTCCTGCTGGTGCTGAATCCGTAATTGCTGATTCAGCTGAATAGGCACGAACCCCTCCAGCCATTAGTTCATCCATGTGTAAAGGCGCGCCTTTGTACCATCTTGCTAATGTTGTCGTACTTGAGCTTGTTCCGTCCGTTACCATCATAATAACGTTTTTCGGTTTTTTCTCCTGCTGTTTTGGCCCTTTTGCTTCAGTTTCTACTAATGCATTTCCTAACCCAAAAGAACCAAGTGCTACAGCACCGGCAAGCGTTGCGCCTAATAATTTCTTTTTCATTTCATCGTGCTCCCTTCATATCGCTCTTTTTTCTACATGCTTAAATCTAACAATTCTTTGTAAATACACTTTTATGAAAATGTAAAAATTCGTTAAAGTCGCGTAAATCCCTGTTTACAAGCCAACAAATCCTTCAAATGCACTAATCCTTCAGGAGAAAAGTTTCATCGCATAAAAAGGAAATACATGAACAAACTACCAATAACAGATGAGGATTGATGATAAGGAGCATACTTATGTTCAAAAATTTATTTAAAAAGAAAAATGCTGATCAACAACCAAAGAAAACCCTAGATGAAATCATTGAGCAATTTAGTAAATCTAGTGATTTTACAACGCTTGCAATTGGCTCTCAGCATAAAAAATATGTCATTACGTACTTTAAACAGCTCGTACAGATGCAAAGCGTTGAAGACAAAATTATTAAACCATTTCAACGCATCGACTTTACGTTAACAAATGTCAAGGAAGTCGAAAACGTATTGCCGATTGAGGATATTTCCATCACCAAAGATACCCAAGAAATTTTGGAAAAGATGCTTCGCGGGTATGTTATGTTTCAGCTTCATACTGATGATAAAGAAGTTGCGTTAATTAAAGTTCAAAGCTTTGATACGGGATTTCGAACAGAGAATGAAACTGAAAATGAGTTTAGCGTTGTAGGTCCAAAGCTCGGATTTGTAGAAGACCTAGACGTCAATTTATATCTCATGCGAAAGACATTAATTTCTGAGCATTTGGTATTCAAGGAAATTACGGTCGGACAAAAGTCTAAAACTCGGGTAGTAATCGTTTATTTAGAGGACATCACGAACCCACAGCATGTAGATACCATGACAAAGCGCTTAGAGTCCCTTGACTTTGACGTTATTTTTGATAGCACCATGCTAGAGCAGCTCATTTCAGATAACTCCAATACTCCTTTTCCTTTGTTTTTAACAACGGAGCGAGTAGACCGCGTATTATTTACCTTGCTAAACGGTCAAGTTGCTTTTTTCTCAAGCGGTTCTCCATACGCAGTGACGGGACCTTCCACGCTGCTTGATTTTTTCATCTCACCTGAAGATTATTATTTACCATGGGTGCTGGGCTCATTCTTTCGCTTAATTCGAATGTTTGGCGTATTTTTTTCTATTTTTGCAACGCCCCTATACGTCGCAGTTGTCACATATCATTATGAAATGTTGCCAAAGGATTTAATGGGACCAATTATTTTCTCAAGAACAAATGTCCCTTTTCCTCCCGTAGTAGAAGTGTTGTTCTTAGAAATAACCATCGAACTGCTTAGAGAAGCCGGAGCCAGACTACCTTCTAAAGTCGGCCAAACGCTTGGAATCGTTGGGGGAATTGTTATTGGGCAAGCAACCGTTGAAGCTGCTTTAACTAGTAACGTTTTGCTCATTATTGTTTCTCTAACTGCGCTCGCATCGTTTACAACGCCAATTTTTAAGATGTCTAATACGATTCGACTTTTGCGCTTTCCTTTTGTACTGTTTGCAGCCTTGTACGGACTTGTCGGCATTCTCTTTGGCTTTTGCTACTTAATCGTTCATTTAATTCGATTACAATCCCTGGGTATGCCTTATTTAGTTCCTGTCTATCCATTTCGAGCAAAAAGCCAACGAGATACGTTGCTTAGACTTCCATATAGCAAAACGGCAAAACGCCCTGGGTATTTAAGACCTTTAAGCTGGTTCCGCTACAATCCTGAAAAATCAAAAAAGAAACAAAACCTAGACCGAGAGTAAGCAAGGAGGATATACAGCAATGAAAAAATTAATAATTATAGCTTGTTGTAGCATCTTTCTAATTAGCTGTGCGGATCGAGAAGTGATTGATGAGATACAAGTCGTGAATGCGATAGGATACGATTACGATAAGGACGAAGACAAGATTCGAGGAACCGTTTTATATCCGATCTTTAAATATGGACCAACGGAAGAACCAAGCATCATTGCAGCCAAAGGCGATAGTTCTTTTGATATCCCTCTCCATTTAAATGTTAAGTCTTCACTCCCTTTGGCATTTGGCCAATTGCGTAGCGTCATAATTGGTGAAGATTATGCCAAACACGGAATGCGCGATTTAGTCAATACGCTTGCTCGAAATCCTGACTTAGGGCGTACGATTAAAGTAGCCATCACAGATGGTAATGCACATGAGATGTTAAGCTCTGTTACGAGAAAGAAAATTAAAGATTATCAGTTTATCTCAAATCTAATTGACCAGAATATTAAAACTGAAAACCTACCGCGAACCAACTTACAAACGTTTTTATTTAGTTTTTTTAGCGACGACCGCGATCCTTTTTTACCGTTGTTATCCCAAGAAAAAGATGCAATTAAATTAGAAGGAGTTGCATTGTTTAAAAATGAAAAATACATTTCTTCAATCGATATGAAAGAGACGTTTTTAATGAAGCTACTCCTGGATGGGACGAAGCACGGTCGCTATACAATGGATATGAAGCACAAAGGGCATTCAGGCGAAGTTATTTTAGAAAATCTGCGAACCAAAACGAATTACGAATTAAAAGGGAACCGTCATAATCCCATCATTGTTGTCCATTTAAATATTGACGGCCTTGTAAAAGAGTTTCCACAATGGCTGAAACTAACAAAGCCATCTAATGTCAATATGCTTGAGAAAAAGCTAACTACGAACTTAGAAAAAGACAGTGATCGCTTAATTAAAAAGCTGCAAAAGCTTGGCGTTGACCCCATTTGTTTTACGGATTACGTTCGTAGCCGTACGCGGAACTTTGACAGCCAACGCTTTAGAGAAAACTATTCGGACATGGATATCCATGTAAAAGCGCATGTGAATCTAGTTCAAACAGGCATTAGTCAGTAGGAGGGAACAACGTGGAAAACAATGTGAAAGAACAATTTCAAGTCTCTCCGTCTTTTCTGTTCTTTTTGATTCATTCCGTGCAAGTAGGGGTTGGAATGCTGGGGTTTCAAAGATATATTGTGAAGGGTGGCGGACATGACGCTTGGATTTCAGTTATTGCTTCTGGCTTAGCCGTCTCTGTGCTGTTTTGGATGTGCTTTTATGTACTAAAACGTGAAAATACGGATGTCATTGAAATTCATCGCCTGTATTTTGGAAAATGGATTGGCAATCTATTTAATATCATCTTATGCCTATACTTTTTCTCTTTTGCAATCACGATTTATCGAACATATATTGAAGTCCTCCAAGTCTGGATGTTCCCGCAGCTCACCACTTGGAGTATTTCACTTATTTATCTTCCTCTCATCTATTATATTATTTCAGGTGGTTTTCGCGTCATTACAGGTATTGCATTCTTTGGAGTGGTCCTTCCATTACCTTTATTTTTTTCATTGTTTTATCCACTTTCGCTAGGCGAAGTAAATAATATCTTACCAATTTTAGATCATAACTTTGGTGAGTTATTTACATCATTTAAAACAATGACCTTTAGCTATTTGGGGTTTGAATCTATTTTATTCTTTTATCCTTACATTAAAAATGGAGCTTCTAGTCAAAAATGGGGGCAAGCTGGGCTTTTATTTACAACCGTTCTCTATACATTTTTAACCATCGTCACATTTATCTACTTTAGTCAGGGGCAGCTTTCAAAGACGATTTGGCCAACGCTCACAATGGCTAAAATTATTGAAATTCCCTTTATTCAACGATTTGAATACATTGTAATTTCATTATGGCTTCTTGTTGTTCTGCCAGCAATTTGTACATCTTTATGGTGCAGCGTTCGAGGGATGAGGCGAACATTTCGAGGAAAGTCTACTATTTACCTATTGGTATTTATGCTAACCTTATTAGCTCTTTCAATTTTCTTTGATAATCGAAAAAACATTGACCTTTTAAATAACACAGTTTCTCAAATAGGGACATACGTTATTTATTTTTACATTCCTTTCCTGTTTATCTTTAGCGTCATTCGCTCGAAAGTAAAAGGAAGAAAACGAGCTCCTGAACCACAGCAGGAACCTCAAAAAAAGAGTGAGTCACCTTCATCGTGACTCACTCTTTTTTTTAGTTAAATAGCGCTACATATTCACCGTATCCCTCTTCTTCAAGCTTATCTTTAGGGACAAATCGAAGAGCAGCCGAGTTGATGCAGTAGCGTAACCCTCCAGCTTCCGTCGGACCATCTTCAAAAACATGACCTAAATGTGAATTTGCAGCTTTACTACGCACTTCCGTTCGAACCATATTATGACTAACATCCATGTTTTCCTCTACCTCTTCCTTATTAATTGGCTTGGTAAAAGAAGGCCAGCCGCACCCAGCATCATATTTATCTCGCGAACTGAAGAGTGGCTCTCCAGAAACAATATCTACATAAATCCCTTCTTCTGTATGATTCCAGAATTCATTTCGAAATGGAGGTTCAGTTGCATCATTTTGCGTCACCTCATATTGAATTGGCGTCAAGCGTTTTTTCAACTCTTCATCTCGACCAGTATCTTTCCAATTCTCTTTAATAAAGCGGTCGCGACCGGAACCTCGACGATACATTGAATAGCGAAACTTGTTCTTTTTGTAATAATCTTGGTGATATTCTTCCGCTTCATAAAAAGGCTTGGCAGGTAAAATTTGTGTTGCGATTGGGTTTGCAAAACGACCGCTTTCTTCTAGCTGTTGCTTTGAAGCTTCCGCTAGCTGCTTTTGCTCATCATTATGATAAAAGATTGCTGTGCGATAAGAGTCTCCGCGATCAGCAAACTGTCCTCCTGGATCGGTTGGATCGATTTGAGGCCAGTAAAGCTCCAATAATTTTTCATATGGAAACACTTCGGGATCAAATGTAATTTGAATCGCTTCATAGTGTCCTGTCGTTTCTGAACATACTTCTTTATACGTTGGATTTTCAGTATGGCCTCCAGTATAGCCCGATACAACTTTTAGAATGCCTGGCTGTTCGTCAAACGGCTTTACCATGCACCAAAAGCAGCCTCCAGCAAACGTGGCTAATTGATGGTTAGATTGTGTCAACGAGAAGACCTCCTCTTGAGTATTTATGTTTATTATACGACTGATTAATTGAGATACCAACTATCTTGCTTCACCGACTATTATGTATAGAAAAAAGGAAGCTATGAAGCTCCCTCTTCGTTACCCTGCCTTATTTTCATGTTCTTCGTTTTCTTTTTCATCTACGCGCTGACTCATTCGAAGCGGAATAGCTTTAATAAAGAACGTTAGGACTACACCCGTTACAACAATAAAACCAGCAGTTAGATAAACGCCTGTTAGTGAATAGCTTAGCGTTTCACGAAGAATAGATACAAAGCCATCAAATGCTTGTTGCATGGATGCTGGTACCTGTTTTTGAATATCTGCTAAGCGCGCAGGATCCATTAGTACCTGTGGATCTAGCCCCTGAAGTTTCGAAGCTAATTCAGGAGGAACAGATGCTCCGCTTACCTCTTCTGTCATATGGCTAGACATACGTGAGTTCATCATTGTTCCCATAATCGCAACCCCAACTGTACCACCAAGCTGACGGAACAATTGACTGGATGCTGTTGCTACACCTAGGTAGCGCTGTTCAACAGCATTTTGAATGATTAGCGTAAATACTGGGAAGCTCATTCCTAATCCTAAACCTACTAAAATATTGTTGATGATTACGTTTGTTGACGTCGAATCTTGATTCATTGCTGACAGTGAGAACATTCCTGCTGACATGATAGCTAAGCCAATGATTGCTAAACCTTTATACTTACCTGTTTTCGTAATATATTGTCCACCGAGCGTACTTGCAAGTACCATCGCAAGCGTCATTGGCATCATAATCAATCCAGACGCCGTTGCAGAACGACCGATAACACCTTGAATAAAGAACGGAATATACATCGCTGCTCCAAACATTCCAGCACCTAAAATAAACCCAACAACGTTTGAGAGCGTAAAGATGTTGTTACGGAATAAGTGAAGTGGTAATACCGGACTTTTTGCTTTTCGCTCGACCATAATAAAAATAGCTAACGATACAATGGTTCCAATAAACAAGCTGATGATTGGTGTTGACACCCAATCATACTTAGAACCAGCCCACGAGAACGCTAGTAGTAGCGGTACAATGGTTGTTGTTAAGAATAGTGAACCCGCATAGTCGACCTTTTCACCTTCTCGTTTTTCAACGCTTGGAAACAGCATCCAAATTAGAACGAATGCAACGATACCAAACGGTAAGAATACCCAGAAAACCCAGTGCCAGTTCGCATTATCAACAATCCAACCGCCAAGTGTTGGACCGAATACGCTGGCTAAACCAAAGACTGAGCTTAGTAACCCTTGCCAACGACCGCGCTCACGCGGCGTAAATAAATCTCCAACTGCTGTAAATGCAGTCGACATAATTAAACCTCCACCAAGGCCTTGAACAGCTCGGAAGATAATCAATTGAATCATTGTATTTGAAAAACCTGCACATAGTGAACCGATGATGAAAATACCGATACCTGTTAAAATAAACGGCTTGCGTCCGTAAATATCTGAAAGCTTCCCTACTAAAATAGCTGTGATACTGGAAGCTAACATAAAGCTTGTAAATACCCAGCTATAATACTCAATTCCCTGTAGCTCAGCAATAATACGTGGCAATGCAGTACCCACAATCGTTTGGTTTACGGCTGTAAACAGCATTGCTGACATAATTGCAATCATAATGGCTACTTTTTTTCGATGTTCTAAATGTTCCATATGTCTACTCCTTTCGGTAACTAAATAATTCACCTAGTGAATCATTTTTTCGGCGTACCTGTCTCTTAGTTTGACTGTCGCTCCGCAGAACGATCAATTTTTTGAAATAATGTGTTCATAATTTGAATTTCCTCATTTGTAAAATCGTTAAACCGTTCAAAAAAATATGCTCTTTTTTTTGCTTCAATTTCCTCAAATATAGCATGCCCTTTTTCAGTAATGACAATTTCAACAATTCTTCGATCTGCCTCTGACTTTTTCCGTTCCACATACCCTTTAGATAAAAGCAAATCCGTCAAAGCCGTAATATGACTAGCGGATACCTGCAGGTGCTTTGAAATGTCCGTTGATTTTTGAGGACCTTCATTTCTTAACATGCGAAGAATCATAAAAGCATTAGTTGATAGCTCCGAATCAAATACGCTGTTAATTTCTTGTCGAAGCTGACGAAATACACTGCGAAACAACAACTCCATTTCATGGAGAAGCTCATGACGTTCTTTCACTATACACACTCCTTTCTTTTACTTATATGATTAAAAAGTTAATAAAATATTTATTTCACTTAGTTAACTAAAATAGTTTTATCAAATAAACATGCTTATCGTCAAGATAAAACTTCCTAAAAGATAGTATTTTCTTTTTTCAGAAAAAAAGCCATAAAAAAAACATGCTTGCGATAAGCGTAAGCATGTCTAATACGTAAATAATCCTGTTAAAAACGTGCGCCATTTTGGAGGCTTTTTCGCGGCTGCAAACTGACTGTCTTTTAAGCGCGTTTCAAATTCCTCTACCTTTGCTTGGAGCTTTATCATCTTTTTCGTTAACTGATCAATTTCTTTTCGGTGCTCAAGAAGCTGAAACGTGACCACTTCTCCTGCTTTTTCTTCCGTTCTTTTTTCATTTTCAATTAAGCGCATTAATAGCTGGTCAATTTGCCGTTGCATTTCTTGATTAGGCTCTTCTACTTCTTTGTGCTTTGCGGACTGATAAGCCTCAAGCTTTTCTTGCAGTACAGATACCTGAGCTTCTACATCATGTAGCTTTTGGTTGTCCTTATCATCAACCGCTACTGAAGCCGCCACTTCTTCATGAGCTGACCACTTATCATAAAGTTCATCCATTTGTTTTTGAAGCTGCTCAATGCGATCATCACTTGCTTCAACCACTTTCACAACTGCTTGTCGATTCCGATTGTTCTTAAACTCCTCAAGCTTCGTAACATTTTCTTCTGTAAACTCCCAGTGTCCAGCATCATTTCGTTGAATATCAATGTCTGCAAGCTTTGCCCATTTCAAAACCGTACTCGGATGAATTCCTAACTGTTTGGCCACGTCAAGCGTTTTTATTGCCATCGTAATCCCTCCATCTTCTTGTTATACTAGCAACTTCGCTACGAAACAAAGATTCCCTTCATTCGTGACAAAACTAGAAGGAATTCGGCAAAGAAAGTGGGAATTCAACAAAGAAGGAGCTGGAACATAACGAAATAATCCCTTCTCAAAGACGAAACATTATTTCTTCAACATCACTAGGTTGTAAGAACAAGCTCGTTCCATTACGCTACGGACACTCGCTTTCCGCGGGGAGGAAGCTGAACCTCCTCGCTGCGCTTGCGGGGTCTCAGCCTTTCCTCTATTTCCCGCAGCAGTCTCGTTTCCTACCCTCCATTCCACTCTTTTTTAAACTTGTTTTCTGAATCAACAAAAAACGAGTTATTGGGAGTTCACTCCCAATAACTCGGATATATCACTGACTGAAATACTTATGTCCTAGCATTTTTTAGGATTTGCCAAGTATCCACTTGCTTTTTGAAAACAAAATATTTGCAATTGCAAACAAACAGGCAATTACTACTCCAATACTAAGCGTTACAAGCCCTATACTTGTCATGTCGAACACCCCGTATAATAGCTGTTTGATAAGAGCATAGACGTTATAAACTGGTATAAGAAAATCAATGTTGGTCAATTCATTGATGGATGTACCAGCCAACAAAAAGTATGGAATGAAGGCAAGCATAAGAACAGGTGAAGCATAGTTTTGGGCTTCCTTAACCGTATTTGCTAATAGGCTAAAAATAGATAGTATCATGCCTACTAACAAAGAAAATAATACGATTCCAAGAAGTAACGAGATGCTAAATATTCCCAAACAACTGGATAAGTCTAATGCTTTTCCCAAGTTTTCTGTAAAATATTGAATAAATACAACAAATGTCACTAGGGACAGAATACCACTAATCATGCCAAGTGTTGAAATGGCTAGCCACTTTCCTATGATAAGATGAATTTTTTTCACTGGCGTCATTAATAAACCTTCCATTGTATTTTTTTCTTTTTCACCAGCAAACATATCGTTCGCTGAAGGCAGACACCCTGCGATAATCGTCATAATAATAAGGAGGGGAGCAAACATTGAAACCATTCCAAGTGAACTATCTTCACCATTTACATTTTTGGTTTTAATTACAAACGGCGAGAGCGTTCGCTCATCCACCTCTAACTCCAATAACTGTTCATTTACTAAACCTTTTTGCTGCTTTTCTAATAGGGTACTCACATATACATTAGCAGCATCTCCTTTCCCGCTTGTAAGATCACTATATATCGTAATTTCGGGGGATTTTAAATTTGTCATTTGCTCAGAAAAATTTTGGCTTTCCTTTATTGCAAGAGAAGCTTCTCCTTCTTCAACCGCTTTTAATGGATTTTCAACTTTCATAACTTCAATACTTTTGTCTTGCTTTAACCAACTAGTAACATGCTGATCAGCTCGTTCACCAATCGCTACTGTAATTGATTTATTTTCTTTATCTGAACCATACGAGTCTACAAAATATAACATTCCTATATTCATGACCATTGGAATTAATACACTGAGATAAATGGTTTTCTTATCTCTTAAAGAATCCACTAATTCTTTTATATACACATGCCAAATCACATTAAGCCCCCCTTATAATACGAGACATAAAAATATAGTTTAAATCTCTGCTTTCTTCTTCTTCATACAAAGATTCATTTGTGCCGTGGTATACCATTTGTCCTTTGTGTATCATAATGACAGATTCACAGAGCTGCTCAACTTCTTCCATTATGTGACTGGAAAAGATGATAGTCTTCCCTTCTTTTTTCAAGCTTCGCACAAGCTCACGAAACATATTAGCAGACGTAATATCAAGACCTGTCGTTGGTTCGTCAAACAAGATAACATCTGGATTATGTAGAAGCGTCCTTGCAATCGCTACCTTTTGACGCATTCCTTTTGAAAATCCGCCTACTCTTCGGTCCAAATAGTCCCGCATACCAAACCGCTTCGCTAACTCTTGAATTCTTACTTTTGTTTCATGCTTGCTCATTCCATAAAACTTTGCAAAGTACGATAAGTTTTCTCTTGCAGTCAAACGGTCGTATAATCCCGTTTCTCCTCCAAACAATACGCCCATTCTTTTTTTCACTTTGCTAGGTTCCTTATGAATATTAATACCATCAATTAAAATGCTACCTTCTGATGGTTCCATTACGGTTGAAATCATGCGCAAAAGCGTCGTTTTCCCTGCTCCGTTTTCACCTAAAAGCCCCACAACTTCCCCTTTTTTCACCGTGACGTTTACACTTTGTACTGCTTGAATTTTTTCTTTTTTTTCAACAAATAGTTTCGAGACGTTTTTTAGTTCAATCATCCTTGTACCCCTTTCCGTTCTTTTGATTGTTTTTATTTTACAAAAGAATCTGGAACAAAACACCGAACTTGTCATTAAAAGGGCATTTCTTGTCACGAAGCGTCCCTTTTCATTTCTTAGACATGGTAAAATAATGAAGAAACTTTTTATACATGTGAGGGTCTGATATGAAGATTGGGTTGGTAGATGATCAAAAATATGATTTAGAAAAGTTAAAATTATCGTTAAAAAACGCAGATAATCTTGAGGTTATTTTTGCAACAAGTGATGCTGAAGAAGCATACGAAGAAATTAAAAAAGACGAAATTGACTTGCTCATTACAGATATAGAAATGCCTTCGCTATCAGGGTATGAGTTAGCTGATTTTATAAATAGCTACGCGCTAAATATTAAAGTCATCTTTGTTACAGGTCATACCGGCTTTGCAGTACATGCTTTTGAATTGAACGTTCTAGACTACATTATGAAGCCTTACTCGAAAGAACGATTATTTAAAGGTATTAATCGATTTTTACAAACAAATGAGTCTCAAGGTAAAAAGGGAAAGCTTGTCTTAAAACAAAAAAATGAAATGCAAATTATTGATAAAAAAGACATTATCTTCGCTGAACGAACAGGGAGATCAACTACCATTTTTACAACAGATGGCAGTTATTCTACATACCTTTCCCTAAGCGACTTGGAAAAAGTGCTCAGCACGTCTCATTTTATTCGTTCTCATCGAGCTTTCATTATTAATGTTCAATACGTCAAAAATTTTTCTATCTATACGAAACACTCTTATTCCATTTCGTTTCAACAAACCAATCAAACGGCACTTATTACGAAAGGAAACTTAGACCTATTACAGCGACATTACTTCTAAAGGAGCTTGTTTGTATGAAATATCTCTTATTAATAACAGCTCTATGTACCACAGCTGTTTTACTCTTCAAACCATTATCCACTTGGACCATCATATTTATCTGTACAGTCATGTGGAGCAGCGTATATGTGTACATGAAACGAGTTTCTTTTACTCATCCTATTTCGTGGATTTCATGCACGTTCTCAATTTGTATAGTCAGCGGCATGTGGTGTACTAACTCACCTTTACTACTCCTACTATTACTGGCTGTGCTATTGATGTACTACTTTGAAATCGCAAGCGTACATAATTACCTATTCTCGATTAGTAAACGCGAACTTGCAGCATCAGCTGAACTCTCAAAAGTAAATGAAGTATTCCAACAAATTCGGGCTGAGCGACATGATTTTATGAAGCATATTAGCGCCGTGTCCTACCTTATGGATAGTAAGCAACATCAAAAAGCCAATGCATATATGCAGCAATATGTGGATGCACTTCAGAACACCAATACATACATGCAAGGCGAAAGCGGACATATCGCTTCCATGCTATATCAATGGAAACAACAAGCAGCCCAAGATAACATTGAGCTAGTCTTTCAGTTTGAAAACCCGTTATCACAGCTTCCTATCACAAAGCTTAATCAAATGAACCTATTGGTAAACCTTTTGGAAAATGCCTTTGATGCGGCACGGTGCACAGACGAGAAGTATATTTGTATTAAATCTCTAGTTAAAAGTGGAATTTATATACTGGAAGTGACCAATTCCACACCTCCACTCTCTAATGAGCTGCAGGATCAACTATTCAAACAGTTTAACAAAACCACCAAATCAGGAAGCCATGAAGGACTTGGGACGTTTGTCATTCATGAGCTAGTTCGGCACTCTAACGGCTATCTGGATTATCTTTATTACCACCAGCGTTTAACCGTTAAACTAAAGTTTCCAATTGTTGTATAGCCTTTTAATTTGTTAGCAATCGTACAAACTAATGATACATGCTGGCAAAAGTCCACCTTGTGAAATCATAGGTAAAATAATATTCTTTTTTAATTAAATGTCTTGCATTTATCTCTAAAAACGAATATTATATATCATGTTGCTTTTAATGTTCGTTATTTTTGGAGGTACTTATGTTTAAGTTACAAGAAGCTAACACGAATGCTAAAACAGAGGTTTTAGCTGGAATTACTACGTTTTTAACAATGGTTTATATCGTGGTTGTAAACCCTGTAATTTTATCAGATGCAGGTGTACCGTTTGATCAAGTATTTATGGCAACCATCATTTCAGCTGTTATTGGTACGTTGTGGATGGCACTTGCCGCCAATTATCCAATTGCAATTGCGCCAGGTATGGGATTAAACGCATATTTTGCATACTCTGTTGTCGGTTCACACGGTAACATCGATTATAGAATTGCTTTTGCGGCCGTGTTTGTCGCAGGTATTATTTTCGTTATTTTGTCGCTCACGCCGTTTCGTGAGAAATTAATCGAAGCCATTCCAGGCAACTTAAAACATGGAATTACAGCTGGTATTGGCCTTTTCATCGCCTTTGTCGGCCTTCGTTCAGCAGGTATTATTGTCGCAAACGAATCCAACCTTGTAGGCTTAGGAGATCTTCAATCTCCTGGCGTTGTACTCACTTTAGTGGGATTGGCCATTACCATTGCGCTATATGCAATGAATATCAACGGGGCATTGTTTTTCGGTATGCTTATTACAGCCGTTATCGCGCTTTTCACAGGTCAGCTTTCATTTGACCAAGGGTTTGTGTCTGCCCCTTCTCTACCAGAAGGACTTCTAATTACAAATCCGCTAACTGCGTTTGGTGACGTTATTCAGCACGGTTTGTATGCTGTTGTATTTTCTTTCTTACTAGTAACCATTTTTGATACAACAGGTACGATGATTGGTGTAGCACAACAAGCAGGATTAATGAAAGATAACCATATGCCAAAAGCACGCCAAGCTCTTCTTGCAGATTCTTTTGGTACATCAATTGGTGCAATGTTTGGAACAAGTCCAACAACTGCTTTCATTGAGTCTTCAGCTGGTGTTGCTGCAGGTGGACGTACAGGTTTAACTGGCGTAACCGTAGCTCTTTTATTCATTATTGCTGCGTTCTTTAGCCCGCTTGTAAGCGCCGTTTCAGGCATTGCAGCGATTACGTCTCCAGCTTTAATTATTGTAGGTAGCTTAATGATGGGCTCTATTGCAAAGATTAACTGGAGCGAATTTGATGAAGCATTCCCTGCGTTTCTTGTTATTTTAACAATGCCTCTGACATCAAGCATTGCAACTGGAATTGCTCTAGGATTTATCTCACATCCACTAATGAAGATTGTAAAAGGTAAAGCAAAAGAGGTTCACCCCCTTGTTTATGTATTTGCTGTTTTATTCTTATATCAACTTGTGTTTTTACCACACTAAAAGCGATGCTTATGCATCGCTTTTTTATTTGAGATACGTTGGATTTAAGTGGAATCCTTTTCGTTATTTGGTATACTGAATATACAGAAAACGTCTTCATTGAAAGGAGCTTCATATGAAAAAACAGCTTGGCACGCTTATGTTTATCTTGTTTATGATTTTTGTCGGATTCGGCATTATTATTCCGATTGTGCCAGAAGTCATTCGCACAACTGGAGCTAGCTCAGTTAACCTTGGACTCTTAATGGCAAGTTATTCTATCGCATCTTTCTTGATCGCTCCATTTTGGGGAAGTCTATCTGACCGAAAAGGTAGAAGACCCGTTCTTCTTACGGGCTTAATCGGATTTAGCGCTAGTTTCTTTATTTTTTCATTCGCTAATGACTCACTCGTTCTGATGTACATATCACGTATTCTTGGAGGTTTATTTGCCGGAGCGGTTATTCCATGTGCATTCGCTTACGCTTCTGATATTACCACGGAAGAAAATCGCACAAAAGCAATGGGCCTTTTAGGAATGACAATCGGGCTTGGCTTTATTTTTGGACCAGCATTAGGTGGACTGTTATCGTCCGTGAGCTTATTTTTCCCATTTACCATTTCAGGGATATTGGCACTAATTATGACGACCTATGCTTTCTTTGCATTACCGGAATCGCTCCAGCAAGAAAGTGTCTCTCAGGAAAAGACAACTACGCTGCAAGATTTCAACACGGATTTTAAAGGCGCAATGAAGTATTTATATTTACTCTCCTTTTTTGGAACGTTTACGCTAGCTGGCCTTGAAGCAACTTTTCAATTTTTTCAAATCGAACGCATTGATGTAACCCCTACCATGATTGGCTGGATGTTTATGGCCAGTGGCGTTACGCAAGCTGTTATTCAAGGCGGGGTTTTACAGCGATTTAAGCAAGGAAATGAGAAAAAGCTAATTGCTGTTGGTTTAATTGTCTCAGCGGTCGGATTTGCATCCATTTTATTTTCATCCAATTTATTTAACGCAACGGTTTTCCTTTGCATCTTTACAGCCGGCAATGCCCTTATTCGCCCTTGTGTACTCGCTCTGATTACCCTTAAAACGAATATCGGCTATGGGTCAGCTTCAGGTATTAATTCATCAATGGATAGCTTAGGAAGGATTTTCGGGCCTCTGATGGGAGCCTTTGCTTTTGAACTGAACAGCATGTATCCATTTTTAATTGGAGCTGTATTAACATTCGGTGCGCTCCTTCTGCTTCAACGTCATATTGCACTCGACTATTCACCCAAAGAAATAACACCTAGCTCTTAACTAAGAAAAGACTTTAGCTTTTTTGGCTAAAGTCTTTTCTTATCGCTTGAAATACCTCGACGATTTCATCATAAAACACCATAGTACCTAAACCGATAACCAACAGTATAGTTGAAAGCACACCCAAATCTAAAAAGACGCTCCCCACTATTAAGATGAGGCCAACAACGAAACCGGGATCAGAAGGAGCTTTTAAATCATCAGCTTCTTTCTCTTCTTCATATAGTTCGCTCTCTGATTTATCTTCAGCTACTTGTTCAGTGCTTGACTGTTTTTTCAAAAGCTCATCTAACGTCACATTATAAAATTCAACTTGCTCAGTGTATACTGCTTCCTCTTTATCATCTAAGAATTTCACCGTGTACTTATTGTAATATTTTCAATTCTCTTTTCCGATTTTAAGTTATTATCTCCATCAAATTCTACCACTCCAAATTTATGATCGACTGTTTCATAAAAAGCTAATAAAGAGTTTGCAACAGGTTGTGGAGTTGTTTGCAACAGCACGTCCAATCCTTCTAATTCTTTATATTTACTAAACTCCCTCACTAATTGTTCCGGTGAATTGCTACATGCTGATAAACATAGTAAGAAAAGTGCTAACACCGTTATAAAAAGCTTGTTCATATAAGCTTCTAGGCTTTTATTCGTCGTCCTCTAAGAAGTCTAGTACGCGATCAATAAATTGTTCGCTACCTTCGTCATTTCCGTGTTCAATTAACAGCTCCATGTTCAGCCTCCTTTTAAAATTGTTAGAATATTCTTGTTTTATACCTTACCACAATTCCAACCAAGTTGTAACGGTTATTTTGTGTAAAAATTTCGACAAATATCATCTCTTTTCAACGAAAAAAGAAAAGAGAGAAGATAAGCATCTTATCATGATTATAGACAAGACTGCAATTGATATGAATACAACCTTAAGCGTATGTACCTTTCAGCCATCCAACTCGCTTTAATTTTGCTATACAAGCTTCTTTTAAACCTTCTTCTGTGTAGCCCTCAATAACTTTGCAGTCAATTCCAATGGCATACGTATCCCTTCCGCTCTTTACTACAATTTCGTAAAACGTCTCAAGCTTTCTACAGGTAAAATCATTAATCTCCTTCAATTGATTTAATACATCGTTTAGCACTTCTTCATGATTCTTTATAATCGTTTGTGTCATCCGTATCTCTCCTTCTAATAAAATCAAAAAAGCTCATTTTGCTTTAGATGCAAAATGAGCTTTCACCCGTCTTATCACCCAAAGCTAATGCTTTGCTGGTAGGAGCACCTTACGTTGGTAGGTTGCTGTGGAGTCATAGAGCCAGATCTCTCGTCCACTCGTGATAACTTTTTAAATTAGATTTCATTATACCAAATATCTCCTATTTAGCAAGAG
Organism: Priestia flexa; assembly: GCF_021441905.1. Classification (NCBI taxonomy): domain Bacteria; kingdom Bacillati; phylum Bacillota; class Bacilli; order Caryophanales; family Bacillaceae; genus Priestia; species Priestia flexa. Next base: position 929,152 of record NZ_CP090431.1, on the reverse strand, counting down.
TATTTTTTAAATTTTTCTTTTTTTCAGTTTTATCACTCTTTTTAACCTATGCATAGTAAAGCGAGAATATTTTCCTTTCTTTACGTAAAAACTAACAAAAAAACGTAATGTAATTCGTTAATTAAATCCCTGGATACTTTTCTGATTATTCTTTCATTTGACCAAACTCTACCTTTGCTTATAAAATGAAGATTTGTAGAAAGGAGCACGAAAAACTATATGTATACGTATCAAATTGGCAATCAAACAATTGACTACAAAATTAAAGTCGTTCCAAATAAAACCGATATTACGGTCCAAATTTGTGACAATGAAGGGGTAACCGTAATTATCCCACGAGGCTTAAACGAGCACAACGTTCGCTCTGTTATTTCTCGTAAAGCGACTTGGATTTTAAAACAACTTAACGGTGGTAATCAACCAACCGAAGCAAAAAAACCGGCTGCTAAAAAAGCCGAAAAAGCAAAAACTGAGAACAAAACGCCAGCTGCACCTAAAGCAAAGACGGCATCTTTTGAAAACGATGACAAATTTTCGTATTTAGGTCGTCAGTACCGCTTAAACATCGTTCGTGATAATGTGGAGCAACCTGAGATGACGTTCCGTGCTAAATTTATCGCAACAGTGCCATCATCCTGGTCTGAACAAGAAACAAACGAGGGAATTCAAAACCTTTTAACAGAATGGTACCAAGGACGAGCAAATGAAAAATTCAGCGAAGCACTAAAAGCAGTGAAAAAACAAGCAGCAGATGCACCTGACTCTGTAGCGTGGAAGGAACTGCAAGATACATATGCAACGATGGAAAACGGTGAGCTAGTATTGAACTGGCGTCTACTTCTAGCACCATTAACAACAATTGAATATGTGATTGCTTCACAATTTACAGATGCAGACTCATTATTTGAAGATGCAGCAGAGCGTAAACAATGGTTAGAAGAAAATAGCTTACAAGCATTCTAATCAGCTAACAGCAAAACACCCATCCTAAACTACACAAAGGATGGGTGTTTTTGCATATTGTGTTTTGTTAAAACTTAATTATAATAAAAAATGTTTATAGTTGAATAATATAGGTTAAGTATATGTAAAGGTAGTATAAAATTTAATTTTGCTCCTTTATCTATCTTCAGAAAGGATGTGCACCTAATGAAAGGACAAAGCTTTTTCATTTTAGGTCTTATTTTCGCTCTTATTATTGCTATCTTAGCTGTCATCAACAATGAGCCAGTTCAATTTAACTATGTCTTTGGCTCACAAGACTGGCCACTTATTTTAATTATTTTAACATCGGCTGTATTCGGTGGTGTCGTCGCTGCTTCACTAAGCTTTGTTAAAATCACTCAGCTTAAAAGTAAAAACAAGCAACAAACAAAACGAATTGCCGAACTAGAAACGCAACTAGCCACTCACTCAGAACCACAAGCTGATCTAGAAAAACCTTTATCAACGCAAGGTGAACCATCAGCTTAATATAGAGATATACTAAAATCCTGCTTTCCCAACACTACGGGAGGGCAGGATTTTTTGTTTTTCCTCCTTACCCCCTCAATTATTATAATAAAGGGTGTACTAGCTATGTCAGTAGCCTGTGAGTGAAATGGGAAATGTTTGACTCCTACGGAATTAGCAAGACGGCTTGAAACCCCGCAGAAACGCAATGACGAGGAAGGCAGGCGCGAGCCACGTGGAAAGCGAACAATTCGAAGTGAAAATTACGACTCGTTGCGTGCGCTCGTCCTTCTTCCACACCCAAACACTTATAGAGATACGTAGTTTCCCTCCTACTCAAGAAGCCCGTGATTGAAACGGAAGATGCGAGACTCCTGCAGGACTAGCGAGTGCTCTGAGATCCCGCAGTTTACGAGGAAGCTCAGACCGAGCCCTGCGGAAAGCGAGCAATCCGGAGTGAAAATCACCACCCATTGCATGCGTCTTCCCTCCTATGAAAATATGAATAACACGCATATACAAATGGAAATCTTTAGCTAACAATGGTACAATCAATTCTGTTCTTTATTCTTTCTATTTGATTTAACAAAACGATTCACTTAAAAAAGAAGGTGCTCTTATATTGAGAAAAACTCGCATAAAACGAGAAATCATAATCTATTGCTCCATCATTCTCGGAACACTTCTCTTTTCTCTTATTGTGCAACAGTATTTCTTTCAGCCTTATACCGTTAAAGGAGACTCTATGAATCCTACGCTTCAAGAAGGCAACCGTATTATTATTAATAAACTAAGCAACTATCAACGCTTCGATCTCGTCGTCCTTCACTCTCCTCATGACCAAGACGAGTACCTCGTTAAAAGAATAATCGGTGTTGCAGGCGAAAAGATTGAATACATTGATGACCAGCTCTATATTAATAACCAAAAAGTAAGTGAACCTCACTTACATAAATACCTACAGCATATCCCGACATACGAACGCTTCACTGAAAACTTCTCTACCGAAGAACTCGTAAATGACGGCATCATTCCTCATGGATTCGTCCTTGTACTCGGAGACAACCGTAGAATAAGCCGCGATGGCCGACACTTCGGATTAACACCTGTCTCAGACATCGTTGGTGAAGTCGATGTGAAATATTGGCCTCTGACTGATCTCAAACTAATGCACTAAAAAAAGGAGCGGCGTCCGCTCCTTTTTTAATACCCATTCTCTTCATACAACTCAAGCGGAAGGCCGTCTGGATCTGCAAAAAACGTAAATAACCTTCCTGTTAACTCATCCACTCGAATCGGTTCTACCTCAATGCCTCTACTCTCTAACTCTACTTTTGCTGCTTCCACGTCTTCAACAGCAAAAGCTAAATGCCGAAGACCACAAGCCTCTGGTTGTGATGGACGAGCTGGAGGGTTTGGAAATGAAAACAACTCAATTTGTACTCCTGGCGCTAGCTCTAAGTCTAGCTTATAAGAGTCGCGATGCTCTCGATATGTCTCTTCTAAAATACGCGCTCCTAGCTTTTCTACATAAAACGCTTTTGATTGCTCATAATTACTTGCGATGATTGCTACATGGTGAATTCTCTTAAACTCCATCCTTGCCCTCCTATGTAATCATTGCTTTCATCATAACCGAGCAACTAAAAAAAGAAAAGACACATTTACTATTTTAGGAAATTCTCTTTCCGTTCGTATCGTTTAAACTAATTTCCCACTCTGTTCAATCGTTTTTTTGTCATCAAACATAGTTTTATAGTATACTATTTTTCAAATCAATTTTTGAGCGACTATACTATTTATTCCTATTACTACTTGAAGGGAGGTGGTTTTCTGATGGGATTGCGATGTATAAAATTAGCAAGCTTGCAGAGATGGCATTTATAACAAAACGCACGGTAAATTACTATTCAAAAGAATTACTCGTACATCTTCGTCTTATTGAAGCTTTAAAACAAAAAGGGCTTTTGCTTAGAAAAAGGAAGCAACAATTGGAGAATACATCCCATATAGAAAACAAGCCCCTCCTTCATAAAGACGAGCTTATAACAACATCATTATACACGACGACAAAAAGTGTAGCGTCAAGAATAAAAGGCTTAATGACGGTGAAAAAGCTTCTGTTAAGCAATCACTAGAGCCACTCTCACGCACTCACTTCTCATGCTCTTGTCGTAATTTGATTATTTACAGGAGGTGTTTACTTACTTTGCTTACGCAGAGTAAGTATGTTCATTGATAACCATTAATTTAATTTTAGTTGCCTTCTTAATTGCTTTAACTGCTTATTTTGTTGCGACAGAGTTTGCGATTGTAAAACTTCGTAGCTCTCGTGTCGATCAGCTCGTAGCAGAAGGTCGAAAAGGAGCGGTCGCAGTGAAGACCGTCACGACTCACCTAGATGAATACTTATCCGCATGTCAGCTTGGTATTACCATTACAGCACTTGGATTAGGTTGGCTAGGTGAACCAACGGTTGAGCGCATTTTAAATCCAGTTTTCGCAGACTTAGGTGTTCCATCTTCCGTTTCACACGTGCTTTCGTTTGTAATCGCTTTTGCGTCGGTTACGTTTTTCCACGTCGTTGTTGGAGAGTTAGCACCGAAAACGGCGGCGATTCAAAAAGCTGAAACTGTGACGCTTCTGTTTGCACCACCGTTAATTGTCTTTTATAAAGTCATGTTTCCTTTCATTTGGTTACTTAACGGTTCAGCTCGCTTATTAACAGGCTTATTTGGATTAAAACCAGCCTCAGAGCACGAGCTAGCGCACAGTGAAGAAGAGCTTCGCATCATCTTATCAGAAAGCTATAAAGGCGGCGAAATTAATCAATCTGAATACAAATATGTAAACAACATTTTTGAATTTGACAACCGCGTTGCTCGTGAAATCATGGTGCCAAGAACTGAAATGGCCGTTGTTTCTGAAGACGATACAATTGACGAATTTTTAAAAGTGGCTGTAGAAGATCGCTATACTCGTTATCCAATTACCATTGATGGGGATAAAGATAATATTATCGGCCTTGTCAACATCAAAGAAATTCTAAACGATGTGGTCTTAAACGATGCTGTGCGTAATCAGCCTGTCAAAACGTATATGAAACCAATTATTCAAGTCATTGAATCAGTCCCAATTCAAGATTTACTACTATCCATGCAGAAACAGCGTACGCATATGGCGGTGCTTATTGATGAATATGGTGGTACAGCTGGTATTGTAACGGTTGAAGACATTTTAGAAGAGATTGTTGGAGAAATTCGCGATGAGTTTGATACAGATGAAAAGCCGTATGTTCAAAAGCTTAGCGATCAACACTTTATCTTCAATTCAAAAGTATTGCTTGATGAAGTAAATGAAGTGCTTGATATTCAACTTGAGCACGAAGACATCGATACGCTCGGTGGATGGATGCTTCTTCAAAACATTGATATTCAAGAAAATGAATCCGTCACTCTATACGGATATGAATTCACGGCAAAAGAAATGGACGGACATCAAATGAAAGAAGTAGAAGTTCGTCAATTATCTCAGGAAGAAAACGAAGTGCAACAAGAAGCACTAAAAATTGAAATATAACCGAAAAAGCTGCCTCGAGGCAGCTTTTTTCATTTCTGAACAACTAATGGATAGCTATCTTCAAAATGCATAGCTACAGCATCTACTATAAGCGGACCTTTCTGTAAAACTTTCGTACTTGTAAGTTTTGAAAAGCCATCTCCACCTTCTTGCAGATAGTTTGACAGAGCAATCGTATACGTTTGAGTCAGTTCAATCGGCTCACCGCTTTCTGCTTTAATCTCTTCAATCCGCTCACCAAACGGCGCTAAGTCATTCCATTCCACTGTAATGCCCGCTGTTTGTAAAGCTGCATCATATTTTTCACTCCACTGCTGTTCCAAAATTTCATACAGGTCTCCCCCTGTTACCTCAATCTTGACGAGATGATGCTCAAAAGGAAAAGCTGTATACAAATCTTTTTTCGTCACGTCGCCCTTCGGAAGGCTCGCTCGAATTCCCCCATGATGAACAAGCGCGATATCCGCCTGCATTTCTTTTCTGCTTGCTTCTGCCACAAGCTGAGCAAGAGGCGACTCAGCTCGCTTATTTTTTTTACGCGTCAGCTGATAAGGAAGCGTTCCAATGCTTTTACCAGCATCCGTACCAAGCTGATCTTTATACGTTTGTAAAAACGTCATTACTTTTGGGTCTGGCTTTACGGATTCATGTTCTACGGGTACAATTTCCGCTTGTTTGTAAGCAATCTCTTCAGTACGCTTATCAATCCCAAGCTCAACTTGTGAAAAAGCTTTTCCATAGGAGTAAGCCTGAACGAGCAGCTTATCATCGACAACGGTATTAGCGTACTGATGGTTATGAGCTCCTAGCATGACGTCTACTTCGTCATCTACTTTATATGCCATTTCAGCTAAATCTTCCTTTGGATTCCCACCATTTTGATCAGACTGCACAGAAACATGAGCTAAGACGACAATAGAACGTATGCCCTGCTCTTTCAGTTGTTTTACGCTTTTGTTAATGGCATTTACCTCATCGGTAATCATTACTTCTTCTCGACTATTTGCCAAAACAAAATCGTTTGTATCCGTTGTGACAACTCCGATAAAGCCCATGTTCACTCCGTTTATTTTTTTGATGACATACGGCCGAAACACGGTTTCACCCGTTTTCTTATCTAAAATGTTGGCTGAGGTGTACTGTGCTGTAGCTCCTTTAAAGTTTCCTTTTTCCTGAGGGGATTCACCATGAATTAAGCGCTTCATTTCTGCTACTCCACGATCAAATTCATGATTGCCTGGCGTACCAATATCAACGTTTAGCAAATTTAAAAATTCAATTGTTGGTTCATCATTAAATAACGAAGAAATAGGAGGGCTCCCACCGACCATATCACCGGTGTGAACGAGAAGCGTGTGCGGATTTTTTTCTTGGTATGCTTGCAAATGAGAAGCGAGATACTCAGCTCCTCCTACTCGTTTACCTTGGAGCTGCTGATATTGATCTAACTGACCGTGAAGGTCGTTTATTCCTAAAAGCTGCACGTGAATTAAATCATTAGACGAGGCTGTAAAATGCGTTTGGAAAGCATGGTGATACGTGGTAAACAATAAGATGCCTACAAGTAAAAGCATAGCTATACGTTGAAATAATCTCATTTCATATCCCCTCCTCATGCTGTTATCGTTAGGCTACCATAGAAGCATTAAGGAAGTATGAACGATATGTAAAGACAAACATAACAAAAAGCGCATCAGCTATTCTGATACGCTTTTATCATGAAAATAAAATGCTTTTTTCTACTTGCTTTAAATGATAAAAGTAACCTTTCTTACTCATCAGCTCAGAGAACGAACCAACTTCAACCACTCTGCCTTCATCCATGACAATAATTTGATCCATCCGCTCTAAGCCAGCAAGACGGTGGCTAATGAAGATAAGCGTTGCGTCCTTTGCTTTTTGTGTTAGCTCGGCAATCACTTTTTGTTCCGTTAGCAAGTCCATTGATGAGAAAGGTTCATCCAGTAGCCAAATTCGGCCTTTTTTCAAAAATGCACGAGCCATTGCTAACTTTTGACGCTCGCCTCCAGATAGGTTTTCACCTTTTTCTAAGATGCGATCATCGAGCTCATACGCATGTAGCTCCACCGCTTGTAACGCTGCTTTTAACTCGATATCAGACGCGTTATCATTTGCTAGCAGGAGGTTGTCACGAACCGTCCCGTAGAAAAAATGATTTTCCTGCATCACGACATTCGTATAGCTCCACAAATCTTCTTGTTCAACATTCGTTAAGAACTCTTGATTAATGGATATGGTGCCTGAGGTAGGCTCATACAGCTTGACGAGCAGCTGAAACAAAGTGGATTTACCAGAACCACTAGGTCCCACAATTGCCGTTTTTGAGCCAGCTGAAAACGTAACAGAGACATCATCTAGTACGTTGCGATTTCCATACGCAAATGATAGATTTCTCACTTCTACGTCCATCGGTTCATCTTGAAGCACAGCTGAAACAGGCTTCTTTACTTCTTTCTGGTTACCCATAACAGAAAACAGCTGCGCCGAAGAGCGACGGCTATCTTCGAAATGAGTCGGAAATGCAGCCATTGGAACTGCATATTCAAATACATTCAGTCCAATCATAATAAGCATTGCTAGGAATAACCCGTCCAGCTCGCCTCGCGTGACGTCATAGACGCCGAATAAAGTTACGGCCCAGCATACGAACATGGAAATAACTAAGCTCCACGATTGGCTTGCGTTTTCCGCTTCTTGCTTTCTTGCTTGAGCGCTTAAATAACGCTTAGATAATTCAGTTAGCTTTCCTTGCTTTTCTTCTACTTTTTGATGAACTTTTAAATCTCGAAACCCGTATAAAAACTCCGTTGTTTCTGCCGATAGCTCACTTCTGAGCTCTTGAGTAGATGCTTTTAAACGCTGCTGCCTCCACGCAGCAAGCATGGGTACAACAAACCCCGTGAGGAGCATTCCAATAGCTAAGGTCACGCTAATCCAAACTGAGTAAAACAATGTAAAGAAAATGGTGCTAATGAAAACAAAGAAAAAAATGATTGGCGGATAGAATACCCGCAGGAAAAAGTTTTGTAAATTTTCTACGTCTCCAACAATTCGTGCTAGTAAATCCCCGCTGCGGTACTGATGAAGTACGCTAGGCATGAGCGGTTCTAATTTTTCAAAAAAGCGTACGCGCAGGTTTCCCAAAATCGTAAAAGTTGCTCGGTGTGAATAATAACGCTCCGCATATTTTGTTACAGCTTTTGCAATACCAAACAGCTTTAAAAGCGCAAGCATAACCGTTAACGTATACAGCGGTGGAATAAGAGCTGCTTTGGAGATGACATACCCGCTTGCACCGAATAAAGAGATGCCGATGAGCCCTGCTAGTACACCGAATATCGTCGTATATACAATATCCTTTTTTTCTTTCAGTACAATTGTGCTGATTGTCAGTAAGTTTCTCATCTAACACCCTCTCCTTGCTGCGCCTGCATCATGTCGCGGTAGCTGTCAATGCGCGTCATTAATTCATCATGCGTTCCTGAATCAATGACTTTTCCGTCTTGCAAATAAACAATTTGGTCCGCATTTCGAATCGTATAAAGTCGATGAGCAACGGTAATCATGGTTGCTCGCTCACTTAGCTCTTTAATGGATGATTGTAGAATTTGTTCCGTTACTAAATCGAGACCAGTTGTCGGTTCATCAAATACAATGAGAGAAGGCTGCTTAATAAATGCACGAGCTAGTGCAAGGCGCTGTTTCTCACCGCCAGAGAGGCCTCTTCCCCCTTCACCTATCAGCGTATCAAAGCCAGCTTCCATCGACTGAATAAGCGGTAACAGCCCCGCTTTTTCGGCTGCTTTTATAAGTTCTGCTTCCGTCACTTGAGTTTGTGTACCAAGGCAAATATTTTCTTTAATCGTTCCGGAAAATAAATACGGGTGCTGAGAAATATAGCTGATAGATTCAAACCAATCCGCTTCGCTAATGTCAGTTCGCTGTTTTCCATTAATGACTACTTGTCCTTCTGTTGGATCAATTAAACCCGAAATCAATCGAAGCAGCGTTGTTTTTCCTGATCCGTTTGGACCGATAATCGCTACTTTTTCAAACGGCTTAATGATTAACGAAACGTCACGTAATGAAAATGCTCCTTCTTGATAAGAAAAATGAATATCATCCAGCACGATATGAGCAGGTTGCCCTTGCTCTACTCGATGATTTCCCCACTTCACTCCGTGTTCGGAAGCTTCAAGCTCTTCTTTGATTTTATTCGTTGCCCCGATGCTACCTCTTCCAGCGTGAAATGCACTACCTAAATCTCGAAGCGATAGATAAAAATCCGGTGCGAGAATTAAAATAAAAAACGATGCAAAAAACGTAATATTTTCAAATACAACAAGGCGTAGGCCAAGATCAAAGGCGATGAGACCAACGCTTAGCATCGCAATAAACTCCAGTGCCAGAGAAGATGAAAATGCTGTTTTCAAAACATCCATTGTCGCATCACGAAATTCAAAGCTTTTCTCTTTCATCTTGTCTTTTTGCACCTTTGCTTTGCGCATGAGCTTCAGCGTCGTTAATCCTTGCAGGACATCGAGGAAATGACCTGAAAAAGCCGTCATTTTTTCCATTTGAACATCCGCTTTTTTTTGCGTTTTTAACCCAATCACAATCATATAAATCGGGAAAAATGGTGCGGTTATCATCATTAATAATCCTGAAAACCAGTGCTGCGTAAACACGGCAAGTAAGATAATAAGCGGCAAAATACTCGTTTGGATGACCTGCGGAATATAGAAGCTAAAGTAGTTATCCACTTCATCAATCGCATCCATCGCTACGCTCGCTTTTTTACCCGTTTGGCCGCTTAACGAAGCTTGTAAAGGGTTGTTTGCATATTTTTCAAAAAGCTCTTCTCGGATTTCACCCTTCACTTTTTCACCAAGCTTAATTCCTAGTTTTCTTGATAGATAGATAAACAGCACCCGAGCAGTTAAGACAATTAATAAATAAATAAAAGAAGGAAGCACGTCTTGAAACGACGCGTCCTTCAAGAAGATTTGGTCGACAATGTACACAAAGAAATATGCTTGGCCAACTAACATCACACCGTTTAGCAACGATGATAGGATGAGCGGAATCATCATTTTTTTATGTGCAAATGCTCGTTTTCTCAGCAGTTCCATACACAATCGGTCTCCTTACGTTTAGTTAGCAGTACTTACTGATAAGGGCTTTTTCCTTTTGCCCCCCAGATGAACAAAAACACAATTGCACCAACCACAAGCAACACAGGTGCTATCATAATCAAAAACGTATTCACATTTCGTCCCTCCTTCACTTCTTACCCTGCACGTACTCGTTATCAAATAGAAACAGTCGCATCAATAAGTATAATGATGGAACGAGCAAGCATAGTCCTGCAAGAAAGGAAATGATAAGCGTGATGGCCATTGTATCGTTTGTGAAGCTATCATAAATCGTCACGTGCGGATAGAGTAAGTACGGTAAATGCGCCGCTCCGTACCCGTAAAATGCTGTGGCAAACTGCAGCATGACAAAGATAAATGATAAACCAAGACGCTTTTTCTTCCAGATAAAATAAACGGCTCCGACAAAGAACAAGAATGATAAAACAAACAGCCACGATACATCTAACATTTTCGCAAAGTGCTCGCTGTTATGATCTGACATGGCCCAAAAGACAAGGAAGCTAGCCAAAATCGTAGGTGTACTCCAAAACAATGCGTATTTACGCAAAATGCGAAATGCCCCTTCATCTCCTGCTTTGTGCGCGTAAAAGGTTAAAAAACAAGCAGAAATATACAGAACGCTCACCACTGCAAGAAGCACAACGGCCCATGAATAAAAGCTGGTGAACAACGCCCCGTAGTCAAGTGAAACATTCGTGCCGTTTAGCTTAATATAACCACCTTCTGAAATCGTCAAGACGATGGAAAGTGAAGCCGGAATTAAAAGTCCCGTTGCTCCGTATAAAAGTTGATAGCCTAGACGCCCTTTGTTTCCATAGTGGTGAAACGCATAGTACGAGCCGCGAAGCGCAATTAAGATAATTGCGATGCTTCCAGGAACCAACAGTGCCGTTCCGTAATAATAAGCAAGAGACGGGAAGAAACCAACTAATCCAACATAGAAGAAAATCAAGAATACGTTCGTTACTTCCCATACCGGAGACAAGTAACGATTGATTACTTTTTGTACAACATGTCCTTTCCCTGTCACCGATGCATAGTAGTTAAAGAACCCTGCTCCAAAGTCAATTGAAGCAACGATTAAATAGCCGTATAAAAATGTCCATAGTACCGTGATACCAATTACTTCATAGCTCATAGTAGTCCTCCCTATTCAATCCCGCGTTTTTTCAATTCTTTTTCGACAGGATTTGCTCTAAAGGTACGAATAAGAACCGTCACGGCCGATACAATTAAAATGACGTATAAAGCAGCGAACAGATAAAGCATAATATCAACGTGCTGAGACGTTGTTGCTCCTTCTGCTGTACGCATAACGCCTCGAATAATCCAAGGCTGACGTCCTTCTTCTGTAAAGAACCATCCTGCTTCAATCGCAAGCATCGCTAGCGGCCCACCGGCTACTATTAAGCTAAGAAGCGGTTTGTTAAGCGGATTCCATGATTTTTTCTTTTTCATCACAATGTAAATAAATGAAATGAGCGCAAGTCCCATTCCAATTGCAACCATCAAGTCGAACATGTAGTGAACAACAAGTGGTGGCCAATCTTCTTTAGGGTATTCTTCAAGCCCAATGACTTCAGCTCCCGGAGTTCCGTGAGCTAAAATACTGAGCGCATACGGAATTTCAAGCGCGTACTTCACTTCGTTATCTTCGGTTAAAATACCACCTAGAATTAGCGAAGCTTCTTCCATTGTTTCAAAATGCCATTCAGCCGCTGCGAGTTTTTCAGGCTGATAGTTTGCTAAATATTTGCCTGACAAATCTCCAACAAGTGCCGTTACAATGGCAAAGACAAACGCAACGACCATTGATAAATGCAGCGCTTTTTTATGATAAACGTGATCGCGTCCTCGTAAAATTGCAAAAGCTGCAATAGCTGCAAGTACAAACGCAGACGTTAAATAAGCCGAGGATAAAACGTGCGACACTTTTGTCGGCGTCGCCGGGTTGAACATAGCCGCAATCGGATTAATATTTGAAAGCACGCCGTTTTCATATGTGAAGCCCAGCGGTGCGTTCATAAATGAGTTTACCGTTGTAATAAAGAAACCCGATGCGGTTGCACCAAGCGCAGCTGGAATTAACAGCAGCAAGTGATACATTTTATTTTTGAAGCGATCCCACGTATATAAATAAATTCCGAGGAAAATAGCTTCAAAGAAGAACGCAAATGTTTCTAAAAAGAGCGGAAAGCTAATGGTTTGACCAGCTACCTGCATAAAGTTTGGCCATAGCAAACTCAGCTGCAGTGCAATCGCTGTACCTGTCACAACTCCGACAGCAACCGTGATGATATATCCGCGTGCCCATCTTCTAGCGAGCAAGTGGTAGTGTTCATCGTTTCGTTTAATTCCTATCCATTCAGCAAGTGCAATTAAGAGTGGAACCCCGACTCCTAATGTTGAGAAAATCGTATGCACAGCTAGTGTTAAACCGGTTAAGATTCGACTATACAAGACCGGATCATACTCAAACACAAACATTTCCTCCTTTATGTAGGAAGAGAATTTTCTCTTCTCTTAGCAGATTGTAGTCCCTAGTATAAAAACTTCTTTTATAGTTGACCATACTGTTCACCATTTTGTTAAAGTTTGTTCACATTTTCACAATCTTAATTTCGACACAATTTTAGAAGGTCCTGTAAAAAAACAAGCTGAAATATAAAACAGTCATGATCCCTTCTCAAAGAAGAATCATGACTGTTTTAACATCGTTAGGTTGTAAGAACACGTTCGTTCCATTCCACTCTTTTTTTAAATTGGTTTCCGAATTATCTCTCAATCGTTCCGATAAATCGCTAACCGAAAGACTTATGTCTCCGCCTCTTTTACTCTTCATTTCTCTTTTTTACTAAATAGTGTCCGTATGTAAAAGTTAGAAAAAACACAAGTCCTACAACGCTTCCTACTAGCAATCCACTTTGAAGATTTCCATCGGGACCAGCTGTCACAATTAGTGTAAACACTCCTCCAAGCAGGAAGCTGCCAAGGGGAATAATATAATAAGGAACAAGATTTTCACGTTTGTTGTCATAAACATCCACTGATATCTTCAAATTTAAGTAACCTAATACAACAGCCGTTAAAATAAAAATAAACCAAAGGGGGTTTTCATAAGCATGTAAAATACCGTTTTGTAACCCGTCATAAACTAATAAGGATAAAATCCCTAATGTTTGAATGATAAAAGCCACTCGAATATTTTTTAAGTTTTGAACAATAAGGCGTTCATCTTTTATTTTCTTCATTGGAGCCCTCTCTTTCTACCCAAAAAACATCGTTAAGCGTTTGATCGACTGCATAACAAATTTCTAAACATAGTTTTAAAGTTGGATTATATTTCCCTTTTTCAATTAGGCTAATCGTTTGCCTTGTTACGCCAACCTTCTCAGCCAACTCACTTTGAGTTAAATCTGCTTGAACTCGAAATAACTTCACATTATTTTTAACCATAGACCAATTCCTTCCATTTCAATTGTAACATATACATGACATAATTCAATATATATATTACATTTTATCACAAATAAAAAAGCCGCCCTAACTTGTAGAGACGACTTTTAATAACCACGCTGCACTGCTGGATGAAGGAGCTGATAGATGACGGCTTCGTCACTGTGTTGTCTTGTTGCGGTTCTCGCTTCTTCCATCGTACCGATAAACTGTACTTCTCCCTCTTTTAACACAGCAAATCGGTGGCATAAACCTAGAATTTCATTCAAGTCATGCGTAATATAGATGACTGTTTTTCCTTCTCTCGTAAGCTTTTGAATGTATCTGCCAATCTCCATTTTCGACTGCAAATCAATTCCCACCGTCGGCTCGTCCATAAGTAAAATCGCTGGTTTATGAATGAGCGCAACGGCGATATTGAGCTTCCGCTTCATTCCGCCTGATAAATTTTGAACCTTTTCGCTCCATTTCCCCTCTAGCTGCACAGATTTACAAAGTGTTTTTAGCTCATCACCTGATACGGATCGCCCCGTCATTTTACTCCACAGTCGCATGTTTTCTTTTACCGTCAGTTCTTCCCACAGCGCAATATCTTGCGGGACGTAGCCAATTTGACTGCGAATGTGCTTTTTAGCTTTTTTTAAACGCTGACCGTTGATGACCACTTCGCCGCTCGAAGGCTTAGTGAGCGTTGCTAAAATGGATAAAAGCGTAGACTTCCCTGCACCGTTTGGTCCTAGCAGTCCCAGTACCTCACCTTTTTTCACATGCAAAGACACTTTATTTAATGATTTTTTTCTTCCATAACGCTTACTTACTTTTTCAATTGAAATCACGTAATCGACCTCACATTCCACACTGCTTTTAACCATAATAAAATGGTGATGACTAGTATTGTTCCAAGCTGAATCCAAAGTTCTTTAGCAAGTACAAGCTGCTGCGTAACCAATAGATGCTGAGGAATCCATGTAGCAATTGCGCCTAGCTGCTCCGCTATGTCACTGATTGGGAAAAATACGCCCCCGATAATACTGAGCATCATCGCAATCAAGAATCCTGCGGTATAGTAGCGCCCGAGGTGACGTGATTCGGTAGCTAGCCAAAAGCTAAACGCTAAGCAAAAGCAGAGATATATGAGCATTAGCAGCAGTACTCTGCTATCTGTCACCGCTCCGACTTTCAAAAAGAAGAAAAAGCTCAGGACAGTTTGGATGATCAAAACAAACCCATATGCTGCTACCGATTGATACACATAAGACATGACGCCTTTTGGAAAGGTCTTTATTCGCTTGAAAATAGGCCCTTTTTCCTTTAGGACCCATTCCATCGCCATGAGCGACACAACAAGCGTCAAAAAGCCCCACAGCGGAACAGAGCGATTTATAGTCTGTTGCTTCTCATCAGGTTGTGCACCTTCTTGTCCATCAGTCACATATTGAATGGTCATTAACGGTTCTGGCTTCCACTGCTCGTCCGTATAGCGATACGCATCTTCC
This sequence comes from Priestia flexa, assembly GCF_021441905.1. Taxonomy (NCBI): domain Bacteria; kingdom Bacillati; phylum Bacillota; class Bacilli; order Caryophanales; family Bacillaceae; genus Priestia; species Priestia flexa. The sequence goes on along the minus strand of NZ_CP090431.1, from coordinate 913,989 downwards.
CATAGGGTTTCGGGCTTTTCCCAACGATAACGTTCATACAAGCGTTCTACTTGAATAGCAGCTTTACTGTTGCTCGATAAGCGCGTTACTTCACTAGCAATCACTTCTTCTACAACGCTCGTCGCAACTGACGCTGGCATTTTCACCAGCTCAATCGTTTCTTCATAATCTTCTTTTTTAATATTATCCATAAAGCCTTCTCGAACGATAAATAAGCTATCTACTTCATTTCGGAGAAGCTTTTTTTCTCCTTCATCAGCCGTTGTAGCTATCAATTTAATTCTCTCATTCGTCGTAACTCGCTGGATTACTTCCTTAGAAAGTTTACTTTGGTCTTCATCCGCAATGGCAACTGGAATCTTCACATCGTTCTCAACGTTTTGAAGAAACATTTGGCCTACATAAGCACCTGCAGCAGGAAGCACCAGAAGAAGTATCAATAAAAATGGCTTTCGGATAATAGCCTTCAGCTTCTCCATCATGAGATTCATAGGCTCACTCTCCTTTTTTGAAACAGTGCCGTCCAGAGGAGAGACAAGCTAAAAGCAGTGAGACCGTAAACGACGAGCCAGCTCATTGATTCTGACCAGTCTACTGACTCATAGCCTCCAAATAAGCCAAACATCATCTGCAGCGACCAGGCGTTAACAGACCAGGTTTGAAGCATTAGCAACCACTCTGGTAAATAAACGCTAGGTAAAATATGTCCGCCTACAAGAGAAGCTGCAGCAAGGAACAGAACGCCTACTAGCTGATACAGCTTTTCACTGACGAAGATAGCTTGCAAGAGAGCAAACGTTGCTAAAAAAGCGAATGAACTAGCTGCAACGCTGCCAATTAGTTGCCCCCACGTGTACGATAGTGACAAGTCAAGCTTCTCTATTCCTACTGCGTATAATCCTAGCGATAAAACGAAAACGAGTAAGAACATACAGCTAAACTGAGCAAGATGAACGTGTAGTGAGGATACTCCGTGCGTCTGCATACGCTTAAGCACTGAATTTGAATGAAGTCCTTTTACAAAAAGCATGCTGCTGTAGCTCCAAATCATGAGCAGTAATAAAAAGAACGAGAGAATATAATACTGCTTCATATCTTGCTGAAATAAAGACGTCGCTATTCGTTCTTCAAACACGCTTCCACGATCAAGAACATGAAGTCCAAATGAAAGAAGGCTGCGACGAAATTCAGATTGTCTCTCTGCCGTGCTGGCTCCTTCTTCTTGTAGAAAGTGATCGATTGTATTAATGCCGCTTTGAGCAGCGGATGTATAGTCAGCTGCGCTATCCATGACATAGCGAAAAAGCTGAGCTTGAAGCGGCTTGTTTTTATTCCCCACTACAACAAGAGGCATGTTTTCTCCCGTTGCAATCGAATGACTAAAGCCATCTGGTAAAACAACAAACGCCGCAATCTCGTCTTTGGACAGCATTTGTTGTGCTTCTGTTTTTGTTGGATACACAGGATTGATAAGTGAGCTTAGCTGCTCACTTTCCGTTAACTGTTTGATGACGTATTCTGTTTGAAGCGTATCATCTTCATCGACAATTGCCACCGGAAACTTTTGTATCCGTGCTTCATCCTCCATTGTTTCTGTTAGTATGACCCCTGCTCCTATTAAGAATAGAACAGGAGCAAGTAGAAGCAGGCTAAAAGACTTCCAGTTTTTTAGCATCGCCTTCCATGTGAATGAGCATAAATAAAAGAATATCTTCACCTGCTCTTCTCTCCCTGCATTATTACATTAGAATTGTAACTAGATATGATAGTTTACTATATGGTTGTACAAGTAGATTCAGACCTACTGCAAACCTGATAAATTTAACAAAGCGGATAACATGCTGCACACGTCATCCGCTTTTGTATGAACTATTAACTGTTAAGATTAAGAAATATCAAGATCCATCATTAAACCTTGTAAGTTTGTGTAGAAGTCTTCTTGAATCTTCATTAAATCAACTGGCGTAATATCTTTTACGTTTTTACCGTTCTTAGAATCAACTGCTGGAATATCCGCCGCGTCTTTTAATTCAGAATTTGAGTTAATCTTTAAGTTGATATCAGCTGAATCTGTCGGCATACCAACTTTTAAGTTAATATCAAACTTGTAATCTGACTTTCCTTTTGAAGCATCAATGTTTTGATCTTGCTTAAGGTCACCGCTGAACGTGTAGCCAGGAGCTTGATCACCCAAGTCAAGCGTGAATTTGCGATCAGCTGTTTGTTTCGCATCCGTTTTTCCATTCACAACTGAATCCATTGTGAACTTTAAGTTTAGGTCTTCTGTTGTTGAATCAGAAGCGTTAACGCTAGCAACTAACTTTTCAGAACTCTTCTCTCCGTCAGCTGTAATGTCGTTTGTCACATCAAGCTCTACTTTGCTATCATTGTTGTCATTTCCAATCGTAAGAGCTAGCTGTTGAGCACGCTTGTTGTCCGCGTATTCTACATCTTTTGTTGCTACTTTTACATTTCCTACATTGTCTTTGTCATCAGCTGAAGTTGCAGCAAACTCTACGTTACGATCCACAATTACTTCATTATCATTGATGTAAACTGTTGATTTAAAGCCTTTAGGGAATTTAAGATCTTTCACATCTGTTTTAAATTCGTCCAAGCCTTCTTTTAGCTGTTTTTTCACTTCTTTTTCATCTGTTAATTCAGCCATTTCTGGATCTGTTGCAGCAGATGATTCAGCAATCGTTGCAACGCGTTTTGCAATGATTGTTTGTAGCTCATCATCCTTTGCCATTTCCGCTACAAGCTTTTGAACAAATTTCTCCGTTTGTTCTTGGTTCATTTCAAGCTTTAGACGCGTGAATTTTAACGTTTCATCACCTTGTTTATACTCAGCGTTCTTTTCTTTTGTAAAGTAGTCTTCATCTAAGTTATCATAGAAGAACTTTCCGTATTTTGTTGCAATTGCTTTCTTTTCTTTCTCCGTTAGTTCTAAATCTTCTACCTTAATTTGGTTTAGTTCTAACTTATCTGGACCCGTATATGATGGGTCAAACATGCGCATAACCTGACCATACTCATCAAGGTTTAAATAGAAGAATTGATTTGCTAAAATTGGTGCTTTAAAACCAATTTGTTCCTTTGTTTGATAACCTTCTACGTCAAGTGCTTTTGTGTTACCAATATCAAGCGTTAATGAACCATATGTTTCTTGCTTTTTAGGGTCTTGCTCTGTTTTTACATTAATCGTCGATTTGCTAATCATATCTTGAATCATTTGATAAGATGGATCAGCAGCAAGTGAGTTCATTGAAAAATCACCGCTGATAGAAGCCGCTGAGCTTGATGGTTGCTCTAGTGCTTTTTCTTGGAATGCTAAGCTTTCGCCATATTTCGTTTCAATTTCTTCGGTCATTTTGTTGTATGTATTCACTTCAGATATTAAATATAATTGCTTTGGTGATTTCATGAATACATAGCCAAACGTAACCGCTGCACCAATAAGCACAAATAAAATCGCCAATCCGATGATTAACTTTGTTGGTGCTTTTCTCGGAGCTGGAGCTGTTTCTAAGGAAGCAGCAGTTTCTTCTCTTGTTTTGTTTTCATCGCTCATACGTTTTACATCCTCCTGTAAATAATTGTTTGTTTGGTCCCTTGTACATGATAAGGAATCATTACCAGTATTTCTAGTCGTTCGACAAAAAAAGACAATTTTTAGTTCATTTGGCTGATAAAAAGAAGATACCCAACAGATACAAAGACTCATTTTTCATTACCCTATATAACCAGATTAAAACCAAATTCATTAATTTTTACCAAAAATATGAATATGTCAGTTCCTAACGAAGCAGATCTTTTTTATAGTTCGATAGAAGGCTATCACTTCTCCTCCTTTTTACTCCATTTTTTCCTATCTTCCAAAAGCTCAACGATGATATGTATATGAACATTGACTTAGCATCATGTTAAAAGAAAGGAAAACGAGCCTTTTTTCACAATAAAAAAGAGTTTGGGACATAACAAAATGATTACTTCTAAAAGACGAACACTAGCTGTTCCCACCTCTTTGGTTTGTCTGAACACGTTCGTTCCATTGCGCTACGGCCACTCGCTTTCCGCGGGGAGGAACTCTCAATCGTTCAGGTTTATCATTGACTGAATTACTTATGTCCCAGCCTCTCTTACGAATTAATTTGAAGTCGCTGTTGAATAAATAGAAATACGTTAACTAAGCTGTTTTCTTCAAATACACTTACATCTTGCTTTTTAAATTCTCCTTGCTCATGATAATAGCTAATTTGGCCAATTCCTTTCTCTTCGTTCATGTCGATATGAAAGCTAAGCGGCGTTCCTAAAATCGAGCCATCTTCATCTCGCTGAATAATTTGACAAAGCGTTTTATCTCCCTGCGGTTCATATAAAAAATCATAGCAGTACTGACGAGCTAACTTTTCTGTTTGCATAAGAATAATTTTTGTAACTGACGTTTCGTTCATACAAATTCTCCCTTATCTGTACTTACTTCTTTTAGTATATCATAGCTCATTTTATCGTTTGTACCAAGAGTTTGGGACATAACAAAATGATTGCTTCTAAGAGACGAACACTAGCTGTTCCCATCTCTTTGGTTTGTCTGAACACGTTCGTTCCATTGCGCTACGGCCACTCGCTTTCCGCGGGGAGGAACCTGAGCTTCCTCGCTGCGCTGCGGGATCTCACGTTTTCCTCTCTTTCCCGCAGGAGTCGAGTGTCCTACGCTCCATTCCACCCTGTTTCCAACATTGTTTTTCACAATCAGCAAAAAACCTGAACGATTAAAAGTGAGAAACTCTCAATCGTTCAGGTTTATCATTGGCTGAATTACTTATGTCCCAGCCTCTTCATTATAATAGTTTGATAACACCTTTCGCACCTTGTTTTTGATAACCTGTCTTTCTAATCTCTACTTCTTTTCCTTCTGGTAAATTAGTAAACACAACAGGTGTAACAAGTGACGTAGCATTCTTTTTCACATAATCGAGATCGATTTGTAATAACGGTGTGCCTGGCTCAATACGTTCGCCTTCGTTCACGAGTGTTGTAAACCCTTCACCTTTTAGCTCAACCGTATCGATTCCAACATGAATTAATAATTCTAGCCCAGTATCTGTTTTCAAACCAAACGCGTGCTTGGTTGGGAAAATACTAATGACTTCACCTGAAATTGGTGAATGAAGCGTATTATTAACAGGTTCAATCGCAAAACCATCGCCCATCAGCTTAGCAGAGAACACTTGGTCAGGGACTTTTTCAAGTGGCATAACCACCCCTTCAAACGGTAAGCTAAATTCGTCAAGCACGCCTTCGCTTGGCTTTGGATCAGCTTTCACTGATGCACTTGCCATTACTTTTTCGCCTCGAACAAGCTGCTTCATCGCATTAGCTACAAACTCTACTTCCGTTCCAACAATGACTTGAACGCTCGTTTTTGCAACCTTCATCACACCGCGAGCACCGTTCTTCTTAAGCTGTCCTTCATTAACCGCACCCGAGTCTTTTACCTGTAGACGCAAGCGTGTTGCACAGTTATCAATTTCAACAAGATTTTCTTTTCCACCCAAACCTTCAATAAAATGAGCAGCCATGTTTACATGTTTATCATCTGATAATACCACCGCTTCTTCACCATCTGTTTCATCGTCTTCGCGGCCAGGCGTTTTTAAATTAAGCGCTTTAATCAGCCAGTAAAATAACGCGAAGTAAATCGCTGCATAGATGAGGCCGATTCCTCCCAGTAGCAGTGGCTTTTGCGCAATTCCAAAGTTTAAGAAATAGTCAATGGCACCTGCTGAAAAACCAAAGCCGTGATGAATATCAAGCATGACGGCAAGCCCCATTGAAATTCCTGTTAGCAAAGCATGTACTACGTATAAAACAGGAGCAATAAACATAAATAAAAACTCAATTGGTTCTGTAATTCCTGTTAAAAATGAGGTAAATGCTAGTCCAATAAGCATTCCTGATACGAGCTTTCGCTTTTCTTTTTTAGCAGCTGCTACCATCGCAAGCGCGGCTGCTGGAAGACCAAACATCATAACTGGGAAGAAACCTGTCATAAACGTTCCCGCTGTTGGATCTCCTTTAAAGAAGCGATTTAAATCCCCTGTCGCTCCGTTAAATTCCCCGAATACAAACCACACTAAGCTGTTCAAAATATGATGTAGCCCTAGTGGAATCAGCATACGGTTTAAAAAACCAAAAATACCTGCACCAAGAGCACCAGCACCCGTTAGCCATTCACCAATGTTGTTAATTTGATCTTGAATTGGAGGCCAAATAACGCCAAACAAACCGGCGATAGCAAGCATCACAACCGACGTGATAATTGGTACAAAGCGTTTACCAGCAAAAAAACCTAGCCATTCCGGCAGTTTTATATCTGAAAAACGATTGTATAAAAGACCCGCAACTATACCGGCTACAATTCCACCAAGTACGCCCATATCAATCGTTTTATCAAGCGCAACGGCTCCTTTTGTTAGAACGAAATAACCAATGACACCTGCAAGAGCAGCTGCTCCGCTTCCATCTTTGGATAACCCAACTGCAATTCCAAGAGCAAATAAAAGTGCTAAGTTAGCGAAGATAGCATCTCCTGCTTGCGCCATAAATGGGATATCTAATAAATCAGGTTGACCTAAGCGCAGCAATAGCGCTGCGGCAGGTAAGACGGCGATGGGTAGCATAAGCGACTTCCCTACACGTTGTAAAAATTGGAACATTTCTTCATCCCCTTATCTCTATATTTACTAACATCCTACCATGAGGTGTTCTAGTTGTCTATACCAATTATGCGCTTTCATTACCTTTATATAAGTGTTAACAGTTCTTATAACATAAAAAATCACAACTGGTATAGACAACTAATTTCAAAAGAGCTACACTAATCATATACATTCGACAAAGACAAAGGAGAGACTTATGTTATGAACAAACCGCTGGTCATTTACAACGTAACGGTTTATGGCGAAACAACCGTCTATCCAAACGGATATCTGAAAATAGAAAACGGGTTAATAACTGAGCTAGGTAGTATTCACGATTATCAAAAGAGCTCAAACGATCGAGTTATTGAGTATTCTCCTGATTTCATCGTCGTTCCAGGAGCAATCGACGTCCACATTCACGGAGCTGGGAACGCAGATGCGATGGACGCAACAGAAGATGCGTTGAAAACAATGGCTGCTACCCTTCCAAAAGAAGGAACAACAAGCTTTCTTCCGACTACAATGACGCAGTCTGTAGAAGCCATTAACGATGCTCTGATCGCATGCGGACATTTTATTACAAATAACCAAAATAACGCCCAAGCAGAAGCGCTAGGCATTCACTTAGAAGGCCCTTTTATTTCAGCCAAGCGAGCAGGTGCTCAGCCTCTCCACCATATTCAACAGCCAAGCGTTGAGCAGTTTAAGCGCTGGCAAGATTTAGCACAACATCATATTCGACTTGTGACGCTTGCTCCTGAAGAATTAGGTGGAACAGAGCTTGTGAAGTACTTAAACCAAACAAACGTAGTTGCTTCAATTGGACATTCAGATGCTACGTATGAAGAAGTAGTTGCAGCTATTGGAGCTGGGGCATCGCACGTAACTCACCTATACAACGGGATGCGCGGCATTCATCACCGTGAGCCAGGCGTACTAGGTGCAGCTTACCTGCGCGAAGAGCTCTATACAGAGCTTATTGCTGACGGCATTCATTCACGTAAAGAAATGGTCAAGCTTGCCTATCAGCAAATTTCAAGCGAGCGCTTAATTTTAATCACTGATTCACTACGTGCTAAATGGTTGGAAAGCGGCGTTTATGACCTTGGTGGTCAGCCCGTTCACGTAAACGAAACAATGGCTACATTAGGGGATGGAACGCTTGCAGGCAGCATTTTAAAAATGAATGACGCAATGAAAAACATGATAGACTTTACCAGCTGTAGCGTATCAGACGTTATCCAAATGACTGCTGTTAATCCAGCAAAGCAAATTGGTGTTTTCAACCGTAAAGGCAGTTTAAAGGTAGGAAAAGATGGAGATTGCGTTGTACTGAATAAAAACTTCGACGTGCAGCTTACAGTGTGTCGTGGACATATCGCATATGAACAGGGGGAACAATAATGAATATCATCTCAGTAAAAGATTATAAAGAAATGAGCCAAACCGCAGCTGGTATTATTATTAACAAAATAAAGAGTGATCCTTCAACCACGCTTGGTTTAGCTACTGGTGGAACACCTAAAGGTTTATATGAAGCTCTTATTCAAGACCATCAAACAAATGGAACGTCTTATGAGCAAGTGCACACATTTAATCTAGATGAGTATGTCGGCCTTTCTGCTGATAATCCAAACAGCTATCGTTACTATATGGTGGATACGCTTTTGGGTCACCTCGATGTAGCTCTTAATCAAACATTTATTCCAAATGGGACAGCAGAAGATGCAGAAGCAGAATGTGAGCGCTACGAAGCTCTTATTGAACAACTTGGTGGCATTGACCTCCAAATCTTAGGAATTGGTCATAATGGGCACATTGGCTTTAATGAACCAGGTACGCCTTTTTCATCTAAAACACATGTGGTCACGCTTGCTTCTTCTACAAGACAAGCAAACGCTCGTTACTTTTCATCCATTGATGAAGTACCGACTCATGCCATAACCATGGGCATTTCATCTATTATGAACAGCACTGAAATTTTATTATTAGCGTCTGGAGAAGATAAAGCAGATGCCATCTATCATTTACTTGAAGGAACAGTAACGGAAGAGTTTCCTGCTTCCATCTTAAAGAACCATCAGGCTGTTACAATTATCGCTGATGAGAAGGCATTATCTCGTACAAACTTATAGCAGATTGTAGTATGATCGATGTAAAGGAGGAATTGTGCATGATTGACAAAAATTCACCTCTGCCGATTTACACACAGATTGAAGATGGAATTCGTTCTCAAATTGAAAACGGAGAGCTTAAACCTCACGATGCAATTCCATCCGAGCGAGAGTATGCAACACAGTTTCAAATTAGCCGTATGACAGTAAGACAAGCAATTACAAACCTTGTAAATGAAGGCCTTTTATATCGTGAAAAAGGACGCGGAACGTTCGTTTCTGAACAAAAAATTGAGCAGCAGCTCGTAGGCTTAACGAGCTTTACAGAAGATATGAAGGCAAGGGGCTTCACGCCAAGTAGCCGCTTGCTTCACTTTGAAATTATTCCCGCTACAGCAAAAATTGCGTCTCAGCTTTCGATTCAAGTGCATCACCCCGTCTATGAAATCACACGTATTCGATTGGCGGATGGAATTCCAATGGCCATTGAAACGGTCTATATGTCCGCTAATCTAATCAAAGGCGTGACGGAAGCCATTATCCAACAATCGCTTTATGACTATGTCGAACAGCAAAGCGAATTAAAAATTGGACATGCTACACAAACGTTAGAAGCCATTGTGGCTACAGAAAACGAAACGGAACACTTGCAGGTAGCAAAGGGATCCCCTATCCTTCTGATTCAACGCTACACATACTTAGAAGATGGCACGCCGCTAGAAGTTGTGAGGTCAGCGTACCGTGCAGATCGCTATAAGTTTACCGTAAGCATGAATCGGACATAGAAAAACCTCGTTGCAAAGCGAGGTTTACTTTGAAAGCGAATCCAATTCCAATTTCCAAAAGCTATGGGGTTTCATCGCTTCTTTATCAATTTCTTCAAAACGCTCGCGCATTTCGCGAATTAATATATTTGGAACATGACCATCAACTTCGGGACGTTCATCTCGTAATACGAAAGGCTGGATATATTCGTAAAATAGTTCAACAAACTGTAAAAACTGTACAAGCGATGAGTTGATTAGACGCTCGCAGTCATCGTTTGAAACATCTAACAGTACAATGTTGCCATTGTCACCATGTAAACAGATAGGATCGCCTAGCTTTGTCATCCCTAAAAACCAATAAAGCTGATAGCGAGCAGATAAATGAAGCGTCTCACACAAAGTGCATAGCTGATTTTTAGAGGACATAAATTCAAACAATGGAGCAACATCTCGCGGTAGCCCAACTTCAGCTAGCAGCTTTTTAGTCTCCAAATCAACTTTAAGCGGTGCTAATTGACTTTTGTCAAACAGTATTCGCTTTTCTTTGCGTTGTTTTACTTTCTTCAACCTCTGTCACTCCCTCTACCCTACTATGCTTATTGTCTACTATTTTATTTACACTGTCACCTATTCGTTTCAGTCATAACATTTCTTTATATTTCGATACAAAAGAATGCATAAATTTCATAAAATATTGACAATACCTTTTCTTTTTCTATAGATTTAATGTAACTGACCGATATAGTGTAGTGAGAAATAGTAGCAAAAGAAGCCTCTCCTCTCTCTTACTATATGTGAAGAAAGCAAGGAATACATCAGCTGAAGGATGCATTTTTCTCCATTTATTCCCTACTTAAAAGGAGCGAGCTGTTTTATGCAATATAAGCGTGAAGAGCCTTTTCGTTTTACATTTGCACAGCCCATTGTTGGCACGTTTTTCATTAAAAAATACGATGGAAAAGACATCGAAAGTAAACCCGGTCCACTTGCCGTTATTGATTTATCTCCAAGAGGAATGAAGCTAATTACCCCACTGGATCTTCCAGTATTTCAAAAGCCTATTGAGCTTACGGTTAATTTTTCTTTATTGGATAAAAACCTTACAATCACTGGTTTGACCGTTTGGAAAGAAAAAGCAAATCATGAGTTTTTATACGGGATTGAAGCATTTACAGATGAGAAGCAGCAGCAATTATTATTAAATACATTAAAACAATATGCAAAAGAATATCAGAAAAGATAGCAGATGATGGCTATCTTTTTTTGTGAAACCACCTTCCTTTCGCTTCAACATTCTGTTCTTGTTTAAGCTTATACCCTCCGTGGAAATAATAAAAACGAAACTGTAAAAAGAAAAGGTGACACAATGAGTAGTAAAGCAAAAAAAGAATGGATTGGTGGCCTTGTTCTGCTTTTGTTAATTGGATTTGTTGGAACAAGCATGTTTGGATATGAAACGGTTAAAGCTGCTATGAATGATGCATACGTACCTTTGTCTCATAAAGAGCCTCTATCAGAAGAAGCGTTAAAACAAGGAAAACCCATTTCTGCACTTTTAATTACAAAAAACGAAGAACATACATCTTTTGTGCATATGACCATTAATAAGAAAGATGCAGATGTTCATATGACCAATATTCCCGCAGCTTCTATCTTGAAAGACAATGCCCAGTCTACAGAACAGCTCTTACAAAATGCTGAGCAGACGCTAGGTATTCCAATTGACTATTATGCCATGATCGATCAAACAAGCATTAAAACAATTGTTGATAAGCTTGACGGTATTGTAATTAACAACCCCACTGCCTTTACGAACGACGAGCGTACATTTCCAGCTGGTGAAGTGAAGCTGACCGGTGAGGAAGCTTTGGCATACCTTCAGCCTGTCCATGAACAAGATGTACTCTCTGCTCACGACCGGCAGATACTTGTTGCCAAAGCGATTATAAAACAAGTGGCTACCGTTCCATCGTTCACAAAAGCAAAACCGATATTAAATGAGCTATCGAACACTGTACAAACAAACTTAACATTCGAGGACCTTTCACTTATGCGTAAGCAATATAAAGCAGCGTTTGCTAGCATTAAAAAAGCAGAATACCCGCAAACTGAAGTAGAGGTTCAACAGCTTACAAGCAAGCTTCAGTTATCCTAAAAAAGAGGCTGGGACATAGGTAGTTCAACCCCTACTATGCCTGAACAATTGAGAGTTCACAACTTTTAATCGTTCAGGCTTTTTGTTGAGTGGGAAAACCAGTTTGGAAACAGGATGGAAGGGAGCGTAGGACACTCGACTCCTGCGGGAAAGAGAGGGAAAACGGAGATCCCGCGGAAAGCGAGTGGCCGTAGCGCAATGAAACGAACGTGTTCAGCTAACCTAAAGAGATGGGAACAGCTAGTGTTCGTCTTTTAGAAGCAATCATTTTGTTATGTCCCAAACTCCTCCATTTACGTAAATGCAAAACGCACCTGGTTCATCATGCTAAAAACACCTATCTTCCCATACCGTTCATAAAGTCAACATTTTCTTGCAGAGCATATTCTGATGAAATACTTCTCATAATCTTCTGCTCTTGGAGAAAAACTAATGATACTGGAGGAATAGGAATGGAAAAACACTTACCCAATTTAACATCAGCTGAAATTGCATCTCTATGGACAACTTATATGAATGACAGCATGGCAACATGTATTTTAGCTTATATGTTAACTCATATTGAAGATAAAGATATTCACGCGCTTGTAAAAGAGGCTTTAACGATGTCCTCTGAGCATGTAAGCAGTTTGCAGAAGTTATTTCAACAAGAAAAGTTTGCAATTCCAAATGGATTTGGGAAGCAAGACGTAAATGTGAACGCTCCCCGTTTATATACGGATACGTTTTGTCTTAGCTATCTCAATCACATGTCAAAAGCTGGAATGGTTGGCTACAGCGGCTCATTAGCTATGAGCGCTCGATATGACTTAATTGACTATTTTTCAACCGCTTTGCATAAAACGGCCTCTTTTTATGAAAAAACGACAAAGCTGGCGCTTGAAATGGGAATTCTCACACGCCCACCTTACATTTGCGTTCCAAGTGAAGTCGATTACATTGATAGTAAGGAGTACATAAGCGGCTTTCACTTGTTCAGCAAAAACCGTCCCGTAAATGCGGTTGAGATTTCACATTTGTTTTTAAATATCCAAACGAACTTAATTGGCTATAAGATTTGCTTAAGCTTTGCTCAAACGGCTACGTCCAAAGAGGTAAAGCAGTTTATGATGAGAGGAAATGAAATCTCCCAAAAGCATATTAAGCTATTTGCTGATACGCTTTTAAACGATCATATCGCCGCACCAATGAGCTCAGATCTTTACATCACGGATTCAACAACTCCAGTGTTCTCTGAAAAGCTGATGATGTTTCACATGAGCTTACTGAGCGCTACAGGTACAGGTAATTACGCAACGGCAGCTGCAGCTAGCCAGCGAAGCGACCTTGCTTTAAATTACGAAAGAATGTCGTTTGAAATTGGACGCTATGCAAAAGCTGGAGCAGATATTATGATTAAAAATCAGTGGCTTGAACAACCTCCTGGAACCATTAACAAAGAACAGCTTATTCGTTCTCCAAACAAAAAAGCATGAATGAAAACATTCATGCTTTTTTGCTCGTTTATTTCCCTGTAAACCAGCTGCTTAGATGCTCACCCCACAGCTGCTTGCCTTCCTTCGTTAACTTACTTTCTTTTGTGACATAAGGAGAGATTTCATAAGGCCATAACGGAGCGTGATTGAGATAGTGAACGTGATTCTCCTTTGCCATTCCTCCGATGGCTGCTACCGCTTCTTCATAAGATTCATATTGTGAAGCATACGGTGATGATGGCTGAAGGATAAATGCTGTTTTTAATTCTTTCACTTGCGAAATGAACGCTTGAAGTTCGGGCAGCGCATCATCAATTGACATCTCCTTCTGGTCTTCCAACATCGGAACCTCAGCTAAAACAAGGGTCGGATTTAGCTTTTGTAAGTCTTGCTGAAAAGAAGAATGAACGAGTTCTTTTGTTGTTTGATCATGATACGAATAGATTTGGATGTGAAACACGTCTTGTCCGTATGTATCTTCTAAAGATTTCTTTACGAAAGATGCCCACTCATCCTCTTCCCTCGCTACCAGCACCAGTGAGATGGGCTTGTCTTTTATAAACGTATCTTCAATCGCACTAACCAAAAATGGGGGTAAATGCTTTGTATAGCTTGATACACCAGAAAACTGCTTTTGATGAGGCTGTGCCGTTTCCACGACTGCTGCCTGTGCCTGCCCCTCTATTTTTGTTTCCCAATGCTGAACACCTGCTACCATCACTGCGCTACATGCCGCAAAAGCTCCTACTACAATACCGCTTGTCCATTTCATTCAACCGCTCCTTTCAGCATTCACTTACCTTTATTATAAAGGGGATTATGCCTATCAAACGGGACTTTCGTACGTAAAATCTCTACAAATAAAGAGGTCGTTTGCAACAATTTCTAGGGAAATAGCGCCGTTTCATCGAGAAAGCGTCATGTTTTGTCTAACAAGTTCATAGATTTGTCGACTCTGTTTTCTTAACATTTTTCAAACCTTTATTATTTATTTTCAAAAGTCTAGGACAGGAACCTTTCCATTCTTCTCTTTTCGTTCATACAATACGTTATAACAACTAGAAGAAGGTGAAGAAATGTTTTCAAACAGACCTCGTCGTAGACCTGCTTTTCCATTCCCTGGATTTGCGAGAAGACGTCCTCAAAAAAGATCTCAAGTAGCGGAATGGATGTCTTATTTTCAAGATGACCAAGGTAACATGGACTATGCAAAGATTGCCGGTGGTGCCCAGCAGGCAAAAGATTTGTATGCTCACGTAAAGCCAATGGTTACACCGTATGTGCAGAAGTTTTTAAAATAACAAAAGCACCGACTGCAAGCCTGCAGCCGGTGTTTTTGTTATTTCATCGAAGTAAAAACCTGTTGGCACACTTCCATAATACCCTCTCCATAAGCAGACGATGCATGTTGATCATGAAGACCTTTCGCTTCATCAGTCGCATTAAAAAGCAAATAGCCGTGCTCCACTGCTTTTAGCATGTCGATATCGTTTCCGCTATCTCCAAAAGCGAACGTTCGGTGATGAGCAACGTCATAGTATGCTTTCATAAAATGAACGGTGGCTGCTTTTCCCGTACCTTTTGGAATAAAATCAACATCGTACGCATTTTCGGGGTCCCCTGCTTTTGGATTGCATCGATTAATATTTACTTCCACTGCGTATTCATCCGCTAACTTCCTAATAACCTTCAAGACTGAATGAGTATTTTGCTCTGATTTTGTATAATAGTAATAGTTCATTTTATACCCTTGTTGACCAAACTGCGTTTGAGGCGTTAAGACAACCTCATAATCAGTGCGAAGCTGATGTAAAAGCGATTGAACAGTTTCCTTTGAAAAACCGGAAGCGTCAATTTTAGCTTGCCATTCTGGTAAGCTATTCTTATTTCCTTCTTCATCAACCATATATAGCTCTGTGCCAAGATTACTGGAAATAAAATGAGGCAAATATGTTAAGTTCGCTTTCTTCATTTTCGACTCAATATGCGCGATGCTACTGCCGGTTACCCAACCAATTTTCACGTGATATTGACTACACACATCATGTAAATACCTCTCCAGTTGTTGCAGCATCGAAAGCTGTTCCACTGTGCACGCATGCGGAAAATATGTTTCGTCAAAATCAAAGAAAATAAGTGCGTGCGTCTCTTTTCCATGAGGATATGTTTTTTTGTTCATGTTTCCCTCTCCTTTTGCTTTTTTTTTCAGCATACACGCTGGGAACGTTCCCAGGTCAACGACTAAATGGAGGTTTTTTATGACAACAATTCTGGATCTTGCTCGTATAAGCGGTTTATCAAAATCCACCGTTTCGCGCGTGTTAAATCACCATCCCCACGTTTCACAAGAAAGCAAAGAAAAAGTAGAAAAAGCCATCCAGCAAATTGGTTACAAGCGAAATGCGCGAGGCGTTCACTTGCGCAAGAAGCAAAACCAGCTTATTGGCTTATTGGTACCTACCGTCGATCACCCTTATTTTAGTCAGTTAATCAGTGCACTCTCAGAAGCCTGTCGCCAATCTGGATACGAAACGGTCATTTATCAAAGCGATTTTCAACCATCAGAAGAGCGTTATGTCTATGACAAGCTCGCACAGCAAGAAATGGACGCTCTGGTTGTGACACATACTTTATTATCTGAACAAGAAATCAAGGAGTTGGTAGGCAATAGAATCGTCATCATTTGCAATGAACAAGCTCCTGGAAACCTTTTCGACGTCTTTTCAGTAGATGAAGAACAAGCGATATTTGATGCAACGACCCATTTACTCAAACAAGGTCGAACGCGCCTTTTACTTTGTATGGATTATGAACAGACGCCGCTTCAACAAAAAAGGCTGTGCGGATTTAAGCACGCTTTAAAAGATGCAGGGATCACCTACTCACCCGATATGAAAAGAAACGGGGTTATGACAATTGACGACGGACTTCGGCTTGGAGATACACTTTTTCAAACTGAAGATTATCCAGATGGCCTGTTGACAGGAAGTGATTTTGTAGCTATGGGTTTGCTTCATAGTGCACGAAAACATAGCGTTAACATTCCGACAGATGTATCAATTATGGGCTTTGACAACCATTCCATTGGACGCGCGAGCATTCCTTTACTCACAACGGTTGATTACCCTCTACAAACAATTGCAAAGGACGTAGCTAAAGCACTTGCTCTCCGCGTACATCAGAATGAAATGCCTCCTCGACGTAAGCTTTATAAAGCCACACTGGTTATACGAGAAACAACGTAGCACAAAATCAGGCTGCACGCCTGATTTTGTGCTTTTTCTTTATTCCAAAAAAACAATTTTCTGTTATTTATAAAAATTTACACTAGCATTTTTCTCTTTTATAACATATAATCATGCAAGCGGTTGTTTTAGTGGAGTGGACATTTGTACAAAGAAAAAACTTTCTAAAAATTATAAAGATTTTATTTCTTCACATTCACAATCAATATTTTTCATGGTAAACTTACTTTTATGTATGAGCAGTATGTAGGATATGAAGCATTAATCGGAGGAACAAATGATGAAAAACTTATTGCACAAATGGAATCAAATTAGTCTAGTTACTCGAATTGTAATCGGGATTATCGTCGGTGTCGTTCTGGCGTTAACGGTTCCTGAAGGAGCTAAACTCGTTACAATCTTTGGTGCGCTATTTGTAGGTGCGCTAAAAGCTGTTGCGCCTGTATTGGTATTATTTTTAGTTATGTACGCAATCGCACAGCACAGAAATGGGCAGCAAACAAATATGAAGCCTATTATTGGCTTATACCTAATCGGCACATTCCTAGCTGGACTTGTTGCCGTCATCGCAAGCTTTATTTTCCCGGTAACGCTACAGCTTAAAGAAAGCGGCGTTGAAGGATTTGAGCCTCCAGGTGGGTTAAGTGAAGTACTGGAAAAGCTATTGTTCAATATAGTGGACAACCCTATAAATGCACTGATGAACGCTAACTATATCGGCATTTTAGCGTGGGCAATCGTACTTGGTATTGCGCTTCGCCATGCACCTGATACAACCAAAAATATGATTGGCAACTTCTCAGATGCCATTTCAACAATCGTTCGCTGGGTTATTAATCTAGCACCGCTTGGTATTATGGGCCTTGTATTTGAAGCCCTTGTTACAAACGGCTTATCGGCATTGCTTGATTACGGAAAGCTTTTATTAGTTTTATTAGGATGCATGTTCTTTATTGCTCTTGTTGTTAACCCTATTATCGTCTTTATTAATATTCGTAAAAATCCATATCCACTTGTTTTACAATGCTTACGTGAAAGCGGGATTACGGCATTCTTTACGCGTAGCTCTGCTGCGAACATTCCAGTGAATATGAATCTATGTAAAAAGCTAGATTTAGATAAAGATACGTATTCAGTATCTATTCCACTAGGCGCAACAATTAACATGGCCGGTGCAGCCGTTACAATTTCTGTATTAACGCTTGCAGCCGTTAACACGCTTGGCATTGAAGTAGACTTTGGTACAGCACTTATTCTTAGCATCGTAGCTGCAATATCAGCTTGCGGAGCATCTGGTGTAGCTGGTGGGTCTTTACTATTAATTCCATTAGCATGTAGCTTATTCGGAATTCCAAACGATGTAGCGATGCAAGTCGTTGCGGTGGGCTTCATCATCGGTGTTTTACAAGATTCTTGTGAAACAGCGCTCAACTCTTCTTCAGACGTACTTTTCACAGCAACTGCTGAGTATAGAAGAAAACGTAAAGAAGGAAAAGAAATTAGCCTGTAAACAGCAAAAGCCCTTTTCACGATGTGAAGAGGGCTTTTCATTTACCTATCTTATTCTGGCTTTTGCTTTGGTACTTGCTGTAGTACATCTTGAAACTTGACTTCATCTTCATCACGATAACCTTCAAACACTACTTGCTCAACCGCTGCGTGATTAAATACGTATGTGTACTGTTCATTAATGAACCCTTCTGGGTACGGAACGCCGATATAATCATAAATTTGTTGCTCTTCTCCAAGAGACATTTGCTTACGTCCATAAATGACGAGCTTTTTGTCTCCCCCTTTTAACAATACAACAGACCCGTTTGGTAATAGTGCTTGATCCATGAGTACTCCTCCTGACAAGATGATGTAGTTGATTAACACGTACGCTTAATTTTTAAATCAATATTACTTCTACTCCTATGTACTTACCATTAGGTTAACATGTAGACTTGAAAGGTAAATAGGGAAATTACCTTAAATTACCTAATTATCAGATGAGTATTTAGACCCAAACCTCAACTAAGTACAAAGATATGGTTAGAGAATAGGAAAGTAGTGTTTACCAACGGTTTTTCTGTATGTAAATGTCGGAGCATGGAAGATGGATATGGAGCATCCTCACCTGTCACTGCCTATGAATGTTTTGTATAACGAAGAAGAGTTTGGAACATAACAAAATAATTGCACGTTTTGGGGATGATTTACTATTGTGTTAGGTATTTTTAATAAAAAAGAATGGTTTCTTATTTCAGCTGATCAAAAAGTGCTTGATCTACAACGAGCTCACTTTCAATATCTCCGGCTGGATACGAGGTCGTTACGGAAAAGCCAAGCGCTTTGTTGTTATTTACGTAACCACTTATTTGTATTCTTTTCTTAGATAACAGCTTTTCTTCCGTAAACGTGACGGATGAAACGTCATGAAATTCTTTTTGTAAATGCGTGATTACCTGGGGCTTTATTTCCTTTGCATAGGATTTTGCTTCATGATGTTGAAGCATGTATACCATCACTCCTGCAGCGACAATAGCTAACCCCAAAAGCGTAAAAATTACTTTTTTCATCAATCGCTCCCCTTTATTCTCTTATTCTTAGTTTCTATTATAGCAACGGTGGATTACCTTTTGGGTAAAACATATATGAAATTCCCCTATTACCTTGTACTACTTCGACTATCTTCACCATACATTAGTTGTAAAAAGGACGTGTTCATTTTGCTTTTCATCAATTATAACCTAATTCTGATTAGCTTCATTCTTTTCATCCTAGCTTACTTCATCGGCATAAAAAAACAAATATGGTTGCTTCCTGGATTTAACGAGCATCGTATACGTAATAAAGAAAAAGCAAGCAAACTAGTTGGCCTCTCTAGCTTGATTGGCGGACTACTTAGTCTCACTGCTGGCTTTATCTTAGCCATTCAGCCTGAGATTGTCATTTTAATTCTTATTGCTGGCTACCTCTTCCTAGTCATTTATACGCATAAGAAATTAGGATCCACAACAAAAACCAACCTGTCATAGCAGGTTGGTTAATAATTTTTCTATCCATTAACTTATTTAATTTATCCTCTAATAAATTTATATTATCTAAAAAAACAGAGAAACCCATTGAGTTTCTCTGTTTTTATCATGCTACTGCTGTTACAATTTGACGTTGTTCTAAAATTACTTTAGAATGCTCATCAGCTGGACCATAGCCTTTTTCAATTAGCTCTTTTATGTATATTTTGTTATAAACGAAAGAAAAAATAATTCCAGGAATCCATGCACCAAAACCAAAAGTAAATATACCTACAACGATAGCCATAATACACATGATAGCTGCCCATTTTAAATCTCCACGAAAAAGCGCTGGAAAGAATCCAAAGAAAAAGGTTGTCCAACTAAAACCTACTTTTACACTTTTAGTAATTCCACCTTCATTTCGAAGTAAAGCTTTCACATCTCACACATCCTTTCATAATAAAGTTAAGAAGAGAAAAATAATTCCAAATACCTATTTTCATCTCAATATAGTATAATAGCATTAGCACCTAATAATGTTAAGTACTTTTTTATTTTTAAATTATATTTATGGAAAGTATAACTGTAGTCTTCATCACGAAGAAAATTTATTCAATAGATAAAGAACCAACCTGTGGTAGCAGGTTGGTTCTTTATGCCTCAGCTATTTTCCGGATCTACAATAGCTGATATATCTTCAATGTGATGAAGGGTAAACGTCCCTTCTGGTATGAACCAAAAAGCATCGGAAGCACGATATTTATCTGATGTTTCAATAAAAACCTGATTACCTTCTAGTCTAATATACACGATTCCATGGTTTCCTTGGCCATCTTCATCATAAGCAAATGAAGCTTGTTTATCGATAAATTGAACACTTTCACTAGAAGCACTTGCGAGACGCAAACACCGAGGTGGTTGACACGATTCGATTGAAACAGAAGCCATATTCCCATTGCCTGCTTCAATGGTGATAAAAGGAGATCCATCATTTTCACCTGTTCCCCACGTTCCGTTATATGCGTTTAGGGACTCCTCTTTCTCAAAGACAGTCGTTGCTCCAGAAGAGTCAACCGTTTGGCTTGATTTTACTTCTTGAATGTCCGTTAGCTTTAATTCTCCATTCTTCCAAACTGCGCTATACTTCCATGAAAAATCAGCTGTTCGCGTTGAACCATCCCTTTTAGTAATCTCGATGCGCTCTGTTGTTTGAATGTGATAGTTTTCTCCACTTCCGCTTGTTGAATCAACGTTGACTGAAACAACTTCTTCCGTTATCCCACGGCTATGTAAATCTGATACAAGTGATTTTTGTTGATTATATAACGAACTTCCCTGCTGTAAATACGGCTCTACTTTTGAAAATGAATTGGTATTAATGCCTGCAACTAATCCATTAGCATAGCCTTTCATCGTAGAAACTACTTTGTCATCCCTTAATACGTTTACTTGGTTACTGCTTGTTACAGGCTCCTTTTTATGTACGGATGTTCCAGAAACTTTTTGTTGTTTCTCTTCATTTTCTGTACTTTCTTCTTGCTCGTCGTTCGCTACGCTTTCCTTTTTGTCATTGCTGTTAGTCTTTAGCTGCTTTTCTTCTTCACTCACTTGTTTTGACTGAGTAACCTGCTCTGTACTGTTACTCTCTTGACAGGCAGCTAGAAAACAAAGCAACAGCAAAGACATCATGAAGTAAATCTTTCGCACTGCTATATGCACTCCTTCTTTATAAATATAATAGTATTTTAGCACTAAAAAACAAAAGTTCGAGGGGTTTTTTCATAAATTATACAATTCTACTAAAAAGCGTTAAACTAGTACTACCTACTCTATCAATAAGGAGCTCTGACACATGATTCGAAACCTTATAAAAGAACTATTACCTCCTTTGCTCTTTGGAACGTTAAGCGTGTTTCTTTTCTATCACTTACCTGAAGACAAAATATATTTATTGGTCGTAATCTGCCCTTTATCCTACCTGCTTATTTCGTTTATCGTTGAAAAAGTTCTGCCCGATAGACAAGACAAACACGAAGCATAAAACCCCACACAAAAGCCAGAGCAAAAAAATGCTCCGGCTTCTTTTATTATTCAAAAACCTTCCCTTTAGCATCTACATAAATTGATTTCACAATGGTGCGTTCAAACGGCTTTCCGTCTTTTGTTTGACCTTTGATGTCCGCAGTGATGTTGTAGACGCCTTCTTCAGCAAAGGAAGCGTTGAACTGCTGGTTTTTTTTCATATCTTTTTGCTGTTTCTTTACGACTTTCCCATTTTTCTTAATGTTTAGAGTTGCGTCTGCTTTTGCCACGTCACCTGAATGAATCACGTCCACAGAAGAGGCGGTCACATTTTGAAGCTCAATATCATCATTTAAGCCACTTTTTACACTTACGTTTAAAAAGTACGCTGCTTTTTTGTGCTTAGCTTGTACTTTCCATTTTCCCGCTTCAGGAGATGATACTTGGAACATGTGATGATGAGCACCTTTAAAGACGCCTTCGTCAATGGTGCGAACCGCTTTTTTGTACACCTTTCCAGTTGGGCTAACAAGCTCAATATCATTCATTTTTTGATTGCTAAGCCAATCTACTTCCATATTTGCTGCGCTTTCTTCTACTGTAAACTCTTGTACACCTGAACTCGTAAATTCTCCGCCTCGGTAAATGCTGCTGCTTTCTTCATGCTGCATGGCTTCTAATGCGCTGATTTTTGAAGTGGAAAGTGCTTGTGTCGTCGTTAAATATGGTTTAAACAAATTGAAGGTAGCGCTTGATTTAACAGTTGAATGATCCCATGAACCCACGCGAACTTCACGACCGTAAGGAAGACGAGAACTTGTCACCGTTACCGCTCCGTCGTTTTGACCGTAGGAGTTTAAATAAACGCCACCAAAATAAAGTGATGATCCAAAGCTTCCCCAGCTCGTTCCACCAAACGTATAAATTGGATTTTTCAAGCGATTAGCGTGTGAATCCGTTTGGGCACGGTAATTCTTCATATAACCTGTTTGAAGAGAGTACGTTGCATCGTTTTGACTGCCGAGAATACCTGTCAACCAGCTTGTCCAGCTGCTGTAAGCTAGGTCTGCCAGCTGAGATCCATGGTGTGGACTTGATAGTGTAATCAAGTTGGATACGTAAGGATATGCGCCTTGGTGTACGAGGGCATTTTGCGTATCAATGCCACCTTTACTGTGCGCAACAACAACGAGCTTTTTGTTCCCAAAGTGACGATAGATTTCTTCAAACTTTTGTTTCAAAATCGGACCGTTTGTCCACATGTTTTTATCTGGATGCACATCAATAAAAGCAGTTTGATAGCCATTTTGATAAGCGGTATTGTACATATCATTGCCTTCCCACCATGTGTTTGAAGAGCTGTTAAAACCATGAACAAATACAACGACAGGTTTAGCTGGATCCACAGAAGCAGGTGTATTTCCTACGTACCATTGGCCAGGTACGCCAGACGGATCATCTTTCCCTCCGAATCCTCCTGCCTGCGTATTGAGCGGAACAACAAGCCAGAAAACCATCATCAACATGAACAAACGCCTCATACCGTTCTCCCCTATCTTCAATTGTCTAGGAGGAAGCACACCTCCCAATTTTAAAATAGCAGGATTATTATAGAAAAAAGAATAGTATTTTCCATAAACACATCTGAAGTCCTAGCAAAATGAATCAATGGTCCAGCGTTGTCTACTCATCTCTTATTCGATAACCTTCTAGAATTCTTAATTGTTTAAAGACTATATCTATTTAATTGCAAAAAACAAATACCGAGCTGCAGAATTCTATCCGTTTGAAGAAAGCGTAAAAAAAAAAGCCGCTGAATCTGCCCCTCAGCACGAAAAGCCAAAAGAAGTGAATAGCTTAATGAGAGAGTTTTTAACAAAAACAAGCTAAAAAAAGCTAGCCTGCTTTTAGAAGCAGGCTAGCCGTTATTAGAATATGAAGTGTGCGATTAGCACGATAAGCGGAAGAGCAATTGCTGTGCGAAGAATAAAAACGAGCACAAGATCTTTAAAGCGAATCGGAAGCTTAGATCCTAGAATTAACCCTCCAACCTCAGACATGTACACAAGCTGCGTTACCGATAAACATGCGATGATAAAGCGCGTCATTTCACTTTCAATTCCACTGCTTAGAATCGCTGGTAAAAACATATCTGCAAAGCCAACTAAAATGGACACGGATGCATCAGCTGCTTCCGGTACCCCCATCAGCCCTAACAGCGGCACGAACGGCTTTCCTATCCATTCAAAAAACGGGGTGTATTCTGCTACGATAACCGAAATGGTCCCAATTGTCATGACAACTGGAATAACCGCTAGCCACATATCCAATACGTTTTTTGTACCGTTTCTAAAAAACGTAGACACGCTTCCGTTTTTACGCGCTTGCTCAATCGCTTTTTCAGTTCCCCACTGAAACGGCGTTTGACCTTTTGGAATAAACGATTCGTCTTCACGCTCAATTTCTTTAAAATACGTATTTTTCTTGAGAGATAATGGTGGAATGCGCGGCATGATAAACGCTAGCACTAACCCTACAGCAACAATCGTTAAATAATACGGAACGAACATGTGAGCAAGGCCAATCTCGGTGATTACGACGATTGAAAACGTAATAGATACAACCGAGAACGTTGTGCTAATAACCGCTGCTTCTCGCTCTGTATAATGCCCGTCTTCATACTGCTTGCTCGTTAGGAACACACCAATTGTCCCGTCACCAATCCAAGATGCTAAACAGTCCATGGAAGAACGTCCTGGAAGTTTAAAAAGTGGACGCATCAGCTTAGCAAACAAGACGCCACATAAATCAAGTAAACCAAAATCCAAAAGAAGCGGTAAGAAAAAGCCAGCAAGTAAGAATGTTGTCAGCAGCACTGGCACAAGACCCGTTAATAAAAAACCTCCCGTGTCGTCAGACGTAATAAAAGCGGGGCCTATACCTAACACAACCATTGCTGCAAATAAGAAGCCCAGCGTACGTGCTAAAAAAAACGGGATGCTGACATCAAACAAATTCTTTAAAAACGGTGAGTTCATGATAAAGTCAGGTTTTCCCCACTTGGCAACGCATGTTCCAATAAACGTAATTCCCATTAAAACAGCGGCAATCATTGGAATTGTTGATGCAAATACATCACCAAGCCAGTTTGCAACAAACGCGACGAAAACGGTCGTTCCATCTTCCATCGGAATGGGAATCATAAACAATAAAATTCCTAATACGGATGGAACAATAAATCGAACATAATCTCCTCTACTATACCCCTTATCCTGTACCTTCTTTGCTGGAACGCTACTCACTGGCGCTCCCTCCTCCCTTAAAGTCTATATCCCTCAAAGTTTATAAAGCTTGCTGTAGTGCGTACGCTCTTCAATTCGCTTGCGGTTTGGTTCAAAGCCAATCCCCGGTGTTGTCGGTACGGTAATCGTTCCGTTTTCCACCGTAATCGCAGGGTCTGTGATATCGCTTGAAAAATAGCGAGAAGACGCTGACGTGTCCCCAGGAAGCGTAAAGTTATCGAGCGTCGTAATGGCAACGTTATGAGCACGCCCTACACCAGCTTCCAGCATCCCCCCACACCAGACAGGTATGCCGTGCTCTTTACAAAGATCATGAATCTGCTTCGATTCATAGAGTCCACCAACGCGGCCAATTTTAATATTAATAATTTTACAGCTTCCTAGCTCAATCGCATGCCTTGCATCATCAAGCGTATAAATGCTTTCATCTAAACAAAGCGACGTTTGAAGCTCGCGCTGCAGCTTTGCATGATCAATGATATCGTCATAAGCGAGCGGCTGCTCAATCATCGTGAGGTTAAACTCATCAAACGCTTTTAAGTGATTGATATCATCAAGCGTATACGCTGAGTTCGCATCTGCCATCAAGGCAATATCCGGGAAGCGAGTGCGAACTGCTTTTAAGATATCGAGATCCCAACCTGGTTTTACCTTTAGCTTAATGCGCTTGTATCCTTCTTCACAGTTTTTTTCCACCGCTTTTAACAGCTCATACTCTGAATCTTTAATCCCTAAACTAACCCCAACATCAATGGTTTTCTTCGTACCCCCAAGCGCTTTCCAAAGCGGCTCGTTGTTGCTTCTTGCGTATAAGTCCCACATTGCCCCTTCAAGCGCTGCTTTCGCCATGGAGTTGCCCCGAATCGGTTCAAACAACTTCTGAAGTTCGCTCGGGTGGGACACAGGATGTTGAAGTAAAAGCGGAATTAAATAATCCTCCATGATGTGCCAATTTGTTTTGAGCGTTTCTTCTTTATAGTAAGGCTCTGGTGAAGCAACAGACTCTGCCCACCCCGATAAGCCGTTTTTTCCTAGGATTTCTACTAGGATAAATTCTTTATGCGTTTCGGTGAAGATGCTCGTTGTGAATGGTTCTAA
Organism: Priestia flexa; assembly: GCF_021441905.1. Classification (NCBI taxonomy): domain Bacteria; kingdom Bacillati; phylum Bacillota; class Bacilli; order Caryophanales; family Bacillaceae; genus Priestia; species Priestia flexa. The sequence continues at coordinate 888,102 of NZ_CP090431.1, read as the reverse complement.
AAGCTCCATTTTCACGTGGCGCAAAATAATGTGCTGAATCTCCATCTCGTTTCCCCCTACCTTATTTTTTTGTCACTACGTAGTAATGAATATTTCCGTTTGTTTTCACAAAATCCGTGACTTCATAGCCACAGTCTAGAGCTTTGCTCAATGCTTCTCTTGTTTTTAAGCGCCACTGTAGCGCCAGGTCTTGATTTTTTGCCTTTACCTCTTGATAGCGAGCGGGCACCGCTACGAATAACACGTCATGCATTAATGTAGAGTTCATAGGTGCAGGAGTTGGTAACTCTTGATTATTTAGCACATAGTTTAATAGAATATTGTCTTCCTTAACGCTCCATTCCGCGTACTGCTTTTCTTCTCGTTTTTGCACGCGGTCGCTTTGAATCCACCAATGCACCACAAAGCGGTCCGACGGTATTCCTGCATTTAGAATGTCGTTTAGTTCACCGTAGTAATTTTCTTTATAGGCTGCTCCAATTCCGCCGAGCTTTCGCAAATTCAAGTTAGCATTTGCTGTTTCAAGCGGATCATATGTCCATGCAAGCAGCTCATAACCTAGCTTCTTTGCTTCTTGTCGCTGCGCCCACTTCAGCTTTTGCCCAATACCATAGCTACGATATTCTTTTAAAATGCCCAAGCTGTGAGAGCATAGATAGGATTGCTTGCCGTCAAAGCCTGGAAATGAATACTGAAACCCAATGAGCTTGTCTTCAAGAAAAGCTCCTAACACCAGCCCTCCGTTTCGAATCGTTGCGACCATCATTTCAACTGGAACCGGATCTTCTCCCTTCCAGATTGTTCGCTCTAAATTCCCTACTTTTCGCAGTTCGTCTGGATGCTCCACCCGCCGAATGACGAGCTCGTCCATATGTAAATTCGTCATATTATCTCCTCGCTTATTCCATGTATGTATCTTGATGTGTATATAAGCTCTCAAGCTTTTGCTGACGCTGTTGAACGCCAGCGGGATTTTTTTCTTGATATGCGGTGAGCACTAAGTCTAAAAGCGTAATGACCGGGGCGATTGAGTTGCAACCTGACTGGACGTTTGTCTCTGTTAAAAGCGTAATGTCAGCTAGCTCACCAACCGGCGATAAAATACGATCGGTAACGGCAATTACCGTTACCCCAACTTTCTTAGCGTAAGCCGCAAGCTTTGTCGCTTCCTTTGCATAGCGAGGAAACGACAGGACAACAATGACTGACTCGGGTGTTAAATCGCAAAGACTTTCTTGAATATCTCCCGGCTGATTGACTAACCGCACGCGTTCCCGAAGCGTCGAAAGCATCATTGAAAACCAGTGTGCTGCTCCGTATGAAGTTCGGTATCCGGCAACCAGTACTTGATCTGCGTGAATCAGTCTGTCTACCACTTCCCAAATTCTCTGAGTGTTCTCCTCATTTTCCAAGCGGCGGATGATGTTCAGTTCGCTTTCTAACACGCGCTTGAGCACGTCTTGATTTTTCTCCTTTTTAACTACTTTTTCATGACCCATCACGCGCTGCTGAATCGCATCGTGCATTTGTGAAAAGCTTTGAAAGCCAAGAGAGTATGAAAGGCGAATAACTGTCGTTTCGCTGACTCCCGAGGCGCGACCAATTTCTGCTGCCGTTTGAAACGACGCTTCTTGAAGGGAATCCAGTAAATACTGAGCAACCTTCTTTTGCCCTGATGATAAATGAGGAAACGCTTCTTTTACTACCTGTTCAAATTGCTGCGCACTCATTCTCCCTGCACCTCTGCTTTTGAGGCCAAAAGAGCAAGAGTTAGATAAATGTTTGTTCCGGTTAGCAGCGCTTCTTTATTAAACATCATGTCAGGATGATGAAGGCCATGCTTTAATCCACACCCAAGACCGATCATCGTCGAAGCAACGCCCGTTTCTTTCGTGTACACGTGAAAGTCTTCAGCACCTTTCGTTTCGCAGACAGATACTAATCCATAGTCACCTAGTACAGACTGAATGGCCTGTGTCGCAATTTGAATGGTATGAACGTTTGGAACCGCAGCGTATGTACGTCCTTCAAAATGATAATCGATTGCTACTTCATGCATTGAAGTCAGGTGAGAGAGGATGTGCTCCACTCGCGATTTCAATTCATCCATCGCTTCATTTGTATTGGCTCGCAAATCCAAAGCAAACACAGCTTCATCAGGAATTACATTTGTGCTATCTCCTCCAGCTTGCAGCTTCGTCATTTTGACTGAATAATCATTCGTTTTTGTTAAGCGTAAACCTCTCAGCATCTGTACAAGGTCTGCTGCGATTTCAATCGCATTTTTACCAAATTCGGGTCGTGACGCATGAGCTTGTACACCGTGAACGATGCCATGAACTGCACAGGCTGAGCCGTGTAAAATAACGGGAGATGCTTTCTTATCCTCTACTTCCCATTCAGGTCTTACGTGCATGCCATACAGCTCCGTCACGTTTTGTAAGCACCCTGACTCAATCATTTGCTTCGCTCCCGCCCCAGTTTCTTCTGCTGGTTGAAACAAAAAGCGAATCGTTTTTTGAGGCTGGATATTCATTTTCTTAAGCGCAAGAGCAGCGTATAACAGCATGGTACTATGAGCATCGTGCCCGCACGAGTGATTAGCTTTCAGCTCTCCGTCAATCCACTGCACGACCGCATCTAAATCAGATCGGAATGCTACCACTTCAGAAGAAACGCCTTGAAGCTCAGCAGTTAATCCGTAATGTTCTGAGAATGTGCGAACGCTGTATCCAGCATCCTCTAGCTTCTTTTGAATATAAGCTGACGTTTCTTTTTCCTCACTGCTTGATTCTGGATATGTATGCAGATGTTCATAAGTTTTATAAATGTCATTTTTCATCTTTTTTACGTATGACTGGTTCATTCCATCCTCCTTCGCACTCAAAACTTCATATTTATTCATCAATGAAGTTTTTCCTTCACTTGATTCTTATAATATCATAACTTTCTGACAATAAACAATAGCTTTAGAGCACTATGAAATATTGGAATATGAACTAAAATACTATGCAAATATATAACATCTTCAAAAATAATGAAATAAATGTTAAAATAGTAAAAATATAGTGAAACAACACTGATTGAACAGGAGGTTATAGACCATGTCAAAAGGAAAAATCGCTTTTTTATTAGTTCTTTTCTTATTAGCGGTTGGAGGCTTCATGACAATGTTTTTTTCAAACAGCTCTGACCAAGTTACTAGTAGCAAAGGACCAACCTTAAAAAACGAAACAATTAAAAACGTCACGCATTCTCTAACGGCAAGAGAGGATATGCTGATTAATACTAATCAAGCGTTTGTCTTTGAATATGACTCTGGTAGCAAGAAGAAAGAAGTCGACGTTTGGGTTGAAAAGTATGAAAAGGGGCTATTTGTAGAAAAGCTAAATGAGTTATCTACAGAAGTGGACAAAGAAGGACTGATTATTTTCACTTCTAGCGATATTTATCCGGAAGATGAAGACGGAGAAGAAGTCATTACTATGTTTAACTTAAAGGTTGGAAATCAAACGGGCAGCGCTGGGTTAAGCTTCACAGAAAAAAGGAACATTGAAGAAAAAGAGAACTTAGCTGGCACGTGGGAAGGCTTTTATCAAGACGTACAAAAAATTGATGGAGACATGCCACTAGGCTACATGGCTTATTCTTCTGAAGATTCCATATCAAGCATTCAGCTAAACTATTTAAAAGATCCAAAAGCTCACGAAAAAGAGCTAAAAGAATACGACAGCATCTACGTGTTAAAATGCCGTTTTCACTAAAAACAAAAGCAGGTGGTAGACATGTTGAAGTTCATTGACGACATTGCTGGTTCTCTGTATGACATCATGAAGTTTCTTATACGAAGCTTATGCTATTTCTTGACTGGAGTACTCATTGTTGCTATTCCCCTTTATGCGATTGTTTTTGTGTTTCAAGCGTTTGGTAAGTAAAAATATCCATAAGGAAAAATTAGAATAAGAAAGAGGTTCAATAATCATTGAAAAAACCGACACCAACTAACCACAGCAAGAAAACAGACTTCATAGATACAGACTTATTTTTATTTATCATCATTTTCATTGCGGGTCTTATCTCTATTTTCATTTTACATTAACCGTATACTTCTTTCCTACAAACGCTCAAAGCATTTTGAGCGTTTGTTTATTATAGTCAAATATCAGATTTACCGTACTAGAATAATAGATTCTTAACAAACCATCACAAGACTTTTTCATTGAACACTTCACCTACATACATCCCACTCGCCGCTGCTTGTGAAAGCGAATGCGTAACGCCAGAGCTATCTCCGATGACGTATAGCTCTTTCACATTAGTTTCGAAGTATTCATTCGTTTCCACAACCGGCGAATAAAACTTACCGTCCATTCCATAGAGAAGCGTATCTTCGTGAATGTTTTCTCCAAGCAATCCTTCCAGCTTTTCCAAAAAGACTTCTAACGCAGAAATATAATTAGTTGGAACATAGTTCAATAAGTTCCCTGGCATAGCACTAAGCGTCGGTTGGATTCGATTACCGTTCATGTCTTCCTTGGACGTTGCTTTTTGACGTCGCAAGTCGGACAAGCGCTGCACGACAATCCGATCTCCTCCGGCGTTTAGTTGACCAATCACCTTTTGCGCATGCCTGTTCGCTTCTTGCAGCGTATTAAAATACGCCGGTGTAAAAAGCGTAAAGTTTAGGTTTGCCGTACCGCTTCCTTCTTCTCTATAGTTCTGACCATCTGGCATGACTAATCCTTCCTGGTACTTTCTAATAATGCGGCCTTTTGGATTCATACAGTATGTATACGAAATTACGCCTTCATGTTCGGAAGCAAGCTTTGTTTCAAACGTATGTCCCAGCAGGCGATCAAGCTGACGACCGTGCATTTCAACGCGTATTCCTAGATCTAAGCGGGTCGGTCCTTTTTTCACACCGAGAGCTGACAGCTGTTCTTCAGCCCAGTCGTTTCCTGATCTTCCTGTTGCGATGACGACGCGATGTGCTCTTGCTTCTCCTTTATTTGAAACAATTCTAAACTCATTTTCTTGTCTCTCAATTTGCTGGACGTCTGCTTCAAACCACATCTCGATACGTGTCTTCAACACGTCGTATATGCGCTGGAAAATAGCAGTCGATCGCTTTGTTCCTAAGTGTCGGACTTCCGTTGAAAGAAGCTGGAGACCATGTACTTTTGCATTCTTTACAAGTGCTGGATTGACTGTGGAATACAGCTTGACTTCATTCCCTCCAAACGAACAAAGCACATCGTCCACTTCTTTCATGAGACGAAGCGCTTCTTCTGGACCTACTTTTTGCTCTAAATCTCCGCCAAAATCATTGGTGTAGTTAAACTTTCCTTCTGACTTTCCGAGTCCTGCAAAACCGTAATATTTTCCACACACGTCACAACTGCAAAGCTTCCCTTCATCAAGAGGACATGACCTTTTATGAAGCTGCTTTCCTTTATCAATAAGCAGTACGTTTTGGCTTTGGCTTGCCAGCGTGTACGCTAAAAACACCCCGCTTACGCCTGCTCCAATAATGACAACATCATACACATCTCTTCACCTCACGCTTTTCTATAAATGTAGAAGCTACGTTGTTTAGATACCACACAGCGTAGCTTCTCACTCTAGCAATCTATTTGCTTTTTTTACGACGATCGCGGTTTTCACCAACCGCAGCCATCCCTGCAATTAAAAATGGCAAGCTAATCACGAAGGATTGCAGCCACGTAGAACCTAATACTTTGAACAATACAAACACAAGCACTGTCGCAGTAAAATAGATGGGAATAAACTGCTTTGAAAGCCATCGTTCACTCATGTTCATCACTCCTATAGTACAACTTTACAAAGAATCGCAGCACTTCGCAATATGAAAGAGTTTATGACCATTATTTTCTACTTTCTGCTTTCTCCTTTCTCCTACGTCTTCACATATGATGCTTCTTTCCTGATCCATGTACTACATTCTATCAAAGATACAGATACTAAAAAAAGAGAGCGAATACCACTCGCTCCCTTTTACGTATTATGCTGATTGTTTAACTCTATCGTTTTTCTCTTTAATTCTTTTGTTCTTGCTGTAGCCAGCAAACAAAATGAGAACAACTACGACTGCTTGAATCAGATAGGTCGCAATCCCGTGATGAATGTGAAGCAGCTCGCCAACGCTTTTGTCTTTTAAAATCATTTCAGCTGCCGTCCAAGCTAAAATTCCAGCTCCAACGTAGGCAATCCACGGATACTTGTCCATTGCTTTCACGATAGCTTTTGAACCAAAAATCATAATTGGAATACTAATTAATACTCCAAGGGCAACCATTCCAATATGACCATTTGCAGCCCCAGCAACCGCTACTACGTTATCAAGACTCATCACTGCGTCTGCGATAATAATTGTTTGAATCGCTTTTCCTAAGCCGTTATAAGACTTAATATTTGAACTATCTTCTTCTTCCACCAGTACTTTGTACGCAATCCACAGAAGCAACACGCCGCCGATGATTGTCACAAATGGAATTTTCAGTAGGTATACGATAACTGCCGCGAACCCGATGCGTAGAACGACCGCTCCAAACGTTCCCCAAAAAATCGCTTTGTTTTGCAGCTCTTTTGGTAAATTCCGTGTAGCCATCGCAATTACGACTGCATTATCTCCAGATAAGATAATGTCAATAAGAATGATTTTTAATAAAGCAATAATAGCTGTTGATGAAATCGCGACGCCTAAAGTGAAAAGCTCATTTTCCATGCTTATCGTCTTCTCCTTTTTACTTACAGGAACACTGCCTGTAAGATATACTGTTTAGAACCAAGAAGCTATTCTTAAACGAAGCAAGCGCTGCAATCGTTCGTTCAAACAACAAAAAGGCTCCGAGCCTAAGCGTTCGAAACCTCAAAAACCAAACGTCGATCACTCAATGTGCTTTGAAGCACGCTTGACTTTGTTAATAGAATTATTCTACTACATTCCAAATAGTATATCAAAGTAAAAGTTTATACAACAAAACTTTTTCCCTACTTAACAATCATCTTCTGCCAAAGAGTATAGTCAATAACTTCCCTAAGCTGAAAAATGTATAAAAAACTCCATTCAGTAGTGAGATATTACTGCATAAGGCCTTTTACGTGAAATGATTTATGTTACATATTCATGTTATCTTCTCGCTTATATTTGATAAGTTCATGTAGTTTCTCGAAATTCACTTGCTCATTCCATACCTTTCGAGCATCAGGCGTCATATATGGATAAACATATTGATTTATCATCACATTAATATCTAATTCATCAATTAAATCATATGTACAAATACAGTATTGCTTTCCATCATGCATATTGATTACGAGCCTCTTTACTAGCGTAAATCCATTTCGACGTAAATCTGCTTCCTTAATATTTCTAAATGGTATATTTTCTTTTTTTGATTTAACGTATCCATTCGGCCCCTTTACTAATGAAATAAGAGTTTTCCCTGGAATTAATCCTGGTAGAAACCAAGCGAATAAATAAGTAAAAGTAGGAATAAATACAAAATCTCCTCTTACCTCATAGCTATTATTAAAAACCCCTATTAAACAATAAAAAATGACGTCTAATAAGGGTTTTAAATTGTTTACATATATATGTTGTCTTTTCGTTTATACTTTGTATCTTCATATAATTTATCGAGATCTATTTTTGTGTTCCAAGCTTCTTTTGCACTCTCTATCATATGCGGATAAATATATTGATCAACTAGTACATTAACGTCATTTTCCCCAATCAAGCCATATGCTGGGACCCTATATTGTTTATGGTCGTGTGTAGTAATCACTAGACTATTTACTAATGTAAATCCGTTTCGACGTAATTCTGCACCTTGAATATTTTTAAACGATACATTTCCTTTTTTTGTTTGGATATAACCACTTGGCCCTGGTACAAGTGAAACGATTGTTTTCGCAGGAATTAACCCTGGACTAAACCAAATAAATAAATATGAGAAAATTGGAAGAAATATCATCCCTCCTACCAACCATAATAAAGAGAATGTTGAACTAAAAGTTAAACCTTCAAGAATTAAGTAAATAGAGCTTAGCAATCCTCCAACTACAAACAAAATTAAAGCTACATAATGTATCTTACTTCCTTTAATATGAATTTCATCACCGGAATGCTTCGTATTTAATAACATTATTCGTTCTCCTTATCCAATAGTTTCATTTATTTTAAATATAGAGGAAGGAATAAACGTTTTCAAGAAAGCTTTGCTTGTAAGCTCTAAATTGAATCGATTGTCCTCATTTCTAGCGAGAACCCAGTCATTCTGCTTACCTGGAATGAAAAAGCAAATATCCTCAGGCTCCGGGTTGTTATGTTGGTTGTAAGCAAGTACCATCATTGTATTTATTCTCGATTTCCTAGTATTTAAATCCATTAAAAAACTACTAGTTGCTTGAATATCTGCTACTGTTAATTGAGATGTCCAACGACTGATTGCTGCAGAGAGGTGCTCTACATCACTAAACTCTTCAAGCAAGCCCTCGAGCTGCTTTGCTAAATTTCGAATTATCAACCACATCTGAAAAAGCATTTAAAGCTTTCATATGTTTAAAACTATATTTACCATGAGCATCCTTAGGGAACTTTGTTAAACCAACACCATAGTACAAAGCTTGACCACCTGCAAGCGTTCCAAGCGCAGTCAAGTTCCCATACTGCTGATGCAACTTATATAACTTTCCTATTAAATTATCAGCATCAGACATTTTATTTCCTGTAGAACGCACGTATTACTTATGTTAAACGCAAGTAACTATGCTTAAATAAAGTGTAAGTGTCTTACAAAGTAATAGCTTAAGAGAATGGGGCTTTGTATCAAATGCTCCCATCTAATAAGTACTAATTATTAAAGTACACCCACACTATTATTCTTTTTAAATTAATTCTTAACACCAATAAAGTAAAATTTAACTCGTAGTCCAATTCTTTATACGGGAATTGGGTAGAGACTCTCAGACCATATTTCTGAGGATATACGATTTTTAAATTTAACATTACAGATAGTAATCTAAGGTGATATTCATAAATTGGAAATGATAACCTGTATGAAACCACTCTACCATATTGCATCTTTAAACATTTTTTACAATAATTTAAATAAATCTCATATATGTTCTTTAAATCCATTTATAGTTAAATATTACTTTTTTTATTATCCATATAAAAAAGCACTTACTGCCTTCTCAGACTTCAAGTGCTTATTCTTCTTTATATAAACGCTAAAATCTCTTTACCAAACCGAACGATAAAACGCACACCATATAAAATCAACACACCCCCAGCAACCACCGAGATATTTTTCAAAAATTTATCTGTCAAAAGATTTCGACCGAAGTGTACCGTGAAAGCCACGTTCAGATTCCAAAGGATAATTCCCCCTAGAATAAATAAACTGTAGAGAAAAGAAAGAGAATGAGACATCGTCTGCGTCATTTCCTGTAAGGTAGAGCCATAAACCCCAAACCAAAATACAATATTTAAAGGATTTAATAACGCAATTAAAAAACCAACGAAAAATGTTTTATACCACGGAGCCAAAGTGGTTGTCATATCTTCCTGCTTGAACGAATGCTGTTTCGATAGGCTGCTTATTCCGAGTTTAATGAGAAAAAAACCGCCTAACAAATATGTAAACACAACCACCAAGTGATGTTGAAATAAATGTTCAGCTCCTAAATAAATGACGACTAGAAACAAAAAATCTCCCGCCACTCCTCCTAAACCAATGAGCCAAGAAGGCCAGAACCCCCCTGCAATTCCTCGCTTAATCATCTCAACTTTAATCGGTCCGACTGGTGCTGCAAGGCCGATCCCCAACACCACTAGATGAATAATTAGAATGGTCACGTTATCCCCCCAACTTCATAGCTTGTCTTTGTATAAGATATGACCGTATCTCTTGAGATAGTCTACTTAGCTACGAATTGCTGCATAACGGCTCGGTAAAAGATTGAACGATTATGACTAAATACTTATCTAGCACATTTAAATGAAATAATAGGTTTACATACCAATAATTAGGGGACTTAACTTATAAGAATGACATTACTTTATTAGGAGGAGAGTTGAAAATGAACAATAATACGAAAACAGTTGAAAACAAGGTAGAGAATAAGCTAAACGAAATGAGCCAAGAAAAGAAAGACGGAATTCTTGCTAGCTTTACCGAATTCCAAACGTACTTAGGAGATAAAGTTTCAAAAGGTGAGAAACTAGGGTTAAGTGATGATCAGCTGGCTTTAGCAGCTAAAAAAATCGGGGATTACCTAGCAAAACACGAGGAACCACAAAACGCAGAAGAATACTTACTACAAGAGCTATGGAAAGTTGGTAATGATGAGGAACAACGCCACCTTGCTCATATGCTTGTTAAATTGGTTAAAGAGTAACGCGCGCTGGGTATACCGTTTTAAATAGATACCTTTTCATTTGAAAGAAGAATGGATAGTTCATTCTTCTTTTTTGTTTGGCTTTAGCTTTTGTTGATTAGATATAAACATTAAACAAGAATGAGTTTATATGAATATGAGAACGTGAAAAAGCACTTATCGTCTACAGGGGACAATTAAGTGCTTAATCTTTTTAATACAATGTGTATTCATTAATTCTCTTACTGCCTCTTCTTCTCTCCCCATATCTTTCAAAGGTCTGGTAAGTAAATAGCAAGTGGAGTGCCTTCATACGCAGAAACTTCTATTAATGAATTCCTCTCTTTTAACCATTTATATAAATCATCTTCCATAGTTGGAGACAACAAGATTTGTTGTACTATAAACGCAATATCATCATATTATTGGAAGTCTTATTCTTGATCTTCTAGACCATTATTTATTTCATAAACTGTATCTAATCTACCAATCATCTTTAGTCTGTTTTTGCATTCAATAATTAAGACATTTTTATAACTATATACTTTTAATGCTCGTGTTAAAGAGTCGCATCTCATAGTAACTCTACCTGTTTCTGATTTTGAAAACAGCTAGCACAATATGAGCTACATTTCGATTATACTGATTGGTTTCTGGCTGTTGGATACCTATACCTTTTATTATTAAAAGAGAACTATCATCCTACGTTCTCTATTTCTAAGCACATGTTTCCTTACTGTTCGAAACTTTAATATAGATTAACGTAAAAACCTTGAAAGGCATTGAATCAATAAAGTTTTTGAACCAGTACCTTTACTTTGTTTTTAATCCTTCTCGCATCTGTTCTACTAATGTATACAGCCACTGTAAAGGAGTTACTTCAATAGCTGGAAAATAAACTTCTGTATTACTTTGAATAAATTCTTCTTTCTCTTCTTTTGTTAAATGATTATTTAAGAATTCTTCACAATCATTTATTGTAGACACCAAACATTCTCTACTGACTTCATTTATAAATTCATCTAAGGCTTGCTCAGGAGAACTAATATCTTGATGAAATGTACCTCCTAAAAAATCTTCAAATTCCTCTAAGTAATTATAGTTTTTATCCATAAACCTTTCCCTTCTTTCTATTTAACAGGATATCCTGTTAAAATAAAATTACCATCGTTACTCTTTTTTAGAATAATCTTTGCGTTTGTTACATTCTCCACTACTTCCGAATTTCTTGAAACACTCTTGCCAATTATTTCTCCGTTACCCTGGTATTTCAATTGTAATTTAGGTCTACTATTTGAGTCAGATAGCCACTTTTGAATTTTTTCGATATTCTTAGAGTTATTAAGAACTTTACTAGCAACTTTCTCAGCAGTAGCCCTATCTGTAAAAGAGGATGATAGGCAGGACAGCCGGTATTTCGAAGGAATGGTTCGAGCGCTTCTTGTGGGATACTTTCAACTAAATGGTGAATAGAGAATGCACTATCATTATTTTGCAGTTTTATTTCAAGATCTAAAGGTAGAATTAATTGATTCATGTTATAATTTTTAAACATAAGGATCCTTCTTTCGATATGATTTGGTGTGGTAACTTAATTTTATCAGAAGTGGTCCTTATTTTATTGTAAAAATATAAAGCCAGTGCAATTTTACTCGTCGTAAAACTGCACCGGCTTTTTTAGTTTATTTAGGAGCGTTTTGTCCCAGCCTCTGGTAGGAATTTTTAATATTATTAATCAGCTCATTTAAAATAATTTTTTTCTTTCCCTGAGGTAAATGGCAGCTTAAAATTAGCAAATCAACTAGGTCAGGTTGTTCCTCAGCAACTTCCTGCAAGTAATCCCTGCCAAACTCTTTCATAACAGGTAGCAAACTGCTCATTTTTAATGGAAATCCACATCAATTCTCTTTTTATTTGTTTGAGTTTGTTTAGGCATGATAACTTCTAGTACACCATTCTTATAAGAAGCCTTTATATCTTCCTCAGAAACAGGAGTTGGTAGTGTAATGGCTCTGTGAAAGCTACCTGTGTATCTTTCTCTCCTATGCATATTCTCTTCTTTAATCTCATTAGTTCTGTTAATTGAGCCACTAATTCTCAATACATTATTTTCAATATCAATGTTTACATCTTCTTTACTCTGTAAGCCTGGAATGTCACAAGTTGCTACTACCTCTTTATCTGTTTCATGAACATCCACTCTTATATTCCCCAATTGATTCATTTCATTGTCTAAATGAAAAGGGAAATCATTGAATAATCTGTCAAAATCTCTCCTAATGTTAGTTAATTGTCTAAATGGATCATAAGGTATTAATGCCATTTGTATCATCTCCTTAGTTATTTTTAACAAATATATTTTTTACATTTACTATGTAATTATTCATTTAAGGGATAAGCTGAGTCAGTTTTAGAAAAGCATCCTATTACAGAAAAAGGAGAGCCTAATTAGCTCTCCTCAGTGTCATTAGTTTTAACCTCATATCCAAAAAGCTGTGACCTTTCATCAGGTATCCATTTTCCATCTCTAATCCTGCTCAAGCCCTGATACAAAGAGCCTCCTATAATATTCTCTAACCATTTGGAGCATTCAGTCATAGTATCAAAATCATGTAAGTATACTCCATTTTTATACAGTGAATACTTTTTATGTTGCATACTAACACCTCCTTTGATTGATACATGTATTGTACCAGGAGGTGCTGCGTGTTTAAAAGGTGTTTTGATTCCTGTCTCAAAAACAGGGGTCAGTCCCATTAACCCCTGGCGGTCTTCGATGTAAAAACTTAATTTGTTTTTACAGGCGATTTTTCAAGATTCACCCACTGACGTTTTTCAGCTGATTCAAGAATCGCATCACTAATAACTGCAATTCGATATCCATCGTCAAAGTTAGGAGAAACTGTTGTATCATTCACAATTGATTTAATAAAGTCATACGCTTCAATAATCTTTGTTTCACCGTAACCAATTCCTAACGCAGGAATTGGCCATAAGCCCTCACCGTATGGATGAGCTGGTCCAGTGTAAACGGTTCTGAACCCTTTTGCATCTCCTGGATCGTCTGAGAAGCATACTTGAAGCTCATCACGACGCTCATAGTTAAAATAGATTGAGCCCTTATCCCCGTTAATTTCAAAAGTTAGGAAGTTATTGCGTCCCCATGCATTACGAGTTGCTTCAATGCTTCCAACTGCACCATTTTCAAATTTGACTAATGTTGTGATTTCATCATCTACGTCTACTTTACCTTTAGGAACATCTCCTGCACTTTTTACAGTTCCTAATTTGTCTGCGCCGCCTGATTGAACTGGTCTTTCTGGGATCCACGTTTTTGATACGGCATTGACATCTGTGATTTCCCCAACTAAGTAGCGGGCAAAATCAATAACATGTGTACCAATGTCACCTAGTGCACCTGATCCGGCAATTTCCTTTTGGAAGCGCCATGATAAAGGTGAGTTAGGATCTGCAGACCAATCTTGAAGATATGTCCCACGGAAGTTTAAAATGTTTCCGATTCTACCTTCTTCAATATATTTTTTCGCAAGTGCAACAGCTGGTGTTCTTCTGTAGTTGAAAGCGACCATATGCTTTACACCTGCTGCTTCCACTGCATCCAACATTGTTTTTGTTTCGGCAGCATCTCTAGCTAAAGGTTTTTCACAGATTACATGTTTACCAGCTTTTGCTGCAGCAATGGCAATTTCAGCATGTGAATTATTTGGTGTCACTATATCAATAATGTCGATCTCAGGATTTTCTACTACCTCTCTCCAGTTAGATGAGTAGTTATCAAAACCTAATTTTGCTGCTGCTTCTTTTGCAATTTCATCTGTCACGTCAACAAGCGTGTGACGATGTGGGACAGCAGGTGCCGGCCAAAAAAACATTGGCATTCCTGCGTAAGCAAGAGCATGTGCCTTTCCCATAAATCCTCCGCCAATCATTCCTACGTTTAATTTTTTCATATTTATTCCCTCCAATTATTTTGTCTTCTATTATTTTGCTGCTTCCTGAATCGTATCTGGAGCTTCTTTTGAATAAACAAGTTTCCAAGAATCTAATACATTATCCGGTGTTACTTTTAATGCGGGAACTGCTACATATGCAGGTGCTTCTTTTCCAAGCAAACCATATCCAGCTAAGATCGCTTCTGAGATTCCTTGATCATATGGAAGCTGTGCGCCTAAGCCTTTAATCATTCCGTCTGATGCAATATCAATGGCGACTGTTGTTCCTAAGTCAATTGTTGTGATTACTAGGTCATTTCTTCCAGCCGTACGTGCTGCAGCTAATGCCCCTTCAGCAGGAACATCCCAAACGACAAACATACCATCAAGATTTGGTTTTTTTGTTAACATACCTGATGCGACTTTTTCTCCATCATTAGGTGCCACAATTCCCCCACGTTCTACGATTTTAATGTCTGGATATTTTTCTGTTATTGTTTTTTCAAATGCTTCAACACGTTGCTTTGTTACAAAGTAATCTGCATCATGATAAATAACCCCAATGTTCCCCTTGCCAGCTAACTCTTCTGCCATTATTTCAGCTGCTTGTACCCCATTACCATAGTTATCAGCGGATACAACGCTTACATAATCCTTACCAGCTTCTAAATTATTTGGCTTATTATCCATAAATACAACTTTTACACCCGCATCAGCGGCTTTCTTAAAGGCCGATGCTGTAGACACAGGGTCAACAGGGATCCCAACAATGATATCTGGGTCTTTAGCTAATACAGTTTCAATATCTGATACTTGTTTTTCTGCTTTAAATTGCGCGTCTGTTACTGCTACTACCTCAATACCCATTCGGGCAAATGTTGCTTTCAACCCTTCAATTTGTGCTGTAGCCCAGTCATTTCCAGCATAGTGCATGACAATGGCTGCCTTATAGTTACCTTCTTTAATCTTTTGAACTTCCTCTTCTGTTAGCTCTAGTGTTTTTGCCGACACAGCCGACTCTCCATCAGGCCCTTTACTTAAGATTTCTTGATTAGGAATTTCCTGGTTAATAGCGATAGGACCAGATGCTTCTGTTGCGACTTCTTCTGTTGAACTTTGATCTTGATCAATTGTTTCAGAGGTAGTAGAACTTCCTTGGCTGCATCCTGCAAGAACTAGCATTGTTGCTAACAAAACCATAGATAAAATAGAAAGTAACTTTTTCATAATGAGCCCCCTTGTTTTGGACAATCTTTATATTGATGTCAAAGTTTCATTTTTCGAAAGATATTTACGGCTAATTTCTGCACCAACCTTGGGATCTTGGTAGCTATCAAGCTCGATTGTGATCCAACCATCATAATGAGCATCTTCTAAAACTTTTATCATATCCTCAAAGTCTTGATGCCCTTCCCCTAATGGTAAAAATTCTCCTTTTTGATAGTCTTTAAGATGAACATATTTAATACGATCGATGTATTTTCTCATGACCTCCACTGGATCTCCACCACCTGCTTCAATATGAGCAGTGTCTGGGCATAAATTAATCACAGTGAGTGGCATTAATTTATCTAATTGTTCCGGTGACTGAACACAAGTACCTAAGTGTGGATGGTAGCTTGCAATAAGACCATATTTTTCAGCAATATGACTGACCTTATTTAATGCTTCACCTAAATCTCTGTAATCTCTCTCTAAAATACCTTTAGCTCTAACAGCTCCTCCACCAACAACTAGGTGCTCTGCTCCTAGAGCAGATGCTAGAGCAGCAACTTCTTCAATTTTCTCTAATTCATCTTCTAAAATGTCTGGAAAGATAAAGTTTCCACCTGTATAAACTCCGATAAAGTCTAACGAATGTTTTTCAATCAATCTTTTAAACTCTTCTTCTTTCCCTTTATATTGCATTAGATTTCCATCAAACAGTTCAAAGCCTTCATAACCAGCTGCTTTAATATCTTCTAATGCTTCTTCTGTCGAACCATTTGCAAGATAATAGGAATCTTTTACTGAAGTAACACCAGCAGGGTGACCAACAACGCCCCCCCAAGTGTTCGTTTGGTAGCCTAATTTCATCATTTCCCCTCAACCTTCTTATTATTTTTATTGATTCATCTTTGAATTACTACAGAATCGACGCCTCGAACAACTCTGCCTGCAACGGTTCACATAAAAACTTGTCAACCTTGCTTACAAACCCTTTAAAATGGGACGTTTCTTCATGTACCTGAATAGCAGTTTGATCCTTCCACTTCTCTACAAAAACAAACGTATTTGGCTGCTCTGGATGTTCATAGTACTGATAAGTAATATTTCCTTCTTCAGCTTTAGAATGTTTCGTTACTTTTCCAGCCATTTCAAGGAACTCATTACGTTGGTCTGGGTCAACCTTGAAATAAGCATGAATAATTATCATTGGTAAACCTCCCTTTGTCAGACTAAAATCAATTAAGTTTACTGTTATCTTAAAAATTAAAAGTTTTCATTTATCAATTTCCAACAATTTTTTTCATGTGCTGGATTGATTGTCTAGTAAAGTCGTCAAAAATATTGCTTTCTCCGGTGAGTCCAGATGCTAAGTATGGATTTGAAACAGCTGGTAAAAATTCCATCGTTATATATCCTTGATAATTTCTGTCTTTCAGGAATGAAATAACGGGTTTAAAATCTGTTTGCCCAAGACCAGCAGCTTCACGTGTGTTATCAGCTATATGGACATGTGCTAGATAATCGGAAATTTTCGTTAAAGATGCCTTCATGTCGCGTTCCTCTATGCTCATGTGAAACAAATCAGCCATGATTCCAACGCATTCTATATTAACTTCCTCAACAAATCTTAAAGCTAATGAAAGGTTGTTCACTAAATATGTTTCATAACGATTTAATGCTTCAATAGCAATTGTGATTCCTTGTTCATCTGCATATTGTCCCGCCTCTTTAACACTTAAAATAGCATTATTCCATTCTTCCTCAAGAGTCGTTTCTGAAGAAAGCTTACCAACACAGGTTGGGACAACAATCAATGTTTGGGCATTTAAGGCTTTCGCTAAATCGACCGATTTTTTTACATATTCAACAGCATTCTTCCGAATAGCCTCGTTCGATGAAGATAGATCTCTTTCCGGAGTAAAAATGCCGCAAATCGAACTGCATTCCAAGTTATACTCAAGTAAAAGTTTTTTTGTTTTCTCGATGTCAATTGAATCCGGTTCACCAGCTAATTCAACTCCCTGGTAACCAAATTTCCTCAATCTTTTCAAACTGATTTCTAATTCTTCATTTCCATATATCCACTGGGTAGCACTATACTTATACAGAAGAAATCACTCCTAAACAAAAGAATCATTACACCTTACCTGCCAGAATAAGATTAAAGGAAATATATCCCTTTAGTTCTGATTGACGTTCACTAAAATTTTTATCGTATCTTTGTTTTGATCTGCCTCTTTGATTCCCTCTTCTAACTGATCTAATGTGATCGTTTTACTGAATATATCTTTAGGATTAAATCTTTTTGATGAAATGAGTTGGATTGCTTTCGTCCATGTTCCGTAAGTACCTGCATAAGAACCTACGATTGTTAGTTCCTTGCTAAAGATGTCAAATGGTTTAATTTCCATCACTTTATCAGCAGGTGCTGCTCCGTAAGCAACCAGCGTTCCTCCCTTTCTAACCATCTGTAAAGCTTGCTGATAAGTCGGGATCGCTCCAACAACTTCAAATACAACATCAGCGCCTCTTCCTTCAGTAAAATTAAATACTTCCTGGACAGGATCTGTTTCTGATGCGTCAATAACAAAATCTACTCCTAGCTCCTTAGCCTTTTGAAGACGTGTTTTATTCATTTCAGATAGAATGACCTTGCTTGCACCATTCAGTTTTGCCATAATTGCATGGGCCAGCCCCATCGGTCCAGCACCGATAATAGCTACAGTATCACCCATTCCGACATTCGCCCGCTCCTGGCCTCTGATAACACATGCCAGTGGTTCGATATATGCGCCTTCCTCCCAGGACATAGCTTCAGGTAATTTATACACATTATTTTCAGGCGCTTTCACGTACTCTGCAAATGCACCATTAATATGGACACCTAGCTGTGTGATCTTCTCGCAAAAGAGTTTCTGACCTGTCTGGCAATAATAGCAATTGCCACAACTAATATTGATATCTGCTGTTACACGGTCACCTTCCGATACACTAGTCACTGATGATCCTATTTTTACAATTTCACCAGCAAATTCATGGCCTTGGATGAGAGGCTTAGGGGATGGAAAATGTCCGTTGTATATATGTGGATCGGTTCCGCAAATCCCGCAAGCTTTCACTTTAATCAGAACCTCATTATCCTTTATTTCCGGGACAGGTACGGACTCGATTTTTAAATCTTGAGTTCCATAAGTAACAGCAGCCATCATTTCTTTTTTACCAATACTGTCTTGTGATTTTTTAAGTACAGCATCCTTTGTGTTCTGTGTCATCATACTTCCTCCTTAAATAATTTTTTCAGGAAAACGATAGACTCCTCTGTGTATTGATCATAGAATTCTTCACATCTTGTCCCATTAAATGGGTCAGCAAAAGCAGGTAATAATTCCATTGTTAAATAACCACTGTAGTTTATATCCTTTAATGCTTTCGCGATTGGTTTAAAATCGATATGCCCTCTTCCAGGTGCCGCACGATTACTGTCAGCAATATGGAGATGATATAATTTATCCCCAGCCAATCGAATCGCATCAGCAATGTCTACCTCTTCAATATTCATGTGGTATGTATCACCCATACACCCAACACTAGGTAAATCAACACAATTGACAAGTTCAAGAGATTGTTCCATTCGATTAATAAGATAATTCTCATACCGATTCCATGGTTCAACAGTTAATCTGACTCCATATTCTCCAGCATATGAGCCTGCTTCTTTAATTCCTTCAACAGCCCAATTAAGCTCAGTTTCTCTATCGGTCTCCTGATAAATTTTCATACAGGCTGTTGGAGTTAATGAAATTCCTTGTGCCCCAATGGTACTTGCAAAATCAACGCAGCTTTTAATATACTCAATCGCATTCCTTCTAGTTTGCTTATCACTGGAGACGATGTCTCGTTCAGCATTATAAATCGCACATATTGTAGAGGCAGAGATGTTATATTTATTAAGCAGTTCCTTAATTAAACCAGTATCCATTTGTCCTGGTTCCCCAACAAATTCAACACCGTCATAACCGAATTTTGATAATCTCGCAATACTAGTTTCCATATTCTCACCAGCATATACAAGTGTGTTATAACCGTATTTAATCATTCTCATCGCTCCTTTTGCCCATTTAGGATATACTCTTGTGAACATCTTTTTTATAATCGCTTACATTATTTTTAAAAGTTATAAAACAATTTAATTGTTAAATTATTGTTTTGCTGCCTCTTGAATTACTTCCGGAGCTTCCTGACGGTATGCCATTTTCCATGCCTCTAAAACATTTTCCTGTGTTACAGCTAAACCTGGTACAGCGACAAATGGAGGAACTTCTTTTCCAAGTAAAGAATGCCCGGCTAAAATCGCCTCTGCCACTCCCTGATCAAATGGCAGCTGTGATCCAAGACCTTTTACATTTCCACCAGAAGCAATCTCTAAGGCAACGTTTGTACCTAAATCTACTGTTGTGATAATTAAATCTTCCTTCCCAGCCGTTCGTGCAGCTGCTAAAACACCTTCAGCAGGAACATCCCAAATAGCGAAAATACCGTCTAAATCGTTGTATCTCGTTAACATGGCTGATGCTACTTTTTCAGCATCGTTGGGGGTTGTTATTCCGCTGCTTGTGACAATTTCAATTTCTGGATACTTTTCTTTAAGTGTTGTTTCAACTGCTTCTCGACGTTGGTTATTTACAAAGAAGTCAACATCGTGGTAAATAATACCAACTTTCCCCTTTCCACCAAGCTGTTCACCTAAAATATCTCCTGCGGCTGTACCATTTCCATAGTTATCAGAGGCGATAACGCTTACATAATCCTTACCAGGTTCTAATTCCACAGGTACGCTATCCATAAATACCAGTTTAATACCAGCATCGGCAGCTTTTTTAAAAGCCGGAGCAGTTGAAACAGGATCAACCGGTAGACTGACGATAATATCTGGAGATTTTGCCATGATTGTTTCGATATCAGCTACTTGTTTTTCAGACTTAAATTGCCCATCTGTAACAGCAACCACTTCAATTCCCATTCTTTCAAATGCTGCTTTTAAACCGTTAATTTGTGCGGTTGAATAATCATTACCAGCATAATGCATGGCAATTGCAGCTTTGTATTTACCTTCTTTAATCTTTTCAATTTCTTCTTCTGTTAGTTGAAAGTCCTTTGCAGAAATAGCCGGTTCTCCATAAGGACCTTTACTTAATATTTCTTGTTCACTTGAAATATCCGGGTTAATCGTAAGTGGACCTGAATCAGGAAGTTTCACCTCATTTTTATCGCTTTTTTCACTTTCATTTCCTGATTGAGAAGAACTACTTTGACTACATCCAGCAATTGCTAGACCACTAATTAATAGAATCAGACTCAACATCATTTTGAAAAAAATCTTTTTCATGAAAATCCCCCTATTTTTATGAAATAAAATCTTATGCTTGAACACCTTTTCGAAAATCCGAAAAGGTGTTCAAGTTATAAATGATCTGTTTTATTCTCTTTATTTAATTTAATTTCTGCTAATTTTTGTTTCAAATAGTCAATTGAAGTTTTTGCATACCAATCTGGATCTGCTTTTCTTGTATGAAATCCAACTTCCATTGATAGATAGCCCTGATAATCAATTTCTTTTAAAGCTTTTAGTAAGGAATCAAAATTCACACTTCCTTGACCAGGAGGCAAACGATCATCATCTGAAATATGAACATGATGCAGCTTTTCCTTCATTCGATATACATAATCACTTGGTACCTCGTTTCTATATAAGGCATGAAACGTGTCGAACATTACTTTTACATTGGATTCACCAGCCTCTTCTGCAAGAATTAAAGCATCATCAGCAGATTCGATTAAATTACTGTCAGCGGCTTGAGGCTCGACAACCATTGTAATTCCAAGTTCTTTAGCATATCTTGAAACATCCTGTAAACCTTCTAAACTATAATTCCATGCATCCTTCTGCGAGGTTCCAAAACCAAACCATCCAGCAAGCCACATCACAGTAGGGCATTCCCAATCGTGGGCGAGTTGAATAACATCTTTATATTGTTTAATTGTAAATTCTCGCTCTTCTCTTAATTGCGAGCAAGGATTTAAGCCTGGTCCCCCACCTGGTGCGGGTAGCATTGCTGCAACACTAAGATTGTTTCTTTTTAGATGAGCTAGAATTTCTTTACGTCTTTCAGTGGATAAGTAATCTGGATACGCATGAGGACTTGCACATCCAATTTCAATTCCGTCATATCCCATTGCTGATAAACGACTAATGACCTCTTCTAATGGATACGTTGGAAGCCAAGATGGAAATGAACCGTAAACCCAGGTATTAAATGAAATTTTCATCATGAACAACTCCGTTTTTAGAATGATTTTGAATCGATACATGTACCATAAAAATGGGATATTACCGAATCAAGAGTAGCAAAATACAAATCTCTGTTTTTACCAAACAAACACAGCTTTTTCTGTCTTTCTTTCATCAAACAAACGGAATGCATCTGCTGCTTCTTCAAGCTTAAATGTATGTGTGACTAGTTTTTCAACAGGTAGACTTTTTCTCACAATAAATTCTGTAATTTCATCAAATTCTTGAATTGGAAAATACCATGAACCTATAACAGTAATTTGCTTTCGAATTAATTGCTGGCTTGGTTTAATGGTTGTTTCTTTGCTTTCACCAATGAACGCCACTCGTCCATGAGCTTTCACACAATCTAGCGCATCATTTTCAGCATAAGGACTTCCAGAGCAATCGATTGCAGCATCAGCACCTGCTCCATTTGTAATACGATTAATCTCTTCTTGTACATTAAATTCTTGTCCATTAATTGTGTAATCAGCACCTAGATCTTTTGCTAATTCTAGGCGTTCATCAAGCATATCAACGGCAATAACAGTTGCGCCTAAGCCTTTTGCAATCATAACGCCAGCCCCACCCATAGGACCCATTCCAAAAATAACGAGCACATCTCTTCCAGATATGTTCATTCTCTTTTGAGCATGGTATAGAGTCCCCACTGCATCCGTCGATACAGCAGCTGTAACAAAGCTCATACTATCAGGTAATCTCATGCAATTTTCAGCTGGAACTACCATATAATCTGCGTCACCACCATGTGAGTCAAAGCCAATACATTTAAATTCCTTACAGAACATTTTGTAGCCACTCTTACAATGTGCACATTCACCACAGCCTAGTGCTAAGTAAACAGCTACTCGATCTCCTTCTTGGAATTTTGTCACTCCTGGACCTACACCTGTAATCACACCTGCTGGCTCGTGACCTGGAACCGTACAACCTGTTTTTGTCCCTTCAAATACAGACGTCCCATGGTATAAGCTCATATCACTACGGCATATAGCGGATGCTTTTAACTGAATTAACACTTCTCCCTGGCCAGGAGTTGGAATATCAACCTCTCGAATTTCTACTTTTTTATCTCCTGGAAAAAAAACTGCCTTCATTGACATTGTTGTTTCGCCTCCATTGTTGAATTGTTTTCTTTTATTAAGCCCACCACATTTCAGTTAGCTCTTCTTTAAACATGGCTCCTTTTAATAGAGAGATTGCTTTTTTTAGCCCTTCATCAGTCGAAGCCAGCATATCTTCATGTTCAATTGAGATCACATAATCATAACCGACTGCCCGTAATGTACTAATCATGTCTTTCCATATTTTCTCTTCATGTCCATATCCAACTGATCGAAATGTCCAGGATCGGTCTAAGATCTCACTGTAGTGCTTCGTATCTAAAACACCATTTACCTTTATGTTTTCTTTATCCAGATAGGTGTCCTTTGCATGGAAATGGAAGATCGCATTTTCGCGTCCAAGCTTTTTAATTGCTGTAATCGGATCGATTCCTTGCCAAACTAAATGACTTGGATCAAAATTTGCTCCGATATTATCCCCAGCATGTTCTCGTAACTTTAACAATGTTTCAGGGTTATAAACGACAAATCCAGGATGCATTTCAAAAGCAACTTGAATACCACGTGATCTTGCAAACTTCGCTTCTTCCTTCCAGTAAGGAATCACCACTTCATTCCACTGCCAGTTTAAAACCTCTGTAAATTCGGGCGGCCACGAGCATGTTACCCAATTTGGATTTTTTGCTTCATTATAATCTCCAGGACATCCGGAAAATCCATTTACAACTGGTATTTCTAATTTTTCAGCTAGGAGAACTGTTTTTCTCCACACCTCATGAGAATCCTTGGCTAACTTCTTATTAGGGTGCAAAGGATTCCCATGGAAACTAAGTCCACTAATAGATAATCCTCTGCTTTCAATTGCTCTCATAAACGCCTTTGCTTTTTCAGGAGATTGAAGTAATTCATCTGGATCACAGTGATGGTTACCAGGATAATTTCCTGTTCCAAGTTCAACTGTTTCTAATCCCATTTCCTTCACTTGATCTAGCATCGTTTCAAACGGGAGGTTTTGATAAAGTGGTGTAAAAACACCTAGTTTCATGAATAGACCTCCTTTTCTTGCTTGACCTTCACCCATTTCTGCTGTTGGTGACTGTCTAAGATCGCATCAGTAATACACATTGATAAGTGACCATCTTCAAACGTGGCAAAGTTAGGCTTATCTGTTTTAAGACTTTTTTCTTCTCTAACAAACGTATAGAAGTTTAGCATCATATTTTTTAATGCATCTGGCCAGCCTTCATTATGTCCACCCGGATGATGAATGGCCGATTTTGCTTCTACCGAGAATAAGCTCGGATCTGCTAATAGAATTTCGTTAGGTTTATCGCGGTGGCCAATCCACAATTTTTCCGGTTCCTCTTGATTCCAAAATACTGAACTCTTACTAGCATCTATTTCAAAACTCAGTCTATTTTTTCTTCCTGCACTTACTTGTGAAACGGTGAAAACACCTCTTGAGCCATCTTCAAAACGAACCAGTACTGATGCATAATCCTCTGTATTGATGGCAACATCCTCATACTCCTGCTCCTCATGATTGACTGCGCTGAACGTATTACTGCCAGATATTGCTTTCTTTCTTACAGGAATAACCGTGGCAAGATCAGCAAAAACTTCTACGATTTTTTTCCCTGTTACATATTGAACCGTGTCACACCAATGTGAGCCGATATCTGCAATAGCACGGGATTTCCCTCCTACCTCTGGGGCTAATCTCCAGTTAAAATCGGTTTCGTATAACAACCAATCTTGTAGATAGCTTCCATGCACCAAGTTGACTTTTCCTAGATCTCCACTTGAAATCATCGCTTGTAAATTTTGGACACTTGCATGCTGTCTATAATTGAAATTCACACCATGAACAACATCTTTTGTTTTAGCTAGAGTCAACAATTCTGCTGACTCTTCGCTGTTCATTGCTAACGGCTTTTCAGATATCACATGTTTACCGGCTAAAATGATGTCCTTATTTATCGCAAAGTGAACATGATTTGGCGTACAGTTATGCACAACCTGGATCTCATCATTTTTAAGCATCTCGCGGTAATCTTCATAAGCAAGTGAAATACCAAGTTCAGCAGCTTTTGTTTCCGCTTGCTCCTGGCTTGTTTCTGCTAAAGCAACTACTTCTACAAATCCAAGTCTTCTAATTGCTTCAATATGAGTTGGCCCAATAAAACCTGTACCAATAATCCCGACCTTAATTTTTTTCATGTTTCATCCTCCTGTTCTGTCATTTCTTCTTGATGATCTCTTTTCTCTATTTATCTCTTAATTGCTTTTTTACCGAAAGCTACAGCTAAAATGATGATGATTCCTTTTATAATCATTTGCTGACTAACATCCAGCCCCATAATGATAAGTCCATTATTAATTGTCCCAATCATTAAGGATCCTACAAGTGTTCCAATAATTGTCCCGACTCCACCAAAAAGACTTGTTCCACCTAAAATGACAGCAGCAATAACAGAAAGCTCATCTCCTTCACCGAATGAAAATCTTCCTGCATTCATACGACCAGCATAGAGTAAACCCGCTAAACCAGCCATTGCACCTGTTCCTAAGAAAACGAGCAACTTAATTTTCATTGTTTTTACACCCGAGAAACGTGCAGCGCTTTCATTACCACCAGTAGCTAATACTTGTCTTCCAAAAGACGTCTTACGTAGTAAAACATGAGCAATGATTGTAAAGACAACAGTCCATAAAAGTAAAACCGGAATTGGCCCAATATCACCAGAACCAAAGATAAAGTTGAAATTCGAGTTAACAATTGGAACTGGAGCTGTATCTGTTACCCACATCGCAAGACCTTTTATCGCTCCCATTGTCCCTAGTGTTACTAGGAAGGATGGAATGGCTACTTTTGTAACGAGTAAACCGTTAATTAGGCCAACTACAATACCTGTACCAACACCACCGATTAATCCCCCAATGATACCGTACCCTGCCTGTAGCGCTAATGCCCCAACTAATGAAGATAAAGCAGCAATTGATCCAACGGAAAGATCAATTTCACCTGTACTAATAACAAATGTCATGGCAAGTGCCATTAAAGAAATGGTTGCTGTTTGTCTCACAATATTTAATAGATTGCTTGAAGATAAAAACCCTTCATCATATAAATTGATAGAAAAGTAGATTAACACTCCTATGAAGGCAAAATAGACGATATAGTTACGCCATTCAAATTTCTTAAACATAGGTAATACTGGTTTTTCTACTTTAGAAACCTTGGATTGCATATTGTAGATCCTCCTCTGATTTAATCTCAGTTCGTTGTAGTTCCTTTTTTATCTTGCCTTGATGCATCACAAGAACACGATCACTCATAGCAAGAAGTTCAGGGATTTCTGATGAAATCACAAGTATGGCCTTGCCGTTCACAGCTAATTCTCTAATAATGTCGATAATTTCTGTTTTTGCTCCAATGTCTACACCAATTGTTGGTTCATCAAGCAATAAAACGGTTGGGTGATTTGCTAACCATTTTGCAAGAACAATTTTTTGCTGATTTCCACCTGACAATAAGCCTGATTTTTTAAAGATATCATCAGTTTTAACATTTAACTTTTTGACAAGTTGATTACTAATTTCATTTGCTTTTTTGTTATCAATAAACAATCCTTTGTTCACTTTAGATAAGATTGGTAGAATCATATTGTCTTTCACACTATGTTCTAGAACCAATCCCTGCACACGTCGATCCTCGGGAATTAATGCAATCCCTGCATCTATTGCATCCTTAGCCGAATTAATTGAACGTTTTTTGCCATCAACGTAAATTTCACCACTATCTATTGAGTCAATTCCAAATAAACAACGAACTAATTCCGTTCGACCACTACCCATCAATCCAGCAATTCCTACTATTTCTCCAGGTTGTATTTTAAGATTAATATTTTGAACCTTCTCTCCAGCGCTTACATTTTTCACCTCAAAAATCGGCGGTGCTTCTTTCGAGTATTCCCTCTCCTGATATTCAAAGGCTTGGTCAAACTCTTGTCCTACAATATACTGAATAACGGTATCAAGATCAGTTTCACTACAATCCTCGGTTGTAATATATTGACCATCACGCAAGATCGTAATACGATCACAAATTTCAAAAATCTCATCCATTCTGTGAGATATATAAATAATCGCATAACCCTTTGCTTTTAATTGATTGATGAATTTGAATAATACTTCCGTTTCCGTTTGAGTTAACGAAGAGGTCGGCTCATCCATAATCAATATTTTCGCTTCCTGAGATAGAGCTTTTGCAATCTCAGTCATTTGCCAATAGCCAACTCCTAGATTTTGAACAACATCAGATGGTCTGATATCAACACCAAGTTCCTTTAATAATACCTCCGTTTTCTTTTCACATTCCTTATCATTTAAAAGCCCAAGTGATGTCTTATCCTCTCTCGTTAAAAAGATATTTTGGGCAACTGTAAGGGTTGGTACTAAGCTAAACTCTTGGAAGATCATTGAGATCTTATTTGCCTTTGCGTCATCAAAGCTTTTAATACTTACAGGTTTTCCTTCAATTAAGATATCTCCACTATCTGCTGTATAAACGCCAGTAAGGATTTTCATTAATGTTGATTTTCCGGCACCATTCCCACCCATCAAGGCATGTACTTCTCCTTTTTTCACTGAAAAGTTAACCTTATTTAGAACCGTAATACCATTAAACGCTTTATTTATATTCTTCATTTCAAGAATAGGTTGATCCATTGTTTGTTCACCTTCCTTTAGTTATAGAGGCTATAAGAACCCGATAGCCTCTATATTATTTCCATGCATCTTTCACAGTAGAAGGAGCTTCAACTCCATAAATTAAATTCCAAGCATCAAGAACATTTTCTTTTGTTACTTCAATAGCAGGAGAAGCAACATAAGGAGGAGCTTCTTTACCTAATATCGCATATCCTGAAAGAATGCCTTGTGCTACACCTTGATCATAAGGTAATTGAGCACCTAGTCCTTGAACGATTCCATCAGATGCGATAGAAATCGCTACATTTGTACCTAAATCAACTGTTGTCACAACTAAGTCATCTCTTCCTGCTGTACGAGCTGCTGCCATAACACCTTCTGCCGGTACATCCCAAGGAGCGAAAATACCATCAATGTCCGGGTTTCTTGTCAGCATCGCTGAAGCAACTTCTTCTCCTTTGTTTGGGTCCGTTATTCCACCTTGTGCTACGATTTCAATGTCAGGATATTTCTCTTTGATTGTTGCTTCAAATGCATCTGAGCGGTTTTTGGTTACGAAGAAGTTAACATCGTGATAAACGATACCAACTTTCCCTTTTCCACCAATCTTTTCTGCCATAATGTCCGCTGCTAGAGCACCGTTTCCATAGTTGTCACCTGAAACAATACTGATGTAATCCTTACCTGCTTCAAGACCTTCTGCCGCTCCATCCATGAATACTAGTTTAACGCCTTGTTCTACTGCTTTTTTGTAAGCTGGTGCAGTTGATACAGCATCAACAGGAACTGAAATCATGATATCTGGATCTTTCGCTAATACTGTTTCAATATCGTTTACTTGTTTCTCAGCCTTAAATTGTGCATCTGTTACAGCTACAACTTCAATTCCCATTTTTTCAAATGTGTCTTGCATTGCTCCAACAGCTGCATTCATATAATCTGTGCCTGAATAGTGCATAACAATGGCTGCTTTATAATTACCGTCCTTAATTTTTTGGAGCTCTTCCTCAGTTAATTGTAAAGACTTTGCAGAAACTGCCTGTTCACCATTTGGTCCTTTATCTAGAACTTCTATATCTGGAATCTCAGGATTTATTGTTAGTGGCCCTGAATCAGAGAGGTAATTTTCATTTTTTTCTGTGCTTCCTTCTGTTGTCTGTGCTTCTTCCTTATTTCCACATCCGATTATTACGCTAAAAACTAGTAGCAATAACACGGAAAGCAATAAATTCCTTTTCATTCCATAACCCCCAAATTTTTCGTCTGGTTTAAACTTTCGCAAAGTACAACTAACGTTTTTTACAACCACCTCCTTTAAAGTTCATTGGCAGAAATTTGTAACCGCTTACAAACAAACCGCAATTTTAAGCTATAAATTAGCGCTTCTTAACTTATAGAGAAAAAAATAAAATCTAATTTCTTTCTTAATTTTTGTAATCCATTACATTTTCTTTTTAAAATCAAACCTTTCATCCCTTTTTACTAGGTTTAAAAGTTATGAGTGAACCGACATTTGTAACCGATTACATTGAACTTATAATGATTTATTAATCTTTGAGCACGATTCTCTTATGACAAGACTGTCATCTAAAATATATTGATTTTTCCCAATTCTCTTTTTATCCATTAGCATAATTAATAGTTCCATCGCTTTAGACCCTATTTCAAAAGCTGGTTGTGAGATTGTGGTCAAAGCTGGCTCGAAAATAGAGGAAAAATGAATATCATCGAATCCAATAACCGAGATGTCTTCAGGTACTCTTAGGTTCATTGTTCTTATAGCTCTAATAGCACCCAAAGCCATTTCATCATTCGCTGCAAATACCCCGGTTGGCATTTTATTGAGCGCTAAAAATTTCTTCATTAAATTAAATCCGCTTTCATAATTAAAATGACCTTCTTGTACTAGTACTGGATCTACTGCTACGCTACATCTTGCCATCGCCTGGTAGAAACCCTTTAATCGATCCTGTCCTAATACACTATCAAGTGGCCCAGAAATAGTTCCTATCCTTCGATGTCCTAACTGAATTAAATATTCTGTTGCCTTTCTAGCACTGCTAACATTGTCGATTGAAATGGTTGGAATAGAAGAGCCTTCAATATATTCACAGGCAAGCACTACTGGAAATTGATTAGCCATTTCTTCAACAAGCTCTGGTTTCATTTTTGCTGTTAATAAGATCATCCCGTCTGCTTTTTTCTGACGGAGCATATCTAAATACCGACTTTCCTGTTCACTATCATCCCCAGCATCACCAAGTAAAACTTGATACCCATTAGCTGATGCAAGATTTTCTATTCCTCGTAGAACCTTTGAAAAGAAAGGATTAGATATGTCCGGAATCACAACAATTACTGTTTTAGTTTCTGACGTCCTTAGCTGCCGAGCTAAAATATTTGGATGATAGTTTAATTCTTTAATGGCACTTAATACTTTGTTGATCGTTTCCTCTCTTACAGTATCAGGCTTACTAATGACTCTAGAGACTGTAGCAGTGGAAACATTTGCCTTCTTTGCAACATCTACGATTCTAACCATTTAAGATTCTCTTTTCTATTAACTTATTAATGTGGATATTGTAATCGCAATCATTCTCGTTTAGATAAAATGGATTGCTTGTTTATTTCTTAGTTACATCTTACCGGTTATTGAAAATTGAAAAAACATGGTTAAATTAATTTTTCACCATGCATTTTTAGTGTAGATGTAGAGATTTAGTGTTTACGCTTTCTCGTTTAGGAATTATTGGTTTAAACAGCAAAAAAACCTCAGAAATCTGAGGTACGAGGAAAAATTTTAATTATCTCAACAAATTATTTACAGCCTCATCAGCCTTCGTTAATGCTTCTTCAACTGACATTTCCCCTAGTTGGGCATCGTGTAAATAACCCGTTACAACACTTTCCCATTGTTCTTCCTGTGGGAAAAATGGACGAGCTTTTGCTGTCTTCATTGCTTCATTTACTGCTTCGTATCGGCGAAATTTCTTAACATTAGTTCTCGCAACTTCCACTTGCTTAAGAGTTGGATCTAAATAGGAAGAGAGTAGGACTGGATCTCCCCCACCCATCTGGGCTTGTCTGACATCATTTTGTTTGCTTTCTAACCAAACCATAAATTTAAACGCTTCTTCTGGATACTTTGACGTTTTAGGAATAACAATTGACCAGCCAGCAAGATGTGGTACAGATGCTTTCATTGCTGGCGTTTGGGCAAATTCCCATTGACCAACAGTATTAGAATAGGCATGATCATCTAACTTATCAGCTGCCCAAGACCAGTGAATGGCCATTGCAACGTTTCCTTCTGCAGCATCTGTTGACACTTCTGAAAGAGTATAATCATTTATACCTGGAGGAGAGAATTGCAGTAGGTCAATCCAGGTTTTTGTCGCCTCTATTACTTCTGGAGTTGATAATGATGATGTCATCTTATTCCAATCAATAACATCTCCGCCGTTAGAATAGACAAATGTTAACCATGTATGCACATTGCCGAACCCTTCACTAGCTTGTCCAGCCCAGCCATATATTTTTTTTCCATTTACGATTTTCCCATTAAAA
Source organism: Priestia flexa (assembly GCF_021441905.1). Classification (NCBI taxonomy): domain Bacteria; kingdom Bacillati; phylum Bacillota; class Bacilli; order Caryophanales; family Bacillaceae; genus Priestia; species Priestia flexa. The sequence goes on along the minus strand of NZ_CP090431.1, from coordinate 856,840 downwards.
AATCCAGCCATCTCACGAAATTGTCGCATGGTTTTGGGTGGTGATAAGTCATAACCATAAATCGCTTTAAACTCAGATTTCAGTTTTTCATCCTCAAATAAATCAGATCGATACCAAAGGATATGAGGGTGGATCGTCTGTGGCAATCCATATATATTACCACCATCTCCATACGCACCGTTTACTCCATTCCATTGTGTTAGGGCTAATGCTCTAGGCAAAAAACCTTCCGTATCCACTTTGTTTTTTTCTATATATTTTTTTAGCGGTTGCAGACTATTTGTCGAGACAAGTTCAGGCACCCAGTTATAATCAACGTTAAAAAGATCATAACTTGCATTACCGGCAATCGAAAGGGCTAATTTTTGAAAAATCATGTCACGCCCAACTAACTCAATATTTACAGATACTCCTGTTTCTTTTTCATATTCTTCCGCTAACTTTTGGGTTACCTCTCCCCATGTCGTATGAAGAAAAACACCATTTAAGGATATCTGCTCTTTCACTTCGACTTCTTTATTGTCTTTTATAGCCTCTTCTTGTTTACTTAATGGTTGATTGCAAGAGATTAAAATAAAAGAGATCACAAGTATAAACATCAAGAGAGTAAAGTACTTAGTCAATAATCTCCCCCCTTTCATTAACTATTGTTTCTCACGTACTGGATGACGAATGATCACTCTATAACCTTGATGATGATCTTCATCGACTTTTATTCCATACTCAGTTCCAAAATGAATCTGAAGTCGTTTATGAACATTTTTCAAACCAATGCCATGATGTACATGACTTGAGTTTTTTTCTTTATCCAATTTGTTACTCGCCAGTCCTGGCCCGTTATCTTCAATAATAAAAATAATATCCTGTTCAATGCGCTTAGCTGTTAAAAGAATTTTCCCTTTCCCTTCTGGAAGGTTACTAATTCCATGCTTGATGCAATTTTCTACAATTGGTTGAAGGATCAGCTTGATAACGTTAAATTTTAGAATCGTTGGATCTACCTGAACAAATACTTTAAATAAACGATTACTTCTTAGCTTTTCTATGTCTAAATAATTCTTAGCATGCTCAAGTTCTCTTTCAATCGTTGTCCACTCATTATTATTATTTAAACTGAATCGAAGTAAATTAGCTAATTTCGTTACCATTAGTGCAATATTTTTTTCATCTACCTTTTCTGCTCTCCACTTAATTGCATCTAATGTATTATAGAAAAAATGTGGATTAATTTGATGATTTAATGTCTGAAGCTCAAAATTCCGCTTGTCAGATTCCATCTTTTTTGTTTGTTCAATAAGTTCAGACATTCCTGTAATCATTTGGTTAAATCCACCAACAAGCTGACCAATCTCATCTTTTCTAGACCTTTCCATACGGAAATGCTTCAATACTCCAATTCGAACTTTTTCCATGTGTGAGACGAGAGACTTAATTGGTAATGTAAAATTACGAACAATAAAAACAAGGTAAATCGAAACAATGAATATACTGATCACAACAATCCACAAAGTAAAGTTTTTTATTTGTTCAATATTTCCTGTAACCTCTTTGTTTGGCAGGGCAGTAATTAATTTCCATCCCTGCTCATTTAATTGAGTTTCAGCAATATTCCAATCCTCTTCTGGTACAAATTTTTCATGATAAAGAGAGGAGTCTGCGTCAGAAATAATGTTGTTATCTTGATCAACAATCATCTTATTGTAATTTGTAAAAGATGAGGGGAAGGATAATTCCTCTCGAACAAGTGAATCAGGAATCTTTAGAACAATAACACCTAGTGGTTCGTAATAATAGGATGAACGAACTGCTCTTATATAAGCAAAGACTGGCTTCTTTGAAGATTCATCCCAATAATGGTACCATATCCCTTTTTCTTTCAATTCAAAGACTTTTAACATCAATTCAGTGCTTGGCTTAAAATCATTTCCATTAATTAACTCCAAATAATTAGGATAATACTTCATTTGTTTTGGAAAGACATATACTCCGTACGTCCCTTTTAACTGGGCAATAAGTTGACTGATCCGATTGATAAAAACCTTTTCTTCTTCAAAAGATGTTGGTGGATTAGTTTGCAAGAGCTTTTGTAACTGTATAGATGTCACCATTTTTTCTGATTCAATTTCTGCATCTTTTAATAACCGATTAACCTGTTTTTTATTCAATTCTATATTGTCTTGAAGAAGCTGAGATGTAACCGTTTCTAACTGAGACTTAGACCGATCATATGATAAATAACCTAATAATGCTAATGGAATAATGATGGATAAGGCTATAAAGACAAACATTTTGTTAAATAAATTATCTTTTATTCTTACCTTTTTAATTTTCATTTTCCGTACCTATACTCTTTGGGTGTTTGACTTGTTCTTTTTTTAAAAATAGTACCGAAATGCTGTAGATTTTGATAGCCTACAGATTCTGCTATCTCATATACTTTCATACTTGTTTCTCTTAAGAGTGTTTTCGCTTTGTTAATCCTCGTCTCTGTTAAAAAATCCATATATGTTTGTCCCGTTTCTTTTTTAAACAACTGACTTAACCAGACAGGATGTAAGGATAGCTCGTCTGCGATCATTTGTAAGCTCAAATCCTCCATGTAACTAGAATGAATTATTCGAATCGCTCTCTCAATGATTGAGTTGGTACCATGTGTTGAAACCGCATGCCCAACACTCGTTAAATACTCAGATAAAACCTTTTCATATTCTTCTAATGTGGTGCATTCATCCACCTTTTCCCATACACTCATTGGGATTTCTTTAAGCTCCTTTAAGGTTTGTTCACTTATACTTGCTAGGATTTGTGATAAGTAGTTTAATGTTTTTCTCGTAATATCGTCTCTTGATTCAAGTCCATCGATTAATATGACCTCTTGAAAAAAAACCTTTACCACCTGACGAATACATTCTTCATCCTTATTTATAACTAATGATGCTAAATGGTTAGCGGTTGTAAAGTCTGTAGATATCAGATGATGCGATTTTACATAGTCCTCGCTATTTGTTAGAGAGTTTATTTGAAATTCTTTTAGTGCAGAGCTGTATGCTGCATGCATTTCCTCAAGTGACGATACTTTTGTGCTAATGCCTATTGCTAACTCGATTTTTTGATATGCCTTTACCTTTTTGTGAATAGACCTAGCTATTTCCTCGGTATCTTCGATAGTTGTTAATAATACCCATCGATTTTTAGGGTCTTTAAAAAGGAGTGAGTGAATATGATCTCGGATAACATCTTGCATAATATTTCCTATCGCAAAAGTCTTTAATTGATTTTCTTCTGTATAAAGTTTCCCATCAGGATAGCCCTTTACATCAAAGATAAGGAGTGAATAGGATTTATTCGCTAACCAATCAATATTCCATAAACACAGTCTATGATAGAGATGTTCTTCAAGAGGTGTTCTTTTTAAACAAAACTCGACTAGATCGTTATCCCTCATGGAACGTGTTCCAATCTCTGCAAATGACTTCTGCTGCTCAGTATACTGAAGTTGTTTTTTTTCCTCTTTTATCAATGAAAGAGTCCTGTCTACCTTTTCTGTAAACTCCTTTGTGCTATAGGGTTTCAATAAATAATCTACCGCACCAAAGTGTATACTTCTTCTCGCATATTCAAAATTGTCGAAACCGCTTACAATAATAACCTTTGGTTGGTAGTCTTTATTTACAACCTCTTCAATTAAATCAAGACCAGATATACCAGGAAGCATAATATCAGTAATAATTAATTCAGGATAGTGTTTAAAGATTACCTCTCTTGCATCTTCCGCATTATTTGAGGTATGCAATTCCACTTCAACATTATATAGAGAATCAATAGCATTTTTCATTCCTATTAAGGAATCCGGCTCATCTTCAATTAATAATAACCTCAATCTTTTACCCTCCATTCAGTGGGAAATTATATTTATATTAACCAGAACAGTTTTAGTGGTCAATTAAAATAAAAATATGTTCTAGAATTGATGAATTTATAGGGAAATTTGGATGAAACAATTCATTGATTAGATAAGAGTAACACAGGGGGTTAGGCCTTATTAGAGAAGAACCAAGGCTTATTTAAAAAGCCTTGGTTTCCTACAGAATACTAGATGATCAGGAACAGATGTAAGTATAATACTTACAACAAATTAATAAAAGAATATAGTGTCTAAATATATATAAGGTAAGTAAAAATCATTTCCTTAAATACAAATCCCCCACCATATCCTGCTTCTAATGACAAAATCTATTTAATATTTAGCTTCATTAACAAGCTGCTTCATTGAGTTTAACTTTGCAGAAAGTTCGATAAACCAGTCCTCATCGCCAGTTGACAATGCTAAGTCTATTAGAAAAAGAATCTGTTCCTTGTTTACCACTTTAGAAATCGGCAATTTCTTAACCTGTTTAAGTGAAATGGATATTTTTTTGCCAATTGTTTCAACAGCTTCACATTTAATGACTGATACTCTTACTGTACCTTTGAGAAAATCCAGTGATTCTATATAACCAATGATTATTTCTCCATCCTGTAACTTTCCTTTTATCCAATCACCTGTTTTTAAATTGGCCTGATTATTCATTGACATGTTTTTTTACCTTCTTACATGATTTTAAATTATTAAAATTTGAACATCCTTCTCTTTTATAGATACATCGAATGGAACTGTAATTTTTTTTATTGCATTTATATCAAAAAGCAGCATGCGAAGATTAATCCTTTGCAGCTACCTATGATTCTTGATTAATTATGTCCACAACCTCTTTTATCGTATAATCCTTCAAAAACGTACCAAGATGTTTTTCTGCACCTGTAAAAATTGTAAAAAGGACATGCTGCATGTTTTTGCCTACAATACATTGCTTATTTGATTCAGGACATTTAGGCTGAAGGGCACCTTCAGAAGTAATCATATATATATCCCAAAGACTCACTTCACTTAAATCTAGTGCAAAAATAAATCCGCCACCTGTTCCTTCTTTTGATTTAATAAATCCATGTTTTTTTAACAAACTTAGCACTTTACGAATACGAACCGGATGGACACCAGCACTCTCAGAAATAGCATCACTTGTTGCCATTCGGTCATGCTGTAAAGCAAGATATGTTAAACTATGAACAGCAAGAGTAAAGTCACTATTCATGGCCTGCCTCCTTGTGACTAGTCTTTGTATTTTTCACATAATTTAGATGATGATTAACACACTGTAATACTAAATGTTACAGATTAGATTATCAAGAATAATTGATTTTAGGCCTATAAATATTCTCAAACTATTTCATTAGTTGACAGCTCTTTGCGTATTTATGTTCACAAATGTTCGCAGCTTGCGTGGAAGAAAGCGACGAATCTCTTCTTCGTTATATCCAACTTGCAATCTTTTTTCGTCCTGGATAATTGGACGACGTAACATTTGTGGGTGCTTCATGATTAAAGCATAAAATTCGTAAAGTGGTAGAGAGTCAATACCTACATTTAATTCTTGAAACGTTTTTGAATTAGTAGAAATAATCTCAGTAGTCCCTTCTTCAGTCAAGCGAAGAATCGATTTAATCTCATCAATTGTAAGTGGCTGAGATATAATGTTTCTTTCAACATAGTCTATTTGATGTTCCTCAAGCCAAGTTTTAGCTTTTCGGCAAGATGTACAGCTTGGTGTTGTAAATAGATTTACCTGGATCGGCTACACTTAGTTAGACAGAAATTTTAAGGTCAAGTAGAATTAACTATACTAATCAGTTATGAGGAGAATCTACATGACAAAAAAAGTACGTCGAACGTTTACCGAAGAATTTAAGCAACAGATCGTGCAGCTATATCAGAATGGAAAGCCTCGTAAAGACATCATTCGAGAATATGAGTTAACACCATCTTCGCTTGATAAGTGGATTAATCAAAGTAAGTCCTCTGGTTCCTTCAAAGAAAAGGATAACCTCAGCCCCGAACAGAAAGAGCTGCAGGAACTTAGGAAACGTAATAAGCAATTAGAGATGGAGAATGATATTTTAAAGCAAGCCGCGCTGATACTAGGACGAAAGTAAATGTGATTAAGAACAACCAGCATAAATACTCGATATCAGCAATGTGTAAGGTCCTACAACTCCCTAGAAGTACGTATTATTATGAAGCAAAAGAACGAAAGAATGAAGATGATATAACTTCAGACATCATAGAAATTTTCCATCAAAGCCGCCAAAATTATGGTGCGAGAAAGATAAAGCATGAGCTAAAGAAAAGAGGGAAATTGGTTTCTCGTCGTCGAATCGGCAGAATTATGAACGAACAAGGACTTGTTTCAGCTTATACTGTAGCTCAATTTAAACCCCATAAGGATAAACCAAATGAAAGTGATCAAGCGAATGAGTTAAATCGTGAATTTACACAAGAGGAAGAATTGACTGTCGTGGTCAGCGACCTAACTTATGTAAGAGTCAACAGAAAATGGTATTACATATGTGTATTTGTTGATCTCTTTAATCGGGAGATCGTTGGATTTAGTACAGGTGAGAACAAAGATGCTTTACTAGTTTATCGAGCTCTATCGTCAATAAAAGGTAATTTACATACGGTTCAAATGTTCCATACTGACCGAGGAAGAGAATATAAGAACCAAGTCATTGATGAGGCCCTAGAAACGTTTAACATCAAGCGATCTCTAAGTTTGAAAGGCTGTCCGTATGATAATGCAGTAGCAAAAGCAACATTCAAAATCATCAAAACAGAGTTCGTAAAGAAACGTCATTTTGATAGCTTAGAAGATTTACAAAGAGAGTTTACAGATTATGTGCACTGGTTTAACCATCTACGCATCCACGGTACTTTAGATTATTTAAGTCCAGTGGAATACAAATTTACGCACCTTAAGAAAACTGTCTAGTTTAGTGTTGACAATCCATCTTGAAACGCTTCCTCTTTATTTACATCGGGAAAAACTGCGCTTTGGCTGAGAACTTTTTCCTCACCACTAGCAACCTTTGAATTTAACTCCTCGACTTTTTTTCTTGCTAACGCTTCCTGCGAATCTGTTTTAGCCTTTATTTCTGCCTTTGTATCTATGTTTTTTTCTGTGGCACTACTAATATACAATCCTGTTCCTACTGTTAAAGAGAGGACTCCTATTGTAATTGCTGTCTTCCTAATATTCATTGACGTTCCTCCCTTTAGTAAATATAATTAAATCCAGCTTTATCTGATGATTGCATGTATCTCACACCACTATCATAACCATACATTAGCTTTTTGTTATTATAACCTTCGTATAAATCGTCTAAGCCAAACACATGTCCAATTTCATGAGCTGCGACAGTAGTCCAACTATTTGCAGATTTAGCACTGTTAAATTGAATCCTCCATCTAGCTGGATGGTCATTACTGACACTATAAACTGTTCTTCTGGCAACCCATGTTGCTGAAGAAGAAGAATAATTTTCAATGAAATTTTGGGTATTCCCTACAGAAACCTCACTAATGGAAAATTTACTGCCTGATTCACTTCTAAATTTACTAGCACCACTCTTAAATCGACTTTCCCAAGTATCAGTAGTGGCTTCAAAATATTTTGTACTTGTACTCGGCCAATGAGAGCCAACATATTTCCATCCTTTACTTTCAGAACCAGCATTAGGTAGATTATGAGCTGACACACTGTTGATCCCGGTGAATAATGAAGTTGTAACTATTAATCCTAAGACAATTTTCTTCAATATATTACCTCCTGTTGTTATTTTATACAAAATTATAATACAATTTATCTATTTATTTTACAAATATTTTTAAAATTTAAATTATTTTAACAAAAGAAGGTAACAAAAGAGGGTATATTATCCCTCTTTTGTTACCTTCTTTAATAATTGTTTTTTGTTATCTTTATCTTCAACAATAATATATTCTTCTGTTCCCTTGACTGAATAGATTTTTGTACCAACTTCATAATAGTTTGATTGATTATTTTCTGGCATCTCATTCGCTTTTGTTTTCTTTTCTACCGTACCAATCTGTTCTCCTATTTCTTTACTTTTATCTAATTTATCCTCAGTTCCGTTATATTCGTTATTTTGAACTACAATAATTACAGCAGAACTTCCTTTGTCAGTACCTGTACTTTCCTGATTACATGCAGTTAATATAACTAAATAAGCTATTGACAGAAAAATAATCAATTTTTTCATATTGGCCTCCAAAGATTATTTTATGGAATATATTATATATTCTACCTTTTATTGTTTTTATAAACAATTGATTTTTTGAATATTTAATATATTAACATCCTAATATGCTGCTCTTCACTTATATAAAACGAGATTTTGCATAGTAAAGCCTTGTTCTTTCCTAAATTAATATTTTCTACGATTTAAAGGTCTTTCCGTAGCAGAGGAGATTCCCCAAAAATCCTTCATTGAGCGAATAGCCCACAACTTAAAGGAAATATCCTTATATCGCCAATACGCCACTCCTGTTGGTCTATTCTTGGCCTCATGGTCTAAGCTTACCTTCGCCAGTAAGAGATTAGGTCCTATGCCTGCCCTAGCTGTCAGGCGTGTCTTATGATAAATTTCGTCGATAATCTTGTGAGCTAATTCTTCTGGTGTACGAGCAAATAGATGCAACGCAGCTGTCGCATCAATAAACAATTCATCAATGCTATACGCATGAAAGCCTTCAGGAGCAACATCCTGTAACACCAAACTAGAAATATAATTCGAAGCCTTGATATATCTCTCCATTATCGCTTATAAATTTCCTTGTTAATAACAAAAGTTTTTATTAAGTCGGATAGGAAGACAATCTAATGAATACTTTCTTAACCAATCAAATTTAAATTGAGCATTTCATTCTCTTTTTTAAATAAAATACGTTCATAAAAGTGTATGACATTAAGTGGACGTTCGTAATTTATTTTTGAATTTAAACGAACGATAAAAATAATAAATTTTCTATCCAAAAGAAAAGTCCGTAAAAGTATACTTTTTTGAACTATCTTCATTCATAAAAGTAATTGAACAAACTTATTTTTCTTAATTTAAGTTTTACCTTTTACATTTAGAAGGAGATAAATGAAAGTTTGACTACAAAATAGGTAATATACAAACTTATTTTGAATAAGATACTTCAACTATTGCTCTTATATACTAAAAATAGAAAGTGATGCTAGACTAAAAAGTAGACACAGATTGTTATAATAAAAATAAAAACTATAACGAGGTGTCGAGATGCCAAGAGGTACTGGTAAAAGATATGATGAAGCATTTAAAAAAGAAACAGTAAAGTATATTGCAGAAAACAACAAGTCTGTGGCTCAAGTAGCTAGAGAAATGGATGTTAATGAGAATACTTTATATAACTGGATAAAGAAATATGGCCAAGAACCCGAGGTGAAGTCTGTTCAATCCTTCTCCTCTGCAGAAGCTGAAGTAAGAGCACTGCGAAAGGAAATGCGTGATCTCAAGGAGGAGAATGAAATCTTAAAAAAGGCGATGCACTACTTCGCGAAAGACCCTCGGTAAAGTATGAATTCATTTATGAAAATCGCTCCCAATTCCGAGTGGAGAAGATGTGCATTGTTTTGGGAGTTTCCAAGAGTGGATACTTTAAATGGTTAAATCGACCGATTAGTGAAAGACAGAAGAAGCATGAAAAACTCTCACACGAGATATTAAAGACTCACCTTGAATTCAAGCAACGTTATGGCAGTGTTAAAATTACGAAAACACTAAAAAAGCGTGGTGTTAAAGTAAGTGAGCGTACAGTCTCCCGAATAATGACAAAGAACCACTGGAAGTCTTGTACAGTCAAAAAGTACAAGGCTACGACCAATTCGAGGCATCATCACCCAGTAAGTGAAAACGTCTTAAATCGACAGTTTAAAGCGAGTAAACCAAACCAGTTCTGGGTTACGGATATCACTTATATTCCAACGAATGAGGGCTGGTTGTATTTGGCGACCGTAATGGATTTATATTCTCGTAAGATAATAGGATGGGCCATGGATAAAAAAATGACCAAAGAATTAGTTATCTCTGCGTTAAAGATGGCTTACAAACGCCAAAAACCTGGGAATGGGGTGGTCCATCATTCAGATCGCGGTGTTCAATATGCTTCTTGTGAATATCAAAATCTATTAAAAAAGTACAATATGACTGGCAGCATGAGCCGGAAAGGAAATTGTTACGACAACGCTTGTATTGAGTCCTTTCATGAGATTCTAAAACGAGAGCTTGTTTACCAAACAAAGTATAAAACGAGAGAAGAAGCAAAGAAGTCACTATTTGAATACATTGAGTTCTTTTACAATTCCAAGCGAATTCATTCGACATTGGGGTATTGCACACCGAATGAATTTGAACAAATGTACAGGAAATTCGCAGCTTGATTTCTCCTTCATAAAAAAGTTTAAATCTTTATAAATTTAAACTTTTTTATGAAGGCTACCAAGCGAAAGTGCGGTAGAAATCTGTGTCTATTTTCTTGACGTAGTATCACAATCCCAAATTAAGTCTTTTTTTAATTACTTTGTCACTTATTGAATTTCCATTATTCGTCCTTAAATTTCAAATGTAAAATGAGACTTTCTAAACTATTGGCTATCTTTTTGTACTCATTTAACTCAAAATCTTCAACAAAAATCTCACCTGTATTGTTGTTTACTACTAATAACATCCCATTTGATTCATAACCGATTGGTATATACTTAAAAGTAAATTCTTTAGATTCTACATAGTCTTTAACAAGCGAAATGAAATAATCTGGTTCAATTCCTGGAATAACAGGGTGTAAATTAACGTTATAAGAAGAAATCCAGCCTGTTAATTCTAAAAACCAATACGAATTAAAATACTCCTTAACTGAATTATGTAACTGAACATTATATTGACCTTCAATTTCATCGAAGTTAAATTTCATACTCTTCTCCATTGGTTTCCAAGAAATATATCCATATTCGTCTTCTGTACCGGAGTATATAAATTCAGCCACATCTTCGTTCCATACTATTTTAGGTAATGAATTATTGTATTCCATCCATTTATCTACAAATCTTTCAAAATAAGCTTTTATAACCTCTTTCATATTGGAAATCACTCCTTAATAAATTTCTGTAATAACTCTGAGTAAACTTTATCTTTCCCCCATATTCCTGCTTCTTTTTCTATATTATGAATTCCACCGGAACCTGGATGTAATTTTTAAGGCACTGGAAACGCTTGTCCACCTCCACCAATATGGTGATGAATTAATTTGTCTCCTTTAACACCTTTAAAATCATACTGGGAGAAATATTCCCTAAATACCTTATCATTAACTGGACTATCGGTAAACGGATTCCTTCCCTCTATTATTGCTCTATTATTTGGGCTAAACGCTTCTGGGTGTCTATCAAGTAGTTCACTCCAAAAATACTTTAGATCACGTCTCCACCCCTCAGCATTAGTGTATTTTTCACCTTTTCCACCAAATGGCATCTCAACAACTGTACGTTAATCTGCAATATAAATTGGATCTATATTTTGAAGGTCCACACCACGATATGTTCTAATAGGGTCATTAATATCTTCTATCTTCTTAACCGTTCCTTTAGTACCCTCAGCAACCTTCTCATCCCTAACCTTCGTCCCAACCCCATGACCACCATCCACATGCTCAATAAACTGATACCCACCATTCCCCTTCACAGATCCAACACCTGGATACACTAAACGATTATCCAGCTTATTTAGACCCAAGTTCTGCAGAGCTGACTGCGTACGCACGTTAATGGCTGCGGCACCTTCATTCAGTTTCTTTGTGGCGGCACCGCTAATTCCTTATCTCTATAAATATGTTTCAAGTTCCATCCATTTTCTTTACAGTATACTTTAATTTCATCTTCTTGATATTTCAAGCTATAACCATCTCTTGCTTGTCCTTGTGTAGAAACTCGTATATACCCAACAACATTCAACTTTTCACCCTCCCGTTACATAAATTGTAATTTTCGTAACGTTTTTAAACGAATAGCGAGTATTATACGACCGTCTCTAGGAAAAATACAACCCAATATTTATGAGCCAAAGTAAATAAAAAACACTCTTATACGTTACCCATTATTTTTCTCCACGAGCATGTACGATCTCGTTAGTTAGTAGCCATTACATATCGTAAGTACCCCTGCCATGTAAAATGTCATCTCGCCTATTTATCGTACTTGTTATCTTATCCTACTTATAAAACCAAACTTCATGATGGTACTACCTTCATGAGTTATGAATTTCATAAGCATTTTTTATATTGTCTATAACTCACTAAAAAACACTTGATGCCCGATATGGCAATCAAGTGCTTTACAGCTAGCTATATGACTATTGTGAGTATTATTAATTTATGAAATTAAACTTCTTCTCCTTTTAATCAGTAGTTGTCCTTAAAAACTCTATACTAATTCTGTCAACTTTCATTTCAATATATTTATCCACTAATTCAGGATAATCAAAGAAATACTCATCTTCGTCCGTAAAAACTAATCCTGCATCAATTTTATCCTCATGTAACAAACCTCTTATATAATACTCATAACCCAAACCAATACGTTCTATTTCTTTCTTCTCTCCCTGGATTTCACGAATCATTAACTCATTTAAGATAGTAAATCCTATTGATACAGGATAACTTTTTCCTACTTCAATTTTATAAGGACAAATAAAAGCAAACCCTGTAAATTCAATACCCTCGATCTCAATTATCACTTCTTCCTCAATTTGCGGGTCAAGCCTTTTAACAAGAGCCGTATATACCATAAATAAATCCTCCCTTCCTACTCTGCTGGATTAATCACTGGAATATTTTCACCATTAATGGTCTTCCAAATCTTTTTGCCACTCTGAGTGTGGTAGGTCGTAATATCTCCGTTATTATTAGTACCTACAAATTCAAACTTTGCTTTACCATTTTTGTTATTTCCCATAAACTTGACATATCCTGTCCTTAGTTCACCTTTATATTCATACTTCACCTTTATGCCATTATTAATAACCTCTTTTGCACCTTCAAGATACTCGTCGGCATTTTTATATAATCCGTCAAATTCCTTCCCATGCTTATCAAAATGTCCTTCTAATTTAGCACGATCTGCAAACGCTGAAGGGCTTTTACCCGTACCCTTACCACTCTCATCCCTAACCTTCGTCCCAACCCCATTACCACCATCCACACGCTCAATAAACTGATACCCGCCATTCCCCTTCACAGATCCAACACCTGGATACGCTAAACGATTATCCAGTCCATTCAGACCCAAGTTCTGCAGAGCTGACTGCGTACGCACATGAATAGCTGCGGCACCTTCATTCAGTTTCTTCGTGGCGGCACCGCTGAGTTGTTCAAGCTTCGTCGTTTTTGCGAGCTTGTCCGCTCCTTTGGTGCCGACTATGCTCATGGCAACGTTAGCGGTTAGGTAGGAAAAGTAGTGGCCTCTGCTTTTTGCATCGCCGTTTATGACCTGTTCATTCCAGGAGTCTTTTATCTCATTACCGATGGTTTTAGCTACGCCTTTTGGATCATCCCAAACAGCTTTGACTCCTTCACCGATGCTTTCTGCTGTTTCGACTGGATGCTGGACCATATGTACGAGGTCATTCCACGTATCGACAACGGCATCTGTCGCTCCGCCAGCGACGCCATCCCAGCTTCGTTTTGTGACGTCTAGCGCGGTTTTTGTTCCTTGCTTGATGTTTTCAGCGCCGACTTTCCAGCTTTCTTTGGACACTTCGATGGCAAGCTTTGTGCTCACTTTCGCTTTTGCGAGACCGGCTGCTGCTTGGGATTGGACATCTGCCCACGTTTCGTGAGCTGTGTGCTTCAGTTCCTTTACGCCTTCTGAAACAGCTTGTACGCCGGTGTTCCAGCCCGTTTTTGTCGCGGTCCAAGCAGCTTCTGTTCCGTGGGTGACTTTGTCAACGCCTGCGTGAAAGCCATCCATTGTCTTATCCCATGCATGTTCGACCCCACTTGTGACGCTTCCCCAAGCCGCACCCCAAAATCCTTTTTCTTCTTTCTTCTTGGCATGTGGGTTTTCGCATACTTCAAGCGTGAAGCTTTCTTGCGCTTGAATGTTCTTTTGATTTTCGTAGGCTTTTCGCTCGGCTTCTTTGGCTTCCACATACGAAACGGCGCGGCTGTTGGCTTCCCCCTGCATGCCATACACTGGGCTTGCTTTATAGGCATCAAGGTCAAAGTAAAGAGGCGTCGCGTTCCCTGCTTGACTTGTGGAACTTGTGACGGCTTGAATGTTTTGGGTGACCATATTATAGAAGAATGACAGCCCTTTGTATTCTTGAACGAGATCCGCGTCTAGCTGATTCACGGCTTGGAGCGTATCCTTTCGCTCTTGTTCCGCTTCTTCTAGGTACTGATTGTACTTAGCACTTGAAAAGACGTTGAGCGGTAAGATATGGTCGATTGTATTAAAAATATCCTGCAGAGCGTTTTGCTGCTGGATAATCATTTCTTTAGCTTGCGTGTTTCCTTGATGAACATTTTGGTCTAGAAACGCTTCCGCTACAAACGTACTTCCTTCAAGCTCTGAAGTTCCCATTTTTGCTTCAATGGTTTCAAAAAAAGCTCGGTTTGTTTCAATTAAGTTCAGCCACTGATTAGCAATGTCTGCGTGGCTTTGATAAAAAGCTTTAATATTGTCTGCGCCTTTTCCTTGAAGATCCTCATCTAAAGCGGCGATTCGCTTAAACGCTTTTTGTAATACTAGTAATTGCTTTTCCATTTCGTTATATGAACTGATGCGCTCTTTTGCTGTCTCTAGCAGCGCGCTCGCATCATATACAGCGTTTTGCACTCCAAAAAGCTCCTCTCTATTATATACGTTTTCTACCTATCTTTCATCCTACGCCTTATCTGCGCGCCATCATCTCATCCTGCGCTTTCAGCTGTTTGAGGTTGCTTTCCGTATCCGCTATTTGCTTAGTCAGAAGCTGAACATAGTTCGTCATGAGCTGCTGGATTTCCATCTCTTGATTCTTCATCATCTCCGTGATTTCTAAACGATTGTCTCCAACGCTTTTCATTTCCTTTACGACGATGTTATCTTTCGCTGCCTTTAACGCGTTTAGCTCATTCATGACCGATTCATAGTTTAATTTAATCGTTTTTCCCATGCTTACAGCCTCCCTCTGATATGACTAATCTTTCGGTGCAGATCCTCCGCTGCTTCTTCTCCTTTATGTACAAGCGAACTCGCTTCTGTTGCCACGAAGCTCAGTCCGTTTAATAGAAGCTGTTGACTTTCAAGCTTCAGAATTGCCGAATCAATATCCGATAAGTAGTCTTCATATTCATCTTGTAAAATTCGCTTCAGCTCTTCTTTCGCACCTTCACGCTGTTCATCAAATGAAGTCGACCGCTTTCCTTTCCATCCTTCTCCAAGCTCTGGATTGGTTACTAAGCTCATATCGTTCATGGAGAGCGTTCTCTCTGACGTCACTTGCTGCTTGGCGGACTCCAACAATCGAATTTTTTCATTTACTTCCGCTGCTTGATGAGAAATCGTACTTGATAGCCCAGCAATAATCTTTGCGTAATCCACTGATCGCACCTCCGCACAGTATTTTTCCATATTTTATAGTATAAAATAACGAATATTGGTTCTAAATAGGAAGAACTTCTCTTTTTCTACTAATATCTGTGAGTTCAATGGAAATTTTTAGATAAAAGACCTATACATATTCCATTTTTTTCTTTGATCTTTTTTATTGACAAATAAAATACACTGTAACTATAATGGTTACAACGGTGGTGATAAGCAATGAAACAAATTAGCAGCCGATTCTCCATGGCCGTTCATACATTAACTCTAATTGCGGTCGCACCCAGTGAATGCACGGGCGACTTTATTGCAGGAAGCGTAAATACAAACCCTGTCGTCGTTCGAAGAATTATGAGCATGTTGAAAAAAGCTGGCTTAATTGACGTACGGGCAGGTGTTGGCGGAGCGTCGCTTTTGAAAGAACCGTCAGAAATTACCCTACTCGATGTTTACAAAGCAGTTGATGTGGTTGAAGATGGACAGTTGTTTAATATTCATGAACAGCCAAACATCTTATGCCCAGTGGGAAGAACGATTGAAGACTCTCTTTCTGCGGAGCTAAAAGAAGCTCAGGCTGCCATGGAAAAACGATTGAATGAAACGACCATTGGAATGATGATTGAAAAAGCACATGGTAACTAAAGCTCTTTTATGAGCTTTTTTTAAAACACTAGTTGTAACCATTTGAGTTATAACCAGTGTGGTTATATACACTAAATAAAGTGGAGGAATGAACAGATGAAAATGTTAGTTACAGGAGCAACAGGACAATTCGGTTCAATTGTAGTTGAAACTCTTTTACAAACGGTACCCGCAGAAAACCTAGCGGTGAGCGTGCGAAACCCTGAAAAGGCAGCGCACCTAAAAGCACAAGGAGTTGACGTGCGTCATGGTGATTTTGATCAACCCGAAACGCTTGCTGAAGCGTTCGCTGGCATTGATCGTTTACTGCTTGTATCAACAGACGGAGATAATAAAACGCGCATTCGTCAACATCAAGCTGCCGTTGAAGCTGCAAAGCAAGCGGGCGTTTCGTTCATCGCTTACACAAGCCTGGCAAAAGCAGACGAAAGCACTCTTTCTCTTGCAGAAGTGCATCGCGCAACGGAAAAAGCCATTAAGGAATCAGGCATTGCCTATTCTCTTCTTCGCAACAACTGGTACGTGGAAAATGAAGCGGGTACGGTTCAAGGCGTACTTCACGGAGCACCTTGGCTAAATCCAACAGGTGATGGAAAAATCAGCTGGGCGTTACGAAGCGACTATGCTCAGGCAGCAGCTGCTGTTTTAGCTGGAGAGGGTCACGAAAACACCGTATATGAACTAGCAGGCACGCCGCGCACTCAAAAAGAACTTGCCGCTATCGCAAGCAACGTGCTTCAAAAAGACGTGGAAGTCGTAAACGTAGACGATGCTGGGTTTAAGGAAGCGCTAAGCGGAGCTGGGTTACCAGGCTTTGTCGTTGACATGCTTGTTGAGATGCAAGAACCAATTCGTCAAGGCTCTCTCGATGTAGAAAGCACTGACTTAGAAAAACTGCTCGGTCGCAAAGCACAGCCGCTTGATGTGTTTGTTCAGGCATTGATGAATTAATAGGCACAACAAAAAGAGAACACATACCTTTTATTACAAACGTATTTATCATTAAAATAAAATGATATACAATTGATAAACCAAAAAAAGGATAGATGAACAGGATTAAAGTGTCTGTATTCATCTATTCTTTTTTGTACAACAAAGGATTTTATTGACCACAACACAATGATGATTGTCGCAGTATTATAAAGAAAAGAAGTGGTAACACTAGTGTATAATACTATCAATCTTTTTAGTGTAGGAATCATTACCGCCCCTTTAAAAACTAGAGAACAAGTATATTTATTATAAGAAACACTCCGCTAAACATATTTCAATATAGAAATGATTTCATCACTTTTTATTGATTAATCATTCTTCCTTACTTACCTATCTACTATGTAAGTCAATGTTATAAACTTTCCTTATGACTCTTACCGAACTATAAGCAGAAAAGATTACTGAAGCAATTATTCTGAACCACGACAATACCCCCCTACTCTATGAACCATTTAACTATATCAAATAATTTACCAATTTTTCAAAAAAACCATTCAAGAATATTCACTCTTATTTTTGGAACAATACAATTGACTGTACTAACAAATAAGGAGGTTAGTTAGAAATGGATCATCAACGATTAGCCAATCATGAATCACTGGATTTACATGAAGTTATAAATTTTAAAACGCTTTGCATAGCGAAATCTAAGCTAATGCAAGGACTCGTATTTGATGATGATTTAAGAGCCTTAATGAAAAAAGATGTGGAACAATCTATCAAAGCGCTTGAAGAATTACAGGTAGTTTATCAACGCGTACCGTTTGAAGCACCAGTTCCTCAAAACCGACCAACACCAATAATAAATTAACAAGGAGGCACTTTCATTGAATCAGGACTATCTAGACCCTATAAACGCGTTGCACATGCCAGAGCTAGCGGATACTACATTTGCGATGGATTTACTTCTTCGCTCCAAAGAAGGTGTACGCAATATTGCCACGGCATTAACGGAGACTGCATCGCCTGATGTTAGAACCCTCTTACGAAATCAATTAATGCAAGGTATTGCCATGCACCAAGAAATTACGGAATTAATGATCAATAAAAAATGGTTCCATCCATACGAACTAAGTGAACAGTATAAATTAGATCAACTCTCTGCCAACAATACATTGATGATTGGAAAAATGAATTTATTCCCGCTTGAAAGCAATAGAAAAGGGCTGTTTGACCGAACACCTGATGATCACTAACACTGGAGGCTGTATAGCATGAAGGCAGTAACGTATCAAGGTATTAAAAATATTGTAGTTAAAGAAGTGCCAGACCCAAAGATTGAAAAACGAGATGACATGATCATTAAAGTAACAAGTACAGCTATATGTGGGTCTGATTTACATTTAATTCACGGCATGATTCCTAACCTGCAAGAAAACTATGTTATTGGCCATGAGCCAATGGGAATCGTTGAAGAAGTTGGACCTGATGTGACTAAGGTAAAAAAAGGAGACCGAGTCATTATTCCTTTTAATATCGCATGCGGTGAATGTCTTTACTGTAAAAACCATTTGGAAAGCCAATGTGATAACTCGAATGATAATGGTGATATGGGTGCCTATTTCGGATATTCTGGTAACACGGGTGGCTACCCAGGTGGGCAAGCTGAATATTTAAGGGTGCCATTTGCTAATTTTACTCACTTCAAAATCCCAGAAACCTGTGAAGAACCTGATGAAAAGTTAACGGTGATTGCCGATGCGATGACTACTGGTTATTGGAGCGTTGACAATGCAGGCGTAAAGAATGGTGATACAGTTATTGTTCTTGGCTGTGGTCCCGTTGGTCTTTTCGCTCAAAAATTCTGTTGGCTAAAAGGTGCAAAGCGTGTCATTGCCGTAGATTATGTAGACTATCGCTTGCAACATGCCAAACGTACTAACAAAGTTGAAATTGTTAATTTTGAACACTTTGAAAATCCAGGAATGCATTTGAAAGAAATAACAAAAGGCGGCGCTGATGTTGTTATTGACGCAGTTGGTATGGACGCTAAAATGACTGACTTAGAATTCTTAGCGAGCGGAATGAAACTTCAAGGCGGAGCATTCGGTGCGTTTATTACGGCTTCACAAGCAGTGCGTAAAGGCGGCACAATTCAAGTGACAGGCGTTTACGGTGGCAAATATAATGGATTCCCAATGGGAGATATTATGAACCGAAACATTAATATTCGAACTGGACAAGCACCTGTGATTCACTATATGCCCTATATGTTTGAATTAGTTTCGACTGGAAAAATTGATCCAGGCGATGTCGTAAGTCATGTCCTTCCACTTAGTGAAGCAAAACGTGGCTATGAGATTTTCGATACGAAAACGGATGATTGTATAAAAGTCGTGTTGAAACCTTGAGAAAGGAGATAAAAAAATGAACTATGGCTTACATGAAGTTCTTGAGCTCCAAGAAATGGCGGCGTTTAAGACCACTTGTTTAACGAAATCTAAAACAATGAAAGCATTGGTTAATGATCCTTTATTAAAAGATATTATGCAGCAAGACATTGATGTATCTACGAGACAATTACAAGAATACGCTTCGATTCTTTCCAACGTTAAGCAGTGAATTAGGAGGTGAATGACTATGAATGGAATCATTGAATCTTTAACTGGCATGGACGCACTGTCTGATCAAGTCGTTGCAATGGATTTGCTCATTTCAGCTAAAAGCGGCGTTAGAAATTATGCCATGGCCGTTACGGACGCAGGAACGCCAGAAATTAAAGAAATGCTCACTCTCCATTTAGTGGAAGCTCTTGATATGCATGAACGAATTTCCACATATATGATGGAAAAAGGATGGTACCACGCTTGGGATATGAACGAGCAGGTAAGTTTGAATTTAAACAACATTAATACAGTATTAAAATTACCTACATTATAAAAAATACCGAGGAACAGTTTAGCACTCTCCACTAAACTGTTCCTCAGTATTTTGTGAAAGGAAATACAATTAATACCTCCTGCTGACTTCTGTTTGTTTTACACGATGTAATTTGGAACCTTAAAGATAAGATGCTGTTCTTTTACTAAAAACATGTAATCACTTACTTTCCATTTTCAAACGTCACTCTCTTTTTTTCTATGCCCAAAGCTTAAAAATCTTCCCTCTCTTCACCGCTTCCGGCTCTTCCATCTCAAGCGCCATTCCTTCAATGACTGCTTCTGCATTTTCCATAAACGTATAGAGCTGGCCCGTTCCGTACTGGTCGGAAATGACGTCATAAGCTTTTGAAAGAGAATAGTCCCAATACGTGCGCTCGTCTACGCCTGATGCGATGACGTGAGCGAGTCGGTGCTTGATAAAGGTTGAAGCAGATTTACGCGCTTGCTTTCCGTTGAGCCCTAGGATACTTCCAGCGCTAAGCTGAGTTACAAATCCTTTTTTTACAAGATCGTATAGTTTATCTGGGTGCTGTTGAAAGACTGGGTGACGTTCAGGTGCTTGTAAGATTGGTACGATTCCTTGAAGCTGCAGGTCGTAGAGTACGCTATCGAGATTCGTTGGTAGCGTATGATAAGGTAGAGACATTAATAGATATTTGTCCGTATGGCTCAGTGTAAGAAGCTTTTGTTTTTCATAGTTTTTAAGTAGCTGAGGCGAGGCGGGTACGAGCTGCCCCGGCAAAACGCGAAGCGGAATAAGGGCTTCTTCTAGCCAATCGTTGGCGGCGCTCGCATACAAAATAAGTTCATGGCGCGTCACGTCGGACTCTTCCCAAAACAGCGGAGTGGCGACGACGGAATGAACGCCTTTTTTCACAAGCGAACGCGCCATATTCGTAAACGTCTGCACATCTCTTGGTCCATTATCAATGTTCGGCAAAATAAAGGTTTGAAGATCAATCATTGAACGATGCCCTCCTCCACAAATTGTCTATCTTTATCATACGATGTTTCACGGAGATTCTCTATGGAATTCGCTCGACAACTTATCCAACAATCATTCGTACAATTACAAGAAATGCGAAAAGCCCTAACAAAATCCACCAAATTCGCTTATGAATTGATACTTAAGAAAATAGACCTAAATAAAAAGAATGGCGAGGAGCCATTCTTTTTATTCCTATTGTAACGCTGCGTATTTTTCCACTCCGGTTGTGACGGCTTGAAGCATCCCTTCTAAGTAAGCCGGATTAGACAGCTTTTGATCTTCAGTTGGGTTTGTCATATACCCCATTTCAAGAAGTACAACCGGCACCGTAGACCAGTTAAAGCCCGTTAAGTCACTGCGGTAGCGAATGCCGTTTACTTTCATACCACTTTGCTTTTTTACTTCACTTACAATGAGAGTTGCTGCGCTTTCACTTTGTTTGGAGATTGCTTGCTTCTTGCTCGGAACGAGAACCCCAAAGCCGCTAACGTTTGGATTCTCGGCTCCGTCTGCGTGAAGCCGAATGACAAGGTCTGCTTTCTTTTCATTCGCCATCTCCGCTCGCTCTTTGTTGCTGATATCCACATCATGAGCTGAGCGCGTCAAATACACTTCAAACCCTTTTTCTGTTAGAAGCTCTTCAAGCAAAAAAGCCGCTTCTAAATTGAGCACATATTCAGGTTTTCTTGTCACGACCCCTGTTGTCCCGCCCGTTACCTTCATTTTCGTTTCGTTTGAATAAGGCGACACGCGCTCATGTGCCGTATTCGCTCGCGCTTGATGACCGGGGTCTAAATAAACAATAAACGACTTTTTGGTTGGCTGCTGCGCTTCTTCTTTTTTATCTACGACAGGCAGTTCTTTAGTTTTTAACTCCTTGGCTGGAATTCCTTCATAGCTTTCTTTAACAAGCTCATTATTGCTTTCTCTATCTACTCCAAGCATGAACGCCCAGGCCAGACAGACAAGCACAACAAGCAGTAGTGAATACCAACCTTTCATTACCTCCGTCCCTCTTCTTTCTTTAAAAGAGCAACGTTATACTCTTCGGTTTTACTGAGCTTAATATTGTTTGAGGAAGCGGGATAGTACCAGGACTTCGCATTAAAGTAGTTTTGCAAGTAGTCCGTTTCAAACACGTATCCGTAGCGCGCATAGATTTCGTTTCGCGCAATATATAACTCATGCTTACTAAGACCAGCTACCTCAGACACCGACAGCTCGCGACGGTCACTATCGGTAATAACATATTCCGAATAGCTCACAGGAGGTGCCGACGAACTAGAATCATCATAGTACACATACTCTTCATCAAACAAAACTAAGTTATCCTTTGACTCGCCTATTAAAATAGGAATCGAATACCCACACGAACCCGAATAATCGACAAGCACCGAAGAATTCATCGAGTACGGATATACGCCTAAACACTCCGTGCCTACGCTAATGTACAGAGACGCATTCACACGCGTTGCCAGCTCGTTGCTCACGCGATATACGTCTTTTCCCCACGCCTTTAGTGCACTCATCTCTCCTTTATCGTAAAGGGTAAAGAAGCGGTTTGCTACGGGCGTTCCAAGACGATCTGCGCTTATATAAAGCGTGCCGTTCACTTTATCATGTTCAATCTCCCAGCTATCAATAGAAAACGCTCCGCTGCTCCCCTTTACGGAAACGTTCGCAAGCTTCTTTTTGTAGTCATTTACAATATTCGTCGGCTTCGGAGCAGTGGGTGCTTTAGGTTCTTCTTCATCTTCAGCTACTTCTTTTACTTCCGGCGTTTCAGCTTCCGGTTTAGTTACGGGCGTAGTTTCATTAGAATTCTGTTGGCTCGTTACGTAATCATAGACAAAGTAACTAGCTCCTCCAAGCACAAGTAGAGTTGCGACCACAACCCATATCTTTAGCCAAGAGTTCGTTGATTTTGACTCTCGAGTTCCTTCTTGATTTCTTTGACGAGTTCCATCTACCATCGTTCCACAACTTGGACAAGCGACCGCATTTTCCGGCAGCTGCTTCCCACATTCTCTACAAAACGATCCCATCATCCCACTCTCCTTCATTACCACACTGTGTGTTTAAAATAGGATATCTTTTACTACGTACGATGACGAATGCTAGTAGTACCGTTAATGTATATGCTGGAAGCTTTTTTATAACCATTTATTTTTTATCATTACATAAAGAGATGAGTAGACATTATGATATGAATAGATGTTACCTTCGACTTCATTAAAAAAGCACCTTAACAAGATATTAAGATGCTTTTCCTCTCACTTAAAACAAGCCCAAAAACTTCGCTTTCTTCACACGCTCAGGAGGCAAGGTCTGTACGCCTTTGCCATCCACAATCGCAACGGCGTTTTCCATCAACATGTCGACCTTGCTGGCACCGTATGCTTTTTCGATTTGCTTATATGCTTTTGGAAGCGAGTATTTTTTATAGTTTGTAAGCGTCACGCCTGATGCAACAACGTGAGCGAGATTATGTTCTAAAAATTCAAAGGCCGCTTGCTTCACTTTTTTCCCATGTATGCCGATAATACTATCAGACGATATTTGCACAAGTGCACCCTGCTTCACCAGCTTATATAATTCTTCTTTATGCTCTAAGAAATAAGGGTGGCGTTCAGGCTCACTGATAATAGGAACAAGTTGATCAAGCTGCAATTCATAAATTAATGACTCCATATATACAGGCTTCTCTTGATGTGAGATATGTAGAAGCATATATTTGTTGTTGTCATTAATCGTTTGGAAGTTACCGCGAGACTCTTGAATAAAACGCTCGCTAATCGGTACTCTCCCTCCTGGCATAACACGGAGCGGGACGACACGCGACTCTAGCATATGGTTCATATCATCCAGATAACCAGGCTCTAATCCTTGTTCATTCGCAATAATGGTATGAATCCCATTTTCCGTTAAAAGCAACGCTGCTTCTTGAAAAGCTTTTGAGGCCCCAAGCTTTTTCGGTACAATATCCGTATATAAATCTATCATCTTTATCTTCTCCTCAGTGACACACTTTATTTAAATAAGTCTATCATAACGTCACTGTGCCACTCAAACGAAAAGAAGATTGATATAGTTTTCATTTTTCAGATCGATGAACTTAAAAGATACCAAGAAACTTTTCTTTTCGAATTCTCTCCGGCTGTTCCTTATAAATACTCTGCCCTGCCATAACCGATTCAGCATTTTCCATTAATAAATAAACGCTTCTTACACCAAAATGTCGTTGGACAACATCGTACGCTTTTGGAAGTGAATACTTCTGGTAGTTAGTCGCATGACATCCTGATGCCATTAAATGAACAAGTCCATGACGCAGAAGTAAATAAGCAAACCTTTTCGCCTGGGCTCCGTTGTATCCCATCAAGCTTTGAGATGAAATCTGCATAACCGCTCCTTTTTTCACCAATTTGTACACTGCATTTGGATTGTTCCTAAAATACGGATGACATTCAGGCTCATTAATAATAGGAATAATCTTTTTCAGTTGCAGCTCATACATCACTTGATCGATATATGTAACAAAATTCGTTCTTGGAAGTTGCAGTAATAAATACGCTCGGTCATCGTTAACAGTTAAAATATCATTGATATCATACGAATGGTGCACCATCGGCTGAAGTAGCGCTCGCTGCCCAGGAACGACATTTAATGGAATTTTTGTTTCTTTTAGAGAACGGTTAGCTACATGAACCCGGTTTAAAATCGTATCCCTCTCGAATCCAAAATCTTCGCCGTCGTAAAACGGACTTGTCATAATCGTCGTTACTCCCTCTGACACGAGCCTTCGACTCATCTTTAAGAACGTTTCGGTGTCAGAGGGACCTTTTTCTACATTAGGCAACAAAAGTACATTTAAATCAATCACTCAACCAGCCCCTATACAGTTTTATAAGCATATAGTACCATTTTATAGCCTAAATCAAGCAATAACAACAACTATAAATCGACATTTTACAACAAAAAAAAGGATAGCAGGATAATCCTGCTATCTTTTATGAAGCAACAAAATAGTTAATTAATGCTTCCGACCATACCTTGTGACCTTTGTCAGTTAGCGTACGTTGGTCCTCTGATAGGTACTCTAAAATCTCTTCACTCGTGTAATCTGGCCATGAACCCCAGTGATCTACGTACTCATATCCGTTCTTTTTAGAGAACGCTTCTAATTCTTTTGCTTCCTTCGGATAATTCGTTGCGTTGTAGATTGGCTGTGATGGTTGAAGGATTGTCACAACACCGTCAACCTCTTTTGTAATATGAGACATAATCACACTTAAATTATCAAGCGTGTTTTTAATACCTACTACGCCGTTATCATTTAACAAGAATGGTTCAAACAATAACACATCAGGATCAGCTTTTACGATATCTTCATATGTATTACCACGAACAAACTCAAGAGTATTCATTCCCTCATACTCATATACCGTCACGTCAATTAACGACGAACCATACGTTTTATCAAGCTCCGCTTTTAACAGCATGGGCCAGCTATTTTCATCCTTTGACATTGCTTGTGAACCCACAATCATAAGATTCATTGGCTCTCCTGTTTCAGACGCTTGTGCTAGTTTATCGACAATCGAATCCGGTAAATTAGACGTATATAACTCCCAGCTTCCTCCTGAAACAGCTTTTGACTCGCTACTATCTGACGTACTTTTTTCCTGAGAAGCCGGCGCCGCGGACGTATTGGAGTCCCAGTAGATCTTCCCAGCTACAATCGTTGCAATAAGCACAATGATTGCTAAAATATTCACAAATACTTTCATATTCTAACTCCCTTGCTAATTCTTTCTTGCCTTTCCTTTCTATTATAATATAAATTTTGACGAATTTTTATAAAAAATGATTAAATTTGTCATTTTTTTTGGTAAAATAAAAGAATACGTGTGTATTTTGTCACAGAACAAAAGGCGTAATAATAAACAAGAAAAGGAAGATACATTTATATGGAACAAGAACGCAGACGCAGAAAGCGTAAATCCAAAAAAGGATTTAAAATCGCTCTTTCTATCATTCTATTATTGATTATTGGTATTGGAGTTTACGCTTTCTCAGTCTATAGCTCCGTAACGAACACATTAAACAGAACGCATGAACCGTTATCTCGTGAAAAATCAGAAAAGCGTGGCCAGCAAGTCAACCTAGACAGCCGCGATCCAATTTCCGTTTTACTACTAGGAACAGATCCTCGTGGTACAGAACGTGGACGCTCAGACTCACTAATTCTTATGACGGTAAACCCAGACAAAAAATCAGTCAAAATGGTCAGCATCCCGCGTGACACAAAGACTGAAATTATCGGAAAAGGAAAAGAAGATAAAATCAACCACGCCTATGCATTCGGCGGTGTCGATATGTCGATTAAAACTGTTGAGAACTTCTTAGATGTACCGATTGATTATTATGTACAGGTTAATATGGAAGGATTTAAAGATATTGTAGATGCAGTTGGTGGCGTAACGGTGAATAATAACTTAGATTTCACTTACGAAGGTCACCACTTTACAAAAGGAACGCTTGATTTAAATGGAGAAGAAGCCCTAAAGTATTCACGCATGCGCTATGAAGATCCACGAGGTGACTTTGGTCGTCAAGAACGTCAACGTCAAATTATTCAAGGCGTTATCAATGAAGGAGCAAGCATGAAATCTCTTGCAAACTACGGAAGCATTTTAGATGCAATTGGCGATAACGTAAAAACAAACTTAACGTTTGAGGAAATGAAAGATGTTCAAGCAAACTATAAGGACGCTCGCCACGACCTAGAGCAGATTCAACTTGAAGGAACAGGCGGAAAAGCAAGCAACGGAGTTTACTACTATCACGTATCAGAAGAAAATCGCACACAAGTGTCGAATCTATTAAAAGAACATTTGAACCTAAACTAATAGAGTAAGGAAGCTGAACAAAAGTCAGCTTCCTTCTTTATTATACAAATTATACAAAAATACCCACGCCGCTATGTTTGTAAACATAGCGGCGTGGGTATAAATACATTAATTGGCACCGTAATAATAGTAGTAGTTGCTTCCTTCTTCCACTTTACGGTTGTTTAACACAACGCCAAGTAGCTTACCGTTCGCGTTAATAAGAACTTCTTTTGCTTTTTGCGCAGCTTCTTTATCCGTTTTGCCACTGCTGACAACAAGAATTGTACCATCAACCTGGTTAGCTAAAATTTGTGAATCCGTTACTGCAAGAGCTGGAGGCGTATCAAAGATCACCATATCAAACTCACGCTTCATTTCAGCTAACACTTCTCCCATATACTTAGAGCCTAAAAGCTCAGATGGGTTCGGTGGAATTGGACCACTCGTTAAGATATGTAAGTTCGGTACCTCACATTCTTGTACAGCTTGTTCCAACGTAGATTGTTTTGTTAACACGTTGGTAAAACCAATGTGGTTCTCTAAGCGGAACGTATAGTGAGCCGTCGGCTTACGTAAATCCGCATCAATTAACAATACCTTTAAGCCTTGCTGAGCGTAAACGGTTGCCAAGTTAGCAGACGTTGTAGACTTTCCTTCTCCAGGTCCTGTTGACGTTAAAAGAATGGACTTAATATTCTCGTCTGCATTAGAGAACTGAACGTTTGTACGAATCGTACGATACTGCTCAGCAACAGGGTCTTTCGGACTATTATGAGCGAGTAAACGGCGTTTTAGCGTTAATAGCTTATCATTCTTTGCATCTTTTGCTTTACGAGCCAAACGTCTCACCTCGCGTTCTTTGTGCACGTCCCATTGGTTCAGTCTGACGAACCGTTGCTTTTGGTACATCTTTAATGTTAGTAATAATACCAATAACAGGGAGCTCAAGAATTTGTTCGATGTCTTGCTCTGTTTTTAACGTGTTATCTAAGTATTCAAGTAGGAAAGCTACTCCGACACCAATCATTAATCCAACAACAATTGCAATTGCAATGTTTAGTAACGGCTGTGGCTTTACAGGAGCGATATCTTTCCCTACTTCTGCTTTTGATAAGATATTCACGTTATCCACATTCATTAACTTTGAAATCTTGCTTTGAAATACTTCAGCCGTTGTGTTGGCAATCTTGGCTGCCATATGTGGTGATTCATCTTGAACTGTTAAGTCAACAACTTGAGAATCTTTAGCGCTGCTCACTTGGATTTGTTCTTTTAACTGAGCAACAGAGCGATCTAGATTCAGTTCTTCTCTTACAGTATCTAAAATAACAGGACTTGTAATAATTTGATTATACGTATTAATCAACTGAATGTTCGTTTGCACCTCAGTGCCAGTATACAATTGTTGATCAGACTTTGCTTGATTTACAAGAATTTGCGTTTGAGATTGATAGATTGGTGTTAATACAAAAAAGCTAATAACTGCGCTAATAATCGCAGCAATTATTGTAATTAAACCAATAAGCCAAAGACGCTTTTTCAATGTCTGAAACAATTCTTTCAAACTAATTGTTTCTTCCATGATGACCTCCGAATACTTAATAGAATCAAAAATAATACAAATTCTATTATAATAGACATAGATATATTTATCTATATCGTTTTTACAATATTATTAAATATTTGTTGCTATTTGGTGTAGCTGTATACTCCCTCCACCCTTAATATCTCTAGAGATGGAGAAGTATTTCAAGCTTTTATGCCAATTAATTGGTTAACTAAAGACATGACTTCTCCCTGCAAGCTCTCTAACAACTCTTGACTATTTATAAGTGATTGACCTTTTACAGCAAAATAAAACTTCGCTTTTGGCTCCGTTCCAGATGGACGAACCGTAAACCAAGAGCCGTCTTCTAAATGAAACTTCAGCACGTTTGACGTAGGCAACTGAATGCTTTCTACCTTACCATCAAGTAGATTTGTTTTTTCATTAGATTGATAGTCTTCAACCGCTACTACTTTCACTCCAGCTACTTCTTTTGGTGGGTTATCACGAAATGCTGAAAGAATGCCTGCAATTTGCTCTGCTCCGTCTTTTCCTTTTAGAGTAAGCGATTCTAATGACTCTTTGTAGAAGCCATACGTTTCAAAAATTTCTAGTAACCCATCATACAATGACTTTCCTTGCGCCTTATAAAAAGCTGCCACTTCAGCAGCAAAAATAGCTGATTGAACGGCATCTTTATCGCGCACAAAGTCACCTATTAAATAGCCGTAGCTTTCTTCATACCCAAACTGGAACGTATGCGACTTTGTTTGCTCAAACTCATTAATCTTTTCACCGATAAATTTAAAGCCTGTTAGCGTATCAATCGTTTCTAAACCAAAGCTAGATGCAATGGCACGACCAATTTCAGACGTAACAACTGTCTTCACAACTACGCCGTTTTCAGGAAGAAGACCTTTTTCTTTCTTTTGTGACAGTAAATAGTGAAGCATCAATGCACCCATTTGGTTACCTGTTAGCACAACGTATTCACCACTTGAATTTTTAACCGCTACTCCTAAACGATCTGCATCAGGGTCGGTACCCATTAGAAGATCTGCATCGATTTCTTTCCCGTATTGAATTGCAAGCTCAAACGCTGCGTGTTCTTCGGGGTTTGGTGACTTGACTGTCGAAAAATTAGGATCCGGTAGCTCTTGTTCTTTTACAACCGTTACGTTTGTAAATCCAAAAGCTGCTAAGCCGTCGCGAACTGGCTTATTTGCCGTACCATGTAGCGGTGTAAATACAATCTTTAGCTCACTGCCTACGTTTTCAACAAGCTCACGATTCAGTTGAATCGTTTGTAAGGCTCCAACATATGCTTGATCTATTTCTTCACCAATGTAAGATAACAGGCCTTGTTCAAGAAGTTCTGCTTCTTCTAATATCGGCACCGTTAGTTCATTTTCTACTGCGTTGACGTAAGAAATAATTGTATCCGCTGCTTGGGGTGGAATTTGTCCGCCGTCTTCACCGTATACCTTATAACCGTTATACTCCGGTGGATTATGGCTAGCTGTAATCACAATGCCTGCAAATGCTTGTAAATGACGTACTGCAAACGATAGCTCAGGTGTTGGACGTAGCTCATTAAAGATGTATGTCTTAATTCCGTGCTTTCCTAATACCTTGGCTACTTCTAAAGCAAATTCAGGTGACTTGTGGCGAGAATCATAAGCAACCACGACTCCACGCTTCTTTGCACTTTCACCATTTTCATCAATATAACGAGCAAGTCCTTCTGTTGCTTTACGAACCATATAGATATTTAAGCGGTTTGTGCCTGGTCCAAGCTCTCCGCGCATGCCGCCTGTTCCAAACTCAAGATTTTTGTAGAACGCATCTTCTGCTGCTTTTTCGTTCTCTTTCATTTTATTTAGTAAACCTTTTAACTCACTATCTAATTGCTCAAACGTTAGCCATTTCTTTAGCTGTTCCTGCCACATGCTGCTGTGTGCCTCCTTTATGATTTGGATGAGATGCAATGATAGATAATTGACCTTCTATTTCGAATGTTTCAACTCCATTAGGGAGAAGAAAGTGATCACCTTTTTGTAAAGCAAATTCACCTTCGCTTGTAATTAACGTTCCAATTCCTTCAATTACGCTTCCTAGAGTGAAGGGACCATCTTGAACTAGTTCAGCTCTTGATTCGATATCCCATTTATAGACTGTAAAGTAGTCTTCTTCTACAAACGTTGTAATTGTCGATCCGTTCATTTTAGCCAGAGTTGGCTCTACCTTTGTAGCCGTGTGAGGGACCGTTGTGACTTCAATAGCTTTTTCAATATGAAGCTCACGTAGTTCTCCATCTTGTCCCACGCGGTCGTAGTCATAGACGCGATACGTCGTATCTGAGCTTTGCTGTGTTTCAAGAACGAGTGTTCCTTTACAAAGTGCGTGAATTGTTCCGCTTGGTACATAGAAAAAATCACCGGGTTTAATTTTCACACGCTGCAATAAATCATCCCAATGACCTTCATTAATCATTTGAATAAACTCTTCTTTTGACTTAGCGTGATGACCAAAAATCATATCCGCATCCTCATCACAATCAATAATGTACCAACATTCCGTTTTACCAAGCTCACCAAATTCATACTCTTTTGCATACTCATCGTTTGGATGAACCTGTACCGATAAATCATCGTTAGCGTCTAAAATTTTCGTTAAAAGCGGGAATCGATCACTCTCAAAGTGCCCAAACAAATCAGGACGCTCTGTCCATAGTTCTCCTAGCGTTTTGCCTTCAAAATCTCCGTATCGTACTATGCTTTGTCCATTTGGGTGCGCAGAAATAGCCCAGCACTCACCCGTTTGGTTAGATGGAATTTGATAGCCGTATGTATCACTTAGTCGGGTTCCACCCCAAATTCTTTCTTGAAATAATGGCTTTAAAAAAATGGGTTGCTTCACCTATTTACATCTCCTCTTATCTTTCCTTTAATGAAACTGTTAAAAATGTATGTAATGTCTCACCGGGTTTTACATATTGAATATCTTCTTTTGTATTTAATGCATTAGGCTTAGCCATCCATGGTTCTACACAAAGAAACTCTTTTCCAGGTTCAGACCACAACGCCATATAGTTAAACTCTTTACTGTACTTTAAGAACAATGACTGCTTCTGATTAATAGGAAATCTAATCTTTGGTTCTCTCGAGTCCAATAGAATAAGTGCTTCTTGTGTCTTTGTTAAATCTAAGTTACTAGCTATTTCTTTTACCTTGTGATCATTTACATCTAAATACTTCTTAGCATCTGTAATCAAAGCGATGTCTTTATTTTCAACTTTAAAATATGGGTGAAAACCAGCATAAAAAGGCATCATCTTATCTGAAATATTCTTATAAGACTGATGCATAATAAATTCGCCTTCACATATCTCAAATGTAAATGTCAAATGAAAATGAAATGGATATTGACTATAAGTATCTTGATTACTTATCAGCTCAAGAGTAATAAATTTATTGGGCTCATCCACATTATTCACTGTCCAAGGCATATTTCGAGCAAAGCCATGATTTTTCATCGTAAATATTTCATTATCTATCTGATACTGATTATTTTCTAGTCGATCACAGATAGGAAATAAAATGGGGATACCACCACGAACATTAATCGTTTCATCATAAAAAGTTTCCTCGTTGAGGTATAGAATTTCCTGGCCGTGTAAGCCGATACTAGTTACTAATCCACCGCGTTCAGGCGAAATTTTAAACCACGAATTTGTTTTCTCTTCTTGAATTTCATATATAGAAAAATGAGGCATGAATTTCCTTCCTTTATATCAAACAAAAAAGCAGGCAAAGTACCTGCTTTTCTACATTATTATGCTCTTTTTACACCTAATACGTTCTCTTCAATTTCTTCCCACGTCATATATAAACGAACAATATCTTCCTCAATTAATTGAGTTCCAGTTTGAACTTCAATAATCTCTAAATCAGTTGTTGCTCTAATAGCATGCTTTTCTCCAGCTTGAACTTGTAATACATCTCCAGGTTTTACGGTACGTATTTCATCGTTTAGAATAAATTCGCCTTCACCTTTAATGATTGTCCACACCTCGTCACGATAATCATGAAGCTGGTAGCTTAAATTCTTTCCAGCAGCTATACCGATACGCTTAGTTAAAACTTCTTTATCTTCTTCAAACTTTGTGTAATCAAGTACTTTATACCATCCCCAACGACGCTCTTCATACATTGGGCGATTATCAAAGGCTCCAACTAACTCTTTAATCCGAGGGCTTGCTTCTTTATCAGAGACAAGGATACCATCAGGACTAGCTGCTACAACTAAATTAGAACCACCTAAAACTGTAACAGGGATATCTAACTCATTAATTAAGTGAACATTTTCACTATCTTCACTAATAACACCCTTACCAATTTGCTTAGTTGCCATCTCTTCCGTTAACGTATTCCATGTTCCAAGGTCCTTCCAATACCCATCGTATGGAAGCGCTACAATGTTTTTTGTTTTTTCAACTACTTCATAGTCGAAGCTAATTTTAGGTAGCGTTGCATATTGCTTTAACAATTCTTCATATTGAGTAGGAAGCCCCTTCTCTTCTAGAATTGAAATTACGTAGCCTAACTTAAAAGCAAATACGCCACAGTTCCAAAGCGCTCCATCTTGAATTAACGCACTTGCTACTGCTTCAGAAGGCTTTTCAGTAAAGCGCTGAACTGGCAGACAGTCTGTTTCACTTTGGCTTACTGTTGGTACAATATATCCATATTTAGAAGAAGGATATGTTGGAGTTACACCAATTAACGCTAAATCCGCACCACTATCTTGTACCGCTGTCTCTAAGTCTTTAACACGACTGAAAAACGCATCATCAACATATGGATCAACTGGTAAAATAGCAACAACTTCATCTAAGCTTGATTCTTTAACGCTATATACATAAGAAGCTGCCAGCGCAATAGCTGGAAACGTATCACGACGACAAGGCTCAATAATTAAGCCAGCTTGATTATCAAGCTGGCTTTTGATCATGTCCTCTTGTGATTTTCCTGTTGCAATTACAGTTGATTCAGCTAATCCTACGTTAGAAATTTGATTCCATACTCGTTGGACCATAGATTGCAAATTTGACTCTTTATCTTCCAAGACTTTCAAAAATTGTTTTGAGCGTGAATCATTTGATAATGGCCATAATCTTTTACCAGATCCTCCAGATAGTAAAACTAGTTTCATTTTTACACCTACCTCTTCATTTTATTTCTCTATAAACATCTACTATTTTCCGATTCATAATATCACTTGTGAAATGATTATTGAAATATGTGTAACCGTTTATTCCTTTATTTTCTAACTCTTCTTTATTTATATTTTTTAGAATATCATGTAAGCTATCCAGACGATTTAGCGAAAAGACATAGCCGTTATCATGACTGGCTAAATCAGGAAGTGCACCTCTATCGCTAACAATTATTGGCTTACAATTTTTCATTGCTTCTACCGCAACTAATCCAAACCCCTCCCACCTAGAAGGGATAATGATTGCATCAAATAATTCATAATATGAATCAAGCTTTTCGTTATCAACCCAACCAATATGAGTAACAGAAATAGGAATTTCAATATCGCTATTGCTTAACACACTATCTCCAATGACATATAGTTGAATATGATCTAGTTTATACTTATTAAGGAATTTAATAAGTATATCTAATCCTTTCTGTCGATCAAACCTTCCAACAAATAGCAGATTAATTTTAGAATCATCTAAAGCCAAATTAGGTTCACTGCCTTTTCGGACTGCTGTACTAATACCATTGTTAACTAGAACTAACTGATTTTTTGGAAAACCAAAGTTTACTGATTCTCTATGTTCATTTAGAGATATATTTATAATCTTGTCTGTTTTAATAGTTAGAAATCTCTCTACAGCTACAAACATCCTTTTCTTTAACGACGATAATTCCATTAAAAAAGCCCAGCCGTGAGAACAGTAAATAACCTTATATTTTTTCCTTTTCCAAAACAAAGGAAGCCTTACAAACACACCAGCAAATGTACTATGAACATGTATAATATCTGGTTGTACCATATCAATCGCTTTCTGGATTTGGTGAATAGCCTTCCATACATTTGACAAGCTTCTTTCATATTCATAAAAAATCATGTTCTTCTCTGGTAAAGCAAAGTCCTTATCAGAATTCGTATTACTAGCCACCAAATAAATATCATCAATCTCATAAGATTGTTTTTGATAGTTAATAACTTCTTTTACATATGTGGCTACTCCGCCTTTTACATACTCTCCTATGTGCATCACTTTCACAGGTGTAAATCTCCTTTCATAAAAAGAGCCCCGTCAACTCTTTACTCTTTTTATGCTTGCAGTGATTTAGTATATTGAATTAATTGATTGGCTGCTGTCTGCCAAGAAAATTTCCTAGCTTGCTGCAACCCTTTTTCTTTTAAGTCTTGCTTCACAGAATCATTATTCATTACATACTTGATCTTTTCAGCTAACTCACTTGGATTATGTGGATTAAAATAAATCGCTGCTTCTCCAGACACTTCTGGCATTGGTCCCATGTTCGAAACAAGTACAGGGCATCCGGTTGACATCGCTTCAAGTGGGGGTAACCCAAACCCTTCATAGATAGAAGGAAAAACAAAACAACCTGCATTCATATATAAAGCCTTAAGCTCTTCATCTGTAATATAACCGACTTGTTTGATACTTTCATTGTTAATATCAATCTGGTTAAATACTTTTAGGTCTGTACCTCCAGCAATAACAATTTCAAAGTCTTGCTCTCCTAAATAGGTGGTAGCATCCACTAACGCTTTAAAATTTTTATTGGGGTTCATACTGCTAACAGCTAAGATATATTTTTGTCTTTTCAAATCAAACTTTGAAAGAATATTTTCATCTGGTTGAATTAAATCGAAATGTTCTTTCCCTTCTGAAATTAGTTCTAACTTCTCTGTATTAATATTTAAATGTTTAATAAGCTCTTCTTTAGAAAACTCAGAAATTGTTAATATTTTTTTTGAAAATAGATTAAAAAATGTAAACATTGTCTTATACCATACTCTGAATACTTTAGAAAAGCCATGAGGGGCACTGTAAACTGCTGTATCATGAATAACAACAATCTGATTTGTTTTTAAGATTGGACCCGTATTACACAAGTTAATAAGAGGGGCAGACTTTACATATTTAGGAAGATCTAATTGTTCCCATTTATGACCTGTAGATTTACCGACTTTTATAATATTCACGTTAGTAAATTGATGAGTACTCACATAGTTTGAAGGTACTAAAATATTAAAACTTATTTCTTTCTGTTTATCTAGACATTTAATAATTTCTAAAGCAAATCGCTGTACTCCCGTTAATCTTTGAGTTAAAAAGCGTCCATTTATATATATCTTCATCTCATTACTCCTGTTCAGAACTTAAAAACAAAATAAATTTTCCTTAAATTCTTCATTTCGTAATATTAGATTCTTCTTTAAAAAAGCTTTTAGCTTGATCTAAAAATCTAATAATTTCAGTTTTATTTAACATTTCTGATTCATGGGCCTTACTCGTTGTAACTTGCTTGATTAAATCTAAACCTTTTAATTTCGAATCTTCATTTCTAGGAATAACATGCGTATGCAAATGCCTTACTACTTCACTAATCGTCACTGAATACACACGATCAGCTTTTATAGATACGTGCAAAAATTTGTCTAATGTTTTTAATGCGAAAATATGCTCAGAAAGTTCTTCAAAAGTTAGATTGCTCCAATTTTCTACATGTCTTTTAAATTGAATGCAAAAATAACCCTTAACAGGTACAGTTAAGGGTCCATGTTTCACTATAATATTTTCAGTTTCATGAATTACATAAGGATTGTTGACATATTGTTCTCTACATATAAGACATTCTTTCATCTTTTTAACTAAATCCTCTCTTACTGAATAACTTTTTGGTCATTAAATAAAAAATCGTTAATTAGTTTCTCCAAGTTGGTTTCATTACTTAATACCTTTTCTATCATTTCTCTTACGGCACCATTGCCTCCAGTTTTTTGTGTAACAAAATCAACTGAACTTTTCACTATATCAACAGCATTACTAGGAGCACAGGAAATACCAACGCAATTTAAAATTGGAATGTCATTGATATCATCGCCCATATAACAGACTTCTTCCATTTTTATATTTATTTCCTCTACCAAATTAGCTAATACTTCTAGCTTGTTACTAATGCCTTGGAATACATAACTTATTTTAAGCTCTTTACTTCTCATAGCGACAGATTCAGACTGTCGCCCTGTAATTATAGCTGTTTTAATACCGGCATAATGTGCCAAAGTAATACCCATACCATCTTGAGCATTAAACCTTTTATACTCAAGATTATTTGTTCCAAGGTACAAGCTTCCATCAGTCATTACACCATCAACATCTAATACAATCAGCTTAATTTTTTTCATCAAATTAAATCCCCATCTTTACTACATCTTGAATATGAATCATACCTATAGGTTGTTGATTGTTATCAATAACAGGTAATACATTCACTTTACTATCTTCCATGATTTTCAGTGCCTCTGCAGCTAACAAATGTTTCTGAATAGTAATTGGCTTCTTATTGTATAACGCATTTACTTTTTCATCTAAAATGTTTTTTTCTTTAGCCAAACCTCTACGAATATCACCATCTGTTAAAATACCTTTTAACTCGTGATTCTCATTGACAATATTAATAGCCCCTAACCCATACTCTGTCATTTTAAAGATAATATCTTTAACTTTACTAGTTTCTTTTGCAATTGGGTTTCGATTATTTACTAACATAATATCCTCAACAGTTAATAATAATTTTTTTCCGAGGGTTCCACCTGGATGAAAAAGTGCAAAATTTTCAGCTTTAAAGTTTCTAGCTTTTAATAACGCAATAGCTAGTGCATCACCAATTACAAGAGTCAAGGTTGTACTAGTAGTGGGAGCAAGCCCTAATGGACAAGCTTCCTCTACAATTCCATAACTTAATACTAAATTAGAACGATCTGCTAAAGTCGAGTTAATATTTCCAACTAAGCTAATAATCTTAGCTCCAATTCTTTTTATAGAAGGTATAGTTTTTAAAACTTCCTCAGTTTCACCACTATTAGAAATGGCTAGTACAATATCATCTTTGGTTACCATACCTAAATCTCCATGTAAACCTTCAGCTGGATGTAAGAAAAACGAGGGTGTCCCCGTACTAGATAATGTTGCGGCAATTTTTTTCCCTATTAACCCTGATTTTCCAATCCCAGTTACAATTACTCTACCTGTACAGTTTACAATAAAGTTTACACATTCATTAATTTGTTCACTTAAGTAATCTTTTTTACTTAAAATGGCTTGGGCTTCCGTATCAAGAACGTCAGCAATAGTGGTTTTAAAGTTTAATTTCAAATGTAAAGAAGACATTTAATAACTCCTTTCAAGCTCTTTACTTATCGCTTAATAATCTCATCTATTTCTTTAATTGGCTTTAAAACCTCTTCTAATTCATTTAATTTAATCATGTTAGGTCCATCAGATAATGCGTTATCAGGATCAGGGTGAACTTCAGTAAATAGTGCATCTATACCAGTAGCTACTGCAGCTCTTGATAAATATGGAACAAACTCACGCTTACCACCTGTACTTGTTCCGTTTCCTCCAGGAATTTGAACACTATGAGTCGCATCAAATACAACTGGAGCCCCAAGCTCTTTCATAGTAGGTAAGGAGCGCATATCTACTACTAAATTGTTATATCCAAAAGTACTTCCTCGCTCTGTCAGCAAGACTCTCTCACAACCTGACTCCTTTAATTTCACTACAACATTTTTCATATCCCATGGTGCTAAGAATTGACCTTTTTTCACATTAACAATTTTGCCTGTCTTAGCAGCCGCTACTAGTAAATCAGTCTGGCGACATAGAAATGCAGGGATTTGGATAATATCTAGAACTTCTCCAGCCATTTGAGCTTGCGATACATCATGAATGTCAGATGTAACAGGCACATTAAATGTCTCTTTTACTTTTGATAAAATCTCTAATCCCTTCTCAATACCAGGTCCTCTATCTGAATAAATAGATGAACGATTAGCTTTATCAAAAGATGCTTTAAATATAAAAGGAATATTTAACTTTTTAGCAACTTCTTGAATAGCACCTGCTGTTTCAAAAACTAATTCTTCACTTTCAATCATACAAGGACCCGCAATTAGTACAAATGGATTATTACCACCAAATATAATTTCATCATTTAACTTCACTATTTTTGACATATATTATTTTCCTCCAATATTTTTTCGATTCGTTTAATATCTTCAGGAGTATCAACTCCAATAGATTCATAATTAGTTTCTAAAACTTTAATTTTATACCCATTCTCTAAAAGCCTAAGTTGTTCTAACATTTCTGTTTGTTCATAATTAGATTTAGGTAGGGTTACAAAATTCTGCAGTATATCTTTCGGATAACAATAAATCCCTAAATGCTTATAATATATAATTTCATCATTAGATCGATTATAAGGAATTGGTGATCTAGAGAAATAAATAGCATCTTTATTTAAGTTACTGATTACTTTCACAACATTTGGATTTGAGATATCTTCCAAATCATTTATTACCTTTTTAGCCGTTATTACTGCGTCTGTATTTAATTTAGATTGTTCAACAATTTCTTCTACTAGTTTAGGATTAATTAATGGCTCATCACCTTGTACGTTTAAAAAAATATCACCGTCGATTTTCATTGATACTTCAGCCATACGATCCGAACCCGATTCATGTGTTTCCTTAGTCATTATAGCTTCTCCACCAAAAGACTTTACCAAATTATAAATCTTTTCATGATCTGTAGCTACAACTACTTTATCAATGTTTTTGACACCACTGACTTTTTCGTAAACATGTTGAATCATGGGCTTGTTTGAAATTAATGCTAATGGTTTACCTGGAAAGCGGCTAGAACCATAACGTGCTGGAATTACAGCAATTACTTTCATTATGCGTTGCTCCTTTAGTAAATTTATAAACCACTAAAACTTTTATTTTTAAATAATTTACCAGTTGAAATTTTAAATAATATATATCCTGTTAACAATATAAATACAATGATATAAAACCTCCAGAATGATGAGGTTATATGGAACATCGAAATAAGAGTATAAAGTATTGTGTTTGAGTAAAGTAAAGTATAATTTATATCGCGTTGCCTATTTATAATGGTTTTTATTTTTACGTCTGTATATCTTAATACATAACCAGTAATAAACCCTATAGCTGCAACTCCAATATAACCAAAATTAAAGAATGCTTCTCCGAATTTACCTGGTCGCAGCCCCGCATGTATATCTGGATCTAAACCTACCATATTACTCGTATATACACTAATAGACCAAATCTCTCTTAGCTCAGAAATACTTCTAGGGACAAATGCAAAAAAAGCAGCTAAATAACTTTTACCATTAATATAGTTTTCATCCCAATAGGTTAATATCCATGCAAAGTCTCTAATATCAGAAAAGTTATTCCCGTATAATATTTTACTACTAAATGTACTAATAGAGTTTAGAAATGAGTAGTTTCCAGCTCTTAAGTCTCCTAGATACAAGATTAATAATAGTGAAAATCCTCCGAATATTATCAATTTCAAAAGTCTTAATTCTAATTTTTTAGCAATAAAATATATAAATAATGCATTTAAAATAGGCCAGACTATAGAAGTTCTAGAACCACTGAAGAATAGAAAGAATATTAAAACTAATAAACTAAGTAACATATTATTTTTTTTAACATCCAGATATCTTATTATCATAAAAGTCACAACAAATGGAACCATAGACACCATTACAAAATTAAATAACGGTCTTAAAGAGGTATCTCCCATAACATAAGATCGAAAGTTGAAACTAAAACCATAGCTACTAATTACCTTTAAACTAATATATGTCATTAAAAATATTGATACTATGTATAAAATTTTTAAAAAGTATTTGTTTTTTAAACTAAAATATATTAGTTCACTAGTAATGTTGTTAGTTTTTTCAACTATAGAATACATAATGGTTTTTCTATAAGAAAAATCATGATAATATAAACCTAAATATACAAAGATATAGCCTATCAAAGTAATAATATACGCTTTATCTACATTATCTCTAACTAAAAGAAAAACATTTCCTATTGTATCGAGATTTTTTAATGATGCTGAAAAAGGGTATATTATTATATATGGTAAGAGAAAACTTATAAATATATTTAAGTGCCAAAAATCGACTTTAAACCCTCTCTTTATACACAAAAAATAGTAAGAAAGGCAAAAATGTATAATCACCATTATATTTAATATGATTAAATATTTATTAAATCGCAGTGCTCCATTAAAAACTTCTACAAAATCCATTTACTCACCCATTTTAATTGCCTTTCATTGATTCATTAATCTTATTTAACAGTTGCTCTTTATTGAAGCTTCCATCTCTCCAGTTTCCTTCCACTTGATAGTGAAATCTTAAATAGGTCAAAAACTTATTAATTAAGTCTTTTTTTACATTAGAATTTAAAGCTTTATGAATATACTCATGTAAGTTATTATGATCATGACAAGGGTAGCATATCTCATTAATATTGTAATACGATTTCCCTAAAGTAACTACCGGCTTATAATGTAACAAAGCCTCTATTCCAACTGTAGAGTTTATAGTTATAACCATTTGACTTTTCT
Organism: Priestia flexa; assembly: GCF_021441905.1. Classification (NCBI taxonomy): domain Bacteria; kingdom Bacillati; phylum Bacillota; class Bacilli; order Caryophanales; family Bacillaceae; genus Priestia; species Priestia flexa. The sequence goes on along the minus strand of NZ_CP090431.1, from coordinate 815,596 downwards.
TTAATATCTCATTTGTATTACCTGTTGTAAGAAACATTACATTCCTTAACTCTTTAAATCTATTATATAGTTTCTCATAATGGATGTTATTTTTATCAGCAGGATGTTCTTTAAAAACCACATGAAAATTTTCTTCATATTTACTATTGTATTGCTGAACCTTATCGATTACTAGCTCTACTAATGAATCCATATCGTTTATTTTTTTTGAGTTTAATATAACTTGCGAATCATCATGAACTTGAAATGGGATAAAAATGAACTTATCCGGTAATTTAGTTCTCTCCTTCATTTTATTTCTTTTTAGAGAATTAAATCCTTTAGATAGTTGACGCTTTACTTTATCAGTAAAAGGCTCATAAATAATATTTAGATTTAATTCTCTTTTGAGAATTTGACAATTAAACACGTCATATGCTCGCTGTAATAGAAACTTTCTAGATTTTTTTGATAAGTTATTATATTTAACAGGTTTATACAGTTCTTCAGGGTGCTCAATTTGATGTAAGAAATTATTCAGCCTAACAGTATCACTATTAACATTTCTATAAAAATCTATATCTTGAGCAACTGAATTCCCATAATTTACACCTTTTGAATCCACTGTTATGGTATGAGGCCTAAATATCCCTGCTTCAAAAAACAAAGTTGGAATGTTATTGACTCTTGCAAATGCCTTAGCTAAGCTGTCAAACATAAATGTATTATTCCAACTAATAATTAAATCTAAGGGTTCAGTCTTATGAACTAAATTTAAATAGTTAATATAGCGTTTTGCATTATTAAACAATTCCTCTTTATCATACAAAAAATTATTAAGGTTATTAAATTCTAAGGTATAGTGAAGGAGATCATTTAAGTCATATTTTTTTTGATCAAACTTATCTAAATCTGTTGACATATTCTTCAAAGATTTCGGCATAAAAATCGTATTGTTTATTCCACACTCATCATAAACTGCCTGCTCTACTCTATTAAATACTAAGTGTTTTGAATTATATTTTTTTTCATTCAGAAACTTAGAAATGCTGCTAAAAAATATTGCTTTATCTGGCTCATGCGCATGAACAAATAAACATCTTTTACTCATTATTATTCCCTCATTATAAATTAAAATCATTTTTAATATTATCTTAGTAGTCAAGTATATTTCAAAGCAAAGGTTAATTTTAATAAAAAAAGAAATACAAAGGAACTGAGTGTACTCATTGAGGCTCCCATCAAGCCATACTTTGGTGTTAATACTATATTTAAAACTAATGCTACTACTAGTGATAATATACTACATAAGATAATTACCCTATCTTTATACCTAACATACAATGCCTGATGAGGTAAGAGTGATAGGACTGAAAATGCGTATGCAACAATTAAAATCCAGTACGCATTTAGGTATTCTGCATAAATTGGCTTATCGATAATTGATATAATTGGTAATATTCCTAATGCCAAAATTAAACTAATTAATATTGTTGAGGCTGTTACTCCTATTATCATCTTCGACATATGTTTTTTATAAATTTCAAATTCTTCATTTTGAAAACTTTTTATTGTTTTTGGACCTAGTATCGTAATAACACCTGTTTGAGCAAAAATAACTAGTAGATTAGACAAGCTACCATAAAATGTATATACACCAGTCATAGAATTACCATGATAAATTGTTACAAAATATCTATCTAAATATTCTGCTAGCTTCAAGGAAATATTACCTATAAATAACGGAAAAGATATTAAAACACCTTTTCTTACCCACTTCCAATTCAAACTTTTAGCTTTTACTTCTTCCCATTCTAAATTCCTTAAGTAATAAACACTTAAAATGTTGCTAATAATTACACCAATAAGCCAACCTACAAATATTACCCATAGATTTTGAGCTTCTTCAAAAGTAAAGAAAGCTATAATCGCTATATATGCCCAGGATCCACTTCTAAAGAAGAGTGCTATATTAGCAAGTATTGGTTTACCTAAAGATATAAGAATTCTATTAAACTCTTGTGACAAATGTTCAAATATTAAAATAATGTAAAAGACAAGTATATACTTTGCTGGTATGACGTCTATTAAAAATATAACTGCAATTAAAGGTAGAAATAAAGTATAGCTTACCAAATGAAAGACAAACTGATCTTTAATTAGTATTTCTTTTTTTAAATTACTTGCTCCTAGGATTTCTCTGGTATTAAAAACATAGAAATCCATTCCTATTATATAAATTGCTAAACCGATACTAGTGGATATGATACCATATATCCCTACTTCTTCTGGGCTTAATACTTTTGTCATACTCATCATCAATAAGAATTTACTACCTAAAGTAATAATTCTAAGAAGAAGGTTTATACTGCTTACTTTTAACAAACAACATCCACTCTCCAATTATTCTTTATTTAATTTTAATATGCATTTTTCGAACCGAATAACAGAGATACTGTTTTCAGGATAATCTTCATATCATAAATAAAATTGCGTTGCTCAGCGTATTTAATATCCAAATGAACCATTTCTCTAAATCCAATATTGCTTCTCCCACTTACCTGCCAAAGCCCTGTACAACCTGGTTGAATTAGTAAGCGTTGCTTATCATATGTAGTGTATTCTGCTACTTCTCTAGGTAACGGTGGTCTTGGCCCAACTAAGCTCATATCACCTTTTAGTACATTCCATAGTTGTGGTAATTCATCAATACTTGTTTTTCTTATAAATCTACCTATTTTAGTTACTCTAGGATCATTTTTCATTTTAAACATCGCACCAGTTGTTTCATTATGCTTTAATAAGTCTTGTAATCTAGATTCTGCATCTGTTATCATGGAACGAAATTTATACATCTTAAAATCTTTTTCATTCTTACCTACACGAGTTTGTCCAAAGAAAACAGGCCCTTTAGGATCCTCTAATTTTATTGCAATTGCAACAACTAGGAAAACAACAGATAAAACAATTAACCCAAGTAATGCGCCAATAATATCAATTGCTCTTTTAGAAATAAGATACGAAATATTTTCATTTATGTATATCTGAGATTTCGTATTATTTTTTTGTTCAGCAATTTGTCCCATTCGAACCCTCCTCTTCTATAGGTTAGCTTTTACCGTTTCACGCTCAACCAATTTTTCCATAATATCAATAATATCTTTACGTAATTCCTCGTGCTGCAAAGCAAACTCAAGCGTCGTTTCAATAAACCCTAACTTCTCTCCAACATCAAAACGTTTACCTTCAAAATCATACGCAAACACACGTTGAATTTCATTTAGCTTCTGAATTGCGTCTGTTAATTGAATTTCTCCACCTGCGCCAATCTCTTGTTCTTCTAAAAATTTAAAAATTTCAGGGGTAAACACGTAGCGACCCATAATTGCTAAATTAGAAGGTGCTGTTCCTGGCGCTGGCTTTTCCACAAATGTGTTAACTTGGTAGCGACGACCCTCGTTTGAAATTGGATCAACGATTCCATAACGATGCGTTTGATCGTCACCTACTGTTTGAACACCAATCACAGATGATAAAGTGTTTTCATATTCGTTCATTAATTGGCGCAGTGAAGGCGTTTCAGCTTGGACGATATCGTCTCCTAGTAGTACTGCGAATGGTTCATTTCCAATAAAGTTACGTGCACACCACACCGCATGCCCTAAACCTTTTGGTTCTTTTTGACGAATATAATGAATATCAACATTTGATGATTGACGTACTTTTTCAAGCAGTTCAAACTTCTCTTTTTCAATTAAGTTATTTTCAAGCTCTGGAGCATAGTCAAAATGATCTTCAATTGCGCGCTTTCCTTTACCCGTTACAATAATAATATCTTCAATCCCTGACTCGATTGCTTCTTCTACTATGTATTGGATAGTTGGCTTATCTACGATTGGAAGCATTTCTTTTGGCATTGCTTTTGTAGCTGGCAAAAAACGTGTTCCAAGACCAGCTGCTGGAATAATGGCTTTTCGTACTTTTTTCATAGCATTTCCCTCTTTCATTTTGTTTTCTTTTTTGACTGGTACATTATTGTGTGTATAAATAAATGCTTATGGAAAAGCTCAATCTATATAAGATTTTTCATAAACATTTATAGTAAATTAGGGCATCTAACCCACCCTCACACCATACTCTTGACAACAGTCGTGTCTAAGGTGATGTATTTCGCCACCCACAGTACAGCCGAGTACCTCCGTTGATAATGGTAAGGAGGTATCACCATGTTAAAATTCCTATATCAAAAAGTTATCTTTAAAATAAAAACAACAAACTTATGAGAACCTTCTCACAAGTTTGATTAGAATATCCCAAATAATTTCTTCTTCACCTTCACCTTCTCAGGCGAATCTTTAAAACATGCATTTCCTTTCACAATTGCATCTGCGTTGTCTTGGAACAGATACAGCATGTCCACACCGAACTCTGACTCAATCACGTCATTTGCTTGCGCCATGTAGAAGTTACGCCCCGATACGTTATGAGCATCTGAAGCGATGACGTGCGTTAGATTGGCTTCTATTAAGTCTAGTGAGAATTTTTTGATTTTCTTTCCGAATCGTCCCGTTAGGCTACCGGCAGTTACTTGAGTGAGAGCTCCTTTGTTAACAAAGTTATAAAGTAGATCTGGCTCTTCAATTAACCGACTGTTTCGCTCAGGGTGAACGATAATTGGCATTAAGCCTTCTGATTGAATGTCATATAGTAAACGTTCTGTATAACGCGGCACTTGGCTAGAAGGAAACTCTACGAAGACGTATTTTGACGTGTCGTTTAGGGTTAGTATTTTACCAGCCTGATAGTCCTCTACTAGCTCTCCATATATACGAGACTCTTGTCCTGGTAAAATAGTTAAAGGTATATTCTCGTCTAGCAGGCGGTTGTTCAGCTGCTGTACAAGTTCTAGAATGTCTTGTTTCTCATTTATGTACTTTCCGTTCTGGTGATGGGGCGTTGCCACGATGGTACGAATGCCTTCTGAAACTGCTTGTCTCGCCATTTCAATACTGTCATCAATCGTTTGCGCACCGTCGTCCACTCCAGGTAGTATATGGCAATGTATGTCAATCATTTCTTTACACCTTCAATCCTTCCAAAGTCCCGAAAATCTTTTTTAATGTTATCACAGCGACAAAACAGGTTCAATGAATTATTTTGTCGAAAAATATCGAATACAGATTTTGTGTCACTTCATGTCTTTTTTCGCCCTTAAAATAGGTCTTATGCTTTACTGTTACTGTCGAACTCTACGGCTAAATTATAGTCTATTTAAATAGTCCTAACAACCTGTTTTTACATAAAAATTCCTTTGCTAAAAGAATTATGTAAATGCAAACGGCTTTGTTATAGGGTTTAACAAGATATCTCTCTATTTTTTCTAGGAATCAAAATGACAGCGTTTACATATTTATAATAGAAGAAAGACGTTTGTAAATAAAAAGAACCACTTCTTTCCGACTTATATAATTAAGTCTTTCGATATAGTTCTATCAGTGTGTGAATTCTCACCATTTTTCTTGCATTTACCTGTTGTTTTCCCTACTATAAAAGAATCTGGTAAAGAATAGGACGTAGTTATATGTTGAAACGAGTGTTATTAATTGGTTTACTGTTAGCCATTTCAAATTTTTCACATACGCCGCACTTAAAGGTGACGGACCCAGGCACGTGGCAAAATGAATCGGTATGGGATCACACGGCTACGCTTCAATCCATATTGGACCCAAGCGGTGAGTTTTTCACGCAGTATACATATGCGTTTGATGCAGAGTTTGTTTTGCGAAAGATTGCTCATCTTTCTTTCTTTGGATTGCTAGCTCTGTTAATCTATTGGAACCTACCAAAAATGAAAGGACGCTTTGTCCTTGCGTGGCTCTTGCTTGCAGGGTTTGCGTTTATGGATGAAGTTCATCAAGCATTTATCGTAGGGCGGGATGGGCGCATTATTGATGTGATCATTGATTCGATTGGCGGAGCGTTGTTTTTATATTTATATGACCGATTTAAGAAATCAAAAAAAGCGCAGCAAGAGTAATCTTGCTGCGCTTTTTCGTTTAGACAAATACCATTTTCATATTCTGAACAACGTCTCTTCCAATCGAGTCATAAATCATCTTTTCTTTCTTCACGTCTTCCAAGCAATAGCAATTTCGTCCGTCTAGCACAATGGGGGTTCTCATAAGCTCAGAATAGCGCTTGAGCGGAAATTTTTTCACTGCATTCCATTCGGTAAAAATAAAGCAGACATCCGCTTCACTAAGCGCTTCATCGATACTTGAACAGTAGGTAATTTCGGTTGGATATCGCTTTTTAACATGTGGTATGGCGACTGGATCCCAGACTTTAATCGTTGCGCCGTCTTCTAGCATGAGCGGAATGTTTACAAGAGCAGGCGCTTCTCTTAGGTCGTCTGTTTCGGGTTTAAAGGTAAGGCCCAGTACGGCAACAGTGAGCCCTCGTAAGCTAGGAAAATAGCGGCGCACTTTTTTTAGAAGCTTGATTTTTTGCGCTTCGTTTACGTCGATTGCTGCTTTTACTGTTTTAAATTCATAGTCGTGAAAATTTGCTAGCCAGTGAAGAGCTTTTGTATCTTTTGGAAAGCAAGACCCTCCGTATCCGATACCTGCTTGTAGAAACTCTGGGCTTATCCGAGAATCAAAGCCCATGCCTTTCGCTACGTCCTCTACGTCTGCGCCGATACGTTCACATAGGTTCGCAATTTCATTAATAAACGAAATCTTCAGCGCTAAAAAATCGTTCGATGCATACTTGATCATTTCTGCGCTTTTTCGATTGGTGATAACAAGCGGTGCATGAAAATGTTGATACACTTCTCTTACTACTTGTTCTGCTTTTTCATCTTCTACTCCAATCACAATCCTTGACGGGTAAAGCGTATCTTGCACCGCTCTGCCTTGGGAAAGAAACTCAGGGTTTGATGCGACCTTTACTTCGACAGGGTGTTTTCGGTGAGATTGAATCCACTCATCTAGCTTATCGGTCGTTCCGATTGGAACCGTCGATTTAATGACGACTACGCAGTCTCTTGTCACGCTTTTCGCAATTTGCTTTGCTGCTTCGTATACGTATGTTAAATCAGCGGAACCGTCCGCTCGTTCTGGTGTTCCGACACCGATGAAAATGACGTCTGCGTCTTTGTAGGCTGTTTCATAGCTTGTTGTGAACGTCAGCTTATCTCTATGGTCTGTCATTAGTTCCTGTAGCTCAGGCTCATAAATGGGCGATACTCCCGTTTGTAGCAAAAGAATTTTCTGCGGATCAACATCGACACACACAACAGAATGCCCGTATTTGGCAAGACATACACCCGTGACAAGCCCCACATAACCAGTGCCTGCTACCGCGATTTTCACCTTAAACACCCTTTCGCTCATGAATTAACTGCTCGTATGGTTCCCTTTATATAATGCATCATGAACTATGCTCATTCCTGTCTAGAAAGCAACTTTACAAAATCTTAGCAATCCGCACCTATCAGCTAACCATACAACCGAATATGTACCCACTACTTACGAATATCGTGCTGTACGGTTAAAGCCTTTGATAGCTTTTCTTTTAAGCTGTGCCGAGAAAGTGACGTTGGAAGATGAGTTTGATCGTGAAAGTAGATGATCTGTGAAGCTTGTTTCGAAGAAGAAAGCGTCTGAGTAACGTCGATATGGGATAGAAAATACCAGCTGCACAAATGTGATGTTGGAGACTTTGTCGGAATGACAATGAGCTCGTTGGCTTTATCGATGACAAGCGGAGGTTCTTTCGTGAAGCCAAATCGTTTTCTGACGGCGTATAGTGCGCCCTCGAAGGTTGTGAGGTGCTGAATGCAAGATTCCATGAGTAGTTCTTTGCACGTTTTCGTGGAATAGTACTCACCTTTCGCATCTACAATTTTTGTTTGGTACTGAAAGTGTTGAACTGGCTTCAACGCTTTTGTGTCAACGTTTATAACATAGTTTTCGTTTACTTCCATTTCACCAACCCCTTTACTTTTTTACTATTTTATAAAAAAGAGTTGTAAAAATCTAGTATTTTTTACTAAAAATTCATAATTATTAGTTTAATTATAAAAAAGCAGAAAGCTACCGCCTTCTGCTTCTTACTCTTATAAATACGGAAGCGTCTCTTTCAACTTTTTCCTAGCTGTTTTCCCCCAGTTTTTCACCGCTCCTGTTGATACCCCGTACTTATCTGCAAGCTCCTTATAAGAATAGCCTCCTAATAGGTATTCCAGAATATAAATCTTTTCTCTTGGCGTGAGGTGTTGGATCATGTCGTTAATAATGGACGACTGCAGCGCCACGGGAAGCGAATCGTCTGGGTGCATCACCAACAGCGTATCTTCTGTCAGCGCTTCTCGCTCGTCTCGTTTTACGCTTGCTCTTAGCTCCATTAAAATGGTGCCGCGCACGGTGCTGTAAGCATAAGCCGAAAACGAGCCTTTGCTTTCATCAAACTTTTGGTAAGCTTTCCAAAGGCCAATGAGTGCAAGTTGATAATACTCTTCTTGTTCTTTGTAGATGTGATACTTTTGAATCATGGAAACAATGAGTGGATGAAAGGATTCTGCGATTTGTTCAAACGATACAGATTTCATAGATTTGTCCTTTTGAAAAGCGCGCTTTTTCTTGTATTCCGCCGGTAAACTCACTTTATCGAAACCGAAACCAAAAGAATACTCGGCTAATTTAATAATGATAGCTAGACATAATTCGCACTTTCCCGGGAAATAGTGAGGTTATTCTACAAGCGTAGTAATGGTAAAGGGTTCTTAAATAAAAACAGCTCCGTGGCGGTTTGCCACGGAGCTTTCCATTCTATGTAACTCATTATCTATAAAAGAATAAATTCTTAATGCCAATTGAAGAAACCGCTGTGGGAACTGCTTCATCCACGTTCTTACTTCGTTCAAGTGAAATAACAAGCGCTAGTTGATCAATCCCTTCACCTTTCATGCTATCTTCGATTAAACTTTTGCAGCTAGCCGCTTCGTGTTTGATGTCATGAAGCATATCATTTAGCTGAGCTTGTACGTCTTGCCTCGTATGCTGAAGGGATGCAGACATCGCATTTTTCATTGCTCGCCTAAGGTTTTTTTTTTGTAACATTCTTCTTTGACTTAATAATGCTTCAATTTCATCCGGCTCGAGATTTGTTGTGTCAATGTTGGAGCTGTTTAGTGATGTCACCGAAGGGCTGTTTCTCGTGACAAGATTTTGAAGTAGTTGCGAAGTATGATCTGGCTTTCTAGCAAACTCCATTTATAATTCCCCCTTACTTTGCTGCAATGGAAGCAGCCAGCGTTTCATCTTTTTCTGTCATCATTTTAACTAAATACCTTGTAAAATCCCCCGCTTGTGAAACCTCACCTTGAAGCTTTTCAGCTGACTGTACGGCTTCTTCATACAGTTGGACATCTAAGAATAGTGCATCGCCTTTGTCGTGGGACTGAGCCAATTCTTGAAATACTTCTTCTACGTCACCAGCTGACAATAAATCATATTCACCAAACCCAACCGTATTTACAAACAAGGATTTTGTTTCAAGTGCTGCCTGAGTGGATTGTTGTTCAATGGATTTAACTGCTTGAGTAAAGGCATTCGCAGAGTTGAGTATGTGGTTAGTGAGCTTATTGGCAATGAAGTCTAATAGAAACACCTTTAGTAGAATAACAGAGGCACCCTTATTTGACATATTCGCACCCTCTGCCTGAGCAAGCATGGCCGAAATTAAAGCAGGATTATTATGTAATTTCTCTTCCAGCGTAATAACAGAACCATCCTTATGGAAGCTGTAGCGATTTAAACCATGACTTCCGCCTAGAACGGCTTCTAAAAACAGCTTATAGTTTAAACTAGCATTCTGTGATTGTAAGCCCTCGTTCACGCTACTTGTCATCACTTCATCTGCTTCATCTGCAACATCACCGAGCTGATCTGCTAGAAAGTTTCCTACATCTGAACCAAATTTATCAATTAATGTACTTCTTATCGTATCAGATCGTAATACATTTCCACTTAGCGTATCTGTCATGTTGACCGATTCTTTCTGTTTATCCCACATCACAACGACTTTTCCTAGCTCTGGAAAATGACGATTCAGTAGACTAAGACCGTCATTTAAGTTGATGTATTCCGTTAAGCGCTCGCGATAGTCTCCGTTTTTCGCTTTTTCTTGAAGATCTTTTGTCAAATTAGCGTAGGCATTTGGATTTTCAAACGTGACGCCCTGCTTTACAAAGTCATTGTCTACAACTACGTAAGAAGCTACCGTTCCGCCCAAAGAGTGACCGGTTACTCGAACGTCTGCGTTTTTATACTTCTCATGCATCTTAACCGCATATTTACTACCTTCTTGTGGCTGACTGTTTTTCACGTCGACAAACTTTTTCTGTCCGATTAAGATTTTCAAGTCTTGATTGACCCAGTCTTCAATCACCTCAACTGCATACTTTTCTGACCCTTTAATTTGTGAGGCTTTTTCAGTAACTGATCCATTAACTTTATCAATACCATCCAGCACCAGATACCTTTCTTTCAGGTGTGCAGCAAGCTGTGCACCCAAATCATCCTCCACTCCCTGCTCTACAGTTTTTCCCCATTGCTTTTTGGACATGGGCTCTGATCCTCTGTAGGCTATGTAGATGTTTTCAATTCTATCAACACTTTGTCCACGCTGAGAGCGGAAATAGTCTTCTTCTGAAACAAGAGTTATAGCATTTGTTCCCTTTTCATTGTCAGTAGTATAATCTACAACGTACATAACTTCATTACCTACTTCCACTTTAGCCCCACTTTTGTAATGAGTAATATCATAAGCACTTGAAGACATTTCATTATATTGTTCAGCTGACATTTTATTTGTGACTTTCTTCATTTTTACCTCCATATTCCAAATATGATACAATTAAATAAAAAGGATTGATTATTTTGCACTTTAAGAAAGGGCTCCTACCAATTATTGTAACATCATTTTCGTTACTTTTCATTAGTGCTTGTGGTACAAATACTTCTTCAGCACAGAGTACGAATGAGCAAAATAAAAATAAAGGAGAAGAACAAATGTCCGAACAAGAGATTGCAGAGCAATACGCTGAAAAGATGAAGCCAGAAATTAAACAAGCTTTAAGGGATGACGATGTGAACAGTTTCATTGAAAGCATTAACTTTGAGGATGATATTGAAATTAATCCTATGGGTTATATCATTGTAAGAGGTTACGTAAATGACCATCCAGAAAAATATGATTTTTCCGCTCACTTAAGGCTTAATTCAAATGAAATTGATGTTTTAGGCACGTCTCCTAAACTTAGTGAAAAATTTATTGATAAAGAAAAAGAACAGCGATTGCTTAAAGAAGCGGAAGAAGAAGAGAAACAAGTACAATAAAATCAAGAAGAACTCAATCATTAAACAAGCTTTAATGGATGATGATGTGAACAGCTTCATTGAAAGCATTAACTTTGAAGATGTGGTTTATATCAATCTTATGGGGGATATTGTGGTCGAGGATTATGTGCATAGTAACCCACAAAAATATAGCTTTTCTGCACACTTAGCACTTAATTCAAATAAAGTTGATTCGCTTAGTACTTCTCCTAAACTCAGTAAGGAAATGATTGACTTGTAAGAAGCCAACCGCCTACGCCAAGAAGCTCTTAATGAACAAGAACAAAAGAAGCATGAAGGAAGCCGAGACCCCGGGTGTCTCGGCTTCCTTCATTACTTCACTACCTTCACTTGACTTTGATGCCACTTCCACGCAGATGCAATAATTTCTTCTAGCGAACGCTCTGCTTTCCAGCCTAGCTCACGGTAAATTTTTTCTGAAGACGCAACAAGTCGAGCCGGGTCGCCAGCACGGCGGTCCGCCATTACGACGTTGGCTTTTTTGCCCGTTACGCGCTCGCACGTATCGATGACTTCTTTTACTGAGTAGCCAAGGCCGTTTCCTAGATTGTACGTCGCTGTTTTGGTTTCGTTTGCTAAAAGTGACTGAAGCGCAGCGATATGTGCGTTGGCAAGATCAGTTACGTGAATGTAATCGCGAATGCACGTGCCGTCTTCTGTATCATAGTCAGAACCAAACACGGAAATGTGTTCTCTCTCACCTAGTAAGTGCTCAAGAATAATTGGAATGAGGTGCGTTTCCGGGTCATGGGACTCGCCAATTTCTGCTGTTTCGTACGCACCCGCTGCATTAAAGTAGCGAAGTACAACGTATTCCATATCGTACGCATGCGCGTAGTCCGCTAAGATGTGTTCAATCATCAACTTAGAGCGACCGTACGGGTTGATTGGACTTGTGCTTGTTTCCTCTGTAATCATATCAACAGACGGAATGCCGTACGTTGCCGCTGTGGATGAAAAGATAAACTTTTTCACGTTATGTTTCATCATTGTTTTCAATAACGTAAGCGTCGCTGCAACGTTGTTTTCATAGTACTTCACAGGATCAACAACCGACTCTCCTACTAAGCTGTTCGCCGCAAAGTGCATCACCGCGTCAATTTGATACGTAGAAAAAACGTGCTCCAAATCCGCTTCGCTCCCTAAATTACCTTCTACAAACTGCGCGCGTTCATCAATCGCCCAGCGGTGTCCTGTTGATAGGTTATCTAAGACAACGACTTCATTTGTTTTCACTAATTCTTTTACAAGGTGGCTACCGATATAGCCAGCTCCTCCAACTACTAAAATCATAAAACCTCTCCTTTAGTCCATTTTGACTAGTTTTATCGTACTCTCTTCCCCTACTATTGTAAATGAGTTTTGTGAACTGAAAATGACTACTTTTCTTTATCTTAGTGAAATATGCGAAAAAATGCTTCTTCCAGCATTTTCATGATGTAAAATGGTGATATAGGTCTTAACCGAAACTGAGTTACCATAGAAGGGAAAGAATGATGTGAGCAAACTAAAGATCCTCAAGCGTCGATTTAAATATCTTCTTATCAAACTATTACGACTAAAAGATCATTCGCATAAAGTTGCACTTGGTTTTAGCCTTGGTTCAATTGTTAACTTTGTTCCTACCTTTGGGTTTGGACTAATCCTTTCTGTAGGTTTAGCCAAATTATGTAGAGGCAACAGCATGGCGGGCCTTATTGGTGGAATGCTGTTTATGTGGGCTTTTCCGCTCATGTTTTACTTAAACACGGTAGTTGGCGAATATCTCGTTCCCATCGATTTAGATCATGCGTTACTAGAAGTCGCCGACGATGATTTAACCGATCACTTAGAAACGGGGGCACACATCGGCAAAATATTTCTAGCCGGAATGCTTGTGAATATGGTGCTGTTTGGCGGTCTTCTTTACGCTGGCGTTTATTATATGATTAATCAGTATCGAGCTGAGCTTTTATACTACGTTTATAAAAAGTGGGTTGTATAATTTCTTAACAGCAAGAAAAGTATTACGCATGCCAAAAACCATTTCCTATCCGTTTCAACCAAAATCAAATCGCTATCTTATCCCTGGACAATTTGCCTGCGGAAGAGTAATGGTGTCTTAAAATAAAAAGAGGCTGGGACATAAGTAATTCAGCCAATGATAAACAATATTGGAAACAGGGTGGAGTGGAGCGTAGGACACTCGACTCCTGCGGGAAAGAGAGGAAAACGTGAGATCCCGCAGCGCAATGGAACGAACGTGTTCAGACAAACCAAAGAGATGGGAACAGCTAGTGTTCGTCTCTTAGAAGCAATCATTTTGTTATGTCCCAAACCCTTTTTGACATTATTAGAACATGTAGGCACTTTTCACATCACGTGAATATCACTGACTTTGATCATCCAGTCTCCAGACTTATTTTCATAAATATTGCACTGAAGTGTTAAATTACTGCGCTCATTATCGTAATACAAATCAAAATCGACCATATAGATTAATTTAGGGAATTGCTTCTTCACATTTTTCTTACCTAAACTAAAATGTGGAGCATCCGGTTGATCAATATAGAAACCATCTTCTAATTGATCGTAAGCTACTTCGGGAGGAAGTGTCATAACTCCTGGATACAAACTCAACTCTTCTTTTAAATTACTTATCTCGCTATCATCCTCTAATGGGAGAGACTCTATATTATGTTGAACTAATTCTTGTACAATGCCTTTAATCAGTTCTTTAACTTTATTAACATTTTCCATTAAGACAGTACTCCTTCTTAGGTTTAGCTCCTTACCATTCTCTCCACTCTTCTGTTATATCTTCTTCAAACTCTAAGCCAGCTCGATTAGCCGCTTCCATAATGAACTCACACAACTCTTCTCTTTCTAATGTTTCAATAAAATAATCGAACTGTTCATTGAGATCATTTAAACTTAGCACTACTTGTTTTACGTAACGCAAGATATCTTGTTCTATATCTTTAGACTCTTTCAAACTATTTAAATAAGTGTCTAGAATTTCATCAGTCGCTTTAATGTTCTCGACAGTGAACAGTTCATCTTCTTCCATTCTCTCTTGCCATTCTAGGGTTGGTTTACTATCTTTTAATTCTTCCATCTTGTAATCCCCTTTATGCTTTTTTATGTTTACTTCTTAACTTACTGACATACACACTAAAATAGAATGGGACTTATGTATTCCGAATGACTTACAGGTAGCGGGCTATAAAGAAATAATTAGTGATGAAGACGTATACACTGAAGGTGAAATCTCGCTTATTGGGGAGCTTGAATGACTCCTCTTTGTCCCTCGTCACTGCACTTTTAAATATCGTAAAGTTTTTAGCTTCTACTGCATATCATCAACTTATTACCAAATCGAAAATTGACTTAATGTCCTCCTGCCCTTCGTAAGCTTCAAACTGAATATCACCGAGCTTCGTTCCGACATCAAACTCACCGATTAAGCTATCAAGCATGGTGATTATTTTTTTATATAAGCTTGAAAATTCACATCTTTTAGTTGATGACAAACACTATTTTTTTCATTACAATTGTAATATTACTGTAATATTTATTGAAATTAAACACATTTTTTCTAGTTAGTTGTAATTTAAGAATGAAACAAAACGATCAAACTATAAACGCACATAAAAGGTGAAGACATGAAAAAAAAGGTGCTTATACTGAGCTTGTCGATGTTCGGATTATTATCCACAAATACGTTTATACCGACCAAGGTGCTGGCTACTACTGCTGTGGAGCCCAATGAAAATACCGCTCCTGAAGAGGAGTTGGACGTGCTGTATGAACGCGTATATGATAATGGCTATACGCTTGGAGAAAGCGATGGCTATAGCGGTGAGAAATACATAAGTCTTGACGGAAACAACCAGCTTGCAGCTTATCCCTCAGAAGCTGCCCAGTGGTTCATGCTAGGCTATTCGGTCGGCTTTGAAAGCGGAAAGCGAAGTAAGACAGAAGAAGAAATGACTGAAAAAGAAACCGATTATAGCGCTGGTGAAAAAGCAGGATACGAAATCGGAATTCAAGACTATGAGAACGCGACGGTGGCTTATACCCCTCCCACTATGAAAAGCAAGTCGGCTGACTGGAACGAAGGCTTCACGTTTGGCTACGAAAAAGCGATTGAAACGATGGATCTTTCTGTAAAAGCAAAGAAAGAAGGATACCAGCAAGGCGTACAAGATGAAGCAATGTCGGTACCAGAGCTTTATACCGAAGACCCTATGACGCAAAAAGCATTTGAAGAAGGCTTTCAAAAAGCAATGAACGAAAAAGAAGCGGCTAAAAACGTACAGTATGAAAAAGATGGCTATAAGCTTGGATACAGCATGGAGCCACTCGTTGTTCCTGATGGCCTTACGCCTGCCGGCACCGAAGCATTTACAAAAGGTTACAATAAAGGTGAAAAGAAGCGCTTAGAAGATGTGAAGATGGAAGGATTTAATGCTGCTTTTCTGAATGAAAAGTACAAAGTACCAAAAGTGTATGAATCGAATGTTCAGCTTCTAGAAGTCTACCAACAAGGATTTGTTTCTAATAAAAAAGCAGACCAGTTCAAAAAACAAGCGTACCAAGACGGCTGGAAGTTAGGCACCAAAATCGATGTTCCCGCTGCCTATAAGAAAAACAAAGCAGCGGTGACAGCGTATAAAGAATACTATCAGCTTGGCCAAGAAAAGCAGGAAAAGACAGTTTACGACGTGTTGATTGCCCTTGGTATTTTGCTGAGTGGAATTGGCTTATTCCGCGTGATTAGAAAGCGCAAGAAAAAGGGAGATTTTTCGGTTTAGCTCCTCTTCTTTTTTATACTAGTATGAATCGATCGCTAAGCATTTTTTATCACAAGCTATTCTTTTTGCTCAAACAGCTAAATATTGTATAAATCCTCCAGCCTAACAAATACTACTTATGAAGCTCAACTACGTTTTAAAGAACTACGGGTGGTGAAAAAGCTGTTAGGTTCTAACTATAAAGTATCTAAGGTACAAATAAGCGCAAAACAATTTTTTATTCTTTCTATCTTATTTGCTGTAGGAGACGCAATTATATACATCCCTTCTTTAATGGCGCAAGAAGGTTTACATACGATGTGGATTGCTGGATTACTAGGGATTGTACAAGCTTTTATTATTGCTTTTATTTATACAGTCATCGGCAAACGCATTTTAAACAATGGATACATCTACACGTTAAAACGTTTATTTGGCAGCTGGATTGGACAACTTTTGACCGTCCTGTTTCTCCTTTATGTTATGGTTGATATTGTATTAATGATTTATGAAATGGGTTCATTTATAGTTACTATGGTTATGCCTACAACGCCTATAGAAAGTGTTCTTATAGCATTTTTGGTTGTCGTGATTATTGGAGCTAGACTTGGCCTTGAAACGTTGGCCAGGTCTGCTGAAATCCTATTTCCTTGGTTTTGCTTCTTTTATTTACTACTCGTCATTTTAAATATTCCCAACATCAATTTAGAGAACCTTCAGCCACTTTTTGAAGGAAGTATATATAGCATAATAAAAATGAACTTGCCTTTAGCATCTTACCTACTTGAGACTGTTATTCTCATTACTTTATTCCCTCATATCAATGGTCAAAACAAAGCCAGAAGTGCTTACGTAATGGGTGTGGCTGTAGGTGTTACTTTGACCGTTATTATTTCTTTACTGTCTCTACTCGTCCTTGGCTTACACATAATTAAGATAAGTAGTTTCGCTAGTTACATGTTAGGAAAATCTGTTATAGCGAATTTCTTTTCGCACGTTGAAGTAACGATTGCGATTATATGGTTTATTAGCGTATATTTTAAAATCACACTTTGTTTTCTTATACTAGCTAAAGGTATCTCGAAACTTTTCAAAACCGAAGACTACCGCTTCATTACACTTCCATTAGGTTACTTATTGTATGCGTTAGCTTTTATCAGTTTACCAAGCAACATGTATTTAAGCGATTTTATCACCTCTACTTGGATTTCTTATACTCTTACTTTTGGCTTGGTTTTTCCATTGTTTATTTTTGGAATCGGAACTCTTAGAAAACAACATCTACACTTAAAGCAGTGAAGTACTTAGTTTTTGTTCTGTTGCATATTAAACTCCCTCACTCATAAAGGTTGAAATGGGGGAGTTACAAGCGATTCTATCTAAAGGATATGCTAAATTGACTTTTTATAAATTATAAAAATGAACAACGAATATACCCCTTGTTCACTATTCAGCTTCGTTGGGTGTAAATCTATATACCCCTTCATCCGTCCGCAAATAAATAGAAGCTCCTTTATAGAAACAGTCCCAAAAGTCCAGTCGGTTTCCTTGTTCGTCAACAGCAATAGCCGAAGAAAACTCTTTCGTTTGTAGCGAATAGGTCATCAACTCTTGTTCTGCAGCTTCAAATAGAAGTACGTTATCCCACACGGCAAAGCCTCCTGATAAATAATCCCCTAGGTTCGTATCAGGCCACCAGTTATGTAAGTGATTGTTTTTTAATTGCACAACAGGAAATTCCGAATAATAATAAAGCCAAATCTCATCACCCAACACGTTCATTCCGTAGCAATCATGAATAGACGGCAAATTATGCACATTAACTATATCTCCATAATCGAAAATTATGTTACCGTCTATGTCGAGTGCTACTAAACCAGATCGGCTCATCTCAGATCCGCTAAATATCCCCTCATCAAAATAACTAATCCAGATTTGGTGTACATCATCTACCTGACAGTCTGCGATTCCTTCTCCTACTGAAAATTCTTTCATCACTTCTCCTTCACAGCTAAACACACAAATCACATTCGTTTCTTTTTCTTCATCATAATGCAGAAGCATCCATCTATCAGGCTTTACTTGCTGCACCGTTAACACATAATCTGCATGCACCACATGGCGAGGCAACACAGCAATGATCTTGCCCCTTCCGTTATGAATTTGAATAGGCCCCTTGTTGCTTTCCACTAAATAAAACAGCACATTATCTTTGCTAACATAGATGTGCTCTGGATTTTCTGCTTGGATAAAAGCTGAGTCTGCTTTCATTTTGGTAAAGGTAATTTTGTTCATATTTCTAAAACCTCACTGTTTGCCGTTTTATTGTTCGTAATAGTATGCTTTTACTCCTGGATAGTTTTTCCCTTTTTCTTTTAACACACAAAACTTCTTAAACAGCGGATAGTCATTTAAGCGACGGTTGTTTAAAAGTTTTGTTTCAATTGGTTCCATCTAATCGCACTCCATTTCTTGCTGTTGGCTTTAGAGATAGTCGAATAAACAAACGACCCTCCTCTTAAGGAAAAATTATACAATCTAAAACAATAGAAAGATAGTAGTTTTTGAGTTAAAGTTCAAACAAAAAAGCGCCCCTTCCAAAAGGGCGCTTTCTATTACATGTCTTCTTCTACCACTTGACGATTTTTCTTCAATAGCTTCGATAATGCTTCATAGACAATTGGTACAATGACTAGCGTTAACAGCGTTGAAGATGTTAACCCACCGATTACGGTGATGGCTAATCCTTTTGAAATTAGTCCCGCTCCGCCTGCACCGAACACCATTGGAGCCATTGCGCCTATCGTTGCGATTGCTGTCATCAGAATTGGACGAAGTCGCGTTGATCCTGCTTCAAGAATCGCGTCACGAATGGACATTCCCGTGCGCTCCATTTCAATGATGCGGTCTACCAGTACAATGGCGTTGGTTACAACGATTCCAATTAACATCAGGAGTCCCATCATAACGGATACGGAAATGGTTTCACCTGCAATCCACAGTCCGACAAACGAACCGATAACTGCAAACGGCAGTGAGAATAAGATCGCAAACGGTGCTAAACCTTCACCGAACGTTACCACAAGGATAAAGTAAACGATGAGAATCGCTGCAAGCATCGCTACGCCTAGCTGCGTAAAGGATTCCTGCATATCCGCTGCCACTCCGGCAACGTCTATTTTTACACCATTTGGTAAGTCAATGTTGTCAATCTTTTTATCGGCTTCAGCCGTTGCTTTTGATACGTCGTCGCCGACAATTTTACCAGAAATCGTTGTGTAGAATTCACCTTTGTTACGAGCAAGCGTCGTATAGGTTGTTCCTTCCTCTACCTCTACAATTTCAGATAAAGGCATTGCTGTTCCTTGAGCCGTTGGAACCTGTGTTTCTAACAATTCATCCATTGATTTTGGCTCTTTTTTTGCATCGCTTTGAACTGTAACGTTGACTTCTTCTCCGTCTTTTTCAACGGTAGTCAGCACGTCACCAATATTTTGTGCAGATAGCGCTCCTGCAATTTGTGCTGTTGTTAACCCATATTGTAGAAGCTCTTGTTGATTTATTTTCATCATGTGCTCAACGTATGGATTTTCAAAATCAGATTTGACGTTTTCTAATTCTTTTACGTCTTTTAATGCTTTTTCAACGTCTGAAGCTGCTTTATTTAAGTCGTCTAAATTCTTGCCGTATAGCGTATAGCTTACTTCATCAGACGACATGCCGCCCATACCAAAATCCTGTGACTTCCATTCACCTGACTGGTCAAGGTTTGTTGCGTAGTCAATGACTTCTTCTTTTACGTCAGCAAAGTTCTTCACATCTTCGTCAAAGAATAAGTACATCAACGCTCCGCTTCCGCCACCCATCATGACTGCTGATGCGTCTGTGCTTGTTTCGTCATTGATTGAGAACTGAATTGTTTCTAAGTCATCACGCTTCATGAAATGCTCTTCAACTTTTTCAACATTTTTGAGCGTTTCTTCTTTCAACTCACCAGCCGCTGGCGTATACGTTAAGTACACAACTTTTTCTTCTTCTGAACCCATGAAGCTAAAGCCAATGAGCGGTGTTAAAGCAAGTGACCCTACAAGTAATACAACTGCGATTAAAGATGCAATAATTTTATGGTTTAAGACTTTTCCTAGGAAACCTTTATACCAGTTTGCTAGTTTTCCACCTTCTTTATGCGCTTTTACTTCTTTTTCACCCGATAAGTTTTTACGGAATAAGAAGTGGGAAAGCGCTGGTACAATCGTAATCGCAACGAGTAGTGATGCTCCTAACGCGAATGCCATTGTTAAAGCAAACGGTCTGAATAATTCACCAACCATACCGCCAACAAACATGAGCGGCGCGAATACAGCAACCGTTACGAGCGTAGACGAAAGAATTGGTTTAAACATTTCAATCGTTGCTTCACGAATTAACGCGCGGCCACGAAGTTTTTCGTCGGACAAGTTCATGCGTCGGTAAATGTTTTCCACTACGACAATCGAGTCGTCAATAACACGACCAATGGCTACTGTGATAGCCCCTAGCGTCATAATGTTTAGCGTAATATCAAGCCAGTTTAGTAGCAGTAGTGCCATGAAAATGGAAACTGGAATTGAAATGATTGAGATAATGGTAGATTTAATGCTGCGCAAGAACAACAAGATGATGATAACGGCGAATAAACCACCGAATAGCGCTTTTTCTACCATCGTAAATACGGATTCTTCAATCGGTTCACCTTGGTCTAGCGTTACGTCGATCGCTAAGCCATCAATCTCTTTTTCTTGATCTTTAATTAAATCTTTCACCGCATTAACAACTTCTACGGTATTTGCTTCCTGCGTTTTCGTAATTTGAATTGAAATCGCATCTTTTCCATTTGTGCGCGAAATAGATGGCACTTTACCAACCGTTTCAATTGTTGCAATATCTCCTAGCTTCACAAACGGACTTTGGTTTTGAGCAGTTGGTGTAACTGGAATTAACACGTCTTTTAAGTCTTCAATCGTTGTGATATCACCATCGAGTGAAACAGCTTCTTTCCCTGTTTCAAATTCTTTTAAGCCGAGTGATAGTGACATATCGCTTGCTTGAACCATTTCTTTGACTTTGTCTTCTGTTAAGCCAAGCTCTTTCATTTTGTCTTGATTGTAGACAAGGTTTACCTCTTCAATATGTTGACCTGTGAGCGTTGCGCCTGCTACGCCGTTGATGTTTTCAATTTTAGGAAGAACCGTGTCTTGTACTGTTGAAGATAACTCAACAATGTCTTCCTTATCGCTGCTGATGGATAACGCAACAACTGGCATCATGTTCATGCTGATCGCCATAACCGATGGCTCTTCCGCGTCTTCCGGCAGCGTGACGTTATCAAGCGCCGCTTCTAGCTCACGCTTTTTCTCATCCATATCCACACCGTACTCATATTCGATTTGAACCTGAGATACATTGGCAGATGAGTTTGAGTAAACAGCCTTCACATCTTCTAAGCCTTCGATATTTTGTTCCATTGGTCTTGATATGTCTTCCATAACCTGTTCTGCCGTCGCTCCTGGATACACGTCCATCACGATTAGGTATGGAACAGAAATATCAGGTATGCTTTCCATTTTCATTCTTGTTCCAGCATAAATACCCGATACGGTGACAATAATCGTTAATAACCATACGGCTAACTTATTCTTTAAAACGAAATTAACTAACCCCTTCAATAACTAGCACCTTCCTTTTTGCTTAAGTGTCATGCATTCGGTATAATTTTAAACTGACTGGTCAGTCAGCACAAAATCAACTATAATTGTCCTAGTGATTATCTGTCAACTATTTTGATAAGGAACGAAAAGATACCATAACGAATTAAGAGGTTTTGGTCTCTTAAAATACGGGGAAACTAAGTGTTTAAGGAGGGTTCTTTCATGACTGAGAAGAATACACAAATTATTGAAGCTGGAATGAAGCTATTTGCAAACAAGGGGTTTTCGGCAACCTCGGTTCAAGAGATTGCAACGGAAAGCGGCATTTCAAAAGGGTCGTTTTATTTACATTTTAAATCCAAAGATGATTTATTATTAGCGATCTTGCAGCATCAATTTGCCATAATTAGCGAAGCATTCGATAAACAAACAGCGACCAATCAGAGCCCTCGGGAAAAGTTTATTCACCAGCAGGCCGCATGGTTTTCACACTTTATTAACCACCGCGAATTTTTCATTATGCTTGCCAAAGAACAAGCTATTCCGCGAAATGAAACGGTTAAGAAGCTACTGTTTGAAAAACAAATGGAAGCGCACCGCTATTATCGTCAAAGCATGTTAGCTATCTATGGTCCAGACGTAGAAAAGTATTCGTGGGACTTAACGTTTCTAATTGACGGAATGATTCATTCATATATGCGCGTCATCTTGCTGTCAAATGAAGACATAGATCTAACAAAACTTGCAAATTTCATTTTGAGCAGAATGGACAGCATCGTAAAGGATATTCATAACGATACTCCCCTACTCACGAATGACAAAGCAAACGAACTATTATCTCGCTTCCTTTTTGATAATGAAACAAACCTTGAAAAAATTGTAGCCAACTTAGAAGAAGAAATTCAAAAGCTAGACGAAGAAGAGCTATTCATAACGCTTCAAGTGATTAAGGAAGAAATAATGAAAGAAAAGCCGCGAATTCCTGTTATTCAAGGAATGCTTTCAAACTTTGACGATTATCCTAGCCTCCATCATTATCGAAACGTCATTTTAGGTTATTATGCAAACAAACAATAAATTCAGGAAGCTAGTCCCCTACTTTTACACAGGTAAGGGACTTTACTCTTTTCTATGTTTGTTCCTTGTTTGCTACTGTATGTTACTTCTATTTAACTTTAGAACCCAGTATATAATCTATGAAAAGGAAAAATATATTTCCCCTCCATCTTCACTTCGCATATAGTCGATTCGCAAAGAATGCGACATTTTTCAACCACCTTTTAAACACTTCTCTTTCTCTACCGATATAGTAAATATACTGAATGAGTATCGCGATTGAAGCAGGCACATCGTTTGCCACGATTAATGATGCAATTATGGGCTTAGCGGCTCAAATTCAAGAAGTAACGGCAACCATCGAGGAAGTATCAAACGGAACTACCGCAGTAACAAATTCCATCACCCAAGTGAAAGCCGTATCCGAACAAGCGGCTGGCAGCTCGCAAAATGCATCCGCTGCCACGCAAGAACAGCTCGCTTCAATGGAAGAGATTACAGCTTCAGCTAACTCTCTTGCAGAGTTGGCTGAAGAACTCCAGGAGTCCATTCGACATTTCAAAGCATAATGGCCACCCGCTTTTGCGGATGGCTTTTTTATTTATCCAGACAATTTTTTATGACTCTAAATTTTTAGGCAAATAGTCCGATATATGTAGTAGCTACAATATGCATTTAATTTTATTTTCAAAGGAGAAAACGGATGAATATTCTTCGTAATTTAAAGCTTTCATTGAAATTTTTCATTTTACTTACCATAGCCTCTATTTCTCTCATCATTGTTGGAACGATTGGCTACCTATCCACCCAATTCACTGCTCGTGGATCTGAGATTATGTATACGGAACAATTAATTCCAAACAGCCTTGTTCAACAGATTCAGACCAACAACCGCGCGCTAGATACGTTTGTTTTAGAAATGATGATTACAAAGGAACCAAGACGTAACGGAGAGCTGAACACTCAGATTACTAGTATCCTTCGTACACAGGACAAAAACTTAGAAAAACTCAAAAAAATTAAGATGTTACCAGAGCAAGAAAAAGCACTAGCATCCTATGAAGATAAGCTTGATGAATTGCGAGACTTACGCAATCAGACAATTGAGTTAGCAACCACAAATAAAAAGGACGAAGCATATGAGTTATATACAAGTGAAGTCGCCCCTGTTCGTAGTTTTGCGAATCGCTATTTGGCAACGCTTCAAGAATTAAATACACAGCAAGCCGAAGTTATCTATAAACAAAACCAACAAGATGCTAAAGAAGCAACAAATTTAACAATGATTGTAGCAGGTGTGGCGCTTCTTTTATTAATAACTATTGGCACCTTTATTGGTCGCTTAATTGCACAACCAATTCGAGAACTGCGCACGTTAGCCTTACAAGCAGCTGACGGTGATTTCACTGTCAAAAGCACTTACAAATCAAAGGATGAAATTGGAGTTTTGACAAATGCGTTCACAGATTTAATTCAGAATACTCGACGCGTCATTCAAACTACCAATATGACGTCTGAGCAGGTCGCAGCCTCTTCACAGCAGCTTAGCGCCAGCGCTCAGCAAAGCACGGCGGCAAGTCAGCATATTTCAAGCGTGATGCAAGAATTAGCTGATGGTGCAACGCAACAAGCCGACTCTGTTGAAAAGTCAATGGCAGTTATTGAGAATATGGCAATGTCCTCAAGCGTTGTATATGACCATATCGACAAAGCAGCTACAACAGCTAAAGAAGCATCTCATTTATCTGCAGAAGGTAGCACAGCCATTCAAACGGTTAATACACAAATGAACTCTATTAACGATACGGTCATTGGCTTATCAACCGTGTTTCAAAGCTTAGCGGAGCGCTCAAACGAAATTGAGCGTATTAACGAAGTGATTACAAATATTGCGGGCCAGACAAATCTCCTGGCGCTAAATGCAGCAATTGAAGCTGCTCGTGCTGGTGAGCACGGGAAAGGATTTGCAGTTGTTGCCGCTGAAGTGCGTAAATTGGCTGAACAGTCGGCTCAATCAGCCGAGCAAATTGCAGCGCTTGTTACGCTTATCCAGAATGAAACGAAGCAAACTACAGAGTCAATTGACTCCGCTTTGGCAGAAGTAAAAGAAGGAATGGACGTAACAACAAAAGCCGGTACGTCGTTTGCAACAATTAACAAGACGGTAACGGATTTAGCGGCTCAAATTAAAGAAGTGACCGCAACGGTAGAAGAACTATCGATTGGTACCGCTCAAGTAACGCAAGCTGTTTTTGAAGTAAACGGTGTCGCCGAAGAAGCAGCAAGCAGTACACAAAATGCAGCTGCTGCAACGGAAGAGCAGCTTGCTTCGATGGAAGAAATAACAGCTTCCTCTACTGCTCTAGCAAGTCTTGCACAGGAACTCCAAGAATCAATTCAACGATTCAAAGTCTGAAAAAAGAGGCTGAGACATAAGTAATCCAGCAAATGATAAACCTGAACAGTTGAGAGTTCCTGACTTTTAATCGTTCAGGTTTTTTGCTGATTGGGAAAAACTAGTTTGGAAACAGGAGCGTAGGACACTCGACTCCTGCGGGAAAGAGAAGGAAAACGAGTGGCCGTAGCGCAATGGAACGAACGTGTTCTGCCAACGTAAAGAAGTGAGAAAAGGGCGTGTTCGTCTTTTTGGAAATTTGTTTTGTTATGTCCCACCTTCTTTTTATTTTTCAGGTAACTAGTTCTTTTATCTTATTTTATACACAGAATTAGATAAGTTTATTATCCTTTTAAATTCTCTTCCGATAAGAAATATAGATATTTAGAATGATAAGGAGATAGTCAAAATGAAACCATACAAACCGTTACTAATTGCAACACTTAGCGTTGGCCTTTTAGCTACGCCGTTTTCTTCACTTTCATCATCACCAGAGCACGTAGAGGCAACTGAAACAGCATCGGCACTACTTACGCAAAAAGCGAAAGAAATGCTGGGTGCCCCTCACACAACAGGCGGAGAATCCCTTGAAGAAGGGTTTGATAGTTCAGGCCTCGTACAGTATGTTTGGAAGCAAGCCATTAACGTTAAACTTCCACGTACATTAATAGAGCAATCACAGCTTGGTGAAACCATTTCTCGTGAAGAAATTGCACCTGGTGATTTAGTATTCTTTAGCTCAAAAGAAGATGGAAGCGTGACAAGCGTAGGGATTTATGTAGGCAATGGCGATATGATTTACCCTTCCCCTTCTAAAGGAAAAGTAATTCAACAAAATTTTGCAAACAGCTCGTTTTGGTCACCTAAATTTGTGACCGCAAAACGTATTACGTCTTCACCTGAAATCGCAAAAGAAGATCCGTTAGTTGCAGAGGCACTTAAACTCATTGGCACACCTTACGTATTTGGCAGTGATTCAATTGAAGAAGGCGTTGATTGCTCAAGTTTTGTTCAGTATGTATTTGAGCAAGCTAAAGATATTTATCTTCCACGCTCAACTGACCAGCAGTGGAAAGTAGGAACTGAAATTGCAAAAGAAGATATGCAGGTTGGAGACGTGATTTTCTTCCAAGATACGTACCGGGAAGGTATCTCACACGTTGGAATTTACATTGGAGGAGGTCAATTTATTCACGCTAAACGCAGTGAAAACGTCGCGATTGACTACGTGTCAAACAGCTATTGGACGTCTAAGTTTGCGGGAGTCCGACGCTTTGAAGGGTTATCTTTACCGAAAGAAGGCCCCGTTGTATCCACCGCTACGAAATATATCGGAGAAGTGCCTTATTTAAGCGGTGGGACAACTCCTGATGGCTTTGATACAGGTGGATTTGTACAGTATGTATATAAAGAAGCTTTAAACGTTGACTTACCTCGCTACGGATCAAACCAGTGGAACGTCGGTACACCGGTTGAGAAAAATAATCTTCAACCTGGTGACATCGTGTTTTTTAAAGCCTCTACTTTAAACCCGGCTATTTATATCGGCAATGACTATGTTGTTCACGTCACACCATCAAAAGGCGTAACGGTGACAAATATGAAGGCAGATAGCTATTGGGCACCTAAATATTACGGGGCAAAGCACATCGGAGAAAGCTAAACATTCTTCTAGAAATTTGAATAATCCCTCTAAAGGTGGTAAATTTTTTAATAGGAATATCTATTATACATAACCACTAAGGAGCTTTCTTATGACTGAAGCAAAGAAAAGCATGTTTTTAAGCATTATTTACGCCGTCATTATTTTAAGCGTTTATTTCTTTAACTTACCGCTATGGATTGCGCTAGTCATCCTGGCAATTATTATCGCATTTGAACTGTTCTTAGCTATTAAAAAAGGCGACAAATTTAAAATGAGTATTAACGCCGTTACGCTTGGACTCATTATATTAGCGGCGATTATGCTGTAGAAAGAGACTGAGACATAAGTAGTTCAGCCTCTACTATACCTGAACGATTGAGAGTTCATAACTTTTAATCGTTCAGGTTTTTTGGTTGATTGTGAAAACAATGTTGGAAACAGGGTGGAATGGAGCGTAGGACACTCGACTCCTGCGGGAAAGAGAGGGAAAACTGAGATCCCAAAGCGCAGCGAGGAAGCTCAGGTTCCTCCCCGCGGAAAGCGAGTGACCGTAGCGCAATGGAACGAACGAGTTGAGACAAACCAAAGAGATGGGAACAGCTAGTGTTCGTCTTTTAGAAGCCATCATTTTGTTATGTCCCAAACTCTTTTTCTTATGTTTAATCTTCTGATTCAATTTATGTGTAACAATAGCAAAGGAGCTGGGCGGGTACCCAACTCCTCTTTTAATTTCTAACTTTCCATATATTTTACAACCGCCATCTCTCTTCCAAAGCGGTTTCCTTCATCCGTAAACCCAAGCGATGCGTAGAGCTCTTGTGCTCTTTCATTGTTTGGGTGATAGCCGACTTCATCCATTTGTTCCCCTTTCATAATAAGGGAACGCACACGTTTAGGCAGACGTTCCCTCCTGTTTCACTGCTGAGATAACGATATACGTAGTTGTCATAATGAACGCCTCTTTTACCAAACTACTTTTATTTTAAATATTCAGACTAATGATAACGTAGATAACTATTTTTCACCATTTTCTTTACTACTCATCTGCTTTTTTAATAACCTGTCCCTTTCAACCTACTGATTCAACCGGTGGCTGATAGCGCGACTGCTTTAAAAGATAGTCTAAATATATCTCTAAATCAAATTGATCCTCTGTAATAAAATCCTCTAACGTTAACTCATTCTTTTCCTTCATCTTCCTTTCTCCCTTCACCGTTTTTTTCCGTTTATTTAGTTGTTTAAATTCATTATGAAGGTTTTAACAGAAAAGGGAAATGCTTTCTACAAAAGCTCCTATAAAGATATAAAACTTGACACGTTCATCTCATTCGACAGCATTAGCCTAAAAAAAAGCAAGAAGCTCTTAGGCTTCTTGCTTCTCAGTTTCCTCTTCTAGCTGTTGATCATCATATATCGTAACGTTGTTTTTGCCCGCGCGCTTTCCTTCGTATAGAGCAATATCAGCACATTCAATAAGCTCTTCTACCGTCGTACCGTCCGTTGGATAAATAGCGACGCCAATTGTCGTCGTGGCTTCAAACTCATGACCGCCTACCTGCCAAAGTCCTTGAAGGTTTTCTTGAATTCGTTGGATTAGCTGATGCACATGTTCTTCTGCTGCTGTGCTTGTATCTTGCAGTACAATGATGAATTCGTCTCCACCAAGTCGATAAATATCGTCTGTACTTCGTATCGTCCTCTGTAAGAGCTGAGCGTATTGAACCAAAAATTCATCACCTACTTGATGTCCATACGTATCATTGATTTGCTTGAAGTTATCACAATCTAAAAAAAGCAACACAAGCCCTGATGTTCCTTTTTCTATCAAGTTATTTAAGTTTTGGTAAAGCATTTCACGGTTCGGCAGTCCTGTTAAGCTGTCATGAAACGCTTCAAACTCCAGCTGTTCTTCCATCAGCTTGCGCTCAGTGATGTCAGTATGAACCGAAATGTACTCAATGATTTCATCTTCAATATTTTTTAGCGGTACCACCGTTTTATAGACCCAATAAATATTTCCATATTTATCTCGGTTAGAAACTTCTCCACGCCATACGTTTCCTTGTCGAACTGTATGGAGCATGTCTTCATTTCCTGTATTTAATCCTACATCACTGTAGTGCGCGCCTACCGCTTCGTCTTTTGAGTAGTGAGACATTTCTAAAAACATATCATTTACATACGTCACAATCCCATCTTTATCTATCGATACAACAATAGCTGATTCATCTAACGCATGCTTCATATTTTCTAAGTCTTTCAACGCTTTATCTAACAATAGATTAGCTTCTGTTTCCTTCGTATGATCATGTAAAATAATGAATACACCGGTTACTTTTTCATCTACAATAATAGGAACAACTGTAAACGTCACATATAGCTTTTCATCTTGTTTGTTACGCAGCGTAATTTTACCACGATGAGTTTCTCCGTCAAAGATGTTCCAATTGATAGCTGTGTAAAACCTTACATCCATTTTCTCTACAAGCATCGAATAAGACATGTTTTTTAATTCATCAGAAGAATATCCAGTTATCTCCTCTAGCGCTTCGTTTACTTTTAATAAATTCCCTTGTAAATCGACTATACAAACACCATTATTGTGATGTGTAAATAGTGACTTATAGTGCTCTTTCCGCTTTTCCACCTCTGCTTCTAGTTTTTTTAGTAACGTAATGTCTCGATAAATGGAAGAATAAGCAACTACTTGTCCACGCTGATTACAAATTGGTGAATAGCTAATAGACACTGGAATCACCCGTCCACTTTTGGTTAAGCGAACTGTTTCGCTAACTGTAACGGACTCACCAGCCTTAATTTTTGTGAGAATACCTTTCGTTTCGGGTGCATAATCCTTAGGGATAATCGGCAACTCAGATCGCTTTATTCCAACAACATCTGCTCGCTTAAATCCAAACATTTCTTCAAACGATTGATTGACGCGTAAAACTGTATCGTCTGCTGCAGAGATAATAATAGTATCCGCAGTGTTTTCTAGAAATGATTCCATTAACGCAAAATCTTCTTCTTTCTCACGCTGATCACTGATATTAGTGGTAATAGCTAATATATACATTTTTGTACTATACTCGTCCCATATTGGTGTCAAAGCTGTTTCGTAGGCTTCTTTACTTGAGTTAAAGATACTTACATCTCGATATCTAATCGGTTTGTTTGTTTCTTTTACAAGGTTATAATAATATAAGATGTACTCATACAACGTTGCATTTTTAAGATTTTCGAGCGGCTGACCAATCAGCGTTTCACCATAAATATTCATGGCTGATTGATTCATATTTTTATAGTAAAACTCATCTTCCTTTACTTCCATTAAAAACACAAGTTCCTTCATATTATCAAAGAAAAATCGAAAGGATTCTTCATTATACATAATGTTCCTCCAGTTATCGTTCAGGTAGTATCATTTTGCTGTTCTAAGTTCCTATGTTTTATATAAGAGTGTAAAAATAGCAAGACAGAGCTTAATTTGTTTGAAGTGGAGCTGATAAGATTACTCCTTGTTTCTTTATATACCTCCTCTCCAAACCAATAAACCCTTTTACCCATTATACAACCTTCCGAACGATTGTACGAAGGTCTTTTCTCCTAGTAATTAAGAAATTTCAATCAAATAAAATACAGCCATTATATCTGGGTAAGCGTGAGAAATCGTCACCGCTACTCCTTTATTACGAAGTTTTCATACAATTTCTATCGAGAAGTTGATTTCGGAACTGTCTATTATCGAAGCATGTTGAAAGCTAATTTTCAATTTATCATTATAAACTAACTGTTCTGTGAGCTCTTATTTCATAAGCCTAGTTACCTATGAATATAGATCACCTTTTAAAATTACATTTAGCTTTTAATCATTTTCGATGAGTAAGTAATTTCCCATTGGTATACGTCTCTTTTATTCAAATACAACCATGTTATGTTCATCTAATTTCGCTACCAAGTTGCGTTTTTCTTCATACAATCGATATGTTACGTGGCCAAATTTTAAAACAGTTCCTGGTTTTGCCAATCCAATTTTAATTTCCTCATTTGCTGCAACGGCAATCGTTGTTTTTACACTACTTTCTCCCCCTGATTCTTTAACATACACGCCTTGATTACCATAAACCTCTCCACCTCTTAAACTTCCATTAACTTTCACATAACCACCTGCATGAATAAAAGTATTAGTACAGCCTCCATTTGATACGAGCACATTTCCATTACAATATACTTTACTACTGAGTACGTTTCTAAGATGAATATTTGCATTGGGTTCAACCGTTTTTTTACTAAGCTCTATACATTCCTTCAAGAGGTGAGATAAATTTAATAGGTGGTCTAGATAAACAGGTTGAGGCGTTAATGTTAAAATAATTCTTTTCAAATATGAACCCACTTCTTTCCATTCCTCACACTGAATATATCCTTCCCCTTCTTGAAGCTTTTCAATATACTGCTTGGCTAGCTTTTTAAAATATTGAAAGCGACTTTCTGTTAACAGGCTGAGAAGAGGTTGCAGCCCTTTTTTCACAAAGTCACTCGTTTTAAACGCTGGTGATTCAATCAACTGGTACACTAACAGTAAAATGCTTGCAAGGTCTTCATCAAGCTTTTTAACAATTGGTCCTAACTCAGCAATAACTAAATTTCCTTGACCAGCTGAAAGAGTACAACCAATCACACTGCTATTGGCAATTATAGCCCCTCCTGACGTAACGGTTGCTTGCGTAGTAATTCCTCGAAGCAACACATCCCCAGCTGCTTCTACAGTCATATTCTCAGCTACTTCACCAAGCACTTCAATATCACCTTTAAAGTGAAGATTGCCAGACTCTAAGTTAACATTTCCTGAATGAGTCATTTTTGGTAGCATATCTACATACACTAACTGACCTCTCTTTTCAATATAGGGACGCCCCGATTTAATAGCTACAACATTGTCTCCAAATAATGAAATACCCTTACCTTCTTTTAATATGATTGGATACTTAGGTTTAGGTTGAATAGGCGTATTGCGTACGCTCAATCCTGAAAGTCCTGGTATTGGAGAATGAACCACAGCAATAATACTTCCTGCTTCTACTGACGGAACGAATTGACTTTCTCGATGATTGATTTTTCCATTATCTTCTTTTAATTGTTTTACTGGATGTATATTCACCTTAATTTCGATCCAACCGTTTTTACCTTCAATTGGCGGCGTACCTTTTGCAATAACAAATTGACCTGCCACATTGGTCGCAACCGCTGCACTAATTTCATGATAATTAATACCTGTTCTAATTTGAAGACGAGTAAGCTCAGCAATAACTTGACCATACGTCAGGGAATTTTTCGTCACTTTCCGCTCTATCACGCTAAGTTCTATCATAGAAGCGGGTTTTTTATCTGCTAGCACGTTTTCTGTTTGATAGCCAGGTGTAACATGTAATATCGCTTCAAGTTGATTTTCACTTACTTCAATATGCCACTTCGTTTCGTGTTGCTCTTGTGCAACCTTAATCTCATATGTATCTTCCGGTAAACCAATTATAATGTCGCTTTTAATTAAGTGGTTGTTACAGTAAACAGAAATACCTGGCCCCTTTTTAATCGTAGGAAACTTTGCAAGTGTTGATTTACAATAAAGCTGACCGTTTTTTACCCAAGCCTCTGCTATCTCTTCTTCTTTTATAATAGGCTCTTGCTCTTTAGCTTTGTTTACTTCTTGAATTGGCCTTGATTTTAACAAGTCCTTCATTAAATCATCTACGCTAGATTTTTTTATAGCTTCTTTACTGATTTTTGTTAACTTAACCACCGCTTTCTTACGGTGAACACCAAAAAACTGATTAGATTCTGGCTGAACAACTTCAATATCCACTTCACTCTCTGATACTTGAAGTAAATCTAGACCTAAATTTATAGCGTCTTTTACAGTTTTGTTCTTGATAACGATACTGTTCATAATTACAGAATCCCCCTCTGCTGCCCAACTTAAAACCTGTTAATAATATCTTTAGACATAAAAAAACCCCAACTGAGCTGAGGCGGAATTTTCACTATTGTCTATTCCATTTTTTAGCCTCTTTCGCACACATCAGATAGAAAAACACATCTTTTGAACTATCATACTATATAGTAGTACATGGTTATCTGTCGAATAAATATCATTCTCTTTATACCAAGATGAATGCCTATACAGCTTAAAAAAGGACATTTGATATTAACTTAGCAGGATTTCAAATACTTTTTATAACCTATAAACGTATAGATTTACAGGAGCCCCTTAATGATGATGTTAAAGGTTGAGGTTGAGGTTTGGCTTAGGATTTCAAAAAATTTCACGCTTTTTTCTCATGACTTATATAAAGTACATATTTTTGTTGAATTAATATATGCCATGAAACTATAAAATAATGAGAAGCCAAGTGGAAAATTCACCTGACTCTCATTATTTTGCTTAGCCAACAAGCTGCTTTTCTTTTTGTGGATCTGTACCAAAAGATCTTGTATCGTCCTCTGTAAGAGCTGGGCGTATTGAACCAAAAATTCAGCGCCTACTTGATGTCCATACGTATCATTGATTTGCTTGAAGTTATCACAATCTAAAAAAAGCAACACAAGCCCTGATGTTCCTTTGCTAATGGTTTTGTTTAGATTTTGATACAGCATTTCGCGATTCGGAAGCCTCGTTAGTCCATCGTGGAACGCTTCAAACTCAAGCTGTTTTTCCATACGCTTACGCTCAGTAATATCCGTATGCACAGAAATATACTCCACAATGTCACCTTCAATGTTTTTCAATGGAACCACGGTTTTATATCCCTAGTAAATTTGACCATTTTTATTTCGATTCGCGACTTCACCTCGCCATACGCTTCCTTCTCGAATCGTATGAAGAAGTTCTTCATGCTCTGTATTAAGTCCAACATCTCCATAATGTGCACCAATCGCTTCACCTTTAGAATAGTCGGACACTTCTATGAACATATCATTTACGTACGTCACGTATCCTTCTTTATCTATCGAAACGACGATAGCTGACTCGTCTAGCGCATACTTCATATTTTCTAAATCCTTCATCGTTTTCGTCAAAAGCAGCCTAGCCTCTGTTTCCTTCGTGTGGTTGTGCAAAATTACAAATGCACCGGTAACGACTTCGTCCACGATGATTGGAACAATCGTGGACGTTACGTATAGCCTTTCACCGTGCTTATTACGCAGCGTAATTTCACCTCGATGCGCCTCAGCATTAAATATATTGATGTTGACATTGGTATGAAATACAATACTAAATCGTTCAATAAGCTCGTCATAAGGTATCTCTTTTAGTTGTTGAGATGAATAGCCCGTCATTTTTTCTAGCGCTTCGTTTACTTTGACTAGATTGCCATTTAGATCCACGATACATACTCCGCTATTATAGTGAGTAATCCAGGATCTATACTTTTTTTCGCTTTTCGATAGCAATTTCTAACTCTTTTAAAGGCGTGATGTCACGATATATCGACGAATACGCCACAACTTGCCCGCGATGGTTACGAATCGGTGAATAGTTAATAGAAACGGGAATTACTTTTCCTTCTTTTGTAATTCGAATTCCTTCATTAATTGTAACCGATTCTCCCGCTTTAATTTTCACCATCATCTTTTCAAATTGATACGTGATGTTCTTTGGAATAACCGGAAGCTCAGAATGCTTTATTCCCATCACTTCGTTGCGGTCAAAGCCAAACATATCTTCAAACGCTTCATTTACGCGCACTACGATTTCGTCTGCCGCAGAAATGATAATCGTATCGGCCGTGTGTTCTAAAAATGATTCCATGAGCACGAAATCTTCTTCTTTTTCACGCTGGTCGCTAATATTGCTAATGTTGCTCCGGTTGTTATCCATTCATTAAATACCGCTCTATTTACAGTAAGTAAACCTTTTTTCCTATTATACAGACTTTTAGACAATTAAACGAAGGGTTTTTTCGCAAAAAGTCCTATGAACTCTCTTGTTCATAGGACTTTGTTTTAATGATGGTGCTCATGATTACCTGAAGGCTCTGGTTGATCTCCCTGAAGAGAATCCAGATCTTTTTTAGAGAGCTCTCCGACAGCAAACTGTTTCGTTGGCATAATCGTCGAGTCATTATGTTCAGCATGAACTGTAATGAGATAGAGGCCGCTTTCTGTAAATATGCTCTTCACTTCATACGCACCATCATTAAGGCGCTTAACCTCTACATTATGATCTGCTTTTGTTTCATCTTGCTTTTGAATTTGAACATGAAGCATGTCCACCTCGTCTACTTCTTGACCATTTTGGGTAAACGATACGTGAATGGTTTGCGTCTTGTTTGGCTGCATATTCTCAGGCAGATAGATTGTTGCTGCAAGAGGTTCTTCCACCTTATATAAAGAAGCCGCATCGTCTTTTAGGGAACATGCACTTAACACACTTGTACTTATGATGAGCGCAAGAATTAATTTTTTCATTGAGTTTCTGCTCCTCCCTTAGGCGTTTAAAAACGCTTTGAGCGTCGGTATATTTCGAATAAGCAATACATCTACAAGCCAAATCACAATAAGAGATACTCCAACGAGCGGAAAGATGATGCCAAGCGCAATCATGATTATCAAGAAAGCTTCCATGGTACGAATACTTGGTGCCTTTGGTGCCCCCATTTCTCTTTTAGGCTTTCGCTTCAGCCACAAATAAAACCCGCTTACGACAAGTAGGACAATGCCTAAGCAAATAAGTGCGCTAATGAGCTGATTGACAATTCCAAACTGTGTTCCTTTATGAAGCGTAATTCCAAGCGCAATTGCTTTTCCAAGCCAGCCGTAGTTGTCATAGCGATAGTCAGCTAATACAGCACCTGAATATTGATCAATATGCATCGTTACTTCATCCTGTGCCTTTGGTGGAAAAGATGAAATCGTATAAACTCCATTTGGCGTGCTTGGAATGATGATCGTATAGCCAGGATACAAGCCTTCTCGATCCGCTGTTTCAATCACTTCATCGACAGAAACCGAAATGAGTCCATTGACGTTTGAAAGCGGAACATCTAAATTCTCAGCAGCCCACGGCACGTCGGCAATTTCTTTTGTCTTCACATCAGAAGCCGGAGCGTTACCTACCCAAACCGAAGGGGGATAACCGTCCCCTGAGTTTGTAGCTAAAATTTGAAAGTTTGTACCCCAAAAACCTGACCACGGTAACCCGGTCATAATTAAGAAAAACATGCCGCCTGCGATCCAAAATCCGGGTACTGCATGAAGATCTCGGCGCAGCGTATATTTTCCTTTATGAAAACGCGGAATAATTGTACCTCCAAGCGTCTTTTTCTTCTTACGTGGAAACCACAAAAATAATCCCGTCACAAGAAGAACAATCGCCCAGCAAGAAACAAGCTCCACAATCCGGTCGCCAACAGTCCCTGCCATTAGCTCTCCGTGCAGCTCTTCAATCTTGTCCATAATTCGGTTGTTTGCGTCAAGCTCCCCGATAATCGAGCTATCGTAGGGGTTAACAAACACTGTTTTCGTTCCTTCATCTGTTGAAATCCAAACTTCGCTTGAGCGCGTACCACTTTCTCCAGGACGGAACTTTGTTGTCAGCGTATTTGGATATTTATCTTCTACAGCTTCAATTTGTTGCGCTGCTGTCACCTTCTCACCCTGTGCTTCTACCGTATAATATTCATCGTATAAAGACTGTTCAATTTGCGGTTTAAACAAATAAATGCTGCCCGTAATCGCTAACACAACAAGAAACGGCGCAATCAAAATCCCCGCATAAAAATGCCACCGCCAAATTGTTTTATACATCGACTTCTTCGAATCTTCACTAGCCTTCACTTTTTCTTCCCTACCCCTTCTCCCTTTCTCTCTTTTGTACTTACATATATAGCATA
This sequence comes from Priestia flexa, assembly GCF_021441905.1. Classification (NCBI taxonomy): domain Bacteria; kingdom Bacillati; phylum Bacillota; class Bacilli; order Caryophanales; family Bacillaceae; genus Priestia; species Priestia flexa. The sequence goes on along the minus strand of NZ_CP090431.1, from coordinate 778,740 downwards.
AAGTTGTGAGAAAAAAATGAAGTCAGGCCGAATTTGGCCTGACTTCTTCTTTCGTTACTTCCCAACAAGCCGCTCTGCTTTTTGTGGGTTTGCGATTTCTCGATTCATTGCCTGTTGTTTATAACTCAAAATTCGCTTAACTGCTTCATCTAATCGCTCCTCGGAAATTTGACCAGCCTCAACTGCATTTTTGATTCCTCGAAACACTTTTTCTTGATTTTCAAACGTATGACACACAAGCAGTAAATCTACGCCTGCTCCGACGGCTTTTGCACCTAAATCTCCATACGTAAAGTATTTGTTTACAGCGCCCATTTCTAAATCATCGGTCACAACAAGTCCTTGATAGCCAAGCTTCTCCCTTAGCAAATCATTAATAATAATGGGTGAAACGCTCGCTGGGTTTTCTTTATCATAAGCTGGGTACTTTACATGGGTAACCATCACAAAGAATTGATTATAATCCACGGTATCAATCATATTTGCAAATGGATAGATGTCTTGGTTTTCAAGCTCTTCAGAACTGACTTTTACAGCTGAAGTTTCCACATGCGGGTCAACTGTCGTTCGTCCATGGCCTGGAAAATGCTTAAGTGCTCCCGTTATATTTCCATCATGAAATCCTTTTATCACTTGTTTGCTAAATACCGCTGCTTTTTGTGGATCTGTACCAAAAGATCTTGTATCGGTTTCAGACAAATCTAAGACTGGGGCGAAATTCACGTTGAACCCCATTGCGTTGAGTTCTTGTGCGTTATGATAAGCAGATTCATATACTTTAATTTCGTCACTTTGCTTGCCAAGCTCTTGCTGCGAAGGAATAGGAGATACCTTTTCCTTCATGCGCACAATTTGACCACCTTCTTGGTCCACACTAATAATTAGCGGAATTTGATGCTCTTGCTCTAGAGCAAGTTTCTGTAGATTTTGGTTGAGCGTAGCAACCTGCTTTGGATTGTCCATGTTGCGGTCAAATAAAATAATCCCTCCAACATGGTAATCTTCAATCATTTTTTTCGCATGCTCATCCAATTCACTGCTTTGGAACCCAACGACCATCATCTGACCAATCTTTTCGTCTATGGTCATATCAGCTACAAGTTGTTCAATTTCACTTTGTTCATTAAATGTTTCTTTAGAAATAGCTTCTGAACTTGCTTTCTTTATTTTATGATCTATTTCATTTTGTACTACTGGTTTAGCTTTTTCATTGGAAAAGCTGAAGGCTAGAAATACACCTGCAGCGATAATAAGTATAAGTAGAAAAAATGCTGTGTACTTTTTTTTCATTATTACTCTACCCTCGAATCTACCTTTTCAAGATCAGCGCTATCTAACTTCCATTCTCCGTCTTCCTTCACAAGGCTCCAATACCCTTCCCACTCTTGTACAAGGTGTGTTCCGTCATTATTATCATCATAAGATGTCATTTCAACGTAAGCTCTCGCTTCATTTCCATCTACATCAAGAACTTCAATGTTCGTTACATTATCCGAGATATTTGCTTGTAGCCCTTTTTTCCAGTCGCTTAAATCTACTTTTGACTTTCGGCTTGATGAGAACAGGTCATGTGCTGATGCAAAGCTATCCGATGTAATATAATTGTAGTGAGAACGAACGGCATCTTCAATACCTGTCTCTTCGTCGATAGAGTCAGAGGCATCAACTTCCGTACTTACGTCGTCGAAATCATCACTCATGCTAAAATAAAGTTCTGCTTCCACAATGTCACCTTCAAGAGTAATAGCTGGTGTTTTCTTCGTTTTCGAACCAAATTTTCGTTCTGCATGTACTTCTACTGATCCATCTAAATTAACCGGACCAATGTATCCAAGCTCTTCAACCGTTTTACCTGTACTCTTACCGTTTACGAATACAGTTCCATCAAAGTAATCAGAGTATAACGAAACGTAATGATCTCCCCAATCAAAGTCAGCACTTATTGCTTCATCGCTATCCGTTGACTCAATCGTTTGTTTCATTTCAACGGTTCCATAATCACCTTTTGTAGACAATTTCATTTCATGTTCTCCAGGTAAAAATGGACCTACTGTTTGAGATTCATCTGCATCTTTAATGGTACCTACTTTTTGATTGTCAATGTAAACTTCTGCTTTTTCCAAGTTAGACGTGACTTCCGCATAAGCAGGCTGAACACGAATCGTGTAATGATCGAATAAGACCCACTTCTTGCCGTCTAGTTTTAGCTGAGCATATGATGAGTTTACTTCGTCTGTTTGAACCGTGTTTCCTTGCGTTTCATAAAGGCTTACTTCTTCTTTTAACTCATCTGACATGGATGCAAGTACTTGAGGATTGTCTTTTACATAGGTAAGAAACTGCTGAACTTGTTTTTCATTTGCTTTTAGCTCAATCTGACCTTCATTGACAATTTTTTTCACAGTTTTTACATCTTGCTTCTGCACAGCTTCTATAAAGTTATCGACTACGGCACTTGGAGATGTCATTGTTTTATTAACCATATAGTAAGCTCCAAATGTTAATGCGGCTATAGCAGCTGCTGAGATGGTTAGCATCTTCGTTTTTCGGCTCATCCCTTTTAATGCTGGTTGGGGAGCTTCGTTTTCCACCATGGGTGGGATAGATTCAGCCTCGACTTGTTTACCACACTCCGGGCAGAATTGTTGTTCTTCGCTGATTTTATGACCACAGTTTTTGCAATAATTCATATCTAACTCTCCTTTTAGTTAGAAGAAGGAGCATCGTTTCAATACGACGCTCCTTCTTTCATCATGATTTACCAAAATGACCTATTTAACACGTCAGTTACTTCAGGCATAATGATGTCACTGATACTTTGAGACAATAGAATGAAAAGCACTAATGTCACAACAAAAGCAATGACCGTACCATATATACCATCCATCCCCGATGTTTGACCTTTAGTAAAGCTAGCAATAGCTAAAGAAATAGCAAAGAAAATACCTAAAACCCCTAAAGCAAATACATAAAGAAACAGATCAATTTTTAAGATTGCTAGTACAACACTAATAATTAACAATAAAGCTGGGATGATTAAGAACGTACCAAAGCGAGCAAATACATCCTGGAATGTCACGTTTACTTTACCTAATTTTATTGCTACAAATACTGCTCCCCCTATAATTCCAACCCATAAGATACAGAATAAAGCATTGGTGAAAAATAAATCGACAAATTCAGGTCGAATAACATCGCTTACTTTTGATTTAATAACATGACTTTCAAATCCACCTGAGAACTTTTCATTCGCAATTAACGCAGTTTTTTCAATAATTGCATTCCATCCAAAAAATACTGTTAAAGGAATACTAATAGCAAAAAGAATCATTGTAATAAGACCATTAATAAACTGTTCTCCATGTACTCCTTGAGCCGTTGCAGTTGGGTTTTTTAAGCCTTGCATAAAGTAACCGATGTACAGCTTTGAAATTTTCTTTGCGTTTTCTACATGTTGATTCGGTTGTTGTTGAGCTGGCTGCTGAGTTGGCACAGCCTCTACTCCTGCTGCTACTTGCTGAGCAGCCACTGCTTCTAATTTTTTTCCACACTTTACGCAAAATTTTCCGCCATCGTTGTGATGACCACAGTTCAAACATTGCATTTATAAAATCCTCCCTCTAGATGTTATGCTACTTTTAATTTGTTTCAGTTGTTTTAACAAGCTTGTAAACACCTAGTTCTCCGTCACTATCTTTTACTTGATGAACCGTATTGAAGTTTGCTTGTTTACTAGTTCCATCAGCATATGAAATTGTATACTCTTCATATGTAGAGACTTCGTATAGACCGTCTCCTAGATCTTTTACGTTTTTCACATCAAACGTATGTAGCTCTTCCGTAATTCCTTTTTCATTTAGATACGCTGTGTAATCTTTTTGTTCTTTATACTTTGGACCATTGGGGTCAATATAAGGTGATGCGATAGAGAAATCTTCGTTATTAATAGAAGAAATTGTTGCGTCCATGTAGTTGGCCATAAACGAACCAATTTCGTCAGATGAATAGTTTGCTTGCCCTTCTTCACTTTCGTCTTCCGAACTTTCATTCACAGTCTCTGCTGTCTCTACTTCTTCGCTTGTTTCACTATCTTTCTTTGATGATGAGCTAGCGCTTGTTTGATACGTTTTTGGCTTATCTTCCATGACTTCTTTCACTTTTTTCGATAACTCACCGTATGTGCTAGAAGCGTTATGAACTAACCACTTTTCTTGTTTTTCATCATAAATTAGCGTGTATTCCATAAAGGTATTTTGCTTGCTCATTTCTGGAATGTCACCTTGGTAGTAATAAGCCTCTTCGTATTCTTGAAGCCCATATACGGTAGCTGTCCAGTCTCCATCTTCATATCGAATATCCATATCATCTAAATTAAACGTCGTGCCAATATACTTGTTTTTATACAGACGACTAATATCTTGATCATAGCTAATGTTTTCTTTTAAATCTGCTAAGTGATTTGCGGTTACATTTACAGCTTTACTTGGGTCTTGAGCCGTGTATGCACTTAACCACCCTTTTGTTGAACTCACAATCGTATCAATCAGCGCATCTTGTGTTTTTTTATCGGTGCCAAAGTTCACGTACACTTCTGACCCATCAATTGCGTGATTAGCAGTCGTAGCTTCTCCCCAAGGAAGCTTAGCTTTTACTTGTAGCTTCATAGAACCTTCTGTTAGCACTGGACCAAACGTATCTTTTTTTGCTAAATCTACGCCAACGTCTTTTCCATCAATCAATACGTTAGACGAAATCTCTGCATCTTCAATTCCGGTATACACCGTAACATCCGAGCCGTCTAATGAAAGGTTAACGTTTTCTGTATCCACTGTATTAGTAAGCTCTACGTTTTCTTTAGCTACTAAGTCCACAAAATCAGCTTTTAATTTACCTTCAATTTTATAAGTACCAGGCAAATAAGGACCGTATGTGTCTTTAAAATCATCCGATGTTGCCGTATCAATCTTTTTACCATTTATGTATAATTCCGTATTTTTGTAATTAGTGCTAATGTCGACATATACAGGGTCCACTTGAACTGAATACTTATCAAAGATAAGAGCTGTTTTACCACCTTTATTTAGCCTAATAGAACTATCTTCTAGCTCATTACCTAATACGCTCACAGCTGAGCCATCCATTGATGCTGACTGTCTCTTTAAAAACTTAATAACGTCTTTTCGTTCATCAGGGTTTTTCTTAAAGTAGCTTACAAAGCCTTTGACATCCTTTTCTCCAATCTTCAAACTTGGATCTGTAGATGTTAGAAAACTAGCAACCTCTTTTTCATCTTGTTCAATAAGAGCCGTTTCAAAGCGATCAATTATTTTATCTTTATCAGTGGCTGCTTTTCCGTACTGATATCCACCGAATAATACTACGATAGCAGCACTAACTGAGATAATTAACGCCTTTTTCTTTTTCGTCATTGGTGACTTTTGTGTATGTCGTGAATTTGTGGTTACCGTTTGCTCTGTGGGCTGAGCTAACTGTTGCTCAAACGGTTCTCCACAGTTTTGACAAAACTGCGCTCCTTCTTGTTGGTTTGTTCCGCATTCTTTACAAAATGCCATACGCATAACCTCCTTTTTTAAATATAAAATAAGTAAAAAGAATCATGAAAAAATACCCATCATTTATCCACAGTTCTTTATATCGGTAGGTTTCTCTAACTTTTAACCATTAATTTTCTATTTTTAACAATCACATCCAAGTCAACAACTTTTTAATCTTAAAAGAAGACACTTCATATTCCCAAACCAGCATATAAAGGTATTCCATTTCTAAAAATAATAAAAAAAAGGTGCAAAAAGAGAATCTCTTTTTGCACCTTTTTTTAGTTAAGATAATCCCAATAGTTTCATAATCATTAAAATCAGGATTCCAACGACACCAAAGTCAGAGTCACCAAAGGTTGTTCCTTCAAATCCAACGTCTCCCATAAATACTAATAGAAGAGCTGGAATGAAGCTGATGATTAAACCGTTACAGAACGCTCCTGCCATCGCCCCTCTACGACCACCCGTTGCATTCCCGAATACACCGGCTGCTGCACCTGTGAAAAAGTGCGGCACGAGACCTGGTACGATGACTTTTAAACCTAGTAGAGGTAAGAAGAACATGGATAATAACCCTGCAATAAAACTGAATAAAAACCCAATGATCACTGCATTTGGTGCGAATGGAAAGACCGTTGGACAGTCAAGCGCTGGCTTCGTGTCAGGCGCAACCTTATCCGCAATCCCTTTAAACGCCGGAACGATTTCAGCAATCAGCATGCGAACTCCGGCTAAAATGATGTACACACCTGCTGCAAACGTAATAGCTTGAATGAATGAAAACACAATAAAGTTTGATCCGGCGGATAAAGTAGACTCAATGTACTCTTGTCCGGCAAACAGTGCTACAACTAAGAAGAAAATCGTCATCGTCAGCGAAACCGCAACGGACGTATCTCGCAAAAAACCTAAAGATTGAGGGACTTTGATTTGTTCCGTTGTTCTTTCTTTGTTCCCGACTAATTTTCCGACTTTCGCCGATACGAAGTAACCGATTGTTCCAAAGTGTCCGATGGCAAAATCGTCACTTCCCGTAATTTGACGCACGTACGGCTGAAGGATAGCTGGGAATAATACCATACATAAACCTAAAAGTATGGATCCAATCAGCACGAGTGGAACTCCTTGAAGTCCACCAATCGATAATGTGGCTGCAATTAAGCAAGCCATGAACAGCGTGTGATGTCCGGTTAAGAAAATATATTTGAAACGAGTGAACTTTGCTAATAGAATATTGGCAATCATCCCAAACACCATAATTAAAGCGGTGGATGTGCCGAATTTACTTTGAGCAGCCGCGACAATCGCTTCGTTATTTGGAATAACGCCTGCCACGTTAAAAGCTTTATCAAACATATTGCTGAAAATATCAAGCGATCCCGTTAATACGGTTGCTCCCGCTCCGATAATGATAAAGCCCATAACGGTTTTTAACGTACCGGACACAACGTCCGCGGTTTGCTTGCGCTGAAGAAGTAAACCAACAAGCGCAAACAAACCAACGAGAATGGACGGTGTTCCTAAGATGTCTTTCATAATAATGTCTAACATAGTCTGACCCCCTTATTGATCAGGAATTATGAAACGATTGGCTCTAGCTTTGATTTGATTTCTGGAATGCTCATCATATTTTCCAACGTCACGATTTGACGCGTACCGTCGTTTAATTGACCGACAATATCAGCAGCTCCGATGAATACATCGGCCTTTTCCGTTTTTGCTGATGCTAAATCCGTGTGGTCCACCTCTGCTGTTTTCCCCATCTCTGTTAACGCTTTCTTTACGTTCATCTCCATAATAAAGCTGCTTCCTAATCCATTTCCGCATACAACCATGATTTTCATTTACATTTCCTCCTCTGAATATTGGTTAATATAAGTTAAAATATGTTCAACGCTTGAGCTAGCAATGATATCTTCAATATTACTTGGTTCACCTAAAAGCTGCGTCAGCTGAACGAGCGCTTTTAAATGTGACTCATTATCCGTTGCGGCTAGCACAATGATAATTTGAACCGGCTTGTTTCCTCCAAAATCCACTGGCTCATCTAACTTTAATAAGCTCATAGACAGTGAGCGAACTCCGTGTTCAGGACGAGCATGTGGAATCGCAACCCTTGGCGTAATAACGACATAAGGTCCTGTTTCTTCTATAGAAGTAATCATAGCTTCCACATAGCTTTTTTCAATGGCGCCAATCTTCAAAAGCGGTGCGGCTGCTTCTTCAATACTTTCTTGCCAACTTGAAACGCTTGGCTTCAGCTGAATCGTTTCAGCCGTCAATAATTCCTTAAGCACAGGCTTTTCCACCTCCTCTAATGAATACTTCGTTGTTTTTTGCATGTGCGTCTGCAGCTGCCACTGAAGCGCGCTCTGCAGCTCTTTACGCTGATGAATTGTCGCGTAGCTTTCAATGACCTTCATAACCGCTTCTAAGTCCACACGATTGGAAGTATAGCCGTACAGTTCCTGCATGACGTGCTGCTTTAATTTTTCTTTATCCTCTACGCCTAAAATCGGTGGAACGACAAACAGCAGTGCGTTCGTTCGTAAGTGAACGGTTGAAAAGATAAGATCATAGCTTAATGAATACGTCGACATCTCGCGAACAGACAAAGCGTCCAAAAATAAAAGATCTGGAAAAAGTTCGCGCAGTGTATAAATAAGGATATTACTAATCCCTACGCCGTTTGGACAAACGACGATTGCTCGCCTTCTACCATCTAACGTTGTTCCTTGTCTTCTTAACCACCCGCCAAAATAAACGGTAAAATAAGCAACTTCGCTTTCAGGTATCGGGCAGTCAAGTTCTTTCCTCATCGGCCAAAGCGATTTATTCGTTAAGTGATATAGCTCTGGATACACGTTCTTAATCCGCTCAACCATCGTATGAGCAGGCGTAAGCTGATACTTCATGCGATAATACGCAGGCTTAAAGTGAACAAATAACTGCTGATACAGCTCTTTTTTATCCTGCAGTTCAATACAAGACAAGCGCTCAAATTCATCAATAACCGAAAGCAAGCAGGTTTCAATCAGTTCATTTTCTTGAAAAGGAGAAACGTCTTTTGTTCGGTTCATTCCAAGTAAATGAAGCGTTGCATACAGCTTGTCATCCTTGCTCCAAGCCGGTGAGAACACCTGGCTATTTGTTAATGCTTCGACTACCTTGTACTCATTTGTTTCAATTAAAGGTTGCCAACTCTCTTGGTATGGCAAGGTGTCACCCTTACAAATTAATTGGTCTAGTGCTAAAAATAAAAACGATAGCTCCTCTAGCCTTTCATCTGTAAAAGACACGCCAAGCTGATGTTCCGCTCCTTCAAGCTCACTTTGAATATGTTCAAGCTGAGCTTGCTTCGTTCCCCAAATGCACGTAACAACCGGCTGACTGCTGCCGTTTTGCAAAAGCTCATGAATGATTTGCTCAAGGAGATAAAGCTTCGACTCATGCTCGCCTTTTATGACATATCCTTTCACTTTTGAATAGTGAATATCTAGACCATAGCTCTTGGCTTTCTTTTTTAATTTTTGAAGGTCCTTCAACACGGTATTTCGCGAAACGCCTACCGCACTTTGAAAATGATAAACGGACAGTTCTTCCTCACTAAGAAGCAGCATTAGGTAGAAAACTTGTTCACGATCACTCTCTGAAAACACGTAGCTTTGCTTTGTCAGTTTTGCCTGTAAACCTTTCACTGGAAGACTAGCAATCAAGTAGTACCCTACTTTTCGATCAAACTGAATAGGTTCATAGCCGTGCGCTTCTAACCAATCATTTGCTTTTTTCATCCCATACTGAACTTGTCTTCTTGTCAGACTGGTCTTTTCTTCAAGCTCTGCCATCGTTAAGCTTTTTACCTGCTGCAAGTTCTGCAACAGCGCTGCGCTTCGTTCATCTAAAACCATGTTGTGTTCCTCCTTATCTCTACAATACGCTATAACCACAGCAAAGAAAACGTTTTCTAAAACCCTTTCTTGTTCTCTCCACTGCACACAAATATACTCTGCCGTTATTGTAACAAACTTTTTGTGTGGGCTTTGCTTCTTTTAATAAGATGTAGTCAAACCTCTAGTTAAAAAGGCAAGTAAGGTGTGAGACCCATACGAGGTTAGCTTAACGCGAGTCCCATGGAAAGCAAACAAGCCGGAGTGAAAATCACGATCCGTTGCGTGCGTTCTCTCCTCTTCCACACTCAAACAATACATAGAAGTAATTGTTTTCCCTTCTATTCAAAAAGCCCATGATTGAAACGGAGGATGCGAGACTCCTGCAGGACTAGCGAGTGTTCTGAGATCCCGCAGTTTACGAGGAAGCTCAGGCCGAGCCCTGCGGAAAGCAAACAAGCCGAAGTGAAAATCACGATCCGTTGCGTGCGTTCTCTCCTCTTCCACACTCAAACAATACATAGAAGTAATTGTTTTCCCTTCTATTCAAAAAGCCCATGATTGAAACGGAGGATGCGAGACTCCTGCAGGACTAGCGAGTGTTCTGAGATCCCGCAGTTTACGAGGAAGCTCAGGCCGAGCCCTGCGGAAAGCAAACAAGCCGAAGTGAAAATCATGACCCGTTGCGTGCGTTCTCCCCTCTTCCACACTCAAACAATACATAGAAGTAATTGTTTTCCCTTCTATTCAAAAAGCCCATGATTGAAACGGAGGATGCGAGACTCCTGCAGGACTAGCGAGTGTTCTGAGATCCCGCAGTTTACGAGGAAGCTCAGGCCGAGCCCTGCGGAAAGCGAGCAAGCCGAAGTGAAAATCATGACCCATTGCGTGCGTTCTCCCTTACTTCCTGCACACACTTCTTCCAATCTAAGAATCATTAGACCTACTTTACCAGTGGGAATAAAGACCAAAACACCCAGATTTAATCGTTCTTTATAAGCATAAAAACTTCTATTATCTAGAACTATTGATTCGTTTTTGCTAATTTTTTCAAATTCCTTTTGACTGTTACTGGAATTTTTTTTTAAAATAGTAAATGAAAATACATATTAAAGGAGATGTTTTTCCATGTCAGGAATCATTCGCGTAACGCCTGCTGAACTTCGTGAAATGGCAGCTCGCTACAATAACGAAAGTGGTCAAGTACAAGATCTAGTAGGTCGCCTTGACACTATGAGAAACCAATTACAAGATATGTGGGAAGGTTCTTCTAGCCAAGCATTCATCGCTCAATACGAAGAATTAAAACCATCATTCGTTGAAATGTCAAACCTGCTTAACAAAATCGCTAAGCAACTTGACGACTCTGCGAACGTTCTTGAAGACACAGACAACCAAATCGCTAGCCAAATCCGCGGCTAATAAAAAAATGCTCTATCTTTTGATAGGGCGTTTTTTTTGTTAATGTTTTTCCCTCTTTGCCCATACCTATGAAAATAGGAAACACATTGCAAAATTTCAGTTATTTATAATTATTATAAAAAAACATTGATTTTTATTTGATATATGGTATTATCAAACTATCAACTAAAACTTTACGAGGTGATCTTATGACTGAAAATAACAAAAAATTGACGACTAGCTGGGGTGCTCCTGTTGGTGATAACCAAAACTCGATGACAGCGGGATACCGTGGCCCTACGTTAATTCAAGACGTTCATCTATTAGAAAAACTAGCTCACTTTAATCGCGAACGCGTACCAGAGCGTGTTGTTCATGCCAAAGGTGCTGGTGCACACGGTTATTTCGAAGTAACAAACGACGTTTCAGCTTATACAAAAGCAGACTTCTTATCTGAAGTTGGAAAACGTACACCCATGTTCATTCGCTTCTCAACAGTAGCTGGCGAAAGTGGCTCAGCTGACACGGTTCGTGACCCACGCGGCTTTGCAGTAAAGTTTTATACCGAAGAAGGAAACTACGACTTAGTTGGTAACAACACGCCGGTATTTTTCATCCGTGACGCAATTAAGTTCCCTGATTTTATTCATACCCAAAAAAGAGACCCACAAACGCATTTAAAAAATCCTAATGCAGTTTGGGACTTCTGGTCTTTATCACCTGAGTCTCTTCATCAAGTAACAATTCTTATGTCCGACCGCGGAATCCCTGCAACATTCCGTCACATGCATGGGTTCGGTAGCCATACATTTAAATGGGTAAATAAAGAAGGAGAAGCTGTTTGGGTGAAATATCACTTCAAGACAGAGCAAGGTGTGAAAAACTTGCCAACAGATCTTGCGGCAAAATTGGCTGGTGACAATCCAGATTATCATACAGAAGATTTATTTAATGCGATTGAAAAAGGCGACTTCCCTGCTTGGAAGCTATATGTACAAATCATGCCTGTCGAAGATGCGGATACATACCGCTTCGATCCGTTCGACGTAACAAAAGTATGGTCTCAAAAAGACTATCCATTAATTGAAGTTGGTCGCATGGTGTTGAATCGCAACCCAGAAAATTATTTTGCAGAAGTTGAACAAGCAGCGTTCTCACCTGGCGCATTCGTTCCTGGTATCGAGGCATCTCCAGATAAAATGCTTCAAGGGCGTCTATTTGCTTATGCAGATGCGCATCGTTACCGCGTAGGTGTAAACCATAATCACCTGCCAATCAACCGTCCAAAATCAGACGTTCACCACTATCAGCGTGATGGACAAATGCGCTTTGATGGCAACGGTGGTGGATCAGTTTACTACGAGCCAAACAGCTATGGTGGTCCAACTGAAACGCCTGAGCATAAGCAAACAGCTTTCCCTGTTAGCGGCGTAGCAGAAAATGCACCGTATGACCATAATGACCACTACACGCAAGCTGGTGACTTGTACCGTTTAATGTCAACAGAAGAGCGTGAACGCTTAGTAAACAACATCGTAGAAGCGATGAAGCCCGTTGAAAAAGACGAAATTAAGCTTCGTCAAATCGCTCACTTCTACAAAGCTGACCCAGAATACGGCTTGGGCGTGGCAAGGGGCTTAGGGCTTGAAGTCCCTAACCTAAAAGCGTAAGCGACTGGTAGTTCATGAAAGGCATTAGAGCTTTTAACTTAAAAAAGTAAATAGGAAAATTCAGATTATCTATTCTCAACTATTATTTTCATTTCTCAATTAATCTATTTCTCTACTGCCCACGTCAAATTGGCGTGGGCAGTCATTTTCAGCTTTAGAAAGGATGAAAAAACAATGGCCAAACAGTGCCCTGTATGTATGACTGAAATCAAACAATTAAAACATACGTTATTATGCAGCTGCGGTGTACGATTAAAAAAGAAAAAAAACAGCTTATTCAAACAGGAAAAAAGCTAGCGGTGCGCTAGCTTCTTTAAGGCCTTTACAATAGGAGAATGAAGAGGAGCATACTCTTAACTGTTGAAGTACTAATCATTTACTTGCTATTAGCAATCGCCTTTGTATCCCCAACAAGCGCAACCGATAATAACTAATAGAATGAAAAGGACGATGATTAAAGCGAAGCCGCTTCCGCCGCCGTAACCACCACAACCGTAACCGCAGTTTCCGTAACCGTACATATTGTCTCACCTCCTCTTGTTGATACTCTCATCATATGTACCGATACAAAAAATGCTCCTAAAAAATCCAAAGTAAACTTTTGCGTTTACACGAACATCTTTTAGGTTGATAGGCTTGTGCATATAAGAAAAAGCCCAAACCAAACGGCTTGGACCTCTCAATCTTACATGTATTTATTGCTTTTTAGACAGCTCTGTTATGTAGTGAAAAAACGCTTCTGAATCAACGTCATACACGACATGAACCCGTCTTCCCCCTACTGTTTCATACGTTCTTCCTTGGCTTGGAACTTTCGTTTCTACCTCGCTGCAAACTGTTTTCATCTTCACAAGATCTGGCTTACCAACGGAAGCGGTTGTTAACACATCCCACAAATAGTACGTGGAATTGGTTTCAAAATGTTCAAGTGGTGGGCACGCAGCGTAGCACTGACCCACGAAGTCCACTCCCGTATAGCGGCGAAGGGATGCCCAATAGTTGCGAACTGAAATCGTTAATGGTACTTGATTGGTACTTTCAAGAGCCACCATTTCAATCGTTAATCCGCTTTTCCACACGCGAGCTACGGCTTCAGGATCCCAAAATGCATTCCACTCTGCCGTTCCGTCGTGCTCAGGCTCTTGAACGTTTCCTACTTCTTGGAATGTTCCGCCCATCCACACTAACTTTTCAATTTTCTCTTCAATATCAGGTGCTTCATCAAGCGCTCTGGAAAGGTCTGTCAGTGGGCCTGTAAATAGGAGCGTTGTTTTTTCTTGTTCTGCGCGCACTTTTTCAATTAAATGACGATGAGCAGGCTGATTGCTGACCGGCGCTTTCATTTGACCTGACTCATTTAAAATCGGAAGCGCGTCAACAAAAAACGTATGCATGCGCCATTCTTTTGGAAATGGATACATTCCTCTTGACGTCGAACGCGCGACTTCAACTCGCTGGTTGCTGAAGCGATCGATGATTTTTCTACTTGCGCTAATACCAGGCTCGAGATAGCCGTCCGCTGGGATAACCGATACACCCGTTAGCTCCACATCATCCATTTGGAGCAGTAAAAACAAAGATACTAAATCATCAATTCCTGCATCATGGTTAAAATATACTTTCTTTTTCATCGCTTTTTCATCCCCCTAGGTACACTAAAAACTGCGAAAAATATGCTAAAGAAGCATATTTTTCGCAGTAAGAAATTTGTGGTTTCTATGTATTGCCCTTAAACCATATCATTAAGGATATACGAAAAATAAAATTTTTTTGTGTGTAATTGTTCGTATTTAAAGTCTATTTTACCTTAAAAATTCACCTAAAACAACCTTTTATAATTAGAATCAAACCTCCACACGATTTCGACCGTTTCGTTTTGCAGTGTATAGCGCTTGATCTGCCTTGCGCACAAATTCATCTAACGTACATGCTGCGTTTCCTAGTTGTATATCAAGAGCAGCAACACCAAAACTTGCCGTTACACGAATTTTCACTCCATCAGCTTCAACGGCTGTGTTCTGAATAGCTTCCCTAAGTTGAGCTGCTAGGCTATGAGCCTCATAAAGAGCAGTTGCTGGAAGGTAAACAATAAACTCTTCTCCTCCGTAGCGTCCAATGATATCGGCTGGTCGTACGTTTTTCTGAACAACTTCACTGATTTTTCTTAACACGGCGTCTCCCATTTCATGCCCGTACGTATCATTGACTGTTTTGAAGTAGTCAATGTCAAACATAATAATTCCGGCTACCCCGCCGCGTTTCATGAGCGATATGAACATTTCTTCTGCTTGTCGAACAAAGAACGTTCGATTATACACTCCTGTTAAACCATCGATGCTTGCAAGCTTGCGAAGATCTTCCTGCATATTGACTCGTTCTGTTACATCACTGAACGTAATCATTTGGCCTACGTATACTTGGCTCGTGTTGTATACTTCAGAAAATCGAACGTGAAAATGCTGAATGACTCCAGCTTCGTGACGATAATCACATTCTTTCCTTTCTTGAATAATAGTTACTAGTGCTTTATTTTCTTTCACAATGGATAGGATATGTTCACCAACCATTCTGTGATGCAGCATGGGAATAACTTGACGAACGGCGTTATTAAAGTCTACCACTATGCCCTTTTGATTTAGCACAATGACGCCTTCTTGCATCGTTTCAAAGACCGTATCACGAGCGATGGGCACCACATTAAACGACCGGAACATGAAGATGGACAGCCCGTGAAACAAGCAGGTTAACCCAATGGAAACAGGGCCTAAATCAATTCCATATGGGCTGAGCTTATTTAAGTAAAAGTAGCTAGCAATAATCGGCGTTAATAAACCAAATACCATTAATAGAATCTGCATTTGAAATTGAAAAACTGATTTCCGAAGCTCCATCAATAGCACAATGACACTCAGCATAATGCAGACAAACAAATAAAATGAATGGAGGTAATGAAACGGACCTGCTACTAAATCAGCCACGGGAAACGGCGTATCGCTTCGAAACCCTATTTTTTTATAGTACATATCGTGCCAATCATTTGTATTGTGGGTGAAAATCGTAATAATTGGAACAGTAAATAGAAGATAATAAAAAGCTGGATAAATCTTTTTCCCAACGTAGTTAAAGCACATTAATACGATGAATGCTGGGATAAATGGCAGAGGAAGATACTCTACGCTTAGCCAAAACTTAACTTCTTCAATCGATGTACTCATCATTTCAAACATGTATCCAAAAGCAAAAACAGAGGACAGAAAGGTTAATATGACATAGTGCTTAACCCGAGGACTGTCTCGAATTTTAAACGCACCGTATAAACTTAAAGCTAAACTAAGGACACCCGAACTTCCAACAATCACTACATATTTGAGTAGTTCACTATGCATGAGCCACGACTCCATTTTCATTAAGGTTAGCGTACGCTACATTATTATATAGCAGCGCGTTTCTCTTAGACTATATATTTTCGTTCATCTAGCCTATTTATCCTCCATAAAACCCAATTACTTCACATTTAATAAGAATATATTCATATAAATCAGAGAATTTTTTCAATTTTTTAAAGATAAACAACACTTTTCGACATCTTTTTCATTTTGTTTAGCATATACTTTTAATACTACTAAAAATAATTCTCTTCAGAAAAAGGCAAATCTTTCGAAAGAAAGCGACGCAAAGCTACAGATCTAAGGTGCAACGGCACTATGATGGCTGAGCTCCCTGGGATGGGTCGAGGGGGATATTAAAGTAATGACAAATCAAATAACAGTAAAAGCAGAAGAAGATGTACAAGAATGGATTTCACTCATGCAGCACGCAAAAGATCTCGGTCTCACCATTGAAGAAATACAGCATTTTTTACTTCAGAACAAAACTACATAAACAGTCCTCAAGCTGAAATAAGGCACCGTAAACCTTCAGGTATAGACTACCTGAAGGTTTTTTCGTGCTTGCTTTTCTTGTATACTAGTAATAGGTAAAAACTAGAAAGGATTGTGAAGAAACATTGAATATAGCATCGTTTATCATAATCGCTGCCCTAGTCGTCTACATTTTTACACTACATTCAAAAATCCGGGCGCTTGAAAAGCAGATTAAAACAACACCGCTTACGGAAAACCAACAAGAAGCGCTCGCAATAAAAGTCTCAGCCATGCTTGAAAAAGGGTATACAAATGTAGAAGTTATAAAAGCCGTTCGACAAGATACAGGGTGGGGCTTACTTCAAGCAAAACAGTACGTTGATACGTTCAAAAGATGACCAAAATCGAGTTCTTTGGTCATCTTTTTTGCGATTTGATAACGTTTTTCGTCAAATACAGACAGATAACCTTAATTAATGGTACAATGGCGATAAAACAGTGAATTTAACATCATTATGTCAACGGCGATAAAGATGATGATTATTTAAACAATCACTTACCTTTTTTGAACAATCGAATGAGAGAAAGTAGGCTGAACATATGATTGATTTTGATACAGGATCTCCACTAGTGAAAATTAAAGTAGTTGGTGTGGGAGGCGGTGGAAACAATACCGTTAACCGCATGATTGAACACGGCGTGCAAGGCGTTGAATTTATGGCTGTAAACACCGACGCTCAGGCTCTTAATCTATCAAAAGCAGAAAAACGCATGCAAATTGGTGCTGCCTTAACGCGTGGACTGGGTGCGGGTGCAAACCCCGAAGTCGGACGCGCTGCTGCTGAAGAGAGCAAAGAGGAAATTCAAGACGCCCTTCAAGGTGCGGACATGGTGTTTGTAACAGCAGGTATGGGCGGCGGAACAGGGACAGGTGCTGCACCTGTTGTTGCGGAGATGGCTCGTGAGCTCGGTGCGCTAACAATTGGTGTCGTAACAAAGCCGTTTCGTTTTGAAGGAACAAAACGTACTCGTCAAGCAACAGGCGGTGTTGACGAAATGATGAACGCAGTTGATACGCTAATTGTCATTCCAAATGACCGCTTATTAGAAATTGGTGATAAGCGCACGACAATGCTGGATGCTTTCCGCGAAGCTGATAACGTACTGCGTCAAGGGATTCAAGGGATTTCCGACTTGATTTCTATCCCAGGCTTCATTAACCTTGATTTTGCTGATGTAAAAACCATTATGTCAGACCAAGGCTACGCGCTGATGGGAATTGGGATTGCAAGCGGTCCTGAACGCGCTGCTGAAGCGGCGAAAAAAGCAATTTCTAGTCCGCTGTTAGATCGTTCAATTGACGGTGCACAAGGAATTCTAATGAATATTACAAGCGGCTCTAACCTCAGTTTATTTGAAGTACAGGAAGCTGCAGATATCGTAACGTCTGCTTCTGACCAAGAATTGAACATGATTTTCGGTTCTGTTATTAATGAAGATCTTCAAGATAAAGTAATGGTAACCGTTATCGCAACTGGCTTTTCAGAAAGCTAACAAAAAACACTTGGATGCACATCCAAGTGTTTTCATTTATACAACAGGTTCCAAACATTTTGCCTTTAAATAGATAATAGCCTGCTCAATACACACGGGCTTGCTAAAAATATAGCCTTGAATAAACGGACAGTCATTCTCCTCTAAGAACGAAAGCTGCGCACGCGTTTCCACACCTTCAGCAATCACCTTCATATTCAGCCCCCGTGCTAAGTAAAGAAGGCTCTTTGTAATGGTTTGATGTTTTTCGTTTTCAACAACGGACTGAATAAACGTTTTATCGATTTTCAACACGTCAAAATCAAGCTTTTGCAAGTGAGACAGCGAACTAAACCCTGTTCCAAAATCATCTAAAGCGAACGTCACGCCCTGCTTTTTTAAAACGGTCATCATCTTTTTTACCTGCTCTTCATGATGAATGATGGAGTTTTCCGTAATCTCAAGTTCAATAAGCGATGGATCGATGTCATAGCGTTCTAAAAGCTCCATGACAAATTCAACAAAGTTAGGTTTTAATAAGCGTTTTGACGATAAATTAACCGACACAGGAACAACTGTTAATCCTAACTGCTTCCACTCTTGCAGCTGTTGACATACTCTCTCTAGTACCCAATCTCCAATTTTCACAATTAAATTAGACTCTTCTGCTAGAGGAATAAATTCTCCTGGTGATACAAGTCCCCATTCAGGATGATCCCAGCGAATTAACGCTTCAAAGCTATCAAGCTCTCTCGTTTGCGTATTGATCTTCGGCTGATAATGAAGAAAAAACTCATTTTGTTCAATCGCATTTCGCAGCCCTTTTTCTAAATGAAAACTTTTGTACGTTCGGCTATCCATATGAGGTGAATAAAGCTGCCAGTCATTTTTTCCAAGCTCTTTTGCTCGATATAAAGCAAGACTTGCATTTTTCAACAGCGTTTTTGCGTCTTTTCCGTCATGCGGATAAATTGTAATCCCCATGCTGGTGGTTGTGTGAAGATGAAATTCATCAATTTCAACTTCTCTTTCTACTTGTTCAAAAAGCGATTTGGCAATTTGCGTACATTCTTCTAAACGGTCTAATGACTCAAAAAATATCGCAAATTCATCGCCACCAACTCGTGATAAAGACCCTTTATCTTGTACCGTTTTCTCCAGACGATGCGCTAACTTTTGCAGCATGAGATCACCGATATCATGACCTAAAGTATCGTTTAAATATTTAAAGCGGTCAAGGCCGAGATAAAAAACAGCAATGAACGAATGATTCTTTTTAACACGTGCAATTGCATTAGTTAAATCTCGTTCAAACTTACGGCGGTTTGGCAAATTCGTTAGATAATCGTAATTTGCTAGATATTCAATTTCATCCGTATAGCGCTTTTGCTCCGTAACGTCTTCTACAATTCCGTCGAGACGAATGACGTTTCCTGAATCATCTAAAACTGGAATCACTTGATCTTTTAGCCATTTAGTAATTCCTTTCTTTGTCACGATGCGATAATAGTGACAAATTGGCTCACCGCCCATCAGCTTTACTTGTTCTGCCTCTACTTTTTCAAGGTCATCTGGATGAACACACTCTTTCCACAATGAGCGACTTTGAATAAATTTCATTGCCGCTTCCTCATAGATATTTGCCACTCCGTCAGAACAAAACGTCACTTTGTTTGTGCGAACATCTGCTGACCATATCCCAACATCTAAGCTGTTATAAACCATAGAAAACTGACGCTCAACTTGCTTAAGCTGCTTTTTTATTTGATGTATTTCAGTTACATCAAATACGACCCCAAGAAGCTGCACAACTTGATTTTTCTCATCTATAACAGGATCTGCTTGTTCAAATACGATGCGTGAATGACCGCTGGGCTGAACTAAACGATATTTAATACTGTAGCTATCTCCCTTTTCAATGGCACGCTTTATAGTTTGATTCACTCGCTGCCGATCACCAGGGTGCACAAACGTCAGCACTTCATCGTATGAAGGAATAAAATCTGATGTTTCTTCCATACCAAAAATGACGTACATCTGTCGGGACCAGTACGATTCATTTTCCAATACGTCATAATACCAACTTCCAATATTCGCTAGCTTTTGCTCCATATTCAATTGGGTTTGAAGCGTCATTACATTCAGCTGTTCTTCCGACTTCTTTTTACAGATGGCATACACTGCCTGTAGCTGTCCCTCAATAAGAATAGGCACATAGCTCAGCATCACTCTAGTACTCTTTCCAAACTTTGTTTTTAGAATGGTAGTAAACTGGACGACTTCACCTTTCAGCGCTTCTGTAAAATACTTTTGATGATCTAACCCGTACTCTACAAGTTGAAAAAAAGAGAATTGTTCTTGCACTTCAGTACATACAAAAGCCGAAGCCTGCTTGTTATAAAAAAGCAAATCACCTTTTTCATCGAGCAAAAAAATAGCGTGTGAACTGGCTTCTATGAGTGCTGTATTAAAAGTATGAACACCCATCGCATCTTGTGTAGTAGATGCGATGTGATTAAAAAATGAGTCATGCATCTGGTTCTCTTTTCTCCTCGCTCTATCAGTCTTATCTTTAATTGTAAAGGTTCAGTTTGATTTTGCAAGCCTATCCTTACAAAACTGTCATTATTTTCTTAAGGATAATATTTTCATTGAGCTCTGGAAAAGAATAACCGTTTAACGTGTTTTTTGTTTATAGATAAAAATTGACGTTAGCCACGATAAAAGATAGAGAAGTAAAGCAGGTAAAAAAACAAGCATATAAAGGTTTGAGACCTCTAAAGACATGATTGTGCGTGCCGTGTTAATTACCCGCTCCTGCAGGTTATGCACAAAGGTATTAGCAATGATTATATAGATAACGAACAGCCCAATAAAAGCTATTCCCAAATACTTACTGTGAAAAATATACGAAACCGGAAAGGCAATGGAAACAAAAGTTAAAACAACGCTGATACTAAACACTAATTGCGCCCACTGCATCCCTTCGCTGTGAATAATCCAGTTTGAAGCAGCGATAACAAAAAGCGTAATGACTGCAAACAGGAGCGCACCGAGGTATTTAGCGGTTACAAGCTCTTTGCGTGTATATGGAAGTGAATTTAGTAAAAGGTGCACAGCCGATTTCTCATCTTCTGAAAAAGCATTCATGACGAGTGCAATGCTAAAGATAATACCTATCCAAGTAGTCGACGTATCAAGCAGCAAGTATATAAACAAAATCGGTAGTAGAATGAAAAATACATTTCTTTGCAATAAAAAGTCTTTACGAATAAGCTGTAGCATGTTCACGCTCCCCCTTCTTTGTATAGAACATAATGTCCTCAAGCGTCGGCTTTTCAATGAGCACCTCTGCACCAAAGATATCGTGTACTCGGTCCTTTTTATTGGTCAGCGCTTCAAACCCATGATTAGATGTTTGAATGGCTAGAAATTCTTTTTTCGTGTCACGATCTAGTAAATCAACTGTCCCTTTTACGAGGGCATATTCTTCAAAGATTTGATGGTGCTCTTTTGTAAACATATGCTGTCCGTTATGGATAAAGGTAATGTAGTCTGCGATTTTATCTAAGTCTGTGGTGATATGCGTCGAGAAGAAGATCGTTTTCTCATGATTGAGCATGAGCTCCTGTAGAATCTCTAATAGCTCTCTTCGAAAAATGGGATCTAAGCCAGATGTTGGCTCATCCATCACAATTAAATCCGCGTGATGAGACAATGCCATCGTTAACGAAGCCTTCATCAGCATCCCTTTTGAAAACGTTTTGATTTTTTTACGTAAAGGGAGTTCAAATCGTTCAACATACTGTGTAAACAACGTATCATCCCAGTTTCTGTACATCGGCTTAATAATACGCTGAAGGTCTCGTAGCGTAATGTTTTCGTAGTACATATTTTCATCACATACAAATCCAATCCGTTGCTTGATCTCTTTCTCGTGCTGAGTGTAGTTTAAGCCAAATACAGAGACGCTCCCGCTATCAGGCTGTAAGAGATTCATAATTATTTTAATAACCGTTGATTTCCCTACTCCGTTTCCACCGATTAATCCCGTCACAAAACCTTTTTTTACTGACAGAGATACATCCTTTAGTTGAAATCCGCTAAACGACTTGGTCACATTGTTCAGTTCAATCACGCTACTCATTACCTTTCCTCCTCATACAAAATGATTAAAAGCTCCTGGAGCTCCTGCAAGCTAACTCCAATTTCTTTGCTGTTTTGAATGGCTGCTACTAATTGTTCTTCGATGACTCTTCGCTTTCGCTCACGAATCATCTCGTGATTTTGTTCTGAAATGAATGAACCTTTCCCTACAATTGAAAAGATAAACCCGTCTTTTTCAAGCTCTTCATAAGCTCGTTTGGTTGTAATGACGCTAATACCTAAATCCTTAGCAAGCTGACGCATCGAAGGTAACGAAGCTCCTGGTTTTAATTCATCCGCTAAGACCTGCTTTTGAATTTGATGGTAAATCTGTTCATATATAGGCTCTTTTGACTGATTTGAAATCACAATATGCATATTCATACCTCTTTTAAATAATGTATATATACTTTATATACATTATATACACATTGTGTTCCTTATTTCAATATTTCCCATAGAAAAAAGCGGTAAGTTTTTCACTTACCGCTTTCTGCCTTCTTATTTATGAATCCAAACTGCTCCAGCTGAATTATCATTTGCTTCGCCAATCACATCGATTTTCAAACCGTATTTTGGAAGAATGCGGCCGGCATCTTTAATGCGATCATCGATATAAGAACGACGGTCGTTAAAGCTTGTCACCCCTTTTGCTTCTTTGGAAGAAATTGTTCCCCATGTTGAATGCGTATATGTCCATGGAAGCGTTGAATCAAATGAGAACGCAGCGTCTGCGATTTGATAACGAGTTGAGTTTGCCGTTGTGCTAATTCCGTTTCCGTTAAAGTATAGAACTTTTTTCGGATGTGAATCAACAACGCCTAAGAAACCTTCACCAGGGTGCTCTCCAACCCAGTTATCTAAGTAGCTATCGTCAGCGTACCATAACAGCATTCCCGTATTGTACTTCGCTCCGCGTGCAAATTGCAGCGCCTTGTCACTTCCAGCGTAGTTTCTCCACTCAACGTAGTAGTAGTTATCCTTGTACATTAAGCCGTCCGTTTGCTCAAATCCATCTAGCGTAAACGTTGGTTGACCTTCAGCATCATCTGTGAATACAACGTTACCATCCACTACAAGCGATGCGTTATCCAGCCCAAACCCTTCAAGTGCTAATCCGCCATCCGTTACGTATTCAAACTGAAGCTTGATTTTCTTGCCTTTAAACTGACTTAAATCATAGCTTACATCTACCCATTTTCCATTTGTTGTTTCGGCAGAGTTATCAGCATTATTTGCTTTATCACCAATTGTATCTAAAAGAACTTTAGAGCCATCTGGGAGAATAGCATTTACATATAGGTAATCATATTCTGCTTCCACTTCATAGTTTGCTTTAAAATTAAATGAAGCTTTTGTTGCACTTGTTAAATCTACCTCTTTTGTCGTCATTGCTGTGCGCAGGTCGTCACCTTTTTGACTGTAATAAAACTTCTTACCGAAGTCTGTTTTCATCCCTTGCACGGCTTTTTGAGGAAGGTTAATCTTCACAATGCCTGGGTTTTTAGATTTCGTTACGCTTTGGTCAATGATGCTTACAGCGCCCGTCTTTTTAATATCTTTTAAATCCATTTCTTTAATGTTTGCCCAGTTTCCTCCCATTACCTTTTGGAAGAACTCTTTGTTTTGTGGTGAAAAGCTTGTTGGCTCTGTTCCAGCAATTTCTCCAGCCCAGCTTCCGCCACTCATAATAGACCAAACCCCAACCGGCTCACCTTGACCTGTATATTGCGTATCATACTCATCTGGAAGACCTAAGTCATGACCGTATTCATGAGCGAAAACCCCAACAGCTCCGTCTTCCGGCTGAATTGTGTAATCATATGCGGACACATCAGAACCAGGTACTTTATAAGGCTGTCCTAATGTCCAGCGGTGTGACCAAATTGCATCATCGCCTAACTTACCTCCACCTGCTTCTTGACCTGTACCAGCGTGGATAATCATTAAGTGATCCACTAATCCGTCCGGCTCGTTTAAGTTGCCGTCACCATCTAAATCATATTGATCAAATTGATCAAATTCTTTTAAATCAATACCGCTTTTAACAGCTTCTTGAAGTGCTTCTTTTACAAGGTCACGAGGGCCTTTGGGTCCGCGGTTGTCATTTCCACCGTTTGGATTATCAGCACCGTAATCTGCCGCGTTACCTTTAACGGTTAACCATTCAGAAACCGTACCATCCATTGTATAGCTTCCACCTGATTGCTCTTCGTAATATTGTTTAAATGTTTTAACTTTTTTACCGTTAAACAGCTTGAATTCTTTATCTCCAAACATTAACTTTTCATAATGCTTCCGATTAAAATCATCAGCATACATATAACCAGGCTCTTGAACCACGTTATTATGTTTAAAGTCTGCATATTCAACTAACAGTACAAGCACTTTATCTGTACGAACATTTCCATTGTATTTTGCTTCTTTAGCTGGCTTAACTTTCACGCCATTTCCGCTTCCTTTTGTTACAGCGTTCATGTTAACGTTCTTTGCTTCCTTTACTTTCTTTTCATTTTTAGCGCGGGCTTGTTTTGCTTTTACATCAATTTTATTTGGCTTTTGCCCTTTCACACTTTCTTTATGGCTGTCTTTCTTCTCTATGTATGCATTAACAGCCTTCTTTACCTCTTGAGGTGTTGCCTTTTTTGAAATGACCCCTTGCTGCTGCAAAGCTTTCCCTAATCGTTCTTCTGGAACAATATTCATATCCAGCGGTGGACTTTCAAGCTGATCAGCTGTTTTCGCTGATGCACTTGTCGCATTAAACAGAGGAAGTCCTCCACCGATTGCAACGGTTGTTGCTAGCAACGAGGTTCCTAGTACTTTTTTCCATGTAACCAAAGATAATACCCCCTTCTAAATTATCGCACTATTAGCAAAATTTATTTTAATCTGAAGTTTCTTGTCGGTCAATAGTTTTTGCTTTTGTAATAAAGGATTACATACCGCTAAAATCCTACATACTCCTCTATTTAGATCGTCTTACAACTCGACATTATAGGCTAAAAAGAGGATAAAAAATGTAAAAAAACTGTCAATATATAACTATAGGAATAATATGTAATCTCATATACCTATCGGCTGTTTTGTTATGGGTATATATTATTATTTTCAAAACTTTCGTATTTCGTAGTGTTCTATAAAGAAAGAAGCTAAGACACAGCTAAATGATTCCTTCTCAAAGACGAAGCATGACTTTTCTACAATAACAAGTTCGTTCCATTACGCTGCAGACACTAGGTCTCTAAAATTGATTTCAAATCAACAAAAAAATCCGAACTATAAAAGAGGCGTTAACTCTTAATAGTTCGGATAGATCATTAACTGAAATACTTATGTCCCAACCTCTTTTTGGTTTATTGGTATCGAGTTGGTTGACTCGGTACGGTTTCCGGCTGAGGAGCTGGATATTTTTTAAGTTCAGGATTTGCCTTAGTTGCAACTTCTTCACCAGCTTGCTTTACTTTATCACCAATGTCTTGCAGGTCTTCTTGTACACCTTGCGCAGACTCTACTAGTTGAGAAGACTCTTCTTTAATTGACTGTACGGGGCCATTTAGTTCATTGTTCACTTTCTCATATAAACTTTTAAGATCTGACGTTACTTCTTTAATAACACCTGAAGCTACTTTAATACGATGTTGCCAATCATCTTTTACTTCAGATGGGTTCTCTCGTAGGCGCGTGACAAAACCTGTTGTCGAATTCTTAGCACACTGTGCACTGTTTATGACCTTTGTTCGCGTGCGTTTATCAACAAGCGCTACCACCCCTCCAACCGCTGCTCCTACCGCAATGCCTGTTAAAAGCTTATTTCCCTTTTGAGAAGGATCTTGTCCTTGGACCGCTTGTGTTTCATGAGTCGTTGCCTGCTTCATCTTATCCACTCTCCCTTTGTGATTAAAATAGTTGTTAGTGTAGATATTCCCCTTTTCTTTCCTCCTAAACTGTGAAAAAACGCCCAACTTTTGTTAGGCGCTTTTCACTACTCTTTCTCTGGCCAAATTTTTGCTCCTGGCTCAAGTAACCATTCGTGATCTCTTTCCATAATGCGCGCATTCCACGGATTATCATCAAGGTGACGAATCATCCAGCAAAAGTACATAGCATACCCTGGAGCCGTCGCTTGAGGATGATCTAGCTCTCCCGGGATGGTGATAAAGCTGTTGTGCACAACGCGATGAGCATCTTCTCCAACCATTGCACAGCCAAATCCTTGAGGCTTATTAAAGCGATAGTAATATACTTCAGGCTGGTCGTGATGATGCGGAGGATAGCTGGACCATCTGCCTGGATAGGAAATCACTTCACCAATGACCATGTTCGAATAAGGGGCGTTCTCGTAATCAAAAATAGTTCGGATCACGCGCTGAGCTGTTCCGTCCCATACACCTTCTCCTGCTACTTCACTTTGGCAATCCGAAGGCATATAAAGTTTAGAAGGAAAATTGCGATCATTGTCTGTTTTTTGAACAAGGACTTCGCTTTTTCCAAGCGACGTAATCTTTACTTCATTATTGCTAGCAACGTGAAGACACCATGGATCTTCTTCAAACACGCTTTCACGCTCTATCTCCTGGACGTTGCCATCCCATTCGATGCGAACTTTTCCTTCTAATAAAAGTACTGCCGTTTCTTTTTCGGAATCTCGCAATACTTGCTCCGCACCCTCTCTTAAACTATAAATCCCAATATCAAGCATCATATCTTCGTGCTTGCTTGCCATATTCGTTAATTCATTGTACCCTTCTTTTAATTGTCCAAGCTTTTCAAACATTTCTTTCAGCTCCTTACGTTACCTACTTTATAGTCCACTTTTTTCTCTAATAAATTGACGTGCTTTTAGCGCGTATTCAAACGGATTAGCAACAGCAGGGTCCTGTTCGGCTTCGACTACAAACCATCCGGTATAATCAGAATCAGCAAGCTGTTCAAAGATTGGTTCAAAGTTGATGCTACCGTCTCCTGGCACGGTAAATGCTCCTTGCCGAACCGCTTGTAAAAAGCTCCATTTCTTCGCTTTCACAGCTTCGACTACGTCCCGTCGCACATCTTTCAAATGCACATGCTTAATGCGCGGTAAATACTTCTTTAAAATATACAAAGGATCTTCACCTGAAAACACTAGATGTCCCGTATCAAACAAAAGGTGAACCAACTCGGGATCGGTCATCTCCATCAGTCGATCAATCTCAGACGTCGTTTGAACACCTGTTCCCATATGATGGTGATACACGATATGCATATCCTTTTCTTTGGCAAGCATCCCTAAGTGATTTAGGCCTAGAGCAAGTCGCTGCCACTCATCTTCTGTAAACTGCGGCTTTTCATCAAAAAGCGGAGTATCCATAAGCCCTTGAATGCTGCGTCCTTGCTCTGACACAACAATCACGCTTGCACCCATCGCGTGTAAAAAGTCGCGGTGATTAATAAAAGTACTCACCGTTTCCTCCAGTGGCTTTGTCGTTAAATATGTGCTAAACCAAGCGCTTGCAATCTCTAATCTGCGATGAGACAGCGCTTTTTTTAAAACCGTCACATCACGTGGATACTTATTGCCAACTTCACTTCCTTTAAAACCAGCAAGCGCCATCTCGCTAATACACTGTTCAAACGTATTTTCTCCACCAAGCTCCGGCATATCATCGTTCGTCCATGCAATTGGCGCGATGCCAAGCTTAATTACACCTTCTTTAAACATAGCCCCTTCTCCCCTTCAAGCTCTTATTCAATCGTATTAATACAATCTTGCTTTTGTTAGATGCGCTTTTTTCTCTTCAAACGCTTCTTGCGTTTTTCCATTTTCAGATACCTCAGCAACCCCAACATGCCACCATGAGTCGTATCCACTTGTCATGGTCTTCGGTAGCACCTTAATATCAATGAGCGTAGACACATCTTGTTTCTTCGCATCTTCAAGCGCAAATCTAAGCTCTTCTAAAGTCTGTGCTTCGTACGTTTTCACTCCGTATCCAGCTGCGCTTTGTGCAAAGTTAATTCGGAGAATCTCACCATCTAACTTGTTAGACTGTTCGTTTCTGTAGCGAAACTCCGTACCAAAGCTACCCATTCCGTTGCCCATCTGCAAGTTATTAATGCAGCCAAACCCTGAATTATCAAACAATAAAACGTTAATTTTCTTTTTCTCCTGCAAGCTTGTCACTAGCTCTGAATGAAGCATTTGATAGCTTCCGTCTCCAACCATCGCGTATACTTCTTTATCTGGCTCAGCTAACTTAGCGCCAAATGCTCCGGCGATTTCATAGCCCATGCATGAATAGCCGTACTCCATGTGATACGTATTGGGCGTGCGAGACGTCCACATCCGCTGAAGATCACCCGGTAAGCTTCCTGCTGCGCCTACGATAATCGCATCTTCATCAAGTAGATGGTTCACTTGACCAATGACGCTTGTTTGCGTTAATGATGTTCCGAGCGCTTCTTTATACTCAGAAAGTACATCATCAAGCTGTCCGCTTACTTCTGGTACAAATGCTTCCTCTTCGTAACGCACGTGATGCAAGCGTTCAAGCTCTGCTTGCCACTTCCGTTTAGCCTCAGCAATCTCCGTTCCGTAACCTGATTGATATCCGCTCTGTGTCAATTCAGCTGTTAGCGTTCGAAGCGCTTCTTTTGCATCAGCCACCACCTTTACGGCATCCAATTTATTGGCATGAAATTCAGAAATATTTAAGGTTAAAAACTCAACGGCTGGGTGCTGAAACAATTCTTTTGACCCCGTCGTAAAATCGGTGAACCTCGTCCCAATTCCAATGACTAGGTCTGCTTCACGAGCAATTGAGTTCGCAGCGAGATTACCGGTTACACCTACTCCGCCTAGGTTATAAAAGAAATCGCTTTCAACAGCACTTTTACCAGCTTGTGTTTCACCAAAAGGAATATGGAATGCTTCTGAAAAAGCTTTTAATTCAGCTGCTGCTTCCGAATAGCGAACACCGCCGCCGCAAATAATAATAGGCTTTTTCTTGCTTTGAATAAGCCGAACGGCATCTCTCACACTCTCTCGCGTAGGCAAACGTCTTTCCATTCGATGCACGCGCTTTTTAAAGAAGTAGCTAGGAAAATCAAAGGCTTCTCCTTGTACATCTTGCGGCAGCGAAATTGTCACCGCTCCCGTATCAGCAGGATTGGTCAATACGCGCATAGCATTGATCATTGCCGTCATGAGCTGTTCCGGTCGATTAACGCGGTCCCAATACTTACTCACCGCTCGAAAGGCATCGTTTGTTGAAATGGATAAGTCATGAGTTTGTTCAATTTGTTGAAGAACAGGATCAGGCTGACGAGTAGCAAACACATCACCTGGAAGCAATAAAATAGGAATGTTATTAGCTGAAGCAGTAGCGGCTGTTGTTACCATATTGGCAGAACCAGGTCCTACTGAAGAAGTGCACGTCATGATTTGTTTTCTGTGCTTTTGTTTTGCAAATGCCATCGCAGCATTTGCCATACCTTGTTCGTTTCTTCCTTGATAGACCTCCAATTCTCCTGCATCTTGTTCAAGAGCTTGCCCAAGCCCCACCACGTTACCATGGCCGAAGATTGTAAAGATTCCTTTGATAAACTTTGTTTCGTTTCCATCAACTTCTACGTACTGGTGATTTAAAAACTTTACAAGCGCTTGTGCCGTTGTCATTCTTTCCGTTGTCATTTCTTTTTCCCCTTTCATAAAAAAGGGAAGTCTTCAGAACAAGCTGCTCCTACTACTTCCCTCTCCTTTTTTGTTTACAACTTACCAGCGAGCCGTTACCATTTTCTTTCTTGTATAGAACTCTACACCGTCTGTTCCATTCGCATGCAAATCACCATAGAATGAGTCCTTCCATCCTGAAAATGGGAAGAATGCCATTGGAGCTGGAACACCTACGTTTACCCCTAACATACCCGATTCAATTTTTTCACGAAACTCACGAACGCTTGAACCGCTGTCTGTATAGATGCACGCACCGTTTGCAAAGCGTGAGGCATTCGCAATATCAATGGCTTCGCCAAGGTCATTAACTCGAATAATAGATAGCACCGGAGCAAAGATTTCATCTTGCCAAATTTTCATTTCTTGCGTAACGTTATCAAAAATGGTGGGGCCAACGAAATATCCGTTCCCTTGAACCTCAGCATCACTACGACCATCACGAACAAGCTTAGCACCTTGCTCAACGCCTGATTCAATATAGCCAAGCGTGCGTTCTTTATGCCCTTCACGAATAACTGGACCTAAGAAAACATTTTCTTCAAGACCATTTCCAATCACAATACGATTTGCTTCTTCTACCAATCGAGTGATAAGTTCATCCGCTACGTCTTCTTGCACCGTAACAACAGATGCAGCCATACAGCGCTCACCAGCAGAGCCAAATGCAGCCCCTACAATTTGCTTTGTCGCTACGTCTAAATCAGCATCGTTTAACACGATTGAGTGATTTTTTGCACCGGCTAAAGCCTGAACTCTTTTTAGATTTTCCGTTCCTTTTTTATACACGTATTCCGCTACTGGCTGTGAACCAACAAACGAAATTGCTTTCACGTACTTATGTTCCAATAGTCCATTTACGACATCATGAGCACCGTTTACGATATTTAGCACGCCTTTTGGCAAACCAGCTTCTTCAAATAACTCTACTAAGCGCGCTGCTAACAGCGGTGTACGCTCAGATGGCTTCAACACAAACGTATTTCCACAAGCGATGGCTAATGGGAACATCCAGCATGGCACCATCATCGGGAAGTTAAACGGCGTAATTCCACCAATGACGCCGATTGGATAGCGGTACATCCCCGATTCAATTCCCGTTGCGATATCAGGCAGCTGTTTGCCCATCATAAGCGTCGGTGCACCTGCAGCGAACTCAACGCACTCAATTCCACGCTGAACTTCACCGTATGCTTCGTTATAAGACTTACCGTTTTCAAGCGTTACAAGCTTTGCTAGCTCATCCCAATGATCAACAAGAAGCTGCTGGTACTTAAACAAAATGCGCGCACGCTTTGGAACAGCTACTTGTGACCAAGTTTGAAACGCTTCATTTGCGGTTTCTACTGCGTGATCTACATCTTCTTTTGTCGATAATGGAACATTAGCAATCACTTCGCCTGTTGCAGGATTGTAAACAGGCTCCGTTTTCGAAGTAGAAGCTTCTACCCATTGTCCACCAATATAATTTTTAACGTCTTTGACGGCTGTTTGTGTCATCGTGAAATCTCCCCTTTGTTATTAATAAGTTTCCTGTAAAATTTCTTCTGCTGAGCTCATAAACTCTTTAATTTCGGCAACGGTTGGCATCGCATCAGAACAGCTATGACGTGAGATAACAATCGAGGCTGATGCACTTCCAAACCTCATGGCTTCTTTTACACTCATCCCGGTCATCACGCCGTAAATAAAAGCTGATGCATATGAATCGCCAGCACCAAAAGTTTTCAGTACCTTTGTTTTAAAAATGCCGCCGCGATAGGAGTTGCCATCTTTCGTATAGGCGATTGATCCTTCACCACCGTGCTTGATAATCACGATTTTGGCATTATAAGAAAACCATCTATTTGCCGTTACCTCATCACTAGAAGCTTCTAAGTTTAATAGCTTTTCCATCATGTCAAATTCTTCACGCGTACCGATAATCACATCGCATTTCTCTGCGGCCAAATTATAGTAAGTTGACGTTTCTTCTTCTGAAGCCCACGTATACGGACGATAATCGATATCAAAAAACACTACTACTTCATGTTTTCGTGCATATTCTAACGCTAAAAAAACAGCTTCACGAGATGGACTTTGTGCGAGTGCTGTACCAGAAATTAAAAGTGCTTTTGATTGCTTGATATAGCCTTCTGATACGTTGTGGACATCAAGCTTTAAATCTGCAACATTGTCACGATACATCAATATGCTACAATCCGTCGGGCTTTTAATTTCTGTAAAAGCTAATCCTGTTACCGCACCTGTGCGATCAATTGCAACATGATCCGTATCGATATTGTTTTCTGTGAGATAAGATGTAATAAAACGCCCCATTTGATCATCGGAAACTTTACCGATGAATCCTGTGTTCAAACCAAGGCGAGATACGCCAATTGCAATGTTCGCTGGAGAGCCTCCAACGTATTTCGTAAACGTCTTTGTTTCTTCCATCGGACGCTGCGTTTCATTGGCATTTAAATCGATACACAATCGTCCTAGGGCAATAAAATCAAGGGGACGGTCTTGCTTAAATTGTAGTTTGTTCATTATCTATCCTCCTGCTTTTTATCAATCGAGTTAAGCGCTTACTCATTTTGCATGATAAAACGTAATTCATCCATTAGTTACGTATGATTCTTCTAGACGTACAGGTCTTCCTGATAACAGTGATTCTTTTGCTGCTTTCGCAATTCGTTCTGCTTGAAACCCATCATTTCCGCTGCAAGTTACAGGTTGGTCTGTTAAGCACGCTGTCGCGAATTCTTTTACTTCTTCAACATAAGCTTGCGTATAGCGCTCTAAGAAGAAGTATAATGGTTTTTCTTTTACCACATGTTCACTTGTTGATACCTGAACCGTTGTTGGAATGCAGTTATCAGCTGTCGCTACACCTTTATTTCCAAAAACTTCGAGGCGTTGATCATAGCCGTATACCGCTTGTCGGCTGTTATCAATGACACCAAGCGCTCCGTTTTCAAACTTTAGCGTTACAATCGCCGTGTCAATGTCTCCTGCTTCTCCGATTGCCGGATCCACTAGTACCGTTCCCTGAGCTGAAACCTCAACGACTTCGCTATCCATTATGTAGCGAGCCATATCAAAATCATGAATCATCATATCCATAAATAAGCCGCCAGATGCTCTCACATAATCGATGCTTGGAGGCTGTGGATCACGAGACGTTATCTTTAAGACGTGAGGCTGACCAATTTCGTTCGTTTGTACAAGTTCTCGTACCTTTTTAAAGTTTGGATCAAAGCGGCGATTAAACCCTACTTGAAGCTTCACTCCAGCTGCTTCTACCGCTTTTAACGCATCATGTGTTTCTTCAACAGAGAAGCTGACCGGCTTTTCACAAAAAATATGTTTTTTAGCTTGAGCAGCTTCTTTAATAATAGCTGCGTGCGTATTGGTTGGTGAACAAATAAACACTGCATCAATTTCACCATCATTTAAGAGGTCGCTATAGTTTGTTGTTAACACATCAATTTCGTTTGTTGTAGCCCAGTCATGCAGATGATCTACCACCACGTCTGAAACCGCTTTAATTTTAATTTGTGGAATTAACTTTAGATTGTCAACATGAAGCTTTCCAATTCTTCCTGCTCCTATTATCCCAACCGTTAAAACATTACTCATTGTTTTAAATCCTCCCATCCATACTGTTGACTCTAGTACGCATTGCTTAATTTGCAATTAAGTTAAGCGCTTTCTTAATTTCTATTATACACACATTCTATGAAACCTCAATATTTTTTTAATTTTTACATAATTTATTTTAAAGAAAAATTGAATTCTCTTTATCTAACCTTATTATATAGACATTTATTCTTCCTTCACCAACAATAAACAGGGTTTTAAAGAGTCTAAAAACTCCATAAATTTAATTGACTTTTCAGAAATGTAACCGTATACTTCTGTTATGAATGAAGTTAAGCGCTTTCCTTTTAAAAACTTTGAAAGTGGTGGATGGGACAAATGAATATGCTTGAAACGAAGAACTCATGGATCGACAAGATTGGCATTCCTTCTAATCTATTTTGGGGGTACATAGGTATCGTTGTATTTATGATTGGGGATGGCCTTGAGCACGGTTGGCTATCACCTTACCTAGTAGAACGTGGTTTATCAATGGAACAAGCTGGTTTTTTATTCTCGCTTTACGGTATTACCGTTGCCATTAGCGCATGGTTTTCTGGTGTTCTTGTTCAAATGTGGGGGCCGAGAAAGACAATGGTTATTGGCGTTGTTTCATTTATTATCGGTTCTATTGTTTTTATTGGCATAGCTATTCCAAGCTTGAATTATCCTTTAATTCTCTTATCTTATGGACTTCGCGGATTAGGCTATCCACTTTTTGCTTATTCATTTTTAGTTTGGGTTTCTTACAATACCCCTCAGCAATCGTTAGCTAGAGCTGTTGGCTGGTTTTGGTTTGTCTTTGAGCTTGGTCTTAGCGTTATCGGTGCTTTATACTCCAGCGTAATGGTAAGCCGAATTGGGGAAATTGCGACGCTATGGACTGCTTTAGTGTTCGTAGCAATTGGTGCTATTTTATCTATCGTCATTAACAAGGATCGATTTAACGGCAAAATTGTAAGCGATAACAAATCTAAAGAGTTGCTAAAAGGTTTAACTATCATGGCTGAGAAGCCGAAAGTAGCCATCGGTGGCGTAGTAAAAATTATTAATTCCGCTGCAAAATTTGGCTTCGTAGTCTTTTTACCAACTTATATGGTTGGCTTTAACTTTACCATTACAGAATGGCTCCAAATATGGGGCACCTTATTTTTTGTGAACATTGTGTTTAACCTCATCTTTGGTGTTGTTGGCGATAAATTCGGCTGGGTTAACACCGTGACGTGGTTCGGCGGTGTTGGATGCGGACTAGCTACGTTGGCGCTTTACTATACGCCCCAGATTTTTGGCCATAATTACTGGGCACTGATGCTAGTTGCTTGCTTCTATGGAGCTGCTTTAGCTGGGTACGTGCCGTTAACTGCTCTTGTCCCATCTCTTGCTCCTGATAATAAAGGAGCTGCAATGTCCGTTTTAAATCTTGGATCTGGTCTTGCAGCATTTGTTGGTCCAGCTATTGTCGCACTATTTATCGGTCCTGTCGGTGTCGGTGGCTTAATGTGGATCTTTGCTATCCTTTATTTTGTAGGCGCTTTCTTAACGAGATTTTTAGCGTTACCTGAGCAAACCACGAGTTATCAATCCACAGACCAACAGCAAAAACTGTCTGTTTAACTGAATAAAATATGCAGAGAACGCCTCACACGATGTGAGGCGTCTTATTGTTACTTTGTACTAGAGTAAGCTTTAACGTGAACCAGCTCACCCGTTTCAAATGATTCTTTACAAGCATATCCTAATAGTGAAGCCTGCACGCCATCTTTAGCAGTGATAGCTGGCTTGCTACCAGTTTGAATACAATGAATAAATTCTTCAACCTCTGACAAATATGCCTGTGCGAATCGTTCATTAAAATTAGATACGCACTCTTTCAGAGCACCCGCGTCGTTGAAAATGGTTACTGCATTCTTTTCAGGAACAGTACCAATTCGCAGACTTCCTTTTGTACCGATAATTTCTGTTTCAATATGATATCCGTGACGGCTATTTCTCCCTGCTGCAAAAAGACCCATCGTACCATTTGAAAACTTTACAAGAGCAGCTCCTGTTTCTGCATCATTTAACTCCGTGAATGCTGGGACTGAATAGGCTCCACCGATTGCCCACACTTGCTCCGCTTCAGCTCCAAGATACCATCTGGCAAGGTCAAAATCATGCACAGCCATATCTAAAAATATGCCCCCGCTATAGTTTTTTTGAGCAAACTTTAAAAATGATTCCAAACCTTCCGTAGGATCAAATCCGTAGCAACGAACCATCACAGGTTCACCTATTGCACCTTGTTCAATTTGCTTTTTGGCATATGCATATGAATCATCATACCTTCTCATGAACCCAAGCATAAATACTTTGTCTTGGTGGCGATTAATAATTGTCTCAATCTTTTCCACCTCTTCTAGGTAAAGGCCTAATGGCTTTTCACTAAATACATGATATCCCGCTTCTAATGCTTGCTGAATTTGATCACAGTGGAAGTTAGAAGGTGAAGCAATAAAAATGGCATCAAGCTCACTGTTCTGTAGCATTTCTTCATAGGATGTATACGTATATGGAATGTTCCACTTATCACTTAGTTCGGCTAACTGTTCCTTATTTAAACCACAAATTGCTTTTAATTCACAGTTTGGAATGCGAAAAGCTAAATTCTCAGCATGCTGAATTCCAAGCCTGCCTAACCCTACAATTCCTACCTTTACTTTGTTCACAGAACCTCTCCCCTTTTACTCCAGTATGTTTTTAACAGACCCCCGCTCGACAAGCTCAGGAGTTAGCATAACCCTTTGTTTAATCGACTCACTTCCGTTAATTGTCTTTAAGAGCTGCGCAAACGTATATTCAGCCATTTGCGTAATCGGTTGCTCAATGGTTGTTAATCCCGGATCAGCCATTTCAGCATAGATCGTATTGTCAAATCCAATAACTGATAAATCACCAGGAATAGCTAACCCCTGTTTTCGAGCCTCATTCATAACTGCTACGGCAATTAAGTCCGTACAGGCAAAGACAGCAGTAGGTTTTTTAGGACCTGATAAGAGTTCACGCGCCGCTCTTTTGGCATCTTCAATAACTGAACGACAGCTAATTACATCACCGTCTTTTAAAAAAACCTGCTCTTCGTTTAATGCTTGTGTAAACCCATTTAGACGTGCTTTACTACTGCTACGATCTTGTTCCATAATAATAGCTATTTGACGGTGCCCTTTACTTGTTAAGTGGTCCCCCGCTAAATAGCCACCTCTTACATCATCTGTGGTAACCACATGAGTAGAGACTGATGGATGATCCACAGAAAACAGAACAAGCGGTAGTTCTCTGCTTACAATTTTATTTACTAGCTTAAAATTATTTAGCTCAGTGGCAACTACAATGCCATCTACCTGCTTTTTCAACAAGAGCTCTACATATTCATTTTCACGTTCTGGCTGATTATCAGTACTGCAAAGAAACAGCGTATACCCTGCAGATCGCGCGCTATTTTCAAAAGCACGCGCTACCTCTGCAAAAAATGGGTTTGAAATATCGGGTACCAGCACGCCGATTGTATACGTTTTCTTTCCAGTTAAAGCTGCCGCTACGCTACTTGGCTGATAATCGAGCTCTTCCATCACCTTGTGAACTTTTTTTCGCGTTTTTTCACCGATACGACCTGTTTCGTTAATAACTTTTGATACAGTGGCGATAGAAACTCCAGCTTTTTTTGCTACATCATAAATTGTTGTTTTCATTCTAGCTCTTCTCCTCTTAATCTTCTCTTTTAATTATCTTATCACGAATGAGTTGTTCATATCCTTTACAAGGCGCTTTCTACATGGATTCTTAACACGCCTGATTAAGAGTTTCTATCGCACATCAAGAGCTTAATACTGCTATTATTTTGAAATACTTTGTAAGAACTCTAGCTTTTCCTGAGCGTTTTCTTTTGTGATAATATCGATCCCACTATCAATACGTTTTTCAATTTTTTCACCCTTAATTGTTTTCAGCGCATTTTCTACACCTTGATATCCCATATCATATGGACTTTGTGCAATCGTACCGGCCATTTTACCAGCAATGATTGATTCAACAGCTTCAACGGTTCCATCTGTACCAATTACAGGAATATCCCCTTTACCTTCAAGAGCACGTAAAGCCCCGAGTGCCATATCATCATTTGCAGAAAATACACCTTTTACATCTTTGTTTTTTTGCATAATGTTTTCCATAACAGACATCGCTTTTGTTTTATCACTATCAGCTGGCTGTTCAGCAACAATCTTCATGCCTGCCTTTTCAAGTTCTTCTTTCGCTCCTTTAATACGAGCATCCATTGCTGAGTTCCCAAGTGCTCCCGCAATTAAAGCAACGCTATCTCCTTTTTCTAGCATAGATGCAAGAAGTTTTCCTCCTTCTTGACCAGCCGTATAGTTATCTGTTCCAATAAACGCTGTTTTTTCATCAAAATCAGCATCTGTATCAATTAATAGTACCGGTAAATCACCTTGAGTTGCTTGCTTTAAGACAGGTACAACCGTTGAAGGCTGAGATGGTGACACTACAATTGCTCCCGGCATCTGATTGATGGAATCTTCAATCATATTTACCTGTTCAATAACTTGAGATTCAGATGCTGGCCCAACAATATTTACATCCACGCCTAGATCTTTTCCCGCTTCTTTCGCTCCCGCTTCAACGTACTTCCAATATGGACTACTCAGCGTTTTTAAAACGACCGTTACTCTTTCTTCTCCTCCTCCAGACGCTTTATCACTGCTGCACCCGGCTGCAACTAGTAACCCGGCTGCCATTGTTAACATCCCTAACTTTTTTAACCCTTTTTTCATCATCATTTCCCCCTTTAGAATAGATAACCAAAAATGTAAACGCTTAATTTTTTTATGAACCCTTTTTGCTTTTTCTCTGTCTAAGTACGTCCACATATACGGCTGCGATAATGACGACTCCAATAACTGCCATTTGAAAATCAGCTGAAACATTGAGTAAGTTCAGGCCATTTCTTAACACAGCAATGATCATGGCTCCAATTAGCGTTCCCCATACAGTACCTACGCCTCCAAAGAAGCTTGCACCTCCGATAATAACGGCTGCAATTGCATCTAACTCATAAGATAAACCAGCGAGCGGGAACGCAGAATTGACGCGTCCAACCATAACAAGTCCAGCCAGCGCTGCCATAAAGCCGCTGATTGTATAAACAATAATGAGAACGCGATCTACATTAATCCCTGATAAGTGGGCTGCTTCTTTATTGCCCCCAATTGCATAAATGTATCGGCCTGTTTGTGTTCTTGTTAAAAAGATGTGAAAAATAATGTACATCACAATGACAAGTAAAAAGCTGATTGGAATTGGGCCAATAAATTCTCCACCTAAAAATTGAATCATAAAAGGAAAGCCTGCAATAGGTGCTGCAGCGGTAATGATTAACGCAATACCACGAGCAATGTTCATGGTGCCAAGCGTTGAGATAAATGGATGAGGCAAGCGAAGTTTTGTAAGTAAAATTCCGTTTAACCATCCAAAGAATATACCAACTAATAAGCAAACAAGAATACCTAGAATTGGATTGAATCCCATCGTAACAGAGACAATACCCATGACCATAATTGAAACAGCTAATATTGACCCAACAGATAAATCAATACCTGCTGTTAAAATAGGTAAAAGCATTCCCAGTGCTAATAAAGCATTGATAGAAGACTGACGAGCGATATTCATAATATTATTTACAGTAAGGAATTTGTCAGATAGCAGTGTAAGAATACCGCTTAATATAATAAGACCGATTAAGGCACCAAACTTACCTAAAAAATGCTTAAATGACTTCTTTTCGCTGGGCGCTGGCTTTTTTTGAATAATAACTTCACTCATTACGTTCAGCCTCCTGTCGCTGCTTTCATAATTATTTCTTGATTTGCTTCTTGAATTTCTAAATCAGCCGTAAATTTACCTTCATTCATTACGAGTACGCGATCACACATACCAAGAATTTCTGGTAAATCAGATGAAATCATAAGAACAATCGCACCATTCTCTACAAGCTGATTCATTAAACGATATACCTCGACTTTGGCACCTACATCAATTCCTCGAGTCGGCTCATCAAAAATGAACACCTTTGCTTGTGTACAAAGCCATTTGGCAATAACTACTTTTTGCTGATTACCACCGCTTAGCTTACGAGCATGAAGCTCAATATTATCAGGACGTACCCGCAGTTCTTTAATATAGTTGTCTGCTGTTTTCTTAATGGTGTTTAAATTGATAAGATTATTTTTTTGTTTAAACATTTTTGTATTAGCTAAGGAGATGTTAAAATCTAGAGGTTGATCCAACAGGAGGCCCTCATTCTTTCGATCTTCAGTAATGAATGCAATACCTGCATTGATGGCGTCTTTAGGTGATTTAATATGAACTTCTTTCTTATCGATATATACGCTTCCGCTTTCTTTTTGGTCAGCTCCAAAAATCGCTCTAGCTAACTCTGTTCTTCCTGCTCCAACCAATCCGGAAATACCGACAATCTCGCCGTATCTCAGGGTAAAGTTCAGCTTTTCTTTAAAGCCTTTGACATGGAAATCTTTGATGCGAAACCCTTCATCTCCAAGTACAAACGACTGCTTTGGATATTTTTCATCTAACGTTCTTCCAACCATAAGCTCAATCCACTTGTCCGTTGTTGTTGTGCGAACTGGTAGCGTATCGATTTGAAAGCCATCTCGTAAAATGGTTATTCGATCACCCATCCGCTTAATCTCATCCAACCGATGAGAGATAAAAACAATTGCAATACCTTTTTTCGTAAGGCCTTCTACTGTTGAATATAGCTGTTCAACTTCTGTAGAACTTAGGCTGGCAGTTGGCTCATCCATAATGATTAACTTCGCATCTAAGGTAAGCGCTTTAGCAATTTCCACTAATTGTTGCTGACCAATCCCTAATTCACTGAGCTGCTTATCAGCAAGATCTGGGCTTTGTCCTAACATGGTCAAGTAGCGCTTTGCTTCTTCTCTCATTTGTTTATGGTTTAAAAAAGAAGCCTTTCCACGTTGTTTTAATTCCCTTCCAAGGAAGATGTTTTCATAGACTTTCAGCTGTGGAATAACGTTGAGTTCTTGATAAATTGTTGCGATGCCAAGCTTCATAGAATCCACAGGATTATTAATCTGCACATGCTTTCCTTCCCAGTAAATCTCACCTTCATCCCTTTCATAAGCCCCTGTTAAAATTTTAATGAGAGTTGATTTTCCAGCTCCATTTTCTCCTAACAGAACATGTACTTCTCCAGCTTTAACATTTAAATCAATGCCCTTTAAAACATGGTTGTTGGAAAAACTCTTTTTAATCCCTTTCATTATAAGCAACGCTTGATTGTCACCTATCATGTAAAGACCCCTTTCATCTCCTAAGTAAAGAAAGCGCTTTCCTAATTGATTTGAATTATAAATAGTTTTGTAGAGATTGGCAACAACTTTTTTCAGAAAATTTTATCTTTTTATAATTATAGGCATGCTCTCTCCTAATCAAATCTATATTCTAAGATATTAATTATTTTTTCACATACTATCCAAGGAGTTATGTATTAAAACATTCTTCTTGCTTATCTATCGAAAACAAAAAGGCTATTCATTGTATAAAATAATAGTTTGTGAAAGAAAAGATATAAAAAAGCCACATGAAATTTTTTCATGTGGCTTTTCATTACACAACCGTTAACGCAAGCGAAGGATTGCTTGGATATAGAACTTGAGATAAAATCTTATACCCTTTTTCTTTCTCGAATACCGTACGTGCTTCTTGTTCTGATTCAAACTCAAACATTCTCATTTCATTTTGACTGGAATAGATGGTCACAACCCACATCCTTCGAATCCCTCCGTTTTCATGAAATTATTGTACTCTTTAAACAAGATTGAGAGTTACCGCTGACTATGCTAACTGGTGCGCAACTTGATAGTTATGCTTTGTATATACGTACCCTTCTAAAATCATTCTTGCTGTACGCATCACCTTAATTCCCTGCATTTGCCCAGCAATGAAATCTACTTTTGTTTCCATAATACCTGCGGGATGAGCCAAGCGAATAACAGGACTATGAATATCAACAATTTTTGAAACGATTGTTCCCTCCAAAAATGCTGAAGCCGTTGTGCAAATCGCGCCGGTTATGGCTAATGCTTGATGTGGTTTTTGCATAGACATCATACGAATAGCTACATCCATTTCTTTACTTTTTCGCAGCTTTCCTGAGCTATCCGTATAATCTCTCGGCGGAGCAATAATTGTCATTTTAGGAACAGCTGGTGATTTAATTGTTGCCTCTTCTTTCTTAGCGAATCCACATATCTCTGCTGCTTGTGAGCGAATTTCTTCTAAATAATGAAGAGTGTCCTCCGAATATTCAGCAGGTAACTCATAGCCTGTGAGACCAATGTCTTCCGCTTTTACAAATACCAGTGGGTTAGCTACATCGACAATTGAAACTGGTATGAGCCCCTTGGATGTTTTAATCATATCGATAGCCCTTCCAGTTGGAAATAGCTTTCCTGTTACCGCTCCTTCAGCTTGGGTAAATGAAAGATAAATAGGTGAACCGGTACCTGGAACACCAGGAATTTCATAGGTTCCTTCTGTCTTAACTTGTCCATCTTCCACTTCCACTTCCGCTTTAATAATTTTTTGTGTATTGGTATTAAGTATCGTTACGGTAGTGATTGGTTCCGTTGGTGCAACAAATCCTTGTGCAATCGCATAAGGTCCAACGGCTGATGAGATGTTTCCACAATTTCCTTTAAAATCAACGAGTTGATGATCGACACTAATTTGAGCAAACGTATACTCTACATCCACTCCTTCAATTTCTGATTGCTTAATGATTGCTGCTTTACTAGTTAACGAGTTTGCTCCACCTAATCCATCAATCTGCCTTTGGTCAGGGCTTCCCATAATATCTAGTAAAAAGTCTTTCCAAAGCGCTTGATCATTTGGCATGTGGTCCATGTTTAGAAAGATTCCTTTGCTTGTGCCTCCACGCATAATCGTTACAGGAATTTTCATTCATCACACCTTCTTCTATATTCTAATTATTCTTAATTTTCCTATCTCTTTCTTCAAAAATATAGTATGATAAATCTGTTCATAAGTACAATAGATAATTTATTGTAAAAAAAACAAAAAAAACTTATAACTTAATTTGGGGTGTCGGACATGGATGAAAAAGATTGGATTGCCTTAAAAATACTATTTGAAGAGCGAAATATCAGCCGAGCTTCTGAACGCTTATATATTTCACAGCCAGCTTTAACTTATCGCTTAAAAAATTTAGAGAAAGATTTTGGGACAAGTTTGTTTTTTAAAACGAAAAAAGGAATTGAATTTACCTCTGAAGGAATTTATCTTGCTGAGTATGCACAAGACATGCTGGCTGAGCTACAAAAAACAAAAGATTATATGCTGAATATGAAACAAGAAGTACGGGGAACTCTTCGATTAGGCGTCTCCAGCAACTTTGCGCAATATCGTCTTCCAAAGTTATTAAAGAAGTTTTCACTTCAATACCCTCATGTTCAATTTAACGTCAATACCGGTTGGAGCACAGATATTATGAACCTGCTTGATACATCCGCCGTTCAGCTTGGAATTTTAAGAGGAAACTATGATTGGTACGGCGTAAAATCTCTTCTAACAAAAGAACGGTTATGCCTTATTTCAAAAACGGAGTTGACCATTGAAGAGCTACCTAGTCGCCCTTTTATCAACTATAAAACTGATAGCTCATTAAAAAACTTAATCAATGACTGGTGGCATGATCAGTTTGCTGAGCCTCCTCGGGTTACCATGGAAACAGACCGTCAAGAGACGTGCAAAGAAATGGTTAAGAATGATTTGGGCTTTTCAATCTTACCTGAAATTTGTTTACAGCCTTCAGATAATCTCTTTGTCTATGGACTCTCTTACAAAAATGATGAGCCCGTGCTGCGAAATACGTGGCTTATGTATCACCAAGATGTCTTAAATCTATCAACCGTTAAACACTTTATTGACTTTTTAAATAGAGAAACTGCGAACATTTCACCATTTAACTTATAACTTCAGCTTGAGGTTATAAGTTTTTTTTTTCGTTTTTAATAAAAATATATATTTCACTTATCTCCTACTCTATAATATTCTTAAAACATAGAATTTTTAAACGATTGATACAAACTTCAGATTGCTACTGTTTCACAACTCTTATTTGAAAGCGGTTTCTATTTATAAAAAGGAGGGGATTACGATTCTTACATTTTTAGGAATCTCAATGGTTGTTGTATTTACGTACTTAATTATGACAAAGAAGCTATCACCCGTGAACGCACTCACAATTGTTCCAATT
Source organism: Priestia flexa (assembly GCF_021441905.1). Lineage (NCBI taxonomy): Bacteria > Bacillati > Bacillota > Bacilli > Caryophanales > Bacillaceae > Priestia > Priestia flexa. Next base: position 734,975 of record NZ_CP090431.1, on the reverse strand, counting down.
ATATTTGCTATTATAGGTGGGTTTGGATCTAAACTTGGAGAAATGATGCTAGAAGGCTTAAAGGTCGTTGCACCTTCAGCCGCCCTACTGCTATTTGCTATTTTGTTTTTTGGTATTTTAATAGATGCTGGCTTGTTTGACCCACTTATCAAAAAGATGTTGCAAATCGTAAAAGGAGATCCTGTTAAGATTGCGATTGGAACAGCCATTTTAGCCTCCACCGTTGCGCTGGATGGCGATGGAACAACCACGCATATGATTACCATTTCAGCCATGCTACCACTTTATTTACGCTTAGGTATGAATCCGCTAATTCTTGCTATTATTTCACTTCTATCTTTAAGTGTTATGAGCGGAATGACGCCTTGGGGGGGACCTGCTACTCGCGCAATTACGTCCCTCGGATTAGATGCAAACGAGTTCTTTATCCCACTCCTTCCAACAATGCTTGGTGGCTTATTAACCATCATTGGTATTGCTTATGTTCTTGGAAGAAAAGAACGACAGCGCCTAGGGGTTATCGACATCGAATATAAGAGAAATCATGCAGGGGAACTACCTGAGTTAGCTGCGGCTTACGAAGTAGCTCAGACAGAAAGCTTAAAGCGTCCAAAATTAATTTGGATCAACTTATTGTTAACGATTACTGTAATGGTTGTGCTTGTTATGGGAGTAATCCCTGTACCTGTTCTCTTTTTAGTTGGGTTTGTCCTAGCATCCATGATTAACTATCCAAACATCGAACAGCAAAAAGAACGCCTACTGGCTCACGCGGGAAATGCTCTTACCGTTGTGACACTGGTGTTTGCGGCAGGAATCTTCACTGGAATTTTCTCGGGTACTAAAATGGTAGACGCGATCGCTAACTCACTCGTTGCGATTATTCCAGATTCTTTAGGCTCTTTCTTCCCAGTCGTCGTTGCGTTGACGAGCATGCCGTTTACTTTCGTACTTTCTAACGACGCTTATTACTTTGGCGTTTTACCAATATTAGCTGAAGCTGGCGCGGCTTACGGCGTAGATCCTGTTGAAATTGCAAGAGCATCTATTCTTGGGCAACCTGTTCACTTCTTAAGTCCATTGGTTGCTTCTACTCTACTTCTTGTTGGGATGGTAAAAACGGATATTGGAGAACTGCAGCGCTACGGATTTAAATGGGCTATCATTTGTTCATTATCAATTACCATTATTGCGATTCTAACGGGTGCGATTACCGTTTTATAACGACAGAAGAGCTGTGAAACGATGTTCACAGCTCTTTTTTATATTGAGGTATTCTCTTAATTACATCGACAATTGTTTTTGCAATGGTCATAACCGTAAATAGTCTCGTGTCATTTAAAAACTGCGTAGCTGGAAATGGATCCACGTAGTTGACCATTCCTTTTATATGATAATCGCCAATTTCAGGGAGAACTTTTGCTAGCGCTTGCCCCGGCACCAACGGCCCTTCTTTTATCATTACATCACCCACTTGGCTTTGTTCACCAAGGCACGCATCGATGCTAATAATGAAAGGCTTTACGAATCGCTTATTTACTTCTTTAATGATCTCTTTTAAATTAAAAGCATGAACCGGATGCTCTAGCGTACCATACACTTCAAAAGGTATGCCTTCTTCTACTAACATAGTCCCTACTAACGGCCCCAAAGAATCTCCTACGTAGCGATCGGAACCAATACAAAGAAAGACAATATCCCGATTCACAAGCTGCGCTTTTTGAATGATATCGAAAAGCTGTGTTGAAGCATACTCCACTTCCATTTCTTTTTGGCTGCTTCCTGCTTTTACTGTCCAAGCTGTTGTTGCAGATTCTTTCTTTTCCACTTCCGTTCGCTTGAAAAAACTGCCCATCTCCCTCGCCTCACTTTTGTAAGTCCTCTTTCTATTTATTATAGCAAGGTTTTGTCCCTTCAACAGCTACCAAGCCACTTAATAAAGCTCATATTCCTCAATGAATACCTCCAAAGCTCAGCGATTGCCTAAGCTGATGAGTCTTTAAAAATGTATCGATTGCCGCAGGACGATCTAGTAAATAGCCTTGTACTACCTTAATATCTAGCGCAAGTGCAATAGCCAAATCCTTTTCACACTCAATTCCTTCTAAAATGAGCGTGGTGTTTCCTTCATTATATTGTGATAAGCATTTCACCATTTCTTGCTTTTCTTTTGAATCAGCTAAACCCCTTGAAAAATAGCGATCTAGCTTAATAATGTCTGGCCGATGCTCCACAACGTGCTGAAGACTCCCCATCCCTGTTCCTACATCGTCTATAGCGATTTGAAACCCACATTGACGCAAATAGTTCAGCCCTTCTTTAAACAGTGGAGATGACCAGACACTGTGCTCAAATGGACTTTCATTTAGTTCGAATACCACGCGCTTGAAGATGCTTGGATACATAACTAATAAGTGCTGAATAAAAAAGTGAAACTGTTTATCTATTAAAGTGGATGGAAAAATATTCACAAACAGCTTTTCACCTTGTAAAATTTCAAATGGAAAACAATCAATGGCTCCTTCAATCGCCATCATGTCAAGCTGAGTCAGCTTTTTTTCTTCGTGCGCCTGTAAAAATACATCCATAATGGGTGCATGAGAATAATATAATCTTAACAGTGCTTCAAATCCTACTTTACTCCATCTATTCACACTATAAATTGGTTGATAAACAAACGTAAATTGTTCTTTGTCAAATTGTTTTGAAAAATAATCTTCCATATTGCCCCCTCAGTTCTCTGCATAATTATTGCGTTTCGTACATTTTCTATCCTATATGTTAGTTAACTGTTTAATTAGCTATTATCTTATAAATCGGCAAAGCACTTGATTATTTTAACACAAAAAAACACCCATTTTTTTGGTAATGAGCGTTTTTTTATCATTTTTATATTTTACTCTTTCAAGGAGACTCTTTCTTTACTTCCCATCCATGCTTGCACCCATTTCACTAATTGCTGATCTTGATTTCTTCCTGCAATAACGGATAAACCAACAGGGAGTTGATTAACATAACCAGCTGGAATCGTAAGCTGTGGTAACCCGGCTAAACCAGCTAAGCACGTCATCTGCAGCGTATACAACCTTCGATTTTGAAGTTCTGGACCAACGGCATTCTTCAGAGGAGCTACTCCAGGAGCTGTTGGTAGCACTAAGATTGTTTGACCATCTAAAAGATGAGTAAGCTCTTTAGTAATCGTGTCACGAATTTGTTTAGCATCTGACATATCTTCTTCTTTTAATGTGCTGGCCCATTCAAAACGTTCGGCTACATCAGGACCAAATGTCGGGTTATATCGTTTAATCCATTCTCCGTGAGCACGCCAAATTTCAATTCCCTGCAGCGTGCGAAATGCTTCCATACATTCACTTAGCTTGTAAGAAAGCTGTAAATTCTTGTAGCTAACAGCGTGATCTTCTAATAGAACTTCTACTTTCTTACCGGCTTCCTCATCCGCTAGTTCAAACAAATTGTTTACTCCAACGATGTTCTCAAAAGAAGGTGCTGTAGCTTGAGACGCAAACAACACGGATGCAACATCAAGCATCGTGTTTATATCTTTTGCCATAAACCCTACCGTATCAAAACTGGGTGCTAACGGTATTAATCCTTTAACCGATAAGCTACCGTGCGTCGGTCTAAATCCATAAACCCCGCAATAGCTAGCTGGAATTCGTATCGATCCCCCTGTGTCCGTTCCAATTGCAAAATCGACGAGCCCAGCAGCTACCGCCACCGCTGAGCCGCTTGATGAACCTCCTGGAATTCGGTTGTGATTAATTGGATGAAGTGGCGTTCCATAATGAAAGTTTTCACCATTTAATCCATACATTAGCTCATCTGTATGCGTTACGCCCGTTAGCTTAGCACCTGAAGCTAACAAACTTTTAACAGCTTCAGCATGATCACTCGCTTGTTCATGAGTATGTAGCCAGTAAGGGTTTCCCGCACTAGCCGTATGTCCTTTTACATCAAATACATCTTTTAAAGCAAATGTTTTTCCACTTAACACTCCGTGATTCGTTGGCTCTACGATTATTTCTTTATTAAGAAATGCATTCCATTTATCGTTCATCCTCACCGCTCCCTTTTCGCTTATGTCTCTTTTAAGCGTAATAACTAGAAGGATGATTGGTCAACGAATGTGTAATAACTTCTGACAAATGTTAAAACACTGTAAGGATAACGATTAAAAATTGCTCTTTCTGTTTTAAACAAGGTAAAGTAATAGTAGTTTTTGATTTTATACGCAAAGGAATAGAATACTATGTCACAACACACCATTTTGTATGCGTTTATCGTTCTTGCCATTATTTTAACAAGAGGCATTCCGTTAGCAGGCCGGCAAATGCACGGCCTTAACCAAGGTCTCACACACATAGGGCGCTATTTTTCTAATTTAAATACGCTTTTGCACGAGGATGGTCATGCCCTTATGGGGCTGATTTTCGGAAAAGGTGTAAAGCGAATCGAGCTATACACAAACACAGAAGGAGTAGCCATTACGTCGACCTATGCTGGTGCTCGCGGCTGGCTTCCTCGCGTTATTATTGCACTAGCCGGTTATCCTTTTAGTTCGGCCATGACGTATTTATTCTTTTATCTGCTTATACAACATCGCTACGACTTACTGTTTTATGGATTAGGGGGCATTTTATTATTCAATCTTCTTTTCTTAGTAAGAAATCGCTATGGAGTACTTTGGCTTGCGTCCATCCTTGTTATTTTAGGAGGGATTTACTACCTAAATTCCCCCGCTCTCGTTATGTATAGTATGATGTTTGTTGGAGCCATTTTGTTGGTTGAGTCTGTTTTATCAGCAGCTGTTATTTTTGTATTAAGCGTCAAGCAACCTTATCATGCCGGTGATGCAACCAGCTTAAAAGAGCTTACGATGATTTCAAGTCGCATTTGGGGACTTTTGTTTTTCGCTCAAGCTTTATACATCGCTTATTTAAGTATTACACTACTACACTAGAAAGGCTGGGGCATAAGTAATTCAGCTCATGATAAACCTGAACAATTGAGAGTTCCTCACTTTTAATGGTTCAGGTTTTTTGCTGATTACGAAAGCGATTTCATAAACAGAGTAGAATGGAACGTAGGACACTCGACTCCTGCGGGAAAGAGAGGGAAAACTGAGATCCCACAGCGAGGAAGCTCAGGTTCCTCCCCGCGGAAAGAGAGTGGCCGTAGCGCAATGGAACGTGTTCTGACAACGTAAAGAAGTGAAAAAAGGGATTGTTCGTCGTTTTGAAAATTTGTTTTGTTATGTCGCACCCCCTTTTAACATTGATAAAAAGAAAAAAAAGCACCTTCCTCTTTTCTTTTTAGACTTTCTGTCAACTTCCCCTGTCGAACGCTTGTCAAAAACCGACGTTAAAAATCTAGTTATTTTGACATAACCCCAAGAGAAAGATGTCGAAAATAGTGGGTTCATACAGAGAATTAGAGATAGATACTTCCTCCTATTTTGTCTATATCTGGTATAATAATAGTTATTAAAAACTATTATAGTTTAGAGTTTTTTATGAAGGGACGTGATTACTTACACAAATACCTTAGTCCACTCTACTCCTAGAAATGGAGTGAACGTGATTTGTAAACATTCGCATCCTATACTCCTCACTTTATACACTTACGTTCATTCTCGCACTATTTTTACGCAACATATCACCTAGATATCGAAAAAAGCAAGCGCTATCTTTTTTTGAATTACTTGTAATTCAAAACGTGTAAACGGCCAAAAAATAAAAGGGGGATGGTCCGTTGGCAAAGAAAAAAACAAAGGTAAGTGTCTTAGTTTTAGCGGTAATTTTAGTAGTGGGAACTCTCTTCTTCAGCGTAAATAAAACAGAAGCTGCAGGCGGTACAACTCATTTCATCGTCATCAACAAAGCAAACAATCAATTAGCTTATTACAAGAACAACAAGCTCGTTCGTACGTTTTCAGTTGCAACTGGACGAACGAATTCACTTACACCAGAAGGTAAGTTCCGCATTGTTAATAAGATTGTAAATCGTCCTTATTATACGGGCAAAATACCGGGAGGAGATCCACGAAATCCATTAGGAAATCGCTGGATGGGAATTAACGCTCGTGGTACAAATGGTACAACGTATGCTATTCACGGTAACAACAATCCTAGTTCCATCGGAAAGTACATAAGCAGCGGATGCGTTCGTATGTACGATAACGAAGTGGAATGGTTATTCAGTCAAGTAACAGTGGGAACTCCAGTCGTCATTACGAATTCATCAAAATCATTTGACGCAATTGCGGCAGCTAACGGATACAAAGTATCTGGCAGCAGTCAGCCTTCCCAGCCGGCTGTTAGCGGTCTTAAAAAAGGAAGCCGTGGCAATGAAGTGCGCACGCTTCAGCAAAAGCTCACTTCTCTTGGTTATGATACAAAAGGCGTGGATGGAATCTTTGGAAACAATACAGACACGGCTTTAAGAAGATTCCAAAAAGATCGCGGCTTATCTGTTAACGGCGTGGTTGACTCAGCTACCCAAAAAGCGCTAAACGGAGCAAAACCAGGCGTGAAACCACCAGCAACAAGCACTGGTTTAAAGAAAGGAAGCCGTGGTAACGAAGTGCGTGCTCTTCAACAAAAGCTTACCTCTCTTGGCTTTAGCACAAAAGGAATTGACGGCGTATTTGGAAATAATACGGATGCTGCTTTGCGTCAGTTTCAAAAAGCTCGCGGACTATCTGTCACTGGAGTCGTTGATGCTGCTACGCAAAAAGCGTTAAACGGAACAACAGCTAGCAAACCTTCTTCACCCAGCAAAGGCCCTAGTTTAACGTCAGGGCCAACTTTGAAGCTTGGTAGCAAAGGAGATGCAGTTAAAGCACTTCAACAAAAGCTTACTTCTCTTGGCTTTAACACTCAAGGTGTGGATGGTATGTTTGGTTCTAATACCAGCGCTGCTGTTCGAAAGTTTCAAAGCGCAAACGGCTTAGCTGCTGATGGAATTGTTGGTCCAAACACATATAAAGCTCTTTCTTCTAAATAATACGATTAATCAAAGCAGAGTCTTTAAAGGCTCTGCTTTTTCGTGTTCTCTATGTATAAACCTTTACTGTAACTAGCATAATGCAAGTGAATATGGAAGTTTACAAGTGCTACTCATTCCACATAACGAAGGTGTTGTTTATAGCCGGCAAAGTCTTGACATACTCCTTTTTTCAATTGTGACAAAAGACACCTAGATTCACGAAACAAGTCGAAACTGTTTATGGTTAAGTCTTTTTTTCTAAAGCTTTATTTTCACAATTTCTTCAAATGTCTGCACCGAACGCTGGCGAACTTTCAAAAAGGAGAAGAACAATGGAGAATTTACGAAAAAGCTTAGGTTTTAACACGATGCTTGTCATTATCTCTCTGAGCATCCCGCTTATTTTAACGCAAATTTATGTGTCTCCCTTAACCGGTTGGACACTGCTTATCTTTAGTCCATTTGGAACGATTATTGGTGCGGTTAATCTATTCAAGCACCATATCTATACAAGCCAATAACAACCTCCTTGAAAAAGAAGGTTGTTATTTTTATACTAGCAAACGCTTATGAATCCAAATGGCCGCTTGAACCCCTTCTCCCATAGCTACTGCTGCTTGTTCTGAATGAGCAACTAAATCTCCAGCCGCCCACACGTTTTCTACGTTCGTTTCTTTCGTTCGATGATTCGTTAATACATGGTTATTCTCTGTCGTATAAACACCTAGCTGTTCTGCTAAATGACTTTGCACTTTGTTGCCACCTAATGCTAAAAAACAATGATTGGCATAAACCACTTCTCCGCTTTGTAATTCTATGCCTTTAAACTGACTTTTTTCTTCAACGAACACTTTTTCAATTTGTTCATTCTTATACGTTAGCTCTAGCTCTTGGAGCTTTCGCTTTGCTTTAGTGGACAAGACCTTCATGTCTTCATCAACATAGATAATGTCCTTTGTCCAATGAGTTAATGTACAGGCAAGGTTGGCTCCCGCTTCTCCTCTACCAATTACAATTACTCGACTGTCTTTTACTTCATAGCCATCGCAGTCTGGACAAATATAAACGCTAATGCCAAGACAACCAATCAGCTCTGGAAAGCTTGGCAAGTGATCTTTAATACCCGTGGCTAACAAAACTGTTTTACATTGATAGCATTCACCAGATTTTGTGTTTAAGATGATACCTTGGTCTTGCTTAGCTGCTGATATCACGTAATCTGCTACAAACTGCACGTCATAATGCATAGCTTGCTTCTTCCCACTCAACCTTAATTCTTCTCCACTTACACCTTCTGGCCATCCTAATAAATTATGATATCTGTTACATAAATTTGAACGACCGTCATTGGAATCAATCACTAAGGTTTGATGACAGTACCTGCCAAGCTGAATCGCTGCTTGGAGACCAGCAATTCCGCCTCCAATAATAATGCAATCATAATAGTTCTCCAATGCTATTCGCCCACCTTAAAAGTTTTTTACCAGTAGTAATATGTACGTTTACGACTGAAATTATGAACCCACGAAAAAAAAGCAGCGTCGATTCGCTGCTTTTAATGAATAAAAATCCCCCCATGACTTTCTACCGCGTGCTTTACCACATAATATAAGCCTCGCTCGAACTCTTTGTTCATTTTTGTTTGAAGAAACCTTTTTACATAGTAACCCCATTCTTCACCTTTTGTACGTTGAACTGCTATCCACTCCTTCATGTCTTTACTCGTTACCTCATCTGAGACGTACGCTTGAACCGCTGAGAAAAGAGAAGTCGCTACGGCTTGGAACGTCCGCTGACGATCGGTGGCTGAATGATAAGAAGTCGACCATCCTGAAGGCTGGGTGACAAATCCGTAATAAAGCGCGGTCGCTAGTTGGCTGGTCAGCTCCTCATGAAATGTCTTATCGCTATCGTCAGGAAGACTTGAATGCAAATGGTTAATGGCCTGCGTTATGATTGGGGGAGCTAATATACTAAGATAAATAGGATTAAGCTCTGCACCAACTTGTGTTTGTGCGGTCCGAGCTTGATTTACATAAACCATTTCGGACAACTTATGATCATCTTCATCGCTTCGATTTAGATTGGAAACCAAATCTACATCGGCAGCCGTGAGGTAATAAGAAAGTTGAGTAGCAACTACTTGTTCTTCTCGCTGAATACATCCTTGGATTTCTGCAGATAAACGGTGCTTTTTCGCTCGTTCTTCGGCGTACCTTTCACCTTGTAAACGCTCAGCATGGGTAAAGAGCAGCTGTAGCTTATTTCCGTACCCATATGCAATTAGATGTTTTAACGTATCAATCTTTATTTCGCGTGAGGCATCGTGAGTATATATAATATGATCCGCTTCTTTCACTTGATCATAAAGACTGGTTCCTCTTCTACTATCTTGGATGACAATAAGCTGTTCTTTTACTGAAGGAATAGTGGCATGGATAGACGTAATAAGAGGATAGCAGCTCGCTCCATCTGCTTTTTCCGCTTCCGTCGTTAAGCGATGTAAGGCCGTAAAGTAATGAGCCCGACTTTCCGTTGAAATGAATGCAAACTGAGGCCAGTCATCAATTCCATATGACCAAGTAAAATCACACTTTTCTTTAAATGATCTTTCAATACATGTTAAAAGCGTTTCAATTAGCTGCCGGCACTCTGCTTTTTGTAAAAACAGCTGTTCAAAATCCTCTGTTACTTCCTTGCTTTCTTCTAAAACCGCACTTGCGATACTTTTAATGGATTCAACATACTGAAAAACTCGCTTTGTACTTTTGGCAGTGGAAGCTTGTTCTGTAAAATAGCGAGGACCATACGGAACCTCTCCAAATAAAGCTTCAAAGTGTAGCTCGGGGTTTCCGTGCACAAGTGCAAATGCAAGGTCGTAGTCGGTGCCTCCGTTTGCATAAACCAAAGCACTTTCAATTAAAGATTTTTCAAGGTTTTCATATACTTCTTGGCGTGATTGGAACGACACCCTTGCTTCATAGGCAGCACTATGCGTCATCTCATACACCGCATCGTAATTTGCTTTTCGGAAACGAATTGGAAACTTTTCGCGCGCAGGGTGAATACCAAAAACAGCACGAACGATGGATGTTTTCCCACTTTGCGCTTCTCCGATTAGTGAAATCTGATAAGCATCCGGACTTTTGTTCACTGTTGGAGTATCTGGCTCGTCCACTTCATCATAAAATGCGTTCACCACGCGCTGGTCGTAGCGTGCTTTCGCTCGTCCTTTTACAGTGCTTGTCCAATACTCTTCTATACGTAACAGTTCATTCAGTTCTTCAACAAGCACATCTACTTCTTCTTGTTCATCACATAGATAACGCTTGACAATCGGATATTTCTGTCCGTTTTTATCTGTCTGAAACGGATGTTGAAATAGTACACACCATCCTTTTCGACTAACGGATGGGAATGCTTTTGCTCGAAAAAACTTCATTCTATCTCCCCCACTTTCTATCGAAAGACCTTATAGTTGAAATGTATGGGACGATAGAAGTATGTATGTCTGTAATTTTCCGGATAAAGGCAGGATTTTTCTAACAAAGAGCGAACCTTTGTTAAAGAGGTGATGAGAGCATGTTAACAAAAATTATAAAAGGCAGCATACCGATGGATAAAAAGGGGTCATTTTCCTATGCTCAACAGCATTGGGCAGCGCTTGCCCATGTCGATGGTTTTATTGGACAGCTAGGGGGATGGAATGTTGAAGATGAAACAGATACGTGCATTATTGCATTATGGAAAGATGAAGACTCTTACCAAGAGTTTATGAAATATACGCACGACTCTATTTTCTACAGCAGCAACCAAGATCAAACCTATACGGCGCTTGATGTATCCATTTCAAACCCTTCACAGTTTATCGGCGGTCGCTACAATTATTATCGAAGCAGCGCGATGGAAACACGCTATTTAATGAAGACGGAAATTGAAGTGGACTTTTATGATCAAAAAGATGTAGAAATGTTAGTGCAAAGCTTAGTAAATCCTTCATACAGGTGCTTATCTCATATCGTTGCTCCGCTAAAACATAATGACATAACTATTTTTACGCTTTACAGCGCAGCGTGTCCAACGAAAACAGTTGATACGCTTGTCCATCCTAACGTTTTGCAAGCTCGCCAGTACATATACAAATTAGAACAGAATTGGAACGTTCTATCTCGTTAAAAACTAAAAGCTATGGCATCTGCCATAGCTTTTTATGGTGTTATCATATGGACTTGCTGATTACGGATTGTAATGACTCGACTTGTCATATGATTAAACAAACCATTTTCAACTACTCCTGGTATCATATTAAGGGCTACTTCTAGCTCATGAGGTCGTTTAATTTCTTGAAAGTGACAGTCCATTATATAGTTTCCATTATCCGTAATAAAAGGCGTATGGTCTTCTAACAATCTGAGCCGTGGTACACACCCAAGGTCTCTCATATGTTTAGCCGTCATTTCCCATCCAAAACGAACTACTTCTACCGGTAAAGGAAACGCACCAAGCGTTTGAACTAGTTTCGTTGAGTCCGCAACGACAATGAACTGTTCAGATGCTTTGGCGATTATCTTTTCACGTAGAAGTGCCCCACCTCCACCTTTTATGAGTGCAAATTGATTGTCCACTTCGTCTGCTCCGTCAATGGCAAGGTCTAGCTTGTTAACGTCTGCCAGCGTCACGAGAGGAATGCCGATTTGGCGGGCAAGCTTTTCTGTTTCTTTCGAAGTGGGTACTCCTTGTATGCGAAGGCCGTTTTTCACTCGTTCACCAAGCTTTAAAATTGTGTAATAAACGGTTGAGCCTGTTCCTAGACCAACAATCATGTCGTCTTTTACAAACTCAGCAGCTTTTTCACCGACCGCTTGTTTTTCAACCATAAGCGTATCTCTCCTTTATAATATTCCTGAAAATAAGCGCGCGAAGGATTCTTTTGATCGCTCAATAAGACCTCGCTTATAGAAAGCAACGGGCTTAATAAGTTCGCTGTCTTCCATATCTTCTTCAAAGTGTTTAATTAAATCTTGAATAGCTTTTGAATTCATTAAAAAAGCGTTTACTTCAAAGTTTAAGTGAAAGCTTCTCATATCCATATTGGCTGTTCCAACAGAAGCAAAATCGTCATCAATAATGACAATCTTTTGATGCATAAAGCCTTTTTGATAAGAATAAATTTCGATTCCGGAACGAATGAGTTCTCCAAAGTAAGACCTTGTTGCGTACTGAGTAAGAAAGCCATCATTAATTTCCGGTACCATGATTCGAACGTCAATACCTTTTTTAGCAGCAACTCGAAGCGCTGTTCGAATCGTTTCATTTGGAACTAAGTAAGGAGTTGAAATCCAAATCGATTTTGTGGCACATGCAATCATAGCGTAATAGTATTCGCTCATATTTTCATGGGTATCAGGCCCAGTCGCAATAATTTGTGTAAAACCATCTCCTGAAGTGGAAACCGTCTTTGTGTAGCGCTCTTCAATAATTAAATTTTCTCCGGAAACATACTCCCAGTCAAATAAAAAAACTGCATGAAGAGTTTGTACGGATTCTCCTACTAGTTTTAAATGTGTATCGCGCCAAAAACCAATTTCTTTGTTTTCTCCCAAGTATTCCATACCGATGTTTAAACCACCGACAAAGCCAACTTCACCGTCAATGACAATGATTTTACGATGATTGCGGAAGTTAAACTTTTGATTAAAAAAGCCGCTTTTAATCGGTGAAAAGGCATAAACTTTAACCCCACTGTCTCTTAGCTCTTTAACATCCGAGCCTGATAGTGAGATGCTTCCAACGGTGTCAAAGGTAAAGCGAACTTCGACACCTTCTTTTGCCTTTTCAATCAGCAAGCTCATGATTTCTTTTCCAAGCTTATCAGAGTGAATCATATAATATTCCATATGTATAAAGTGTTTTGCATTCTTTAAACTTGCCGTTATTTCTGAGAAAGTTTCCTGTCCGTTTTTTAGAACTCGTGCTTTTGTGCCGTTGTTTACTTTTGTAAACGAAACTCGCTCCGAATACTCAGCAAATGAGCGTTGATGAGGGCTTAGAGAAGACAAGTCTATCTTTGCTTCTTTTTCTTTTTCCGTCATGCGTTTGAGCGTTTCACGGTTGTTCATTCTCTTTGATTTAAATAAGTAGCCTTTAAGGTACAGCTGACCTGAGTATAGATAAAAGGTGTAGCCCACAACAGGGAAGAAAAAGAGAACATACATCCAAAGTAGCGTACTATGAGGCGTCCGATTTTCGAGCATTAAGGAATAGATGCTGATGAAGATTAGCACTGCATATAAAGTAACTAGCGCGATTTTCCATTCTTTCGATAAATCTGTAAAGAAAAAAAGATAGGAAGATACGAGCATAATAAATAAAAAGATAAAGTCGACTCTTCTTTTTTTCATTGTGTATTCTCCAAACTATTGATTAGTTACTTTTGTATTCCCTTTTATGCATATGTTTAACCCTTGTAGAATCAGCATTTCCATCTGAGCATAAAAATACTCTTAACGAGCTGTAATTTACATGAAGATACTCTCTCGGATTGGTATGATTTCCATTTCAGATTGCTCCCTTTCCGCAGGGCGAGCGCCTAGCCTCCTCGTAAACCGCGAAGTCTCAACTGACTCGCTAGTCCTGCTGGAGTGGCTCATCTTTCACCATGAGGCTTTTTTATTTAGAAAACTCTTAACAAGAACCGTTCTTTCTTAATTAGCAATTAAAAAAATACTCTCTGCTTGGCATGGTTGCCACTGAGGACTGTTTAATGAGACTTCCTATACTCAACTCGTCAGGAATCTTCTTTTTTACTAGAAAGCTAAGTTGAAACATATGTTAAAATGAGAATTATGCAATTGGAGAAAGTTGGTGAATATAGAATGGATCGATATGATCGTGCCTTTGGAGTATATGGCATTTGTATACAAGATGGAGAGATTCTCGTCATTCGCAAAAATCGCGGACCTTATATTCATCGTTTTGATTTACCCGGTGGTCAGCTTGCGCATGGCGAGACGCTAGTAGATGCGATGCAGCGAGAGTTTTTAGAGGAAACAGGTTTTGAAGTGAACATTACGAAACAAGCAGGTACAGCTGATTTTCAATATCCTTGCCTCTGGAAAGAGTTTACTCATGTTCACCACATTGCGGTCTTTTATCATGTAGTGATTAAAGGCGGAGAGCTAATACATATGCCGAGTCAGTTTGAAGGACAAGATGCAGCTGAAGCACTGTGGATTCCCATGGAAAAGTTGGATAAAAACAACGCTTCTCCTCTCGCCTTAAAAGCCATTGAAGCTCATTCTCTTTCAGCTTGGCCACATCAGCCAGAAGTCTATGATAGCTGGAAGCTAAAGAAAACGTTTGAAGAGTAATTAGATAAGGGTATGATAGTGATATTGTTTGACTTATTTATTTGGAGGTAATGAAGTGTCAAAAGCAAAGAAGTTTCAATTTTGGACGATTCAGCTTGTGCTAATCGCATTGTTCATTTACATTTGTACGAAAATTTCATTTGTATTTGAACCAATCGTTGTCTTTTTCACAACGCTCTTTTTCCCTATTTTAGTATCTGGATTTTTATATTTCTTATTTAGTCCTATTGTCTTTTTCCTTGAAAAAAGGAAAGTACCAAAAACGATTGGGATTCTCGTATTGTACGCCGTTTTTATTGGCGTGATTTCGCTCGCGGTTGGAACATTAGGCCCAGCTCTTTCAAAAGAAGCTAATCAGTTTGCCGATAAAGTCCCAACTTACGTAGAAAAGAGCCAGGAAGCGATTAATAATTTATCAGAAACAAAAGGATTCCAGTGGATTGTTGAGCAAGAATATGTATCAATTGAAAAGATTGAGGATTCCCTTGCAAACTTTTCATCTACGCTTACCACTGGTGTCACGAGCAGCTTATCAACTATTTTTAGCGTTTTGACTAACATCACGCTTACAGTTGTGACCGTGCCGTTTATTTTGTTTTATATGTTAAAGGACGGACATAGCTTACCTAAGTACATCGTTAAGCTTTTCCCACCATCTTATCGTGATGAGGGTCTAAAGATTTTAGAAGAAACGAAAGAAACGGTGGCTACTTATATTCAAGGTCAAATGCTTGTTGCACTGTTCGTTGGTGCGTGTGCATCCATTGGTTACTTAATTATTGGATTGCCGTTCGCACTCGTACTGGGCTTAATTGGTGCCGTAACAAATATCATTCCATACTTAGGTCCATTTTTCGGAGCTGCTCCGGCTGTTGTTATCGGAATCTTAGACTCTCCTACAAAAGCACTTTTAGTTATTCTTGTTATGGTGATTGTTCAGCAGCTGGAAGGAAACGTTATTTCACCTCTTATTATGGGTAGAAAGCTAAACATCCACCCGCTGACCATCATTTTACTGCTCTTGGTAGCTGGAAACTTAGCAGGAATTTTAGGAATGATTTTAGCCGTACCGTTCTATGCGGTTGTTAAGACATTAGTGCTTAATATCGTTCGTTTAATCAAGTTACGATCAAGGTCCAAAACAGACCCCGAGGCCTATAGCTAGAGCAAAAAAACAGGACGCGTGTCCTGTTTTTTTATTTGACTAAATTTGTTAAGTCATGAATTACACGATTAGGCGTTAATTCACGATGCTCCGGCACTTGATGATGACGGTTTACCCACACAGTTGAAAATCCGTAATTCTTTGCTCCAGCAATATCCCACGGATTTGATGATAAGAAAAGCACTTCGTCACGTTCCACTTCTAGCTTATTCGCTGCGTAGTGATAACTAGCCATGGACGGCTTGTACTGTTTGATTTCGTCAATAGAAATGACATCATCAAATAAAGGTGCTAACCTGTGGTGAGCTACGAGTGGATCAATCATATGCTTAGGTCCATTTGTAAAGATGGCAAGCAGATATCCTTTTTCTTTTAAATACGCCAGTACTTGTTTCACTTCAGAGTACAGGTTAAGCTTGAAATAAGCATGAAGTAACGCTTCTTCACTTTCAGGTGTTACTTCCTCATCCACAGCATCTATAGCGTAGCGTAATGATTTTTTTGTGAGTTCATAAAAGTCAACATAGCGGCCCATAATTTGGCTTTGCATCGCATATTCGATTTGTTTTTGGCGCCACAACTGACTTATTTTTGTTCCTTTATCAGGATAGTATTCTTCACATGCTTTAATCACGGTATGTACATCAAATAATGTTCCGTACGCATCAAATAAAATGGCTTTAAACTTCATTATCAGACCTCCTCCCTTATTCATTGTACCCCCTCTTTAAAAAACATAACGGAGTTTCAATAAAAAAAAGCACATGAGTTCATATGCTTTTTCACTGATTATAATCCCATGCAACGGTCCATTCTCCTTCATTTTTAACTGCGAATACATATTGGTCAATGGAGAAGTTCCCATATTTCCCTTTATAAACTTGAATCACTTTCATTTGATAAACGTCTGTTAACTCTTCGCCATCCGCTGTCATTTTCCATGTATCTAGTTTTTCCACTTCCGTAATGTCATAGGAAAATGTTTCGACACCAAAGTGATTTAAAAAAACATGAGCACGGTCCTGAATATAGGCACCCTTCTCGAAACGAACTTTCATAGCGGGATGAAAGGATTCCCACGAATCTGAGAAGTTTCCTTTTTGTTCAAGGTCATAGAATTCTTCAATCGTATTTTTAGCATGATATGTGGGAGAGAAAAAGGTAAATTGAAATCCCCAAGCACCTAAAGTCAATACGGCTACGAGCCCTACAATGACGAGCATTAGTTTAATGAATCGCCTTCGCTTGTTATACAAACCCTCTGCTCCTTCGCAAGTTGTAGTTTTATTTTCTACTATAAAGCTTATTCATTTGAACAAGCATTTAGCACATTTAATAAACGTAGAGTAATACGAGACTTCGTTTGATAATTTCTCTCTGCTTAGCATGATTTCCATTCCAGATTGCTCCCTTTCCGCAGGGCGAGCGCTGAGCCTCCTCGTATACTGTGGGGTCTCATCTCGCTTATTAGTCCCGTAGAAGTCTCGCATCTTCCATTCCAATCATGGGCTTTTTTATGGGGAGGGCTTTTGATAAGAACTGGTCTATCTTCTAATACTTTAAAAAGCACTCTTCTCAACTAGTACAAAGAGTACCTCTTTTCTATCTAACTTTCATCATTTCTGACGTCCTAAGCTTTATTTTCTTCAAATGTTGGAACAAATTTATTTAATCAATAAAAGAGAAACACAAAACTAAAAAAAACCACCTTGTCAGTGGTCTTTTCTACACAATTTGAAACGCCATCTGCATGGCTGCCAGAAATCCAATAAATACGAGAAACGTCACAAGGCCTTCTTTCCAGTCAGGTCTATCTCCTCGAACAAATTTTGCGATGTCGTATGAAAGCATCGCGGCTAAGAATATGGATAGAACAATATAAAACGGCTCCATTTTCTTCCCCCTTTTCCACTTTGTTTTTAGCGTTCGTTAGTCGCCTACACTTTTATAGATTAGCTGTTTTAGATAGGCGTTGTAAAGGATAGGGGTTTGAATGACTTTTTTTCCTAGTGCGGGCATAGACTACTTAAAAGCATGAAAGGATGACGCAGGATGGTTGCATTTAATCCTGAAGAGTTTAGCGTTACATACCGACACGGCGCAACTCCTACCCAGCCTTTTTTAAAAAGGCGCTATACGCTGACTTATGTCTCTGAAACGGATTCCCTGTATTTAATTATTGGAGCTTCATTTGCTAAAGACATGCTCAACGAACAGCGAAACGAACTTTTTGGGGAATGGGTTCATTACAAAGATACAACCGCTCTTTACGTATACGTTTTCATTGGTGATCACCATACTGATAAATCGATTCAAGCCATTCGATACGCTATTTTCAATAAAGAAATGCCGGTGCTTTTAACTGCTTTACGATACGGAGATCATTTCTTCTTTAGGCAAATGCTTGACTTGGACCACGCTCCGATTTACGTTCATTATCATTCAAATTATCCAGAGTTTCATACGATCCGCTACATGGAAACTCCATCCGTCTACGAAACGATAAAAAGGTAGCCCCTGCTACCTTTTCTTAGCTATGCTTCCACACACCGTTTCGGCGAGAATCACCGACACCTGTTATCCTGCCGTTACCAAGATCTTTCACAAGCAGCTGAATGCCTCCGTAATAAACGTCGCTTGTTTTGCTTTGTACGTCAAAAGCACTCATCTGCTCAATTACTTCTTCAGGCGTAGTTGGCTCGATATAAAGAGTATCTTGATCAAAGATAAAGCGAGGCGTTTCAACCGCTTTTTCCAACTCTTCTCCTCCTTGAAAATGGCGGGCTAATACTTGATTTAACACCTGTGGAATACGAGTTCCCCCTGGCGTTCCTACTCCCATTACCCATTCTCCTTCCTTGCGGATAATTAAAGGAGCTGTAAACGTTCGGGCTCTTTTCCCAGGCTCAGGGTTATTTACGCCGATTGAGCCATACGTATCAGCATTGTTATTAAGAAAAAAGCCATCTACTTGCTTACCTAACCCAAAAAAATTGCTTAGCGTATTGGTCGTGGATACGGTCGTACCTTCCTTATCAATAACGACAAAATGAGTCGTACTTTCATGTTCTTGGTCTGCACCTTCCACTTCACGTTTTTCTGAGTTTTCTAATAAACTTTCAATGTATTCATCGCTAAGGAAACGCTCTACATCCTGTGGGTAAAAAGCAGGATCGCTAATCTCTTTTACTCGGTCAGCGTACGCTATTTCTTTAATTTTCTTAATAGCCTTATAGTCGACTTCTTGCTCGTTTATGTTAACGTTTTCTTTCTCCATCATTTTTAACATTTGAATAACCGTAATACCTGAAAATGGAGGTGGAGCCGCAATGATTTCATTTCCTTTGTATGTTGAAACAACCGGCTGCCTTTCTTCCGCTTCATATTCTTGCAAATCTTCTAGTGAAATGCTTGTTTCTTCTGCTAGACGATTGGCAATGTCCTTTTGATAAAAGCCAGCCGCTCCGTTTTGTTTAATATACGTTAACTGTTCAGCAAGCTCAGGCTGCTTTAGCTCCTCTCCTGCTTTTATAGCTTCCCCCCTCGGAAAGAAGCTTGATAAATTGCTGACGTCCATCCGTCCACTTGCGTAAAATAATCGGCTCGCTAAGAGTTCGTCTACTTTAAATCCTTTTTCGGCATACTCAATAGCAGGATCAATCAACTTTGTCATAGACGTTGTTCCATATTTTTTATTCACATATTCCATTCCTGCTACAAAGCCAGGAACTCCCGTTTTTCCTTCCAAAGAGCTAGGTGCTACTTCGCGGTAATCAATGAAGGTCGGTTCTTCACCTTCTTTGGCAATAAGCATGCCGCCACCGCCACCAATTCCAGAGCCGTACGGTTCGACAACGCCTAGCGCGTAAGATACAGCAATTGCTGCATCTACAGCATTACCTCCATCTTTTAGTACCTTCATACCTACATCAACAGCAATGGGGTTGGAAGAGCTAACTCCATAAGATGAATCTCCATTGCTAAATAAAGGCGTGTTATTTTCATCGTGATTACGAACAAACCATACTGAAGTCGCAATTAATACACATAAAGAAACTCCTCCTATAAGAGCTCTCCGTTTATTCCACATGCTGTTCACTTCTTTCTTTGTTGTATGTAGTATAAAAAAGGCATCGTGTATGACGATGCCTTTTAATCACGCTAACCGACGATGATTTACTTACTTGTTTAAAGATAATGAAGGTTGCTCAGTCGTTGTTTGCTGTTCAGTTTGCTCCATCATTTTTAAGTTCTTTTCAATTTTTTGTTCTTCAATTGTTGATAAAGTTGTTGGATGCTTTAAAGCTCCTAACGTAACCACAACTCCTGCTACGATAACAACTGGGGCTACTACTCCTACAATACGTTTAACTACCATGATTATTCCTCCTCAATTATTCTGTACTTTTATCCCACAAACCATGCCTTCTTTTATCTGCGCTTCCTGAAATCGTATACTCATTTCTATCTTGAATGAGGGCTTGTACCCCTCCGTAAAACATCGGATTATCGGTTTGTTTCACATCATATCCGTACGTTTTCAATCGATCTTTCACATCATTTTCAGGTTCTTTTTCAGAATATAGCTTGTCAGAATCAAAGATGACGCGGCTTGACTGCACTGCTTTATCAATCGATTGACCACTGTCAAAATAGTTACCTAGCACCTGCGTTAACACCTGTGGAATTCGGTTCCCTCCAGGTGTCCCGATTCCCATTACCCACTCATCTTCACCGCGGATAATAGTGGGCGCTGTGAATGTACGTGGTCGTTTACCTTCTTCAATTTTATTAATGCCTTCACCAAAAGTACCAAGCGTGTTGTTTAAAAAGAAGCCTTCGATGTTTTTTCCACTTCCGAAGAAATTACTTAGCGTATTGGTTGTGGAAACAACCGTTCCTTCTTTATCTATTACAACAAAATGCGTTGTACTTTCGTGCTCTTCTACATCGCTAACTTTCGTTTTTTTCGTACGTGTTTCATTAATTTTATTTCCTAATAAATGAACGTAACGATCATCGATCCAGTCTTCAGGAGCTTGCTTAATGAAAGATGGATCAGCTACTTTATCTAATCGATCTTGATAAGACACTTTCGATATTTCACCTAGGTAGTGGTTAAACAAGCTTGGCTTTTCATTCTTTAGTTCCCAAATTTGTTCTTCATCAGCAAGCTTTAGCATTTGAATAAGCGTGACGCCTGAAAACGGCGGCGGAGCACTAATGATGCGATTACCTTTATAGTTCGTTTCTAAAGGCTTTCGCTCTACTGCTTCATAATCGCGCAAGTCTTTTTTTGAAATCTCCGTCTCATCAGCGATTTCATCACCAATATCTCCGCGATAAAAAGCAGAAGCACCTTCTTCTTTAATCGTTGTAAGAGTCTTAGCTAAATCTTTTTGCTTTAAGACTTCTCCCGCTTCAATTGCTTCTTCATTCGGATAAAACTGCTCAAGCTCATCTTCATCTAAGTTTTTTTGATACGAAATCAACCTATCATGAAGATCTTGGTCCACTTTAAAGCCATCTTTTGCGTAAGAAATCGCAGGGTTTATTAACTCACTCATTGATTTTGTTGCATAGTTTTGGTGAATGTATTCCATCCCAGCGACAAAGCCTGGAACACCTTCTTGCTCATCTTTATCTGAATTCGGAGCGACTTCGCGGTAATCAATAAAGGTAGAATCTCCATCAGCTGGATCAATCAGCATGCCACCACCTCCACCGACACCGGAGCCATATGGCTCAACAACGCCTAGTGCATAGGAAATCGCAATCGCTGCATCAACAGCAGTACCGCCATTTTTCAGTACATCCATCCCCACTTTTGTTGCGTAAGGGTCGGATGTACTAACGGCATACTCTTTTTTGGGAAATAAAAATTGATACGCTACGACGCTAATAATGAGAGAAAAGATGATAATGGCTACAAAAAGCAATTTTCGTTTTTTCATCATCTTTCATCTCCTTTAGCTGAATTATTGTTGTGTGTATGCTTCTTCTGTATTGTTAGCAGGAGCATCATCACTTTGGTTTTGACGTTCCTGCGATCTCTTCATTACGTGTGTGTGATCAAGTTTAATTTGAAACTTCTTATCCTCTTTTTCTAAACGACCTTCATTTGATGCGTACTTTGTTAAGTCGTTGTAGATTCGTTTCATGCGCCATGGATTATCTGTTGGCGTAGGACTACCTTCTTTAATAATCATCGGAATGACATCTACCGTAGCTTGGCCCTCTTTATTTAAGTTGTACTGAACCATCGCCGTATTTTTCGTACTTGACCAACCTTGGTCAAAGACAAAGTTTCCTAGACTATAGAAGATAATTGAACCATTATAAACATCAAATGACTGTAAAACGTGAGGGTGATGCCCGATGATGATATCTGCACCTGCATCAACCATTGCTTTTGCTAAGCCCTGTTGACGCTCACTAGGCTCTACATCGTACTCTGCACCCCAGTGCGCGTTTACAACAACTAAATCCGCATTTTCTTTCGCTTCTTGAATTGTTTCAAAAATAACATCTGGATCTGCATCTAAAATGCCTGGGTTATTCTTACCGGCCTTCATTCCTGCAACATATACGTCTGTGAAACCAACGGATGCAATCTTCACACCGTCTACTTCTTTATATGAAATATGTTTCGCTTCTTCTTTATTACGACCAGCACCGACATAGTTCATGCGGTTTTTTTCAAAAGATGCAAGCGTATCTTCTAGACCTTTTGTACCGTAATCCATCGCGTGGTTATTCGCTAGGTTTAATACATCAAATCCTGCATTTTTCATTGTTTTTAAATCTTCTTCTTCACTGTATAAGTGAATGCTTTTATCAATCTTCTCGTAAGAATCTTCGTCGTTTGTTAAAATAGGAGACTCATAGTTTCCACTCACATAGTCAGACTCATCAAAGAAAGGCTGAACATTTCGAAAAACAAAATCTTCTCCGTGACGGCTCGTCACTTCTTTGATATGTCGACCCATCATAATATCCCCAACCATCGTTAAGGTGATATCATCACTTGACTCTTTTTTTGCAAGATTAGGATCTTGAAGCGCATCCGAACGCTGAACCCAACCTGCTAGTGCCAAAACAAGGATTAAAATAGGTGTAAGGATAAGTGCTTGTTTTCCACTGCTTGGCTTCGTTCGTTTTATGAACATCAATACTTTTCCCTGAAAGTTTAGCTGCTTTTTCTTCACTGATGTTTGTCCTCCTTTCTTTTAACTTTTTATTAAAATAGGTAATAAATTTGCATTACACCAAACGTGATTCCACTTAGCAATACTGTTGTTCCAACCGTTAATGGTACACCTTGCTTTTGCATTGAGTTGGCGATTAATCCTGGTACGATAACTCCAATACCACGTAGCTCAAATACTTCAAATGGTAGGACAGGATAGAAATAATCAAAAATGACTTTAATTGCAATTCCTGTAATTAACATTGCGGTGAACTTACGACGTCCATATAAAATAACTACTTTTGAAATACCATAAACAACAATTACATATGTTAGTAAACTGATAACAAATACAACGACAATCATCATTGGCTGATCAAAGATAAGTGCCAAGTACCCTGGAACAATTAACCCTGCAGGTAGTACACCTGTTTTTTCCGTAAAAATTAAGCTGAGAGTTATCCCTAATACAAGGGCAATATATAAATCTGATCCGAACATGAAATGGCCTCCTAGATTAAACTGCTTTTTTCATCGTTTTCATTTCAATAATCGCTTCTACAAGTGGCTCTGCTGAACCATGAATATTTCCGACACCATAGACAATGCGATCTTTTAAATATGGTTTCATGCGCTCAAGGATTTCTTCTGTTGATGCACCTTCCATATCCCAGAACTCTTTCGTTGGTAACGTTCCTTTTGCATACGCATCCGCAATCGGTGAGGTTGTCTGACCAATTGCAATCATCACATCTGCTTCTATATAAGGCATTACGTCAACTGCAAATTGTTCTGTGCGATCGACACGGTCTGGACGGCAGTTCATGATAACAATCGGAAGCTTAGGGCTATAGTTCATAGAATCTACACGCTCCCAAATACGAAGTGTTGATGAAGCATCATTGGCTGCAAATCCATTTACTAAGAAAGCTGGATTACTTGTATCTCCAAACTTCGTAATTCTCATTGCACCTGGATCTGGCTGAGCGTTTAGCATTCCTCTCATTGCCGTTTCTTCATCAATGCCTAGTGCTTCAGCAACAGCTAAACCAATTGAAGCATTATCTGGGAATACCATGTAATCAAACTTACGTAAATACTCTTCAGAAATACGATCATTATCAGCAACGATTACTTTTGTATTTCGCTCCGCTGCAACCTTTTTGTAATACTCTAAATAAGGACCTTCAATTGTAACAAGGTGTCCATTATAAGGAATTGTCGCTAGGAAAGCTTGGGCAACTTCATCTAAAGTTGGCCCCATTACATCCATGTGATCCTCAAGTACGTTTACAATAACGCCCACTTTGGCTTGAATAAGCTGGTTTTGAAATGTAATTTGATAATCTGGCTGAACGGCCATACATTCACAAATAAGTGCTTCGGCTCCCATATCGGCAACTTCATTTACAACGCGTCGTTGCTCTCCAATATTTGGCCCTTCTTTACGACGGATAATTGGTTCTTCTTCTGATGTGTGCCAATAAATCATTCGCGCTTGGGTACCTGTTGTTTTTCCAACTGTTTTGTAACCTGCTTCTTTTACAATTCCTGTTATTAAACGCGTAACAGTTGATTTTCCTCGAATACCGTTAACATTTACTCGAACTGGAATTGAATGCAGTTTACGCAAATGTCTACGATACTCCCAAATGCCATAGCCTAGTAAAAATAAGCAGCATAGGACTATTAAGATCATCTCTTATCCTTCTCCTTCCAAAATAGCGCTGACCGCTAAAATTGTTAGCGTTCATCTGCGATTTCGTTTCTCTTCTCTTTATCTAATTTCATTTTTACGTTTGGGCTCGAGCACCAAATTCAACAGGTCTAAACCTACCACTCGCACGAAGAAACGGTCAATAGCTCAAACGATACATGTTTTTTGTATTGGTTATAAAGGGTCAAGGAGCTTTCACAACGCTGTCGTTTCCAAGCATTTTCTCTAGCATTCGTGACCATTCGCCTAATAGAAGCTCTTTAATCCTTTATTTTTTTTTATATTTTTTACACATTCACATTACGAAGATGCAATATCTTTAATACATGAAACATTCCTGTAATGTAAAACCCATAAAAAGATTACAAATGAATTTAATTTTACTTTTCACTCCATAATCTTTCTAATGTGATTGTTAAAATACTGATTTTTCACTAAAATGAGCATGTTCCTATAGTCATTAAAGAAAAAGTAAGATATATAATTTGATAGACTCATAAAGAGAGTAGTCAGAAAGGTTACACTAACTACCAAATTCACATACATAGACAAACTTTATAACCATTTCTGTTTTAGGAAGATAGATGTTCTTTTTCACGATTGAATTTTAAATATTTTGGGTATAAAGCTCGTAGACAAATATAAATTGCATGACAGAGGTGAATAAATAATAATCGACACGGTGCTTTATTTTTCTTTTACTGCTTTATATATTGCCTTGTTAGGTTGGGGCTTGTTTCTTTATAGAACGCGAACAAGTCATTCTTTTACATATTTTTTATTAGTCGTGATGCTAGGGCTCATTTATGACAACGGTTTATTAGCGATCGGCTTGTTTATTGGTGAAGGATCCACTCTTGAAACGCTAAACCTATGGAGATTTCTAGGTCATGCTTTCTTCACTCCTACTCTTGTACTTTTTGCTTTGGGTATTGGGAGGCATGCGAAACTGCAATGGGCTAAGAAAAACGTTACTCTTTATAGCTTTCTCCTTATTACCATTACCTTAATCGTGTATGAAATCACAGAGATTATGCATCAAACCCTTCAACCAGTCGTCGAATATGGCATACTTCGTTATACGCTAGTTGGCGCGCACAGTGGACCACCAATTATGGTTTTAATCGTGACGTTTATTTTACTTTTAGTAAGCATTTCACTTTTTCGCCATACTAAATGGAATGTGATGCTGATTGGAGTTGTTTTAATGATTGCAGGAAGTGCTATTCCACTTCCGATCGAGAGCGGTGCCGTAACAAATACATTCGAACTTATTTTTATGACAGCACTAATGATGACAATGTCAAAATTCCTTCTAAAAGAAGCAGGATAACTCTTGCTTCTTTTTTTCTAGTTTGATATAGTTTTCCCTACCGAACGTTAGGTAAATTGAAGAGGAGGATGTAAAGAATGGAACATTCATCAACTGTTGACAGAATAAAAGCTGTGGCAATGACAGCTTTTGGCGAAAAAGGCTACACTGACACTTCTTTAGCTTATATTGCCGAGCAAGTAGGCATAAAGAAGCCTTCGTTATATGCACATTTTAAAAATAAAGATGAGCTTTTTTTAGCTACGGTCGATGACTTAGTAGCTGTTTTCACTCAAAAGATGCAGAAGATCTTTGATGAACATAAAGATGCATCCGCTCCAAATCAGTTAAAGCAGTTTTTATTTCAGCTTTGTTTTGCGCTACAAGAAAATAACTTTGGACAAATGTATAGACGTTTAATTATGTTCCCGCCTTCTCACTTGCAAATCTTTGTAAAGGAGCGCTTTTTAACAAGCGAAGAGTTATCTGATCGATTATTAACATCCATCTTTGAACAAGGAATTGCAGAAGGAACAATGCGAGACGAGAAAATTGACCGCTACATTAACAGCTTTTATTGCTTAGCGGATGGGTTATTTATTCAGCGCTTTTACTACGATCAAGAGCGCTATTCTACCAAAATAAAAGATGCTTGGAACGTTTTTTGGTTAGGAATTAAAAAGGAATAAAAGAATGTTAAAGGAGTTTTATCCATGGCTTGGATTTATTTAATTATTGCAGGTTTGTTTGAAATTGTGTGGGCAATGGGCCTAAAGTATTCAGAAGGCTTCACTCAGCTTTGGCCTTCTGTTGTAACCTTAATCGCAATTGTCATTAGCTTTTTCTTCTTTTCAAAAGCATTAAAAGACATTGCAGTTGGGACTTCTTATGCCATTTTTACAGGTATAGGCGCAGCAGGAACAGCCATCATTGGCATGGTTGCTTTAAATGAAGATGCGAGCTTAACCAGAATCTTTTTCTTAGTGTTAATGCTTGTTGGTATTGTTGGTATTAAGCTGGTATCGAGTGATGATGTAAAGGAGGAAGGCTAATATGGCTTGGATTGCTTTAATTGGAGCAGGAATATGTGAGGTTGGGTTTGTTATTTTTTTAAAACTGTCAGATGGTTTTAAGCGCCTGCTTCCTTCTATTGGGTTTAGCGCATTTAGCCTTGCCAGCTTTTATTTACTTTCCTTAGCTCTACGAGACATTCCAATCGGGACTGCGTATAGCATCTGGACTGGTGTTGGGGCAGTAGGAAGCGTATTATTAGGGATGTTTCTCTTTAATGAAAAGAAAGATTGGAAGCGTCTTTTATTTATCTCCTTTATTGTCATTGGCGTAATTGGGTTAAAATTCACTTCTTAACAACATAATCCATGCTATAATGAACTTGTATTGATTCTTTGACTAGGAGACGATGACCATGAACCTTGGTTTTGGAGAAATTGCGCTGATTGTCTTTGTTGCTTTGCTTTTATTCGGCCCAAAAAAGCTTCCTGAGCTTGGAAAAGCAGCAGGAAAAACGCTGCGAGAGTTTAAGCTTGCTACCAAAGGAATGATGGAAGACGATGAAGATGATAAGACAAAGAAAACACAAAAGCAAGTATAACCCTACTTCTTAGTCATAACGCATAAACAAAGCAGATGCCCATGTAGACATCTGCTTTTTATTTACTGCTTTTGCTGACCTTCTTTTAAGACAGTTTCCCAAAATCCTGGTGTATACTCAAAGCTAAATTTCTTTGCTGCTTGTACAATTTTAACATTCAGCTCTTGCTTAATATCTTCACGTTCTGAGGCGCATGCGGCTTGAGCTGCGCTCTTCACTTTCGGAGATAGCCTTTGCAGAAGCTCTTCAACAGCTTTTTCATCATCTTTTTTCACTCGTTCAATTAATTTATAAAGAGTTGTCATGTAACATCACTTCTTTCTTAAGTCACTTGAAAGATTTTCTATAGTTTCTTCCAGCTGTTTAATATTCGTTTCAACCCTCACTAACAAATAAAACGAGACCACAACAGGAAAGCCAACTTGATTAATAACGGATAACCATTCAACCATGTGCATCCCTTCCTTCTAATTGTTGTTTTAATCGCATAAGTGAGCTCCGATACTTAAATGAAATGGCCTGTGGAGAGACGTGAAAAAAAGAAGCAATTTCACCGTTCGTCCATCCTTCAACAATACGAAAATGCAGAATAAGCTGCTGCTTCCACGGTAAGGATACGAGCGCTTTATAAAGCGCTTCATCTTCGATTTGATTGCTTAAAAATGATTTATTCCACCAGTCCCGATCCACTACACCAAGCGTTTCGCCGTATGTTCGCTGTTCCTCTTTCACAACCGGCTGATCCAAGCTTTTTACATAGTGTGTCTTCTGATAAAGCTGCACTTTATCCCGTACAAAGTGCTTACACAACGTTGAAACATAAGCCAAAAAGCGAATTTCACTGTAAAACTGTTTGAATGCTTCATCTACTAACGACGCATATTGCTCGCTCTTGTGATGAAACGTCATTTGTAATAAGTCGTAGTGACAATCGTTTTTTAAAAAATTTTTTAATAAAGGAGAAGAAAGTGCTGCTCGATGTTTCCAGTAAAATGTAGAAAAAGATGTTTCTAAATACGGGGGGATAAGATGATGTACAGATTGATTAACCATATAAGTAACCTCCTATTTTTTTAAATATAGTAGATAAAAAGGGGAAAGCTGAGAAAAAAACAACAAAATAAGAACATTTGTTCTTATTTATATTAAAGGATAGGTACACTAAAAGTCAAACTGTGGTTTTAAATCATGTTATTACCAATTGGTTAATCAGATATGTTAAAATATGGATATAAAAAGGGGTTACAATGACAAAAAATCTATCGTTCATGGGAAAAGTAACATTTTGGATTGGCTTCTTCTTTTTTGTGTTTAGCTTTTCTTCTCTTTTAGGAGATACCGACTTTAAAGAAGTAGTCCCTACTACTTCAATTGGGCTTATATATTTTTTACTTGGTGGCGCTTTGCTACTTGGGAGCCGTTTATTTCAAAAATCAACAAAGAAGCAGAGGTAATTCCCCTGCTCCTTTGTCTGTATCTATTAGTTATCGTTTGGAAAAACAAGTCCCAGCTGACTACGAACCTTGTCCATCACACGCATTGTTGTATATGAATTCTCAAATGAGTTTACAGCTGATTCTGTTTCGCCGCTGTTTAACAAATCAATAAATTCTTTTACTTCATAATACATTGGCGGATGGCTTTGTTCGACTGTGAGTTCTTCTACCGACCCATTGTTGTAGCGAATTTCTACCTTTTCAGCAGTATGAATTTTATCGATAATCATGCTTCCTTTTTCACCTTGAATTTCGCTTGGCAGGTGTGAGTTTGTGATTTTAGAGTACATCACAACAGCGTCTTTATCATCATATGATAGGGCTACAGTACCTTCTCCATCAACACCTGACTCCAGCATCACTCCGGTTGCCTTAACTTCTTTTGGAGCACCGAATAATGTAATCAGCGGATATAAGCAGTATACGCCCAAGTCCATAAGAGAACCGTTGGCGAATTTAGGGTTAAAAGCGTTTAGCACAATGCCTTCCTTGTATTTATCATAACGAGAAGAGTATTGGCAGTAGCTCGCAAAGTAGCGACGAACGGGACCAATTTTATGTAGATTTTCTGCAATGACTTTAAAGTTCGGAAGAAGTGTAGATTTCATTGCTTCCATTAATAAAACATTGTTGTTTTTTGCAGCTTGAATCATTTGCGTTACTTCCGTAGAATTGGCTGCAAGCGGTTTTTCACATAGAACATGCTTGCCGTTCTTCATGAATAGAATTGCTTGTTCAGCGTGATACGTATTAGGTGACGCAATGTAAACAGCATCGAGTTGATCGCTCGTAGCCATTTCTTCCAAGTTAGTAAACGTTGTGGTTACGTTGTATTTAGAAGCAAATTCCTGTGCGCGCTCTTCTGTTCTTGAGTACACAGCGGTTAATTTGAAGTCTTCTACGTGACTTGCTGCTTCTAATAATGATTCTGTAATCCAGTTTGTTCCGATGACGCCAAAACGAATCATTTTATTCACTCCTTTTTTACATATACGTCTTATTGTAGCCTGATTCAAATTAAAAGTGCAATGAAATCGTTTTAATATTTCACATTGAGAAGAATATGACTTTCTTTTCATATTTATAAAACATTCTCTTTGCTCGGTGTGATTTCCATTTCAGATTGCTCCCTTTCCGCAGAGCGAGCGCTGAGCTTCCTCGTATACTGCGGGGTCTCAGCTGTCTCGCTAGTCCTGCAGGAGACTCGCATCTTACATTTCAATCACTGGGCTTTTTTATCAGGCACCTTTTGATGCGGGCTGTTTTCTCTTCTAATAAATCAAAAACCTTTCTCTACTTGGCATGATTTTCACTCCGGATTGATCCCTTTCCACGGGGTGAGCACTGAGCCCTCCTCGTATACTCCGGGGTCTCATGTAGCTCACTAGTCCCGTAGGAGTGGCTCATCCTTCATTTCAATCATGAGGCTTTTGAATAAGACAAATCTTTAATGTGATTACTCTCTCCACTTCCCATGATATCCTGATCTTTATGTTCACTAACACGTACTTTTCCTTTACATACGAAAAAAGCAAGTTGGCATATCGCCAGCTTGCTAGGTTTCGTCACTTTGTTCTTTTCGCTTACTGAGTCGTCCTTCTTTACGCACAGCTTCACGGAGTAAAAATTCAATGTGTCCGTTGACGCTTCGAAATTCATCTTGTGCCCAGCGCTCTAATAGCTTATAGAGCTCAGGGTCAATTCGCAGTGGGAAACTTTTCTTTTTTGCCATTCCTTCTCACAACCAATTAGTATAAGCTACCTGTATTCACCACAGGCTGTGTTCCTCGATCTGAAATAATTGCGATCATCAAATTGTTGACCATATTGACTTTACGCTCTTCATCTAAATCTAGTATACCATCTTGTTCT
Source organism: Priestia flexa (assembly GCF_021441905.1). NCBI lineage: Bacteria > Bacillati > Bacillota > Bacilli > Caryophanales > Bacillaceae > Priestia > Priestia flexa. The sequence continues at coordinate 704,234 of NZ_CP090431.1, read as the reverse complement.
AATTGCTCAACTGCCATTTGTGCCATTGAAACTGCGCCTTCAACAATTTTCTTACGGGCTGATAAAATAGCTGTTGCCTGCTGCCTTTGTAGCATGGCGCTTGCAATTTCTGTTGAATATGCTAAGTGCGTTAAGCGCGCTTCAATAACTTCTACACCAGCAACCTCAAGACGATCTTGCAGCTCTTTTGCTAATTCATCAGAAATTTCATCTGCATTTCCACGAAGCGTAAGCTCTACGTTTTCAAACGTATCGTAAGGATAACGCGTCGCTACTGCTCGAATCGCTGTTTCACTTTGAATCGCCACAAACTCTTCATACGAATCTACATCAAACACTGCTTTGGCAGAGTCTACTACTTTAAAAACAACAACTGCGGCAATCTCAATTGGGTTTCCTTCTACATCATTTACTTTTAACTTTTTACTATTAAAATTTCGAACTCGTAATGAGATGGTACGTCTAATTGTTAGCGGAACGGTTACGAACAAACCGCTGTTACGAATGCTTCCTAAGTATTTTCCAAAGAAAATAACAACTTGAGATTGATTCGGCTGTACAACCGTCACACCGGAAGCTAACAATCCACCAATAGCAATAAGCGGAAGTCCTATAAGCGGCACTTCTTGAATGAGCATAAAAACACCGCCAATGATGGCTACTAAAATCAACAGAATACCCACAAAACCATTTAAAATCCACGCTTGACGCTCCTGCAAAGTAATCTCCCCTTTGTAATTATATCTTTTTCATATTATTATGATATCAATTTTAGAAATAAATGTAAATATAATACTAGATAATCTAGCCTATCCTAAAAAATGCTAAGCTCTCTAAATTTAAGGAATAGATATCCTTCAGCAACATTGTTTTTCACAATCAACAAAAAACCTGAACGATTAAAGCTGAATTACTTATGTCCCAGCCTCATTATATGTATATAAAAATTATCGTTTATGCACCTTTTTTATACATCCGTGATTTAACAGGCTTTCTTATCAAGAAATAAGGGTTCCCTATGAATAAAAAGCAACGTATTTATACATTAAAATAATTAATTTCTATATTCTCTTATACATCATTTCCTATTAAGCCATTCGTAATTTTTCTAAAAGCCAAATGCATCCATTTAATTGCAGCTGTCATGACAACAATGACCATGATAATTTTAATAACCATTTGAATGAATCCATTTTCAATATAATTTTGCAGCATCTGACTACCGATATAAAAGCAACCGACTGCAAATCCAATGGTCATGATAAAAGTGGCAGCAACTCCAATACGCTGTTGCCAAGTTAGCTTTTCTACCACTTCTCGATTTGCCACGACAACATAAATTAAAACAAAAATAAATATTAATAGAGAAAACAAGTCTTCCATTCTAGTCGCCTCCCCTTCTTTATCCAAATTGTAACATATTAAGTTCTTTTTTGAAGTTAACATAGTTTTTTTCGAAAAAAAGGTTTCTTTTTAAAGAAAAAGTGTTATACTAGGTATATTATTTCTTGTTCGGTGTTAGAAATAGAAAGACTTTCTTTAAAGTGATTTTTATTGAAATTGAGCAGAGATAGTAATATATTCGTGGATTGTTCCACACAGGAGGTACTACAATGGTACAAGGTAAAGTAAAATGGTTTAATGCAGAAAAAGGTTTTGGATTCATCGAAGTTGAAGGTCAAGACGATGTATTCGTACACTTCTCAGCTATCCAAGGCGACGGTTTCAAAACACTTGAAGAAGGTCAAGACGTATCATTTGAAATCGAACAAGGCGCTCGTGGACCACAAGCTGCTAACGTTCAAAAGTAATAATTTAGAAGCACTCACTCTGTGAGTGCTTCTTTTTTTATCCAATTAATAGCTGATTCTCTTTCCAAAGAGCTGTCAAATTATGATCAGCTAAGCGTTGATGCGTCTCCTTCACACTAACCCACCGTTTTTGAACATAAACAAAACGTGTCTCTGGAATTTCAGTCCATATCTCTGGCATTGACTGCACGTTTAAAAGTACGAAGTTTGCTTCATTTCCCTCTTCAATTCCATATTTCCTTTTTCCAATTAATCTTGCTGGAATACTAGTAATCATTCGAAGAAGCTGCTTTTGTTCTTCGGGACTCCCCATGTGAGCAACATATCCTGTTAACAAGCCAATTTGTAATAAGTCGGCTTTTCCAAACGGATGAAACGGATCATGAACGTTATCTGAAGCGGTCGCTACGGGAATAGCTGACTTTTGAAGTTCCTTAATTCGCGTTACTCCTCTTCGAATAATTCCTCGGTCTTCACGCCCTTGTAAATAAAGATTCGCAGCCGGAAGCGTTACGGCCCCAATTTTAGCATCACGCATTAAAGTTAAAATTTTCTGAACTTTTTCTTCGTCCATTCCTGCTAATGAACATAGGTGACCAGCTACTACTTTTCCCTCCATCTTATGAGCAATGGTTTGCTCTGCCAAATAAATGATCGTGTCGATATTAGGGTTATCACTTTCGTCAATATGCAAATCCAATGGCAAATCATACTTTTTAGCGAGAGTAAACAAGGCATCTATATCTTCGTTAGGATGACTAGCTAAATGAGGGCAGCCTCCAATTGCATCAATTCCCAACTCTGCTGCTCTCTCAACTTTTCTCATAATATAGTCATCATGTGTGTTTACCGACCCAAACAATGGAACAAGCTGAATTTCCATATATGGACTGAGCTCATCTCGTGCATCTGCTGCTGCTTGAAGCCCTCTAAATAGAATATCTTCTTCTAATAAACAATTAAAATCGATATGTGTGCGAATAGCTGTCGTTCCATTTGCTAATGCCTGTAGTGCTGTTTTTACAATACGCTGTCTAATTTCTTCTTCAGAAAACAACGCAATGCTAGACGCATAGTTTTCAACTGCTTCAGATAGTGTACCAGAAAGGTTGGGCACTTGAGGTAAAGAGTGCGCTTTATCCAAATGCATGTGCATATCTACAAAACCAGGTAGCATAACTCTCCCTTGAGCGTCTAAAGCCGTTTCTTTCCCCAAAACATCTGCGTGCAGCTCTTCAAACTCATCATCTTCCATATAGCCGTTTTGTAACACAATTGAGGTATATATTCCATCTGTAATTTTCACTTCAAAAAGTGCGTGATCATGAATTAGCGGTAAGCGGACGTTAACCAAATGTAACAATCTTAACCCTCTCCTCTATAATCTTTTCTTTTTTTGCAAGCGATACTATTCCTTCAGCCTATCGGGGAGCTGAAGCTCTTGTTTGCACTAATTCGCTAAATTACCTAAAATACCTTCTTTTTCTTTCAATAAATCGGTTGATTACTCGACAAATTTAAGCAAAAAAAGAAGCAGTGTCCCCACACTGCTTACACAAAGAAAATGCTAGAAAATAGATAAATGTACTTCCAATGGTTAATGAGGGCTTGCAGAAATGCTAAAGCGTGTAGCTTCGTCTCCCTCCGCTAGCTTGTCTCCCCAGAAAGCTAGCGGCACACCCAACGACAAGCATACACAATAGATACAATAAGAAAAAGCCCAAAGCAAAGGTAGGCATCTCATAATAGATGAGCAAAAACCTACCCGCCTGGGCTTTTATCCCTTCGGTGTCATGCCGTTCTGTCGAAAACATTAAGCATGTAAATCGCTTGGACCAGACCTTTTCATGATGAAAAGCGGGAACCTAGATTTACTTTTTACTCATAGTCTTGTTATTTACGGTAACAAGGTAGAAACGTTCGATCCATATTATCAAACATATATGAGTGACCGTATTCAGCTTTTTCTTGATATAAAGATACCTCGTTTCGACATGCTTGTCAACAATAAAAACGAATATTTTAATTCACAATTAGTAATTCGTTCGTTTTTTATGTAAACTCAACTAGTTTTGGAGCAATTAATTTATTTGCTTTTCTCTCCCCACACATCTTCATAAATGAGATGTTCTAAAGAGCGGCGCTGAGCCCAATTCGCTTGCTCTAAAATCGGTTTTTCTGGATAATTTTCCGTATATCCGACGGACATGAGGGCTACAGGATCAATATGCGGTGGAATATTTAAAATGTCTCGCACATCATTTTTCTTATAAAAGCTCACCCATCCCATCGCAAGTCCCTCAGCGTAAGCAGCAAGCCACATGTTTTGAATGGCACAGGCCGTTGACATGATATCCGTCTCAGGTATTGAGTTACGTCCTAGAACATGGGAACCGCCTCGCGTTGGATCACATGTTACGCAAATCGTAAGCGGCGCTTCTTTCAGCCCTTGAATTTTCAACTCTAAAAATTTTTTTTCCTTTTGGCCTTCATAATGAATAGCTAATGCTCGCCTCTCCTTGTCAGCTGCCCACGCTAATTTTTCTTTTACGCTATCAGATGAAATTAAAATAAAATTCCAAGGCTGCATAAACCCGACAGATGGACCGTGATGAGCGGCATTTAAAATACGATTGATTTTTTCTTCTGATACTTCTTTAGATAAAAACGTTCGAACATCTCGTCGACCATAAATAGCTTTATACACTGCTTCTTTTTCTTCATGATTAAGCATAACTTTTTCACCTCAATTTTTTAACTAGGGTATGTCAATCTATGATATTTAAGCCCTACTAGATGAAAATACAATAAGGAGCGTGATACAAATTCGTGTATTAGCGTTCCTTTTTGACCCAGTAAGCAAGTAACCCCATCTAATCGGCTAATAAATAAAGCACAAAGGAAAAGGTAACTATCATTACCATCACCTTCATGCTTTAGATGATTACCTATACCGTTTTAACGACTTCTCTATTCAGAAAGTTCTTTATTTTCCCATTCTAACATGCAGTATTTTATTTGTATATACTATTGTTTGACACTACAAATATACAAAAATGCTTGGAGTTCACACTGCATTTGCTTTAAGTGTGGCATGGCTTTTTGCAATAACTTTTCATGTTGTTTCTTATAGCTTTCAAACAACATTTTTTCAACCTTCACCTTTTCTTCATACAGAACATCTATTTTCTCTTCATTTCCCTCCAAAGAGATTGGATTCAGCATGGCAAGATCATAAATAGGTTGTCCATATTCTAATTTATTTAAAATGGAGCGTAATAACGCTTCATCATGAACATCTAATTCATATAAATAGTTTAGTAAACTTCCAAGTTCATCAATTATAGTTAAATCGAGTTCTGCCTTCTGGACATTCGCGCCTTCTACATATTGAAAGCAAGTTGTATTAACAGTTTCATATAACGTTTCCACCCTTTTGAGCGCTTCATCAATTGTCATGTAATGACCTCCTATACAGCATGGTTCATACAATTCTATGATGCAAGAGTTCATTTCATTACGTTCCTCAGCGGAAAATATCGATAATTTCTTCAATAACAGCAGCAGGATCTTCTTCTTGGGCAAATGACTTTATTTCAGTAAATGTAGGCTCAGAAAATTGATTATTTACCTCTTCAATATATGAGTAAACCTCTTTTGTTGCTTTCTCACTGTCTGAGAAAGACCATCTCTGCAGTTCAAAACCTTCCGAAGCATCTTCAACGGCTATAGGGCAACCGTTATCGGTCATTCCAAAACAGTACATCGGAGTCTTTCCACTTGTACAGATATCCTCTTGCCTGTTATGAATCTCGCCTTTATCTCCCCATGCGACAATTACTAAATGTGCACGATTAACCGCTTGAGTCAGGTATTGGTTCGTTCCAATTCCAACGGCTTCCTGCTTTGAGAGTTTCGCTAATAATTTCTCATCTTCAGCTTGATAGCTAAATAAATAGACAATTTCTAACGAACCAAAGCCCCACCGTTGTGCTAACTGCATACATTTCTTTAGTTCCTCTTCACTTTGTTGAGTGCCTGTATTCATTGGAGATGACAAGATGAACGTTACGGTTCGATCATTTTTTTCACTCCAAGCTACTTTAAAAGAATATTGATATGTTCCCTCTTCATCAAATATCGCTTCTCTTTTCACTTCCTAATCACCCTCTTCTCTATCATTTCATTCTATATGTATTTTGAAATAACAAAGGCATGACAACTTTTCTATCTTTTCGGAAAAAATTATTTCCTCTTCTCATACATGCATTTTACAGCTATAAATCACATTCATCTATTGGTACAAGCCGTTGTTAAATTAGATAATTTTTAAAAAATGGTCTATAATAAGACCATATATTCTGATAAAGAGAGGATTTTGTAAGTGGCGAATACACATACATTTACAAAAGGTGAAGAGATTGCGAATGCAATCACGCACGGAATTGGGGTCATTTTAAGCATTGTCGGACTCACTCTTCTTATTGTATTTTCTTCATTACAAGGTACACCTTGGCATATTGTTAGCTTTACGATTTATGGAATTACCATGTTATTACTATATGTATCATCAACGCTTGTTCACAGCTTTCCTGAAGGCAAGGTAAAAGATTTATTTGAAATCTTTGATCATTCCTCGATTTATTTATTTATCGCTGGAACCTATACACCGTTTTTATTCGTCATTGTGAAAGGAACAATGGGCTGGACCCTTTTTGCCGTTGTCTGGGGGATTGCAATTGCAGGAATTGTGTTTAAAGCATTTTTCGTAAAAAAATTCCTCTTTATTTCAACAGTCCTATACGTGTTAATGGGTTGGATGATTGTCTTTGCATGGAACTCTTTAAAAGCAACATTAGAGACACCAGGCTTAGTATTGCTTGTTATTGGCGGAGTTCTTTATACAATCGGAGCTATTTTCTACGTATGGCGAGGCTTTCGCTTCCATCACATGATTTGGCATTTATTTGTACTTGGGGGCACAGTTACACATTTTCTGGCCGTTCTTTTATATGTATTACCGGTTGCGATTCAATAAAAAAGAGGCGATTTATCGCCTCTTTTTTATTGTCAAGACCCACCCGGTGCTACCAGTTGCTCACCTTGATACATTTCATAGACATACGGATTTTTTGGGCGGTCAATCGACTCAACTTTTTCTATCTTTAGGTACGGTAATGAAGCGCCATTATATGCTTCTTGGCCGATGGTTCCTTTTACTTTAATCCACTCGTCCGTTTCAAGCTTGGCAGCATCCGAAATGCTTGAAAGGGTTCCGTATACCGATGCATCCGCTACGCAGCAAGATAAGCCAAATCGAGCGACTACGAATTGGTCCTTTTTAAACCCCTCTTCTCGATACACAAAGCCTTTTACTTCAATCGTCTTGCCAACAAATTTCCCAACGTTTGTCTCGATGATATTCATGATTGGAATATATTCTTTATCGCTAACCACAATATGATCTTGCTTGACTAGCTTAGCTTCTAATTTTTCATAATAGCCTTCTGGTGCCTGCTGAGGTACGAAGCCTTCCGGGTGTTCTAAAGGAACTTCTCCATCTTCCTGCGGTTCTTCTACTTCCGCTCCTAGTACTTGATTCATATACTCTTCTAACTCGGCATCTGCGTTTTCCTGCAATTCTTGACGCTGCTCTGGCGTGGGCGTTTCTTTCACTCCTTCTGCAAACTTAATCCCTCTTTTTTCAGCCACTGAACTTCCTAATGAATGGTTAGGTAATAAAAAGCCAGTCATAATTGGCAGTAAGAATAAGAGGTAAATGAAGAAGGTCTTAAACTTCCCTCTTTCAAAATGATCATGTTCGCAAGCGCAGCTTCCCCCATCCTCTACCTTTATGCTGCTTCGCCAAATTTGCACAACTCCTAGGAGAAAGAATGTAATGCTAGAAAAATAAATAAACGGCATCATTTTGGGAGCAATAAAGTAAACCATTTGCTCCGTTAAAATAAGCTTAAACATTAAAAGCGCAAACCCAATTAAGAAAATGCCTCGGATATAGGTGATAAACTGTTCATCAATTCGCTTCATAATATCCTCCTCATCCCATTAACCATCCATAAACCATCACAACTCCGTAAACAATAACCGTAATCATTAGAATAAACCGGATAGCAAACTTCTTTTTGAAAAAGGCAAATAGCATAATTGTATTTTTCAAATCAATCATGGGTCCATATACTAAAAAGGCAAGCAACGCAGTCGGTGTAAACGTATGAGCAAAAGATGAAGCAACAAAAGCATCTGCTTCCGAACACAAGGAAAGCACGTAGGCAAATCCCATCATGACTGCAGAGGATACGTATTCATTGCTGGCTAAGCTGACAAGAACCTGCCGATCCAAAAACGTTTGAAACAGGCTTGCAACGAGCGCTCCAAATAATAAATATTTTCCCATATCAAAAAATTCATCGCTTGCATGATAAAGCGTTTGCTTCAGACGATTTCCTTTTCCATGATCTGAATGAACGTGAACGTGAACATCCTTAAGCTGATTTTGATTACGAAACGTCCAATAAATTGCTAACCCAATGAGTAAACAAACAATCACAGCAAGCCCCATTCGACTATATACGATAGATAAATCTGATTGAAATGCATAAAACGTAGAAGCAAATACAATTGGGTTTAGAATGGGTGCTCCTACTAAAATAACCATTCCAACATGCAGGGGCATTCCTTTTTTAAGCAGCCTTCTTACAACTGGAATAATAGCGCATTCACAAACCGGTAAGATAGCGCTGACTACAACGGCTGATACGAGTGCAAGATACGGATTTTTTGGAATCATTCGCTGAATCGCTCGCTCTGATATGAACACTTGAATAAGTGCTGATGCAAACACACCGAGCAAAATAAACGGTATAGCTTCAAAGACGATGCTTAAAAAGATGGTATTGACGTTCAATAAAGACGTGGGAATAGCTAAGTTACTTGTATCTATACCAACAAAGAAAAAACAATACCCAAACAACAGCAGCAGCAACACTCCAACTAACTCTTTACTTACTTTTGATAGCGTCATACTCTATCATCCACCTCCGGCTGTTCTATCATTTCAATTAAGTATTTTTATGTGAATCTATTAACTACCATATGAGGAATAGTAGAGTATTTATGCTAGAAATCATAAAAAGAGTTTGGGACATAACAAAATGATTGCTTCTAAAAGACAAACAATAGCTATGGCCATATCTTTAGGTTAGCTGGACAACTTCGTTCCATTGCGCTACGGCCACTCGCTTTCCGCGTGGAGGAACCTGAGCTTCCTCGCTGTGCTGCGGGATCTCCGTTTCCCCTCTCTTTCCCGCAGGAGTCGAGTGTCCTACGCTCCATTCCGCCCTGTTTCCAAACCGGTTTTTCCCAATCAAAAAAGCCTGAACGATTAAAAGTTATAAACTTTCAATTGTTCAGGTATAGTAGGGACTGCACTACTTATGTCTCAGTTCTCTGCTACGTTAAAATAATTGTCCAAGCTGCTTAAAGAGCGTATACACACCCATAACAGCCATAATGACTACAACGAAAGAGCCGAAAATGGTAAGCCAAAGCGGATGCTTATAGTCACCTACAATCTTTTTCTTGTATGCAGCTACAAGCATTGTGCCAAGCGAAATTGGTAAGATTAGTCCATTTAGAGCACCTGCTAAAATTAAGAGGGTAACGGGTTGACCAATTGTTAAAAACACCAATGTTGATACAGTGATGAAACCGATAATGACCCAGTTTTCATATTGAGCAATTTTTTCATTGAATGATTTAATAAATGACACAGATGTATAAGCTGAACCGATGACGGATGTAATCGCAGCTGCCGCCATTACGACACCAAACAGCTTATAGCCGACGTTTCCTGCTGCGAGCTGAAATACAGATGCAGGTGGGTTATCAGGGTTTAACGTAAATCCTTGACTGATTACGCCCAATGTTGCGAGAAAAAGAAAGATTCGAACGAATGACGCTATGGTAATACCTGATACAGCACCTCTTGTTACTTCTGGAATGGCAGCTTTTCCTTTAATCCCTGCATCTAACAAGCGATGCCCGCCTGCAAACGTAATATAACCTCCCACCGTTCCACCTACTAGCGTTACGATTGCGATTACATCGATTTGATCCGGCATAAACGATTTAGCAATTGCTTCTCCTACAGGTGGAGAAGATGAAAAGGCGACATAAATCATCAGTAGAATCAAAATGCCTCCCATCAGCTGTGCAAATCGATCCATTAGCTTGCCAGCTTCTTTCACAAGAAACACTCCAATAGCAATAACTGCCGTAAGAATAGCTCCTACCTGCGGTGAGATGCCAAATAATACGTTGAGTCCTAATCCCGCTCCGCCCACGTTTCCAATATTAAACGCCAAGCCACCAATTACAATTAGAATAGCTAAAAATAAACCTAGCCCTGGTACAACCATATTGGCAATATCTTGTGCTCGCTTTTCTGAGACGGCAATGATTCGCCAAACATTTAGCTGAACTCCAATATCCAATAGGATAGAAAGTAGAATAACAAATCCAAAGCTAGCAGCTAGCGTTTGAGTAAACACCGTGGTTTGGGTTAAAAACCCTGGTCCTACAGCTGATGTCGCCATTAAGAACGCAGCGCCAAGTAAAACGCTCCAATTACGAGTTTGTTTCATGCTGTCACCTCATTTTGTCTGAATGATAATTCCTTCTTTTTTAAGCTCTTGATGAATGGATTGTGCAAAAACAACAGCGCTTCGTCCATCTCCATGAATGCAAACCGTATCTGCCTCAATTTTTATTTCCTCTCCTTGACGAGTATGTACTTTTCCTTTTTTAATCATCATAAGCACTTGATCAATGGCTCGTTGCTTATCGTGAATAACAGCACCTTCCACTGTACGAGGCGTTAACGTACCATTTTGTTCATACGTTCGATCTGCAAATACTTCATTTGCGGTTGGTAACCCGATTCGCTTGCCAGCCGTGACAAGCTCACTTCCTGCTAGTCCGTACAGAATTACCTCTTCACCTATTGTATAAGCTGCTTCTGCGATTCCTTCCGCTAACTCTGCATTCACTGCTGCCATATTATATAATGCGCCATGAGGCTTTACATGATGCAGCGGTGCTCCTAAAGCGTGACAAAAAGCAGATAAGGCACCGATTTGATAAAGGGTTATGTCAAACGCTTCGCGTGCGGAAATAGCCATGCTTCTCCGACCAAAACCATTTAAATCGGGTAGTCCTGGATGCGCGCCGATGGCCACATTTTCTCTACTTGCTAGCTCGACCGTTCGCTTCATAACGAAAGGATCTCCTCCGTGAAAACCGCAGGCAATATTAGCGGACGTTACGTACGGTAATATTGCTTCGTCATTTCCGATAACGTACGAACCAAAGCTTTCACCAAGATCACAGTTTAAATCGATTGTGAACATGCTAAAACCTCCTTTAATTTTTCATTCGTAACATTATTTTTAAGTGCTCAAGCAATCGCTCTTGCTTCATGAATCGTTCCTGAGCCGCTTGTAGTGAAATTTTCTGAAACTGCAGCTGTTTTCCAGGAGGTACTTGTGCAAGTGTAGAAAAATCAGCTGATGCTACCTGCCCAATTCTTGGGTAACCACCTGTTGTCTGATGATCAGCTAGTAGAATAATAGGCTGACCGTCACTTGGAACTTGAATGGTACCAAACGTAACCGCAGTTGATAATAGCTCCCGCTTGTTTGTTCGCTTCAGCATTGTACTCTCACTCTGTAATCGATACCCCATTCGATCTGATTGAGGAGTAACCGCATAGCTTGTGTCAAAAAAACCTGCCTTACTTTCTTTTGTAAACCAAGCGTATTCAGGTCCTTCAATAACTGAAATTGTTGGGTTTTCTTCATATCGCGGCAAAAAGTCGGGATGAATGGTCCAAAATGCTTGCTTGAACGGCTTATCCGTTTGCTTATTTAGTAGCCGATTACGAATGACTTCTCCCATTTTTGTTTTAGGATGACAAAACAGCTGATCTCCCGCTTGCAACGCACGCCCTTTAAACCCGCCAACTTCTGGACGTAATGACGTCGATAAACTTCCCATCACTGGGTCAATAATGAACGAACCTGATATGGATAAATAAGCGCGACATCCTGATTTTGGAACACCAAATGCTAGCATACTGCCTTTTGATACAAAAACAGGGCGCCACATCTTAACAGGTTCACCATCAATTGTTGGTGACAAATCGCCTCCCGTAATTGCGATGAGCGTATCTTCTTCAAACCTAATCTTAGGTCCCATCAAGGTAATTTCTAGTGCTGCTTTTTCTTCTTCATTTCCAACAAGTAAGTTCGCAATTCGAAGAGCAAGAACATCCATCGCTCCACTCACGATAATTCCTTCCTTTTGAAACCCTTGTCTTCCCAAATCCTGAACAGTTGTTAGTAATCCTGGACGGATGATATTAACACTCATGGTCACCCTCCTTTTGAGCCACATATTCTTCTTTGGTAATCGGTATAAAACGAATGGAATCTCCTGCTTGCAAAAGAACCGGTTTATGGTCTAGCGGATTAAATAATGACAGTGGCGTTCGCCCAATGATTTGCCAACCTCCTGGTGTTTCAAGCGGATAAATACCTGTTTGTCCTCCTGCAATTCCAACTGACCCTTTTGGTATAGATGCCTGAGGTTTTTCCTTTCGTGGGGTGGCTAACCTTTCGTCCATTCCACCTAAGTATGGAAAGCCAGGAGCGAACCCAATCATATAAACTAGATAGTCTCCTGATGAGTGCACCTTGATTACTTCTTCTTCCGTTAGTTGATGATAGTTTGCAACATGGGCTAAATCCGGTCCAAACTCATCACCGTAGCAAACCGGTATTTCAACAATGCGAGATGTTAATTCACCTTCAGCTTTTGGGATCTGAAGAAGCGCTTCTACTTTACTTTTTACGATTTCATAGGGGGCTTTTCCAATTCGATTAAAAAAGTAGTGGGGCTTATAGTAAATCGTTACAGTTGTAAAAGCAGGTACATATTCAATCATGCCTTCAAAACGATTAGCTTCAAGAATTGCTATAAACTGCTGGATATTTGTATGTATTGTTGGATGAATAACCTCACCGAATGAGACAACGATGCCGCTATCTCCCAATGGATAAATGTTGTATTCAGTGTTCACTCGTTATCCACTCCTTTCTTCTCTTCTATTGTCTCTTGAATGTAATCGTTCAATTCCTACCTCAAAAAAATTACAGACTACGTTTCACTTAATCAAAAGAATCTCATTGTTTCAAGTTTTCAATCATAATTGTGCCAAAAGAAACAGATTACAATCTAGCCAAGCAAAAGAAAAAGCACTAAAGAATTAAGAGAATTTTCCTTCTCAGTTCTTTAAATGCCTCTTCTTGCGAAATCTACAAATCGAAATTTATCCAATCTGTGTCTCGATTCCGTATATTGAAATAAACTTGCATCGTTAAGATAAACATAATTTCGTACAACGACGATGTGGGTATAGTCTTTTAAATCTAAATAGCGCTCATCGTCTTCCGTTACTTCATCTACAGAAATTTCTTTTTTAGCAAAACTGATGCTTAAACCTACTTCTTTTTCTAAGTACTCATAGATAGACCCTTCACAAATTTCACGAGTTAAATGAGGAACCTTTTTTTGTAAAAAGAAATCTTTGTCTAAGATAATTTTTTCACCATCTATTGCACGTGCACGTACCACCTTCCAAACTGAGTCTCGCGATGTACTGTTTAGCTGCGTACACAACTCACTATCAGGCTTAGTTAACTCAAAGTCCTCAACCACTGTTCTTGATTCATGTCCAAGTTTTTCTGCCATCTCTTTAAAACTAACAAGACCTGAAATCGGAAAATCAAAGCGAGATACTTCTAAGACATAAGATCCCTTGCCTTTAATCTTTTGAATATAGCCGTTTTGTGATAAAAGGTTCAAGGCTTTTCGAATGGTTTCACGAGACGTGTTGTACGTCACAACCAGCTCATTTTCTGAAGGTAGCTTCGTATGAGGCGGCCATTTCTTCTGTTTAATGTTTTCCACTAGTTCTTCATAGATTTGCATAAACTTATTTTCTTTCATGACTTCACCTACCTTCATTTATTTTATAAAAAGAACGATGAGTTGTCACTCATCGTTCACTTTTTAAGGAGATATACAATTGATTCATAAGGACGAAGCTGAACTTTAGCATACTCTAAAGTTGAATCATCATAGTTTGATAATAAAATTTCGCATTTGTATCCTTCAACATCAACCGTTTCAGGTAGTTCAAACGTTACGTCTTCCCCATAGAAATTATTCACTACGAGCAGCTTTTCATTAGCTCCGTTTCGCACGTATGCAAATAGCTCTGGGTGATTGCTTAAAATAAGCTCATAGTTTCCGCTTGTAATAATATCATACTGTTTTCTAAGCTTAATCAGCGCTTGGTAATGATAAAAAACGGATGTTTTATCTTCTAAAGCACGCTCTACATTTAATTCCCTATAGTTGGAAGCAACATTAATCCAAGGAGCTCCTGTCGTAAAACCCGCGTGCTCTTTATCATTCCACTGCACTGGTGTGCGCGAGTTGTCGCGAGACTTTGCTTTTAAGATTGAAATAATCTCTTTCTCACTCATGCCTTCGTTACGCTTAATGTCATAAATGTTAAGTGACTCTACGTCACGATAGTCGGAAATATCATTGAAACCTGGATTTGTCATCCCAATTTCTTCACCTTGATAAATATAAGGCGTACCTTGCATCATATGAATAGTCGTAGCAAGCATTTTAGCAGACTTCTCATGAAATTCCTTGTCGTTTCCATAGCGAGAAACTACCCTTGGCTGATCGTGGTTACACCAAAACAGTGCGTTCCACCCTCCACCTCTGTTCATCTCAACTTGCCATGTTGATAATATCTCTTTAAGCTTTAGAAAATCAAATTCACCTACTGACCACTTTTCACCATTAGGATAATCGACCTTTAAATGATGAAAGTTAAACGTCATGCTTAATTCTTGGCGGTCGGGACGCGTATAGTTGATACAATGATCAATCGTGGTTGAAGACATTTCCCCAACCGTCATACTATCGTATTTTGAAAACACTTCTTCGTTCATTTCTTTCATATACTCATGAACACGAGGTCCATCTGTATAAAACTTACGACCGTCTCCAGGAGGAACCGTCCCGTCGTCATCTGAAAATCGCTGATCCTTCGAAATTAGGTTAATAACATCTAAGCGAAAGCCATCAACACCTTTTTCGAACCAAAAGTGCATCATATCATACACTTGCTTACGAACCGTTTCATTTTCCCAGTTTAGGTCCGCTTGGGTTACGTCGAACAAATGAAGATACGATTGATCCGTTAGTTCATCATGCTCCCACGCGGAACCGCCAAATTTAGAAATCCAGTTCGTAGGCGCAGAGCCATCTTCTTTTTCGTCTTTCCAAATGTAAAAATCACGGTACGGATTATCCTTTGATTTTCGCGCTTCCTGAAACCACTCATGCTCTGTTGATGTATGGTTTACTACAATATCCATAATGACTTTAATATCGCGACTATGAGCTTCTGTTAATAAGCGTTCAAAGTCTTCCATCGTTCCATACTCACTGTGAATTGAAAAATAATCACTAATATCGTATCCATTGTCGCGCTGAGGCGATTGATAAATTGGGGTAAGCCATACGACATCAACCCCAAGTGTATTTAAATAATCTAGCTTCTCTATAATTCCGTTAATATCTCCAACGCCATTCCCAGACGTATCATAAAAACTTTTCGGATAAATTTGATAAACAACCGACTTTTTCCACCACGGCTGCGTCATCTTCATCACCATCACTTTCTATACAAATCATTTTGTCATCATGCTTTTTTCTTTTGTAACGTTCCAAAAAGTAGCGTTAAAACAAACGGCACAACGACTACAATTGCCATCCCGATTAAAAAAGCTCCCCAATCACTTGGTAAAATGGATAGCGGTGCAGGAATTCCTCCCACTCCAATTGATGCTGCTTTTACCCCGCTCATTGTGACAATAACGCCTGCAATAGCGGAACCAATGATAGCTGAAATAAAAGCAAATCGATAGCGTAAGTTTACTCCAAACATAGCGGGCTCCGTAATTCCTAACCATGCAGATACTCCTGATGTTAATGATAATCCGCGCAGCTTTTCATCGTTTTTAGCTAATGTCATCATGGCAAATGCAGCTGACCCTTGCGCAATGTTTGATAATGCAACCATTGGCCATAAGAACGTGCCACCGATGCTACCAATCAGCTGAAGATCAACGGCTAAGAACGTATGATGCATTCCCGTAATAACAAGAGGTGCATACAACCCACCGTAAATGATACCACCGATAAACGGAGCTGTTTCAAACAGCCACACCACCCCTGCTGTAATGACGTTTCCAATCGCAAACGTTACAGGTCCAATGGCAATGAATGCAAGGAATCCAGTAACTAGTAGCGCAACAGGTGCTACAACTAAAAGCTGAAATCCATCCGGAATTCGCTTTCTTAAAAAGAGTTCAATTTTAGCAAGTACTAATGATGCAACTAATACAGGTAGTACTTGACCTTGATAGCCTACCTTTTCAACTTCTAACCCAAATAAGTTCCACGTATCAATGTTACCTTTTTGAAGTGCTTCACCATATCCCCATGCATTTAATAAGTCTGGGTGAACAAGCATTAATCCTAGCACAATACCTAGTAGCGGACTTCCTCCAAAACGATTAACAGCTGACCAACCAATGAGACCCGGTAAAAAGACAAATGCGGTATTTGATATCAAGTTGATCATACTCGCTAAATCTTTCCACTGTGTATGAACATCTACGAGAGACTTATCATCATAGAAGATTCCTGCCCCGGTTAAAATGTTGTTAATCCCCATTAACAAACCAGCCGTTACGATGGCAGGTAAGATTGGGATAAAGATGTCAGCTAAGGTTTTAATAGCTCGCTGCAATGGGTTTAAATTTTTCGCAGCTTCATTTTTCACTTCTTCTTTTGATAATTCTCCGATACCTGTAATCGTTACCATTTCTTTGTATACTTTATCAACTGTTCCCTGACCAATGACCACCTGGAATTGTCCATTTGTTGAGAAGAAACCTTTGACTAAATCATGATTATTTAGCGCTTCTTCATTTACTTTCTTTTCATCATGCAGCACTAAGCGCAAGCGCGTTACGCAATGAGTTGCTGCTGAAATATTTTCTTTTCCCCCAACGGCTTCAATAATCTGCTCAACAGATGTACGATTTACAGCCATAATCCTCTTCCTCCTTGTTATCGCTTTCATCTCTTATAAAAAAGGTACCCTTATTTTTAATTACCCTAACGCATAGAAAAAGATAGCGCATTCAAAACTTGTATATACATGTATTGTGTGTTCTATATTAACCTGTATATACAAGTTAGTCAACAGAAAAAAAGCATTCTTTAAAAGAATGCCTCGGTTACACATGTGAATGTATCGTGTTTTTCTTTTGATTGAACCATTTGTCAATTAGACCGCTACCTAATAGTACACCCGCTACAATAAATAGGAAGCCGAATAGCTGAGCTGCTTGTATTTCTTCTTTTAAGAAAATAGCTGAGCTAACAAGCGCAAAAAAAGGATTTAAATTGACAAAAATGGATGACTCCGCCGGTCCAATATGTTGAACAGCTTGATTGTAGACCATATGCCCAAATGCTGTTGCGAGCAGCGCAGAACCTAAGAACAATAGCCACAAGTCCACTCTTGTTTGTGCCATCGTTTGCAATCCATTCGGCTCTAAAATAAAGCTAATCCCAAGTAAAAAAGCTGAACCGGTTACCAGCATCCACCCCGTCATCAAACGCGCATCCAACGTTGTTGAAGCACGTCGAATAAATACATAACTAATGGCTTGCGTTAAGATTGATAAAAAGACAAACAAATCACCCTTTGTTCCACCTGTGACCGCTCCGCTTCCAGCTAATACGATAAAAGCAACTCCAGAAAAACCGCTCACTACGCCGATAAATCGGAAAAATGTTAGCCTCGTACCTAAAAAGAAAACCGCGCAAATTGTCGTTAAAATTGGACTCAAGCCTAAAATTAACGCCCCGTTTGATGCACTGGTTTCTTTTAACCCCGTTGACAAAAAGAAGTGATGACAAACAACGTTAAAGAACCCAACCATCGTAATAAACAAAAGCTCTTTCAGGGTAATTTTGCGTAGTGACTTTGTGATTTTAAGAAAAACCAAAACGGCAATTCCCGCAAAAAGAATTCGAAAAGCCGTCATCGTAACGGGAGCAAATGCGCCTACGAGTAGCTTTAACGCAACGACGTTTACCCCCCATAGCAACATGACGAATACTAAAACACCGTAAATCTTATACTTATTCAATGACTCTCCCACCTAACCTACCGTTCTTATCCATTATTTTCAACTTCTCTATTGTAACGCTAATATAGTTGAATTTCTAGATATTCTTTACTCGAAATAATTACGAAAATCGACTCTTCGTGATATGATAGCGTAGCAATTACACAGAAAAAGGAGCGCTTATACATGATCGAGATACGACTCGCCGGCGACAGCAAAGAAATTGAAGAAATGATTAAAAGCTTCGAAAAGCATTACGATGTCAAACATCAATCTCTTGAATACAATCGAAGCAATAACCCAAAGTATGCGAATCGTAAAACGACGCGGGTTTATTTATCGATGGGGTTAAAACAAGGAAACTAATTTATCTTACTTTTACAAATACTTCAGTCTGTATTATAATTCCATTAATATTTCATAGATAGAAAGAGGTTACGACATGGATCAAACCATCGTTTTAGTTGGATTTATGGGCGTGGGGAAAACAACGATTGGACAAGCACTTGCCCGTAAACTCGATTTTCAATTTATT
The DNA here is from genome assembly GCF_021441905.1 of Priestia flexa. Lineage (NCBI taxonomy): Bacteria > Bacillati > Bacillota > Bacilli > Caryophanales > Bacillaceae > Priestia > Priestia flexa. Next base: position 685,515 of record NZ_CP090431.1, on the reverse strand, counting down.
GATACGGACCAGCATATTGAAGCCGAAATGGGCATGCAAACAACAGATATTTTTCGCGTTCACGGAGAAGCATTTTTTCGACAAAAAGAAAAAGAAACGATTACGCAGCTTGTAAAAAAGAAAAAGACTGTTTTGTCTCTTGGAGGAGGCGCTTTTTTACAAGCTGCCATTCGAGATACCTGCTTGCAAGACGGTATTGTTATTTGTTTATCTCTATCTTTTGACGGTTGGAAAGAACGATTAGATGATTTACTTCCAACGCGCCCTGTTTTACAAGGAAAGAGTTTAGTGGAAATAGAAGAACTATTTTATAATCGCCAAGCTATTTATCAATCTCACCATAAAAAAGTTGTAACGGATGCCTTAACACCTGAAGAAGTGGCTGATGAAATTATTGAGTTTGTTCTTAAGAAAAACTAAAAGACGCCTTCTGCTTTCGTGCAGAAGGCGTCTTTTCTTAATGACTCATCATATAGAAGTTAATAAAAAAAGCAATTGTGATAATGTACATCATCCAGTGAATTTCTCGGTAGCGTCCAGTGAAGAGCTTAATAGCGGTATACGAAATAAAACCAAACGCCAACCCTTCAGCGATGCTGTAAGTTAACGGCATCATAATAATGGTTAAAAACGCTGGAACCACTTCCGTAAAATCATCAAAGTTGACGTTTTTAATATCGCTAAGCATTAAAGAGCCAATAATAATTAGCGCTGGCGCCGTTGCAACCGATGGAATAAAGTCGATTAACGGAGCGAAGAAAAGGGTACATAAAAACAGAACAGCTACCGTTAATGCTTTTAACCCAGTACGTCCACCTTCTGCAATTCCTGTTGCATTTTCGATGTACGTGTTTAAAGCTGTACTACCGAAGATAGCGCTCGCCATTGTTCCAACTGAATCCGCTGCTAATGCGCGATTTAAATTTGGAATCTTGCCGTTCTCATCAACTAAGTTTGCTTTTTTCGATAAACCAATTAGCGTTGCAAGCGTATCGAAAAGTTCTACAATTGTAAATGAGAAGACAACGGAGAAGATCCCGTAAGCGATGGCACCTTTTAAATCCATTTGCATAAACGTGTCACCAATTGTTGGTGGGGTCGCTGAAAACACGTCGCTGATAGCGGTTGGCGGTGCTTGAAACCCAACAACCATTGCTACTGCAGTCGTTGCAAAAATACTAATAATTAGCGCACCCTTTACGTGTTTAGCCATTAAAACAGCTGCCAAAATCAAACCGAATATTGTCAATAATGGCCCCTTGTCCAACACGTTTCCAACGCCAACAAATGTTGATTCATTGGCTACAACAAGCCCTGCATTTTTTAATCCTATAAACGCAACAAACAAACCAATTCCAACAGCAATTGATGCTTTTAGAACGTTGGGAATGGCATCGACGATTTTGCTACGAATACCGGTTACGGTTAATAAAAAGAATAAAATACCAGATATAAAGACGGCACCAAGAGCCGTTTGCCACGATAGGCCTTGTCCTAGCACAACCGAATACGTAAAGAATGCATTTAATCCCATACCAGGACCAGTAACGATTGGAAAGTTAGCCCATAGCGCCATAAGTATTGTACTGAATACAATGGCATAAATCGTTGCTGCTAACGCTGCTTCTTTCGGAATACCAGCGTCAGATAAAATAAGCGGATTGACGATAACCATGTAGCTAACGGTCATAAAAGTGGTTAAGCCCGCTAAAATTTCTTGTTTTGGCGTTGTTTGACGTTCCGAGAGTTTAAACACGCGCTCTAATATACTACTACGCTCCAAAACATGCGCCTCCCTGTTTATTGTTATAACATAACCTCAATCTGTGGTGATCAGGCGTCTTGAACAACTAATTTTTTCATTAGAGCTCATACAAAAACATAATAAGCGGCAGAGAGAACTCCACCACTTATTATGGCTAGAACGTACACTTTTCACATCTTGAAGTAAAATCTTTTGTCCTATTATAGTCCTAATTATGAAAGATGCAAAGGCGGAAAACGTTATCATAATAAAACTTTTTATATTCTATTTATTTTTAATTTTCAAATTAACAATACTAGTAAAAAGTTTAGCTGCTTTTTTACGACGTAAGCAGCGCTACTCTTTTTAATAAACGCTCGATAGTGCCATTGGCTTCCTTTAAAACAATTCTCTCATCAATTGTTTTTAAGACTCGGTTAGCCATCACAATTTGGCCATCCACCATCGTTATTTCCACATCTCCTCGCGTAGCTGAATAAACAACGCGCGAGATTGGGTCCACACCATATGATGGAAACGTATGAAGCTGATAAAGGTTCAGCATAGCTAAGTCGGCTTTTTTCCCAACCTCAATACTTCCAATTTCATTTTCAAGCCCAACAGCTTTGGCTCCACCAATCGTTGCCATTTCAAGTACATGCTTCGCATTCATCGCTGTAGGTCCATAGGACGGCTTATGAATCGTTGCTGCAAGGCGCATTTCATTAAACATATCGAGGTTATTATTACAAGGCGCGCCATCTGCTCCTAAACTTAGACAAATGCCCTGTTCATGAAGATGTGGAATCTCAGCAAATCCCGAAGCAAGTTTCATATTTGAGCCTGGGCAATGACTCACCTTTACTCCTCTATCTTTAATCACTGCCTTTTCCTGGTCATTCAGCCAGACGCAGTGTGCTAAAATTAACCGCTCATTGGCTAACCCTAAGTGATCTAAGTATAAAATATTTCGCATGCCTGTTTCTTCTTCTACAATTCGAATTTCCTCTTGGTTTTCAGACGCATGCGTATGTACATGCACACCGTAAGTCGCGGATAAGTGCGCAACTTCTCTTAGTAAATCTTCCGTACACGAAATAACAAATCGGGGAGAAAACGCGTACTGAATGCGGTCATTATAAGATCCGTGCCATTTCTCAAGCAGCTTAACACTTTCCGCAATTGAGGAAGCGGTTGTTTCCTGTAATGCTTTTGGCATGTTGTCCGCCTTTTTATCCATCATTACTTTACCAGCAATGGCGCGAATACCACTTTGTGCAATAGCTTCAAATGCCGAATCAGTATGATGCACGGTTTCCATATCCACGATAGTTGTAGTGCCACTTTTAATGAGCTCGCCAATACCTAATAATGCGGAATAATAAATAGATTCTTCATCATGCGCAGCTTCTAAAGGCCATATTTTCTTTTGAAGCCAATCCATCAACTCCAAGTCATCGCCTTGTCCGCGAAACATCGTTTGGCATAAATGAATGTGAGTATGAATGAAACCAGGAACAATTGTCCGATTTGTTCCATCAATGACTTTATCGACTTTTTCCGGTGATAACCCTTTACCAATGGCAGCGATACGGTCTCCTACTATGTATAGATCTCCATATACAATGTCATTCTTTTCGTTCATCGTAATAATTTCCGCGTTTTTAATTAAAATATGCTGCATTCCTTCAAGCCCCCTACTCTCTCTTTAAATCCATCATTCTCTTGCGTTTCATTATATATCAAAAATAACTAATTATTCTGTCTATTGAAAAGGTAAAAAAAATTCCTAGCTGATTTACGCAGCTAGGAAGGTGGATCCACGAAAAATCCCAAGTCCCTTTTTCAAGAGGTTATACGAAATCGCAGGAGAATAATGTGATCTTGAATACATCATATTCTCTTTTTAACAGTAATGCCAGGAAAATGTCAGAAAACCTTACATACTTTTTTATATTTACATTTCTCCGATGTATTTCAACACATTTATTATTAAATTGTTTTAAAAGAAATTTGTCGTTTTTCCAGGAAAATATGGTAAAGTAATAGTCGTTACGATTCTATTTACCTAGTAATTATGGAAAGGGCCGACACCAAATGTTAAAAAAAGAAATGCTTTTTTGTGTATCAATCATACTTTTAGGCTTCACTTTTTTTGCAACAAAACCCGCTTCAGCAATGAGTACGGGATCTGAGCGATATACTATTTCTTCATATGTTGCTTATCTTAATACCCAGGGAGAGTCAGATTCAGCAGAGCAATTTTCAGCTTTATCTCCTGAACAGCAAGAAAAAGTTATCTACTACTTAAATCACCCAGACGAGCTACTTAATTCTATTGAAGTAACGGAATCCGTTGATTACGATGACGCGCCTACAAGCAATACAGCGGTAGCATCTGCATATGCAACGCCGCGTTTTTCCACATTATCGTCTGGTGTGTCACGCACAGCTTCCTATACAGCACAGTATAAAATTGCAGGGTTTACTACTACGCAAGTGAAAGCTACAGTCTATTATTCTACAAGTGGATCTAACGTTACGTCCGTACAAAGTGTGAGCGGAAAAGTTGTGAAAAACGTCAATCCCCTAGTCTCAATTTCAAAACAAAATTCCAAAACATGGGTCTCTTCTAACCGTGCTTACGGACAAATTGATTGGAATTGGAAGGTTGGGTTCAAAACAGCTGGTGTAAAGCGTCAAACTGTATATGGTACAGCCAGCGGTTCATCAGGTGGTTCATCTTCTACTCTTTAAATGAATGGAGGAGGTATTCCTTATGAAGAAATTGTCGCTGTGGATCATCGGTATCACAATTGCGCTGCTTCTTTTGTTTATTATAGCAGGGTATGCTTCTTTCTATAGCAACTAAGGCAGATTATATTGGTTCACTTCTACTCTTTATCATAGGAAACCCCCGCTTTGTGAAAGCGAGGGTTTTTCTTAACCAATGTATGTGCTTGAGCCTATTTGACTCACAACAAGAGGGAGCTTATCATAATCAACTTCAACGAGGACATCACGATGAACATAAAATTGGCTAAGGTAGCGGAAACCAACACGCGTAATGTATGACGTTAAGTAAGCAGACTCTGTTGCGTTTTCTTTTCTCTTTTCATTTAGCCGTTCAATAATTCCTTCAGCGGATTTAACGCCTACGCCGTGTCCAAAATACAAGTCGTCACCAACGATAATCGTATTTTCACCTTGCCATTGAGGGGTATCTTCATGGTGATCAGGGTTTTTGAAATAAGCGCAGTCTCCCTCTAAAAAATCATAACCATGATGATTTTGAAGATTTAAATCTTCATCAAATTTACCGCTATATAATACTAAATTCGTAAATAATTGATTAAAATCCCTCTCTCCAATACTCTCCAACACACCTTTATAAAAAACCATAACAATCGCAACCGCACATTCAAACGCATAGAGCGAACCGTTAAAGAAAATATCGTTTAATGCGACGGATGGCAACACGTTCTCTTTTAGCTTAAATCCTCCTTTTTCGGTTCGAAGCCAATACGTTTCGTTACATTCAGATTCTTTAAAAGTTGCAAATCTCGCACCACTTCTATACAAAAGATACGATGCTTCTACAATTCGTAGGCGGGTAGTCAGCTCAAAATCTAACTGCATAATATTGTCATACCGATAAATTGTTTGATACTGAGCCATTTTTCTCAAAATCTGTGCTTTATTAGCTTCAAGCATGCTATATGGTACTGCATTCATATTTAATGCACGACCCTGCACAATAATAATAAGTGCGTCCCCCTTTCACTTACGTTCTTTTTATCATACGAGTGAAAGAGAGCTTTTATGAGAACGAAAGAAAAGGTGTATTCTAGTCTAGCTCTGCCTGCTTCTTCGTAAATTCGTCTTTTATAGCACAAAGCGTGTCCTCTTCAGTTAATAAACGTAAGCCAATGAGAGCAAGACCTTTTGTCCCTTGAAGTAACCCTTTGTCACCTTCTGGAGATTTAGCTGCTTCACGAAATTCATCAGTGTGCCAAGCCAGCGTTTCAGCACCGATTTTGATATAAGGGTGAATGGTTGGTACCACTTGACTAACATTTCCTGCATCAGATGAGCCAATTCCAGGCTTATGCGCCGTATCTACGTCTTCGCCTAATTCTGTAAATACTTCTTCAAATACTCGATCAAAAGCGCGGTTTAGCTGAATATGATCTACTTTATTTTGAATGAAATATGCGTTAAGTTTAGCACCAGTTGCCATAGCCGCTCCCTTTGCGATTTGCTGTACTCTCTCCGTCACTTGATCACACTCTTTACGCGTTTGTGCGCGAATATAAAAGCGCGCTTTTGCATAGTCGGGAACAATATTGGGAGCCGTTCCTCCGTCTGTAATAATGCCGTGAATTTTCACATCATCCTTTACATGTTGACGAAGTGCGTTCACTCCATTGAATAACTGAATAACCGCATCTAACGCGTTAATGCCTTCTTCAGGAGCTGATGCTGCGTGAGATGCCTGTCCATAAAACTCAAAATCAATAGGATCTACAGCTAGCGTTGTCCCTGTAATACACGTTTCTTTTCCAGGGTGAACCATCATGCAAGCATTTAAGTCTTGCACAAGGCCCGCTTTTACAAAGCTTCCTTTTGCACTTCCATTCGGTCCACCTTCTTCCGCTGGGGTGCCCAACACAACAAGTTCTCCTCCTATTTCGTCAAGCACTTGGCTAAGCGCAATCGCTGCTCCTACGCTAGTTGTTCCAATAATGTTATGACCACAAGCATGTCCAAGCCCTGGAAGCGCATCATACTCCGCAAGAAATCCAATTCTCGGTCCTTTTCTTGCGGATGCTTTTTTTGCTAAAAATGCTGTATCATGTCCAGCTACCCCGCGTTCCACGGCAAAGTCTGCTTCTTCTAGCAGCTTACATAAGAGATAAGATGCAAATTTCTCTTCATTTCCGATTTCAGGATGGTCGTGGATTGCATGACTTGTATCTATGTAAGTTTGAGCTTGTTGGTTAATATACTCAATAACGCTTTCTTTAAGCTTTTCTATCTGTAAATTCATTCTTACACCCCATTTACTAAAAATAAAAAGGAAGCTTCATAGAAGAAGCTTCCTTATCTAAAGAACCTGCTTCTTATCGTTCAAGCTTCTAAGCGCTTGCTGGAATTAGCACAGTGCAATCAGCCTGTTGCTGAGGTGTCATAGGGCCAGGTCCCTCTACCTCTCTAGATAAGAAAACGTACAGTATGTAGTTATAAAATAATAAAACCTCCACTTACAGTGTCTTAATGACTGTAAGAAGAGGTTGGGATCACGTAAGTAAGAACCAGCTCTCTTCTTATCTATCAAGCACTGCTTGTTGGAGTTGGCACGGTTCAAATGTCCGTTGCCGAGGTTTCACAGGGCCAGTCCCTCCACCTCTCTGGATAAGAAGTTTGTCGAATATTGTAGAATATTGTTGATAACTTAAATCTTATGTTACACGCTGAGCAAAGGAATGTCAATGACTTTTCTGAAAAGATTTTTCTTTCTAACAATATGATACCGCTATCATAACTAGACCAACAAAAAAGAGTGCTTTAAGCACTCTTTTTATACATTAATAGCAACTTTTTGCTCATATAAATGAATAGCCTGATCTAGCATAGCAAGACCTTCATCAATCTGCTCTTTCGTTACGGATAAAGGTGGAACCATACGAATCACTTCGCTTGCATTGCCACAGAAATAGAAGAGAACGCCTTGTTCAAGAGCTAAGTCTAGAATTTCAAATAGTGCATCCCCATTGGGTTCACCTGTTTCAGGATGTACAATCTCAATTCCGATCATAAGTCCCACTCCACGGATGTCTCCAATTAGCGAATGCTTTTCTTTTAACAGCTCCAATTGTTTGAGCGCATAAGCACCCATTTCTTTTGCATTTTCGAGAAGATTTTCTTCTTGAAGCACTTCAAGTGTAGCAAGCGCAGCCGAACAGCCAATTGGATTACCGCCAAACGTAGTGCTATGCGTGCCAAGAGGCCATTTTTTCATAAGCTCTTGTGAAGCCACAGTAGCACTTAACGGAATGCCTGAAGCGATGCCTTTTGCAATAGCCATAATATCTGGCACGACGTCAAATGTCTGTGCAGCAAACCATTCTCCAGTACGTCCAAAACCTGTTTGCACCTCATCAAAAATGAGTAAAATGCCATGACGGTCACAGATTTCACGAAGCTTTTTCATCCAGCTTTTTGGTGGAATGATATATCCACCTTCACCAAGAACAGGCTCTAAAATAACAGCTGCTACTTCTTCTGGCGTTACTTGATGTTTGAACAGGGTATTAAAGTCTTTTTCAAGCTTGTCTTCAAAATAAGCATCCACATCAACATTCTCTGGACATTCTTTTGGGTTTGCATATGGAATTTGATAGGTTAAGCCAGAAGGCTGCTGAAACTGACGGTATTTACTTTTTGAAGTTGTGACGCTTAGCGCTCCCATTGAGCGTCCATGAAAACAGCCTAAGAATGACACGACGTAAGGTCGTTTTGTTACGTGACGAGCAAGTTTTAAGGCTCCTTCAATTGCTTCCGTACCGCTGTTTCCAAAGAAGAAACAGTCCAGGTTACCAGGCGTAACTTTTCCTAGTTCGTCAGCTAATCTTAAGATAGACTCGTACATAATAACGCCAGAAGGCCCATGAAGTAGCTGATCAGCTCCGTCTTTAATAGCTTGCACAACTTTTGGATGACGATGTCCAACATTCGTTGTTGCAATTCCAGATGTAAAGTCTAGGTATTGTTTGCCGTCTAATCCATAGTAGTAGCACCCTTCTTCTTTTATAACGGGTAGATTTGGATGATCTTTTGCCATAGTAGGTGCTAAAAGTTCAGGCATTCTGTTAAATAGATGATTCCAATCGTTTGACATAGTAATCCTCCTGTTTTCTAACAAATTATTAAAAATATTCTAAAAACATTTGATGTCTTTATGATAAATGATGTGCATGCCGATGTAAATGAGTGTTTTAGGAATGATGACTCCATCATAGACTACGACTCTACAGGGTTTGTATATAAAATAGATTATTTTTATTTTTATGCTTTTTTTCTTTTTAAAACTTCTGATAAAGCTTTGATAGAATAATATTTCTGTTTTATTCTACTATGTATTTTTATAAAAATCAATTGCATATATATAAATTTCTATGGTGACTAGTAGTTCTTATTTAGTTATTAAGAATGGGCTCTCCGCTTAGTGTAATTTAGAAACCATTCTTTACTTAGCATGATTTCCATTTCAGATTGCTCCCTTTCCGCAGGGCGAGCGTTGAGCCTCTTCGTAAACTGCGGGGTCTCAACTGACTCGCTAGTCCTGCTGGAGTGTCGCATCTTCCATTCCAATCACGGGCTTTTTATAGGGAAAACCTTTGATGAGGTTACACTCTGTATGCAATTTAAAAATACTCTTTGCTTTGCATCATTGCCACTTATCATTAACTCTTTACACATAGATTTGTCGCACGAAGCATTCTAAAACACTAGCATTTTATTAATTATATGCGAGTAAAAGACAAATTGGCTGATTTAAGCTTGGTACACTACCAGACTTAAACCAGCCAATCTGTTTCATCATTTAAAACCTAACTTTTTAGGATAATTAGATAAATAAGCTATTATTTATTTTAGGTACAATTGTTTTCAGTTCAATTAAATCATCTATTACGATATCAGCCTGAGCTAGTTCATGCTCTTGTGCAAAATCGAAATTACATCCTACTGCAATCAAATGATTATTTTTGGCAGCGTTGATATCGGACAGACGATCTCCGACTACTGCCGCTTGTTTTATATCGTATTTTTTTATAATTTTTTTAACTAAATCACTTTTGTCTAAGGTTTCTATTTGTTCAATACTAAATGTTTCAGTAATCCAATTATCCAAACGATAATAACTTACAATGGCTTCTAAATAATCCTTTAAGCCATTACTAGCTATGTAAATGGAACAACCATTCTCTTTTAAATAACTAAAAATCTCTTTTACATTAGGATATAGAGCACCTTTGCCCTTTTTGATATTCTCAATTAATCTATTCAAAAAATAAGCATCGGCTTGCATTCTTATTTCATTCGAATGATTAGGTAATAAAGCTTCCCATACTTTCGGCAAAGGTACCCCCATAATGTTACGATATTTATCAATAGGCGTCTCAGCATCCCATTCATTTAGTAAACGTAAATGATTAAAGGTATCATCAAGTGATATCTCTAAAATTTTATCCGTTTGAAACAACGTTCCATCCATATCAAAAATCAGTGATTGTATCATTACTCCCTCTCCCTTTTTCACAATTAAAACCTAACCTCTTATTCATAATACCATAAAAAGTAAATTAAACTTTTATAAACCAAGTACAAGTTCATTACATTGCGCTACGGCCACTCGCTTTCCGCGGGGAGGAACCTGAGCTTCCTCGCTGCGCTGCGGGATCTCAGTTTTTCTCTCTTTCCCGCAGGAGTCGAGTGCCCTACGCTCCATTCCACCCTGTTTCCAACATTGTTTTCACAATCAACGAAAAAACCTGAACTCTCAACCGTTCAGGTTTATCATTGGCTGAATTACTTATGTCCCACCCTCTTTTAGTATTCATCTAAATAGCCATAAGATTCTTTAAATAAGATGACTGTGGTTGTTTAAGGTTTGAAGCTTCCACTTTTGGTCCTCATAGATAAAGGTTGTGATGCTCGTGTTTTGCAGGGCCGTTTTTCCTGTGCCGTGCTCTCCGTTTGTTACGTAGTGGATAAAGGTATTGATGATGGCTCCGTGGCTGACAACGACTACCTTTCTCCCTTTTGATTCTTTCATAATTTCTGTTAGTCGTTTTAAGAGTCGATCTTGAATGACTTCTAGTGATTCCATATTGTATAAAGCTTCGCTTCCCCAGTTCGTATCATAATTGGGCACTAAGTCTCTTAATGAAGCAGCCGGCTTTCCTTCCAGCTGACCAAAAGAGCGCTCTCTCAGCCTTTCGCATGTTTCAATGTCATTAATGCCCGATGCAGCTGCAATTGCTGCGGCCGTATCGTATGCTCGCGTTAAATCGCTTGAATATAATTTTTCAATTCCTTCATTCTTCAAAAATTGTGCAACTTGCTGAGCTTGCTTCATACCTTGCTCATCAAGTCCTATATTGCGCTGCCCTTGAATAAGGCTCTTTTTATTCCATTCAGTTTGTCCGTGACGAATTAAGTACAGCATACTCTCACTCCCTTTTTAACTTTATTATAAATAAAGTTTGAGGGGCATTCAGATAAAAAGTTTACGTCAATCAGGATTACATGATGCTTTTCCATAGCGAAGTACATCAAAGATAGCTTGGCCGTCACTTGAAGCGTTCTCTGAAAACCTAACGGGTAATAAAGAAAACACCGTATAGTAAACTGAAAAATAAACAAACTGATAAAAAAATAGGTTTGCCGTAAAAAAACTAGATTCAATCAAACTATTCACAATAAAGATAGATGCTAAATTAGCCAACGCTCCCCCCGCATATACGCATGCATGAGAAAAACGATTATCGTATCGTAATTTTTCATAAACGCAAACAGAATCTAAAAAATAAATGGATTTTAATTTAATCTTCTTCCATTGAAAGATCGTTCTTCCTTTTCCAATTGTAAAGTTTACCTCTCCTCCAAATAATAGAGCCATAAACGAATGGCCTAACTGATGAATAAGAGATACAATTGGGACAATGAGTAAAAACGAAAACAAAAATTTAGGGATATCATCCATTCCAAACACGGTTCCATCTCCTTTATCATACGAATTGTTACCACTACTATTCCACTGTGTATCTCTTTAAAACCTAAGATTTCTCCATTTTTATTCATTCAATTAAACCAAAAGAGAGTGGGACATAACAAAACAAATTTTCAAAAAGACGAACAATCCCTTTTCTCACCTCTTTACGTTATCTGAACACGTTCGTTCCATTGCGCTACAGCCACTCGCTTTCCGCGGGGAGGAACGTGAGCTTCCTCGCTGGGCTGCGGGATCTCAGGTTTCCCTCTCTTTCCCGCAGGAGTCGAGTGTCCTACGCTCCATTCCACCTTGTTTTCAACATTGTTTTCACAATCAACAAAAAACCTAAATGATTAAAAGCGATGAACTCTCAATCGTTTAGGTTTATCATTGACTGAATTACTTATGCTCCAGCCTCTTTTGTTAATAAGTGCTAATATTTAGTTCATTTAAAAAGGTAACAGCAAATGCTTCACATGCTAGAATATCTTCTTCCGTCTCAGGAGCCATTTCAACTTTTAAACCGGCTTGAACAATATCCGCTCCACACTTTTTCAATCTTTCTTCAAGTAGGTCTACCGCCGCACAGAACTCTGGATAAACGCGATCCCCTGAACCAAAAGCAGCTGCCTTTTTACCAGTTAGATTCATTTCATCTAAATCGTCATAAAAATCTTCTGCTTCATAAGGTAAATCTCCGTTACCCCACGTATAAGCTCCAAGTAGAATACCATCGTATGCTGATAGGTTTTGTACATCTAATAATTCAAGCTCTTCCATATGTACCTCATGTCCTGCACTCTGAACTTTATTTTTCAGAAGAACTGCTATCTCTTCTGTGTTACCCGACATACTTGCATATCCAATTAGAATTTTCGCCATTTCTTTACTCCTCTTACTTACATTTAAACAATTTGTGCATAAATTGCATCCACTTTATCTCTTATCTTTTGTAAGTTAAATCGCTTGCTAACCATCGAATGGAATAATTCTCGGTTTTGTGTATCAAGTGCTTCGTTAATCTTAAAGTTCAAATGATTCATTTGAAGATCTACATCTAATATTGAACAGATGACTCCGCTCAGATATAAATCTTGAAGCTCCTCAGTACTTATGAAACATTGAAACTCTCGATTGACATCCATCAACGAATGCCAGCCTAACGAATCAATATATTTCCGTTCATCTGTAAGCGTCCATACATCTCCTTGGTGGAAGGTAATGACGTGTTGATGACTTTCTCCAGGACAACAACAGCTTACTTCATGACTAAATGCCTTTATTACCACTAAATGTTTATCCATTGATTTTTCTCCTTTTCTATTTATACATTTCAACTGAGTCTCTTTAAGTTTGTCTTATGTTCAAAAAGCTTATTATTTTCAATCAGTAATTGATAATTATTATCAGTTTATATGATAATGATTATCAATGTCAACTATGCTTTTTCAGATAAACAAAAAAACATGCATATGTCGTCATATACATGCTTTTAATCTCTCTTTAAAAATTGATAAACGGCTTCATCGACTTCTTTGCTCTCATGTAAATTTGAGTGCGACTCATGGAATGTCTGAAAATGAATATGTTCGGTAAATGAGTCAAGTCCATATGCACTTTCAATCGTTACAACACCATCCGTACCATCGCCAATATCTCCAGCTCCGGAAAATATATCAATATGTTGTGCAAAATCTTCTTTCCTAGCATGCACGTCTCTTAATGCAGCGGAATGAAAAACTAAATCACGAGCTCCTTCAGACGCCTGGTAATTCTTTGCACGTGGATACATTTCCATTAGTTCACCATAGTCTAAGCCTTTTAATGGGGAACCAAGTGTTACAAGCTTATGAACATCTTTAGGTCTTTCTAAGCTAACGGCTGTAGCGGTTAAACCACCCATACTATGACCTAATAAATCAACAGAGGAAATATGATACATTTTCTTTAGGTCATCGATAATACGCCCAACCCATTTCGTCTGCTCTTCAAGACTTGCATCTGCCTTTTTAAAGACAACGTGTACCATAGGTAACTGTCCCGCTAACTTTCCTTTTTGTTTCCACTGTACTGTTCCATCACTTCTCACGATACAATATGCTGATTTTTGTCCCCAGTTGTTTTCTTCAAATCGTTTTATCATCGTTCCTAAGCTATTTTGACTTCCTAAATATCCATGTATAAACAAAACAGGTATTTCTCCCGACGAACTTGCCCGCTTTGTTTGGGACGAGAAGATATACCAGCAAAAAGCTACTAATAATATAATGCTAAGAAGCAAAATGAATATTCTCAAGCTGCTAGCCTCCGATCGTGCCTTTACCATATTATTTCTCTAAAAGATTGTATCCCTATATTAGCTGTCTCTCGTTTGTTAGTCAAAAAATTTCGCATGAATCTTTTGTTGATATTGACGATAAGAAGGAGAAGACATCATGCCTTTTTGCTTCATGATTTGCTGTAGCATTACTTTTTTTTCTGTTAGCTTTTGTTCTACTTCAGCTTTTTCATCACCGCTACAAACAGCTGCCAGCTGTTCAAGCGTAAGGACTTCCTTTTTCAGTTGCTTCTCATCTGAAACCATACCAGCATTTTTCATCATCCGATATGCTTGACGCAGCTCTTCTGGAATATGACTCAAGTCTTCTAGCTGCAGCGGCTTTCCTGCTCCTGGTAAATCATTAAAATCACCATCGTTAATCGCTTGTTTGATTTTTTCTTCTGCGATAATATGAGCAATATCCATATAAGTCCCCCTTTTATATACTATCGGCCAGTTATGACTAATTTATAAAAAAAGCCTCCTTATATCAAATAAGGAGGTGAAAAAGTTGTTCAAAGGTCATCATTGTTATGCCTATAGTTTAATAAAACCACATTATGATAGCGTTTTCAAGTTTTTTTAAAAGAAAGAATGGCTTTCACCACTCTTTTTTCACATCTTTCTCTAGCATTTTATTTTATGCTATTCTGTGTCTGATCGTGGAACTAAAATTTCCCCGTTCCCTTCATTTTTTTCTACAATCATTTGTAAAATCGTATTCGTTAATTTGCTAGGTTGATACGGTTTCACTAAATAAGCATATGCTCCAAATTCCATACCTTTATTTTTTTCATCGAGAGCTGACGAAATAAAAATTGGAATATGCTCAGTATTTGGATCGTCTTTCAGCGTCTTTAAAATATCCCACCCGTTCATCTCATGCTCGTGTAGCATAATATCTAATACAATAGCTTCTGGCGGATTAGCTTGTATCGCTTCTATTGCAGCTTCGCCTCGATCGAAATGTCGAACGTAAAAACCGCTTTCTTTTAGCTCTACCTGCAGCAGACTTGCTAGACTTTTATCATCTTCAATAATGATGATGCTACGCTTACCTTCTTCTTTTTCTTGGTCGAGTTGTTCAACGGAATGAGTTGTCATTAAAGGCAAACTAATCGTGAATGTGCTCCCTTTTTTCCACTCTGAATCAACTTTAATTTCACCTTGATGCGATTTAACGATTTCTTTTACAATAGAAAGCCCTAATCCTGTTCCACCAATTTTTCTCATATCCGAATTATCAACGCGATAAAACTTTGTAAACAGCTTATTTATTGCTTCTTCTGGAATTCCAATTCCTTCATCTTTAATAGCAATATACACTTTATCATGCTCTGCAAGTGCTTTTATTTGTACATTCCCACCATCTGGTGAATACTTAACAGCATTGTGAATTAAGTTGTTAAATAGCTGTATGAGCTTATCCTCATCACCGAAAACAACAAGATTTTCACTACTTGTTATGATATCAAATGTATGCTTTCCCGCATTTATCTGCTGAACGTTTACGACTTGCTTTAAAATCGGAACTAAATCCACATAATTTTTATGATACGTTTGCGTTCCAGATTCCATTTTTTGCACATCAAGAAAGTCATTAATTAAAGCTGTTAAGCGTTGAGCTTCTTGATAGATGGTATTTAAATATTTCGTTTGCCTTTCCGGTCGAAGCGTTTTATTTAACATAAGTTCTGTAAAGCCTAATACACTCGCTAACGGTGTTCGAAGTTCATGACTTACTGTACTAACAAACTCAGACTTCATTTGGTCTACTTCAAACTCTTTGGTAATATCTCGGTGAACAAATAAAACACCAAAGCGCTGACGGTTACGATAAACGTATTCACTGTACACCTGAATTACACGATTTGAGCCTGCAATATTTACTCGATACATGACAGTTGACTGACGGTTTTTAGACATATCAATTGTGTCATTAATGAATGCTAGCAGTTCTTCGCTATTATCCACTCGCTCACTAATCTGCTTCGTCCATTCATCCAATGGTGAATTAAGAACTGTTTTTGAATGCTGAGACCCAAAGATTTCACAAATATTTGTATTCACTTGTAAAACCTTACCTGATGCATCCACAAGCTGAATACCTTCCTTAATGGAATTGAGTACATCCTGAGATAATAAACGATCATGCTCAGACTCTTCGTAAATATTAATCTTCTCTAACGTAAGCGCTACTTGTTTACTTAAAGCCGAGAATGTATCTAAATCGTTTTCTGAAAAATCGTTCGCATATCGGCTATAGCACATACAAGCAATCAGTTCACCTTTTGATGAAACAACTGGTACAACAACATCATATACGTAGAGCTCCTTTTCATGATGAAGCTTCTCTGACTGTTCGCATTGTCGCTTAATGACAACAGGCTGATGCTCTTCCTTAAGAATTGCTACATAACTATTCATATAAGTTAATGCTTGTGCCATAGCATGCTCTGATAAGCCAATTGAGGCATGCCCTTGTTCGGTTAAAAGGGCAATAAATCCGTGGTCAACTTTCATTACGTTCCGCATATTTTTTACAATGTTATCTAGAACCTCTTGTTTTTTCAAGGAATTTGTTAATTCATCTATGAAATTGTTGCGCGCTTCTAATTCGTGCTCTCGTTCTTTCATTTTATCTAACGCATTTTGGAGTTCATCTTGCTGGCTATGCAACTCGTCTTGTTGCGCAGTCAGTTCTTCATTCTGAGCGAGTAATTCCTGTTCGTTCGCCTGCAAGCTCACCACCATTTTATAAAAAGCTTTGGATAGTACGCCAATTTCATCCTCACGCTTTTCATCTAGCTCATAAGATAAATCTTTACCATTGGCAATTTCGCTAGCCACATAAGCAAGCTCGTTAAGAGGCTTTCCAACTTGTTTTAATAGAATCCTTGTTAATACAATGAGCACTAATAAGCTAAATCCCAATAGCCCAATAAAGAACCACTGGCTTTGATTTATATCTTTAGAAGCAACCATATAGGCAATATTTATTTCATCGGAGAGCTGCTGTTGGTATTCATTTAAATCTTCTTGAACTTTTTCAATACCTGCTGTCGCTTCTTTACGATCTTGATTCTTTTTAATTCCCTCTATACCCTGTTTGTCATACACGTCTTTAAACTTTGGCATCGTCTCTGTAAAATAACTATTCACAAAATAATCAAGGTTACGAATCATGACTTGATCTTTTTCATCAGCTGAAAGGAATAACTCATCAATATGTTGCTGTAAAGGTTCTTTTCGACTTATTGCTTGCTGATACATGTCTTGCTCACCAAACGCAATGTAGCCTCGTGCTTGTAGAAAAGCACTATTTAAATCCGTTTTAATCGCAATAACAAGCTTTTCTTTTTTCATTAACTCTTGACGTTTTTCATCGAACGTTTCAGCAATATTTTTTTGATCGTTAATTAGCATGACAGAGCCGATTGTAAACATAACGAAAAACACTACTATCAATAAAATAAACTGGGAAGAAATGTTCTTTCTTCCCACTTTTAATTTAGTTTTCATTTAAAATATCCTCAACCTTTTCCGCTAAAGCTAGTGGACTAAACGGCTTTGACATAAAATGCGTCGCTCCTGCGTCAATGACCCTAGACTGGTCAGCGAGCTGACTTTTGGCTGACAATACGAGAATGTTTTTATACTTCTCACTGTTGATTGCTTTTAGCTTTTGAATGACCTCCAAGCCGGTAAACACCGGCATCATATAATCCACAATAAGTAGATCAAAGTCTTCTCTTTGTGCATATTCAACAGCTTCTTGACCATCCTGTGCTTCTACTACTTCATGCCCTTCGTCTTCTAGCGTATCTACAATTAGCATACGAAGCACTGCTTCATCTTCAGCAAGTAAAATTTTCGCCATTATTCTCCTCCTAAACGCTGGTTTTTAAAGGTATCTTGTAAAATATAATAAGACGATTTCAACCTCTCGTGATGCGTTGGCTCCTGCCACGTTTTCCACGTATAGTGATAAAAGTCTTTAGGTTCTAAACGGTTTTCTTTCATAGCTGGAATTGTATCCTTTATGGCTTTTGTTTTACGGTCAACTGCTACAACAGCTAGGTCAATTCCATCCAAAGTTACACTTTCTGATAGCTCACCTTTTTTCCATACATCTCCCATTGCTTCTCTAGAGCTAGGGTCTTTCATGTTTAATAACGCCCATGGAATACGAAGCTCAAACACGCCCGTTTTTTGATTCAAATAATAGTCTGTTAAACTATCAAAATTCTTATCTTTTGGATCTGTAGTACCAAACCTGAGCTTTCCTGTTTCATATGATTCAAACGGAATTGTTTCTTCCTTTCCGCTGTCATTCTTAATTTGAAGCTTTTTATTAAGCGTTAATCGAATTGGATGGAACACACCGTTATCTTTTTGATTGGCATACGGTACAGTTGGTATCATCTGCAGCTTGTGTGCATAAGAAAAGTAAAACGTATCGTAGTAGCTATCAATCCAAAGATGACTGTTTTCTTTCCCATCAAGCTCAGCAACAAATTCCACGCCTTTTGTTTTTAAACTTGGCAGCTGTTTTATTTTAGACTGACCTTGCTCATTGATTGTATTGAAGAGCACGTACAAGCTTTCATCTTTGAGATTTTCTGACTTTCCTTTTACGTATAAGTATCCTTCATCACTTGTTACTTGAAAATCATGCAACGAGGTAGAAGAACTACTTTCTTCTTTTACTTTCTTCCAATCATTCTCTTTCCCATCAATAATTACCTTCTGCTCTCGTCCTGGTTCAAAACTTAATAAGCCAAAATGTTGTTCGTTAGTTTGCATATTGTTCCAAAACGGTCTACGATCAGGATTATCATATTCCATTGTATTCCATGTTCGCTTAAACCACTCATCTTGCCATGTAAAAACAAGCCCTCCAGCCATTTGTTCTTCCACGATATCTTCAAATAAGTGAGTTAGCATTTCTCCTTGTTCTTGTTCTGAATGAAACCCTTGATTCCATCCATATCGATTGCGGTGCGTTAATCCTCGGGAAGCTGGAATGCCAAACTCAGCAACAAGGAGCGGCATATTGTGAACTTCTTTCATATGCTGCAAATAACCAGCATAATTATTTTTGTTGCCACGGTGATCTACATAATTCACATAACGAGATTCATAGTTTAAAAAATCCGGATAATAAGGGTAAATATGATACGAAGCAAATAACCCGGGCTCAAATTGATCCGTCGCATGAATTAGATTTGGATTAACCGTTATTTTATCTTCGTCTTCTGAAGGCTCAGAAGGATGCGTCAGTAAATCAGTTGTAACCCAATTTGTAAAGCTCATCGGCCTTTGCCAGTTGTAATTTTCCTGTTCGTAATCAATTGTTTGTTCCATCATTTCAGCAAGCCATACCTCAAAAGGCTGTGCTCCTTGTGTATAAATATATTTACCTTTAAAATCCTTCATGCCTTGATGCTTCTCATTGGTTGATAGTGCAACATCCGGGTCCCACTCAACTCCAATCATCCACCCAAGTACGTATGGCGAAACATCTGCTTTATACGTACCGCTTGCATGCCCTGCACGCTTTGGTAACGTTGCATTGCCGTGAACTAAGTCAACTACGCGCTTGATTTCATCTACAAACTCATCGGTATTTTCTTTTGAAAAAGCGTCTTGTGACTCATAAAATACTTCTTCATTAATCCATACACCATGAAAAATATAAAGAGGATCCTTCGCTTGCTGATTGTATTCAGCTAATGCTTCATAAAAACCCGGGGGATGAATGGTATATACCCGAATAGCGTTGGCATTCATTTCACCTATTTGTTTAAACCATCTCATGTACTCTGCTTTTGTAATAGCCGTCTCACCAGGAAAATGTCCAGGGTTCGCAATCCCCATATTAACACCCTTTACTAGAATATCCTGCCATTTTCCATCTTTATAAACTTGCAGGTAATCGTCTCCTGCTTTTCCAGTAGATTGATAGTTTTTGCCGCTATAAATCTCAATCGGAAGCTTTTGATCTTTTGTTTCTTTACTTTGAGTGACAACCTCTTTCATTAACGGAATATAGATATTCCAATAAAAAGCGGTCGAATCATCTTTTCGTAAAGATGTAATCCATTTTTTCCATGTTGGATAAAAAGATGCTTGATGAAAAGCAGGTATTTCTCCTTCATCTGCGAAGTCTCCTGCAAAATAATACGTATTATACTTACTTGTCTTATGATACGTTACCGCTGGAATCGTTGTTGGAATATTGTGCTCTGAGAGTTTTTGTTTAGCTGAATCTTTCAAGTTCAGCGTATACGTTGCCTGAATTTCACTTTCATCTTGTGCTTGGATAACGTCGAACCAGTACTGATATGCTGCTTCATCATTTAGTCCAAGTTCTTTCTGCCCGCTCTTGGTATACTGAAACCAAACTGGATTATCTTTTAATTCTTTTTCCGTAATCACAATTAGTTCATTTTGTTCATTTACAAATAATAATCCTTTACCTGTAAGAGCCCATTCTTCTCCAAACTGCTCTCGGTACGCTAGTTTAGCCCAATTTGGAACTTCACTACTGCTAAAGTCTTCGAAATAGCGTCCAATCCATCCTGTCCAAGTGACGTTATAAAGGTCATAAAGTTCTGTTCGCACCTCTTTTGGTGTTGGGCTCGCAAAAGAATTAAATTCTCCTACAAGAGTTGAGTGGTGATCGTATAAAGACGTACGGATAAAGGCAATATCCTCTGATGTTACTCCTCCGTATAAAAGCTTGGAGCGGTTACCTTCTTTTACGCCGCCCTTCAAATCCTCTTCATATACTCCATATCCATCTGCTAGGTAGATCATGTCATAGTCATTTTGCTTTGGTAGAGAGCGAATTGTATACTTGTCGTTATCACCTGGAACAAACCCTACATAGTCTTCCTTTGCATCATAAGCTTGCCCGTCTTTGACTAACTTTGACTGATTTAACATCCACACAAGTCCTTGGTGCTCTCTGTACGTTGAGTCAGGTACTGTTTTATCAATAATTAATACGTTAAAGTCCGTTTTTCCTTTTAATGCCCATGCAATAAATGGAGAAACAGCTAGCAGTACAATCGCTGTAATCCCTGCTGTCCACAGCCATTTCCTCATTGCGACACACCCTTTCTTTGCATGTCACCCCAGCCTGTTTTCTTACGTAAAACATCAATGAACCCGTGACAGCGCCAAATTACTGTTAATGGTCGGTACCAAAAAGATTCTGTTAGCGAAAAGAAAAATAAAACGAAAATATCCTGCACTTTTGGAAACTTTCTCAAGCTCCACTCTTCTAATAGGACCGCAGCCATTGAATACAGGGAGCCATAAATGACCATCATCATAAACAGCAAATACGCAAATTCTAAGTAAATTCCTCCTACAATGAGGGAAATTACAATAAATAAGTAACCAAATAATTCCATCAAAGGACCTAATAATTCGATGAAAAAGAAATAAGGCATCGATACCATCCCAATGCTTCCATACTTAGGGTTAAACATCATCTTTTTATGTTTCCAAAGACTATCAAAAAGACCACGATGCCAGCGGTTACGCTGTCTGCTTAAATACTTCATTTCATCCGGTGCTTCTGTCCAACAAACAGGATCGGCAATATACACAATTTGCTTCTTTTCTTTCCGGTCTTTTAAAAGGCGATGAAGGCGCACAACAAGCTCCATATCTTCACCAACCGTTTTAGAATATCCTCCTGCTTCAATTACCCAGCGTTTTGAAAATACGCCGAATGCCCCTGAAACGATCAGCAGTAAATTATGCCGACTCAGTCCAATTCTCCCCATTAAAAATGCTCGTAAATATTCAATGACCTGCATCACAACAATTGGTTCACGTGCCAGGCCTACTGATACAACCGCTCCGTTTTCAATTTGGCAGCCGTTAGCAATTCGCACGCTTCCCCCAGAAGCAATAACATCTCCATTTGAATCAATAATAGGCTTCATTACTTTCAAGAATGCATCGCGTTCTAGTACAGAGTCCCCATCAATTGAACAGAAATACGGATAGTGCGAAATGTTAATCCCAGCATTTAAAGCGTCTGATTTCCCACCATTTTCTTTATCAACCACATACAAATATTCATAAAGCTCTGACTGATAAAGTGCGTTTATCTCTTTCGTTTGTAGCTGTTGTCGAATGACTCGGTTGACTTTTTTTAGCTGAAATTCTTTAATTAATTGCTGCATTGTAGCATCCGATGAGCCATCATTGATAACGATTACTTCGTATTCTGGATATTCAATACTTAGTAATGAACGAACGCTCCCAATGATTCCTTTTTCTTCATTATATGCGGGAACCAAAATAGACAGCGGTGTCGTGTAGCTGACGTTAAGTAAATCTTCATACGGCTCTTCATCATTTAACTGATACTGTCTTCGAAGCTGAACCGCTGAAATTAAAAACATAATAAAATAAAAAAGCATTACAACTCCCATATAGATAAATACAGCCGTACCAAAAAAATATAATAAATAATGCCATATGCTATTGAGCATATAGTTCACCGCCTTTTTCTAACCATTCATTTGCCATGTCACGCGCAAAGAGGTCTGTGGTTGTATTTGAAATTCTGCGCAGTCGCTCATATCCATTCGGAAGCTGCGTAATTGATCGAGCTGCGTTGGATCGAACCAGAAAATGACGGTCATTTAATAGCACCTCTAACCACATAATGGCTTCTTCTCCTTGCGCTTTACTTAATAGCTTCGCTGCCATCATTCGCTCTTCCCATAAATCTGATTTTATATGCCGAAGCAGGCGAGATGTATCTGAAACGTAAGAAAGTTGATTTAATGCTTTTAACGAGCGAATGCGAGTTTCATCAGAAGTAGAATGAAGCTGCTTCTCTAGAAAAGGAAGTTGTTCAAGATTGCGATTAATACCAATAATATCAATAGTTGCCAGCTGTACTTCTTCCATATGTTCATTAAATCGAACAATAAATTTTTCAAATTGCTCATCATTCATCATGCTTAATAAGGAACGATACGTAAACTCAGAACGTTTATAATGCTCATTAAACAAATACTGTTCATAGTGAGGGTCATGAAACCGAACTAATATTTTTAAGATTTGACTTTCCTCTGCCACTGTTATTTGCTTTTTTTCCATTACCTTTCGTACATCATCCAAGAGATTGACCATGTGTAGCCCTTCAATTGCATACAACGTATTCATTCGAACGCTCCAACGGCGATGTCGCAACTGCTTGCGATACAAAGCGCTGAGTTCTCTTTCAGCATATCGCTGAATAAAGTGCAAAATTTCTTCTCCATTCACAACTTTAACAAGTGCTAAAAGCAGCTCTTCTACGGCCGTCCTCTGTACATCATTCTTGGGAGTTATTTTCAAATTTTCATCTTGTAGATACATATATTGAATAAATGATTCTTGAATACTTTCTTTATAGTTTTCTACTTCTTCTCTTTTACAATTCACACGCGCTTTTTTTATCACTAAATACAAGAAGAAACCAATTAGCAACGCAAATAAAACTAAAAATAAATAGAACACCCACTGAATCTGTATAAATTCCATATTATTTCACTCTCTTCATTAACAAGCGCATTCTCTCTTCTAACTCCATTAACTTAAATGGCTTTGTCATATAATCATCTGCTCCTAGCTGCAAGGCCCTTTGGATATCATTTTCACTGTTTCTAGAGGTTAACATCACAACTGTAAATTGATCATGTCTTTTTTCTTTTCTTAATCGTTGAAGCACTTCTAGCCCATCCATTTTCGGCATCATTCCGTCTAAAATAACAAAGCAATGAGTATTTTCATCTAGGATAGTTGAGTTCATAAACTCTAAACCATCTTTATACGTATGAACTTGCACCTCATATCGAGTACCAAGATCAATTCGTCCCAGTAATTCTGTTAACATCGTACGAATAATTGGATCATCATCAATAATGGCTAAATTAAACTTTTTGAGCTTCATTTGCTGATGATGACATGACACTACTACTTGGTTACGCCCCTTTTCTTTTGCTGTATACAGCGCGCGGTCAGCTTGATTCAAAATGTTCTCTAGGGTGCTATCACTGCTTACTTTAGCTATTCCAACTGAAAACGTAACAAAGAACCTTTCATTATTAATATGGAAAGCTTCCGTTCTAAAACTATTTAAAATACGATTCAGCGTTGTTTGTGCTTCTTCAGCACTCGTTCTTGGAAGACATAATACAAATTCTTCACCGCCGTAGCGAAACAGCTGATCGGTTGTTCGGATATGTGACTTTACATGCTTCACAAATCTTTGCAGTACTTCATCTCCCATTAAATGACCATATGTATCATTTATTTTTTTGAAGTAATCTAAGTCAATCATAGCTATACAATAAGTCTCTTTATTCCGAACATAATTCGTTTGTTGCTGCTTATATACTTCAGTTAAATACTTGCGGTTATAAGCACCTGTTAATTCATCTACCAATAAGTACTCAGTAAACAGCTTGCGGCGCTCTAAATGACGCCCAATCTTTACCACACATTCTTCCATATCAAGAGGCTTCGCTAGGAAATCATCTGCTCCCATTTGAAATGCTTTAATTCTTGTTTCTTTCCTGTTATCTGCACTAATCATAATTGTTGGAATGAAACGTTGCCTCGCCTGCTCATTAAAGAAAGAAAGTAGCTCAAATCCATCTTCCTCCTGCATGTATACATCTAAAATAAGGCAATCTGGCTTTAATTCATAAAAAGCAGCAACTGCTTTTTCTTTATTTGACGCCACAAATACGTGCCATCCTTGCTGTTCAAATTGCTCTTTCAAGTAAATTAAAATTGATAAATCATCATCAATTAATAAAATACTAGCTGATGTTTGAGATCGCTTATCGTTAACCATAAGTTGCTCAACTTCTACAATCTCATCTTTATAGCAAATTTTTATAATATCGATTAGCAGACTCTGTAGTTCTTTTGTATGCCAAGTTGACTGTGGATGTTCAGAAATATGATCCAAAAGCTCTGTTGATACTTTTCCTAAGTATTCAAGTCCAATGGTTTGAGATGTACCTGCCAACGAATGCAAGAACCGTTTTACATCTTGATACTGCACGGGTTGACTTTTTTCAAACCATTCCTGCAACTGCTTGCGTATATTCATTAGCAAAGCTACCTGATATTTTTCCATTTTAGACAACACCTTTTTTATTTTTTCATTCAGCCACATTTAAAAGTATTAACGTTAAACTATACTTTTTTACCTTTTGTTAGTTATAAAGACCTGTCAATTTCCAAACTATTACTCTAGAGAATATACCTCATTTTATAATTGCACACAACCTATTTAATCGATTAAAATAAAGGGTTATCGTTGACAATGATTGTTTCATTTGTTAGGGTAATTAACGTTGTTTATTTTATAATACGAATAATATATCCTAGTCATAGATGATAAGAAGAGCACCTCAATTCTTATTTGTATGACTAATTATTTAATCTATAACTACTACGCTTTTTCCACTACTATCATTTTTCATTATTCCTAAAATATAAAATTAGACGAAAGGAGATTACATCAGTGTTAAGTGCATTTGCTCCATCAGAACCCAAAGATGCGGAAGAGTTACAGGAAACATTAGATGAATTAGAATTTCAGTTATATCGAATGCAGGATAATTTGAAAGAAATTGCTAAAAAATACGAGGTCATTGGTGTTGATCAACCTGAAGAAAATGAGTTAGTTATTGTATCGGCACAAAATGACGGAAATGAATGCAAAATTATGATTAACAATTGTCATAAAGCGTATAAAGGCGTTTGGGATTTTGCTATTCATGGCGTATATGAAGACGACCATACCATTCATATTGGCGATATTAAAGGACCTGCTAACAAAGGTTATGGTTCTATCTGCATGAACTATTTAAAAGAAGTAGCTCGTGACCAAAACGTACACACCATCAAAGGTGATATCGCAAAGCGCGATTGGGACCATGTTAATCGATTGGTTCATTTTTATGAAAAACACGACTTTCACGTTGAAATTGACTATAATAACCAATGTGGTGAGATTGAATGGACCCCTTAAATAAAAAAACACATCTGCAACAACTCGTTAATTAAACGGCTGTCGCAGATGTGTTTTTTATTATGCATGTTGTAGATAATAACCTAAGCTTTGTTTAACGCTATCTAACGCAGAGCCTTCACATTGATCTTGCTCAATGATCCACCACTTCACATCCATATTGTCTCCTTGACTTAAAATGGCAGTTAAATTCACTCCGCCAGTTCCAAGCGGCGCAAATAGCTGCTTGTCATCGGTTGTCATATCTTTTAGATGAATTAAACGAGCACGATTTTGATATTTCTTCATCCATTCAACAGGATTCCCCCCTGCTTTTGTAAGCCAATACACATCAAACTCGACGCCTACATTTGTTTCATCTAAAATCATTTCAAGAGCTGACTTGCCATTTGGTAGCTCCTTTAATTCAAAGTCATGGTGGTGGTAATAAAGCTTAATACCTTCTTCGGCGCAGCGACGCTCTGCGTGATTTAGTACGCTGATTAATTGCTTATAGCCTTCTTCAGTTTGTCGTTCTGGAGCTAAATACGGACAAACAATCGCTGTATTACCAAGCTCTTTCTCAAACGAAATAACTTCTTCAAGGTTCTCTTCAAGCTGTTCTAATGAGATATGACTAGCAGCCACTTGTAAGCCTACTTGTTCCAAAAGCTCCCTTACTTCTTGTGCTGAATATCCTCCGTAACCCGCAAACTCAACGCCTTCGTAGCCTAATTCTGCTACTTTTTCAACCGTACCCTTAAAATCTTTTTCTAGCTCATCGCGCAGCGTATAAAGCTGCACTGCTACTGGAATCCTTGTCATATCTTTTCTCCCCTTTGTTTTTGATTTGCTTCTAGCATACATTGAAAACGTAATCATTTCCAGAAAAAAAGCTCCAATAACCGGAGCTTTTTTGTTTCTTATTTTACAGCACTTCCTAACATACCTGAGATAAAGTGACGCTGCAGTGCAAGGAAGAAAATAATGATTGGAATCGTCGCAATCGTAACGCCCATCATCACTTGCCCGTAGTCAATAAACGATAAGCCAATTAAGCTAGATAACGCAACAGGCAATGTTGCCATTTCATTTGATGTAGTTGCAACAAGAGGCCACATGAAGTTGTTCCACTGCGTCATAAACAGGAAGATTGCAGCTGCTGCCATCGCTGGTTTCATAGAAGGCAGAACAATTGTTAAGAAAATTCTAAACTCTCCAGCTCCATCAAGTCTCGCAGCTTCAATTAATTCCGTTGGAAAAGCCAAGAAATTTTGTCGAAGCAAGAAAATAGCAAATGGATAGCAAAGCTGCGGTGCGATTAACGCGAAATACGTATCCAATAAGTTGAAGTTAGACATCATTTGAAACAGCGGAATTAATGTTGCTTGATAAGGAATCATCATCGACAGTAAGAACGTTGTGAAAATAAGATTTCTCCCTTTGAATTCAAACTTAGATAATGCATAAGCTGCTGTCGAACAAACCATTAATGCCACAATAACATATACAATAGATACAAACATTGAGTTAAAGAATACGCGTCCTAAGTCAATGGATGCATTTAAATTTTGAAAGTTTGTCATAAACTGATCGCCAGGTGTTAGCGTTGGCGGGTTGGTAAACATCTTGCCTGATTCGTTTGTAGCACCGATAAACATCCAATAAAACGGAAAGATAGAAATGACGGTGAAGATACCTAATAAAAAATATAAACCAATTTTTCGCAGCAATCCACTTTTTCTCTTTTTATTTACATTTGGCTTTGTGTTAACAGTTGTCGTCTGTACTCTCTCTACTACACTCATTATTTATCACCCGTAAATTTAAATTGGAAGAATGTTAATACACCCACTAGTAATACAACAACATATGCAACTGCTGATGCATAACCAAAATCAAAATATTCGAAGCCATTTTGATAAATGTATAAACCAAGCGTCATCGTTGAGTCAGCTGGACCACCTTTAGTTAAGTTAAAAGGCTCATCGAATAATTGTAGCGTTCCAATTGTTGATAAAATGGTTGCAAATAAGATAACTGGTTTAAGCTGTGGAACCGTCACATGGAAAAACTTTTGGAAGCGATTAGCTCCATCTAAATCCGCAGCTTCATAAACTTCGTGAGACAAGCTTTGTAATGCAGCTAAGAAAATAACCATATTGTAGCCTGTCCAGCGCCAAGTCATCGCCACGATAATTGATACTTTCGCCCAGAAAGGATCTCCTAGCCATTGTATTGGATCTATACCGATGAACCCAAGTAACGTGTTCATGATTCCTTCATCTTGAAGAATGATGGAAAATAAGATTGAATAGGCAACTAAAGACGTAACCGCTGGCAAGAAGAAGGATACGCGGAAAAGTCCTCTTAGCTTCAGTAGCTGGCTGTTTAATGCATTTGCTAACACTAATGCAAGAAGAATCATTACTGGAACTTGAATAATTAAAATGATTCCCGTATTACCAAGCGCTGTCCAGAAGATATCATCTTCAAGTAGGCGCGTATAGTTCGAAAGACCTGTAAACGAATATTCACCTGCATCCATTGTTTGAAAGCTTAACATAAACGAAGAAAAGATTGGATAAATCGTAAATAATGCAAACAAGATCAAGGCAGGTGCAATAAAGACATATGGCAATGATTTATTTGTTTTCATGATGACCTCCGTTTTACACCGCAAGCATGAGACTTTGAGTTGAATCCCCTGCTTCAAATAGCAGGGGATCTGGCCAATTCAACGCTTGCTTAACGTTCTATTTTTATAGTAAATGCTTACTTAATGCGATTTTCCAAACGCTTTTCAGCTGCTTCTAATGACTTTTTGATGTCTTTTCCATTCGTTACTTCTGATACAGCTTTTACAGCTTCGTCATTTGCAACAGAATAGTTTCCAGTAAAGTTAACTGGTTTGATGTCCTGCATTTCATCTGCGAACGTTTTCCAAATTGTTTGGTTGCTGAAGTACTCATCAGGCTGAGTGAATAACTCTGAATCATATACAGTGTTTAATGAAGGGAATAATCCACCTTCCATTGCTGCTTCTTGAACTGAATCTGTTGTTGAGAAGTACTCCATAAATTTGTAAGCTTCATCAGCTTTTTTACTGTTTGCTGTTACAACATAGTTACTACCACCTAGGTTTGAAGCACGATTTCCGCCTTTTTCAAATGATGGAAGTAAGAATACGCCCCATTTCCCTTTTAAATCTGGTGCTTGTTGCTCAATTGACCCATATAACCATGCACCTGATGGAGAAGATGCTACTTTTCCTTCTGCTAATGCACTGATTGAAGCATCCCAACCAACTGTGTTACGAACAACGCCAGCATCTTTTAGCTTTTTGTTTAGTTCCATTGCTTGTTGAGACTCTTTAGATGTTAAGTTAAGTTCACCTTTGTCATCAAAGTAGAATGTACCTTGTTGTGTTAATGTCATACGGAATAATCCGTCATCATTGTTTAAATCAAGACCAAGTAAGTCAACGCCTACTTTTTCTTTAATCTTTTTACCAGCAGCAATGTAGTCATCCCACGTTTCAATTGTAGCTGGGTCTACACCTGCTTGTTCAAAGAAATCTGTTCGATAGAAGACACCTGTTGGGCCAGCATCAAACGGGAAGCCATACATTTCACCGTCTTTAGAAAGAAGCTGCTTTTTAAATTCTGGGAATTTATCAGCGTGCTCATCAAAGCCTTTTTCTGATAGATTTAAGAATGCTTTTGGAAATGAATTAACGTACCCTTGGAAGCGATCATCTTCCACTAACACGATATCTGGAAGGCCTTTACCCCCTGCTTGTAAACCTGTTGTTAGTTTTGAGTAAACGTCTTCACGTCCCATATCTACAACTTTCAATTTAAAGTCTGGGTTTTCTTTTTGATATTCTTCAGCTGCTTTTTCTAAAACAGGAACGTTAATATTCCATGCCCAAGCAACTACCTCTTTTCCATTGCTTCCGCTCCCACTTGCTTCGTCTGCTGATTTCCCTCCACATCCTGCTAAGATCAGCGTGAAAATAAGTGTAAAGCTGATAAGACCAAACCAACGCTTCATCGTAATCCCCCTCTGAATAAACTCATTTTCTTTTTCTTACAAAATTTGAGTTTGATGTAAACGTTACATAATTCTTTTTTGCCTTTTTGAAAGCTTTATGTAAGCGGATACAATTAACTTAGTTAAATTATATGAAGGATTGGCCATTTACTCAATGGTAAAAATAAAAGGCAAAAATGATACATTTTTGCCTTTTGATTAAATTTGTATAGGAAGAAGACCTTCACTAAAAGAAGAGAAACGTTTGTTAGTGACGGAAGGAGCTTAGAGTAAGTTAACCATTTGTTAACTAAAATCCCTTCGTTAAAGTAATTAGAAAATTCAATTACTTATTAAAAATGTAGGTATTTAGCATTCTCCCCTTTATAAAGTTGTAAACGATTGTATTTTACACTATAAGAATATACCCAGCTAGCTTATTAAGAGGGAAAACAGATTTTTTTGCTATTGCAAAGAGACTTTTTTGCTTAATTTATCTTTTAACAGCAATAATTTATTTGAAGGTAATAAAGACTCTCGCTACTTGGCATACTTTTAATGAACACATTTCTTGCTTCTTATGATTTTAAAATCACTCTTTACTTGGCGTAATTCCCCTTACAGATTGCCCCCTTTCCGCAGGGCGAGCGCTGATCCTCCTCGTAAACTGCGGGGTCTCGCCTGTCTCGCTAATCCTGCTGAAGTGTCGTATCTTTCATTTCAATCACGAGGCTTTTTTATCAGGAAGCTTTTGATGAGGACTGTTCTTTCCCCTAATAATTTAAAGCCTCTAGTAACTTATATATCTAATTATGTCTTTTCAATCATTTTTTCTTAATTTAAAATAACCAGCTTTTTTTGCTTTTTGAAATTTGCTATATATATATCTACTATATATATCTAACAGTTTGTTTCTTTTAAAATGGGGTAATAAAAAAGCATGGGAAGAGTCCCATGCTTTTTGTTAGTTCAGTACCGTTACTTTTACTGTGCGGCGTCCCCATGACATCGCTGCAGATTTGCTTGGTACGAATACGTCAATTTTATAACCTTTGATTGCGCCACCTGTATCACCAGCAACCGCAACTCCGTATCCTTCTACATACACTTTAGAACCTAAAGGAATGACTGATGGATCAACTGCGATTACTTTTAAGTGAGGGTTAGCTTTTAAATCAATACCTGTTGCTGTTTTACCGCTACAACCTGCGCAGCTTGCCGTGTATGCTGTTGATTGAACATACATTTCTTTTCCGCTTACTTTATCCGGTTTAGATTCAGAAGCTGGCTTTGATGCTGGTTTTGATACTAGTTTTGATTCTGTTTTAGAAACTGGCTTTGTGCTTTCAACTTTCTTTTCTTGCTTCACTTCAGCTTTAGCCGTTGCTAGGTCTGTTTGGCGCTGATTTTCTTCTTTTTCAGCTTGAGCTGCTACTTCTTTTTCTTTAGCTACTTTTTCAGCTTGCTCTTTAGCAGCTTTTTGCTCTGCAGAAATTTTATCTTGAATTGTTGCTAATTGTGACTGTAGGCTTGCTTTTTCAGATGAAGCTGTTTCAATATCACTTACAACTGCGCTGTACTTTTCTTGCATCTTTGTTAGAGCAGCTGTTTGTTTTGAGATATTTGATTCTAATTCAGCTTTTTTTGCTTTTAAATTAGCTTCTTCTTCTTCTAGTACTTTTTCTTGCTTATCAATTTCTTTTTTATCTTTTTCAATTTGATCTAAGTCTTGTTGGTGCTGCTTTAAAATATCATTGTCTGCTGATAGAAGCGTTGTTGCTGCACCCATACGTGCAACTAAGTCACCAAAGCTTTCAGCATTCATTACCATTTCAAGCATAGCATTTGATTTATCATCATGTTGCAATGCAACTAAGCGCTCTTCAATAATGTCTTTACGACTAAGAACTTTCTCTTGAAGCTCTACAATCTCTTCTTTCTTTTTTTCGATCATGCTTTTCGCTTCTTTAATTTTCTTTTCTGTAGAAGCTAATTCTTTCTCATTATCAGAAATAACTTTATGTAAAGAATCTAGTTCACTTTGTAATGCTTTTACGTCCGTATCGATTGACTGTTTCTCTTTTTCTTTTTGTTGAACAGCCTTTTCTCTTTCTTTAAGCTGTTGTTCAGTACTTTGGAGCGCTTCTTCATTCGATTGGGCGTGAGTCTCTGTTATGCCTGCCGTGAAGAACATTCCCGTGACTGCTACAAGAGTCATACGCTTTAAAATTTTCATAAAGTAATAGTCCCCTTTCCTCATAGACATAGTTATACCATAAAAAAGAGGGGAGTTATGTTACAATACCGTTAAAAGTTTCCCATTTTCTGTATATAAGTATAACTTTTTATTCATACATTCACATGAACCCTTACTGTATAAAGGTTTTTTTACCTTGCTACCTTTTGAACTACTGTAAAAAAATGTCCAATATGCAACGCAGAATTTTGTCAAAAAGTCGTTATGTTACAGAAATATTACATTGTTACAACGAAAAATAGCGAATTTGTGAACTTATTCACGTGATTTATTTCCATTTAATTACTTTAATGGTTGTTTATTTACTTTTTTTCTTGCGTTTTATAGTAAAAACATCATACATTTCTTACTTTCTCACAATAGTAAAGCCCCTTGTCTAATTTACTAGATAAGAGGCTTTATATCTTTATTTTTATTATTCTTTTGTAACAAGCTTTAATGGTGCAGAAATTTTCTCTTCAACTTTTTTACCCTGCAACACATCTTTCGCTGCGTTTACAGCAAGCTCTCCAATCAGCTCTGGCTGCTGAGCAACCGTTGCAGTTAGTGCACCTGATTCAACGGCTTTAAGAGCATCTTCATTGCCATCAAACCCGATGACCGCAATGTCTTTTCCAGAGCTAGTAATCGCTTCGATAGCGCCTAGTGCCATTTCATCGTTATGCGCAAATACCGCTTGGATATCAGGGTTTCCTTGCAGGACATTTTCCATAACGGTTAACCCTTTTGTACGATCAAAATCAGCGGATTGTTTAGCTACAACGTCTAGCTGCTCATCTGCGATATTATGGAACCCACTTCCACGTTCACGCGTTGCTGAAGCTCCAGGTACTCCTTCTAATTCCGCAACCTTTGCATTTTCTCCTAATGTTTTCACCACATATTCTGCAGCCATTTGGCCACCTTTTACGTTATCAGATGCTACCAGCGCTTCTACTTTTCCTTTTTCAGCTGAACGGTCAAGCGTCACAACCGGTACTCCAATACCGTTCGCTGACTGAACCGCTGTTGAAATAGCCGAAGAATCCGTAGGATTAATAAGCAGTGCGTTAACTCCTTGTTGTAATAGATCTTCCACGTCGTTAATTTGTTTTGCAGAGTCGTTTTGTGCATCAACGACAATTACTTCAATACCTTGTTTTTTCGCTTCTTTTACAACGCCATTCTTTAACGAAACAAAGAATGGATTATTTAAAGTAGAAACCGATAAGCCAATTTTCATATCTTTAATATCTCCACTTTGAGAAGGCTTTGCCCAAGTTGGAGGCTCTAATGAGCAAGCTCCTAATAACAAAACGGACAAAGACATAATCAGTAATAATACTTTTTTCACGATGATCCCTCCTACGCTGCTTTTTTACGGTCAATTAGTACCGCAATTAAGATAACAATCCCTTTCACAACCATCTGGTAGAACGAAGAAACGCCGAGTAAGTTTAGGCCGTTGTTCAATGTTCCGATAATAAGTGCACCAATCAGCGTTCCGACGATGCGTCCTTTACCACCTGTTAAGCTTGTTCCACCTAAAACAACTGCTGCGATGGCATCTAGCTCATAGGAAGTACCAGCGGTTGGCTGAGCAGAATTTAAGCGTGATGTTAAAATTGCTCCGGCTAATGCAGCTAATAATCCTGCTAATGAATAAATCATAATTTTAACCCGTGGTACTTTAATTCCGGAAATAAACGCAGCTTTTTCATTACCACCAATTGCATACGTACGACGTCCAAACGGCGTTTTGTGTAAAATAACCCACAATACAATAAATGCAAGCATCATCGTGATAGCTGGTACTGGAATGCCTAAGAAATAGCCACGACCAAATAGTTGGAAATAGTAATTGTCTCCAAGTCCAGTGATGGGATTACCGTCTGTGTAAACGAGCGTTAAGCCTCTAAAGATAGTCATTGTAGCCAGTGTTGCAATAAAAGGTGCCATTTTCCCTTTTGTAATTAACAAGCCGTTCACTGCACCCATTGCAGCTCCTAATAAACACCCAATCAAAATCGCTAAAATCGGATCAACTCCTGATACAATCATGCCAGCCATTAATGCACTGGATAAAGCTAAAATTGAACCGACGGATAAATCGATTCCCCCTGTTAAAATAACAAATGTCATTCCAAATGCAATCAATGCATTAATCGCTACTTGGCGAAGTAAGTTTAAAATATTAAGCGGTTCCAAAAAGCTAGGATTTAATACAGATACAATGACCACTAAAATAAAGAGTCCAAGTAGCGGCCCTAGCTTTTGCATCATGTTAGACATATAATTCCCTTTGTTTGACTGTAAATCATTAGGCGTATTCATGTTACTGACCTCCTGTTGCATATGTCATAATTTTTTCTTGCGTTGCTTCTTCTCTTGATAATTCTCCCGCTAGCTTTCCTTCATGAATTACTAAAACACGATCGCTCATCCCTAACACTTCCGGAAGTTCTGAAGAGACCATGATAATCGCCACTCCGCGCTCTGTGAGCTCGTTCATAAGCTGATAAATTTCACGCTTAGCTCCAACGTCTACTCCTCGAGTCGGTTCGTCTAAAATTAATATCTTCGGTCCAATACCAATCCATTTCGCAATAACTACTTTTTGTTGATTTCCTCCCGATAAGCTGCCCGCACTAATTTCAGCTGATTGCGTTTTAATCGTTAAACGCTTAATAAGAAGCTCGACAAACTCTCGCTCACTTTTTTCAGCAATCATCCCTTTTGTTGAAAAGCTTTTTAAGTTTGGAAGCGCAATGTTTTCTCGAATTGAAAAATCCAATACAAGCCCTTCATCTTTTCGATCTTCTGTGATAAAGCCGATTCCGTACTTTACTGCTTCATCTGGCGTTTTAATTTTGACAGGTTTGTTGTTTACCCAAACTTCTCCTGAATCGATAGCATCCATACCGAAAATGGCACGCATGATTTCAGTACGTCCAGCACCCATAAGGCCAGCTACCCCAACAACTTCTCCCGATTTCACAGAAAACGAAATGTCATGAAAAGCATGTTTTCTTGTTAAACTTTTTAGCTCCAATACCGTTTCTCCAATTTTCGTTTGCCTGCTTGGGAATCGATCCGTTAATGAACGCCCTACCATCTTACGTACAACGTCGTCAAAGCTTGTTTCAGGGATTGGTGTTGTATCCACTGTTTTACCATCACGCATAACGGTAATACGGTCACAAATGGTGAAAATCTCTTCCATCCGATGCGAGATGTAAACAATGGATACACCTTGTGCTCTTAATCCATTTATCACTTCAAAAAGCTTTTCAATTTCACGGTCTGTTAACGCTGCTGTCGGTTCATCCATAATGATTACTTTCGCATTCGTCATTAACGCTTTGGCAATTTCAATCATTTGCTGTTCACCAACAGAGCATAAGCTTGCTTCTTGCTCAAGTGGAATGGTCACAGCTAAGCGATCAAACTGCTTTTTAGCCTGCTCTTTCATTTCTTTTGTTTTCAAAATTCCAAGCGGTGAGTAAAGCTCTTTTCCAATAAATAAATTTTCAAGAACCGTCATATGAGGCCACACGTTCAGCTCTTGATGAATAAAGGTAACTCCTTCTTGTTCGGCTTCTTTTGGATTTGAAAAATAGCGCTCTTGGCCATCAATTTCAATTCTGCCTTCATCTCGTTTATGGAGGCCGGTTAAGATATTCATCAACGTTGATTTACCCGCACCGTTCTCTCCCATTAATGCGTGAACTTCTCCGGGAAGCAGTTCAAAATCAACACCTGAAAGTACTTGGTTTGTACCAAATGCTTTATAAATATTTGACATTTTAATGTGCATATTGTTCACCCCTTTTAAAAGATAACTCCTGCTTGTAAGATACAGTTTGCATAGGGCGTTACTTCTCCTGTTCGAATAACGACTTTCGCTTCTTTTGTTAACGCTTTCAGTATTTCGTGTGAAACAAACTGCTTTTCTGTATCAAAAAAGACTTCATTTATATAGCTCATTGTTTCTTTGTTATTTTCTTTAATTTCATGTGCGACAATCACTTTTTCAATAACCATGTCATCGCGTACAGCATCCACGACGTCCTCAAAACTAGGAACACCTAGTTTTAAAGACAAATCGATACGAGGTACTCCATCTGGAATTGGTAAACCTGCATCCGCAATGACAACCATGTCCGTATGACCAAGATCTGTTAACACTTTTGAAATATGGCTATTTAAGATTCCATGGCGTTTCATTTTTATAAGTTCCCTTCTACTTGTTCTCTAGTTGGCATACCGCCTTGCGCTCCAAACTTTGTTACGGATAATGAAGCTGCTCTGTTTGCAAAACGAATACTTTCATCAAAGCTTTTCTTTTCAGCTAACGCTACGGCAAAAGCAGCGTTAAATGTATCTCCTGCTCCTGTTGTATCAACAGCTTCTACCTTATATGAAGGAACAAGCACTTCTTCCTTTCCGTTAAAGTAGCGTACGCCTGCTTTACCTTCTGTAATAAATAACTTATTCGCATATTTATGGAGCACTTCTTCTTTCGCTTTTTCTTTGAATAAAACCATTGTTTCATGCTCGTTTGGCGTTAAGTACGTCACTTGCTCAATGACCTCTTCTTTTAACTGTCTTGCTGGAGCTGGATTTAATAAAAGAGGCACATTCACTTCCTTACAAAGAGAAGCTACATATTCCACCGTCTCTTCCGGAATTTCTTGCTGAATAAGTACAATATCAGATGCTTTAATGATTTCTTTTGCACTTTCTACATATTCTGGCGTAATAAAGTCGTTCGCTCCTTTTACGACAACAATGCTGTTATCGCCTTCAGCGAGAATAATATGTGCTGTGCCGCTTTCCATATGTGTAACCGGTTCCACATAATCTATATTAACACCGTTTTCCTTAAAGTTATCTAAAATGATTTTTCCATAATGATCATCACCTACTCGACCAATCATGTACACTTCTACTCCAAGCTTTGCAGCTGCTACCGCTTGATTTGCACCTTTTCCTCCTGGAACAGTTTTAAACGACTCTCCAAGCACTGTTTCTCCAGCACTTGGACGCTTGCTAGAAGTAACTACTAAATCCATTGATGAGCTACCAATAACCGAAATTTTCACCATGTTAATCAACCTTTCTTGTTGTATTTCGTTCAATAAACGTAACGGGTAATTCAATATGCTTATTTTGAACAATTTCTTTTTTAATATATTTTAATAGAAGTTTTGCTGCTTCTTTTCCCATTTCATAAGCGGGCTGCCTAATTGTTGAAAGAGCTGGAAATAACAGTTCACTTTGAGGAATATCATCGAATCCAACAATTTGTAACTCATCTGGAATTGATTTTCCCAGCTGTAACGCTTCACGTAAAATAGCTGCTGCCACAATATCGTTGCTGGCAATTACTCCATCCGTATTAGCATGCTTTTCAAACAGTTCTTTTGCCCATTTCTTTGCTTCATGAAATGAAAACGAAGTTGTATTCATCACTTGAAAGTCAACGTTTGCTCCGCTTAACGTTTCAAGTGCACCTTGAAACCGCTCTTGAGCTGGCTTTACGTTTGGAGGACCTTTTAATAAAGTAATTTGTTTGCTTCCTCTTTTAATAATTTCTTGTGCAGCAATTCTTCCACCTTCTCTTCCATCTGCATATACAGATGGATATTGGGGTGATGTACGGTCTAAAAAGACAACTGGAAAACCCAGTCCTTTATACGTTTCATCATCAGATATCGTTCTGGCTGTAATCATGCCTACAACGTGATTTTGAGTAAACGTATGTAAATAAGCCGCTTCTTTTTTAAATCTTCATCACTATTTCCAAATAAAAGACGAAATCCTTGACTGTGCACTTCATCTTCAATACCGCGCGCAAGCTGTGGAAAGAATGG
This sequence comes from Priestia flexa, assembly GCF_021441905.1. Taxonomy (NCBI): domain Bacteria; kingdom Bacillati; phylum Bacillota; class Bacilli; order Caryophanales; family Bacillaceae; genus Priestia; species Priestia flexa. Next base: position 647,480 of record NZ_CP090431.1, on the reverse strand, counting down.
GTTCGTAATATCTGGAAGCAACAATCCAATCAAGCGTGACTCACGCTTATACAAAGATCGCGCTACTTCGTTTGGACTATAGTTTAGTAATGTAATTGCCTGCATTACTTTTTCTCTCGTATCTTCGCGTACATACCCTGTGCTATTAAGCACGCGAGAAACCGTTGCAACAGATACACCAGCATGCTTCGCTACGTCTCGAATTGTTACCATACGAACGCCTCCCTCTTTTATATGTAACCGTTTACATTAATAATATATCACGAATTTGCTTTGTTGACAATACAAATATTTTTACCAGTTCTCTTTCTCTTTAAAAAAATACATATATAATAGAAGAAACTCGTTTAAACATCTATGAACATCGAGCAAATAATGTTAAGAATCGCATGATGTTTATTGATATAGTAACAATAAGGTAGGTGAAATAAAGTGACATATGAACAATGTATTCAAAACACCATTGATTATATTGAAGACCATTTGCATGAATCGATTACTTTAGAGCAATTAGCCGAAGTAGCTTGCTTTTCTCCATTTCATTATCATCGAGTTTTTCAAACGTTAGTCGGTGAATCTGTCATGGAATATGTAAGAAAGCGAAGGCTAACGACTGCAGCCCAGCGATTATTTTACACAGATGATAAAGTAATCGACATTGCATTTGACCTTGGCTTTCAATACATCGAATCGTTTAATAGATCTTTTAAAAAAGTATATGGACTATCGCCTAAAGAATACCGCAGTGCAAATATCCTTTGTGGACCGCTGCATGGAAAAGCCTACCTACAAAAACCAGTAACGGGAGGAAACAAAATGAAACCTACGTTAATCACAAAAGATGCTTTTCACATTATAGGATACGAATTACGAACAAAAAACATCGACGGTCAAAACAACAAAGATATTCCTGCGTTTTGGACTCATTATCTTCAAAACCGGCTTAGCACTAAGATACCCAGTCCATTATATGAAAACCAAGAGCTAGGAATCTGCACAGACTTTACTCCTTCTACGGGTGAATTTACGTATATAATTGGGATAGAAGTACAAGAAGGCACAATTGCACCTGAAGGATTAACCTATCGCAGCTTTCCTAAAGTAGACTATGCTGTTTTCACGACGCCTAAATCAAGTGAAGAAGACTTTACTTTCTCTATCCAATCTACGTGGAATTATATTTTTACAGAGTGGTTCCCTAAATCAGGATATGAACATTGTGGTGCAATGGAATTTGAGTTTTATGATGGCAGATGCTATGGTACAACAGATAAGCAAATCGATGTGTACATTCCTATTCAAAAGAAGCTTAGTAAAGCGTAAATATAGATCATTATATAATAGAAGAAACTCGGTTAGCTTATAGAGAGTATCTCTTATGTGCTTAATATACAGGTAGACAACATGAACAATAAAAGAGCGTCGCTTAGGAAAAAGCGACGCTCTTTATCATTCTTTTTTATTAAAAATCAAAGTTATCTGGGTCTGGACCAACGCGATGATTTTTGTTTAGTTCATTAATCTTCGCCATATCTTCCTGAGATAATTCAAAGTCAAAGATTGATGCATTTTCAACGATGCGGTGCTCTTTAATAGACTTTGGAATTGTTACGATTTCGCTTTGTAAATCCCAGCGTAAGATGACTTGTGCTGTTGATTTACCATGCTTATCTGCAATCTCTTTCAGTACTGCGTTATCTAATAATTCACCTTGAGCTAACGGAGACCAAGCTTCAATTTGAATATCATTCTTTTTACAGAAATCACGAAGCTCTACTTGAGTTAATAATGGATGAAGCTCCACTTGGTTAACCATTGGCTTTATCTCAGCGTCTTTCATTAAATCTTCTAAGTGATGAATTTGGAAATTTGACACGCCGATTGCTTTTACTTTGCCATCTTTATATAGCTTTTCTAGCGCTCTCCAAGTGTCTTTATATTTGCCTTCTACCGGCCAGTGAATTAAGTATAAATCTAAGTAGTCAAGACCTAGCTTGTTTAAGCTTGTTTCAAATGCTTCTAACGTTGACTCATAGCCTTGGTCTGCATTCCATACTTTTGTTGTAATGAAAAGATCTTCACGTGGTACACCAGCTTCTTTAATAGCTTGTCCTACGCCCTCTTCATTTTCATAAATTTTGGCTGTATCAATACTTTTGTACCCTGCATTAATTGCCCATTTCACAGAGTCAATTACCTGCTGTCCATCTTCTACTTTAAATACACCTAGACCAAACCATGGCATTTCAACGCCGTTTGCTAACTTTGTTGTTGATTGTAAATTGTTCATTACGATTCATCCCCTCTATAACTGTATATTTGAATCACAAATTGTGAGTCATTATGTGAGAAATTGCATCGGCACATTTTTTAACAAGCTTAGCGTGATGCTCATCTTTATCGTGAGAAACACGACCAGAAGGACCCGAAAGTGCTACAGCAGCGATGACCTGCCCATTTTTTCGTACAGGCGCTGCAATACATCTTAAACCAATTTCCCCTTCTTCATTATCAACTGCATAGCCTTGTTCACGAATTTTATGTAGCTCGCCTTCCAAATCTGTGCGAGATGTAAGCGTTTGAGAAGTAAAGATTTCAAACGTTAGTTGTTCAATGATTTGATTTTGCACTTCTGCTGACTGATAGGCAAGAATACACTTCCCAATACCGTTTGCGTGAATTGCTTTTTTATTCCCTACTTCTGAATGTGTACGCGTGCTATAATATTCCCCGCTCACAACTTGAGTTGTCACCATTTTGTTACCGGAAATAACTCCCGCATAAATGGTTTCGTTTGTTTGTTGATTGAGCTGCTCCATTGGTGGAACAGAAAACCAGTTTAAATCGTAGCTGTTCCCACCCGATAGCTGTGACATGAGCACAGTCGAAACACGATAGCGGTGATCAGCCGTTCTTTCAATGAACTCGTTTTGTTCAAGCGTACTCACCAAGCGATACATCGTACTTTTATTGTATTGAAGCACATTCATCATTTCAGAAATTGTCATATTCGGCTCTTTTATCAGTAAAGAGAAGATATCTAATCCTTTTTTTAATGTACCCACTTCAGACATTTTAAGCTCCTCCTTTAGCCGAATGATAATTTCATTATAAATACCATATATATTTTTATCAAATAAAGAAACTCATTCTTTTTAAATTCCCCATAAAAGAGAATATAAAGAACTTCTACAATTGGTATTACACGATTTTTACTAATTAAACGTGAAACCACTTGAATATTTTTACAAAAATTAGTATTATGTATCTTGTAATGCAAAATAGTAACATTTTTTAATCAACTATCTTATATTGCAAGATAGTTAAGGAGGAACGGCTTGTGTCTTCAACTCAGATGTTAAAAGGAATTTTAGAAGGCTGCTTATTAGCTATCATCTCAAAAGGCGAAACATATGGATATGAAATGATTGAAAAATTGGAAGCGCACGGTTTTCATATGGTCAGTGAAGGAAGCATCTATCCACTTCTTCTCCGTATGCAAAAAGAAAAGCTTATCACAAGCATCATGAAAGCTTCGCCTAACGGTCCAAAGCGAAAGTATTATACGTTAACACCTGAAGGACAACAAGAACTAAAGGACTTTCAAGAACGTTGGAATTCGTTATCATACAGCGTTAATCAGTTAATGAACAACAAAAGAAAGAAAGGAGAATGAATATGACGTTATCAAAAGAAAGCACGGACTTCTTACAAAATTTACGCCTTTATTTGTTTTCAAGTGGAAAAAACGAAGAGGAAACAGAAGATATTATCCTTGAGTTATCTCATCATTTATGGGATGCGGAACAAGACGGCAAAAGTGTTCACCACATTGTCGGTCAATCCCCAAAAGCATATATGGAAAGCTTATCAAGTGAAATGAAGCCTGACTTAATGGGATGGTTAAAATACTTACCAATGATTATTTTAGGAGTATTTGCTTACAGCTTGCTTGGCGATGCCATTCACGGTAATATTGCGTATTCTGCCTACACACTTATTGGCATGCCTATTTTCATTATCGTTATGCTGCTTATTTTGCTAAGTCTCTTTCGTGTTTTGGCTGCTAGACAATTGTCAGGATTAGCTTTGCTAACTTTGTTTATCCCTTACAATTTATTATCGATTGGTGGGTTTGTTGCGCTTGTGTTCCTAGAGAAAAACACAGAAACAAAGCTTTTCGTGGTTTCTGGGGGCTTGTATTCGCTAAGTGGATTGTTAAGTGCACTAGTGGCTATTACATTCTTAGTAGCCATATCGATTTGGTCTAAAACATGGGTCAGTATTTTGATTCCTATTTTTCTTTATTTACCTGAAGTTGTTGTAGACTTTTTTTCAATGTCACAGTCTGCTGCGTTAGTAGTAAGCACACTTATTTCATACGGCGCTATTGGCCTTTACATATGGCTTGTAATGAGGAAATTGAATAAAGAAGCAGCGTAAAAAGCGGCTCATTTCGAGCCGTTTTTTTCAAATCTCTCTAACTGATCTAACTTCTTTTCTGCTGCTAGTATTTCACGCTGTCGTTGTCCAAGTAAATCAAAATGAGGGTAGCCTGAACGATTATCAATATATTTAGACGGAATATTATATTTCTTCCCCCATTGAATGAGCTTTTCTATATCGCCGCAACCTACTTTTGTTACCGTTGTTGCACCTGGAAATCGATCATCGATCCAATAATGAGTTAAAAATGCAACCTCTCCTCGATTCACAGCTTCCTTCCATGCGTATAACTCTTCACGCTTTAATCCAAATGCCATCGTGTCACCTTTTTTCTGTCATCTCATTTTCTGTTATATAACATATTTTTATATTGTTTATATCATATATAACAGAATTATATAAATATCTTCTAAATGAAAAAGTGTTTCTTTAATACATAAGCCTATCTTTTTATTATCTCAAAAAAAGATATTTCCGGAAAAATTGATGATTTTATGAGATATATATTCTTTTTTAACTTATTATCGTTATTTCACAATTATATATACTAGTTCTTCTCAGCTGCAACATCCATGCCTTTTACTTTTTCACGGCTAGATGAAATGTCGATATTTCTTAGTTTTTGTCATATAATCTAAATTTACTTTTTTTTCTGAAAACAATATAATGACGGTGTACAGGAACATCTATCCAATATGTTCCAAACTTAATTTAAAGGGGGTATTTTCATTGGCGATGAACGGAAGCTCGTTACAGAAAAACGAAGAACAACCTACCTCACCAGACTATACGAAAATTGTTCAATCTCCATCTTTTCAACAGCTCTTAAAAACAAAACGGAATTTCATTTTACCATTATCACTATTTTTCCTAGCTTTTTATTTTACACTACCTATTTTAACAGCTTATTCTAACGTATTAAATCAACCTGCTTTTTTATCAATGACATGGGCATGGGTATTTGCTTTTGCTCAATTTATTATGACGTGGACACTGTGTATTCTTTATACACGTCGTGCAGCTAAATTTGATGAATTAGTTGAAGTAATTAAAGCTGAAGCTCGCTAAAAAAGGAGGATCTGTTAATGAATGCTCTTGCATTTTCACTATTTCTTGTAATTGTTGGATTAACGCTCGTAATCACATACTTAGCTTCTAAACGAACCAAAACTTCCAGTGATTTCTATACGGCTGACGGAAGTTTAACAGGTCTACAAAACGGAATGGCGATTGCTGGAGACTATATGTCTGCCGCATCATTTTTAGGTATCGCAGGAATGGTAGCGCTTTCTGGATTTGATGGTTTCTTTTACAGCATTGGATTTTTAGTTGCTTACCTTGTTGTTTTGTATGTTGTAGCAGAACCACTGCGTAATCTTGGAAAATATACAATGGCTGATATGATTGCCGCACGATTTGACCAAAAGAAAGTTCGCGGAGTTGCGGCTTTAAATACCATTACGATTTCAATCTTTTATATGATTGCACAGCTTGTAGGCGCAGGCGCACTTATTCATTTATTACTAGGAATTGACTACGTCTACTCCGTGTTAATTGTTGGTGTTTTAATGACGATTTACGTTGTATTTGGCGGTATGACAGCAACAAGCTGGGTTCAAATTGCCAAAGCTATTTTATTAATGATTGGGACATTTATTATTTCCGTGATTGTGTTTGCAAAGTTTGATTTTAGCATCGTAAAAATGTTTTCAGAGATGAAGACGGCAACACCTCTTGGCGAAGGCTTTTTAAACCCTGGAAACAAGTTTACCAACCCACTGGATATGATTTCTTTAAACTTAGCCTTAGTACTTGGTACTGCAGGATTACCTCATATTCTTATCCGTTTCTTTACGGTAAGGGACGCAATTACAGCAAGAAAATCCGTTATTTATGCAACATGGATTATTGGTGCATTTTACATTATGACCATCTTCTTAGGATTCGGTGCTGCAGCCTTTGTTGGATACGATGAAATTGTTGCGGCAAACGCAGCTGGTAACATGGCTGCTCCGCTATTAGCCCAAGTTTTAGGCGGAGATTTCTTATTTGCTTTTGTATCAGCCGTTGCGTTTGCAACGATTTTAGCAGTTGTTGCGGGGCTCGTTTTATCAGCAGCTTCAGCTTTCGCACATGACTTCTATAGCCATATCGTTCGTCGCGGTGAAGCAACGGAAAAAGAACAGGTTGTTGCGGCACGCTGGGCGTCAATTGGTGTATCAATTGTCTCCATTATTCTTGCATTATTTGCTCAAAATATGAACGTAGCCTTTTTAGTAGCACTTGCCTTTGCAGTAGCTGCTAGTGCAAACTTACCAATCATTTTATTTACGATTTTCTGGAAACGATTTAATACAACAGGTGCCGTAACGGGTATGCTTGTAGGCTTACTAAGCTCTCTGATTCTTGTAGCAATTAGCCCGAACGTTTGGTCACCGGAAGCAGGAGCAGCCATCTTTGTTGGAGAACCTCTCATCACGCTCACTAACCCAGGCATCATTTCAATTCCACTTGGGTTCTTAGCTGCTATTATCGGCACGCTTGTTTCAAGTGAAAAAGCGGATGCGAAGAAGTTTGATGAAGTACTAGTAAAAGCAAACACAGGCATGGGCATTCAAGGTCCTGTAAAGCATTAATAATAAACAAAGAAATAGCTCCCTACACAAGGGAGCTATTTCTTTATGCTTATAGCACTGCAATGATTTTCCCTGTCACAGTGCGACTAGCTAACTGTGCTAGTGCTTGTGGAACCTCATCTAAAGAAATAGTTTTCTCAACAAGCGGATCTAGCTTTCCTTCTTTCACAAGCTCTAACATGTTATCGCCCATTTTCTTTAGAGCTGCTTGCTCGTGACGATTAGCTGATTGATGAGCACTGCCTAATGCAACTTGATGAAAAGAAAGTGGATGTGCAAATGAAATGGCGCTATTCACATCAGGTGGACCTGCAATAAAAGCGATTTGCCCGTTAAATGCAAGTGCTTCTAGTGACTTGTTTGCATTTTCTCTTCCAACCGTGTCAAGCACAGCATGAACACCTAATCCATTTGTAATAGCAAGAGTTTCTTTCACAAAATCTTCTTCTTTATAATCAATGGCGTAATCTGCACCTAATGATTTCACATACTCATGATTTTTTTTAGAAACTGTTGTGATGACAGTTAAACCTGCCTGCTTAGCAAGTTGAATGGCAAAACCCCCTACTCCACCTGCTCCGGCATGAATTAAAATGAACTGACCTTCCTCAATATGAAGCTTAGAGAATAGCGCTTGGTATGCAGTGTAGCCAGCACAAGGTAGCGCTGCTGCCGCTTCAAATGATACGCCTTCTGGGATAACAGATACCGTATGAGCTGTTGTGACAGCATACTCAGCAAAACCGCCTTTTTTCGTTAGATCTCCGTGATACACAACGCGGTCACTCACTTGAATATCGGTTACGTTCGCACCTACTTCTTCAACAACACCAGCTACGTCTAGTCCTAAAATATGAGGATATGACCAGCTTGGATTTCCACCCGTTGCAGTCTTATAATCAACAGGGTTTAGCGCCGTAGCATGCACTTGCACAAGCACTTCTCCTTCACCAGGCACAGGTTTTTTACTGTTTCCAACCTGCATTTGTTCCCATTTTCCTTTTCCCTCTAACAATAAAGCTTTCATCTTAGTAAGCTCCGTCTGAATACGTTAGCTCATAACTATGCGTATAGATTTCGATTAAATTGCCGAATGGATCTTCACAGTACACCATTTTGTAAGGCTTCTCGTTTGGATAATACTCACGAATTGGCATACGCTGCTTTCCACCATGAGCAACAATTTTTTCTGCAAGTCCTTCAATATCAGGGTCTTGAACGCAGAAGTGGAAAATACCAGTTTTCCAAAATTCAAAGTTATTTTCAGGCGTTTCATTTTGAAGAAACTCAAAGATTTCTACACCGATTTTATCTCCTGTTGCTAAGTGCGCAATACGAAACTTCCCCCAGCCTGATCCAAAAACATCCGTACACATTTGTCCAATTGCACTGTCATCTTCTACAATTTCAGATGGCTCCATAATGACGTACCATCCTAGTACTTCCTTATAAAATTTAACGGCTTCGTCCAAATTAGGAACAGAAAGCCCGATATGTGAAAATGAACGTGGATATGGTTGATTCATTTTTGTTTCCTCCTTCATATTTAAGATTGGTTTCAGTATAATGGAATCACCTATTCATGACTAGACGGCACTTTCGTGTAACCAGGTTACCAACCCGTAACCCTATTGACGAATTCATTCAATAGATTGTCCAACTAGTATGCTTCTATTACGTTACATAAGGAGAGATAAAGTTGAAAACCACAAAATACAATATTCCTGTCGAAGCCACGCTTGAAGTAATCGGTGGCAAATGGAAGGTTGTAATTCTTTGTCACTTAAAAGAACAAACGCTTCGATTCAGCGAGCTACAGCGCATCATTCCAAATATCACAAAAAAAATGCTCTCCCAGCAGCTTAGAGAGTTAGAACATGACGGCATTATTAAACGTACTTTATATGATGAGATTCCACCTAAAGTCGAGTATTCGCTCACGGATGAAGGAGAGACCCTTCGAGAAGTGTTAGATTTGATGTGCTCATGGGGAAATGCACGCATTGAGAAAGATCCAAACGCCGTGAATTTGTATAAAGAACATGAAAAGAAGCTTAGCCATTAGGCTAAGCTTCTTTCATTAAGCTGTTGCTTCTTCATCTTCATTTACTTTGCGAAATTTTCGTGCATTCAAGCTGAAGATAATAATTGTTAAGATAATAAACACAAGCGCAAATATTCCTAGCACGCCCGCTTGACTCCAAGCAAACCCATAGTCATTACCAACCGAAATAATTTCACGGAATCCACGAATCGCATACGTCATCGGTAAGAACGGATTAATTACTTGGAAAAATTCTGGCACTAGCGCTTTTGGGAACGTTCCAGAGCTTCCTCCGATTTGAAGGAGAAGCATAATAAACGTTAAGAACTGCCCTACTTTACCTAAAGCTGTTGTTAAGAATAACACCAGCGTAAAGAACGTTAAGCCTGTAATAATGGTGAACACATAAAATCTCCACACGCTTGTCACATGTAAATCAAGTCCCCACAGCAGTGCTGTTGCTACAAGAATCGATTGGAAAATTGCCATAAACCCAATTACGCTAAACTTACTTAAGAACCAAGCAAAGCCAGACGTTGGTGTAATCGCTGGATCTTTTAATGAGTAAACAGAAGAGAACATAAGCGCTCCTGCGAATAACCCAATACATAGAATGTATGGTGTTAAGCCCACTCCGTACTTATCTACATTGTTCTGTTTGTCATCTTGTAAGTCAGTTGGACTAGCAAACATGCTGTACGTTTTATCGTTTGGATTCACTTCTTTGGCATCATTTGCTCCTTCTTGTAGAGAAGAATGAAGCTCACTTGTACCGTCTGCTAAATCGGATGACCCATCATAAAGTTTATTCGAACCATCTTGTAAATCTTTCGAACCATTTACAAGCTTCTGTCCACCTTTATTCAGTTCATCTAAACCACCTGCTAACTTGCCGCTTCCTGTTTCCGTTTTTTGGATTCCTTCTTTTAGGTCACCCGTTGCGTCAACAAGCTTGTTAGCTCCGCTATTAATGGTTTCCATACCACTATTAAACGTTGTGAACTTTTCGTTAAAAGTTCCAAACTTTTCATTGAACGTTTTCTCGCTAGCTGCTAGTTTAGCTGCCCCATCGTAAATCTGTGACTGTCCGTCAGAAATTTTACCGATAGCACTTTGAATGTCCTGACCACCTTTTGAAAGCTCTTGTAAACCGTTTGCTAATACTTGAACCTGATCAACTTTTGCTTTCAATTCTTTAATCTGCTCTTGCTGCTGCTCCATAAACTGCTGGTTAGACAACTCGTTAATATCAGCAATTAATTTTTGTTTTTGGTCATCTGGAATCGATTCATTTTCATTAATTGAAGTAATAAGCTGCTGCTTTTTCGTATCAAATGATTGACGAACAGAATCAATTTTCTCTTTAAGAGCTGCGGCTTCTTTTTGCTTAACCGCAATTTCATTGGCTACTTCATTGACTTTGGTATTAGCTTCATTCAGTCCTGATACGAACTCAGGAAGCTTCCCTTCTAACTCTTTCGTCCCAGTTTGCAGTTCACCTAACTTTTCTTGCAAAGTTCCTGCACCTGTTTCTAATTGCTTAGACGCCGTATATAATTGATCAGAGCCTTCTTGTAGTTTCTTTGCTCCATCGGCGGCTGTTCCAATTCCTTTTGCTAACTCTCCTTGCTTCTCATTAATTTGTGTTGCGCCCTCTAAAAGCTTGACGGTTGCGCTATGCAGATCTATTGCACCTTTATTCGCATCACTAATTCCATCTGCTAATTTTTCCACGCCATCTTCAAACGTAACTGTACTTTCTGCTAATTTTTTCAAATTATCGCGAAGCGTTTTGGAACCATCTTCAATTTTTCCAGCACCGTCGCTTGCTTCTTGAAGACCATCCGCCACTTCTTTGAAGCTATCAAATACAGTTTCTGCGTACTGCTTCGTTACTTCTTCTTTTATTTGTTCATTGATTTTTGTTACTGCGTTTGAACCAATCTGCGCACCGGAATAGTTTTTACCAGCGTTCGTATGGTAGACAAACTTCATTTTCTTTGGATCTTCATCCATTAAAGTTGTTGCGTTTTCAGAGAAATTACTTGGCAGTTCTAGGACGAGATAATACTTTTCATTCTTTAAGCCTTCTAGCGCTTCTTCTTTATTCGTAAAACGCCAGTCAAACGTATCGTTATCCTTTAAATTTTCAACAAAATCATCACCGACGTGAAGTTCTTTCCCATCTAGAGTAGCGCCTTTGTCTTCATTGACAACGGCTACAGGAATTTGATCTGTTTTTCCATATGGATCCCAATAGGCTGATAAAAAAATCACATTATATAAGAACGGAACGAATAATAAGCCCACAATAATTAAGATATTCATCGGCTTTGAAATAATGGATTTCCATTCTCCCTTCAGCATATTCATCGTTAAATCCCCCAATAGCTTTTCAGTTAAATTGACTATTTGACTAAAAAACAAATACAGTCATTAAGTTCTGATTAATGTTATCATATTCACAAACAGTAGGTCAATTACAATTTATTAATTTTTTTCTTCTTATTTAATATAGAAAACGAATTTCTATATACTTTTTGTTAGGCACCATTATTTTATTCCCAGTTAGAACATAAAAAAACGCATCAATCGATGCGTTTTTGTTTTATTAATTTGTCAAATCTATAAACATATCCTCTGGCTTGGGTTCTTTTTTAATTAAACTAGAATCCTTTAACCACTTCGCTGTTTCTTCCCAAGACTTATTTGTCTGACTGCCAAAGCCTTCAGCTGACTCCATCTTTGGAAGTAAGATATCCAAACTTTGTTTTTCTACTCCTTCCACTAGTGGAAAATTCGCTTTGTCTTGATTGCTTAATAGAATATCAAGAGCTTCATCCGGATGTTCATTCATGAATTCATAGCCCTTTGTTGCTGCTTTCCAAAAAGCACGAATTGATTCTTCATCTTTTTCCCATGTATGATCACTTGTTACGGCTACTAGCTCGTAATAATTGGGAACACCATAATCGGTTGGATTAAAATAGCGTGTATCATATCCTTTGTCTTTTAAAACAGGAACTTCATGGTTAATATAAGCCCCGATTACCGCGTCGACTTTTTTGGTTACAACTGAAGACCCTAATTCAAAGCCTACGTCAGCCATTTTTACCTTGTCCGGATTCCCTCCGTCCGTTTTGATCATCTTTTTCAGCAGAGCTTCATTTAAAGGAATTCCCGTATAGCCTACCGTCTTGCCTTCTAAATCTTTTGGGCGTTTAACAGGACTTTCGTCTAAAAACACAACGTGATTTAACGGAGAACGGACAATAGCTCCTACTGACTTCACCGGAACGTTTTCGTTGGCTCTTGCCATTACGACATCTGGCTGATAGTAAAAACCTAACGTGACTTTACCCGTAGCCGCTAGATTTAACGGGTCGGTTGGGTTGGCAGGATATTGAATATCTACCTTTACACCTTCTTCTTCAAAATAACCTTTTTCTTGTGCTACGTATAAAAAGCTATGTACAGCGTTTGGATACCAATCGAGCATCACCGTTACTTCCTTTAAATCTTTTTTATTAATTGATGAGCTTGTAGCGTCTTTCCCACAAGCTGCCGTTACTACTACTAAAAGCAGCAGTGATAAACTAACTAGCCATTTTTTCATTTAAATTTCCTCCACTTCAGTGATTTACGTTCAATCCATGTAATGCCAATAAAAGAGATGATGCCGATAAGGGATAACACAACGATTGGAGCGAATACACCAGCCCCATCAAACTGTGTCATCATCCGTCGACTGAAATAACCTAAACCGGCTTGTGCACCGAGCCATTCACCGATTGCAGCGCCAATAACGCTTAAGGTTACCGCTACTTTTAAACCTGAATAAAAATGAGGTAAAGCGGCTGGAACACTTAGCTTCATAAAAAGATCTCGTTTAGTCGCTCCCATTGTTTTTAAAAGTTCAACGTGTTCACGTCTCGTTGAGCGAAGACCATCAAACGTGTTAACGGTAATGGGGAAAAACGTAATTAAGACCGTTACAACTACTTTGCTCCAGATTGAATAGCCAAACCAAAGTACAAAAATAGGCGCTAGCGCTATGATTGGAATGGTTTGCGAAGCTACTAAAATAGGATAGATAGCCCGCTCAATGGTTTTGTTGTTATTCATCCAAATCGCAACCACCACGCCTACAACAATTGAAATAGCTAAACCTATTAAAATAATCCGTAGCGTTGAAGGTAAATGTTCAATGAACAGCACATCTTTTAGCTCCCATATTCTCACGCACACCTCAACTGGAGATGGTAAAATAAAGGGCATCGCCACAACATAAGCGATAACCTGCCAAATAAGCAGCAACATGAGCGTTAAAATAATAGATGAACTCCACTCTTTTACCTTCTTCATGCATCCACCTTCATTCTGAGCTCTTCCATCAGTTGATGCTTTAGCTTTACAATCTCTGGTCGATCTATATCCTGCAGAGACCTTGGCCTTTCAAGAGGTACCTTGACCTGCTGAAATTCCTTTAAAGGCTGCTTATCAAAGATAAAGATTCGATCTGATAAAAACAGCGCTTCCTGTACATCATGGGTGATAAACAAAATGGTTTGCTTACGCTTTTGCCACTGTTCAAGCAGCCACTCCTGCATGGATAGACGAGTAATGGCATCCAAGGCACTAAACGGTTCATCTAGCAAAAGTACGTTTGACCCGCTTAGCACGCTACGAAGAAACGAAACCCGCTGCTTCATTCCTCCTGATAAATTGGCTGGAAATCGATGTTCATACCCTTCTAACCCAAATTCACTTAGCAGCTCTTTTACTTGTGTATATGCTTTTCCCTTCGCTACTCCTTTTAACTCTAAAGGTAAAGCAGCGTTATCTAGAATCGTCCTCCAAGGTAAAAGAAGATCTTCTTGGGGCATGTATCCCACATGACCCAATCTACTATGATGCTGCTGACCATTAATTAAAATCCTTCCGGTCTGCTCTATCTCTAACCCGGTAATGAGTCGAAAAAGCGTGCTCTTTCCTGAACCGCTTGCACCAACAATGCTGACAAACTCTCCTTCTTTAATATCAAAATTAAGAGATTCTAAGATTGCTCCTCTGCTTTCTTCATATGAGAAAGTCACCTTTTCAAACTCCAAAGCTTTTTTATACATGAACAGGCCACATCGCTTTTTCATAAGCCATATCCCAGAATAAGTATTCAAAGCGCGTCGTATTAATAAAGATTTCTTCTAGCTTGTTAAGCTCTGCTTCTGATTTTCCTTCTGCTAGCTGATCCATTAGATCAATGCACCAAATCGCAAGCTCACCAAATTCAGCTGAGCTGTACATGTGAATCCACTCACTATAAAGCTCATGAGCTGCTCCAGGCTGAGTGGAAAGCTCTTTGCCAATTTCCCAATAGCTCCACATGCACGGGAGCAGTGCGGCAACAAGCTCAGCTAGCGTTCCGTTTTGAGAAACGTGAAGCATATAGTGCGTGTAAGCAAGCGTTGTTGGCGCGGGCTCTGCTGTTTCTAGTTCTTCAGGAGTAATTAAAAAACGTTTTGCATATTGTCTATGTAGCTCCATCTCTTCGTTGATTGTTGAATGTAATAACGCTGCAAATTTCCCCATCGTTTGAACATCTGTTGCTTTTACTGCTCCAAGTGCAAATAGCTTCGCATAATCAATTAAATACACGTAATCTTGTACCATATAAAAGCGAAACTTCTCTTGCTCTAACGTCCCTTCTCCCATCCCCTTTACAAAGGGATGCTCATGCGTTTGCTTCCAAATAGGCTTTACTTTTTCATATAAACGTTCACTGAATCTCATTAGGCACTCTCCTTTTTTGTATGTAGCCACTCATAAATAAACTGAACCATCACTTTCGTGTAATCGAGTAATTGATCAACGGACAGCTTTTCATTAACAGCGTGTGCTTCCGTTAATTCGCCTGGGCCATAAATAGCTGTAGCTATACCTGCATCAGCTAGCCAGCCACCGTCCGTAACCGTTGGAGAGACGTTGACTTTCGCTTCTTTCATTGTCACTTCTCTATGAGCACTGACTAACGAGTGAACTGCTGGGTGATTTCTATCTACTTCAAATGCAGGGAAAATTTCACCTCTATCTTCAATCATTGATGTTCCTCCCCACTTAAACGTTGGGAGATTTTCTCTTAGCCACCGATCTGCTTTTGCAACCTGTAACAGATGGTCTTCTACTTCTTTCGCTACTTCTTCATACGATTCATTTGGATAATAATGAACGGTCACCCACAGCCTGCACTCATCTGCGATAAACGCTGCGTGGCGACCACCTTCAATAACCGCTGGATTGATTGTATTTGTTCCAGGCGGAAAGCCAGGGTAGCTTTTGACAACAGCCCAGTGGCGCTCTAACTCTTGTAGTGCACCAATTAATTTCGTCATTTTTTCAATTGCACTGGCTCCCAACAAACCGCCGCCGGCATGAATCATTTGTCTTCTTGTGGCATCATGATATGTTTGCTTACTTTTCACAGTTATCCACCCGGTAATGACTCCACCTTGACCTTGGATTTGCAAATCACTTGTATCAACCACAACCGCAAAGTCTGCGCTATATCCTCGCTTGCAGCATTCAAGGGTACCTGCTTCTCCAACCTCTTCACCGATAACTGACTGAAACACTAAATCACCAGGAAACTCCACTCCAGCTTCACGTAGAAGCTTAATAGCAAACAGCGCACCAGCGAGTCCGCCTTTCATATCGGCAGCGCCTCTCCCCGTAATAAATTCTTCACCGCACCTCGCTTGAAACGGATCAGCATTCCATCCTTCGTCTTCGTTAACAGCTGCAACATCAATATGTCCATTAATAATTAAGCTCTGGTACCCACTTCGATTTGTTCCCTTTAATGTTCCAACAACGTTAGGATCATTTGGATACACGTCCCACATATCTGTTTCAAAACCATAGCTTTCCAACAGCCGCGCAATATAGCTCTGCGCTTCTTTTGTATTACGTGCAGGTGGTGCTGGTGTTTTGTAAGATATGAGCTTGGTCAAAAGTTCAATAAGCTCATCTCGTTTGTCATCTACTTGCTTTACTACATCCGTAATATTCATGCCAATTCCCTCCTTCTAAACCACATAAAAAAGCGCTTCTTTTCATAGAAAAGAAGCGCTTGAATATACACATGTATCCCTCTTACATCACGTAAAAGTCATAGATGTAGCACACAATACCTCTTTCCTACGCTAGTATTACCTAGTTCAGGTTATAAGGGTTAAGACAAGCGTCTCTCTCAGCTTTGAAAAGCACCCCTAGTGGTTTGATAATGACTATTTTTTTGTAAAACTATCTGATTATTACCTCTATTAGTTGTACCACACTACCTTATATAGTTCAATACAATTTGCAGAATTCTAATTTGACCTTCAAAGCCACAATAGCGTTATGTTTAATTCTATCGGATGCCTACTAAGTATAGAAGACTAGGGACGAGCTATTCAGCTTAAAATCCCTCCTTTTCTATACTTACTTCTTTTGACAAGTTGGACAGTAATACAACCGCCTCATATTCCGTTCCCAAAAATACACTTAGAACCATAGAAAGTGGAGCTAATGCTAGCTCCACTTTTTTAATGACTTACCTGTTCAATTACTTCTTGCAACGACTTCTCTTTCATAGAGGCAATGCGTAAGTGATACGTTTCAAACGTCAAATGTGCAGAGAGACGATTCGGCACAATTACACATTGTAAACCCGCAGCAATCGCAGCTTTTGCACCGTTGGCTGAGTCTTCAAAAGCAATGGCTTCAGAAGGTTTTACGCCTAACTTTTCAACTGTTTGCTTATAAAGAGCTGGATCTGGCTTAACTTTTTCCACGTCGCCACGCGTTTGCATCACTTCGAAATGACCAAGGAGATCTAATTCCTTTAAAAACGACGTAACCCATGCACGGTCTGAACTGCTAGCTAAACCAATTTTCAGTCCTAATTCTTTCGCTTCTTTTAAATACTCAAGAACGCCTTCACGAGCTGCAAGCTGCTTCATTTTTTCTTGGTGACGCTTTAATGACTCTTTTGCAATTTCTTCCTTCGTTAATTCACGACCAAACTGCTCATATAAAAAGTCGTAAAGCGCTTTAGTATCCGTTCCTATATAAGACGCAAACTCTTCAATTTTCAAATGTACGCCACGAGGTTCTAGCATATCGCAGTATACTTCATACCAAACTGATTCTGTATCTACAATTAATCCATCAAAGTCAAACACAATTGCTTTAATCATCTTTCATACCGCCTTTATATCTCAATTCTAGTTAATATCCTATCACGTTCTTATGAGTAGAGCTACAAATGTATATTTCAGCTAGCACATCGACATATGGATATCATTTACATTTTTCTATTTCTTTACGCTCAACTTTTCTATTTCAGTTGATGAGCAAACAATACCCCCTATATAATTAAGGTACATTTTGAACTATAGGTTCATTTTATCGAACTGTATGTACAAAAAGTTTAGAGAGCATTTACTCTTTTCCATCTCTATAGAAGGAGGAACGAACAATGAAACAAGAAGTAATTCCGGTAACTGAGATACCAAAATTCCAAACGCGTTCAGAAGAATTTTTTCCGATTGATTGGTACAAAGAAATGCTAAATCAACACCCTGTTTATTTTCACGAAGAAACAAATACATGGAACGTCTTTACATATAAGCATGTAAAAGAAGTTCTAAGCAACTATGAGTTTTTTTCAAGCGAGGGACCACGAACAACCATTTTTGTTGGGAGTCAAAAAGCCAATGAGAGTCGTTCTGGAGTTACCAAACTAACGCTGTTAGATCCACCTGATCATCGTAAAGCACGCTCTTTACTTTCTGCTGCTTTTACACCACGTAGCTTAAAGAACTGGGAGCCACGCATTCGTCAAATTGCTGCTAATCTTGTCAAAGACATCGAAGCGAATACAACTGTAGATATTGTCGAAGTTTTTGCATCGCCTTTACCTAGCTACGTGATTGCAGATTTATTCGGCGTACCGATTGAAGACCGTCACCAGTTCAAACATTGGATAGACGTATTATTTCAACCTTACGATAAAGAGCGCCTTCATGAACTCGAACAAGAAAAACAACAGGCAGCTAAAGAATATTTTGAATATCTCTATCCACTTGTCGTTCAAAAACGTTCAAATCTTGCAGATGACATTATTTCGGATTTAATTCAAGTCAATATAGATGGAGAAGGTTTCACAGACGAAGAAATTGTTCAAACAACCATGCTCTTACTTGGAGCTGGTGTTGAAACAACAAGCCACGCTATCGCCAATACGTTTTATTCATTACTATACGATCAACCTTCTTTATATCAAGAACTACGTGAAGACATGTCCCTCATACCAAAAGCCGTGGAAGAGATGCTTCGCTATCGCTTTCATATTTCTAGAAGAGACCGAACAGTCGAGCAGGATAACGACTTACTAGGAGTGCCTTTAAAAAAAGGGGATGTTGTAATTGCATGGATGAGTGCCTCTAATTTAGATAAAAAAATGTTTAACGATCCCTTTACGCTCGACATTCATCGTTCAAGCAATAAAAAGCACTTAACCTTTGGAAACGGTCCTCACTTTTGCTTAGGTGCTCCGCTAGCACGACTTGAAATGCAAGTGGCGCTAGAAGCCTTTATCCAAATTTTTTCAGGAATTGAACCCGCTTCAGACTTTATATTAGAAGACAACCTAACCGCTTCGGCAACGGGTCAAACGCTCGTCCGCCTACCGGTCAAAGTATATAGCTAACTAAAAAGCCACGCTCTCACAGGAGCACGGCTTCTCTTATTTTTTCGCAACAATTAAAACGGATTCTGCTTGAAACGATTGAATGCTTTTACCGTCTGTTTGAATATGAAAGAACGTTTTCAGTTCACTTGAAGCACGCAGCATCTTTTCTATGAGCTCTTGCTTATCGTTTAGCGGTACTTTCATCATTTCACACCAATCATCAAACAGAAATGTTTTTGGAAAGCGCGTCATTAGCTCAATTGTGAAGCCCGCTCCCTCTAACATTTTAAACCACTCTGTCTTTTTATAAGCACGCTTATGGCTAGGATCTCGCTTCTTTTCCACTTCGTTATAAAAAGTATCATATGCGTCACTTTCTGGCGCCACGTTATCCACGACTATAAACGCTCCGTCTTTCTTTAATACCCGAGCTGATTCGTTAACAAAGCTTTGCACATCGGTAAAGTGATGAGGAGCGATTCGGCACGTTACGAGATTAAACGCTTCATCTAAAAACGGTAGTTTCTCTGCTTCACCCTGGACAAACGATACGTTCTCATGACCGTTATTTTTGATAAATTCTTCTGCATAAAGGAGCATTTGTGGAGTAAGATCAAAAGCTACTACCTCACCAAATAAACCGGCAAGCTTATTAGCTACGTGGCCTCCACCCGTTGCGATATCCAAGGCTTTTTCTCCGGCATAATCAGCCGCTACTTCTGTTAAGAAAGCTAAATCAGCTCCTTTGGAATGGCCTTTGCTTTTCACATAGTTTTTAGCATTGCTGCCAAATTGACTCACCACTAGCTCTTTTTCATGATTCATTTCCCACCACTACCTCTCTTCATAAGTCAGCTATTACCTTTCTTGAACCTTAGCATGAGCATGAACTTTCTGCTCCCCAACCTGATAGAACCATCTAAAGATTGGTGGTAATAGCAGCGAAACAATTAAAATACGAAATACTTGAACAGCTACAACAAACGGTGCATCTGCTCCTAGTACAACAGAAGTGGTCGCCATCTCCGCAACTCCTCCTGGAGCAAAAGCAAGTGCTGTTGTAATAAATGGTATGCCTCCAACCTCAGATACGATATATGCACATAGAAACATCGTACCAATTAACACAATTGTGCTAATAAAAGCCACTCCAATCGTTCGCTTCATACCCTGAAACATATCAGCGTGAAAACGTGAACCAATGCTTGTCGCAATGATTACTTGCGCAATAATTAAGACAAGATGTGGCCACCACGCTGTTAAGTTATAGCCTGCAATCGCTGAGCCTGCTACTTGCATGATGCCTACCGTCAGCATCCCTCCAACAAGCCACGGAGCCGGAAATTTGAAACGCTTGCCAATTAGGTATCCAATAAATGCTGCAAAGACTAATACAAATGTCCATGATACTGACTCTAAACTAAAAGAAAAAGCTGCCTCAGAGGGTGCTGCTACTGTTGCTTGTTCTCCTAACGATGAAACAAGAAGTGGAACCGTAAGCACAACAAGGAATACGCGCATAATTTGAACAACGCTTACCGTTGCAGTGTTTGCTCCCACCTCTTCTGCAATCCCTGGCATGGCACTTAGTCCACCAGGAGCTGTACTGAACAAGCTTGTTAACAAATCATTTGAGGTGAATTTAAAAAGAATAAACCCAGAACCTAATGAAAATAAAATAGAGATTAATAAAATGATAGATACAGGAAGCCAATTATCTACAAATGTGCTGACAACCGTTAGATTAATTTGTTGCCCTAGCTCAATTGCTAGAATAAGCTGACCAATATACAGCCAAACCTTTGGCATTCCTTTAGAATTCGAAGGAACCTTCAAAAATTGAGGACGAGTAATTGCTAAAGTTGTTGCCACAATAAGTGTTCCAATCATCCAGCCGATTGACATTCCTAATGAAGACAATAACAGCCCGCCTAAAGCGCTTAGTATAATCAATAAAAGCGTAGATGAAAAAGATAATGTTGCTTTCATTTCAAATCCTTCTTTCTATTTTTGCTACGATTACTTTGTCAGTTAAAAAACAAAACAAGCGGTTTAAGTCCCCTTGCTCTTACGCATAAACTTTACGTTTTCTATCTATCTAAACTATAGTATACTTTTAGAGATAATTGAAATATCGGATTTGTATGTAGAAAGATAAAAAAAATTAATACCTGAATAAAGGAGGAAGACATGGACGATCGCGATTGGCTCATTTTACAGCTTTTATACCAAGAAAAAAACATCACAAAAGCTGCAAAACTACTTTATATCTCACAACCAGCCCTGACGAACCGCCTGCAACAGATGGAAAAAGAATTTGGTGTACAGATTGTTAACCGTGGGCGCAGAGGTATCCACTTTACACCTCAAGGAGAATATTTAGCAAAATCTGCTGATAAAATGATTGCGCAACTCCAGCACATAAAAGACCACGTCTTAAATATGGGCGATAAATTAACAGGCACACTAAGGCTTGGCGTCTCGAATTTCTTCACAGATTATAAATTACCCGGACTCTTGCGTTTGTTTAAAGATAAGTATCCGGATGTTGAATTTAAAGTAACAACCGGCTGGAGCAGCGACGTTGTAAACCTCCTGCATCACCAAGATGTTCATATTGCTTTTGTAAAAGGTGATTATAACTGGCGCAACGCAAAGCGGCTTATCTTTGAAGAAACGGTGTGTATTGCTTCAAAGACACCGATCAAGCTAAACGATCTTCCGCGTCTACCTCGCATTGATTATCATCAAGACCGCTTTTTGAAAACAGCTGTCGACCATTGGTGGAGCGAAAATTTCAATCAGCCTCCAAGCGTCAGCATTCACGTAGATAAAGCAGATACATGTAAAAAGATGGTAGAAAACGGCCTTGGTTACGCGATGCTTCCCCACATGCTAGTTGAAGATGTTGAAGGGCTTCACGTCATTCCGATGCAAAACGAAGATGGGACTGCTTTGCTTCGAAAAACGTGGATGTACTTTCATGAGGAGTCACTTGAAATTAAAATTGTAAAAGCATTCATTGAGTTTATTGAAGAGATTGATTTGCATGATATTCATTAAACAAGTAAGAAGCTATATGAAGTCATATAGCTTTTTTACTTGCCGCTCATTAATTCTTCATACAGCTTACTTTGTCTTTCCAAAAACACAGAGGCACCGCTGCTGTTTTTATAAAAAGGATAAAAATCATTTTCTTTTAAAAGCTGTTTCCATGCCTTCGTATTGACCATTTTGTATATGGCTTGATTCCAGTAATCAATTTCTTCTTGCGTCATATTTGGTGGACCCATTAATCCTCTCCAATGGCTAAAAACAACGTCAATTCCTTCTTCTTTCCACGTTGGAACGTCATTAAATTCTGCTAAGCGCCGCGGAGCTGAAACGCCCAAAATCCGAACATCCCCTCGCTCATACGCATCCTTCGCTTCTGATAACGACATAGGAGCTACTTGAACTTCATTCTCTTGGAGCGCGTCCAGCACGCCATGGCTACTTCCATATACGTAAAAAGCTAAGCGAGACGTTTCAACTTTTGCTTTTTGCGCTGCTTGCACAAACGACAAATGATCATCATTACCTAACCGAGGAGATAATCCAATCTTTAATGGATGATGATTTTCTTTTAAAGCATCCATCAAGCTCTTCATTGTCATAATGGAGGAAGAGGCTGGAACAACGATGACTTCCCATTCGGTTGCCAAAATCGCAAGAGGCGTAAAGTTTTTATACGTTAGCTGACTTTGCCCCAGTAAATGATTCGTAATCAATAAGCTAGAGTTACCTGAAATGACGTTTCCCCCTTCAAGTTGCTGTACATAACGCCACGCTTCTTCTCCTTGACTTTGTGTTTTATTGACAACAGAAACAGGTACATCCATTACTTCTTGTTGTAACACGTGCTGCATGGTCCTAGCGGTTAAATCCGCTCCACCTCCAACCGCTCCTGGGGCTACTAATTCTACGTGATCAAAGTGCACACTTTGATCATGATTACTACAGCTCATTAACACAAGTATTATGCTTACTAAACTAATCCACTTCTTCATATAATTCATCCTGACCTATGTCAAATGATACTTTCGCTCTGGTCGACCAACAATGCCATAATCATACTGAACATGACATTCTTGCACAGATACTAAATATTCTAAGTAACGACGAGCCGTCGTTCGAGATACGCCCATCTTTTTGCCCATTTCTTCGATTGTAATACCTTCTGTGAGGCCTTTTAAAATAGCTTTCACCTGCTTTAACGTGATACCGTCAATTCCAGATGGTAAGACTTTTTCCACTGGCGACTGCTGCTTATCATAGCCAAAATACGAATTAACAAACGATTGGTCCACTTCATCTCGAGCTTGCAGCAAGCTTCTTTTTTTCTGGTACCCTTCAATTGCTTCAATGAATGACTCCATTTTTACAGGCTTAATCAAGTAATTAACAACACCATTTCGCAAACATCGCTCTAAAATATCCCTTTCAGTGGCAGCCGTCACCACAATGACATCTACTTCCGGAAATCGTTCTCGAATACGTGGTAATAAATCCGTTCCCATTTCATCAGGCATATAAATATCCAAAATAAGCAAATCGATAGGTTCTTGCTCGAGCATCTCTATCGCTTCTTTAGCATTTAAAGCTTTTCCTACCACTTTCACATTCTCTATTTCTTGTAAAAATCGTTCTTGAACCTGAGCGATTCGAAAATCATCCTCTGCAATGGCTACTTTTAACATGATGTCTCTCTCCTTTGTTTGATTTTCTCTCATCCCAATTGCGTCTACTTTTGCTTCGGTAGATAAACAGAGAATGTGGTACCTTCTTCTTCAGGATGAATGTCAATCCAACCTTGAAGCTCATCGATCATTTCTTTCACGTTTGAAAGCCCATATCCTCGGTTTTGTCCTTTCGTCGAAAATCCTTTTGAAAACAATTTATCAATTATTTCTTCTGAAATTCCACTTCCATTATCACTTACTTCAATAATGATGTCTTGACCAATATCGGTAATAAAAAACGATACTTTCTTGTCATCTTGCGTACTAACTGCATCAAAAGCATTATCAATTAGGTTTCCAATAATGATGATTAAATGTGAGACATCAATATGCGAAGGTAGCTCTTTCAATAAGCTATCCTCTGCAATGGTAAACTCTACTTTCTTTTCAGACGCTTTGCCCATCTTACCTAATAGCACAGCTTGTACTTTAGCATCCAAAATTTGATGAAATAAAATTCGATTTTGCGTTTGGTGCGCATTGGACTCTTTTTGAATAAATTCAAAGGCCTCATCATACTCTCCTAGCTGAAGCAGTCCAGATAGCACATAAAGCTTGTTTGTGAATTCATGTGTTTGTGCCCGTAAGTCCTCAGAGTATCTCCGTACTTCTCCTAGCGTATGGATTAAATGATTCAGCTCTGTTTTATCGCGGAAACTTGCTACGACACCAACGATTTTGTCATTTTCAATAATGGGCAATAAGTTTAAAATAAAAAGCTTATTATGAAAGCGAATCTCTTGATCATTTTGCGCTTGACCATCTACCAGCACCCGCATCATGTTTGTATAAGGGAATACTTCAATGATTGACTTTGGGATATAGTTATCCTGCAAGCCGAGCATATGCCTCGCTGATGTATTCATCATCGTAATTCGACCTTTCGCATCAATGGCGATAATGCCTTCTTTTATCGATCGCAAAATTGCACTACGCTCCCGATACAAAGAAGCGATTTCGTTTGGCTCTAAGCCAAGAGTATCTTTTTTAATGCTTTTAGCGAGTAAGACTCCCCCAACGATTCCAAGAAGAAGGACGAGAAAAGCGTAAAAAATAATCTGTTGAATGCGCTTAATTAAATGAGCATGAACGTCTCGCTCTAGAAATTCTACGGTAACGACACCAATAATTTCACGGTATTTTCCTTGTTCGCTAATCACCGGAGCTTTCCCCATAATAGATAGACCCGAAGTTCCCATGCCTTCCAGCGTATAGTACCCTCCAAACATAAGCGCACGATAGTTGGAACTGGCATTGGTTTGACGGTCTGTTCTTTTCTCTTCGTCAGGCGAATAAATGGCTTTTTTTCGGTTTTCAACGATAATGGCTTCAGCACCAATTTGTTCACGTACTTGCTCTGCTAAAGGCTGAATGACCTTTGAAGGATTCTTGTCATTGAAAGCTTGTTTGACTTCTGGCATAAAGGAAATCGATTTGGCAGCCTGCAAAGCTAACTGTTCTGCTTGCTTTTTTGACTCCACTGCTTGCATATAAGAAAAGATACTAGCAAGTAATGTAACCACAAGTAGTACCAAACCAACAGTAAGGCCAACTGTTTTTGTTTCTAACGAAATGGAAATTGTTTTTTTCATTCTATTTTGACATCCTTCTTCTATTTGCACTCCTCTTTTATTCTACCAAAATTTTTATCTTACGTTTCGATTTGTCTGACTTTTATAAATATTATCTTTCAGCTTTGAATAAGGTCATTACAAAATGCGCTCTCTGCCTGGCAGGAGGCTTTCGAATAGGCACAACCTTTGAGGAGTTTACTCTCTTGTTTGAATTTTAAAAGTACTCTTTTTACGTAGTGTGATTTCCATTCCAGATTGCCCCCTTTCCGCAGGGCGAGCGCCGAGCCTCCTCGTAAACTGCGGGGTCTCGCTAGTCCTGCAGGAGTGGCGCATCTTCCATTACAATCACAGGTTTTTTTATTAAGGTGCCTTTTGATGAGAACCGTTCATTTTTTTGTGTTTTAAAAACCTCCCTCTACTTGGTATGAGGTTTCAAGATAAGAACTCTATCGTCTTCTTGATTATTTAAAAGCATTACTATCGAATTAGACTACTTTTTATATCTTGAACTTACCTATCAATTATATAGAAAAGAACTTATCCGCTTGAAAGCGAATAAGTTCTCATGTTACAAGGTAATGACCCCTGTAATGATAGCAACAAGCAGCATGACCATTGATGTACCAATCGTCCATTTTAACGTGTAGCGCTGGAATTCTCCAAGGTCAACTTTCGCCATACCTACTAATAGATATGTAGAAGCAACAAGTGGACTTAGCAAGTGAACTGGCTGACCGATTAATGATGCACGCGCAATTTCAGCTGCGTCGATTCCGTATGTGGCTGCTGCCTGTGCGATAATTGGTAGAATGCCATAGTAGTAAGCATCATTTGACATAAAGAATGTAAATGGCATGCTTGTAATGGCTGTGATGACTGACATGTAAGGTCCCAGTGCATCTGGAATAAGAGAAACTAAGCTATTTCCCATCGCATCAACCATCTTTGTACCAGATAAAATCCCTGTAAAGATCCCTGCTGCAAATACTAGTGACACAACGGCTAGTACGTTACCCGCATGAGCTGTAATTCGTTCTTTTTGTGTTTCTAAATTTGGATAGTTAATCATAATCGCAATCGCAAACGCTATCATAAATAAAATTTGTAAAGGCATGATTCCGCTAATTAACCCAACCATTAATAAAATTGTTAAGCCAAGATTTACATAAAGTAATTTTGGACGCTTGTAGCTTGGCTGCTCCACTGCTGCTGCTTGCTCTGCAAACGCAACTTGTACAGATGAAATATCTTTTAAATCAATTACGCCTAAACGTTGACGTTCTTTTTTACCAAATAGGTAAGCGGTGAAGATAACCCAAATTGCTCCTCCAACCATCGCTGGAATTAACGGTGTAAATACTTGAGAAGCGTCTAGATTTAATGCACTCATCGCACGAGCAGTTGGACCACCCCAAGGCGTTAAGTTCATAACTCCGCTTCCCATAATCGCAATACAGGCTAACATCATCGTACTCATGTTTAACTTTTTATAAAGCGGTAACATTGCAGAGAGCGTAATCATGTATGTTGTTGTTCCGTCACCATCCAATGAAATAGTTAAAACAAGAATGGCTGTACCAATCGTAATTTTCAGTGGATCCCCTTTAACAATCTTTAAGATTTTACCTACAACTGGATCAAATAACCCAGCATCAATCATAATACCAAAGTATAGAATAGCAAACATGAGCATTACGCCCGTTGGTGCTAATTCTTTTACACCTGCTAACGCCATTTCACCTATATCTGTTGTAAAGCCACCAATGATTGCAAATATAACAGGAATAACCATCAGTGCAATTAGTGGTGTTAAGCGATTTGTCATAATTAAAAACATGAAGGTACATACCATTGCAAAACCAAGTATTGCTAACATATAAATCCCCCTACCCCTTGTTTTGTATACGCTTTCATTAAAGTTGACAAAGCTATGGTTTTATCTGCATTTACATGATGTTAAAAACTCAGCAGCCAGTTATACTAGTTTCTGTTCTTACAGCACCTTAATTTTCTGTTTTTTCTTAAAATAATCATAATTTAAGATTCGGTTCGCTGTAAATAATTCGTCATATAAATACTTTTAAAACTTTTTATATAATTAAATCCTTTTTGTTCATGGCTTTTAAAACATAGGTAGGAGTGGGTTCGTTATTCAACACGAAGAGTAAGCGGAGGACAGAATGGATAGTGCGATTGTTGGTATTCCTGAATCGCTTCTTGAAGGTAAGGAATATTGTGAAGCTGCTTGGATTCCATTCCTTCCATTTGTAAAAAACGTTCAATTGCATATGTGTTTGCAAATAGTTCTTGCTGCTTGTTTCCTTCTCTTAATACAGCTTGGTTTTGAGTTCGATCTACGTGATGACCTAGTTCATGAAGAACGATGAAAGCGAACTGATGAGCTTTTTTGTTTTTCATGGTGTCAACAAAGACAATAGGACACTCTGTCACTGTATATTTTTTATAGTTAATTTCAAATTGTAGAGCTTGCTTTTTTGAAGAGGTTTGCTTTGGAAATTGTCCGTAATAAACGCCTAATACGTCTCTTCCTTGTACCTTAACACTGCCGAGGCAATAAACGCCTTTTAAACCGTTCCATTCTTCAGGGGAAGTAACTTTTTCAATTTCTTTGAGGATTGCTCGTTGCTTTTTACTCAGCAAACCGTAAAAAAGTACACCATGAACAGCTACGGGTTCATCTTTTTTCCAAAACATCTTGTCGCCTCCTCTACAATCGATTAATTCTTTGTTACCTTAACTATATGATATTTATAGCCATAGTTAAAATATCGTTTTTTTATCGTTAGCTATTATATTTAGTTATGTCAGATTTAACTTGTTTTTAGAGGGGGAAGCACTTGTTCTCTGCCTAGCGTGATTTCCATTTCAGGTTGCTTCCTTTCCGCAGGGCGAGCGCTGAGCCTCCTCGTAAACTGCGGGGTCTCATCTGGCCCGCTAATCCTGCTGGAGTGGCGCACCTTTCATTTCAATCACGGGGCTTTTGAATAGGGAAAAACTTGATAAGGTTACTCTTCTATTCTAACAACACCCTTTACCTAGCGTGATTTCCATTCCAGATTGCTTCCTTTCCGCAGGGCGAGCGCTGAGCCTCCTCGTAAACTGCGGGGTCTCATCTGGCCCGCTAATCCTGCTGGAGTGGCGCACCTTTCATTTCAATCACGGGGCTTTTGAATAGGGAAAAACTTGATAAGGTTACTCTTCTATTCTAACAACACCCTTTACCTAGCGTGATTTCCATTCCAGATTGCTTCCTTTCCGCAGGGCGAGCGCTGAGCCTCCTCGTAAACTGCGGGGTCTCATCTGGCCCGCTAATCCTGCTGGAGTGGCGCACCTTTCATTTCAATCACGGGGCTTTTGGATAGGGAAAAACTCGATGAGATTACTCTTCTATTCTAACAACACCCTTTACCTAGCGTGATTTCCATTCCAGATTGCTTCCTTTCCGCAGGGCGAGCGCTGAGCCTCCTCGTAAACTGCGGGGTCTCATCTGGCCCGCTAATCCTGCTGGAGTGGCGCACCTTTCATTTCAATCACGAGGCTTTTGGATAGGGAAAAACTCGATGAGATTACTCTTCTATTCTAACAACACCCTTTACTTGGTATGATTTACAAAGAGCACGCTGTAAAATATCATATTACCCTTTGACTTTACTTCTATATATGTTCTACTTTCTGATTTCCCGTCATAAACTAAAAAAGACACCTTCGCTTAGCAAAGATGTCTTTTCGTATTATCTGGTGAGCTTTGTAATTGATTCAATGTCTTCAGGCGTTGTTCGGCAACAGCCACCAATAAGCTGCGCTCCCGCTTGGCGCCAGTCGGATGCGAAGCACTGGTAAGATTGCTCTGCTTCTACTCCTCCCCAAGTTTTGCTTGTTGGGTCGTATTGTTCACCAGAGTTCGGATATACAAGAAGTGGTGTCTTCGTTTTGGCTTTCATGCTTTTAATTAGACTTTTTACGTATTGAGGAGGCGTGCAGTTAATCCCTACCGCGACTACTTGTTCATGGGAACTTAGCCATTCTGCACACGCTGCAGCTACTGTTCCATTGCTGATGTGTTCTTCATCTTTGGCGCTGAAGCTAACCCACGCATAAGCATCAGGAAATTCTTTTAGCACCCGCACGATTGCTTTTGCTTCTTGCAAACTTGGAATTGTTTCACAAGCTAATAAATCAACGCCAGCTTCAAGCAATGCTTTTATGCGAGGACGATGAAAACCTATGAGCTCTTCTTCTGTTAAGCTATAGTCTCCAGTGTACTCAGATCCATCTGCCAAGTACGCTCCGTATGGCCCTACAGAACCTGCTACTAATGGTTTTGGTCTGGTATCAGTTTGATTCGTTTGCCAAAATTCATCTCTTGCTTCAATTGCTAACTCTGCAGAAAGCTTCATTAAACGAATGGCTTCTTCTTTATTAATACCGCGCTTGGCAAAGCCTTCAATCGTTGTTTGATAACTTGCCGTTATGGCACAGTCGGCTCCTGCTGCAAAATAATCTTTATGTACTTGTTTAATGGCTTCTGGTTTTTCAACCAATACTTTCGCTGACCATAAGCTGTCATTTAAATCACAGCCATATCGTTCTAACTCTGTGGCTAATGCGCCGTCGAGCACAATAAGAGGGTGTGTATGTAAAATATGTTGAATTGGATTCATAGCATGTAGAGTCTAAACTCTTTTAAAGCCACCTTTCAGATTATTTAAAATATGTTGAACAGTCTAATAGAGGCAAAGGTGTTTGTCAAGAAAACCTTTAGGTAACAAACTCTTAACATGAGATTAACAGTTTTTTCACTTGAATTTCATAAAGAAAGAGTAAGATTAACGTTGTAAAGATTCTTTTTGAAAGTAGATGTGCAAAATTTCACAAAGTGTTCATTTTTTTAGTGAAAACGCTTACTATTTTTGTGTATACTAAAAGTAGATAAAAAAACGCTTACATTTTACTTCGGTTTTCATAAATAAAACATACCATGAGAGGAGATTATCTAATGATTTTAAAAGCTTTACGAAAAAACGGTTCTGTTACAGTTAATTATTATCGTGATGGTTTATTAGAAACTTTCAAAGGAAAAGTGAAACAGTTAAACCTAGTCGAACAAACATTATCTTTACAGGATGAAAATCACAATACGTTATCTTTACGCTTATCAGGAATTAAAGAAATCTATGAATCATAGCTACAGAGACCGGTCCAGCAAAGAACCGGTCTTTTTTATGACTACTTTTGTTGCAATAAATAACGGTTAACAGGCCTGCCGACTCGGCCATACTCTACGTAAAGCTCAACTTCTTTCTCTTGATCTAAATACTCTAAGTATCGACGTGCCGTGACCCTTGCAATACCCATTCCTTCTGCAACTTCTTCTGCTGAAATTGGATCAGTTTGGCTATGTAAATACGACCGGATTCCAGCTAACGTGACCGTGTTTAACCCTTTCGGTAACGTTGGATTTTTCTCAACGGCTGTTTTAAATAATAGCGTATCGACTTCGTCTTGAGTGATAGATTCGCTTTTGCTTAGTTTGGTTTGGCGCTGTCGATAGTTTTCTAAAGCTTGCTTCATGCGTTCAAACTTAAATGGCTTCATAATATAATCAACGGCTCCGTATTGCAATACACGCTTGACCGTTTCACTGTCACTGGCCGCTGTGACGGCAATTACATCTGATTGATAGCCCTTTGAGCGAATTTTTTGAAGTGTGGTAAGCCCGTCTTGATTCGGCATATACATGTCGATGATGATTAGATCCGGATTATCTTTTTCAATCATTTGTAACCCTTCTACTCCGTTTGATGCGACGTTTGTCACTACAAACCCTTCCACCTGCTCGATGAATTGCTTATTCACTTCTTGAACCATTAAATCATCTTCAATCACAAGTACCTTCCATTGGCTTTTTGTCATGCTTCCATCCCCTTTTCACTTATAACCTATAGTACAAATGTAATGGTAAACGCCGTGCCACGCCCATATTCTGTTTCAATCGCAATATCTCCATCACCTTTTTGAACAATTTGGTGAATTAAATAAAGACCAATACCTCTATTTTCCTTTGCCTTTGTCGAAAATCCCTCTTCAAAGATATGCTTCGCTTCTTCTTTAGCCATGCCGCATCCGTTATCCTCTACCAAAATAGACAACACGTCCTCTGTTTGTTCAATGCTTACATAGACTTCTTTCTCATCATGAAAAGAGTTAGCATACGAATCGAAAGCGTTTTCAATTAGATTCCCAATAATGATTACAAAATCATGATGATCTAAATGCTGAGGAAACGTTTCTAAATAGCTATGCTTATCAATTGTTAACGTAATTCCCAATTCTTTTCCTCTGCTTACTTTGCTAATTAACAAGCCTGATATGCTTTCATTTTTAATATTTTTGTGTAAGAAATTCGTCAATTCTTCCTGCTGCTCGGAAACATCGAAGACGTACTCCAGCGCTTTTTCATTGTTTCCAAGCTGTATCAGCCCTGCAATTGTATGAAGCTTATTCATATATTCATGACTTTGAACGCGAAGTGCACTGACAAATGCTTTTACCCCAGTTAGTTCTTCAGCTAGCTTCTTTACTTCAGTTCGGTCCTGGAAAATCGCAACTGCTCCTACCGTTTCTCCTTTTACCTTAAT
Organism: Priestia flexa; assembly: GCF_021441905.1. Taxonomy (NCBI): domain Bacteria; kingdom Bacillati; phylum Bacillota; class Bacilli; order Caryophanales; family Bacillaceae; genus Priestia; species Priestia flexa. The sequence continues at coordinate 615,607 of NZ_CP090431.1, read as the reverse complement.
TGGAACCCGATTGCTTAAAATCGTTAAATTCCGTACTTGAAGCTCTTTGTTATAAACCGGTTGATTCAGCTGTAAAATCTCTGGTAAACGGGTATCTGGAATGACGTCATAAATCAATTTTCCAATTACATCATCATGAATATTCATAATGGTTTTTGCTTTATCGTTAAAAATTGTAATATACTCATCTTTATCAATCGCGATTACAGCTTCATGCATAGCGTTAAAGGTTTCCGTTCGCTCGACAAATAGCCGTGCAATCTCATCTGGTTCTAACTCAAACATTTGCTTTTTTATGTGAGAAGCTAGTACCCAAGCTCCCCATCCACCAAATAGTAGAATTAGCAGACTGATGATAAAAATCTCTTTTTTCAAGCTCTGTATAATTTCTGAAAAAGTCGGCAACAAATAACCACTAATTACAACGCCAACCTGTTCATGGTGGTGATTAATAATTGGAACGAGTGAACGCACTACGGTGCCACTTTCTCCTTTGGCCTTATCCGTGTATGTGTGTTCAGCAAATGCTTGTCCTTCATCTTCACCATGCGATTTTGTGCCAATCATAGCGTTGACTGGATGAGACAGCCTTATCTTTTCCATATCAAGTACCACTACATAATCTGCCCCGTGAATAATTCGAATGGGGTCTACTATTGTGTTAATTTTCTGCCTTTTTTGTTCATCTCCCGTTATCTTTTCGCTAACCTCCGTCATTTCAGCTACAGTTCTTGATGTTACAAGAGCTCTCTGACGTAAATCTTCTTCCTTTGATTCCACAAACTCTTTAATCACGACAAGACCGGCTAAAAACAGCGCAAAGACGATAATAAAAAAGATTAAGGCAGTCATCTTCGTTTGCATTGAAAATCGATTCATAAAGCCTAAGCTACCTCTTCTTTCTCACATATACTATCTATATTTATTTTACCATGCTCCAAATCTGCATGGTAAAATAAATCATAAGATTACAATTCTTCTCATCGAGATGCGAGGAGCTGAGAGTAAGACCCTATGCGAATATTTATTGTAACAGCTTTATTTGTCAGCGCTTTCTTTACTTATATTTTGCTTTTCCCTCCTTCGTTTTTACATTCAGAACACGTCTATAGAGATGATGAACAACGAGGACTGGATGAGCAGATTGTGATTAACTTTAGTCATGTTGTAGCTGAAAACACCCCAAAAGGATTAGCAGCTCAAAAGTTTGCCAAGGTTGTTAATGAACGATCAGATGGCAAGGTTAAAGTTGAAGTTTTCTCAAATAGTGTGCTCTATTCTGATACAGAAGAAGTAGATGCTTTAAGACGAAATGACGTTCAAATGATTGCTCCTTCTTTCTCAAAACTTGCAGATGTAAACGAGGATTGGCTACTTTTTGACCTCCCATTTATGTTTAAAGATGAAGGTGAAGTTGAAGCCGCGTTAAACGGTCAGATTGGCAAGAGTCTGCAAGCATCTCTCAAAAAAGAAAATTTAAAAGGACTAGCATTCTGGAACAATGGATTTAAACAAATGACGAGTAGTCAAAAAAAGCTGGCTGTCCCGGATGACTTTAAAGGCCAACGCTTTCGTATTATGCCAAGCGAAGTCATAAAAAAGCAGTTTGATCTACTTGATGCTAAACCTACCATTGCTCCATTTAACCGAGTGTATGAATCGCTGGAAAAACAAGAGTTTGACGGTCAAGAGAACACAATTTCAAATATCTATTCAAAGCGTTTATATATGCTGCAGCGCTACATGACGATTAGTAATCACGGCTACTTAGGCTATGCGGTCATGATGGACGAGAGCTATTGGAACAGCTTGCCTCCCGATGTTCAACTTCTGCTTTCAAATGCGATGGAGGAAACAACAGCTTGGATGTGGGAGCACTCGAAAGGAATGAATGATCAGCAGCTCGAAAAAATTAAAAGTGAGTCTTCGATTCAAGTTCATTATTTAACAGAACAGGAAAGAGATAAGTGGAAACAGCGCTTTAAACCACTTTATACAGAGTTTCAAAAGCGTTTAACAAAAGATATTGTGGAAGAAACATATAAGAAGTAATTAAAGAGACTGAGACATAAGTAGTTCAGCCTCTACTATACCTGAACGATTGAGAGTTCCTCACTTTTAATCGCTCAGGTTTTTTGTTGATTGTGAAAACAATGTTGGAAACAGGGTGGAATGGAGCGTAGGACACTCGACTCCTGCGGGAAAAAGAGGTAAACCTGAGATCCCAAAGCGCAGCGAGGAAGCTCAGGTTCCTCCCCGCAGAAAGCGAGTGGCCGTAACGCAATGGAACGAACGTGTTCAGATAACCTAAAGAGATGGGAACAGCTATTGCTCGTCTTTTAGAAGCAATTATTTTGTTATGTCCCAAACTCTTTTCTATGAAAATTCTAAGAACTTAATGAACAAAAAGACCATTATCACCAGAAATTTCACCCCCCATTCATATGCGGTACTATAGGTTTACAAGATAAATGAAAACGCTGTCAAATTATGAATCAAGGGGGATGGAAGATGAAGATTAATTTTAACAACTTAACAGTTCGCGTTATTATTGGGATTATCTTAGGGATTATGGTTGGGTTTATTTTTCCTGAATTCGGCGCGCAGCTGAAAGTATTAGCTGACATCTTTATTAAATTAATTAAAATGGTTATCGCACCGATTATCTTTTTAACTGTTGTCATTGGAATTGGTGGTATGGGCGATTTGAAAAAAGTCGGGCGTATTGGTGGTAAAGCACTTCTTTATTTTGAAATTGTCACAACGTTCGCTTTAGCTATTGGTATTCTTGTTGTTAACTTCGTAAAACCTGGTCAAGGCTTTAATATAAGCGGAGCACAGGGAGCTGACGTCTCTGAGTATACGAAGCAAGCAGCCGAAGCTGAACATGGATTCATGGACTTTGTGATGAGCATTATTCCAGATAGCGTCTTTGGAGCAATGGCTAACGGAGAACTGCTTCCAATCTTATTTTTTGCCGTGTTATTTGGACTTGCAACAGCAGCTCTAGGCGAAAAAGCAGCACCTGTCATTACATTCTTTGAACGAGTGACGGATATTTTCTTCGGAATCGTTAATATGATTATGAAGATTTCTCCAATTGCTGCTTTCGGCGCGATGGCTTATACAATCGGAAATTTTGGAATTGGTTCACTTGTTTCGCTCGGAAAATTAATGGGATCTGTCTATATTACGATGTTCTTATTCATCATTTTTGTTTTAGGTACAATTGCTAAATTTTATGGCTTCAGTATTTTAAAATTCATTGCGTTTATTAAAGAAGAAATTTTACTCGTGCTTGGTACATCGTCATCTGAATCAGCTTTACCAAAAATGATGAATCGTATGGAGCAATACGGGTGCTCTAAGTCCGTTGTAGGTCTGGTTATCCCTACTGGTTATTCATTCAACCTTGATGGGACATCTATTTATCTATCAATGGCAGCAATTTTTATTGCACAAGCCTACGGAGTTGACTTAACGATTTGGCAAGAGTTAACGCTACTAGGTGTGTTAATGCTAACATCAAAAGGTGCCGCTGGCGTAACGGGTTCTGGGTTTATCACTCTAGCAGCAACATTAGCAGCCTTCCCAATGATTCCTGTTGAAGGTCTTGCATTATTAATTGGTGTGGATCGCTTTATGTCTGAAGCTCGTGCTATTACGAACTTAATTGGAAACGGAGTTGCAACGGTTGTTGTTTCAAAAATGGAAAACGAATTTCATCCACCAGCTCCACCTCAAAGTTCTGATTCTTCAATACCACTTGCAAAATAAAGAGAACCTTCCTCAGCTGATTGAGGAAGGTTTTTTCGAATGGAAAACTTTAAATAATTAACAATATCAAATAATTTGTTACAATAAAAATAAGTTTAAAAGATAACTAGTTTGGGTAAGGAGGAAAAAATATGATTCAGACCATTACAGCGCATTTAAAACAAGGCTTGCTTTCTTATAGACAAGCGATTTGGATTGCACGCTATCTCATCCTCGGTTTTATTGTATTTGGCACGGTTGAAAAGATTTTAATGTTTCAAAGTCATGAACTTAACGGCTTACAGCTCACATTTGAGCTAACTGCTGCTTTAATCTGTGCATTAATTCCCTTTGCATACGGCATTGACTCGTCCAAGCAAGAATAAAGGCAACGTTTTCTGATGAAACGTTGCCCTTTTTTTATAATCAAGCTTTTATCTGCATTTTTTTGTGATACAATTCCCCAAGCTCTACATCATCTAGCTGCCACACAACAGATTCACATTCTGGAAAGCTAGTAAGCAATGCATCTTCTAATTTTTCGCGTTCCCTTTCACTCAAAACATAGCGTTTCAATGTAAGCACTGACATTTTATGTTCCCCTCTCACAATTAATGTTAACGCTTTCGAGATTGATGTTTATACATATCTTATACGAATAATATCTCATATGTACAATGAATAAATAGAATAATGCGAATAAGCAAATGGAATATAGGAAACACTCATAAAGAATAAGAAGGTCACCTATGCTAGAACACTCTTGTTTAGACCATAGATTTTTGTCAGAAAAAGACGACAATCAATTATATAACAAAGTTGATATATATATCCTGTTATAGTACAATTATCATTACTTAATTCGATTTTAAATGGCTTTCTTATCTCCCCCATAGGCTGTAAGCTACGAACCATTTTTAGAAACATCGCATAGCTTAGAGTATGAATAGGTAACTAAAAATTTCTGAGGAGTTGATTTCCCCGTGGAAAAGCATTTGAATCATATCCAGAAACAAAATGAAGAAGATACAATGAATTCATTAACGGCTGAAATGGTATTAGATCATGCGCTTCGGATGTTTCAAAAACAACAGCTTCAAAAAGAAATTGATCATGCCTTATTACATCGTAACAAACAAGAATTTCTTAAACTATCGCAACAGCTACAAGCATATCTATAAGCAATAAAAAGAAACGAGGGAAATCCTCGTTTCTTTTTATTTAGCAAATACGTGATTTCCGATAACTGCTGTTACTTGCTTTGTTTCTAACCACGAATTTGTTGCAATCTGTGGATTATAGAAAAACAGCGCAGGGTTTTGATGATCTGGATTTGCTAACGCTTCTTCTACAGCACGTCTTGACTCCTCAGAAGCAGGCTGATTAATCGTTCCATTGCCTACTGGAGAAAACTCGTAACCACCGTTAGCTAAAGGTTGATTAATAACCTCTGTAATGCTGTTAGGGAATTGGGCTGACGCCACACGATTCATAACCACGGTTGCTACCGCTACTTTACCTTGGTACGGCTCACCTTTCGCTTCTGCTTCTACTAATCTTGCTAATAAATCTTTTTCCGCTTCCGCAACTCCTACGTTTGTAGGCTGTGGTGCTGGTGCCGCTTCAGAAGCTCCTTGTCCCGTTACAACTAGCTGTTGTCCTACGTTAATAAGATCACCTTGTAATCCGTTTAAATCTTTCAAACGATCTACGCTTGTATTATATGTCTGTGAAATACCAAACAATGTCTCACCTTGTACTACTGTATGTACTGTCTCTTTTTCTGGAATTGTTAGGACTTCTCCAACATAAATCATATCATTCGTGCGATTATTCGCTTGTTTTAATTCATCTACCGATACACCTTCTTGTTGACTAAGCTTCCACAGCGTATCTCCTGTCGATACTTTATGAGATGCAGCTGATGCAGCTGTTCCTTGTACTCCAAAAAATGAAAGTGATGCAGCTGATGTAATGACCCACTTTGTCAATTTTCCTTTTTTCATAAAAATACCTCCCGAAAAAATAACCTGACATTATCTTAGCATAGAGAAAGCCAGTTTCATTGAAAGAATGGGTAACATTTGTTCAGATTGGATTAAGTTTCTTACAAGAGAAATAATAATATTACAAACCATATAATTCCTTTAAAATTCGTAATGAAACTAACATTTTTATGACTGTTACTTGAATTTTATGGATTATTTTTACTTTTAGCTTTCGGCAACTGAAACCCATTCATTATTTTAGAAAAATAAGTAAGTATATTCCAATCTCCAACTACATCTCAGGTCTTACCTATAATTCATTCCTCGGGCTATTGATTAACTCCCACAAAATGGATAACATTGGTGATGTATCTTATTTCTTTATAAAATTGAAAGCAGGGTGAAGCATGAAAAAACTATTGTTTTTGGTTCTAGTATTTATCGGAGCTGCTTTTCTTTTGACTAATCCATTTACCACATCTACATGGACGTTAGGATCCTCCAAAACCGAAGCAGCTCTGACAAATTCAATTGAAAGTATTAAGCTTAAAACAGCGAACGTAAATACAGTCATTGAAGAATATAACGGAAAAGAAGTAAAAGCGGATTTACAAGGGAAGGGAAAAGTAAATGTTCAACGCAATGGAAAAACGATTACCGTTACGTATAAAAATAAGCCTTTTTCATTTTTCTCATTCGGTAATAGCAGTAAATTAACAATTTATATTCCAAAAGAATACAGCAATGATTTAGAGCTAAACGTAGGTTCAGGCGATGTAGAGTTTAACGAAACCTCTTTATCTCTTACTAATTTTTCAGTTAAAGTCCAATCTGGCTATACTGTTATTCAAGGAATTGATGCGGATAAATTAGATATCAATGTTTCCTCAGGAGACCTCGTAATCAACAAAGTGCGCACAAAAGAAGGCTCAGTTGATTTACAGTCAGGAGATATTACGATTAAAAACTACGAAGGAAAGTTGGATTCTCACGTGTCTTCAGGTGATGCTTCTATTTCTATAAATAGAGTGGTTGATTCGATTAAAGCTCACGTTAGCTCTGGAGACATGACTGTTACGCTGCCACCTAAAGCTGATATTACCTTACAAGCCAAAGCGAGCACGGGAGATATTAATAATCGATTTAACTTTAAAACAATGAAAGAACAAGAAGATGAAATTCAAGCTACGAATGGGAAGGGTACGCATCGAATAGACGTAGATGTCTCAAGCGGAGATTTCAATTTGCGATAAAAACCGCAGCTGGGACATAACTAAATGATTTCTTCTCAAAGACAAACCATGACTGTTCGAACATAGTTAGGCAGTGAGAACACGTTCGTTCTATTGCGCTGCATTCCACTAGTTTTTTAACTTGTTTTCGGAATCAACAAAAAAACATCCGAACGATTGCAAGTCAGCAATCGTTCGGATATCTAATTGACTGAAATACCTCAGCTACCTACCACAACAGTTTAACCTCTTCTTCAAGTACGCTAGTTAAATAATCTTTACCCTCTAATAATATTCGAGGTTCAAGGTAACCTACTTTCCAAATTAAATATTTGCAATATAAACAGCAACGGCAATAGCAGAACCTACTAGTAGCGCTACATAAATAAATGATAAGTTTCGAATTCGTTTTTTTCCAGTCTTTTTATACTGTTTGTCATCGTTATTCGCAATCCATATCGTCCCGACTAGCGAAACAATCCCCACAAACAAAATAAGAAAAAGTGAAATGGTCATCCTCTCTCCCCCTATTCATGTCCCCTTATCTTCTATTATATTATACATTCATCTAAAAAAAAGAAAATCACTCTGGTTTTGAGTGATTTTCTTCCTTATTCATATCTTAACGCTTCAATCGGATCGAGCTTGGCTGCTTTATTTGCTGGAAGCATTCCAAAAATCACGCCAATTGTCATTGAGAACAATAGTCCAATGACAATAATTTGCCATGAAATTAACGGTGGCCATCCTGCAAACATCGAAACGATAGAAGCACCGCCTGCTCCAAGTAAAATGCCAACGATACCGCCGATTAACGTTAGCGTTATTGATTCAATCAAGAACTGTGTTAAAATCTGTCTTTTCGTTGCGCCGAGAGCTTTACGAATACCTATTTCTCTTGTTCTTTCTGTAACCGATACAAGCATGATATTCATAACGCCGATGCCGCCAACTAATAATGAGATTCCAGCAATTGAACCAATAATTGTTGTCATAATTGTTGTGACTTGCCCAATGCCATCCGCAATGGCTTCCATATTCATGACGGTGTAGGAATCTTCTGTTCCGTACGTTTCATTTAATAGATTTGCTGCGCTCTCTCCAACAGTTTGTAATTCATCTGGATTGGAAGCTTGAAGACTTACAGACGTATAGTCTACTTTTCCAAAGCTTGATTTATACGTGTTGCTCGGCATATACACTTCCATCATGCCAAATGACCCTAATATGCCGGTTGGCTTTTCTAAAATTCCTACAACTTCAATTGGCTGGTTTTTCACCCAAATGATTTCGCCAAGGCCACTGCTATCTTTAAACATTTCCTTGTTTAGCTCATCGCTGATAAGAGCAACTCGGTTACCCGATAAAAAATCACCATCGGTTAAGCTTTGTCCCTGTGCAATTTTTAAATCATTTACGTCCAAATACGACTGGTTAATAGCATATACCGTTGTATCTAACGTGTCTTCTTTATAACGGACCGACATCATTTCCTGTAGAGATGCCACAACATTTTCAACACCTGGTAACTTGCCTAGATTATCAATATCTTGCGACGTAAAAAACGCCTGCTCCCAAATGTTTGGGTTTGTTTGTATTTCTTCCTCTGAAGGTTCGTACATTAAGTCAACCGTATTGCTATCGCCTGTAATTTGCGATTTAAGCATCTGCTCTCCACCTTGACCAATCGCTACAACGATAATAACTGCTGCAACCCCGATAATAATACCGAGCATCGTCAAGAGCGAGCGTAGCTTATGCGCAACAACCGACGCCAAAGCCATACGAATATTTTCCATCATGCTCATAGTTCAAGACTCTCCTTACCGTTGTACGCAACGATATTTCCATCACGAACTAATATTGTTCTTGAAGCATATTCAGCTACTTCTGGCTCATGAGTGATGACCACTACGGTTGTTCCATCTTTGTTTAAAGCAGCAAATTCCTCCATAATTGATACGCTTGTTTTTGTATCAAGCGCTCCCGTTGGTTCGTCTGCTAAAATGAGACTAGGCTTATTAACGATGGCACGAGCAATAGCAACACGCTGCTTTTGTCCACCCGATAGCTCATTTGGTAAGTGATTGATTCTTTCACCTAATCCTACCTTTAACAGCGCAGCTTCAGCACGCTCGCGTCGCTCTTTTCGAGATATGCCCGTATAGACCATCGGCAGCTCTACATTTTCCACGGCTTTTAACCGCGGCAACAGCTGGAATTGCTGAAACACAAATCCAATCTGTTCATTTCGCACCTTAGCTAGCTGATCATCACTGTACGTTGAAATCTCGAGTTCATTTAAAAAGTAAGCACCTGAAGTTGGTCGATCTAAACAACCAATAATGTTCATCAAGGTTGATTTACCCGAACCTGAAGGACCCATAATGGCAACAAACTCACCGTCTTTAATCGTTAAATCAATCCCTTTTAAAATAGGAACTTCTTCTTTCCCAAGACGATAGCTTTTAGAGATATTTTCTAATTTAATCATTTCACTGTCACTTCCACACCATCTGCTAGCTCATTAGATGGATTTGAGATGATTTGATCCTTACTCGTAACGCCTTTAACAATTTCAATTGACTTGTTTGTTGTTTGACCAACCTTCACTTCTCGCTTAACAGCTTTTCCATCTTTTACGATATACACGTACTTCTCATCGCCTTCATTGACAATTGCTTTTGATGGAACGGCTTTTGCTTTTTTGCTTTCAGTTTCAATTTCTAATAAAAGCTTAAAGCCTGGACGAATACTTTTAATCCCTTCATCCGTTACCTTTACTTGTACTGGATATTGATTCGCTGCGTCTCCACCACTTGCTGCATCGGACTGCTGTGGTAAGAAATCAACTTGCTGAACTGATCCTTCCCACTCTTTGTCCGGCACCACATCAGATGTAATTTTTACTGGCTGACCTACTTCAATATTAAGAGCATCATATTCTGATAGAACACCTGTTGCCAAATATTGATCCGTATTGCCAATATGTATAAGCGGCTTTTGAACCTCGCTTGTGTTGTGAGCAGCTTCTTTATCCACAGACAGCACTGTGCCAGCTAATTCACTTTTTTCAGTGAGATTATTCTCTTTCTTTGTTAATGACTTGCGCTCTAGCTTGTTGCGTTCAGCTTCAATTTTTGCTGTTTCAAGATCTAAATTAAGCTGAGTACGTTCTTCTTCTATTTGCGCTTTCGCTTCTTCTTTTGGAAGTTCTTTTTCCAGCTTCTTCTGCTTATCTTTCAGCTTAGCAATCTGCTTATTTAGTGAGCTAACCTGTAGTTCATTCGATTTTTCGCCAAGCTTATTTTGTTCTTTTTCAAGCTCTAAATCATCATTTGTATATGTGACAAGCGGTGTGCCAACTTGAACTCTTGTACCTTCTGTTACTTTAATATCTTCAATCTCACCATTTTCTGGCTGATAATACACATACTGCTCATCGGCAAGCTTAAGAGTACCTGGAATCATAACCGTACTGCGCAACGTCATATCTTTTAATGACGTCACGCTAACTTGTACGTCTTCACTTTTCTGTGCTTTAAACACGTTTACGCCAATTAGTACTACGATTAAGAGAGAAACAACTGTGATGATTATACCTTTTTTCATTACGCCATAACACTTCCTATAATTTGTGAAATAACAGACAGTACAAAAAAGACACTAGCAATAATAATTGCAGCTTTTTTAGATAAACCGCCTACTTTTTGTAAGCCCATTGCTGTTAAGATTAGCGACCAAATCGAGAAAATTTCAATGCTTGCTAATACGCCACCAACAGCTCCTTCAGCTCCAATTAAACCATTTAAAGACGTTATATTTATTCCTGTTCCAGCTACAACTGCAATGACTGTATTTAGTAATAAACCAAGCATTGTAATGAACGTAATAAATGCTGTTAAACTAAACATGTGCTTATACTTTGCTGTTCCTTTTCCGATTTTTACAATAAGTAAAAGGATTCCTGCACCAATTAACATCGCGATAGGCGTGACAATTAACGCTCCAATTCCAGCTCCAATCATGCTAAACAATTTCATAGAATCATCTGGCTCAATCCCAAGCTCCTGTAAAGAAGCCAAGCTTTCTGGCGTAATGGTACTAAGTGCGAATGCAACGGCACTTAGTAAGATAACGAGAATGAGTGAAGCCACAATCGCCGGACGCTGCTTCATTTTGTCAAACTCAGCGCCTGGACTAAAAATAAACTTAAATACGGACGGCTTTGGCCCCTGCTTCTGTTCGGTCGTCGTAATTTCTGGATTCATATAATAGCTCCTTTTTCAATAAATTTTTATTTGTTTACCTTTACACAGAACCCTGATAAATTATAAACAAATCAGTAACATTTTAACATAAAAATGTAATAAAGTTTACTTATTTACTATATTTTTACTTTTGTAGTTTTATACTCAACAAAAAAGATGCTGCTTATTAAGATAAACAGCATCTTTTCTTTCTTATTATATAGTTTTTGCCTTTCTTCCCACATCGCTTCCAAACTCAACGCCAAGCTCTCCTAACCATTTTCGGTATGCAATGCTAACGCGATCAGGATTAAGATGCAGCTCTGCTTGTAAGTCTAACGGAAGTTCTTCTGGCTTTTGACTTTCAACAATGCCTGTATCTTGTTCGATGATAAGCTGTTGAAATTCTTGAAAATATTCATCTGGCTTATCCAGCTCATAATTTCGTGATACGAGTGCAAAAACGGTTGATTTCAGCTGTTCTTGGGGCAATACGGCAAACAGCATGGAGAAGATTTCGTTGGTTTGATAATTCACTTTTTTTAACCGCGCAACCGTCGGGCGAAGAATTTCAAACGTATAGTAAATGGTTGACCAGTTCCCTGTGCCGTCCGCATCAGCATATACTTCAATCTCGTCTGAGACGTAGTGGTTATCACGCCAGTTCACTTTGTAATCCGGAATTTCTGTATAATCTGGATGCCCTAAGCTTCCTTCATGAACAAATGCAAGATGGCTCACATCCAAAAAATTCTCAACCACGCGAGGTGCCGCTGCATTCATCGTATGAGCATACGCATGGACAGTCTTAAAAGATGGGTGATTATATTCCCCATAGTAAGGAAGAGGTTCTGCTGCATCAGATCCTTGTTCACTGAGTCGAACCCAAATCATTCCGTATACTTCTCTGCACTGATATACAATAGCTTTTGCTTTGAGTGGAATCGCTCTATTCGGTGGCTGCTGCGGAATTTTTTTACACTGTCCATCCACATTATATTCCCATCCATGATAAGGACAAACGATGCAATCATCTTTTACCTTACCAAGCGATAAAGCAGCTCCTCGGTGAATACAAAGATCTTTAAAGGCTTTAATTGCTCCTCTTACCCGAAAAAGCACTACTCTCTCTTCCAATACCTTCACAGCAAGTGGATCCGCTCCTAGATCTTGACTGTACGCAACTGGCAGCCATTCTTTTGCTAATACAGCATCTTTAAACATCTGCTTCCCCTCCAGTTTGTAGACGAAAATGATATTTTAAAGATTAGCATCTCCAGCACAATCCGTCTTTTAGTTGGTAAGGTTAGCTGACAGATAATTTACATTTAGTTCCACGGCTGCTCGAGGCTTAAGAACTGTGCTAAGCTATTGCTGTTAGCGCGCACACTCTTTCTAATTTTTGCTCGCTCAGGTGCCGTTTGATATAAATACTTTTCTTCATCCGTTTCTGGGATTACGCTCGGCACTTCGCAAGGCTTTCCATCTTCTCCAAGCGCAACAAAAGTGATAAAGGACGTAGCAGCAATTTTTCGCTCTCCTGATTTTAAATTTTCTTTTATGATTTTCACAAAGATCTCCATTGAAGATCGGCCTGTCCAAGATACATATGATTCAAAACATACCGAATCCTGCGGAGTAATCGGATGTAAGAAATGCACAGAATCAGTTGATGCTGTTACGCACTCTGCTCGGCTATGACGAGAAGCAGAAATTGAAGCAATCATATCAATATCGCTCATGAGCTTACCACCAAATAACGTTTGATGATTATTTGTATCATTTGGAAATACGCGACTCGTTCTAACCGCTTTTGATTGTCTACAATATTTTGCTTTCATCTTCCATTCCTCCAACTATACACATAAAAACTTTTATTGAGACCATCATACTAGCACATCTTCATAAAAATAACTGTAAAATTTGCTCAAAACACAAACAAAATTTACAGTAAGCGCTTTATAACAATCAAAAAAGAGAGAAGATCATCTCTTCTCTCTTTCTAGGCTTACATCTTTAGTTAATGTCACCCGCAGCGAATGCTTTTTCAACTGTATCGCTATATTTATCTTTTGGCTTAATTTCCCATTTTCCGTCTTTTTCAACCATTTCAATTTCTAATGGATAGTTGCTTTCTTTAAGCTCTGCCCCACCTAGAATGTCTTTGAATTTTGAAATTGCATAAGCTTCTTGTTTTTTCGAATCATATTCATTTGTTTCTTGATAATAAGCGCGCTTATAATCAGAAACTGTATTATATAAGTTATATACGCCGATACCGGAATAATTCACTTCTACAACTGCTTTTCCATTAACATTTTCAATCGTTTTAGCTTCAAACGTCGCTTTTGAATTCAACTCGTCTTTATACATTTTGTATAAATTAGACGCACCTTCTTCTGTTAAATCATTTGAAAACACTTTATTAATTGATTCACGGAATGCTTTATTAGCAGACTTTTCAACCTCTTCCTTATCTGCTATTACATATTTATTGAAGTCTTCATTTTCTTTCCCTAAGAACAACACGTCAATATAGGCTGTCAATGCTTTTTCAGGAGTTTCTAAGTTTTTTAAGCTTTTCTCATATTTTGCTGTATCTAATTTTAGCTTTACTTCTTCAATCTTATTATCGTAGTCTTCACTAATTGGCTGAAGACCAATTTCATACTCTTTATCTTTTTCTACGTTAAAAAGATACGTAAGCTTTTTGGACTTATCAGACGCAATCTTTCCAGATCGCATGGACGTTTCAATTTCATCGCTGTATACGTCTGTATTAGGTTCTAATTGTTCGTCACCATCGTAAAGGCTGACATCATTGCTAGACAACGAAATGGCATCCTTAGACGTATTCTTTACTTCTAACTCCACCGCAAGTAAGGCCTCATCTCCGCTCACGCCACCGTCTTGCTCCGATACTAATATGTACTGTGCACCATCAATTTTTGCTTCAAACGACTTGTTTGCACCTGCTCCTTCTCCTTCTTCACTTGATCCACACGCTGCTAAGCCCAGTGAAAGAGCCCCAATTAAGACTAAACCTGCTGCTTTTTTCACGTAATCCTCTCCGTTTCTCTTTATGTTTTCATGAACTCTATCATCGACTAATTTCATAATCTCTATATTCACAATCACTTATTTCGAATTACTTTTTTACAGTTATTTGATAAAGTTCATTACTTAATTCTCCTTTACCATCATAAGGAAATCCTTAAACATCTTCAATCTTCCATAAGTCATTAAATTACCAGGATATTTTTGTAAGCATTTCGACTCATATTGTCCCCTTAATCTACCTACTTCTCAGTTATTTAAAAATACACTCTTTCCATTACAAAACCTACCATGATAATATTTACCATATACATTCCTTTTTTTGGCGTTGTATTTTAAGCTTGTTTCTTATCATGGAACAGACTTATAGTTCAAATGAACCATTTAACCCCTTTTAGGAATTTAGTTTTAGTTATATTTCATTTTTTTACAGATAATCCAACGTTAGTTTATTTCTTTTACGAAGAGGGAATGTTAAGAAAATACGATATTTGGAGGAGGAGAGATTGTGTCAGATGTAAAAGTTTTGTTTTTTGATGATGATGGGGTTATTCCCAACCACCCTTCCCTTCCTGTTTTACTCTATGAACATGCATTAATTGATCGTAAGGATAAAATGGAAACTATCTTTCATAATCACAACTGGAAAAATAGCTGGGTCAATGGCATTTATGATTTTCATCACTACCACAGCAACACACATGAGGTTCTCGGTATTATACGAGGCTGTGCTCGCTTACAGCTAGGTGGTCCCAAAGGTGAAAATATTGTTGTACACGCTGGAGATGTAATTGTACTGCCGGCAGGTACGGGACATAAGCGCCTTCAATCAACGGCTGATTTCCAAGTAGTTGGCGCGTATCCTGATGGAAGCAACTATAATTTAAAGACCGGTAATTCTAACGAACATACAGAAGCTGTCAAACAAATAAAGAATGTGCCTCTTCCGAAAACAGATCCAATCTACGGAGAGGATGGACCCTTACTTTCTTTTTGGCAGCAATAATATATGCAAAAAAATGGAAGGCCGTTTAAGCCTTCCATTTTCATTTACCTTACTCCCTTTTCTATTCGTGCACTCCATGCAGTGAGTAAAACAGCTCCAATCACCATTACTCCACCAATCCACGGCGTATGAATAATGCCGATTGAATCCACAATAAGCCCACCTACAAATGCACCGATTGCAATTCCGATGTTAAATGCAGCGATATTAAGCGCTGATGCCACGTTCACAGCAGATGGAACATACTTTTCTGCTAAATTTACCACTAAAATTTGTAAGCCCGGAACGTTCATGAAAGCGAACAGCCCCATTAAGAAAATCGTAATTAAGCCAACTATCTTAAACGGTGCCGTAAAGCTTAAAGCAACTAAGACAACAGCTTGCAAAATAAACATCCAAAACAGTGCTTTAAGCGGTGATTTATTCGCTGCTTTTCCACCTACAGTGTTACCAATTGCCACTGCAACACCATAGACCAGCAAGATGATACTTACCCATTTAGCACTAAAGCCTGTTACATTTTCTAAAAGAGGTGTTAAATAAGTGAACGCAACGAACGTACCTCCGTACCCTAGTGCCGTAATAGCAAATGCTAATAAAAGTGGACCATTTGTTAAAATCTTGACCTGTTCTTTAAACGACGTAGGCGGTGCTTCTTTTAAGTTATTCGGAATTAAAATTGCGCTTGCAATAATTCCAACCACTCCAAGTAAAGCCACTGCTCCAAAGGTTGCTCTCCAGCCAAATGTTTGACCAATAAACGTACCAAGCGGAACACCTGTTACGGTTGCAACGGTTAACCCTGTAAACATAAACGCAATAGCGCTCGCCCTCTTATGCTGTGGTACAAGATCTGCTGCAATTGTTGACCCAATTGAAAAGAATATTCCGTGTGAAAAAGCCGTAATGAAGCGGGCAACAAGCAATAACGTGAAACTTGTAGAAACTGCTGCTGCTGCATTGCCAATAATAAATACCACCATAAGTGCCATTAATAATGTTTTTCGATTCATTTTATTGGTTAAAGCCGTTAAAACTGGTGCGCCGATTGATACACCAATCGCATAGCCTGAAATTAATAATCCTGCTAGCGTAATTGAAATAGATAAATCATTCGATATACTAGATAATAAACCAACTGGCACAAATTCAGTTGTTCCAATACCAAATGCACTGATGGCTAACGCTAATAATGCAAAGGTACCGCCTTTCTCATTTGTTTTTGTATGTGAAAGTGAACTCATTATTTTTCCTCCTTAATCATTGCTTATCTTTTTTATTTTATGTTGAGCTCAGTATAGGCGCCTTTCTAGTTCCTGAGTCAATTCTGTCAGCAGCTAGCGCCGACTGGCTAGCTCTGTTAGTCATTATGCAAGATACCAATCCATAAAAAAAGTACGCACTTTCAAGTACGATAGGCACCAAAAAGTACCTAATGGACTATTTTGGGCGTAAAGCGGTACAATAACAATAAATTGATTAACGTTCACGCATGAGGAATATTTGTCGCATGCAAACGAATAGACAGAACATTGTTACGTAAGGAGGCTTTTAGTAATGAAAGTTTACAATATTCCAGTCGAAGCTTCTCTCGAAGTAATTGGTGGTAAGTGGAAAGTAGTGATTTTATGTCACTTGATTAAAGGAAAGAAAAGAACCGGAGAACTAAAGCGCTTGATGCCAGGCATCACTCAAAAAATGCTAACTCAGCAGCTTCGTGAGCTTGAAGAGGACGGCATTATTTTACGTGAGGTCTATAACCAAGTTCCTCCGAAAGTCGAGTATTCTCTAACGGAATATGGCTGGTCTCTTAAAGGAATTTTAGATGCTCTTTGTGCATGGGGCGAGCATCATATTGAAAAAACATACCCAAATAAAGAAGATGTGCTTGTACAGGTTGACTAAATCGTCAGCACATCGTGAAAGTGAAGTGGATAGAAATGAGCGGGCAAAATCGAAATGATATTTCTCCTGGAACGAAGGTATCAATCGTTCTGAAAGCTGATCAACGAACTGGAAAATTAACGGAGGGAATTGTGAAAGACTTGTTAACAAAGTCTTCGTTTCACCCTCACGGCATTAAAGTTCGGCTAACAGATGGACAGGTAGGGCGTGTAAAAGAGATTCATTCTGTCTAAAAGCTGTCGAAACATTGGCTGATTTGTAAATAAAAGTAAGACTTTGTATCTATTTTTATTCATCTCAATGAATATAGACGCTATTATTACTGATTACCCTGATTTTGTTCAAAAATGACAAAAAGCGAAGTGGAATTCTATCCACTTCGCTTTGTTTTATTAGTCTAAGAACTTTGTTTTATTCCCAACAGAGATGAGCTGCGTACGACGTTGATTTGTACTGATTATATACACCGCTACTAAAAAGACACCTACGACAATTGCTGATCCAATATTTACTAGTCCTTTTTCAGCATACCATACGATTGCATACCCAACCGCTCCGGATAAAAGTGCATAGTACATAAACGGCAGCAGCGTTTTTCGAATAACCGCTCCTTCTTTTCCAACCAGCCCTACAACAGCTGAAGCTGCCACAACATTATGAACGCAAATCATGTTTCCAGCCGCTCCTCCAACCGCTTGTAAAGCAACAATCCAAGTTGGATTCACGCCAATTTGGGTACCAACATCGTATTGAAATAACGAAAACATCATATTGCTTACGGTGTTGCTTCCAGCAATAAATGCACCAAGTCCTCCAATAAAAGTTGAAAGCAACGGCCAATATTCGCCTGCTAAAGCTGCTGCACCGTTTGCTAATTCAATTGGCATTTTATCGAACCCCGCTTCTCCTCCTCCTGAATTAATAAAAACCTGTACCATCGGAACCGTAAAAATTAAAGCTGTAGACGCAGCAATCGTTGTTTTTGCAGACTGTGCCCACGCCTTTTTATAAGCTTTTTTATTCATATGATGAAGGAAATAAGTGATTAGAGATACTAAGATGAAAATTGTTCCCGGAAGATACAGTGGCTGAAAGCTTGCACTTACTTCAGAACCAAATATATTCGGAAACGAAACGGTCCATGATTGTAGCCACCCTAAAATAGGAAGCGCTTTCAATCTTGATAGCACTAAGAACACGCCAACTAATACATAAGGGAGCCACGCACGAAACATGCTCATTTGTCCGTTATGATACGCAACATCTTTTATTTCTAAACTACCTATCCACTCAGGGTCCCACTTGCTTTTCTCTTCAAAGTCCCATGCTTCTTCTTTAGCTGGCATTAAAAATCCTCTTTTAGCAGCAAACACAACAACGACAAGTCCGACTAATCCACCAATCATTGATGGAAACTCAGGACCTAGTAGGTTTGCAACCAAGACATATGGAATGGTCATTGCAAACGCAGCAAAGAGTGCAAACTTCCAAACGCGGATTCCTTCCGTAAATGATTTATTCTTCCCAAAGAACTTTGTCATAAGCGCCACAACAAACAGTGGAATAAACGTACCCGCGATCATGTGTAAAATTGCTACCTGTCCACCAATTTCAGTTACCAGTGCTAGAAAGTTATCCGTAATGCTTGCATCTGCTGATAATCCTGTTTGAACGCCGACTAGCATTGGTGTTCCTACTGCCCCGAACGAAACGGGCGTACTTTGAATAACCATTCCAGCAATAACCGCTGCCATGGCAGGAAAGCCTAGGCCTACTAACAGCGGAACCGCAACCGCAGCCGGCGTACCGAAACCCGAAGCTCCTTCAATAAAGGAACCAAATAGCCATGCAATAATAATAACTTGAATACGGCGGTCCGGTGAAATATCCGTAAAGCCTTGGCGGATGGTTTTAATTCCGCCGCTTTCTTGCAGGGTGTTCAGTAATAAAATTGCACCAAAAATAATATATAAAAGCGTTCCTGCAACGACCAAACCATTAATGGAAGCAGCAGCGATTGTTACGCCAGGCACCTTCCATACAAATAACGCTAACCCTACAGCCACCAAGTAAGAAATTGGCATCGCTTTGCTAGCAGGCCATCTCAGCCCTACTAAAAAAATACCAACCGCTAAAATCGGTAAAAGTGATAGAAGTGCTAACATTCCAGTACTCATGCTTTTCTTCCTCCTTTTCAACAAGTGTTTAAAACAGTTTATTTTATGTGAGAGAATATCCGTTTCAGTCAAGCTATTACCTTTTTTCATAAATAAAAACCTGTTCGAAATCCGATTACGTCGCAATTCGAACAGGTTGTTTTTTGTTGTGATCGAAATACCTAAGCAGCCTGAACCTGTTTTATTCATGTAGACAAGCATGTTTACCGCAGATACCAAGCTGTATTCAAATCATTCTTTCTTATTAATTCACGCTGACTTTTACTTTGCTAAAAGTATTTTTCAGCGAGCCAATTTCATCAATATGACAATTAATAATGCTTCCTGTGCCCACTAATTCCGCTCCTACTGGACTACCTGTTAAAATAACGTCTCCTGGTTTGAGCGTCATCACATTTGAAAGATAAGCAATCATTTTTTCAACCGAGATGATGATAAGATCCATACCGCTATTTTGTTTTTCTATGCCATCCAGCGTCGCTTTTACACGAATGTTTGCAAGATCAAGCTCGGTTTCAATATAGGGACCAAGCGGCGTGAATGTATCAAATGATTTCCCCACCGTCCAGTGGCCGTCCGGGTGAATAAACTGCGGTGCTGTGACGTCATTTCCAATCGTATAGCCAAAGATATACTCACGAACATTTGACGCTGAAAGTTTTTTTGCTTCTTTTCCAATGACAACCGCAAGCTCAGATTCAAACTTTACTTCTTCAATTCCTTCTGGAATGATGATATCTTCACCAGGCCCAATAACCGATGAAATGGGTTTAAAGAAAAATACCGGAATATCAGGAAGCTTTTCAGGCAGCTCGCTCACATCTTTCACGTAATTAGCTCCAATGCCAATAATCTGATTTGGCTGTATTGGTGCTAACAGCTTCACATCTTCTCGTATAAATGTGCGCCCCGTGTATTCCCATTTCGTAAACAAATCTCCTGTTATTTCACGAATGTTTTCTTTTTCTACTACTCCTTGGCAAATCACACCTTCTGATTCAAAACGTGTAAATTTCATACGTAGCCTCGCTCCTTGATTCGCTTATTTTTGTTCGATTGCTTGCTTTGCTTTTGCTTCAATGCGGCGCGCATGCAAGATTGGCTCAGTATATCCGTTTGGTTGATCATATCCTTTAAACACAAGGTCGCACGCTGCTTGGAACGCAATAGACTCTTCATAATGAGGTGCCATTGGCTGATAGTTAGCGTCACCCGCATTTTGGCTATCCACGACTTTCGCCATTCGTTGTAGCGTCGCAAGAACTTGCTCTTTTGTACAAATTCCGTGATGTAACCAGTTTGCTACGTGCTGACTTGAGATACGAAGCGTTGCTCGGTCTTCCATTAAGCCTACGTCGTTGATGTCTGGAACCTTTGAACACCCAATTCCTTGATCTACCCAGCGTACTACGTAGCCCAATATACCTTGTGCGTTATTATCTAATTCTTGCTGTACCTCTTCTTTTGTCCAATTTGGTTCTTCAGCAAGCGGTACCTGTAAAATGTCATCTCGCAGATTAGTAGAATTGTTCGCCAGCTGGTTTTGAACATCCACAACCGAGACTTCATGATAATGAAGAGCATGTAACGTTGCAGCGGTTGGGGATGGAACCCATGCCGTATTTGCTCCTGCTTGTAAGTGGCCTACTTTTTGTTTCAGCATTTCAGCCATTAAATCTGGCATTGCCCACATACCTTTTCCAATTTGCGCTTTTCCTTGGAATCCGCTTTCTAAGCCTGTTAGTACATTTGATTTTTCATATCCTGCTAGCCAAACGGAAGATTTCATATCATTTTTTCGAATCATGACGCCTGCTTCCATAGATGTATGCATTTCATCTCCGGTGCGGTCTAAGAACCCTGTGTTAATGAACGCAACGCGATTTTTAACTTTTTCAATGCACGCTTTTAAGTTCAGTGACGTTCTGCGCTCTTCGTCCATCACTCCAATCTTAAGAGTATGGCGTGGCAATCCGACTAAATCTTCTACGCGATCAAACAGCTTATTAGCAAATGCTACTTCTTCAGAGCCGTGCATTTTCGGTTTTACAATATACACAGAGCCTTTTTGAGAGTTTTGATACTTACCAGTTCCAAGCAGCGTATGCTTTGCAATTAAACTCGTAATCATGCTATCTAAAATACCTTCTTGAATTTCATCACCGTTGGCGTCTAAGATGGCGCTGTTGCTCATCAAATGACCTACGTTTCGTACAAACATCAAAGAGCGTCCGGAAAGCGTCACAGTATCTCCGTTTGCAGTTTCATACTGACGATCGTCATTTAGCGTACGGGTCATTGTTTTTGCACCTTTTTTAAACGTCGCCTTTAAATCACCTTTCATTAAGCCTAACCAGTTGCGATACACTTCTACTTTGTCTTCTGCATCTACTGCAGCTACCGAGTCTTCACAGTCCATAATAGTTGTGACAGCCGATTCAAGCAGCACATCTTTTACGCCTGCATCATCGCTTTTTCCAATCGCATCCTGGCGGTCAATTTGAACTTCAAAATGCAGCCCGTTATTTTTAAATAACAGGGCACTCGGGTTTGAACCATCACCTTGATAGCCAACCCATTTGCTCGGTTCTTTCAGCTCCGTTGTTGTCCCGTCCTGCAACAATGCTTCCACCTTATTTGTCACGACGTACTGCACAACGTCTTCGTGTTTGCCTTCTTTTAATGGAATCGTATGATTTAAAAAGGATTTTGCAAACGTAATGACCTTTTCACCCCGAATCGGATTATACTGACTTTGAACTCCAGCTCCATTTTCGGAGCTAATCGCATCCGTTCCGTAAAGCGCATCGTATAAGCTACCCCAGCGAGCATTCGCCGCGTTAATTGCGTAGCGGGCATTATTAACTGGTACAACAAGCTGTGGTCCAGCTTGAAGCGCAATTTCATCGTCTACGTTAGCTGTTGAAATTTGAAAGTCAGCTACGTCTGCTTCTAAATAGCCAATGCTCGTAAGAAATGCTTTGTACGCTTCAAAGTCAAAGGAATCACGATTTTCACGATGCCATCGATTTAATTTGGCTTGCAGTTCATCACGTTTAGCAAGCAGTGCTTTATTTTCCGGTGTTAGCTCATGAATAAGTTGTTCGAATCCTGCCCAAAACGCCTCCTCTTGTAGTCCAGTCTCCGGAAGAGCTTCTTCATTAATAAATTTGTACAAAACAGGTGCTACTTGAAGTTTTCCAATTTGCTTATAAGCTACCATTTTACTTCCTCCTTTTAATGATTACGGACGTGCAACTGTTTGCTTATCCTTTAAATCACGCTTAATTTCAGCGCAGCGACTTGGACTTGGAAACAGTTTACCCGCATTTAGTAAATTTTCTGGGTTAAACACTTCACGAATGTTTGTTTGAGCCAAAATTTCTTCATCCGTAAAGACAAATTTCATTTCCTCTTTCTTTTCGATACCCACACCGTGTTCTCCTGTAATGGTTCCGCCAACATCTGCACAAACCTGTAAGCACTCACTGCCTGCTTTTAACGCTCTGTCTGTTTCTCCCGGCTTTGTCATATCGAATAGAATGAGCGGATGTAGATTACCGTCACCAGCATGAAAAATATTCGCAATTCTTAACTCATATCGCCTGCTAATTTCGTTGATCCGCTCCAGCACTTCTGGCAGTTTGCTTCTCGGAATGACGCCGTCTTGCACTAGATAATCCGGCGAGATGGCTCCCATTGCTCCAAAGCCCGTTTTCCGGTTTGCCCACCAGCTCGCTCGTTCTTGCTCATCTTTTGCAACTTTTACTTCTCTGACATGATGCCGTCGGCAAACGGCAAGAATTTCTTCAATTTGTTCCTCAATACCTGCTGAGATTCCATCAACTTCAATAAGCAACACCGCTTCAATATCTTTTGGATGTCCTACTGGAAAAGCAGCTGCTTCTACGCCTTCAATCGCAATTTTATCCATCATTTCAAGAGCCGCTGGAACAATACCTGCTGAAATGATGTCAGACACGGCTTGGCTTCCATCTGAAACATGGTCAAAATACGCTAGCACCGTCTGCTTGGCTTCAGGATTTTTCAAAATACGAACCGTAATTTTTGTTACGATTCCAAGCGTCCCTTCAGATCCTGTCAAAAGCCCAAGAAGGTCATAGCCTGGCGTATCCTGGATGCCTTCTCCACCAATAGTGATAATTTCACCATTCGGCAATACCACTTCAAGCGCTAAAATATGGTTTGTTGTGACTCCATACTTTAAACAATGAGCGCCGCCTGCGTTTTCCGCAACGTTGCCTCCGATTGTACAACAGTATTGACTTGATGGATCGGGAGCATAATAATAGCCCTTATCTGCAATTGAGTTTGTGAGCTTTAAATTAATGAAGCCGGGCTCAACAACTGCTTGCCGGTTTTCAAGATCCACGCTCACCAAGCGCTTCATTCGAACAAGGCTAATGATCACTTCATTGTTGAGAGGAATAGCTCCACCGCTTAGCCCTGTACCAGCTCCTCTAGCTAAAAACGAAAGGTTATGCTTCGCACAGTAGCGCACAACTTTTGCTACTTCTTCAGCATCTTTTGGAAACACCACCGCTCGCGGCAGTTTGCGGTGAACGGTAAACCCGTCACAGTCATAAGCGAGCAAATCAGCTTCTTCATATAAGATCGACCCACTGCCTTCCATGAGAGCAGCTAGCGCTAGGATATGCGCATCATTTGAACGAATTTTTTTCTTCTTCATGAGCGATACCCCTTTTCTTCATCTTCTTTTTCATACGCCCACTGCAGCAGCTGAACCGTATGGACAACCTTTTGGCTGCGACCGTATTTTTTTACACCCATGGCCATTTGGAGCATGCAGCCAGGATTCCCCATTGAAATTAACTCTGCATCTTCCGGCACGCTTTCCATTTTGCTTTTTAAGATTTCACCTGCCATTTCTGGATTGGTCATATTATAAATCCCCGCGCTACCACAGCACCGATCAGCATTTGGCATATGCACCATTTCCACTCCCGGTATATTAAGAAGTAAATCGCGCGGCTCTTTTCTCACGCCTTGACCATGCGCAAGATGGCAAGCATCATGATAGGTAATCGTTGTGTGTAAAGACGCTTTCGGTTTTTCATAGCCCGTATCGTATAAGTATTTTGAAATATCTTGGACTTTTCTGGAAAATGCTTTGGCTCTGTCGTACCATTCCGTTTCCTCTTCTCGAAACAGCTCGGGATATTCTTGCAGCATACACCCGCATCCCGCTGCATTTACAACGATGGTTTCCTCATTTTCAAATGCTTCAATGTTTTGTTTTGCAAGCTTCCTTCCCGTATCTCGGTCGCCGGCATGCACATGCAAAGCACCGCAGCACGTTTGTTTTTTTGGAATCGTCACGTTGTTTCCGTTGCGGGTTAATACTTGAATAGTAGCATCATTAATATCGCTGAACATCACGTCCATGACGCACCCAGTTAAAAAAGCCACGTTTGCTTTCGCTTCATTTTTTGCAGGAATCGTTGTTTGCTTCTTATATTTCTTTTGTACAGGCTTTTTAATATCTGGCATAACTGCTTCCATTTCAGCTAAATGCTTTGGCATCACGCTCATAAGTCCCGTTTTTCGCACAGCTTTTTGCAGCCCGCTTTTTTGATAAAACTTCAGCAGTGAACCGACGGATTCAAGACGTCGCTGGTATGGGAATAACCCTTTTAAAAAGAACTCGTTTACAGTTCCTTTCACACCAGTAAGCGGCATCGCTTGACGGATTTGGCCGCGCGCTTCTTCAATCAACCCACCGACATCCACATCGGCTGGACAAGCTGTCGTACAGGCTCTGCAGTCTAAGCAATCAAAAACTGGATCAATTAGCTGTTCGTTTACTTCAAGCTTCCCTTCAGCTACGGACTTAATGAGATGAACGCGCCCTCTTGGTGAATGCTGCTCTTGACCCGTTATCTCATAGGTTGGGCACGATTCCAAGCACATGCCACAGTGCACACAATCAGCCCATTTCATTGGGTCAGGCTTATCTTTCCATAAGTAGTTTGTTAGGCTACTTGCTGTACAGGCCGGCTCGTTTACAACCTCTCCACTCATAAATCAAATCCCTCCCACAAATCGCTTATGATTTAACATTTTGTTCGGGTCTATCCTTGATTTAATTCCTTCGTATAAAAAGAAGTGAGATGGCTTTTCTCCCCAGACGTTGAGCTGCTGACGAAATACAAGCGGTGCGTGCGTAACGACTACATATCCTTTTAGTTCATGAGCTTGCTTACGCATATCAACAATTGCTCCTAGAATGTCTTTAGAGCCCCCACTAATTTCGATTTGACAAAGACCGTGACCGATTCCCCCATGTGCCCGAATGCGGACATCATATCGATTCGTAAGCAAATATGCGCTTTCTACTACCTTGAGGGCATCGAGATTTTTCACTCCTACCTTTAAAACGGCTGTTAGAGAGTCCCCATCTATAAAAGAAGCTCCATTGACACCCATTCTGTAAAGCTGGTGCCAAAAGCGAATTCGCTCCTCTTCCGATTTGATGGAAACAACTGCTTGTGAGCTTCCCAGCCCTTGAATTGCTTTTTCTTGATAGCGAACAGAGCTCTCAACATCCTCCAGCGCAATGGCTAAACAGTAAGCTTCTTCTCCAACTAGCTCTCTACTCAAAGAAGGACTCATGAGTTGTAGGGATACGGGCTCTAGCATGGAATCCAGGATCTGAGTCGCTAAGGACCTGATATCAATTAAAGATGCCTCTGGAAACGCGATAACGACGAGTGATTGGCACTTTGGAAGCGGACGAAGCTTTAGCGTAATTTCAGACATAACAGCAAGCGTCCCCATTGAACCAATGAAGAGCTTATTCATATCGTAGCCGGCTACGTTTTTGACGACTTTTCCGCCAGAACGAATGATTTGTCCGTCAGCATACACAAGCGTCATGCCAATGACAACATCTCGACAAGATCCATATCCAAGGCGTTTAGGACCGCTGTCATTGGCTGCTACAATACCACCAATTGTTGCTGTTTCGGGCCAAGATGGATCTAACGAAAGCTGCTGACCGTATGTGGCTAAATGATCTTGTAACTCCTTAAACGATGTACCTGCTTTCACCGTAACCGTCATGTCGCCCGGTACATGCTCCACAATTCCCTTATAGCGAGAAAGAGATAGCAAGATATCAGCAGATTGAACTAAACCGCCGAACCCTCGCTTCGTACCTGCACCCATGATGGATACCGTATATCCATTTTGATTCGCATACGTTAAAACAGCTGCAATTTCGGCTTCAGAAGTCGGGTAAACCGTAACCTCCCCTCCATTTCCAAGCGGATGTGCTACTGCTGTTTCCTGCACTTGCTCAGTAGAAAAAAGCGCTTGAAGGTCAGAAAAAAGTCGTTCTGCAATCATCAAACTCCCCCATCGAAATTCAATTTTTATGAAGCATTAGCGCTGGATGCGCGCTAAGCTTGTTTGTAGAATATTTTCAACAAGTTCTAAATGATTCAGCATGTGTATGTAGGCATCTTTTGAATTTGATTGTTTAATGGATTCATAGATGTGATAGTGGTGTGACGCAATTTCTTTTAAAAAGGCTTCGTGTGGTTGAATGTACTGATAAAAATCAATCATTGCTTTTTGCATCGTCGTGGAAATAAACTGGATGAATTGAGTTAGCATTTTATTGCCTGCTGCATGGACAATCACTTGATGGAAGTGGTAATCGGCTTCCCAGTCATTTTCAAATGTTTTGGAAAGCGCTAGTTTTAATTTCTTTAAATCTTCTGGAGAGCGATTCTTGGCAGCCATTTCAGCAATGCCCGGCTCCAGCATTTTTCGGACTTGAAATAGTTCTCGAACATCCTCTTCGCTCGGTAAAAGCATGGTATATTGAAACATTCTTGATGAATCAAACTGACAAATAAACGTGCCTTCTCCCTGCTTTACATCCACAATTCCTTTACCTTTGAGTGCGGTAATGGCATCGCGTACAGATGAACGCCCCACGCCAAATAACGTGCACAGCTCTCTGACTGAAGGAAGCTTCTCTCCAGGCTTAAACTGACCCGAGGCAATCATGCCTTCAATTTGCTCTTCAATTGATTCTGAGATTTTCTTTCGAGCGATTCGTTCTACGTTCACAATAACACCACCTTTCAGTTATCACATATGTGATATGTTATCGCTTACATTTATTAAAGCACCTTCAGTTTTTGATTTCAATCTTTTTTTAAAAAAATTTACAAAAAATAAAATTAGCATATCGATTTGCAACATCAAAAAAGGACACTCATCGAAACGAATGTCCTCTTTGGTACAATCTTATTCTACTACTTTCCATACGACGGACGTACCTGGCGTATCACCAAGCGTCCACCACCGTGCTTCGTATGTGCGGTTTCCATAGTTTACTTTTGAACCACTTGGATAGGCTTTTTGTGCATTCCACTCCACTACGGTATCACTTACTAATTCCCACGCATCTGATGAATCAGGCTGATTGCCTTTGGTCCAGTATTTCGCTTTATATTCAAGCCCTTTAAACTGAACAATCATGCCAGCAGTATAGACTTTCTCTTCGCTCCATTCTTCAACGGAAGAATCACTTTTTAATGTCGATACCTCTAGCGGTGAGCTTGAATCCGAAACGTTCCCTGCTCCATCAATAGCAAAGACTGTATACGTATAGCTCGTATCTGGCTTAAGATTTTTATCAATATAGTACGTAGTAGCCGTCGTTGCAACTAGCTGTCCATCACGGTAGACTGCATATTCTTTAACGCCTACTTGATCTTCTGATGGCGACCACATTAATTCAATAGAACTCTCTGATTCTTTCATACTATGAAGACCGCTTGGGGGTGTTGGGGCTTCCATGTCTTCAACTGGCTTTAGTGTTTTCACAGCTACAGCCTTACTAGCAGAACTAGTATTACCAGATAAGTCAATGGCTTTTACATAGTATTCGTAGCTTGTGTCTGGCTTAACGCCAGCATCTTTATAGACGGTATTCATCGTAGTAGCAACCTTTTCTCCGTTGCGATAAATTTCATATTCTTTAATTCCTTGATTGTCCATTGATTTATTCCAGCTTAGCTCAACCATTCGATCTGTAACGTTTAACGCTTCAACGCTCGCGGGTGCTGTCGGTGGCTCTTTGTCGACTTCTTCACCGTTAATTAAATTCACATCAATGACGTTATAAAACGCATTCGGTGTATCCGCTACGTCCCATACGCCTAAAATAACGTGATAGCCACTACGATCTATAGGCACGTTAATTTCATGGGTTAAATTTGTATTTGCTGCTGTTCCATTGTGATTCACTGTACTAATTAACTCAAAATCCGATCGTTTCAAAGGTTCATTTGGATTCAATAGGTTTAGAAAAACGTAGAATAACCTTGTCTCATTTCCAGTTATATACTCATAAAGAACTAAACTTTATATTTTCGCATTCATTTTTTAAACAGTGCTCTAATCTAACGTTCAATATACAAACCCAAGAAGTAGATTTAACAAAGAATTTTCAATTTATGACATAAATCTGAAAGAGAAAGGTGAATAAGTTGGCTAACATTACAAGGCTCATACGCGCATACTGAAAGCTGATAAGAATCTCCTATGTTCTGTTGTTTAAAACAAATATTCTTAATTGGTTTATTCTTCACCGTATCTATAGCAGTTATAGGTTCTTCATCTTTTCCTTGAATCTGAAAAGAAGTAAGAGGTCTACTCATTCCTTCCCCCGTTGCTTTAATATAACTTTCCTTTAAAGTCCAAACACGATAGAAAGCTGTGATTTTATTCTCTGATTCTTTAATAACCTCTTTGTATTCTTCTTCAGTAAAGAATCCTTTTGCTATGTTCATATCAATGGATTGTACCTTCTCAATATCAACTCCTACACTTTTGTCATGCACAGCGCAAACAACAAATTCACCAGAATGAGAAATATTATATTGAAAATCTGGATATTCAGGGACAAAAGGCTTCCCGTATTTATTTTTATGAAACGTTAGCTCCTTTGGTATCACGTTGTATTTCCTATAAAGTCCATAACGTACTAATAGTTCACCAATTGCAGTGCGGTAAGAATCTTCAAGGTGAAAAAAACGCTTAATTTGTTTTTGTTTGGCCAACGAAAGCTGTGATGCAATTTTATTTAACGCGTCATCATCTATTGTTTTAGGAAGCTGACATATGTATATATGAACCAATTTTTTCTTCCTTTCTATTTTTAATAAATGAGAGTACTACTTATAAGCAGTACTCTCATTTATTACACTTTATTTACTAACTTTTACATCTTCGTTCATTGAACTATCGGAACGTGTGAAACGTTTTGTTTTTGGCATTTCAAAATTAGCTGTATGGATACGAAACGTTAAAATTAACGCAAGTAATAGAAATAAGCTGGCTACTAATAATGCAATTTGATAAGGAATTACGCTTGAATAATCTCCATCAAAAGCCGTTTGTTTCATTCCAATAATACTTGATAAGATAGCTATACCAACAGCTGATCCTAATCGATTTTGAACATTAAACAAGGTAGTTGCTCTCCCCATTAAGCTAGGGGAAATATTATTAAAGCTGATTGCTTGTACAGATACGACCGTATGTCCTAAAAACAATCCAACGCTAAACAAAATCATGCGAAAAATCCATGGACTTGCTTCTGTACTAATCAAGCTTAAACATATAAGCATAAGCGCCGATCCTACTAAACCCATTCTAATTACCCCGTGAACCCCTATCTTTTTGGTTGACCACGGCATAATGCGAGAAGCAATAATTAAGCCTATTGCTTCTGGAAATGTTGTTAATCCACTTTCCAGCGCTGAAGCACCAAAAGCATTTTGATACATTAAAGGAAACACATAAAGAATGCCTAGTAATCCAGCAACGCAAAGCGCTGAAATTATGCTCATTGTTTGAAACAAGCGATCTGATAGCAAGTGAAAATTCAGCATCGGATTTTTGGTACGCAATTGAACTCCAATAAAGATTGAAACGAATAGAAGGCCCAATCCACCTATCGATAAGATTAGAGGTGATAACCAACCTACTGATGGCCCATGGTTTAAAGCATACATCAAACTAGCTAAACCTACAGCAGACAGCATAAACCCTCTAAAGTCAAAGCTACCAGCTTCATTTTCCTTATGTTCATTTAAAAACTTAAGTCCAAAGAAAAATGCGAAAAATCCAAATGGAATGTTAATATAAAATACCCATGGCCATGACATAGCTTCAACTAAAAGACCACCGATAACAGGTCCAATTGCAGGTGCAACTGCAATTGGAAGTACTAGCGTACGCGCGACCTTCGAGCGCTCTTCTGGTAAAAACGTTCGATAAAGCATAGCCATTCCTACAGGTGTTAGTAACCCTCCAGCCGCTCCTTGACAAATACGGAATAGATTTAGTGAAAAGAGATGGGTTGCTAATCCACATAAAGCAGAAGAGACTGTAAAAATAGCTAAAGCAACTAAAAAGACTTTCTTTGTGCCAAATCGATCTCCAAGCCAACCCGATATTGGCAAAAATACGGCTAGACTAACAAGGTACCCTACATTAATACTACCGGTAGCCGCCGGAGAAATTTGAAACTCTTGGCTAATAGTTGGTAAAGCAACATTTACAATCGTACCATCCATCGCAGCCATAAACATTGCCATTACATACACAATCATAACAACTAGCTTTTGATTAGAATAAAGCTTCACTTCAATTACCTTTTAAGCTGCTTGCAACAAGCTTTAAACTATTCGGCTTGATATCAATCCAATGAGAATTTATATATTTTAAGCAGCTTTCACGATTTGATTCTCCATATACAACTTTCCACCCTAAAGGTACCTCAACAAAAGTTGGCCATAATGAATGTTGGCCTTCTTCATTAATCAATACTAAATAAGAACCAGATTGATTTTCAAAAGGATTCATTTTTTACTTCCTCTCTTTCATTTTTAATAGCATATCTATTCTTTCAATGAGAGTAACTTACGTGCTACTATTTCTCCAATTTCAGCAAGTGGCTCAGGCTGACACATATCTTTATGACGGCAGTTGATATCATACTGTTCAATTTCACCATGAATAAAAGATTTCCATGATTCTGGCTCAATCGGATCAAACCACTCTGGAATAATTGTAGATCTAAAAAATAAAAGATTGCCTGTAAATATTTTCGGATTATATTCCCCTAAAATTTGCACTGAGTTCACATAGGTATCTTTTAAGTTTAATATAGTTGATTTTTTTAAGCTCGCCAGCGCACTTCCATCTTTGCGGAGAAATTCAATTGCACTAGCAATATCCAACTTGTCCGCGCCTACGCTTTCTGGGTCATATCCACCTAAAGCAAGTAGTGCAACTAATGCTTCCTCTTCATTAGGCGCTTCATTTATTGGTAAGAAGTGGCTCGGATATGCATCTAGCATAGCAACAAGCCTGACTTCTTCACCTTGATTTTGAAGTTGAGTTGCCATTGCATGAACAACGTTTCCTCCAAGAGACCAACCTAAAAGATGGTATGGTCCTTCAGGCTGAACGGTACGAATCTTCTCAATATACCTTATGGCCATTTCATCTAATGATTTAGGATGTTGTCCTTTCTTAGCAATTCCTTCAGCTTGCAATCCATAAATTGGGTAATCCACACCCAAAGATTTCATTAAACCGGCATAGCACCAACTTAATCCTCCTGCTGGGTGTACACAAAATACAGGCAGCTCTTTTCCAGTTATTCTCAGTGGCAGTAAACTATCCAATGCACTGCCTTCACTACCTTTTTCTAAATATTCAGCTAATCCAGCGACTGTTGGAGCTTCAAAGAGACTACCGATTCCAAGCTCTATACCAAAGGCATCGCGAATTTTACTCATTAGCTGTACCGCAAGTAAAGAGTGCCCACCTAAGTCAAAGAAACCATCGTCAATTCCTACTTTTGTTAAACCTAATACTTCCATAAACAGCTGACAAAGTATTTCTTCTTTTGGATTACGAGGTACACGTTCTGTCACAAGCAAACCAAAATCTGGATTAGGCAAAGCTTTACGATCCAGTTTTCCATTTGGCGTAAGCGGAATACTTTCAATCTTCACGAAAGCTGCTGGTACCATATAGTTTGGAAGTTGATTAGACACGTACTGACGAATTGAATTTACATCGATAGATTCAGATTTATGATTTGGTGCTACGATGTACGCAATTAAGCGTTTGTCTCCAGGGTCACCCTCATGTACAACAACCACTGCATGTTTCACAGCAGGATGCTGAGCTAGAACCGCTTCAATTTCCCCTAACTCAATTCGAAAACCGCGAATTTTAATTTGATGATCCGCACGGCCCATATAATCTAGAGAACCGTCTTGACAAAAACGCGCTAAGTCACCCGTTCGATACATTCTCTTACCTGAAGTGCTAAAAGGATTAGCTACAAAGCGTTCCGCAGTTAAGTCTGGTCGACCTAGGTAGCCGCGAGCAAGACCTTCGCCAGCTACATACATTTCTCCAACAACGCCCGGTGGTACTGGTTGCAAATATGAATCCAACACATACACATCAAGATCCGAGATGCCTTTACCAATCAAACTGTTAGCCTTTGAAACAGCGATTTCTTTCGTAACCTTTAAATAACTAACGTGTACTGTTGTTTCGGTAATGCCATACATATTAATGAGAGAAGGAGAACCTTCTGGGTGGCGCACGTACCACTCATTTAAACGGCTAAGCTCTAGAGCTTCCCCACCAAACACGATATATCTTAAGCTTAATCTCTGGTCAATGGGAGATGCTTTATCTGCTTCAATAAGCTGATAAAAAGCCGATGGCGTTTGGTTCAAAATCGTAACATTTTCATCAACAAGCAGCTGTAAAAAATCTTTGGGTGATCTCGTAACATCATGAGATACAATAACAAGGCGTCCACCATATAGTAATGGTCCCCAAATTTCCCATACAGAAAAATCAAATGCATAAGAATGGAACATTGTCCACGTATCATCAGAACTAAAGTTAAACCACTGCTTTGTTGTATTAAAAAGACGAACAACATTTTGGTGAGGAATAACCACACCTTTTGGTAGGCCAGTAGAGCCTGAAGTATAAATAATATAAGCAGGATGATCAGGTGACAGTGGCTGTGAGCGCTCATTGTCACTTGGATTAATGCTAGAACAACCCTTTAACTCTTCAACGATGTCCCAATTATCTAACAATACTAAAGATGCATCCTTCATATCAGGGAGCTTTTGATATACAGAACCGTTGGTTACTACGTACCTAGGCTTTGTATCTTGTAGCATAAAGGCAATTCGCTCGTTTGGATATTCTGGATCTAAAGGTAAATAGGCGGCTCCTGCTTTAAGAATCGCAAGTAAGCCAATAACCATATCAATCGACCTCGGCAGGGATAAAGCGACAAATTCCTCAGGTCCAATTCCTTTAGAAATAAGCCAATGCGCAAGCTGATTCGATTTTTCATTTAACTCTTGGTATGTTAATACTTCTTTCTTAAAAGTAACTGCTATACGATGAGGGTGTAACACAACTTGCTTTTCGAATAATTCTGTCAATGAATGTTTTGATGTTTTCGTTGTAGGTTCATTCCAGTCTACAAGAATTTTGTGACGTTCCTTGTCAGTCATAATGTCCAAACGCTCAATTGGCTGTTCTGGATGCGAAACTGCCGATTCTAATACTGTTAAAAAACGTTTAATAAACGTTTTGATTGTCTCTTTTTTAAATAAATCTGTGCTATATTCCAAAAACCCTTCTAAACCACTAGCTTGTCCTTTATTATGAGTCTCTTTAAACTCTAATGTCATATCAAATTTAGCTGCACCAACGCTACGGACTTCCACAGTTGAATTAACCTTAGGTAAATCTACTTTTGGATCTGGTGTGTTTTGTAAAGCTAACATTATTTGAAATAAAGGATGTCTAGAACGCGATCTTACAGGATTTATAATTTCTACTAAGCGCTCAAAAGGTAAATCTTGATGGTCATAGGCTCTTAAGTTTACCTGCTTAACGCGTGCTAATAATTCTAGAAAGCTTGGGTTTCCAGAGGTGTTGGTTCTTAATACTAACGTATTGACGAAAAACCCAATTAAATCGTCAAGGACATCGTCATTTCTTCCTGCTATTGGACTACCAATAGGAATATCATTCCCTGCTCCAAGCCTTGTTAATAAAGTTGTTAACCCTGCCTGTAAAACCATGAATAAGCTGACACCTGCTTTTCTTGATAGCTCCAACAGCCTCTGATGTAAGTGAGCATTAATGTTAATTGCTATGGTTTCACCAAGATAACTGGATTCTAAAGGTCGAGAGTAATCACGTGGAATATCAATTTCACCTGGAAGATCCTTTAACTCTTTTTTCCAAAATTCAATTTGCTCGTTGACTAAGCTATTTGCTTCTTCATTATTTAATAACTTCTTTTGCCACATTGTATAATCGGCATATTGGACGGATAGAGGCGCCCATTCTACTTTTGAGCTTTGATAACGTGCTTTATACGCTTTAGATAAATCACGTGTAAGAGGTGTTAACGACCATCCATCTCCTATAATATGATGAACAACCAATACAAGCACGTATTCTTGAGAGTCAAGGGCAAAAAGCTGTGCACGAACGGCTGGTTCACTCTCAAGATTAAAACTATACCTCACTGCTTCATTTATTTTCTCTTCAACTTCTCTCTTGTTAATATGAGAAACCTTAAGCTCAACATGCATTTCATTTGGTTGTAAGATATGCTGATAGGATTCCCCATTTACTTTCGGAAATATTGTACGAAGTGGCTCATGACGATTCACTACGTCGTTTAGAGCTTCTTGGAGCGCTTTTATATTCAGCTCACCCATCAACCTTACAACTATAGGAATATTATAGGTAGGGCTTGCTCCTTCTAAATGGTTTAAAAACCATAATCGACGCTGTGCAAATGACAGTGGGATTCGCTCAGGTCTGCTTATCTTTTCAATAGGCGGTCGTTTTGACTGCCCTTTATCTAACTGACTGGCTAATCCAGCAATTGTAGGGGTCTCAAAAATTTGAGAAATTCCTAATTCTATCCCAAAAGAATCACGAATACGCATCATTAGCTTTGAAGCTAATAGAGAATGTCCACCTAATTCAAAAAAGCTGTCGTCAATGCCAATATTAGAAACACCCAGAACCTCACTAAATAAATCGCTTATTATTTCCTCTTGAGGTGTACGAGGTCCGCGGTTCGTCACCATCGCTTCAATATTAGGAGCTGGCAGATTTCTTCGATTCAATTTGCCATTAGACGTCAGCGGAAGTTCGTCCATTACTACAAATGCAGATGGAATCATATAGTCTGGTAATCGCTTATTTATATAGTTTCGTAGGCTCTTAAGGTCAAGCTTAGAAGTAGTTGGAACAAGATAAGCAACTAGACGCTTATCTTCTTTTATATCTTCTCTTACAATTACTGCAGCTTGAGCAACTTCAGAGTGACTCGTTAGCGCAGTCTCTATCTCTCCTACCTCAATTCGAAATCCGCGAATTTTAACCTGGTAGTCTGATCGACTAATATATTCTAAAGAACCATCTTTATGCCAACGAACAAGATCACCCGTGCGATACATCCTACTTCCTTTTTCTCCGTAAGGATTTGCAACAAAACGTTCAGCTGTTAAATCCATACGTCCTAAGTAGCCGTGTGCTAACCCTTTACCACCTATATATAAATCGCCAATAACCCCTTCTGGAACAGGCTGTAAACTGTTATCTAGCACATACATCTCAGTATTCCAAATTGGAAAACCAATTCTTGGCACACCTTTCTCTTCTGGATTCAATTTCAATGAAGAAGACCAGATTGTTGTTTCAGTAGGTCCATACAAATTAGTTACTTCACACTCTAAATCCTGTAGCTTGTCTTTAAGCTCACGAGAAAGAGCTTCTCCTCCTACCAAGACGCGGAGACCTCTTAGTTTTTCTGGATAACTTGAGGACAACGCCTGCCAAAGTGTAGGGGTTGCTTGCATGATTGTAATGTTGTGTTCATGCATCATATTCGTTAGAGTTTTTGGATCTTTAATATCTTCCTTCCTGGAAATTACGCAGCTAGCTCCACTAATTAGAGGTAAAAAAATTTCTAAAACTGAAATATCAAATGCAATTGTTGTTACAGCTAGTAAACAATCATCTGTACTTAAAGAGAACTGTTGTTTCATAGATAATAAAAAGTTAATTAATCCTTCAGAGGAAATGACAACTCCTTTTGGCTTACCAGTTGAACCCGATGTATAAATCATATAAACCGGGTTTAATACATGCCTTGGACCGTAAATGGTAGTCAGGTCAACGTTTTCATCTGAATAAATTTTCAGTGTTTTTGTTGTTTGCTCATCGTCTAGAATAAGTAGATTAATGTTCGAATAATCTAGCTGCTTACTAGTTACTTTATCCGTTACTATGTAAGTAGGTTGAGCATTACTTAGCATAAATTCAACTCTGTCGGCTGGATAATCAGGATCAATTGGTAAATAGGCTGCTCCAGCTTTAAGAACAGCTAACATCGCAATTACCATATCTGCAGAGCGTGGCAATACTAAAGCCACAAACTGCTCAGGTCCAATGCCTTTTTCGATTAATAAATTAGTAAAGCGATTTACTTGTTGATTTAATTGACGATAACTCAGAGTTTTACCTTGATAAAGTAAAGCTGTAGCTTCAGGATTTTCTGCTACTTGTTTTTCAAATAATGTAGGCAAGCTCACTGCAGGAAGTGGCTGAACTGTTTCATTAACTTCATGCACTAACTGCTTTCGTTCCCGCGATAATAATAGATTGATATTTCCAATGAATACATCTTTCTCTGCTTTGGAAATAGTTTCAAGTAGATGTAAAAAGCGACGATGATGCATATTTAACTCTTCATGGCTATAAACGGTAGGATTTGCATCTATGTCAACTCTTAACCCGCTTTCATGAGCTTGACTATAAACATTAATAGATAAGTCATCAACTGGACCCGTTGCTAACTTATGTGTAACCCCCTGACTTCCAGCAAAATTCAAACTATATTCAAACGGCATAACATTTACTTGCGGCCCAAATAAGCGATGGTTGTCTCCCACTAGCTTCAAATTTCTACGAAGCTCTTCATGGCGATACTTTTGGTGCTTTCGTATAGCATTAATTTCAGTGGAAATTTGCATCACCAAGTCTGACAAGCACATATCAGGACGTACTTGTAACCGTAGTGGCAATAAGTTCATAACCATAGCAGGTGTTTTAATCGCTTTGGAACCTAACCTTCCCATCATTGGTAAACTAAGCACAACATCGTTTGTACCAGTCAAACGACTTACGTACAAAGCAGTAGCTGCAATAATTAACTCGTGCCACTTTCCATTAAACAATTCTGATGCTTTATGTAACTCTTTCGTTACAGTAGGTGATAAATTCCCTGTCGCTTGAAGGTAACTAGTAGAACGCTTGGGTACCTGATTGGATAAGCTTGCAACTTCTAGATTTTCCTCGAAACGATTAACCCAAAATTCTTGATCGTTTATAAAACTTTCTGAATGACGATAAGCCTCATCTTCTTCTAACACAGATTGAAATGAATTGAAGAACCTTTCTTCATAATTGTTGTCATTCATTAATGCCGTATAAAGTGTCGCCACGCGCTGCGAAATAAGTGAAAAGCCAAACGCATCCATGACAATATGATGGATTCGCTGATACCATAAAAAGCGATGATTATTAACTTTAAATAAAGCTTGATTAAAAAGCGGATCTTTTTCAAGATCAATTGGCATTTTCAAATCGTTAAGCATTTCTTCTTTTGCTAACTCTTCGGCATTTGGCTGATCACTCAAATCAGAAAACTGCAGTTTAAATACGTCTGGTTTTTCAATTCTTTGCTGAGGTCCTTGTTCACCGTTCTCGAAGCGAATATGGAGAGCATCAGCTTCGAGAATTGTATATTGAACCGCTTTTTGAAATGTTTCAATGTCAACGGGTCCATTTATTTCAATATATTCACCTGTATTGTAAATTGGGTTATTTGGTTCTAACTGTTGAGCAAACCAAATCCCAGATTGTGCGCCGGACAAAGTCCAGCGCTCCTGTTGATTGCTTACCATCTTCTCTCTCCTTTCTACCTTATTCTGCATTTACTACTTCTGTTAATTGTTTATCTAAAACTAACTCCCACCATTTTAAAATCGTTGGTTCTTCTGCTAGTGTCATAAAGTTAACATCAACCCCTTTACCTCGAAGAGTTTCTACTAGACTCATCATTCGAATAGAATCTAAGCCTCTGTCAATGAGGTTTTCATCTTCTTTAATTTCTGAAGTAGATTCTTCTAATAACTTAGCGACCTCTTCCTTTAGTTCATCTAATGTAAAACCTTTAGCAACTAAGCTTGTATTAGCTTGTAGCTGATCTAGTACTTGAGCCGTAGAAGCGGTAACTGCGCAGCGTTCAGCTGCATATTGTATGGCCATTTTGTGATGCTCTAATGAAAAGTCAGCTATAGCATCTGCTACCAAGAAGGATTGAATATCTTCCATAAATGCTTCATTTGCTGTTGTTAAGCAACCGATATGCGCGTAAACCCCTGTAATAATTAATTGATTTCTATCTTGTTGCTTCATGATTTCTTTTAATTTTGTGCGCTTAAAGGCACTGTATCTCCATTTTGTTAATACCGTATCATTTTCATTTGGGGCTAATTCATCAATAACTTTTGTTTGCGTAGGATCATCTTCAAGTCCAGGCCCCCAGAAATCTGTTAATAACGCTCGGTCTTCTAACTTTTGATTTCCTGGTTGTGCCGTATATACAACTGGAATTCCTAGCTCAATGCACTTTTCCTTTAAAGCTTTAACATGTTCAATCAGTTCAGGAATAGGTGATTCAGAAAGCGTGTAATTATTAAGAAAATATTGTTGCATATCGTGAATTAATAACACGGCTTGGTTTGGATTTACGCTCCAAGAAACTTTATTTTTAGGTAAATTAGATTGTTCAGGCATTACATATGGTGTGATAGCTGGAATTGCCATCAAATCACTCCTTCATTTTTAATTTGGTTTTTGATTAGTTAACTGTCTTCATTAATTGGTCTGCAATCTGTTGGCGCAGTTTATTTTTGCTGACTTTGCCTAATGGTGTGTATGGAAATTCTTCAACAAATTCAATTCGATCGGGAATTTTAAAAGTTGCTAAGCCACGCTTCTTTAAAAAACTTTTCAGCTCATTGCTTGCGATTGTGGAATGCGGGCGACGAATCACAAACGCGCAAGATCGCTCTCCTAAATATTGATCCGGCATGGCTACAATTGCGACATCGTGTATATCTGCATGAGCTAGAAGGTGGTTTTCAACCTCTTCAGCAGCTACCTTTTCACCTCCTCGATTAATTTGATCTTTGTCACGCCCTTCTACCGTTAGATAGCCTTTTGAATCAACGCTTACTAAATCACCTGTACGATAAAAACCATCCGTCGTAAACGCTTTTGCGTTATGTTCTTCAGCTTTATAATATCCACGAATTGTATAAGGTCCTCTTGTTAAAAGATGTCCTACTTTCCCAATCCCTATGTCCTCGTCATTATCATCAACGACACGTATTTCATCATAAGGAGACATAGGCTTTCCTTGAGTGAAAATAATTGTTTCCTCGTCATCATCTAAGCGCGTATAGTTTACTAAGCCTTCTGCCATTCCAAATACTTGTTGTAACAAGCAATCGAACGTAGGCTTTATTCGCCTTGCCACTTCAGCGCTTAGCTTGGCACCTCCTACCTGCATAACTCGTAAACTAGAAAAATCATAATGGCGCGAACTTTTTGCTTCTAACCATACTAAAGCAAGCGGAGGCACCAGTGCCGTAATGGTCACACGTTCTTTTTCAATAAGAGGAAAGGCTTGATCTGGACTCGGTCCTGGTGACAGAACCACTCTTCCTCCTGCATATAGTGTTCCCAGTACCCCTGGCGAACTCAAAGGAAAATTATGAGCAACAGGAAGAGCACATAAATATACGCTTTTCTCATTCATTCCACATACTTCGTTACTAGTTCTTAAACTATAAATATAATCATCAT
The DNA here is from genome assembly GCF_021441905.1 of Priestia flexa. NCBI lineage: Bacteria > Bacillati > Bacillota > Bacilli > Caryophanales > Bacillaceae > Priestia > Priestia flexa. The sequence continues at coordinate 575,146 of NZ_CP090431.1, read as the reverse complement.
GCGTTCTAGGTATTAGTTTAGATAGTCCTGTACTTCCACCTGATAGCTGTAAGAATGCTATATCACTCGGTGAAACCTCTAGCTTTTTTTGAATTGGTTTACGATATAGTGTAGATAAATTCACAAATTCTTGAGAGTCGCCAACTACAATGACATGCTTTAAACTAGGAGCGCTTTGCTTAGCTTGACGAGCTAATGATCTATAGTCGAATCCAGCATGCTTATCTGCAATGACATATGCAGTGGCCTCAGCAAACTGACAAAAATAATTAATTTCACTACTGCGATGAGTTGGAAGTGCAAATACAGGCAGTGTACCAATTTTAAACAGGGCAAAACATACTTCAAAGAATTCAATGATGTTTGGAAGTTGAATCACAACCCGATCATTCTTTTTCAGGCCTATTGCTAGGAACCCTGACACCAGCTCATTAACTCGTTTATCTAGCTCTGCATAACTTACGTTCCTTGCACCGCATGTGAGCGCAACGCAATCACCATAAGAGTTTGCACGCTTCTCTAGCATTTCCCCAAACGTTTCTCCCCTCCAGCACCCTTCTTTTCTGTAAAGCTCTTGAAACTCTTTAGGCCACAGTGGGCAATCCTTTAACATCATCATTCCTCCACATTCGATATAAACCGTTCTTCTTCAATTCCCATAGCCTTTAGAACGGTACGAAACTTAGCAGATGTTTCAGCTAGTTCTTCTTCTGGCTTAGATGCCCCAACCACTCCTGCACCGGCAAACAATTTAATTGAGCAGTCTTCAATCTCAGCACAACGAATTGTGACAATCCACTCTCCATCACCATTTTCATCGCACCACCCGACCATACCTGTGAAAAAAGCTCGGTCAAATGGCTCAATTTCATAGATTGATTCTCTAGCTGCTTCTGTTGGCGTACCACAAACAGCTGGAGTTGGATGAAGAGCACTTGCTAATTGGAAAGAAGATGTTGAAGAATTTACTATTTCACCGCGAATTTCTGTAGACAAGTGCCACATCGTTTCCGTATGCATAATGGATGGTTGGCTCGGTACTTCTAGCGTTTTACAATATGGCTTAAGAGCTTCTGCTACTGCCTGTACAACCACTGCGTGCTCATGCAAATCTTTTTCCGATGCTAAAAGCTCTGCTGCCCTTCTTTCATCTTCAACAGGATCTGCACTGCGAGGTCTAGATCCTGCAAGTGGATTAGCCACTATTTTTGGGCCTGCCTTAGAAACTAATAATTCAGGGCTAGCACCAATTAATGTGCGTTCAGGGGAATGATGACTGTCCTGATGACCTTCGTCTTTCAAATTAACAGCGAACGTATAACCTTGATGATTATGCTGTGCTAAACTACTTAACAATGCAGGCACATTCACTTGCTGCGAAGCCGTAAGATGCAGTGAACGAGATAATACAATCTTTTGAAGATTTCCGTCTTTTATCTGTGCAATACCTTTCGCTACCCCTTGCTTGTATTGTTCAAGGGAAGGTACAGATTTAATACGGTATGAAACCTCTGCAGCAGATGGTGCTTCATTCTCTACTGGAATATTTTCTGATTCAGATATCTCTACATGCTTAGGTATAATTAACTGAGCGCTGTTTTGATAATCGAATGGTACAGCTCCAACAACAATTGGTTTTGAATGCCCAGCCAATTTTGCATTTATCAATGTATCTGAAATACGATTTGCTAAGCCTTTTAGCTGGTTATCATTGGTATGATCGCGAGGAACTTGCGCAAAAACACCTTTTCCTAAAACAGTATTGCTTGGAGAAGCTAGAAAAAAATCTCCTGGTTGATAATCAGCCAACAGGTGTTTTTCTAAGAGAATCGTTTGATTAGTATTGTTCATAATGTCTATACCTCCATTTGACAGATGACGTTGAATGTTATGCTCCTAAAGTAGCTCCTCCATCTACGCACATGTCGTTCATCGTAATATGACTAGCCTGACTAGAAATTAAAAACAGAACTGCATTCGCAATATCAGAAGGCTTTGCAATTTTTTTCAAAGGGATTCCTACCTTAAAGTTTTCAGGTGTTCCTTGAATGACGGTCTCAGCACCTTTATCGCTATCCCATAAAGACCACTGCATCTCCGTATCTGTAGAGCCTGGTGAAACTAAATTACAACGGATGTTATGCTTGGCTAATTCCAGCCCTAAGCACTTTGTAAACATTGTCGCTGCCGCTTTTGATGCAGCATAAGCAGCCATCGATACTCGAGGTACATGAGCTGCATTTGAACCGATAGTGACGATATTTCCACCTTGCCGCAAAATCATTTTTTTACTTACAGCTTGCGAGACATTAAATACCCCTGTTGAATTCACAGAGAATATATCATTCCAATCCTTTTCTCTAATAGATTCGATTGTATCCATTTTCAATATGCCAGCAACGTTAATAAGAATTTCAATTGGCCCTATCTGTTCTTCAACTAAATCAACTTTTTTATTAACTTCTTTATAATTACTTACGTCGATTTCATATACCGTTACGTCCAAACCTTTAGACTGTAACTTTTCTTTTAGCATTTGTAGTTTTTCTATATTTTTATCTGTTGCAACAACTCTCGCACCAAACTTAGCTAATTTTCGTACAATTTCTTTTCCAATCCCTTGAGCACTGCCTGTTACAAGTGCTACCTTTCCTTTCAATTCCTCAGCTTCCATTTAGGTACTCCCCTGCCTTCCATTACTATAGTTTACTTTGATTTCAATTAATTGATAAAGATTATCGTTATCACTTAAAAAGAGGTAGACTGCTGCCTTTTCATCATTTCTTAAAGCGTAAGAAATGCCTTATTAAACAACGGATGAAAACCTTATTGCTTTGTTAACTAGCGGAAGCAGTACGGAAAGGTGACCTTCATCTTCAAACTCCTTAAATTCAACGTGTAGTCCATACTTCTTGAATCGATTGGAACATTGAAACGCATTATCGTTCATACCGCTTTTATGGTGTTTTTCTAATTCTCCTACGCTAATTAAAACATTAACATTAATTTTTTCTTTTCTTGCTTTTTCTTGAAACTGCTCTTCCAGCTGCGAAAATAACCGTTTATTCCAATGAATCGATGGACTTCCAGCTATATAGGTTTGAAATGTATGAGGCTTTACTAACAATGTGCTAAGAACAAAAAGCCCTCCTAGGGAATGACCAAAAATTGTTTGTTTATTTTGATCTACATGAAAATCTCGATGCATAATAGGTTTTAAGTCTTCCTCAATAAAACGCAAAAAGTTTTCAGCCCCCCCGTGTTTAGGCCACGCCCTTCCAGATGGTGAAAGCGGTAACTCTTCATTTGTAGATGGGAATGTAAAGTCATAATATCGCTCTACAGAAAACGGCGTATCAACCGGATAACCGATTCCAACAATAATTGCCGGAACTACGCCCGTTTTTTCTGACCTACCACTTTGCAAACGCATCGCTTCAACAACAGTACCAAAGATGGAGTTTGCATCTAATACATAGATAATTGGATAACCATTCTCGGGCGGTTCACTTGAAGGTTTTGAAACAAAGATTTGATACTCTTTGGCTTCAAACCTTGATTTAACTTGCTTTTGCTCTGCTCCAACAATTACTACTTCTTTTCGTTCAGTTGTGTTCACATAAGCCCTCCTTTTATTTTTTGTTTAAAACTACCAAAAACCATTGAGAAGTGTTATCATTTAAACAAGTCAAATGATAAACATTCTCAATAGTTATGTCAACCATATTTTCTTTTTTTTATAAAATATGGTCTTATTACCCATTTTTATTTAATTAGAAAATTTTTAATAAATAAAGATAAATTCTTCTTGAAATGATCTTTACATAGTTATATACTTGTCAATGCAAGTAATTGATACTGATAATCATTTTCAATTATTGAGGGAGGAGGTGATAAATATACCCAGCACACACGTTATTTTCTTAATATTCAGTATTTAAATTTAAAATTCATTTAAAAAGGGGCAATAAAACGATGAACGTAAAGAAAAAATTATTTTTAGCTAGTATGGCAACTGTTATTAGTATTAACCTGGCCGCTTGTGGTAGCACTGAAACAACTTCACAGTCTGACACAAAGCAAGAAACAAACGCCAAAGATAAAGAAAAAACTGAAGCAAAACAGGAAACAAGAGAAATTACATACCTTGATAAAACCTATACTGTTCCTACAAATGTTAAGAAAATTGCAGCAGCTAGCTTAGAATCCATGGAAGATGCGGCCGTATTAGGAGTAAAACCTGTTGGGACAATTACAGTAGGTGGTGAGCTACCTTCTTATTTAGCTAAAGAGCTACAAGGTGCTGAATCACTAGGAGAAAAAATGCAACCAAACTACGAGACTATCTTAAGCTTAAAACCTGATGTTATTTTCTGGACTTCTAAATCTCCCGAAAATGTTACGCAACAATTAGAAAAACTTGGTCCAACCTTCCCTTATTCTCATATTTCAACAAACTGGGAAGCTAACTTGCGCTTAATGGCCGAGCTTACTGGTAAAGAAGATAAGGCGGAGAAAATCATTTCAGATTATACGAAAAATGCTCAGGAAACAAAAGCGAAAATTGGCGATCAACTAACTGATAAAAAGGTTATCGTAGCTAGAGTACGCAATGGTAATCTTAACCTGTATCCACAGGATGTTTATTTAAATCCTGTACTATACAATGATTTAGGCATTGCTGTTCCAGAAGAAATTAAAAGTGTAAAAGCTCAAGAAATGATCTCAGTAGAACAGATGGCTAAGATGAACCCTGATTATATCTTTTTACAATTCGCCGAGAGCGAAAACGCTAATCAACCTAAAGGACTAGAAGAATTAGAAAACAACCCTATTTGGACAAGTATGAATGCTGCTAAAAATGATAAAATATTTGTTAATTCTGTAGACCCTCTTGCTCAAGGCGGTACAGCATGGAGTAAAACCAAATTTTTAGAAGCAGCATCAAAAGATTTAACAAAATAACAGGTGTTAACCGATATGACAAAAACAACTTGGTTACCAGTGCTCATTTTAGTAGTGGCTCCTTTATTTGTGGTTGGTTCTCTTATTCTATCAATCCTATATGGTGCCGATAATATTGGAATTAAAACCGTATGGAATGCTATTTTTCATTATGACCAAGCAAACGTGGATCATAATATAATTCTTACTTCGCGCGTACCAAGAGCGGTTGCTGCATTACTTGTAGGAGCATTTTTAGCCATATCGGGTTCCATTATGCAGGGGATGACAAGAAACTATCTTGCATCCCCTTCCATTATGGGGGTTACAGATGGCTCTGCTTTTGTTATTACGCTTTGCATGGTGCTTGCTCCTAGTATGTCTTCTTTAGAAATGGTGTTATTTTCAATCGTTGGTTCTGCTTTAGGAGCTGGAATTGTATTTGGATTCGGGTCTTTACTTCCAAACGGCTTATCTCCTGTTAGATTAGCAATTATCGGTACCGTCATAGGGACCTTTTTAAGTGGTACCTCTGCAGCTATCGCTTCTTATTTTCAAGTTTCTCAAGATATTAGCTTTTGGTATAATACAAAGCTTCATCAAATTGACCCTGCTCTCTTAAAGTTAACGATACCTTTTGGTTTAATTGGACTCCTTTTAGCACTGTCAATTTCAAAATCAATTACAATTCTTTCTCTAGGTGATGAAGTTTCAATTAGTCTAGGTCAACGTACGAAGGCTATTAAATTACTTTCTCTTTTAGCGGTTGTTTGTTTAACAGGAATTGCTGTTGCGCTTGTTGGAAAAGTAGGTTTTGTAGGATTGATTATTCCACACATCACCCGCTTTTTAGTCGGCATTGATTATAAATGGGTAATACCTTGTGCAGGTGTAATCGGAGGTGTCTTTCTAGTAGTATCTGACATTATCAGCCGGTTTATTAACTCCCCATTTGAAACACCAGTGGGCGTAATTACATCTCTTATCGGTGTACCATTCTTTCTTTATTTAATTCGAACACGAGGAGGAGAAAAGCATGCTTAATACTCCTCAGCAAAAATATATTGCAACGCTATTTATCATCACCATTCTAATTTTTATTTCTGCGTATTTAAGTATAAGCAGTGGTTTATTTAACATGAATATCTGGGATATTATAAAAACAATTTTGCGCATTGATCCAAATCCAGATTACGATTTAGTTATCTTCGACTTTAGACTTCCTCGGATTGTCATTGCGCTCTTAGTAGGAATTGGATTGGGGATTGCAGGAACAGTTGTTCAAGGGATAACTCGAAACGGATTAGCAGAGCCAGGTATTTTGGGCATCAATGCTGGCGCTGGAACCGCCATCGTTATTTTTATGCTTATCTTTCAGTTTCAAACTGCTGCAACAGGGTGGCTTGCTATCATGATGATGCCTCTTTTTGGACTGGCTGGTGGTTTACTAGCCGCTTTCTTAATTTATACATTCGCTTGGAAAGACGGCGAACTTGATGTGTCTCGCCTTCTACTAACAGGAATTGCAATTGGTTCTGCTTTCGGATCTTTATCTTTATATTTATCGTTAAAGATGAAGGCAACTGATTTTGAAATGGCAGCTGTTTGGGTTTCAGGAAGCATCTATGATGCTAACTGGATATATATTTCAGCTATGCTACCTTGGCTTATTCTTTTCATACCCATCATCTATAAAAAAGCGTACTTACTTGATTTATTTCAACTGGAAGAAACAAGTGTTAAAAGCTTAGGAGTATCTGTTCAAAAAGAGAAATCCATTTTACTCATCACCAGTATTGGATTAGTAAGCGCCTGCGTAGCTGTTTCAGGTAGTATTGGTTTCGTTGGGCTTATCGCTCCTCATATCGCTAAACGCCTGGTAGGCATTGATCATCGCTATGTTTTACCAGTTAGTGGCGCAATCGGTGCGTTATTGGTTATGTTCTCAGACTTTATTGGAAAAACCGTATTTGCCCCAGCTGAGCTTGCAGTAGGAATCGTCATTTCCATTATCGGCGTCCCTTATTTTCTGTATCTATTATTAAAAGCAAAAGCTTAGAAGGAGAGATTACTTATGAGCATTCTCCGCGTAGAAGATTTAGAAACTTGCTACGACAAATCACCTATCTTTCAAAACTTAAATCTAGACATACAAGAAGGAAAGATTACAACAATTATTGGACCAAACGGCTGTGGGAAATCAACGTTATTAAAAACAATTGGGCGAATTTTAAAGCAAACAAACGGAAAAGTGTATCTACAAGAAAAAGACTTAGCAACGATCCATACAAAGGAGATTGCTAAGCATCTTGCTTTACTTCCACAGCACCCAACAGCTCCAGGGCAGTTAAAAGTGGAAGAGCTGATTTCATACGGAAGATATCCGCATCGTAAAAATGTAAATAAACTTACAAAACAAGATCAAGAATTAATTAATTGGGCCATGGATATTACCAATGTTTCGGATTTTAAGAACCGACAAATTGCTAATCTATCGGGTGGGCAGCGCCAAAAGGTTTGGCTTGCAATGGCTTTAGCTCAAGAAACGGATATTCTACTATTAGATGAACCGACTACGTTTCTTGACATGTCTCATCAGCTTGAAGTTCTTCAAATTGTTGAAGAACTCAATGTAGAAAAGCATTGTACAGTTGTAATGGTGCTGCATGATATTAATCATGCAGCACGCTTCTCTGATGAAATCATCGCAATGAAACAAGGAAAGCTAATAAACGTAGGAAAACCTACTGAAATCATTACACCTGAAACACTTAAAACAGTTTTTGAAATCGAAGCACGCGTAATGGTGGACCCATATACTGGAGCTCCTGTTTGCTTTAGCTATGATAGCTTATCATCTAAAAAGCCTACTTTAGATATGTACGTCACAAACTGAATGAGGAGATTTCTATGAGCAATTCTACTTATCAACCAAACTCTAGTACGGAATCTTGGTCCATTACTTCTAAGGTAGATCAAACACAATATGAAATTGTGATTTCAAAACCCCTACCGCCTCCTCCACCTACAGGCTATCCAGTAATTTACGTATTAGATGGAAATGCTTTTTTCCAAACGGTTCAAGATGCCGTTCGTTTGCAGGCTAGAAAAAGTGAGAAAACAGGGGTATCTCCTGCTGTTGTAGTAGGAGTTGGTTATGCAACGGACCAAGATTTTGATACCGCTAACCGCTTGTATCATTTCACTCCTACTTCGAGAAGAAGTATAGATGCGGGAAAATCAGGTGGGGCTAAAAATTTTTTAGCATTCATTGAAGAGGAACTAAAACCACAAATTGAAAAGACTTTTTCTATAAATGTCTTGCATCAAACTTTATTCGGACATTCTTTAGGAGGATTATTTGCTTTATATACGCTGTTTATTAAAGCTACAGCTTTCCAATATTACATAGCAATTAGCCCTTCTATCTGGTGGGATAACCGCTATATCCTAACAAGAGTAGAACCATTTATGACAAATCTTCATAAACAAAAAAACAGGCTGAATCTATTTTTAGCAGTGGGCTCTAGAGAAACTGACTTTATGATTTCTGATTCAAGTGAACTATTTCATACGTTATTTCCCGCTACAAGCAGCAACCTTAACGTAACGTATTATAAAGCTGATGAAGAGAATCATATTTCAATGGTTCCCTCGGTTGTTAGCCGCGTGTTAAGATTTATATCAAACAGCTAAATATGAACAGTCTTTATTTCTAGTAAATAAAGACTGTTCTCGATTATACTTGTTTAAACAAGTATTTAAGAAATACTGTTTTTGAAGGATATAAAATAATACAAACCTATAGTCCCAACAATCATTAAACTACTTTTATCACTGTACCTTTATGTCCTCCACAACAGATTTGACTGACTAAAAATTTTCAAGGAGTATATAAACCATGTCAACAGACGAATATTTACTTTTTTTAAAACAGAACGGTTATCACATAACAAACCAAAGACGCGTCTTAATCTCTTTTTTTTGTGACCGCCAAGATGCCGAGCTGTCTGCTCAGCAAGTTATTGATCACTTGAAGAATACAAATAAAAGAATCAGCTTCGATACGGTTTATAAGAACTTATCTTTATTTGTAGAGTTAGGATTCTTAAACTGTAGAGAAGATGAAACAACAAAGACATTTTCATTGAATATAGTTGACTCTCCTGTTTACTACTGAGAGAAGTTACTACATTTACTCAATACAAAGAGCAAAAGGGTTCGCAATCATGAACACTTTTGCTCTTTTTCTTATTATTCTTGGCTTAATTCTATCGCTTGCTTAAGGTCATCAATAATGTCGTCAATCGCTTCCGTTCCAATTGATAAACGAATTAACCCTGGCGTTACTCCGCTTGCTATCTGTTCTTCAAGTGTTAGCTGTTGATGCGTCGTACTCGCTGGATGAATAATTAATGACTTGGAATCTCCTACGTTCGCTAAATGAGAAAATAGCTGAACCGAATCAATAAGCTTTTGACCCGCTTTGATTCCTCCTTTAATTTCAAACGTCATAATGGCCCCTTGGCCTTTTGGCAAATACTTTTTAGCTACCGAATAAGATGAGTGACTTTCTAAGCCTGGGTAGCTCACTGAGTCGACCGCTTCATGCTGCTCGAGAAACTGAGCTACGGCCAGTGCGTTTTGACTATGACGCTCCATTCGCAAATGCAAGGTTTCAAGACCTTGTAAAAATAAAAAAGAGTTAAATGGCGACAGGGCTGCTCCTACGTCTCTCAGTAATTGAACGCGTGCTTTTATAATATAAGCGTTTTCTCCAACAACGTCCGTGTACACCACTCCGTGATAGCTTGGGTCTGGTGTCGTTAGCCCTTTGAACTTCCCGCTTTTTTTCCAATCAAACTTGCCGCTGTCCACAATGACACCACCGATTGAACTGCCATGCCCTCCTATAAACTTCGTAGCGGAGTGAACCACAATATCTGCTCCGTGTTCGATTGGACGCAATAAGTACGGTGTTGGGAACGTATTGTCTACGATTAAAGGAATATCATGACGATGAGCCACGTCTGCTACTGCTTCAATATCAAGAACATCCCCTTTAGGATTACCGATTGTTTCTGCGAAAATGGCTTTTGTTTTATCTGTAATAGCATGCTCAAAATTGCTAGCGTCACTAGCATCTACAAAATGCACCTTGATGCCAAGCTTCCCTAACGTATGGGCGAATAGATTGTACGTTCCTCCGTAAATACTGGATGACGACACAATTTCATCGCCCGCTAACGCAATGTTTAAGATTGAAAACGTAATTGCCGACTGACCGGATGCTACCGCGAGCGCTCCCGTTCCTTTTTCCAGTAGCGCTATTCGCTTTTCAAACACGTCCGTAGTTGGATTCATAATGCGGCTGTAAATATTTCCTTCACTCTGTAAGCTGAACAAACTTGCTGCGTGTTCACTATCATGAAACACATACGAAGACGTTTGGTAAATTGGGACTGTTCTTGATAACGTCGTCGGATCAACTTCCTGCCCTCCGTGAATAGCTACTGTTTCAGGCTTCAATTCTCTTTTTTGTGTCATAATGCTTTCTCCCCTTGTCTTGGTTTTAACATAAGAACATTCTTTTACATAAATGCACAAAATCCTTTTTATTTTTACAACAAGGCAAATTATTTTTTCTATACCATTTTTTAGTTCACAAAAATGAATTGAATGATTTGCTACAATAAATCAGCTTAAACTGATATACCAAGTTTTATTTTTATTAGCAATCAACTAAACTTTTTATTGATAAAAATAGATATAAACCACAACTTTTCTCTAACTCTTTCTTCTAAACAATAGATTTTAACAAAAAGGAGCGTCAATCACTTGGTCGATTTACCAAAAAACAGATTTCTCTCTGGTACGATCAGTACGGTGAAGCAGTCTTTAAGTTTATCTTTATGATGATTAAAGACTACCAGCAAGCAGAAGATTTAACCGAAGAAACCTTTGTAAAAGCATACGTTCATATCGATGCTTTTCAAGAAACAGCGGACATTCTAAACTGGTCAGAAAGCAAAGTGAAGTCTACTTTATTTCGGGCACTGCACGGCTTAGAACGACAGCTTCTGAAGGGAGATTATGAATATGACAGCAAACCAAGACAAACGCAATAAACATATTTTCAAAGAGTTAGATGCAAGCTTTTCGCTGAGCGAATCAACGAGGAAAAGAATGAAGCAAAATATTATGGTGGAAATTGACAAAAGAGCTACAAGAATTCATTCACCTGTCCGAAAGAAACCGTTTCAAAAGAAGCTGCTTTATACAAGCTTAGCCACATGTCTACTAGCAGCTTTGTTTATTGGTTCAACCTTTGTCTCACCTGCCATGGCTCAGGTAGCTTCTAAAATCCCTTACCTTGGAAAGCTTTTTGAACCTGAACCAATTACAGATATAATCTTTGATACCTTAGAGAAACAAAACTATAAAGTAAGCAGTGTAGGAACTGTTTATCCAGACGGCAAAATCATGGATGACATACAACGAACATTGAAAGCTAAAGGATACCATTTAGTAACGATTGGAATTACTACTCATGTTGATAAAGATAATCACGATAGCTATTCTATTGACCTGGAAATAGCGGATACAGAAACAAGAACAGACGCTATAAAAAAAGAAGCGCAACAAATTTTAAAGAAATATGATCAAGCAAACACGGACATTACATTTACAAAAGTAAACGGACCAAAACGCGAACAAGACGGACGCTGGGGAACAATCGTTACCACAATAGGGGATGGTTTACTAAGCAAAAAGAAATATGAAGTCGTTGGAATTGGTTATTCAGTTAACCCATCTCCGCACCTAAACATTACAATATCTCGTCAAGAAGAACCGCAGCTATTTGCAAAAGAACTAGAAAAAGTTGTAGAGGAATTTTTAGAATCAGATAAGATGAAGAAACAACTTCAAGGTGATTCATATGAAGTTATTATTCAAAATGAAGCTGGGGAAAGGTTAAACTAGTTTCATAAAAAGCACCTATTTTAGGTGCTTTTTTGTGTCTACTCTTTTACAGGTTAATACAGTTCGTTCCCCTTGATATAGATGGGCGCCTAAAATTTCTAGTGAGACAATAATTCTTTTTCCATCCACTAAAATAGTTTGTTCAAAAGCTCTTAAACTTATAAAATTAAAAGTAATAGTTATCTCAAATAGATACTAGGTTGTAAAAACAAAAAGAAGTCAATCTATATTCAGATTGACCATTTAAAAGAGTAATTACATCACCCTTTTTTATTTTCTATCTCTTCTGATACTTTATGAATGCTTTTTATATTTAGAATCCATAGGATACTTACTCCTACATAATATATGCCTATTATTGATAGATTATCTGATAAATTAACCCAAATAGGTTTTGATAAGCCAAAATGCCCCCAAATAACAGCTATAAAGAAAAAGGTTAAAGGAGTGACCAGGTGGACCATCCCATATAAAACTTTGCTAAATTTCATAATTTATTCCCCCTTAACTTTTAACAATTTCTTTCTTACTATCCATGTTTATAGGTGCACACTCCTCCATAATAAATTAAAGTGCCTGCTAAACCAACAGCATTTGAGCCTACGGCAAACTTCACTAGTAATTTAGCCGCTTCCTTATAAGCTTTCTTTTCAAGATATGCCCATAACCCACCTTCAAGTGCAGCTGTGACCATCGCTACTCCGAAATGGTCTTTTATAGCTCCTATCATACATGATTTCCAAGCTTCGTTTGATGCCGTTACCATTAAATTCCCATTTCTAGATTTTGTGTTTTCAACTGGCTGAAGACCAACCGTTAACATCTCAATTTCATCACGGACTTCCTTTCCAAATTCATCTTCAATCTTTTCAAAGTCAAATGTTCTTAGTCCATTTTCTACGACCAAAGCTTCTTCCATCAAGAACTCAAGTTGAGCTGCTAATTCCTCCACTAGTTCTTCTTCCGCAGGAAATCCTTCAGATCCTTTTGCTTGCAAAGGAAAGCAGAAAGCAACAAAAAGTGCAAGTATCAATGTTGGGACACAAGTTAATCTTATTGCTTTGTTATTTATCATTCTCCCTAACTCTTTTTTGGTATTTTATTACACAAATTTAATATTAAAGCACATTTGAACCTGCTTCATTATGAAAATATAAAAAAGGAGAATCGATTCAAATTAATACAAGATAATGGATTGATTAGGTAATAAAAGTATTAGTTAAAAAACACTAAAAACTCTTCACATTAGCATTTAAAGGGCTTTCATATAATAAATAACTTTTTTCAAATATTCATGTAGTACAGATCTAAGCTTTCCCACCAAAATCAAAACCACAAGAAAAAACCGAGAAGCATTTACATCTTCTCGGCCTACTTTTACTGTAAGAGCTTCCTATATATAATACATGAGAGAATCGTCTTGCTCACTCTGCTTGTTCATATTTTGTGCATGTAACGACTGCGTAGATTGGACCTTATTAACGCGCTTCTGACGATTGGAAAACAGTAAACAAACGGAAAGAACGGAAGCTACTAAGCCTACAATTAAGGCACTCACCTGACATTCCTCCTTTATAGAATATATATATTCTATTTTACCACTAATGTACGTAAATGAAGCCTTTTTCTCCAAAATTCCCATCTACTTTTACAGAGTTGTTGCTTGCTTCATTTCTTCCTTCGTCTCTTTATTCCCTTTCCTACTCGATACGTAGCTATTTAGCGCCATACCAGCAATAACAAGTACAATTCCAATGCACGAAACATATGTAGGTAGCGGCATGCCAAGCAGAATCATTTCGCCAAGTAGCGCAAACAATACTTCAAGCGACTGAGTAGCTTCGACTGCTCCGAGCTTTTTCATATCACCTTTGACCATATTGGTTGCTGCAAAGAATAAGACCGTCGCAATAACGCCTGAAAACAAAGCAACCCAGCCCGATTGAATGACCTGTGAGGTGCTAGGTGGCCCAGCGGTAATCAAACCGTAAATCGCTAAGATGATCCAAAACGGTAAACTTGCAATTGTCATTCCGAGCACGCGCTGGTAAGCATCTAAGCGGTTGGATACAACCACCATCATCTTACGATTGCCAAGCGGATAAGCAAAAGAAGCAACTAAAATTGGCAATGTACAAAGCAGTACGCTCACAAGCGATAGTGTTGTTGCGTGTTCAATTTGCATAATGGCTACGCCAAGTAAAATAATGAGGGCCATCGCTAAGCTTTTAAAAGGTATTTTTCCTTTTACTTGAATAGGTCCCTTACTCGTTTGAATCGTTTCATAAAATAAAGGAGCTAGAAGCGAACCTGAGATAATCGTAATTTGCCACGTTCCCGCAATTAACCAGCTCGGACCGTAAGCACTCGCATAGCAAAGCGGCGCGTAGAATAACCCAAAGCCAATCGTGCTCCACATAACCCACTGCATTGGCGCTTTTTTCATTTCCGCAAACGTAGCGGAAAGTTTTTTCCTAGCGATGACGATGATCAACAGTAGTGGAACCATAAAGAAAAAGCGTAAGGAAGCACTCCAAATCCAGCTTCCACCTTCAACTTCCATCATACGATTTAAAACAAATGTAAACGCAAAGAAAAACGCCGAGCACACGCCTAATATAATTGGCTTCAATTCCCTAACCCCCGTATGTAACACATAATAATGTAAATAAAATGTAAAACCAATATATCGCATTTTGGTTATTTATTCAACGCTATTTTTAACTCATAAAAAAGAGCCCTCACGCTCGTGATGACTCTCTACGCTAATAGCTCTCCAAGGCTTAGCCAATTTTTCTCTACGAGATTCGCTGCTTGGAGCGGTTCCTGACTTTGACACACCTCAATAATTCCTTTGTGCTCGCTTACTGATTTGAATCCTTTCTCAGACGAAAACTTAGCTACTTCCAACCGGTAAATTTTTGACTCACTGCGCTCTAGTGCTAAGAGAATTTCAGGGTTATTCGCAGCTTCTAAAAACACGCGGTGAAAGGCTTGATCTGCTTCGATGGCGCCGATGATATCATGCTTTTCCACCGCACTCTGCAGCGCAGCATTATGATGAGCTAGCGCTTTGAAATCTTCTTCTGTCAGATGCGCAACGGCAAGCTTAGTTGCCAATGCATGAAGAACGGCAACTACGGTAAACGCGTGCTTGGCTTCTTCAGGGTTTAACGAAGATACTTTAGTAATGGAGCCTGGAATCGATTCAACAAGCCCTTCATCTTCCAAGCGTTTTAACGCTTCTCTTACCGGCGTTCTGCTGACGCTAAATTTTTCAGCTAGCTCCTTATCATTCAAGCGCTGGTCCGGTGGAAACTCTAACGTAATAATTCCTTGCTTTAAAGTTTGATAAATTTCTTCTCGCAATGATAAACGTTTAATGGGTTTAATCAATTCTCTTTTCATAAAACCAATATATCAAATGCTGGAAGTTTGTTCAATTCTGTACTTAGTCACCTTTTAAGTTAGGCTTATATGTATATATTACCATTTATAAACAAAAAAAATCCGCATTGTTTTACGGACTTTTTCGAGAACTTATTATGCATACCCAAGCGCTTTTAAAGCGGCTTTGACATGCGTATAGGTTTTTAAGACTGTAAAGTTTACTTGAAGGTCTCTCATTTTTTTCGCTATAGAAGGCATGATGCCTGTTATGATTACCTGCGTTCCGGTAATGGTAATTAAATCGTGCAGATTATACATGTAAGCTACTACATCTTCATCCATTTCCAATAAACCTGAAAAATCGATAATAAAATGATCATCTTTACTTTCATCAATGTATGTTGATACTTTGGATGCAATCATATGATATCGCTGTTCATTCAAAACACCAACAATCGGTAGAACAGAAACCCCGTCTTTCACTGGAACAATTGGCGTTGACATCTCCTGCATCCTTTCATAGTAGTCATAAATCACTTCTTCTTGCTTCATTTTCCCCGTAATGTCCTTTTGAATCCCAATAAAATAAACTTCATCATCAATCCACATTGGATCAATAAATAAGTCGTTCCAAAAAGGTTGGCTTTCTTTTGTATAGTTTAAAATTTGTACATTGACCGACTTTTTTTCGCGGATAGCATCTCGAATTTTTCGTACCGTATCTCGGTCGGTATTTTCCCCTTGTAAAAAGCGGCAGTTCTGTCCTACGATTTCTTCTTTCCTGTATCCGGTCATATCCAGAAAACCTTGGTTCGCATAAACAATCGGATTATCGGGCAAAGCAGGGTTGGTTAAAATTAATCCAGCTCTTGTAAAGTCTAGGGCTTTTTTAATAAATGCTAGTTCTTCTACCTTATGATCATCATTTGCAAGCAAGCTCTTCTCTCCTTCTCAAGTATAGTATAAAACATGACTTTTACTATGTATTAACGTACTTAACAACTTCTCTCTAATTCTGTCATATCTTGTGTCTTTTTTCTATAAATTAAAACCATTTAAATATGAAAAAAGCTTACATCTCTGTAAGCTTTTGTAGTATTAATCGATTAACTTTGTAAAGTTTACGCGCTTATGAATTGCCAGCATCACTGGAATTCCAACAAGCATCACTACAAATTCACCAATCGCAGTTGTTAACCATGTTAGTAAAAATGGAAAACCTAGTGCTAAATGAAGCTCAAACGCGATGATAAACATCGTAAACGTAAAGATCAGTGTATTGGTAACCATACGAGCAACCGTGCCCTTGGCAAACTTCATCGCAAAGATCATCAGTAATAAGGAAATTAAAGATTGTCCTACGCCAAATACCAAATCATACGCCACCATTGGTGAGAAGAATAAATTGGCTAAAAATACGCCTAGCACAATTCCATACAAATACTTCTTATTAAAAATAATCAAATGATTAAACATTTCCGCAATACGGAACTGAATATTTGTAAAGCCAAACGGCTGAATAAACATCGTTACCGCAATATACATTGCCGCAATAATACCGTTGACTGCAAGTGTTCTTACATTCATGCTGCATACTCTCCTTAGTTTTTTTTACGTGGGATGGTTCCGAACCACGTCTTACGCAAATACTAAAGAATCATACAGCAGTAAATTATATTAGTCAAGTATCTCAACCCTCTTTCGGTTACTGATCGAAATTCAATCTAAAAAATCCGCTTTTATGCAAAGCGGATTTTCTGTTACTTTGATAATGTTTCTTCTTTAACGATTTTTGGAATTTTCACTTCTTGAATACGCCCTTTTTCCATTTGCTTTTTATTGATAAACCAATATACGCTTCCTACAAATAAAGCGCCGCCTACAATATTCCCAAGCGTAACCGGGATCAGATTATGTAGCAGTCCAGCTAATGATATCGTTTCAGGGTGCGGATGAAGTAAAGCCAAACCAAGGAACGTCATGTTTGCAACGCTGTGTTCATAGCCAGATGCAACAAAGGCAAACAGCATCCAAAAAACTAACATAATTTTGGCCGCATCGCTTTTGGTTCTCAAAGCTGTCCAAATGGCTAAGCAGACGAGCCAATTACATAAAATCCCTCGAAAAAAAAGTTCGCTCATTGGCAGGTTCATTTTCTTTGCTGCGATTGTCAGTAATAAATGTGTATCGCCTACTCCTTTAAACAAACCAGTTCCAACGATTAAGAGACACAATACGAACGCTCCCAATCCGTTTCCAACAAAGCACCACAGCCAATTTTTCAACGTATCTTTCCACGTAGTAGCACCTGATAATGTACTGATTGTATAAAACATATGATTGCCTGTAAACAACTCGGCTCCGGCAAACATAACAAGTAGTAACGCAATGGCAAACGATAAGCCCATGACTAGTGAGACTATTGGTAATGATGCTTCGGCTAACGGAGCACCAACTGAAAGAGCTAATACTACACCAATTCCGACATAAGCACCTGCAAGCATAGCCAACAGTAAATAGCTCGGCAATTGTTTATTCACTTGATTTGTTTTTTGACGAGCTATGTCCGTCATAGACTCGATTGACGCTTTAAACACGCTTATCCCTCCCCTATTTCGTTAAAATTCTCTGATAAATTATATAATAAAAATATTACGCGTACACTTCTTGAAGTTTGGACTTTGAGAACCAGGAGAGAGTCGCTGATTGTTTTACCACTTCTCCGACCACAATCAGCGCTGGATTACTGACTTGTTCACTAGTGGCTATTTCTACAATCGTTCGCAGCGTACCAATTAAAACCCTTTGGTTAATAGAAGTACCTTCCTCAATCACCGCCACTGGTGTCTCTATGGACTTACCACCAGCTAAAAGCTGTTCACAAATATACGGTAAGTTTTTAACTCCCATATAAATAGCAAGCGTATCAACGCCTTGAGCTAGATGATGCCACCTAATATTTTCCGGAGTTCCAGTTAAACCGTGTCCGGTCACGATTGCAAATGAACGGCTTAACTCTCGATGGGTGACAGGGATTCCAGCATAAGCAGGAGCAGCAATCCCCGCTGTAATACCGGGGATGATTTCAAACTCAATGTGATGCTTAGCTAATACTTCAGCTTCTTCGCCTCCTCGCCCAAAAATGAAAGGATCTCCACCTTTTAGCCGTACAACTATCTTTCCTTGCTGGGCGTAATGTAATAATAAATCTTGAATGACTTTTTGAGGAACACAGTGATAACCAGGCGTCTTTCCGCAATACACAAGTTCTGCTCCCTCTTTTGCATAGTGTAAAAGATCAGGATTTACTAGCCGATCGTATAAAATAACATCTGCTATTTCTAAACACTTTCCTGCTTTAATGGTTAACAACTCTGGGTCGCCCGGTCCCGCTCCAACAAGATAGACTTTTCCTTGTCTCATTCTCCGCTTCACTCCTTCGGTATAACTATGATGGGATGTTTAATAGATGATTTACAACAGCTTATTAATCTTCTAACCACAGATATACAAGCTCTTCTTCAACAGATGTTCGGTATGACTTTACTAAGCCAGTATCAGGTTCATGAACACGCCCGTTGTCCAAACAAATTTTCCAATCATGCATAGGGCAAAATACCGAATCACCGCTCACTATTCCTTCACTTAATACGCCACCTTTATGAGGACATCTGTTATCAACGGCCTGAATTTTACCGCTTGATAGCTTAAAGACAGCAATTTCTTTTTGATTCACTTTCACGGTTTTACCTAGGCTTTCTGGAAAATCATGAATTGACCCAAGCAACACTTTTGTTATGTTTTTGTTTACCATCTTTTTCTCCTCCATTTGTTTTGTTATGATGTTACAACTGTCTCAAACAATTCTTTTTTTGCTTGCTTGTTCTCAACGATTTCCTTCCATGGATCTCGATACGTAGATAAGGCTTCATCTATACGAAGGTTTAGTTTCTTTCTTTCCTCTACATTATCAAGAATAGCCTGAACGTTTTTAATACCGATTCGTTCAATCCAAGCTGAAGTACGCTCTAGATAATTTGCCGTTTCACGGTAATATTGTAGATAAGCTCCTGTAATTTCCATTAACTCTTCGTCTGTTTTCACCTTATATAGCAAATCGCCTCCTCGTAAATGAGTGCCTCCATTACCACCAACATAAATTTCCCAACCACCGTCTATTCCAATAAAGCCAATATCTTTAAAGCCTGATTCAGCACAGCTTCTTGGACAGGCCGATACAGCCATCTTTACTTTATGAGGAGTCCATAATCCTTCAAATTTCTTTTCCAGCGCAATCCCTACTCCCATCGAATCCTGCGTACCAAAGCGGCAAAATTGTTCTCCAACACACGTCTTCACCGTTCGAAGTGATTTGCCATAAGCATAACCAGAAGGCATATCTAGCTCTTCCCACACTAAAGGTAAATCTTCTTTCTTTACACCGAATAAGTCTAAACGCTGTCCTCCCGTTACTTTTACAAGCGGGATGTTGTATTTATCAACCACGTCAGCAATGCGTCGTAAATCATCTGCGTTCGTGACACCTCCGTACATTCGAGGAACAACAGAATACGTACCATCCTTTTGGATATTAGCATGCATACGTTCATTTACAAATCTAGATTCTCGTTCATCTACATAGCCAGTTGGATTCACCATACCTAAGTAGTAATTCAATGCTGGACGACACTTAGAACAACCTTCTTCGTTACTCCATCCAAGCACATTCATCACTTCACGCGTATGAGATAAGCCTTTTGCTCGAATTTCCTCTACCACCTCATCTCGAGAAAGAGATGTACATCCACATATCGCTTCCTTTTGAGCTGCTCCATCAAACTCACTTCCAAGCGTGTGCTGAAGCAATTCAGCAACAAGCGGCTTACACCCTCCGCACGAACGTGAAGCACTCGTACAGGCTTTAAGCTCATCCACTGATGTACAGCCTTGATTTTGAATAGCTTCTACAATCGTTCCTTTCGATACGCCATTACATCCACAAACAATATCATCCGCACTCATACTTGCTACCAGACTTCCGCTTCCTTGCCCGCTTATTGGTTGTAGAATTGAAATCTTCTCCACTTCCGATACGTCCTGTTGCTTTTGAATCATGGAAAACAAGCGGTTTCCATCACGGCTGTCACCAAATAAAACGGCCCCTACAATTTGATTTCCTTTTAAAACAATTTTTTTGTAAATACCATCTTGCTCATCGAATACCTTGATCGATTTCTTTTGTTCATCTTCTATAAAATCACCGGCTGAAAAAACATCTACGCCCGATACCTTTAACTGAGTGGATAGAACAGACCCTTGATAAGGACGTACATCTCCTCCACAGATCGTTTTAGCTAGTACTTTTCCTTGCTCGTAAAGAGGAGCTACCAACCCATAAACCATACCTTTATGCTCTGCGCATTCGCCTACGGCATAAATGTTGGCACTACTCGTTTCCATATAATCATTTACCACAATTCCACGGTTGATATGAAGACCCGCTTTTTGAGCAAGTTCAGTATTCGGTCGAATGCCTGCTGCCATTACTACAAAATCTGTTTCCAATAGGTTTCCGTCTGAGAACTTTAACCCTTCTACGCGCTCATGACCCGTGATTTCTTGGGTTTGTTTCTCAAGCAAGAAACTCATCCCTTGCTGTTCTAACTCTTGTTGAAGCAACTTTCCAGCAGTCAAATCCAACTGACGCTCCATTAAATAAGAGGATAAATGAACAACCGTTACATCCATTCCTAAGTTTAAAAGTCCTCTCGCTGCTTCTAAACCTAATAATCCGCCTCCAATTACAGCTGCTTTTTTATACTGCTGAGATGCTTTTACCATTTGATTCGTATCGCTTATATCTCGAAACGTTGTAACGCCTTCTTTCTCTACTCCTGGAATTGGAAGAATAAATGGCAGAGAGCCCGTTGCTATGATCAGCTTATCGTAAAATTCAATCCTCCCTTGATCCGTACGTATTTCTTGATTAATTGAGTCAATGCTTATAACCTTTTCTTCTATATAAAGAGTAATATCGTTCTCCTCATACCAGTTCCAGTCGTTTAGCGTAATGTCTTCTACGCTTGTATCCCCTTGTAATACTTTAGATAACAAGATGCGATTATAGTTTGGATGTGGCTCACTCCCAAATACAGTGATATCAAATATTTCAGGGGACAAACTAATAATCTCTTCAACTGCTCGAATTCCAGCCATCCCATTCCCAATTACGATTAACTTCTCTTTTCTCATACTTCATTTCTCTCCTTTGCCTTCATTATTTTCGACTAAAAGATGCATTTAAAATGAATGTTTGAGTCTAATTTAAAGCAATTTTCCGAAAAGTTAAACAATTATGTTATATAATCTAACATATTTTATTAGTTTATTGAGTAAAAACCACCATCAACTTTTCAATTTTTTACTAATAAACAAAAAATATCCAAACGATCGAAAGTGTTTAACTCGCGATAGTTTGGATATATCATTAGCTGAAATATTTATGACTCAGATTCTAGTATAGCGTTGAATTGTAAAAAAACAGCTCACTTATTCTTGTAATCCATTAATAATCGTTTCCGTATTCCACTTCATCATTTTTAAATACGTGTCTCCGTCTTCCCCTGGTTTCCCAAGCGAATCGGTAAAAATTGTGCCAGCAATCGGAACCTGCGTTTCTTTGGATACCGTTTCCATACTTCGTTTATCTACGCTTGTTTCGACAAATAAAGCTGGAATGTTATTTGTTTCAATTAAACTTACCACGTCTCGAATTTGATCGGGCGTACCTTGGCTTTCTGAATTAATTTCCCAAATATAACCTGTATTTATTCCGTATGCATTTCCAAAGTATTTAAAAGCTCCTTCGCTTGAGATTAAGAAACGCTTTTCTTTAGGAAGCTGTTGGATCTTATTTAATGTATCATCGTGTAACTTTTGAAGTTCTGCTATATACTCTTTAGCATTTTTTTCATAAAATTCTTTGTTATCAGGATCCTCTTTAATAAGTGCTTTCTTTACATTTTCAGCGTATAGGATTCCATTTTCAATGTTCATCCACGCATGTGGATCAGGCTCTTTTTCTAATCCTTTTGTTTCTAGATAAATAGGTTTTACCCCTTCACTCACTCGATAAACAGGCGCGTTCTCACCTGATTTATCCGCTGTTTTCAATAATTTGTTAAACCAAGCTCCACCTTCTTCTAGATTTAACCCATTGTAAAATACACCGTCTGCATCCGTCATCTTCATTACATCTTCTGGAAGCGGATCATATTCATGCGGGTTCTTTCCAATTGGAACCAAACTATGAATCTCAACTTTTTCTCCACCGATTTGATTAACAATATCATAGATAATGGAATAAGTCGTAACGACTTTCAATTTGTCACTGTTCGCTTCGTTTCCATTGGTGCCACTGGAACACGCAACTAGTGTAAAGACTAGTAGACTAATGACTGATAACAACCAAATTTTTAATTTCATCTTCATCCTCCAATCGACTTTGAGAGCTTAGCTCGATTTCTTTTTATTTTTATCATTCTCCAAAACAGCCCTTGTGAAGGTGAAAAGAAGAATGCTAACGCAAATAAGAATGTTGCCACAATAACAATACTTGCTCCTGAAGCAAGGTTATATGAGAAGCTAAAATATAGCCCTACTATAGAAGAAAGCGCTCCGATACCAGCTGCTAAATAAATCATGACCCATAACCGGTTCGTTAATAGGTAGGCCGTAGCCGCAGGCGTAATGAGCATGGCAACTACGAGAATAATTCCTACAGTTTGAAGAGAGGCAACTGTCACCATCGTCAAAAGAACCATGAGCCCGTAATGAATCCATTTGTTTGGCAAGCCGTAGCTTTGTGCCATAGTTGGATCAAACGTCGACACCAAAAGCTCTTTATAAAACACATACACCAAGCCCATAATAACGACACCGATAATGAGTGTAGTCCACATATCAGAAGAGCGTACAGAAAGCACATTTCCAAACAAGATGTGATAAAGATCAGAACTGCTTTTCATAAAGGTAATTAAAATAATCCCTATAGCAAATACGGACGTAAACATAATACCAATTGCCATATCATGTTTGATACGACTATTTTGACTAACAAAGCCAATTCCAATCGCAGTAATAACTCCCGTTAAAACTGCACCGATAAAATAATTCATTCCCATCATGTAGGAGATAGCAACGCCTGGAAGAACAGCGTGTGAAATTGCGTCTCCCATCAGTGCCATTCCTCTTAAGACAATAAAACACCCAATCACTCCACAAATAACTCCTACCATAACGGACGTTAGCAACGCTTTTTGTAGAAAGCTATATTGCATCAACGCATTCATAAATTCTACAACCTTCATGATGAATGTACCTCCGTTGGATGATTAAAAAAGAGTTCTTGATTTACATAGGCTTTTACCATCACGGCTGGTTCGAGTACGCTATTTACTTCTCCATAATGAATCAATTCTTTATTCAATAATAATAATTTATCAAAATAGGATTCTGCTTTACTTAAATCGTGATGTACAACGACCGTTGTTTTTCCTTGTTGACGTAACTCTCGAAGAATAGTGATAATGGTTTCTTCACTCGTTACGTCTATTCCAACAAATGGTTCATCTAAAAAAAGGACCTCTGCTTTTTGAGCAAGCGCTCTTGCTAAGAATACGCGTTGCTGTTGACCACCTGACAGTTCGCCGATCTGACGGTGTTTAAATTCTTCCATTCCTACTTTGTGCAAACACTGTAACGCCCAACTCTTATGCTCTTTCTTGGGTCTTTTCATTATTCCCAAGGATGGATACGTTCCAATTAATACAACATCTAAAACGGTAATCGGAAAATCCCAATCAATCGTACTTCGCTGTGGAACGTAAGCAATTTGTTTCCTAGCACTTCGAATATTCTCTCCCAGGACTTCAATATGTCCTTTATCATTTGGGATTAAATCCAAAATAGCTTTCATTAACGTTGATTTACCAGCTCCATTCGGACCAATAATTCCAATAAGCAGCCCTTTCTCAATCGTAAACGAAACGTCTTTAACCGCTTGATTACCTTGATACGATACAAACAAGTCTTTTACAACGATTGCGTCAGTCATTTTATATACTCTCCTTTTTATTGGGTTCATTTAACTTTTTTGCACACAGGCAAAACTCAGGTAAAAAAATATAATACTCACGTATTACGAGTATATCAATAAATATTTTTCCTAAGGGAAACTTTTTTATATTAATCAAATTATATAGCCCATATGCAATTTTGTAAACATCCTCTTATTAAATTTAGTGGAAAAAGCACTAAACATAGAGGATTACGCTAAAATCCACATCGTACATGTTTTTTATTCGGCTTAAAAAAGTGAAATAAAACGATTTTATTGATATTTTATGAATGAGGGAATAAAATGATACCAAATATTTTACCAAAGGAAACTTTTTAGACAAAGGTAAATTATTTAATAAAGATCCCCATCAAAAGTAGAAAAAAGAATGAGAGGTAGCCTAGAACTACTTCTCATTCTTTTTATTGTTATTTCATTGGAAGCTCTTGCACAGAAGGTTGACCAACTTTATTTATCTAGACATAAAAAAGAGCCATTATGTTTCCAACAATGACTCTCATACTTTTTTATTTTCTAAAGACTATTATATAGCATCATTATGACTATCTAGCGAAATAGGAGGTCTCTTTAAAGGAACTTTCCAGTGCCACCAGTTGAAGATTCTAGCGATGATGATACACCCAAGGAAGATTCCGGTACAAGTTCAATGCTATCCGCTCATTAGCATTGCGGGTCCTGCCGACCGTGCAAATAATTCTAAAAGAGTACTTACAAATGTTAATCCGTTTACAACTTATTTTGTCGGTTATAGCTCTTCCTCTTATGTTATATAGTTTCATAACAAAGGATTATACTTTGCAGCCCTACGCGACGTTACTTTTCGGTTTAATCATGTTAATAATAGGACTGGTACAATTTCAAAATAAAAGTAAAGGTTTTGGCTGGCTGTTTTTATTTATATCTATTTATACTTTATATACAAGCGTCGAGAGCTTTTTATTGAAGTAGAATTGACAATGGATGTAGATGAAGAAGTGCAACCCATGTTTGCCCTACATCCTTAGCAAACCTTCTTGTGTGTCTCTCTTATTTATCATTCTCTCTTTCTTTTTAGAGAATAAAGACAATGCCATTAAAAGTGAAACTATACGTATGTAATTTTCGTTTAATAGCTAATTCGAGAGTTATTACTTATAAAAACCAGTTTGTTTTGGATTTTACGATTCCCATAGTGTTGGCAGCTTTTGAGAGAAGTCTTTTTATCCGTAATCAGTTTGACCTTAAGTTTTGTATTTAATTTAGCTTGTTGATTCACCTTGCTCGCACTCATTAATAAATAAGTACGTAATATATGAACGTAGGTCAAATTGATCTTCACTAACAAACGTAGAAAAAATGTTTTTGTTTTCGCTCATTGAATTTCCCTCCGATATAAAAGTTTCTATTTCTACTATTCCCCAACTAGTAATCTCTTATACATATAATTTCATATAAATAGTTTTTCATTATGGATTGAAGTAGAAAGTTCCTCTTGTGGAATCTGTTTAAAATTTCCAATAACCCTTTACTAGCCCTATAGTGTGCAGGTATGTTTTACTATGGAAGAATGCAATATATATACTTATTTTATGCAAAAATAAGTATATCAAAATAAATTATAAAATAAGTTTTTTTTGTTGCACTGCCTTTTTAAAAAACACATCATCTAATACCGCCATATGAAAATCATACTATTTATTTACCTTTTACAAGGGATATCCCATATCAATAGTGGTATAAAAGAATGGATTATCTAAAAGAATTTCTTTTTATTTTGTAAATCAATTATTTTTAAGTTAATTAATGGTAATACTAATTTGTTGATCAAAAAACTAAATATTCCTCAAATTATATGAAATTTCATGATACAATACGTATTAAAATACAAAGATATGTGTACAAACTGGCTAATCGCTAGCAAAAATAATGAGAAATCAGAAGAAGAAATGATAAAGTTAATATCTATCATAAGTGTCTCCTATACCTATGTAACTATTAAAAGTGAAAAGGAGTGATTTTTGTGGATTTCGAAAACCAAAAAAAATTGCTGTTAGATTTACTGATCACAACATGGGAACTTAATGGATCTCAAGTAGCTTTATTTGCCAAAGAGCTGTCGGAACAATTCAATATCACAATAGACCCTTTTAAAGGAACTATAAAAGCAAATGAAGATGGACAAGATGTAACGCTAAGATTCCTATTAAACAACCAAAACATCAACGTTACTTCTATAAATTATGATGATAAGCAGTTTTTCATAAGAAACAATATTGAGTATAGGTTAAGAAGAATCAGTTTAAGAACAATATGTGAAGTCCAGTATAATGGAGAAGTATACATTCCGAGTTGGAAGGAATCAGTTATGCTTAGGTGACCAATGATTCGTCCCGTGTTAAAAAGAACGGCCTGCTTGTTACTGAATTTGAGATTTATGAGAATAACAACCCCTACCATCAATTTTAAAAAGAACTTCAAATAAAAAAACATAGGAAGATCTTGATCTTCCTATGTTTTCATTCATTTTATTCATCTATTTTGCTTCTTTTTCAAATACTCCGCACGAAGTTTTTCAAGTTGCTGCTTTTTATCAACTTTAGTATTTTTTTGTTTTTCATGATACTTTGTCATAGCCATCTGGCCTTTGGTATCCAATAGATATTTGCTCACTTTGTTCACCTACATTTCTTGTCCTTTAAAAATTACTTCACCAAATATACTATACCTTATTTTACTGAAGTAAACCTTATTATTTATTAATTAGTTTATTGCTAACTTTGCATATATCAGTAAAAACATTAAAAATGTAGTAAAATATTTCATTGCTAATTGGTATTTATTTCGTTGGGATAATCAAAACAAAATGCCCAAATCCTTTATACAAAAGGATTTGAGCATTATTTAAATATGACCTGTGAGGGATTTGAGCTCCGCCCCCTTCCCGATCATTATTAATTATGTGAATAGACAACACTAAGTTGGGCACAGAAGCTAAAAGGACTTGGGGATTACTAAATTTACTATGTGCGTTTCTTACTACATCTAACATCAACAATCACAATATGTTAATATAAGGTAAATTAAACTAAAGGAGTAGTTACAATGTTAAATCGTTTACAGCTTATATTGTCAGCTATAGCTCTTCCCATTGCAATCTATGGAATAATAAGGAAAGATTACAGCTTGCAGCCCTATACAATATTACTTCTTGGTTTAATAATGTTAATAATGGGATTGGTACAATTTCAAAATGGTAGGAAAGGCTCCGGATGGCTGTGTGTATGTGTATCTATGTTTATTTTATATACAAGCTTTGAGAACTTTTTATGGATGTAGCACCCGCTTTGAAATTGTTTAAGGTGAAGAAGTGAGATACACAAAAGGATATTAAATAGATTTAATCACCTGCTGCACATATCACCTTACCTTTTGCTAAGGCATCTATACATAGTTGCCTTAAATCTTTAGCAAACCTTCTTATGTCTTGATCTTGTTTATCACCCTTTCTGTATTCTTCCAAAAGCGCTTCACATATTCCTTTTAAAGTATTTATTTCGCTTATTGAAAAAAGCTTACCTCTATATGGATTTAACGCAAGCAACAACTTTAGATACAAAAAACCCTTTGCTACAAGGGACTGACCCCTGTCTCAAAAACAGGAGTCAGTCCCAACAAGGATGGCTTTTTTTAGTATAGTTTTGCTTTAATTAGTTAGCCGTATATATGAGCATTACCTTCATAATACCTATCATAGAAATCGTTATAACGATCTTTTAACTTGGAAATGTTAGTAGCATTACTTGAAATAATATCAATAACATCACTACTTACATATAGAAGATATTCATTTGAATGAAATGCTATATATGCTCGTGTTAGTCCTTTTTTTACACTTAAGCAATAATTATATACATCTGTCGGATTTAAGCTTCCGATAGTACTATAAACGATTCCATCGCTGGTACCTTCTTCTAATACTACATGTTCTTTCCAATTCTTTAAATGAATAACTTGACCAATTCTTGTTTTAGCAGATTTGCGCTTATTGTTGACGATATATTCCGAAACAACAATTGCGTTAATTTGCTTATCCTTATTGAAAATATCATTAATAATTAATTTCAAATTAGCCATGTTTAGCGCATCGATATCAAATCTTACCCTATTATCTTGATGGACTTGAAAAAAAGGTGTCATTCCATTGCAATCGAAATCAACACTAAATTCTTTTAATTTCACCAAATTCATCAGTCTCCTATTCTCTTTAATTCAGCATCGTAAGTACCTGAACGCGTTTTCTTTGAACCTAAGTTTTTAATAGAGCTAGCTCCCTTCCAAGCTCCACCGTTATGACCATCTTGGTCTATTGATATATATTTAGGACTTCCTTTTTTATTATAAAATATCTTAGCTCCGTGTGAATACTGACCCTTAACCTCTGTATAGCCTAAATCTTTAGCCGCTTCTTTTGCTACAGCAGGAACTGAGCGAATCATAGAAGTAACAATGCTCTTACCCCACTTTTTCACAGCTTGTTTAATACCTTGTTTTGCTATGAAACCAACAATAACAGCAACTACAGGCCAAACTGAAGCTTGTAACTCTGAACTATCATACAGATATTCTTCTCCAGTTTGTTGATCAATAAAACTAGCTTTAAAATTATCTTCATCAGTAATTGACAAAAGCTTAACATCGAACTTTTTATCAATTGAATTACCATACGCGTCATCTAACTTAGCACTTACTGTTATAGTGTCTGTCTCT
Organism: Priestia flexa; assembly: GCF_021441905.1. NCBI lineage: Bacteria > Bacillati > Bacillota > Bacilli > Caryophanales > Bacillaceae > Priestia > Priestia flexa. Next base: position 545,943 of record NZ_CP090431.1, on the reverse strand, counting down.
TCATTAAATTCTAGCAAGCTATCGATTGTAACTTCTTCTTTATTTAAACTAGATTCAACGTACTTAGAATCACCATCTACACTAAAATTAGTTTCTACTTCGTCACTATCTGAAACAAGATTACTATCTTCTGTATTAAGTTGAACCACTTCTGGCTTGTCATTCTCAATAGATGTTGCATGAGCTACACTTGCTACACCACCATAAGCGATAAATAAAGATAAAGAAAGTATTATCGTAATTATTTTTTTCATCATTCTTCCCCCTTATACTGTATTAAACCTTTTCCATAAACATTTTCAGATCCTAATTCTAATGCATTGGAATTTAAATATTCAGTAATTTCTTCGCTGTTCAATGATGTTTTAAGCACAGAGATAATTCCCGTAGCATAAGCTGCAGCAAAAGATGTTCCAGTTTGTTTATCAACTTTCCCACTTTCATTTAAAACCGGAACCTCCACCCCTGGAGCTACATAATCAACTTTTCCTTTTCCTGCATATATAAAGATGTTTTTTTGTTTATCAATTGCAGAAATAGATAAAACTTCTTTATATTTAGCGGGGTAATCGATGGATAATCCAAGGGTATTTCCTGAAGCCGCAACTAATATAATCCCTTCTTTTTCAGCTTTTTGTATAACTCGATGGAATTTAGGTTCATCTTTTGAAAAGCCATAGCTCATATTAATAATGTCAACTTTGTTCTCAATAGCCCATTCTATACCTGAAATTGTGTGTTCTATAGCCCCTACACCAGTTTTATCAAGTACTTGAACATCATAAATTTCAACTTGTTTATTGAGACCAATAGGGATTTTTCCAGAATATGTACCTGCTATAATACTGGCAATCATTGTGCCGTGATTATTTAAAGGACTTACTTCTGAAGAATTATCAATGGCATTATAACTTTTTACAACATAAGGACTAAGTTGCGAAATATCTTGATTGATACCGCTATCAAGTATTGCTACTTTAACAGGTTGCCCATTCGGAATTTGTTCCACTTCAAAAGGTATAGTTGTACATATAGCCCAATTCTTTTCACACGCTACATTTTCTTTTAGATTCTTTGAGCTACAACCGCTAATCACTACTAAAAGAAAAAGCAACAAAAGTAATTTTCTCTTCATTAATTCCTCCTTACATTTTTTATTACACAAAATAGAATTATATCATTATTTTGGAAAAAATAAAGAGTAAACGTTTACATTTATTCAAAAAAACAAGATAAATATAGAGATTATTGGTGTATCCAAAATAACGGCTAGTGTATTGATTCTGCTACTGAAATTTTTAGTAAGGAATGCATATTTAAAGATTCTTCATAGTAAACTATCTCTTCCCAAACTTCTTCGTGTTTCATTGATTTATCTAAATCTAGTTTTTTATAAGCATTTGCCAATAAATTTCTTATTTCTTTTTCTTTAGCAGAAGTATTATGGGTTCTGGTGCAAAAAACTAAAACCACCTGTAAATAACCTCTAAATCTTGGACAAACTGATACTAGTACTCTAAAACGAAGGACGTGATCAGTATGAAAAAGGAAAATCTATTCAAATGGAAACAGTATCAGCCAGATATTATTTTATTAACCGTAAGATGGTACCTACGGTACAATCTCAGTTTTCGTGATGTAGTCGAAATGATGGAGGAACGCGGACTATCGATTGCTCATACAACCATCATGCGCTGGGTTCACCAGTATGGTCCTGAATTAGATGAGCGAGTACGGCGTCATCTTAAGCCAACCAATGATTCTTGGCGAGTCGATGAGACGTATGTGAAAGTCAAAGGTCAATGGATGTACCTCTATCGTGCCGTTGATTCAGAAGGAAATACGATTGATTTTTATTTAAACAAAACAAGAGATCATAAGGCTGCAAAGCGCTTTTTCAAGAAAGCTTTGCGGTCTTTTCATGTTTCCAAGCCCCGTGTGATCACAGTAGACAAGAACCCAGCCTATCCTATGGCGATTGAAGAGTTGAAGAAAGAGAAAAAGATGCCGGTAGGCATCCAAATACGGCAGGTAAAATATCTGAATAACATCGTACAACAGAATCATCGATTTATTAAAAAACGAGTGCGCTCTATGTTAGGGTTAAAATCTTTTCGTACAGCTACATCTATTATTTGTGGAATAGAAGCGATGCATATGATAAAAAAAGGGCAACTTATTTCACGAGACAAGTCTGCCCAAAATCAAGTGGAGTTCATCCATGAACTATTTGAAATTGCTACTTAAGACTAGATTCTACTAGGGAGCTTTTCACCTCTTTACATCTTTCTTCAGTATTTGCACCAGAACCCCATTTTAAGCCAACGAACGATTCTTGACGGGATGTTTTCTTTTCAAAAAAAGGATTAAACTTTGTCTAATCCTTTTTTACTGTATTGTTATTAAATTTAAATTGATGCCTATACTGATCACGTCCTTTTTTAGAGTAATAGTATCAGTATGTCTAAGTTTGAGAGAATACTTGCAGATATTTTGAAGTTTTTGCACCAAACTCTCCAGGGTGTAGTTCATATCAAGGGCTCGTTCCCTTGTTGTTTTTCTTATTTATATATAGATGATGTAATGAAATCTTTATCTTGTTAAAAAGAAAAATAAATGCATAAAAGGGCAGCTATTTATATATCAATTTCTTTTATAAATAACAAAGTGATAATTAGATTTTCGTTTTTTTGGAAAAAGTCAATATATCAAGCCAATTCTTTGTCTATAACAATGAGGACTCAATTATTTTCATAATTTGTTGTTTTGTTTGACTCAAGTAGTTTCTTCTTTTAGAAGAGATCAATAGTCCTATAGGCATTTTGGGGTTAAATCCTTTTACCTTAAATGAGATGTTACTTGATTTTAAGGTTGTTCCTTTAGGAATAATACCTATTGCATCTCCAAAGATCATGTCTGGAATTAGATGTAACGCATTGCAATTATACACTCTTTGAAAAGTTAAATTGTTTTCTGATAAGAAATGATTTACGGATTGATAATAATAACAACTGTTTTCTCCAATCAAAATAGGATAGCGAATAATATCAGCTATATGTACTGAATCTTGTTGTAACAGTGGATGATTAGGGGTATTTACAATAAATTCGATTTGTTCTTCGCTAATTTGAGTAAACTGAAAGCCTGACAACTTTGTATTATGTCCACAAACAGCAAAGTCAAGTTTATTTTGATCTAATAAATCGGCTAACAGTGCTGTGTTATCAATAAAAAACTCACAATGTATGTATGGTTTATTAACATTTAAATAGTTTAATATAGCTGGGATTAGCTTCTGAGCAATAGTTTCTAATAAGCCTATTTTAATTGTCCCTTTCTCTTCATTGCTAATACGCTGAGCTTGAGATATGGAATAATCCCAATGTTTTAACAAATCCTCTACTTCTTTTATAAATAATGCACCTTCATCTGTTAATTTGGCATCCCAACCTCGTTTGAATAAAAGAAAACCAAGGTCCTTTTCAAGTTTTTTTATGTGTGTTGTTACTGTGGACTGAGCATAATTCAACTTTTTTGCAGCAAGCGAAAATGTTCCTTCTTCAACAATTGTGTTGAAGGTAGTTAATTCTTTAATTTCCACTTTCTAACCTCATCTCTATCTGTTTTTTTGATAATTATAAGATATATTTTCAATTATACAAATGAATATTTTAGAAGTAAAATAATTATATAGAAAGTAAGGTAACATATTATATTTGCTAATTTTTATTATCTATTTTCCATAATTCGCAGTATCTCGTAGAAAATAGGAGAAAGAGAATAGATAAAATAATTTATATTTCCATTGCATGTGGGCAGGGAAGAACAATTGAGCAGAAAAAGAATTTATACCAATCTATTACCTAGAGTCTTCACACTCATTCAAATATTGCCGTGAACGACATCTTTATTACGCTAAATGAAACATCTGCCGAAAACTGGTCATTTGGGCAAGGCATAGCACAAATGGTTAATCTAAGGGAGGAAAAATAAAATGAACACTCATATTGAATCCAAGATACCGCAAGAAATGAGAGATCTTGCTCCTGACTTTGTGAAGTATGGAGAAAGTATATTATTTGAAGAAGTTTGGAGAGATCCGACTTTAACATTAAAAGAAAGAAGTTTAAGCACACTTTCTGCTTTAATCAGTATTGGCAACACGGAACAATTGCCGTTTCATCTGCAATTGGCTAAAAAGAATGGAGTTACTGAAAAAGAAATTATCGCACTGATAACTCATATGGCCTTTTATGTTGGATGGCCAAAAGCATCTGCAGCACTAAATATAATAATGAAGTAACAATATAAGAGGTGGAGAAATCATGTTTAAGAATAAAGTAGTGCTGGTAACAGGTGGCGGTACAGGAATTGGCAAGGCTACCTGTATGAGGCTGTCTTCTTTAGGGGCTAATGTAATTATAAACTATTCAAAATCTGTAGAGGAAGCAAAAAATACATATAATCAGTTATCAACTGATGGACTATTATATCAAGCCGATATCAGTGATAAGAGTCAAGTGAAAAATATGATTATTGCTTGCGTTAAGAAGTTTGGAAAGTTAGATTACCTTGTTAATAATGTGGGGATTACGCATCAACTGGATATGGATGACCTGGAGGGAGCTACCGATGATGTATGGGATAAACTTTGGGACGTAAATGTTAAAGGAACATTTTATTGCATTAAAGAAGCCGTACCTTATTTGAAAAAAGCAGAAGATGCAGCAATTATTAATATTGGTAGTGTAGCAGGTATAACTGGGTTAGGTTCCTCCGTTCCATATGCAGTGACAAAATCGGCTGTTCATGGATTAACTAAATCACTGGCATTTTCACTAGCACCAGACATAAGAATTAACAGCATTGCTCCAGGTGCCGTGAAAACAAGATGGTGGAAAGGAAATGAAGAAAAAATGAAAGACCTGGCTGGAAATATTCTATTAAAAAGAATCTCTACACCTGATGATATTGCTGAAGCTATCTGTTACACACTTCTTCAAAAGTCACTAACAGGACAGGTTATTACAGTAGACAATGGTCAAACTTTGTAATAATAAATTAGAAAATAAAAATTATCCCATTTAATTTTTTCACCTTGAAAATCAATTTCAACTATAGATGTTAAATCTTTTTTATCGTCTGCTAGTATGTTTCGCAACTCAATAATTTTTTTCATTGTCTCTAAATAAGAACTTAACCTCCCTTTACCTTCATACTTTTTGTTTGTTGGAGATACTTTAGTACCTTGTTGTGTTTTATCTTTTTTTCCTCTTTTCCGTCAAGCTCATCATGAATCATTGTTAATCTAAAAATAAAATTCTTTTTATCTAAACGTGATAAAACATCATCATCTGATAACCTTGCTAAAATCCCCATCTGTCCTACAGCATAATACTGACACGATTCAATATGTTCTTGTTTACGTACAAAACAAGCCGTGACAACACTCTCATACCATTTATGTGCCCTTCTGTGAGACATTGATATAACACAATCTCTACACTTAAGGCCAACCTTTAAAAATTCATTTTTACTTACTTCTTCTGCCGAAACTTCTTTATTTAAGATTTGAGAAAAAGCTTTTTTCATTCCACATTCCCCTTTACAAACAATGTCATAAGAAGCGCTCAAATTGCCTGTTTTTCTACATATGGAGTAAGTACAAAAAAAGAGCAACCCTAGAGGCTACTCTTTTAATACTCAAATACAACTTCTAATAAGATATATTAAACAAATAGCTTCTAGTTTAAAAAGCTATTGCCTATTTAGAGCTTAAATTTAGAAAAAAATTCACCCTTGCTAAAAGTATTAGTTTTTGAGTAAATACGTTTCACATGTGTTCTTACTGTGTGAACAGATATTGAATGTATGCTAGCTATTTCTTCACAACTTAGGTTTTTTAACCATACATATGCAATCTCTTTTTCACGCGGAGTCATATTATAGTTGTTAAACATAATAAATATTTTTTCTTTTTGATAGATGGAACAAAATTTTAATAATCTGTCTTCTATGTTGTTAGAGAGTTGTTTCATCATTGGTATAGCAAATGTAATATCTTCTGCTTGTTGAAACATTAAGTTTAGAAAGCCAACTATTCTATTGCTGACCTCAATTGGTGTACAAATACAAGAATAACCCCTAAATAAGTTTGATCTATGTTCCCTTCCTAGAACAATACTTAGTTTTCTAGTTTCTTTGGCAACACCAATTGCATTATGCCCAATATGTGAGCTGTCTAAAGATGTCCCTAGTTCAATATCCATCTGAGTATTTATATTTATTACACTTAACACATACCCTCGAGGTCCTGCAAATATAAATGAATGTGGGCTCGTTATATATCTACTTAAATTCTGTAACTCTTCATGTATTATAGAGAGAGCTTCCTCCATATCATTTAATGAAGTAGTTAAATCATCTTTATTAAGTATATTTTCTAAATTACTATGGCTTGTTATAGCAGTTGCAACTTCCATTGGCTTGTCAGGAATAAATTTAGATTCATTACTCAATGGGGAGTTTCTAACTGTATTAGTTGTCACTGGCATAATATTGACCTCGTATAATTATTTTAGAAGCTTGTCTTACTCATTCGTCCGGGTGATATGATACGAAGTTACTCTGCGCTTCCGTTGTTAGTAGCTCTCAACTTAAGATTTGATTAAACAACTTATAATTAAACTTTAATGTAATTCCTCTTTACTTATCTGCCAATATGAGCCTTGCAAGTAATATCTTAAAGAAAATTTTAACTTTATATAACTACTTCAGAAACTTAGATTAATTAAATCTAATAATAAGATAAATTATAATAGCATTAACCCATTAAAGATTAATTATTTATAATTTTTTAAATATATAAAAATCAGAAAAACAGGCTGGAAGACACTAAAAAGAGTAACATACGTATTCAAATCACCCTTATTCGATTAACTTTTTAATTTTTCCAACCTATTTTATTTACCTTTGACGTCATGCTTCCTCCTTTTTCATTAGAAGTTTTAGATGACTATGATTAGGAATGTAGCATATAGGCGTCTTTTTCCTCGTTAACACTTAAATCCTGACTGTTTAAAATATCAAAAGCAATTGCATCTGCATCAATCATAAAATCAATCCACTTATGTGGGCGACTGCTACCCGATTGCATAAACCAACGGGTATGCTCAGTCGGTATACCTAGTACATATAGCTTTTCAGCGATAGTTCCATCTGCTCTGATTGGATGAAAGGGAGATAATGTAACATTAACTCCTCCTGTTTGGAATTCAATATCATCTTTTTTATTAACAAAAGGTACAAAAATTCCATCTTTAATAAGCGATTGAGTCAAATTTGAACAATCATAAGTAATATCAGTTGTTGGAATTCTAGCATCAATTACGACATTAAGTGCTACGTTAGAATTTTGTACATGCGGTGAATACATATAAATACATCTATCATTGCTAGAAGTTTTAATTTTCATTGAAGGACCAACAACGGTTAGAATTTTTTGTTTTATTAAGGCTTGCAGTTGCAGACTTCGAAAAGCTGGTGGTCCAGCAGAAAGAAAACTACTAGCAGAATTAAATTTATTTAGAAACTCAAATTGATGTGAATAGGGATGTAATCCACCAAAATCAACAAATAAACGTACTACTGATCTAGTGTTACGAATAACATCAAATGCTGCCTTTATTGGAGAATCCACATTTCCATTCATTGCCTCATTATAGTCATCTAAGATTATAGAATACAACTTTTTGTTAAATTCTTCAATAGATGGAAAAGTATTATTTTTGAAAGGATCTGCAAGATCGTAAATATTAATGGAAATAGGATGAGAAACCCCATATTTAAGAGCCAATTCATTTACACCATTTGCAGATTCTACCTGGGATTTGATAACATCTTTTCGTAATTGTTGTGCCACTAATTTACTTTTATTAAGTCGTAGTTCTGTCTCCGCATATACTAAAGTCATCTCTGCTTCTAATAATGGTAAGACATCACGCTCAAAGTAAATGTTTCCACGCTTTCGAATATTTAAAGCACGCTTTAGAGTGAAAATTGCTGGCTGATACTCATAGTCAAATGGCTTCTGATTACGTCCTCTTACTGGAAGTGGCATACCACTACGGCTTCCTGCATATATACGTGGTTCTTTCCCTGATGGACAATACCTTAACTCACCATTCTCTTCTGATACAAACTTTCCTCCACGACCTATAGTAAGTTCTGCCATCAAATCGTAGAAAGTTAATCCCATTCCAATAATGCCTACTCCTTGATCCGGCTGGATAGAAGAAAGGTCCATTTGAGCCACTGACCCACCTTTAATGAAGGTTACAGGAGGTGTATTAGAAGCAAAATCATCTAAATCCTTTTCAATATCCTTTAACTTGTTAGTTGAATGACCTGTTGCTATGACCGTTCTATTAACTAGTATTTCTTGATTATTAGAGAGTTGTAATAATTGATACTTTTCTGTTTCATCTAATCTTTCTACCCGAGCCGAGATTTTATGTAAAGTAACAGAAAAAGGAAGCGAACGTTCTATAGTTGATAAAACATATAGTAAGTATTCACCATAATATGCACGAGGTGCATAACCATTAAAGTCTGAATAATCATTACGATATTTTTGCCACCACTGAGCAAAAGAAGGTCCACTACCTGGTCGAGGTTCTTTTTCATCCCATAACCCAGAAAAAGCTGATATTTCTTGAGCTATGGTGTTCATTAGAAGAAGAGAAGATTGTTCTGTAGACCATATTCTTCCTGTTCCTACATGTCCATCGTCAATTAGGAAAATTTCAACTTTCTCTTTTATATCTAATTCAATTAAACGAGAAGCTAGCCTTTCTAGTACTGACATACCGCGAGGTCCACTGCCAATTATAGCAATTCTTACAGATTCAATTGGTATCTCATTTAAATTGGACATTGCTAATACCTTCTTTTCTTCTTAAAGTATTGGCTAGCTGTCTACTTCTAACTTTTTCGAATCCTTTAATACAGTCAATATCTTCAAGAGTTTGTTCGATGTCATCTAGATTAAGAATATATTTTTTTTTGAAATTCGGTGCAATAATTGCAGGTAGTATGTAGTCTTCGATATTAATAGTTTCAGCTTCCAAATCAATTTCAATTAATGCGTTAGGGTTGCGAACAAGAATACTCCATAAGGTTTCAATTCCTTGCTCAGTCGTTTTTAATGGTAAAAGATCGTTGATAATGGCATTTTTATAAAAAATATCACCAAAGCTTTGTGCAATAACAACTTTAAAACCATAGTCTTTAATTGCCCAAACCGCATATTCTCGTGATGACCCAGTTGCGAATTCACGACCTGCAACCAAAATAGTACCTTCTGAGTAACGTGAATCATTTAATACAAACGATGGATCTTCACGCCAATCACCAAATAACGAATTGCCATGCCCCGAACGTTTTGCTTGATAGCAAAAACGTGCGGGAATAATTTGATCTGTATCAATATTATTTCTAAACAAAGGAACACCTTGTCCATTAATATGCTCTCTACTCATTATATCCTCCATTATTATAAATCTGATGGACTAGCAATTCGTCCCATTATTGCACTAGCTGCTGCTACAGCAGGGGAAGCAATATGTGTCATTGAACCAGGTCCTTGTCTTCCTTCAAAGTTACGGTTACTTGTTGAAACAGAACGTTGTCCTCTCTGCATACTGTCTTCGTTCAGACCTACACACATTGAACAGCCAGATAGTTGACGAAAATCTGCTCCAGCCTTTTTGAATATAATATCCAATCCCTCATGAATTGCTTGATCTCTTACTTGGATTGATCCAGGAACGATTACCATATGTACTTCTGGATGAACTAAGCGTCCTTCTAAAATACTCGCCACTATACGCAAATCTTCTATGCGTCCATTTGTACAAGATCCTACAAATACTTTATCTATTAGAATGTCTTGGAGACATTGACCTTCTTTTAGCTTCATATATTCAAGAGCACGTTGAGCTGCTACTTTTTCACTTGGGTCTTTATAGCTCGCTAAATCTGGAATACTCTCATCAAAGGAAATATTTTGAGATGGATTTGTTCCCCAAGTAACTCTTTCATTAACTTCTCTACCATCAATGACAACTTCTTTATCGAAGAAGGCATTAGAATCACTCACAAAATTACGCCACCTTATAATTTCTTCCTCCATATGAGGTTTTCCGTCTAATACTTTGTACAAATAATCGATGGTTACATTATCAACACCAATAATCCCCGCACTTGCGCCTGATTCTACTGACATATTGCATAATGTCATTCGGGCTTCCATACTGAGTGAATGGATTGCTTCTCCAGCATATTCTATAACATGTCCAATTCCGCCGCCGGTTCCTATGTGACGAACAATATAAAGTGCCAAATCTTTTGAAGAAATATGTTCTGGTAAAGTATTTTCTACTTTTACACACATAGACTTAAACTTTTGGAGTCTTAAAGTTTGAGTTGCTAATACATGCTCTACTTGACTTGTACCAATACCAAAAGCAAGCGTAGCAAAGGCACCATGCGTAGTTGTATGTGAATCACAGCAAACAAGAGTCGTTCCAGGCAGAACAAGGCCTTGCTCTGGTGCAATTACATGTGTAATTCCTTGCCCAGACTCCCCAAGCTTATACAAAGGAATACCAAATTCTGAGCAGTTTTCACGTAATAGATCAATCTGTTTTTTACGTATTGTATCTCTTTCTAGTACTTCAACAGAGCGAGTTGGAGTATTATGATCCTCAGTTGCTACAGTTAAATCTGGTCTCCTTACTTTCCTTTTATCAGCACGTAAACTATCAAATGCTTGAGGAGTATTAATTTCATGTAATAAATGCATATCAATGTAAATTAAATCTTCAGCATCGCCTAAAGACTTAATGCAATGCTCATCCCAAATTTTTTGAAGTAAAGTTTTAGCCATTACTTATCCCTTCTTTGCCGATAGGTTTTTAATAAATATGTTCATAAATTATTTAGTAGCGCAAGGTTTGATACTCATCACACCACATATATTGTTCTATGAAGTCAGTTGTAATACGATAAGGAGCAATAATAAATTAATTGCTCCACTAATTTTTTTCAATATCTCATCAGTTAATTTCTAAGACTGTAGCACATAACTTGAAAAAGCAAAGTGAATAGATTAGATTTATTTATGTGCAATATCTAAGACATTTTGCGCAGGTTTTTCCCATACAATCAATGCCAAGCAACCTTTCTCACTTCTTGAGCTATGTTGACTACCAGGGGGTAATAACATTAAATCATTTTTCTTTAATGTTCCTTGATTGGTAATCATTTCACCATCGAAAATATATGCAAATTCATAACCTGTATGTACGTGAAGTGGAGATTCACCACCGGGATAATAACGGATAATAGCAGCACCACTTCCTCCAGTTTCCTCCGGATGAAATAACCAGTGAATTTCAGATTCTAACCGACCGCATTTACCAAATGGTGTAAAGTCAATATCTACCTCGGAAAGCATTCCTATTTTATTTTCCTTAAGAAGTACTGGAAGACCTGAGATAAGTCTACTTAATTGATTTTCCATAGGTTGGGATTTCCTTTCTCGTTTGCTATATTATAACTACGATTTAATTTTTAATAGTTTCTTTTATCTGATCCTTTGCACAACCGTAAATACCATTGTTCCAGTAATCAGCATACGTATCAGCTACTTTAGAATCCTTAAATGAATATGTTTTTAAGAGCCAACGTTTAGCTGTATCTTCTGCATTATTTACTTCAATACGTTCACGATTATGAAGTCCAGCTTGATTTGCAAAAACCAATAAATCTCCATTCTCCAGTCGATGACGTACTTTAGGAGACTTCGTCATAGCATCTTTAAATGCTAATAATGCTTCAACTGCACCTCTTGGTGCATTAGCAACAGGCTTAGTAAGAGTATCTTGAAAACAGATATTTCTGCCTTGGAGAATAGCATGGGAATTTGATTTTTCCCAATTTTCTGCCTTTTCTCGTGTTAAATCATCTACTTCAGTATAATACCAATTTTCACTTAACATTAGGATTTGCTCTAACGATAAGTGATTAATAATATCTTGGCCATCTACGTAAGTAGTATAAACCAAGTCATTTGCAGGACAACGTACACCTAATAAAGTTACATAATCTGCTCTGACTGGATGACTAGTACGATCATTATGAAAAATTAAATCTCCATCAGTAAACCCAGTGCGCTTACCTTTAAATCGATTGATGCTTACTACATCTGTAAAGAAGTCACCATTATTTCGAGATGCGTAAGATAATAATGGATTACCCAAAAGGTAAGCGAATGTACCTAAAAATGCTTCTCCAAGGAATGTTTTCTTAAGTCGATACTTATCATTTACTGGATCATCGTGATTTAAGTCTGGAACTTCATTATCTACAGGACAATTTTTAAGAACATGAACTTGTTTACCATTTTCTCTGTCTTCGCGGATATGTTCACACAATTTAATGAAGAATTCTGGAATTAAGTTTTCTTGAATATTACGAATCATAGCCTCTTTGAATTTAGAGTATTCTACATATGGTGAAATTGAAGCTACATTGGAAAGTGCTAAACACAATTCATTATGTTGTTCTTCTGTAAAAGTATGGATTGCCTTCATAATTAATTTTCCTCCTTAATTAATCGCTCAACATTATAGATATCTGAAAGTTTTTCAATAACATTCATAGCACATTCATGACTATACGAATTACTTGACGCAATACAATCTGATAGAGTTCTAACTTCGTACCCACGATCGTGCCCACTTAATACAGTGCTTAACACTACAAACTCTGTTGCTACTCCTGTCAAATAAAGCGTATCAATATTCATTGAATCTAAGACTATTTCTAAATTTGTATTATAAAAAGGATCAATACGATTTTTTGTGACCACAACCTCCTCTGGTAAAGGCTTAATTGCATCGTGTACCTTTGTCGCCCACGTACCTAGTAAGACTTGTTGCTTGTTCTTCACTTGACGAAATAGTTTAGATTTTTCACTCCATTCCGGATAACCCTCACTAAAACCAACGATTACATAAATAACAGGAATACCAACTTTTCTACAGTGTTCTATAGCTTGGGCAGTATGGGCGATTGTTTGTCGCTCCTGTACTTGATTATAAAAACCATCTTTTCCGACACTTCCGTTTTCATGAGTAATATCATTGATTAAGTCAAGCACAAGTAATGCTTTCTTCATTTAATTACCTCCAGTTTGTTATGAAGTTCATTTTGAATCTTCTGTTTAAAGGAATTTAAATCATCGTAAGGATTTTCATTTTGTCCAGCAATAAATTTTTCATATAAATAATCAACTTCATTATCATTTGTTACACCTAAATCCTTAAGGATATGACGAAGTATTGTTCTTCCTGAATGACGAGAGACTAAAATTTGTCTCTTTCTTCCAAAGTCCTTAGGTTTTACATATTCATAAGTATCAGGGTCATTTAACATACCTTGTTGGTGGATCCCCGCAGCTGTGCTAAATACATACTTCCCAAATAAAGGCTGCATACGGGATTCTTCTAAGTTAATAATTTCTTTTAATTTCAAGTAAGTTTGATAGAGTTTATCAAGTTGAATATTAGTATCTAAGCCGTACTCCTCTCCCTTGTATGCAAGAATGGTAGCCATTTGTTCAAGGGAAGTATTTCCTGCTCGCTCACCTATCCCACCAATAGTTGCTTGAATCTCATCTGCACCAGCTTTAATACCTTCTAAAACATTTGCCACGCCTAGACCTAAGTCATTATGGCAATGTGTTGAAACTTTAATTTCAGGGCCAGATACTTTACGTACAAAACGAATTAAATCTCCAAAAGATGTAGGAGTTGCGTATCCTGTTGTATCTGCAAGAATAATTTGGTTTGCTCCTGCTTTCATAGCTGCTTTAGTAATTGCTTCCACGTAGTCATATTGACTACGACTAGCATCCTCTATACCTACGGCAATATTTTTTAGGCCCTGTTCTTTTGCATAAGTTACTGCTTCAACTATTTCAGCTAGTCCTTGCTCCCGCGTAATATTTCTCTTATTTTTCAAGTGTAAATCGCTACCGGTAGCTACCAGCATTACTAAATGCTGATCACTCACTCCCCCAGCCTCTAAAGCAATTTTCACGTCTTTTACTTGAGCACGGGAAAATGTAGCAAATGATGCTCTTGTCAACTGGGCGCTAATCATTTGAGTCGCTAAGAAATCTGCAGGAGATGATGCAGGAAATCCAGTTTCAATAGTATCTATCCCAGCATCTTCAAGCATTAGAGCTAGTTTTAATTTTTGTTCGGGCGTCATAGCATTACCTGGCGCCTGCTCACCATCTCTGAGCGTTGTATCAAGAAAAGTAATAGTACGTTTTTTCATACGCTTAATCAACAACTCCTAAAATTTACTTCAGTGAGTATTTTATTCCATACATCACGGGTTATAAATACCTAAAATTGGGTATTTAAGTTAATTTATTAGTCTTATAGTATAGTGCTGGTAATAATGATTTTAATAAACCTATATGGGAATTTAATTACAATATAACTAAGACTAAAGGAGTTGTAGAATTGAAAGTTGCATATCTGGGACCACAGGGTACATTTTCAGAAGAAGCTGCATTTCGTTATTTCTCACCCAATAAAGTAGAATGGTTAATGTGTGATTCTATTTTAGACGTACTGGATGCTATAAAAGAATTGAAAGTAGATAAGGGCTTAGTACCTATCGAAAATTCTATAGAAGGCACAATTAATATGACAGCAGATGGTTTATTAACGGATGATTTTTTTATTGAGGAAGAAATAATACTGCCAGTTTCTTTAAACCTACTTACAATGAAAGGAGTGAAAACTAACCAGGTAGAAGAGGTTTGGTCGATTCCTCCTGCATTAGCTCAATGTAGAGATTATATCAGGGAATTAAAAGCTACAAGTAAACATTTTAACAGTACATCCTCTGCAACTAGAGCTTTACGTGATAAAGCTCGAAAAAATGTAGGAGCTATTGGATCAGAATGGTCTGCACGCATGTTCAATTTACAAGTTACAGAAAGAAACATCCAAGATCATCACGAAAATTGCACTCGATTTGTATTGGTAAGAAATTCTCGAAGTGCAATAGTTAATGCTGCAAAAACCCTCCTAGTTGTAACACCAAACGATGAACGACCAGGTATATTAGCAATCATCTTAAATGTCTTTTCTTCCCTTTCAATTAACCTTACTTGGATTGATTCTCGACCTACGAAGAGGAAACTAGGTACATACCGTTTTTTTATAGAAGCCGAAATGAGTTTATATAAAAAGAATATCCATAAAGCTATTGCTATTCTAGAAGCCTATGGACATAAAGTTTCAATTTTAGGTAACTATAATACAACAAAATTATAAGACTAATGTATTTATATTTTTACAGGCGTAAGTTCTAGTTACAATAATGAACGTTATTGATAACAGAATAAACAGGATAAAAGCGAATTTGTATAAAATACAAACTCGCTTTTATCTCTAATCTATCGAACATATTCTTAACATTGGAAATTATGTCAATGCTTTTACAAGGCTCCGACCAAATTCTTTGGCCCCTTCTGGACCATCACCTGTAATGATATCTCTATGAACAATAACGTGTTCTGAAACATAGTGTACTTTATTTTCTTTTAATACATTCATTTGGACATCTACTGGATAGCATGTGGCTTTTCGTCCTTTTAATAACCCAGTGTTTACTAGAGTCACAGATCCTGCACAGATGCCAGATAAAAGAATCTTTTGCTCATAAGCCTGCTTTAAATAATCTTGTAAGTCCTGATTTCCCCATAAATAATCATTTGTTCCAGATCCTCCAATAACGGCAATAACATCGTAATCTTTAAAAGAAACTTGAGAAAAAATTACAGTTGATACTACTCTACCGTGATAATCTCCTATAATTTCACCAGTTTTCGTGCTTGCAATAGTCACCTTAATTCCTTCATTTTCTAACACTTCTTTTGGCTGAAATAATTCGTCTTCGTTAAAACGTTCTGGTGGTATAATAAATAATGCTTTCTTATCCATTGTATGTTTTCCTCCTGAGGTATAAAAAAATTCAAATACTAAACATAGTTTAACTCGGTTAGGGTAGCCTGTGAAGAACGCACTTTATTGTGCGGAGGTTACCAAAAGGTTACTATTATAAAATAAAGGGGAATAAAATTTATGTCAGATACACTACGAGAAGAAATTAAAGAGAAAATCCTTCGTGGAGATTTTAATTGTGAGAAGGAGCTTACTTTATCTATTTTTAGTGGGAAATGGAAAATTGTGATTTTGTGGCACCTAGGGGTAGAAGGACCACACCGGTTTAGCCAACTTCAAAAGCTTTTCCCAAAAATATCTCATAAAATATTATCGAAGCAATTACGTGAATTAATGGAAGATGGAATAATACATCGAACAGTGTATCCTGAAATTCCTCCTCGAGTTGAATACTCCATGACTGAACGAGGAATGACATTATTGCCTATAGTTGAAATGATGTATGAATGGGGAAAAAATAGAATGTGTGAGTTAAAGAAAGATATACACCTTTGAAATACTGGATTGGTCGCATGTATCATTCCTATATTATTAGCGTTAACTCCTCTTCTTAAACTGTGTCACACTAGTTGTTTAGCCTCTTTATGTAAAAAATAATTTTCCATAAATATGTTTTTTTAAAAAAACATCTCTCTAATTATTAGAAAAAATTAATAACTAGAGAGATGCTTAATTTTATTAACTCTTCTTTCTGACTTTCTATAAGAAGATTGAGAGGTAAGACCGTTAAAAGTTTTATCCAATTAAATAAGAATGTTTGTCTACTGTTTTAAATAGAAGAGGTCAAATTGTACCTTCCCTAAATATTATATTTTCTTTTTCACCTCCCTTAGCTAAAAGTTCTTCTAAGTGGACTTTTACTGAAATCCACTCTTCATTTGTAATACTGTAGAGAACAGAATCACGGATATACCCATCATATAACCTTCTTTCATTGCGTAAGACTCCTTCTCGCACTCCTCTAATGCGCTCAATTGCCCTTTGAGCCATTACATTACGAACATCCGTTTTAATTTGTACACGTATCATATTTAGCTTTTCAAAGGCATACTGTAACAATAAATATTTACATTCAGTATTAACGCTTGTTCTTTGTACAGATTTATCATAAAAAGTAGATCCTAGTTCAACTGTATTACAATTAAAAGATATATTATATAAACGAGTACTTCCAACAATCTTATTACTAGTTTTATCTACCACTACAAAGGGAAGTTCTGTCCCCTTATCTAGATTCCCCAGTGCCTCTATTACTATTTTTCTCATATCTTCTGGACTATCCATTTTTCTAGTCATATATTTCCATAAACTTGGATTTTTATGAACGATATTATATAGGGACTCTATATCTTTTATGTTCATTAGTCTTAATTTTGATTTAACACCCATTAACTCCATAATTTTTAAACTTTCCTCTCCAAATTAAATATTTTTTTAGATAATTTGATTTTTCTTTGACCTTTAAAAAATGAATAGATTGTTACCAGTGAAACGAATATTACGCAAACTACTGAACTTGGTCTATTATCAGGCCTTATTAAAAAAACAATGAAACTAGTAGTTAACACAATTATAGAAAAAATAGTTAAATAAGGATAAAACCATAGTTTGAAATATGGCTCTTGTTTGTAAGTTCTTCTAAGTTTCAGCTGAGCTAGGCAAATGCTAATCCATATTATAGAAACTGTAAATCCCGGAATAGCTAATAAATAATTAAAGGCTTTATCTGGATATAAATAAACAATATATGTTCCTAATAGTAAAAATATAACGCTGAACAATAAACTGTATATAGGAACTCCCTTTCTATTGACGTACGATAAATACTTTGGAATATCTCCTGATTTAGATAAAGAAAAAAGCGTTCTTGTACAGCCATAGATACCTGAATTGGCGGCAGATAGGACAGCTGTTAATAAAATGAAATTCATAACATGAGAGGCCCCTTGAAGCCCCACAATTTCAAATACTTGTACAAAAGGACTAGCATTTACATCAATTTTATCCCAAGGAATTAACCCACATATTATAAGGATTGGTAAAGTATAAAACAACATAACTCTCCACATAACACCTTTCACTACCCCGGGTAATACTTTTTCCGCATTCTTCGTCTCAGTAATAGTTAGGCCAATTAATTCTGATCCCCCATACGAAAAAATAACGACAAGTAATGTAGAGAAAACACCCGTCCAGCCATTAGGAAAAAAATCAGTATAGTTTTGCATGTATGAATCGCTACTTTCGCTTGGCACAAACCTAATTAAAATAGCAGCCCCAACTATGATAAATGCAATAATAACAAAGATTTTTATACCGGCAAACCAAAACTCAATTTCTCCAAAAGATTTTACACTATTAGCGTTTATTAAGATAAGTACTACAGAACAAAGTAGACAAAGTATCCACAAAGGAATACTAGCAAACCAATATTGCAAGAAACTTCCTGCTGCTATCACTTCAATTACACAAACGGTTAACCACATAAAACAGTATGTAGAGCCTACTATAAAAGAAAAGCGTTTCCCTAATGCTTTCTCAATTAAATCTTTCATATTATGAGAAGGATGAATAATGGCCATTTCAATTAAAGCTCCCATAACAATCATGAGTAATAAACCAGCAAATATATAAGAAAAAATAACTCCTGGACCTGCTAATCCCACTGTATCCGCACTTCCTTTAAAAATTCCAGTACCTACAGTCCCTCCAATTGCAATCATTCTAATATGACGTGGTAATAACTGTTTTTTTAATTTTTGACTGGGTATATTGTTTTCTATCATAAATTCCTCCGAAGTTAATTAATTGTACATAAAAAATCCATACTGAAAGAATCAGCATGGATAAAGTCGAAACCATACTTAAGACTTATAGAAATAAATAAAAAAAGAACTAAATAAAGTTAATAGAAACATTACTAACATCCTCAAAAAATATTGAACGATACGAGACATTTAATATCTATTGAAAATGACTATACTTCCGAAAATTCCTTATTTGTTCTTCTTCTAAAACAAATAAGGAATCTCCCTAACAAGAGTTAATGTTAGAGAAAATTCCTTATTCACTAATTAATTTATTTTACAACCCTTTGCTAGCGATATAAGCTGTTAAGTCTACAACTCGATTAGAATAAGCCCATTCATTATCATACCAAGATACGACTTTAACCATATTTTCACCTATAACCATTGTTGATAATGCATCAATTGTAGAAGAGGCCGGATCTCCATTATAGTCTTTAGAAACAAGAGGCTCTTCATTATAATTTAAAATTCCTTTTAATGGTCCTTCAGCAGCTTCTTTTAATGCCTCATTAACTTCTTCCAAGGTTACATTTCTTTCTAATTCAGCTACTAGATCTGTAAGAGACACATTTGGTGATGGAACTCGCATTGCCATCCCATTTAATTTCCCTTCTAATTCAGGTAATACAAGGGTAACTGCTTTTGCGGCACCTGTTGTTGTTGGAATAATATTTAATGCTGCTGCACGAGCGCGGCGTGGATCTGAATGGTTAAGATCAAGTATTCTTTGATCATTGGTATAAGAATGAATAGAAGTCATAAGACCCTTAGCAATGCCAAATTTATCATTAAGTACTTTAGCATAAGGAGCTAAACAATTTGTTGTGCATGATGCATTAGAGATAATTGTATGTTCAGAAGGATCATATTGATCTTCATTAACCCCCATAACGATTGTAATGTCTTCATTCTTAGCAGGAGCAGAAATAATGACCTTTTTTGCTCCACCTTTTAGATGTGCTGCTGCTTTTTCTTTTTGTGTGAAAATTCCTGTAGATTCGATTACGACTTCTACACCATAATTACTCCAAGGTAGATTTCCTGGTTCACGTTCAGCAAAAACTCTAATTTCTTTTCCATCAACAATAAGATTATTCTCTGCAGCCTCTACCTTTGCGTCAAGTGCTCCATGATTTGAGTCGTATCTTAACAAATGAGCAAGCATATCTACATCCGTCAAATCATTAACGGCAACAACTTCTACCTCTGGATTTTTCATTGCAGCACGGAATACATTACGCCCAATTCTCCCAAAACCATTAATACCTACTTTTACCATATCCATTTCCTCCTAGATTCAATTTATAACATGTAAGGGTATATTAAACTTTTATATAAGAAAATATCTTTTCTTCTTCACGACTATCCAGAAAATAAAATTTAAAAATATCAAAAAATATAATCAAAGAACATTCATCATTGCCTTAGCAACTCGTTCCATATCAGCTGTACTAAGGCTGGCTATGCACATTCTTCCACTATCTAAAAGATAAATACCGTAATTTTCTCTCAAAGATTCTATCTTTTCTTGTGAAAGATTAAGGTAAAGAAACATACCTTTTTGTTGACGGTAAGGCATAATTTCATCAATAATGCCATTGTTAGACAGCTCAGAAAAGAACAAACTACGTCGTTGGTCAAGATCGTTACGTATGCTTTCAACTTCTTTCTCCCAATGAGCAAAACGTCCAGTATCATTAATAATGTGACTTGCAATAAAACTGCCATGTACTGGGGGCATAGAATAACTGCCTCTGATTAATCCTCTTAAGGTTTTCTTCCAATGAGCCAACTTCTCTCTATCTTTAAAGACAAGAGTCAATGCTCCTGTACGCTCATCATAAATCCCCATATTTTTCGAGAAAGAATTACAAATAATAAGTGTATCAACATATTTCTTAAAAATAGTAAGAGGTTCAGCATCCTTTTGAATTGAATTTGCAAAACCTTGATATGCAAAGTCGAATAAAGGAATAAGTTTTCGCTTCGCGAAAAAATCTGCTAGTAGCTTCCAATCAAAAGATGTAGGATCAATTCCAGTGGGATTATGACAACAAACATGCAATAACACAAAATCCCCCGGATTTGCCTGTTGTAAGTCATCTAACATGGTATTTAAACAAAGTTGATCCTTATTTGCAGCTTGATATCCGTAGTACCCAAATCCACCTAAGTGACTCTCTAAAAGTGCAGGGTGGTTTTCCCATGTTGGGGAACTTAACCATATTTTAGCTTGAGGAGCATAATGTTTTATCAACCGACCAGCAAGGTGGAGAGCTCCACTAGCACCTAAAGTTTGAGTCACTTCGGTATATTCATCCTCATTAATACCTTTTGTATCTGGAAACAATACAGTACGTACAGCTTGATGAAATTCTGCTGCGCCCGAAATATTAAATGATGCTTTACTAACTTGATTCTTAGTACGGTAATATTCGGCTTCTTTTACTGATTCAAGAATAGGAGAAACTCCATCTTCATTTGTATAAATACCTGCCGTTAAATTTACCTTTTCTATACGCTTATCCATACTATATTGTTCTAACAACTGCATAATATTAGTTTTTTTCTGAGATTTTATCATATATATTCACACTTCCTTTCACACTATTATTTTACAAACATGAATTAACTTGATTAGTTGTTCTATGATTCTAAATAGAGAATTAACAACGTATCACCCATCTATTTAATAGATAACCATGCGTGTAATCAGGTGTGTAGCTAATATACTAAATTAATATGAAATTAACTTAAATACCTAATATTAGGTATTTATTTATTATTTTTAGTTAGATAACATGGTTCATGTAAATACCAAATCAACCAATATGAGGAATATTTAAGGAGCGTTTAATTAAATGATACTTATGGGTGTGTTATTAATGGATTAAAATATGAAATTAAAATTTTTTTTAATTAAACATACAAAAATAAGAAAGGAAAGTATGATAATGTAAAAGTAATATCATACACGGTGAACAATATGAACTTTAAATTACCCGTACTTCACACACTAGATCAATTAGGGAAACTTTCTGAAACAGAAATTAACTTTGAATCTTATAGTGCAAATGAGCGCTCAAGCTCAGATATTCATTGGTTATTTAGACCTGAGGAAACTGGAGGTTCTGGTGCTGCTCTAATACGTTATAAAGCTGGTGGGACTTCTCCTCTTCATGTACATACAGGCTTTGAACTTGCTTATATTCTTGATGGAGAATTTATTACCGATCAAGGTACCGTTAAAAAGAACGACCTTATTTTGTTACCTCCAGGAAGTCAACATAATTCAAGAAGTGAAACTGGAGCCTTAGTTCTAATCATTTGGGAAAAACCTGCTGAATCTGTAGAGGGACAATGAATATGGAAGCAAAATATTCATCTGCCTCTAAATATCGATGGTTAATACTGTTTATTGGCGTTATTGCACAAATCACTTTTGCAATAGGGTTTGCAGGTATCCCTACTGCTGGAGTTATTATGCGCAATGATTATCACTTTACCATTGGTCAGTTAGGATTTGTCCTTGGATGTATGGGATTGGGTGTTGCAATTTCTGAAATTATATGGGGCGTTTTAACAGATAAACTTGGAGATAAGGTTGTTTTAATTATTGGACTTGTATCAATGGGTCTTACCTTTTTAATTATTTCATTTGGTTTTGTACCCAAAGAAGGCATGCTTCCTAGTTATAAATCTTTGGGAATACTATTAATTATTGCCGGCGCAGTAGGAGGGAGTATTAACTCTTCTTCAGGCAGTGCAGTCATGACTTGGTTTCAAGATAATGAGCGAGGCTTTGCAATGAGTGTACGCCAGACAGCTATTCCAGTGGGTGCAGCAATTGGTGCAGTGCTAGTTCCCTATATTGCTTCAGTGTATGGCTTCGGCCGTGTATTTCTTATTCTTGCTATTTTATGCTTTGTTGTAACTCTTAGCGTATGGATTTGGATGGTAGAGCTTAAAGTATCAGATGCTCCTACATCTACTTCAGATAACGGAGGAGTTTCTCCACTTAAACGAATGTCTGTATGGAAAATTGCTATAGCTGGTGCAGCGTTAACATTTCCTCAGATGTCAGTACTCACTTTTGCATCTGTGTTTCTTACTGACGAACATCATTTAAGTATGGGAACAATATCGATCATTGCTTTTAGTATTCAAATTGGCGGTGGTTGTTTAAGGCTGCTCACTGGTCGAATTACTGATAAATATAAAAATCGACGCAAATTAATTTGTATTATTGCTTTGATTGCAGGAATAGCAGGCATAATACTTGGATTAGTATCAAATCAAAATATCTATATTGTAGTATCTTTACTCATTCTTACTGGACTTGCTGGAAATGCTTGGCATGGCATTGGATATACGGAGATTGCAGTGAGCGCTGGTGTACAGTATGCTGGTAGAGCATTAGGAATGTTAGGGGCAACAGTTTTTGCTGTATCTTTCCTTATTCCTTATATGATTCCATTTATATTAAAACTAACTTCGTGGAATGGTGTTTGGATCGTGGTAGGTGTTGTATCCCTAATTGCTTGGCCACTTATGGTTGAAGTTAAAAGAGAAACAGATAATAAAGAAGTTAGGATATCTAGAACAAAAGAAGGAAAAAGTATTAGTTGAAATATAAATTTTTCATCAATCAAGCCAAATCAAATAAGTGATGAACACACTTAATTTGATTTAGAACCAAACTGTTATCTTTTTTAAACGATAGAAAAATTGACTATTACTTTTTTATCTCTCATTTTATATAGCTAGTTTTGTACAGAATTTTCTATAGTAGTAGCACTATGGCGAAGATCTTGTATAACAAAGGTCCTGCGAGTCTTTCAAATCTTTGATATTAATATAACCAAAAATATGTAACAGAATTATTGTAACAATACTTCATTTCGTAATTTTTAATAACAAATAACAAACAACATGTAAAAGGGGTTCTGGTGCAAAAACTTCAAAATATCTGCAGGTAATCTCCCAAACTTGGACAAACTGATACTAGTATTCTAAAAGAAGGACGTGATCAGTATGGAAAAGAAAAATCTATTCAAATGGAAACATTATCAACCTGATATTATTTTATTAACCGTAAGATGGTACCTACGGTACAATCTCAGTTTTCGTGATGTAGTCGAAATGATGGAAGAACGCAGACTATCGATTATTCATACAACCATCATGCGCTGGGTTCACCAGTATGGTCCTGAATTAGATGAGCGAGTACGGAGTCATCTTAAACCAACCAATGATTCTTGGCGAGTCGATGAGACGTATGTGAAAGTCAAAGGTCAATGGATGTACCTCTATCGTGCCGTTTATTCAGAAGGAAATACGATTGATTTTTATTTAAACAAAACAAGAGATCATAAGGCTGCAAAGCGCTTTTTCAAGAAAGCTTTGCGGTCTTTTCATGTTTCCAAGCCCCGTGTGATCACAGTAGACAAGAACCCAGCCTATCGTATGGCGATTGAAGAGTTGAAGAAAGGGAAAAAGATGCCGGTAGGCATCCAAATACGGCAGGTAAAATATCTGAATAACATCGTACAACAGAATCATCTATTTATTAAAAAACGAGTGCGCTCTATGTTAGGGTTAAAATCTTTTCGTACAGCTACATCTATTATTTGTGGAATAGAAGCGATGCATATGATAAAAAAAGGGCAACTTATTTCACGAGACAAGTCTGTCCAAAATCAAGTGGAGTTCATCCATGAACTATTTGGAATTGCTACTTAAGACTAGATTCTACTAGGGAGCTTTTCACCTCTTTACATCTTTCTTCAGTATTTGCACCAGAACCGACAAATACACATACGTAATACCATTTTTGCTTGACTCTTACGTATGTTAAATCGCTTACGATCGTTGTCATTTCTTCTTCCTGATGGAACTCGCGGTTTAGTTCATTCTTCTGTTCGGATTCATTACAGGATTTCGCATGTGGCTTAAACTGAGCTACCGTGTAAGCAGAGACAAGACCCTGCTCTTGCATAATACGCCCAATTCTCCGTCTAGACACGATGAGTCCGCGTTTTTTTAATTCCATTTTAATTTTGCGTGTTCCATAATTTTGACGGCTCGCGTGGAATATTTCGATCACATCTGAGGTTATATCATCCACGGCTGCTCTTTCTTTGGCTTCATAATAGTACGTGCTTCTAGGTAATTGTAGGACTTTGCACATTGCTGATATCGAGTATTTATGTTGATTATTCTTGATGACATTTACTTTCGTCCTAGTATCAACGCGGCTTGCTTTAAAATATCGTTCTCCATTTGAAGTTGCTTAATCTCTTTGCGAAGTCGATTCAATTCCTGTTGTTCAGGGGTTAGGTTGTCCTGTTCTTTGAACGATCCAGATTCCTGGCTTTGATTCACCCATTTGTCCAATGACGAGGGTGTCAAGTTATACTCCCGGCTGATATCCTTTCTTGGCTTTCCATTAAGATAGAGCTGCACGATTTGTTCCTTAAATTCAGCTGTAAATGTTCGTCTAGCTTTTTTCGTCATAGTAGATGCTCCCCCGTAGTATTTACTGTATTCTACTTGACCTTATTTTTTCTGTCCAACTCAGTGTAGCCTATCCAAGCTGCATAAACGATAAATTGTAAAAGTAAACGAGCCTTTGTGTATCAAGGGCTCGTTTTTGTGGTAAGTTCCGGAAAGAGAGTTTATGTTAACTAGATGTGTATAATCTATACATTATTTAAAAGGTTACCAATTAGTAAATCTTTAGTCTCTTCTAAGTGGGTTTCTGCACTTTTATTATCAATAGGTTCACTCCAAGTAAAACCGTCACCTTTGTATCTTGGAGTGATATGTAGGTGATAATGACTCAAATCATTAATCATCTTCTTCAAATAATCGTTCTAACATTGTATCTCTATTGTTTAAAAAAAACTTAGAAATTTGATAATGTTGTGTTTCCTCATAAATAACTTCTTTCAAATCATCTTCATCAAAACTTATTATAGAAGCGCCAGGATAACCTAAAAGAATAGGAGAATGGGTTGCTATAATAAATTGTGCTCTATCTTTTTTACCAAGTCATTGATAATTTTAAGGAAAGCTAACTGATTTTGAGGTGATAGAGCTGCTTCAGGCTCATCTAATAAATAGATAGCTTTTCCACGAAATCTATTTAAAAATAAAGAAAGAAACGATTCTCCATGCGATTGATGGTGTAACGAACGGCCACCATATGCTGCTAATGCCCCAATTTTATCAATATGTGTAGCAAAATCATAAAAGGATTCAGCTCTTAAGAAGAAACCATTTGTGATTTTTGGCATCCATGATAGTCTTATATATTGTCCTAGAGCAGACTCTGCAGCATGAAGTTCATATTTATTATTTCTTCCACCTCCTGCAGTGTTAAAATCACACTTATAAGCTATTGCTTCAAGTAAAGTTGATTTGCCAGTTCCGTTCTCACCTACAAAAAAAGTAACATTACTTTTAATATGTAATTCTTCAAACTTATTAATAGAGGGAATAGAAAATGGATATTTATTATGGTTGCTATTATCTTTAATCAGCTTTATCTTTTTAAGAAACATAAATAACACCTAGTATATTTAGTTTGCCCAAATTACAATTGGTCAAATAACATGTTCATTTTTAAGTGATTTACAATATTAGTTTTAACGTCCTGTTGTAACATTGAATCAAACATTTCTTCAATTAATCCACTTGTTTCTACATCTAAAATCTTTTTAAAAGTGTTCATAACTTCTGTATATCTAATTTCTTTGTTCTCATCAAGAATAGATTCTGCTTCTAATTCTTTTAATACTTTAATGTGTTTGTCTTTTATCTTCTCTTTTATTAATTCAGACAGTACTAAAAAAAATAAATCAATTGATGATCTTTGAGTTGAAGTGATTCCTGAGGTTACCAAGAAGTTATAATACGGAAATTCATCACTTGTTACTTTACATATACTTAAAAGCCTAACTTGTTCTTTTAAAGTGTTTAATTGTTCTTCAAATATTTCTATTTTTTTCTCCATTGTAGTAACTCCTTTAAAAATAAAATAAAAGTAGAAGGATTAATCTTTCTACTTTTTCATTCTAATCTTTAGCTATTTTATAATGCAAGAAAACTTACAACGGCTGCCATATTCTCAGCAATATCTTCAGCGGGTTCTGGTGCAAAAAACTAAAACCACCTGTAAATAACCTCTAAATCTTGGACAAACTGATACTAGTATTCTAAAAGAAGGACGTGATCAGTATGGAAAAGAAAAATCTATTCAACTGGAAACAGTATCAACCTAATATTATTTTATTAACCGTAAGATGGTACCTACGGTACAATCTCAGTTTTCGTGATGTAGTCGAAATGATGGAAGAACGCGGACTATCGATTGCTCATACAACCATTATGCGCTAGGTTCACCAGTATGGTCCTGAATTAGATGAGCGAGTACGGAGTCATCTTAAACCAACCAATGATTCTTGGCGAGTCGATGAAACGTATGTGAAAGTCAAAGGTCAATGGATGTACCTCTATCGTGCCGTTGATTCAGAAGGAAATACGGTTGATTTTTATTTAAACAAAACAAGAGATCATAAGGCTGCAAAGCGCTTTTTCAAGAAAGCTTTGCGGTCTTTTCATGTTTCCAAGCCCCGTGTGATCACAGTAGACAAGAACCCAGCCTATCCTATGGCAATTGAAGAGTTGAAGAAAGAGAAAAAGATGCCCGTAGGCATCCAAATACGGCAGGTAAAATATCTGAATAACATTGTGGAACAAGATCATCGTTTTATTAAAAAGAAAGTTCGTTCGATGTTAGGATTGAAATCTTTTCGTACAGCTACATCTATTCTTTCGGGAATAGAGGCGATGCATATCATTAAAAAAGGACAACTTGTTTTACGGGACAATTCTGTCCAAAATCAAGTGAAGTTCATTCATCAACTGTTTGGGTTGATTACTTAAGACAAACAGTCACTAGGAATCTGTGGCTTTTTTAGATTTTCTTCAAATATTTGCACCAGAACCGTTTATTTCACTTTGAACTAATGCAATATTTTCAGCATGTTTTTGTATCAATTTACTGTCTGCACCAACACAATAAACTAACCCTAAGATAATTTGATTTATTGAATATAAAAAATTGTTATCTCCAAAGAATAAAATTAGTGGAACCACCTCTTTAAAGATGAAAGAGGAAATAGAAAATAACACTTCATACTCTACTTTATTTCTTCTATAATATATCGTTTTATAAATATTAATAACAGATAAAAACACATCCAAAATAGTTTACAGGGAAGCTTGCATTTAGATAAATCAGATTTGAATTTTTTACATGTATTTATAGTTAATGGGGAAAATATTTTTAAAGAAGACTATAGGAGCTTAAATTTAATGAAATTCATTAAAAAATTATTAGGTTACACAAGGGTTAAAAATGAAGATATCCCCTCGAAAAAAGGGTCACAAACCTCTAATGATGTTTTCTCGACAGTTGATGAGAATATATCTATCATAAATCAAATCTTTTCTAACACAGAGGATTTAGTTATCAAAGAATTAAAAATGAAAACCGTAAGAGGTGTTATGATTTACCTCGAAACAATGGTAGATAAAGAAAAAATACAAAAATATATTTTGAATACTTGTTTACAATGGGAATCCGAAAGTGTTTCGACATTACTTAGTACTAATTTTCAGCCTGCGACTATTTTCAATCAAGTTGAGGCTGCTCTTTTAGAAGGTTCTTGTATTCTAAGCTTAGATGGTTATCAAGAGCTATTTATTGTTGATGTTTCTTTATCTAAGGAACGCTCTATTATGGAACCGGAGAACGAAAAGGTTGTTCATGGAGCTCATGATGGATTTATTGAAACCCTTTTGACAAACCTTTATTTACTTAGAAAAACAATGCAAAGTCCTAACCTATCCGTGAAGTACTTTCCTGTCGGTGCACAGGTTAAATCTAAAATAGCACTTGTTTATTTAAATGACCTTGTTAACGAAGAAATAATTCATGAATGCGAATATAGAATAGAGTCCATATCGATAGATACTGTTGTAAATATTGGGTTCTTGGAAGAATTAATAGAAGATTCTACGCTATCACCTTTTCCTCAACTATTAAATACAGAAAGAGTAGATCGGGTGGCGGGACATTTAAATGAAGGAAGAGTTGCTGTTTTAATGGAGGGCAGCCCAACTGCTTTAATTTTCCCTGTTACCTTTTTTTCTTTTTATCAATCACCAGACGATTATAGTTCTCGGTGGATGATTGGGACGTTTATACGTTCTATTCGGCATGCCAGTTTTTTAATTTCAATTATATTGCCAGCTTTTTATATTGCTGTTATTGCGTTTCACTTTGAAGTATTGCCTGATGAACTCGTAAACCCTGTTGGAAGTTCAATTAATAAGATTCCTTTTCCTCCACTAATTGAAGCATTGATTATGGAACTAACCATTGAATTAATTCGAGAGGCTGGAATACGTCTTCCCTCAAGGATCGGTCAAACCATCGGTATAGTTGGAGGGCTCGTTATTGGAGATGCGGTCGTTCAGGCGGGGCTTATCTCAACTACAATGATTGTTGTAGTTGCTCTAACTGCCATTTCTTCTTTTTGTGTTCCATCCCATGGAATGAGTGACGCAGTTCGGTTATTACGTTTTCCCTTTATGTTTCTCGCTGCCTCATTTGGATTCGTTGGAATAGTCTTTGGTTTTATTGTGCTTTTAGCTCATTTATGTAAGTTGGAGTCTTTTGGCACGCCCTACTTTGCTCCATTTGCTCCACTTAGAATAAAAGACATTAAAGATACTTTTTTACGCTTACCAGTTTGGAAATTAAAAACACGACCATTGGATTCACACCCTAAAAATATTGAACAACAAAATCCTTTAAGGGGGTGGAACTACAATGATACGAAAAGAAAATAAAATTTCAAATACACAATTGTTTTTTATTATTATCCAAGTTCAAATTGGAGTGGGTATTTTATCACTACCTCATGACGTATCACTAGTATCCAAAAACGATGGATGGATATCTACTTTACTTGCAGGGGCAATGGTGCAAGTCATTATTTTGGTTTTATGGGGACTTGGCAGGAGATTTCCGTCTTTAACTATTTACGAAATAACCCCTCTTGTAATAGGGAGAAGGTTCGGAAAGGTTATCATTTTCTGTTATGTGATTTACTTTATTGTTACAGGGAGTCTAGTCTTGTCTCGTTTCATTCAAGTAATTGACACGTGGATCCTACAAAGAACACCTAACTGGATTTTAATTTTTTTAACGTTAGGAGTTTGCGTGTATCTTATAAAAGACACTTTAAGAAGCATTGCTCGTTTTTATGTACTTGTTACACCATTATTAATTATCCTATTTGGATTAGTTACATATGCACTGAAAGATGCTAATTTTCTATATATCTTTCCAATTGGTCAATCCGGCATACCAAATATAGTAAAGGGCTCTAAAGAAGCTATATTTTCAATGTTAGGATTTGAGTTTATGCTTTTTATATACCCATATGTAAAGGCAACTGATGGACGTAAGCTCATGGCAATTTCAACTGCCAACCTTTTCGTAACTCTCTTTTATACGTATATGGTGTTTGCTAGTCTAGTCTTTTTTGAAACTAGACAAGATCTATATCTTACTCCTCAGCCTTTGTTGTATATGATTAAATCCTACTCCTTTGAGATTGTCGAACGAATTGATTTATTTTTCTTATCCATCTGGATTATATCTGTTGTTACATCTATTGCAAGTTGGATTTTTCTTGCTTCTAATGGTCTTAAATACTGCTTTACACGCGTCAACCATGCGGCGTCTCTCCTCTATACTGCGGCAGTTGTTTTCATAATTGCTCTTCTTCCTAGAAATGAAACTGACCTTGAAAAATTCAATCAAATTTTAGAGCCGGCACACTTAAGCTTTATCGTGGTTATACCACTCTTTCTATTCTTAATGTCAGTTTTCTTCGCTAAAAAAAGAGATGGAGAACACAATATATGAAGATCAAAAGATTAATTACCATCAGCATATGTTTATTGTTAACAACAGGGTGCTGGGATCAAAATTTGATGAAAAATGCCATTCTAATCCAAACTATAACTTTTGATCGCACTGATGAAGACAAATTTTTATTTGGAATTGCAATACCTGGTATTTATAGCAACTCATTAACATCAGGACAAGAGACTCCAGCTAGTAATAGCCAAACTTTATCTACAATTGCAAATACGCCCAGAGAAGGCCGTATGAAATTAAATACAGAAATACCTGGTAATTTAGATGCTTCGAAAAATAAGCTTATATTATTCGGTGAACAATTTGCAAAAGATGATATTTACCCATCTCTAGATGTGATTTGGCGCGACCCACGTAATTCCATGAGTGCCAAATTAGCAGTAGTAAAAGGTAAAGCCGTGGATACACTCAATATTAAACCTAAGTTAGAGTCAAGTATTAGCCAAAACATCTTAAATTTAATAAAAGGTACTGAAGCAAATACAATCATTCCTAACGAAACCATACAGACTCTCGCTTCAGAGATACTTGACCCCGGTGAAGATGTTGTTCTGCCTTTATTAAAAATAGGTCATAATGGTACAACTATTGATGTGGAAGGCCTAGCATTATTTGATGACAGAAAACTAACAGGAACTCTATCTCAAGAAGAATCCACACTTTTTCTTTTGTTAAATAATAAGAAAGGAAAATATGCACGTTTTACAAAGAATACAAATGATAATAAGGCAAAGATGACAAATTTTATTTCTCTGAATGTTGATAATATGAAACGAAAACTAAATGTTTCTGTAAATAATAATGGAGACGTTTCTGTTAATTTAAATCTGCATTTAGAAATGGCAGTAGAAGAATTCCCTCTGGGAGATGTACCTAAGAAACTTAATCAATTAAATAAAGAACTGTCAAAAAACTTAACTAATGAAGCAGAAGCAGTAATCTACAAGTTGCAAGAAGCTAATTGTGATGCCTTTGGAATCGGAAGGCAACTAATTGCTTTTCACCATGGATCATGATTAAAAAAGGATAAAGCAAGCTATTTTAAAAACGTAAAATTTAAATCAAAAGTAGAAGTAGAGATTGTTCGGTACGGTATTGTTAAATAAATTAATAATAGAGAGAATAACGATGTAACAAGGATTTGAATTTGTTCTTTTAATAATAAGCCTCCTAAATGGAAGGCTTATTATTATTCATATTAAAAGTCAAAAAAGAGAATCTGTTGCATTATGAATTTTCTCTTGGTTTCAAGACCTTGGTAAATGAAATGGCTTATTTATTTATAAAATGAGTTATTACTTTTTCGTATCATTTAGAAATTGAAACTAATAATTTTACTGATTCGCTTTCACGACTTACGTCATACGCACGCTTCCATCTTACTTTCTGAAGGTGTAGATGTTGTGAGAGTATCTGCTCGCTTAGGACACGCTAATCCTAAAATTACATTAGAAACATATGCTCACCTCATTCCAAATGCAGATAATGAAGTAGCGGATATCTTCCATAAAGCATTTGAACAGTCCCGTGAGCAAAATGTGAGCAAACACTAAATTCAACCTAAATGATTAAGAAACAACAAAACACAAAAAAGGCCAAAACCCTTATATACCAAGGGTTTCAGCCTTTTTAATAGAATGACCTGTGAGGGATTTGAACCCCCGACCCCTTCCCTGTCAAGGAAGTGCTCTCCCGCTGAGCTAACAAGTCGCAATATGATGTATGTATTGATATTATTATAGAGATGAATCTGATGAGTTGTCAATACTTTCTTTATCGGATATAGAACGCTTTCAACTAAAGGAGGATGTTCCTTTGAATAGTCAATATTACTTTACTCGCTTTTTGGCCAAGCGCCCGGCTGAGCCAACGCTTGAGAACCTGGCATTTTTGCAGGAAAAGCATATGCTGCATATTCCGTTTGAGAACTTGGACGTGATCAGCAAGACGCCGATCATTACGGACCTTGAGCGCATTTTTGAAAAAGTGGTAATCAATCTGCGCGGAGGTTTTTGCTATGAACTAAACGGTTTGTTTGGCTGGCTGCTTCGTGAAATCGGCTATGATGCTCACTACGTGGGAGCGACGGTGAAAAAGCCCGACGGTTCGTGGACGATTGAAGGCAGCCACGCAACGAATCTTGTTTATCTAGACGGTGAAACGTACCTGGTGGACGTTGGTTTTGGCGATTCAGTTCGAAAACCTGTCCCGCTTTCTGGAGAGGTTGTTCAGGATGTTAGCGGTGAATACCGAGCGCTTCAAATAGACGAAGCTCACTATGACCTTCAGCGCTTTGAAGACAATCAATGGCAAACGCTGCACCGCGTGTCGACAGTGCCAAAAGAATTTCATGAGTTTGCGCCGATGTGTGAGTTTAATCAAACGTCACCAGAGTCGCCTTTTACGCATAAGCGCTTAGTTACAATTGCCACAAAGGAAGGACGCAAAACGCTTTCTGATTCGACGCTTATCGTTACAGAAAACGGACAGAAAACGAAAGAAACGATTGCTGAAGAAGACCTTCCTATGCTTCTTCAACAGCACTTCTATTTATTTTTAATGGACAGCTTTTCATAAGATAAGCAAAAGCAGCGGGACGCAAAAGAGTTATATCTCTTTTAAACATCCCGCTGCTTTTTTATTGTTGAATTTCAACAAATTCAAACGAAGCTTCGTACCCTTCTCCCTGCGGACTGCATGCATAGATACCGATTTGCACAGTCTCTTCTTCTGTGAATAAATGCGCAATTCTTAGCTGCTTCCACTTCTGTCCGTCAATAGAATAATAGAGCGAGTAGTCTTGTCCTACTTTCTTCATTCGAAAGTAAAGAGCTGACTGATCCTCTTCAAAATCCTGCGTAGACCAGTCTGAGTAGCCGTTATTGGTAACAACCGCTCCCAGCTTGTTTGCTTCGTTCGGAATGTACTCAACGGATGATTTAATCCACGTATCCTTTGAGACACGTACCATTAATCCTGCTTGGTCGTAGCGGTTCACAGGCTTGGTATGTACTTTCGTTGTAAGCTGAAAATCTCCAGATACTTCTTTATAAAGAAAGTGACCGTTATCTGCTTGAAAACCGTAGTGCGTTCGCTGCCAAAAATCCGTATTGGCCTCAGGTTTGATGACAAGATGTTGCTCGTTTAATTCGAAATGGGTTGGCTCTGAAAACCATTTGAAACCCTTTAAAAGTTCTGTTCCGTGAAACGTCTGTGACATGTTTTTTCCCCCTTTACGCTTTACTTCTCTAATGTAGCACAAAAACGCTCTTTCTATATAGAAAGAGCGCTTCAAAATTAAACAATTAAGTTTACGATAAGTACCGTACCGAACGCAATAAATGAAAGCAATGTTTCAAGTACCGTCCACGTTTGGAACGTTTCTTTTACCGTTAAGCCTAGGTATTCTTTTACCATCCAGAAACCTGCATCGTTAACGTGTGAGAACATCAGTGAACCTGCGCCTGTTGCAATAACAAGAAGCTCTAGATTTACACCTGACATATGCTCGATAACCGGCGATACAATTCCTGCGGCCGTTGTGAGTGCTACTGTTGCTGAACCGGTTGCGATACGAATTAACCCTGCAATCATAAACGCTAGAACAAGTGGTGATAGTGAAAGGTTCTCTGACATTTGAGCGATTGTTGTACCTACACCGCTTTCAATTAGAACTTCTTTAAATCCTCCACCTGCACCGATGATTAAAATAATCGAACCAACTGGCAGCAAGCACTCTTCTGATAGCTTTTTGATTGTTTCTTTTGTCATGCCTTGCTTCATACCTAAGAAGTAGAAAGCGACAAAACACGCAATTAATAGTGCGATTAGCGGGCTACCGATAAAGACTAGAAGCTTTTCAAGACCACTTCCTAACGGTAAGTACGGCGCAACCGCTGATAAAATCATTAGTAAGACTGGTAACAAAATAACAAAGAATGAGATCCCTGTTCCAGGTAATTCTTTTGAAAGAGTTGTTACGCGAATAAGTTCTGGCTCACCTTGTGGAACAACGCGCTTATGAATCCACTTTGCGTATACGGGTCCTGCAATAATAGCTGCTGGAATGGCAACGATTAATGAGTATAAAAGAACGCGTCCAAGGTTTGCATCGTAAATGCTAATGGCAGCTAGTGCGCCTGGATGCGGTGGTACCAATCCGTGTACAATTGATAAACCTGCGATAACTGGTAAAGCAATTAATAAAATATTTTGTTTCGTTGTTTTATGAATTGAGATAACGAGCGGTAGTAAAATTAAAATACCAACTTCAAAGAAAACGGGAATTCCGATAATGAATCCTGCGATAAGCATCGCCCACGGTAAACGCTTTGTACCAAATGAACGAACAAAGAAGTCTGCCACTTGCATACCTGCTCCGGAGTCAGCCATTAGCTTACCAAGGATCGTTCCAAGCGCTAAAATTCCAACTAAGTGTCCAAGTACGCTGCCCACTCCTGTTTCGTAAGCTTTTACAATTTGATCTAATTCTAACCCTGACGTAACCGCTAAGAAGATGCTGGCTACTGTTAAGCTAATAAACGCATGCCATTTAAATACTGACACCCCTATGATAACGATTACAATTGATACTAAAGTCATCAGTAGTAAATAAGTATCCATGTTCATTCCGCCTCTCTTGTTTGATATGTAATCGGTTTCTTTTTTCATTTAAATAAATCGAAGCCTTGTAAGCTTCCAAACCATTAAACTTGTTATCGCTTTCAATTATCTTTCAATAGAAAACGATTTCATCAACTACTTAAATTATATGAAAAAATTTTTCTTAATTCAACCTTATTTTAGAAAAAATAATATTTTAATGCAAAAAAAGTACCAAAGGGTACTTTTTTTGCGCTTTTATTATTCTACGTGCTTCTTTTGAAAGTTTGCGATATTGGCATATTCTTCACCTAATAAACGCGATAAGCGAATATAGATAGGTGTTAGCTCTTCATAAATGGAAACATGAGCTTCAATTGGCTTATGGTGATGCGTTGCACCGACCATATCGGAAACAACTTCAAGAGAATCGACTTCTCCTAAACCGTACATACCTAAAATGATTGCTCCTAGACAAGAGCTTTCAAAGCTTTCAGGAACCGATACGTCTTGGTTAAAAATATCAGCCATCATTTGACGCCATAGTGGTGAACGAGCAAAGCCACCTGTTGCTTGAATTTGCTTCGGCTCACCGATTAGCTCTTCAAGTGCTAATAAAACCGTATAAAGGTTAAAGATAACACCTTCTAAGACCGCACGAATCATATGTTCTTTTTTATGGTGTAATCCAAGGCCAATGAATGAACCTCTGGCATTCGCGTCCCAAAGCGGCGCTCTTTCTCCAGATAAATAAGGATGGAACAGCAGGCCATCCGCTCCTGGCTTCACCGTATTTGCAATATCTGTTAGCATTTCATACGGATCTTTCCCCAAGCGCTTAGCTGTCTCTACTTCGGCTGCACCCAGCTGCTCTTTTGCCCATCTGAAGATCATTCCGCCATTGTTCACAGGACCGCCAATTACCCAGTGGTTTTCCGTTAACGCATAGCAGAAAATACGACCTTTTGGATCCACAACCGGACGATCGGTTACGGCACGAATGGCGCCGCTTGTTCCGATTGTTACCGCTACAACTCCAGGTTTAATCGCATTTACACCAAGGTTTGAAAGCACTCCGTCACTTGCTCCAACAATAAATGAAGTGGTAGGTAAAAGGTTCATTTCGGTTGCAAGATCTGGATTTAACCCTTTCATACAATGTGTCGTTGATACCGGCGTTGATAATTTGTCAGCTGATACGCCGCTTACCTTTAACGCTTCCTCATCCCAGCTTAAGTTTTTTAAGTTAAACATACCTGTAGCTGATGCAATTGAATAATCCACTACGTATTCGCCAAACAGCTTATAAAACACATATTCTTTAATTGAAATGAATTTATGAGCTTGTTCCACAATATCCGTATGCTCATGAGATAGCCACGTCAGCTTTGCTAATGGTGACATCGGGTGAATTGGTGTTCCGGTACGCAGGTAAATTTCATGTCCGTTCCACTCATTCTTAATCTTCTCTGCCCATTTCGCACTTCTGTTGTCTGCCCACGTAATACACTTTGTGATCGGCTTACCGTTTTCATCTACTGCGATGACGCTGTGCATCGCAGAGCTAAACGATACGCAAAGAATATCTTCCGGATTCACATTGCTTTCGTTCATGACGCCTTTAATTGTTGTAATGACGGCTTGAAAAATTTCCTCCGGGTCTTGCTCTGCTACATCGGGTACGGGTGCATATAAAGGATACTCAACTCCTTTTCGTGAAAGAGCCGTTCCATCTATTGAGAATAGAACGGACTTTGTACTTGTCGTACCGATATCAACTCCGATTGCATATTTGGTGCTCATGCTGCTTTCCCCCTTGTTTGATTATTTCTTAACTGTGCTATGTCCTCCGAACTCGTTGCGAAGAGCCGCTACTACTTTCCCCGTAAACGTATCTTCCTCTAATGAACGATAGCGCATCATTAAGGATAGTGCAATAACAGGTGTTGGTGCTTGTAAATCAAGCGCTTCTTCAACCGTCCATTTCCCTTCACCAGAAGACTGCATAACCCCTCTAATTTCATCTAGTTTTGGATCTTTCGAGAACGCATTCTCCGTTAGTTCCATTAACCATGAACGAATAACTGATCCGTTGTTCCAAACGCGCGCTACTTTTTCGTAATCGTAGTCGAATTGGCTTTTCTCAAGTACTTCAAATCCTTCAGCAATTGCTTGCATCATGCCGTATTCGATACCGTTATGAACCATTTTTAAGTAGTGGCCGCTTCCGCATTCACCAGCGTACAGGTAGCCGTTTTCTACACAGATATCTTGGAATAATGGCTCGATTGTGCTGAATACTTCTTTGTCTCCACCAATCATTGTACATGCTCCGTTTCGAGCACCTTCCATACCACCGCTTGTACCTACGTCAAAGAAGAAGATTCCTTTTTCTTTTAAGTCGTTTCCGCGACGTACAGATTCTTTATAGTTAGAGTTACCGCCGTCAATTACGATATCTCCTTCATTTAATAAACCTTTAAGTTGCACTAGCGTTTGTTCTGTTGCATCTCCTGCTGGAACCATTACCCAAACAATTTTTGGAGATGGTAGCTTTTCAATTACTTGCTCTAATGAATCAAACGCTTCTACGCCTTCACCATTCATTTTTGTTACTGCTTCTTTATTTAAGTCGAATGCTACGACATTGTGATTGTGGTCACGCAAATTTAATGCTAAATTGTAACCCATTTTTCCTAAACCTACTAAACCTAATTTCATGATGTATGTCCTCCAGAAAAAAATTTTCTTGTCTATTCACTATTATACGAAATTTTTTTCATAACCGCAAACGATTACAAGAAAATTTTTTTCGTTAATTATTCTATGCTATACTATCTTTACAAATATTCTGAAAGGAAATTAGTTTATGACGCAAAACTGCTTAGGAAACATTCGGTCTCATTATGCTCGCTTTAGCGATAAGGAAAAGAAAATCGCGAATTATATTTTAGAACACCCAGAAGATATTATTCATAGCACCATTAATGAAGTTGCTGATAACCTAAACGTTGCGGATGCGACGGTTTTCCGCTTTTGTAAACGAATCGGCTTTAAAGGCTATCAAGCTATGAAAATTTCTTTAGCAGCTGAAATTATGACGCCTATTCAGCAAATCCATGAAGAGATTACTGAGGATGATAATGAACGCGTCATTGCTGAAAAAATTTTCCGTTCAAATATTCGAACGCTCGAAAACACGCTTCAAATTTTAGATAAAGACGCGATTGAAAAAGCAACTCGCCTCCTGCAGCAAGCAAAGAAAGTCTACTTTTACGGTACGGGTGGATCGGCTATTATCGCGATGGATGCTTACCATAAATTTGTTCGAACGGGTACAGAAGTGTTTGCGTTTATCGACTCTCACTTTCAGCTCATGTCGGCATCTCAATTAACGAAACATGATGTGGCGGTCATTATCTCTCATTCAGGTACAAATAAAGATACGTTAAACATTTTAAATACGGCTAAGCAGCACGGTGCGAAAACCATTGGCATCACGGGCTTTCCAAAGTCACCACTTAGTCAAAATGTAGACGTTGCCCTGTATACAAGCTCTGAAGAAACGGAATATCGTTCCGAAGCCCTCGCTTCTCGCATCGGCCAATTAAGCTTAATTGACGCTCTTTACGTCAACATTATGATTGCCAACAAAGAAAAAGCAAAGCACTCTTTAGAAAGAGTACGAGACGCTATCTCAGAAACGCGTATTTAAAAGCCTGTGATATAATAACGCAGGCTTTTTAACATTCCTTCTTTTTTTTCATATGCTATAAGTATTCACGCTAAGTGGGCTTTTGACTAGTGGTATGCAAACTGATAAAAAAGCAGGTGAAACGAAAAATGGAAATCGTCTACCGAACAGCAAGAATAGATGATTATCAAGGCGTTAATGCGGTTTTAAAAGAATCTTTGGAGCTTCACGCCCACGCTTTACCCTCTTTATTTAGCACAGACCATATCGTTATTTCGTATGAACAGTATCAAGCCATCCTCTACTACAACTCCACTGACATTCTAATTGCTGAATACAACGGGCGTATCATCGGCGCTTCCGTTGTTGAGCTAAAATACTCCCCTCCTGTTAACGATCAATCTTTCATGTATACTGCCTACATTCAATATTTTGGTGTTAAAAAAGAGTGGAATAACTATGGAATTGGAAAAAAGCTATTTCATCGAACAAAAGAATGGGGGCGTAAAAAAGGGGCAAGTGAGCTTCAACTGACCGTGTGGGCTTTTAATCAAAAAGCCCAATCCTTTTACGAGAAGCTCGGTCTTAGCTCTCTTAGTCACCTTCTTTCTACAAAACTCTAACAAAAAAAGCGAGATGCATGTTCTCGCTTTTTTTATGAAATGATTATCGTTTCTCTAGAGATTCTTGGTAGCTTTCTAGCTCGTCTCGCTGACGATGAGCCAAGCGGCTTGCTGCGCTTGAAGCAACGCTCGCAATTAAATCATCTAAGAACGTATGAACTTTATGCTCATTCTCTTTTTTACAATCTAGCTT
This sequence comes from Priestia flexa, assembly GCF_021441905.1. NCBI lineage: Bacteria > Bacillati > Bacillota > Bacilli > Caryophanales > Bacillaceae > Priestia > Priestia flexa. The sequence goes on along the minus strand of NZ_CP090431.1, from coordinate 505,887 downwards.
TTTAATGACGCCTACTTTTACCTTGTCCAGATAACCAAATGTCGTCACAGCAATGCTTCCATATGTAAGGACTGCCCCTAAAGCAATGGTTTCATCAACGCCAAATAGCCCTTCATCTTGCTCTACAATGCTTTGAAGAGGTTCTGAGAGCTTGCCTCGTTCCGCTAATTTATCTAGTTCAATACCGACTAAAAGCGCATGCTGAATTTCACGTTTTTGCAAAACACGCTCAACGCTTTCTGCACACTGTTGAATGGTTAGGTCTGGGTGATAAGGCAGCTGAAGGTCATACACAATCTCTGCAATATCAAATACTGAAACGCCTCTTTCTTCCAATAAACCCAGCGTCGCTGCCGTTACTTCTTTACTTGTTGGGATTTTTTTTGATGTCATCTTCTCCCTCTCCTTTGTCTAATGATGTACATGCCACTTATCTTCAATAGTTCTACACATTCAGTCAAAATCCTTTTTCACTAGGGCCTCCACCACACACAAATATGCGAACCTGCCTATTAATTGGTATAATTATTTTATTGATTGAAAGAAAAAGGAGGGACAGCGCAAAATCAGTCCTTTAGGTATTGGTTACGCACCAGCATGTCACAACACGAAGAAGAATATAAGCCGAAAAAGCTCGGGAAAATTATTTTACTAGCAGCGATTGTCATCACAGCATTGTTTTTCATTAGTCAGATTATCTTTTTACTTATCTCAGGATTTAGCAGCAATAAAGACGAAGTTGCGTTTTTCGCTGGGAATCATTACTCCATTATCCGTGAAGATGATACGTATCGCTTGTATGATAAAAAGACGAAGAATGTCATTTTGGATAACGTGAATGGCTATTACTCGAACAACGCTGTGTATAGCTATATTAAAAATGAAGAAGAATATGTCGTTATTAACGAACAAGAAGAAGAGTACATTATTCGTGAGATTGATCCAAGCAATTCCCAAGAAAAAGAGCTGTTTGAAAAGTTTACGCCATTGTCTAAATAAGAGACGATGGCTTTCTCTTTATCCTACCTAGCTTAAATATGCTACAATAAAGGTAGCGTTTTCATTCACTATCAGTATAGGAGTCGATATCATGTCAGAAAGCAAACGGCATTTAGAAGAACTATCTTTTTACAGCGAATCACTTCAAGAAGACGTGACGCTGCTTGTGTATTTACCTTCAAACTATTCAACGCTGTATAAATACTCACTGCTTATCGCGCAAGATGGGAAGGATTATGTCATGTACGGTCGAGCTCCTCGCTTAATTGATGAGCTTATGAAAGAATCTACTATCGATCGCACCATTTTTGTTGGTATCCCTTATAAAGATCCGTCCGACCGTCGTGAAAAATATCATCCGAACGGCTCACAGAACGAAGCATATATTCGCTTTTTAGCTCATGAACTCATTCCGTTTCTCGATGATAAATATCCTACTTATCAAATGGGGAAAACCCGAACGCTAATTGGGGATTCGTTAGCTGCGACCGTTTCCTTAGTAACAGCCATTCAATATCCAAATACATTCGGCAACGTTATTATGCATTCACCGTTTGTAAATGAAGATGTCTTAAAAGCTGTAAACGAATTTTCAACTCCTTCTCTGCTGGATTTATATCATGTCATCGGCACACAAGAAACGGCTGTAAAAACAACAAAAGACGGCGTATTAAATTTTATTGAGCCGAACCGACAGCTTCATGAAGCAATGAAGTCTAAGGGCTATGCGGTCTTTTACGATGAATTTGATGGCAATCATACGTGGAAATATTGGCAGAAAGATATTAAACGTTCACTTGAGATGATGCTTCGCTAGAAAGATGTCGCATTGTCGGAAAATTTGTTATACTAAACAAATGATATACATATTTTAAATCATTTATGTTGGAGGGATTTTTATGAAATTTGGCGTTGTTCTTTTTCCATCAAAAAAACTGCAAGATGTAGCGAACTCTTACCGAAAGCGCTACGACCCTCATTATTCATTAATTGCACCACATTTAACGGTAAAAGAAGTATTTGAAGCTTCAGAAACTGAAATTGAGCATATCGCTGCTCAGCTTCGTCAAGTTGCAAAAGATGCTAAGCCATTCACGCTAAACGTAACCAAAGTTAGTTCATTCTCTCCTGTGAACAATGTGATTTATTTAAAAGTCGAACAAAAAGCAGAACTAACGGCTCTTTACAATATGCTACACGAAGGGCAACTTAAACAGCCGACTGAATACACGTTTATTCCACATATCACAATTGGTCAAAGACTTTCAGATGATGAGCATTTAGATGTATACAGTCAGCTTAAATTAGTAGACGTTGCGCACGAAGAAGTTATCGATCGCTTTCACTTAATGTACCAATTAGAAAATGACACGTGGACGGTCTTTGAAACATTTAGATTTGGAAAGGAATAAAGATGTATGGAAATTAAAGTAGTAGCAACAAAAGACGAGCGGGAAGATGCGTACTATGTAAGAATGAAGGTCTTCGTCGAGGAACAAAAGGTCGATGTGGAAGAAGAAATCGATCAATACGAAGAAGAAGCAACGCATATCGTTGTGTATGATGAAGGTAAGCCAGTAGGAGCCGGTCGCCTACGCGTAGTTGATGGCTACGGTAAAATGGAGCGTATTTGCGTCATGCCTTCACATAGAAAAGCAGGTGTTGGTAAACTTATTATGAGCAAAATGGAAAGCCTAGCTGTAGATAAAGGCTTATCCAAACTCAAGCTCCATGGCCAAACTCATGCCGAAGGCTTCTATGAAAAGCTCGGATACGTAACGGTTTCAGGTGAATTTATGGATGCTGGCATTCCACATGTGGAAATGGTTAAAAAGCTGTAAAAACGTGTTTTATTATAGTCAAAACAAAAAGCGTGTTGCCTATAAGCAGCGCGCTTTTTGTTTGCGTCATTTTTAATTTAATGATGGCTAGCATTATTTTAAGCCTGTTTGCTAGAGAATTTCTTTCGGTTTCTTAGAAATGCGACAAAAAGAAGCACCAGCGGAATGACTACAAAAAGAGGGATATGTAAAACCTTTATTACTATTGTTAACCCTTCTTGAAGATGCTCTTGAACATTGCTTGCACTCATAATGGATATAAATAAAATAGTGATGCCAAAAGGATAAGAAAGGCGTGAAGGGGATTCAACTTTAAATAAACTTGCTGCACTTAGCATAAATAAAAAGCGAATTGATCGAGCTGAAATAGCCATCTCAAAAGCTGGAGTCGCAAAGCTAGCTATAGCTGTAATTGAAACAACAATAACCATAGCTGGAGCAATTAGCGAAATAAGAAACATAAAGATTCGTAATAAACGAATAGATGTTGCAATGTCAAAGCGAGCATAGTAGTCTTCTGGAGATTGGAAGAACTGCATAAAAATAGCCGGAACGATTAATATAAAAGGTGTTCCATCTACAAAAATAGCTATTCATCCTTCTGATAAATTTCCCGCTACTACATCTGGTCTTTCCGTATTATAAACGGTAGGAAACGGCATCAGTGTTTGATCTTCAATAAACTGTTCAATATATCCCGATTCAAGGATACTATCGATATCGATTTCTTTCAGCCTGTTGCGCACTTCTTGAATAATTTCTTCTTTCACGACGCTGTTTATGTACATTAGATTGACCTTCGTTTTCGTTATACAACCTATTTTTAAAGACTCCGTCCGTAAGTCAGGGCTCTTAATAATCCGCCTTACCAGTGCTAGATTTACTCCTATAGACTCTGTAAACGCAGCTTTTGGACAACGAACAACCATTTCAGTAGTCGATTCAGAAATAGCTCGAGTTTCTCCCCAGCAGCACTGGCGCTTAGCACTTTATTTATTCCGTCTACAAGTATAATTGTGTCACCTGCTGTTAAGGATAAAAACACATCTTCCCACTTATTAATAACCGATAAATCATCAATAGTTACGATACTTTCCGAAATGACGTCTAAAGCATTATTTACAGTTATATTTGTTTTGCTCGGCTCTTTGGTTATAGAATCAATTAAAGAATCTTGAATAGATTGATTGTCTACAATTCCTTCTATATAAATAATTGCAACTTCTATCTCCAAATTCAGCCCTAATTTTAAATGTCGAACAACTATATCCGAACTGTCACCCATTTTCTGTGCGATGTACTGACGGTTTGCTTCTAGAGAAGATTCTACACAAGAATTAGAATCATTGGCCGTATGCGAATTCTTTTGTTTTTTTTGTTTCTTAAAGAACGAAGGCATGAAATGAAACACCTTTCTTTTTATTTCTATTATCTTAACCTTACAGGGATTTCTTATGTGAGATTTTGCATTTTATATCTTTTTATAAATTGAGATAAAAAGGGAAAGTTACTTAAATGGAGTGTGTAAGCGATGAAAATTATAGGTATTGCTTTTCTAGTGTTAAGCTGTTTAATAATATTTTCCTTGGTTATTGATATTTCTCAACAATTCACTATTCATGAGGCGCTAAACAATGCCATAAGTCCATTTCGCGTAATGGGCATTGGAGAAACTTTTGCTCTTTGGTTACTTGTCTTTCTTTTTTTTGTCCAAGCATTTTATTTCTCCTGGAAGGACAAACGCAAAAAGAAGTAGGTACGCCTTGATGTAGATACAAGTAAAAATCCTCTTTGGATACATGGCTTTTTCATGTCAAATTTCATTGGATAAAAGAGCATTTATCTTTCCATACTAATAAATAAATATGGAAACAAGGTGAAATAATGGAATTTATAAGAATTGCTTCAGAGTTATTTGTAGGCTTTATTTGCTTGTTTTTTTTGACGAAATTATTGGGGCGTGCGACCATCACACAGCTCACAACGTTTGATTTCATTTCAGCGCTTGTGCTAGGTGAACTGGTTGGAAACGCGCTATATGATTCTGAAATAGGGATTGGAAGGATTGCATTTGCTGTAGCTGTTTGGGGCGCACTCATTTACTTTACGGAAGTTATTACACAAAAAAATATTCCTTTTCGTTTGTTTCTAGAAGGACGACCTTCCATTATTATTCGGAATGGGAAGGTTTCTTACAAAGAGCTGCAGCGTAATCGATTAGATATTGATCAACTATTGCACATGCTCCGCTCTAAGAACGCTTTCTCTATTCGTGAAGTAGCATATGCCATCTTAGAAACGGACGGCACAATGAGCGTTTTATTAAAGTCAGACTATGCTGCTCCTACCAAAGGTGATTTTCAATTACCTGTTACACAACCGACTCTTCCAATTGCCTTTATCAGTGATGGACGTATTTTGACTAAAAATTTAACGGAGTCAGGCTTTACAGAGGAATGGTTACATCAAGAAATCGGAAAGCAAGGAATTCCTAGTGTTAAACAAGTATTATACGCAGAATGGCAGCAAGGCGATGCACTTTTTATTCAAAAGTATTAGCGTTTGTTAATACAGAATAAAAGCATCGCCTTCTTTTTTTTAGATTAACACAACGAGAATGTTTAGGCTTTCTCGTTGATATACGTTCCTTTTGGAACATCTTGCTCAATGAATTGTGGAGCTTTTCTATGCTGATAGCGCACGTAGTTGTTCATGGAAGATAAAGGTAATGTAGAGTTTCGTTTATTTTGTAAGCTCGCAATTGGTTGGACATTTTGCACGGTTAGCGGCGTGTTGTTTTTCAGCTGACTTCTTTGCGCATATTGAATCGATTGATACGGTGTAATAGGTAAGATATAACCCATATTCTCTCCTCCTTTTATAGGTTTTTTCCCGTTTTAACAAGAGATATTCGACATTTTACATAAACAGTTGTTTCACCTTCTACCTATTCGACAGTCATTTGAATATGGTATGATAGTCTTTAGCTGTTTTAACCGAAATGAAACGACAAAGGAGGTCAGCGGTATGCAAACTGCTCTACGTAACGGGAAGAATATTGCACTGGACACATTAGGTCGCAACCAGTTTCAACTGATTTATGAAGCAGGAATTCGAAATGAATTAACTTGTGCTCATTGTAAGGAACCCGTTCATCTTGCAATTGGAATCCATCGAGCTCCATATTTTTATCATCGTAACGCTCCTCACGAACGCTCAGAGTGTATGAAACCATCTCCTAAAAAACAACCCGTTTCTGTGCTGGCTTCAAGTGCAAGCTATGAAGAACAAGGAGGATTTCGGATTCCAAAAGGCAGAGCAATTGGGAAAAACGAAGTAAAAAATGAGCCTCAGTGGAAAAATTCTACTTTTTTCACCCCAATTCCTGCTTTTTCAGCATCAAAAGCGGAAGTGAAAGAAACGAATTCACCCTACTTTCATACATTGAAAGAACATCAAATTACGTTAGATACAAATCAGTGGAGCTCAGTTACTCACTCTGAAGGACCTCTTCTAATTTTAGCCGGGGCAGGAAGTGGAAAAACAAGAGTCTTAACCGCTCGTACTGCTTATATGATTCAAGAGCATAAAATTGATCCGCGTTCAATTATGCTCGTAACGTTTACATCAAAAGCAGCAAAAGAAATGAAAGACCGTTTAGCATCTTACCCTGGAATATCACCATCAATTATTAGGCAGATGCTCGTCGGTACATTTCATAGTATTTTCCTTCGGATGGTTGTTCATCATGCGCCTGAGTCTTGGCAAATGAATCGATTGTTAAAATGGGATTGGCAAAAAGAACAGATTTTAAAAGAAGCAGGCCGAGAAATAAATCTGGATGAAAAGGATTTCCCATTTGACCAAGCCATTCAACAGATCAGCTATTGGAAAAATACGCTTTTGGGTGTGAAAGATGTTCGCCCTGCTAGCCAGTGGGAAGAGCAAGTTCACCATTTGTATGTTCACTACGAACAAACAAAACAAACGCAAGGGCTGTTTGATTTTGATGACATGCTAGACGGTTGCTATCAAATGCTTAGAGATAACCCTGAGCTGCTTGTTCGTTATCAAAAGCGATTCCGATACTTTCTAATTGATGAATTTCAAGATATTAATAAAGTTCAGTATGCTATTATGAAAATGCTAAGCGCAGACTCTAAAAATTTATGCGTTGTAGGTGATGATGATCAGTCCATCTATGCGTTTCGTGGCAGTGACCCAAGCTTTATCTTAAATTTCGAAAAGGATTTTCCTGGAACGAAAAAAGTAACGCTTCACCAAAACTACCGCTCTGCTCATTCGATTGTGTCAGCCGCCAATAAGGTCATTGAGCGCAATACGGAGCGTCATACAAAAAATATGAAGGCACAGTTTCACCATGATCATGTGCCAACCTTTTTCTTCCCTTATGATGAAGAAGAAGAAGCCACAATGATTGTGCGAGATATAAAAGAAAAGGTTCAAACAGGTGCGTCCCCTTCTGACTTTTCTATTTTATACCGTACTCATGCTTCTTCACGTGCGGTTTTTGAACGGCTGTCCCAGTCAAACCTTCCGTTCACCATTGAGCAAGATGCAGATTCATTTTATGAACGTCGGATTGTGAGAACGATGCTTGCTTTTTTACGTCTTAGCTTAGATCCAAACGATAATCAGTCGCTTACTAGTATCGTACAGGCACTATTTTTAAAGAAAACCATCTTAAATGACTTAAAAGCAATGAGCATTTTAAATGACGTATCATTTGTCGAAGCGCTTGGTCACCTAAAGGATTTAAAGCCGTTTCAACAAAAAAAGTTACAAAAGATTATTCCGTTGTTTTCAAGCTTAAAAAAGATGAAGCCTGTTAATGCCATTGAAACCATTTCAAAAGATATGGGCTTTGATGATTTTGTCAAAAAGCGTGGAAATGAAGGAAATGCCATGGAAAAAGGATCAGACGACGTTCGAGACTTAAGAGTTGTTGCACGTAAATTTTCAACTGTCCAAGAACTGCTTGACCACGCAGATCATATGATTGGCATGAACAAAGAAATGAAGGTTTTAAGTAAGCAGTTTAATGAGAGCGTTCATTTAACAACCATTCACCGTGCTAAGGGCCTTGAATATAAGCACGTATATGTTTTAGGTAATGTAGATGGCGGTATTCCTCATGACTACGCGCTGGAAGCGTATCGAAACGGTGAGATTGGTGCATTGGAAGAAGAAAGACGCTTACTCTATGTAGCGATGACGCGAGCAAAAGTATCCTTATACCTATCAGTTTTACAAACACGACGAGGAAAAACAGCGTACCCTTCTCGCTTTTTAAAACCTTTTTTAAAAGCATATTAGTCATTGAATAATAAAGAGCCGGGGAGTCCCCGGCTCTTTATTTATTTCTTCTTCTCATTCAGCATTTTAGAAATGGTACTAAAGTCAATGGACTGATTATTGCTAGCAAGTGCTTTGACAATCTGATCTTCTTTTTGTTTTGAAATTGGTTTATTTGCAATTTGAGCTACACGTTTGACAATATTGCGCACGGTTTGTTCATCTTTAAAGTTTGCATTTTGTACGGAGTTCGCTAGCTCGAAAATATCCTTCATATTAACGCCTGTTTTCTTTTCAATGTTCTTAAACATATTGTTATCCATTTACATTGCCTCCTTTGGCATATAAAGCTTATGAAACCAAATTGCCTCTAGCCGCCATATTGTGTGAGAAGAAGCGGTTCTGTACGGAATACTCTATCGTATGCAGCAGCTGCCCAGATGGTGACCACTTTCAATCGACGGTTTGTGAGGTACACTATCAAAACAAAGTACGAGTGAACGTTCACTCGTACTCTTCTTTACTATATTCAGTAGAAGGGATTAGTTGTAACAAGCACAACCAATGATAACTAATAAAATAAATAGTACTACGATTAACGCAAAACCACCGCCGTAACCACCACCGTAGCCACAGCCATATCCGCTGTATCCAAAGCCCATAATTACACCCCCTCTGTCCTTCTTCTCTATACAATATGTGAAGCGGAATGGATTGGTATGGGCTTTTGGTCAAGAAATATTTTCATTGTCCAAATGGGTCATCATTATACAAATCATCAATTTGCTTTTCTTGCTTTTGTAATTGACGCTCGTGCTTTTCAAACTGGTGAGATAACTTTTCTACTTCATCCATCTTCTTTTCATGAGAACCAATAATTTGCTCTTCAAAAAACTTCTCTAATTGCTCAAAAAAATCTCCCATGGCATTCACCTCCTTCTATACTATGTATAGAAAGAAAAAAAGTACTGCCAAGATAGGCAGCACTAATGACTTAACGCTTCGGTAATTTAGCTCCGCAGCCACAGCCACCTTGCTTTGGCATTGGCTTTTGCACAGGCTTTGAAGGATATTTTACTGCTTTTTTCATCACCGGCTGCTGATAGTAATGAGGGTGCAGGTGAGGGTATGCTTGATTTTGATTATAATACATCCTATGGTCCCTCCTTTTCACAAAATGCAATCTATGACATTATATTCAGTTTCCAGCAAGAAGTTCAGTATTATTTGTCCATTTTACGCTGCAGCTTTAAAAACAAGTCCTGATTGCTAATTTCACGCTCACGGCTGACCGACTGCTGCCTCATCTTATGCCTTTGAACGCCACTTAGCTTTTGCTGAAGTTCACTGAGCCCTTGATCAATCGTTTTATCAAATGATGGGTGTGCATTTACAACTTCCTTCTGTTTTGCAGGTTCTTTTGGCTTTACAGCTTCTTTTGCTTTTGCTTCTATCTTTGACTGCGCTTTTTTCTCCTGCTCTTTTTGTTCATTGATCATTGCTTTTAACCAATCAATTTCTTCAACTAGCTTTTTATTTTTCTCTTTATAACTCTCTAAGTCTTCCCGAAGTTCTTCGTAATTTAGCTCTTCACTCTTATATTTTTGATATTCTTCCTTATAGAACTCTAATTCAGCTTTTAAACTTGCAATATATTCTCTTACTTTTACTTCAGCCACAGCGCTTCACTCCTCCATGTCAGCTAGTTACTCATAAAATTTCTTTCTAGATGAATAACACATTTTCTTAATATGAATATGCTGTAAGTGAGTTTATTATTTCCTTCAAATTTTATGCATAAAGCGAACTTTTCTAAATTCCGCTTTTGTCACGGTCACACAAAACCGGGTCATTCATACACTATAGTAGTCCGATACCTAGTTAACGAACAGCATAAAGGAAGGACAATTACGATTAGGAGGTAAAAAAGAATGGGAGAACATTTAGAATCATTATGTATTCGCGTTCCTAAAGTATATGATTGGGTGAAACGTGAAATTGAAGTAGCACGTATTTTTAGTTCAGAAGATTTATTATTTGGCGCTTTCGATCCTACATCACCTTTTGTAGATATGGAAGTTATCTTAACAGATGAAGCGGGTAACCCAGTTGATCTTAGCGACGAAGATTCAATCGCAGAAGTATTAGAAGTCTCAACTGCTAGAGGAACTGGCCGCAGAGAAAGAGAAATCTTATTACCTGATGGAGAAACAGTAACGCTACACGAAGTAAGATTATCTATCAGTGGTTTCTACCGCATTAAGTTTACAAGAGATGAGTTTGGCTGTGACGATACTGGAGCACCAGCTTGCTTCTTATCAACTGTATTACCATGGTCTACAACACAACGCTTCTACTTATGTGCACCAGAAGGCACGTATCCAGCTGTACGTTTAGATCACTTTGAAGGTCAAGGAAACGTTCAACTATCATCAGCAGGTTTATTCCAAGGTTTAGATTTAGACATCATGCTCTGCATCAGTGTGCAAGTAGAACGCTTTGTAAATATTGAAGTTGAAGGTAGCTATTGTCACCCTCGCCCAGAACTTCTAGAAACATTAGGATGCGGACCAATCGTTCATCCACCACAATGTCACGATTTATTCCCTGGCACTCATCATTCTCATCATGAAGATCACGGCGGAGAATACGAATTCGAATAAGTCAATGCATAATCAGAGGAGAATTTTTCTCCTCTTTTTTCATTGATAGCTGTTGCTTTGCATACATATGGAATATCGATAGCTACGTTACGAAAGGAGATTACAAGATGTCCCCTTCATCTAAAGATGACTCAATGCTAATGCGCCAAAAGCTCATTCACTATAAATCCGAACTGAAAAATTTTGAAAATCAAATGAGACAGCTGGAAAGAGCGCTAGACCGCGAAAAAGAAAACGCCTTATTTTGGAAAAATAAGCATGCGGAAGCCTATTCAGTCAATGACAAAGATGCGGAATTAGAAGAACTTGAAAAAGAACTTTATCAGCTTAAAAATGAGCACTCCGAACAAGCCATTATCATTGAATCGCTCAAAGAGAGAATTTCTCGTAAACAGCCGATTATTGAAGAGAAAGTGATTGAAAAAATCATTGAAAAGCCTGTTGAAAAAATAGTTGAAAAGCAAGTTAAAGTAGAAGTTGATCGCTTTCAAGCAACTGACATCATCAGTTATTTTCAACACTCTGTCTTGTTACCAACTCCAGATGAGGAAGAAATGATGATTCTTGGAAACGCTGTGGTTACAAATCAAACAAGCAAATCGCTTGTCTCACCAATTATCTGCTTAAAAGTGAAGCCTCATGAGAATGTATCGCTAACGGGAAAGGTTATTGATGAAAAGGAAATTGAAAATTCCACCATTCCCTCATCAGCTCTTCAATGGAAGTATGCCCACCCAAAATGGCGAGAAAAAATAAAGCAAGATGGCGAATACTGGATCAGGCCCACTCGTCCTACCCAGCTAGCACCCAATCAGCCAATGCGTTTTGAATCGTTTCAGCTTCTCATTCCAAAAGAATTAAACTCATCTTTTGTCATTGTAGAAGGGTATTTTTACAGTGAGGAGTGGAAGCAAGGAATTCCTTTCCTCAATAAAATCGTGCTTACTCTTCCAACAGAAGAATAAAAAAACAATCGGCTGTAAGTCGATTGTTTTTTCTATGCCCGTCCATTTATTTCATAAATGATTCAACAATCCCTGCACACCCGGCAATCGCTAAAACAATAATTACAGGAATAGCTACCTGCGGGAATAGCGTATAGCCTGCATAAACCGCGATTGCACACCACATGCCCGTACACCAATAGCAGCTTAAGAGTTCTCCAATCCACTTTCTAAGCCCTTTTCCTTTTACCGTTAAGTAAGTAATCTCATTTCCTTGTTCATCAGGCTCTGTAACCATTTCATGAAACGGCTTACGAATAAATCCTGTAATCTTATCAAATACAATCAGCCTTGTGAGGCGAAACGTAGCAAAAACGAATAAAAATAAATAAATCCAGGTCATTTTAAACCCACCTTTACTGAAAAAAGCTAACAAGAAAAATTCATTTGTTAGCTTTTTACTTCTTTAAATCTTAACAATTGAAATCGTTACGATATCTTTGACAGGCACCCGATTCGGCTTATCATGTGGAGGAGCTAAAATTGATACTTCACCGTCTACAAATTCCACAATTGTTCCGATAAACGAATTTCCTTCTACACTTATTTCACAAATTGGCTGCGACATATGTTTTGGAAACCCACATAGAAAATTAAGTTTTTCACTAATGTTCATATATTGAAATGCTTTATTTGGCTTTTTTTGCTCTTTCTGTTTATGAACATTTGCAGGTAACCCAGCTTTCTCAGGTTTAACTTCCTGTGACTTTACGTCTTCAATTGGTGAGAAAGTTGGTTCTTCTTTTAAGGGCTCCTGCTCTTTTTCATTTTGCTTCGAGCTATAAAAATATTGCATAGATCTCGTTGTTTGTGCTTGGTTCGGCTGCACAATATACATTAAAGGCTCGTTGTCTTCGGACCTTGAGCGAGAGTCAGTCATGAAGCATACCTCCCATTGCTTGTTATCGTTCTCTTAAAAATGTATGCTTGCTTGCTAGAAAACTTGTTTCTTTTTTTATAACGACACAAAAAAAGAGCGCTACATGCCGTAGCGCCCTTACAAGAACGATTAACGTCCGATAATATGGAAACCAGAATCCACGTGTAGGTTTTCACCTGTAATTCCACGTGATAAATCACTGAATAAGAATGTTGCCGTATCGCCAACTTCTTCTGGAGTCGTTGTGCGACGAAGCGGTGCACGCTCTTCAATTTGTTTTAAAATTGAGTTAAAGTCGCTAATTCCTTTTGCAGATAACGTACGAATTGGTCCTGCAGAAATTGAGTTAACGCGAATACCGTGCTGACCTAAGTCTGAAGCTAAGTATCTTACGCTAGCATCTAAAGAAGCTTTGGCTACGCCCATTACGTTATAGTTCTGAACAACGCGCTCTCCACCTAGATAAGTTAGCGTTACGATGCTTCCGCCTTCTGTCATTAGTTCTTTTGCTTCACGAGCAACAGCCGTAAGTGAATATGAGCTGATATTGTGAGCTAAAAGGAAACCATCACGAGATGTATCTACAAAATTACCGTCTAAATCTTCGCGATTTGCAAACGCGATACAATGTGCTACGCCGTGAATATGGCCTACTTCTTCTTTAATTTTTGTGAAACATGCTTTAATATCTTCATCTTGCGTTACGTCACAAGGTAATACAAGCGTATCTTCACGCTCTAATGAAGCTGCAAGATCGCGAACGTTCTTCTCTAAGCGTTCTCCCGCATATGTAAATACTAAACGTGCGCCTGCTTCGTGCAGTGAGCGAGCAATACCCCATGCAATGCTTCGTTTATTTGCTACTCCCATAACAACAAATGTGCGATTCTCTAAGGATAAGCTTTTTAACATCTTTTAATATCCTCCTACTTATTACAAGTTATTAGTACCTGGTATTAATATAAGTATAACATAGAAAGAGCAAAAAAAGCTATCATTTATATAGACAAAGAGACTGAAGCTTAGTGAAGTGCTTGCTTCTGAAAAGAGGAAGCTAATCCTTCTCACTGCGCTACTGGGTCTCAGTCTTTCCTATCGTTCGCGCAGGAGTCACGTATCTTATGCTCCATTTCACTTTTCTTTAAACGTGGTTTCCGAATCAAAAAAATCCGAACAATTGAGAGTTACCTCTTAATTGTTCGGATAAATTATTGACTAGGTTACTTCCATCTAAGTCTTGTTTCACTAACGAATTTTATATTCCAACAGCATTTTCAGCTCGTTTACGTATGAGCGCGATCCCGTTACAATCAGTCGGTCATCTAACGCTAGTTCCGTATCACCGTGAGGAACGATGGAGTCTTTACCTCTAAAGATACGAACAAAGATGACATCACCCGTAAATGGGAATTTACGAAGCTCCACTCCCTCGTATTTTGGGTTACGCATATTGATTTGATAAAGAGCCGACTCTTGGTTTGTTAAGATATTTAAAACCGTCGGTGACTCAATTAACGCTTTTAATAGTGCTGTTGTTGACAATAGTACGGAGAAGACTTCCACTTGGTTTGCTTTTAGCTTTTCATCGAGCTCTGGCGTTTCAACACGCGCAATGACTCGACCTGTCCCATATTCTTTGGCAGCTAATGCAATCGATGTATTGCGCTCTTCTTCTCCTGTTGTAACAACGAGTACATCCGTATCTAAAATACCTTGTTTTTGTAGATATTCTACATCATAAGATTCAATATCATTAATATTAAAAACAGAGTCAGACGTACGGTTATCCAACTTTTCGTTCGACGTATGATAAATCGTTACGTCATACATATTTAAATCAAGATCACGAATTACTGGTAGGGTAAATTGATTCGCACCAAGCATGTTAATCTTAAGTTTCTTCTCATTGATCTCTGGCTTTGGAAACAGCTTTCTAAAGACGATTGGTGTAATAATACACGTGATAACCGCCACTAGAATGAGGGCTCCTGACATTTGTGAATCAATGACACCAATGTTTTCACCAACCGTAGCTGCTGCAATAACAAGTGAAAGCGTTGATGTTAATAAAAAGCCTGATGCTAACACTGTTTTTGTATCGTACCAAATGCGCATAATCATTACTGGTAACAGCTTTGATAACAATAAAGCTAAAAGCAATAAAGGCATTAGAATAAGTACTTTTGAATCTCCAAACAGCGACCAAACATCAAGGTCTACCCCAACCATTACGAAAAAGATAGGGATTAAAAAGCCATAGCCGAAGGAATCTAGTTTATGCACAAGATTCTTATCTGGAGCAAGCAGTGATACAAGTACGCCGGCTAAAAACGCTCCTAAGATATTTTCCGCTCCAATTGATTCAGAAAGTCCCACTAGGATAATAATAAGCGCAAATACTGCTCGCGTATCAATCTGAACTGTTCCTTTAGACATCGTTTCAAGGAAGGAACGATGCTTAAACTGCTTACCGATAAAGTAGAATAGAACACCGGCAGCAAATAGAATAAGCAGTAGCCATGTGTTTCCTCCTCCCGATTCTGCATAAATTGATGCAAAAACAGCAAGAAGAATCATCGTCACAAGGTCTGCAATAACAGCAATTAGTAGGATTGTTTGCCCAATGGACTTTTTCATAATTTGGGCATCCTTTAAGGTTGGAACAACAACTCCAAGTGAAATGGTTGAAATAATAAGCGTCATTAGAAACGCATTGTCAATAAATCCTGTCCAGACAAAAATATAGGATAATAACAAGGAAACAGCAAAAATAGCAAGAAATACAATGGTTGATACAGCAAACGAATTCGGAATCGTTTTACCAGATTTCGTCTTTTCCTTTTTTTGTCCACCTGCAAATGCAGAAAAATCAATTTCTAGCCCGCTTAAAAACATTAAAAAGATAAATCCGAGGGTAGACAACGTCTCTAACCACATATCTTGTTGAACTAAATCAAATCCACTTTTCCCGATAATTAACCCCATAATAATTTCAGCTACTACGACAGGGATAACGTTGAGTTTAAAGCGATGAAGTAGAATTGGTGTTAAAAAAGCGACCGTAATTACGATGACAAGAGAGGTTACGGATGCATGATGTTCCATCTACTTTTCCCTCCTTTTCCTTCACTTGCTTAGTATAATAAATGTATATTAAGCTAGTGTTAAATTTAAATGTCAAGCATAAAAGGGAATGCTCAATCTGTCAACAACTCTATTTTAAATAACCCATAAAAGTTGTCGCTAATCCGAAATAAATTAAAATACTAATAAGATCATTAATCGTCGTAATAAACGGTCCAGATGCTACCGCAGGGTCAATCTTCAAACGATGCATAAATAACGGAATAAATGCGCCTGTTAACGTTGCAACAATCAGCGTAGCAAATACAGAAATACCAACTAACGCTCCAAGAATAAAATCACCTTGCCATACATATACAACTAGCGTTACGGCAATACCACAGGAACCTCCTGTAATGACACCTGTTAAAGCTTCTCGAACGAGTAGCTTTAGCTTTCCTTCTTCCTGAATTTCCCCTGTTGCGATACCACGAACAGCTACCGCTAATGCTTGAGTACCCGTGTTTCCAGCCATCCCACCAATCAGAGGAATAAAGATTGCTAAGATGGCTACTTGGTTTAATGTGTCTTCAAAGCGGCCAATTAAGCTTGCCGTCATCATCCCTAAGAACAGAAGAATAATCAGCCAAGGCAATCGCTTTTTAGCTGCGCCGAACGGACTGTTCCCCGCCGTATCGTCCACGTCGCTAATACCCGCAAGTTTGGAATAATCGTCAGATGCTTCTTCGTCCATTACATCAATTACATCATCTACGGTAATGATTCCGAGAAGGTGCTGCTGAAAGTCTACTACCGGTAATGCCAGGAAATTATAGTCCCTCATAATTCGAGCAACTTCTTCTTGGTCTTCCGCAACAGAAACCGCTACAACACGTTCACTCATAACATCACTAATCATCGTTTCTTCATCTGCAACAATTAAGTCTCTTAACGAAATAACGCCTACCAAATGCTTTTGTTCGTCCACAACAAACGTATAATAAATCGTTTCAGCTCCCGGAGCTTCTCTCCTTAAAATTTGCATCGCAGAGCGAACCGTTTGGTTTGCTTTAATAGCGATAAATTCTGTGGTCATGATACTACCGGCCGTGTACTCTTCATAGTGAAGCAGTTCTTTAATTTCATCCGCTGCTTCTTCATCCATAATGGTTAAATAGCTCGCTACTTGCTCTTTATCTAGTTCGTTTAAAACGTCAACGGCGTCATCCGTTGACATCTCAGCTAGCATATCAGCAGCAAACGTTGGATGCATCTCTGAAAGTAAATCTTGATAGTCTTCTTCCGGTACTTCTACTTGTTCGAAAATATTAGCCATTTCTTCTGGTGAAAGCATTTCATAGAGCGCAAATCGCAAATCTTCGTCTAGCTCTTCAAAAAACTGGCCTTGATCATATGGATGCATATCTAGAAATTCTTCTCGAAACGCATCAATTTCATTTTCTTTGAGCAAGTTAATTAATTGCTCCTGAAGTCTCTTTTGCTCTTCTCTTTCCATTGATTCAGTCATAAACATTTCCTCCTCTCAGAACAAAACTTCTCTTACTTTATTATGAAATGAACTAGATTTCAACTCATAACCCGTAGTAAAATTTTAAAAACTTCTGTTTATCTAATTATTATGTGATAAATCTTATCGATAGTTTGCACAATATAGAATGAAATTTCTACACCATAAAAGGTTTATTTTTCAAACGATACGAAATTCATTAGAAAAGAGCGTGAAGAAATGTGAAGCTAGACATAATTGGAGATATTCATGGCTGCTACGATGAGCTTGTAGAATTAACAACTAAACTGGGCTATAGCTGGACCTCTTCCTACCCTGACCATCCAGAAAAGAGGCATTTAGCCTTTGTAGGAGACTTGATGGACCGAGGACCTCACTCCTTAAAAGTAATCGAGCTTGTTTGGAATCTTGTCGTCAAACAAAAAAAAGCGTATTACTGTCCTGGAAACCACTGCAATAAGCTTTATCGATTTTTCAAAGGAAATAAGGTCCAAATTAAGCATGGGTTAGAAACAACCGTAGCTGAATATAATGACCTCTCCGAAGCACAGCAGCAAGAAATCAAACATAAGTTCATGGAACTTTATGAGAATGCCCCTCTTTATGTTCACTTAAAACAAGAACAGCTTGTTATTGCACACGCTGGAATTCGGGCAGACTATATCGGACGAAACGACAAAAAAGTAAAAACATTCGTTTTATATGGAGACATTACTGGAGAAACACACCCAGATGGTTCACCTGTGCGCAATGACTGGGCTAAACACTACAATGGGACACCATTGATTGTTTACGGGCACACACCGATTAAATCTCCTAAGCTACGTAACAATACAATCAACATTGATACAGGAGCAGTATTTGGTGGCAAATTAACTGCGTTTCGCTACCCTGAAAAAGAGCTTGTTTCTGTTCCCTCTTCCATGCCTTATGTGGCTGAAAAGTTTAAAGAATAGCATAAGAGCACTACTCGCAAGTAGTGCTCTTATCGTATTTACCCTCTGTTTTGTTGAACTAAACGCTGCATATCCTCAGGAAGCGGTGATTGAAATGCTAGTTCACGTTGCAAAATAGGGTGAAAGAACGTGAGCTTATAGCTATGTAGCGCCTGTCTGCTTATCTTCTCTCTGTTCCCACCGTATAGAGAGTCACCTAGTAAAGGACTTCCCAAATACTCCATATGAACGCGAATCTGATGCGTACGCCCTGTATCCAGCTTCAAGTCTACTTCAGAGAACCCATCGTATTCTTGTATCACTTTGTAATGCGTAACGGCATGCTGACCGTCTGAGCGTACCATTCTTTCAATAATACTATCGTTCTTTCTTCCAATTGGGGCGTCAATTACTCCCTCTTTTTTTGAAAGAGTTCCATGAACAAGCGCACGATATGTACGCTTAACCGCTCTTTGCTCTTGAGCTTGAGAAAATAAGAAATGAACATGGCGGTATTTAGCGACTATTAATAAACCTGAAGTATCGCGATCGAGTCTATTCACTAAGTGAACCGTAGAAGCAATACCGTTTTGCTCATAGTAAAACAGCAGCGCATTGCTTAGCGAATCATTCAGGTGCTCTCGCGTTGGAATACTAGGCATACCAGCGGATTTATTAATGACTAGCAAGTAGTCATCTTCATAAATCACATCTAACGGTAGAGGTGATTTATGAAGATTTTCACTTGGATATTCAGGTGGAAACGTCACTTTCACAAAGTCTCCGATAGTGAGTATATGTCGAACATTTACTTTCTCACCATTTACTTCAATACAACCACCCTTAAACTTGATATCCGTTAATGCTGCTCGAGATATATGATGCCTTTTTAGAAAGTCGCGTAATAAAGAACCGCTAAATGAATCTGTTACGTGCCAACTTAATGTAAATAGCTTGTGCATATCATATCTCTCCACTTAATCACATACAAATGAATCTCTTACTCGCTGCCAAAACGGAAAAGCTCGGAAGCGCGCGAAACGAATCTTTTCATTCGCAACTCGACACTGAATAGACTTAACATTTTGATGTAACAACGTTAAATGATCGATGGTGATTTGAAAATCTGCGTAATTAACAGGCTTTAATAAAGCCGTATGATGCCCTGGTAACACGAGCGGAGATCCAATTGTACGAAACACACGATTATTAATAGATGCCATTTCAGCAATCTGAATCGCATGCAGTGACGGATGTAAAATAGCACCTCCAAGGGACTTATTGTAAGCCGTACTTCCCGATGGAGTTGATATACATAATCCATCGCCTCGGAATGTTTCAAACTGCTGTCCTCTAATTTCAACATCCATCACAAGTGAGCCTTCAACACTTTTGACCGTGCACTCATTGAGCGCCAAAGAACGAGCTTCCTTTTCTCCGGTTGTGTAACGAATAATAACTTCAAGTAGCGGATATTCAACAACTTGATAAGGTGTTTTCGCAATAGCAATGACTAACTTCTCAATTTCATCCGGTGTCCAGTCTGCATAAAAGCCTAAATGTCCTGTATGTACTCCAACAAAAGCCGTTTTGTCTAACCGGTGCTGATAATGGTGAAAAGCATACAATAGCGTGCCGTCTCCACCCACTGAAATGACAATGTCTGGTTCATCTTCATCGTGCTCTAAGTGAAAATCTAATAAGTATGT
The DNA here is from genome assembly GCF_021441905.1 of Priestia flexa. Lineage (NCBI taxonomy): Bacteria > Bacillati > Bacillota > Bacilli > Caryophanales > Bacillaceae > Priestia > Priestia flexa. Next base: position 485,949 of record NZ_CP090431.1, on the reverse strand, counting down.
TTTCATTCTTTCCATTAATGTATTTGAAACTTGATCGCCCCTGGACGTAATAGCAAACTTGATATTACTCACCTTCTTCCCCCCTATCTGTGTTGAAAAACCTGATTTGACTTTTTATTCTTTATTCATTTTCTGTATTCTCTACTTCTTTTTTACGCGAAAAGAAAACCTGAGCTTCTTGTATTTCCCCTCGAATCTTTGACATCTCTTCATCTAATTGAAAAGCTGCTTCTGATGCTCGCTGAAGTCGTTCTTTTATCTCTTGAGGGAAATTGCCACTGTATTTATAGTTTAAAGAATGTTCAATCGTGGCCCAAAAATTCATCGCTAACGTACGAATTTGGATTTCTGCTAAAATTTGCTTTTCTCCGTGTATGGTCTGAACAGGATAGCAAATCACCATATGATAGGAGCGATATCCACTTTCTTTTTGATGAGTAATATAGTCTCGCTCTTCTACTACTTTAAAGTCCGTGCGCTGCCTCAGAATTTCAACTACTGCTTTAATATCATCTGTGAATTGACACATCATGCGCAGACCTGCAATGTCCTGCATCTCTTCCTCTAAACGCTCTAAAGAAATGTTTTTTCTTGCCGCTTTATCTAAAATACTAGCAATGGGTTTCACTCGGCCCGTCACAAACTCAATTGGAGAGTGCGTAGACCTCATATCGTATTGAGAGCGCATGCCTTTTAACTTTACTTTAAGTTCTTCTACCGCTTGTTTATACGGTGCTAAAAATAAGTCCCAATGCCTTACCATTGCTATCCCCCTCACCTTGTTATCTGCTTTTTTTATCTAAGAAAATTTCTTCTACTCTTGCTACCATATCATCTCCGTAGTTTACATTTCCTTCAATGTTGCTGATTAAGTCTGTTAACTCTTCTTTCATAGCCGTTAGCTCAACGACTTGCTTATTAACTTCTAAGAACACCTTTTTATCATCTTGTAAAACGTTCTTTAAATGTGGCCACATATTGTCACTTAGTCCAACATACATAAACTGCTCGTTGACTTCCACAATGTATACAAATGACATATTGTCAGAATCAGCAAGCACTTGCTTCATATCTTCAATCTGCTCGATTTGTTGTTCAATAGCCTCTGCCTTTAAATGTAGTTCATCTTTCTTCATCACACAGGTTGTGATTTCGATTCGATTTTGCATATATATACTCCTTCCAACTATACAATTCGTTCTTATTTTAACACATTCAAACGTGGTTTAATAAAGCGAAACGAAATCTATTCGGGTTTTCTATTACTTTCTGTTCCATCCCTTTTACAGAACGCCTATCGATTCGAGATATTAACGATACAAATTAACCATTTTATGATAGATTATAAATGAAATCTTATGACAATGATGCATCTGTTTTGCATCTCATAAAGAGGAACATATCTATGCTAAACATTATAAAACATCTTATTATACATCCTTACAGATACAGCATAAAGGAGCTTATGTAGCATGAAACAAGAAATTGAAATTGAATTTAAAAACTTAGTAAATAAGAGTGAATTTAAAAAGTTACTAGCTTATTTCCAACTAACGGATCGTGACTTTATCATGCAGGAAAATCATTACTTTGATACAAATGACTTTCAGCTAAAAAGCGCAGGGGCAGCTTTACGAATTCGAAACAAAAATGGAAAGTTTGTTTTAACTTTAAAACAGCCCCATGAGCATGGCTTATTGGAAACGCACATAGATCTTACAGAATCTGAAGCACAAGAACTAATGACTGAAACAAAGAATTTTCCAACTGAAATGACAGCAGCTCTCCAAAGACTTGGCATATCTTCATCACGCTTAGCTTACTTTGGCACACTTAAAACATACCGAGCAGAAATTGAATACAAAAGCGGTTTACTTGTATTTGACCATAGCTTTTATTTGGATACTGATGATGTAGAAATTGAGTATGAAGTTCAAGATGAAACACAAGGACTTCTTGCATTCGAGAGCTTACTTCAAGACTTTAGTATCCCTAAGCGTAACACAGCGAATAAAATCAAACGTTTTTATGATCGCAAATATCAATTATTAAGTGAGGAATAAATCAATGGATGTTCAAGCTTATCAAACGTGGTTACAGCTACAGACCCTGCAAACATTTACGGCAAATCGACCGACAGCTTCACCTGCAACACTTTTAACTCCGTCGATATTTGCAAACATTTTGGCACAATATATATCTGAAGAGAAAAACGCTAATGAGCAAACAGCTCAGCTCACTTCTAGATCTAATGCGCTGCCCTTACAAACGAATGCGGCTCCTTATTTGAATACATCGGTTCAAAAAAGCAGTTTGCCTACATCAACAATCACTGGCTCACGCTTTGATGATCTGATTAATGAAGCGGCTTCGAAATATGATTTAGACCCTAAGTTAATTTCAGCTGTGATTAAACAAGAATCTAATTTTAACCCTAACGCCAAAAGCTATGCAGGGGCACTAGGATTAATGCAGCTCATGCCCGCAACGGCTAACTACCTTGGCGTTCAAAATGCCCTTAACCCACGCGAGAACATTTTAGGAGGCGCAAAGTATTTACGACAAATGCTCGATAAATATAACGGGAACGTTAAGCTTGCTCTTGCTGCTTATAATGCCGGGCCAGGAAACGTCGATAAATACGGTGGTATCCCTCCTTTTAAAGAAACACAAAATTATGTTGCTAAAATTACGTCTACCTATAATGCGTAGAAAATAACTCATCATTTTCGGAAAGGGTATGTGACGGAAAGTTTTTTCTATAAACCCTGCTATTTTTTCACTTATTTCTTTATCTAGCTACCCTATCACCTTTTCTGTTTGAAGCGGATAGTTTGAGATAAATAAGGTACACTGCTAAAATTAAGAAAAACGATGGTACTACTCCACCACACTTGATGGAGTACATTTCTAGGATAAAGGAGTTATCAACATGAAAGAAAAAGTCAAATCTCCCTACGAACTATTGGGCGGTGAACATACGATTTCCAAACTTGTTGATGCTTTTTATAACAGGGTAGCTAGTCATCCAGATTTAGCCCCTATCTTTCCAATAGATTTAACGGAAACAACACGAAAGCAAAAACAATTTTTAACACAATATTTAGGCGGGCCGGCTTTATATACAGAAGAACATGGACACCCTATGTTACGTGCAAGACATTTGCCTTTTGAAATTACGCCAGCTCGCGCAAAAGCATGGCTTCATTGTATGCATGAGGCAATGGATGAAATTGGATTAGAAGGTCCGTTACGAGATGAACTTTATCACCGGCTCATTCTGACTGCTCAACATATGGTTAATTCACACGAACAGAACGATGAGAAAGGATTTTCACATTGAAGAATTTACACAGCGAACATCAATCATTGCGACACCTTTGTCAGGGTTCTAATCAGAAGCCACTGGAAATTTACGTATTTGTTGATCCACTTTGTCCGGAATGCTGGGCACTAGAGCCTATCTTGAAAAAATTGCAGATTGAGTATGGAAATTGGATTACTCTTAAGCATGTTTTAACCAGTAATTTGCAGAAGCTAAACATTGGTACAAAAAAGAAGTTTGAAGATATGGCCAAGACATGGGAGCAAACTGCTTGTCGATCCGGCATGTCTTGTGACGGTAACCTTTGGCTTGAGAATCCAATTTCAACACCATTTGCAGCATCGATTGCAATTAAAGCTGCGGGTTTACAGGGAAAAAAGCAAGGCATTCGCTTTTTACGAAAACTTCGCGAAGCATTATTTTTAGAGAAACAAAACGTTGAAAAAGAAGATGTGCTTGTCAAGTGTGCAGAAGAAATCGGACTTGATGTCGAAGAATTTGTGCGAGACTTACACGCTGAGCATGCTACAAAAGCGTTTCAATGCGATTTAAAGATTACATCAGAAATGGACGTAACCGATATTCCGACCCTTGTGTTTTTCAATGAAAAAGTTGAAGAAGAAGGAATTAAGATTTCTGGGCATTATTCATATGAAACGTACGTACACATCATTTATGAAATGTTAGAAGAAGAAATCAATCCTCATCCGCTTCCACCTCTGCGATCGTTTTTAGCTTATTTTCAATTTGTCGCAGCAAAAGAAGTAGCCGTTGTTTACGATATATCCATTGAGCAAGCTGAGCGAGAACTGAAAAAACTTCAGCTTCAGCGCCTTGTAGAACAAGTTCCAGTGAAATACGGTACGTTTTGGAGAAGCTTAGAAAAAGGATGTTAAAATACAAAAAAGACTTGGCAAATGCCAAGTCTCTTTGTTTGTCCTAAGACAACAAGGGGATGGGAGAAATTTTTCACGGTCAAACAAAGGGGTATATGTTTGTTTTGTGATAAACTTCACGATTATTACTATAGCAAATTATGTCGAGTTTTGACAACCCTTTTTTGATATTTTCATGATTTTTTTTAAAAAAAGTATATTTTGGTGCCTCGATTCATATAGTTCAAGCATGACAAGCAAGCGAGGTGACCAAACATGAAGCTCATCGGAGTGATCATCAGCATTGCAATTCTCTGTTTTTCCTTTGTCTTTTATCTACTGTCGTTAATGAAGCTTGCACCGCTTGTGATTGCTGCTCCTCTTTTACTTCTATCTCTGTTCATTACTATTATGCTTCTTAATTCATTTAATCGATTTCGAGGATTTAAATAAACAAAGCTTTGCGGATGCGCAAAGCTTTGTTTATTTAAACTTAGTTTTTCTCTAACAAACGTTCCATCTCTTCAAGCTTTTCTTTAAACACTTCTAATGCTTCTTTGATTGGTTCAGCAGTTGTCATATCCACTCCTGCGCGTTTTAGCACTTCGATTGGATAATCAGAGCTTCCAGCTTTTAAGAAGCCAAGGTAACGCTCAACAGCCGCGTCTCCTTCTTCAAGAATTTGCTTACTTAGCGCTGCAGCTGCGCTGAAGCCTGTTGCGTATTGATACACATAATAATTATAGTAGAAATGTGGAATTCTTGCCCACTCTAAGCCAATCTCTTCATCAATGACTAAATTATCACCAAAGTACTTTTTATTTAAATCATAGTATAACTTTGTTAGCAGCTCTGGTGTTAGCGGTTCACCATTTTGAGCCCGAACGTGAATTTCATGCTCAAATTCAGCAAACATCGTTTGACGGAACACGGTACCGCGGAAGCCTTCTAAATAATGATTTAATAAGTATAATCGTTTCTTTTCATCGTCGATTGTTTTCAATAAATAATCATTTAATAGGGCTTCGTTACACGTAGATGCGACTTCAGCGACAAAGATTGAATAATCACCGTATGGGTAAGGCTGTTCTTTACGCGTATAGTAACTGTGCACTGAGTGACCAAACTCATGAGCTAATGTGAAAAGATTGTTCACATTGTCCTGCCAGTTCATTAAAATATATGGATTTGTTCCATATGTTCCAGAAGAATAAGCACCGCTTCGCTTTCCTTTGTTTTCGTGCACATCAACCCAGCGGTTTTCAAATCCTTCTTTTAAAATGGAAATGTACTCTTCTCCAAGCGGCGCCAAACCTTTTAATAAATAATCTTTTGCTTCGCTATATGGTATTTCCATTTTGACGTCTTGCACAAGCGGTGTATACAGATCATACATGTGAAGCTCATCAACACCTAACACTTTCTTTCGTAGGTCAATATAGCGCTGTAATAGAGGCAGATATTCGTTTACCGTTGCAACTAAATTATCATATACCTCTTCTGGAATATTGTTTGCGCTTAGAGCTGCATGGCGAGCTGATTCGTAGTTACGGACCTTAGCGCTAAAGTTATCTTTTTTAACCGTTCCGCTAAGAGTACTCGCAAATGTATTTTTAAACTTTCCATACGTATCATAGACGGCTTTAAACGCTTCTTCTCTAACGCGTCGATCACTGCTTTCTAAAAACCGAATATAACGACCGTGGGTAATCTCCACTTCTTCCCCGTTTTCATCTTTAATGGATGGAAACTCTAAATCAGCATTATTCAGCATACCGAACGTATTACTTGATGCTCCTAGCGCTTCAGATGCCTGTGCTAGAATAGCTTCTTCACTCTCAGAAAGGATATGAGGACGCTCACGATTCACTTCATCCAGCGCATGTGCATATAGCTGTAAATCCTTGCTATCTTTTAAATATTGTTTTAGCGTTTCCTCATCTACTGCTAATAGTTCAGGCGTGACGTAAGATAACGCACTCGCAATTTCTGTATACAACATTTTAATTCGATCATTTAATCCTTGATAGAATGAGTTCGTTGTATCTTGGTCATACCTCATATGTGCATATGTATAAAGCTTGCTGACCCGCATTGTTAGTTCATCTTGCTGCTGAAGTGCTTTAAAAAGCGTGTCTGCTGATTCTCCAAGCTTGCCGCGATATTGTTCCATTTCCGGAACTAACGCTTTAACAGCTTGAAATTCTTTCTCCCACGCTTCATCCGTTTCAAAAATATCTTCTAATCTCCATGTATCTTCTACTTTAATTTCACTGCGATTTGGCAGCTTTTTCACCGTGGATTGTTCACTCATATTAACACCCTTTCATCTTTTACTCCGTCTCTGTTACTAATTTCGCTATATAGAAGACGAATCCTTTTTTATTGTATGTGGCTTTTCAAAAATTAGTCAGCCTGTAAGTACGCCCAAACAGTGCTTCTATTTAAGCGTACTTATTTTCTGCTAACGTGTCACTTCTTTTGCTTGGTCTAACCATTTTTTCATTAATAACCCATCTTCTAAGAATGCATCTGAGCTGAGCATAGGAACTGTATACCCTCTCTCGATTCGATAAGAGTCATACGTAACAGGAGAAAAGAATTTTAGCTTGCATAGTACTTCTACGTACTCTAACAGCGGCTTTTCAATTGTAGACTGCATGAACGGAACATATCGTAATTTAATTAACTTTTGGCGAACCCGAGCGCTAAACTGCATATATAGCTGCTTAAGATTCACTACTTCCCCTACCTTTTTCACTTGCATGATATCAAGCAATAGCCAAGTTTGCCATATGACAGCCGGTGTTTCAATCATAAAAGCAGAAGGAATTGGAAAACCGGCTTCAGAAGGAAAATGAGTGGGTGGAATTTGAAGGGTATAGAGCTTTTCTAAAAAATGTTTATATTGTAAGCCCGGATATAGCATGTATGTTGTACGGAAGTTCCTCTTTTTTTGAATCCACCCTTCATGATAAGAAGGAGACGTATGCAAAGTAAGCCATTCTGAAAATGTATGAGAACTAGGTGTGAGAATTTTCAATTCAGCAAAAGCAATTTGGGAGGAAAACGGAATGATATGCTCAAGTTTGATTAACTCATTTGTGAAGGGTGAAAAATAATAAAGAGTTGGCGATTGGTCGGTGAGAGTGAGGTACTGCCATTCTTGAGGAGATAGGCGAAAAAGTGAGGTACCTAAGCGTTTTAATCGCTTTGCGCCCATTATCCAAAAAGGGTGATACCCTTGCTTTCTATAGCCGCTTGTTCGCTGAACGAACGCTTCAGTAGACAATGAAGCACACTGAAATTCAAATGCATAAGCTGCTTTTCCTATTTCAACAAACAAATCTGGACGTTGTTGGATTTGAGGCAAGTAGTGCTCTAACTGAGCTGAGGTATGAGTTTGTAGCCAACGAAACAGCTGGAGCTTTCCTGTTACGTGATAATCGCTCTCTCCTTCCTGGTCAACTGTACACTCTTTTTTTCGATGCGCAAAATGGGAACAGCGCTTTACTCCTACGCGAAGCACAACAGATTCATTACAAGCTGGACAATAAAAAGACCCCGTTTTTTGCAAACGCCGAAGCTCTGCCTCTGTAAAGCCACTGGCTAATGAAACCAAGCGATTATGGACTGTTTTTGCGACGAGCAATGGCTAACACTCCTTCCTTATTGAATTCTTACTGTTATTCGTTAAAGGTTAGCAAATCCCTTCTTTTTGTAAAAAAAAAACTACCTTGTTAGGTAGCTTTCTTAGAGTAGAGGTGATAATAATCGAGATGTTGACTCGAAAACTCTCTGCAAGATGGGACGCTTTTGAAATTGATCTAAATGAAGTGACGAAGACACCTCTAAGTCCTGCATATACTCATAAACGAGCTTTTGAGTACTTGCTGTTTTATAAAGAAAAGCATTCACTTCAAAGTTTAAATGAAAGCTTCTCATATCCATGTTGGCAGTACCAATCGATGCAATTTCTTTATCCACAATCACAATTTTACTGTGCATGAAGCCTTTTTCGTATTCATACACTTTCACTCCTGCTGCTAGTAACTCTGGAAAGTAAGAGCGTGAAGCATGAAAAACGATTTTTTTATCTGGTTTTTTTGGTACAAGTAACCTAACGTCTACTCCGCTAAGCGCTGCTACTTTCAGCGCTGTGAAGATATCTTCATCAGGAATAAAATACGGTGATGCAATCCAAATTGATTCTCGCGCTGACGTAATCATGGAGAAAAATAAGTGTTTAATAACTTCCCATTCTCGGTCCGGACCTCCAGCAATCATTTGAACTCCCCCGCAGCTCTCCTCATCAACATCAATTAAGTCTGGTGACAAATAGGTTTGGGTTAACAGCGTTTGACCCGTCATATAATACCAGTCCTGTAAGAAAATTAGTTGTAAAGAGCGCACCGCTTCGCCACGAACCTGAAGATGCGTGTCACGCCAAAAGCCAAAGTGTCGACTTTGACCAAGATATTCATCCCCAATATTTAACCCTCCGACAAATCCAATCGTTCCGTCTATCACTACAATTTTACGGTGGTTTCGAAAGTTAATTTTATTGTTTAACAGCGGCAAGCGAACAGGTAAAAATGGTACCATTTCTACGCCTGCTTCTCGCATTTCGTGAATGTAGTGCTTAGAAAGCTTAAAACTTCCAACGGCGTCGTACAAAAAGCGCACATAAATACCCTCTTGTACTTTTTCAATCAAAATATCTTTAATTTTTTGTCCTAGGTCATCATGTCTGACAATGTAATATTCCATATGAATGTGGTGACGCGCATGCTGTAGAGCTTCAAGTATTTCATCAAATGTTTCGTCACCATTCGTGAGTGCTCGCGTATCAGACGCAAATGAAACGGGAGCTTTCCCGAGCTGAGTAGCTAATGTTAATAACTGTTTACGTTTTTCACCAAAGCGCTCAACCTGCTCATCAAAGATTGAAGAATCTCTTTCCAGCTTCAATAAAACCTGCTCATCTAGCTTCGCTTTTTTTGCAAACAATCGTCTCTTTCGAATGTTTCGCCCAAACAGTAGATAAAAGAAAAAGCCGACAACAGGAAAACTTCCTAAAACGACAAGCCATGTTAAAGTTTGGGTTGGGTGACGATTTTCAAGTGAAATAACTAATCCAATAAAGATCACGCTAATGGTAATCAGCAAGCTCAGAATCCCAATAATTTGACCACTCAAATACTCTTTTGTCAAAACAAGAACGACAACAAGACCTGCAATAAACACAAGTAGCTGTAAACGATTTTTCAATTTTATTCACCTATCCTACTAATGAACATGCTGTTCGTTCATAATAAAGACCGATTTCACATACATGAAATCGGCCACTTTTATCTTAACGGAAAATGAGCCTTTAATTGTTCTAATGCATTATCGCTCATTAACTGCTTTCCATATTCCATTAAACGGTGCACAGTTAAATGAGACTCGTTTCCATACTCTAAAATAATGCTTAATATATTATCAATCTCAGTGACGAAGTCTTCATCATCTGTAAATTCTACATATAAATAATATTTGCCTTCAAACACATACATATGATTGATTAGCTCATCTAATTCTAGATGGTGGCTTAACATGATTAAATCTTCTAAGTCACGGAAATGAGCCACAAAATGCAGGCCTTCATCTTCAATGACATCCTCTTCAAGCTCATCCTTTTTCTTTTGGTTGGCTTGATGCTGATCTAACAGCGCTTCAACTTTTCCGTCTACAGGGATATCAATTTTATCATTTTCGCCAACTGGTACTTCGAATTTTTGACCATCTTTTGAAATTTGAGCTCTTGTTACAATAACTTCTAAGCCTTTTTCAAGCGCATGTACCTGAATCCAAAGCGGACCTTCTGCTACGAACTCTTCTTCTTGATGAATTTCATCCATCATCTCCCAAAACAGTTCCTCGCTTCGTTCTCTGCTAAACCAAATTTCATTTCGGTCAAATCCTCGTTCTTCAATATCAACGTATGTGACAAAAAATTTTACCGTATTTTCATTAATGCGTTCGATTTCCATTATCATCTCTCCCTTCGGAAAAATCAGTGAAGGCAATACGGTCTTTCTTTCTCATTACCTTAACGAAATAAGGACTATTTTCCTTTATGTTAAAGCAATACTACATGGACTTTACAAATTTGTAAAGTATTCTAACTCCACGTAAACAAGCATAGAATCTTTCTGTACACCTCATATATCCATTCTATGATAAAATCCTATGGAAGGGAAATAAAACACTCTGTTAACCATGCGAGCCGGTGCAACCTTAACATGATACGACTGAAGGCTCAATACTGCGTAATAGTACAAACTGTTACACAAATCGGGGGGCGACGTATATTGGACTTGGAACTACTCACCTCCATCCTACTCATTATCGGTATTGATATCGTACTAGGTGGAGACAATGCAATTGTAATTGCCCTTGCTAGCCGAAACCTCCCTGAGAAACAGCGCAACAAAGCAATCGTTCTTGGTACAGGGCTAGCTGTTGTAGTTCGTATTTTACTTACTATTTTAGCTGTTTATTTATTAACTATTCCTTATTTACAACTAATTGGTGGAATTTTATTAGTAGTCATTGCATTTAAGCTGCTCGTTTCAAATGAAGACGACTCCTCCAATATTAAGGCAAGTGCTACATTAGGCGCAGCGGTTCGCACCATTGTATTTGCTGACCTTGTCATGGGCTTAGACAACGTCATCGCCGTAGCTGGTGCAGCTCATGGGAATATCTTACTGGTGATTATTGGTCTTTTCGTTTCTGTTCCTATTATTGTATGGGGAAGTAAGCTTATCCTATACTTAATGGAACGTTTTCCTCTACTTATTTATGCAGGAGCGGGTATTCTAGCTTACACAGCAGGAAATATGATTCGACACGAAAAGAACCTACACGGCTTCTTCGCCAATAATCATACGCTTGAAACATCAATTCCAGTCATCACTGTCATCTTGGTCTTAGCGAGCGGACTATTAATTAATAAATTTCGCTCACAATAAGCATAATATAGGAGCAAGAAAGCCTTCATGTTATACATGAAGGCTTTTATATTATATCTAATGTTCTATTTAACCATTAACAAGGCGTTGAGCTTCACGAAGTTGGAAAGTACGAACTTTACGAGGTAAGAAACGGCGAATTTCATCTTCGTTATATCCAACTTGAAGACGCTTTTCATCAATGATGATCGGGCGACGTAATAAGCCTGGATTTTGTTGAATTAATTCATATAAATCTTGAAGAGGCATTGCGTCTACTTGAACATCTAATTTTTGGAATGTCTTAGAACGCGTTGAAATAATTTCATCTGTTCCATCTTCAGTCATTCGTAAAATTTGTTTAATTTCATCAATTGATAAAGGCTCTGAAAAGATATTTCGTTCTACATATGCAATTTCATTTTCTTCTAACCATGCTTTCGCTTTTCGACAAGACGTACAACTTGGTGATGTATATAATGTAACCATTTAATCCTTCACTCCTTCTATCATAATCGGTCATAATGGGCAAAAAATCTTAGCCATAAGTTATTTTTCTTTATACTAACATCGTGCTGTTTTTATGAAAAGTTAACGATTGTAAATAGTTAATGACTGATAATGAAAATCGATATTATTTTATAATTACTTTAAATAAGATAATATCTATTTTGCATTATACTACAATTTTTATTGAAATGGTATCCTTATTTTATTGTGCAAAACCATTTTTAAAATCTGTCACTAATTATTTACCACACTACTAATACGTTTAAACATCAAATTAAGTTTCAAATTTTTTATTTGTTCACTTTTTTGTCAAACTTTTATTTGTTTTTTTCCATCAAAGATCAACAGTTTGGATTTTTTCTTACATGAGCACCTTATTAGGCGAAATAATAGGAAGATACGTGTATATTAAAAGATAGGTATTCGTCAATTTTTGCATGACTTTTGTCAAAAAGAATCATAATTTTATAAGAGATAATAGGCAAACTGAGACGATGTAGTTTATTATGAAGAAATTTAGGCCAACGAGGTGATTCACACATGAAAATCTTGCAGCTTAGCGCTGTTGCGACTGTTTTATTATTAGCCGCTTGTGCTCCGCAAGAAATCACTACCGAAGACACGAAAGATAACGTACCGGTAGTAGAAACAGCAAAAGTTTCAAAAAGTGACTTGGTTAACACCACTGAACTATCGGGAGTAGCCATGCCTTCAAAACAAGTCCCTATTGTAACGGCAAACCCCTTAAACGTAGAAAAAGTCCATGTTAAAGTAGGTGATACTGTCCAAAAAGGTGATTTGCTTGTGTCTTTAGATGCTTCCGAAGCAACTAAACAGCTTAATGAAGCTAGACAAGCGGCTGCTGATATTAGTAAAGCGGTTAAAGAAGCAGAAGCAAAAGCTACGCCTGATCAATCCCAAGAAATTCAACAGGCTCAAAAGGAACTTGAAGCTTCAATGAACAAATCAGAATCTTTGCTAGAGGAAGCTCAAAATGGAGATGTAACCTCTTCTGATTTAGTGCAAAGCGGACTCGAAATTTCATTAAATCAAGCAAAGTTAGCTCAAAAGTCTCTGTCACAGATTTCATTAACTCCTGATATGCTTCCGCAGTTAAAACAGCAACAGCAACAAGCAAACCAAGCAGTTGCTCAGGCTGAGCAGATTGTTGCATCTACTCGTCTAACTGCTCCAATAAGCGGAACGATTGCGGATGTCAGTGCTGTTGAAAATGGAATTGCCGCTCCTAGTACTCCACTTATGACGGTCATTGATCAATCCAATGTGGATGCTACTTTTCAAGTTAACAGCTATCAAGTATCACAATTAAAAGCTGGAAACCAAATTAAACTTACATTTGACGGGGTAACACAAGAATTTACTAGTAAAATTTCAACCGTGTCTCCTACCGCCAATCCTGAAACTGGACTGTTCACAGTAAAAGCACCTATTGAAAATGCAAAGAGTCAAGTAAAAGGTGGCATGAAAGCAACTGGAGAAGTAACAATTGATTCTTTATCAGATGCGTTAGTCATTCCATCCAGCGCCATCTCGTACGATGAAGAGCAAGCGTATGTATATATTGTTAATGGGAAGAAAGCAGTTAAGACTCCTATCACATTAGGATTTGCAAATGACGACCAGTATCAAGTTGTCGATGGTCTAAAAGCAGATGATGTCATTGTGACTGATGGAAAAGATCAGATACAAGACGGCAATGAAGTAAAGCAACGAGCGAGTGAAAAACAAGATGAAAATAGTTAAGCTATCCGTTCTTCGCCCTGTTGCCATGTCAATGGTTCTTGTTCTTCTTCTCATTCTTGGAGGCGTTAGTGGAAGAAACATGCCCGTTGATTTATTTCCTGAATTAACGTTTCCCGTAGCTGCCGTTACAGCTACATATGACGGAGCAGGTCCAAAAGAAATTGAAAACCTGCTTGCAGAACCACTTGAAAGTTCTATGAGTACGCTGCCTAATGTTGAAAGCGTACGATCTGTCTCTCAAAACGGTGGCGTACTCGTGCTTGTTTCGTTTACGTGGGGAACCGATATGAACTTCGCTACGTTAAATATGCGCGAGCGAATCGACATGGCACGCGAAGCTCTACCTGAAGGTGCTTCCCTACCGCGAGTCATGCGCTTTGACCCAAGTGATCTACCGATTGTTCAGCTGTCATTAACAAGTGAAAATGAGCAAATTCTTGAAGATTTAAAACAAATTGCAGAAGAAGATATTAAAGCTGCTCTAGATGGAGCTGATGGTGTTGCTTCCGTTACGGTATCGGGTGGAGCGGAAAAAGAAATCTTACTAACGCTTGATCAGCAAAAAATGTCTTCTTATAACTTAACGTTACAAGACCTTCAACAAATTATCGGATCAGAAAATTTAAACTTACCTGCTGGAAATGTTCAAGATCAAAATCAAAACTTACCAATAAGGATTACGGGACAGTTTACTTCAATTGAAGATATTAAAGAGCTCCCGATTCCTACACAGTCTGGTGTTATTAAGCTCGAAAATTTAGCAGAGATAAAAGAAGCTTATGCAGACGCTGACCAACTGAGCTACCTAAATGGAAAAGAAGCTGTTGGAATCTCTGTCTTAAAACAGTCAGGGGCAAATACTGTTTCCGTAGCAAATGAAATTGATGACAGGCTGAAAGAGCTAAATCAAACGCTTCCTGAAGGTGTAAAAATAGATACGATTTTGGATCAGAGTGATTTTATTAATCAGTCCATTAAATCCGTAACGTCCAATATGATTGTCGGAAGCATTTTAGCATCAATTATCCTTTACCTATTTCTACGAAATCTTCGTAGTACCATTATTATTGGTCTTGCAATTCCACTTTCAATTGTCACAACCTTTGTATTTATGTACTTTAGCGGTCAAACGCTTAACTTACTCACATTAGGTGGACTAGCACTTGGAATTGGGATGATGGTAGATAATGCCATCGTTATTCTTGAGAATATTTTCCGACTTCGAAAGCAAGGGTTATCAAAGAAAGATGCGGCTATTAAAGGAACAAATCAAGTTGGGACAGCAATCATTGCTTCCACTCTAACAACCGTTGTTGTCTTTCTTCCAATAGTATTCGTAGATGGACTGGCTGCGCAGCTCTTTAAGCCGTTAGCTTTAGTTATCAGCTTTTCATTGCTTGCGTCTTTATTTACAGCTTTAATCATTGTACCTCTGTTTTCTTCACTGTTCCTTAAGTTAGCGACACGTGAAAAAGAGCAAAGTAATACAGATGGAAAGTTGTTTGGTAAAGTAAAGCATTTTTATAAACGAAGATTAGACACCGCTCTACGCCATCCGAAAAAAACAGTTGGTGCAGTTTTACTTCTATTTGCTTTATCCTTTGCAGGAATTCCTTTTATCGGAACAGAATTCCTTCCTGCCCAAGATCAGAGCACCGTTTCTGTTACAGCTAAGCTACCTCAAGGAACGGCTTTAGAAGCAACTTATGAGAAAACGGAAGAAATTAATGAAATTCTTAAAGATATTCCAGAGGTTGACTTATCATCCGTTACCGTAGGTGGATCGAATAACTTTTCAGGCTCCGCTGGATCGAATACAAATCAGGCTACTTATAACATCTTATTAAAACCTGTAGGTGAGCGAGATCGTTCAGATAAAGAAATAGCTGATGAAATCCGCAATAAGCTTAACGACATTCCGAGCGTTGATGCAACCGTATCATCTAGTGAAGGAGGCTTTACCGGAGATCCGATATCTCTTGAAATTTCAGGCCCTGATTTGGATGAATTAGTGAGAATCTCAGATCAAACTGTTGATATTTTATCTGAAATTGACGGGGTGAGAGAACCCGAGTCAAGCTATAACGATGGAAATCCTGAAGTTGTGATTTCAATCAATCGTGATAAAGCATCACAATACGGAATTGGAAGTGCACAAATCTCCAGCACGATATCAGAAGCTACACAAGGCGTTGTCGCTAGCCAGCTTGCTCGTGACGGTGAAGAGCTAAACGTTCGCTTATTAATTGATCGAAAAGATACAGCTTCAACATCTGACTTAGAAAATTTATTAATTAAGTCGCCAACTGGTACAACAGTTCCGCTAAAAGCAGTTGCTGATATATCAAGGGGACAAGGTCCATCGCAAATTACGCGTGAAGATCGATTGCGAGAAATTCGTGTCACAGCAGACATTATTGGACGTGACCTCGGAAGTATTACAGATGATATTGAAAAGCAGCTAAAAAGCGAAATTTCATTACCAAACAAGCAATATAAAATTGTATTTGGTGGTCAGAATGAACAGATGAATGATGCGTTTTATAAACTTTCACTTGCACTTGCTTTAGCAGTAGTTCTTGTTTATATGGTAATGGCAGGACAGTTTGAATCTTTCTTGTATCCATTTATCATTATGCTTTCCGTTCCCCTAACTTTTATTGGAATCATAAGCGGTTTGCTAATTACCAATCAACCTTTAGGCGTAGGCTCTTTAATTGGAATTTTAATTTTAACAGGTATTGTTGTAAATAATGCCATTGTATTAGTCGATTACTTACAGCAGCTTCGTAAAGAAGGCTACGAATTAAAAGAAGCGATTTTACTAGCAGGTCCAACGAGACTTCGTCCTATTTTAATGACAACACTTACGACGATTATCGGCTTAATTCCTCTTACGCTAGGTATTGGAGAAGGAACAGAATTACAGCAGCCAATGGCCATTGTCATTGTATTTGGCCTAAGCTTTGCTACTATTATTACGCTCATTTTTATTCCAGTCATTTATTATCTAGTTGAAAAGCGAAAGTTGAAAAAGAAAGCGAAAAAAGAACAAAAACTGATTGAAGAAAGTTAATCCCCTTCCCTTGAACCACTCATTTTGATGGCTAACAATTTAGTCCCCGTGATGAGTGGTTTTTCTATGTCTATTGTCGTTTATTTTAAAGAAAAACGGGTAATTCTAAAAGGAAAACAAAGTGAGTCACTTAGTCCCAAAGGAGGGGTATTATGAATTGGTATGAAAAATTAAGTCAATACTTTCCTATAGAAGAAATGAAATCGAAGAAGCATTTAGAGCTACTATTAAGTGAACAAAGTGAAATTTACAACAAAGATGAAGGTCCTCACCACGTCTTGATGTATGTCGAAACGGATGAATTTATCTTTGTTGATTACTTATTTATATCAAAGGATGCGCGAGGACAAGGGTTAGGTGGAAAATTAATCAACAAGCTTAAAGATCATCAAAAGCCAATTATTTTAGAAGTTGAACCCGTTGACTATGCTGATTCCGACAGTGAAAAACGTCTTCACTTCTACAAAAGAGAAGGTTTTAAGCACGCGACTTCTATTGGTTACAAACGTCGATCTCTAGCGACAAACGAAGTCAATCAAATGGAAATCCTCTACTGGTCTCCTACTGAAGAAAGCGAAGAGAGTATTTTAAACAGCATGAAAAAAACGTATGAATTAATTCATACTTACAAAGATAAAGAAATTTATGGTGAAAAATACCAACCTGTTGACGAAGTGTTAGTACTAGATAAAAATCGTGAAGATATCGACATTCTATCTGAGCTATAATCTTTCTAAAAGGGAACTATCCAACAATTGTTCCCTTTTTATATTTATACAAGATATAGAATAAAAAAATAGAAAAATATTGATTTTAAGAAGTTTTATATGCATAAAGAAAGAGATGTTATAAATTTCTGAAAATTTTTAATAGTATTTAATCCTACTTTCATGTATAATATTTTTAAAGTAAGATGTCAGAGTAAATGACATGATTTTCTAGTCCTATATAATCAGAAAAAACGACCTCTTGTGAGATCGTTTTTGTCAACTCGTGTATTTAGCAAACTCAGTTTGTGAGCAAGATACGTAGTGTCCTGGTGATACTTCACGAAGTTCAGGCTCTTCACCATCGTAATTATGAATACTTGGATCATATACTTGACGCAGACGCGTACGCTCACTATCCGGATCTGGCAACGGGATTGCTGATAGCAATGCTTTTGTATAAGGATGAATGGGGTTACGGTATAGCTCTTCGCTTGTCGCAAGCTCTACAATTTTACCTTGATACATTACGCCGATACGATCGCTAATGTATTTTACCATTGAAAGGTCATGGGCGATAAATAAGTATGTTAATCCACGTTCACGCTGTAGCTTCTTCATTAAGTTAACAACCTGAGCTTGAATTGATACATCAAGTGCTGAGATTGGCTCATCAGCAATAATGAAGTCTGGCTCAACAGCTAGTGCGCGAGCAATTCCAATCCTTTGGCGTTGGCCACCACTGAATTCATGTGGGTAGCGGTTTGCGTGCTCTCGGTTTAATCCTACTGTTTCAAGAAGGGCTTGAACCTTTTTCATACGCTCTTCTTTGCTTTTTGCTAAACCGTGAATATCAATTCCTTCTGCAATAATATCAGCTACCGTCATACGTGGATTTAGTGATGCATATGGATCTTGGAAAATCATTTGCATTTTACGGTTGAATTTCTTCAGTTCAGACTTTGACTTACGACCGTGAACATTTTCACCGTTAAATAACACTTCACCATCCGTTGCGTTATAAAGGCGAATAATAGTACGACCCGTTGTTGATTTACCACAACCAGACTCTCCTACAAGACCTAATGTTTCCCCCTTGTAGATGTCGAATGTCAGACCATCAACAGCCTTAATCGTTCCTTTTGATGTTGGAAAGTGCTGCTTTAAATTTTTAATTTCTAGTAACTTTTCAGCCATCTTATTCACCGTCCTTTCGAGATAAAACTGGTTTTGTATAAGCTCCTTTTACTGGACGCATACGGCTTGTCACAGATGCTGGCGGTTCTACTTTTGGTGCATCTGGATGTAATAACCATGTTTTCGCATAATGCGTATCCGATACTTGAAACATTGGTGGTTCTTGCTCAAAATCAATTTTCATCGCATATGGATTACGCGGAGCAAACGCATCACCTTTTGGTGGATTCGTTAAATCTGGCGGTGTTCCCGGAATTGCAGCCAGCTCTTCTTTTGTATCGCTGTCAAGGCTAGGCATTGAAGCAAGTAGTCCCCATGTATAAGGATGCTGTGGATTATAGAATACTTCATCCACTGTACCCGTCTCGACGATTTGACCGGCATACATAACAGCAACGCGATCCGCAACGTTAGCTACTACTCCTAAGTCATGCGTGATGAAAATAATAGATGTATTTGTTTTCTTTTGAATATCTTTCATCAATTCTAAAATTTGAGCTTGAATTGTTACGTCAAGAGCTGTTGTTGGCTCATCGGCAATTAATAGCTTTGGATCGGATGCCAATGCCATTGCAATTACAACACGCTGTCTCATACCACCACTGAATTCGTGAGGATATTGGTTAACACGCTGATTTGGAAATGGAATACCAACAAGCTTTAATAGCTCAATCGCACGCTCTTTTGCTTGTGTTTTTGACATTTTAGAATGCTTAACAAGTACTTCAGCAATTTGACTACCAACTTTCATCGTTGGATTTAAAGATGTCATTGGATCTTGGAAAATCATCCCGATATCTTTTCCACGGATTGCCTCCATCTGCTTATCTGTTTTCTTTACAAGATCAATACCGTCAAATAAAATTTGACCTTTATTAATTCGACCTGGTGGCATTGGAATAAGGCGCATAATTGTTTGTGATGTTACACTTTTCCCTGAGCCCGATTCACCTACAATTGCGAGCGTTTCACCCTTATCTAAGTGGAAGTTAACACCTCGCACAGCTTTAACTTCTCCACCGTATGTTTGGAATGAAACTTCCAAATCTTTTACATCTAATAAACGTGACATAGGTTTCACTTCCTTACTTACGTAGTTTTGGATCTAATGCATCGCGCAGTCCGTCACCAATTACGTTAAATGCTAAGATTGTTAAGCAAATGAACGTTGCTGGGAAGAATAAACGCCATGGATAGTATTCTAATGCTGGTAATCCATCCGAAGCCATTGTTCCCCAACTTGCAAGTGGTGCGGGAACACCTAGTCCTAAATAACTTAAGAAAGCTTCTGTAAAAATTGCTGATGGAATTGTTAACGTCATTGTTACTAAAATTGGTCCCATCGAGTTTGGAATTAAGTGCTTAAATAGGATTCGTTTTGTATCGGCTCCAAGCGTTTGAGCTGCCATCACGTACTCTTGGTTTTTCAACTGTAGTACTTGTCCGCGAACGATACGCGCCATGTTAATCCATCCAGTGATGGTCATCGCAAGAATCATTGTACCTAAGCCTTGCTCTAACACAACCATTAAAAGAATAACAAGAAGTAAATATGGAACACCGTATAAGATATCTGCAAAACGCATCATTGCTTCATCTGTACGTCCACCGCGGTATCCAGAAATGCTTCCCCAAATAACACCGATGAACAAATCGATTAAAGCAGCAGATAAACCGATAAATAACGAGATACGTGCACCTTCCCATGTTCTTGTAAACACGTCACGACCAAGGTCATCTGTTCCAAACCAATGTTCCGATGAAGGTGGTTGGTTCGTATTCATTAAGTCATTTGTTTTGTAGTCATAAGGCGTCATCATTGGCCCGAAAATTGCCATGAAAACTAATAGAGCTAGTAATACAACACCAAACATCGCTAATTTATTTTCTCGAAAGCGTAAGCCTACATCTTTCCAAAACGATAAACTAGGCTTTGAAATCTTCTCTGCTTCGTTTGCATCAACTGATGCTGGTTCAAACATATTTTTTGGAATTTGTTGCATCGCTCGTTACGCTCCTTTCTTTCCGCCGCTTAGCTTAATACGTGGATCAATTAATCCGTATAGAATATCAACGATTAAAACAGACGCTAGTAATAAGATACTATAGAAGACTGTTACGCCCATGATAACCGTGTAGTCACGGTTTGTAATGCTTGTTACGAAGTGAAGACCTAAGCCTGGAATACCAAAGATTTTTTCAATAACGAAACTTCCTGTTAAAATACCCGCTGTCAGTGGTCCAATGTAAGAAACAACTGGTAACATTGCATTTCGCATCGCGTGCTTCACCGTAATAACTGGTTTACTTAAACCTTTTGCTTTTGCTGTTCGAATATAATCATTATTTAGAACTTCAAGCATACTGGAACGCGTTAACCTTGCAATAAACGCCATTGGAGTAGATGCTAAAGCGAGGGCTGGTAAAAACGTATGTGCCCATGATTCCCAACGTGCAACCGGAAATAATTCTAGTTTCATAGCAAAGATATATTGTAATGCCGTTGCCATGATAAAGCTTGGTACCGATATTCCAAGTACTGCAATAATCATCGCCGTGTAGTCCTGCCATTTATTATGTTTTAAAGCGGAAATGACTCCTAACAACACTCCAAATGCAAGCGCTAATAAAATAGCTTCCATTCCTAGCATAAATGAAACTGGAAAGCCGTTGCTAATTAAATCATTGACCGTTTGGCCCTTGTATTTAAACGATGGTCCGAAATCAAGGGTTGCAACAGATTTTAGATAGTCGAAGTATTGAACATATAGTGGTTGGTCAAACCCGTAAAATTCATTTAGGTTTGCTTCAATTTCTGGCGGAAGCTTTTTCTCTGCTGAGAATGGTCCCCCAGGTGCTGCTCTCATTAAGAAGAACGTTGCTGAAACAATAAGGAAAAGCGATAAGAACATGTACAACAAACGTTTACTAATATATTTAAGCATCGACAAACACCTCCATAATTTAACATTTTTCGCTCTTTAAACAGAAAAGTATATGGGGGTAAGAGATCACCCCCATATACTTGTTAATGCTAGTTATTACTCAAAGTGAGCCCATTTGAACTGTACATCACCTGTAGATAATACAGTAACATCTTTTAAGCTATCGCTTTGAATCCAAGCATCAGTGTAGTAATAGATTGGTGCCGCCGGCATTTCATCCATTAAGATTTGTTCTGCTTGTTTTAAGATATCTAAGCGTTTCTCAACGTCCGTTTCACCGCGAGAAGCATCGATTAGTTTTTTGTACTCAGCATTTTCCCAGAACGTATCGTTGTTTCCGCCGTCTTTATCTTTGAACATTTCTAAGAACGTAATTGGATCGTTGAAGTCACCAATCCAGCCCATACGTCCAACTTCGTAGTTACCTTTTTGTAACTCATCAATGTAAACGTTCCACTCTTGGTTGTTTAATTCAGCTTTAATACCTAAGTTTTTAGTCCACATATCTTGAATTGCTTGTGCAATCTTTTGGTGGCCTTCATCTGTGTTATAAGAAATCTTAATTGCAGGTAATTCAGACATACCTAGTTCTTTTAAACCTTCGTCAAGAAGTTTCTTCGCTTCTTTAACATCAGCATCTTTGAATAGTTCGTTCTTTTCGTCACCATATGCTTGTGGCGGAACCATTGCTAATGCTGGAACTTGCTCAGCTTTTGTAACGTTTTCTACAATCGCTTTACGGTCGATTGCGTAAGTTAATGCTTTACGAATTTTTGCATTGCTTAAAGCTTCTTCTTGAGTGTTAAACTTGTACATGTAAGTACCAGTTTTCACTTCAATGTTTAAGTTACCTTTATCTTTTAACTGAGGAATTGCGTCAGTTGGAAGTTGCCCAATTGGGTTACCTGCCCAATCTAACTCATCTTTTTCAAACATTGAAAGCTCAGTGCTTGGCTCGTTAATCATATACATGTTAATTTTATCAAGTTTTACTGCATCTTTATCCCAGTAAGTATCGTTTGCTTCTAATACGATTTCATCGCTATGCTTCCACTCAGACATTTTAAAAGGTCCGTTTGATACGTAGTTTTCACCAGCGTCTGTGTACCATTTGTCATTTGCTTCAGCAACTTTTTTGTTAACAGGGAAGTACGTGTAGAATGCTGTTAACTCTAAGAAATATGGAGTTACGTGATCTAACGTTACCTCTAAAGTTTTATCGTCAACGACTTTAATACCCACATCATCAATGTTTCCTTGACCTTTGTGTGCTGCTTCTCCACCTTTTACATAGTAAAGCATTTCAGCATACTGTGATTCATTTTTAGCATCTAAAACCCATTTCCAAGCATATTCGAAATCTTGTGCTGTTACAGGGTCACCGTTTGTCCATTTTGCATCTTCACGAATTTTGAACGTGTAAGTTAATTTGTCTTCACTTACGTTAATTTTTTCTGCCATTGCTTCTGTTGGTTTACCGTCTTTGTCTAAACGAGTTAAACCTTCAAATGTTTGACGTAATACGTTACCAGATACGCTATCATTTGCTAAACCTGGATTTAAAGAGAATGGTTCTGTTTTAATATTTACGCGAAGCGCTTGTTCTTTTGAACCGTCGCCGCTACCGCCTTCTTTGCCGCTCCCAGAATCGCTACCGCCGAATCCACACGCAGCCAAGAAAAGACTCATTACCAGCAGCATGCTGAAAAGAATGGATAATCTTTTCTTCATTGAATCTTACCCCCCATTGGAATTGTATGACTGACAAACATAATTTTTAATCATTTTTCAATACAAAATAGTCAGAAAGTTTTTCACCTGGTAGAGCATTAAAGCCCCTGTAGCAAAAAGAATGCCTTAATTCTTAAAACGGTGGTACATGCATGTATATGTATGCCATTCATTAAGAAAAGACGTGCTACCTAGTTGTAATAAAACATTTTCTATTTTATATTTTCTGAAAAATTAAGATATTGTAATATCTTTGTAAAAAATATGTTTGTTACGCCTATTATAAATATTTTAAAAATTTATTGCAATACTATTATTTACTGGTATTTTTTTGCTACACCCTACAAAAGCCGGTTTTATGAGGATTATGACTTCTTGTCAGACATCTAAAATCTTTTTTGTAGAATAGATATTGCAATAATGTTACAAAAAATATAGCATAAAATGATTTACTTGCAAATGTTTTTTTTCAAGATTTCGGTTTAATTTTTTTAAAAATCGCGTTATAATGGACTACAAACTGAAAAATTTCATACTGTAAAGCGATGAAAAAGAATAGTACATAGTTCCTTCATTTTTAGAGAGTTTGTGGTCGGTGTAAACAAACAATGAAGCCTATGGAATGGACTTTGGAGCTTTCAAGTGCAAAGCTTGAACGCTAATTGGCGTTATGTAAATGAAGATGATTACATTGTAATCTAATTAGGGTGGTACCACGGTTTATGCGTCCCTAGCTCCGGCTAGGCATGCATAAACCTTTTTTTATTTTCAAAAAAGAAAGGAAGTACGTTATGCAAACTATATTTTCAGGCATACAGCCAAGCGGTACAATTACACTAGGAAACTATATCGGAGCAATGAAACAATTCGTGGAGCTACAAGATGACTATAACTGTCATTTTTGTATTGTTGACCAGCATGCTATTACAGTACCGCAAGATCGACTCGCTTTACGAAAAAACATTCGTAGCCTGGCTGCACTTTACATTGCAGTTGGTATCGATTCAACAAAGTCAACGCTATTTATTCAGTCGGAAGTTCCAGCCCACACTGAAGCTGGATGGATGCTTCAATGCGTTGCTTATATCGGTGAGCTTGAGCGCATGACGCAGTTCAAAGATAAATCTTCTGGAAAAGAAGCTGTTTCAGCAGGGCTATTAACATATCCACCTTTAATGGCAGCGGATATTTTACTATACAAAACAGATTTAGTACCTGTTGGTGAAGACCAAAAGCAGCATTTAGAATTAACGCGCGACTTAGCTGAACGCTTCAACAAAAAATACAATGATATCTTTACAATTCCTGAAGTGCGCATTCCAAAGGTTGGAGCACGCGTGATGTCTCTTCAAGAACCAACGAAGAAAATGAGTAAATCAGACCCAAACCAAAAAGCGTTCATTACGATTTTGGATGAGCCAAAGGTCATTGAGAAAAAAATTAAGAGTGCTGTAACAGATTCTGAAGGCATCGTACGTTTTGACAAAGAAAATAAGCCTGGAATTTCAAACTTGATGAGCATTTATTCAATCCTTGGAAATGTATCAATTGAGGAAATAGAAAGAATGTATGACGGAAAAGGATACGGTGACTTTAAAGCGGACACAGCAAAAGTTGTTGTCGAAGCACTTGCACCGATCCAACAACGTTACTATGAGCTAATTGATTCAGAAGAGTTAGACCAGATACTAGATGCTGGTGCTGAAAAGGCAAATTTCGTCGCTAATAAAATGCTGCGTAAAATGCGCAATGCTATGGGATTGGGACGCAAACGATAAAACAAACCATAAAAAAGCTGTGCAGGAAAACCTGCACAGCTTTTTTAGTTTACTTTTGGCTCTTGCTCAATCTCCCAAAGCTTTTCAAAGAAAGGTTGTCCTTTAATAAGATGCTCACATAATTGACGATGCTTTGATGACCACCCTCGCTTTGTTTCTTCATAGAGCTTGGACCAAACGTCTTCAAATGACATGATTTGAATATCTTCGTATTCCGTTGGATTCCACTCTGTATACCAATAGCGAATTTGAGCTGTGTTTTTCGTTGTATGTAGTTGATCTAATGCCATGAACAACAGCTGCTTTAACTGGCGCTCTTTTCGAGTTAGCCCGCTCATTGTTACAGGTGATGGCGATAAAATATGATATTCTTTGCCAACTAATTCAGATTCTGTAAATTTATAATCGATTACTTCTTGATCAGCAATCATTTCATACACAAGCTGTTCCTGTCTTGGAATAAGCCTGCTTTTACGAATTGGAATTTGATATCCCATTGTATCCACTGCTAGGATATTCGTTCCATCTGTTACAATAAAGCAATACTCTACTTGCGTACGCTCATGATTTTTCCGAATATAAGCTTTTTGATAAACATCTTGTAGTAACTGTTGAGGTAATTCGGAAAGATCATTTTCAATATAACTGAATAATAAAGGACTTACTTTTAACAACGGCGCTTGATCTAGCAGCTCCACACAATCATCTTTTCGCCATTCATGAAAATGACAAACATTGTAACCATTTTCTTCGCCTTCAAACCAATTAACCCATACATCATGAAGATATAGCATTTTTTACCCCTCACTTACTAACTGTTTGTTACCCCTCAGTATAGGCAGACAAAGGAAGTTTTATTCCAAAACATACTATTTTCTTTCTAATTTTTTCAAAGCTTTTTGTATCGTTATTTCTTTTCTTTTTTCGAGTTTCTACTATTATATATGTGTTTGTCAGACCTTCTGACAAACACATATATCGATTTGATTTTAAAAAGTTGATTTACTTAAAATTTCTTCTGATGTAAGCTGAAAAAATTTTTGTGTGTCATACCCAAACTGCTGAGACACTTTACTAATCATTTGATACCCAATATTGTATCCTAACATTGTTGGGTACCACTTATGGCCATATAATAAATCATCGTATTTTTTATCACGAGGTGTTAATTCTATATATTCCTCTACATACTTGTTCCAAAACCTTTTTACTTCTTCATACGTATAATAAGATGTCCAAGGTGCTAAATACGCCTTTCCACAATGCTCTTTTACGGCTAATTCAGCTAAGCCTTCCATCAGCATGGCATCTAATAAAGTAATGGTTCGATCACTTTTTTTCATCTGCATTAACCGACAAGCATGATGATATTCGTGTGTTAAAACAGAGAGAACTTCTTCATCAGTCGTTTGATTAGTTAACAGTACGAAAATTTTATCTGTAAACGCCACTCCTGCTCTGCCATGAAATTCTCTTTGCATTTTATGATTATGAGGATTGCTGGGCAGCAAAAATACCGGCACATCTGGTCCTCCCCACTCATGCTTCAACAGCTCAAATTTCCTCTTTACCTTTTTCCAAAGAGTATGTCTCTTTCCTATCTTTTCTAATTCAAGCATAAAGGTTGATGAAGGTGGACACATTCCATATCCGACTAAAACATCTAAGAATTTGTCTTTTGATAAATCTTTAAAATAACGCTCAAGGCGGGTTACAACTTCTTTTTCTTTTGTCCATTTTAACGTAGCGACAACCGGCATTATATCACCTTCAATTTAAATTACTGTCGCTTTCATCTTATGTAGGAGACGTTTTTTTGGTTTCTATATTTTCAACATAAAAAAGCTGTTTTACCATGTAAAACAGCTTTTTTATGTTGACGAGAACCTTACAGGTTTCTCGTCAATCTGAAAAGCGCAGCGGATTAGCCGCTGCGCTTTTTCTATTAAGCTTCATATTTTTTAAAGATAATCGTTGCGTTATGACCACCAAAGCCTAAAGAGTTACTTAATACTGCCTTCACTTCTTGCTTTCTAGCTTTATTTGGAACATAGTCTAAATCACACTCTTCATCAGGCGTCACATAGTTAATTGTTGGTGGAATAACACCATCAGCAATAGCTTTTACGCTAAAGATTGCTTCGACACCACCAGCTGCTCCTAGTAAATGACCCGTCATTGATTTTGTTGAGCTGATCGCTACTGATTTAGCATAATCTCCAAACACTTCTTTAATCGCCATTGTTTCAAACTTGTCATTATACTCAGTGCTTGTACCATGAGCATTAATATAACTGATATCTTGTGGCTCAAGACCTGCATCAGCAATAGCTTTGTTCATTGCGCGAACGCCGCCTTCTCCTCCTGGAGCTGGTGCTGTAATATGATGCGCATCACCTGTAGAACCATAGCCCACAATTTCTGCATAAATGCGTGCACCGCGTGCTAGCGCATGTTCAAGTTCTTCTAAGACAACGATTCCTGCACCTTCACCCATAATAAACCCATCACGGTCTTTATCAAAAGGACGACAAGCTTTTTCTGGGTCGGGATTCGTTGATAGCGCTTTGTTTGCACAGAATCCAGCGATCGACAGCTTTGTAATTGGTGCTTCTGTTCCGCCCGTAATCATCACATCAGCATCTCCACGCTGAATAACTTTAAATGCATCTCCGATTGAGTTTGTACCAGTTGCACATGCCGTCACAGTACAAGAGTTTACCCCTTTTGCACCTAGAGCAATTGATACTTGACCAGTAGCCATATCCGGAATCATCATTGGAATAAAGAATGGACTTACGCGACGCTGACCCTTTGAAAGCAATGTTTCAAACTGGTTTTCGAACGTTTCCATTCCTCCAATTCCAGATCCGATCCACACTCCTACGTTTGGTGCAATTTCGTCTGTAATGGTTAAGTCCGCATCTTTAACAGCCATTTTGGAAGCTGCTAACGCATACTGCGTAAAGCGGTCCATTTTGCGTGCATCTTTTTTGTCGATAAATTCCTCAACATTAAAATCTTTTAATTCCGCAGCTACTTTTGCAGGAAATTCTTCTGGATTTAAGCGAGTTAATGGGCCAATACCTGATACACCCGCAACTGCATTTTCCCAAGTTGTGTCCACGTTATTTCCTAATGGCGTTACCGCTCCAAGACCTGTTACAACAACACGTTTATTACTCATGTTAGCTTCATCTCCTTCAAGAAATTATCTACAATTATCTTCCCCATCTAATTGCGATTGCACCCCATGTAAGGCCACCGCCAAAACCTACCATTACGAGTAGATCATCATCTTTAATTTTACCTTGCTCCAATTCATGCACAATTGAAATCGGAATTGACGCAGCAGATGTATTCCCATAGTATTGAATCGTTTTTGACATCTTTTCTTCTGGTAAATCTAATCGCTGTCTTGACGCTTCCATAATGCGAATATTCGCTTGGTGTGGGATTAAGAAAT
Organism: Priestia flexa; assembly: GCF_021441905.1. Classification (NCBI taxonomy): domain Bacteria; kingdom Bacillati; phylum Bacillota; class Bacilli; order Caryophanales; family Bacillaceae; genus Priestia; species Priestia flexa. The sequence goes on along the minus strand of NZ_CP090431.1, from coordinate 457,577 downwards.
CCACGTCTTCTTTTGATAACCCAGCTTTATCAAGAACATTAATAGCTGACTCACCCATTTGGCGCACCGCAAATTTAAATACTTCTCGGCCGTTCATGATGATATGATCATGTTCATCTTGATACAGATGCTTTCCACCCGTACCATCTGAACCTAGTTCAAATGATAAAATGCCTCGACCTTCTGATACAGGTCCAACAACAACCGCACCAGCACCGTCACCAAATAACACGGCCGTATTACGATCGTTCCAATCTGTAATTTTTGAAAGCTTTTCAACACCAACCACTAAGACATTCTTATAAGCATTCGTTTCAATGAACTGCTTTGCGGTAATAACACCGTACATAAAGCCTGCACAAGCTGCGCTCACGTCATAAGCTGCTGCTTTTTTCGCCCCTAGCTTTTCTTGTAGCATACAAGAAACCGTTGGAAACGGCTGGTCGGGCGTCACGGTTGCGACGATGATCATATCAAGGTCTTCAGCTGATATATTTGCATTTTCTAGTGCATTTACTGCCGCTTTATACGCTAAATCAGATGTATCTTCATTATCTGCAGCGATTCGTCTTTCTTGGATACCCGTTCTTGTACGAATCCACTCATCTGAAGTATCAACCATTTTTTCAAGGTCAAAGTTTGTTAAAATTTTCTCTGGTACATAACGTCCAATTCCAATTACACCAGCGTTCATATTCTTCACTCCTTTTATAGAAGATGTGGGAACTACACACCTTAACGCGACTGCCTGTATAAAACAAAGCAGCCTTTTTTGATCAATCCTCGCTACTAAGATGATCGTTTCTATATCTTTTACAGTTTATATAATCAAATATTATGAGTTGGTACTAATTTTACTTCATTTTTTATTTTTTGTCTATATAGGTGTTTGTCCTAGTCGAATTTAATGGCTTCTACATATAGTGTTTATACGCAATGTTTTTACTCTTACCAAGAAAGGATGAGACAACATGGCGCGCAGACGCTCACCTGACTTTTTCTCACAAGTGATGTTTGGTCGTTCTCCTAAGCAAGAGGAAGAAAAAGTAGACTGGGAATCCTTGCTTACTCAAATTGATGAGATTATCGTTTCAATCGATGAATTGGCTCCCCTACTGCTTGAGCTTTCTCCACTCCTTGATCGCTTCCTCGACAAAAAATAACAGTCCAGAGTGGACTGTTATTTTTCATTCTGCTCTTTTAACGCATCTTCTTTACCAAGTTCATAAGCATCATTCATTACTTTTGTTAAAAGCCCTAAAACTGGCTGAACGTGCTCCATAGAAAGCTCTACGCCTGTTTGATCTAAAATCTCTTTTGCTTCTGGTAAATACTTCATTGCGATTTGCATAAACTGCATTTGTTGTTCCATCATTCTTTCTCCTTCATATAAAGAATCTGTTCTTTCGTTTCACATTTTATATTAGCGATTATTATGCAAAAGTACAACCAGTATAGCTTCTGTTTTTAGTAAGTCATCACTATGACTAGAAGAATGTTCTCATATGCCTTCTTTGAGCGCGAATCCCCTCTTTTAAGGTTGTTTTTGTTTCATAGTTTAAAAGTGTTTTTGCTTTTTTACTATACTCATACGCTTCATGTCGACTATTTTCCTCTACGTAATCTTTGTTCAGTAACTGTGCACCATCTTCCCACTTTTCTATTTTTTGATCAAGTAAGTGAATCACTTCGTTTCCATTTGCTCTTTCTTCTTTACATTTTAAAAAGGCAGGTACAACATCTTCAATATACGCAATATAATCGGTACCTTCTCTTATATCCGCTGGCTTTTGATTGCTTAATAGCTGCGAATAGTACATAGAAAGCGGCTGCCATGGGCCATACAAGTTTGGTATTCGGACAATAATGCACATTAATCCTTTTTCGCGATACTTATCAATAAGCTGCTCAAACTGTAGAAAAAGGCGCCCTTCGCTATTGTCAGGTTCAGGCTTCGTTTCTTCTCTTACTTTTAGCTGTTTTTTTCCAAATACTCGTAAAGATGACGTAAAGATTAGCTTGGTATGAGTCTGAATGCATTTTTTTACTACATCACGCAACGTTTGATATGCATTATTCATCTCTTCTCGTAAAAAATCATCATGATAAAAGTCGCCACCGTCAAAGTATGCAAAGTATACAGCATCTGTTTCAGATGTAATCATCTCTAGAACATCACGATCCGTTCGCTTTTCAAAATTAGCATTTCGTCCTAGCAGCAACCCCATTTCATTTTGCAAACTCGTTTCTGAAGTATGAGCTTTATGAACAGATCCGCTCACTTCTTCTCCATTTTCTAATAGCGCCGTACAAAGGTGGAACCCCAAAAAGCGGTTCGCTCCTATCACTACAAAATTCCCCATTTCTTCTCCCCCAGTCTTATTCAGAAAAAAAGCTCCTATGATATGTATAATCATAGGAGCTCTCCTTATAACACTTTTTCATTTAGTTTATAAAATTGTAAAAGCGAACGTTCAAACAAATATTTTTTTTCCATTAGATAAAGCGACAATGAAATCGGTGATTGTAAGCTTAGGCGATGCTGCTCATACTGCTTACTGTGAATAAGCGGATAGTGGGTGACTTCATTAGCAGTCGTCCAAATTTTTACAGGCAGTGTAGACGTTAATTGTTCACATGTAGGATACTGAGCAATCATTTTCGCAACTTGTTTACGCTCTACATCATAGGCTAGCGTCATATCTCTTGTAAATTGCTTGTAAAAAAATTTATTCTGTTTCTCATGACTAGCATGCGTATGCAAATCAATACACGGGTTCAAAAGAGCTACCGATCGAATAAACGTTTCTCCGCCTTCCATTAACTGCATGGCAAGCAATGCTCCCATACCCTCGGCTAAAATATGAATGCGTTTATTTAAGATTTCTTGTTTCATAACCAAGTGATATAACTGTTTGGCTAAGCGGTTGGCTTTCGGGCTGCCCCAATGGCGTCCGTATAAGTTTGAATAAAAAACAGTATAGCCTTCATCTTGTAAATATTGCAGCAGTTGAGATCTGCCACCGTGCTGAATCCAAAGACTTGTAGAGCTTTCAACAAAGTGGTCTTTATCACCAAGTACTAACACACCGAAACCATTCGGCTTTTCTGGTACATGTACGACATTCCATTGAGTATCTAGACTAAAAAAACGTCGATGCATCATGACTGATCCTCCGTATAAAAAGCTACTTTCCTTTCATACAGCTTATGACAAAGCGTCACAATGTGACCGATTCGAATGCCTATTTATTCATGAGTTTATCAATACGCTATACATTTTTTTAAACAAAAAAGGACTCTGTGTATAAACGCACTGAATAGAAAATACTATTCATAAAAAATTCAATTTCTTCTTTGTAAACGCTATGATAAAATAAAATCAAACTGTACTGTGAATGGGGTGAAAGTTGTGCGCATTATTGCTGCTTTATTTTGGGGATTTTTATTAATTAACATGTCGGTTTATGTTATTTCTTCTATGTCTGGTCAAGCGTTTGATTTTGCAACCGCTTCGATTATCAGCGTGGTATTTACGCTGTTAGTTGTTGTACTTGGTGAAGCCGGTGTTCCAAACGAACCTATTGACACTCATCATTAAAAGAACCGCTAGCTTTTGCTAGCGGTTCTTTTTATTCGTTAATTAACACCACTGCTTGAAGCGGCTTCAGCATTAATTCACCTTTTACAAGCTCATTTGTTGCGGCAGTCTTCCATGTTCCATCTGGAAGTTCAACTGGTGTTGTCTCTGTTGTTGAATGATTTAAAAAGCTATAGAATTGACCTCTTTTTACAACTTCAACTTCACCATTTGTTTTAAATGTGTCTACTTGCGCTTCAGCTAAGATATCATCATATAATCCATCTAACATAGCATCTTCAAGCGCTGTACCGATATAATAAACAGTGCCTTTCCCAAAACTATTCTTAGTTATAGCAGCAGTGCCTTCATAGAAACAACCTTTGTACTCTGCCAGCACTTCAGCTGTTGTTGGCTCAATTAAGTCACACCAAATCGTTGCTGTTGACTCTTGCCCTTTTATCGTACCTTTTGTGCCTACAACCATATTTTGTTGTGATGTTTGTAGGGATTCATATTCATGAATTTGAATACCCGTAAACTCTGATAATGCACCTGGAAGCGTTTGTCCTGTGACAAAATTGTTTTCTTCTTTTACACCTGCACGATAAGATAAAATAGCTGTTCCACCATTTGAAACAAACTGCTTTAACTTCTCCGTAAACTCACTATTTGTTAGGAAGTAAATTGGCACGATAACCGCTTTGTAGCGCGCTAAGTCATCTGCAGCCGTAACCAAATCTGTTAATACGTTTGCACTATGCACAGGGCGATAGAAGCGAAGAAATTCTTGCTTGTAAGCAAATGCATCACTTTGAGGCTGAATTCCCCACGCCCATGCATTCTCAATATCATAGTAAGCTGCTACTTCCGCTTCATATGACGCATTAATCCACTCATCACCAAACGTTTTTAGTTCTTGAATAACTTCTTTTACTTCCTCATACTTGCGCTTTGGTAACCCATCATGATCTAAAATCCCATGACAAAATTCTTCTGTCCCGAACTGAGCTGCACGCCAGCGGAAGTAAACGATTGCTTCTGCTCCTCGAGAAATCGCTTGATACGTCCACAGCTTAATATGACCTGGACGCGGTAAGTAGCCAATACGACTCCACCCTTGCGCTCCCGATAATTCTTCCATTACCCAAAAGTTTTTTCCACCTTTTGCAGAGCGACATAAGTCGTGCTGCTGAGCGATTGCTGCTGGCTTAATTGGTTCAGCTAAACCGCCCCAGACAGGGTAATTATCAAACGAAACAAAATCTAAATCCTTTGACATATCCCATTGATTGATGGCTTGATCTGTAAATACAAAATTATGCGTAATGAATTGATCTTTACGAACAATGGAGCGTAAGATATCAACTTGAAGCTTATTATAAGCCGTATAAGCATCTGCACAGAAGCGGTCAAAGTCTAAAAGAAGGCTCGGGTTATGCTCTTGATAAACTTTACGCGGCGTTGGAATTTGTGACCAGTCCGTATACGTTTGACTCCAAAATACCGTTCCCCACTGCTGATTCAACTCATCAAGCGTCTGGTATTTTTCTTTTAACCAGCATTGAAAAGCAGCGCGATCAAGGGCTCCATAGCTACGATCTGACTTTTCATGGCCATATTCATTGTCTACCTGCCAACCGATGATGTCAGGGTGTTGACCATACTTTTCTGCCATTTTTGTTACGATTTTCTTCGTAAACTGATGGTATTTTCCACTATTAACCGTGTAATGTCTACGCGCTCCAAAGGAAATAGTTACTCCGTTTTCATCAACCGGTAAAATTTCTGGATAGCTATGAATCATCCAAGCTGGTGGCGTAGCAGTTGGTGTACCAAGCACTACTTTGATTCCGTTACTTGTTAATAGTTCGATAGCTTCATCATATAGTGAAAAGTCATATACTCCTTCTTCGGGCTCCATTAACTGCCAACCAAATTCAGCAATACGCACAACATTAATACCTAGTTCTTTCATTAAGCGTACGTCTTCTGCCCATCTTGTTTTAGGCCATTGTTCTGGATAATAGTCAACACCAATATACATATCTTTCAGTCTCCCTTTAGCTGTTTATTTATCAAATGAATGTAAGAATGTTTTCTAGGTTATTCGCTACGTGCCGTTTGTTTTTTTAGCTGCTTTGTAAATTGATGAAAAGCTTCTTTCCCCTGCTCGTCTCGCTTGAATACACCAGCATGCTCTAAAATCGTCATAAATGTGGTACCAAGCTCCTTACGAATAATTTGCTGGACATTTTCTTTAGTAAAGCCTTCATAGCTTTCTCGGAGCCGTTTCATCCATGCTTCATGCTTTTGAATATGTGCATGCTCATCTCGAATTGTACAATCTCCATTAACCAAGTATTCACTGACTAGACGCATTTCTTCTTGTAAGCGACCCGGTAATACCGCAAGTCCCATCACTTCAATCAACCCAATGTTTTCTTTTTTAATGTGGTGGACTTCTTGATGAGGATGGTAAATACCATCGGGATGCTCGATACTCGTTCGATTATTTCGAAGAACAAGGTCTAACTCAAATAATTCTCCTCTTCTTCTCGCAATTGGGGTTACCGTATTATGCGGCGTTTCCCCTGTGAAAGCATGAACCCCAACGCTTTCATCACTGTACTGCTGCCATGTTTTATATACATGATTAGCGCATTCCACTAGCTCCTTTTTATCAGTGCTCTGCAAGCGGATAACGGACATCGGCCACCTGACAATTCCCGCTTTAACTGTCGGATAGTCTTCCATTGTAAAAGTTGCTTCTACGTGTGCTTTAGCCATTGGAAACTCATGATTTCCACCTTGAAAATGATCGTGAGTTAAAATGGATCCTCCTACGATGGGCAAATCTGCATTTGACCCCAAAAAGTAATGCGGAAATTGGTCCGTAAATGATAGTAGACGTTCAAACGTAGCCGATGAAATTTTCATTGGCGTATGTTCACCGGAAAAGACAATCGCATGCTCTTGATAATAAACGTAAGGTGAAAACTGCAGGTACCACTGCTCTTCTGCAAGTTCAACAGGGATGATGCGATGGTTTTGTCTAGCTGGATGATTAACACGTCCCGCATAGCCCGCATTCTCTTTGCAAAGCAGACAGTTAGGATATGAGCTCTCCTTCAACGTCTTGCTCGCAGCAATTGCTTTTGGGTCTTTTTCTGGCTTTGATAGGTTAATCGTAATCTCTAACTGACCATACGGTGTATCAGTCAGCCACCCCTCATTTTTAGCAATTCGATTTGTTCGAATATAGTGAACATCTTTTGAGTATTGATAAAAATCTTGCGTAGCTTGCTGCGCGCCTTCTTGTTGAAATGTTTGATAAAAACGGCGATTAACCTCAGATGGAAGCGGCACAAAACTACTCATGATTTTTGTATCTAGTAAATCTCGGTACGTAATGGTATCTTCTATTAGATTGTGTTCAGCCGCCCAATCAAGCATTTTCTCTAAAATATCAACCGGATTTTCATAGGTTTCTTGGCTAACAGCCGCTGGGATATATTCATCGAGCTGCAGTATTTCTAACAGCTTATTCCGAACAACATCAACGTCCCATGCTGTTATAAGCTCTTTTTGCAATCCGTATTGAATAAGTCTTTGAATTTGTTCATGAATGTTGACTGACATACAACCTTCCTCTCTTCTCGTTCCGTAATCTATGGCTAAGCTATTTTCTAACAGCTTTTTATCGCTGAGGCTGTTTATACCCTTCCGGATGTGCTTGAAACCATTTCCATGCACTTTCAATCATTTGCTCCATTGACGTATAGCGTGGATTCCAACCCAGTTCATCCATTGCTCTTTGAGAAGATGCTACTAGTTTGGCTGGGTCTCCCGCACGTCTCGGCGCAACGATAGCTGGAATGGAATGATTCGTCACTTTACGCGCAGCATCAATTACTTCTTTAACTGTAAAGCCGTTTCCGTTCCCTAAATTGTAGGTACCGCTTGTATTGTCACGCGCTAACTTTTCAAGCGCTAATACATGCGCATCAGCTAAATCTGTTACGTGAATATAATCTCGAATGCACGTACCGTCTTTCGTATCGTAATCGGCACCAAAAATTGAGATATGCTCACGTTTTCCAAGAGCTACTTGTAAAATGATTGGTATTAAGTGTGTTTCTGGCGTATGATCTTCCCCTAGCTTCCCATCCATATGAGCACCTGCAACGTTGAAGTAGCGAAGAACAACATAACGAAGTCCATACGCTTTCTCTGACCATTTCAGCATTTTTTCAATTGCTAGCTTCGTTTCACCATAAGGGTTTGTTGGCTCTGTTGGATCATCTTCTAAAATTGGAAAGTTCTTTGCTTCTCCATATGTTGCAGCCGTGGATGAAAATACAATGTGCTTAACACCATGTTTATTCATCACTTTTAACAAGCAAAGTGCGCCGTACACATTGTTATCATAATATGTTAAAGGATCTGTTACGCTTTCTCCAACAAGAGAATCCGCTGCAAAGTGCACAACCGATTCAATCTCGTTTTCCTGAAAAACTTCATCTAAAAACTCGGTATCTCTTAAATCGCCAACATATAAACGTACGCCTTCTAAAATCGCTTCTTTATGACCTTTTTGAAGGTTATCAACAACGACTACGTCTTTCCCTTTATTCAATAACTCTGCTACCGTATGGCTACCGATATAGCCAGCTCCTCCACATACTAATACAGCCATTCTTGCTCCTCCTTTTATACCGTTTCCAATGCTAATTCTCGTGCGCCTTCTCCAACTTCAACAACGTAAAAGTTTGCTTGTAAGCCTGTTGCTTTTGTATAAGCAGCGCCTACTTCAGAAATAAATGAATCGACCTTATTTTCTTTCACTATACTAATTGTGCAACCACCAAACCCTGCTCCTGTCATTCGAGAACCAATCACACCTTCTTGAACCCAAGCAGCTTCAACTAATGCATCCAATTCTTTTCCCGTAACTCCATAGTCATCTCGTAGTGAGCGGTGAGATTCGTTCATTAATAAACCAAACCCTTGCAGATCACCGTTGTTCAGCTTTACCACAGCTTCTTTTGTTCGTTCATTCTCATAAACTGCGTGTTTTGCACGCTTTTGATTCGTTGGGTTTTTAATCAAATGTTTTAACTGCTCAAACTGTGCCTTCGTTAGATCGCCTAATGACTCAAGCTCATAATTACTTTTTAAGTCTGCTAATGCTTGATCACATTCAGAACGGCGTTCATTATATTTGGAGTCTGCTAGCCCTCTTCGCTTGTTCGTGTTTGCAATTACTAACACTGCATTTTCTAACTGAAGCGGGCTGTACGTGTAGTCAAGTGTTTGGCAATTTAACAGAATTGCCTTATCCTCTTTCCCCATTCCAATTGCAAATTGATCCATGATTCCACAGCTAACGCCAATAAATTCATTTTCCGCTTGCTGTGACATCTTAACCATCTCGACCATATCAATATCTAATTCTTCTAATTGATTTACTAAAACAGCCGTTGCTAATTCGATAGACGCTGAAGAAGATAAACCAGCACCATTTGGAATATTGCCATAGAATAACACGTCAAATCCATTTCTTAGTTCATAGCCATTTTTAACAAATGTGCTAATTACTCCTTTTGGATAATTGGCCCAATCATGTTCTTCTTCAAATACAAGCTCATCAAGCTTGTATTCTATTACACCTTTATCCTCAAAGTTTGCCGAGTACATACGAACCTTCTGATCGTTTCGCTTGTGCACAACTGCGTATGTTCCAATACTTAAAGCACATGGAAATACGTGCCCTCCGTTATAATCTGTATGTTCACCAATCAAATTAACGCGTCCTGGTGCGAAGAAGCAACGAACGTTTTCCGTTGTTTGAAAGATTTCTTGAAACTTTTTAATTAATTCACCTATCATGTCACATCACCTGTTTCTTTTTTATATCGTTATCGCCAAACTGTAAACGTATTCATGTCTCTATTTTAAAAGCGTTAAGCACGTTTTCTCAATGGTAAAAATAATCCCTGTAAACGGTAATTTCTTGCTAACAAACTTACAATTATGAACACCCACTGCTAATAAAAACAGTGGATATCTTTTGAGAATGTAAAGAGTTTGGGACATAACAAAATGATTGCTTCTAAAAGACGAACACTCGCTGTTCCCATCTCTTTGATTTGTCTCAACTCGTTCGTTCCATTGCGCTACGGTCACTCGCTTTCCGCGGGGAGGAACCTGAGCTTCCTCGCTGCGCTGCGGGATCTCCGTTTTCCCTCTCTTTCCCGCAGGAGTCGAGTGTCCTACGCTCCATTCCACCCTGTTTCCAACATTGTTTTCACAATCAACCAAAAAACCTGAACGATTAAAAGTTATGAACTCTCAATCGTTCAGGTATAGTAAGGACTGAATTACTTATGTCTCAGTCTCCTTTTTTAATATTTTCATAAATAAAGTGAAATATATATAGCGAAATGAAAACGATTACGTTAAAGTATAAATAACAACATTTTTTAAAAAAGAAGGTGAAAATTTGCTACCACAATTTCAAACAAAAGAATATGCTACCTATGCTTATCGTTTCTTCGAATCCCGTACCAGTGATGTTGCACAGCTATGGTCAGTGGGATGGGATGAAGTATACTCTCCTCTTTATAATTGGAGCGGGAAACAGCGAAAAGAGGTAGGGAAATATATTTTTCAATATACAGTGTCTGGATATGGAATGATTGAAGTAGACGGAACTCAATATAAGGTAGATGCAGGTAAAGCCTTTATTGTCAGCACGCCGGGAGACTATAGATATTATTTACCTAAAGAGAGTGAAAATTGGGAATTTATCTTTTTAACGTTGTATGGTGATGAAGTGAAAAAATGCTGGGATTACATCAAAACAAAGTTCCAGTCAGTCATTCGATTCCACCCCGAATCAGCACCGATACAGCTTCTGGCTCAAATCTATAAGGGAGCAAGTGAAAAAAACATTACAGATCCATTTTATGCATCAAGCCTGTGCTATCGCTTTGTAATGGAGCTTTATCAATATGTAAAGAATATGGACTCCTTTACTGAAGACTGGCCTGAGAGCATTATTAGCTCTATCTTATTTGCTAGAAACCATTATCATGAAGAAATCGGCCCAGATGAAATGGCGGAATCAGCAAATTTATCTCGCTATCACTTCAGCCGCTTATTTAAGCAAACAACGGGATTGACTCCGATTCAATATTTAACAAAGATGCGGGTTCAAAAAGCAGCTGAACTTTTGAACCAAACAAAATACTCAATTGAAGAGATTGCAGAAAATGTCGGCTATGCCAATGCTAATTACCTTACGAAGGTGTTTCGTAAAACCACAAATATGACGCCTGGACAGTATCGAAAGAGCAACGCATCAATTGATGAGCTTTTTACTCTTCCAAAATAATCGTACAAGCAAAAAAAATCCCTTTGTTGTCCAAGATTCTCGACAACAAAGGGATTTTCATTTATTTTTCCGGTATTTCTACAACAACAGAGCCGTTTTCATAAATAAAAGTAAGTTTCTTACCCGGAATAATCATATTTTCTAAAATGTCGCGTGCTGCTTGCAAAGCAATTTCCGTACGCTGTCTTTTTTCTTTTATTTCATCATCTGCTTCTTCAGTGCATTCAACGCTTCTAATTTGTTGAAGTGCTTGATCAATAAAGTCATATGCCTCATCATATACGCGCTCAACATGTTCTTTCATAAATTCAACCGATTCCTTTCCTTAACCTCTAATCGAATTACGCTTTGTGCTTATTATCTTAAAGGATAGTACTTCGTTCGACAATATGCAAGATAAGAAATATTCATTCAACCCGTAAAATACTCTACTCTCTAGAGACAAGTTTGTTACATTGCGCCCCAGACACTTGCTTTCCGCGGGGAAGAATCCCAGCCTGTTCGCTTCGCTGCGGGTTCCCAGCTCTTTCTCTCTTTCCCGCAGAAGTCGTCTTTTACGCTTCATTCCACCAGTTTTTCAACTTGTTTTCGGAACGAACAAAAAATATCCGACCGATTGCAGGTTAGCAATCGGTCGGATATTTCGTTGACTGAAATATTTATATCCCAGCCTCTTTTGTCTTAAGAAGCAATTCCAATTGGTGAAAAGAGCGCGTAAACTACTAACATTGCAAGAACCGCTGCAATTCCCATCGGATACAGAAGCTTCCAAGGAGTTAAATCTACTGCTTTTTGATCTTCTAACACATATAGATCTTGCTTTGGAGCAATTTTTCCGATGATAAACATTAATCCGCTACATAAAACGAATAAGATGGCTAAAATGTGAAGATAGTGTAAGCCTGTATCCCATACTAGCTGCGTTACCGCATAGATTGAGATAAATACAGCTAATGACACTTTTGCTGCAACCGCAGGCACTTTTTTCGTTACATAGCCGATAAATACAATCGTAAAGATTGGAACGTTATAAAAACCGTTAACCATCTGAAGATATGCAAAGAATCCGTTTGGTACATTTGCAATTAAAGGCGCTACGCACATTGCAAAAATAGCTAAGAATACGCCTACTACTTTTCCATTTTTTACAAGCTCTTTATCCGTAGCTTTTGGCTTAAAATAAGGCTTGTAAATATTTAAAACAAAAAGCGTAACGCTCGAGTTTAACGCTGAGTTAAACGATGATAAAATAGCTCCGAATAATACAGCGGCAAAGAAACCAACAAGTGGCGTTGGCAATACATGATTAACCAACTTTGGATACGCTTCCATCGGTGGAAGTCCTGGTCCAAAAATATTAAATGCAATAATACCAGGGATAATTAAAAATGCTGGTCCTAATAGCTTTAGAAATGCTGCAATAATTAACCCTTTTTGCCCTTCTTTAAGATTTTTGGCAGCTAATGCACGCTGCATAATATGCTGTGCTGTTCCCCAATAAAACAAGTTTACAAGTAGCATTCCCGTAAACATCGTGCTGAACGGCACGGGATCTTTCTCTCCACCGATTGAGTTTAGCTTCTCGGGGGTATTTTCCATAATTTTATTGAATCCATCAACTGGTGAACCATCACCTAAAGCCATCAGCCCTAAAAATGGAATCATTAATCCTCCAATCAATAAACCAATGCCATTTACCGTGTCTGATACAGCAACCGCTTTTAATCCTCCGAATATTGCGTAAATTGATCCAATAATTCCAATTCCCCATACTGTAATCCACAGCGCGGTCGTTGAACTAACTCCAAACATGCCTTGAACATTAAAGATGCTGCTTAGTGCAGTGGCTCCTGAATATAAAATAGGAGGTAATAAATTTAGTACATAGCCAAATAAAAATAAAATGGTAACAATCTGTTTAGTGCCTGAATCAAATCGAGATTCTAGAAAGTCTGGAATTGTTGTAATTCCACCTTTTAAATAGCGTGGAAGTAAAAATAACGCAACCAATACAAGAGCGATTGAAGAACCTACTTCCCAGCCCATTGCGGACATATTAAACGAATAACCATCCGCATTTAAGCCTACAAGCTGCTCTGTTGATAAGTTCGTCAATAACAGAGACCCAGCAATAACCCAACCAGTTAAGCTTCTTCCCCCTAAAAAATATCCTTCTGATGTTTCAAGATTTTCATCGCGAGTAAAGCGATATGAAATATATGCTACTAAAACGGTAAAGAATATAAATGATCCCACAGTGACTATATTCATTGATGAACACCCTTTTCTATTTTCTGTCGTGTGCATTTTGATGAAGGAGAGATATTTTTGAAGCAAACATCTACTTTTGTAACGCTTACAATTAGCTGTTTTCATATCATCATACTGTTTTTTGTCAGACAGTTCGATGATTTCTATACCTCTTTAATGAATCTATTTATACTGCTGCTTACTTTTTTTTATACGCTATTGATTCAACAAGCGCTAAACAAAGTAATGAAAGTAAGAGCTTGTCTTCTTTTCGTGCAAATTAACGACTTATTTTTTTTCATATTATATATGGTCGTAATTTTCAACGGAATTTTTTCATTTATAAACGAGCAGGTGTTACATAGCTATCGTTTATTTACGCTCGTATGTATGATTCCATTTTATTTCATTTTAGTCTGGCTTTCTCTTCACCTCTTTATAGAAATGAAAAAAAGCGCGTTGTTGACTCTTTCGTTAGGTGCTCTGCTATTAGCTTGTTATCCCTTAATATCGCTTATTTCGTTAGCATCACCTTTCTCTAGTTTACTATTGCTTTCCTCCTTTATCTGTATAAGTTCTTTTGAAACCAAACAAGTATACGCATAATTGTTTACTGTCCATTGTTTCTTTTAGGATCCCAAATAGTGCTTTGCTAAGAAAGCGAATTCAATAATTTATACTCATTCTATAAGCGCTTACAATTATAGTCAATAGTAAAAATCCATTCTCACAAAGGTAGTTTTTTGCTCATTAAAAAGATCGATTCTATAGCTCCAATGCTTACGAGAATACACTTCGTTTTTAAAAAGCACAAAAAGACCATTTAGCAATCACTAAATGGTCTTTTATTTATTGTTCAATAATGAACTCTTCACCTCTATTATCAATAACTACATCGCTATGATTTGTGATATGGCCAGCAATTAATTCCCTAGCAATTTTAGTTTCAACATACTTTTGAATAAATCGTTTAAGCGGGCGCGCACCATAAACAGGATCAAACCCTGCTTTCGCAATGTAATTTTTTGCTTCTTCAGTTAGTGTCAGCGTAATATGTCTTTCTTGCAAACGGCTTTCAAGCTGCTTAAGAAGCTTTTCAATAATTGATTTTACTTCACTCACTGATAGTGGCTTAAATAAAATCGTGTCATCCACACGATTTAAAAACTCAGGTCGAAAATGCTGGCGAAGCTGCTGAAGTACTTGTTCTCGACTTGACTCCTCAATGTTTCCATCTTCTGTTAAACCTTCTAACAGTGTTTGTGAACCAATATTCGATGTCATAATAATAATCGTATTTTTAAAATCAACGGTCTTTCCTTTTGAATCTGTTATCCTTCCATCATCCAACATTTGAAGGAGCACGTTAAACACCTCTGGATGTGCTTTTTCAATTTCATCCAGCAAGACCACGGAGTATGGTTTTCTACGAACAGCTTCCGTTAACTGTCCTCCTTCTTCATAGCCAACATATCCTGGAGGAGCACCAATCAAGCGTGAAACTGCATGCTTTTCCATGTACTCAGACATATCAATACGAATAATATGATCTTCGCTGTCAAACAACGTTTCAGCTAACGTTTTAGCTAATTCTGTCTTTCCAACTCCAGTTGGGCCCAGAAAGATAAACGAACCGATTGGGCGATTTGGATCTTGAATGCCTGCTCGTGCTCGAATCACCGCATCAGTTACAAGCGACACCGCCTCATCCTGCCCAATTACGCGCGCTTTTAAAATAGATTCCATTTTTAACAGCTTTTCTCGCTCTCCTTCTACGAGCTTTGACACTGAAATGCCTGTCCATCGTCCCACAATTTCTGCAATTTCTTCTTCCGTAACTTCTTCACGCAGCAAACGAGACTCTTGTTTTTTTGCAGCTTCGGCCTCAAGCTGTTTTAATTCTTTCTCATAGGCTGGAATATGTCCATGACGAAGCTCTGCTGCTTTATTTAGGTCATAACGCCCTTCTGCTTCTTCTAGATCTCGCTTTGCTTTTTCTAGCTTTTCCCTGACGTCTTGGACAGCTTGAATGGACTGCTTCTCCTTCTCCCATTGAAGCTTCATCACGTCTGCTTTTTCAGTTAAATTCGCTACTTCTTCCCGAATAGCGGTTAGACGCTGTGTACTAGCAAAGTCCGTTTCTTTACTTAATGCAGCCTCTTCAATCTGCAGCTGCATGACTCTTCTTGTTACCTCATCTAATTCTGCTGGCATAGAATCAATTTCTGTTCGAATGGTTGCACACGCTTCGTCAATCAGATCAATTGCTTTATCGGGCAAAAAACGGTCAGATATGTAGCGATCTGACATAACAGCAGCTGAAACAAGAGCCCGGTCATGGATGTTTACACCGTGATGAATTTCAAATCGTTCTTTTAACCCTCGAAGAATAGAAATCGTATCTTCTACCGTTGGCTCTTCAACTAACACTTGCTGAAAGCGGCGCTCTAACGCAGGGTCTTTTTCAATATATTGACGGTATTCATCCAGGGTTGTTGCTCCAATGCAGTGAAGTTCACCGCGAGCAAGCATTGGCTTGAGTAAATTTCCAGCATCCATGGCTCCATCTGTACGGCCAGCTCCTACAATGGTATGAAGCTCATCAATAAATAATAAAATTTGGCCATTGCTTTTTTTGACTTCTTGTAACACCGCTTTTAAACGCTCTTCAAATTCACCGCGAAACTTCGCTCCTGCTACTAAGGCTCCCATATCTAGAGCAAACACCATTTTATCCTTTAATCCTTCCGGCACATCTCTTCGCACAATACGCTGTGCAAGTCCTTCTACAATCGCCGTCTTCCCAACGCCTGGCTCTCCGATTAATACTGGATTATTCTTTGTTTTACGAGACAGGATTCGAATCACGCGACGAATTTCTTGATCTCGTCCAATAACAGGATCTACTTTGCCTTCTCGTACTTCTGCTACCAAATCACGACCATACTTGCTTAAAACTTCATATGTGCCTTCTGGTGTTTGGCTCGTAATGCGCTGGTTGCCACGAATTTTTTGCAGAACTTCCATTAGTTTTTGCTTCGTGATTCCATACTGGCTAAACAACTTTCCCAAGCTAGTTGTAGAGGCCCCATTAGCAGCGGCTAAAAATAAATGCTCCACCGCCATGTACTCGTCTTTTAAACCGTCTGCCTCTTCTTGAGCTTTAACGAGCAGTTGCTGTAGAGCAGACGTAATATATATTTTGCCAGCTTCAACACCTGAACCTGTTACAGACGGCTTTTTCGCTAGCTCCGCTTCTACACTTTTTACAAACTTCTCTGTTTCAATATGTAAGTGCTCTAAAATACGAACCGCAATTCCATCTGGCTGATGAATCAATGAGTAAAGCAAGTGTAGACTATCAATTTCTTGATGACCTCGCTTGATGGCCTCAGATTGTGCATTCATAACTCCTTCCTGAAGCTTTTGCGTCATTTTATTTACATCCATTGAAACCCCTCCGTTTTTGACTATTTTTGACCTTTGTTTCATATTATAAAATGGTTTTCACACGCAAGTAAAGCCATCTGCAGAAGATGGCTTTACTTGCGTATTATGGCTTTCTAATATATGTCCAATGACGATCATCATTAGACGTTTCTGGAAAGCGATCTCCTGCTTTTAACTTCACTTTTTGCGGATGATTCACGTTGCTTCCAGTTTCACCAATTTCTATATAAACACCGTTATTTGGCGCTTTTTGACCTGCTGTAAAATGACGATTTTGTCCCATTTCCCTTCCTCCTTCATTAATAAAATCCAGCTCTTCTCTTATACTATGCCCCCTGTTTTTCATTTCATAATCAGGATATGAACTAGGAAAACATTAGAAAAAGCGTTTACATTTAAAGGAATTCCCCTTTTCACTTCACAGTGGCGCAAAGTTTTTTTATACTGGGATATGTACCTTTAACAAGTATCTAAATTAACTATTGAAAATGTAGAAAGGATTTATGCATGGAACAATTTTATTTGCTTTTGAAATATTTATTTTTAGGCCTTTTCCAAGGGATTACAGAGCCAATTCCTGTCTCGTCTAGCGGACATATTGTACTAGCTCAACATTTATTTGGTTTAAATATTGAAGGCCTCAGTTTTGAAATTTTAGTCAATACAGCTTCTCTCATTGCGGTACTCATTATTTATCGTGAAGATATTATTCGACTTATTGTAAATGGCCTTAAGTTCTTAAAAACAAAAGATCCAAATTCGAAATCAGATTTTCAATTTATTATCTATTTAATTATCGGAACAATTCCAGCAGGCGTTATCGGTGTACTGTTTGGCGATGTAATTGAAGCCAATCTAAAATCATTAAAAGTGCTTGGTTTTGCTTTAATTGCTACGGGTATTGCCCTTTGGATTATTCGTAACCTTCGCGGGCGAAAAAATGACGCAGCGCTTTCTGTAAAAGACGCTATCATTATTGGATTAGCACAGGCCGTAGCGCTTATCCCTGGAATTAGTCGCTCAGGGGCAACAATTGTTGCTGCTATGCTACGCGGAACAAAGCAAGAAACGGCTCTTCGTTTCTCATTTTTACTTTACATTCCCGTGAGCTTAGGTGTAACAGTATTAGGAATTAGCGACATCTTAAATGATCCAAACTTTTCTGAGCTATTACTACCCTATACAGTAGCTTTCTTTGCTTCATTAATCGCTTCTTACTTCTCATTAAAGTGGTTTATGGGCATTATGGCGCGAGGAAACTTAAAATACTTTGCCATTTACTGCTTCATTGTCGGTGCATTAGTGGTTATTTTCCTTTAAACAAAAAATGCGGATGGTTTTTTCCATCCGCATTTTTTTAATGAGCAAATTGAATTGCTTGTTCAATTTCTGTTTTACCGCTTAATATTTCAAACGTTTTGCCAACTGTTGTTTCTTCATCTAAGCTTGCTACAAGTACTTTGGCAACGTCTGCTCGAGGAATTGTTGCTGATTTGTCAGCAATGTCTGTGTTCACATCAATTTCTCCAGTGGCTTTATCATCTGATAAACTTCCTGGACGAACAATTGTATACGCTAGGTTTGATTGTTTTAAATACTCATCCGCAATTGCTTTGGCACGAAGATAGAGTTGAAGCCCATCTGGACCTTGCTCAGGCGCATCCGTCCCCATTGAACTTAACATAACAAAGCGCTTCACTCCTGCTTTCTTTGCTGCATCAATAACATTCTTCGCTCCATTTTGATCCACGGCAATTGTCTTATCATCTCCCGTATGACCACCAGATCCTGCGGTAAAGATAACAGCATCCATTCCTTTAACTGCTTCTGATACGTCTTTTTCTAAATCAGCTAATACCACATCTACATTTTGTTGTTCGAATGCTTGTTTTTGTTCTTCTTCACGAACCATTGCATATGGTTGGTGTTGACTAGAGCTAGCTAATAATTCAACTACTTGCTTACCTGTTGTTCCATTTGCTCCTACTACTAAAACTTTCATTATGTCCTCACCTTTCGTTCTGCTTAATATGTTTATCGTGTTCCCCGGGAATGTCCAAATTAAACATGATACGAAAGGAACATATATACAACAGGCTGTGACATAACGAAATGATTCCATCTCTAAGACGAACCATAACGTTTCTAAACGAGTTAGGTTGTAAAAACAAGTTCGTTCCACTGCGCTTAAGACATTCGCTTTCCGCGAGAGTCGAGTGTCTTAAGCTCCATTCCACTAGTTTTTAGTGGTTTTTCAAACCAACAAAAACTATCCGAGCTACCAAAAGTATTTAACTTTCAATAGCTCGGATATTTCATTGGCTGAAATACTTATGTCCCAGTCTCTTTATGCCATCATTACGCTAATATTGCTTGCAGCAATGCTTTTTGTACGTGCATGCGATTTCCGGCTTGCTGGAATACAACGGAGTTCGGCCCGTCAATAATGCTTGCTGTTACTTCTTCTTCACGATGTGCAGGTAAGCAATGTAAAAACAGATAATCTGACTTAGCATGCTGAACAAGCTCATCGTTCACTTGATACGAAGCAAATACTTCTAAACGCTTTTTCGCTTCTTCTTCCTGCCCCATACTCGTCCATACATCTGCATAAATAGCATCAGCATTTTGAACAGCTTTAACAGGATTTTCTGTAATCGTAATGGTTGCTCCAGTTTCGCTGGCAACTTTTTTTGCATATTCCGTTACAAATGCCTTTGGTTCATAGCCAGAGGGACAACCAATTGAACAATCAATTCCCATTTTTGCACATGCAATCATTAGTGAATGAGCTACATTATTTCCGTCACCTACGTAAGCTACCTTTAAACCGCTGAACGTTTGTTTATGCTCATAAATTGTAAGCAAATCCGCTAGTGCTTGACACGGATGATAATCATCCGTCAAGCCATTAATTACTGGGATAGAAGCGTATTCTGCCAGCTCTTCTATTTTAGAATGTTCAAACGTACGGATCATAATCGCATCGATAAACTGCGACAGCACTTGAGCCGTATCGCCAATTGTTTCACCGCGGCCAATTTGAAGGTCTTGACTGCTTAAAAACAACGCATTTCCACCCAGCTGAAGCATGCCTGCTTCAAACGATACGCGCGTTCGTGTAGATGACTTTTCAAAAATCATTCCCAACGTTTTTCCTTCAAGCGTTTTAACGATTTCTCCATTTTTATGCTTTTCTTTTAAGGTAATGGCGCTTTCTAGTAAAAACATAATATCTTCTGGTGTTAAATCTTTTAACGTGAGCAAATCTTTACCTTTTAAGTTTGCAGATGCTGATACGGTACTCATGAGATTGTCACTTCCTTTTCGTTATGTTGAAACCATTCTTGTAATGACGATACGCTATACTCACTTACATGATATGACTGTAAGAACAGTTCAAACGTTTCTAGTTCTGTTAGTACTAGCAGACCGTGCTTTAATGCAAGCATACGATTATCTTTCTTTGCAGAATCAAAACTTACAAATAGTAATGCTTCTTTACCTTTTGTCCAAGCTTGTAAATCTTTCGTATCTGCCAGTTTCAAGCCAGCATGGGTAATCGCTGTTTTTAACTCTTCTGATACTTCTGCTGCATCAATATAGACTTCAACAGCTTCTTTTTTAGATGTTACGTATTGATGAAATGCTTTTTTAGATGCTTCTTCAATTGTAGAAGCAATCGCAATTCCTTCTCCCGTTGATTTCATTTCCGGCCCAACAAGCGGGTCTACTCCTGATAACTTACTTGTCGAAAAGACAGGAAACTTAACTGTTACGTATGATGGGTCTGGCAATAAACCTGTTTGTTCGCTCATTTCCGACAAAGATTTCCCGAGCAATACTTGCGTTGATAGCGAAATAAGCGGAACATCGCATACTTTACTTACAACAGGGACTGTACGACTTGCACGAGGGTTTACCTCTAAAACATATACTTCGTCGTTATAGATTACATATTGAATATTCATAGTTCCTTTATAGTTAAGCTTTTGAACAATTTTTTGAGCATATAAAACCATTTGTTGTTTATGAGCGTTCGTTACACTTTGAGCTGGTAGAAGCGCATAGCTATCACCAGAGTGAACACCTGCTTTTTCAACATGCTCAACGATTGTTGGAATTAAAACGTCTTTTCCATCGCAAACGACATCCACTTCAGCTTCTTGCCCTGGATAGTAAGCATCGAGAAGCATTGGGAAATGTGATGGTTTAATGGATGATAAACAATCCATGAGCTCCTGTTCACTTTGAAGCGTAAGCATTCCTTTTCCTCCAATAACGTAAGAAGGACGAATTAATAATGGAAAGCCCATTTCTTTTGCCTTTTTCACAAGCTGTTGCTCGTTGTCTGCCATCTCACCAGGAATATGAGGAATATGACAATCGTCTAACAGCTGATAAAATTGTTCGCGGTCTTCCAGTGCATCAATCATGCTGTTAGTAATACCAAGCAAGTTCACTCCTGCTTCTTCAAGTCCTTTAACTAATGAAATAGCCGTTTGCCCGCCATACTGAACGATAACGTCATTTACGCTTTCTGCTTCTAAAACGTTTAAGACATCTTCAACCGTAACTGGTTCAAAATAGAGGCGATCTGCTACTTCAAAGTCTGTGCTAACCGTTTCTGGATTGTTGTTAATTAAAATTGTTTCATAACCGGCCTTTTCAAGCGCCCACACACCGTGTACAGAGCTGTAGTCAAATTCTACACCTTGCCCAATTCGAATCGGTCCAGACCCGATAATTGCCACTTTTTTGTTTGAAGACGTTTCGATTTCATTTTCCCCATAGTAGCTAGAATAGAAATATGCAGTAGATGATTCAAATTCTGCTGCGCACGTATCAACCATTTTGTAGCTTGGATAAATCTTCATATTTTTACGCTTCGAGCGTACTTGCAGCTCTGAAACATTCCAGATCGATGCTAAATATGCATCAGTAAAGCCTTGTTCTTTTGCATTCTTTAGTGCTTCTTTTTCAATTGAATCCAAATTAACGTTCTTTAATTCTTGCTCTTGTTTAATTAAGTTACTGAAATGATTTAAATAGAAATAATCAATTTTCGTTTTTTCATGAATCTCTGTTGTTGTCACACTTCGACGTAGCAATTCTAAAATGATAAAGATTCGCTCGTCACTTTGATCTGCTAGCTTATCAAATAGAGCTTCTAAAGATAAAGCCTGTAGTTCTTCTACTTCTAGTCCATTTAAATCAATTTCAAGAGACGATAATGCTTTTTGGA
Source organism: Priestia flexa (assembly GCF_021441905.1). Taxonomy (NCBI): domain Bacteria; kingdom Bacillati; phylum Bacillota; class Bacilli; order Caryophanales; family Bacillaceae; genus Priestia; species Priestia flexa. Next base: position 435,653 of record NZ_CP090431.1, on the reverse strand, counting down.
AGCTTCTTGTAAAGGTACGATCAATCGCCATTACTTCACCTGTTGCTTTCATCTGCGTTCCGAGCGTTCTTTCTGCATAGAAGAATTTATCAAATGGCCATCTAGGAAACTTAACAACCACATAGTCTAACGCTGGTTCAAAGCTAGCATACGTATCGCCCGTAACAGGGTTTAATAACTCATGAAGGTTATATCCAACGGATAGTTTCGCTGCAATCTTTGCAATTGGATATCCCGTCGCTTTTGATGCTAAAGCTGATGAACGACTGACGCGCGGATTTACCTCAATCAGATAATATTGCTTGCTAGTAGGGTCAAGCGCAAATTGAATATTACAACCACCAATAATACCAAGCGCTGAGATAATTTTAATCGATGATGAACGCAGCATCTGATACTCAACGTCTGTTAATGTTTGTGAAGGTGCGACTACAACAGAATCCCCTGTATGTACACCAACTGGATCAATATTTTCCATGTTACAAATTGTAATGCATGTTCCGTTGGCATCACGCATGACTTCATACTCTACTTCTTTAAATCCTGCGATGCTTTTTTCAACTAAACATTGGTGAATAGCACTTTCTCGAAGACCTGACGTAGCAAGCTTTTCAAGTTCTTCTAGTGAATGTGCAATCCCTCCACCAGTTCCACCCAGAGTATAGGCTGGTCGAACAATAACTGGAAAGCCGATTTCTTTCGCAAACGTTAACGCTTGCTCAACTTCTGTTACAACTTCACTTTCAGGAACCGGTTCATTTAGTTCTTGCATCAGAGCACGAAACTCTTCACGGCTTTCTCCTTGCTTAATAGATTCAATTGGTGTACCTAGCAGTTTCACACCGTATTTTTCTAAAATTTGATGTTCATGTAGCTCTAACGCTAAGTTCAGTCCCGTTTGTCCTCCTAGGGTTGCTAAAAGTCCATCTGGTTTTTCTTTTGCAATAACCTTTTCAACAGAATCCACTGTGAGTGGTTCAAAATAAATACGATCAGCTATATGCGTATCCGTCATAATGGTAGCCGGGTTGTTGTTAATTAAAATGACTTCATAGCCTTCTTCTTTCAGTGAAAGACACGCTTGTGTGCCCGAGTAATCAAATTCCGCTGCTTGCCCAATGACAATTGGACCAGAGCCAATAACTAAAATGGTTTGTATTGTTTTATCTTTAGGCATATACTTTTTCGCTCCCAACTTGCTGTACTTGCTTCATAAATTCATCAAAGATATATGTGCTATCACTTGGTCCCGGATGCGCTTCTGGGTGATACTGTACTGATAACACCGGAAGTTGCTCATGTACAAGACCTTCAACTGACTGATCATTTACATTTTTAAATCGTACTTTAAGAGGCGTTTGTTCGATTGTCATTTCATCTACCACATAGCTATGGTTTTGTGACGTCATACATACTTTGTTCGTGAATAAATCAATAACAGGCTGATTTGCTCCACGATGACCGAACATTAATTTTTTGGTTTTTGCACCGAACGCTAGGCCAATTAACTGGTGACCAAAGCAAATTCCAAGCGTTGGATACTTACTGATAATTGCTTTGATTTCTGATAATTGATTCGCCACTTGCATCGGGTCTCCCGGTCCGTTTGATAGAACAATTCCATCTGGCTTTAAGTCTTTAATTTCGTCTAGTGAAGTCGAATAAGGAACCACCGTCACTTTGCAACCACGGTTTAACAATTCTTGTAAAATAGACTTCTTACAGCCAAAATCCATTAGTACAATATGTTGTTTATCTCCAGCGTGTGATACAACTTCTTTCGTTGATACTTGCTTAACTACGTATGGTTCAGAGTGCGTTACTACGTTACCTTGAGCAGAAGCGGAAAAGGCTGCTTGCATTGTACCCTCTTTTCGAATTCGTTTAACGACCGCTCTCGTATCCACATGTGTGATAAGAGGAATATTCCACTTTTTCAAATATTGCTTAAAGCTATACATCGCTTCATAATGGAATCCTTCATCGGAACATTCGTATACGACAACGCCTGCTACGTGAGGTTTTTTACTTTCAAAGTCTTTTTCATTAATTCCGTAATTTCCAATCAATGGATAGGTGAAAACAATAATCTGGTCTTTATAAGAAGGATCCGTCACAACTTCTTGATAGCCTGTCATTCCTGTAAAAAAGACAATTTCTCCGCTTGCTTGGTGAGAGGCAGTATGTTCAATACTACCTTCAAATGAATCTCCGTTTGCTAAATGTAAATATCCATTCATTTTGCATCCCTCTTCGAATAATTATTTATTTTAAAGAATTTTTATACATAAATTCCAAAAAAATACCGGTTATATCGTTACCTTAAGCTCTTGAAATACTTGCTTCATAATATTTAGTGCTTCTGCCAATTCTTCATTACTTACTGTTAATGGCGGTAGTAAACGTATCACGTGAGGACCTGCACCTAACACTAAGAGCCCTTTTTCACGCATCTCAGTGATTAACTGTGCTTGATATTCACCGCATTCAATACCAATCATAAAACCTTTTCCACGAACTTCTTTAACAACCGAATAGCTTTCTAGCATTTCTGCTAACCGATTGTTGAAAGTGACTGACTTGACATTGACTTCTTCTAAGAATTGCTTATTAAAAATAATTTGTAGCGTTGCTTTAGCCGATGCTAAGGCAATTGGATTCCCTCCAAATGTCGTACCATGGCTTCCTGGTCCAAATGACTCCGTTAAAAAGGCTTTCCCAATCATCGCACCAACAGGCATTCCGCTTCCTAACCCTTTTGCAGCTGTAATAATATCAGGAGATAAATTAAAATGCTGATAAGCAAATGGTTTACCTGTTCGACCGATTCCTGTTTGTACTTCATCGACAATAAACAGCGCACCGTATTCCTGACATAGCTTTTGAATAGTTGTTAAAAAGCTTTCTGTTCCTGGCACTACCCCGCCTTCACCTTGAACAACTTCTGTCATGATTGCAGCTACCGTATCATCCATTTCCGCCTCTAAGCTTTCTACGTCATTATATGGAAGATAAACAAACTCATTAACAAGCGGTCCAAATCCTTCATGAATTTTTGCTTGCCCAGTTGCCGTCATTGTTGCAAACGTACGACCATGGAATGATTTCGTAAACGTAATAATTTTATGCTTTTTGGTATGCTTTCTCGCTAGTTTAATAGCTGCTTCGTTAGCTTCTGCTCCGCTGTTACAAAAGAACACTGCGTCTCCGCTTGAATTAGCAACAAGCAAGCTAGCTACTTCTTCTTGAATGGATTGATGAAATAAATTAGACACGTGCCATACTTTATTTAACTGTTCTTCTACTGCTTTTTGAACTTCCGGATGACGATGTCCCACGTTACATACGGCAATGCCTGAAATAAAATCTAAATATGTTTGATTCTTTTCATCCGTTAAATGTGTTCCGTTTGCTTCTTTTACATGTATATCAAGACGTTGATAAGTTGGAAATAACGAGCTCATCTTTATCCTCTCCACCTTTAATAGTATGTTTAATTGCAGTTCCGACTAAGTTTCCACTTTGATCTAAAAAGCCGTTAATACCGCTGATAATATTGACTTCGTGTAGCGTTGGAGACAGCGCTTTGACTGCTGACATGACCTTCGGAATCATACCACCATAAATGGTTTTCTCTTCGATTAGGTGGTTCACTTCTTCTACCGTCAATTCTGGTAACAGCTGCTGGTCTTTTAAAACACCTTGCACATCCGTTACAAACATGAGCTTTTCTGCTCCGAGTGCCTTAGCGATCGAACCTGCTGCTACATCAGCATTGATGTTAAACATCTCACCTTGGATATTTACACCAATAGATGAAATAACTGGAATATAACTTTGATCTATTAGCTGCTTTAAAAGCTGCTCATTAACAGAAACCACTTCGCCGACATAACCTAACTTTTCAAAGTCGATAGCTTCGGCTTCTAAGAGCTGTGCATCACACCCTGATAAACCAACTGCTTGGAGGCCTTGAATTTGAATATCGCGCACCAGCTGTTTGTTTACTTTTCCTGAGAGCACCATTGTCACTACTTCTAAGGCTTCTTTAGATGTTCGGCGCAAGCCATCGACAAACTCTGCTTCAATATTAAGCTTTGCTAGCATATTCGCAATATCTGGACCGCCACCATGTACCAATACAATATTATGTCCACTGTCAATCAGCTTTTTTAAATCCCGAAAAAATGAATTGGTTAGCTGATTAATGATGCTTCCTCCACATTTTATAACAATTGTTTTTACACCTGACATCGTCTTCTCTCCTTACGTTCGGTAACTTGCATTAATTTTCACGTAATCGTAGGTTAAGTCACACCCCCATGCTTTCCCTTTGGCTGTTCCTTCATTAAGAGATACATTCACAGCTACATGTTCCTGCTGTAAATAGTTTTTAGCCGCTTCTTCATCAAACGCTTGAGGCTGACTATTTTTCAGCATCACGATGTCACCTAACGCCACCGTTATATCATTTGGATTAATTTTGACTCCACTGTAGCCAACTGCGCAAATAATTCTTCCCCAGTTTGCATCCGCTCCGTACACCGCTGTTTTGACAAGACTTGAACCAACAATTTGTTTAGCAATTATATTGGCTTCTTCGTTGGTAGCAGCGCCTTCAACATTTACTTCAATAAGCTTTGTTGCGCCTTCTCCATCGCGAGCAATTTGCTTGGCAAGATCCTCACACACAAGTCGAAGTGCCTCATAAAATGCTTTCCAATCAGAGTGATTGACCGTTAGCGTTTCGTTTTCAGCCTTGCCATTTGCAAGTACTAACACCATATCGTTTGTTGATGTATCTCCATCAACCGTAATTTGGTTAAAACTTTTATTCGTAATAGAGCGAAGTGCATCTTGTAAAACAGCTGATTCGATATTGGCATCTGTCGTTACAAATCCAAGCATCGTTGCCATGTTAGGATGAATCATACCTGACCCTTTTGCTGCTCCACCAATCGTAACGGTTTTTCCATCTACGACCACTTCATAGCAAGCAGTTTTCATCACCGTGTCAGTTGTTAAAATCGCTGTTTGAAAAGCTTCTGCTCCTTTCTGCGTGTTTACTGGTTGGAGTTGCTTAATTCCTGCATTAATCTTCTTCATGTTTAATAGTTCGCCAATTACTCCTGTAGAAGCGACGGCTACATAATGAGCCGGTACGTGAAACTGCTCAGCGCTTGTAGCACGCATTTCATATGCGTCTTCTAAACCTTGCTCACCTGTACAAGCATTCGCACAAGCGCTGTTCACAACAACGGCTTGTAATTTTTGTTCTTGACTGATGCTATCTTTTGTCACATATAAAGGTGCTGCTTGAAACGTATTCAGCGTATAAACTGCCGCACAATTAGCAGGCACTTCACTCATAATAACCCCAATATCTTTTTTCTCATATCGAAGTCCTGCGTGAACTCCCGCAGCGGAAAATCCTTTTGGACTAACAACTGTACCATTCTCTATCTTTTTAATATCTAGCAAACTCTTTTTTACTGTAATCACATTATTCCCTCCTACGCTGCTCATCATGGATAAACAGGTAATCCATTAATACCTAAATTCTCTTCAAAGCCCAGCATGATATTTGCATTATGTACGGCTTGCCCTGCTGCACCCTTCATCAAATTATCAATGACTGAGACAATTGTGACCCTTTTTGTACGCTCATCGTAATCAAGGCCTATATCACAATAGTTTGATCCGCTCACTTCTTTTGTTGATGGAAATTCTCCCAGCTTCCTCACTCGAACAAAAGGCTTTGCTTCATACGCCTGCACATACAGCGCATGAAGTTCTTCTATCGACTTTTCTTCTTTTAATTGTGCGTACATCGTAGTCATGATTCCTCGCGTCATTGGAACGAGATGCGTATTAAACATTACGTTACCAATTTCAGAATCCCATCGTGATAATACGGATTCAATTTCTGGAATATGTTGATGCTTATTAACTTTATAGATTTTCATATTTTCATTAATTTCAGCATAATGTGCGAGTTGGGACAGCCCACGACCCGCTCCTGAAATACCGGACTTTGCATCAATAATAATAGAATTAGAAACCACTATCTTTTCTTGAGCAAGCGGTGCTAGCCCTAATAACGTTGCCGTTGGGTAACATCCTGGGTTTGAAATAAAGTCAGCGGATGATACCTCATCTGCAAACCATTCTGATAAGCCATAAATGGCCTTCTCTAAATCTTCCAAACTAGCAGAAGGCTTTTTATACCATTGCTCATATAACTCTTCATCTTTTAATCGAAAATCTCCTGAGAGATCAACTACTTTTAATCCTTCGTTAATTAGTGTGGGAACTAGTTTACTCGATACCCCTGAAGGAGTTGCTGTGAAAACCAGTTCAACTTCTTTTGCCATTTCTTTAGGATTAATTTCTTTTAATTTATATGCAAAATGGGATAAGTGTGGATAAACTTCAGATATTGGCAAATCATTCTGTGAAGATGAATAAACCGAATGAATATTAAAATGTGGATGACCGTCTAACAACCGAATTAGTTCGACGCCACCGTAACCTGTTGCTCCAACAATACCGACGTTAACCTGTGTCATAATACTACTCCTTTTTCTACGTAACTGTTTGAATTATTTCTCATTATAATACTGTATAAAAATAAAATCAAACGAATATTTAAAAAAAGTCTATCTTTTTTGAAGTTTATTATTTTGTTTTAAATATACATACAGATTAATTTTTATTACATAACATTCAAAAAAAGTACTCCAACTTTTAAGCTGAAGTACTTTTTCTTCACTGAATGCCTAATGCGATTTTCGCATATCGTGACATTCTCTCCTTTTCCCATGGAGGGTTAAAGGTAATATTCACTTCGACATTTTCAACGCCGTCTACCTCGATTACATTTTTCTTTACGTCTTCTGTAATTGCTCCTGCTAACGGGCAACCAATTGATGTTAACGTCATCGTCACAACAACTGTTTGGTTTTCCTCCATAATTACGTCGTAAACAAGGCCTAAGTTTACAATATCAACGCCTAGTTCAGGGTCAACTACCTCTTCCAGTGATTCCATGATCTTTTCTTTTAATTGTTCATCCATGTCGCAATCTCCTTTCATATATGAGATTCTTTTTTGATTGTTTTACCGTAACAATCTCATTTCTATCTGTCAAACGTTGTGCTTTGTTCTTTCCACAAACTTATGTAAGATAGAAAATAAGCGAATGAATTACGCTCTTTTTTAATATATATAAATCCAACTAATTAAGTTCGATTACTTATTAAGATGTGTAAAGGAGACTGTATGAATACAAAAAAACATTTAATTGCTTTAGATTTAGACGGCACGCTATTAGCTGATAATAAAACCATTCTACCTCAAACAAAACGGACGCTGGAACGAGCGAAAGAACTCGGACATATCGTTATGATTGCTACCGGAAGACCTTATCGCTCAAGCGCGATGTATTATGCGGAAATGGAACTAACGACTCCTATCGTTAACTTTAACGGAGCCTTGGTTCACCATCCTCTTGAAAAAAATTGGGGGGTATACCACGAGCCGCTTCATAAACAAACTGTTGACGATATCGTTGAAGCAATGAGCACCTTCCGCATTAACAACATTTTAGCCGAAGTAAAAGATGATGTGTATCTTCACTTTGAAGACCGAAAGCTGATGGATGTTTTAAGCTTAGGAAACCCACGCTTGGAAACAGGTGATTTGCGTCAACGACTTCATCATAATCCAACTTCTCTGCTTATTCATGCCGATGAAGAGCACGTACCTGACATTAGATCTCATCTATCTGATGTGCATGCTGAAGTGATTGAGCATCGACGATGGGGCGCTCCTTGGCACGTTATTGAAGTTGTCAAAAAAGGGTTAAATAAAGCTGTCGGGCTTGAACGAGTCGCAAATTATTATGGCATTGCTCAAGAAAACATTATTGCCTTTGGCGATGAAGACAATGATCTTGAAATGATTAAATTTGCTGGGCATGGAATTGCAATGGGCAATGGTATCCAAGAGCTAAAAGATACCGCTCGTGAAGTAACACTTTCAAATGAAGACAATGGTATTGCTTATTATTTGGAAAAGACCTTAAATTTATAACTTAACTATTTTTGAAAGCACAGGTAATTTTTTTACGCTATCTTTTCATCAAAGCTGCACACACTATAATCGACGCTTAGTTAAGTGTCGATTTTCTTTATTTTAGAGGAGGAAGATATGATGGGTAGAAGCAATCGATCAAAGCGTTTTGTCAAACAAGGTGCAGATGCAGTACAAAAGCATGATGAACGTATTCCTTATCATATGACAATGGCGGAGGCTGAAGCGTTTCAAGCCCAGCAAAGTCAAGCTCCTCATGGAGGGCAATAACGTATGAAACAGTCATTTTTTCAACAAGTAAAAGAGACAATCCAAAATGTTGTTTCAAATCGCTCTGAGCATCATAAAGGCGAGAGTCATTCAAATCATGAAAATCATAAAAGCCACAACGGCGAACTTGATATTTCAGGCGAAATGTTAAAAGCCGTGATGTCGGATGCTTCACCTCAAGAACAGGAGCAAATTCAGCATTTCGAAAATTCTTTAAATCAAACATATAATACAAAGCAGGCTGCTTCATCACACACGCCAGCAGGTCAGATGGAAATTGCGGAAGATATGTTATCTCATATTGAAAACAATGCCTCTCCATCTGAACAAGCACAGCTGCATGAGCTTGCTGAAGATTTAGAGAAAAAGAATTAATAAAAGCAAAAGCACGCTATGTATTGTAGCGTGCTTTTGCTTTTTATTCTTCTTTGCGAAATAACCCGAATATGCCTGTCGTTTGTACAATATTCGTAAACGCATGAGGATCGACGTCTTTAATAGTTTTTTCTAAATCAAAAAGCTCATATCTTGTCAAAACAATCATTAGCATTTCTTTTTCTTCATTTGTAAAACCACCTTTTGCAGGAACAGCGGTGATACCTCGTACCAACTTGGAATGAATGGCTTTTCTAAGCTCTTCGCCTTTTTTGGTTACAATCATCGCTGTCACTTTCACGTGGCGCGTATGAATAACATCGATGACTCGAGTCGTTGTATATAAGGCAACGAGCGTATATAACGATTTTTCAGCCCCATATAACAGACCTGCAGCTGCAATAATGACAGCATTTAACGTAAATAAATAGCCACCGATTGGCTTATCTTTCATACGGGACAACACCATAGCAATGATGTCTAATCCTCCTGTTGAAGCACCAAACTTCAGCGTAATTCCTACTCCTACAGCTAAAATGACTCCTCCAAATACCGCGTTTAAAATGATGTCTTGAGATAAAGCTTCAATCGGTACAAACTCTAAAAACACCGTTGTAGCTAAAACGCTATAAAAGCTATAAATCGTAAACGTCTTACCTACCTTTTTCCATCCTAAAATTGTTACGGGAATGTTTAATAAAAGCAGCAAAATACCTGTGGAAATTGTAAACGGCGTATAGTCAGTTACAACGCTTGAAATTAATTGGGCGACTCCTGTAAATCCACTGGAATAAACATTCGCTGGAATTAGAAATAAGTTTAAAGCAACTGCGTTTAATAAAGCACCAACTGTAACAACAATAATTTTTTTGACTTCCAGCCACTTGTTCAATCGTTTCAAACCTCCAAACTTATGTATACATGTAGTATTTGCTCATTCTTTTTTTATAGTATGAACATTTTTATTTCATAAAAAAATTATTCATAAATTGTATTTTTTCCTCAGTACTTATACACTAGTATTATTATTGTATTTATTTTCTTTTCATCAAACCGTAAAAAAATAAACGCTTAGATAAATGTAGTAGGAAGGTGACATTTATGTCAATAAAAATTTTAACAGATAGTGCTAGTGACTTACCTTGTTCTTTTTTCGAAGAAAATAACGTTTCATTGCTTCCTCTTCGCGTTCATTTACGCGACACGGAATATTTAGATTTAGAAACAATTAATCCTGCAGAAGTATACGAAGCCATTCGAGAAGGAGCAATGCCGAAAACATCTCAAGCTGCTCCAGCTACTGTATATGAAACATTTGAAGAGTTGGCTAAATCAGGTGAGCAATGTATTTATATTGCATTTTCTTCTGAACTCTCAGGAACCTACCAAACAGCTGTGATGGTCAAAAACGAACTATTGGAAACATACCCTAACTTCGAGTTAGAAATTATTGATACAAAATGTGCGTCTCTTGGGCAAGGTCTTGTTGTACACTATGCTGTTCAACAGCTGGCAGCTGGTCTCAACTTTAAAGAACTTGTATCTAAAACAAGACAATATGCGTCTAGCATGGAGCATATCTTTACGGTAGACGACCTTGATTTTCTTGCACAAGGCGGACGCGTAAGCAAAGCTTCTGCATTTGTTGGAGGATTGCTAAATATCAAGCCTTTATTACATGTTGAAGATGGTAAACTCGTTCCAATTGAAAAATTAAGAGGGCGCAAGAAAGTGTTAAAGCGTATGATTGATATCATGGACGAACGCGGTGCAAAAAATCTAGCTGATCAAACCATTGCAATTAGCCACGGTGATGATGAAGAAACAGCTATGCAGTTAAAAGCACTGATTGAAGAGCGATTCGGCTGCAAGTCGTTTTTAATTAACATGATTGGAGCTGCCGTTGGTTCTCACGCTGGACCTGGGACGATTGCTCTTTTCTTTTTAAACGAAATTATCGAATAATGCTTGTAGTTAAGGGTAATCTAACGATATGTTCTAAAAAGGAGTGTGTGTTAGAATGCCTCATACAAGTGATAACGATAAAAAGGCAAAAGATAATCAAGCAAAGCAAGAACAAAAGAATCTACATGAACAAAGAAATAGACAAGCAGGAAAACATTCATTTTCTAAAAAAACGGATCATCTATAAAGGCATCACAAAACCGCTTGGAAGCTTCCAAGCGGTTTTGTGATGCCTTTATTTATCTTTTTTGAAGTATGTCCATCCTTCTTCTTGATAAACCTTGTCTTCTTTCATCAGCTTTCCTAATGCGCGCTTAAACGCTGCTTTACTCATATTGAAACGCGTGCGAATATCTTCTGGGTAACTTTTATCCCAAAATGGCATAACGCCTCCGCGGCTTTCCATGTAATCGTATAGAACCTGCGCATCTTCATCCATACTTTCTTGCTTACGAGGTAGTAACGAAACATTCAGTGTACCGTCTTCTTTTACATTCACAACGCGTCCCGTTACAAGCGCACCAATCTTCGGTTCTTCCTTACGTTCTGATTCATGAATAAATCCAACGTAGCCTTCTTCTGTCATAATGAAAGATCCTACTCGTAGCACGCGATAGATACGACCCGTGACTTCACGATTAAACAGGTGACTTGGAGCCGGCTTAGCCATTGCTTTCATAACATCATCTGTTGCCACTTTCCCGTAAATTTTTCCATGCTTTGATATTTTCATCGTACAGTAAAGCTTGTTTCCTACATCAGGCCACAGACTTTCTAAAGCTGGAAGATCCGTTGAACCGATCAGCATATCTTTACTCATACCAATATCCACAAATACACCTAAGTCATCATTTACGTCAACTACTTCGACCCACGCATACGTTCCCTCTTCGACAACTGGCATATGCATAGTAGCAGTTAATCGACTTTGGTTATCTAAATATACAAACACTTCTACTTCTTCTTGCTCTGCTAGCTCTTGCGTTGTTTCATTTTTATGAAGAAGGATTTCTCCATCTTCACTGTCAAGCATATATCCCATCGGCGTTTCACGACTTACAGTCAAATATGCTCTTTGGCCTGGTTCTACTCTACTCATTTTTTATCCATCCTTTATGTGAAGTTCCTTTATTTCTTTTATGATCAAATTGTATTATCATCATTGATTCTACATTATGAAAACAAACGTTCAAAATTGTATTGTATCAATTTCAAGATGCTTGTTCAATATCAGTTGTATCCCCTTTTCGTTTTATTTATAATTAAAGAAAAAAACAAGGAGGATTCTATGGCAAAAGATAGCTCATTTGACGTAGTATCACAGGTTGACTTACAAGAAGTAACAAACGGAATTACAATGGCTTTAAAAGAAATTCGAAACCGCTATGATTTTAAAGGAAGTAAAAGCGACATTTCTGTCGATAAAGAAGAGCTTGTATTAATTTCCGACGATGAGTTTAAGCTAGAGCAGCTAAAAGATGTTATGGTTTCAAAATTAATTAAGCGCGGTGTACCAACAAAGAATATTGAATATGGAAAAGTTGAGAACGCTTCAGGCGGTACGGTCCGCCAGCGCGGTAAACTGATTCAAGGTATCGATAAAGAAAATGCTAAAAAAATTAATAATTTAATCAAAAAAAGCGGTTTAAAAGTAAAGAGCCAAATTCAAGATGATCAGCTTCGCGTAAGCGCTAAAAGCCGGGATGACCTACAGCAAGTAATCGCAGCGATTAAAGAAGCGGATTTATCAATTGACGTGCAGTTTATTAATTACCGCTAAGTTTATTCATTATTGTTAAGGGTAAAGACCAGTAGCTATGCTATTGGTCTTTTTTTCCTTTACGCATACTTATTCTAGCACCACGCATACTATTTACATTCTATATCATCAATTACTTTTAAAGGAGTGTATAAGCAAATGAGTCAACAACAGCAAAAACAAACCTTTCCCCCACAACATCAGCAAAAACAACCTGGCATTGAATCAGAAATGAACCCAAAACCAACTGCGATTGAGCCGGAATACAAAGCTAGTGGAAAACTTTCTGGAAAAGTAGCCATTATTACAGGCGGTGACAGCGGTATTGGACGTTCAGTTGCGTATCATTTCGCAAAGGAAGGCGCCAATATTGTTATTACGTATTTAGATGAGCATGACGACGCAGATGAAACGAAGAAGACCATTGAAGAATATGGTGTATCATGCTTAGCTCTTTCTGGAGACATTGGTGAAGAGCTGTTTTGTGAAAAAGTAGTTCATGAAACCGTTGAGAAATTTGGACAGCTTGATATCTTAGTAAATAACGCTGCTGAGCAGCACCCTCAAAAAGATATTACACAGATTAGTGCTGAGCAGCTGCAGCGAACATTTCAAACAAATATTTTCTCATTTTTTTATTTTACAAAAGCAGCGATGCCTCACTTAAAAAAAGGAAGTTCTATTATCAATACAACATCTGTGACTGCTTACCATGGTCACGATCAGCTTATTGATTATTCATCAACAAAAGGAGCCATTGTATCATTTACGCGCTCGTTGTCAGCATCATTAGCTGCGAAAGGTATTCGAGTAAATGGTGTTGCTCCTGGACCTATTTGGACACCTCTTATCCCTTCAACCTTTGATGAACAACAAGTAGCTTCATTTGGTGCAGATACGCCGATGCAGCGTGCTGGCCAGCCTTCTGAGCTTGGACCTGCTTATGTATTTTTAGCAAGCAACGATTCATCCTATATATCTGGACAAGTTATCCATATAAACGGTGGAACCATTGTAAATGGATAATACGTTACTGAAGCTGTAGATTTCCCTACAGCTTCTTCTTTTTTGCATATAAAAGACATATCTGCTTAAATAATAAATGATAAGATGCTGCTTTAAAGGGGATTGAGGAAATGACAAAGTCTAACTATTCTACACCGCTGGTTCAGTCCATCTTTGAAAAAATCATTAATGAAGTTGATGCTGGTATTCATGCAATTGATGAACATGGTACAACCATTATTTATAATGAACAAATGATGAAAATGGAATCAATGGAAAAACATGATGTGCTTCATAAGAACTTGCTTGATGTCTTCATGTTCCAAGATAATCAAGAAAGTACGCTTGTCAAAGCTCTACGTGAGGGTAAAACAACCATTAATGTCAAGCAAACGTACTTTAACAATAAAGGAAAGGAAATTACTACAATCAATAATACCTTTCCAATTATTGATGATGGAAAAATTAAAGGGGCGGTTGAAATTGCGAAAGATGTAACTCAACTTGAAAAGCTCATCCGCGAAAACAACCGACACCGAGAGTCAAAAATGGTGACGTTTGAGCAGATCATCGGTAGCAGTACCGCTATTCAAGATGTAGTGAATATCGCTAAACGAGCCACGCGCACTCCTTCATCCGTTTTGATTGTAGGTGACACAGGCACCGGGAAAGAGTTATTTGCTCAAAGCATACATAATGGAAGCAGTCGATCAGCTAAACCGTTTATTTCACAAAACTGCGCAGCAATTCCAGATACCTTAATGGAAAGTCTTCTTTTCGGCACAGTGCGTGGTGCTTTTACGGGCTCAGCAGACCAGCCTGGACTTTTTGAACAAGCTAATGGAGGAACACTGCTGTTAGATGAAATAAATTCGCTTCCTACAAATCTTCAAGCAAAGCTGCTTCGTGTTTTGCAGGAAAAAACGATTCGTCGCATTGGTGACACGAAAGAAAGAACGATAGATGTTCGCATTATCGCTAATATGAACGAAGATCCCATTGACGCTATTAACGAAAACCGATTGCGAAAAGACTTATACTATCGCTTAGGGGTCGTTACGCTACAGATTCCTCCTCTAAGAGAGCGTAAAGAAGATATCCCAGAGCTTGTTCAAACATTTATTCAAAAATACAACGATCGCTTTCAAATGGAGGTAATGGGAATTGATGAACGAGTCATGTCGTCTTTTTCACAATACGAGTGGCCAGGTAACGTTAGAGAGTTAGAACATGTCATTGAAGGCGCGATGAACCTCATGATTGGTGAGGAGGAAATTCATTATCATCACTTGCCATTTCAATATCAAAACCGCTTCCTTCCCCCTGTTAATACCAAAGTGATAAGCCAGGTACGGAATGAAGATCAAGCCTATGTCCCCTTGAAAAAACAGCTTTTACAGTTTGAAGCTCACTGTATTAAAGAGGCGCTAGAACACCATGAAGATAACATTTCACAGACAGCTAAGGCACTAGGAATGAGTAGACAGAGCTTACAATATCGGATGCGCCGTTTGAATATAACGAAATAAGGCTTTTGCCTTATTTCGTCTTCAATAGCTCCGTTGTCACATGCTGGATGAACTGAGGTAAAATCTTAAATGAATAAGGCTTATAGACTCTTTCCGTCCATTTATGACCATCTTTTCCGTATACGCCAAGGTTGATAGATGGAATGTCTAAATCCTTAATTTCTTGAAATGGGATGGTTTGATCAAACTCCCAACCTGGAAAATTCCTCGTGAAAGACTGTATTTCTTCTTGCGTTTCTGAAAATGATAAAAAACTTCCATCAGATAAATAAGGAAAAAACTTTCGCACTTCGAATTTCTCATTCGTTTCAGAAGTGAACTTTTCCACACAAGCATGTATCACGTTCACAAGTTCATGCCCTTTCTCAGTGCTTACGTCTACGTGATTATGCGGTAAATAAGGTGGTGCATAAAACAAAATCACTCGAGGCTTATGAGAAGCATCCAAAGCTTGAAGTGCTTCTACTAGTTTAAAAGCTTTCATTCGAGCTTCTAACGACTCATATTTAATTAGCGTTTGCTTGATATGAGAGCGCGGATCAATGCCTTGTATTTGTAAGTCTAGAAGGTACTGGTGTAACGTAACGACTTCTACCTCAAATGACAGGGTGCGATTAGGCAATTGTGCTCTTCTACAAAAATCTTCATACGCATGAGCAAGCCTATGTTCAACCTCTTTACATGCTTGACGTGCAACTTTCAACAATTCATTCGTTACTTCATTGCTTTTCTTTTCATACATAAAATAATTAAAGTACAAATGCGTATATACAGCCGTCTGCACATTATATGCGTCTTTTCCATCTCTCTGGTACAAACAAGTCGGTGGTAAAATCATTTCACCTTCAAGCTCTTCTGCTAAGCTCATATTATTATGAATACTTCGCGTCAGCTCAGAGGCAATCACATTTGGATCAATTCCTAGCAGCGTATCGCCTACGTGCACCGTACGACCATGAATGTAAAAGCATGGCAATACCTTTCCAGCTGTACCCGTATAGAGATAGCGTGTTTGATCTCCTTCATACAAAGGCGCAATGAAGTCATTGTTAATGGCCGTTACGTAGTCTAGCTGATACTCTGCTTTCACTCGTTTCAACTCTTTAACAGCAGCTAAGATTCCTCGGTGCTCACTTTCTTCATCCCCATTAATGACCAATAATACATTTCCTTCGAGCTCCTTAATTCTTTCCGTAAAGTAAAGAGTGTTAACAAGATGAACTGCAATACCACTTTTCATATCAAGGGCCCCACGACCAAATAGCCAGTCACCGGATGCTGCATCAGCTTGAACTTCTGCATCCTTTTGCTGAATCATAAAATATGTCTTTAATTCATCAGCATCGTATGCAATGTGCTTAAGGTGTCCATAATCATCTATCCCCACCGTATCTAAATGTGCATGGTACACAATGGTTTTTGCCGATTGCTTTTTACCTTTCACAAATGCAAAGATATTTTTTCGATCCACGGGATCTTGAGGAACGCTTTGTACCCATAGGTGATGGGGGTTTTCAATAAAATAAGGAAATGTTTGAAGTAACTCTTTTACAAATTCAGCAAGCTTCTCCTCTCCTTCTGTTCCGTTGACGCTTTCGATTTTCACCAATGTTTTTGTGAGCAGCTCCACTTTTTGTTCCAATGACAAATGAACAAGTTGTTCATACATATTATCAACATCTCCTTCTATCGTAAAAAAGCTCAGTCGCACGATGTAACACCGTACGACTGGGCTTTTTAGATATGAAATACTTTTTGAATTCGCTCAATTGCCCAATCAAGCTCTTCTTTCGAAATCGTGAGCGGTGGAGCAAATCGAATAACTGTGTGATGCGTTTCTTTACATAAAAGTCCTTCTGCTTTTAACTTTTCACAATATGGTCGAGCTGCTTCGTATAGCTCTACACCAATAAATAGACCACGACCTCGAACTTCTTTAATAATCGGGTTTCCAATTTTGCTGAGCTCTTCTTTGAAGTAATTACCTAATTCCAATGAGCGCTTTGCTAACTCTTCTTCTTCAATCACTTCTAGCGATGCTAGGGAAACAGCACAAGCAAGTGGGTTTCCTCCAAACGTAGAACCATGCGACCCTGGATTAAATACACCTAGAATATCATCGTTTGCAACAACGCATGAAATTGGGAATACGCCTCCCCCTAATGCTTTTCCTAAAATCAGCATATCAGGCTCAAAACCTTCCCACTCGTAAGCAAATAACTTTCCAGTACGAGCCAGCCCCACTTGAATTTCATCTGCAATGAAGAGTACATTATTTTCTTTACAAAGTTCAAAAGCAGCTTTTAAGAATCCTTCTGGCGGAAGTACTATCCCTGCTTCACCTTGGATGGGTTCAATAAGAAATGCTGCTGTATTTGGTGTAATGGCAGTTTTCAAAGCTTCTAAATCACCATATGAAATTATCTTAATTCCAGGTAGCATTGGACCGAATCCTCGCTTATATTCCGCTTCTGATGATAACGAAACAGCTGTCATTGTACGGCCGTGGAAATTTCCTTCACAAGCGATAATTTGCGCTTGATCTTCCGCAACGCCTTTTATATCATACGCCCAGCGACGAGCAGCTTTAACTGCTGTTTCAACCGCTTCAGCTCCCGTATTCATCGGCAATGCCATATTTTTATTTGTCATTTTGCAAATTTTTTCATACCATGGACCTAACTGATCATTGTGAAAAGCGCGTGACGTTAACGTAACTTTATCTGCTTGGCACTTTAGTGCCTCAATAATCTTAGGATGACGATGACCTTGGTTCACTGCTGAATACGCGCTTAGCATATCCATATATTTATTGTTTTCTGGGTCATGCACCCACACTCCTTCTGCTTTTTCAATAACAATTGGTAGTGGATGATAATTGTTTGCTCCGAACCTTTCCGTTTGTTGAATAATTGTGTCTGTTTGTTTTACCTGTACCATTTAAGTCATCCTCCTTCGTTTTATTTTACGTATATTATTAGAACATTTCAGATGTTGTTTTTGCTTGCATATGAAGCAGTAAATAATCAGGACCACCAGCTTTTGAATCAGTACCCGACATATTGAATCCACCAAATGGTTGGTAACCAACAATCGCTCCCGTGCACCCTCTATTAAAATATAAGTTTCCGACATGAAATTCTTCACGCGCACGCTCAATATTAGCGCGTGTATTTGATAGGACTGCGCCTGTTAATCCATAATCCGTGTTGTTCGCAATTTCTAACATATGATCAAAATCTCTTGCTTTACAAACCGCTACAACAGGCCCGAAGATTTCTTCCTTCATCAAGCGAGCATCTTGATGTATATTCCCAAACACAGTTGGCTGGACGAAGAAACCGTTAGATGAATCCCCTTCCCCTCCTACTAATAAATCTCCTTCTGTTCTACCAATCTCAATATATTTCATAATTTTATCAAACGACGCTTGGTGAATAACCGGTCCCATGTACGTATCTACGCTTTCTGGATTCCCTACTTTTAATGTTTTTGTTAAGGAGACAACCTTTTCGACGACCTCATCATATACGTCTTCATGAATAACTGCTCTTGATCCTGCTGAACACTTTTGACCAGAAAAGCCAAAAGCAGAGTAAACGATGGATGAAGCAGCTAACTCTAAATCAGCATCGCGGTCAACCAACACAGTATCCTTGCCACCCATTTCTGCAATCACACGCTTTAGCCAAATTTGGCCTGACTGTACTTTTGCTGCGCGTTCATAAATACGACATCCTACTTCTCGAGAACCTGTAAACGAAACAAATCTTGTTTTTGGATGCTCAACTAAATAATCTCCAATAATAGATCCTTTACCAGGAATAAAGTTAAGGACACCTTTCGGTAAACCTGCTTCTTCCATGAGCTCTACAAACTTGGCTGCAACAACGGGCGTTGCATCAGCTGGTTTTAATAAAATGGTGTTGCCAGTTACAATGGCCGCAATTGCTGTTCCAGCCATAATTGCAAGCGGGAAGTTAAAAGGTGAAATGATGACCCCTACCCCTAACGGAACATAGTTATATTGATTATATTCGCCTGGACGACTATTAACTGGCTGCCCTTTTGTAAGCTCTAGCATTTGCCTTCCATAATATTCAATAAAGTCAATTGCTTCTGCTGTGTCTGCATCCGCTTCGTTCCAAGGCTTCCCAGCTTCTTTGACTAGATAGGCAGAAAACTCATGCTTTCGGCGTCTTAGCATTGCTGCTGCACGGAACAAAATATTTGCTCGGTCTTCAGATTTCCATTTTTTCCAATCTACAAAAGCTTCTAACGCAGCATTCATTGCTTTTTCAGCTAGCTCTTGATTTGCTAATGACACGTAGCCAATTACTTCTTTCTTATTTGAAGGGTTAATAGACGTTGTTTTTTCATCCGTTTCAATACGCTCACCGTTAATAATGAGAGGGTATGTTTTTCCTAATTGTGTATTCACGTATGATAAAGCCTCTTGAAATAGCTCTTGATTCTTTTCATCTTTAAAATTAGTAAATGGTTCATGTTGATATGTACGCACCATGTAAATACCTCCTAAAGTTGACTTTTCTACTCACTAATCTTTATTGCAAGATTGATGCCAACATGCGTATCTCCGTTTTTTTCTTATTTTTCAAGAAATTCAGCTCCGACCAATAGCAAAAAATATTTGCACGCAAAAGAAATATCTATCAATAAGCAAAATTATTTTGCGTAACCTTATGCACCCTCACTCCCACAAGGTTTTTGGTATTTAAACAAACGTTTGATTAATAAAAAAACGACCGTATATACACATATACAGTCGTTTTCTACTCATTACCGCTTTTTACACGATTGCCTTGTCACAATTGAATGTGGAATGCGAATACTTTCAATTGGTTGAGAAGAAGCTTCGATTTTTTTCGTCAAGCTACGTACAGCCTGATATCCTAATTCAAAAATATTAATATCAATTGATGTGAGTGCAGGTCTTGCCATTTCAGCAATTAATACATTATTAAAACTAATAATCGACATATCTTCCGGAACTGAAATTCCAATTTCATCAAGAGTATTGAGTACACCTAAAGCCATTAAATCATCTGCTACAACGAGAGCAGTTGGTCGTTCCTCTAAGCTTAATAGCTCACAAACAGCTTCTTTTCCACCTTCTTGTAGAAATTCTTCATGAATGACATACTCACTACGGTAAGGAATCCCAGCTCCTTGTATTGCTTTATCGTAACCTGTTAAACGATCAATCGTTACAACAAGGTCTAAACTACCTCCAATAAACGCAATTCGGTTATGCCCCAGTTCAATTAGGTATTCTGTTGCTTCTTTCCCGGCTTTGAAATTATCGTTGTCTACATATGTGATATACTCACTATCTTTGAACGGTTTTCCCACTACGACAAATGGAATGTTTTGTTCTTTTAAATATGCTAATACCGGATCATCAATTTTAGAATATAAGAGAATCAGCCCGTCTACTCTTCTCCCTTGTACCATTTGCATTACTTCTCTTAAAATTTCTGATTCTGCTTCACCGGTTGACATATATATAGCTCGCTTTTTTTCATGAGCACCTGTACTGATTCCACGCAGTACTTCTGGGAAAAATGGATTTTGAAAAACGTTCCCAGCAGAACTTGGCATAACTATACCAATTGCTTCTGTTGTTTTATTAGCTAAGTTACGAGCAATAATATTAGGGTGGTATCCTAATTCTTCCATCGCTGCGCGTACTCGTTGTTTTGTTTTCTCACTAATTCTTGAACTATTTGCAATTACGCGTGAGACTGTAGAAGGAGCTACCTTTGCTAAATTTGCTACATCTTTTATTGTTACGCTCACCGCATGTCCCCTCCTATATGATCATCTCTCCATTACTTGATAGCGCTGACATTTTATAGTCAAATAGTATCATCAAACGATCGAAAATCCTATTGTTTTTCAGCATTGATTAACTTACCTTTTTTTCTTTTTTTAGAAGCAGCAATCAAAAAAATCAAAAAGCCTCCATAAACAAAAACCATCATACTAATATACCATATATTAACTCCTTTATCTTCAGCTATTCGATATATATTCGAAGAATCTGAATCTAACTGAATATGATATTGTCCACCTTGGGACCGAATGATGCCACCTTCTATAAGGCCTCTCAACTCTTGATCTTCACCTATTTCTTTTTCTTCTATTTGAGCAACTTGCACGCGAGAATCATTATTTATAACAAACAACGTTTTTTCACCCTTACTTTTATGAAGGTACACGCCCATTCCTTTATCATCTGAAAGCTGAGTGACATCTCCTTGGCGAACGGACAAAAGCTCAGCTCTCACGCCTGCCAACTTTGTGAGATACTCAATAATTTCAGGGTTCGATTGAAAGTTCATGAGCCGATGTGCATCGCTTCCTTTTCCACCATCTAGCGCAATTTCCGTACCATAATAAACAATCGGCACAGAAGAAGACAAATACAAATACGCTAATGCTTGTTTGGTTCGTACCACCGGGTGTTCCTTAGCATCTAGTACGGTTCGTGTAAAACGCTCAGTACGAGGATTGTCTAAGAACGTACCGCTCGCTTCGTTTGAATGATAACTTAGCTGAGGAAGTGCACCACCTTTACTTAATTGTTGTGTCTGTGCATTAGACTGCTTTTGGTTGACAAATAAATCCCATGAGAGAGATTCTATATCGGAATCTTTCGTACCTTCACCAATTAAATAAAAGCCTGCTTTCTTATTATGAAATTGCTGGGATAGCCGATTTACAAACGCCGCTGGAAAATCATCGACACCCGCAAAGTAATAGCCATCTAAGTTTGTTTGTTCAATCCACCATTCTCCAACTTCTTCTATGTACTTCTGCACATCCGGTTGCTTGACTTGTAGCTCTACACGTTCTCCTTGCTCGGTAAACCACTGCTCCTTACTCAAATCTTCTAGCATAGGATGCTTCTTGCTGACCGTTACAGGCAGCTCCATGACCACTTTCATGTCTTCTTTATGAGCTTGTTTGATAAATTCCTTCAATTGTGGAAAGGTTCCAAAGCGTTCATCCATTTGATAATGATCGATAACGTTATAACCATGATATCCACGTTCATCATTCTTGAAAATTGGCGTGATAATAATGGTTGTAAACCCCATATCTTTTATATACGGAATTCGATTTTCCAATCCTTTTATGTCTCCACCGTAAAAGCTAAAAGGATTATTATAGTCTATTTTTACATCATTGCTCTCGTCTCCATTTTGAAAACGATTTACCATTACATAGTACATAATCTCATCTTTAATTGATTCTCTTGCATCGGCTTGTACCGGAATAAAGCTAACAAACAGCAAACCTAACAGTAAGCTAATAACTTTTCTCCCCAATCCTCATCTCCCCTGTCATAGAGCCTTTCCTCTAGAGTATCGCTTTTGACAATTAAACTCAACGCTTTCTTATCCCCTCTTAATTAACACAATAAAAAAAGCTAGGTGATAACCACCTAGCTTAACATCTTTCTAAACCGATTCTTTCACACCGCTATTTACTTTACTAGAGCTTTTTCCGACGCTGTTCAAGCGATCAATTAGCCCTAATCCAAATTCCGGATTGATATCTGCACTTCCTTTAGATAATAAGTTTTCACGGAATTCGTAAGCTGATGAGCCATGCTCTGCGAAATCTAAACCAGCAATTTCTTCTTCGCTTGATACACGAATGGATGTAATTCTCGTTAAGACGAATAAGAAAATTCCAACTGTCCCCATTGTCCAAGCCATAACTGCTAGAATACCAATCGCTTGAACTCCAAGTAATTGAGCGCCTCCACCATAAAATAATCCATTTGCTGTATCGAATAACCCAACTGCTAATGTTCCCCAAATTCCACATACGCCATGAACTGTAATCGCTCCAACGGGATCATCCAACTTCATTTTACTATCAATAATATTAACAGCTTCAACAAGGATTACACCAGAGATTAAACCGATCACGATTGCACCTGGAATAGATACATTTGCTGTTCCTGCTGTAATACCAACTAACCCAGCCAAAGCACCGTTTAACGTTAAGCTTGCATCAATGCGCTTGTAACGTAATTTCGTATAAAGTGCTGAAGATAATACTCCACAAGATGCTGACATTAACGTTGTGGCAATAATTGAAGGCACTAATGATGGATCAGCAGCCAGTGTACTTCCACCATTAAATCCAAACCAGCCAAACCATAAAATGAATACGCCTAACGCTCCAAGAGGGATGTTATGTCCTTGAATTGCATTTACAGAACCATCTTTACCGTATTTACCAAGACGCGCTCCTAAAAATGAAACTGCAACAACCGCTCCTAATGCACCTGTTAAGTGAACAACCGTGGAACCTGCAAAGTCCACAAATCCTAGTTCCGATAACCAGCCACCACCCCAGATCCAGTGGCCTACAACTGGATAAATAACGGCTACCATCGCAATCGTTAACAACATGTAGCTTGATAGCTTCATACGCTCTGCAACAGCACCTGAGATAATTGTTGCACATGTAGCAGCAAATACAATTTGGAATACAAAGAAACTCATTTGATCGCTTTGACCATTTAAGAAAAAGCCACTTGTTCCAATAAAGCCGCCGCTTGAATCTCCAAACATTAAAGCGAAACCAATAACAAAATATAAGACCGACGAAATTGCCACTGTTAGCATATTTTTCATCAAGATGTTTAATGCGTTTTTAGAACGTGTAAAACCTGTCTCTACCATGGCAAAGCCGGCATGCATCAAGAATACTAACACCGCTCCAAACATGACCCACATCATATCAACCGAAGCGCTGACCGATTCTACCGTTGGATCTGCCGCGTAAGCTGTTGTTGATGTCAACAAACCTAACATTAACAAGGTACCTATTTTCTTCTTCATACAATGATCATCCTTTCACACTGTTTTTATAATATCGCTTGTAAACCCGCTTCGCCTGTGCGAATACGAACCGCATCTTCAACTGAATAGACAAAAATCTTACCGTCACCAATTTGGTTTGTTGAGCAAGTAGATTGAACGATTTTGATAATTTCATCAACATGTTCTGCTTCTACGACCATTTCAACCTTCACTTTAGGAACGAGTTTAATTTCGAAGCTCTGACCTCGAAACAACCCTTGCTCTCCCTTTTGTTGACCACAACCCGCAACTTCTGAAACGGTTAAACCGTTAATCCCCACTTCTTCTAACTTCTCACGTAACGATTGAAACTTTTCTGGACGGATAATTGCTTCCACCTTCTTCATTCATCGTTCCCCCTGTTTAAATGTAAGATTTTATTACATTGTATGTTATGTTTAATATCATATGATGATTTTTCAAAAAATTCAAGCTAATTTCAATAAAAAATAAGTTTTTTTTCAAAAACATGTTATGTAATCGTTATCACTAAATAATCAAGAACAAAGTTTGTATTTATTGTAAAAAAATTCAATTTATTTGTGTTTTTAGACACAAAAAAGAGTAAGTAGTTTAACTACTCACTCTTTTTACGAAATAGACGTTAAAATCGTTTGTTTTTGCAGGCTTGTTACGTAATGCTTTTCAGTAAATACACGATACTCTTCTTTTCGAATTTTCTCTAAGATCGCTCGATACAAATGGGCAGCTCCCTTTAAAGGAAGCTGTGAAGAGATTGGATACTTATGAAGAGACTGTAAGCCTTCTTCATAAAATCGCTCTGCTTCAATCGCAAGATCTTCCCATATTGAAATAAATGCAGGGTTAATTTCTTGGTTATAAAGCATCTCTATTGTATAGCCTTTTTCGTTCATAAGATCTTTTGGTAAGTATACTCGTTTACGTTCTAAATCTTCTCCTATATCACGTAAAATATTTGTAATTTGCATCGCGATTCCAAGAGAAATTGCATCTGCTTCCAATTCACGATGTGTTTTTGGGGCTAGTATAGGCAGTAACATTAAGCCTACTGTACTAGCAACATGATAAGAATACAACTTTACTTCTTTAAGCGTTTCATATTCATGCTTAACTAAATCCATTTCTTGACCAATAATCATGTCGTCAAACGCTTTTTCATTCATTTCATATTGATCAAATACGTCTCTTAAAGCAATCCACATCGCTGTATCTAACACTTCTCCATTTTTAAACCTGGAGAACTCCGCTTTAAAATGCTGAAGTTCTACTTTCGGATTGCTTCCTTCATCTACAATATCATCCACTTGGCGACAGAATGCATAAACAGCCCAAACCGCGTTCTTTTGTTTAGATGGCAACATGGAAAAAGCCTTATAAAATGTTTTCGAATTCGCTGCAATAATTGTTTCACATTGTTTATAAGCTTCTGTTAGTAATAGGCTCATAGTCGTTACTCCTCTCGTTTTAAAAGGATGATTCATGTTCAATACAGTTTACCATCTTTCATGATGTTCGCTTATGACAATTTTTCAAACGATTGATGGGATGCTTGAACCAACGAGTCCGCTAGCAGTTTAGCTCCTTGCATCACGATAGGTACTCCTCCACCAGGATGAATGGACGCTCCAACTGCGTATACATTTTTGTACTCGTAAGGCTGAAGCTGTGGACGAAACACACCCGATTGGAAAAGCTCTGGCGCAATTCCAAAAGAACCTCCTTCATACAACCCAAAGTCGCAAGCATCCTTTGGTGTACGAATTTGCTTCCATTCAATTGCTTCTCGTAAGCCAGGGAACCCTTTTTGCTCCAACGTATCAATTATTTGATCCATAAATGCGGATTCTTTATCCCAATCAATGTCATGACCCGAGGGTACTGGAACAAGCGCATAAAGCACACCTTTTCCTTCCGGCGCAAGAGTGTCATCAATAAGAGAAGGATAAAACGTGTAAATGGCAGGGTCAGTTGGAACAGTTTTGCTCTTAAACACTTGATCCATATGCTCATTGAAATCCTGTCCCATAAAATATTGATGTATATTACTATGAGCGTACCGCTTATTTAATCCAAAGTAAAATAATAAGCAGCTTGAAGAAGATACATATTTCTTTTCTTTTACTTTTGAGAGTTTTGCCATACTTGGAAAGTCACCGTTTAAAATCACGGAGTCAAACTCATTAATTTCACCGCGTACTTTTAAACCTCTAGCTTCATTCTCTTCAATAATCAGCTCATCTACAGGCGCATTTAAATGAATTTGGACACCGGCTTTTTTCAAAGCTTTCTCTAATACTGGAATCAAGCTTGCATAGCCCCCCTTCACGTAAAAAATACCATGAGCATGTTCACTATATGGAATTAATGAATAAATTGCTGGTGATGAATAGGGGTTGCCACCAATATATAAGGATTGTAAAGCATAAGCACTCGCTAAGCGCTCATCATTAAAATAACGCGAAACGAATTTATGCATAGACTGATTAGCGTTTAGCTGCTTTAAAAATTTCACATTTTGCCACGTCCAGAAATCCCATTTATTTACGAAAGACTTTTGTAAAAACGCTTTCTCTCCAACTTCAAAACGTTTTTTCATATCAACCATAAAACGCTTATAGTTTTCAGATTCTCCAGGAAACGAGCGTTCAATTTCACAAAATTGCTCTTCCTCTGTAGCTCTTTTGGTATACGTTGTACCGTCAGCAAAATGAATTTTGTACAGAGGGTCACATTGGATTAATTCGTACTGATTTGAAGATATTCCTGCTTCCTCTAGAATTGTTGTTAGCATTTTGGGCAATAAAACAATTGTTGGTCCTTCATCAATGCGATAGCCATTGTGTTCAACAAAAGCTAAACGTCCTCCCAACCGACTTTCTTTCTCAAAAATATCGATTTGAAACCCTTGCTTTGCCAACAATAAAGCTGTTGTTAAACCTCCTATACCTCCTCCAACAATTCCTACTTTCATAATGCTCTCTCCAATTCATTCGTTGTTTTATACGGTTCATTTAATAGCTGTTGATTTTTCTTTAAAATTGCTTTTGCTGTAATCCGCGCTGACTCTAAAATCGTAGGTAATCCGCTACCTGGATGTGTTCCTCCACCAACAAGCCAACAATTTTTCACTTCTTCAAATTGATTATGAGGACGCAAGACCATCATTTGTGACAGCTGATGCCCTAAATTAAATGTTGCTCCTTTATATACAAGCACGTCTTCTTCCCACTGCTTTGGCGATAAGATTTTTTCCACTTCAATATGCGCTTCTAAATTTTTAAAGCCTGTTTTTTCTGCTACGATTTTTAAGATGAGATCACGAAATTCTTTTTGCTTCTCATCCCATTCAATTTCGCTAAAATTATTCGGAACCGGTGCTAAAATATATAAAGCAGATTTCCCTTCAGGTGCTAGCGTTTTGTCTGTTACAACTGGGTTATGAATGTAAATGGAAGGATCTTCTGAAAGCAGTAAGCTTTTCGTAATTTCCTCTACATTTTTTTTGTAATCTTTTGAAAACACAATTGTATGATGAGGCAAATCAAATTGCTTATCAATCCCTAAGTAAATCATAAACGTCGAACAGGAATATTTTTTCTTTGTTAATTTTTCAGGTTTATATTTTTTCAAGACGCCTTCATCAAATAAATTAGTCATGGCATGAGCAAAATCTCCGTTTACCACCACTTGATCAGCCAATACTTTCTCTCCATTTTCAAGAAGTACACCTTTTGCTTGTTTATTTTCAACTAATATTTTCTTTACTCCTTGATTTAAGTGAATAGCCCCTCCATGTTCTTGGACCACCTTTGCCATTGCTTTAGACAACTGATTAACACCACCAACTGGATGAAAAACGCCGTATGCGTGCTCCATAAATGACAAAATTGAAAAAGCACCGGGGCACTCCCAAGGTGACATTCCTAAATACTTCGATTGAAATGTAAAAGCTAAGCGCAGCTCTTCTTCCGTAAAATAAGAGCTCAGTACGTCATATAAGGTTTTACCAAGAGATAGATGCGGCAAAGCTTTTAACGCTTCCGGCTTTAAATAGTGATGATATCGATCCATCTGACCTTGTAACAGAGGCATAAGTGCATTCATCTTCTCTTCCGTTTCTTTCATAAAACGATCGTACCCTTCGCCGTTCCCAGGAAAAACGCGCTCGATTTCCCGCTTCATTTCTTCATGATTATCCGTCATCTTTATGTTATAACGATCAAATATTAGCTCATACATCATATTCAAACGCTTTAAATCCATATAATCGTATGCATTTCGATTTACAGATTCAAACAGCTCTTCAAAAATTTGAGGCATGCTTAGAAACGTTGGACCCATATCAAAGGTAAATCCATTAATATGAATGGAAGCATTTCGTCCGCCAACGTACGGCTGTTTTTCAAATACATCTACTTGATACCCGTGGCCTGCTAGTAGCATAGCTGCCGCTAAACCACCTGGACCTGCTCCAATTACAATAACACGCTTTCGCATGATAACCCCCCTAATAGTTATACATTTATTATACAAACATTATACAAATCTTTGGTGATAAACACAATTAAAAATATGTGGAATTTATTTTCAATCTATTATTTATTGTAAAATGCTTAAAAAATACTGTTCATATGATTGCATAAGTAGTAGTATCTACCCATCTTTTACCCTACCTCTATAAAAATATGTATGTGTTGTCCAAATAAAATAGACGTCTCTAGCACGCCATATAAAAAGCCTTTTGATTCAGTAGAAATTTCTGAATCAAAAGGCTATATAACTTTACTCTTTAATTTGAATGTTATTATGCGCAAACCACACGTGAATTTGTGCTAGGTGAGCAAGCAGCTGAGGTCCTGTCATTAATTGACCAAACCAAGGCACTTTAAAGTCTTCTCCACCGGATTTAATAATCGCGTTTAATTGCTCACGATTAAAGAATTCATGAAGCGCTGAAGATTTGTCTCCTAAAAGCGACTCCAACCAGAGCGTTACCGCTTTTGTATAGGCTGGATTATGGGTTTTAGGATAAGGACTCTTTTTACGATATAAAACATCATGTGGTAAAACCCCTTCTAATGCTTTTCTCAAAATCCCCTTCTCTTTATTACCAACCATTTTCATATCCCAAGGAATGTTCCATGCATATTCTACTAGTCTATGATCAGCAAACGGAACCCGTACTTCCAAACTAGCTCCCATACTCATGCGATCTTTTCGGTCTAATAAAGTTGTCATGAACCAAACCATGTTTAAATAAAATAATTTGCGGCGCTGCGCATCTTCACCTGATTCTCCATCTAGTTCAGGCACTTCTTTAATCGTCTTATCGTAGGTAGCTCTTACGTATTCTTCTAAATTAAGTTTCTTTCTCCAAGAATCTTGTAGCAAGTTCATTCGTCCTTCTAAAGAACGCATCCAAGGAAACGTATCGGATTGCAGGTCGTGTTGGCGATGAAACCACGGATATCCCCCAAAGATTTCATCTGCACATTCTCCAGATAATCCAACAACAAAATCCCTCTTAATTTCTCTACAAAACCATAATAATGAGGAATCTACGTCAGCCATTCCAGGCAAATCACGTACAATTACAGCTTCTGTTAAATGATGCACAAGGTCTTCCGTTGATATAACGCAACGATGATGATTGGTTTGGAAGGTATCAGACATGAGCTGAATATACGTATAGTCTGAGTTCGGCTGAAATTCATTTGCTTTAAAGAATTTGTCATTGTCTTCATAATCAATCGAATACGTATGAAGCTGACCTTTCCCATTCTCTTTAAATGAATTAGCTGCAATTGCTGTAATGGCGCTGGAATCTACTCCACCTGATAAAAATGTACACACTGGAACATCCGATACTAATTGACGCACAATCGCATCTTCAACTAAAAACTTTACTCTTTCCGTTGTTTCTGCTAATGAATCCGTATGCTTTGCACTTTTCACATTCCAATATCTCCACACTTTAAGTCCACTTTTACTTAGCGTCATTGCATGAGCAGGCCTTAATTCATCAATTCCTTTAAAAACACCGTGCCCTGGAGAGCGTGAAGGGCCTAATCCTAACACTTCAGCTAATCCATCTAAGCCAATTTCAGCTGGTACTTCTGGGTGAGCTAAAATCGCTTTTAATTCTGATGCAAATTGTATTCCACCATCATACGATCGATAAAATAAAGGCTTGACGCCTAGACGGTCACGTGCGATAAATAACTTTTCTTCAGACGCATCCCAAATAGCAAAAGCAAAAATTCCGTTGAAATAGTCCACACACTCCTCTTTCCATTCAACATAAGCTGTTAGTAGTACTTCCGTGTCAGAGTGCCCTTGGAATTCATACCCTCGCTTCAATAACTCTTTGCGAATATCTTCTGTATTATAAAGCTCACCATTATAGCAAATCGTATATTCTTTTTGCTCTTTCTGTCTAGTCATCGGCTGCTTGCCACCTTGTGGATCTACCACAACCAATCGCTTATGCCCAAACGCCGCATGCTGTTGAACCCACACGTTTGTATCATCAGGACCTCGCTTTTCTAATGTTTCCGCCATTTTTTTAACGGTGCCTTGTTCACCTAACAAGGACCGTTTAAAATCAACCCATCCGGTGATACCACACATTAGTTATCATCCTTTCCTTACGCGCTTTGTAATGAATGAAATAATGCCATTGTATGCATGGAATTCACACAGTTGATTTGTCCATCTATTTTATTTCAATTATTTTGGTTATAAACGCCTTTGTTTTAGGAAATACAAACAAATAACAATTTTGTATATGGAGGTTTGTAAAATGAAGAGTGATTCAAAATATTCTATTCTACAAAATCAGCCCCGTTCTTTTATGACGGGAACTGTTGAATACATTGATTCAGAATGGATTTTCTTTGATGAAGAAACAGATGAAGCATCTATGCTAAACGATATCTTAAACGAATCCGTTGAGCTATACGTCAATATGAGTTGGGAAAAGGGACTATTCGTCTCAGACCACCAATTTAAGATTCACAACATGATTTATCGAATTAAAAATGGTGATAAGCTTCGCGTAACAAGAAAGCTTCCATACGCATATGAGCAATTACTGAAACACCTAAAAAAAGAAGCGTTTCACACCCTTACAACCCACTTAAATTCATTAAATATCTCACTTTATGACTGTATCTATTGTCACAATACGCTTTGTTTCCTGCCAGAAGATAAAGATACAAAAGGAGCAAACTTTCTAATCTTTGATAATGAAGAAATCATTTGTTCCGTTCAACACTTATTTGAACGTGGCGAAAACGGTTTAGACCGCTTCGAATACACGTTAAGCGACGGAAATCGCTCAATGAATTTAATTCTTCACTAAGCTGCAGAAGTACAATTATACATCAATAAGCAAAACAAAGAATACAACACACCCATGACATTAGCAGGCCCATACAATTGTACGGAAAGAATCCTTTGTTCTGTACGATTTTTTTGTTAAACGCAATCTAAAATAAGGATGTATAAAAAGCAGTATAAATGATAAATAGATAACGTGAAGAGGATGGGACATAACAAAACAAATTTTCCAAAAGACGAACACTCCCTTTTCTCACCTCTTTACGTTGTCAGAACACGTTCGTTCCATTACGCTACGGCCACTCGCTTTCCGCGGGGAGGAACCTGAGCTTCCTCGCTGCGCTGCGGGATCTCAATTTCCCCTCTATTTCCCGCAGGAACGTAGTGACGAGGAAGTTCAAAGCGAGCCCCGTGGAAAACGAACAATCCGGAGTGGAAATCACCCCAGTTGCATGCGTCCTTCCCTCTTTCAAATAACAAAAAAAGCTGCCTATATCAGCAGCTTTTAACCTAAAACAACATATCCATAATAGAATACTAGCACAAGCGCTACGATTAGAAGTGCCCATGCACCTCCCGTTGCTTTGGCTTTTTTCGTTCTAACAAGTACCATTTCCATACCAACTAGCACTAGAACCCCAGCCAATCCTTTAATAAGAGCTTGTCCTTTAAACTGATACCAGTCTGCTAGCAAATGAGCACCTGATAACAACACAAGCACATACAACAGACGAGTAATCATATGTACAATCTTTGCGCCTCTTCCTTTACCAGACTTCGTTAAAACAACCGCTACCACAAAACCAATCAACAATAATGTCCATAATGTTACATGTAAATGAATCATCGTATCCACTCCTTTCATTCCATATCATACCACGAATACAAGCCTTCTCACCACTGCACATAAGCACCAAACAACAATGCGCTTATCACTTTCACATATCTGCCATATATCGCTTTAAATATGAATACATATGAACAGAAAGAACTTTTTAACATTCTTTTCATACCATGATAAGAGACTATAATGAAAAAGGATGTTTGCTTATGCCAGCCATCGTCGGTGTTGTCAACGTAAACAGTGTCGGTTCTTCTGGAGTTCTGCATATTGGCGATGTATATAGTATTGCTCCCATTTCAACAGCTAAAACATTTGCTGGAGCGGGATCGTTTAATACTGGAGACCGCCTGCATGTCATTAACCAACAAAGCGCAACGAACGTTCAAGATAGTGATTTGAATGACCAAAACATTACCGCTAATGCTTAAGTTTTAACAGAAAGGAGCTATCTCCATTGAACTTCTATGTAAATCAAAGCATTTGTATCCAAAGTTTAAAAGTAAGTGCTGTCAGTAACTCATCTGTATTACAAATCGGCAGCGCAGGCATCATTAAACCTAACTCTAACTTATTTAATACAGGTGGCTTTACTGGACCAGCCCCTGATGAACAAAAAAAAGGGATTCTCGGCTCAGTTTCTCCATCTACTTTCACACCGACACAATCTTCAGCCGTTCCAGCACCTTATTCTCAGTCGCTCACCCCACCTGTTCGGCCGAACAACTGACATGTTCATAACTTCTTCACCATATGTATAAAATATATCATCTTTAAATGACAATTTGCATACAGGGTGAAAGAAGGTGCCAAATATGAAAAGCATGGACTATACACAGCAAATGCATCGTTATATTGAACAGCTATCAGTGCGAGTTGCTACCCTTGAATCAACCGTTCAAAAACTAGAGCAACAGTTAAAAGAGTTAGAAGAACAAACGCCTATTAATATTGAAAAAATTGAATATAAATTTGAACAACTAAAAATCGACTCCCTTGATGGCACATTAAACATTGGCTTAAACCCGCTTACACCAGACAATCTAGAAGACATTATCATAAATAATCAAACTCCTGAAATTACGCTTCCACAGCAAGGACCACAAAACCCGAGTCTAAAGCCACTTGATCGTAATACGCTGAAACATTGGGTTGAAGATATATACGCATCTATGACGTCTGAACTTGACCAACACGGCTATTCAATGGTTCAGCATGTTCTTGACCAGCGCTCTATGACCATTGAAGGAGCGTACTACGACTTTATAATTGAAGACGTAAAAAAGCAGTTAGAACAACGTATTACCTATTATCTAAATCAAGTTCAACCTGAAGAATTAGAACAAAACTTTGAAGCAATTAAGCCCCAAATTATAGAGAAAATTTATGAAGATATCAAAAAAGGCATCGATGCTTTCTTAACTTATTTACCCGATTCCTTAAAGAAAGGCGGTCACAACCAATGAACTATACCGTCATCAATCGAGAATTAATGGTTGGAAACATTGATATCACCGGCGTATCTTCATCCTCTGTATTTTTAATTGGAGACGCTCACTATATCAATTTATCAGCAACATTTGATACACCAGCGGAATCTCTTATTATTGGTCCTTACGTTCCACTATCTCTTTCATAAAGGAGACTTTTTTATGCTATCTAGAATTTCTCAAGTCAATCATTTGACATTAAATTCTCTTTTATCATCCTCATTATGCCAGATTGGAGATTCTACTCATATAGTATTAAAGACGCGTGTCCTAGCAATAAAGCGGGAATATCCTTTATTTTATGGACGTGAAGGAGATTTCAATTCTTACGATGTTTTTAATGAGCCTATACCACAGCCAATAAATGAGTTTATCAATATGCAAGTAAATAATACTGCCCCACTTATTAAAGTGGACCGCGTTACTATTCGAGGATGCTCATTCTCTTCAGTTATTCATGTGGGCTCCACATGTACCATTGATGCAGAAGCACGAATTAAACATATCCGCCAACTTGAAGGAGATACACCACAAACTCCTGATATCGGCCTAGAAAAACAGCTAAGTACAACAGTCAGTGAACTTCAAGAGACCCTTCAAGACGATGCAACAAGATGAACAAATCTTACCGCTTCATCATACACTAGATTATTATCACGATAATAAAGGGTGGATATTATGCCAGCTTTAATCGGTCCTGTTAGTATTACAAGCGTGGGTGGCGGTGTTGTAACGTTTGGAGATACCTTTTATGTGTCCCCAAAAAGCTCATCAAAAACGAATACGGGCTCAGGAGCAGTTAACACCGGTAACTTCGTCAATACCAATACCGGAATCTCTGGAACAAATACGCTTGATCCCGATCTTGCAGATCAAAACAACGTTGCCAATGCATAAAAAAACAGCTGAAATGTCAGCTGTTTTTTTATCTTTTTTTTCGTTCATTCGACTTTTTAATTTTAGGCACTCGTGAAGATGGCTGCTTTTGAATCCACTTTATAAATGAATGAATCTGTAGATCATCTCTTAGTAGAGCAATTGTATTTAAGCGAACCGCTAATTCTGCATTCGTATAAAGCGCATGTATTTGCTTATGACACGGAATACAAAGGTTAGCAGTAGGCTCAAATGTCCCTCCCATTTCTTTGGGAGTGAGATGATGAACGGTAATTTCAACATCTTCTCGTTCACATAATTCGCACCAGCCAACGTGACGATCTTTTTTCCCCACTGCTTTTCAACCTTTCCCTTTATAACGTTTCAACAGCTACTCGTGTTCCCATACCAGTAGCATCAGCAGGCTGTACAATTAAACGCTTAGGTAAGCGTGCTCGAAGCTCTTGCACGTGACTAATAACTCCGATTGATAGGTTATCGGACTGTAGCTTTTCTAAAGCCGTCACAACCGTATCGAGAAGCTCTCCATCCAGTGTTCCAAATCCTTCATCTAAAAAGAAAAATTGTAAAGGGTACTCTCCCCGAAGCTGGATTTGTGCAGATAATGATAGGGCTAATGCAAGAGACGTTAAGAATGTTTCTCCTCCTGAAAGAGTTGAAACCGGGCGCTTAACTCCACCGTTAGCATCGTCTCTCATAATAAATCCACCTTGAGAATCCACTTCAATTGCATAGCGGTGACGTGTTAAAATAGCTAATCGCTCTGAAGCATCTCGACTAATCGCCATCAGCTGTTCTTCAGCCATATACTCAACAAACGTATTACCTTTAAACACAGACTGTAGCTTTTGATACTGTTCAAACAAAGCTTCTTTCTCTACCCTTTGCTTTTCAAGCTCGTTAAAGCGTTCATGTCTCTTTAACATATCTTTTAAGGTCTCTTCTGCTCCACCCTTTAGCTGATTTGCTTCGCTAACCGCTTCTTTTATGTTTACCAGCAGAGATTTAGTTTCTTCCCACTTATCTTTAGTTATAGCTTTACCATTAAGTTTTTTCTCAACTTTAGCTATGTCAGCTTTGGCTTGTTTTAGCTTATCCTCAAACTCTTGAATTTCTTCAGTTAATTTCTGTATATCATCACTTGTTTGAACTGCTTTTTTTACTTCCTCTTTTTCTGTAAAGCCTGACGGTTGAAGCTGCTCTTCCCATTCTTTTTTAACTTCTTCATATCGTTCTGTCAAATCTTCTAATACTTTACGCTCTGCATGCTCATTTGCCTGTAGCTTTTGATAGGTCACTTGCATACCATTTAGCGTTTCATAACAGGCATTCTCCGTTTGATCTAGCTCACGAATGCGCTGTTCAACCTCTTTTAGCTCTGACGCTACATCTCCTGCTTTTGAAAGTTCCGTAAGCATGCTTTTTTGTTCTTGGAGGGCTTGATGAAGGTTTTTCTGTTCTGCTTCTAACTGAACACTCTTACGCGTCGCTTGATCATACCCTTCTCTCGTATGCGCAATTTTAAGTTGGTGTTCATCAAAAAACTGATAGCTTTTATTGATGCGTTCAACAAGTGTTCGCTCCTCTGCAATTCGCAATTTCATTTTTTCTTGAACTTCATGAATGTTATTCATCTCTAGATGTGGATATAGCTGATGCCATTCTTTAATAAGCGTATCCTGATGGTCGTTGTGCTTACTTAACTCTTCAGTAAAGTTTTCCACCTCTTTTATGAGTTGCTGCTTGCTAAACAGTAAATCTTGCTGCTGCTTTTCACTTTGTTTATAGCGCTGTAACAAGTCTGATTGCTTCTCGCGAACTTCAATGTAATCTTGCTGTAAGGCTTTCAGCTCAATTTTTAACCTAGTGCTGTATTCACCGCCATTCTCTTCTAACGGCTGGATAGTCGGCAAGTCATACTTCGTATCAGCGACCTCGGGGTAAGCATCGAGTAACATTGAATGAAGCTGCTCTAAGCGAAGTTTTAACGCTCCGTACTCTTGCTTTTGCTCATCCAGTATATGCTTCTCTGATTCATAACTGGTAATCTGTTCATCCAATTGTAAGTTGGTGTGTACCTCATTAGATACTGCAGGTGAAGGGTGGTCATTTGAACCGCACACTGGACATGGTTTTCCTTCACTGAGACCATCGGCTAGCTGGTGAGCTAAGTGGTTAACCTTTTCCTTCATTTGTTGCTCACGCAGTGACTGTAATTGACGATTTACCGAGCTAAAAAGCTGTTCAAATTCACGTTCACGCTCACAAACGATATGATACGTGCGCTGAGTGGATACAAATAGCTTTTGTGCTTGAGAAGCTTGACTTTGTTTTAACTCTTTTTGTTTTTCAATGTTTGCTTCAGTTGCTTTCAGCTCTAACTGCTTTTTCTGTACTTTTTCTTCTTGTTCTTTTATAACTCTCTTTAATTCCACTGCTTTTTCTGCTTTTATTGCAGCTTCATAAACTTGTTCACGCTCTGTGTCAGAAACTTTTACCGTTTCTAATTCTTTTTTCAAGCTACTTTGAAGCAATTTCCCTTTTTCTAACTGTGCTTCAAGCTTTTGTAGCGCTTCCAAACTCTCTTTTACATCAGCTGAGGCCTGGTTATATGCTGCTTGCTTTTCAACGTAGCTCTTTTCTAGCTCCTGTATCAGTTCTTGAATTTTTTTCGCTTGCTCTAACTGTTCTTTCCGAATAAAGAGCTTTGGCTGTTCTTGCTGTTTCGTTAACCGTGCTTGGTCATACGCCACCTGGCTTTTTTCATACTTATCATACTGGGTACGCAGCTTCTCTTGAATAGCTGATACGTTTTGACGAGTCTTTTGCTTTTTCACCGTAAGCTGCTCGTACGCGTTTAGATATGGCAACAATTTTTTTGCTTCTTCAGCTATAGCTACTTGTTTTCGCTTCTCATTTATAAGCAGCTCTTGCTCATTTAATTCTTTTAACGTTTCTTCTAATTCATGTTTGATTTGCATATCATTCCAAATCGCAGTTTGTTCATCGTACAACTTTTCAATGTCTTTCAGTTCGCACTCACGCTTTTCCAGCAAAATGATACGCTCTTGAAGGACCTGCTCTGCTTGCTTAACACTTTCCTCTGATGCTTCCCCTAATCCCGTCTGCTCTGCAGAAATCGTATCAATTTCACCTTTTAATAGCTGAACATTTGAACGAATTTTTTTGTTAAGTTGATCACCGTACTGCTCTAAATTAAATAAACGCTGCAGCATTTGACGGCGCTCCGTGCCTTTCAATGATAAAAACTCAGCAAATTTCCCTTGTGGCAATACAACAGCGCGCGTAAAGTCGTCGATTGTTAAACCTAATAGCGACTGAACCTGCTGGTTTACGTCATTTGTTTTATCAGCCAGTACGATTGTTTCATCTCCTACTTCAATAAAACGGCTGGTTGCTGACCTTACTCGCATTTCATCTGAACGCTTGAAGCTACGCTCGACGGTATAGCGCTTTTTATGATTTGCATTTTCTAATTCAAACGTAAAAGCAACTTTTACTTCGTTTTCGGCGTGATTTAAAATGCCATGCGTGTTGTTAGCTGCCCTTTCTACTTTGCCGTAAAGCGCAAGAGTCATCGCATCTAAAATAGAAGATTTACCGCTGCCTGTTGGACCAAAAATACCGAACACACCGCCAGAACATAAGCTTGTAAAATCGATAACTTGTTTTTCTCTAAAGCTGTGCAAGCCTGCTATTGTTAACGTAATTGGCTTCATCTTCTACTCCTCCTCTTCTGCTTCTCGTGTATGAATCAATGATAAAAAGAGTTGAACCAACTCGTCGCTTGGTGTCGCTCCCCCCGTTTGCTTCCGATAGAATTTAGCAAACGACTCTTCGATTGGAACATTTCGCTGTTCTTGTTGAACTTGAACAGTTTCTTCCTCTTTAAAAACCGGTCGGATATGAATGAACCCTTTGTGCAGCTTACGTAATCGGTGAATTTCTTCAAGAGACAATGCATCTTCTAAGTGAATCTCTAAATCAATCCAAGCAGTGCTATCTTTTCCTTCATCCAGCCACTGGTACACTTCTGCGATACCGTTTTTCGCTTTCCATCTTGTAAGTGGTCTTCCGCTTGATAAAGGAATTTCCGTTACCTTCACTTCTTCTCCCGGCTTAGCATCGAGTATCGTTACGGATTTGGTATAGCCTGATTCAGAAAAGCTATAGGCAAGGGGTGAACCCGAATAACGAGCTTTTGTAGAAGCTCGCTTGATGTCCTGAGGTCGGTGAAGATGCCCAAGCGCTACGTACTGAGCTGCCGCTGGAAGGCTTGACGCTGCCACCGTATACGCTCCACCTACTTCAATTGGCCGTTCAGAATCTGTTGAGCTTCCTCCCGCAACATAGATATGACTCATGGCAATGTTTACACTGTCGTTTGTAAAATGTGAGCTCATCTTTAAAAAGATTTCGCCTACTCGCTCATCATATGAGTTTCGAAGCAACAATTCATCGTCTTCCTCAGCCAACATTTCCTTTAATCTTGATTCTGATGGATAAGGAAGTGCACCTACTTTTAACGTTTCTTCAACAGTTGGAAGGTAAATCTCTTGTACATCAGTTGTCGGTAAACCTATGAGCGTAATATTTTGTTCAAATGCAAGCGGAGAGGCTGCAGATAAGCGATCGGGATTATCATGGTTACCCGCAATTACAATAATTGGACGCTTGCCTTTTTCACTCAGCTTCGACATACTATCATAAAATAATTGCTCTGCTGCTGCGGGCGGATTAACGGTATCAAATACATCACCGGCCATTAAAATTGCGTCGATTTTTTCTTCCTTTACAATTTGAGCTAACTCATCTAAGAACTGAGCTTGTTCTTCAATTCTGCTCCTACCTTCTAAGGTTCTCCCTAAGTGCCAGTCGGCCGTATGTAATAACCTCATGTGCTCCCCACCTTTTCTTGACAAAAAGAAGACGAAAAGCTCGCCTTCTTTTTACTCTTCTATTTCTATTACATGTCCACCATCTAAAAAATATAAATAGCTATGTGCTATCGGCTTTTTCACGATGGTTTCTACCGCTTTTCGATACAGCTTCAGCTGCACTTCATAGCGGTTTTTCAAGATTTCTTCAGCGCTGTTAAAGTCATTGCTAAAGCGATTTTTTATATCATCGGTTTTGTAATCAACGAGGATTAGCTGACCATTCCATTCATATAAGCAATCTATAATCCCTTGGACTAAAATTGCTTCATTATCGTTCCACCCGTATACTTCTTCCGTTGAAACATTTAAGCTAAACGGCATTTCACGATAAACCTTTTCTGCTTCTTTGAGCTGTTGTCCAATGAAACTTTCCGTAAATTGAGCAATGTCAGAAGGGTTAATACTTTCTGCTTGCTCAGTTGTTAAAATTTCATTGGTAACGAGGGAATCAATAAGCTCTTGTACGGCTTCAATTGTTAACGATCCCTTAAATGGTAAATGCTGCATCACTGTATGCACAGCTGTTCCACGTTCTGCTGCGGTTAATGAATGCGACTGCATAAAGGCCGGGCGATCTTCAATAGTTGACTTAAAGCCTGTTATAAGCTGACTTTCTTGTTCTTCACCGCTCGCTTGGTACTGTCTCTTTAAATCAGAAACAGATTGCTTAGAGCGATGTGTTGTTGCTTCTAAATGACCATACTCCCAGCGTAATCGCTCTTCAATGCGTTCTTTATGGATACTTTCAATATGAACTTGATCACCTTTTTGTACCGCAGCTAACAGTTCTTCATGCTCCAATTGTTCTTCAACAAGCTGTTCAGATAGCTCCGCCGCTTGGATCGTTTGAATTTCCCACTTGGAGCTGTGCTCATACACCTCTTGCAACACCGCTCTTTGTTCTTCTGGTATCCATTTTTCGAAGTGACGATGTCTGGCCAGAGCAAGACCAATCCAATCAAGATAAGACTTTGCATCTACACGCATATAAGCCGGCAGTTCCCATTGATCATGGGTCAACACGTGACTCCATTTTTTCATTTGAGCCTCAGCATCTTTTACAGTTCCTACTAAAATTAATTTTTCTTTAGCACGTGTCAGCGCTACATATAAAACACGCATCTCTTCGGCAATGCTTTCTTTTTTCATTTTTTGTTTCATTACTTGCTGAAGCAACGTTGGGTACGTAATACGAAGCTTTGGATCAATATATTTAGAACCGAAGCCAAGTTCTTTATCTAGAATATAAGATTTATTTAAATCCATTAGATTAAATTTACGATTCAATCCAGCTACGAAAACAATAGGAAACTCTAAACCTTTACTGCTATGGATTGTCATTAAACGAACAACATCTTCTTGCTCACCTAAAGACCTTGCCGTTCCTAAATCATTTCCACGCTCTTTCATACGATCAATAAACCGTAGAAAGCGGAATAAGCCTCGAAACGACGTCGCTTCATATTGACGTGCACGGTCATATAAAGCTCTTAAGTTTGCTTGACGCTGCTTACCTCCAGGCAGACCTCCTACAAACTCATAAAATCCTGTATCACGATAAATTTGCCAGATAAGTGTAGATAAAGAAGTTTGACGTGCTTTTGTTCTCCACTCACTAAGCTTTATGGCAAAATGATGAAGCTTTTCTTGAAGATTTCCTTCAGGAGATATGCGCACATAATTTTTCATCGCTTCATAGTACGTTCCCTTCTTATCCTCAGCACGAATTAAAGCAAGCTCTTCATCTGACAAGCCTACAATTGGAGAACGCAATACAGAAGCAAGCGGAATATCTTGATATGGATTATCAATGACTTTTAATAAAGACATCATCATCATTACTTCCGTTGCATCAAAATACCCTGATGAAAGATCTGCATAAACAGGAATTCCTTCTTGCTTAAACTCTTCCATAATTTGTGGTGCCCAAGGCATAGAACGCAGTAAAATAACAAAATCTCGATACGTTACGTTTCGCATCACATCTAGCTTACGATCGTATACTTGAAAACGATCTTGAACAAGCTGTTTTATCTTCCGAGCCATTGCGCGAGCTTCTAGCTGAGCTGTTTCTAGCTCTGCTTCTGAAAACCCTACTAAATCCGACTCTTCTTCCTCTGCTCCACCTTCTTTGGAAATGAGCAAAAGTTCAGACTCCATCTCACTACTGCTAGGATACGATGCTCCTAGCTTCAAAGATGCATCATTGTCATAGGCGATTTCGCCAACTTCTTCATCCATTAACTGCTGAAAGATAAAGTTGGTCGCATCGATAATCTCAGAGCGACTGCGGAAGTTTTTATTCAAGTCAATTTTCATACCATTTTTTCGACCGTCATGTGTAAAAGTTTTATATTTTCCAAGGAACAGAAACGGTTCTGCTAAACGAAAGCGATAAATAGATTGCTTGACGTCACCAACCATAAAAAGGTTACCATTTTTACCATCATTATGCGTCACAAGCTGAATGATGGTCTCTTGTACCATATTCGTATCTTGGTATTCATCTACTAAAACCTCAACAAACTGCGTTTTATATTTATAAGCGACTTCAGAAGGTTCAACCCTTCCATCTACAGAATGGCTTAAAATTTGCAAGCAATAATGTTCTAAGTCTGAAAAGTCCACGAGCCCTTTCGCTCTCTTTTCTGCTTCATAGCGATTACCAAACTTCCTTACAAGCGATACGAGAACTTCTACTACAGGATACATTTTCTGAAAGTCACTCATGTATCCACTGAGCGGACGAGAAAATAAATCACCTTGCAAT
This sequence comes from Priestia flexa, assembly GCF_021441905.1. Lineage (NCBI taxonomy): Bacteria > Bacillati > Bacillota > Bacilli > Caryophanales > Bacillaceae > Priestia > Priestia flexa. Next base: position 393,468 of record NZ_CP090431.1, on the reverse strand, counting down.
TTTTCAAGAGCTGCTTTTGCTTTTTTACGAAGCTCTCCAAACTCATCAAGTAAGGCAACATCATACTCGTCACCTTTACACGGCTTTAAACGCGTAAAGCTAAGAATTTGCATATGTTCATGTAGCTCAGCAAAAGTGCCAGCTGCAAGCATACGGTTAACCTGAGCTAAATCATCTTCAATATTTACTTTTCTTGGGGCTGGACCTCCAGGCATGGTTGTGAGCCTAGAGGCTTGGTTTAGCATAGCTTGAACACCGCTCAGCTGCTTTTTCACTTCGTCCATTAAAAAACTCATAAATGGAAGAGAGTCAATTGTAGCTTCTTCATCAATGCTATATTGGCGAAGGAGCATATCTAACCACCTATTTGGATTTGGATTAGAACGAGCAAAATCGTATAATCTGCGAACCATATGCTGCACGTCCAAGTCATGACGGTCACTCGTATAGCGGTCCACCAATTCAAAGAATGATTGATTACCTTCAAGGCTATACTGCTCTTCAAAAAGCTCGTCTAATACTTCTTCTCTTAAGAGTTCCGCTTCAGTATCGTCTGCGATTCGAAAACCTGGATCTAAGTTAATCATATAGTAATAGGTGCGAATAACTTCCAGACAAAATGAATGAAGAGTTGAAATAGACGATCGGTTTAGTAAGTGTAGCTGTCTTCTTAAATGTAAGGAAGATGGATTTACCTTTAACTCTTTTTCTAAAGCTTCTCCTATACGATGACGCATCTCTGCTGCTGAAGCGTTTGTGAACGTTACGACTAACAGACGGTCGACGTCTACTGGATTTTCAGGATCGATAATTTTTCGAATAATACGCTCAACTAACACAGCTGTTTTCCCTGAACCTGCGGCGGCTGCTACTAAAATATCTTGCCCAGATGATACAATGGCTTTCCACTGGTCATCTGTCCACTGCGAATCCGCTGGCTTACTCATTCGTTCCTGACTCATGCTTATCCTCCTCTCGTATTTTTTCTAGAATGCTATTTTGATTTTCATTTCTTAACTGACGATATTCATTTTCGCTTAATGCTTCATCAAATTGACAAATCGAACGATAGTCACAAAAAGCACACGGTGTTTTATCTTTAAGTTTATAGGGAGCAATGTCAATTTTACCTTCAGTAATTTCTGTCCCTGCCTCCACAAACTTTTTACGTACATATTGTCTAAGATGTGTAAAGTCCGTTTCAGATGCAATAGAAGAATTCGAATAGAAACCACCTGTTTTTTTAATACCAGCTGAGATAATTTGTGAATGACCGGACTCAAGCGTTTCGTCCATTAGGCGAACCGCTTCTTCATCACCTAGCAGTAAGCCTTTCATCTTAAATTTCTTAAAGATTTCTTCTTCAATCTGATTTTCACTCAGACTATTTGTACTATTAACCATCGGATTATGAACGTGGAAATATAAAACACCTGCAGGTAAAGCACCTTGGTTAGTTTTCAAAAGCTGCTCAGCGTAAGTTACCACTACATCCAAATATGCGAGAATTTGAAGTGAAAGTCCATAATAGACCTCCAGTAAATTTAACGCTTTGTCACTCGATTTATAATCGACAATCCGAAGTAGTATCCCTTTAGAGCTTTCTGCTTTATCCACTCGATCAATTCGTCCGACTAGCTCCATCGTATGCCCATTTGGAAGCGTAAAGGTCATGGAAGGTAGTTCTGCATTAGGACCAAATCCTAACTCTAGTCCAACTGGTACAAAACCGCTCGCTTTTGCATGTTGGCTTAATACAATCGACGCTCTTTCAATTACTTGCTGTAACTTATATGCGAGATATTGATGACGATTCGAGCTCAGCAATATTTCGTTTTGTAAGCGCGGCGCTAATTCTTGAACTGCAGTGGCTGAAAGGGATTGACAATCTTTTTTCGTTAACTGCTTCCAATCTTTCTCACCAGTTCGTAACTTATCCGAAATATGCTTTAACGCTGCGTGAAAAAGCTCACCAATATCAGGTGCCGCTAGCTGAAATACTTTTCGATCCTTCAGCTTTAAGCCATGAGAAGCAAAATGCGAATAAGGACAGGCTTCAAACTTCTCCATGCGTGATACGCTTGCTTGAATATGTTTTCCATACAAGCGCTCACTCGTCTTTTTACTTAATCGCTTTGCATCGTTTTGATAAAATAAGCTGCTCAGAACTCTTTGACTATATGTTTTCCAGTCTGAAGTCATATAAAAGTTATAAACGTCCCACCATGCATCGCTCATTGGATAATGTCGTTTCCAAGCCTGTAAGTTACTTGCTAAATAAGCCATCGTAGACAACGGATTCGCAATATAGTCAAGCTGCTTTTCCTCTTCTAAACTTGTAGGATCATTCATTAACAACGTTTCTTCAAGTAGTGGAAAGAGCTCTTTCAGTCGGTTAATAACTAAAGACGGAAGCAAAGACTTCCCCTCATCATTCGCTAGTGGGTAGCTGATATATAACTTTTCTTCAGAACTTACAAGCGCTAAATAAATCAAGAACTGATCATCAAACAGCTGCTGCTTACCAGTTGGAGCTAGCGTCACACCTGATTTGAATAATTCGTCGCGGTCTTGATCAGATAAAATACTATCTCCCTGCGGCTTAGCTGGTATTACACCATCGTTCACACCTACGATAAAGGTAGCTTTAATATTAGAAAAACGAGAGCGTTCAAAGCTTGCAACAAGGACTTGGTCAAGCGATGGTGGGACAATAGCAAACTGCATGCTATCTAATCCTGTCTCAAAAAGCTCAGCAAATAGCTTGATGGACACTTTTTCTTCTCCCATCATTTCTACAAATTGATCAAACAGGTTTAAGACAGCTTTCCATACTTGTTCATGTTCCCGTGCTTCCTGTACCTTTCCATTTTCTTCACAATGGTCACGAAGCTTCTCAATTTTTTGTGGGATGCTTAGCTCTGTCAAAAAGAGATAAAGAGCTTTTGCTTTTTCCTCTCCCGTCTTTCCTTTCTTTAAGGCCTGCTGTAGTTTCATAAGTGGGTTTACAACAAGTTCTTTTAGCTCATTAATTTTTTCTTCAAACTGTACTTCCTCATCCGTTTTTGGTAGATTCATATCCTCTAATGAACGATATTTTCGGTATTTCCACCTTTCACCATTCGTCCACTTAGTACCTTGAATCCCGTATGCTAATACGTAGTTTTCAAATTGATCCATACCTTCTCTCAATGCTTCAACCTCAGCCTCTATCGAAAAAAACATATCCGTCTTAATAGCACGAAAAATACTTTCATAGCGCCACGAACCACTCACTACCTCTAAGCTGGAACGAATAAACTCAATGATTGGGTGATGGAACATTGCTCTTTTTTGATCAATAAAGTATGGAATTTCATAATCACGAAATACGGTTTCAATTAATTCGCCGTAGTCATTTTTATTTCGAACAACTAGAGCAATATCTCGATACCGATAATTGGAGTCTTTAACTAGTAGCTGAATTTCTCTTGCAATTCCTTCTACCTCTGCACGACGACTCACAGCAGGATATAAAGAAATGTGAGTTGGCTTTTGAGAAAATTCAGCAGCTGGACGCTCATCATAATACTTCTCCAAATGAGACAGCTCTGGGCTGTTTGCATGGCGAATATTATCCTTTAATAAAACAGGGTCTTTTATTTCAATTCCATGTTCTAGTGCTGCTGTTGTTAATTCTCTATATGTTTCTCCAGTTAATCTAAAGAGCTGCAAATCAGTTGGTATATAACTTGCTTGTGTATGATCTCCGGTCAATGCGACAGTTACATCTGAACAAGCTTTCATAAGTTCAACTAAGACATCTAGTTCTTGCTTTGTGAAATGATGAAATCCATCGACATAAATAACTGCTTTCTTTAAATATGAGGAAAGCGGAATTTTTTCAGCTAATAGTTTTAAATAATCTTCGCTATCTACATATTTCATTAGCAGCTGCTTTTCTAGTTCTTGATATATAATTCCTAAATCATGCAGCTTGTCCGCTAGCACGTGCTCGTTATTGTCTTTAAACTCTTGTTGCAGAGCCCCTAACGATTCAGGCTCTAATCCATACTGCTTAAATTCTTTCAACATTTGTTCTAGCTTTGTGATAAACCCTTCTTTTTCAGATGCTGCTGCAAATAAAGTGAGCTCTTCTTTTTGTTGCTCTATAATTTTTCTGAGCATCATATGCATGCCCGTTTGATCAATATGATAACGGCTAATGCCGCCTGCTTCCTGGAGAACTCGCCACGCCAAACGCGTAAAACTATAAACTTGAGCTCTCATCATCCCGCCCAATCCCGGCGTTTGGATAAGCTCATACTCTGATTGGAAGGTCATTTGCTCTGGAACAATATAAATAATTGGGTTGCCCAGTGGCTCTCGCACCAATTCTTGGCGAATAGCATTTAAACACGCTGTTGTTTTACCACTTCCAGACCTACCCAGCATAAACTGTAGCATCTTGTTCACCCCTAACGAATTTGAACGCCACAAAAAAACGTGACGTTCAACAAGTTCTTTTTCTATACTTTTATCGATTTTTATCCTTTTTGTTACCATTTATTTTACTGGACTTACGTAAAGAAATCCAATAAAATAAACCGTTTTGGCTCATTGCCAAAACGGTTTATTTTTCCTATTACATCATAATTCCACCATCGACATGTAATACGGTTCCGTTTACATAATTAGATTCATCTGATGCTAAATATAAGTATGCATAGCCAATATCAGAAGGCTGTCCTAATCTTTGAAGCGGAATCGTCGACTTCATTTGATTAATGACTTTCTCTGGAACAGCAGCTACCATGTTCGTTTCGATAAACCCTGGCGCAACGGCATTTACGTTGATTCCTTTACGCCCAAGTTCTTTCGCCCAAGTCTTAGTCATTCCTACGACCGCAGCTTTTGCCGCTGCGTAATTGGTTTGTCCAACGTTCCCATATACGCCTGAAACAGATGAGGTACTAATAATTTTCCCTCTACCTTGAGCCACCATATGAGGGACAACAGCTTGTGTACAGTTAAAAACACCGGTCAAGTTAACGTTAATAACTGCTTGAAAGTCTTCCATTGTTAGCTTAGTTAACATTGCATCTCTGGTAATTCCTGCATTGTTAACTAAAATGTCTATCTTGCCGTAGGCTTCTACTACTTCTTCTACCATTCCATCTACATTATCACGATCTGCCACATTAACTTGAAAGAACGTGACGTCTCCACCTTCATTTCGTAAAACCTTTGCTTTCTCTTCACCTAAAGCTTGATCATAATCAACGAGTGCTACTTTTGCCCCTTCTTTTGCAAAAATTCGTGCAGCTTCAAAGCCTAATCCATTTGCAGCGCCTGTAATAATTGCCACCTTATCTTTTAATCTCATCTCCTACCACATAGTATGAACGTTCGTAAGAACAGGCTTGCCTTCATACTATGCATAGCCCCCTTTTACTTGACGACAAGCACGTCGTATTCGTAAAGCATGTGCAAAAGCGATGAATTAAACAACCCTTTTACTAACATATGTAGTAGAGAATTGTCCAAAACATTCATAACTTTTCAGAAAACAGGGAAATCAACAGATTAAGGTGAGGTAAAGAACATGTAAGGCTTCTAGAAAGTTTAGCAAAACCTGCTAATTTTATCCTTATTTTAACATATATTCTACAAAATCGAAATCATGAATTCAGAAAAGAAAATCTCTCTTCATTTTTACTACTGATTTGTACGAACATTTAGACGTCTCTCTATTTGTTTTCCCACAATCCATAATACAAAAACAACAATTAAAACAACAATAGCTTTTGTAGGCTGTTTTATAAAGGAGATAAAGTCAGCTCCTATAAAGCTCATCATAAAGATCATCACCATTTTTCCTGCTAAAACTGCTAATACGAATTGTGACATACTGACCCTAGATAAGCCAGCAACAACATTAATAGCAGCTGACGGAGTAAATGGGAAGCATAGCATTAAAAACAGTGGACCAAACCCATGACGTTCAACCCAAGTCATAATCTTTCGAATTTGAGCATGTCTACTTATAAAATTCAAGAAGCGAGCTTGTCCATATCGACGAAAGATAAGAAAAACAATAATCGCCCCTACACATGACCCGACCCATGAAATTAGAAACCCTAGCCATAAGCCAAATGCTGCAGCATTTGCCATAACGAAAGCAAAAAGAGGTAAAATTGGAATAAATGCTTCAAGAATAGGAAGTAATAATCCCGGTATAATGCCAAATGATTGATATTCTTTTAAAAGTTCAAGCACACCTTCAAGCGTTAAGTATTCCTTAATTGTATCAAAGTCCATTACTTAATCTCCTAACTGATGACTACTAACTTAATCAACATTGTACTACTTTCATTACCGAAACAAAAGCTACTCAAACATTTATATTTGTCTGACCAATATACAACAAAATACGTCTAAAAATTTAGAAAATTAGTTGTTTTTTTGTTCCTTACTCTATATACTAAGAAAAAGGCTGCAGAGGTGATGATGTATGAACAATGAAAAATCGTACGCCGAGATGATGAAATCCCTCGCTCGCAAAAGAAAGATTCGCGAAGCTGATAACGTGCTTGATATGTATATTGACATGATTATTGACGATGCCTTATTTAAACACAAAAAAAGCATTTTAGAAACTCAAATTAACTATGCATTAGATGAACGAGATCGTACTGCATTTTATGACTTGTCTCTTCAGTATCAATCTCTTTTAAAAACATCTACATGAAAAAGAGCATCTTAACTAGATGCTCTTTTTTAGTGGGCCTAAGTGGACTCGAACCACCGACCTCACGCTTATCAGGCGTGCGCTCTAACCAGCTGAGCTATAGGCCCGTTATGGAGCGGGTGATGAGAATCGAACTCACGACATCAGCTTGGAAGGCTGAGGTTTTACCATTAAACTACACCCGCATATATAAATTAAAGATATTTCCTGGTCGGGAAGACAGGATTCGAACCTGCGACCCCTTGGTCCCAAACCAAGTGCTCTACCAAGCTGAGCTACTTCCCGTTTTATGGCGCGCCCGAGAGGAGTCGAACCCCTAACCTTTTGATCCGTAGTCAAACGCTCTATCCAATTGAGCTACGGGCGCTTAATATGAGCCATGAAGGACTCGAACCTTCGACCCTCTGATTAAAAGTCAGATGCTCTACCAACTGAGCTAATGGCTCTTACTGGCTGGGCTAGCTGGATTCGAACCAACGCATGACGGAGTCAAAGTCCGTTGCCTTACCGCTTGGCTATAGCCCAATAAGATGGTGGAGGGGGGCAGATTCGAACTGCCGAACCCGAAGGAGCGGATTTACAGTCCGCCGCGTTTAGCCACTTCGCTACCCCTCCAGCTTAAATAAATGGTGGAGGATGACGGGATCGAACCGCCGACCCCCTGCTTGTAAGGCAGGTGCTCTCCCAGCTGAGCTAATCCTCCAAATTTTTCATATAAAAAAGGTGGTGACCCGTACGGGATTCGAACCCGTGTTACCGCCGTGAAAGGGCGGTGTCTTAACCACTTGACCAACGGGCCAATATAAATGCCTGGCAACGTCCTACTCTCACAGGGACAAAGTCCCAACTACCATCGGCGCTAGAGAACTTAACTTCCGTGTTCGGCATGGGAACGGGTGTGACCTCTCTGCTATCGCCACCAGACATGATTTGAGATTATTCTCTCAAAACTAGATAACATTTTGCTGAGTACTAAGTTTACTGTCTAGCTATGGCTCCTAATTAGTCGCCTTCGCTTTTCTAATTTGGTTAAGTCCTCGATCGATTAGTATCAGTCAGCTACACACGTCGCCGTGCTTCCACCTCTGACCTATCAACCTGATCATCTTTCAGGGATCTTACTAGCTTGCGCTATGGGAAATCTCATCTTGAGGGGGGCTTCATGCTTAGATGCTTTCAGCACTTATCCCGTCCACACATAGCTACCCAGCGATGCCTTTGGCAAGACAACTGGTACACCAGCGGTGTGTCCATCCCGGTCCTCTCGTACTAAGGACAGCTCCTCTCAAATTTCCTACGCCCACGACGGATAGGGACCGAACTGTCTCACGACGTTCTGAACCCAGCTCGCGTACCGCTTTAATGGGCGAACAGCCCAACCCTTGGGACCGACTACAGCCCCAGGATGCGATGAGCCGACATCGAGGTGCCAAACCTCCCCGTCGATGTGGACTCTTGGGGGAGATAAGCCTGTTATCCCCGGGGTAGCTTTTATCCGTTGAGCGATGGCCCTTCCATGCGGAACCACCGGATCACTAAGCCCGACTTTCGTCCCTGCTCGACTTGTAGGTCTCGCAGTCAAGCTCCCTTGTGCCTTTACACTCTACGAATGATTTCCAACCATTCTGAGGGAACCTTTGGGCGCCTCCGTTACTCTTTAGGAGGCGACCGCCCCAGTCAAACTGCCCACCTGACACTGTCTCCCAGCCCGATCAGGGCTGCGGGTTAGAATTTCAATACAACCAGGGTAGTATCCCACCGACGCCTCCACCGAAGCTAGCGCTCCGGCTTCTCAGGCTCCTACCTATCCTGTACAAGCTGTACCAAAATTCAATATCAGGCTACAGTAAAGCTCCACGGGGTCTTTCCGTCCTGTCGCGGGTAACCTGCATCTTCACAGGTACTATAATTTCACCGAGTCTCTCGTTGAGACAGTGCCCAGATCGTTACGCCTTTCGTGCGGGTCGGAACTTACCCGACAAGGAATTTCGCTACCTTAGGACCGTTATAGTTACGGCCGCCGTTTACTGGGGCTTCGATTCAGAGCTTCTCCCAAAGGATAACCCCTCCTCTTAACCTTCCAGCACCGGGCAGGCGTCAGCCCCTATACTTCGCCTTGCGGCTTCGCAGAGACCTGTGTTTTTGCTAAACAGTCGCCTGGGCCTATTCACTGCGGCTCTCTCGGGCTATACACCCTACCAGAGCACCCCTTCTCCCGAAGTTACGGGGTCATTTTGCCGAGTTCCTTAACGAGAGTTCTCTCGATCACCTTAGGATTCTCTCCTCGCCTACCTGTGTCGGTTTGCGGTACGGGCACCTCCCGCCTCGCTAGAGGCTTTTCTTGGCAGTGTGGAATCAAGAACTTCGGTACTATATTTCCCTCGTCATCACAGCTCAGCCTTATGATGAGCGGATTTGCCTACTCATCAGCCTAACTGCTTGAACGCGCATATCCAGCAGCGCGCTTACTCTATCCTCCTGCGTCCCCCCATTACTCAAACGGCGGGGAGGTGGTACAGGAATATCAACCTGTTGGCCATCGCCTACGCTTTTCAGCCTCGGCTTAGGTCCCGACTAACCCTGAGCGGACGAGCCTTCCTCAGGAAACCTTAGGCATTCGGTGGACAAGATTCTCACTTGTCTTTCGCTACTCATACCGGCATTCTCACTTCTAAGCGCTCCACCAGTCCTTACGGTCTAGCTTCGCAGCACTTAGAACGCTCTCCTACCACTGACATCTAAGATGTCAATCCACAGCTTCGGTGATACGTTTAGCCCCGGTACATTTTCGGCGCAGAGTCACTCGACCAGTGAGCTATTACGCACTCTTTAAATGGTGGCTGCTTCTAAGCCAACATCCTGGTTGTCTAAGCAACTCCACATCCTTTTCCACTTAACGTATACTTGGGGACCTTAGCTGGTGGTCTGGGCTGTTTCCCTTTTGACTACGGATCTTATCACTCGCAGTCTGACTCCCACGGATAAGTCTTTGGCATTCGGAGTTTGACTGAATTCGGTAACCCGTTGGGGGCCCCTAGTCCAATCAGTGCTCTACCTCCAAGACTCTCACAACGTGAGGCTAGCCCTAAAGCTATTTCGGAGAGAACCAGCTATCTCCAGGTTCGATTGGAATTTCTCCGCTACCCACACCTCATCCCCGCACTTTTCAACGTGCGTGGGTTCGGGCCTCCATTCAGTGTTACCTGAACTTCACCCTGGACATGGGTAGATCACCTGGTTTCGGGTCTACAACCACATACTAAACGCCCTATTCAGACTCGCTTTCGCTACGGCTCCGTCTCTTCAACTTAACCTTGCATGGGATCGTAACTCGCCGGTTCATTCTACAAAAGGCACGCCATCACCCATTAACGGGCTCTGACTACTTGTAGGCACACGGTTTCAGGTTCTCTTTCACTCCCCTTCCGGGGTGCTTTTCACCTTTCCCTCACGGTACTGGTTCACTATCGGTCACTAGGGAGTATTTAGCCTTGGGAGATGGTCCTCCCAGCTTCCGACGGAATTTCACGTGTTCCGCCGTACTCAGGATCCACTCAAGAGGGAACGAAGTTTCAACTACAGGGTTGTTACCTTCTTTGACGGGCCTTTCCAGACCTCTTCATTTACCTCGTTCCTTTGTAACTCCGTATAGAGTGTCCTACAACCCCAAGAGGCAAGCCTCTTGGTTTGGGCTAATTCCGTTTCGCTCGCCGCTACTCAGGAAATCGCATTTGCTTTCTCTTCCTCCGGGTACTTAGATGTTTCAGTTCCCCGGGTCTGCCTTCAATATCCTATGTATTCAGATAAAGATACTGCTCCATTACGAACAGTGGGTTTCCCCATTCGGAAATCTCCGGATCAAAGCTTACTTACAGCTCCCCGAAGCATATCGGTGTTAGTCCCGTCCTTCATCGGCTCCTAGTGCCAAGGCATTCACCGTGCGCCCTTTCTAACTTAACCATTAGCGAATAAATGGTGCAACTTGCGTTGCGTTATTTATTGGTTTGATTAAAGAAAAGTTTCACTTTTCCTCAGCTATTACTGTTATCTAGTTTTCAAAGAACAATCGCACTCAAAATTCTTCTTATTAGATAAGAAGAAAGTGATGTACTTTCTATTAAATGAGAGATTGAACTCTCAAAACTGAACAAAGCTTCAAAACGTACGTCTTGTCTAGCTACGGCTCCTAGTCATTCGATCGTTTCACTTTTGTCAACGAAACCAAATAACGGTTTCCCTGTCAAAAGCTCCAACGCTTTTCATGACTAAACAATCGCCTTCGCTTTTCATGTAAAAAATCCTTAGAAAGGAGGTGATCCAGCCGCACCTTCCGATACGGCTACCTTGTTACGACTTCACCCCAATCATCTGTCCCACCTTAGGCGGCTGGCTCCATAAAGGTTACCCCACCGACTTCGGGTGTTACAAACTCTCGTGGTGTGACGGGCGGTGTGTACAAGGCCCGGGAACGTATTCACCGCGGCATGCTGATCCGCGATTACTAGCGATTCCAGCTTCATGTAGGCGAGTTGCAGCCTACAATCCGAACTGAGAATGGTTTTATGGGATTGGCTTGACCTCGCGGTCTTGCAGCCCTTTGTACCATCCATTGTAGCACGTGTGTAGCCCAGGTCATAAGGGGCATGATGATTTGACGTCATCCCCACCTTCCTCCGGTTTGTCACCGGCAGTCACCTTAGAGTGCCCAACTAAATGCTGGCAACTAAGATCAAGGGTTGCGCTCGTTGCGGGACTTAACCCAACATCTCACGACACGAGCTGACGACAACCATGCACCACCTGTCACTCTGTCCCCCGAAGGGGAACGCTCTATCTCTAGAGTTGTCAGAGGATGTCAAGACCTGGTAAGGTTCTTCGCGTTGCTTCGAATTAAACCACATGCTCCACCGCTTGTGCGGGCCCCCGTCAATTCCTTTGAGTTTCAGTCTTGCGACCGTACTCCCCAGGCGGAGTGCTTAATGCGTTAGCTGCAGCACTAAAGGGCGGAAACCCTCTAACACTTAGCACTCATCGTTTACGGCGTGGACTACCAGGGTATCTAATCCTGTTTGCTCCCCACGCTTTCGCGCCTCAGCGTCAGTTACAGACCAAAAAGCCGCCTTCGCCACTGGTGTTCCTCCACATCTCTACGCATTTCACCGCTACACGTGGAATTCCGCTTTTCTCTTCTGCACTCAAGTTCCCCAGTTTCCAATGACCCTCCACGGTTGAGCCGTGGGCTTTCACATCAGACTTAAGAAACCGCCTGCGCGCGCTTTACGCCCAATAATTCCGGATAACGCTTGCCACCTACGTATTACCGCGGCTGCTGGCACGTAGTTAGCCGTGGCTTTCTGGTTAGGTACCGTCAAGGTACAAGCAGTTACTCTTGTACTTGTTCTTCCCTAACAACAGAGTTTTACGACCCGAAAGCCTTCATCACTCACGCGGCGTTGCTCCGTCAGACTTTCGTCCATTGCGGAAGATTCCCTACTGCTGCCTCCCGTAGGAGTCTGGGCCGTGTCTCAGTCCCAGTGTGGCCGATCACCCTCTCAGGTCGGCTATGCATCGTTGCCTTGGTGAGCCGTTACCTCACCAACTAGCTAATGCACCGCGGGCCCATCTGTAAGTGATAGCCGAAACCATCTTTCAATTTTCTCTTATGCAAGAAAAAATGTTATCCGGTATTAGCTCCGGTTTCCCGGAGTTATCCCAGTCTTACAGGCAGGTTGCCCACGTGTTACTCACCCGTCCGCCGCTAACGTCATAGAAGCAAGCTTCTAATCAGTTCGCTCGACTTGCATGTATTAGGCACGCCGCCAGCGTTCATCCTGAGCCAGGATCAAACTCTCCGAAGAAATGTTTGACTTGCTTGCTCATAAAAGTTTAAAAAATTAACGTTGACGTTTGTCGCTTTGTTCAGTTTTCAAAGTTCAACCGTCGCTCTTAAGCGACTTTACTATCTTATCAAGTTATCAACTCGTTGTCAACAACTTTTTTGTTTTTTATTTTATTCTTAACTTACTTGTTATCTGTTCGTTAAGAACATTTATTAATATAACAAATAGAATACTGCTTGGCAATCCCAAAGTAATAAGTTTAAATTTTCAATTATATTAAAGGAATAATTCCCCTCACAGCAAAAAACACAAGTGAAAGCCACTTGTGTTTTTTTGCTTCTTAATATTAATTACTTGTAAACTGCTCTTCTTCCGTTGATCCTTTTAGTGCTGTTGTAGATGATGTACCACCTGATACAACTTGAGCAACTTCATCAAAGTAGCCCGTGCCTACCTCTCGTTGATGCCTTGTTGCCGTATAGCCATTTACTTCGCTACTAAACTCTCTCTCTTGCAGTTCTGAATAAGCCCCCATACCTCTATCTTTATATCCTCTAGCCAACTCAAACATGCTATGGTTAAGCGCATGGAATCCAGCTAGCGTAACAAATTGAAACTTGTAACCCATCTTCGCAATTTCGCTTTGAAACTTTTCAATTGTTTTTGCATCAAGTTTTTTCTTCCAGTTAAACGAAGGTGAACAATTGTAAGCTAACATTTTACCAGGGAACTTTTCATGAATTGCATCCGCGAACTGTTGTGCTTGCTCTAAATTAGGCTCAGATGTCTCACACCAAATTAAATCAGCATACGGTGCATAAGCTAACCCTCTGGCAATTGCTTGGTCCAACCCAGCTTTTGTACGATAAAAACCTTCTGCAGTCCTCTCTCCTCTAATAAACTGTTTATCAACCGGATCAATATCGCTTGTGATTAAATCTGCAGCATCTGCATCAGTACGAGCAATTAATATAGTAGGAACTCCCATAACATCTGCAGCTAATCTAGCAGCAATCAAATTTTTAACTGCCGTTTGCGTAGGAAGTAAAACTTTTCCTCCAAGATGACCACATTTCTTTTCAGAAGATAATTGATCTTCAAAGTGAACAGCAGATGCACCTGATTCAATCATACCTTTCATTAATTCAAAAACGTTTAGCTGTCCACCAAACCCAGCTTCAGCGTCCGCAATGATTGGAGCAAAGTAATCCACTTCTCCTTCTCCTTCTAAATGTTGAATCTGGTCGGCACGTTGGAGCGCTTGATTAATTCTTTTTACAACATGCGGAACGCTATTAGCTGGATACAAACTTTGGTCAGGATACATATGGCCGGATAAATTGGCATCTGCCGCTACCTGCCAGCCGCTTAAATAAATAGCTTTTAACCCTGCCTTGACTTGCTGAACAGCTTGATTTCCAGTTAATGCTCCTAATGCATGAATGTAGTCTTCTGTCTGAAGCAAATTCCAAAATTTATTGGCACCCCTTCTAGCCAATGTATGTTCAATATCAATCGAGCCTCTTAAACCAATTACTTTTTCTGCTGAATAAGGTCTTTCAATTCCACTCCAACGCTCATCATCTTTCCAACTATCCTCTAATTGCTTTACTCTTAAATCGTTCACTTTAATATCCCCCTTGCGATTTTCTCTTCTTTTTAGCTTCTCTACTAGCTAGTAATCCGCTTACATGTACTTGTTAGAAACAACACATCAACTTTATAAGTGTGAGAGTTATAAGAATGAAAGTTGGATCTTATTCAGCGTATATTGGGATGCATCCGCTTCTTTGTTAAGTAATATGAAACGCTCCGCTATTTTTATAACTTTACATGTTATGAGAGTCACTACTCCTCCTTATCACTTTGTTATAAAACAGATAATATTTTACAATGATTATTATATAACAGTATATTCAAAAGATGAACCCTTGCTTTTACGAATTTTCTATATAAGCAAGGGTTTCACACCTAAAACCCTTGCTGTTAGTGGGTTTTTACTTATATTTACTTTCTTTATAACAGTTATTCTTCTTTATTATGCTCTTCCATAAACTCAATTCTCTCTAAAATGGTTGGATGACTATAACGAAATACTTTCACAAGAAATGGAGGGTTTACCTGAGATAGACCTGAACGACTGAGTGCTTGAAACGTTTTGACCGCCGCTTCCTTGTCTTCCGTTAACTCTAAAGCATAAGTATCTGATTGCACTTCATGGTGTCGAGATAATAAGTTTGTAGCTGGACTAACCGCAAACGTAAGAACGGAGAGCAACAGTAAGATTAGAGGTAATGATGATACATCCTGAAATGATTTAACCTTTAAGTTAGTCCCCCACTTACGCATTATCATGTCTGACAGCTTCTTTGTCATCCATAACCCAACCAAAGAAAGCACTAGAGCACTGGCAATTCCAACATAGATATGCTTTTTCACATAGTGTCCCATTTCATGAGCCATGATAAATAAAATTTCATTATCGCTTAATTTATTTAAAGTGGTATCCCATAGTACAATCCTTGAGTTTGCACCTATCCCTGTTACATACGCATTCATTGAATTTGTCTTTTCAGACATATTTACTTCATATACATGATCCGTAGGAATAGATGCTTCATCTGCTAAGTGGAGAATTTTTTCTTCTAACTGCTTATCCTTCAGCGGATAAAAGTCATTATATAAAGGGTCGATGACGACCGGCTGAATAAATGTGATAAATAGTGTAAAAGGAATTGATAATAGCCATGCATAAAGCCACCATCTTTTTGGCGACTTGTTAATTAGAGTATATAGAACAAACACGATTAAGCACACCATAATAAAACTTATCCAAAAGTCAATAGTCATATCCTTCATCCAGCTTGTAAAAGGTTGCGTTGTAATATTATAGGCCATCGATAATTTGTAGCTAATCCAATCAAGCGGGAACGTAAACACCTGTAAAAGCAATGATAGCCAGAATACGTAAATAGCAGTTTGCAAAGCACTCATTTTCGTAATGTCCTTTGCCCACTTACTAAATTTACGCGAGAATCCCAGTACTAGAACTAAAACAAAGCCCAACCATTCATATGGAACAGAGAGAAAAAATAAAAAATCTTTTATTTGTGAATATTCTTGTGCTAATACAAGTTCTCTCTCATTCATAAAAGTGGCCGGATCAACACTTGTCCCTTTTAACGCATCAGGAATAGAGGTATCGCTCCATTGAAATAAATAAAGCCATATTAATACAGCGTATACAACAAATAAAGTAAACGAACCAAGTACAATTTTTTTCATATAAACCCCTCCTTTTAAAACCATTCAAAAGTGTACAAACAGTTATCAGCTATTATTATTGTAGGTTTCATTCTGAAATTTAGAACAAAATTATTGGGTTCTTTTACTTTATATAGGGAGGTTTCCCGTTATCCTTTTCCATAGAAAAAGAACTGCCGCTATCGACAGTTCTCTTTCATTCTATTTATCTTCCTTTAAAGACAGGCTTTCTTTTCTCTGCAAAAGCTGTTAAAGCTTCAATACGATCTTCTGTTGGAATCGTTAACTCATACGCTTTCCGTTCAATTTGCAATCCCGTCTGCAAATCTACTTTCATTCCTTCTTTAATAGCAAACTTTGCTTGTTGCAAAGCAATTGGTGCATTTGCTAATATGCGGCTAATAAAACCGTCAACAACATCGTTTAATTCATAGAGTGGACTAACCTTTGTCACTAATCCAACCTTTTCTGCTTCCTGTGCTAGTAACCGCTCTGCTGTTAGAATTAGCTCAAGTGCTTTTGTTTCTCCAACAATGCGAGGCAATCTTTGAGTTCCACCAGCACCAGGGATAATTCCCAAGCTTGTTTCAGTTAATCCAAGTCCTACATCCGCTGCAGCAAATCGAAAGTCACAGGCTAAAGCCAACTCCATTCCTCCACCAAAAGCATAACCGTTAATGACGGCAAGCGTAGGTTGTGGAAGCTGTTCAATTTTAGAAAACACTTCACCAATTTTAAAAATATTCCGCTTTACTTCTTGGTCAGTAAGTGTTTTTCTTTCTTTTAAATCTGCTCCCACGCTAAATGCTCTTTCACCTGCACCGATAAACTTCACCACTCGCACATCTGGATCAATACGAGCTTTTTCTACCACCCGCTCTAGTTCACATAGCATGTCGTAGTTAAATGCGTTCATCGCTTCCGGGCGATTTAAAATAACTGTGGCGACTTGTTTATCCTTATCATACACAATAGATTCCATAGTACCCCCCTATTCTGAAATCGCTTTCAATTTTTTATTTACTTTCCTAATAACTCTTTTCGTAAAGCCTTTCGCAAAATCTTCCCTGTAGCATTTTTCGGCAACTCATCTAAAAACGTAATGCTACTTGGAATTTTATATTTCGCTAAGTGAAGTTGACAGTAATCAAGTAGGTCTTGTTCACTAACAGCAGCATCTTTAACTACAACGTAACATTTAATTTGTTCACCAAATACAGGATCTGGAACACCAAGTACTGCCACTTCTACAACGTTAGGGTGTGAATACAACACTTCTTCCACTTCTCTTGGATACACGTTATATCCACCTACAATAATCATATCTTTTTTGCGATCTACAATATAGAAATAACCTTCGGGGTCCATACGAGCCAAGTCACCTGTATACAACCACCCATCTCGAAGTGCATGAGCTGTATCCTCCGGCAGCTTATAGTAACCCTTCATGACGTTTGCACCTTTAACAATTAACTCTCCCACTTCTCCTACGGGAACTTCTCTTCCTATTTCATCAACTACTTTATTTTCGACATTCATAATGGAAGTTCCAATAGAACCAGGCTTACGCTCTTTATCAATCGGATTAAAGCACGTAACCGGAGATGCTTCTGATAAGCCATATCCTTCGGCAACAACCACTCCGAATTGTTTTTCAAATTCTTTTAATAAAGCCACCGGCATTGATGCTCCCCCAGATATGCATAAACGTAGCGTCTTCACTTTTTCTTGAGCACCCTTATTCGATTGTAAAAGGAAGTTATACATCGTTGGCACACCAGCAAAAATTGTTGCTCTTTTCTCTTCCACAAGCTGAAAGAAAATAGTTGGACTAAATTTAGGCATCACTAAAACTGTGCCCCCATTCATCAGCGGGGCATTCAGCGCAACAGTTAAGCAAAAAACATGAAACATTGGCAATGCAGCTACTACTCGATCTTCGCCATTAATACTTAAATAATCAGCGACGTCTTTAGCATTTTGATAGACGTTTTTCTGAGTAAGCATAGCGCCTTTTGGTTTACCTGTTGTTCCAGAAGTATATAAAATTAAAGCTGTGTCATCTTCATCAAGTGTTGGGAATTTATATGTAACGTCTTGGTGTTGTACAATAGATGAAAACGAATGAATATCATTTGAAGATAGAAAATTATGTTCTTTTTGAAGGCTACTCTCACAAACAACCAAATGCTGAAGCGCAGATATTTCTGCTTTCATTTCTTCCAACAAAGGTACTAAAAGATCAAGCGTAATAGCTACCTTTGCATCGCTGTTCTGTAAAACATACGTGATTTCCCCTTTCGTGTAGGTTGGATTAATCGGAATAACTGTAGCGCCAACTCTTAAAGCACCATATAATCCAATAATAAAATGCGGTGAGTTTCCAAGTAATAATGCAATATGGTCTCCTTTTTGAACTCCTAACCTTTTTAAACCGTTTGCAAATAAAGTGATAGAGGTATCAAGATCAGCATAAGTGACTTCCTTATCCAAAAACACGTATGCAATCTTTTCAGGATACTGCTTCGCAGTGGTATGAAGCTGTAACGACAAATTCAATTATTCTCCTCCTCTCGCCATAATGAATGAATAACCATTCATTATTTAGGCGTAATATTGGAAACTTTCTTACTATATTATACTTTTTTTTATCTATCGTTGACAAGACTCTTATAAAGATAAGACTGACTTTAAATTTTCTCCATTACAAACGATTACTGCAGCTATTATAGTTCTCTTACTTTTTATAGCTTCTTACTATATAAATAAAAAGCAGGCTAGAAAAGAATTAAGTTCTTTTCTAGCCTGCTTTACGCTCTTAATAAATAAGATCAATAAACTCTTCTTTTTCAACGTTCCCAAAATAGTGCTTCACATCAACATTTTCTAATGCTGCTGCAATACTCGATCTTTCGTATCGGATGTTCGTTAACTTTTCTTCGACTTCACTAACATCTCCTACTCCAAAGAAGTCTCCATAAATTTTACATTGTGTAATGGTACCTTTGCTTACTTCTAAGCGCACATCAATTTGTCCAACTGGAAAACGGTGAGCATGCTGCACGTTAAATTTTGGTGATTTCCCATAATTCCATTCCCACGTTTGATAACGCTCGTTCGAAATTTCGTTGATTTTTCCCCAATCTTTTTCAGTCAGCTTATATTCTTTAATATTTTCTTCTCCATCAAAAATGTAGCGTAAGATAAGCTGTTTAAATTCATTTACGGTAATTTTATCCGTTAAAAACTCACTGATATTTGCTACGCGACTTCTAATAGACTTAATACCTTTGGATTCAATTTTATCTTTTTTTACTTTCAACGCAGATACAACATTTTCAATTTCAGAATCAAATAAAAGCGTTCCATGACTAAACATACGACCTTTTGTTGAAAACTGTGCATTCCCAGAAATTTTACGTCCTTCGGCTAAAATATCATTACGGCCACTTAATTCTGCGTTTACTCCCAGTTTTGCTAATGCTTCAATAACAGGCTCCGTGAATTTCTTGAAATTATGAAAACTTTCCCCATCATCTTTCGTAATAAAGCTAAAGTTGAGGTTACCCAAATCATGGTACACAGCACCTCCACCTGATAAACGGCGAACAACATGAATTCCTTGATCTTCTACGTACTTCGTATTGATTTCTTCAATTGTATTTTGATTTTTACCAATAATGATAGACGGTTCATTCACGTAAAATAATAAATACGTTTCGTTAATATCTAAATGCTTAAGCGCATACTCCTCGATTGCTAGATTAATTCTTGGGTCATGTATATCTCCGTTGTTAATGTATAACATTTTTCTTTTATCCTCCTACTTATTCCATTGTAATCCTGAACTTGCTAAAAAAACGTTCCCTGTAAACTCGTTTTTTGCTTCTACTACTAATTGTTCTACTTCTCCGTAGTGTGGCAGATGCGTTAGCATTAGTTCTTTCGCGTTAGCACCGTGTGCTAACTTCCCTGCTTCGGTACTGGTCATATGCCCTGCCCCGCTTCCATTCTGGTGAGCATAGAAGTTGCATTCACAGATTACTAAATCAGCTTGCTGTGAAAAAGGCACGAACGCATCAATGTAGCTAGAATCTGCTGTATACACGACAGCTTTATCTCCAGCAGAAATTCGCATCGCATAGCATGTCACAGGATGCTTTGTTTGTAAAAATGTAATGGTAAATGGTCCAACTTCTAGCGATTGATTAGGGTTATAAGAAACCCCTTTTGTAATGCCAGAATGTGTCAGCTTTTCAAACGCTGCTTGATCGTATGTATGTCCATAAATAGGTAATTCTTTCACATCATTTCCTAAGTAAGATTGAATTAATCGAGCATATTGAAGTACGCCAATATCAGCAACATGATCATGATGATAGTGAGATAAAATAACTGCGTCAAGTTCTTGTGGAGCTACGTACTTTTGCAACTGTCCAAGTGCTCCACTTCCACAATCCACTAACAACTTATAGCCATCATGTTCAAATAAATAGCTAGAGGTTGCTTCTGACACGCCAGGGTATCCACCCCAAAAACCAACAACTGTTACTTTCATCCAAGTTGTCCTCCCTTTCTGAATGCCTTTAGCCCTAGTATACCCCAGGTCCATTTAAAATCTAAACAAAAAAGGATGGAACAAGAATTGACAGATAACTAACTGTTATATAACAAATTACATTTTTTTATAAAAAAGGGCTATTTTTGTTCTAAAACACAGTTGCCAAAATAAAACTGTTATAATACAATGTTAATAACAAACAAACGGAGGCGATGGAGATGTTAGAAAAAATGTCTGATTTTTTCAAAAAATTACCGACTAAAAAGTGCTTAGAATGCGGTCAAGAGATTGAAGAGCAGCATGAATGCTATGGAAATAAATGCGATAACTGTGTAGATGTTATGAAATAGTAAGCGGTTACGTCAAAAAGGCTCTGTTTTATAACAGAGCCTTTTTGACGTAACCTTCAGTATTTATGCTACTCTTTTCGATTATCAAACAAATAAAGGCCTTTCTCTAACGTATTTAAGCAATTTTAGTTGAGCCGCGCATACTCATTTTGCTTACAGAGAAAGAAAACTATTCATTTAATCACATGAATTCTTCAATTTTTGATACAAAAAAATTTTTTTATCTAACTCCTGGCTAACTTTTAGAATCGTGCCATAAGAGTACTCATTCGTTTCCTTTGCCAAGTGATAGATAATATCTTGTAAAGCACGAATCTCCTTTTCTAACTGAGATAGTTTCATCCAGTTACTTCATCCCCTAGGTTAAATTTCAACTACTTCATAATATCATTAACACCCGCATAAATTCATAGTTTTTTTGTAATAAATGCCATAATATTAGGCTAATCCAAAAAAGGAGAGCGATTTTTTATTCTCTCTCCATTTTTTATCTAAAAACAGGAAATTTGATGCTTTAGCCCCTGCCTTTTAACTAGATGGCTAACATATATGTTATCGCTTTTCTATGAAAAAAGAATATTTATAATATATAAACTTCTTAAAATACATTAATTTAATGTTGTCATACAATAGTCATATTGATAGAATGAAAACACATTTTTATACGCTTCCTTTGTATAATCGCGATAATATGGATCGCAAGTTTCTACCTAACAACCGTAAATTGTTAGACTATAAGGGAAAGCGGTACGTATGAGGTAAGACTTACTGCTGCTTTCTCCTATAGCTGGGAGGAAGCAGTTTTTTTATAGGAGGATTCCATCATGTCTTATCTTATCGGTCTACTATCGCTTGTAGCAATTTTGTTTGTCAGCTGGCTTTTAAGTACAAATCGAAAAATTTTTCCTTGGCGTACGGTTCTCGTAGGTCTTTCACTCGAAATTTTATTTGTACTTTTTGTTCTTAAAGTACCTCTAGGTCAAACTTTTCTTGAAAAAATGGCATTAGGTGTTCAAAAAGTTATTAATTATAGCAATGAAGGTGTTCAGTTTGTGTTCGGTGGTTTTTTTGAAAACACCAATATTACTTCTGTTTTTGCCATTAACGTACTAACCGTTATTATCTTCATTTCAGCTTTAGTGTCTGCACTTTACTATTTACGAATCATTCCTTTTTTTGTCCGCATCGTCGGAATTATCTTAGGAAAAGCTCTTGGCACTACGCAAGTTGAAACGTTTAATGCGGTTGGAAACTCATTTTTAGGGCTTGCTGAAGCGCCTTTACTCGTAAAACCTTACCTTGACAGGCTTACAAGATCTGAGCTTTTTGCTGTTATGGTAGGAGGAACGGCTTCTGCCAGTGGTGCAATTCTTGTTGGGTACTCTTTAATGGGAATTGATATGAAATATTTGCTCATCGCTGTCTTTAGCGTACCTCTTGTTTCAATTATTATTGCAAAAGTTATGTTACCAGAAACAGAAGAGTCTCAAACAAAAGAAAATGTAGCAATGGAAAAAAGCAATCATGCAAATGTGTTTGAAGCGATGGCAGACGGAACAGCAAGCGGTGTAATGCTAGCTTTAAATATCGGTGGTCTTTTAATTGCTTTCATTAGTATTCTTGCGTTGGTTGACGGGGCACTAGGCCTTGTAAACATAGATTTAGCAACCATTTTCAGCTATTTATTTTATCCTTTTGCTATTATTATTGGTATTCCTTTCTCAGATGCTTTACAAGCTGCTTCTATTATCGGAACGAAGCTTGCCGCTAACGAATTTGTTGCGTATTTAAGCTTAACTGAAGTGATGGATGAGCTATCGCCAAAGACCGTAGCAGTTCTTTCAATTGCTTTATGTAACTTTGCGAACTTTTCATCAATTGGACAGCTTATTATCGGCTTAGGTTCTTTAGCCCCTTCTAGACGAAAAGAAGTTTCGAAACTCAGCTTGCGCGCAATCATTGGTGGAACATTAGCAAGCTTCATTACGGCTATTCTTGTCGGTGTATTTATGTAAATAGAAGTCTGACGACAGACGTCATACTAAAAAAAGGCCTCCTTTTATTGCAAAGGAGGCCTTTTTTTAAACGGATAGTTGGCGGTATTCATTTGGAGTTAATCCTTCTAATTTTTTAAACACTTTACGAAAGTATTTATCATCTTGATACCCAATCATATTTGCTACTTCATAGATTTTCAGCTGCTCATTTTTTAATAAGGACTTTGCTTTGCTCATTCGAACTTTTACAATATAGTCAGAAATGTTTTCCTGAAATTCTTGTTTGAACTTTCTTGAAATGTACTCTCTGCTTAAATAGAAGCGTTCTGCAATTTCCTGAAGCTTCACGTCTCGATCATAATTCATCTGTAAAAACTGCTCAATTTCATAAATAATATCGCGGTTGTTTTTTTGCTTATCTCGCTTCACAATATTTAAAAAGCGTACAATCTCTCTTTGCTTTCGATTCATATATCTATCGAAGTCAAATCTGCCTTTCACATCAAAAAAAGCGGCCAGCGCCTTCTCATAGTGACTTTGCGCATTGTATGAAATCTCGTATTTTTTTAACCAGTGTTCACTAAGAAGCTGATACTCTTTTTCAATATGCAACAACTCCTTTAAAGATAAATAATTGGCCTGCTTCACAGCACTCTTCACTTCATCAAAAATCGTTGTAAATGCATCTATTTTGCCTATTTGCATTCCTTCTACAATCTTTGTATTGTAGTCCATCAAATTTAACAATACACTACTTCTCTTTAAACTACCCGCACTCTCATAGAACTCAACGCAACTGTCAGCTAGCACGTTGCTCGCTAACAAAGCATCTTTTGCTGTTTGATAGGATTCTAGCAATACTGAAACGGATTCAACATGACGCCCCTTAGCAAGTGGACAACATACGTTGAATGCTAAGAAAATCTCTTTGTGTAGCTTGTTCAAAAGCTGCTTGATTTCAGAGAAATGGTCCCAGAAAATCATTACGATTTCGCCCTTTTGCGATAAATAACGAAAAGCGACCCCATTCTCCTTTTCAACTAAAAGCTCATTAGCCACGTTTAAAATTGAAAAATAAGCTAAGTCACGATCTCCACCAAATGCTTGGATTGTCGCTTCGTCAACTCGAATAATAGCTACTTCATACTCACTGTTTGAGTGAAAGCCAAGCTCTTCATACACCGCATCCTGCAGCACATAGTTATTAATAATTTGTGTCAGCTTACGGTCTCGGTACATAGGCTTCATCTCATTAATTAACTGATAGCTGTTATTATGCTGTTTGCGCTCGTTCTCTTCTTTATGCCATTCATTAACTGCTCTAGTTAACGTGTCATTTAAGATTGAAGGGTCGACAGGCTTTAAAATGTAGTCGGTTGACCCAAAGTGAATGGCTTTCCTCATGTAATGGTAATCATCATAACCCGTTACAACAATGGTTTTCGTATGAGGAGTATGTTCTTTCATCCATTCCAACAGGGCAATCCCACCCATATTCGGCATCTTCATGTCTGTAAAAACGATTTGTGGTTTTTGTTCTCTTATAAGCGCAATCGCTTGCTCACCGTTTTCAGCTTCAATAATGCTTTCAATGTGATGCGTGTCCCAGTCGCCTAAGAGCTTAATTCCTTCACGAACGTGTTCTTCATCATCAACAATCAGGACTTTCATTATGATCATCTCCTTTGTTTAGCTCAAGTGGTAAAATCATTGTTACTGTAAAATATTCATTTTCTTTACTTTCAACTTCCATTTTTGCTGCGTTTTCATAGTAGATCAATAAGCGGTCTGCAATATTTTGCAAGCCTATATGCTCTCCTGTATGCTGATTAGACATCGCTAAGCTTTCATGTAAGGATGCTAATGCTTTCTCATTCATTCCTTTTCCATTGTCTCTTACGCAAATTTGAATAAAGCTTTCTTTTATTAAAGACGCTGAAATCGTTAGCTTTCCATCTCCTACTCTTGTTTCAAATCCGTGCTTAAAAGAATTCTCTACAAGCGGCTGTAAAATCATCTTTGGAACCAATGTCCTCTTTAACCTTTCGTCAATCTGAAATTCATACGAAAACTTAGAGCCAAAGCGTTGTTTTTGCAAGGCTAAAAATGCTTCAGCATGATTCACTTCCTCAGTAAGAGTTACAATATCTTCTTTCATATTCATACTGTACCTCATCATATTTGAAAGAAGCGTTAATAGCTTATAGACTTCGACCGCTTTATGTTTCAATGCAAGCGTGCCAATCGATTGAAATGCATTGTATAAAAAGTGAGGATTCACTTGGGACTGTAACACTTTGAGCTGCGTTGATTTATTTTCAATTTCCAAGCGGTACTTTCGCTTAATTAAATCATTAATCGTTTCGACCATGGATTTAAAATGCTGACCTAACATACCAAATTCATCGTTTCCTAATGTTTTAAACCGAACCACAAAGGAGCCTTTCTCAACTTCTTTCATATTTTGAATTAAAATTCGAATCGGCTCTGTAAATCGTACTGATACAATCAATGTAGCAATAATAATCATTAATAAAAACGGTAATCCAATTAAAACATTTATTAGAGCGGTTCTCCTTGCATCTTCATATAAAACACTATAAGGAATTCGCTTTACGATATGCCATCCATCAAATGGAGCTGCTAGTTTGTCATAAACGAGTACTCCAGAAAACTTTGAATCTTCCCATTCTACGCTATGAGATTCCTTGTTTTTCAATTGGTGAATCCACTTATATTTTTGTGTTGTTCCAATTGCTTTTTGATTTGATGAATACATGATCATCCCATCATCATTAATTAAATAAAAGTCTTCTTCTTCTTTATTGAATAAGCTATCCGAAGTAGATTTAATTTTAGACAAGTCAATGTCTATTGACAGAAAGCCTAACAAGTTGTTAGAAGGTACTTCATTGATCATGTGATGAAAGCTAATGACTTGCTTCGGATCAGAGTCTAAAATGGTCGATAAATTGTTGTAGCTGTATACTTTATGAGTAGGTTCAATTGATAGAAACTGCTGTTTTTCTTTTAACCTGGCATAATAAGAATGTGAATAAATATCTTCATACTTTTTCCGACTGCTAATTTTAGAATTGTATACCGTATAAGAATCTTGTCCATTTTCAATATATAAATGAAGCTGCCTAATTTCTGGTCGCGTATTAAATAAATAAGATAGCGTTCTTCGCACTTCTAATTGACTTGCCCCTAAATCATTATTTACACCTTCTTGTAATACTTTAATAAATGGATAATAGCCGTATAAACGCGGTGTAATATCAGAAATTTCATGCAAGTATGTGCTCAGATCATCACTACCGCTTTTGACCACTTGGTAATTCGTCGAAATAAAGCGGTTTTTCACAGTTTCTTTTGTATATTGATAGGTGAACACGTTTGAGATAATAAACGGTACAACAGTCGCAATGAGTAAAAACAAAATAAGCTTTTTGCGAATGCTCCACCCCTTCATCACACCCCTCCTTCTTCTTACTATTCGATAAATTATATTGCATTGCTATCATTATACAATAAAAGCGCTTTCAATCTACTTTTTTTTTACAGCTTCATCACAAAGAAGCCTTCTATATGTCTATCCTATACCATACAGAAGGCTTCCATTTTACATTTATTTTTTCATTTTCGCCCAAATTCCATCTAACTTTTTCAAGAACTCATCTTCTGAAATTTGATCTCCTGCATAAGACTGCATTGCTGCTCCAATTTCTTGTACAGCGCCGTCTGGATACTTAAACCAGTTCCATGATAATGTTTTGCCTTCATCAGAGTATTTTAAGATATCGTCTGATAAAGAATCGATTCCTTTTCCATCAATGCTCTTAAATGCTGGGATAAACTTAAATTCTTCTACTAAGAATTTTTGGCCTGTTTCAGATGTTACCAGCCAGTTTAAGAATTTTTTTGCTTCTTCTTTATCAGCTTCTGGAGCGTTCTTATTAACTACCCAGTTATTTGGTACACCAACTGCTAACTTATCATTTTTCTCTTTGTCGTCGCTAATTGGCATTGGGATAAAGCCCATTTCCATATCTGGATTGATTTTTGTAATCATGTTTACAGTCCAGTTTCCTTGCTGCATCATCGCTGTTTCGCCCGCAGCAAACTGCGTTACTTGCGTATTATAATCCGTTGTTAACGGATTATCATTTCCATATTTTAGCGTTAAGTCAAATAAATTCATAAATTGCTTAAACGTTTCGTTACCTTCAAACTTTGCAGTACCCTCATTTAACCCTTTAATGAAAGCATCAGGATCATCCTGCTGAGCTACCGGAATATTAAACAGGTGATTGCCTAATACCCACCACTCACCGTATCCATTTGAAAATGGCGTAATTCCTTTTGCTTTTAGCTGCTTAGACGCTGCTTCTAACTCTGATAATGTAGTTGGCAACTCTTTTATACCAGCTTTTTTGAATAAATCTTTATTGTAAATAAAACCATATCCTTCAAGGTTTAAAGGCTGACCATAAATCTTTCCATCAACTGTCATTGGTTCTTTTGCAACGTCATACAAATCATCAACCCAAGGTTGATCAGAAAGGTCTTCTAGCTTTTCTAGCCATGTTTGTGCTTCTTGGAACCCGCCGTTATTAAACAAGTCTGGCTCGTTACCAGAAGCAAACTGCGCTTTTAAAGCTGCACCATAATCTGCGCCTCCGCCAACTGTCTGAATATTAAACGTAACGTTTGGGTTTTCTTTTGTATATGCATCCGTTACTTCTTTTAACTGTTCAGCAATTTCCACTTTAAACTGGAACATATCAATTACGACTTCGTCCCCTGAACCACCGCTTGATTTTGTTGTTGACTCTGAACCAGAATTCGAGCATGCAGTTGCAAATAACAATGATGAAGCTAATACCCCAGATAATAATGTAAGCCTTTTCATTTTATATACCCCCTTGATTGTCAGGACCCTAATTCCATTGTAACGATTATAGGTAATTTGAATAGGAGACAATATTGAACAAAAGAGTGGAAAATATTGATGACCTGTTCAAGTCACAAGAACTGTTGGCCATATTCTCTAACTCTTCTATCAATGGAAAACAAGCAATTTGAAGAAAAATCAAGACTCGTTGCGCGTTCCTTCTCTATTCCAAACCCAACAAGTAAAAGAGTTTCCTCCTACTCAAGAAGCCTGTGATTGGAACGAAGGATGTGAGACTCCTACGGGATTAGCGAGACAGATTGAAATCCCGCAGGAACGCAGTGACGAGGAAGTTCAACACTAGCCCCGTGGAAATCGAACAATCCTAAGTGAAAATCACTACTCATTGCATGCGCTCTTCACTCTCCAACTCTATTTCAAACGACTAATAACCCAAACCTTTTTTCCCAGATTGTGATAATGCGAAAAATTGGATGCGATTAATTTCTTAGAACTATTCCACCTAATAACAAATTTAGACATAATTATGTTAAGATGTAAGATAGTAGATTGATAGCTCTATTTTCAATAAGTGAAGGTGTTTATATGAAACAAAAGAAAAGAAAAAGAAATCATGTCTCTTTACGCGTCAATATATTATTCTTTATTGTATTTATCCTATTTTCTGTTCTCATTTTGCGCCTTGGAATCGTCCAAATCGTTCATGGTGAAAGCTATAAACGCGAAGTTGAAAAAACCGAGGACGTCACGGTTAATACGCCTGTACCAAGAGGAAAAATGCTCGACCGATACGATCGTGTTATCGTGGACAATAAACCTTTAAACGCGGTTACTTACACCCGCTTAAAAGGCGTAAAACAAGAAGAAAAGCTAAAGATTGCGAAATCATTAGCTAAAATAATTGATCTTCCTGTCACAACAAATGTGTTTGGCGATGAGGATCAAAAAAGCGATGATAAAAATATCGTTAAGCTCACTGAGCGTGACTTGAAAGACTATTGGATTGCAACAAATCCAGAAGAAGCAAAGAAAAAGATTACGGATAGCGACTTGAAGAAAGTAGAACAAGGAAAATTGAAAGAAGAAGACCTTTATCCTCTACAGCTAAAGCGCATCACTAAGAAAGAACTCAATACCTTAAAAGATGATTTAGAAGTCATCGCTATTAAAAGTAAAATGGAAACTGGCTATGAGTTAACGCCTCAAATTATAAAAAGTGGATTAAACGACCAAGAAATGGCCGTTATTAGCGAACAGCTCTCTACTTTACCTGGCGTTGATGTGACAACCTATTGGGACCGTATGTATACATATGACAGTCTCTTAAGTACGCTACTCGGTAACATTACGTCCGCTGATGAAGGACTGCCGCGTGAGAATTTACAATACTACTTATCACACGGCTATAGCCGAAATGATCGCGTCGGAAAAAGTTACTTAGAAAAGCAGTATGAAAACGTACTGCGTGGACAAAAAGCCCGCATTCAGCACGTAACTGACCGCTCTGGAAACATTTTAGAAGAAAAAATTGTATCGGAAGGTCAACGTGGTAGCGACTTAGTCTTAACCATTGATATGGAGCTTCAAAAACAAATTGAAGAAATTCTGACTAACGGATTGCTAAAAGCAAAAGCAGCAAAACCTGGAACAAGTCTGTTAGACCGTGCTTTCATCATTATGATGGATCCACACACTGGTGAAATCTTAGCTATGGGCGGGAAACAGCTTGTTTATAATGAAAGCAGCGGTAAACGAGAAGTAAAAGATTTTGCGCTTGGCAATATTACAACCGCTTATGAAATGGGGTCAACCGTTAAAGGTGCAACCATTTTAGCAGGGTTGGATTCAGGAGCTATTAACTTAGGCACTGTATTTTATGACTCACCGATGTACTTTAAAGGCGGTGGCAAGAAACAGTCTTCTCACCCAATTGGATCTGCTGGCATCGGTCGCGCGTTAGAACAGTCTTCCAACGTATATATGTATAAAACCGTTTTAAGCATGGCTGGTGAAAACTATGTACCGCATGGTGGTCTTAATATTCCTCGAAAAACGTGGGATCAGCTTCGTTCGTATTACAGTCAGTTTGGTCTAGGCGTCTCAACGGGTATTGAACTAGACAATGAAACTACAGGGATGATTGGAAATGACTATTCTTTACCTGGTAAAGCGCTCGATTTGGCAATTGGTCAGTATGACACGTATACGCCTCTACAGCTCGTTCAGTATACGTCTACTATCGCTAACAACGGGTATCGTTTAAAGCCTCAGCTTGTGAAAGAAATTCGCGAGCCTGAGCTTGATACGGAGCTGAAAGGCAGTGTACAAAAATCCGTTGAACCGGAAGTATTAA
Source organism: Priestia flexa (assembly GCF_021441905.1). NCBI lineage: Bacteria > Bacillati > Bacillota > Bacilli > Caryophanales > Bacillaceae > Priestia > Priestia flexa. The sequence continues at coordinate 363,455 of NZ_CP090431.1, read as the reverse complement.
ACCGCATTACAATGAGCCAAGAGGAAATCAATGCTGTGAAAGCTGGATTCCGCCGTGTAATGACAAGCGGAACGGCTAGAGCTCAATTTAGCTCAGAGCCCTATAAGCCTGCCGGCAAAACAGGAACAGCTGAAACTTATAGTAAAGGCGTATCGGTACGTAATTCAAACCTAATTGCATATGCACCTTACGATAACCCTGAGGTAGCCATGGCAGTTGTAGTCCCTTCTGCATATGTTAAAGGTACAAGTCATGCGTTAAACCGTGAATTAGGCCAGGCTGCTATGCGCGCTTACTTCGACTTAAAGAAGAAAGGTGAACAAGAGCTAGGTGAGAAAGAAAAGCAACAAGAAGAACATAACCAAACAAATGATTAACGAAAAAGCCGGACTTCAATGAAGTCCGGCTTTTGTTTATTTAGTAAATAACCCTCTCAAAAAGTACAGTTCAATTAGTTCACCAATTTGCTGCTCAGATAGCGGCTTATGCTGTTTTTCCCAATCATAAACTAACGCAATGTACATTTTCACGAGTAAAAACGCCGTCACTTCTGGGTCACAGTTTTGAATTTCACCTTTTGCAATGGCTGCTTCAATTCTATTTTTTATATACGTCAAAATTTCGTTTTCAACCTGTACCAACACGTCTTTTACAGCTGACGTACCCATTTCCTGTTCCTGAACGAGCTTGAGCATAAGCTGATGCTCTGTTCGAAACTGGAGCATGCGATAAATAGCAGCTTGAGCATTTTCAAAAAACGTGCGCTCAGAAGAGATTGCTGACTCTGCTTGTTGCAGCATATCTCGAATCATTCTAGACACAATTTCATCAAAAAGCTCTTCTTTGTTTTTAAAAAACGTATAGATAGTTCCTTTTCCAACATTCGCCATTTTAGCGACTTGGTCCATTGTCGTTGCCTTATAGCCAAACAGTGAAAACGATTTTGACGCTGCGTCTAGCACTGATTGCTTTCGATCAATTGCCAATTGATACACCCCTCTTTTTTGACCAAATGAACATTATGGTCAATTCGTACGTTGTAACTATAGCATAAACCTGTCAGCCGACGCAACTCCATGAGAATTTTTACAGAAAAAGCGAAGCAGGTTTACTTCTGCTCCGCTTTTTCTGCTTGAAAATATTTCAAGACTTGCTTCGCTGCATTCTCACCTTGTTCGATGCAGTCTGGTAACCCAAGTCCTTCATAAGAGCTTCCCGCTAGATATAAACCTTTCAGCTGTTCTTCAATAGCTTGATTGATTTCTTCTAAACGCTCTTGATGTCCAACCGTGTATTGAGGCATTGCTTTTTTCCATCGCGTCACTACATAGAATTCTGGTTTTTCCGTAATCTGCATAATGCGATTTAAATCCTCTAATACCACTTGAACAATTTCTTCGTCGGACTGATCGACAATTGCCTCATCTCCTGCTCTTCCCACATAGCAGCGTAGTAGTACTTTACCGTCTGGAGTGGAATGAGGCCACTTTTTATGAGTCCACGTACAAGCCGTAATTGTATAATCGCTGTTGCGAGATACAACAAATCCGGTACCGTTAATATCTTCTTTCACTGCTTCTTTCGGAAAAGCCATCGCTACTGTAGCAACAGAAGTAGACGGCATCTCACGAAGTGGTTCAAAGATTGGATAGTGCGACAACATCGATTGAGCAGCGAAATGAGGAGAAGTGATAATGACTGCATCGGCAGTAATCTCTTTTCCATTGCTCAATGTTAAATCATATCGTTCACCCATACGGTTTACTTTTTCAACTTTAACTCCTTTGACGACAGCCAACGGATCAAGCTGCTCTTCAATTGCATCAACAAGCGACTGCAGGCCCTTTTTCAACGTTAAAAAAGCACCTTGCTTTTTTGCATTAGCATCCTCCGCTTGCTTAGGCTGAAGTTCTTTAAACTTCTTCATACCGACAATTAAACTTCGGTGTCGCTGCTCTGCATGTAAAAACTGTGGAAACGTTGATTTTAAGCTTAAACGGTCAATGTCTCCTGCATAGATGCCGGAAAGCAAAGGCTCAATTAAGTTTTCAACAACCTCATCGCCTAAGCGTCTTCTAAAAAACATGCCCAGTGATTGGTCACCTTCTTGCTTTGTTTTGGGAATAACAAAATCGGCAGCGGCGCGCAGTTTACCAATCGGAGAAAATAGACCCGTTGTCACAAAAGGAGAAATCTTTGTTGGCACGCCCATTACGGCACCTTCTGGCATTGGATGAAGGTTTTCTTTCACCAATACGTAAGACTGGCCGGTTGAGTTATGAACAAGATCATCCCCTAATCCTACTTCTTTTACCAGCTTAGAGCCCGGTAATTTACGTGCTAAAAAGGAATCGGGACCTCTTTCAATTGTAAAACCATCACGGGTTACGGTTTGAATTTTCCCTCCTAATCGATGGGTTGCTTCAATTAATTGAAATTCATACGGCAAGCCTTTCTCTTTAATTACTTTTTGTAAGTAATAGGCAGCTGAAAGACCTGTTATTCCACCACCGATGATAACAATCTTTTTGTTTGCTTCCGTCATGTAATCATCGCCTTTTCATTAAAATTCAATAGAAAGAGAAGCGGCTAGGGTCATAGCTCGCTTCTTCTATTTTTATTGATTTTCAGATTCGTTATTTAATTTCTTTAACACCACTGTTGCTAATGCATCAATAAATTCTGGCTTAGCATTTGGCATTTCCGGACGATAGTAGTTTGCACCTAATTCATCCGTCACAACCTTGCATTCATAATCATTATCGTACAACACTTCAAGATGATCCGCAATAAATCCTACAGGTGTATATACGAAGGAACGGTATCCTTTATGCTCATACAAATCACGTGTTAAGTCCTGTACGTCTGGACCAATCCACGGATCTGGCGTATTTCCTTCACTTTGCCAGCCAATTTCGTAATTGCTAACTCCCGCACCTTCAGCAATAAGGTCTGCCGTTTCCTGTAGTTGCTTCGGATAAGGGTCTCCAGCTGCAATGATTTTCTCTGGAAGACTGTGAGCTGACACGATAAGTACAGCTTTTTGTTTTTCATCGTCTGACATTAAATCAAACGTTTGTTTAACTTTCTCGACCCAATAATTAATGAACTTAGGCTCTTTATACCAGCTTTCAATTGAATGAATAACCAGGCCACCTAGCTTCTCAGCCGTTTCTTTTGCACGACCATTGTAAGATTTCACACTGAACGTTGAGAAATGTGGAGCAAGCACAATGCTAACCGCTTCTTTAATCCCATCTTTATGCATTTGTTCTACTGCTTCTTCAACAAATGGTTCAATGTGCTTAAGACCAAGGTAAGCCTTAAACTCAATTTCATCTTGAATTTCATTTAAATGCTGCTCAAGACATCGCATTTGCTCTTCGGTGATTTTCGCTAAAGGTGAAATACCACCTATTGCTTCATAGCGCTGTTTTAAGTCTTCAAGCGCTTCAGCAGATGGCTTTCTTCCTCTTCTAATATGCGTGTAATATCTTTCAATATCTTCTTCTTTATATGGCGTACCGTAAGCCATTACGAGTAACCCCATGACTTTTTTACTCATGATTTACACCTCTTTGTTAGAATTCGTCTGTTTCTACATTTTCTCACGAACAAAAATAAAAAGACAAAAAATAAGGCTCCGTTTTTTTTGACAATTTATTGTCTATTTGTTGAATATTCATGAATAAAAGCAGTAAGCCTTTTTAACGTCTCAGGATTAACCTGTGGAAATACACCGTGTCCTAAGTTAAAGATATAGCCGTCTTGCTGCATTCCTTGATCAAGGATAGTTTTTGCACGTTCTTCAATAACTTCCCAAGGAGCTAGTAAAATTGCTGGATCTAAATTACCTTGTAGCGTTTTAGTTAGGCCAAGCTCTCGTGCTTCTTGAACTTGCATACGCCAATCGAGACCTACTACATCTAGCGGAAGGTCGTGCCATTCTTTTGCTAAGTGACTTGCTCCTACGCCAAACATAATAAGCGGCACATTCTTTTCTTTTAGCTCTGTAAAAATGCGATTCATTACTGGTTTAATAAAGTAGCGATAGTCTGCTACATTTAACGCGCCAACCCATGAATCAAAGATTTGAATAGCTCTTGCTCCAGCATCTATTTGTGCTTTTACATATGTAATTGTCATATCCGCTAACTTATCCATTAATGCAAACCAAGCTTTTGGCTCCGTATACATAAATGCTTTTGTCTTATTGTAGTTTTTAGAAGGTCCGCCTTCAATCATATAGCTAGCTACTGTAAAAGGTGCACCAGCAAATCCAATTAAAGGAACGTTCAGCTGCTCCGTTGTTAAAAGCTTGATTGTATCTAATACATAGGCTACATCTTCTTCAGGCGTAATATACCCTAAGTTTTCAACATCTTGCATTGAACGAATTGGGTTTGAAATCACAGGACCAATACCTGTTTTAATCTCAACATCCACTCCAATTGCAGGAAGCGGTGTCATAATATCTTTATATAAAATAGCTGCATCGACTCCGTACTGCTCAACTGGTAAGCGCGTCACATAAGCTCCTAATTCAGGCTGATGCGTAATTTCAAACAGTGAATACTTTTCTTTTAAAGCACGGTATTCCGGCTGAGAACGGCCTGCTTGACGCATATACCAAACTGGTACATGATCCGTCTTTTCTCCTCGGCATGCTTTTAAAAATGTATCATTCATCAGTTGTTGACTCATGGCTTCCACCTTTCTCTATCTGTTCGTCTCAAGTACTATTTGTTTTTCCTAATCTAACTTGTCCTCAATACTAACCGCAGTTTGATAAAAACTGCGGTTTATCTCTTTTCTCTACTTGTCACTATACTCATTTCTGTATCCGTTGTATAGACACCTGCTCAAAATGTCAAAAAATCGACTAACTATAACAATTTAATCGCTAAATAATGTTGGTGTTACCTCATTAGAAGGCATTCCTTCTTCTTTCGTTTGCGAATTATAGGGAACGATGTAGTACGTTGGTGATTTAAATAGATTTATGCGTTCTACTTCATATGAGCCTTTGCCTTTCACTTTTCCAATTACGTTTCGTTCACTACCTTGCTTTTCATAAACATAGTAGACAACGCGCTTATCTTCTGAAGGTTCCCACGTTAGATTAACCGTCAGCAGTCCAAATGGTTGAAATGTTAACTCTTGCTGGAGCGAGTTAATAATTGGCAGCCTAATTGGGTCAGGTAAATCTTTGACGCCTTTTGGTTTTTTAAATACTTTACCTGTTTCTTGCTTTGCCTCTGTCAAAATATCTTTGAACAATTGACTTGGATAAGAGCTACCTTTTGTAAGGTAATGCTGGTTATCCGTACGATCATATCCCATCCAAACGGCTCCCACTACACTTGGCGTATAGCCAACAAACCAAGCATCACGCGTTGCTCCTTTCACCCCAGCATAAGAAGTGGATCCCGTCTTCCCAGCCAGCGCTCCTTCGTACTTACCTACCGATGCTGTTCCATCTTTGACAACAGCTTCTAGCATTTTCGTCATATACCATGCGTTTTGGTTTGAAAATACGTTTGTAGTACCCTGCTCTGCCTTAGCAATCACGTCACCGTTTTGGTCTTTAATTTCTGAAATAAAGTACGGTTCTTTCTTTTCACCGTCTTGAGCAAACGTACTATAGGCAGATGCTAGCTGAAGAGGCGTAACTCCTTCTGTTAATCCTCCTAATGCAATTGATAGACCCTTGTCTTCCGTTTCTATGTCCAGCTTTGTTAAATAGTCTTTTGCAGTCGAAATTCCTAGCTTGTTTAAGGTCCAAACCGCTGGAATATTCTTGGAGTCTTTAATTGCATCATACATTGTAACTTTTCCTGCATACTGCCCGTTAATATTTTGGGGCTTATATTGCCCAAAGTTTTGCTTCTTATCACTTAAGAGAGAATACGGTTTATAAAGGCTTTCCTGCAAAGCAGGTCCATAAACCGCTAAAGGCTTCATCGTTGAACCTGGTTGACGCTTTACTTTTACACGATTTAATCCTTTTTGAACGTAGTCTCGTCCACCCATTACGGATAAAACGCCGCCCGTACGATGATTCATTAATACAAAAGCACCTTGGGCTTGTTCATCCACTCCTGGAAAATAAGCAGCTTGTTGGAACAATTCATAAGCTGTTTCCTGATAGTCCCTGTTCATCGGAACAGTTACCGTATATCCGCCTCTTAATAAATCATCGCTTGAAATATGATGTTTTTCCGCTGCTTCTTCAATCACCATATCAATATAGGTTAAATAAGCAGGATTTTTCGTTTTTTGCTGTACGTCTAAACTAAGCGTACGTCCTTGCAGTCGTACCACCTCTTCTGCACTTAAAAAATCCGCTTTTTGCATCGAGTTTAAAACCACATTTCGCCGTTCAATACTCTTTTCTGGATGAAGAATAGGAGAATACGAATTTGGACCTTTGGGGAGTGCAGCTAGAAGAGCTCCTTCTTCTACGGTAAGCTCTGATACATCTTTGTTAAAGTACAGTTGAGATGCAGCTTGAATCCCGTAAGCACCGTGTCCAAAATAAATTTGGTTTAAATACATTTCTAAAATTTTTTGTTTACTATAGCGCTGCTCTAAGTTAATAGCTACCATTACTTCTTTTGTTTTACGAAGCCATGACTTATCATTTGTCAAAAAAATATTTTTAGCTAGCTGCTGCGTCAGTGTGCTTCCACCTTCTACTTTACTACCTGCTAAAATATCTTTATATAGCGCTCGCCCAATTGCTTTTACATCGATGCCGTGGTGCTCATAAAAACGGACATCTTCAACTGCAACAAATGCGTTTTGCACATGTTTTGGCACCTCTTCTATTGAAACCGGATCGCGATTTTCTACATATAGCTTCGTAATCTCATCACCGTTTTGGTCAACCAACTTTGTAGCCGAATTCATGACGAATTTTTTCTCATCAATTACATAGCTCCCAAAAAACAAAATCATAATATACCCAATCAGAGCAAATAATAAAATACCCGCTACGATAGAGAATATATAAAGTGCTCGTTTGTACATGCTACCACCTCTCTTCTTTTCATTGCATAATAGCGTATGTAGTACGGCGGTCATATGAAGAAAGCATGAGCCTGTCAATATCATCTTAAAGGACGAGCATCTATTTTTGTATTTTTTTGTTTAACATTTTATAATTTTAGTATGATTAACCTCTTTAAAATGTATGCATTTTCCAATTAAGAAGGAGTGTTCAAAAATGAATTTCTTTATTACATATGGAACCGTTGAATTTTTACAGCACTTAAAAGAACAACACCCCGAAGAAAAATTGTATTTACTTCATAAAGAAGGCGATCAAGGCTGCCTTTTACATGAAACAACTGGTGAAACAATATTTAAAGAAGGTCACAATTATGAAGCGCTAGATTACGTAGGCTCGATTGCAGATGGAAAATATGTGGTGATGAACAACATTGCGGTTACAGATGAAGGACGTCCTTTATTTGAAAGTAGATTTAATCAACGTGCCCGCTTAATTGAAAAAGAGCCCGGCTTTGCTGCGATTCGCGTTTTGCGTCCATTAAGCAACGATACCTATATTATTTTAACTGCTTGGGAAGAAGAAAAAGCCTTTACGGATTGGCAAGCGTCTCAAGCCTATAACCAAGCTCATAAAAAGCGCGGAACATCAGAAGGAGTAGATAAACAGCCAGCTATTTTTCTAAGACCTTCTTACGTCACAAGCTATCATGTTATGCACTAAAATACCCCAATCTCTCTACTAGGTCAGTGTCATATGAAAACACCCATTCATATGATACTATACACTGAACTATAGGGGGATTTTTTATGGGAATGGACCTCGTTTCTCTTCATTGGATATACGTCTCATTTATTTTACTTATCTTAGGATTCATGATTATTAGACGGGATACTACGATCATTTGTATTATCGGTATCTTTCTTCTTTCATTCACTGCTACTTCTTCTCTAACAGGATCGATTAGCGGCGTGTTTTCCAGCTTTATCTATGCTATTACAGAGTTGCTGCCTACTATTTTAATCATTTCAATCATCGTTTCCATGAGTAAAGCGCTTATTACAACGGGCGTCAATGACATGATGATTTCTCCTTTTGCTCGCTTCATTAAGACACCTACTCTCGCTTATTGGGTCATTGGACTTGTCATGATGATCATTTCCTTCTTTTTCTGGCCTTCTCCAGCCATTGCACTGTTAGGCGCCGTCTTATTACCTGTTGCATTAAGAGCCGGGTTACCAGCGCTTGGTGTCGCAATGGCCATGAATCTATTTGGTCACGGTATTGCTCTTTCTGGGGATTTTGTCATTCAAGCAGCACCAAAGCTCACTGCAGATGCAGCAGGATTACCCGTTTCAGATGTTATTCAAGCAAGCGTTCCATTAGTGATTACAATGGGCGTTGTCACAACCGTTACGGCTTTTATCTTTTTAAAGAGAGATTTAAAGAACGGTACACTTCCAGTTCAAGCTTCTCCTCTTATTGAAGCAGCTGAAAATACCGAAAAGGTGCAGATGCCTCTTGTTTTGAAAAGAATTCTTGCACTTTTAATTCCAATACTATTTGCCTTAAATGTGTGGGCAATGTTTACGTTTAACTTGCAAGGCGGGGATGCAACAGCTTTAATTGGAGGCACTTCGCTTTTTATCTTAATGATTATCTCCATCATCGGACACCAAAACAAAGGGTTAGAAAAAACAACGTCTTACCTAATTGAAGGATTTCAGTTTGGATTTAAAGTATTTGGCCCGGTCATTCCTATTGCTGCCTTCTTCTACTTAGGTGACGCGGGATTCACGAGTATTATCGGAGACTTTTTACCAAAGGGTTCTCACGGAATTGTAAATGACCTTGGCGTAGCCATTTCTTCCGTTGTTCCTTTAAATGAACAGATTGCTGCTGTGACCGTCATGACCATCGGTGCGATTACCGGCTTAGATGGCTCCGGCTTTTCAGGAATTTCGCTTGTAGGATCCATTTCTCAACTATTTGCTACTGCAATTGGCAGCGGTACTGCTACGCTGACTGCTTTAGGGCAAGTTGCGGGCATCTGGGTTGGTGGCGGTACGCTAATTCCCTGGGCATTGATCCCCGCTGCGGCTATCTGTGGTGTGAGTCCGTTTGAGCTAGCGCGCAGAAACTTAAAGCCTGTGGCAATTGGATTAGTTGTCACGACCGTTGTAGCAATGTTTCTTATTTAAATTTTACATTTTTATAAAGCATGAGTAATACAGTTAAATTTGGATACGATAAAAATCCTGGTCTAATAATCTAGACCAGGATTTTTTCATCCCATATATTGCTTTGAATTCATTGGAGCAGTTGGTGTTAAATAAGCTTTTACTAACGTATAAAACAGCAAACCCACTGTCAGCCAAAAACCACCTAGTAAGTAGCCACCCAAAACATCTGTCATATAGTGCTCAGCTAATAGGAAACGACTGACACCAATGAATAGAATCAGTAAACTAAAAACGATAATTGAAGCCTTTCTAACCGTCTCATTCTTCACATAAAAAATAATAAAAAACAATAAAAACCCATAAAGCATCAAACCCAGCATGGCATGACCACTTGGAAAGCTGTATCCCTCTACTCCCAATGTCGGACGGAGTCGTTCAATCCATGCTTTTACGGCGTTGTTCAGTAAATAACCGCTTAAAACAAAAGCCAGTACAGTCACAGCACCTACAGTGTCACGCTTGTTGAAACCTAATACTCCAACAAGTAAAAGGGATAGAATAATAATCATTGGCTTTGAAGCAAAAAATGAAGTAACTTCTAAAATTTGAATCACCAGCTCATGATTATGTATGTTTGTAGCAATGGTTAGAAAGAACGCATCTATGCCGTGCACCGGTCCATTAATTGTCATAACGACACCTATAAACATCCCCATCAGTGCAAGTAATAATAAAAGAATAAATCGATATTTCATACGCCACTTCCTCATGTATAAATTTATCTCCTTCTATTATTCATCGAACAAAAGCAAATGTGCAATCAATTTTTTATTGGGAACGCTTCATTTGTTTTCATTTTCATCAAATATTGATATAATATAAAATGTCAAATAATTCTAAACTATTTATTTATTTAACAAAAACTCTACAAACAGCTATTATTAATGAAAGGATCTGACTTAATGATTTCAGAACTACACTCTTTACTAGAAAAAAGCTATGATGAAATGGTCCAAATTAGACGTTATCTTCACCAATACCCTGAACCTTCCTTCAAAGAATTCCAAACCGCTACTTATATCCGTAGCTTTTATGACAAAATTGGCGTGCCTTACCGAGCAAACGTTGGTGGAAATGGCATCGTCGCAACGATTAAAGGAGAAAAGCCTGGTCCAACAGTTGCTTTACGTGCCGACTTTGATGCTTTAGCCATCCAAGATGAAAAAGACGTACCCTATAAATCAACTGTTCCTGGCGTAATGCACGCTTGTGGACACGATGGACACACGGCTACCCTTTTAGTTCTCGCTAAATCCATTCAACAGTTAAAAGATCACTTAGAAGGAACGATTGTGTTCATTCATCAGCATGCTGAAGAATATGCGCCTGGTGGAGCGAAACCAATGATTGAAGATGGATGCTTAGATGGCGTAGATGCGATTTTCGGCACACATTTATGGGCTGTTACCCCTACAGGTGTCATTCAGCACAGAAACGGTCCGTTCATGGCGGCAGCGGATCGATTTGAAATTACCATTAAAGGCGCTGGGGGTCACGGCGCTCAACCTCACAAAACCAAAGATGCAATTGTCATTGCTTCTCAGCTCGTGGTTAACTTGCAGCAAATTATCAGCAGACGCGTCAATCCAGTTGAATCAGCCGTCATTACTGTTGGTTCTTTCGTAGCGGAAAATGCCTTTAACGTAATTGCTGATTCAGCAAAGCTTGTTGGTACAGTTCGCACGTTTAGCGAAGATGTACGCAATGATATGGAAAGAGAAATTGAGCGTGTCATTCAGGGAACCTGCTTAGCTGCTGATGCTTCCTATGACTATTCATTTAAACGCGGCTACCCCGCTGTTGTCAATCATAGCGAAGAAAATGCGTTCTTAGCAAAAGTAGCAGAAACAATTCCAGAAGTGGAAAAAGTGGAAGAAACCGAACCGCAAATGGGTGGAGAAGATTTTGCTTATTATCTGCAGCACATAAAAGGAACATTCTTTTTCACAGGAGCGCAGCCTGAAGGCGTCGATACTCCTTATCCACATCATCATCCAAAGTTTGATTTTAATGAAAAAGCGATGTTAATCGCTTCAAAAACACTCGGTACAGCAGCAATTGAATACTTATCTAAAGAACAAAAAGCAGAATCCATTACATCTTAACTAGTTCGCCTCCATCTATTGAGTGTGGAGGCTTCTTTGCATAGGTAGAAACTTTTTGTCTCTTGCTTCGTATATAAGAAAAGCGGTTTTCAAAAAGGGGTGTCTGAATGACTGAGTATGAACAAAGAGCGTTGGCTGATGCAGAACACTGGAAGATTACGCTGTTAAAGCGCCCATCTGCCTTTCAGCGAAATGCCAAGCAGCTGCAAAACAAATTGAATAAAAAAGTACCAGAAAGCATTCATAAAATGATTACGGAAAGCATAAAAAAAATGGTAGAGACCACAATTATTGGCTCTACCATTACCACAAAGAAGGACTATAATCGCCATTTAAGCTTTGAAGAGCGTGAAGCTGAAATTAAGGCAACGATTTCTAAATATCGTAAAACTGCTGCCGTTGAGGGGGCAGGAACAGGCGCTGGCGGACTGTTGTTAGGCGCAGCTGACTTTCCTCTTTTTTTATCAATTAAGATGAAATGTTTGTTTGATATTGCTACTATTTACGGTTTTGACGTCCGCAAGCAAGACGAACGGCTATTCATTTTATATATTTTTCACCTTGCGTTTTGTAGCGAAGAAAAGCGAACGGAAGTCTTTGCTCTTATACAGGAATGGAATCAATCGTCTCAACATAATCTCGATTGGAAAAGCTTTCAGCAAGAGTATCGTGACTATATTGATGTAATTAAAATGCTTCAGCTCATGCCTGGATTTGGCGCTTTTGTTGGTGCTTTTGCAAATTATCACCTGCTTGATCATGTCACTCAGGTTGCAATGAATGTATATCGTCTGCGGTTATTATCCTCAAACGAAAAAAATCTGCCCTAGGAGGCAGATTTTTTTATGCAATGGCTTTTTTCTTAATATAAGCAGTAACAAAAAATTGAACAAATAGCCCACCTGCAACAAAAGCAAGCAAACCAACAAGCAAGTTAGAAGCTGCTACCACAATACTTAAACAAGCTGCTTGCAAAAATAAGACATTTCGAATAATGCTTAAAAACGCTGCTCTTCTTGTTTGCTCTTGAAGAGGATACAGAGATAACCACAAAACTTGTTTATGATGTTTCCATAGCGGCATGATTTGAAATCCTGTTATATAAAGCGTTAACAGTACAATAACAATATTTCCATAAGCAAAAGGAGTCGCTATCAAAATTAACCCGCTAATGACCGTCAAGCGTACTAGCAGACCTAAATAATCTCCTGCGCGCAAAAACGTACGCGTATATAAATAGCGATGAGTTGCCTGCTGTTGAAACGGGATGCTCTTTAGAATAGTGTCCAAGTATGCCCTACGCTTTACCTGCTCCTTTAGTTGCGGAACATCCGTAAATAAGTTAGCCAAGCGATAAAACATTGCCACTCTCCACTCTTCAAGCTCGATCAATGTTTCCCACTTCAACGGCTTTGCTTTTACAAGGGAACGGTAATATAGGGCTAAGCCGATAATAATAGCTCCTGTAACAGCAGGGAAAAACGCATAAGATCCCACAAATAGAAAATAAACAAACACTCCATTTAACAGGAAACGTACAAGGTAATCGATCCACCTTGCGTACTTTTCTTCAAAATAAACGCTCCACCACGTCATTTTTAAATTGATTGCTTTTAAAATCAGCAAGAGAATTAAATGCGTAAAAATCGTTGAGTACGTCTGGTCCGTTACTTTTACGTGCAGCGGAGCAACAGCGGCTGTTAGTATAAGTAGCACATAAATATATGTGGAAAACGTATAAAAAAATGACTTTTTAAAATACAACTGTAGCTTTGATTCAAGCGCAAGCATAAAGACTAAATCTGGCCTTTTTAAAAACGTACGAATAGAACCGCTCGTGAGTACCAGACTCATGATTACTGCAATTAAAAACGCTGATGGAAAAGCTGGTGTTAACGTATCTAACCACTGCTGATAATAATAAGCAGCTGCCCCAATGGCAAACACGAGCACAAGCTTTAAATGATCGTTAAAAATATACTTCATATAGCGGCGCGTATCTTTTAGATGCTGCTGAAATCGCTGCTGCCACAGCCCTTCAATACTACTCATAGTCCTCTTCCTTCGTCAGTTCAATATAGATTTCATCTAGCGTTGCGTTTGGCTTATTAAACTGGGCTCTTAAATCCGCTAGCGTTCCTTGTGCTCTTACTTGACCGTTATGTAAAATAACAAATTTATCACAATAGCGCTCTGCTGTGGCTAAAATATGCGTAGACATTAAAATGCCGGCTCCCTGCTTTTTCATATCAGTCATTAAATCTAATAATGACTGAATACCAAGTGGATCTAGCCCTAAAAATGGTTCATCAATAATATAAAGTGAAGGCTGAACTAAAAAGGCACACATAATCATTACCTTTTGCTTCATCCCTTTTGAAAAATGAGCTGGAAACCACTTCAGCTTTTTATCCATACGAAATTCTTTTAACAGCGGCTTTAAGCGAGCTTCATACGTTTTGGAATCTAACCCATAGGCCATTGCCGTCATATCTAAATGTTCTTTTAACGTTAGCTCATCGTATAAGATTGGCGTTTCAGGAATAAATGTAAATTGCGTACGATAGCCGGTTGAATCCTGTTGAAACGTTTTATTATGAATAGCAATGGATCCTTTCTTTGGCTCCATTAACCCAATAATATGTTTAATGGTTGTACTTTTACCTGCTCCGTTAAGGCCAATAAGCCCAACTAGTTCTCCTGCATTAACCTCGAAAGATACGTCCTTTAATACAGGCGTTTTTGTATATCCTCCAGTTAAATGTTGAATTTGTAATAAACTCATTGAATTCTCCTTTAAATACGTGAATTTAGTAAACAAAATAACGTGACATACGCGGTAAATGAAAGCGTTCCATACAACATAGCAATGATGACAAACCGCTCATTTTTATCTATTGTACCAAATCTTCTTCAAGGATACATTTTTTTAACCATCAAAGATAAGGATTATATTTCCAGTTTAAGTTTTTAAATACGTGGACATTCTAATTAGGGAAGAAGGAAAGCAGTTGATGTTCAACATTAGCTTTCTACATCTGAAATGAGGTGTCTACACCAGACATTAATCATGAAGCCCTATGTTAAGCGTTATAATAAGGGGATGTTAGTCATGAGCGTAGTTGGAATTGATTTATAAAAGGTAGACAATATTGTTCATTTATCACTGTGTAAATGAGGTGTTTGTCAAAGACCACGAACGACTTCGTTCAATTTATTTATCCATTCTACAAATTGCTTAAATGAGGTGTTTGTCAAAGAGAAGAAACGTTTTATTCTACGTTAATGCTTGTCATTAAAATGTCGAATGAGGTGTTTGTCGAAGACAATTTACATGAATTAGGCACATTATTACGTAAATGAGGTGTTCCTTAAACGCAATATAGTGAAATAGAAGCTTTGTTTCCTTCTTCATAGCGAGGTGCATCATTCGATTGCATCTCGCTTTTTACTGTTCTCTTCTTTTTCCTCTTCTATTTATGCTAAAATTAAGTCGTACAAGCTATTTTATTTTTATGAAAGAAGGGTGAATAATATGAGTAATCTCGATGAAAACTGCATCTTCTGTAAAATTATCCGCGGAGAAATTTCGTGTGCCAAAGTGTTTGAAAATGAACATGTACTAGCATTTTTAGATATTAGCCAAGTCACAAAAGGCCATACGCTTGTTATTCCTAAAGTACATAAAAAAGATATTCATGAGCTTACGCCTGAAATTGCTCGTCATTTATTTGAAGTCGTACCGCAAATTGCCACGGCAATCAAAGAAACATATGAGCCAGTTGGAATCAATATTTTAAATAATAACGGTGAAAAAGCAGGTCAATCTGTGTTTCATTATCATATGCATATTATTCCTCGCTACGGTGAAGGCGACGGCTTTGGTGCAGTGTGGAAAGAGCATACAAGCGACTACACACCTGAAAAGCTACAGAGCATCGCAGCTGAAATTTCGGAGCGTTTATAAGACAAAAGAGTCTGGGACAAAACAAAATGTTCCTTTCTAAAGGACGAATGATGCCTTTTTTAAAGTAGTTAGGTTATAATAACCGGTTCGTTCCATTGCGCTACAGACACTCGCTTTCCGCGGGGAGGAATCTGAGCCTCCTCGCTACGCTGCGGGGTCTCAGCCTTTCCTCTATCTCCCGCAGGAGTCACGTGTCTTACGCTCCATTCCACTAATTCTCTAAAATTGGTTTCCCAATCAACAAAAAATCCGAACTATAAAAGAGTCGTTAACTCTCAATAGTTCGGATAGATCATTGACTGAAACACTTATGTCTCAACCTCTTCTTTAATCATATCTACGTGCGGAATCCCGTCGTCATCATACACGTTTGAAATCGCATAAAACCCAAATGATTCATAAAAATGCTGCAGGTGACTTTGTGCCTGAATTTTTACAACCTCTTCTCCCATTTGATCCTTTAAGAACGCTAATCCTTTTTGAACTAACTCTCTTCCCATCCCTGTTTTTCGATAATCTGAGTGAACAAGGACGCGACCAAATGAGGCTTCTTGATAGCTAACTCCTTTAGGCATTAAACGGATGTATGCAATGATTTGCGCATTTTCCACTTTAAATAAATGATAAGAAGCCTGGTCCTTTCCATCCACCTCTAAATAAGCACACTCTTGTTCAACAACAAATACCCTAGTACGCTCCTGTAAGATGTCATATAGCTCATGCGTTGTCAGCTGCTCAAATGTTTTAATATGCCACGTCAAGATGATAACCTTCTTCCTGTTTAGATATTTTATGTATTTATGGATTTTAACACCTTTTGTCACGCATTCCTACGTTTTTTATTTTCTATACTGATTACTTAAAATTTTTCAAAAGTTTTCACACATTAAATTATTTTCATGATAGTATAGTGATATTCTTTCTGACAAAGAAGCAAGATACAGTCTGTGATGAATGTGAAAATCTGAGGAGGAATTAACGTGATTTCAGTAAAACGTGCTTACAATTTTAACGCAGGACCATCTGCACTTCCCCTACCTGTCTTACAACTTGCTCAACAAGAGCTAACGGATTTTAAAGGGACGGGCATGTCCGTAATGGAGTTATCTCACCGTAGCAAAGAATTCGAAAATGTTTTGAACCATGCACAAGAAACATTAACAGAACTACTTTCAATCCCAGACACACATGAAATTTTATTTTTACAAGGCGGAGCTAGCCTTCAGTTTTCAATGATTCCAATGAACTTTTTAGGAAAAGATCAAGTAGGAGCATTTGTGCTCACTGGTGCTTGGTCGGAAAAAGCATTAAAAGAAGCTAAAAAAGTTGGTGAAACAACGGTTGTTGCGTCTACTAAAGAAGAAAATTACCGTTCAATTCCAACATTAGATCGCGCTGCTCTACCTTCAAACACCGCGTATCTGCATATCACATCTAACAATACAATCTTTGGCACACAGTGGGCTGAATATCCAGAATTTGAAAACATTGATTTAATCGCGGATATGTCAAGCGATATTTTGTGCCGTCCAATCGACGTATCTAAGTTCTCCTTAATTTATGCCGGTGCTCAAAAGAATTTAGGCCCATCCGGCGTAACCGTTGTTATTATTAAAAAAGACTTGTTAAAGCGAATCCCAGCAAACTTACCAACTATGCTTGATTACAATACGCATATTAAAAGCAACTCATTATATAACACGCCTCCAACGTTTGGTATTTATATGCTATCTCTTGTTTTAGACTGGATTAAAGAACAAGGGGGCGTCACAGCAGTTGCAGAAAATAATAAGAAAAAAGCAGAGCTAATCTATTCTAGCATCGACAAGTCAAATGGCTTTTACACACCGCATGCAACAAATGATAGCCGCTCACTAATGAACGTGACGTTTACTTTACCAAATGAAGAATTAACCGCTGCTTTCTTAGCACAGTCAAAAGAACAAGGCTTTGTTGGCTTAGCGGGACATCGTTCTGTAGGCGGCTGCCGTGCTTCTATTTATAACGCTGTTCCACTAGAAGCATGTCAAGCATTAGCGGCATTTATGGATGAATTTGCATCCGTTCACGCGTAAACTGATTGATTCTATTTTCACAGATTTATGTTATAATTAGTCTATAAATATATGCAATAGGCACAGGCGCACTATTGGTATATTTAGAGCTTAGCTTAGAAGAGGAGAGATGAGAAATGAACACAAAAACATTAGTATCACTATCTTTATTAGTTGGAATTGGTGCCGTACTGCATGCGATTATGCCACCTGTCTTGTTTGGTATGAAGCCAGACATGATGTTAACCATGATGTTCTTAGGTATTTTACTATTCCCTGGGGTCAAAAACGTTTTACTGCTTGGATTAACAACGGGTGCTATTTCTGCCTTAACAACAGGATTCCCTGGTGGGCAAGCGCCAAACATCATTGATAAACCAATCACTGCTTTTATTATTTTTGGTTTATTACTTCTTGTTCGTAACGTTACAACAGTGAAGACACCTGTAGCTGCCGCTCTAACAGCGGTTGGTACACTTGTATCAGGCATTATTTTCTTGTCAGCAGCAGCACTTATCGTTGGGTTACCAGGTGGTTTAATGGCGCTAATTGTAGGCGTTGTATTACCTGCAACGGTTGTAAATACCATTGTTATGGTTGTGGTGTACCCGATCGTAAACTCTGTACTAAAGCGCACAAGTATTTCAGCAAAAGTATCATGATTTGAAAGGGCCTGTACCACGCGGGCCCTTTTTGTATTTAGCAGGTTTATTTCTTAACGGTTAGGAAACATAATACAGTATAAACTCTTTGACTCTTAAAAAGTTAGATGATGTCATTATGAACAACTTTGTTCATAAAAAGAAATAATATATAGGAGTGATTTTATGAAACGTACTACCTCCCTTTTTACAGGCATTGCGGCTGGGAGCATTGCCGCAGCTGCTGCAACGCTTTTGCTAACCCCTACTTCAGGTAAAACATTGCGCCAACGCATTGCGCAAGAAAGTCATCAAGTAAAAGAAACAAAAGAAGACATCTCCGGAAAGATTAAACATCTTAAAACGCAGATTCAAACGACTGCTAAAGATGGAAATACTATAGTGAAAAATATCGCAAAAGACCTTTCAAAAACGCTTAACGAATTCCAAAAAGACATTCGTCCACACCAGCAGTCCATCCAATCACACTTAAATGAAATTGAAGATTCACTTTCACACCTAGAAAAGCACATACAAACAGCCAAAACTGAAGGGAAATAAAGGAGGTTTTTTACCTCCTTTATTTAATTTTTTAAAATTTCGTAAATTTACATCTTTATAATTTTTTATTTTATTGGCATAATAGAAGATAAATAAAAAAAGCAATTGCGCTAAAGTAGGTGGGGAGAAAATGAAAAAAACAAGTGATCAAGTGTATGATTTGAAAGAAGCACTCTTATTTAGCCAACGTATTGCCCAATTAAGCAAAGCACTGTGGAAGACCGTAGAAAAAGATTGGCAGCAGTGGATTAAGCCCTATGACTTAAATATTAATGAGCACCATATTCTATGGATTTCATATCATTTAAACGGGGCATCAATTTCAGAGATTGCAAAGTTTGGGGTAATGCATGTTTCAACAGCGTTTAACTTTTCTAAAAAGTTAGAAGAAAGAGGATTGTTGGAATTTTCAAAAAAAGAAACCGATAAGCGCAACACTTACATTCAACTAACGCAAAAGGGCGAAGATATTTTACTAGCTTTAATGGAGAGCTACAAGCCATCTCAGAACTCTGTTTTTAATGGTGCTCTTCCCCTTCGAAACTTGTATGGCAAATTTCCAGAGTTTATGGAACTAATGACCGTAATCCGTAAAATTTACGGGGAAGACTTCATGGATATTTTCGAACGTTCATTTCATCACATTGAAGAAGAGTTTGTTGATAACGATGGCAAGCTAGAAAAAAGAGAAAAAATCGTGACTGATCAAAAAGAAAGCATTTCTAATTAAGAACTAGTCACGAATCCATTGCACGATACTAAAAAGCTCTGTCATTACATCTTGATACGAGCTTTGATTCAGTAAAGACTCGATTGTTTCCTGCGGGTCCAGCTTATAATTAAGCATTCCAACAAATTGTGTAAGAAGCGGAACGAAGTCAGTTAAGCCTTCCGCTTTTTGCTCAATGTACACCTCTTTAATTTCTTCGCATAGAAGTAAAACATCTTCTACTTCTCTTCTCGTTAGCTCTTCTTTAACAACGAGCTCAATAAATGGCTTTGCTTCCTGCTCAGGCGTTCCAGCTAGCAATTTTATGTAGTATTCTAAACGTGACACTCTAGATTCTAAAGTTTCCATCCTTTACTCTACTCCTTCACCGTTCATGTCCCTACTTCATATTGTACATGATTCGAACCCTTTCTTCCAAATAATTCTTTATGTCACAATGCATTTCAACGGCCTTGTCTTTATTTCGCAAGGACATTTCGATACCCCCTTATTTTCGACAGTTCTTCTGCAATTTACAGGAAGTTTTAGCGAATCTCTATCTATTTTCCTTATTTTTTGGTAATGTTAATATTGACATTACTCGCTAGATATTATTTTCTCATTAGATAAACTACGTATAGTCCAGATAATTGACGTCGATTTTAGGGGGATTCTACTTTATGTACATATTCTTTATACCGTTTGCTTTATTTATTTTATTTTACATTAATACACTAACAAATACATTATGTCTACAAAAAGAAATTCCTGAAGAGAAGCAACCAAAGGTATTTCGTACAATTAATATTTTAATTACAATTTTATTGATCTCCTCCTATGTTGAGGTATTATTCACATAAAACGCGGTGAACCCAGTCACCGCGTTTTACTTTATTGCTTAGTATGCTAAGCCATAGCCGATGATTACTAGTAAAATAAACAGGACTACAATTAAAGAAAAGCCGTTTCCATATCCATGTTTACCCATTTGTTTCTTCCTCCTTCATCTCCTACAGTCTCTGGTGTTATTAGTAGTAACAAGCACATCCGATAATTACTAATAAAATAAATAACACAACTAATAACGCAAAACCGTTTCCATATCCATATCCATTACTCATAATATGAGCACCTCCTTCGTTTACTAATACTGCATGTTATGCATGAACACTCTAAAGCGTCTAGGCGTTTATCACGATTTTAATAATTATTTCTGCATTTCTTACTTTCAGAACGGATTTAATTAAGGGAAATAATTACTTTTTATTCTTGTTTTCACTTTATTTCCATATTCATTTCGTTAAATTTGAGAAATATGGTATAGTAAAACGTATGAGTGAACTATCATTACACTTTATATGAAAACAAAGAGTAGGAGTGTGTACATATGAAAAAAAGCTTAATTGCGCTGTCAACTGCTGCAAGTATCGTAGCATTATCAGCTTGTAGTAGCGATGCTTCAGAATCAAAAGGTGACTCAGCAAAAGTCATTGTTGAAACTGATGCAGGAAACGTGACTCAAGGTGAACTATATGAGGAAATGAAGAATTTAATTGGTCAAGACCAATTCAACACTTTAGTGCGCAATGTAGTAGATGAAAAAGTACTTAGCGAAAAATATAAAATTACTGATAAAGAACTTGATCAAGAGTTAGACAATCTTCGTGAACAATACGGAGATCAAATTGACCAAGCTATTGAGCAAAATGGTGAAGATTCCGTAAAAGACATGCTTAAAGTAGACCTTTTACGTGACAAAGTAGCAACAGCTGATATTAAAGTATCAGAAAAGGAATTAAAGGAAGCATATGAAGCGAAAAAGCCTGAAATTAAAGCTAGTCACATTCTAGTTGAAGATGAAAAAACAGCAAAAGAAGTAAAGGCTAAGCTTGATAAAGGTGAAGACTTTGCAAAATTAGCGCAGGAATATTCAACTGATACAGGTTCTGCCGAAAAAGGTGGAGACCTTGGATATTTCGGTGCTGGCGAAATGGTAGAAGCGTTTGAAACTGCTGCTTACAAGCTTAAAAAAGGCGAAATTAGTGAGCCGGTTAAATCAGACTACGGCTATCACATCATTAAGCTAGAAGATAAAAAGAAATTAGCTTCTTTTGAGGATATGAAAGCTGACTTAGAGCAAGAGATTAAGCGTTCAAAAGTTGACCAAGCTAAGCTAGAAGAAAAGCTTTTAAAAGAGCTTGAAGATGCAAATGTAGATGTAAAAGATAAAAAGGTTGAGCCTGCGTTTGAAAAAACAGATAGCACAAATGCTCAGGGTTAATAACTTAACTTAAAAAAAAGGACCGTTCGAAGGAACGGCCCTTTTCTTATTCATGTGCTTAGATTGAATTGCCTTCGCGGCGCTCTTTTTCTACATTCATCCGGTCAATAAAAATTTGACCTTCCTTTTCAATAAATGACTCATCAATGTGCTTTTCTTGCTGTGCAGAGCGAATGGCCATAAATCCACTAAAAAAGATACCTGCTACAACTAAATAAATCCAAATCGGTAATGTTACCATCTCTTCATCCTCCACATCCGTTATTTACAACCACTATATGTACAAGTTGTCTCGGATATGACTGATACTTTTATTCAACTGTTGGTTTATAGAATGATCTATTGTCCAATGCAAAGATACGCTCTGTAAATTCACCTGGCTTTGTTTTGTCTAAAGCACGATCTAACATATTCATTTTAGCATCGACGTTGTCAATTAAATGGAGCATTTCTGCTTCTTTAATAAGCGGCTTTTTCGGGCTCCCCCACTCTTCTTTCCCGTGGTGAGATAGAACCATATGTTGAAGAAGCATAACTTCTTCACCTTCAATACCTAACTCTTCAGCTGTTTTCCCAATTTCATTCACCATAATTGAAATATGTCCCAATAAATTCCCTTGAACCGTATAGGTTGTTGAAACAGGACCAGAAAGCTCAAATACTTTTCCTAAGTCATGTAAAATAACGCCAGAATATAATAAATCTCGATTTAATGATGGATATAAGTCAGCAAACGTTTTGGCAAGCTTAAGCATCGATACAACATGATAAGCCAAACCTGAGACAAATTCATGGTGATTTTTTGTTGCCGCTGGATATTCTAAAAACTCTGACTGATACTTATTCAATAAATGACGCGTCAGGCGCTGAATATTAGAATTTTTCATTTCAAAGATGCTTTGTGTAATATATTCAACCATTTCTTCTCGAGATAATGGTGCTACTTCTAGAAAATCCGAAACTCGAACTCCATCTTGCGGCTGTGCTGGGCGAATGTTGCGCACCTTCAACTGATTTCTACCGCGATAATTCATTACTTCTCCTGCAACCTTTACGATCTTTTCTGCAGCATACGTTTCTTCATCTTCAGGAGATACATCCCATAGCTTCGCTTCAATATCGCCTGTTTTATCTTGTAAGATTACCGTCAAAAACGGCTTTCCGTTACTTGCAATTCCTCTTGTTGAAGATTTTATTAAAAAATATAAATCCACTTGTTCGCCTACTTCATGCTGGCCAATTCCTTTTGCCATGTCAGTTCCTCCTTACGTTACGCGTCTATTCTCGCTGTAACCTGTCATTCCTTTACATTTATTTTAACACCATCACTTCGTTAATGCACGACTCGACCGAAAAAGGCATGAACTCACTACGATATGAGCTCATGCCTTTTTCTGTTCTTATTTTTTTATGGATTCTTTCTTTGTTAACTGAAGTGCTTTTTTAATATCTTTAAACGATGAAGATTTTCCATACATCAAAACGCCACCTCGGTAAACTCGAGCACCAAACACAGCTAGTAAGCCAATGGTTGCAACGAGTAAGCCAATGGAAAGCGCAATTTCCCACACCGGCACTGTTAGCATTCCAACACGCAAAAACATAATCATTGGTGCAAAAAACGGAATAAATGACGTGATAGTAATAAATGACGCTTCAGGCTTCCCTAAACCAAACATAGCAATCATAAATGCTGCTACAATTACAAGCGTCATCGGTGTAATCATTTGCTGTACATCTTCAATACGGCTAACAAGCGACCCCAAAAACGCAGCTAGGGTTGCAAATAAGAGATAACCTAGAATAAAGAAAACGAACGCATACACAAACGTCTGAATCGGTACATCTGAAAACCCTAGGAAATCAGAAAGTTCGCTGGAACTTCCTTGTAAAGACATATAGCCGACCGCAGCAATAATTGTAAACTGAGTCAAGCTTAATAACGCAATCCCTGCAATTTTTGCAAACATTTGCTTTACTGGAGAAACGCTGGACACGAGAATTTCCATCACTCGTGATGACTTTTCAGTTGCAACTTCCATCGCAATCATGCTGCCGTACATAATAACGGAGAAATAAATAACGAACAGTAAGACGTACACAAGTCCCCTAGCTTGACTTAGTTCTTCCTCTGTTTTGGCATTATCTACTAACGCTTCTTTTTCAAATGCAACTGGACTATAAATCTCTTCAATCTGCTGAGGGTCTAAATCGACCTTCTGGGTAGCATAAGCAACTTTCATTTGTTGAAGTCCCTGCTGTAAGGACGTCGCAACCGCAGATTCTGCTAAAGAGTTTGACTTGTAAACACCTTGTGGTAGCTCTTCGCTATTGATTGATAGCTGAAGATACCCTTCAATCTCTTCGTCTTTGACCTGTTTCTTAGCTTCTGACTCCGACTTAATTTCTTTTAGCGCTAAGTCTTCATCAATGAGTTTCATATTTTCCTTGAATGTGCTGTACGTCTCTTCGGATTCACTGAGAACTCCCACAGTCGTTTGCTCGTCATTATCAAATGCTTTAATAATTGTATCTAAGTTCGTAATTCCTAATAAAAGCAGGACTGTAATAGCAGTCGTAATGATAAACGATTTTGTCTTAAGCTTGTTTAAATACGTATGCGCTACAATGATCCAAAATTTATTCATACGAAGCACCTACCTTTTCAATGAAAATATCATTTAGAGAAGGTTCTTCTACAATAAATTTTCGCACAAATGAAAAGTCTGCGAGCTCTTTGAAAATAGCTTGAGAGACATCCTCATTCTCGATTTGCAGATTAACACCTTCAACCGTTTGTTTCATTTTGACAACTCCATCTACAGCTTCTAAGCGTTCAAATGGACCTTCTCCGTGAACGATAACATTCTTCTTACCAAAAGAGCGTTTAATGTCCCCTAGCTTGCCGTGCACAACAGGCTGACCATGGTGCATGATGCATAAATGCTCACAAAGTTCTTCCACGTGTTCCATACGGTGACTTGAAAAGACGATTGTTGTTCCTCGCTCTTTTAAATCAATGACCGCTGACTTGAGGAGCTCAACATTAACTGGATCCAGCCCGCTAAACGGTTCATCTAAAATAAGCAGTTCTGGACGGTGAATCACTGATGCGATGAACTGGATTTTTTGTTGATTTCCTTTTGACAACTCTTCTACTTTTTTATTGGCGTAGTCAGGTACGTTAAAACGCTTCAACCAATAATCCATTTCTTTTAAAATATCATTCTTGTTCATCCCTCGTAGTTTACCAAGATAAACAAGCTGATCTCGCACTTTTAGCTTTGGGTACAACCCTCGCTCTTCTGGTAAATAACCAACGATATTGCTTGTTTCATATGTAATCGGTGCATCCTTCCACGTAATGGTTCCCGCCGACTGTTCAATCAAGCCTAATACCATTCGAAACGTTGTTGTTTTCCCTGCACCATTAGCTCCTAAAAATCCAAATATCTCACCTTTTGGAATATGTAACGATAAATTGTTCACGGCTGTAAATGAGCCGTATTGCTTTGACACATCCGTCAATAACAGAGACATATTTCTCCTCCTTTTAATAAATTACTTCGCTAACTATCTCTTGAACCAACAGCCTAGTCACCAGTAAAGAAACAGGATAATAGAAATGAATAAAAAGTTTTAAACAAACCGAAGTTTAAATGTTTTTATCACTTACTAATCTACTTATCCTTGGCGACGTGCTGAAAAAATCACTCAGTTAGACCTACTTCTTATTGTATGGAAATTTTATGTAGTTGTAAACCGAAGCAGGAATTTTCAATATAAACTTCGAATTTTAATAAAGTGAACAGATATCCATTTTCTAAAGGAGAGGTCTTCATGACAATGTATACGCTAACCGTTTTTGAAAAAGACGGAGAAAAACTATTGGATGAAACGTTTGAAGCTGCAAGTGAACGTGATGCAAAAGAAATTGGAATGAGTAAACTAACGGAGCTAAATTACCATGAAAAAACGCACCGATGCGTACAAGCTAACGGGAAGCTTGTATTATTTCATCGTTAAAATAAAAAAGCGTGGTTTCTAAAAAGAAACCACGCTTTTTTATTCACTTTACAGCTTCTTTTAATTCTTTACCTGCTTTAAATGCTGGTACTTTAGAAGCTGGAATTTGCATTTCTTCACCAGTTTGTGGGTTGCGCCCTGTACGAGCTGCGCGCTCACGAACTTCAAATGTACCGAAGCCGATAAGCTGAATTTTTTCACCTTGACCTAATGTTGTAGAAATTGTGTCTAGTAGTGCATCTACTGCTTTTGATGCGTCTGCTTTTGTTAATTCCGATTTTGAAGCTACTGCATTTACTAAATCTGTTTTATTCATCTTTCAATCACCTCATTAATTTCTATTATTATCTTTTGATACCACTGATGCTAATTTTTTAAACATGCTCTATCTACATGATAGACAAAAACACTTGCTTTTAAACTAGTTCACTTAATTTTCGGAAATATCTTTTGAACGCTGATTAAACACTGGCAAACGTTTCGCCAAAAATGCTTCAATCCCCTCTTGATGATCATCACTTTGGCTCATGCTAAACTGACTTCTTTTCTCTAACTGTAATACAGTCTTCAGCTCTTCAATTGACGTTTCAACGAAAATTCGTTTCGTCTCTTTTAAAGCAAGCGCTGGCTTTTTAAGCCAGTATGAAACATAATCTTCTACATGCTTCGCCAAATCTCCTTCTTTTATTTCATCAATTATCCCAATTTTATACGCTTTTTCTGCTGATAGCGTTTCCCCCTGCCAAATAAGCTGTTTTGCACGGTGATTACCGAGGCGTTTTGCTAATAAGAAGTGGCCTCCTCCATCTGGAATAAGTCCGATTCCAATAAAATTCATAGCAATCTTAGCATCTTTTTGCGCAATGATATAATCACTCGCGAGCGCAATGCTAAGCCCTAAGCCAGCCGCTGCTCCGTGAATAGCGCTAATGGTAAGCTGAGGAAGCGTGTATAACCTTAGCGTCACTTCATTGATTAAATCCATTACCTTACGAAATGAGTCTGCTCTGTTTGGATCCAGCATCATTTTGATATCACCACCTGCAGAAAATACGTTTCCTTTTCCTTGCAAGACGACAATATCTGCTTGGCTCTCTTCTACTTCTTTTAAGCATTGAACAAGCTGTTGCAGCACTTCTATATTGAGAGCATTTAATGATTCCGGTCGATTTAAAGATAAAATAGCCACGCGTTCTTTCATTTCTAATTCAACAACTTTTAAATTTACAGTCATCTTCCTTCACCCTTTCAATTCATAGCGTTCTAGTACTTGTTCACGAAGTGCTCGTTTTAGAAATTTACCGACGGTTGTTTTCGGAATTTCATCCATAAAAATCACATCGTCTGGAAGCCACCATTTCGCAAATTGAGGCGAAAGGAAAGTTAAAATATCTTCCTTGGTTACTTGTGCTGTATATCCTTCTTTTAAAACGACGCACGCCACTGGGCGCTCTTGCCATTTTTCATGAGGTACAGCAATAACCGATGCTTCAAAGACACCTTCATGCCCCATCAATGCATTCTCAATGTCGACCGATGAAATCCATTCTCCACCGCTTTTAATCAAGTCTTTTGTACGATCAACAATTTTAATAAAACCTTCTTCATCAACTGTAACCACGTCTCCTGTATATAACCAACCATCTTTAAACGCTTCGCTCGTACGGTCATCTTCATAGTATTCTGAAGCAATCCAAGGTCCCCTGAGCAAGAGCTCACCCATTTCATTACCATCCCAATCTACTTCTCCAGTCTGACCGATTACTTTCATTTCAACGCCAGGAACAAGGAATCCTTGCTTAGCTTTTAACGCTAATCGCTCGGGAGCAGACTTCTCTTCTTGATAACTTTTTAATCTAGATATCGTGACAAGGGGACTGGTTTCCGTCATGCCGTACGCATGCATAAATGGAATATTAAACTTTTCTTCAAAACGCTGAATAACGCTCGGCGGTGCCGCAGACCCTCCGCATAAAAACGCACGCACATGACTGGTATCATACTCACCTTTTTCAAGCTCTTGCAGCAAACCTAGCCATATTGTTGGTACTCCAGCTGCAATCGTCACTTTTTCATTTTGAATCATCTCCGCTAAGATAGTCGGAGTGAAAAAAGCTCCCGGCATTACAAGGGTTGTGCCAAGCCAAACAGCAGCAAACGGTAAGCCCCATGCATTAACGTGGAACATTGGAACTACCGGCATAGCAATATCAGCTTCAGACAGCTCTGCACCATCTCTTAATCCGAGTGCCATGCAGTGCAAATAAATGCCTCGATGTGAGTAAACAACGCCTTTTGGCTTACCTGTGGTAGCGGAAGTGTAGCAGATTCCTGCTGGCTCTTCTTCTTGAATATCTGAAAGAAAAGCAAACGTTTCATCTCCACGCTTTAGCAGCTCTTCGTAATGATAAATTGGCTTTACACTACTTTCAGGGAGCGAGGGTTCGTCAGACATAATAATATAAGCTTCTACGTGAGGTAATTCTTGGTGGATTTTTTCAAAGAGCGGTAAAAAGCACTCATCAATTAAAAGTACTTTATCTTTTGCATGATTAATAACATAAATAATTTGCTGAGGATCTAAGCGAATATTAATCGTGTGCAACACGGCACCGATTCCTGGAATTGCAAAATAAGCTTCTAAATGGCGATGATGATTCCAAGCAAACGTTCCAACACGGTCACCTCGTTCTACTCCGAGCTCTACTAGCATGGAAGACAATTTTCGCGTTCTCTTTCCCGTTTCTTCATAGGTAAAACGTTCCATACCTTTTGTGGACCTTGAAATAACCTCCTTCTTCTTAAAAAACGTCTCTGCTCGCTCCATCATTGAAGGAATCGTTAATTGTACATTCATCATTGAACAGCACCTCACTTATTTTTAGAAAACGTTTGCAACAAATTATATATTCAATCGTCTTCGACATATTTCCTTCTCTTTATGCAAATTAAAAAACTGCCATGTATTTTCGGAATAAATACACGGCAGTTTCTATTAAACATTGAATAAATCAGTTAGAATTTTAATTTTTTCTTCTGTATAATGCTTAAACCCATCATTATATGACTTCGGATCTTTCGGATTAGCAAAACGCGTAATCACACCTGTCTTTGGATGAACAAATTTACTAGAAGCCCCGCATCCTAATCCAATAATCGTCTGTTTCTCTTCCATAATCATAATATTATAGATGCTCTCTTGACCTGGAAATGCATAGCCCACATTTTCAAGATTACCTAAAATATTTTTTTGGCGATACAAATAGTAAGGCTTATAGCCGTTTTCTTTTGTCCACTCTGTTGCCATATCCATCATTTGGCTGATTTCATAACGATCAGCCACTTTATATTTACGCTTATTTTGCGTCATTTCAGATGCACGCTTAAAGGAAAGCGTATGAACCGTCAGCGATTCAGGCAACAGCTTCTGTGATTCTTTTAACGTATGTGAGAACTCCGTTACGCCTTCATTTGGTAACCCAATAATCAAATCCATATTAATATTGTTCATGTTCATTTCACGAGATAAATGGAATTTTTCAATCGTCTCTTCAACCGTATGATGACGTCCAATTGCTTTTAACGTCTCTTGCGTATACGACTGTGGATTGACGCTAATGCGGTCGATATTCCATTTTTGCAGCACTTTTAACTTATCAGCTGTAATGGTATCAGGGCGCCCTGCTTCCACCGTAATTTCACGAATGTTTTTCACATCAGGAAAAGATTCATACATTTCTTCATACAGCATGTCCATTTCCTCAGCAGTAATGCTTGTTGGCGTCCCTCCACCGTAATAAACAGTTGTAATTTTGATATTGTTTTCTTTTAACCATTTTCCAATTTCACGCATTTCGTAGTGAAGGCCACCCAGAAATGAATTAACCGAACCTTGACGCCCGTTAATCGCATAAGCAGGAAACGTGCAGTATGCGCACTTTGTCGGACAAAAAGGAATGCCAATATAAATGCTTACTTCACCAGATAACTCATGAAGATCAGGAACAGCGGCTAGTTGGCGATCGACGATATCCTGCATCAGCTGAATTTTATCGTCCGTAATTAAATACTGCTCTTTCAACTCCTGATGAGCTTCGTCTTTTGTTTTTCCAGCTTGAAGCTTCATATGAAGAAGCTTTGTTGGACGAATTCCCGTTAGAACTCCCCACTTTTGTACGATATTCGTATATTCTTGGAGCACAGATAAAAAGACGCGGAGGACAACATTTTTCACTTGCTTGAACTGTTCTTTTTCAGATAAACCTACTAAGTTTGGCTTTGATAGTTCTTCTTTATATACTTTATCATGGTCTCGAGCCTTTAAAGCAATATGTGCTGAAATCTGCTCATTGACAGTTAGTGTAAACGTAATTTGTAGGTCTTCTTCTTGATTTGAAGTAAAAGAAACATCGCTCTCTTCAAAGAATAAGTCAGAAATGAGCTGAAGCGGTCGAAGAAATCGTTCGTCTTCTAACCCTTGAACATATATTTTCACGATAATCACCTTTCAATTTTAAACATAGATAAGCTTCTATCAGTTTACAGAACATCAATGACTCGGTCAATTGCTGCTAAATTAAAAAACGAATTATGCCTTTTCTAACATGTTTAGGTTATCATAACTAGTTCGTTCCATTGCGCTAGTTCTCTAAAATTGGTTTCACAATCAACAAAAAATCCGAACTATAAAAGAGTCGTTACCTCCCAATAGTTCGGATTGATGATTGACTGAAATACTTATGTCCCAGCCTCTATGCCTTAGTTTAGTCTCGTTCCATCAAGCTGGTTCAAGTAACCTAATCGCTGCTGTTTTCTAAACAGCTCTTTAATCATATATGCCACTCCGTTTTCATTGTTTGACCTTGTGACCCAATCGGCCAGCATTTTGAGATTTGTTGGCGAATGCCCCATAGCTACACCCATACCGGCTTGCTCAATCATTTCGATATCATCATAGCAATTGCCAATTGAAACGACATCCTCCATCGGAATGCCTAGTCGACTTGCTACATAGCGAATACCGGATGCCTTATTCGCTCCTTTTGGCGTAATGTAGCATCGATTTTCGTTGGGGTAAGAAAACCATTCAATGTCCTTCACCGCAGATGCAATGGTTTGTTCTGCATATTCCTTTTCTCTTTTATCTGCAAAATACACTTCAATTTTTGGAGTCGATACTGGCTCATCCCTTAGCGCATCTCCCAATGAATCTACAAACTGAACAGGATAAAAAAGTGGTTCTCCTGTTTTTAACATCGTTTTAGCCACGATATTATTTGGAAGCTTGACACGATTACCAATTGAAAAGCGTTCATGTAAAATTCGAATATGACAGTTAAAGTTCTCTAACAGTTGAATAAGGTTAAACGTTTTTTCTTCGCTTAATCTTCGGTCTAATACCGGCTTATCAACGGAAGAAGCGATAAACCCTCCACTGTGCGTAATGAGCATTGTTGGATGAATTTTCAAGGACCTTGCAATCTTTCGCGCAGATGGAAAATGGCGATTTGTTACGAGCGTAACGTAGACGCCTTTATTTTTAACGAACTGAATTGCTTCTTTCGTTTCTTTTGTAACACGGCCTTGACTATTTAAAATGGTACCATCAATATTTAACGCCAGTAATCGATATGTCATTGTTAAATCCCTTCCTTCTCAGATGTCTCTCAGCTTATTACCACGTTAGAACGTTGGTATTTATTTAAAAAAACTTGATAATTAGTTATATGAGCATATGACTATAATTAGAAGGGATTAAAATGTGATTTTATCGTACGTTATACGAGATCGTTGATGCTTTTCTGAGCAATAGCCATGTTGGAATAACTGTTAAAACGGCCAGTACCGATATTGTACCTAGGTTAGGAGTGACCTGAAACGAGTCATTTATTGTGACAAACAGTTCAACAATCCAGTCTCTTGTAGTTGAAAATAAAAACAGCCCAAATAGAAAAGCAATGACACTTGCTCCTCCAATCAAACCCGTTCGGTAAAAGACGCTTCCTAACAAAAGCCCCGCTGATAGCAAAAAGAAACAAAGAATGCAGTCAAATAGAAGTTGGTTATACCAAGTAGAATTCATAGTAGTAGCTTCAATGGTACTAAAAATCCTGACCTGTGTAGATGTAATGTCAATGACTAGACGAAATAGTGCATTTACAAAAGCTTGAATAATGGATATCCCCGCCGCTAACAGTATGTTGAATAAAAAAACGCTTGTTAAAAAACTTTTTCGCGTCATGCCCATTTTAATACAAAAAGGTAGCGACTCTTTCACCATTACAAACCCTGCAATCCCGCAGAAAATAAGGATTGGTAAGCTTGGTGATACGACCATAACAGAAGTATCAGCAGCCGTCGTAATTGTTAAAATAGCCAAGATGCTCCCAATAAAAATGCCCCAAAAGATCAAAATTGACGAGCGATGGTCAAGAAATAAATAATACAGCATTGCTTTTGTATCTTTAAACATAAAGCTTTCCACTCCTTTTCTCTTCTGTGAGATAAACCATCAACTGCTGAACGTTAATACTCTCAATCGTTAATCTATGCTCACGTACTTCAGCAAGGTTATATGGTCCTCCAAACAACACTGCCGATTTTCTACCTGCGATAACAGATTGATGGATGACGTTTTGGTTTTTAATAAAAGCGTCAACTACATCTTCTTTCCCGCTAATATGAAGAGCCTTATTCATCATATTTTCTGCTGTTTCATGCAGCAACTTCTGTCCTTTTTGAATAACGACTACTTGTTCAAATAAATTGCTTACTTCATCAATTAGATGGGTAGATAGAATAATCGTTCGTGGCTTTTCTTGATATGCTTCCAAAATCAAGTCGTAAAACAAATAGCGTGCCGACGCATCTAAGCCGATGTATGGTTCATCAAAAATGGTAAGCGGTGCTTGACTAGCCAAGCCAATTGTAATACCTAAAGCAGACTCCATTCCTTTTGATAAACCTTTGGTACTCATTTTGCCATTAAGATTAAAGCGTGCTAATAAGTCATTAGCAACCTCTTGTGACCAGTTTGGATACACAAGAGATGACACCTTCAAGACATCTTTAATTTTAAGCTTTTTCTTGAAGTTGTTATTTTCACTAATAAAGCAAATATTCTTCAAAACCTCACGATTTTCAAAAGGTGATAGCCCCTCAACTTTTACCTCACCATCAGTTGGCGTTATGTGTCCTGCTAGCATTTGCATAAGCGTGGTTTTTCCTGCTCCATTTCGTCCAAGCAGACCATAGATCTTATTAGCTTCTAGACTTAAACTTAAGTCATTTAATGCTTTTTTCTCCCCAAACGTTTTTGTAACGTGTTCAACCGTAATATTCACCCTTATTCCTCCCTCTTTAATAAAGACTGTAGTTCTTCAAGTTGAATTCCTAACTTTTCAGCTTCCTGCTTTAGCGGGACAATATATTGATTAAAAAATGCTTTTTTTCGCTTTTCTAAAATAATACTCTTAGCTCCATCTGCTACAAACATCCCTACGCCCCTTTTTTTAAACAAAATCTCTTGGTCAACAAGCTGGTTAACCCCTTTAGCAGCAGTGGCTGGATTAATTTGATAGTACTTGGCAAACTCATTCGTAGAAGGAACGCGATCACCTTCCTGAATGGATCCGTCCAAAATACTTGTTTCAACCTGCTCTGCAATCTGCTGGAAAATTGGCAGATCCTCTCTTAATTTAAAATCCATACGACCACCTTCTAAGTTAATTGGTTAGTTACTCATGCAACTAACTATATAACATATGTATTTATTTGTAAATAAGTTCCTGTTATTTTTTTGAAATTTTTGCATGTACATGATCAAGCCCCTATCTTCTAGCAAAAAGGTACAGAGATGAGTGCTTCTTTTCCTATAACAGAAGCCGGTGATTGAAACGAAGGATGCGTGACTCCTACGGGACTAGCGAGGCTGCTTGAGACCCCGCAGGAGCGTAGTGACGAGGAGGCTCAACGCTCGCCCCGTGGAAAGCAAGCAATCCGGAGTGAAGATCAACCTTTTTGCATGTGTTCCTTCTATACAAAAAAGCGACTAGAACTAAAATTAGTTCTAATCGCTTTGATTTTTTAAGCTATTATTCAGCGTATAACTCTTCTAATGGCTTCATGATAATTTTGTTTAGCTCACCGATTACCATGCTCATGCGTTGCTCAGCTTCCATTAACTTCGCGATATTTTCATCTTGTTGAACAATCGCTACTGTTTGCTGTGCTCGTTGAACTTCTTCTTCCGTAATCTCTTGACCCGTCATTTGTTTTTGCTGTAACTCCATTTGTAATGTACGAAAGCGCTCAAATAATTGTTTTGAACCTTCGTCATTGTTTACAGCCGCATACAAGCTCTTTAGATTTGTATAATCGTCACTTTGACGAATGGCTCTTTCTAATTCATTTGCTACATCGTACAAGTTTACAGACATATAAACGTCCTCCTAAATTTTTTTGCTATAATCATCTTCCCAACTACTATAACAAATTATGGCGAGAAATTCAGCTTAAGACCTTTATTTCTCAAAATCAATCAAATAAAGTAAAAGCTCAATTAGTAAGATCGTTTTTTCTCTCTTGAAGTAAATACTTAAGCAATAAACAGAGCAATAACTCCTTGAACCACTCCAATTATCCCTCCAAGTAAAGCTCCTAGATACGTAATCATCTTAAACTCACGTTTTGAAATCCCTAAAATCAATTCCTCAATGCGCTCCACTGAAAACGACTCTACCTGTTCACGAACAATATCTTCTAATTTAAGCTGGCTCATTAACGAATCAATGCGCTCTACTAAAAAATCCCCTGCTTTTTCAACGACTACCGGAACAACCTTCTGCACATACGAATGAGCAGGTGCCACAAGCTCAGAAACAGGCTTCGCAAATAAGGTATCTACCGATATAGTTCGATCAACAATACTCTGAATGCCTTCTAACATTGTTTCTCTGCCGATAAACTCTTCCGCTTCATCCACCGTCTTCTCTTGCAGCTTCTTCCACTCTTTTTCAATCAAGCTTTCAAAAAGCTCACTCGTTCCTTCATGCTTGAAAAACTTAATAATTTCTGGCTGGACCTTATCGATGACTTTTGTATTTCCAAGAAACATTTGAATCATGTTTCCAAGCATCCCTTTTTTCATTAAAAAGTCATCAATCATGCGTTCTAAGCGACGTTTTCCCTCTTCGCTTTCAAAATACTCCACCGCTTTTTCACAAATTTGCTTTGCGATAACAGGAATGACTTGATCTACCTTTTGCTTTGTTCCCTCAGTTAATAAAGAAGAAAGTGACTCACCTGATTTGCTCGTCATAAACTCAATATACTTCTTTTCTACAAGCTTACGAACAGCGTTCTTTGTTTTATCTTGAGCTTCTTTAATACCAATAGCGTCAAGCACCTCGGCTAACGTTTGCTTCGTTGTAAATACCTTTTCAAGCCCGTCATTTGCCATTCGTAATAAGATTTGATGAAAGGCTGGATCTTTTAACTTTCTCTTTAAACTTTCTGGTGTTAATAAATAATCAACCACCGTTTTCCCAAGCTGAACAGCAAGTTCATCTCGCCTTTTTGGAATAAGCCCAGGAGTAAATGGAATTCTTTTCCTAAATAAATATTTGGCTTCGTATGGGTGAAACAACATTTTAATAGCCAAGTGGTTCGTAACACCACCGATGACCGCCCCAATGACGGCCATAATAATGATTGTAATAAACTGTTCCATTATTTTCTTCGACCTTTCTGTAACAAATTCTCTCACATATTCTCTTTGCAAATCATACCATATATCAGCATTCGCCTATAAAATTAAAAAATGAGGACGTATTTATGAACCCTCCATGCGTAATGATTAAAGCATCTCAGTCAAAACTGGGTAAGAATCAGATCTACATGAGTCAGGGACTTTGCCAACAACTTAGCTGCGATACTCATATTACCATCACATTCGGTCGTATGCACAAAGAAGTAAACATTATACCATTTACAAGCTCTGATTACTCTATTATGTGTTGCAAAACCCTTTTACAAGAATGGGGGCTATTTGAAGACGAAACCGTTCTACGATTTTCTTCTCCATCTAAGGATGAACTATTAATTGGTCCCGTTATTTGTGTCGTCACGGAAATTAAGTCATCGCTAGATCTCTTTGGAAGTATAACAACCTTCTGTGAAGAGTTTGCATCTCTTAGCGATTTGGAAAACTGCTTCTTTTATGTCAGTACACTAGATGATTTACTTAACGGAACGAAAAAAGGCTATACGCTTCAATATAATTCTTGGGTACTACAAAATGTACCTCTACCAAATGTCATTCATAACCGAATCCATAATCGAAAAACGGAGCATACGGCTAAATTTCAAGAGCTTACTACAAAAGCGATTGAAAATGAAATTCCCTTTTTTAACGCTCACTACTTAAACAAGTGGAAGGTGTTCGAACGCTTGTCTCAAACAGTGCACTTAAACACCTATTTACCCGATACGTATCAGCTCCGGTGTAAGCAAGATCTATTGGATGCACTATCATCTTACCAAACCATTTTTCTAAAACCCATACACGGTAGCCAAGGTAAACATATTTTTAAAATCGCGCACGTCAATGAGCAATATCACCTTGATTATACTACGATTGGACACGAGTATAAAAAAGAATACGATTCTGCACACGACGTATTTGAAACTTTATTTCACACGTTAAAAAAACAAGGGTTTATTATCCAAGAAGGAATCGACCTTCAAACATATAAGGGGTGCCCCTTTGACTTTCGTATCCTTTGTCACAAACACTCCCACTCCAAATGGAAAGTAACATCGGTTATAACGCGAGTTTCTCAAAGAGGTTGTTTTGTTTCAAATGTTGCACGTGGAGGAGAAATCTATTCACCCAAACATATACTCACTTCGTTATACGATGAGCATACTGCTAAACATATCATCGCTTTATTAAAAGAGATTGCGCTTGAAATTTGTATTAATTTACCATGCCAAGACGAAATTTATGCGGAGTTTGGCATTGAC
Source organism: Priestia flexa (assembly GCF_021441905.1). Lineage (NCBI taxonomy): Bacteria > Bacillati > Bacillota > Bacilli > Caryophanales > Bacillaceae > Priestia > Priestia flexa. Next base: position 326,831 of record NZ_CP090431.1, on the reverse strand, counting down.
TTAGCTATTGATGCCAACGGGCAGCCTTGGATTATTGAAGTGAATACAAAACCTTCTAAACAAAGTGACGAAGCTTCTCAAACGATTCGTCCATCCACTAAAGCCCTTATGAATTATTGCCTTACCATTACACGTTTTCATTAAGATGAGGAGGTCTTTCTTATGATTTCATTAGGTTTTATTACCATTCATCCCGAACAGGAAGTAGAATATGCAACCAATCTTGCAAAATACGCAGCTGCGTACAATATTGAATTTTATCGATTTACTCCCTTTCAACTTCAGCCGGTATCGCAGAAAATAACAGGATATAAATATAATTCAGAAATAAATGAGTGGCAGTACGATACATTCTCTCTTCCTATGTTTATTTATGATCGATGCTTTTATCGCGGTGATTCCCTCTCTAAAAAAGCTATACCCATTGTCAACTGGCTGAAACAAAATCCAACGATTACGTTCCTTGGATATGGTCTACCAAATAAATGGGATGTTTACACAGAGCTCATAAAAGATGATGACCTGTCTCCTTATCTTCCTTCGACAACTAAAATCACGGCTGAAGAGCAGGTAACGCAGCTGTTACGCTTACATGACGCTCTTATTCTAAAACCGATTGCAGGTGCACAAGGAAAAGGAATTGTTAAGCTTGTTCAACGCTTTCGAATCATTGAAGCATCTTTTCATTCCAAAAAAGGTCTTCAAACAAAGCAGTTCACACAGCTAGCGGATTTTCATGCTTGGCTATTTAACATCATGCAAAATGCAACTTATCTCGCTCAGCCTTTCATTCCACTATTATCACTTCAGTACTCTCCTCTTGATGTTCGCGTTTTATTGCAAAAAGATGCAAGCGGAGATTGGAATGAGATTGGAAGAGGCGTTCGAAAAGGAAAAGAAGACTCATTTATTACAAATATTAGCCACGGGGCTTCTATTTCACCATTTGAAGAGTTAATGAAGCGACTTCCACCTCATAAAGCTACATTTATCACAGATGAAATTAGCAGCTTATGTGAACGAATACCGCTTGTGCTAGAAGCTCAGCTCCCTTCTCTTTTTGAACTTGGCTTAGATATTTGTATCTCTAGAGACTATAGCATTTGGCTTCTTGATTTAAATTCAAAGCCTGGAAGAAAAACAATCATTGAAACAACTCCAGAATCTACTGAAAAGATGTATGAAAATGTGATGGCCTACTGCTCATATTTGGCTACTTTACCTTCATCTCAACATAAGGAGTAGAACAATGACGAACTTACTTTTTCAATTAAAAGTGTTACCAGAACAAGAGGATGTACTCTATGTACCATCCTCTCTTTATCATCATCAACTAAACACTATTTATTTCGGTACGTTTTCTTCTATTTGTCAGGTTTACGAAGACCATGAAGCGGTGAATGAAATCAAAATCTCACAAAACCTGTTGGACTTATTACACCTTCCTATCCATAATGATGTTCATATCTATACCGATGAACATAACATCTATATCGGTCCTTTAATCGGCATACTATCAGCAGGATTTACCGGTTCGTTATTACGCCCAATCGGCAAACGATCTTTATTGTTTGCAAAGCTCTTGTCAACTGCTTCCATTACGGGAGGAATTCCATTTTTATTTGGCATTCATCATATTCAATGGGATTCTGGCACAATCTTAGGTTATTTTTATACATCAAACGGCTGGGAACAACGTGAAGTTCCTCTTCCAAACGTAATTTACAATCGATTACCGAATCGAAAAACAGAAAGCCTTGATGCCTTTCAAACGATTAAAGAAAAATTAGCCGATGAATATCAAATTCCACTCTTTAATCCTAACTTCTTTAACAAATGGACGGTCCACACCCTGCTACAGAAAGATGCGGCGGTAAGAGATTTCTTACCTTATACAATTGATGCACCTAGCCTCGAGCAGCTGTCTGAGATGTTAGAACAGTACGAATCAGTCTATTTAAAGCCCAAAAACGGTAGTCTGGGACGTGGTATTTATACACTTTCTTATTGTTCTACTCAGCACGTTTATCAAATTTGTTTTAAAGAAGAGAAACTCATAAAAAAAACACATGCTTCGTTAGCTGTCTTAGTCGATGAAATATTTAAAACAAACGAGCGCGAACACTACATTGCACAGCAAGCAATCCCACTATTTAAAAAGGATAACCGAATTGTTGATTTTCGCGTCCATACGAATAAAAATTTACACAATGAATGGGAACTATCTGCCATTGCAGCAAAAATTAGCGGTGGCGAAACGGTCACGACGCACATGACAAACGGAGGGGAAATTGAATCCTTACAGCGGGTTTTTACGAATCCAGAAACACGAAAGAAAACAGAAAAGCTATTAGAAAGTACGGCTCTTCTCATCAGCTTAGCATTAGATCACCAGGTAGAAGGCCTTATTGGTGAAATCGGATTCGACTTCGGCGTTGATACGAGAGGAAACGTGTGGATGTTTGAAGCTAACTCAAAACCAGGTCGTTCTATCTTCTTACACCCATCTCTACGAAAAGAAGATCAATATACAAGAAAGCTGTCGTTAGAATATGCCATTTTCTTGTCAAAGCAAGCCATTTTATCCCTTGAGGCTTCATATCCATGATTACTGTTTCTTACAGTAAAACAGACGACACTTGGTATCATCAAGAAGCACATTCCTCCTACGTATGGGGTTCACAAAACATCGAGCTTCCTGTTAAGCTTGAACCTACTGTGGCTTCCGTTCGCTTGCGAACTAGAGGAAATAAAGCAGGTCCCATAATTGGGATTGTTACGAGCAGCGCTGTTTTAAACAGCTTGAACCAGAAGCAACACCTCTACTTCAAGGAAATCCATCGAGCGCTGCAGACAACCGGAGGAATCCTTGTTTTATTTTCTCCTGAACAGTTCTATGAGCGCTACGTATATGGTGTTTATTTTGAGGAGATAAGCGGTGAATGGCGACAAGCCACGCTTCCTCTTCCTGATTTTATCTACAATCGCTTTCCCAATCGCTATACCGAACGTGAAAAACTTAAAGAATTAATGTCTCAAAGCGAGCATCTTCATATTCCTTTTTTTAACACCAGCTTTTTTTCAAAATGGGAAACGTATGAGCTATTATCAAAAAACACCGTTACACAAAAGCACCTCCCTGATACTCGGCTACTTTTATCGCTTGAAGATGTACGTATTATGCTTAAAAAACATCAAAAAGTTTACTTAAAACCAATTCATGGTAGCAAAGGGAGAGGAATTTTCACCTTAACAACTCTTCAAGATGGAAGCATTCACTATGAAAGCTCTCGTCAAAAAAAGATTTATTCTTCCCTTGACCATGTGCCTCTCCCTACTCGTTCTTACATTGTCCAAGAAACGATTGAAACCGATACCCTTCAAGACATGCGCTATGACCTTCGCATACTAGCTAATCGCTTTAAGAAGCGATATATCATCAGTGGAATCGGAGTTAGACAAAGCGAGCGTCAGAGTGTAACAACTCACACATTAAATGGAGGAATTCTTAGATCTATTGAGGAGCTACCTTTTGATATAGACACTTCTTTTTTAACATCTCTAATAGATGCATGCGGTCAGCAGCTTCATCAGCATTTTCAATTTGTTGGAGAATTTTCGCTTGATATCGGAAGAACAAAAACCGGTGATTATTATATCTTTGAAATCAACGCAAAGCCGATGATTTTTGATGAACCTCACATTCGATCCATTGGAATTAAGCATCTGATAAGGTTATTCTATAAATTAACGAATTTTTAAAATAGTTACTTTCCATTTCCTCTTCTCATGATAAGCTTATTAAAAAGCAGTGAAAATGAGAAAGGGGATTTTTTATGATTACACACTTTCGAATCAAGCCTTTGTATCAGCAAAAAGAAATGCCAGGATGGTTTATCTCCTTTTATATAAGCGGTACTTACTACGAAGCGAACTATCTAAAAACAGGAGAAATTCAGTTTAAACATCAACTCTCTCCCGCTATCAATCAAGAGGAAATTACTTCCCTTATTCATGAACTAATGTTATTTCATGTCTATCAAGACTAGTTAAAAGTACAGAGCAGAAAGGAGTTTCATGATGGAGCAACTAAAAAGCATCTTTGGCAATAAACTACTATATTCAGATGTTCCCTACCACTTTCACCAATATAAATGGTTTCGAAGCGATGAATATCATTTTATTGGAATTGAACAAGACGCACTTTCTGAGAAGGAACTTGCTCTACTCTCAGCGTTTCTTATTCCTTACGAAGCAATGACCACCACGCTGTCAGCAGAACAATCATATTGGTATCAGCTACTATTCGAAGACAAGCCTGCGGTGATAGATGAGCTGGATAAATTCAAGCTTATTCGCTTTACTTACTTTTCAATTAAACGTTTGTTTGAACAGCGCACAGAGTTTGAAGATGCCCTTTCATCCATGTATGCAACGCCCATTACCATCTTATGGGACAACTTACAAAGCGGAGTAATTATTGAAAAAGTAACGGACTCATCAGAATTAACAAGAGATTTACAGGACAGCGTAACAATTTTATCACATGACTTTGAAAGTGATATGCAGTTTTTTGAAGGACAGCTGCACTCTTTTCCTTTCTCACCCTCTCATGCTTTTCACATGGAGAAAAGCTGGTTTGAACAAGTTCAAAAAGTGTTTGAAAAAGAAAAGGTGATCAAGCTTTCAACGACGCTCCCATATTGGTTGATTAAAGAGATGTCTCCCGCTGCCAAGGAACAAATGAATACCATTTTATCGTTAATAAAAGATGATGAAACTTTGCTTAACACTGTTAAATGTTATTTAGAGTGCAACCTGAATGTATCGCTTGCTGCAAAGAAGCTATACATGCACCGGAACAGCTTGCAGTATCGCATTGATAAGTTTATTGATCGAACGGATTTAGATATTAAAAACTTTCAAGGGGCCGTTTCAGCTTACCTTGCTATCTTAGCAGCTGAGTCTCTAAATCAATAAAATGAAAAGGTTTTCGTAAACATGCACGAAAACCTTTTCATTTTTTTGTGCACATCTTCCATTTACCAGTTTTTCTATTCATCGTACACTATTCATACAGAAAGCGGTTTCATAATAACAAGGGTACATATTCAAGGGGGAGAATGAGAAATGGCTGAATTAAAATTAGAGCATATTTATAAAATTTATGATAAAAACGTAACGGCTGTAAAAGATTTTAATCTTCATATTGAAGACAAAGAGTTTATCGTATTTGTTGGGCCATCTGGCTGCGGTAAATCAACAACTCTACGTATGGTAGCAGGTTTAGAAGAAATTTCACAAGGTGATTTCTATATTGATGATAAGCGCGTGAACGACGTTGCTCCAAAAGACCGCGATATTGCGATGGTATTCCAAAACTACGCATTATATCCTCATATGACTGTATATGACAACATGGCGTTTGGATTAAAGCTTCGTAAACTTCCAAAAGATGAAATTGACCGTCGTGTAAAAGATGCTGCGCGCATTCTTGGGTTAGAACAATACCTAGATCGTAAGCCAAAAGCTTTATCAGGAGGTCAGCGTCAGCGTGTAGCATTAGGACGTGCAATCGTTCGTGATGCAAAAGTATTTTTAATGGATGAGCCGCTATCAAACTTAGATGCAAAACTTCGCGTGCAAATGCGCTCTGAAATTGCTAAGTTGCACCAACGCTTAGGTACAACAACAATTTACGTTACGCATGATCAAACGGAAGCAATGACAATGGCTAGTCGCTTAGTTGTTATGAAAGACGGTATTATCCAACAGGTCGGAACGCCTAAAGAGGTATATGAAAAGCCAGAAAACGTATTCGTAGGCGGATTTATTGGTTCACCTGCAATGAACTTCCTAAAAGGAAACTTATCAGATGGTAAAATTACGGTAGGCGATTCTGTTCTGGCAGTTCCAGAAGGAAAAATGAAAGTATTACGTGACCAAGGTTATGTAAATAAAGAAGTTATCCTAGGTATTCGTCCTGAAGATTTCCATGACGAGCCTGTCTTCATTGAAGCTTCAGCTGGCACAAAAGTAACCGTTAATGTTGATGTGTCGGAGCTAATGGGAGCTGAAACAATGGTTTATGCTAAAATTGGCGAACAAGACTTCGTCGCTCGCGTAGACGCTCGTTCTGAAGTAAAAGCCCAGCAAAAGCTTACTTTAGCATTAGACTTAAATAAAGCTCACTTCTTTGACGCGGAAACAGAAAGCCGCATTCGTGCAGAAAAAGAATAAGAATAAAAAAGAGAAGAGGAAAAACTCTTCTCTTTTTTATTCTTTAATGAACTTAATCTCTTCGTGCTGACATCTCTGACAATAGAAAAAATGTGTGCACATATGCTGCACGTAATCATTTGAAATGCCATTTTCAAGCTTTAATTCATCAATTTCCATATACGCGCTGTAATCATCGAAATAGTCGCTAACCTTTCCCATATCGCTTAACTCATAGCCACATACCTTACAATATTCAGATAAAGCGGACAGCCCATTGCAAAGCTCACATATATGCATCATTTCCTTACCCCTTCTTCACTTCGATAAGATATACATAATATGTGCAACTCCATTATTTCTACTCTACTGATTTTCCTTTAATTTACCAATAATTACTAATATTTTCTGGTGTATAAACTTTTGAATGCTTTATCATACTACTAGTAACAACAAAGCAAACATCTACTACTGGGCTACGCCAAGGTAGGCAGATAAGTTTCTTGCTAAACTTATCCACGCTGGTTCAATTCCAGCTAGCTCAACCATACTACTATTATTTTATCTAACGAGGAGATGAATAAACATGGCAAACTACCAAAAAGCATCAAACAGCAATTCATCAAACAAGTTAGTAGCACCTGGAGCTCAAGCTGCTATCGATCAAATGAAATTCGAAATCGCAAGTGAATTTGGCGTAAACTTAGGGCCAGACACAACAGCTCGTGCAAACGGATCTGTTGGTGGCGAAATCACTAAGCGCTTAGTACAATTAGCTGAGCAACAATTAGGTGGCGGCAAGTACTAATATTTACACAATTTTATAACATGGCTATAGCACCTCAACAGCTGTTGAGGTGCTCTTTATTTTCACGACAGTAAGATACCGTCTTTAGTCTGCTACTTCCATTTCGCTTTCGTTGTTTAACATTGACTGAATTTGAACGTTGACTTTACGAATCCGACGATTTTCAACCTCTTTAATTGTAAACGTTACGCCTTCATAACTAAAGAAATCTCCTGCAACAGGAACTCGTTCAAATTGTTCGAAAATCCAGCCGCCAAGCGTATGGTAAGAACTTTCTGGTGCCGGTACCTCAACATACTTTAAGAAATCATCAAGCGGAATTTCTGTATTAAATTCAAATTCTGTTTCACTAATTTGATCAACATAGCGAACAGCTTCATCATGTTCATCCCAAATTTCGCCTACTATTTCTTCTAAAATATCTTCAAGCGTCACTAGACCGGAAGTGCCACCAAATTCATCTACAACGATTGCCATATGTACTTTGTTCTTCTGCAATTCAGGTAGTAAAACAGAAATCTTCATTGATTCGACTACAAACATTGGCTCACGTACTAATTCACGAAGATTTACTTCTTTTTCTTGAACTAAGTATGTTAAAAAATCGCGCTCTGATAAAATCCCAATAATATTGTCAATATTGTCCTCATAAACTGGAATTCGCGAATATCGTTCTTCTAAAAAGATTTCTTTTATTTCATCAATCGGCTGATTGACCTCTATCGCTACCATATCGATTCTTGGTTTAAGAATTTGTCCAACAACAATTTCATTAAACTCTAACGAACGATGAACAAGCTCTTTTTCTTGATTATCAATAACGCCTTCTTCTTCACTTAAATCAACCATTACTTTAATTTCTTCTTCAGTAACCGAAGGGCTATATTCTTTACCTGTAAATAGCTTTGACACACCAGACTTCAGCAAAACAAAGAGATAAGAGATTGGTGTTAGTACTTTGATTAAAAAGTATAAAATACCGGATATCATCAATGTGAAGCTTTCCGCATGCTCTTTTGCTAATGATTTAGGTAATACTTCACCAAAGATTAAAATTAAAATGGTCATAACTACTGTACTGATGACAAGCGCTGAATTACCGCCGAATAAATCAATTGCTACTTTCGCCGAAATAGACGATGCAGCAATATTTACAATGTTGTTTCCAATTAAAATGGTGGATAACGCTTGGTCAAAGTTTTCAGTAATCAACAGCGCTTTTTTGCTTCCTCGTCTTTTTTCATCAGCATAGTTTTTCAGACGTATTTTATTTACGCTCGAAAAAGCTGTCTCAGCAGATGAAAAGAAAGCTGATAATAAGATAAGAACTGCCAACAAAATAATTTGACTCAGGGGTAGGTCTACCAAAGGTCATTCACTCTCCTAAAAAAATAATAAAATTTTATACTACATAATTGCGTTTACCCTTTAGTGCAAAATAGTACAAATATATCATATCAGAAACCTTCTTATTTGAAAATGAATGTCAACTGCTATTACAAACCATTTTTCATTTGGTTATTTCTAGAAACTACTTTATTATATTCTATGAAAGAAAGATTCATGCCCTTCGTATATTTACATAAAGGAGAGATGAGATATGAACATTGCTTTATTAGGCACAACAGGGCGCGTTGGCCAACAGCTTCTTGAACTATTATTGGAAAACAATCACAAAGTAAAAGCTTTGGTTCGGAACATACAGCGCCTATCTATTTCACATGCTAACCTCACAGTCATTGAAGGAGACGCTCGTGAAGAAAAAGTGCTGGATTGCTTATTTCACGGGCAAGACGTTGTCATTAGTACACTTGGTACAGACGGAGCTAACGTTATTTCAGAAAGCATGCCTGTTATTGTGAAAGCAATGAATAATCAAGGTATTGAACGAATTATTACTGTCGGCACAGCAGGGATTTTACAAGCACGAACGGAACCTTCACTATACAGATTTCAGTCTAGTGAATCAAAGCGTAAGCTTACAAGAGCTGCTGAAGATCACCTAAAAGGGTTTCTGACTTTGAAAGAGAGTAACCTTCTTTGGACGATTGTATGCCCTACTTACTTACCTGATGGACATATTACAGAGCGCTACCGCGTTGAAAAAAACGTCCTTCCCTTAGATGGAAAAAAAATATCCACAGGTGACACCGCTCATTTTATTTATAAAGAACTGTTAGATCCTCAATTTATCCGTTGCCGAGTGGGTCTGAGTGAATAGTAAACAGCATCTCAAAAGTAGAGATGCTGCTTTTTGCTGTCATGTTGTTTTACGTAAGCTTGCGATAAGCCCAATGGTTTGTAGGTCCATGCCCGCTTCCAATTTGTAACGTGTCCTTAATCGCAGCATGAACAAAATCTGAAGCAAGCTGAACGGATTCTAGAAGAGTTGCCCCTTTAGCTAACTCGGCTGCTATACAAGCAGCAAACGTACAACCTGTTCCGTGCGTATGCTTCGTATCTACACGCTTATGAACAATTTCATGAAAGAACTGACCGTCGTACACTAAGTCAACCATCTCCTCTTGTGATTTGTCATGTCCCCCTTTTATCACCACATTTTTCACTCCAAGGCTATGAAGACTTTTGGCTGCTTCTTTGCGCTGTTCCATTGTTGTAATTTCATATCCCGTCATAATTTCTGCTTCAGGAATATTAGGCGTCACGACTTCAGATAATGGTAACAGTACATCATTTAGCGCAGCAATAGCTTCTTGCTGAAGTAGTGATTGTCCCCCTTTTGCAATCATAACCGGATCCACTACTACATTTTTCAGTTCATACTTACGTAGCTTATCCGCAACAATACGAATAATATCAGAGCTAAAAAGCATGCCAGTCTTAATAGCATCCGGACGCAAATCAGTAACAACTGAATCAATTTGCGTGGCAATTGCTTCTTCAGTTAACGGATACACACCTTGAACACCTAAAGTGTTTTGAGCCGTTACTGCTGTGATAGCGGACATTCCAAATACCTTACGCTCTTGAAATGTTTTTAAGTCTGCTTGAATTCCGGCTCCTCCTCCGCTATCAGAGCCAGCGATTGTCAATGCTTTTGCTACACTCATAAAAATCTTCCTTTCGTCATTTACCCGATATAACGGTGATAAAGATTCTTTGCTTCTACTGTATCTTTTGTGCCGTGTACAAAGATTCTTCCATCTTGAAACACAACAAGGCGATAATCATCAATTGCTACGGACAAAAGATACGGATTTCGGTCCACTCGGTACCCTTTACCTTTTAAATGCTGTTCTAACTCCACTATGTTAGGTGCTTTTGTTGCCTTTGCAGGGCGAATTTGTACAGTATCACGTCCGCATAGTACCGCTGTTTTTAACTGATTTTCAAATTGAAGCGCAGGAAAAACTGGCTGTTGACCACACGATGAACATTCATCCGATTTTAGAGCATGAACATTTATGGTACGGTATTCATTTCTCCAAACGTCAAATGATACTAGCTGTGACCGTAGCGCCTCATGATCTTCTACAAGAATCTTTAGTGCCTCCGTGACTTGATGTGAAACAACCATTTGGACAGCAGGGCTAATAATCCCTACCGTATCGCACGTAACTCCACCTAAAGGTACTGATTCCAGCAAACATGCTAAGCATGGGGTTTCTCTAGGAACAATCGTATAGCTAATTCCATAGCTCCCCACACATGCTCCATAAATCCAGGGAATTCGGTGTTTTTGTGATAAGTCATTTATCACAAGCCGTGTATCAAAGTTATCCGTAGCATCGATTATTAAATCCACGTTTACCAACAGCTGTTCAATAAATTGAGGAGTCCCGTCCGCTACGTGCGCTTCAATATCAACATCTCCGTTAATTTCGACGAGCCTTTCCGAAGCAGCTACTGCTTTTGGAATACGATTAGCTGCATCCCTCTCGCTATAAAGCTGCTGACGCTGCAAATTACTCCACTCCACATAATCTCGGTCAATTATTGTTAACTTTCCAACTCCGGCTCGAACAAGCGCTTCCGCATTTCCTGTCCCTAACGCACCTGCTCCAATTAATAAGACATGCTTTTGTGATAACTTTTTCTGTCCTTCTTTACCTATTGGAGAAAAGAGCTCTTGACGTGAATAGCGCGCTGTCACCCGATGCTCATCCCTTCTGTTGGGCTACTGGCTACCGCATATTCTTTAAATGGAATGCGACCAGCTAAGTAAGCATCACGCCCCGCTTCGATTGCAAGCTTCATCGCGCGAGCCATTTTTACAGGATCTTTTGCACCTGATACAGCCGTGTTTAGTAGAACACCATCTGCACCTAACTCCATTGCTTTGGCAGCATCAGAAGCTGTACCGATACCCGCATCTACAATCACAGGCACATTAGATTGCTCAATAATAAACTGCAGGTTCAGCGGGTTAATAATTCCTTGTCCTGATCCAATTGGAGAAGCTCCAGGCATAATAGCATGAACGCCTAATTCCTCGAGTCTTCTAGCAAGTACAACATCATCAGACGTATACGTTAACACTGTAAATCCTTCTTTTAGCAATTCTTCACTTGCTTTTAATGTTTCAATTGGGTCTGGCAATAGCGTTTTATCACAGCCAATTACTTCAACCTTGACCATATCACACAGCCCAGATGCTTTTGCCAACTTTGCAATCCGAACAGCTTCTTCAGCATTTTTGGCTCCAGCTGTATTTGGTAAGAGCGTAAATCTTTTAACATCAAGAGCTTCAAGTAAGTTAGGCTGAGACTGATCAAAAATATCCATTCTTCTCACTGCAAATGTTAAAATTTCTGTTTCTGATTCTTCCACTGCTTGACGCTGCGTTGTGTAATCTGGAAACTTCCCTGTACCTAAAAGCAAACGAGATGCAAATTCATATTTTCCTATTTTCAACATAACTTTCATCCTCCTCCTACAAATGAAACAATCTCTAATAAATCGCCTTCTGATAGCAACGCTTTTTCATGATCTTGCTTTTGTAAAATTTTTTTATTTAACTCGACAATAACCACTTTCTCGTGTAAATCTCTTGATTCCAATAGTTGAGAAACCGTCTGAATTGAGGAATCTATATCAACGCTTTTCCCATTAATTATTAAGTTCAATACGTTCCCTCCATTTCTCTTTGTAAGCGAAAAGCCGTAAAAAAGGAATGTTTTGGATGTTCACCCATCATTTGTTCCGCCATAATTTTCCCTGTAATCGCACTTAGTAAAATACCGTTTCGGTAGTGCCCACAAGCTAAGTAAACATTATCTAGCTCAGGGTGCTGTCCTAAATACGGCCACCCATCTACGGTTTGCGGACGAAGTCCTGCCCATGCTTTTTCAAACGATGCATTTGCAAGTGATGGAACGAGAGAAATCGCTTTGCTAATTAGAAATTCAATAGCTTCTGCAGATACGTGCTTCGTGTAATCATGGGCGCGCTTTGTAGCTCCAATCACTACTCTTCCTCCTGCTTTTGGAACAATATAAAATCCTTCATCTAAAAAAATAGTCTTTTGAATGCTTGGCTGATTCGTCGTGAGAGATATACACTCACCTTTAATAGGAAACAGATGCTTTGGATGAATAGCGGCCACCAGCTCTTTTGTCCAAGCACCTGCACTTACCATCACTTGGTCGCTGTAAAAGTTGCCCGCTGATGTCCGAACGCCAACTACCTTTTTGTTATCGTATATAAAGTGATGGACATGACAGTTCTCATAAATTGCCGCTTGATGGTATAAAGCTCCGTGTGCCAAAGCATGAGTTAGCTTAGCTGGCATCAGCTGTCCATCTTTTGGGATGCTAATCGCCCCGTATGTATCAGGGGTTAAGAGCGGTTCAGCTTCACTTGCTGCGTCAGGAGATAACCACCTAACGTCTGAATCCCACCGTCTGTGGCGCTCCGCTTTGTCTTGTAGCACGTTTGCTTCAGCTTCAGTTGTTGCTACTTTTAACAAGCCTTTTTGAATGAGCTCAACATCAATATTTGTTTTTTCTTTTAATTCAGCTACCAGATTCGGAAAAAGTGCTCTACTTCGAATGGCTAGTTCCAAAAGAGGCCCTTCTTCATCAATTTCAGCTTGTGCTCCTAATATTCCAGCAGCTGCTCCCGATGCTTCACAACCAATCTGATTTTTTTCCAAAATGGCTACCTTATACCCCATTTTAGAAAGCTGATACGCGGTTGAAGCTCCAATGACTCCACCACCAATAACGAGCGCATCATAATGTGCCTCCATATGTATCACTCCACTTTCGTAGTTGTTCACCGTATTCCTTTGCCGCTTGTAACGGGTTTTCATCTTTAAATACACCAGCCATGACAGCGACGCCATGTGCCCCTGTACTCAATACCTCTCTTACATTGCAAGGCATAACTCCCCCGATTGCAATTACCGGTATCTGCACTGAATCAACGACTTGTTTCAGCTGTTCAAGTCCCCGAGGTGTTTGACCCAGTTTTGATTGCGATGGATAGATATGACCATAAATGACATAGTCGACGCCTGATTGTTCAGCTTCCTTTGCTTCTTTAACGCTGTGTACAGATTTACCAACAATCAATTGCTGAAAATGTGCTTTTACTCCTTGAGCACTTAGACTGTGATAAGCCAAATGCACACCTTTGACTTGAGCAGCAAAAGCTACATCTACTCGATCGTTAACAATTAGCTTTGAAGCCGGAACTTCTTTTTTCAGGTCTCCAATAAGCACTTCTAACTCTCGTGCCGTTCGCTCTTTTTCTCGAATATGGATAGCTCCTACATATGGTTCAATGTCTCTGATAATTTTCAAAAGCTGTTCAAGAGGCTGTTTCCCTGTTGACACAGCGTGTAACTTGGGTACCATAGCATCCTCACCTTTATTTCGACATAAACGTAAAAAACCACTCTACAACGTAGAGTGGTTTGGCATGCATTAATTATGTAAACATGGCTCATCCACTTCCCTACGCTGGTACAAACCAGATCAGGTTCAAAGGGTCCGAATTTTTCGTCTCAGCCATAAAGGCTCCCCTAGTGATTTTTTCTAATATTTTCACTTTTCATTTAGAAGTATAACATATTTGTGAGTGATTACAACCTACTGGACCGTTTTTCTCATGTATTGAGCTAATAATCTTCGAGCTCTTTTTCTTTTTCCCTATGCTCTTCCCACAGAAATGAGCTCAGTAAGATGGCAAATGTTAAAATATAAAATCCGTAGAATAACAAAGCAGCTATACTGTTGACCATTAAAAAGATAAAACTAATGACTTGTCCCGCAATTGTTACAATCAATAAAATATATTTCCATACTTCACGTTTTCTCATTAAACTTATCTCCACTTTTCAAATCCTAATTTCAATGCTCTTCTCTCTATTATAACAAGTTTCGAGTATGAGTAAGGAATATCTGATCAAAATAAAACAATTGTCCCAAAAACGATAAGAGAAGAGCGTCACGTTTGTTAAAGTATCATCGGCTATCTACTTATTCCCTTTCCTTTTTACCCTTAAACTAATCATCTTAAATGTGCTAAGCCCCCTCTTCCTTTTTTAGTCTTCACCCTTTTTCTGATGGTCTACAAAGTACATAAACCCATTGAGAAAAGCCATACTATCTATTAGAAGTTTTTTTATTGACTTTTAACTTCTTCTTGTTTAATATCAATTACGCTATCAAGAAATATAATTCCTATCAAATTACTGGGGGTTTAACAAAAAATGAAAAAATCAGTTGCATTTTTATTCCTTTTATTAGCGTTCACAGTTGTCCTAGCAGCTTGTGGCTCAAATGACAAAGAAACAAATAACGCAAGTAAAAGTGATCAAGATTTATACGAAAAAGTAAAAGAGGATGGCGTTCTGACAATTGGAACAGAAGGTACGTATCCTCCATTTACGTTCCATGACGACGCTAATAAGCTAACAGGCTTTGACGTTGAAATTGCACAAGAAGTTGCAAAACGTCTTGGCGTGAAAGCTGAATTTAAAGAAACACAGTGGGATGGAATGTTTGCTGGTCTAGACGCAAAGCGCTTTGACATGATTGCTAACCAAGTTGGAATTCGCCCAGACCGTGAAGAAAAATACGACTTCTCTGACCCATACATTGAGTCTGCAGCGGTGCTGGTTGTTCGTGAAGACAATAATGATGTTAAATCATTTGAAGACATGAAAGGTAAAAAATCAGCACAATCACTCACAAGTAACTATGCTGATTTAGCAAAAAAATATGAAGCTGAGCTCGTGGGTGTTGAAGGATTCACGCAATCAGCAGAACTAATCGTTTCAAAACGTGTAGACGGTACAATTAATGATAAATTATCATTCTTAGACTATAAAAAGCAGCGTCCAAATGCACCTGTAAAAATTGTGGATGAAGCAGAAGACGCATCAGCAAGTGGATTAATGTTTCGCAAAGATAGCGGTAAGTTAGTGGAAGAAGTAAATAAAGCTTTAGCAGATATGCAAGAAGACGGCACATACGCTAAAATTTCTGAGAAATGGTTTGGTGAAGATGTTTCTCCTAAATAGTATCTTTACTGACCCTGAGCGTGCAGAGCGCTTACTCTCTATCGCTCAATCCTCCCTCTATCCAATGATAGAGGGAGCTATTCAATATACCATTCCACTAACGCTTATTTCATTTGTATTAGGCCTTATTTTAGCTATTCTTACAGCGCTTGGTCGCTTATCTTCTATAAAAATATTTAATATAATTGCGCGCGTATACGTGTCACTTATTCGTGGGACACCTTTACTTGTGCAATTATTTATTATTTTCTATGGATTGCCAACGCTAGACATTACAATTGATCCATTTATTGCTGCAATCATTGGCTTTTCATTAAACGTGGGTGCATACGCATCTGAGATTATTCGTGCTGCCATCTTATCCATTCCTAAAGGTCAATGGGAAGCTGGCTATTCAATCGGCATGACATACGCTCAAGCTTTAAAACGTATTATTTTACCTCAAGCCGCGCGCGTATCGATTCCACCGCTATCAAATTCATTCATTAGCCTTATTAAAGATACGTCGTTAGCATCTCTTATTTTAGTAACCGAAATGTTTCGTCGAGCACAAGAGATTGCGGCCACAAACTATGAATTTTTACTACTTTATACGGAAGCAGCTCTCTTATATTGGATTATGTGTACCATTCTTTCCATTGTTCAAGGACGCATTGAAGCAAAGCTTGACCGTTATGTCTCAAGATAGATAACCGTATTAAAAAAGGAGTTTATTAGCGTGATTAACATTACGAACCTTCATAAATCATTTGATGATTTACACGTATTGCGAGGAATTGATTTAAACATAGAGCAAGGTAAAGTAGTGGTTCTAATTGGTCCTTCAGGTTCCGGAAAAACAACGTTTCTTCGCTGTTTAAACTTACTGGAACTTCCTACTAATGGTAAAATCATCATCGATAACCAAGAAGTCAGCTTTGAGAAAAATTTACCGAAGCAAAAGATAACGTCTTTTCGCAGCTTAACGGGAATGGTTTTTCAAAGCTACAATTTGTTTCCTCACAAAACAGCGCTTGAAAATGTCATGGAAGGACCTGTTATTGTAAAAGGTGTTCCAAAACAAAAGGCAAAAGAGCGCGCTGTTTCCCTACTACAAAAAGTTGGTCTAGGAGACAAAGTGAACTTTTATCCATTTCAATTATCAGGAGGACAACAGCAGCGCGTGGGTATCGCTCGTGCAATGGCTATGGATCCTAAAGTCATGCTATTTGATGAGCCTACATCTGCTTTAGACCCTGAGCTTGTAGGTGATGTGCTAAAAGCTATGAAAGATTTAGCAAAAGAAGGTATGACCATGGTCGTGGTTACACATGAAATGCGCTTTGCTCGCGAAGTGGCAGATGAAGTAATCTTTATGGACCAAGGCGTTATTATGGAGCGTGGAACACCAGAAGAGATCTTCCAAAAACCTAAAGAAGAGCGAACTCGTCGCTTTTTAAATATGATTCAGTAAAAGGCTGCTTAACCGCAGTCTTTTTCATTATCTGCATTACATTATACTTTTGAATTTTTGTGTTTTATAATAAACATAAGATTTATGATATGAAAGGAGACAAGACGACATGCAAAATTTTAAAGCTCTTGTATTAACAAAAGAAGAAGAACAGGTTCGTTCTCATATCAAAACGCTCACACTTGATGATTTACCACAAGGTGATGTCCTCATTAAAGTTCACTATTCAGGTATCAATTATAAGGATAGCCTAGCTAGCATTCCCAATGGAAATATCGTCAAAGCGTATCCATTTGTACCAGGAATTGATTTAGCAGGTACGGTTGTTACTTCGGATAACCCTCGCTTTAAAAGCGGTGATGAAGTGATTGCAACCAGCTATGAAATTGGAGTGTCTCATTACGGTGGCTATAGTGAATACGCTCGTATTCCTGCCGACTGGATTGTTCCTCTTCCCGATGGATTAACCTTAAAAGAAGCTATGATAATTGGAACAGCTGGTTTTACGGCTGCTTTATCTGTAAAGAAGCTAATTGATTCGGGCTTGAAACCACAAGATGGTCCTGTCCTAGTCACTGGCGCTACAGGTGGTGTGGGAAGCTTTGCGATTTCTATTTTATCAACGCTGGGCTATGAGGTTGCTGCGAGCTCTGGAAAATCTTCTAGTGCCACCTATTTAACCAATCTTGGGGCTACCACTCTTTTAACTAGAGAAGATGTTTACAACGGAAAGGTCAAAGCACTCGCCAAAGGAAAGTGGGCTGCTGCAGTCGATAGCGTAGGCGGTGAAACGCTCGCAAGCGTGCTATCACAACTTCAATACGGTGGGTCTGTTGCAGCTAGTGGCTTAACGGCTGGAACAGCTGTCCCAACTACAGTTTTCCCATTCATTTTACGTGGTGTGAACTTACTCGGTATTGATTCTGTCTATTGCCCAATGTCCCTTCGAAACGAGACATGGAAGCTGCTAGCAACAACTTTTAAGCCATATCAGCTTGAAGACTTCATTCAAAAAGAAATCTCTCTTAATGATGTACCGAACCATCTTCCAACACTGCTTGAAGGACAGGCTCAAGGTCGTATCCTCATTAAACTCTAAACACGCTAAAAGGAGAAGCGAATGCTTCTCCTTTCATTATAAGTGCTTTCGATGCACCGTTTTCCCGTCGTACGTAAATGCAATTGGCTTTTCTTCCATTACGGTTTCTAGATGCACTGGTCTCCCCCACAATTGATACAAGTATGGCACAACTTTTTCTAGATATTTAACATCTAGTTCAATTCCTTCATACCAATGTTTTAAGTATAACTCTCCATTTTTTAAGTAATCACCATTCGTGACTGTAATATATGGAAAACCACCATTTACGCGCATGTTAACAAGCTGATCTCGCACTTCTGTCCAGTCTTTATCCACAATTTTATAATCTTTCCCCTGTTTTTGAAATAAGTACATATCCTCTCTCATGACAAGGTCTTTTGTTAGGTAGTTTCGAATGAATGAAATATCAGATTCAACTTCCCTGACTTCAAACATTTTCTCTCGCCCTGAGCCTTTTTGAATACCACGTCGTTGCATTTCAGCAGTAGGATTATCATAACGTTCTTCAATATCCTCAAAGATCTTCAAGCCTAAATAATAAGGGTTGATGCTTGTTCTGGACGGTTGGACAACACCTGCATTTAGCTTTGCAAACTCAATGGCCTCATCGCTTGTTAAGTCCATCTCACGAATGATTCGCTGATGCCAATAGGATGCCCAGCCTTCGTTCATAATTTTTGTTTCAAGCTGTGGCCAAAAATACAGCATCTCTTCTCTCATCATCGTTAAAATATCGCGCTGCCATTCTTCTAAATATGGGCTGTATTGTTCGATAAACAAAAGAATATCCTTCTCAGGTTGAGGTGGAAATTTCTTAAACGTTTCTACTTGACGGCTCTTCTTTTTCCCACGTGAATCCAGGTTCCATAAATCATCGTATGGTGATGACACCTCTTCCTGTTCTTCTTCTACATCATCCATGCTCCATGACAGCTTTGCTCTCATTAAGGATGGGTCAATATGCTCTTGAACCGATAGAATGGCATCTAAGAACTTCTCCACTTCTCGCTTTCCATATTGTACTTCATATTCTTTAATACGATCTGCAGTTGCAGCCATGCTTTCAACCATATCTCGCTTCGAGTTTGCAAAACGGCTGTTATTTTTAAAGAAATCACAATGAGCTAAAACGTGGGCTACAATAAGCTTGTTTTGAATCAGTGCATTTGAGTTAAGTAAGAATGCATAGCAAGGATCTGAGTTAATAACCAGTTCATAAATTTTGCTTAAACCAAGGTCATAGTGGAGCTTCATTTTATAAAACTGCTTTCCAAAGCTCCAGTGAGAAAACCTTGTAGGCATGCCATATGCACCGAATGTATAAATAATATCAGCTGGACAAATTTCATATCTCATTGGATAAAAATCTAAACCAAAACCTGTTGCAATTTCAGTAATTTCGTCAATCGCTCGATGTAGTTGTTTATAGTCCGCTTCCTTCACTACAACTCCCCCTTTATATCCCTTAATTCAATCTATGTCCTAATGACACAAATCATGTGTTTTGAATCAGGTTCTTTATAAGAAATTAGGAAGGTAGTGTTTTACTTTTAGAAAAAATAATCGATTCTAATTTCATTTTGGCTCCCTAACCTTTATTTATACATTGGTCTTTTGACCAACATTTACAGGGGAACAAATTTCGTAAATGTCATACACTAATTTCAACTCCTCAAAAGGAGGACTGTTAATGGACACAATTGATTATGACCGTGCTTTATATTACACGAATCGATCACAATGGGATAACTTGTTAATTTTAATGGTTCGTACTGAAGATGATTTTCTTTCAAAGAAAATCGAACATTTTTTACACGCCTACAACTTTGAACGAAACTATCGAGTAATTCAAGAAGAACTGTACTCGTTATTGCGTTATATTGACCATGCTTCAGAGCTTTCAGAGCACAACCTGAATGATTTTGTGGCAGTGGATCCCTTAACGTAACATTACCTATAGATAAAAGAAGAGGCTTTCCTCTTCTTTCTTTTTTGTGAACCTAAATAAAAAATAGGTTGACATAAATAATCATTTACACGTACAATTTGAATATCATTCACTATCTTACATATGAAGGAGAAGATTACTTTGAGTGGAAAACCTCGTTTTCGTACACTTGATTTAACATTAGCAGGGATGTTCGCAGCTCTCATGGCTATCGGTGCAAACATTACATCTTGGGCGCCATTCTTACAGGTAGCTGGCGTTCCACTGTCTATGCAGCCATTTTTCGTAATACTAGCAGGGATTTTATTAGGAAGGCGCTTAGGGGCTATTTCCATGATTGTATACTTCCTTGTGGGGCTTGCAGGAGCACCTGTATTTGCTCAGTTTAAATCAGGAGCTAGTGTTTTATTTGGCAGTACGGGCGGCTTTTTATTATCATATATCGTTGCTGCCTATGTGGTGGGGAAAATTATTGAATGGAAAGGGAAACCTCACCTTTCAGTATTTATAAGCGCTTCGCTTGCAGGTATTGCCATTATCTATATCATTGGAACAACGTATATGTACATGGCCGTTAACTATTGGTTAGAAGCTCCAGCAATGAGCTACGCAACAGCTTGGAAAGTTATGCTTTGGTTTGGTGTAAAAGACATTATCTTTACGATTATAGCGGCGTTAATTGCGCCTCGAATTTATAAAGCTTTAACAGCTTCTCCTTATTACAAAGGAATTCATTCAAATAAAGCTGTATAGAAAAGGCTGAGCAAATAAGCTCAGCCTTTTTTTAAGCGTTCACGCGATTAATAACTTCTTCTACTTGATTCATAACGGCTTTTTGAACCTCAGCTAACTGGTTAGCGCTCGCTTGCTCATCCTTGGTTACGACACCAAAATAAAACTTAACTTTTGGTTCTGTACCAGATGGACGTAAGCAGAACCATGAACCATCTTCTAGTACATATTTAAGTACGTTTGATTTTGGAAGCTCAATATCTTCTACTTTTCCACTTTCAACAAACTGACGAGTTCCTAGCGTATAGTCTTCAAGAACAGATACTTTAAGACCTGCAATCTCTTTTGGTGGCTCATTTCTAAACGTCGCAAGAATATGTTGAATTTGTTCAGATCCTTCTTTTCCTTTTAACGTTAATGACTTTAATCCTTCTTGATAGAAACCGTATGTTTCAAAAATTTGATGAAGTGCTTCGTAAAGCGTCATACCTTGCTTTTTGTAATACGCGCATACTTCAACTGCTAACACAGCAGCTTGCACCGCATCTTTATCACGTGCAAAGCTACCGATTAAATAACCATAGCTTTCTTCATAACCAAATTGGAATTCGTATTCCCCTGTTTGCTCGTATTGCTTGATTTTTTCTCCAATAAACTTGAACCCTGTTAGCGTGTCGACAACATGTAAGCCAAACGAACGAGCAATCTCAGCTCCTATTTCTGATGTTACGATTGTTTTTAATACAACACCGTTTTCAGGAAGCACACCTTGTTCTTTTTTCTGAGAAAGCAAGTAGTGAAGTAAAATTGCTCCCGTTTGGTTTCCTGTCAGCAATGCATATTCACCGCTTGAATCCTTCACAGCAATTCCTAATCGATCGGCATCTGGATCTGTAGCAATCAATAAATCTGCATCGATTTCTTTTCCTTTGTTCACAGCATATTCAAACGCTGCTTTCTCTTCAGGGTTAGGTGATTTTACTGTTGAGAAATTAGGATCTGGTAACTCTTGTTCTGCAATAACAGTTACGTTTGTATAACCGATTGTTTCTAACGCTTTTCGAACAGGTTTATTAGCCGTACCGTGAAGTGGTGTAAAGACAACTTTTAATTCTGGACCTACCTCTTGTGCTAAGCTAGGATTTAATAAGATTGTTTTCAGCTTCTCATTATACGCTTCATCCATGGAAGCACCAACCATTTCAATCAAACCAGCTGACTTCAACTCTCGCTCTTCTTTTACTGACAGCTCAAGTTCGTTTTCAACAGCATTTACGTATCCTACAAGCTCATCTGCTTCTTTTGGAGGCAGCTGACCACCATCTGGACCATATACTTTATAACCGTTGTACTCAGGGGGATTATGACTCGCTGTAATAACAATCCCACCAAAAGCACCTAATTGACGAACTGCAAAAGATAGCTCCGGCGTTGGGCGAAGCTCATCAAATACGTATGTTTTAATCCCTTCAGTTGCAAGCGTTTTAGCAGCTTCCATCGCAAATTCTGGCGATTTATGTCTTGAATCGTAAGCGATAACAACTCCTTGCGTTTTCGCTTCTTCACCTGCAGCAGCAATGTAGTCTGCAAATCCTTTTGATGCTTTACGAATTGTATACAGGTTCATACGGTTAGTACCTGGACCAATTTCGCCACGCATTCCACCTGTACCAAACTCTAAGTTTTTATAGAAACAATCTTCCAGCTGTTTCTCATCCGCTTTAATGTTTGCTAACGCTTCCTTTAACTCTTCATCTAAATGTACATTTTCAATCCAAGATGTGTATACTTGCTTCCAGTTCATGAAAAAAGCCTCCTCATCAATACCTTTATGTATGAAAAGAGAAAAACGACAAATGTCGCCTTTCCCTTTAAAATGACATGTCATACCTTGTCAATATTGTAACGCAATATGATAAAAATTCGATGAAAGAATCGAATTTCCTGCTATTACTTCTTACGCAATTGACAATTTTTGAAATACAGTACTATTGTATCATGAAATATCAGCGATTTGGCTACCTTTTTCATCAACTGGCACAACTGCATCATGTAAATGTTTGTTAAGCTCTTGGCTATACTCAGACGTTTGCTGAGGCGTCCAGCTTAGTTCTTGTGCCATGTATTTAATAACGGCTTCTTTCCACTCACGAACCCAAGCAATATCAAAGAATAACGCGCCTGTACGACGGATGAATAAATCGATTGGCTTTGTCACCATCTCTTCTTCTATTCCATACTGTACTTGTAAAAATACGCTTGTCGGTAAGTTACTTGCCTTCATTTTATCCTTGTAGTCTGTCATGTAGCGATATAATACATCAATGTTAGAACCATAACGCTTAACAAGCTTTGTAGCTGCTTCAGGTGACAACCCCAGCTCTACGCCAACTTTCACTTTTTCCTCGACAAATTTCGGGAAGTTTTTAGAACCACCCACAGCTCCTCCAGAAATTGGTAAATATTTTGTTTGACTTGGCTTAAACGTAGCTCCTTCTGCTTTTAACTGCTCTGCAACTGTGTTTACCACAAGCTCTGCCATTTTGCGATACCCAGTTAACTTACCTCCAGCAATCGTAATTAGACCTGAATGTGATGTCCACACTTCATCTTTACGTGAAATCTCAGATGGATCTTTTCCTTCTTCATGAATTAATGGTCGCACACCAGCCCAGCTTGATTCAACGTCATCAACAGTAATGTTTACTGTTGGGAACATGTAATTGATTGCTTCAATTACGTATTCACGATCTTTCACAGTCATTTGTGGATGTCTTGCATCTTCTTTATAAACTGTATCCGTTGTTCCAACGTACGTTTTACCATCACGCGGGATAGCAAACACCATACGCCCATCTGGTGTATCAAAGTAAATAGCTTGTTGCAGTGGAAAACGCTTTTGATCAATTACTAAGTGAATGCCTTTTGTTAACTGTAACTGCTTTCCTTTTTTTGAATTGTCTTTTTCACGTAGAGAATCAACCCAAGGACCAGCTGCGTTAACAATTTTTTTCGCATGAATTTTGTACGATTTTTTCGTGATTTGATCAACAACAACTGCGCCAATAACCGTTCCGTTGTCGTAAATAAATTCCTCTACTTTTGTGTAGTTCACTAAATCTGCACCGCGACTTGCTGCTTCTTTCGCTACTTCAATTGTTAGTCGTGCGTCATCTGTCTTGTATTCAACATAATAGCCGCCACCTTTTAAGTCCTGTGACTTTACAAGAGGCTCACGCTTTAATGTTTCTTCAGCACTGAACATTTTACGGCGCTCAGAGCGTTTAACACCTGCTAGATAATCATATACGCGTAGTCCTACAGATGTTGAGTACTTTCCGAACGTACCTCCTGTATGAAACGGTAGTAGCATCCACTCTGGTGTTGTTACGTGCGGACCATTCTCATACACAATTGCACGCTCTTTCCCAACTTCCGCAACCATTTTAACTTCAAACTGTTTTAAATAACGCAGACCACCGTGCACGAGCTTTGTCGAACGACTTGATGTTCCAGATGCAAAGTCTTGCATCTCAACTAATGCTGTTTTCATTCCGCGATTTGCTGCATCTAAAGCAATTCCTGATCCTGTAATACCTCCACCAATAACAAGTAAATCATATTTTTGAGTTGTCATTTCTTCTAATTTATTTACACGCGTTTTGCTTGAAAACATTTGTCATTCCCCTTTTCTTTTTTCATTTTTTTACAGTTATCTAAAAAAAGAGACCACAAATCGCATATGTATAACATATGGATTCGTGGTCTCTCCGATTCTCCAACCAAATTATTAACTTGTCTTTAGTATAGCATAACCATGATTCATTTTAAAGGTTTTTCCTCTATCTCAGTAGGAATTTTTCAATTTTAAAACGCAAAATAACAATATTTACATTTACTTTTATTTAAACGCCATTGCTGCGTTAACTGCTTTTTTCCAACCTGCATATAAGTCCTCACGACGGCTTTCTTCCATATCAGGTTCAAACGACTTTTCCATATTCCACTGCTGCGCAATCTCTTCGCGATCTTTCCAGTAGCCTACAGCCAGACCTGCAAGATAAGCTGCTCCTAACGCCGTTGTTTCATTAATTTCAGGACGCTCAACCGGCACGTTTAACAAGTCGCTTTGGAACTGCATTAAGAAGTTGTTTTTAACTGCTCCACCGTCTACACGAAGGGTTTTTAATGTAATGCCTGAATCAGCTTCCATTGCGCTTAGCACGTCTTTTGTTTGATATGCTAATGCTTCTAGCGTAGCTCGAATAAAATGCTCTTTTTTTGTACCTCGCGTTAAGCCAAACATGGCACCGCGAACATCACTATCCCAATACGGTGTGCCCAGACCTACAAAAGCAGGAACCATGTATACACCATCTGTTGAATCTACGCGATTAGCATATTTTTCTGTTTCTTTTGCATCCTTAAACATGCGCAGCCCATCGCGAAGCCACTGAATGGCAGAACCAGCTACAAAGATACTTCCTTCTAGTGCATACTCAACTTTTCCATCTACGCCCCAAGCTAGCGTTGTTAAAAGCCCATGATCAGACTTAACGGCTTTTTCACCCGTGTTCATTAACATGAAGCACCCAGTTCCATACGTGTTCTTCGCCATTCCTTTTTCATAGCATGCTTGTCCAAATAAAGCTGCTTGCTGGTCCCCTGCTGCTCCTGCAATTGGAATGTGGTGACCAAAGAAATGGTAATCAACCGTATGCCCATACACTTCTGATGATGGCTTGACCTCAGGTAACATTGATTTTGGCACTGATAAGATATCCAATAGCTCATCATCCCATTGTAAATCGTAAATATTAAACATTAGTGTACGAGACGCATTCGAGTAATCGGTTACATGAGCTTTTCCTCCAGATAACTTCCAAATCAGCCATGTATCAATTGTACCGAACAAAAGCTCACCGTTTTCAGCTTTCTCGCGTGCACCTTCAACATTATCTAAAATCCATTTTACTTTTGTACCTGAGAAGTACGCATCAATTAACAAACCTGTTTTTGAACGAAACGTATCGTTGTATCCTTTTTCTTTCAGCTCTTCACAAATGCCTGCTGTTTGACGAGATTGCCATACAATTGCATTATAAACCGGCTTACCTGTTGCTTTTTCCCACACAACTGCTGTTTCACGCTGATTTGTAATTCCAATTGCTTCAATTTGTTTAGGCGTTACCCCTGATTCTGATAAGCAAGAAGCGATAACTGATAAAATAGAGCCCCAAATCTCGTTAGCATTATGCTCTACCCAACCTGGATTAGGAAAGTATTGAGTAAACTCTTTTTGAGCAACGTGAACAATTTCTCCTTTTTTATTAAATAACATTGCACGAGAGCTTGTTGTTCCCTGGTCCAATGATAAAATGTATTTTTCCATATTTTATTTCCCCTTTTCGTATCATTTCTTTTATTTTACTCTGGCTCTGATTAAAACGCATTCATTTATTTAATAGCGCTTTTCTTTACCATTCCTGGTGCATTTTTTTCTTTTGATAAACCATATATTCCTGCAAATACTATTACTACAATTGTTAATACAATCCATAATGCACTGCCTGTTTGGTTTTTAAATGCTGCAAGGTAAAATACTGCTCCTAACGATCCACCTATTACAGGTCCTAACACAGGTACCCAAGCGTAACCCCAGTTTGATGATCCTTTTCCCGCAATCGGTAAAATTGCATGTGCAATACGGGGACCTAAGTCACGTGCAGGGTTAATAGCATAACCAGTTGTACCACCGAGTGATAAACCAATACTTATAATAAGAAAACCTACAATTAATGGGTTTAATCCTTCTGTAAACTCGTTTGCTCCAATTGTTAATAAGCCAACCACTAGAATAAATGTGCCAATTGTTTCACTTAATAAGTTTGAAAATGGATTTGGGATAGCTGGCCCTGTTGCAAAAATACCTAATTTTGTTCCTTGGTCAGCTGTTTCTCTCCAATGCGGTAGATAGTGTAAATATGTTAATGTTGCTCCTAAAATTGCACCAATCATTTGTGCTAGTATATAAAGTGGTACTTCCTTCCACGAAAAATCTCCGACAATGGCTAATCCGATTGTTACAGCTGGATTTAAGTGAGCACCACTAATGTTACCAACTGCGTATACAGCCATTGCAACAGCTAGTCCCCAACCAAACGTAATAACAATCCAACCTGAATTTGCTGCATATGATTTTTTTAAATTAACGCCGGCACAAACTCCAGCACCTAATATAATTAAAATCATCGTGCCAATTACTTCACCTAAAAATGGACTCATATAAAAACCCTCCTTCGGTCTAATAAGAAACCGTTTACAACGATAAGAGAATAAAAAAATCCACCATACTTCCCTCTAAATTCATGTATATAAATTTAAAGAGCTATATCGTGGATCTCCTATTCTCCGTCACATGTATTAACTTGTTTACAAGTTTACTAGCTATTGAAAGCGTTGTCAACACATTTTCGACAAAAAATTCAAACTTCATAACTCTTTATTTAAATGTATTCCACAATTGTTTATTCGAAGTAGTGACTGCAGCTGCACCTGCAGCGATTGCATTCTTTACTTCCTCTTCCGTTCGAATAAGACCACCTGCGAGAACTGGTATCCCGGTTTCTTCCGCTACCTCTTTAAGAAGTGATGGAATAATCCCTGGTAGCAGCTCAATAAAATCTGGCTCGACCTTTTTAATGAGCTCATAGCTTTTCTTAAGGGCTGTACTATCTAGCAAAAAGACGCGCTGAATGGCATAAATACCTCGCTGTTTCGCTTTTAAGATCACGTTGGTACGAGTGGAGATAATGCCAGCTGGCTTCAATTCTTGACATAGAAAGTCGACTGCATATTCATCTTGCTTTAGGCCATGTATTAAATCGAGATGAATAATCATTTTTTTTTGATGACGATGAACTTCTTTCATAATGCCTCGCAGTAATCCCACTTGGTTATCTAACAAAACGCCATACTCATATTCACTTGCTAAAAAACGTTCCAACTGCTTCATATCACGTACAGCAGGCAAAACGGATTGTCCATGAAAACTCATGTTTTCCCCTCACTCTGTTTATTTATTTCTTTATATTATGACAAAAGATGAGCAAAAAAACACCATGCATTTGCATGGTGTAAAATAATTTACTTTTTATATTTAATATTATAGACGTCATGTCTACGATCTTTTAACTGACGAACTGTTCCTGACTGGCGCTGTCTGCGTAAAATCTCAAGATCAACGTCCCCAATCACAACCATCTCAATATTTGGATTACATTCCCCTACAATACCATCTCTTGCAAACTCAAAATCGGAAGGGGCAAAGATAGCTGATTGCGCGTATTGAATATCCATATTTTCCGTTTCTGGTAAATTCCCTACTGTTCCTGCAATTACGGTGTAGATTTGGTTTTCCACAGCGCGTGCCTGAGAACAATAGCGAACACGTAAGTAACCTTGACGGTCTTCCGTACAGAAAGGTGTAAAGATAATGTTAGCTCCTTTATCCGTTGCGATACGTGCCAGTTCAGGGAACTCAATATCGTAGCAAATTTGGATCGCGATTTTCCCGCAATCTGTATCAAATACTTCGACATCATTTCCTGGACTAATGCCCCACCATTTGCGTTCATTTGGCGTAATATGAACTTTATACTGTTTCTCAATTGTTCCATCTCTGCGGAATAAATACGCAATATTAAAGATATCACCGTCATCTTCTTCAACAAAGTGTGAACCGCCAATAATGTTTACGTTGTATTTTACAGCTAACCCTGTAAAAAGCTCAATATATTCTTCCGTGTACTCTGTAAGGCGCTGAATTGCTTTACTTGGAATTTGCTCATCTAAAAATGACATAAGCTGCGTTGTGAATATTTCTGGGAATACGCAAAAATCTGCTTTTGCATCATACGCAACGTCTGTATAGTACTCCACTTGAGTAGCAAATTCTTCAAACGAATTGATTTGCTTCATCATATACTGCACAACACAAATACGCACTGGGAATGATGTTTTAAAATGACGCTTTGAACGTCGTACATAGTCTACGTTATTCCATTCCATGAGCGTTGCGTATTTATTAGAAGCTAAATCATCTGGCAGGTAGCCAGGATTGATGCGCATCAAAGTAAAACCGTTCATTAATTGAAACGATAAAACAGGGTCATAGATTTTATGATGAATTACCTGTTCTACATATTCACGAGGGGACATTTCTCCTGAATGCTTATGGTAGTTAGGAATGCGCCCCCCAATAATAATACTCTTTAAGTTCAGTTCACGTGCTAAATCTTGGCGCGCTTCATATAGTCGTCGTCCAATTTTCATGCCTCGATAATTTGGATGAACCATCACTTCAATCCCATATAGGTTATAGCCTTCTGGATTATGATTTGTAATATACCCTTCGTCTGTAATATCATCCCATGTATGCTGGTCATCATACTCATCAAAGTTGACGATCAAGCTTGAACATGAACCAATAATTTCACCGTCAAACTCTGCGCAAATTTGACCTTCTGGAAAAATTTCTAGGTGGCTTTCTAACTGTTCACGCTTCCACGGCTCCATCCCTGGGAATGATAGTTTTTGAAGTGCTAAAATTGCATCTATATCAGAGTGTTTAATGTTTCGGATAATCATTTTTTTCTCAAACTTTGACAAATCTATTGTTGACATATTTAACAACCCTCTTTCGCACATAACTGAGAATTTAGTTTCCCTTTTTTTCATTATATTAAACAAAATTAAAAATTCTAACTATTCAACATCCTAAAAAGGAACATCCAGCGGATGCTCCTATTTTAATGATAATATTCAGTTTGAGATGAGGTCTGTGAATAGGATACAAGTAAATTTTCTCGTTCAAATAGTTCAATAGATAAAGGAAAGATAAACCCGAATTTACTGAGTATTCTAACATTTTTACTGAATCGATCACGATCACTCTTTTCAATTGGACGATGTTGAATCGATTCAACTAAAGCAATAACCGTTTGTAAACTACTAATGACTTGCAATGCTTCATCAAGTAATCCATTATATAATGGGTTAGACTCATCATGATGACCAAGTAAATAATGATTATGAATATGCTGTAGCCGTTCATCTGATACATATTGAGGTAATAAATCGTATAGAAGTTGTTCCGTTAATTCTTCTATGTAATGTTCCATCTCAGCTGGAGCTGCACATGCAATTTTCAACGTTGCCCCTCCTTTTATAAAACAAGTTTATATACGTAGGATAACATAAATAAAAACAAAGAAGGTAAGGTAGTTATTTCCTCCTAAAAAAAGGAACTTCCGCACTTGTTGAAATCTACCATAATTCATGAAAGAAAAGGATGAGATAAGCGTGAATGTACAGAGTGAATGGGTAACAATTCCCATTACTAAGCAAGACAATCAGTTAACAATTGAAGAATATTTAAAAGAAAAGTGGCATCTTCCTAAAAAAAACGCTGCATTTATTTCGAATGAATAAAAGCATCAAAATAAACGGGGAAACGCTATCGTGGAATTACGTGCTACAAGAAGGAGATAAAGCCGACCTTCATCTTTACAGTCCAGAAGAGCATACGATTAAGCCGTATCCTCTGCAGCTTGAGATTTTGTATGAAGACCCTCATGTGTTAATTATAAATAAACCGCAGGGCCTGGATACACACCCTTCATCTCCTGAGGATACTAAGACGCTGTTAAATGCCGCTGCTTATTATTTTTCTAAGCAAGGTTTATATACAAAACCCCGACACGTTCATAGGCTTGACCGCGATACGTCAGGAGCTATTCTATTTACAAAACACAGTATTGCTAGTTCTGTATTCGACCAACTGCTTGCGCAGAGAAAAATTAAGCGATCATACGTTGCTCTTGCACATGGACTATTTGCTAGAAAACAAGGAACAATTTCAGAACCAATTGGGAAAGACCGTCATCACTCTACAAGGCGAAGAGTCTCAAAATCCGGGCAAGCTGCAGTTACTCATTTTCAAGTGTTGACACAAAATAAGTCAAAAAACGAAACGCTCGTCTCACTTATGCTTGAAAGTGGACGCACGCATCAAATTCGCGTGCATTTAAGTTTTATTGGCCATCCTTTAATCGGTGACACCTTGTATGGTGGACGCAAACAAAGTGGTCAACAGCAAGCTTTACATGCCTTTAAACTAGCCTTTTGGCACCCGTTTACAGATGAACATATTTGCATAACAGCAAAAACGAATCAGACTCCGTTAATTCCTTACAACCAGTATTTTTAAAGATAAAACAGCTTTGTTCTACACGCTTAGTGTTGAACAAAGCTGTTTTTATTTGCCCTGAACAAAATTTCCTCTTAACATTTCGTTACTCTTTCTGTATAATACATTCTTAGAAAACATTTGTACTTCACAGGAGGACATCATGAAAAAAATTGGGCTTTTACCACGGATTATTCTGGCCATTTTTGCCGGTGTTGTAATCGGAAGCTTTATGCCGGGATGGTTTGTTCGTATATTCGCTACGTTTAATGAAATATTTGGAAACTTTTTAGAATTTGCAATTCCTCTCATTATTCTTGCATTCATTGCTCCAGGAATCGGAGAGATTGGAAAGGGAGCAGGAAAGTATCTCGGATTAACAACTGCTCTAGCCTATGGATCCACAGCAATAGCTGGATTATTGGCTTATCTTGTTGCGCATAATTTATATCCGGTTATGTTGAATAACTCCATTCAATCCTCTGCGTTTGAAAACCCTGAGAAAGCATTATTAAAACCTTTCTTAGAGCTTGAAATTCCGGCTCCAATGGAAGTGATGACAGCACTTGTTTTAGCTTTTACTCTGGGGCTAGGCATGGCCGCTATTAAAAATGATTCATTAAAAAAAGTAATGATTGATTTCCGTTCGGTTGTGGAACTACTCATCGGTAAAGTCATTATTCCTTTATTGCCCATTCACATTCTGGGGATTTTCGCTAACATGACACAAGGTGGTCAAGTGCAAACAATTGTGAGCGTTTTTGCAAAGGTATTTTTGATGATTTTAATTCTGCATTTTGCTATTTTACTTATTCAATACAGTGTATCTGGCACGTTGATTAAGAAAAACCCGCTTGCTTTATTAAAAAATATGATGCCAGCTTATTTTACAGCACTTGGTACGCAGTCATCCGCTTCAACAATTCCCGTTACAATGGAACGTGCGAAAAAGAACGGAGTAAGCGATAAAGTAGCTGATTTTTCAATTCCATTACTAGCAACGATTCACTTGTCAGGAAGCACTATTACCATTGTTTCATGTGCAATGGCGGTACTGTACATCAATGGTACAGAAGTGGCGTTTGGGACAGTCTTACCTTTCATTTTAATGTTAGGTGTTACAATGATTGCTGCACCGGGTGTACCAGGTGGTGGCGTTATGGCTTCTTTAGGTTTACTGCAAACAATGCTAGGTTTTGATGCGACGATGGCTTCTCTCATGATTGCACTATACATGGCTCAAGACAGCTTCGGAACAGCGTGTAACGTAACTGGAGACGGAGCGATTTCACAATTAGTTGATCGCTTTACTTCTAAGAAACCCAAAGCTGAATCCATTCAAAAAGCTAGCTGAATTTGACACTAAAAAGCACAGCCTGTGAGGCTGTGCTTTTTAGCTGTTTATTCTGCTTTTGCGCTCTCTTCAATTTTAAATTGATGAATCATTTTCATTAGCCCTTCACTTAGCTCTTGAAGATGTTCAGCTGATTCAGACACGGTGGAAATAGCTCGAATTTGCTCTTCAGTCGATGCAGTAATTTCTTCTGTTCCTGCAGCTGACTGTTGCGCTATGGCAGCAATACTTTGAATCGATGCTACCACACCATCTTTATGGGTATCAATTTCTTGCATATTATTCATTACATCTTGAATGGATGTAACGACCTGTTCAATATTTTGAGCGATATCATGGAACGATTGCTCTGTATCCGTTACAGCTCCTTCTTGCGCTACTGAAAGCTCTTTTGTGTGATCAAATTCTTGACGAGCCACGGCAACTTCTTTTTGAATACTAGCAATTGTTTGACGAACCTTCTCTGTTGCAGTAGATGACTGTTCAGCCAATTTACGTACTTCTTCCGCCACTACAGCAAACCCTTTTCCATGTTCCCCTGCTCTAGCAGCTTCAATGCTCGCATTTAACGCAAGTAAATTTGTTTGATCTGAAATATCATTAATCGTATGAATAACATATTCAATTTCTTGCATTTTATCCGTCAGTTCATTGATAACAACTTGAACTGATTCAATCGTTTTAGCAGATTGATTCGTTTGTTCACGCAGTGACTGTACTTGATGTAAGCCATGCGTATTTGCTTGAATGGCTTCATTAGTTAGCGTATTAATCTTCGTATTTTTGTCAATTACCTGCTCAATTTGAGCTGATAAACTCATCGTTTTATGGTTGGTTGAATCAGCATCAGAAGCCTGCTGCGTCGCTCCGCTTGCAATTTCATGAATCGCTCTTCCTATCTCTTCACTAGATGCCGTCGCTTCTTCTGATACTGCACTTAAATTTTCCACAGAAACCTTGACTGTTTCCACAGATTCTTGAACGGCTGCAATCAATTGGCGATTGCGCCCTACCATCACGTTAAACAAGTTGGTTAGTTGACCAATTTCATCTTTAGATTTGGTTTGGATATGAACCGTTAAATCTCCCTCTGCCACTTTTGCCACTTCTTCTTTTAATCGAACAATTGGCTTTGTCATGCTTTTTGAAATAAAGAAGATTAGGAGAATTGATAATAAAATCCCAACGGCTGCGATAGTCATAATAATACGAAAGATTTCCTTAGCGCTACTAAGCATATTATCGTAAATAAAGGCATTTCCTATTTTCCACCCTGTATCTTCAATTGTCTCAAAGGCTAGAACTCGATCCTCTCCTTTGTATTTATAATGAAGAAAGTCTTTATCTTTTGCATAAACGTCATCCATAAACGCTTCTTTTTGCAACTCATTGCCTGTTGCGGTTGGATGAACGAGAACAAGACCTTGCTGATCAAATAAAAAAGCGTAACCATCATAATTCACTTGAGCTTTTGCTACCATAGAATTTAAAGCATCTAACTCTAAATCGATTGCTAGTACCCCTAGACGTTGATTTGTTTTGGGATCATCAATGGTTTTAGCAATAGTCACGACAGTTTTGCCAGTAGATGCATCTTCATAAGGCTCTGTATAAATAACTTCTCCAGGACTTTCAACGGCTTGTTTATACCAAGGTCTAGCAGTTGGGTCATAGTCTGCATCATATTCTAGCGTCGGAACCGTGTACATTCCTTTATTTTCTGTTCCAATATACTGAAGCGCCATATTTGGATATTTTTCACTGACTTGCTGAAATTCCTTTTGAACCGTTTGCCAGCTAAAGTAGCTGTCTTTTTGTGGCTCTTTTTCTTCTTTTAGAAAATTAACCAGTACGTCGTTTTCACTATACTCAGCTACTTTACGACTATACATTTTCAAATAAGTATCGATATTTGTTTTGAGCTCTCCCACGAGCGTTTGTGATTGTACCTGCACATCGTGTTCAATTTGCTTTTTCGTAAATTGATAAACAATTCCTGAAACCAGCAATAATAAGATGATGATAATCGATGTGAAGAATAAAATCATTTTGGTGCTTAATTTTTTCATGCTCTCACCCTTCTACATTACATTCATTAATTCACTGTCCTCTTTTATAACGGATACTTGTCTGAAAATGTGAAGAGTTTTAAAATACTTTTTTCTAACAATCAATTTTTCTCAAAAGAAAAAAGAGTGCTTTCCCTAAAGAAAAACACTCTTTTCACGTTAACTTTCTTGATACATCCGGCTCAATATGTACCAGCGTATCTTTAATTTGATACTCGTCGCTCATCATATGTTCTATCTTATCAGCAATTTGATGACTATTAATGACGTCTAGATAAGGATCGACCTTCACCGTTACATCTAAAACAACGTGATTCCCTAGCATTCTTGCTTTAACATCGTGAACTTCATTAACTCCGTGAACTTCAGAAATAACTTCTTTATAATGCAACAACTGCTCTTGATCAAACCCGTCTGTAAGGGAATGTGTCACTTCTTTAAAGATTTCTACAGCCGTCTTACAAATGATCAGTCCAACAATGATAGCTGCTACCAAGTCAATCCACGGTAATCCAAACTGAGAGCCGACAATTCCAATAACAGCGCCAATGCTGACTAATGCATCTGATAAATTATCTTTTGCTACGGCTCGAAGCGACTGACTGTTTAGCTTATTAGCAAGCATAATGTTATAACGATAGACAAAGAACATAATAACTGCGGCTGCCAGCCCTACCCATGCAGCTAACAGATTAGGAGCTTCTACTTCTTTTAGAAAGATAGATTGTCCTGCATCAGCAAGAACTTGTAAACCAATAACCATCATAATAAATGACGCGATTAAAGAAGCGATATGCTCTGCACGCGAATGTCCATATGGATGATCATGATCTCGAGGCTTTTGAGAGATTTTCAATCCAACTAATACAGCGATTGAAGCAATAATATCCGTTACGTTATTTAAACCATCCGCTTTTAAAGCGAATGAACTAGTAATGAATGCAATGACTAACTTACAAATTGATAATGTAATATATGAGACAATGCTAACCCATGCACCTTTTTGAGCTTGTTCATAATAATTTTCCACACTGTTCGCAACCTTTCTCAACAAAATGAGCAAAACTAGTGTACCAAACGAGTTTCGTGTGGGTCTATAGAAACATTGTTGACTCTTAACACGTAAATAGAGCCTATTAAACTATTTAGTTTTATGGAAAAGAAGTTGTATTTGTACAACTTGAAAAGAGGCTAGGCCATAACTAAATGATTCTTTCTCAAATACGAATCATGACGTCTCTACAATCGTTAGGTTGTAAGAACAAATTCGTTCCATCATGCTACAGACAATCCTTCTATTCTAATAGTTTTTTAACTTATTTTCGAAACCAACAAAAATATCCGAACTACCAAAAGGATTTACCTCTCAACAGTTTGGATATCTCATCAACTGAAATAATTATGTCCCAGCCTTTCTCATTTACTTATATCCTGCTACTCATTTCCAAATCATCCGTCATAATAACCTCTACACCTTCATTGATAAGCTGAAGAAACAAATGCTTGTCGTTAACCGTATATACGCGAAGCTCTAGTCCAGACGCTTGTGCTCTTTTTCCTTCTGCTGAAAATGCATACTGAGGCTCACAGTGAAGGCCACTTGCCTGAATAGTCAAAGCTTTTTCAACCGCTTTGTTATCGATTCCTTCAAATAGAAATCCTAGTGAAATATGTGGATGTATAGACCTAACTTTCACCAAGCTTTTGTAGTTAAAAGATGAGATAACGACTTGGTTCACAAGCTCATACTCTTCTATAAGCTCTAGCACCTTTTCTTCCAGAGCTTCATACGCTATCACATCATTTTTTAGCTCAATATTAAGGATTAACTGACTCTTTGTACTAACTATCCATTCAAACACATCTCGAAGCGTAGGAATAGCCTCCTGGTGAAACGCCTTATGAAACCAAGTTCCGGCATCAAATAAAATAATTTGCTTTAAGAAAAAGTCTTGAACATAGCCGATACCATTAGTAGTTCGATTTATTTCTTCATCATGAATAACAACGACTTCTCCATCTTTTGTGAGCTGTACGTCTAATTCAATACCACTTACGTTTCTCTGCCTAGCTTCTTCAAATGCTCGCATCGTATTCTCTGGAAATTGGCTGCTAAACCCTCTATGAGCATACACCTTTGTTTTTTTGATCATACCGATTCCCCTTATTATGTAGAATAAAAGCCCGCTTGATTTTTCATAAACGGGCCTTATACCATTTCTTATTTTTGATTCGCTGCTTCAAGAGAACGATTGGTCTCTTCTGCTGCTCGATCTAAAGCTTCTTGTGGTTTAACACCCTGATATAAACTTTCCATCCCCGATACAATTTTCTGACGAGATTCTGGGAAAACAGAAATCAGCGCACCTTGTGTTGCTGGAGACGGCTTTGTCTGGCTCAATTGGTCAACCGTTACTTTTAATTGAGGATATTTCTCCCATTCCTTTTTTACAATATCTTGCTCGTATGCTTTTGGATTAATAGCAAAATACCCTGTTTCTACATGCCATTTCGCCTGAGCTTCAGGTGTTGCAAGATATTTCATAAAATCCCATGTTGCCTTTTGCGTTTCTTCACTGATTCCATTCGACATCCATAAAGAAGCTCCCCCAATAATAACGCCTTGGCGATCTTCTTCTTTTGGAACTGGTAAATAGGCTACCCCCACTTCGAACGGCGCATTATCAATCAACGTTTTGACACCTGCTGATGAATCTAAGAACATCGCAACTTTCTTCGATTGGAACGCAGCTCGAATGTCATCCCAATTCTGACCTACATTATAAAAAGTACCGTCGTTATACATATCTGAAATCAGATTAAAAGCGTTTAACCCTTCTTTTCCATTAAATACTGCTTTCTCAGCGTTACCGTTGCGTCCGTTTTCATTATCAACATACAAACCGCCTTGTGCAGCTACTAGCTCTTCAAAAAACCAACCATAATTTAAAATAGAGAACCCGTACTGCGTTGTTTGATTTCCTTTTTTCTTTGTTAATTTTTCTGCTGCTTTTTGTAGCTCATCATAAGTCGTTGGTGCTTTTTCAGGATCTAACCCAGCTTCTTTAAATGCATCTTTGTTATAAACAAGAACAGGCGTTGACGAATTAAAAGGCATTGAATACTGTTCACCATCTACTTGATAGTAGCTTGAAATATTTTGTTCCCACTGAGAGGTATCATAGTTTTCTTCATCAATAAACTTCTGAACAGGCTGAATTTTCCCGCTATCAATCATATATTTTGTTCCTACTTCAAATGTTTGCATAACAGCAGGCGCATCTTTTGTGCCTGCTACCGTGTTGAATTTTGTTAATGCCTCTTCATACGTTCCTTGAAACATTGGTTTTACTTCTACTTCATCCTGTGACTTATTGTAATCGTCTACCATCGTATTTAAAACTTTTTCTAAGTCACCACTCATCGCATGCCAAAAGACAACTTCTGTTTTACCATCCTCTGTTTTCTTTGTTTCTTGTACTTCAGAACCACTACTCGAGTTTGAACACGCTGCAACAAGCATTAACATACAAGCACTAAGTATTGCTAACCATTTTTTCATCACTGTCACTCCCTTATTTAATTGCACCTTGTGTAAGACCTTTTTGAAGTCGTTTTTGACCTAAGAATAGAAGCAATAATGTCGGTAAAATCACCACAACAACCGCTGCCATCACCACCCCCCAATCAGTTGAAATCTCTTGTGTTTGCATTTGCTTTAAACCAATTTGTACTGTTCGTGCCTCTTCAGTGTTGGTAACAAGAAGTGGCCACAAGTACATGTTCCAAGTCGTTAAAAAGCTATAGACTCCTAATGTAACTAAGCTCGTCTTTGAAACTGGTAGTACGACATTCCAAAAAAATCGAAATCGACTAATTCCAGCAACTTGAGAAGCTTCATACAGTTCATGAGGGATTGTCTTAAACTGTTGTCGTAATAAAAACGTTCCAAACGCTAAAGCAAAAAACGGAATCGTTAAGCTAAGATGGCTATTTAACCAACCAAGCTTTTGAACAGTTAAAAAATTTGGAACCATCGTCGCTTCCCACGGTATCATCATCGTGGAGATAAAGAGAAAAAATAATGCTTCTCTCCCTTTAAATGAGATAAACACAAAAGCAAAAGCAGCAAGACTGGAAACAATAATCTGACCAAACATAACTGAAATGGATACGATAAAACTGTTAAGTAAATAGTGTAAAAGCGGAACTCGCTCAAAGGCCGCTCTGTAATTATCGAACGTAAAGGAAGTTGGTAAAATCTTTCCTTCTAGTACTTGTGCCCCGGTCATAAAGCTGATGGAAAAAGCGTATAGAATGGGAAATACGATAATGAAAGTCGATATAATTAGCAACGTATACGTGATAAACTTTCTGGTTTTGCTCATTGATAGTGAACCTTCCTTTCGCCTAGTTTAAATTGAAGGACGGTTAAAAGCAGAATGCAAAAGAATAAGATAACGGCCTGTGCACTTGCAGATCCAACATTATAATTGATAAAGGCATCTTTATAGATAGAGTACACGATTACGTTTGTTGAATCTGTCGGACCTCCTTTGGTTAAAATGTCGATTTGGCCAAAGGTTTGAAACGCGTTAATAAACGAAACGGTAATGATAAAAAAGAGTGTTGGAGATAGCATTGGAATTGTGATTTTCCTTAGTTGATACCAATAACTTACCCCTGCAATTTGTGCGTTTTCATACAGCTTTTCATCGATATTTTGCAACCCACCAAGCAAAATTAAAAATGTAAAACCAACGTTCATCCAAATGGTTGAAATCGAAACTGCAATAAGCGAAAACTTTGGATCAAGCAGCCATTGAACTCCTTGAACCCCTACCGTATTGAGGACTTTATTTATAATGCCAATGGCCGGATTGTACATAAACATCCAAATAACAGATGATGCCGCTACGCTCATACCCATTGTCGATGAAAACATCGTGCGAAAAAAGCCAATTCCTTTTAACTTTTCATTGGCGATTAAAGCTAAAAATAAAGCGATAATAATCCCAATGGGGACCGTGTATAAAACAAATAAAAAGGTAGCTTTCATACTTTGTAAGAAATTAGGGTTCGATAGTAAATTCACAAAGTTATCCACCCCTACAAACCTTATGGGAACACCTTGACTATCTGTTATAAATAGGCTTAAATACAGCGTGCGAAGCATAGGATAGAAAAGAAACACGCCAAATAAAAGGATAGACGGCAATAAGTAAATTAAGCCTTCTAACAACGATGAACGTTCTCGAGAAGCAGGCTTTTGTTGTATCACCTCAGCATTTGATAGCTTTGGTATAGCACTCATGCTAACTCCTCCTCAACCGTATGTGACGTAATATGCTTTGTATCTTGATGCACGCATTCACCGGTTTCAGAGTGAAATAAAAAGATATCTTTCGGATCAATATAAATCGGAATCTCATCACCGACAGCAATGTTCCATTGACCATTCCATCTTGCAACCCATTGTTCAGTTGAACCAACTGTAAAAGTAATTAGTGTTTCCGTTCCTAAGATTTCTACGTTTACAACCTTTACTAACAGACTTGGCTCTTCCCCTTTTGCCAGCTTCACTTTTTCTGGTCTTACCCCAACGATTAAATCTTTGTATTCCGTCATCAATTCAATAGACATGGGGTATGAAAGTGACTGGCCCTGTTCAAAGACCAGCTGATGTGAATGCACCTGTACCGTTGCTAGATTCATAGGAG
The DNA here is from genome assembly GCF_021441905.1 of Priestia flexa. Classification (NCBI taxonomy): domain Bacteria; kingdom Bacillati; phylum Bacillota; class Bacilli; order Caryophanales; family Bacillaceae; genus Priestia; species Priestia flexa. The sequence goes on along the minus strand of NZ_CP090431.1, from coordinate 286,686 downwards.
GCCCTCCAATAAATGAAGCAACGAACGTATTGTTAGGTGAATTATAAATATCTAAAGGCTTTCCTACCTGTTGGATATGTCCACCGTTTAAAATCATCATGCGGTCTGCCATTGTCATAGCTTCTGTTTGATCATGTGTTACATAAATCATTGTGATACCTAGCTTGCGCTGAAGCTGCCGAATTTCGGACCTCATTTTGGCACGAAGCTTTGCATCTAGATTTGATAATGGTTCATCCATTAAACATATGGGTGCCTGCGTAACAATTGCTCGTGCTAGCGCAACACGCTGACGCTGTCCACCAGAAAGCTGTTTTGGTTTACGATTCAAAAGTTGGTCAAGCCCCAAAAGCTCAGCAGCTTCTTGACAGCGCTTTCTTTGCTCTATTTTAGATATCTTCTTTGTATGCAATCCAAAGGTGATGTTTTGTTCTACGGTTAAATGCGGATATAACGCATAATTTTGAAATACCATTGATAAGTTGCGCTGACTTGGTAACAAGCCATTTGCTTTTTCTTCTCCAATAAACAAATTTCCTTCTGTAATTTCTTCAAGTCCAGCAATCATGCGGAGCATCGTGCTTTTTCCACATCCAGATGGTCCAACCAAGACGAAAAATTCTCCTGCTTCAATGGTGACGTTGATATCGCTAATGACATTTGTTTTTTGATCGTATGATTTTTTAAAATTTTGCAGTTGTACTCTCTTCATATCATCACTCCCTTTTTTACTTTACGGACCTAGACAATCATTCATGACTATTTTGTGTCTTCCATAACCAATTTCTACCTGTCGATACTGCTACTGCTCCACTTTGTAATGCTTGATCGATATGTCGTTGATTTTGAATGAGCCCTCCTGTAATGAGTGGACAAGAGGTTTTTACTTTTAACTTTTCAATCATTTCGGGTATTAAAGCTGGCATAATTTCAAGAGCATCTGGCTGGATTTCTTCAACCACTTTCAGCCCGTTTGCTACCGCGTCGGTATCCACCAAAAACAAACGCTGAATAGCAATCAAACCTTCTTTTTTCGCAAGCTGGATTAGAGAACTCTTTGTTGTCACAATTCCGGTAGGCTTTACGAACTTTGCAATAAATTTGAGACCCTCTTTGTCATAACTAATTCCCTTTATCTTCTCCAAATGTAAAAACACAAAGCGGTCATGTTCCGTTAATAGCTCTACATACCTTTTAATGACGCTAATGTTACCTGTAAGAAGAAAAGCCGCTTTCACTTCTGATTCTAAAAAGAGCTCTAGACTTTTCGGCGTTTTAACGGATGCAATCATTCGATCTCTATTTAAATAAAATTCGAATTCATTTATTCTATCCATGCGTACAATCACCTCAGATAAAGTAAATAAAAAAGCCATAAAAAAACGGATAGATCTTTCATTCTATTGTTTTTTCATGGCTTCTCTTATTCATAACCGGTTATCTATTCACTTGTCTTTCACAGTTATTATGTTAGCTTGTCTATATAAAGCCACTGTGAAGAAAGTGTATAGTTTTGTAAAGGTGGAATAGATGTTTTGTAAACAAAAAAAGAGCGATTACAAAGATGTAATCGCCACTTTTTATAGTGCACACTCTTCAATCTCAAACCCTAAATCTTCAATCAGCTGCCAATCTGACGTTGGCTCTTGTCCTTCTGTTGTTAAATAATCTCCAACAAAAATCGAGTTAGCCGCAAATAGCCCTAGTGGTTGTAACGAGCGAAGGTTAATTTCTCGGCCGCCGGAAATACGAATTTCCTTTGTCGGATTTACAAATCTCATCATCGCTAAAATTTTTAAACACTGCATCGGAGTAAGGGATTTTTGATTCTCTAACGGTGTGCCTGGCACTGAAACTAGGAAATTACACGGAATAGAGTCTGCATCTAACCTATTTATCTCAAAAGCTATATCTACTCGCTGCTCCTCCGTCTCACCCATTCCAAAAATAGCACCTGAGCAAGGAGATAATCCGGCTTGTTTTGACTTTTGCACGGTATCAACTCGATCGTCATAACTATGTGTAGAACAAATTTCATCATAATGATCAGCGTGTGTGTTCAAGTTATGGTTGTAGCGATGTACGCCTGCATCTACTAGCCTAGAGGCTTGATCATCATTTAAAAACCCTAAACAGGCGCAAATCTTCAAATCCGTTTCTTCACGAATCTGTTTTACAGCACCAATAACGTGCTCTACTTCTCTATCCGTCGGACGACGTCCTGATGCAACAATACAGTATGTACCCGCTTTACGGCGCTTTGCTTCAAATGCACCTTCAACGATTTTTTCTTGTGTTAACCAAGCATATTTATCAATTGGTGCCTCTGAAATAATAGACTGTGAACAGTAACCACAGTCTTCCGGACACAGTCCTGACTTTGTATTAATAATCATATTTAACTTTACTTTCCGTCCATAGTAATGGTGCCTAATTTGATAAGCGGCATTCATAATGTTTAAAATTTGTTCATCTGGAACAGTTAGTATTTGGTGAGCTTCTTCTTTTGTTAGGGCGTATCCTTCTTCAATAACCTGATTAGCTAGTTTTCCCCAATCCTTTATATAGGCTGCTTTCATGGCAATCCCCTCCCTCTAAATATGTTAATCTATATAAAATAAAAGTTAACATTTACCATAGATAAATGTCAACAAAATATATAAATAAGTTAACATTTAGACAAACATAAAAAAGCAGGTATCTTTAAAAGCTACCTGCTAAACCACTTTATTATAAATCTCTTTTAACCAATTGGATAACGCCAGATTTCAGACATCTGAATGTATGAAATCCTGAACTTAGAAATTGATTTTCACTATGAACCAACTTCCCTAAACAGTTAAATATCTTTATTTGCCATGTTCCACCTGTTAGCTTTACAATCATCGTCTCTTCTTCCGATCCGTTCACAATTGTACATAACTGATTATCTTTCTTTAACTGAATAGCAGTAGAATCATAGCGCACTATTAAACTCTCATTCTCATGCTGTACGCTCATAACCGCATTCAACTGGGCTGAACTAGCTCTTATCTTTTTAACATTTAGAAGGTTGCTATGATTCTTCCAAAATGTAATCCAATAAGATAATAGCTGAGAGTGTTCATAGCTTAAGTGCTTTAAGTTAATACTAACATGCGGAACTGCAAATAATGTGTTAATTAAATAGAGTGAGGCATTTTCTGCACTTTCATTTTCGTGCCATTGAATAATAGGTGATTGAATTGATTGATTTGGATACAAATACCGCAAATTTTTTATGTGTAATCGTTCTACCGCTCGATCACCCATCATGAAAGAAGAGGGAAAACTATAGTGAAGCGATTGCTTATCAACCATAAAACAGCCAACTTCTAAAACTTGAACCCCTTTTTGAAGGCTAGTAATATGCTTTAATAAACGATAAACCATATGTTCCGTGTCGTCACAATCAGAACTCGCTTGTACTCGAAGCTCTATTCGGTCAAACTTCCACTTATCTAAGAGCTGCTGCATATGTGTTAAGATATGTAGCCTCCTCGCGCTAAACTGCTCATTTGTGAGATAAACAGACAATGTGTAGTCCAGCTCCATTTGATGAATGTGCCCAATATGTTTTTGAATTGAAGCATCATGTTCCCTATCCTCTAACAAATCTTTTACTACTTCATACGAGACTTCAGCAACGATTCGTTCAAAACCAAGCTGCTTAGCTATATAGACATTTTCTTCAATTTCTTGGATTTCTGAAGGAAACGCACCTGTACATACATAAGTGGGAGAAGATACATGTTTTTTCGAAAAGTGAGCAAACACATTTCCTTTGTGTTCATGCCATTCTTTTAACTCTACTAGAGACTGTTCATATGGAATATCTCGTGTGTCGATGCGAATTTCGCACTCGTATTCTGCATTATTTAAAGGTATCTCCACCTGAAGGCTAAAGTTCATTGTCATTTTTGCTTGATCAAAGGCCATAAAAAGAGCAACATACCTTGATGTATCTGAACAGGTTACGCTATACCGATTTTCACCTTGATCATTATAAAAGCTATTAAGGTACGGTAGCTTTCTCATATCCTGGTCATCAAAACGTATACGAGACTGATTGAATAGCCAATAGCCATGAATATCCGTGCATGGATTTGTCCATTCTAACGATAGTTTTGCCCCTGCAGTCGCATGATTATTTTTCACCTTTACTTTTACCAAATGAATACCATCTTCATTTGTTTCATCTAATAGAACATGCATGGTTGGTGATTTGATAACTTCAAAGTTCAAATATTGTTTTACAGCCATTTTCTTACCACCCTCTTGTAAGCGTATACAATCTATTCCATTACTTTTTTTGTTAGTTTTATTTTATGTGTAAAACTACTTTCTCTCAATGGTAAATAACTAACGAAATAAAAGTACTTTTTTGCTTTAAACAAAACAAGCATGATGATTTATGCGCATCATGCTTTTAATCAATTCCATATCGCTTACATTTATCATAAAAGCTTGTTTTACCAATTTCTAAGAGCTTAGCTGCTTGCTGTTTGTTTCCATTCGTACTTTTTAAAGCTTTTATGATTGCTTCTTTTTCGGCTTGTGCCACCACGTCCTTTAGTGATGGGACCTCATCCTTTTCTGTCATCACTAAGCCTTTGCTTTCTTTTTTTATATCTTGATTGCCTCCTTCAAGGTCTTGAAGATATAAAGGTAAATGAGATAAGAGAATAGTTTGACCATCTAAAATATTAACAGCTCTCTCCAATACATTTTCTAATTCACGTATATTGCCAGGCCACGAATGCTTTTGTAACTGCTGTAACACCTCGTTTGATAATTTGAGATTAGGGCGATGAAAGTGCCGCTCTAGTTTTTTTAACAGCACATAAGCAATTTCAGGTAAATCTTCTTTTCGCTCACGAAGAGGTGGGATATCAACTTTAATAACATTCAAGCGATAATATAAATCTTCTCGAAACTCACCCTTTTCCACCATTTCTTCTAAATTTCGATGGGTAGCGGCAATAATTCGCACATCAATATCGATGGTTTTTTGACCCCCAACTCGTTCTAGCTCTTTCTCTTGTACCACACGCAGCAGCTTGCTTTGCATTTGAAGAGGCATATCACCTACTTCATCTAAAAAGATTGTACCTCTATGAGCTAGCTCAAATTTCCCTTTTTTCCCTCCTCTACGAGCACCTGTAAACGCACCTTCTTCATACCCAAACAGTTCAGATTCTAAAAGTTGCTGAGGAATAGATGCACAGTTGACTCGAACAAGCGGAAAGAAGCACCGCGAACTCGCTTGGTGAATTGCGTGAGCAAATAATTCTTTCCCAGTCCCAGATTCTCCTAATAACAAAACAGCAGATTTACTGTTGGCCACTCTTTCAGCTAACTGTTTAGCCAAGAGAAACCTTTCATTATCTCCAATAAGATCTTGAAAACTATATTTACTTTCCGATTCGTGCTCAAGTTTTTTCTTATAATAATTTAATTCTTCTAATAGAGGCTGTATTTTTTCAGAATAAGCTAGCCAATCTTTAGCATTCCGAAACATTACCGTTCCCACAGCTCCAACTAATTCATTGTCTACATATAAAGGATATCTATTTGCAATCATCTCATTCCCTTTAATAAAATGAATGCTAGCTACTTCTGCTTGGCCTGTTTGAGTCACAATATGCATTCTTGAGTTTTCAATCACTTCTTGAACAGAGCGTCCAATTGCTTGTTCAACAGTCGTATGTAAAAACTCACAGTAAGCTTTATTTATATAAAGGATTTCCCCCTGAACATTTACTACAACGATCCATTCTGTTGCTACATTTAAAATCTCTTCAAACCATTTATCAGGAATTCGATTTTTATTAGCCATCATCGCTCCTCCTATGTACACGCTTCTACTATCTATTATACCAAACTCTCCTTGTACAATTGTTTTCATTCCGGAAAAACGGATTTTTTCCGGATTTGCGGAAGTAAACATCTCTCATATTCCGGTTTTTCGGAAATAAAAATTATACTTCTCTATATTTCTATTCAAATATCCAGACTTTGTTTATTATTGTCTGATTTTTAGAAGTTGGCACGAATCTTGCAAATATATTTCGTTAAGTAAACGCTTACATTATTTTTTATAAAAGGAGGATTATATCGATTTAATAAAGTAAAGAACGCTATGGGGGGGATTTGAAATGGAACTAGTTATTATCCTTTTATCACTTAGTCTTTTAATGTTTGTCGCATATCGCGGATTTTCAGTTATTTTATTTGCACCGATCTGTGCACTTTTTGCTGTTGTGCTAACTGAGCCAAGCTATGTATTACCTTTCTTTTCAAATATTTTTATGGAAAAGATGGTAGGATTTATCAAGCTTTATTTTCCCGTTTTCTTACTAGGGGCTATTTTTGGTAAAGTCGTTGAAATGTCAGGGTTGGCTGAAACGATTGCTAAAACAATTGTACAAGTTGTTGGTGCAAAGCGTGCAATTTTAGCTATTGTCATCATGGGAGCGATTCTAACTTATAGTGGAGTTAGCTTATTTGTTGTTGTTTTTGCTATCTATCCATTTGCAGCTAATCTATTTCGAGAAGCCAATATTCCTAAAAGGCTTATTCCAGGAACGATTGCATTAGGTGCCTTTACGTTTACAATGGATGCTTTACCAGGTACTCCACAGATTCAAAACGTTATTCCAACTACTTTCTTCAAAACTGATATTTATGCTGCACCGATGCTCGGTATTATTGGAGCCATTTTCGTCTTACTTGTAGGGATGAAGTATTTAGAAGCTCGTCGTAAAAAAGCAGAAGCTGCTGGTGAAGGATACTACGGCTTTGACCACGAAACTGCAGCTGCAGCTGAGAAGCTAGAAAATGATGTAACAACAGGAGAAGAAGAAACAAGTACGAAAAGTGAAAAACCAACCTTGCCTCGTCAAATCTTAGCGTTTGTACCACTCATTTTAGTAGGTGTTATGAATAAAGTATTTACAATGGCTTTGCCTGTTTGGTATCCAAATGGCTTTGATTTTACTGCCATTGGTCTTGACTCCTTTGGAAAAGTTGAGCTTTCATCTGTACTTGCTATTTGGTCAGTTCAAATGGCTCTAGTAGTAGGGATTATTGCGACACTACTGTATGATTGGAAAAAGGTAAAAGTAAACTTTCAAGCAGGTCTTAACACCAGTATCAGCGGGGCATTGTTAGCTTCTATGAACACGGGTGCTGAATATGGTTTTGGAGGCGTTATTGCTGCTCTTCCAGGCTTTGGTGTTATTAGTAAAGGAATTTCCGAGACATTTACAAATCCACTTGTTAACGGTGCTGTGACTACAACAACATTGGCTGGTATAACTGGTTCTGCATCAGGCGGTATGGGAATTGCATTAAGCGCTATGTCAGAAAAGTATTTAGCGGCAATTAATCAGTTTAATATACCACCTGAAGTGATGCACCGCGTTATTTCGATGGCATCAGGCGGTATGGATACACTTCCACATAACGGTGCTGTTATTACGCTTCTTGCAGTAACAGGTTTGACTCACCGTCAAGCATATCGAGATATTTTTGCAATTACGATCATTAAAACGCTAGCGGTTTTTGTCATCATTGCACTTTACACTTTCTTCGGTATTGTTTAAGGTAAAAAGCATCCTTTCTTAGTAGCAAGGATGCTTTTTTATCGACATATTTCCCTAGAAATAATGTTATTTCGCAGGAAATGTCTTATTATGACTCTTGTAAATTCTTTTCTTGTTCTAATCGTTCTAAGATGCGGCGTTTACGATAAAGCATCGTCCCTATTTCTCCAATGTCTCCAATCGCCTGCTTATTTACATAAGCACCGAAGATCATACCTGCTATAGGAATCATTTGAAAAAGTTTTTTCCATCCCCAGTTATCTCGATAAGTCGTAAATACCTCTCTCCAACCTTGAAGCTGCGATAAGCTTTGTTCTCGCTTCCCTTCTGATAGCTCTTCTAAAATTGCTCGCTTACCTACAATGTCAGAGGATGAGAACTGCATGCACTTTACCATAAACACACGCTCTTCTTGTTTTGTCGGGTCGTATCCATAGGAAACAGCTACTTCTTGTAGCGTTTTTAAAGTTAGCCCTAGTACAAACGGTACATCAATAGCCAGCGTGAAGATACCACCAATTCCAGTCGTAGCACCTTGAATTTTAGCATTTTTTTGACGTGCCTCCACAAAGGCATTTGCTAACTCATCCATTTCTTGAATAGATAACTGCTGAATATCCGTTAATGTTAAATCTTTTTCTTTTAAGCGTTTAGATGCTTTTTCTAACGTAGCGGAAGTATTAGCTAAATATTGGCCTCCGTTATCAATGTACTTAGCAACCTCGTCAAGAAGCTTTTCTATTTTTTCGTGGATAAACCTAGGCGTGACTTTATCAAGCGCTGCAAAAGGTAAGCGAAGCAGCTTTTCCCAAAAGAATAGTCCCTTTTGACTTTTTTCCCACTTTTCAATCTTCTTTAATTCTTTAGCCAGCTGTTCAGTCGTTTCCATATGCTTTCCCCTTTCTACATAAAGCGCCCAGACAACTAATTTGCTGGACGCTCTCTTTTCCCTTATGCTTTTTGTTTCTTTTTCACATATTTAAACGTAAAGAAAATAATAATGATAACTAATAGTCCAATTCCAATCGGCTGCATATATTGAGATACAATAGGTCCAACATCTTCCCATTTTGGGCCTAACTTATAACCCAGATATACGTAAAGAGCCGTAATTGGTAACATCGCTACAAACGTGTAAATAGAAAATTGCCAAACGTTCATTTTTGCCATTCCGCAAGGAAGCGAGATGGCTGTACGTACTCCAGGAATAAAGCGACCAAAAAAGGCTACTCCTGCCCCATATTTATTAAAAAATCGATCTGCTGCATCGATTTCCTTTTCTTTTACTAGAAAATACTTTCCATATTTTAAGACAAGTGGACGCCCACCATAGCGACCAAGAGCATAAAGTGTTAATGGTCCAAACACGCCTCCAACTGTTCCTGCTAAAATAGCTAAATAAAGGTTCATGTCACCTTGATATACCCAATATCCTACGAGTGGTAAGACTAGCTCTGCTGGGACAAATTCAAACGTTAGCGCTAAGATAACGCCGAAATACGAAAGTTGCTTAAGCGCTTCTACTAGTGATAAAACAATTGTTTCTAACAAACGACTTCCTCCTTAGTTAACTTACTGCTCTATAACAAAACGTGATATTTTAAAGCTTCACAAGTCATAATTGTATATTAATCCCCTTTAATTGAAAAGTAAAAAAAGAACGAATGCTGTCAATCTAACGAATTAACGAGTCGTTCTGTAAAAAATCCCAACAAAAAAAGCACTAGATTACTAGTGCCTAAATTTTAAAGTTAATTTGGATGACGCCAACTTTTCGAAGCGCATCATATAAGATGACAAGAGCTGGACCTAAAAACAGCCCCACAAACCCTAGCAATTTAAATCCAATATACAGGCTAATTAACGCAGCTAAAGGAGAAATTCCCATGTTTGTTGAAAAAACTTTTGGTTCTACAACTCTTCGAACGACGGTAATCACCCCAAATAAAATAAATAGACCAATTGCCAACGAGTCTTGACCTTGAGTTAAAGCAAATATTCCCCATGGAACTAGAACGGAACCTGTTCCTAGAATTGGTAGAATATCAACGATAACGATTAAAAGACTCAATAAAGCCGTGTACGGAACATTTAATAGCCATAGCCCAACATAAGCCATCACAAATGTTAAAAGACTCAATACAATCTGAGCTTTAATGAAGCCAACACCTGCTTGCATTAATTGCGTAATAACAATCTTTGTTTTATATTTCGTTTCATCTGTTAAAAACGATTTTACTTTTTCTTTTATGTTCGGTAGCTCTAAGCTAATGAATACTAAAGCAACTAAATAAATCAGAAATTCTAGCAAGAAGCCTGGAACGGTTGCAGCAAAGCTAATAATTAACTCAACGGTTCCTTTTAATAGTGTATCCAATGAATTAATGGTGCTTTCGATTGCGTTTTCAATGGATGAAATGACTTCTGTAGGAAGAGCGTTTGAATAATACTTCCACTTAATAATGTTAGGATAAATTGTTGTTTCATAAAGCTCTTTTACAAAAGAAGGCGTAACTTTTGAGAGAGCCACTACTTGCGTTACAATTGTACGAATAATAAAGAAACCAATTAATGTTATGGATACAACATATAATAAAAACGCTACTAATACAGCATAGATTCGACTAAACTTCAAAGAATGCTGCAACTTTTGAATAAGACCTTCTAGAACAATTGCTGTTAATAATGCAAAGACAATTGGTAAGCTATAAGGAATTAAAAAACAAGCTGCAATAATCGATACAATAATTGCTATGCGCTTCTTCCACATATGTAAATGCCTCCCACGCTTTCTTCCTAAATTCACTCACATGCCACATACTAGAGCACGCTCAGCTTGTTTATTTAAAAACATATCTGTTGTTACCTACTATAATTATAGGTTTAATTTCTTTATTAATAAAGAACTAATCAAAAAATTATCAAAAAAGCTACTTACCTGTTCATAAAAATAGAACCGGTAAGTAGCCTTATGCATTAAGCATTGTTACGAGATTAGAAGATACATTAGCTAGCTACTTTTGCCTCTCTCGACTGTTTCATCACTTCATTAGCTTTTATAGGATTGTACTTGCCTTCAGACTTAGACATAACAATTCCTGCAATTGTGTTACCCATTAAGTTTACAACTGTACGAGCCATATCCATAATTCGGTCCACACCGGCAATGAATGCAAGACCTTCGGCTGGAATTCCAATCGTACCTAACGTTGCTAATAATACAACAAATGATGTTCCTGGAACGGCTGCCATCCCTTTTGAAGTAATCATAAGCACTAGGATTAGCGTTAGCTGTTCGACAATTGTTAAGTCAATTCCATAAACCTGTGCCAAGAAAATAGCGGCAATTGCTTGATACAGCACAGATCCATCTAAGTTAAACGTATAACCAATTGGGATAACAAACGATACAATAGCTTTTGGACATCCCATTTTTTCTAATTTGCCCATAATACGCGGTAATACCGTTTCTGAACTTGATGTACTATATGCTAACAGCAATTCATCTTTTAAATAACGCATTAATGTAAAGATATTTACACCAGCCCATTTCGCAACCGCTCCTAAAACCACAATTAAGAAGAACAGTAAACCAGCGTGAACTAGAATAACAAGTTTCGCTAGAGACATTAATGATTCTAAACCAAACTTAGAAACAGTTACACCAATGAGAGCAAAGACCCCGATAGGAGCAACTTTCATCACCATGTTAACAACATGGAACATCGCATGAGAAACGCCATCAAAAAATTGTAAAACAGGCTTTCCACGATCCCCAATAGCTGCTACACCTAATCCAAATAACACGGAGAAAAAGATGATGGCTAACATGTCACCTTCCACTAATGATTGGAAGAAGTTCGTTGGAACAATATGAAGGAACGTTTCTGCAACGGATTTCTCACTTTGTTCTTCACTTGTCTCTACGTACTGGTTAATATCAGTCTTTTGTGCAGATTCAATGTCCACTCCTACACCTGGTTGGAAAGCATTAGCCAATAAAACACCTATAATGATTGCAAACGTTGTGATGACTTCAAAGTAAATGATAGTCTTAGCACCTAATCGGCCTACTTGCTTGCCGTTACCAGCGCCCGCAATACCAACAATTAAGCTTGAGATAACAATTGGAATAACAATCATTTTAATCAGGCGTAAGAATAAGTCGCCCAGCGGCTGTAAATACGTTGCTACTCTTGGATCATTAAACCAAATAACACCAACTAGAATACCTAAAATTAAACCAACAAAAATTTGTGTTGCCATGCCAAACCGCAATTTTTTCATATGTGCTCTCCTCTCTGTTGTAAAGCGATTTTATTTTTTCTGAAAATTAAAAAAAGACCATTCTAAAAGAAAGAATGGTCGACAAAAAGACAATGTTCTTTCTCTCAATAAGCAGACGAGGTTAACTGTCGGATTCGGGTTTGAGAGTACCCTACTTTCACTCAGGAAAGATTCACCCCAAGGCATATGATATACCAAATTTGTGGTTCCCCCGCTCTAATTTAGATTAAGCTTCTTATTAAATTATTTTTCTAAAATATTATACAGAATTAATGTTTTATTCAATAAGAATAATTTATCTGTTTTTCGAAAGCTTGTCAATTTATTTTTATGACTCAAAACTTTTTAACTATATAAATGCCAAAATATAAAACAGCCTTGGTTCTAAATGTAACCAAGGCTGTTTTATCATTCTTAAAAGAATACAAGATAAATAGCAACTGCTAATACAATACGATAAATAGCAAAAGGTACCAATTTTATTCGATTAATTAATTTTAAGAAAAAGCGAATGGAAACAAGCGCTACAATAAAAGCACTAATAAAGCCGGCAATGAAAAAAGGCAATGCATCAATCGTGAAATACTGCCAGTTTTTGATTAATGATAACCCACTAGCTCCTGCCATGATAGGAACAGCCATAATAAAAGTAAAATCAGAAGCTGCTCGGTGACTCATGCCTAAAAGTACCCCACCTGAAATGGTAGCACCAGAACGCGAAAATCCTGGCCATAGAGCGATACACTGAAACAATCCAACACCAATGGCTTGACGATAGGTCATTTGATCTACCGTTTCTGTTTTTGGAATTCTTGAAGCAAAGCGGTCTGCAATAATCATTAAAATTGCTCCTGCAATTAAGCTGACTAACACCGTGTTCAACGAGAACAAATGCTTGTCAATAAAATCTTCAAATAAGAATCCTAATACAGCTGCCGGAAGCAAACCAACGATAACTTGAGAAAGTTTTAATCGATTTGTTACCTGTTCATATTTCTCATTTTTACGATTTAACCCTAATAGATTAATAAAACGATTTCTAAACAAAACAACAACGGCTAGGATCGAGCCTAATTGAATGACAATCTTAAATGTATTAGCAACCTCTGGTGAAAATAGTTCTTTTGAATTCAGCCATAAATCATCTACAATAATCATGTGTCCGGTCGATGATACAGGCGCAAATTCAGTTAGACCTTCTACAATTCCTAAAATAATCGCAACAATAATTTCCCACATTTTTACTCTACCTTTCAAGATTACATAATTTTTTCATCTTCATAGCAAACGTGAATATTCGCTTTTTATCATAATTGTTTGCTGATAAAAACACAATCTTTATTTGAAGAACAAAAAAAGCCCAAACTGGGCTTTTTTTATGGACAATCTTATTTACTATATGATTTAACTTGTTTTGAGTGAACTACTTTACCTTTTAGATTATATAAGCTAAGAAGATAACCGCCCATAGCCCCAGCGATTGCTGGTACTAACCAACCAAATCCTGTGTTATACAATGGCAAAGTCTTTACAAGTCCCCCCCAAGCACCTAAGTTTAACCCTGACTGAAGACAAGCGTCCGTTACGCTTACAATTCCAACGAATAAAATAGATAAAGCATATACACCTTGCTTTCCTTTGATTAAAGAATTCGTTAATGATAGAACAATTAGCATAATAGCAACAGGGTAAATAGCTGTTAAAACTGGAACTGAAATTTTTAGAATCATGGTTAATCCTAAGTTTGCAACAAGTAAACTAAATACGGCAATTGTACTAACCCAAACCTTATATGATACTTTCGGTACTAATTGCTCAAAATACTGACTGCATGAGGTTAATAATCCAACAGAAGTTGTTAAACACGCTAGCGTAAATACAACTCCTAATAGAACAGCTCCGAACGGTCCAAAAAGCGTAAATACAATGTTCGTTAACGTTATTGCTCCATTTGCTGCATTGGCATGACTAACAGATCCTAAATATGCCAGCATAAGATAAATAATAGCTAGCAACGTTCCTGCAATTACTCCTGCACGAATAGATGATGACATAATACTTTTCGTACTAGTCATTCCTTTTTGCTTCAAAGCCATTGCAATGACAATTCCAAAGTTTAGCGCAGCAATTGTATCCATGGTCGCATAACCATCGGTAAATCCAGTAGCAAATGCTTTTGTCACATAGTTACCTGCAGGTTGACCAGCCGGCTCAAAAGGATAAGAAAGGGCACGAATAAAAATAAGTGAAATAAGAACTAATAAAACTGGCGTTAATACTTTCCCAAAGCGGTCAACAAGCTTTGAAGGCTTTAAAGCTAACCAGTAAGCAAGTGCAAAATAACAAAACGTATATCCAAACAGCGCGGCTTTTACATTTACTCCTTCAGGTAAAAAAGGCTGTACGCCCATTTCAAATGCTAAGCTTCCTGCTCGTGGGATTCCTAAAAAAGGTCCAATTGCTAAGTAAATCATGACCGTAAATACAACGGCGAAAACTGGGTGGACTCGGTTTGCTAATGATTGAAGACCATTTGATTTTGCTACAGCAATGACACCCAGGATTGGTAGCCCCACAGCCGATAAAATGAAGCCTGTAACAGCTGGCCACAATTCACTTCCAGCAGACTGTCCTAAAAATGGAGGGAAAATTAAGTTTCCTGCTCCAAAAAATAATGAGAATAGCATTAAACTAATAAACAGTGTATCTTTTCTTGATAAAGCATTCATGTGAGTTCCTCCTAGATTGTTTGTACTGCTGATTTTTCTGTCTAATGTCAATATCACTTTCCACTCGAATCACTCCTTTTTATACACAAAAAAATCCCGTCCCTAAAAAGGGACGAGATATAATTCTCGCGTTACCACCCTCGTTCTGCTAAAAACAGCAGCACTCGCCAACGTACGTGTTCATACGTGTTCCTTCTAACGGTGGACGTCCGAATATACTTACTATAAAGCTTCAGCATATTTTCTCAGAGATGATTTTCAGCTAGGAACTGTACGCTAACTTTCAGCAAACGTTAGCTCTCTGGGGAACAGTTTTCATAACCTACTCGTTCTCTTCAACGAATTTATAAGGTGTTTTAATTGAATAAAAATATTCTAACAAAACTTTTCAGATTTGTATACAAAAATTAAAATATTTTATCAATTATTTTTTTTCCCATTAATAGTCAGTCTATAAAATGAAACTTCTAGCTAATTCGTTCGTATATACTACTACATTACTTAATAGGAGGCTCTTATACATGAGCGGAAATGTACGTGTTATGAAATGGCTAACGGCTGGGTATGAAGCATTTTTAGGTATTCCTCTAATTGGTGGTGCATTCATCATAAGCTTTTCATGGGGACCTTTAGTATTTGCTTTTTTCCTACATGCAATTGCTCTATTTTTATCTCATAAAGAAGGTCGTTCAGCTTACGGAAATATTTTGGGTATGGTGACATCATTTGTCGGCGTAATCCCAGTTGTGGGAATGGTTATGCATATTATTACCGCTATTGTTATTGCATTTGAAGCAGCAAAAAGATAAATAACCGCTTGCATTTTTTCCTAATGATGGTAGAATGAAGTCGTCAATTAAATGATTTTCTACTAGGGGTGTCTGATTACACAGACTGAGAGAAGAGTTATTGTGCTCTTTAACCCTTTGAACCTGATTTGGGTTATACCAACGTAGGGAAGTAGTCTTGAAAGAACGGTGTTTTATGCTGTTTTCTTTTTTGTCTATTCCATCGGGCTCTTACATAGAGCCCGATTTTTTTGTTCGGTATAGCTTATTTTCTCAAAATCTACTAGCATAATGGAGGAATAAGTATGTCTAAAGAACAAGTAATCATTTCAATGCAACAGCCGTTTCCAAACAGTAAAAAAGTATACGTGCAAGGGACTCGAAGTGATATTCAAGTACCGATGCGCGAAATCCACCTTTCCCCCACTGTAAACGACCGCGGTGAAGAGCAAAACACCCCCGTTCGCGTTTACGATACAAGCGGCGTATACACCGATCCAGCCTATAGTGTAGATTTAGAAAAAGGACTGCCACCTTTACGCAAACCATGGATTGCAGAACGAAACGATACTTTTTCCTATGCTGGCCGTACCGTTCAAGCAAGAGATAACGGCTATAAAGAAGGCGATCAACGGAACGAAACGAAAAGCTTTCCCCTTATTAATTATTCACCACAAAAAGCAAAGGATGACAGAAACGTCACCCAAATGCATTATGCAAAAAAAGGAATTATCACTCCTGAAATGGAATTTATCGCAATTCGTGAGCAAATGAGTGCAGAAACGATTCGTGAAGAAGTTGCAGCAGGGCGTGCAATCATTCCCTGCAATATTAACCATCCAGAAGTTGAACCAATGATTATTGGAACAAAGTTTCACGTGAAAATTAATGCAAATATCGGAAACTCTGCTGTTCATTCATCAATTGAAGATGAAGTTGAAAAGATGACGTGGGCTACAAGGTGGGGAGCAGATACAATTATGGATCTTTCAACTGGTAAAGACATTCATAAGACGCGCGAATGGATTATTCGAAATTCACCCGTTCCTGTTGGCACTGTCCCAATCTATCAAGCTTTAGAGAAAGTTAATGGCATAGCAGAAGACCTATCTTGGGAGGTTTATCGTGATACACTCATTGAACAAGCAGAACAAGGAGTTGATTACTTTACAATTCATGCAGGCGTACTGTTGCGCTATATTCCACTAACTGCTACGCGAACAACCGGTATTGTCTCACGGGGTGGTTCCATTTTGGCTCAATGGTGCTTAGCACATCACCAAGAAAACTTTTTGTATACACACTTTGAAGAGATTTGCGAAATTTGTAAGCAATATGATATCTCAATCTCACTGGGAGATGGCCTGCGCCCTGGTTCAATTGCTGATGCGAACGACGAAGCTCAATTTGCAGAGCTTGATACGCTTGGCGAATTAACAACAATTGCGTGGAAGCATGATGTTCAAGTAATGATTGAGGGTCCTGGACATGTGCCAATGCATCTGATTAAAGAGAACGTTGACCGACAAATGGAAGTTTGCCACGAAGCACCATTCTATACCCTGGGACCACTAACAACTGATATAGCACCGGGCTATGACCACATTACGTCTGGTATTGGAGCTGCAATGATTGGGTGGTTTGGTACAGCAATGCTTTGTTATGTAACCCCAAAAGAACATTTAGGCCTCCCGAATAAAGAAGATGTTCGCGAAGGTGTAATTACCTATAAAATTGCTGCTCATGCTGCTGATCTTGCAAAAGGTCACCCAGGTGCCCAAATTCGTGATAACGCGCTTTCAAAAGCTCGATTTGAGTTTAGATGGCATGACCAATTTAATTTATCGTTAGATCCTGACCGAGCTCGAGAATACCATGATGAAACACTACCAGCAGAAGGTGCTAAAACCGCTCACTTCTGTTCCATGTGTGGACCTAAGTTCTGTTCAATGAGAATTTCTCACGATATTAGACAGCTAGCGGATGAAAAACAGCTCGTTGATTTCGCTAAACAAGGCATGAAAGAAAAATCACAGGAATTTATTGAAAAAGGATCTAAACTTTACTCTTAATAAAAAACACCGAGATAGGTAGCTATTTATCTCGGTGTCTATTGTTTCAAAATAAGTCTTTTAAAGAAAAAGAGCAGCTTAACTAAAATCCATCCGACAAGTGTTCCAATTGAATTTAATAGAATATCATCAATATCAAAGACTCGCTCTGTTAACTCATATTGTAAAATTTCAATAGTAAAACTAATTAAAAAACCCGTCACAAACACTTGAATAAATCCATCAAATGATTTCATAAAAAGTGGTATAAACATTCCAACCGGAGCAAACATTACAATATTACCTAATACATTCACCACTGCTAGCTCCAAGTTTCCACTGTCCCACATGAGCTTAATTGTACTGAATAAGCTTAAATTCATAGCTTGCCCATATACTTGCTCATTTTCTTTAATTAGCGTTACGTAAATAAGTGCCACACCATATATAATAAACAGGAAAAACAATCCTTGTTTTACTTTTTTCTTTGTCTTATCCGTCATGCTTTTTCCACACCTTTTCTGTCCTTGCCGTCTGCTTTTACTTCTATCATATTGTACATGCTATGTATTTATGAAACATTCAGCTTACCTTATCCTATCACGTTACCTCTTTTTCTGGATATCAAACTTTAAAAATAAAGAGACTGGGACACAATGAAATGATTCCTTCTCAAAGATGAATCATTACTTTGTTATAATAGCTAGGTTGTAAGAACAAGTTCGTTCCCTTGCATTAGTTTTTTAAACTTGTTTTCGAGCCAACAAAAAAATACCCAAACTATCAAAAGCAGTTAACTTGTGATAGTTGGGATATATCATTAACTGAAATACTTACGTCTCAGCCTCTTGTAATTAATTAATGATTCCTCTATGAATCACTTCAACGGTTACATCCGGTTTAATATCAATTTGAGCATAATCCTTTTTCCATTCTAATTCTTTCCATACATCGGGGTGGTAAGCCATTAGTTCTCTTCCTACCTCTAAGAAATCACAGTTTGCTTTTTGAAGCTTTTCGACAACTTTCTCAGCTTTATTTTGAACATTTTTGTTAATATGATTTTCAATTTCTTTAATAAGATCTTCTGATCCAACTTCTCCATACGTAAACTCAGTAATACTGACTTTTAGTGAAATGAAATCGTAGCAATATATAATGCTGGTAGACTGATTGCCACAAAAAAACTAAAGATCCTCAACAATCGAAAGAAAGAGCCGTACAAAGAGCGCGTATTATAATCTTCTGGTGATTGATAGAATGTAAAAAAGCAAGAAGGCGCAACAATTGTGGATGATTTTCCTGCTGTCATAATTGCAATTCTTCCTTCTAATAAATTTCCCATCACGCGGTCTGGCCTTTCTGTATTAAGGAGCTGTGGAAATGGTGAGAAAGGTGAATTTTCTAACGCTTCTTCAATAATACTGCCACTTTCCACAGCGTCCACGTCAATTGATTCTAATCGTCGAAATACTTCTTCATAGTATTCTGGATTTGAAATTCCTTTAAGGTATAAAACAGCTACTCTCGTGCGCGAAATTGTACCGACTTCAAGGTATTTAACGATTAAGCTTCCATCTAAAAAACGCTGACGCATTAAGTTTATGTTTTTATCTAGATTTTCAACAAACCCTTCATGAGAACCGCGCACAACTTTTTCATCGATTGCTTGGCTAACTTCCCTAGATGCAGGAAGCGTAGCATCAATTACATATAAAATGGGTGTATCTTCAAGAAATAAAATAGCTCCTCCGCGACAGAGCAACGTAATGATTTCATGCAAATCCTGAGATTCGTTAACGGAACCGATTTGAATAACCTCTTTTGGGTCTCCTTCCTTTTCAAGAAGCATTGGTTTAATTACATGTTCGTTTAATTTCACCGAATCCATGAGCGGTACAAAATACATTAAAAGCGCTTTTTTACCATTAAAAGTTAGCCAGCGCTCGCCTAAATCACTTGTATAGTCTAAGTACTCTTGAATATACTTTTTATTTTCTTCAATTGTTAGTTTGAGCGGAATGTTGATAGATGCTGGATCTTGCTTTGGTACGCTTGCTTGCTTTTGTTTTTTCTTTTTGGGATAACGTTTAATCAGCATCAAATCCACCTCAATTCTAAATAGTTATACTTTCAGTGTTTCTAAATTTAGAAAGATTATGTAATTTAAACATAAAAAAGAAGATTTGGTGTTTATCCCAAATCTCCTGACTTATACGTTCCAATCGGTTCCCCATATTTTAATTTTGTTCCACGTTCCAATGTATTCGTTAGCTTTACCTTATCTCTTTCGAACAAAAGGACTACCGTTGAGCCAAACTCAAATAACCCCACTTCTTCTCCTTTTTCATAAAAGGTATCGTTAACAGATGTCGTATAATATTTTCCATTCTTTACATTAGTCGTATGATTTCCGTATGGTACCCGGACACTTCCAACAATAAATGCGCCTACTTTAACAAGCGCTATTGTTCCAGCTTGCGTATCCACATATGTGATCAATCGCTCGTTTTTTGTGAATAGCCCGGGAACATGCTCGACTCCGATACGATTAACCGGGAACAAACGTCCTGGTAAATATGTTGCTTTTGTGACCGCTCCTGAAAGCGGCATATGAATGCGGTGATAATCGCTAGGGCTTAAATAAATGGTTAAAAAAGTTCCACCGTCAAACCTTTCAGCTTCTTCTTTCGTACACCCAATCAGCTGCTCTACTCGATAATCAATCCCTTTTGCTTGAATAAGAGTTCCTTCCTTAATATCGCCATATTCTGCTACTTTTCCATCTACTGGACTGGAAAGAGTATATGGATCGGCTGCGACTTCTCGGGCTTCTGCTTTTAGCTTTCTCGTGAAAAATGCAGTGAAATTAGGATAAGAGCCTAAAGATTGTTCCATTTCATCTAGATTAATTTTATAAATTTTGCTATATGGCTTGATGATATATCTACTAATGCTTGAGCGTCCTAACACCCCTACTCCACGTGAAATCGCATTTTGCGGTAATATTTCAATGATTTGCTTTGCTATTTGATTAATCATTTCCTATAACATTCCTTTCATATGGCAGACCTTGCATAAAGTTTTCGAACTACAAGTATGATAAGTACGCAGCCTATGAAAGAAATCAATACCTTCCCAGTACTTGTCCAGTTCATGACTTGATAAACAGAATAGCCTTCAATAAGAATTGAAGGAAGCTTCCCAATTGAGCTTGCTAAAATAAAAATCCCTAAAGAAGTCTTTCCAATAGCCGCAATAAATGTAACAAGTCCTGAAGGGACAAAAGGTAATAGTCTCAAAGAAAGAATAAGTAGAAATGCTTCTTTTCCCCGTGCATGTAAAAGCTGTTGAATTTTAGGAGAAGACAACCGCTTATGAGCAGTTAGCTTTCGAAAACCTTTTCGGTAGAGCCAAAACGAAACAACTGCTCCAACTGATTCTCCAATAAACGAAATAACCATTCCTTCCCAAAAACCAAAAACAACCAAATTAGCTGCTGTTAAAAATACGCTTGGTAAAACACCAGCAATACTAATGAGCACATTCAACAAAATACTTAGTATAAATGCAATACTATCATAGCTTTCGAATAGCTGAACCGTAATTTCTTGGATATCCGCATTCATTTGTCGCTGTTTTCTCCTGTTACGACTCGATAAAGCTTGTTAGCAATTTCTTTTAGCTGCTGTGTTTCTTCCATAGATAAATGGGAATAGTAGCGCTCTATAATAAATTGATCAATTCGCTCATATTCATCAAAGTATTCCTGTCCTTTAGGACCAAGCGTTAAAAGGATTTCCCGACGATTTTCAGGATTAAGTTCTCGATGCAAATAACTTTCTTTTTCTAATTTAGTAATAAGCTGACTAACAGAGCTCATTGACAAATTATATTTTTTCGCAATCGTTTGCACGTTTACAGGTTGCATATCATAAACTGACCTCAGCACATTAAATTGCTTTGGCGTAATATCATTAATTAGCGAAGAAAAGTACGTCTTCATTAAATAATCGTTTACTTTATTAAATATAGAAATAGCTTTTTTTATATTATCAGCTTGTTCCATTTAGACACTCCTAGTTTATATACTTAAATAGTTTAACTACATAAACTATATAACGGAGACGAATAGCTGTCAACTACAAGAAGCCCCTTCTTGTATAGAAGTGGCTTCTTAAGTGATACCTTATGCATATTTTGTTCCTTCTGGCTCTTTTCTAAAAAAGCTTTTCATCGCATGAAATACATCTGCTTTTTGCTTAAGAATAAAATGGCGGAACTGTTCATCCTGAATATTCTTATATGCAGACATTAAAGTCGAATGACGATTGTATTGATTTACTTCTCCATATCCAAACATATTAGAAACCTTCATTAGTTCATTTACAAGCTTAACACACCTTGCGTTGTCGGATGTTAAATTGTCGCCATCTGAAAAGTGAAATGGATAAATATTATAACGGCTAGGATCGTACTTTTTATTAATCAATTCAAGTGCTTTACGGTAAGCTGATGAACAAATAGTTCCACCGCTTTCTCCCTTAGAGAAAAAGTCTTCTTCTGAAACAACTTTGGCTTCTGTATGATGGGCAATAAATTCAATTTCGACAGTTTCATACTTTGTTCGTAAAAAGCGAGTCATCCAAAAGAAAAAACTTCTCGCCATATACTTTTCCCAAATCCCCATAGACCCACTTGTATCCATCATCGCAAGCACAACTGCTTTTGATTCAGGTTTTGTTACTTCATTCCACGTCTTAAACTTTAAATCTTCAGGGAAAATTGGGTGAAATGCAGGCTTACCAGTCATTGCATTTCTCTTGTACGCAGACATCATCGTGCGCTTTTTATCAATGTTCCCCATCAAGCCAGTACGTCGAATATCATTAAATTCGATGTGTTCAACAACAATGTTATCAGATTCTTTTCGCTGTAAATTCGGAAGTTCAAGCTGTGCAAACAGTGCTTCTTGTAGCTCCATGAGCGATACTTCTGCTTCAAAGTAATCTTCTCCAGCTTGATCACCTGCACCTTGACCTTTGCCAGCACCTTTTTTTCCATCACCGCCAGATCCATCTCTGGCTACAACATCTCCTACTTTGCTTTCACCATCCCCTTGGCCAACGTGTTTATTCTTATCATAATTATAGCGAATTCTGTACTCATCTAATGAACGAATTGGAATCTTAACAACGTCTCTCCCATTTGACATGACAATGTTTTCTTCTGTAATTAAATCCGGTAAGTTATTCTTTATCGCTTCTTGGATTTTTTCTTGGTGTCGCTTCTGATCGTCATGACCTTTACGGTGGAGGGACCAGTCTTCCTTGGAAATCGCAAAACTCTTATCAATCTCTTTACCCACGTATTTCCCCTCCTTGTTCAAGCTGCTTTTGAAAGGTTGGTTATTCTATCCTATGTCTCAAAATGGTATACTTGCTAATTAATTTAGCTTCGGCTTTTAAAAAGCCCGGCTGTACACTATCATATGAAAAAGCATCTACTGTGAATGAGATAAATGCCTATTTTGCTAATATAAAAGATAAAGAAAACATGGCACATATCAGCGGTGCCATGTTTTTTATCATTCTTTATCGATTCAATAAGCTTCCTACATAGCGTAAAAGTTCGTTCGCTGAAACGGAATTATAGCCATGCTCATCAATTAAGCGAGCAACTACCTCATTTACTTTTTTCAGCTGCTGTTCGTCTGGTGTCTTCGTTGATGTGGTAATTTTCACTACATCTTTTAAGTCCGCAAATAATTTTTTCTGAATAGCTTCACGTAAACGCTCGTGCGAATTATAGTCAAAGCGTTTCCCTTTACGAGCATACGCAGAAATACGGATTAAGATTTCTTCACGGAACGCTTTCTTCGCATTTTCTGAAATGCCAATTTGCTCTTCAATTGAGCGCATTAGCTTTTCATCTGGATTCATTTCTTCCCCTGTTAACGGATCGCGCAGCTTGTTTTTATTGCAATATGCCTCAACGTTATCGAGGTAGTTCTCCATCAGCGTCTTCGCTGATTCTTCATATGAATATACGAATGCTTTTTGAACTTCTTTTTTCGCGATTTCATCATATTCTTTACGTGCTAATGAAATGTAGTTTAGATAGCGCTCACGGTCTTCTGCTGAAATAGATGCATGCTGATCTAACCCCTCTTTTAGTGAACGCAATACATCTAACGCATTAATTGATTTAATATCTTTTCGAATGATGGTTGATGAAATACGGTTAATTACATAACGTGGATCGATTCCACTCATACCTTCATCCGAATGTTCTTTCTTCAACTCTTCCACATCTGCATCGTTGTAACCTTCAACAGATTGGCCATCATATAGCCTCATTTTCTTTAATAGATCAATATCGCCTTTTTTAGGCTCTTTTAATCTTGTTAGCGTTGTAAAGATGGAAGCAATGCGCAGCGTATGTGGTGCGATATGCACATCCGATACGTCGCTTTCTCGAATCATTTTTTCATAGATTTTCTCTTCTTCACTAACCTTTAAGTTATATGGAACCGGCATGACGATAATACGTGAATGCAAGGCTTCATTTTTCTTATTCGAAATAAAGGAGCGATACTCCGTTTCATTTGTATGTGCGACGATTAATTCATCTGCACTAATTAAAGCAAATCGTCCTGCTTTAAAATTCCCTTCTTGGGTAAGAGATAATAAATGCCATAAGAACTTCTCATCACACTTTAACATCTCCTGGAACTCCATCATTCCTCGGTTCGCTTTATTTAGCTCTCCGTCAAATCGATATGCTCGTGGATCTGATTCTGATCCGTATTCAGCAATGGTTGAAAAGTCAATGCTTCCTGTTAAGTCAGCAATGTCCTGAGATTTTGGATCAGATGGACTGAATGTACCAATCCCCGTACGTTTATCTTCAGAGAAGAAGATTCTTTCGACAATAACGTCTTCAATTCTGCCGCCATACTCTTCCTCTAACCTCATTGTATTTAAAGGCGATAAGTTTCCTTCAACTCGAATGCCATACTCTTCATAGAAGTCTCGACGCAGATGGTGTGGAATTAAATGAAGTGGATCTTCATGCATTGGGCATCCTTTGATTGCATAGACAGCACCACGATCTGTTAAAGAATACGCTTCTAATCCTCTTTTTAGCATGGTAACAAGCGTTGATTTCCCTCCACTAACTGGTCCCATAAGTAATAAAATACGCTTCCGGACATCTAATCGTTTCGCTGCAGGATGGAAGTATTCTTCAACCAGCCTTTCAAGCGATTCTTCTAGACCAAACATTTGTTCACTGAAGAATTTATATTGCTTTTTCCCATTGACATCTTCAATTCCTGCATCTTTAATCATATTGTAGACCCTTGAATGCGCTGGCTGAGCAATTAAAGGCTCATCTTTAATTAGTTTTAAATATTCTTCAAATGTACCTTCCCATTTAAGTCGATTCTCTGCTTCACGGTATTTTTCAATTTTCTTTAATATATCCATTAAAGGACCTCCCCTACTAGTTCTGGTGCTAGTGAACAAGATTAATACAATCTATGCAGTAAAATGTTTGAACATGCTTTTTAAATTAAGAAATTCAGAATTTTGTCTACATTAAAGATTCACAGCGTGCCATGAATTAGCTATAATAATTAGGAGGAGCATGACAGAAAAATAAAGGAGGCTCTATCCATGAGGTTACTATTGGTTTTAGGAGTATCACTTGCTTTTTTATCAGCAATTTTTACGGCTGGGTATAATGACAAGCCTGGGGTAAAGCGCAAATAGAATGAACCTACATAGAACAGTCATCCTTGTAAAAAAAAAGAAAATCCCCTTAATCAAGGGGATTTTCTCTTAATAAGTCGCCGTACTCTTGCTGTCGCAGCGCTTCATAAATTAAAATAGCTGCCGTGTTTGATAAGTTTAAAGAACGAACGTTTTTCGTCATTGGTAAACGCAAGCATCTATCCATATTCGCTTCAATGATTTCATCAGGTAAGCCACTTGTTTCGCGACCAAACACAAAGAAGTGATCATCTTCTACATTGCTATAGTCAAAGGATGAATGCGGCTTCTTTCCGAATTTAGTGATGAAGTAAAATGCTGCTTCTGGATACTTTTCAAAAATTTCTTCTAACGAATCATGATAGACAACCTCAACATAATCCCAATAATCTAAGCCGGCGCGCTTTAACATTTTATCATCCGTCGAGAAGCCTAATGGACGAACTAAGTGTAAAGTTGTGTTCGTTGCTGCACAAGTTCTCGCAATATTACCAGTGTTAGCTGGAATTTCTGGTTGATATAAAACAACATGTAGTCCCAAAATAGTCACCTCTAAATACAAATCTATTCATCATTATACCATTAACTTTTCAAAACAAAAGGGATATTTATTGATCGGTAATATGGAAAAACGTATACTTCATATTTGGCGTATAAGCTGTCGAATCTTCATAAGCCCAATAGCGCATGCGGCTATTATACGTATTAGCATTAACTAAAGGCATCCCGTCTGCATCTTTTGCCACAACGATTGTCGTGTGGTTCCATCTGCCGTCTCCTTCAAAATCATAGCAAATAACATCACCCATTGTTAACTCTTTAACTGAGCTTTTTTTAATGGCTCGCAGCCCTTGTTTTGAGTTTTGGAGATAACTGTGCATCGAGTGTGCCACCGCCCAGCTATAGCTCCAATTATCTTTACTTAGCCACCAGCCTTTACTTCGATTAGGTTGACCTCTCATAGGGGCTTTTCCTGCTCGTAAACACTGAGAGATGTAATTCGTACAGTTCACCTCAAAGTATTTATAAGCTGGATTAGGCGTATTCCAATATGTTTCTGCATACTGTACCGCTGCTAGACGGTCATAGTACCCATTTCGATCAGCTACTTCTTCCTTATCATCCAGACTAAATTCTAAGTCATCTATTTCATCTATATGAATAGGAAGCAATTTATCATGAATTAGCGTATCTTTATAAAACAATGCGCACCGCTCTTCTACCTCTTCTTCTACGTAAAATAAATCATCTTGTTTACATAAAAATCGTTTGTGTATTTGATAAGTAACCTTTGTCTCTTCATCTTCATTTTGAACGTCATGAATAGCTCCTTTAACTGTACACTTCACAACCTCTACTTTTCTCTTTCTCAGTAAAGACTGCTTAAGCTCGTATTCCTGTTCGATAAACGGCTTAAAGTCCTCGCTGATTACTTGATTCACGTAGCTATTTGCTTTGGCTTTCATCAATGTATATAGGACATTTTTCTTTGCTAGCATCTGTTCACCACATTTCTCTGCTTTTACTATACGCTATGATGAACAGCTTACCTTTTAACACAACAATTTCATCTTCTATGACTTTACTAACAGCGCAATTCCCTTTTCAAACTCTTGCTTGGCTTCCTCATCCTGCTCTTTTTCTTTTAATTGTTCCAGTATAGGTAGCACCTCATCGTTTCCAATTTTCCCTAAGGCCCAAGCTGCTGTTCCTCGTATTACAGGACGTACATCTTCTTTCATTACTTTAATTAAATCAGGTATAGCTGTTTCATCCTTAAAATGAGCAAGTGCAATAATTGCATTACGTTGAATTGGTTTTTTTCCACGCCAAGAACCAGATACATGGCCATATTTTTCTTTAAACTCACGATTGCTCATTGTTAATAACGGCTTTAACTTCGGCTTTGCAATCTCAGGATCTGGTTCCATTTCAGGATGAAAGTGAAAGTCTTTACCTTTATTCTCAGGACATACCGTTTGGCACGTATCGCAGCCGTATAAGCGGTTGCCAATTTTATCTCGAAACTCATCTACCAAAAAACCTTTTGTTTGTGTTAAAAATGCAATACAACGCTGAGAATTAAGCTGTCCGCCTGTAACTAATGCACCTGTTGGGCATACTTCAACACATTTATTACAAGTACCGC
The DNA here is from genome assembly GCF_021441905.1 of Priestia flexa. Lineage (NCBI taxonomy): Bacteria > Bacillati > Bacillota > Bacilli > Caryophanales > Bacillaceae > Priestia > Priestia flexa. The sequence continues at coordinate 259,282 of NZ_CP090431.1, read as the reverse complement.
ACTGGTCTTCAATTGGTTGATCCGGTTCAAATGGAATATTCGTGACGATTTCACCTAAATATACGTATGAACCAAACTCCGGCGTAATAATCGCGCAATTCTTTCCACTCCAGCCAATCCCAGCTCGCTCGGCAACGGCTCGATCAGAGAGCTCGCCCGTGTCTACCATAGATTTCACTTCAACACCTTGAACTTTTTCTTTTAAGAACGATTCAAGTTTTTGGAGCCTATCTCGTAAAATGGTATGATAATCTTGTCCCCAAGAAGCACGACAAAAAATGCCTCTTCGGTCTTCCTTTGTACTTCTTGGTGCATTAGGCATTTTAGAAGGGTATGCAAGAGCAATGGCAATGATTGACTTCGCTTTTGGAACCAAAAGCGTTGGATTCGTACGCTTCTCAATATCTGGTTCTTCAAACCCTGAAGCGTAGCCTAATTCTTGTTGTCTTAATAAACGATCTTTTAACGTCTCAAACGTTGACGCACTAGCAAAACCAATTTTATCAATACCTATTTCTTTACTATAGGCAATCACTTCTTTTTTTAACTGTTGAAAATCCATTTATGCTATTCTCCTTTAAAATTCAATGCGTAGAATTGCTTTTACTATCATTTTCACTGGAACAATTCTACTCTATACATAACTCACTAATGAAAAGGTGGTATTTTATATGAACGTTATCATTTCACCAGAAATTAAAGAAAAAAATAATGATATTAAACTAGGTATTATTCATTATCGAAATATCGAAGTAAGCGAAGCTCCACAAATGTTAAAAGGAAGGTTACGACTCTTTCAAGAATCCATTTATTTTGATTTACAAGATAGAACCATCACTTCTTTTGAAGGAATCAAGGAGTGGAGAAGCATATTTAAGGAGTTTGGAACCGATCCAAGCAAATATCGTCCATCCATTGAAGCATTATTTCGTCGAATTCAAAAACAAACGTACTTACCCACAATTAATTCAGCTGTAGACTTAAATAACTTCTTTTCCCTTCAGTACGAAGTTCCTTTAGGCATTTACGATAAAAGCTGTTTAAATGGAGACATTTCGTTACGACTTGGGAATGAAGATGAAAGTTACCTTGCAATTAATGGTCGAGAAGTGTCTCTATACAATAAGCTTGTATTAGCAGATGAACAAGGTCCTTTTGGAAGTCCTTATGTTGACTCCAACCGAGCTCCAGTTTCTGAACAGACATCTGAAGCACTTCAAATAATCTTCTTAAAACCTTCTCTATCTACTGAAAGCTCCTTAAAACTAACTGAATCTCTCAGCACCATGTTTACACAAATTCATGGTGGAGAAGCTTCGTATTCGCTTATCAACTAACCACAAAGACGTTTATCTAATTTAGATAAACGTCTTTTTTTATTCACTATAACCCTAAAAATATAAAAAACGCAACACCTTGTTTTTGGTAAACAAGATACTGCGTTGTGATCACAATATGTATGGAGCGGGTGATGGGAATCGAACCCACGACATCAGCTTGGAAGGCTGAGGTTTTACCATTAAACTACACCCGCAAATGAAGTTGTGCTATCTCTTAACAACATTCATTATAGTATCTTTCGACATAAATTGCAACCCTTCTGTTAAATTTATGTGAAAATATTAACGAACTATTAAGTTTTCATAAACAAATAGGCTTTACAAGTTACCTTGCAAAGCCTATTTCTTAGCTATATCGATAATCTCTTAAAGCTTTTAAAACTGAAATTTCTTCTAATATCTGTTCACCTACATTTGTTTCTTTTACCATTTTTCGTTCCAATTCTTTATCAACTAGTCGCTTAACGGATAGTACATCAGCTTCGTCCAATAAGATATCTTTTTTGGAGTTAAAGTGCTTATGAGCAACTAACTGCATGCCATAAGAATTAGACAATAACGTATATCCTGCAATTCCGGTTTGTGATTGATATGCTTTTGAAAACCCGCCATCAATGACAATCATTCTACCGTTTGCTTTAACAGGGTTTTCACCTTCTATCTCTTTAACAGGCGTGTGACCATTAATGATATGACCATGATCTGGATTTAATCCAAAATCAGCTAATATTCGACGGCACATATCCTCTTTTTCACGAAGATAATAATATGGATTTTTCTTTTCTTTATGCGTTGCTTTATCTTTAATGAAATAGCGCTCAAACGTCGTCATCGCTCGTTTTCCAAATAGAGATGAATATTCGCCCGTCCATAAATACCAGACCATGTCAGTTGCTAAATCATCCGTTTTATCCGGGCCTGCAAAAGCCGAACGCAAATACTGCTCAAACACATCTAACAGTTGACGACCTGAATAAAACTTGCCTTCAATCACCATCTTTTCCATATTTCCTTCTTCATCTAAAGGAATGCATCCATGGATGAGTAAGTTCCCATTGTATTTCAAATAGAGATTTCCTTTATTCATAAGAAAGTTCATATGTCTTGCTAGCTTTTCAGAATGTTGAACTGAAAACAATAATTTCTCAATGACCTGCTCCTCTTCTTCTAAGAGCTCTTGTGGATTTTCAGGGTTTACCGTTGCAAAGCATCCATTTTCAATAGGATACGTTTTATCTCCAAGTGTAATTTCATTTGTTTCATAATTAACTTTCTCAAGCAAAAGTCGTTCTGACATATTGAAATACGGACGTCTTTTAATAATTGGCATTTCAAGCTTAAACTGAATCATCGCAATAGCTTGATGAATTTTTGTAATCTGTAAACGTTCATGCTCAGATAGTTGCGAACCTACATTTTCTTTTGGACGGAATGCAGGATTATCATCATAATATTTTTCTGCTAGGTTTAGAAGTGGTCGTAAGTTAATACCATACGCATCTTCAATAATATTTAAGTTATTATAACGTGCACAAATACGAACAATATTAGCTAAGCATACTTTCGAACCTGCAAAAGCTCCAATCCAAAGAACGTCATGGTTTCCCCACTGAATATCGACGGAATGATAGTTAATAAGAGTTTCCATGATTTTATCAGGTTCTGGACCACGATCATAAATATCTCCAACGACATGCAAATGATCGACAACCAACCGCTGAATGGTATAAGCCAGTCCTGATATAAGTTTATCAGCTTGTCCTAATGAAATGATTTGCTGCACAATTTTATGATAGTAATGCTCTTTATTTGTAAATTCATCTGTCTTATATAAAAGCTCTTCAATAATATAAGCAAACTGCTCAGGGAGTGCTTTACGCACCTTTGAACGTGTATACTTCGATGATGCATACAAAACTAAATCAAGCATGCGATTAATCATTGTCGTATACCAATCACGTAGTTCTTGTTTGCGAGTAAAGTTTGCTTTAATAATCTTCAGCTTCTCTTCTGGATAATAAACAAGCGTCGCAAATTCATTAATTTCTTGTTGAGATAATGTATCCTTAAATAGATCTTTAATCTTTTCTTTTACGTTTCCCGACCCATTTCGTAATACGTGTTGAAAGGCCTGATACTCGCCGTGTAAATCACTTACAAAGTGTTCTGTTCCTTTTGGCAAATTTAGAATTGCTTCTAAGTTAATAATTTCCGTTACCACTTTCTCTTCTGTGTCATACTTCTTAGCCAGTAGATCTAAATAATTTACGTTCAAAACTATGTATCCCCTTTCAAACTAACTTATCACCTCAGCAGTGAACTAAGAAGCTTACTGCGTGAGTCTTTCATCTTTAGTACTTATTGTACACCTCTTCACACTCGACTTCTAGAGAGATCAATTACATTTTGTTAACTAATTTACAATTTTTATTTAATTCAAACTTAATCAGTTGCTTTGAAAAGACTAAACACAAAAAAGACCTCAACATCTTTGTTGAAGTCTTAACATTACGTTCTTTTATGTAAAACTAATACCAGTGGTCGGGGTCGAACCGACACTCCCGAAGGAACACGATTTTGAGTCGTGCGCGTCTGCCAATTCCGCCACACTGGCAAAATAAAAAAGGCAGAAATAATATAAATGGTGCCGAGGGCCGGACTTGAACCGGCACGGTAGTCACCTACCGCAGGATTTTAAGTCCTGTGTGTCTGCCAATTCCACCACCCCGGCAGGACTTATTGTGAATAATGGAGGCGGCAACCGGATTTGAACCGGTGATAAAGGTTTTGCAGACCTCTGCCTTACCACTTGGCTATGCCGCCACTTTATTCAAAATATGGAGCGGAAGACGAGGTTCGAACTCGCGACCCCCACCTTGGCAAGGTGGTGTTCTACCACTGAACTACTTCCGCATATTGTATGGCTGGGCTAGCTGGATTCGAACCAACGCATGACGGAGTCAAAGTCCGTTGCCTTACCGCTTGGCTATAGCCCAATAAAAATGGGGCGACTGATGGGAATCGAACCCACGAATGTCGGAACCACAATCCGATGCGTTAACCACTTCGCCACAATCGCCGTATTAATTGGCAGGGGTAGTAGGAATCGAACCCACACTGACGGTTTTGGAGACCGTAGTTCTACCTTTAAACTATACCCCTATAAGATGGTGGAGGGGGGCAGATTCGAACTGCCGAACCCGAAGGAGCGGATTTACAGTCCGCCGCGTTTAGCCACTTCGCTACCCCTCCAGAAAAACATGGTGCCGGCAAGAGGACTTGAACCCCCAACCTACTGATTACAAGTCAGTTGCTCTACCAGTTGAGCTACACCGGCGTGTTTTCATAAGATGGTGGCTCGGGACGGAATCGAACCGCCGACACAAGGATTTTCAGTCCTTTGCTCTACCAACTGAGCTACCGAGCCTTCTTATAATGGCGGTCCCGACGGGAATCGAACCCGCGATCTCCTGCGTGACAGGCAGGCATGTTAACCGCTACACCACGGGACCACTTTGGTTGCGGGGACAGGATTTGAACCTGCGACCTTCGGGTTATGAGCCCGACGAGCTACCAGACTGCTCCACCCCGCGATGATAAGAACATAAATGGTGGAGGATGACGGGATCGAACCGCCGACCCCCTGCTTGTAAGGCAGGTGCTCTCCCAGCTGAGCTAATCCTCCAACTATGTATAAGAATTATGGTGACCCGTACGGGATTCGAACCCGTGTTACCGCCGTGAAAGGGCGGTGTCTTAACCACTTGACCAACGGGCCATTTAAGAAATAAATGGCGGAGAGCAAGGGATTTGAACCCTTGAGACAGCGTTAACCGCCTACACGATTTCCAATCGTGCTCCTTCGGCCACTCGGACAGCTCTCCAAATGGCTCCACAGGTAGGACTCGAACCTACGACCGATCGGTTAACAGCCGATTGCTCTACCACTGAGCTACTGTGGAATCTTATAAAGCCTGGCAACGTCCTACTCTCACAGGGACAAAGTCCCAACTACCATCGGCGCTAGAGAACTTAACTTCCGTGTTCGGCATGGGAACGGGTGTGACCTCTCTGCTATCGCCACCAGACATATTATATTATACAACTTCTTTGAAAAAAAGCAAGACTTTTTTATCTTGTTCTCTCAAAACTAGATAACATTTTTCGCTGAGTACTAAGTTTACTGTCTAGCTACAGCTCCTAATTGTTCGGTCGTTTCACTTCTGTTATTGAAACCAAAGAGCGGTTTCCCCTATCAGAAGCTCCAACGCCTTTCACAATTCAACAGTCGCCTTCGCTTTTCTAATTTGGTTAAGTCCTCGATCGATTAGTATCAGTCAGCTACACACGTCGCCGTGCTTCCACCTCTGACCTATCAACCTGATCATCTTTCAGGGATCTTACTAGCTTGCGCTATGGGAAATCTCATCTTGAGGGGGGCTTCATGCTTAGATGCTTTCAGCACTTATCCCGTCCACACATAGCTACCCAGCGATGCCTTTGGCAAGACAACTGGTACACCAGCGGTGTGTCCATCCCGGTCCTCTCGTACTAAGGACAGCTCCTCTCAAATTTCCTACGCCCACGACGGATAGGGACCGAACTGTCTCACGACGTTCTGAACCCAGCTCGCGTACCGCTTTAATGGGCGAACAGCCCAACCCTTGGGACCGACTACAGCCCCAGGATGCGATGAGCCGACATCGAGGTGCCAAACCTCCCCGTCGATGTGGACTCTTGGGGGAGATAAGCCTGTTATCCCCGGGGTAGCTTTTATCCGTTGAGCGATGGCCCTTCCATGCGGAACCACCGGATCACTAAGCCCGACTTTCGTCCCTGCTCGACTTGTAGGTCTCGCAGTCAAGCTCCCTTGTGCCTTTACACTCTACGAATGATTTCCAACCATTCTGAGGGAACCTTTGGGCGCCTCCGTTACTCTTTAGGAGGCGACCGCCCCAGTCAAACTGCCCACCTGACACTGTCTCCCAGCCCGATCAGGGCTGTGGGTTAGAATTTCAATACAACCAGGGTAGTATCCCACCGACGCCTCCACCGAAGCTAGCGCTCCGGCTTCTCAGGCTCCTACCTATCCTGTACAAGCTGTACCAAAATTCAATATCAGGCTACAGTAAAGCTCCACGGGGTCTTTCCGTCCTGTCGCGGGTAACCTGCATCTTCACAGGTACTATAATTTCACCGAGTCTCTCGTTGAGACAGTGCCCAGATCGTTACGCCTTTCGTGCGGGTCGGAACTTACCCGACAAGGAATTTCGCTACCTTAGGACCGTTATAGTTACGGCCGCCGTTTACTGGGGCTTCGATTCAGAGCTTCTCCCAAAGGATAACCCCTCCTCTTAACCTTCCAGCACCGGGCAGGCGTCAGCCCCTATACTTCGCCTTGCGGCTTCGCAGAGACCTGTGTTTTTGCTAAACAGTCGCCTGGGCCTATTCACTGCGGCTCTCTCGGGCTATACACCCTACCAGAGCACCCCTTCTCCCGAAGTTACGGGGTCATTTTGCCGAGTTCCTTAACGAGAGTTCTCTCGATCACCTTAGGATTCTCTCCTCGCCTACCTGTGTCGGTTTGCGGTACGGGCACCTCCCGCCTCGCTAGAGGCTTTTCTTGGCAGTGTGGAATCAAGAACTTCGGTACTATATTTCCCTCGTCATCACAGCTCAGCCTTATGATGAGCGGATTTGCCTACTCATCAGCCTAACTGCTTGAACGCGCATATCCAGCAGCGCGCTTACTCTATCCTCCTGCGTCCCCCCATTACTCAAACGGCGGGGAGGTGGTACAGGAATATCAACCTGTTGGCCATCGCCTACGCTTTTCAGCCTCGGCTTAGGTCCCGACTAACCCTGAGCGGACGAGCCTTCCTCAGGAAACCTTAGGCATTCGGTGGACAAGATTCTCACTTGTCTTTCGCTACTCATACCGGCATTCTCACTTCTAAGCGCTCCACCAGTCCTTACGGTCTAGCTTCGCAGCACTTAGAACGCTCTCCTACCACTGACATCTAAGATGTCAATCCACAGCTTCGGTGATACGTTTAGCCCCGGTACATTTTCGGCGCAGAGTCACTCGACCAGTGAGCTATTACGCACTCTTTAAATGGTGGCTGCTTCTAAGCCAACATCCTGGTTGTCTAAGCAACTCCACATCCTTTTCCACTTAACGTATACTTGGGGACCTTAGCTGGTGGTCTGGGCTGTTTCCCTTTTGACTACGGATCTTATCACTCGCAGTCTGACTCCCACGGATAAGTCTTTGGCATTCGGAGTTTGACTGAATTCGGTAACCCGTTGGGGGCCCCTAGTCCAATCAGTGCTCTACCTCCAAGACTCTCACAACGTGAGGCTAGCCCTAAAGCTATTTCGGAGAGAACCAGCTATCTCCAGGTTCGATTGGAATTTCTCCGCTACCCACACCTCATCCCCGCACTTTTCAACGTGCGTGGGTTCGGGCCTCCATTCAGTGTTACCTGAACTTCACCCTGGACATGGGTAGATCACCTGGTTTCGGGTCTACAACCACATACTAAACGCCCTATTCAGACTCGCTTTCGCTACGGCTCCGTCTCTTCAACTTAACCTTGCATGGGATCGTAACTCGCCGGTTCATTCTACAAAAGGCACGCCATCACCCATTAACGGGCTCTGACTACTTGTAGGCACACGGTTTCAGGTTCTCTTTCACTCCCCTTCCGGGGTGCTTTTCACCTTTCCCTCACGGTACTGGTTCACTATCGGTCACTAGGGAGTATTTAGCCTTGGGAGATGGTCCTCCCAGCTTCCGACGGAATTTCACGTGTTCCGCCGTACTCAGGATCCACTCAAGAGGGAACGAAGTTTCAACTACAGGGTTGTTACCTTCTTTGACGGGCCTTTCCAGACCTCTTCATTTACCTCGTTCCTTTGTAACTCCGTATAGAGTGTCCTACAACCCCAAGAGGCAAGCCTCTTGGTTTGGGCTAATTCCGTTTCGCTCGCCGCTACTCAGGAAATCGCATTTGCTTTCTCTTCCTCCGGGTACTTAGATGTTTCAGTTCCCCGGGTCTGCCTTCAATATCCTATGTATTCAGATAAAGATACTGCTCCATTACGAACAGTGGGTTTCCCCATTCGGAAATCTCCGGATCAAAGCTTACTTACAGCTCCCCGAAGCATATCGGTGTTAGTCCCGTCCTTCATCGGCTCCTAGTGCCAAGGCATTCACCGTGCGCCCTTTCTAACTTAACCATTAGCGAATAAATGGTGCAACTTGCGTTGCGTTATTTATTGGTTTGATTAAAGAAAAGTTTCACTTTTCCTCAGCTATTACTGTTATCTAGTTTTCAAAGAACAATCGCACTCAAAATTCTTCTTATTAGATAAGAAGAAAGTGATGTACTTTCTATTAAATGAGAGATTGAACTCTCAAAACTGAACAAAGCTTCAAAACGTACGTCTTGTCTAGCTACGGCTCCTAGTCATTCGATCGTTTCACTTTTGTCAACGAAACCAAATAACGGTTTCCCTGTCAAAAGCTCCAACGCTTTTCATGACTAAACAATCGCCTTCGCTTTTCATGTAAAAATCCTTAGAAAGGAGGTGATCCAGCCGCACCTTCCGATACGGCTACCTTGTTACGACTTCACCCCAATCATCTGTCCCACCTTAGGCGGCTGGCTCCATAAAGGTTACCCCACCGACTTCGGGTGTTACAAACTCTCGTGGTGTGACGGGCGGTGTGTACAAGGCCCGGGAACGTATTCACCGCGGCATGCTGATCCGCGATTACTAGCGATTCCAGCTTCATGTAGGCGAGTTGCAGCCTACAATCCGAACTGAGAATGGTTTTATGGGATTGGCTTGACCTCGCGGTCTTGCAGCCCTTTGTACCATCCATTGTAGCACGTGTGTAGCCCAGGTCATAAGGGGCATGATGATTTGACGTCATCCCCACCTTCCTCCGGTTTGTCACCGGCAGTCACCTTAGAGTGCCCAACTAAATGCTGGCAACTAAGATCAAGGGTTGCGCTCGTTGCGGGACTTAACCCAACATCTCACGACACGAGCTGACGACAACCATGCACCACCTGTCACTCTGTCCCCCGAAGGGGAACGCTCTATCTCTAGAGTTGTCAGAGGATGTCAAGACCTGGTAAGGTTCTTCGCGTTGCTTCGAATTAAACCACATGCTCCACCGCTTGTGCGGGCCCCCGTCAATTCCTTTGAGTTTCAGTCTTGCGACCGTACTCCCCAGGCGGAGTGCTTAATGCGTTAGCTGCAGCACTAAAGGGCGGAAACCCTCTAACACTTAGCACTCATCGTTTACGGCGTGGACTACCAGGGTATCTAATCCTGTTTGCTCCCCACGCTTTCGCGCCTCAGCGTCAGTTACAGACCAAAAAGCCGCCTTCGCCACTGGTGTTCCTCCACATCTCTACGCATTTCACCGCTACACGTGGAATTCCGCTTTTCTCTTCTGCACTCAAGTTCCCCAGTTTCCAATGACCCTCCACGGTTGAGCCGTGGGCTTTCACATCAGACTTAAGAAACCGCCTGCGCGCGCTTTACGCCCAATAATTCCGGATAACGCTTGCCACCTACGTATTACCGCGGCTGCTGGCACGTAGTTAGCCGTGGCTTTCTGGTTAGGTACCGTCAAGGTACAAGCAGTTACTCTTGTACTTGTTCTTCCCTAACAACAGAGTTTTACGACCCGAAAGCCTTCATCACTCACGCGGCGTTGCTCCGTCAGACTTTCGTCCATTGCGGAAGATTCCCTACTGCTGCCTCCCGTAGGAGTCTGGGCCGTGTCTCAGTCCCAGTGTGGCCGATCACCCTCTCAGGTCGGCTATGCATCGTTGCCTTGGTGAGCCGTTACCTCACCAACTAGCTAATGCACCGCGGGCCCATCTGTAAGCGATAGCCGAAACCATCTTTCAATTTTCTCTTATGCAAGAGAAAATGTTATCCGGTATTAGCTCCGGTTTCCCGGAGTTATCCCAGTCTTACAGGCAGGTTGCCCACGTGTTACTCACCCGTCCGCCGCTAACATCATAGAAGCAAGCTTCTATGATGTTCGCTCGACTTGCATGTATTAGGCACGCCGCCAGCGTTCATCCTGAGCCAGGATCAAACTCTCCGAAGAAATGTTTGACTTGCTCATAAAAGTTTTAAAAAATTAACGTTGACGTTTGTCGCTTTGTTCAGTTTTCAAAGTTCAACCGTCGCTCTTAAGCGACTTTCTTATCTTACCAAGTAGTTAACTTTTTGTCAACAACTTTTTTAAGATTATTTTTCAAGTTTTTCATAAACTTGGTATCGCTCATCAGCGACGTATATAAATTTAACATGTATTTTCATGAACGTCAACATCTTTTTTAAAAAAAGATAAAAAAACATTTGTTTTTTTATCTTTCCTTTATTAACCCTTATTAATAGCGTAGTAACGATGATATAAACTCTTTCCTTTTGTCTCCACTTTATGAATTACTACAATCTCTTTTTGGATGAGGAATTCTAGCAAAATTCCTAAATCGATTGCATATGGGCTAACTTGCTGATGTGAAATGAGTTCATTAAACGTCCACTCTTCTTTTTCGCTCATAATTGTTAATAGATGTGTAGAACCTATATCAACCTTTTTATTTACATAAAGCTCACTAGCTAAGAATAATAGCTCAAGCTTCTTGTTTATCTCTTCTTGGCTGCCAACAAGCTCTTCATATAAACGATAAATAGATGGCTCAATTTTTTTCACTTGATTCCAAACAGTAACCTCTGGGTAAAACCCATTTTCTAGTACTGATAGACGCGCTAAATGGTGTAAAGCATGAACCACATGATTGAATGCATCTAGATGATGATTTGACGTATAAAAGTCTTTTCCTTCTTTAAAACGGCGAATAAGCTTGGCAAATTCAATACCTATCCTCTTCACTCGATCTTCGCGCGGAAAATCCAGTAGTCTTTTTTTCAAATTTGCTACGTATTCATTACGATCAAACAGTACTTTTCCATTTAACACCCAATCAACAGTACGTCGGTTGGTACCCATCATAATCCATTCGCTAATCTGCTGTTCTGAAGCTATATAAAGAGCTGCTCTTTGTTCTTTATACTCATACTGCTTCACAAACACAGGTACCTCATTGTTACTTGTGATAATAAATAGTATGGCATCTAAGTCATCTGTAACTGGTGAATCTGTTTTCCTTTTTTCTATTAATAAAATACCTAACGTTTCTTTTTTACTTGCTCGCTCTTGGTATAGCGGTCGTAAAATATCTTCCATTCTGCAAGCTCCTCACTATCATAATTAAAGATATTGGTCTAATCTTCTTTTATATTGAAACACATTTAGTGTGAATGTTCGTGACGGACTTCCTCACAGCTTATTATAACAAATTCTCTCTTTTATTCACTCCCTAAACAGTTCTATCAGTTAATTCAACCTAAAAGACTTATTTTTCTTACAATTATGCTATATTTATAAAGTGGGAGGGAGATTTTTCATGGGAATTAAATACTCAAGTAAAATCAATAAGATCAGGACATTTGCATTAAGTTTAATTTTTATTGGCTTCATCGTGATGTATGGAGGAATCTTTTTTAAATCTTCCATGTGGCTTATGACCATTTTTATGCTATTGGGTTTACTATGTATCATTGCTAGTACCGTTGTTTACTTTTGGATTGGCATGCTTTCTACTAAAGCTGTACAGGTCACATGCCCAACCTGTAATAAACATACGAAAATGCTTGGACGAGTAGACTTATGTATGTACTGCAATGAGCCTTTGACTCTAGATCCAGCCCTTGATGGAAAAGAGTTTGATGAGAAATATAATAGAAAAGACACAAAGAAAGCTGATAGTATATCATAACTATCAGCTTTTTAATGTGCTTTTTTAGTTGTACAATCCGGACAAGTACCATAAATCTCCATACGGTGGTGACTAATCTCAAACCCGGTAATGTGCGCTGCAAGTGCTTCTACTTCATCTAATCCTGGATAATGGAAGTCAACAATTTTTCCACACTTTTCGCATATTACGTGGTAATGCTCGGTCGTAATATAATCAAAACGACTTGAAGCATCTCCGTAAGTTAGCTCTTTTACAATTCCTACTTCTTTAAAAACGCGTAGATTATTATAAACGGTTGCCACACTCATATTAGGAAATTTATCCTCCAATGCTTTATAAATATCATCAGCAGTTGGATGTGTCATTGAATTGATTAAATACTCTAAAATAGCATGACGTTGCGGTGTAATGCGAACGCCAGTTTCTTTCAGCATTTCAAGCGCTTCTTGTAAATGTTTTGACACGTCATGCACCTCTCTTCTATAAGCATTCTTACTTTATAATTCTTACAATTAGTGTAACTCTTACTGCTTCACTTTGTCAATCTCATTAACAATTCCTACTATATATTATTTTTAAACGATTTTTTATTCATTCAAAAAAAACGCGACTATCTAAGTCGCGCTTTATATCGTAACACCTGAGGAGGTATGCCCTACATTGTTATCATACGCATAACGAAAGATTTTGTTATAGACGAATGCCTTAATTATGCTAAATTTTCTTTAATAAAACGTAAAGCTTCTGCTACGTGATCTTTCACACGCACTTTGCGATATTCTTTCGCAATTTCACCGTCTTTGTTAATAATGAACGTCGAGCGCTCAATGCCCATATACTCTTTTCCAAAGTTCTTTTTTAACTTCCATACACCATATGCTTCAGCAACTTGATGATCTTCGTCTGCTAATAGTAAAAATGGTAGTCCGTGTTTATCAATAAATTTTTGATGTTTATCAATTGGATCTGGACTTACGCCTAAGATAACGGCATCTAAGTCTGCAAATTCTTGATGAGCATCTCTGAAATCACATGCTTCTGTCGTACAGCCCGGCGTCATATCTTTTGGATAAAAATAAAGAACAACATTTTGACCTTTATAATCAGATAGAGCTACCTCTTCTCCATTGTTAGCTGCTAGTTTAAAATCTGGTGCTACTTCACCTACTGTTACTGTCATCTTATATCGCTCCTTTTATACAGTTCTCTATGGTTATAGGGTAACCAATTTCGCGATTTAAGACAACTTTTAAACTTTCTCATTTCGACTTACCGTGCGAATCACAAAAACAGCTGGCATCATATACCCAATGAGAGCTTCGATTGTTGCAAACATCTTTCCAATACCAACGGGATACATATCTCCATACCCTACAGAGAATAGCGTAATGGCACTAAAATACATGCTGTTGAACAGTGTATAAAAATAATGTTCTTGATGATAAAATCCTCCACTAATTACTTCTATATTACTCATTTCACAAACCGTATAGATTAAGCTAAAGCCAAGCAAAACCGTTAAATATGAATAAAGTAAAACAAAAAAATGACCAAGTGAGAAGAAATGAAATTCACCGAGCTCTTTTTCAAACAAAAATTTCATGCTTCCTACCATTAGAAACACAATGACTAGAATCAACGAAACCGTCATACGGATACTCCTTTAAGTAAAAAAGTTCTTGTATTACTATACGTTGTCCCCTACCTACTCATTACTGTTCAATAGCATAAAAAAAGCAGGCATCAGTTGCCTGCTCCTCGATACCTTTTTACACCAACATTCCATAAGACAATAGCTAGAGTAAAAAAGATAACCCCCATAACTGGAGTTAAAAATGCATAGCCATACCATTCTTCTCTTCCTAAGAAGTAAGCAGCTGGATATACTCCAACAAAGGCAAACGGTAAAATCCATGTTAGCACATAACGAATAACGTTGTTATAAATATCAACAGGATAGCGTCCATAGTTTCCAATGTTATACATCGTTGGCATAATAGACGTACGAGCATCTGACCAAAAACCTATGCTTGCGAGTGCAATAAAGATACCTGCATATACCAACGCTCCCCCGAGCACAAATAGAATAAAGATGAAAAAGTCATACCAAGCAAACAAAAGGTCTAAAATGGAGCCAGCATAAATCATCACTGCCACCCCGGTGATTGCTCCAAATAAAGACTCTAATTCCATTCTTTCTAAAATCACTTGAAACAAGCTATGAATAGGTCTTGTTAAGATACGATCCATTTCACCTTTAACAATATAGCGCTCATTAAAATCCCAAATGTTAAAGAATGAAGAGAATACTGCAAAAGGAACTAGGAAGAATCCATAAATAAAAATGATTTCTTCTCGTGACCAACCGTTGAGAAATTGAGTGTGGCCAAATACAACTAAAATAAAAATTAGGTTTACTGCTTGAAATAGTAAATCAGATACAACTTCAACAACCATATCAGCTCGGTATTGAAGTCTGGTTTTTATATATTGACTGATGTATTGAAAGAACATAGAAAAATAAAACATTGCTTACCCTCCTTGGATGACCATCTTTTTCTTTGCAACATTCCATAGAAAGACGATAGGAATAAATAAAAGCAGTGACCAAATAAGCTGTGTCACCAATGCAGTTACCACTTCACTTCCCGTAAATCCTTCTGTAAAGATCATGCTTGGAATATAGCTGATTGCTTGAAAAGGAAGATACCCCATTAAATCTTGTGCCCAAAGAGGATAAAAGCTAATTGGTAATAAAAGCCCTGAAAACAAATCTATGATAACGCGCTTTGCACGAATTAATCCATCATTATTAAACAAGAAGAATGTCGTAATTCCCGTTAATAAGTTAATTTGAGTATTAACAATAAAGCTAAAGATAATTGAAAAACTAAAATAAATCCATGTCTGTACGTGGCCTGATAAATCTATCGGGAATAAAAACCAGACAATCACCATTCCTGGAATGGAGAAGAATAGCAGTCTAAAAATCCCTTCTCCAAGCCCCTGCATCATTTTCATTCCAAGATAGTTATAGGGCTTAATTAGTTCAACCGCCACTTTCCCGTCTTTAATTTCCATAGCCATCTCACGATCAATGTTGTTGAAATAAAAGGCGCGCGCCATCCAGGACACAGCTACATATGTTGTCATCTGCGTCATTGATAGCCCTTGAATATTTTCTTTCCCTCCGTAAATAGCAGACCATAGGAAATAGTAGGCTCCAATATTAATCGCATAGATTAATATACCGCTGTAGTAATTCGTTCGATACGCAAGCATCATTAAGAAACGAATGCGTATCATTTCAATATATTTATCCATTCACAACACCTTCTTCATAGATGTTACGAATAACTTCTTCAGTTGAAATTTCATGAATACTTAAATCAGCAATTTCGTATTTCGCTGCTACTTTAGCAATTAGCTGTGACATGCTATCTCCTTTGTTCTCAAGATTAGCAACCCAGCTGTTGAGGCGGTCTCCCCTCACCCACGTAACAGGTAACCCCTGTGTAATTAATTGCAGCTGTTCTTGAAGTGGTTCTTTTGTAAATTCAAATATAACCTGTTTCATATCTCCCCAGTTAGAACGCAGCTTTTGTAGCGAACCATCATAAATAATGTTTCCTTCATCCAACATAACGACGCGCTCACATAAGGCTTCAATGTCAGCTAAATCATGCGTTGTTAATAAGATTGTTGTATTGTATTTTTCGTTAATTTCTTTTAGGAACTGACGAATTTTTAGTTTCACTAATACATCTAGCCCAATGGTTGGCTCATCTAAAAAAAGCAGCGGTGGATTATGAATAAGTGCTGCCGCTAACTCACATCGCATTCGTTGACCAAGAGATAGCTTTCTCACAGGCTTATCTAATAATGGACCAATATCCAGCGTTCGAATCACGTGCTCCATATGGTTGTTATAATCTTCATCTGATACTTTATATACTTTTTTTAGTAGACGAAACGATTCTTGAACAGCAATATCCCACCAAAGCTGTGAACGCTGACCAAATACTACCCCAATGGTACGCGTAAACTGCTCACGCTCTTTATGAGGATTCATTCCGTTCACTTGAATCTCACCGCCAGTTGGTGTTAAGATTCCCGTCAGCATTTTAATGGTCGTCGATTTCCCTGCTCCGTTTTCTCCAATATATCCAACCATTTCACCTTGTTTGACTGTAAACGAAATATCGTTTACAGCTTTTAATACTTTATAATTTCTTGTAAACAAGTCACGAAACGCACCTTTTAAGCCTGAACGACTCGAATAGGCCTTAAATTCTTTTCGCAACCCCTTTACCTCAATTGCATTTGTCATCTCGTTTCCTCCATCTATTCAACTAGTTTTATCTACTATTTAAATTGTTCATGCACAGTTTTCTATCATACACCTTCTACAATGTTTTTCAAGAAACAAATAAGTTTGGTAGAATAGAACGTGGAATTATACTTTAGGAGGCATATTATGCAGTTTACGAAATCAGAACAGCTTCACGGAGAAGCACTTCAACATATTGTCGGCGGTGTAAACAGTCCGTCTCGTTCATATAAAGCAGTAGGTGGCGGATCCCCAGTTGCAATGGAAAAAGCAAAAGGCGCTTATTTTTGGGATGTTGATGGAAATAAATATATTGATTATCTAGCAGCATACGGACCAATCATCACGGGTCATGCTCACCCTCACATCACAAAGGCAATTACACACGCAGCGGAAACAGGCGTATTATACGGTACTCCAACTGCTCATGAAGTAAAATTTGCAAAAATGTTAAAAGAAGCGATGCCTGCAATGGATAAAGTTCGCTTTGTCAACTCTGGAACAGAAGCTGTCATGACAACAATTCGCGTAGCGCGAGCATATACAGGTCGTGACAAAATCATTAAATTTGCTGGTTGCTACCACGGACACTCAGACCTTGTGCTTGTCGCAGCAGGATCTGGCCCTTCAACGCTTGGCACACCAGACTCAGCCGGCGTACCAAAAAGTATTGCAAAAGAAGTTATTACCGTTCCATTCAACGATATTCAACCATTTAAAGAAGCTTTAGAAAAGTGGGGAGACCAAATTGCTGGTGTCCTGGTCGAACCAATCGTAGGGAATTTTGGAATTGTCGAGCCGCATCCAGGCTTTTTAGAACAGGTAAATGAACTAACACACGCAGCAGGTGCACTTGTTATTTATGATGAAGTCATCACCGCTTTCCGATTCATGTATGGTGGTGCCCAAGACTTACTTGGTGTGAAGCCAGACTTAACAGCATTAGGAAAAATCATCGGTGGAGGCCTTCCAATCGGAGCATACGGTGGTAAACAAGAAATCATGGAAAAAGTTGCGCCTTTAGGTCCCGCTTACCAAGCTGGAACAATGGCCGGAAATCCAGCTTCCATGCTTTCTGGAATTGCGTGCTTAGAAGTATTAAAAGAAGAAGGCGTATACGACAAAATGGACAAGCTTGGTGCGATGCTTGAAGAAGGTATTTTAAAACACGCTCGTACATATAAAATGCCAATTACTATCAACCGTTTAAAAGGTGCGCTAACGCTTTACTTCACAACAGAGACAGTCACTAACTATGAACAGGCTGAAAATACAGACGGTGAATTGTTTGCAAAATTCTTCAAGCTCATGCTTCATCAAGGTATTAATTTAGCTCCTTCGAAATACGAGGCTTGGTTCTTAACAACAGAACATACGGAAGAAGATATCCATGTGACGTTAGAAGCCGTAGAAAAAGCTTTTGAGCAGCTAAGCAAAGAATTGTAATCCTTCTTTTCTTGTAAACTAATTGAACATAAAAATACTTGTCGAAAAATCCCGTTATTTAACGGGATTTTTCTTATTCCTTCCTCTTGATATCCACATGCAAACCTTGTATAGTATGTTATTGTTTATATAATTCAAGATGGGTTATGTATACTATAAAGAAGCTTTTATTTATTTTATCAAAATCTTATGTATAGAAAGGACTATGAAAGCATGAAACTTGGTGCCCGCATTTTAAAAACGGGAATTGCCATTACACTTTCATTGTTAGTCGCTGAATTGCTCAATCTGCCATCACCCACATTCGCAGCAATCGCAGCAGTTTTTGCTATTCAGCCTTCAATTTATCGCTCGTATTTGACAGTTTTGGAGCAAATTCAAGCTAACGTCATCGGAGCGTTACTAGCAGTTGGGTTTGGACTTTTATTCGGCACACATCCGTTTATTATTGGTTTAACGGCTGTTATGGTAATTACGCTTAATTTAAAGCTAAAAATCGGCAATACAATTGGCCTTGCGCTGGTAACCGTTATTGCTATTATGGAAAGCCCTAGTGATGACTTTGTTCAGTTTGCAGTCATCCGCTTTGCAACCGTCTTATTAGGGGTCTTTTCAGCATTTATTGTAAACTTAATTTTCTTACCACCAAAGTATGAAACAAAGCTTTATTATAAAATTGTTGGTACAACTGAAGAAATTATTAAGTGGATTCGTATGAATATCTACCATGCTTCTGAATATACGCTGTTAAAAGAAGACATTGAAAAAATCAAGGATCAGCTAACGAAAGCCAATCAGCTGTTTGATTTCTATAAAGAAGAGCGAACGAATTCAAAGAAAAAGGTATTTGTTAAATCTCGAAAACTTGTGCTTTTCCGCCAAATGATTACAACAACCTCCCATGCTCTTAAAACATTAAAGCAGTTGCATCGTCTTGAAAATGATATTCAACACATGCCACAGTCGTTTCAGAATCTCATAAAATCTGAGATGGAATGCTTGCTAATGTATCACGAGCAGGCTCTGTTAAAGTTTATTGGTAAGCTAAAGGTTCAATTAACAACATCTGTACCAACTGAAGCATATACAAAAAAGCGTGCATTAATTGATGCATTTATGAAATATAAGCTGCTTGAAGATGACGAAGATAACAAGATGTTGTATCACTTATTTCCTCTCATCGCAAGTATCATTGAATACAGTGAAGAGCTAGAGCATTTAGATCGATTAATCGATAGTTTCCACAATTATCATAAGGAAGACAATGCACTTGAAATTAATCATGAGCGAGAACAAGATTAAAAAAAGCCAGGTACCTACCTGGCTTTTAATTTTGCCCTAACTGCTGTACAGTGAACAAATCATAGTAATATCCTTTTTTCTTCATTAGCTCTCCGTGAGAACCCTGTTCAACGACTTTTCCATCCTGAACGAGTACAATTTCATCCACATGTGTGATGG
Organism: Priestia flexa; assembly: GCF_021441905.1. Lineage (NCBI taxonomy): Bacteria > Bacillati > Bacillota > Bacilli > Caryophanales > Bacillaceae > Priestia > Priestia flexa. Next base: position 239,846 of record NZ_CP090431.1, on the reverse strand, counting down.
TTGACAAACGGTGCGCCACGATAAACGTCGTTCGTTCCTTCGCAAGCTTTTCAAGAGTTTCTTGAATGTAATGTTCACTTTCTAAGTCCAATGCAGATGTTGCCTCATCAAAAATTAAAATCGGTGGGTTTTTCAAAAATACGCGAGCAATGGAGACGCGCTGCTTTTGCCCACCTGAAAGCTTCATTCCTCTTTCTCCCACTTTCGTATCATAACCGTTGGGCAATTTCATAATGAAGTCATGTGCGTTAGCTGCTTTCGCGGCTGCTACAACGTCTTCATCTGTGGCACCGGGTTTTCCCAATAGAATATTGTTACGAATCGTATCGCTAAATAATACCGTATCCTGCAAAACGATTCCTATTTGATCGCGCAGATTTTTCGTTTGATAGTCTTTTACGTTTACACCATCAATTAAAATTTCCCCGGAAGAGACATCGTAAAAGCGTGGAATAAGGCTAATGATGGTTGATTTACCGCCACCACTCATACCTACAAACGCTACCGATTTTCCTTGTTCAACATCCAAGTTAATATCGTGCAGGATATACTCATCTTCTTCATACGCAAATGATACGTTATTAAACTGAACTGCTCCCTTAATCTCTAGAGCGTCTTTCGCATTAGGCGAATCTACAATGTCATATTGTTCATCAATAAATTCAAACATTCGGTCCATAGAAGCAACGGACTGCGTTAATGTTGTTGATGAGTTTACAAGTCGACGCAGCGGGTTATATAACCGATCAATATAGCCTACAAACGCCACCATGGTACCAATCGATAAATTTTCGTTAATAACTTGATAACCAGCAAACGCAATAACAATTAACGGGGCTAAGTCCGTAATCGTATTCACCACTGCAAATGTCTTAGCATTCCAATTTGTATGATCAATTGCTTTTTGTAAAAAATTACGGTTCTGATCATCGAACTGCGCTTGCTCATGATTTTCAATCGCAAAGCTTCGAATAACTGAAATTCCCTGTACCCGTTCATGTAAATGACCTTGTACTTCAGCTAATGCTTGAGAGCGTACACGAGTTAAATGACGTAGCCTACCATAAAAATATCTAACGGATAAAGCGTATAATGGCAGTAAAATAATAGATACCAATGTTAGTGGCACGTTCATTGTAAACATAATAATAATAGCAATTACTATGGTGAACATATCAAGCCAAACATTCATTAAACCCGTGATTACGAAGTTTTTCGTTTGCTCTACATCGTTAATGACACGCGAGATGATTTCACCTACACGCGTATTAGAATAATAACGAAGGCTGAGCTTTTGAATATGATCAAACAGCTGGTTTCGAATATCATACAATACTTTGCTTGATACCCACTGCGCATAATATTGACGATAATATTCAACTGGAGGGCGTAAAATTAAAAAAACAAAGAAAGAACCACCCATGATCATCAACAACTGCTTTATTTTTTCACTGTCTGATAATGTATCTGAATCAATAACGTCATCAAGTACGTATTTTAACAGCAGTGGAATTAATAGTGGAATTGAAAACTTTACCACACCAATTAAAACTGTTCCAACAATTTGCCACTTATATGGCTTTACAAATTCCATATACCGCCTGATGCTTCCCACTTGTTCTCTCTCCCTTCTTCCTCTAAATGGCTATGCCTATTAAGCCTCTTTTATAATGTAACATTCTGCACACTTTCATATACGGTTTTTAAGCTCTGGTACTCAACATAAAAAAGCATCATATAGGTCAAATTTCTAGATCCTATAATGACGCTTATATCCGTGCGCTTATGCATGTCGATATGTTAAAAAACGCTCATACCACGTATCGATAAATTCTGGTGCAAACGGTCCTTTACGTTGGCGAATCCAGGTTTTCAAATGCTCAACATGAGTATGTAAAATACGGTCTACCGCTTCTGGGTAGTTCATTTCTTGACGATGTTTTTCGTACTCATCTTCATCTAGAAGCGTATAGGTCATATCTGGGTATACTTTAATATCTAAATCATAATCAATGTACTTCAGCGCTTCTTGGTCATGCGTAAATGGTGAACTAATATTGCAATAATAATAAATACCATCTTCACGAATCATACCAATCACGTTAAACCAATATTGCGAATGGAAATAACAGATGGCTGGCTCTCTTGTAATCCACGTTCTACCGTCTGATTCTGTTACGACCGTGCGATCGTTTCCTCCAATCATCAGGCTACTTGTCGATTTTAAAACCGTCGTCTGATCCCACACACGATGAAGCTTGCCATCGTGCTTATAACTGTGTATTTGAATTGTTTCTCCTTCCATTGGAAATCCCATCTCCACTCCCTACTTTCATTTTGACTATCACAATTACCTCACGTACGCTTTTAAGTAGTCACAGCCTAGTCTTATATGTCATTACTTCTTTTAGTTAAAACCATCGATGCTTTTTATCAAAGCGGTAACATATCTGCTTTCTAAACAGTGACCTTGTTTCGTATATACATTGTCCTCTCCTATTTATTATAACGGTTTCTCTTCTATTTTAAAACAAATGTGATGTGGTTCTTCTTGAATAAAAAAGCTGCACCTCTCTTTTTAGCAAGGAAACATCCTTTAAAAAGAGAGGTGCAGCTTTCCTTTAACGAGATACCGGATAGTGGGAATCCTTTTTGTATGAAGAGATAATCTCTTCTGTTTGTACCTCAAAAGTTTGCTGAATTTCTTTTAGCCTTTGCTTCATCTCGCTAATTTCTCCGCGGATACAATCCAGCTTTGCTTCTGCCTGTAGTTTAATAAGCTCTTCTTCAATTTGTTGACAGCGTTCAATTTCTGATTGTAAAAACAAAAGTTGGTCCATCGTTTCTAATTGTTGAGACACTAATTTTGTAAATTGCTCCATGTCTTACTCCTCCTTCTAGTAAACAGCTCGTTCACTTCTTTCATTTCAGGTAGGTAACACATTTATAAAGCAGAATCTGTTGAAATTGAAATCAGAACGCTCTTGGGTATAAGTCCACTTTTAACATTCTGTTCTTTCACCTTTAATTCCTTTGACGAGATATGTAAAGTTTCGAGAGCTTTTGTCAAATTAAAAAGCGAAGCCATGGTCCTTCATAAGAACCTTGGCTTCGCTTTTACCATTAACCTTGGTGTTTACCAGAGTTTTGGTTTTTCTTTGCTTCAGCTTGTGCGTTTTGTTGCTTCACTTGTTGCGCATCTGTTTCGCTAGCAAATTCTGCACCGTATTGGTTGTTTGCAGCTTGTGCGTTTTGTTGCTTTACGTGTTGCGCGTTTGTTTTGTTTGGTTGTTTTGCCATTGTAATCACCTCCACAAAAATTAATATGTCCAGGTGATTACGGCGATATACACTCTTTTTTATTTTAGCTTATTACATCAGTAAAGAACGTCCGCCATCTACGATAAGCGTTTGACCACAAATCATATTGGCTTTATCCGACACTAAAAATTGAACCGCATCTACCATATCATTTGGCTCAACCATTCGACCTGTTGGCGTATGTTGACGCGCATCGTCTAACAGCTCATTGCGATTTGGGAAATGCTTTAACGCTTCGGTATCAACGGCTCCTCCAGATACAGCATTCACAATGATGTTTTTCGGAGCTAACTCTACCGCAAGATAGCGAGTTAATGCTTCAACGGCTGCTTTTGAAACTCCTACCGTTGTATAGTTTTCTAAATAGCGAATCGAGCCCAGTGAACTGATGGTTACAATTTTGCCGCCCCCGACTTTTTCCATTCTTTTTGCCGCTTCTTGCGCACAGAATAAATAACCTTTGCTGTTAATATCCATTGTCCAGTCCCAGTGTGTTTCTTCAAGCTCCATTACAGGACGTAAAACACCAGATGCTGCATTGCTAATAAATACATCCAAGCGCCCGAAAGCTTCGTCAATTTGCTCAAACATCTCTTTGATTTTTTCGACCTTACCGACGTTTGCTTTTACAACCAGCACTTCACGTCCGAGTGCTTTTACTTCTTCTGCTACTTCTAATGCTGCACTTTTGCTACGCGCATAGTTGAGGACGATATTGTATCCGTCCTTTGCAAGTCTTAGTGCAATTTCTTTTCCAATTCCACGACTGCTTCCCGTTACAAGTGCTACTTTTTGTTCCATATTATCTACTCCTTATGTATCGTTCTGTTCATATTGTACTTATATTTCTGTATAAGAAACAAGGGGAGATGAAAAAATAAGTCTGCCTAGATTCATTTGCTTACGATGCAAGAATGAGGCTTAATTAATGATAAGAAGGTGATGAAGCATGTACGTAGGTCGTGATATGACTGAATTATCAATGATGGCAAAGACCGAATGGCGAGATAGTGAGCTCGCATATTTTCATCATTCCCTCCAGCAAATCATGCCTTATTTAAATACTGAAGGCCAAGGTATTCATCGTCAAATTGTAGAAGAAATTGAAAATCGTGGCGGTCTGTATCGAAATGAAGCTGATTACACGCACTCCACCAACGTAATATATGATTAAACACAACAACAAAGAGACTGTGAACAACCACAGTCTCTTTTCATTAAGTAATTTTATGGTATTCCTTTAGAATTTTTTGATGAGACACTGGAAACGCATATTCTTCTATTTCTTTAACCGATACTAACTTTAAATCATCTCGGTTAGCAATATTGCCCGTGAGTACCCCTTTATACACGTTAATGTTCCACACAATGTGGGAGAACACGTGCTGAATGACTGTAAAAGGAGGGTCTAGCACCACTTCTGTATCATAATCGGCTTCAACAAAGGATGTAAGCTGAGTTTGCTCTGTCCCAATGGTAAGATCCACTTCTACATTTGGAAATTCCCACAGGTTTGCAAGTAAACCTTTATTGGGACGCTTGTGAATGAGGAAATTACCTTGTTCATCTGTAACAACAGCCGCTGCGATTTGAACAGCTCTTGGTGGTTTTTTCTTTGACTTAACCGGTAACTCCTGCTGAACACCCTGCTCAAACGCTCGACAATGCTCACGCACAGGGCATAGAAGACAGGATGGAGAAGTTGGGGTACATACAATGGCGCCTAATTCCATTAGGCCTTGATTAAAAAACGACGGGCTGTCTTTTGAAATGATTTCATGAACAACCTCTTCAAAAACCTTGCGAGTCTTTGGCTTTGCAATATCGTCCCAAATTGATAAAATACGGGATAATACTCGCATGACGTTCCCATCAACAGCTGGCTGAGGTACCCCGTATGCAATACTAAGGATGGCTCCAGTCGTATATGGTCCTACTCCTTTTAACTTTGAGATTTCATCTGGCGTGTGGGGAACTTTGCCACCGTATTGTTCGTGCACTTCGCGAACAGCTGCTTGTAAATTTCGCGCTCGTGAATAATAGCCTAGCCCTTCCCATGCTTTTAATACGTCGTCTTCAGGCGCATAGGCTAAGTCTACAATCGTTGGGAATTTCTCAATAAAATTATTAAAGTATGGAATGACTGTATCAACTCGCGTTTGTTGTAGCATAATTTCAGAAACCCATACTTTATAGGGATCTTGATCTTGTCGCCATGGTAAAATGCGCTGTTCTGTCTCAAACCATGAGATAAGATCGTGCTGAAATTGTTCTATTTGAAAATCTTTGACAATATCTTTACTTTGTTTCACGTTATATCCTCCGAGGTATGAGCTATACATATACAATGTATTGGTATTGAAATATTGTTCTGTTTCTATTCATGTTATACTCTAAACACACTTGCTTCTATCTGAAAAGTAAGGTTAAGCAAATAAGGAGGTTGCTTTAATGGATACTGGTACACATATTGCAATGGGAATCGCCATCGGTGCACTTGCTACTTTAGATCCTGTTGTCGCGGCAAGCAGTGTCACCACAGAAGCCGTAATGATTGGCGTTATTGCCGGTTCATTAGCACCTGATTTAGATACGATTTTAAAACTTAAAAATAATGCTCACTACATTCGAAATCATCGCGGAATCACGCATTCAATTCCAGCAGTGGCGCTTTGGCCCTTGCTTATTATTGTAATTGTTTCGCTGTTTTTTCCAAACGCTAATTTATTCCACTTATGGATTTGGACTTTTGCTGCCGTTATCATTCACGTTTTTGTTGATGTGTTTAATGCTTACGGCACACAAGCCTTAAGGCCATTTACTGATAAATGGATTGCGCTCGGTGTTATTAATACATTTGACTACTTTATCTTTGCTGTCCATGTTGTTGCCATCTTAATTTGGTTCTTAGGAATGAGTCCTGGCCCAACCTTTATTACCATGTACAGTATTATTGCTTTGTACTATGTATGGCGCTTTTACATGAGACACCAAATTGCAAAGAAAATACGCCAGAAGTTTCCGGACGTGGTAAAAATGAATATTTCACCAACGATTCGCTTTACACACTGGCACCTAGCCATCACAACCAAAGAAAACTTCCACGTTGGGCGCGCAGTTGGCCAGAAAATCTTTATTTACGATACATTTAAAAAGATTCCTATTCCTGAGTCTGACGTAATTGATGTTGCTAAACGTGATGAAAACCTGGCTGCATTCTTATCTTTTTCCCCAATTTATCGTTGGGAAGTTGATGAATACAGCGATCATATTGAAGTTCGCTTCATTGACCTTCGCTATCGTAGCAAAGATTATTACCCGTTTGTAGCAGTAGTTCAGCTTGATTATGATTTGAATATTATTTGTTCGTATACAGGATGGATTTTTAGTGAGAAAAAGCTTCGTAAAAAGCTCGACTATCTTCCTCACTAAGCCATTTGAGCACCTAAAGCCCCCTAAGCTAGAGCCAGGGGGCTTTTCATTTGTAAATTAATGCTTTAAATAATCATCGTTATTTAATAAGTGCTTATATTTTGGGTTTTTGACCGCCACTTCATGAAGCTTATCCCCATAGTGGTTAATGTACATTTTTACAACTTGCTCTGCAGCTTCTTTTCCCTTGTATTCATAGCCTGCTTTTGCATACGTTGACTCGAAATCTTCCCAAAATAACTCAACCCACGTTCTTGCTTGTGCATAAGAAAGTGTATCATTTTTTGCAAGTAATTGATTTGTGAGTCTTTCAAAAATATCTTCCATATAAACACCTCTGTTACCAAATTATTCATGAGTAAACGATTGGTTTCGACTTACACTAAGTCAAGGGGAGTATAGCTTTCCCTGACTTACTATATCATACACACAACAAATTCTTTTGTAAAAGGGGCAGTCTTGAATGCGTAATAAAGAAAAAAACTTTCCAAATCAATCAAACAACAAACTAGAAGGTGAGCCACGCGCTAAAGCTGAATTCGCTTCAAAACGCGCTGATGGAACAATTAACACAAACCCACAGGAGCGTATGCACGCATCTAACCAACGTACAGACGGCTAACAAAATAAAAGCACGAATTGATCGCCGTCAATTCGTGCTTTGTTTTATGAATCGCTCTTAAGCATTGAGATTGGTAGTGCTTCTTCTTTCTCAGAGGTTCCTAAACGAAACCCCCAAGCAAACACTCCATTCATGTAATCAATTTTAAAATATTGACCTGGAGCTCCTTCAATTTCATATACTTCACCAGGTTTGTATGAAGATGGATCCAACAAGTACGACTTAGCCATCACAATTTTTCTTTCTAATACGGCATACTCGTTAATCATCCCTAATTGCTCAGCTTTTCGTGCTTTATCATTTAGCACGCTAATCTCTTGCTGAATCTCATACGTACTCATTTCACTATACCTTTTGTCTGACACGATGTTTCCCCCTTTTGTTCCTTTCTTTTTATTATAACAAAAGGTATAACTAAAAGGAGAGCAATATAAGGAGGCGCTTACATGAAAACAATATTAATTACGGGCGGAGCAACGGGTCTTGGCAACGAGCTTGCTAAGCTATATGTACAAAATGGCGATCAAGTCATTTTATTAGGCAGAAATGAAGAAAGACTGAATAAAGCACAAGAAGAGTTAGGTACAAGCTGCATTGCCACCGTTTCAGCGGACTTGACTAATTACCAAGAGCTTACACAAAAAATGGATAATCTTTTGTCTTTTCACTCCGTTGACGTTTTAGTTAACAACGCAGGTATGGGACATTTTGGACCACTTACAAGCTACACAAAAGAGATGATTGATGAGGTCATTGATACCAATGTTAAAGGAACAATTTACCTCACACAAGCCCTGCTACCTCATCTACAAACACGTGAGCAAGCCTCTATCTTAACAATCATCTCAACTGCTGGGCTGCGCGGAAAGAAAAACGAATCCGTTTATGTCGCAAGTAAATTTGCGCTCAGAGGATTTGTTGAAAGTTTAAAAGTAGAATGTGAGCACACTTCTGTTTCATGCACTGCTGCTTATATGGGCGGAATGGATACGCCTTTTTGGGACAACAGCGATCATATCGCGGATAAAAGCCGCTTAAAGCATCCAAGTGAAGTAGCTAGCATTATTTTCAACCAGCGTATGACAAAGGAAGACATTATGATGTAACATACACAAAAGCCTTGCTGACAGCAAGGCTTTATTCTTCTTCCAAGGATGAAATAAACGCTTCAATTTGATCAATTGAAAAGCCTTTTCGATAGAGGTTCTGCTTCATTTTTTGCTCATACTCCCAGCCGCTATACTTCGCGTATTTCCTATGAGCCTTCATGCCTTGTTGTGTAAGAGCTTGCCATTCTTCATCACTATTTTTTTCAACATCCACGTGCTGCATGGCTTCGTTAATAATGCTAAAAGAATAGCCTTTGTTCACTAAAAACTGCTCAATCTTTTGCTTCATGACGATTTCTGAGTACTTTTTATATTTCCCCTTTAGCTTTGCAATGAGCTTCATTACTGTTTCAATTTGCTCTTCTTTTGAGAAATGTTCAAGCGTAGACTGAACGATGTCTGGTTTAATCCCTTTTTCTTGAAGCTCTCGTTTAATAACGCTCGGCCCTTTTGACGTAGTGTTAACCTGCGTAAGCACGTAGGCTTTGGCAAACTCTTCATCATTTAAATACCTGTGAGAATCTAACCTTTGAATCACCTGCTGAACAATCATATCTCCTACTTCTTTTTTCTTTAAATAATCTCTTACTTCTTTTTCAGAGCGCATTCGATATGAGAGATAGGTTACCGCTAAGTTATAAGCTTTTTTTTCCTCATCTGCAAATTGAATTTCCGCTAGTTCAAACTCATCCAACACTCGTCCTTTTTTCAAGTCATACTGAATGAGAACATTGGCATCAACACCAAAAGCAAATTCTTCGCCTTTTCCTTGATCTATATAAACATTAAATCTCTCTGCGCTATTCTTTTGCGTTGTAATTTTCGTAATAACCGTCATTTTTTCACCTCATCCAATTCAACAAAAAAATTCTTCTTGGCTCATCATATCACACTGAACCAAGAAGAACGTATCCGTTGCTTTTAAATTAAGATGCTACGGTTGCTTTTAATAATTTCCGCATATCGATATGCACTATCTTTCCAAATTCGCTCTTGAGAATCAAAATCTACATAGAGGATTCCAAAGCGTTTATCGTAACCAAAGCTCCACTCAAAGTTATCCATTAATGACCATAAATAATAGCCTTCAATACCCATTCCTTCTTCATTGAGTTCATGTACAGCCTGTAAATGTTGCTCCACGTACTCTACACGACCTGCATCATGAACGCGGCCATTTTCAACAATATCATCAAACGCTGCTCCATTTTCCGTAATATAAATTGGAAGGTTGGTATACTCTTTTCGTAAACGATGGATTAGATCTTTAAACTCTTTTGGTGAGATGTCCCAGCCCATTCCTGTTTTTGGATAGTCAGAATATGCTCCTTGATACATAAAATCAGAAGCTGCGTTAAACTCAACTAGCGCTCGACTATAGAAATTAATTCCAAAAAAGTCGCACGGAGTCGAAATTATGTCTAAATCACCAGCTTGGATAAAATCATAGGAATGAACGTATTTTGAAAAAACATTCATCATATCAACAGGGTACTGCCCTTTAAAAACCGGGTCTAAAAACCATCTGTTGGAATACCCATCTGCATTATTTGCTGCAAGCTGATCATTTAAAGAGCTTGTTTTCGCATAGACCGGTGATAAATTAAGCGTAATTCCAATCGGTGTACTTGACTTTAGCTCTTCTTTCAACACGCGTACGGCTTGGCCATGAGATACTAAAATATGATGAGCTGCTTTTAACGCTTCTTCCATATTTTGATGTCCTGGTGCATGAACACCTTGATGATAGCCTAGAAAAGCTGCACACCATGGCTCATTATGAGTAATCCAAGAATCAATATTGGCATCTAATTCTTGAAAACAAGCGCGTGCATAATCCATAAACCATTGAACCGATTCACGGTTCGCCCATCCGCCTTCTTCATGTGCCCATACCGGCAAATCCCAATGATAAAGCGTTACGGCTGGCTTGATGTTTTCAGAGCGTAGCTTTTTAATCAAACGTTTGTAAAAATCCATTCCCTGCTGGTTAAACACGCCTTTTTCCGGAAAAATTCGTGGCCAAGAAATTGAAAAGCGATATGTATCGACTCCCAGCTTTTTAATTTGATTTACATCTCCTTCAAAGCGATGATAATGATCACAAGCCACGTTGCCATTATGACCCTTATGCACTTTTCCTGGTATGCCACAGAACATATCCCAGATAGACGCTGTTCTTCCGTCTTCTAAATATGCCCCTTCAATTTGATAAGCTGATGTTGCCGTTCCAAACGTAAACCCTTTGTGAAATTTCATCCGATAATCCCCCTATTCTTTAATAGACCCTGCTGAAATGCTATTGACAATGTATTTTGATAGAAATAAAAATGCGACCATAATTGGTACAACCGATATCGCAATACCTAAATAAAGTGAACCTAAGTTCTGAGCAACTTGAGAACCTTTCAAAAAGCCCATTAACACTGGTAAAGTAAACTTTTCTGGTGAGAACAACACAACCAATGGCGTAATATAGTTGTTCCATGATCCAATGAATGTAAAGATAGACATCGTCGCAATTGCCGGCATCATAATTGGCATGGCTACGCGATGAAAAATGGTTAGCTCGCTGGCTCCATCAATTCGCGATGCCTCAATTAAGCTTGGGTGAAGCGTTGTTTGAATGTATTGTTTTAAAAAGAACACTACAAACGGACTTGCGATGGCTGGGACGATAAGTGGAATAAACGTATCTAGAATTCCAAGATTTTTACTCAGCTCATAAAAACCGATTAAACCAAGCTGTCCAGGTACCATCATCATGACAAGCATGAAGACAAACAAGAAATTTTTCCCTTTAAACGTGTAGAAAGCAAATCCATAAGCAGTCAACGCTGAGAAATATCCTGATAGCACAGTGACAAGCACTGAAATGATTAGGCTATTTTTAAATCCTGTCCATATGTTGATATACTGTAGCATCGTTTCATAGTTTTCCATCAACGAAGAGCCTGGAAGAAGTTGAAACCCGGTCAAAATTTCTTCATTTGATCGCGTAGCATTAATCATCATCATAAAGAATGGAATAAAACAAATGACCGCTAAAAGGATAAGCGCTGCGTAAATAAACAGCTTGATTGCTTTTGCCTTTCCAGATCCGGGTGTTTTAATCGAAACCTTAGTCTCTAACGATTGACTTTGCTTACTTTTATTCACCACAGGTCGTTCTATCATTGTTTACACCTGCTTTTCCTTTTTATTTTGGTTACCGTACATTCCTTTGAAGACAAAAATAGAGAAAATAACGGTAATGATAAATAATCCGTAGGCAACTGCTGATGCATAGCCGTAGTTGTTGTATTTAAATGCTTGGTTATATAGATATAGCACCATCGTATTTAAAGCTCCGTCTGGAGAACCAACGCCATCCGTTAACAACATTGGTAAATCAAATAACTGCAGGCCGCCAATAAGAGACGTAATCATGATATACAGTAAAATTGGCTTTAATAATGGCAGCGTAATTTTCGTAAACGTTTGCCAGCGGTTAGCTCCATCAATTAGAGCAGCTTCGTAGTAATCTCTTGAAATACCAGAAACCCCAGCCATAACGACGATAAATGAATGACCAAACCACATCCATGTTAAAATCAGGGACACGGAAAGCTGAGCCGTTGTTGGATTATTAAGCCAGTTAATGGGCTCAGAGATAATTCCTAAACTCATTAATACCATATTTAATGACCCATGCTGCCAATCTAGTAAAATACCAAATAAAAGCGCAACGGAACTAATCGTGATTAAGTTCGGCAAGTAGAAAATGGAACGAAAGAATGCCAATCCTTTCATTTTGACGCGCATATCTGAGAATATTGCTGCTAGCAGTAGCGCGATCCCAATTTGTAAAACAAAGTTTACTCCCCAAATCTTCCATGTATTAAAAAAGGCTTCTACAAAATATTGATCCGTAAATAAGCGTGTATAGTTGGTTAATCCAACGACATCAGGAGTTCCGCTGCCGGTATAGTTTGTAAAGCTATAATAAAACGTCAGTCCTACGGGGTAGATGCTGAAGATTAAAAAAACAATCCAAAAGGGGGCTATAAAAAGATATCCATATCGATTTACCTTGTTCATCCCTCTACCTTCTTTCTCAATTTTTAAGGCGGGGGACACCAAGCGTCAGGTGCCACCCTTATTTAGTTAGCTCTTTGGTACAGTAATATCTGGGTATGCATTTTTCACTTTTTCATAAAATTCTTTAATGGCTGCATTCTTTGACTTTTTACCTTCTACATATTCTCTGACAGCGTTACCAAAAAGAGTATCGATTTGCTGGTCATATTTTGTTACAATTCCTGCATCAATCTCTTCTGATTGTTTCAAGAAAAATTCATAGTTGTTTTGTCCACCTAAGAATTCGTCACTGAAATCGCTTTTAATTTGCTCCGTTACTGGAAGGTAAGATAATACATCTCCCGTTTCCTTTGCCCAGTCCGTTAAAAACTCATCTTCTTGCGTCATCATTTTGACAAACTTGTATGCTAGCTCTTTGTTTTCAGATTTACTGTACACTCCAAGCCACGTGCCACCCCAGAAATAAGGCGTTGGTCCATTAGTAACGGCCCAATCTCCAGCTGAATCTTTGACGTTAGGCTTTAATACGCTGTGTAGTCCCCACGTTGGTAATACATATGAGAATACTTCCGTTTCAACTTGTTGACCGTTTTCTTTTACTTTCACTTTTTTATCCATTGATTCCAGCCAAGATGGAGACCATTCTGGCGCTAATGCCGTATAGCTCTTTTCGCGTAATTCCTTTGCATAATCCATGTATTCAATTCGTTCTTTTGTAAGCTTTAACTCGTTGTCTTTATTTACCCATGGCTGAGGGTTTGTCCCTTGAGAAAACCAACGTAGTGCACCTTCATCTGGGAACATGCGGTAGCCTTTTTCTTTCATTTGCTCTGCTACTTTAAATACGTTTTCCATTGAATTTAACATGCTTCCTACCCGATTTGGATCATCGGTGCCAAGCACTTCTTTTGCAATACTACGCTTATAGTAAATCCCTCCAGGCGTCGTTTGCCAAGAAACAGCGCGTACATTACCCTCTTTGTCTTTTCCTAAATCAAACGTGTAAGGTACATATTTGTCTTCCATCTTATCCACGTTGTAAGGATCTTGGGATAAGTTTTCCCAATACCCAGCGTCCACCCACTGTTTTAAAAACGCGATTTCTCCTGTAAATACATCAGGTGCTCCTACTCCACTTTCAAGTACAGGCTTAAGCTTCGTTGGATAGTCAGCAATTGGTACAATTGTCAACTCTACTTTAACACCATTCTTTTCTTCAAATGTTTTAATCGGCTTTTTCAATTCATCAGTGAATGACCAAATTCGTAAATCGACGTCATTATCGCCCGACGCTTTATTACCGCTGGAACAAGCAGCCAACACGCCGCAAAGTAACACCATTACCATGAAAAAAATCCCCTGCTTTTTCATCTCTTTCTCCTCCTTCTCTATTACAAAAATCCATCCGAAAGCGGTTTCGAAAATAAGTTAAAAATAAGTAAACCGAAACCGATTTCGATTCACTGTAAAAAAATAATAGCAGCTATTATTTTTTTTCTTTTAATGCTAGACAGCTTTCTCGACTGACAAGCTCAACTGGAATGACGTTGGATGAGATCACTTTTTTCTTGTGAGTGATTTGTTCAATTAAAATTTGTGCAGCTTGATTTCCCATTAAATCCGTATCTTGCCTAATCGTTGTCAACTTCGGGGTAATATACTGTACCATGTCAATATCATCAAATCCAATAATTGAGATATCTTCCGGCACTCGAAGCCCTCGCTCTTTTATCGCTTCAATTGCACCAATCGCCATATGGTCACCAGCTGTAAATACTGCGGTTGGCTGAACCTCTAAATCTAAAAGCTTATTCATTGCTAGCTTTCCTTCTTCAATTGAAAAGAAGCCACCGTCTACAAGATAACCGTCTCGAATTGATAAGCCTATTTCTTGCATTCCCTTCTGGTACCCTTTTGCTCTCGCTTCTCCAACAGCATTTATAAAACTGCCTGCAATATGAGCAATTCTTTCATGACCGAGTGAATGTAAATGTTGAACAGCTAGCTTTCCTCCTTCCACATTATCAGAATAAACCGTACTGCACGGAGCTTCCATCATATCAATGACAACAATGGGAAGCTTGCTGTTAATTAAATCTTGAATTTGAGAGTCATCAGCACGCGAACAAAATACAATAACTCCGTCTACGCCTCGGTACATAAAATGTTCCAAATAACTAACATCACGATTGCGTAAATTTCGCGAAGCAAAGATGAGATCGTATCCTTGACGCTCGGCATGTTTCCTAAAACTTTCAATCACAGCGTTAAAAAATGGATGCTTCATACCAACGCCGTTTTCTTCAGCAAACACAACGCCAATCATGTGGGACTTCTTTGTAGAAAGTGATTGAGCATTGGAGTTAGGCAAATAGCCCATCTCAGCCGCGGCCCGTAAAATTTCTTGCTTCGTTTTTTCACTAACGTCTGAATAGTTATTTAAAGCTTTTGATACAGTTGTACTTGAAAAACCCGTTTTCTTTGCAACATCATAAATTGTAACCATTGTTTTCTCCTCTGTTACGAAAGCGCTTTTGATAGCGTCATTATAACGTATTCATTTTATATAGACAATACTTATTTTAAAATTTTCAAAAAATAAAATCAACCACTAAACATTTTTTGAATATTTTATAAATTTTCCATTATATGATCTAACAAAAAGAAATGTTTTTTTCGATAAAAAAAGGGTTTTATAACTATAAATACTAATATAAGAACAATGATTGAAACCATCGTTTTGGTAAACAATAGAGCTAGTATTAGGTGGTACTTATCAAAAAGGAGGAATGAAAATGAAAGTTGTGATTGCTGGCGGTACGGGTTTTGTAGGAAAAGCACTCGTGCATGATTTACTAAAAAAACAGCATGAAGTATACGTGTTAACACGGAATGCTAATAAACCCTCTCACAATCCTAACCTTCACTATGTAGAATGGCTAAAAGAAAATGCTAAGCCTGAAGATGTTATTCAGAGGGCTGATGCCTTTATTAATCTAGCAGGCGTTTCGTTGAATAGCGGTAGATGGACAGAGGAACGAAAACAAGCGATTGTCCAAAGTCGAGTTTCTTCTACTCGTGAAATCATTCGAATTATGGATAGCTTAGAAAGAAAACCTTCTGCTTATATTAACGCAAGCGCTGTAGGTTATTACGGAACATCGGAACACGATACCTTCACAGAAACGTCTCCATCCGTTGGTGATGACTTTTTAGCTGAAACGGTTAAAGTGTGGGAAAAAGAGGCATCGAAAGCTAAAGATTTAGGAATTCGCACTGTATTTACGCGCTTTGGCGTTATTTTAGGAAAAGAAGGCGGCGCATTATCAATGATTGCCTTGCCTTATCGTTTTTTTGCAGGAGGAACAGTTGGCTCAGGAAATCAATGGCTCTCTTGGGTGCATATTAAAGACGTTGTGGGAATAATTCAGTTTGCGATAGAGAACCAAGACGTACAAGGACCTGTTAACGTCACAGCACCTACCCCTATCCAAATGAAAGAGTTTGGTCAAACTGTGGGTGCAGTTTTACACCGTCCTCACTGGCTTCCAGCCCCTAGTTTTGGCCTGAAGCTTATGCTTGGCGAAATGAGTATGATTATTTTAGAAGGACAACGCGTAATTCCTGAAAAAATGATGCAACACAACTACCATTTTACATATACTAAATTAGAAAATGCATTACAAGACTTATTATAACGGTGTATGAATGTATCAGATAAGGAGTTTGCTATGAAAGCGACACTATTTAAAAATGCTACAGTTTATCCAATTACATCACGGGCAGTACCTAACTGCGACGTACTTGTTGCTAATGGAAAAATTAAAGATGTTGGGCCGAACTTACAGCCTCCTCTTCAAGTGGAAGTCGTGGATTGTAAAAACCAATACTTATTTCCTGGGTTTATTGATGTTCATACACACCTTGGACTCTATGACGAAGGCACGGGTTGGGCTGGTAATGATGCAAATGAAACTATCGAGCCGCTCACTCCACATATTCGAGCATTGGATAGCGTACATCCACTTGATTCTGCATTCAAAGACGCTGTTCAGCACGGCATAACAACCGCTCATATTATGCCAGGAAGCGCAAACGTAATCGGCGGTACAACTTCTGTGATTAAAACTACTGGCACCAACATCTCAAGCATGCTCATCCAAGAAACTGCTGGTCTGAAAATTGCGCTTGGTGAAAACCCTAAGCGAATTCACAGTCATGGAAACAAAGAATCCATCACTCGCATGGGCATTATGGGGATGCTTCGCGAAGCGTTCTATGAAGCAAAATACTGTGACAATACCGACAGTTTACGAATCAAGCCTCTTGTGCAGGCTTTGCAACGTGAAATTCCTGTTCGAATTCACGCTCATCGCGCGGATGATATTTTATCTGCTTTACGTTTTGCGGATGAATTTAATTTAGATATCCGTATTGAACACTGCACCGAAGGTCATTTGATTGCTCATGAGCTAGCTTCTAGAAACTTAAAGGTTTGTGTTGGACCTACGCTAACAAGACGATCAAAGATTGAGCTCAAAAATAAAAGCTGGGAAACCTATCAAGCACTTTGGAATCAAGGCGTAGAAGTGTCCATTACAACTGACCACCCCTACACGCCGATTCAATATTTAAATATTTGTGCTTCCATTGCTGTAAGAGAAGGCTTAGATGAACAAAAAGCACTCGAAGGTATTACAATTGCAGCTGCTAGAAACCTGCGCGTTGATCACCGTGTTGGCAGCATTGAACGTAATAAAGACGCTGATTTAGTACTATGGAATTACCACCCTTTTCACTACCTGGCTAAGCCTTTAGTAACAATGATTAATGGAAAGATATTATTTAAAAAAAATTAACAAAATAACTATTTTCAATTTCAAATTTTTTTAGTATGATACGTACAGAAACATATGAAAAAAACAAATCTATACACATCACTTGTTAACATTTGAAATCGTTGACTTGTAATGGGAAGGCAAATGGTGCGCCACCAGGTAACTGGTTCTAGTGGGTTCGATTCCCACCCCGAAATTTTTTTTACTACTAAAAAATTTCGAGGGTGGGGACTTGAAGGTCCTTTGTATGCCCTCATTCAGGAGGGAAAAGTTATGTTAAAAAAACGTGACCTACAAGACTGTCAATCTCTTTATGACCTAATGATGCATCCAGATGTCTTCCCTTTTGTTCGTCATAAAGCGTATTCTCAAGAAGAGTTTTTGTTCGTGACGAAGCAAACAATGGAAGCAGAAGAGCACGGGGAAGTCATCTCGCGTACAATTCTTGATGAATGGGGTAACCCAATCGGCACGATTAACTTATTTGATATTGAAGACCAAGCTGGCTTTTTGGGTACTTGGTTAGGCAAACCTTATCACGGCAAAGGATATAATCAGCTCGCGAAAGAAGCATTCTTTAACGAACTCTTTTTCGAACTAGAAATTGAGCGCGTATTTATGCGAATCCGAAAAGTCAATGTCCGTTCACTGAAAGCAGCTGAAAAGCTACCTTATGCAGTCCTTGCTAACGAAACGCGAAAAAGCTTATACGATGAAATCAATCGAAAAGAAGAAGTATACGATTTATATGAAATTCCCAAGGATTTATATACACTTTACTACATGCGTCACGAGCAAGAAGTTCATGAAGACCACCAGTTAAAAGAAGCGTAGAGAGCAAATCCATCTCCATGGATAGCTCTTTTTTTATGTTTGCCTATTGGTTTAAAAAACGCCAAACTTGGTGAAACTTAGTACAGAAATGAACTACTTGGAGGGATTTTAATGGCTGATAAAAAGCGTCATGAAAAAACGAAAAGTACACTAAGAAGCGCACAAGAAGTAACGTATTCTCATGAATTTAAGTTAGCAGACCAAGCTGGCGGCTATACTAAAAAGCAATCTAGACATTAATCTCTTAGCAAAAAAAGGCACCTCATACAGGTGCCTTCTTTTTGTTATGCAGTTATTTTTTAACAATAATAAATAGTTAGGTCAGTAAGAAGGAATTCCTTAGCTCAACTCTCTTTCTAAACAATAAAAGATATACACATAACTTACTAACATGTATGTGGATAATGTGTATAAGTCGTTAATAACTGTATTTAACAATAGTTATGACCTGGTATAACAATGTGAATATTTTATAGGAATTTTCAGAATTATTGTTGATAATGTGTATAACTCTGTTAATATCCTTATTTTGTATGCACTTTCATTAAAAACTTGTTGTGGATAACTCTTCTGCTACGCACCTTTCCTATCACTATTTTTTTACTTTTTTACAATACTATGAACTGCATAATAAAAAGACAGGTTTCCCTGCCTTTTTGTTATGAATATGACTCAGAGTGATCAACACTTGTTGACTTAATTTCTTCATACGTCACGCTTTCTTCTGCTTGTAGCATAATTTCATATTGACGAAGGCGTAATTGGAATACAGAAAGTGGATCACTATATACCGTCAGGCTTTCCTTCATCTCATTAAGTGCATTCTTACTGCGCTCAATTGTTTCATGAGACTCTTCAACTGCTCCGTGCAGCTCTTGAATAGGTGGCTCAAAAAAGAGATGAATATCCACTTCTAGAGACTTCTCAAACAAATCAAATTGTAAAAAGAACTTATTTAGCACAGATGCCGTAACATCTTCATACTCTTCATTTTCAATATATTTTTTATATTGATTATAAAGCATCGTTTTATTTTGCGAGAACGAGCCAAAAATCTTTCCTGCGCTTTTTAAAAGAATTTGCGCTGGATTCACGCGTAAAAAGATGTTTTCTTCTTCTAACTGCATGCGCGTTGTCATTCGGTTAATATCACGTTTCCAATCATCCAGTACTTTAAAATCACACTGGAGCATAAAACGCTCTTTTTCATACATTTCATTAAAGCTATTGCCCATATCTTCAATATAAGATTGCATGTCAGTAAAGTGGTCGTTGCACTGTTTCATCCAGTCATGCAGGGACGCTCGAAATTCTGGTAAAAGGTCTTTTTCAATATACTCTTGAATTTTCTCGTTCATCTTTTTGTTTAATTCCAGGTGGATTCGACGGAAATCACTCTCTTCATTTAGCATGCTAGAACATTCACGCAGAAGCTTAGGAAGATTTTTCGTTAACGCTTGCTTCATTTGATCTTTAATACCTTGATACACGTTTACAAGCTCATGAACCGCTTCGCTTTCTTTATCCTCTAGCGTATTAATAAAGCCGTTCACACGCACAAGCATATCTTCATTCCAATGAATAGCTTGTACGTATCCACTCTCTTGCTCCGCACGCTGTTTTAATAAATCCGAAAGCGTTTTGCGAATAAACGTTAATAAACTGCTAATGCGACGTTCACGGTTATTTTGTAGACTAATGAAGCGGAAGTTTTCTTTCATAAATCGAGCTATGCTACCTCTCTCATCCAGCTCATATACCGAAGCATATGGTAAAATGCTCGCTTCTGGAAAATCAGCGTGAATATAAGCTGACGTTTCTTCGATAAAACGTTCCATTTCCCGCTCATCTTCTAGCGCATTCACTTTATTTAAAACGAAGTGAATAGGAAGCTCTGGCGCTTGCTTCTTCACAAGCAGCAACATATCTCGCTCTTTTTCTGTAAACGGCTGATTTGCATCAAGTACAAATAGTAGTCCGTCTGCAATAGGAAGATACTCAAACATATACTCAGCTTCATCCATTTGTCCGTGAAAGCCTGGAATATCAATGAGACCGTAGTGTTGATCTTGTAAAAAACGATTTGGCACTCGAACTTCTAAGCACGTATCAGCTTCGCTTACTTCTTTTAATTTACTAAAAGAATGCCATTCTGTACTCGTATTCATTTCTTTTGACGAACGTTGATTCACTTTAAATTCTTCATCATGGAAGACTAGGATTGGTACGTTATTTCCACCTGCTATATGCTCGTTTAATACAGCATTAACAATTGAGGCTTTATCGCTTTGCATCGCACCCGCTACCATAACATATTTCGTTTTTAAATCTGCAAATGAACTAGCTAACCAGTTAAACTTATAGCCAACTTCAAGCCCATGGTGCCTTCCCCATTTTGTAATATTTTCACCAAGCTCAAGAAAATACGTTAAGCCATCTATATCACTTGATGACTCAAAAATGAGACGCTCTGCTTCTTGTAAGGCAGGTGAAGCAATCGAAGATGTAAACTGCTCATTCCATGCCAAAATAGCTGCTGAAGGAAATAACGAGCGGGCTTGGCTCGTAACTTTTAGCCAGTTAGCAAGCAAGTGTGGCACAACATCGTGAAGGTCACGCATTGTATACTGACCGTTAATGAGCTCTACGTACGTCTCTTCATATAAGCGAGAGATTTCTTGCCAGTATTCATATAGACCTACTTCTACATTTAAAAAGATATTATTAATGGTTTTAACCCACGCTAAGTGTGAATCTTGACCAACGTAACTCTTCCAAAGTGCACAGACAAGCTGCTTAAAGTGTAGCTGATCAACTTTATAGAAGGTAATAAGTACCTGATAAAAATAATCAGGTGCGAATGATTTTGTATAGCCTTTATCTACATATTTCTTTAATGTATCAAACCACTTTAATGACTCAGTGCGAATCGCTTCGTCCACAGCTAGCTCTACGGCACTTTTCCAGTCGCTCTGCTCTTCGTAAAACTCTCTTGCTAACAGCGTAACGTTCGGGTAGCTAGGCTGAAATGATACAAGGTTCTTAATCACTTCATAGGAGCGCTCGGAATTTTGCTGTTCTTTATATAATGAAAATAGCTTTAAGCCAACTTCCGCTGTGAGCGTGCTAGATTCCGAGTCGATAGCGGTATACATCTCCTCGGCAATTGATAGCAGTCCCAGCTCATAATAAGCATCTCCGATATTTTTCTTTGCCCAAAGCTCAAGCTCTCCATTTACGTTTTCCCACTTATAAATAGCTGCTTCAAAGTCTTTGTTATGGAAATAAATTTCCCCTTGTGAAAAACGAATAAATGATAGTTCATAAACCTCTTGCTTTTGTTCTTCCAAAAGCGCTTCACCTAACGCCATAATTGGATTAGATAAATTTTCTTCTGAAAGCAAGGTTTCATAGTACTCCTTTTGAATTAAATGCCTTTCAATTGTCATTCATCTATTCCTCCATCTATGTATAGAAATTCAACATTTTCAATGATTTCTTCCTATTATTTTAACAGAAATCTCCGGAAGAAAAATTTCATTTGCATGTCAATTGCTGAATCGCAACCTTTTCCCTAATTAATCTATCAACCTGACAATTTTAAAAAAAGCATAGTGATAATCATTCACTATGCTTTTTTACTAGTTATGATGTTTTTTTCTTTTTGATTTGACCAATACCAAGCGCTTTTGCTTCTTTGTTTAAATCTTTTAATAAACTAGCTGTCATTAATGCCATTACGACAGAGAACGGTAGCGCTGCTATAATCATGGTATTTTGTAACGCTTGAAGTCCGCCAGAGTATAAAAGCACTAGCGCAATAACTGTTAGCGTAATTCCCCAAACCAACTTAACGCTGTTTGCAGGGTTTTGTGAACCATTTGTTGTCATCATTCCAAGCACAAACGTACCTGAATCTGCTGATGTAATAAAGAATGTAGCAACAAGAATAATCGCTAAGATTGACATAAGAGTTGCTAGCGGATAATTTGCAAAAACGCCAAACAGAGACTCTTCTGTTGCCAGCTTTGAAATTTGTGCAATACCATCACGCTCTAACGTTAACGCAGATCCTCCGAATACAGAGAACCAAAGGAAACCAATTAGAGAAGGTACCATTAACACAAAAATAACGAACTCACGAATTGTACGACCTTTTGATACGCGTGCGATAAAGATTCCAACAAACGGTGACCATGCAATCCACCAAGCCCAATAGAAAATTGTCCAGCCGTTAATCCACTGACGGTCTTCTTCATTTAATGGTGCAATACGGAAGCTCATGTTCACTAATGTTTGCAAATACTTCCCAATCGTATCTGTAAAGATATTTAGCGTAAATAGCGTTGGGCCTAATATAAACATTAACGCAAATAAAGCAAAGGCTAAAATCATGTTTGCATTACTTAAAATCTTAATTCCTTTTCCTAATCCCGTTAAGGCTGAGATAATAAATAACACTGTTACAACAAGAATAATAATGAATTGCGTCACAATATTCGATGGCACATCAAAAAGATAAGACAAACCACCGTTAATTTGAACCGCACCAAACCCAAGCGTTGTGGCTACACCAATTACAGTGGCAATAACTGCAATAACGTCAATAATTTTACCAAGTACGCCATCTGCATATTTCCCTAAAATTGGCTTTAGTGTTGCGCTGATTAATCCACGCTCTCCTTTTCGGAACGTAAAGTATGCTAGACACATCGCAACAATACCATAGATAGCCCAAGCATGAATTCCCCAGTGGAAGAACGTAAAGCGCATTGCGTCTTGCAAACCTTGGTCTGTCCCTACTTCTCCTGTTGGAGAGCTGATCGCATAATGGCTAATAGGCTCAGCTGTGCCCCAAAACACAAGACCGATTCCCATTCCTGCACTAAAAAGCATGGCAAGCCAGGTTGAGCGTGAAAACTCAGGCTTGTCCTCCTGTTTCCCGAGTTTAATTCGACCAATCGGACTTACTAATAAATACAAACAAACTAATACAAACAAAGACACCACAATTAAATAATACCAACCAAATGAATCTGTAATAAAACCTTGGATTGCTCCCGTCACGCTCTCAAGCGTTTTGGGTGCACTCACACCAAAAATAACTAATAATGCCATGATGGCAATAGAAACATAAAAAACTGTTGAAACTTTTTTCATTTGAAATTAAAAACTCCCATCTTTGATAAATTCGCAGAGGGCTTTACTTCAATTGGAGAACACAAACAATATGCAAAACCAAATAGAAAACAATATTTTTTTATGAAGCAATAATAACTAACCCTTAAAGATTGCGTTAAGACGTACTTAAGCTACATCATTTTTACTTAGCTAATATTCCTCATGTAACACTAAGCAACCAAGACCTACCTGCGATCTACTTATGCAGGACGGTTTGTTGACTTGGAATTTATGGAACTGGTTGTATGGTGAAAAGTTTGTTCTTGCTTCTTTCGTGGGCATGCTTTTTAGCATTACGTTCTTTAGGTAATAAGGGGGATTGGTGTATTGCCACAGTATATAGTAACATATCTCTACAAAATTGTCTGTTTTTTAGTGATATTCTTTTACACCTTACCTGTTCATCTCTTAATACTTCAGCTCGTACACTAAAAATCTTTCGAGTGAATTTCGTTGCGATAAACCTTGAATCTCGATTTCTTCCTTTAGCTGAAAAGGCGTGCGGCGCGTTAAGAAATCAGTATAGTCCTCTGAGCTATAGTAAAGAATAATTGTTACGGGTCGATATGCTTTTCCTACTGAATCTAAGATATTCCCAACGACTTTCATAAAAATTTGAATGGAAAACGGATTAAAAAAATAAAAGATAGTATCTCGAATATCAATCTCATACTCTTCTGCTAAGCAGCAGTGAAAGGACAATTCAGCTCGGCGATGGTGATATTTCTTTAAATAACTTCGCTTATTGAGAAGCGCTTCTTTGTAAAATTCTTCATTCATTTCAATCCCAACTACAGATGCTTGATAGCGGTAATGCAGGTAAAAATTTAATCGCCCTTTTCCACACCCAAAGTCGACAACTCGATCCGAAGAGCTCAGCGATACCTTCGCAAATAGCTCATCAAGGCCTTTGTATGGTGTAGGCTCATAGCGATGATAGTGCAGTGAATCGTAAAAACCTTGTTGATTTCCACTTGTTTGTATATTTAACAGCTCGTCATAAAAATGATCTGTCATGTTAAGACTCCTTTTTGTTTGTCCCATACATTAATACCTACTTTCCCATTCTTTCAAACCTATTTCTATTCACTTCAAATAATTTTATTTCAAATAGCTTGATTTTGGGTAAAAATAGTCGAAATAATAAAGAGAGTTTGTTTAAAAGGAGCAAATAGTAATGATAAACAAAAGTGCTAGCACACAGGTGTTAAACCAAGATTCAGTACTCGCTGCGTTAGAGAAATCTTTAGCGATGATTGAATTTGACTTAAATGGAGAGGTACTTTGGGTCAACCAGCTCTTTGCCCAAACGATGGGATACCGCTGCGATGAAATGGTTGGAATGAGCCACCGTTCTTTTTGCACACCTGCATTTTATAACAGTATGGAATACGCTCAGCTTTGGCATAACCTACGATTAGGTAAAGCATTTCAAGAAAAGATTCAGCGCGTCACAAAACAAGGAGAGCTTTTATGGCTAGAAGCAACTTACACCCCCGTCTTAAATGAAATAAATGAAGTCGAAGCTGTAATTAAAGTAGCTACAAATATCACAGACCGTGAACAGGCTACTTCTAAACTTGTGAATGAATTGGATGTCATGTCTGAAAGCTTAAAGGAAAAAGCAGAAAAAGGTATTTCTACTATTCAACATGTATCTTCTTCCATCCAAAATATTGTAGAAGATGCGAAAGGAAACATGGACACACTTTCTCAACTTCAGATTCAAACAAACTCCATTCGCAGTATGGTAAAAACGATTCAAGATATCGCAAGCCAAACTAACCTACTAGCACTAAACGCAGCTATTCAAGCAGCTCATGCTGGTGAACATGGAAAAGGCTTTGATGTAGTTGCAAAAGAAGTGCGAAACTTAGCTACCCGAGCAAACGAATCAACAAAAGAAGTTCACAGTAAAGTAGAAGAAATAACGTCTTTTGTACACACCATTTTAAACGAGACAAACACTTCTGAAAAAGCACTTACATCAAGTAGAGAGCAAATTGAGAAAGCAATCGCTAAATTTGCTTCAATTGATGAAGCTGCTAAGCACTTGGAAACACAAACTAAAGCGCTAACAAAACTGGTAGAGGCATAAGAACTTTTCACACTAAAAAAGCCTGAAAATCACCTCAGGCTTTTCATTATTATTTCCACTCAGCTACGCGATTGATTGGTAAACGAACTGATGGATGACCTTCATCTACTGCTTTACCGATTGAAATAAGCATAACTGGTACGTGGCGCTCTTTGTCCATTCCAAATACTTCTGTTACTTTTTCTTTTTCATAGCCACCAATTGGGTTTGTATCATAGCCATACGCGCGTGCTGCTAGCATAATTTGCATAGATACAAGACCACCATCAATTAAGACAACATCCTTCATATCTTCGTTTGAAATTGTTTCAAAGTATGAAGAAAATGCTTGTTTAATATTGTCTTTTACTTCTTGTGGCATATAGCCTACTTCTACTGCTTTGTCATAAATTTCATCGAAGTATTCAACGTTTTGAACATCTCCAAATACAGCAATAACGGCTGCAGATGTTTCAACTTGAGTACTATTGAACTTAGCTAGTTCTGCAAGCTGCGCTTTTGCTTCATCGCTTTCGATTACTAAAAAGCGCCATGGCTGCATGTTAACTGAAGATGGTGCAGTTGTTGCCACGGTTAGAATTTCTTCCATTTCCTCACGGCTGATTTTTACAGTTGGATCGTAACGTTTAATTGAGCGACGCTCTTTTAAAATTTTATTAAAGTCATTTGTTGTTTGCATGTTAAATCTCTCCTTTTATTGTTATTTTTATATAACTACTTACTTAAAGTTATCTACTTTTATTAATGCAATGTCTATTACCTTACTCTCATTTTCTTGTTTTGTAAAATAATTAGCCTTTCGAAATAAATAAAAAATATTTTCTGATAAAAACCGTCACATAATAGACCAAACTTGTACATTTATTCCGTGTTAAAATAAAGAATGCATTCTTATTTTTAATTATTGGAGATGACCTAAGATGTTCTGGACAGTTATTGTTATTGTTGTTGTCAGTGCTCTTAAACTTTTAATTACGTGCCTACCTAACACAGTCGTAGAATGGCTTCACGGTAAATTCAAGCTACACCCTACCTTATCCATTGATTCAGCTATTGTGAAAAGAAATGGAAGCACCATTGAAGGTGAAGAAAAAGCACAAATTATTGAAGCCTTTAACAAAGCGACGTTTCTAGATCAATACTATGTACACGATGGGAATCGTACTCACTACCTTAACCTTGAGCGAAACGAAACTCCCGTTATTATTCACAGTGTAAACGGCAAACATACCTTTGAACTGCTTATATACGGCTACAGCGATCATGTAGATGTGGTGAAGAAATCCAAAAAGAAAGTACTCGCGTACCGCATGCTTTCAGACGAGTTTCAAACAAATATGCACGTATCATAAAAAAACAAGGTGAAAATTCACCTTGTTTTTTTATGATATTAAATTATGATAAAGCGTACATCTTGTTCTTCAAAAATGCGTGCAGTTAAACGTATCACGCTCTTTAAACACTTACTTTTCCTCTCACTTCTCACTCAGGGCAATTCTCAACCCAATCAGTGTAAACAAAGAGCCTTCAATCAAGTTTACTTTTTGTGAAATTGCTGGTCGTTTACGTAAGACGGTTCCCACTTTACCTGCAAATAAACTGATTACCGTAAAGACAAAGAGCGCCTGAACTAGAAATGTGATGCCATATACCAGCATTTGAAACGCTGCGCTTCCACCGCTAGCAGTAACAAACTGCGGTAAAAATGCTAGAAAAAACAAGGATACCTTCGGGTTTAAAATATTCATGATAATTCCTTTTTTATAGAGTGCATCATAACTCACTTGTTGAGTCTTCTGTACTTCTAAAGGAGAGCTTTTTGCTGTAAATGCTTTATAAGCTAAGTACAGTAAATACGCAGCTCCCGCATATTTAATGATAGAAAATGCTAAAGATGATTGATATAAAAGTGCGCTCACGCCTAAAATAGTAGCTAAAATATGAACAATCAGACCTGTACATAAACCAAATGCCGTGGCAATACCCGCATTTTTCCCATTAGAGATACTTTGAGCAAGCACAAATAGGTTATCTGCCCCTGGCATAATCGTAAGCAATAGAGCTGCTCCTAAAAATGACAACCAAATTAAGAAATCCATAATCAAAACTCCTATGTATTATTTGCATTCAAACGAAAGCACTTTATTGAGCGTTCCCACCTCAACAGCGGGCATTCCACCGCTATCAAAACAAGAGTTCGTTAACGTATTCAGCTCTTTATTATTAAAATATGACTCTGAAAACACAAGTGATGCTCCTACAACAAGTATGAAAGAAGAAATAATAGATAGCCTTTGAATATTTGTTAATCTTTTAATGATCCATCACCCTCTATTTTTCTATATTTTAACATATATTCATACAAAAAAAAGCAGCATCTTATAATAGAAACTGCTTTTTACTATGATTTATTTCTTTTACTTTATCCACTGCACTACTTCGTCAAAGTCTCTTCTTGTTTTTTCACGCTTTGGATCTTCAACGCGATAACCAAATGCAACCATAACAGAGATATCGTATTGACCATCCTCAAGAAGTCCTTCTTCTTTTAAAAGCTCATGCGTTTTTTCATAATTAAAGCCTTCAATTGGACAAGAATCAACACCGATTTGCGCTGCTGCTGTCATCATATTACCAAGTGCGATATACGTTTGCTTACTTGCCCAGTCAAACAGCGCACGGTCGCTTTCAAATAAGCGAGCATCTTCTTCTTGGAACGCTCTGAATCTTGGTAAAACAGACTCTAACACATCTTCTGGCATTTCTTTAACTGTTTTTTGATGATTCATTGCGTACTCTGAATCATAGCGTGCGTCTGTACGCGCTAGAATGATAACAAAATGACTTGCTGTTGGCAGTTGTCCTTGCGCTCCCCATGAAACTTCTTTCAAGCGACGTTTTAAGTCTTCGTTCTCAATCACCAAAAACTTCCATGCCTCATAACCTAATGAACTTGGAGATAAGCGTCCAGTTTCCATAATAAAACGGAAATCCGCTTCTGACACTTTCTTTGTTGGATCAAACTCTTTCGTTGCGTGACGGAAATGAAACGCATCTAGAATTTCTTGTTTTTTTGCTTCGTTGCTCATGACATATCCACCTTTCTTCTCTCATCAATTTCTATGTGTCATGGTAATGAATTTCATTGCAGAATACAACTATTTAGCTTTTTACAAAAAGATTAACTATTCCATATTTCCTTTGTATAATAAGGTAAAGCAGAATGAGAAGGAGATAAAGTAACATGAGAATAAAAGTGAAAGAATGGGTTTCTTCACTATGTAACAATACACCGTTATCAAAAAACAATGCTATTATAAAAAACCAAACTTTTTACTTAACACTAGAAGAATTTGCTGATCAACCTCAGGTCTATATGCGTACCATGAACGAAGGATTATCATTCGGATATGAAACTGTACAATGGGATGGGCCAATTCCTGCTTCTGAGCCAGCTATCCACCAAATTCATATTCTCTATTGGAAAGAAGTCGAACTTTTATCACATGTTCAACTCTGCGAAAAAATAACTAAGCTTTTGATTCAAACTATCGAAAAACGAAAAAGCGAATATGCAAGATGTCAATTTTGTAAAGACTTAGTGAGTCAAGAGCATCGATTTGATGAACAAACATGTCATAGTTGTGCATCTCGTCAATATGGAGTCGTTTATTAAGAGAAACTTAGCGATGAGCCAAAAAGGTATTTTCTTCTCTTTTTAACATTCAGCCTCCCTATTAACATAGCAGCTCTCATGATTTGGGTCATAACAATTTAGGTTATGGCTTTTTTCATCATTTGAAAATTCTTTTCACCAGCGGTATGTTTAAAAGAAAAGATTTCTTAAAGAAAACGAGGAGCTTATATGAAAAAGATTCTACTTGTCGATGATGATTTACATATTCTCCAGCTTGTAACTATTCACCTATCACAAGCTGGCTATGATGTAATACAAGCAAAGCACGGAAGCGAAGCGCTCGAAAGACTACAGGAAGAAGACATTGCTCTAGCCGTCGTTGATGTAATGATGCCTTTTATAGATGGCTACACTCTGACAAAAGAGATTCGTCGCTTATATGACCTTCCCGTTATTTTGCTCACTGCAAAGAGCCAAATTGAAGATAAAGAAGAAGGCTTTGCCGCCGGAACAGATGATTATCTTGTAAAGCCTTTTGAACCAAAAGAGCTGCTGTTTCGCGTTCAAGCACTTTTAAGAAGATATGCAAAAGAAGAAGATGCGTCTGTTATTAAGCTGGGCCAAACGATCATTAATAAAAGAAGCTACGAAGTCAAAGTTGGAACGAAAACGCTTCTTCTACCGCTGAGAGAATTTGAGCTACTGGCCTTTCTCGCTTCTAATTCCATGCGTGTTTTTTCCAGAGAAAACCTGATTGAACACATATGGGGCCTTGACTATGAAGGTGATGCCAGAACGGTAGACGTTCATGTTAAACGGCTGCGCGAGCGTTTTACAAACCTAACAGAAGACTTTCATATTAAAACGGTTCGCGGAGTTGGCTACTCATTGGAGACGAAACGATGAAGTCTCTTTATAGCAAATTTGTTATCATTACCGCTAGTATCATGCTCCTTAGCGGCGTGTTGGCTTTTTTAGGTTCGAACCTGTACTATCAGCAAAAATTAAAGCCTTCAAACGACGCAAAGAATACGGAAATTGCTCTTGATATCGCTGAATTTATCAATGAAAACCCACACATTCAATTGAGTGATTACCTTGAGAATATCGCTGAAGTAGGGTATCAAATTTATCTCGTTGACGCTGGTGACACCGAACGTTTTTTTGGAGCAGCATTTCGAGATACAGCATTAAAAAATGAAGTCAAAGCACAGGTTTTAAACGGTGAGATCTATCATGGAATGCGCCAGTTCCCCAAGCAAACGTTTGTAACCGGATTTTTTGCAAATGAGCTTACCAATACAATCGGTGTTCCAATTACGCATAACAGCAAGTCATATGCCCTCTTTTTACGACCAGACATCAAGCTTTTGTTCAATGAAATGCACCTATTGCTAGCATGGCTACTTGCGCTCACTATTTTACTTAGCATCGTTCTTGTCTTATTTAGCACGAACTATTTGGTAAAGCCCATTTCGAGCCTAACGGCAGCAACAAAAGCATTAGCTGCTGGAAATTTCCATCCTAAGCTTCAAACGAAGCGAAACGATGAGCTTGGTGAACTGTCAAAAAGCTTTTTGCAAATGGCTCAAAAGTTAGAACAGCTAGATGATATGCGAAAAGAATTTATTTCGAACATCTCTCATGACATTCAATCTCCGCTGTCTACTATTAAAGGATATACCGGCCTTTTAGAACAAGACAGTCTAACAAGCGAGGAAAAAGTTCAATATATTTCTGTCATTAACAGTGAGATTAATCGATTATCAATTTTAACCAAACAGCTGTTACTTCTCGCTTCTCTTGATCGAAACGAAGACATGATGAAGTCACAGCGTTTTCATGTCGGAAAACAGATTGAGAACCTAATTAAAACGCACCAGTGGGCAATTAGGGAACGGGACTTGATGATTACCTACTCCCTTCCAGATATTACAATCACGGGAGATCCCTCACTGCTGAGCACCGTTTGGGATAACCTGTTAACCAATGCGATGAAATACAATAAGCCTGGTGGAACGATTGATGTTTCAATAAAAGTTGCGCATGACTATTTAGTAGTCTCGTTCCAGGATACAGGAATCGGTCTAAGTACTTCACAGCAAAAGCGTATCTTTGATCGCTTTTACCGTGCTGATACCGCTCGTTCACAAACGGTCGAAGGAACGGGACTTGGTCTTTCAATCGTTTCAACAATCATAAAGCTTCATAACGGCGAAATTAAGGTAGACAGTCAAGAAGGTGAAGGCACATTATTTCAAATTAAACTTCCTATTTCCTAAAGCTACATCCTGATGGATGGGGCTTTTTTCATTTGTAACCTGCCGTTCATCGTCCATTCACAAACAACTTATACACTAAAAGTACGAAATCAAATTGGAGGAGATTTTGATGAACATCGCATGGAAAGAAATCAAAAAAAACAAAGCAAAATTCCTTATACTAGGCTCCATTATCTTTCTTGTAAGCTTTTTAACCTTTATTATTTCAGGCCTTGCAAACGCTCTGTCAAAGGATAATGCAGCACTCATTAAAAACTTGCCTGACGGACAGTTCTACATGACGAAAGAAGCAGAAGAAACGTATAACCTCTCGTCAATTGACCGTTCTGTTCAAGAGAGTGTTCTAAACGAGTATAAAGACGCTGTCGCTTTTTCAATTGGAATGGGTTTTGTGAATGATGAACGAGATAAACAACGTAGCGTTTCCTTTGTCACATCAACGGATTCAAAGCTCTTTCCGAATCTAAATAAAGGTGAAGTTATCCTAGACTCCTCCTTGAAAAAAGAAGGAATCAAAGTTGGGGACACGCTTACTCATGACCAATATGATGGAACGTTTGTGGTGAAAGGCTTTGTCGATGAAGCCAAATATAGTCATACACCCGTTGCTTATATTAATGAGGTGGACTACCAAGGAATGTTTGCCACAGAAGACCTGCAGCTGATTTTCTTGCCGAACATAGATGAAGCTCCGCTTGTTAATGGACTTCAATCTTTTTCAAACAAAGAGTTTTTAGCTACCATCCCAAGCTACAATGCTGAACAAATGTCATTGAATATGATCATTTGGTTTTTAATTGTCATTAGCTGTATGCTGTTTGCCATTTTCTTTTATATGATGAACGTTCAAAAAATTGGACTGTACGGAATTCTAAAAGCAATTGGGATGAAAACGAGCAGATTGTTTACAATCATGTGGACGCAAATGCTGATTATCACCGCTGCTTCTATTCTATTGTCCATTGCATGTAGTCAGCTATTCAACCTAATAGCACCTGAAGGAATGCCTTTTAGCTTACCTGTTCTAACTACTCTTAAACTTGCTGGTGTGTTTCTCGTTATCGGCTTTACCGGCTCGACGCTATCGGGTATTCAAATTAAAAAGATTGAACCTTTAAAAGCAATTCAACAAGGAGAGATGTAAAATGACGACTTTTACAATAGAACATGTAAAAAAATCGTTTACTAACGGAGAACGAAGGGAAGATATTTTAAAAGGAATTGACCTTTCATTAAAAGAAGGTGAAATCACTGCTCTTGTTGGTGCATCAGGTTCTGGAAAAAGTACGCTCCTTACAATTGCAGCTGGACTGCAGTCCGCATCAAGTGGACACATTATATTTGAAGAAAAAGACTTAGTAACCATGAACCCTGAGCAAATGCGGAAATTGCGTGCAATCAAGTTTGGGTTTGTGTTTCAATTTGCTCACCTTGTGCCATTTTTGACGGTTGAAGAACAGCTTCTCTTAATGTTAGATGTAGCGGAAGTATCGATGTCAAAACGTGAAAAGAAGCAAGAAGTACAGCATATCTTAAAACTTGTACAAATGGAACATCGAAAGAACGCATACCCTCCCTCTTTATCAGGAGGAGAAAAACAACGCGTCGCAATCGCTCGAGCCATCATTCATCAACCAAAAATACTGTTTGCTGATGAGCCAACAGCAAGCCTTGATTCAAAGCGTTCAAAAGACATCATGGCTCTTTTACAAAAGTTAACAAATTCACTGAAGATCACAACGCTTATCGTTACGCATGATGAAGAAATGCTTATCTATGCAAATCGTGTGATTCGTATGAGCGATGGCGTTATTATGCAGGATTAACTCAGCGACCTTTTCACATCTCCCATGGTGAAAAGGTTCTTTTTTACTTTCTAGACCGTTTACCAATAAAAAATCTTTAAGATGCTAATCCTACATCATATAATGTCATTTTTAATTTATCTTTTCAACGTACGATACATAATGAGCCATATTCAGTTACTAATTTACTACGTCACACCAACTAGAAAGAAATGAAAGAA
The DNA here is from genome assembly GCF_021441905.1 of Priestia flexa. Classification (NCBI taxonomy): domain Bacteria; kingdom Bacillati; phylum Bacillota; class Bacilli; order Caryophanales; family Bacillaceae; genus Priestia; species Priestia flexa. The sequence goes on along the minus strand of NZ_CP090431.1, from coordinate 206,386 downwards.
GGAATACTTATGCAGGAACAAAAATTAGCAAGAGGTTTAAAAAATAGACATGTCCAATTAATTGCTATTGGAGGTGCTATTGGTACAGGGCTATTTCTCGGATCAGGAAAGTCCATTAACTTAGCGGGACCGTCCATTTTGTTTGCTTATATGATTACAGGACTAATTGGGTTCTTAATTATGCGCTCGCTGGGTGAATTACTCTTAACCAACCTTGATTATCATTCTTTTGTCGATTTTGTTCGTGATTATTTAGGAGACATGCTTGGGTTTATTACGGGTTGGACCTATTGGTTCTGCTGGGTCTGTATCGCTATGGCTGACTTAACAGCTATTGGGCTTTACACTCAGTATTGGTTTCCGTCCGTACCGCAATGGATACCAGGTCTCATTGCGCTTGTCATTTTACTCATGATGAACCTAGCAACGGTCAAGCTATTCGGTGAGATGGAGTTTTGGTTTGCATTAATTAAAATCATTGCCATATTAGCTTTAATTATTGCAGGTACTTTTATGATTATTAGGGGTGCGTCGACACCAAACGGAACTGCTAGCTTAGGTAATTTATGGAATCGCGGAGGCATGTTTCCAAATGGTTTGAACGGATTTATTCTCTCATTCCAAATGGTTGTATTTGCTTTTGTAGGAATCGAGCTCGTAGGATTAACGGCAGGAGAAACAGAGAATCCCGAACGCAATATTCCCCTTGCCATTAATAATATCCCTATTCGAATTTTACTTTTCTACATCGGTTCTCTTTTCGTCATCATGAGCATCTATCCTTGGAATGATGTAGATCCATCTCAGAGTCCCTTTGTTCAAGTATTCGCTGCAATCGGAATTATTTCAGCTGCGACAATTGTTAACTTTGTGGTCTTAACATCAGCTGCGTCTGCGGGAAATAGTGCTGTATTTAGTACAAGCCGCATGGTTTATTCCCTAGCTAAAGATCAGGATGCACCAAATTCTTTAGCAAAAATAAACGAGCGACAAGTTCCCGCAAACGGACTCTTTTTCTCAACTGTGGTCATTTTAATCGGAGTTGTCTTAAATTACACCATGCCAGAAGGTGTATTTACCTTAATCACGAGTATTTCAACCGTATCATTCATTTATATATGGGGGATTATCGTTATTTGTCATATGAAATACAAAAAAGATCGCCCTGATTTAGCAAAAGAAAATCCATTCAAAATGCCGCTTTACCCGTTTACTAACTATTTAGTTTTAGTCTTTTTAGCATTTATTTTAGTGGTATTAACACTCGCTCCGGATACGCGCGTTGCACTGTTTGTCACGCCGCTTTGGTTTATTTTGCTCGTTGTTCTCTATAAAGTTAAAAAAACAAGACAAGATTCTTTACATCATTGACAAAATGAACAAAAAGCATCTTCACTAAAAATCTAGAAAGTGAGGATGCTTTACTTTATAAAACTTATTGACTTATTCGATGCCTAGCTTCTCAATTCGCCTCATTAATCGTTCTTTATATATGCCAGAAGAGAAAGCTGTTTGATCTAAATAGTCTTCTGCTTGGTTTTCGTATTCGTCTACCTTTTCAAGCTCTTCTTCATTTCCTGTTTTAAAATACTCACCTGCTCCAATCATCAGCTCGCTGTGAGTATGAAACGCTTTTAATAGCAGTTCATGGTCATGTTCAAACATTTCTGGTGGCTTTACGCCCTTTAATTCTTTATAAATGTCTTCAAACTCCCCTTGTGCTCTTTCAGCAGGCTTTGTTAATTGTTTAAACTCTGAATCCCATTCCATGTTGACATCAACGGAGCTATTTTCAATTGAACTAGAAAACTGTTCTTGCACCGCTACATCCTTTACTAATAAATCGAGAGCGAGCTGTTCATATTCTGCTTCCGTGAGCTTTTTTGGAATCATTATGTAAATGATGACACCGATAATTAAAATAAGGCCAGCAATAGTGATTTTTTTATTGTTCTTTCCTGTACCTATCACTTCTTCTACACGCGATGCTGACGCGTTCTGCTTTTTTTGTACAGGTTCGCTTATCTTTTTACTTCGATTAATTACTGCACCACATCCGCTACAAAATTGATCTTCCCCTCCCAATGAATTTCCACAGTTCGTGCAAAACTTCATCTGTGCCCCCTCCTGCCTATTTTTTATACACAACTAGTAAAATTATACTACAAACAAACTGAGAGAGATAGACTAATTAACCTATTATATACTATGTTTGTACAGTAGTGTTTTTAAACGGTTTACATACTAAAAGGTTGAGGAATCCCCTCAACCTTTTTCATGCTCTTACCCTGCAAAAAAGCTAATAACTCCCAGCAGTACTAAAAGAATTAAAATAATCGAAATAACCTGCACAAATCTAAAAACAAATCGCAAACTAGAGTTATTGTTTCTTTGATCTAGCTTATTATTTAAGTCATCTAACTTTCTTTCTATTTCACTTAGACGGTCTTCTGTATTCATTTGACAACCCCTTCTATCTATTAAAAGTTGTTTATCATTATAGTACATGATAGAAATTTTTGTAAATACCTCTATGATGTTTATCCACAAAGACACCCTTTTAATAAATCCCATATTATGTTAAATTTGAATTAATATCCTTATTCATACTTAGAGCTTTATTAACGGAAAAGGAGGACATTATGCTAAATTCATATACGTTTATCATTATGACTACTTTAGTGATTCTTATTTTTTCTTATCTTATTGGACGAAAGAAAGAATCGTTGAGATATGTAATCCCCCTTGCTGTAGCAGTACTTAGCCTAGCAGGGTTTATAATTAGCTTACTAGTTGGAGGATGGGAAGGGCTTGGTTATGGGGCATTGAGCATCATGGTTTTTGTAGCTGCCGTGCTGTCTTTACTCATTGTGACAATTTCTCAAATGGTGAAGCGTAGAAGATAGTTGTTCCACATGGAACTATTTTACTTTCTCTAAGGAGGAATACTGTGCTATGGATATCGTTTTGGATTTTATTCTTGGAAATCTCTTTATTTTTATCATGATTTTATTTCTAGCATTCTTCATTAGTATTCTGATTAAGAAAAGAGTGCTGATTCTCACTTTTTCTATCTTCACGCTTATAAGTGGCTTACTTTTACTCATTTATGCTTTTAACACTATAACAGGGTTTGATTTAGTCGATGCACAAATGAAAAGTGTGATTGTAATTGGAATAGGACTATTACTCATTCTATTATCAAGTATTTTTATTATTAACCAAGAATTAAAAAGGAGACTGTAACAAATGGGATTTGATTTTTTATTAATTGCGATTGTTGTTATTGGGATTACGTTCTTTTTCTCTAAGAGATACAAGAAAACAGAAAAGGTTGATAAAGGCTTTGCAGTTAGCTACTACAAGCTGTCTTATCGCCGAAAAATGATTCGTACGCTTACAAGTATTCCGTTCATCATCGTTGCTTGCGGAGTTCTGTACTACCTTTCAGATTGGCCTCTTCCCATATACTTTGGGTTTGTCGGTTTAATTAGCGTGATCTTTCTTGTTCAAGTTCTTTATAATTATAAAATGTGGAAAAAAGAAGAACAGGGCTAACTTTTAAAATAGATTATTTAGGCAACACTAGAGATACCCTTACGTAAAGAGATGTCTCAACATGAACTCATGGATGCAAAACGTAGATTTTTCAGTTATTTTATCTTTTATTGTGTTTGCCTTTGTATTACCTTGGCATATGCGGTTTATAAAAAAGGTAAACTAAAAACTTTACATATCGAGAAATATCGATTAATATAGGATCATGGAAAATAAACTTGTAGATATTTTTAAGGTTTTGGGCAATGAAACTCGTTTAGAAATGTTGAAGTGGTTAAAAGATCCAATGGAGCATTTTGATAAGCCTACTGCGCACCTGTCAAAAACTATTAGTGACAAAGGTGGTATTTGTGTGGGAGATATTCAAGAACGCGCAAACTTATCACAATCCACTACTTCGCATTATCTATCAATGCTTCAGCGCATTGGATTATTAGAATCAGAAAGACATGGAAAATGGACGTATTACCGCAGAAACGAAAAAAAAATTGCGGAGATTGCTGAAATCATAAAAAAAGAGCTGTAAGTTCTTTTTTTTTGCTTTAACATATCTATAAATCTCGATATAAGGATGTGAAAGTATGAAATTTTGGATTTATATTGTGGCTGTGTTAGCTGGAATGTCCCTCAGTATTGAAGGGGCTATTTACGGTGTGCTAGGTCAATCCGTCGGAAAACTAGAAAGCAGCTTTTATAACTTCGCGGTTGGTTCTGTTATTTTAGGAATCGTTGTGCTTTTTGTAGGAAAAGGTTCGCTTTCCTACGCGGCAAAAGCACCAAAATGGCAGCTTACAGGAGGAGTATTTGGCGTCATTTATTTAACGATTTTAGTTATTGGCGTTCCGCTTCTAGGCGTTGGCTTAACAATGATTAGCGTAATTGTCGGACAAATGGCGATGAGCATGGTTATTGAGCATAAAGGGTGGTTAGGTAGTAGCAAAACACCCATTACAAAAGAAAAAGTAATGGCCGTTGCGTTGATGGCAATTGCTTTACTACTCGTTTTTTAATTAATTAAAGGAGGTTTTACGATGAGTTTTATCTTGCTCATTGCAGCTGTTATCGGTGGCGTTTTACTTAGCGCTCAATCTTCCGTAAACGGCGCGCTCAGCAGAAAAGCCGGTACGTATGAAAGCGCGTTTCTTACCTTTGCAACAGGTACACTTGTTTTATTTTTACTTATTTTATTCTTTGGCAAAGGTGACGTATTAGCTCTTTTAGATGCGCCAAAATGGCAGCTAAGTGCGGTTTGGTTTGGGGTTAGCTATTTATTTTTAACCGTTTTAGCCGTTCCGCAAATCGGCGTCATTGCAGCCAACATTTCAACAGTTATCGGTCAGCTAAGCGCAGGTATTATTATTGATCACTTTGGATTCTTTGGCGGTGCACAAATTTCATTGGATTGGAAGCGTGGACTCGCTATTGTACTGATGTTAATTGCCCTAAGACTGATCTATGTTGGAAACAAAAAGTCTGTTGAAAAATCAACTTCAAAAGCTGCATAGACGATAAAAGCCACTCTAAGCGAGTGGCTTTTTTTGGATTATCTCTTTCTCAACACCGCGCGTACTGGACTTCCGTCTGCTTCCGTTAGTGAAAGTGGCAAAGCAGCTAGCTCATAGTCTCCTTCCTCAATAGCATCAAGAACAAGTCCTTCTAAAATATGAACGTTATGTGCCGCCAGCTCATGGTGCGCAGCTAGCTCTTTGCTATCAAGCGAGTCCACTGAAGGTAAGTCGAGACCGAGTAAACGAACACCTTGATTTGAAAGATAAGCGGCTACTCCTAGATCGATAGGTGGAATAGACGTTGGAAAAGTCTCGCGATTTGTCCACGCACCGGTCTTGATAAGCAGTCGCGTTACCCCAGCTAAGTCGATTTTCTTTAGCTCTTCAACGCTTATACTGGAAGGATTGTGAAGATGCACAACTTTTGCTTCTCCAATATAAAGATTCACGTCTAAGTCCTTTACTTTTTTCCCTTCACTATCAAAATGAAACGGCGCGTCAATATGAGTACCCGTATGTACACTCATTGTAATTTCACCTACATTTACTGAGCCAGACTCCTCTTTACTCCAGCTCACTCTGTAGGAAAACGGCGTATCACCTGGCCAACATGCCACCTTGTTGCTGAGCAGCTGTGAAACATCGATCCATTTATTCATTATCTAGCACCCTTTCTATTTATCCTTATAGCTTAGTACGCAGACTCCATAATTCCGGGAAGAAGTGCTTATCGAGCGCACGCTTTAAATAGTTTACCCCCGAAGAACCTCCTGTTCCCGGCTTATTGCCGATAATTCGTTCAACGGTACTCATATGGCTAAAACGCCATGTTTGCTGCTGGTTACCAATATCAACAAGCTTTTCAGCTAACTCATAAAGATCCCAGTACTGATCAACGTTTCGATAAACTGTTAGCCATGCTTCATCCACAGCTCGCTTGCTTGGTGAATAACAATAAACAGCATTTCATCATGGTGATTCGAGAGGCGCTGCTGGCTTGATAGTATTGAATCAAGCTGTAAGTAATCTCCGTATGACATTGTCTTCTGAAAGTCTGTCTGTAGGTTTTTTTCTAATTCTATCGCAGTTCTCTTCTTTTGATTTGGCGTATTCACGTTATGTCCCCCTTATTGCATCTCTTTAAATTCATCTGTTACTGTATTTCTAGGTGCATCTACGTCTACCTTCTTACGCTTTGCAACAAAATACGCAATCGTTAAAAATACAAGCTATGGAATACCGAACTGAAGCATAATACCAATTGTTAACACGTAAAATGTTGTTAATCGAAACACCGTTGCTTTGAGAGCTTTTGGAACGGCGACATCAGGATCTTTTACTTCTCCAGAAGTAACGGCAATCATTTCTGTTCCTAAAAAGCGAAATAAAAACGTCCACCCACATACCCCAAAAGCCGAACGGTAAAAACCCTCCGTCATTGACAAGATTTTTTGCACCGATAGCTGAGCTTGGCTCTGTGCCAAACAATATGTATGAACCTAAGAGGATAAAACCTACGATAGCGCTAATTTTAATCATTGATTGAACTTTTACCTATAGAAACTGCTTACTTCGTTCAAGTAAGCAGCTGTCGATTTACGCGACGACTTCGCGTTCGTTTTTAAATTGTTCATAAAGCTTCTCGCTCATAATTTTTTTCAACGTTTGAACTACTTCCCACACCTCGCTATAGGACGTATATAACGCTACGGGTGCTAAGCGAATAATATTTTGGGCGCGAAAATCAGGAATAATTCCTTCTTTCTTTAACGCTTTGCAAATGCGTGCTGCCTCTTTATGTTCAAGACTCACGTGGCCACCTCTGCGCTTGTCATCTGTAGGGCTTCCAAGGGTAAAGGCATATTCCTTTAACTCTGCATCTAGTAAATCCATTAAGTACTGATTAATACGAAGAGATTTTGTTCGAATGCGTTCAATTCCTGCTTCATTAAACAGTTCAAGAGATCCGATTAGCGGTGCTAGACTGAGCACATGTGGCGTACCAATCTGATAAGCACCTGCTGTATGAGCCGGCGTTAGCGTATGGTCCATATCAAACTGCTTTTCTTTCTTTGAGCTGAACCATCCTGCTAAGCCTGGAAGAGTCCCAAAATGCTTTTTATTCACGTATAAACCACCAACAGCTCCTGGCCCACCGTTTAAATGTTTATAGTTACACCAGTAAGCAAAATCGACGCCCCAGTCGCTAAAATGATGAGGAATTGCGCCAATAGAATGGCAGCCATCAAACCCAATGATGATACCGCGCTTATGTGCTTCCGCAGTCAAGCGCTCCATATCTAATATTTGACCGCTTCGATACAGAACGGTTGGTAGAACAATTAATGCGATTTCATCCGTCATTGCTTCAATAATATCCTCTTCTTCTAAAAAGCGACCATCGCGACTTTTCACACGAACTAAATGCTCATCAGGATCGTAACCACGCGTACGCAGCTGGCTTTGAAGCGCATAGATATCAGATGGAAATGTCAGCTCATCCGCTAAAATTTTGGTGCGTGTTCCGCTTGGTTCGTAAAACGTTGAAACGAGTTGATGAAGGTTCACAGTTGTTGAACCTGTTACAATAACCTCTTCAGGAAAGCCTCCTACAAGTGGTGCCATCATTTCACCGAGCTTTTCAGATAGTGAAAACCAAGGATGCTTACCCTGTGTCCAACCATCAATCCCCTGCTCTTTCCAATCTGTGATGACTTCCATCAGCGTTGTTTCCGCTGGCTTTGATAGAAGACCTAGCGAGTTTCCGTCCATATAAATAGCGTCTTGTTTGAGGTAAAATTCTTCTCGAAAAACCACTAATTCATCCTGCGCATCCAGCTTTTCTGCGCATTCTTTTGTTGAATCAAACATCGCAGTCTCCTCCTTTTAGCATTTGTAATCGCTATCTTAACCAAAGATTATCAAAAAATATGACATGATGTCAATATTATATTTCTGAAAATTATAAACATTTTTAACAACTATCTCTTTTCCTTTTATGAGATTTTCTATATGCTAGAAACTAAAGAAAGCTGGAAGGGAGCATACATCATGACAAAGCATAACGTAGAAGATAAACGACATTTGCGTTCGATTAAAACGCGCCAAAAACTATTACAAGCAGCCAAAGAAGTATTTATGGAAGAAGGCTTTCAAAAAACAACCATTAAACAAGTTATTGAAAAAGCAGAAGTTGGCTATGGAACAGCATACGTCCATTTTAAAGGAAAAGAAGAACTGTTAATCGTACTCATGGACAGCGTCATGGCAGAATTCTATAAGATTGCAGAAACCTCCTTTTTTCCACAAACAAAAGAGGAAGCAACGAACATCATCCACAGGCAAACGAATGCCTTTTTACATATGGCTGAGCATGAGCGCAGTATGATGCAGGTATTCGAACAAGCAATCGGCATCTCTCCTGTCGTGTCGGAAAGCTGGAAGAATATTCGAAGGAAATTTATTCAGCGCATCTCACAAGATATCGCTTATGCCCAAGAGAAGGGACTTGCTAGAGATGAATTAAATCATGAACTAGTGGCAAGAGGCTGGTTTTTCACCAATGAAATGTACCTCTGGGATATCGTTCGGCATGAATACGAAAGCTCCATTGAAGAAATTGCGCGGAACATCGCATCTGTTTACATTCGAGGGCTATATAAATAAGAAAAAGCCCTCACAGGGACTTTTTCTTATTTGTCTTTTAACGTACGTTTTAAGAACTCACGCGTACGTTCGTGCGTTGGATGATTAAAGATTTGCTCAGGAGTACCCTCTTCTGCAATAACGCCTTTATCCATAAAGACAATGCGATCCGATACCTCTTTAGCAAATTCCATTTCATGCGTTACGATAAGCATTGTTAGACCTGACTCTGCAAGCTCCTTCATAACCTTTAATACTTCTCCCACCATCTCAGGGTCTAAAGCCGATGTTGGTTCATCAAATAAAAGGACATCCGGCTGCATGGACAAAGCGCGAGCAATAGCCACGCGCTGCTTTTGACCACCTGAAAGCTGTCTTGGCTTCGCATTGATGTACTGATCCATCCCAACGACCTTCAAATAGCCGAACGCTACCTTTTCAGCTTCTTCTTTTGAACGCTTTAACACTTTGACTTGTCCTACTACACAGTTATTTAAAACATTATGGTTATCAAATAAATTGAACTGTTGAAAGACCATTCCTAAATTTTTACGATACTCAAATAGATTATGCTGATCATCCAGAACATTTTCCCCGTTATAAATAATTTGGCCACCGTTCGGCTGCTCTAATAAATTGATACAACGAAGGAGCGTTGATTTCCCCGAGCCCGAAGAACCAATAATGGTCACAACTTCTCCTTTGTTAACAGAGAAATTAATATCTTTTAATACTTCATGACTTCCATACGCTTTGTTTAAATGTTGAATATCAATTACTTGTTCCATTTTCTTATACCTCCTTACCCTTCATTATCGATTTTGGTCCGTTTTAATCATCGTGTAGCTGTCGGGTCCGTCTAATTTACGCTCAAAGTAGCGCAGAATTTGCGATACCATAAACGTCATGACAAAGTAAATCATACAAGCAACAAAGAATGACTCAAAATATCTAAAGTTGTTTCCTGCTACTGATTTCGTGACAAAGTATAGCTCGGAAACGGAAATAACGTTTAATACCGACGTATCTTTAATGTTAATCACAAACTGGTTACCCGTTGCTGGTAAGATATTACGAATGACTTGAGGTAAAACAACGTTCATCATTGTTTGATAATGATTCATGCCAATGGCTTTGGCTGCCTCAAACTGTCCTTTATCAACGGAAATAATCCCGCCACGTACAATTTCAGCCATATATGCTCCTGTATTAATTGATACAACAATAACCGCTGCTAACATCACGTTCATATCAAAGCCAAATGCAAGCGCTGAACCATAGTAAATAACCATTGCTTGCACAATCATTGGCGTACCTCGGAAAAATTCAATGTATACAGATAAAACGAAATTCGTTACCTTCAATCCTGCTTTTTTCAGCCCGCTCGTTGGCGTTGGAACAGTTCGGATAATACCAGCAACTAACCCAATGACCGCCCCAATAATGGTACCTGTCAGCGCAATTAATAGCGTCATCCCAGCTCCGCGTAAAAACATTGGCCAGTTTTCTGAGATGATTGTAATAACCCATTCAAAACTCATCGTTCTTCCTCCCTTACCTCATTACAAAACCGACTGTATGTAGATACAGCCGGTGTTATGTCATCATTATTTTGCTGCAGGTTGGTTTTTGATTGCCGCATCCATAATGCTTGTGCGTTCTTCTTCTGAAATACCTTTTAAGGTTTTGTTGATTTCTTCTTTTAGCTCACTGTCTTTTTTAAGACCCACGGCTACAGCTGTATCGTCAGCTGATGTTTTGAAGCCATCCTTGAATTCAACCATTGCAAAATTATCATTTGCTGCTGAAGCACTTACTGCTTCAGGTCGCTCTGATACATAACCATCAATAACTCCTGATTCTAGCGCTACGCGCATTGCTGGGAAATTATCCATTGCTGTTTCTTTTGATACACCTTTAATTTGATCAATGACGGAGTAGTGAAACGTGTTTAATTGAGCCGTAATTTTTGCGCCTTTGAAATCTGCAATCTTCGTAACACCTTCATACTTACTACCTTTTTTCACAACCATTACTAGGTTTGAATTATAGTAGTTATCAGAGAAATCAATTGTTTCTTTTCGCTCTGCAGTCGGTGACATTCCTGCCACAATCGCATCAATTTTACCTGATGTTAAGGCTGGTACAAGACCATCCCACTCAGTTTTTACAATCACTAGCTCTTTGCCTAATCCATCAGCAATTTTCTTAGCCATCTCAACATCATAGCCGCCTGCATACTGTGAGCCGCCCTTAATTTTAACCGCTCCGTTTGAATCGTCATTTTGAGTCCAGTTAAATGGTGGATAGCCTGCTTCCAAGCCTACCGTAAACGTATCAGCGTCTCCTGAACCCGATGCTGACTCACTGCTTTGACCACAGCCTGCTAATAAAACGACTGCTGAAAGCAATAATGTTAAGAAAAATCCTGCTTTTCTTTTCATAGTTTGTTTCCCCCTTATATCTTTTTAAGCTTTGAAGACAATAAAAAAACGACCCGAGATTTACTCAGGTCGTTTCATTCATCGTTCCCTAAAGTCCTCTCTTTTAAAAGATGAGATAGCACAACTCAATAAGCTGGTAAACTTATTGAGACAGTCCTGCAGTTCTTCACTACAGACCCAGCAAGCAATTATTGAGAACAATTTACTCACTTCGGCGATATTTCCTTCTCTCTAGCTTCAACGTCTCTCAAACTCTGCTAAAGACTGTTAAATACCGCGCCTCTACCTCACTTGACTAAAAGTGAGGTCTTATTAAATTTGTTTCAAGTCTACATCTTTCTTCCTAATCTGTCAATCTGGTTTTTATCGGATAATTTTCCAGCTAATCCTTTCAGCTCTAAAAAAAAAAAAACAATTTTATACAGAATAAAAAGGAGGATTTAATGAATGTTGGTTTTTCTAAAGTTTCCACCCTTTACTTCGGCAACGTCATACACGCGCACAAAAGCATCCGGATCGATTTCGCTGATAATTTCCTTCATTTTACTTTCTTCTAAACGGTTAATAACACACGTAATCTCTTTGAACTTTTCGTGAGAATATCCGCCGTATACTTCTTTATATGTAGCGCTTCGACCTAGTCGATCACGAATTGTTTTAACCATTAAAACAGGCTCATTTGTAATGATTTCAAACGCTTTTGAACCGCTTAACCCAACTTCAACGACATGAATAACCTTTGAAGCGATGAAGTAAGCAATGGCAGAAAGAATGGCTCCTTGCAAGCCAAACACAAAAGAAACCACGATAAATACAAACATATTTAGAAATAAAATAAGATCACTTGTTCCAAACGGTGACTTTCGTGAAAGGAGTACAGCAAGCATATCAATACCGTCCAATGCTCCTCCATTACGCAGTGCTAGACCCATTCCAAAACCAAGGATTACACCACCTACAACGGTTACTAAAAGCGTATCTCCTTCAATAATGGCTGGAGTGTGATGCATAAGAGTTGTACTAACTGCTAAAGAAGCAATACCGATGGTTGAAAAAATAGCGAAGCTTTTTCCAATTTGCTGATAACCTAACCAGATGAAGGGAAGATTGATGATGGCGATTAAAACGCCTAGTGGAATTCCAAAGAGCTGGGAACCAACGATGCTAAGTCCCGTCACACCCCCGTCAGATACGCTATTTGGAATTAATACTGTTTCTAACCCATAACCTGCGATAATGCCACCAATGATGACTAAAAGGCCTCGAAACAATAGTTTTTGTTTACTCGATTTTCGATGCTGTTTTAACGCATTCATGTAATTCCTCACTTCTAATGTTTTTTGACACACATAATTTTATCATAAAATCATCTTCATTTATAAAATTAAGGTATCTCTAAAAGGTACTAAGCATAAAAAACGTAAATAGCCAGTCATCGGTTCAACACCGACAACTGGCTATTTAACTACTTTAAAAATAGAAATAATTACAAAAACTCATTGTAGCTCTTCGTCTTCATCTTCAGGCAATTCAGGTTCATACAGTCCTAGAAAACAACTTGTTGTAAAGGTAGCTTGTGTCATAAATAAACCCGTAGCAGCAACAAAATTATAAAGATACTTTTTCATTTAAATCAATCTCCTTTTTTATTAAAATTTTATCTATTGAATGTATGATAAATACTCCAATAGGTGTAATTGTAAATGTTTGATAAACCAATACCTGCATGATGACAATTGAATATGTCTTGGGAATAAATAAACTTACAATCATTAGAAATAGTGCAATTGAAATAGAGATCCATTTATTTTGTTGTTTCTGCGAATCACTAAAAGCTGCTTCTTTCTTAAATAAAATAGGGGCATATCGCCAAACAAAGAAAATGACTATTGGATAAGCAATGAGCTGCCAATAAATAATATCAAGCATAGGTGAGAGATACTTAGAAGTAAAAGAAATGGTGAAGATAAGCATAACGCTTGCAATTAAACAATGATGGAATTTAGAGAAATGTGCTCCTCCGGAAAACATTCGAAATACGGATAGAGATAGTAAACAAAGTACTGTGAGAAAAAATAGGTCAAATAGAGAACCCAATAGTAAAACAATGAAGACCTGATAAAGTAAAATAATCATCATTTCTAAACCATAGCGAATTTTCCCGCTTACTTTTCTAAAGCTACTTTCGTGAGCAATAACTTCATTGGTTATTGCTTGAGCTAAGTCTTTTGGTCCCCAATTCACACTTACTCCTCCAAACAAACTATACTTTACAATCGTTATATTAGCACAAAAATACTATTAAGTTAAATTAATACAGTTCATTTAAAACACAAAAACTTCCCTGAAAATTCTTTTTCTGGAATTTACAGTACAATTTTGAACCTTTATACGTCATTCTAGTATTTTAGATTCGGTATTTATAAGATAATTTTTATAACCCATCTACATTACTCAACTATAGTTCAGAAAGGCTGGTGAAAGTACTGTCTATTTATAGTCAAATGATTAAAGGCTTATTAGAAGGTAGTATTCTATCTCTTATTAAGCAAAATGAAATATATGGGTATGAATTAATTGAAAAGTTGAGGCAAGGTGGATTTAACAAAGTAAGTGAAGGAACTATTTATCCGCTATTGCTGAGATTACAGAAAGAAAAGCTTATCTCTGCATACTTTATTGAATCCAAAACAGGACCAAGGCGAAAGTACTATAAAATAACGCGGGAAGGTCTAGAGTTTTTACAAGACTTTGAAGGTGAATGGGTTAAATTAGAAAAATCAGTAAACTACTTTCTAAAACATAGAGAGGAGCACTCACGAATATGACTTACCAAGAGGTTGAAAGATTAAAACTTAGATTAACTAAGTACAATAAGCAACAGTTTGAAGAGTTTTGTCTATATCTATCTAGCAGCGATTTAGACACGGAGAAACGTAATGAAATTAGAGATGAAATACTCGATCATCTTTTAGAGGGAGAGAAACAAGGAAAAGGCTTTCAGGACTTATTTGGTCAAAACCCCAGAGAATATACACAACAAATCGTAGAACAGCTACCGAAAAGCTCCTTAAAAGAAAAAATAACCTTTGCGCTTAGTATTCTACTCATATCAACTATTATTATCTTTAGCCGTTCACATAACGATTCATCTGTATTCGTTGATTTAACTTTATTTTCTATTTTAAGTAGCGCTGTCATCATAGGATTTTTTAAATTGACTAAGCGTTTTGCCTTTAAAAGCTCTATCATGAGCATTTTAATTTTAACTCTCATTATTCAAGTTGCAGGTGTACTGTATTACTTTTTAAAAATTCTTTTTATCAACATTAGCTAAAACAATCTCGATTGTGGTAACATTCATTTTATTCTGTTTTGTAGACTACATAACAATGGCTAACCAAGAGCAAAAGAACCATATTAACCTGCCTAATACTAGTAACAGGTGATTGGCTATCTTCTCTTCACTCTTTAAAGGACTGCTTAATGAAACCACTAAGTCACGCCTATTAAATATATTTAGGCGTGACAAATCCTTCAATAAGGCCTGCTATTAAAAGTAATACAACAATAATACCTACTGTTGATAGATTCCTTTTCCAGTTCTTTTTTTGAAAATAAAATTTAAAACCAACGAATCCTATGTAACCTGCTAATAACAAAGCTGGAATCTCGAAAATCCCATGTGGTAATATGCTTATACATAATTCCCAGACGCTTGTGCCATTTAAATATTGACTCGCTATTACGCCCCCAAGCCAAAATCCATTGATCACTAATACTAAAAAAGTAGAAAGCCCAAAGCAAAAAATCCCCGAAAGCAACATGAGCACAACTTTAAAATTTTGAATAAAAAAGAATGTTGCTCCTGAAATCCCTTCTCTTTTCGTGTAATAATTATTGTTGTTACTAATAGCTTCGTTCACATCTGCACTTAAAACTAAACCTAGTCCAAAGATTAAACTTAAGAAGAAGCACCCAACGGAAAATAGAAATAAATACCTATCTTTTAATAATCTTTCCATTTTTACCACCTTAAGATTTTTTTTATACAAGAATTTTGTTATAATAAATTAAGGGAAACGACCGACATCGTTCCCCTCACTACAATTTAATTTGTAGTTGCAATCGTATTAGTAGGCAACTGCAGTTTTCTTAGCGCCTTTTTTCAATAATGATTTAGCTGTTAAGATTAGTGCTGATGTTAATCCAAAGCTAGCAAACATTGAGATTAAAGCTAGAACTGTGCTGCCTGCTTCGATTGCTGTTACGATTACGTTTGCCCAGTATTCAGAAATTCCTAATGCTCCTGCGATATATGCTACTACTTCCATGTTTTCCACCTCATTTTAAAATTTTTAATTTATTAGTAAGCTACTGCCGTTTTCTTAGCGCCTTTTTTCAATAATGATTTAGCTGTTAAGATTAGTGCTGATGTTAATCCAAAGCTAGCAAACATTGAGATCAAAGCTAGAACTGTGCTGCCTGCTTCGATTGCTGTTACGATTACGTTTGCCCAGTATTCAGAAATTCCTAATGCTCCTGCGATATATGCTACTACTTCCATGTTTTTCACCTCATTTTAAAATTTTTAATTTATTAGTAAGCTACTGCCGTTTTCTTAGCGCCTTTTTTCAATAATGATTTAGCTGTTAAGATTAGTGCTGATGTTAATCCAAAGCTAGCGAACATTGAGATCAAAGCTAGAACTGTGCTGCCTGCTTCGATTGCTGTTACGATTACGTTTGCCCAGTATTCAGAAATTCCTAATGCTCCTGCGATATATGCTACTACTTCCATGTTTTTCACCTCCTTTAAATGCATTTATTCTTTTCTAATTAGTAAGCAATTGTTTTTTGCTTGCCAATTTGTTTGATTAACTTTCTCAATGTACTAATCAAGGTTCCTGTTAATCCAAAGCTTCCAAATGCAGCCAATAACTGTGTTACTGTATCTCCAGCCATAATGGCATTCACAATCAAAGTAGCCCAATACTCAGAAATCCCTAATGCCCCGACTAAATTAGCGATTACTTCCATCCTCTCACCTCCTTCAATCAGTGCGATTTTCTTAATTTAAGATGCTCAATAGCATAGAAGAAATAGTAAGAAATACTAACCATGTAGAGAACACAAGGATCATACTTTTTTTCCTACTAAATCCAATACATACGCTAGCACCTAAGGCAATGATGAAGTAACTCCACATGCTGAATATTTCAAGACTAGAGAAGAAATTAAGGATAAAAACCGAATCAGTCCAAGATTGTATCGTAAAACCTAAGCTCGTAATTGGCATTTCCATCGTGTTTTCATTAATAAATAATAGGTTAATTGCTTTCCCAATAATAAGGGGGATTTGCGCAACCATTACGATATGAAAAAGCCCTTTAAACGTTACTCGAACCTTTGCAAATGATAAGATAATTTTATAAATTAAAGTGGAAACCAAGACTGTAAATAAAAACTGAAAAATTCCTACCAAGGTGGTGCCGATTACCATAATCATTTGACTTTTTCCATTTTGCAGTTCTTTTGGCAACATGGATCCAATTTCATTATTCGTTAATAAGTGTTGAGAAAGTAAGTACGTAATAATTCCATATAGAACTAAAATAATGAAGATATTGACCCCCAGTTTTCTTTGCACTTTTAGTTGACTAAAGAATTTAACTGGACTAAATAGTGCGCTAACTAGACTAATGGGATTGGTAGTCGAGAGTGATACAGATTGTTTATTTTCCATTACTTCAGATTGATTCATCATGGTACTTTCTCATCCTCCTGTTTGTTCGTTGCTTCCTGAATAAATAGTACAATAAAAACCCAAAGAATAAACATTTTTTGGATATTGTGGTCGTTTTTTGTATTTTCAGGGGTTATTTTGCTAATATTAGTGACGAAAATAAAAAGACTAAATCCTTAATTTTTTAAGGACTTAGTCTTTTCTTACTTTTTTCTTCTAACAAATTCATATGTTGTAATCGAAAAAACAATAATTATAATCAAAGAGATGACCATAATATCCTTTACCTCTCCTTGATAAATAGCTAATATAAGTGGCGGTGAAGCGAATAGTAAAAACACAATAGTAGCCAGTATAAAGAATTTTTTAGTCATGCTGAGTGCCTCCTGACATATTTAACATTGAAATAAAGTAGTCTTCTAAGCTTTCATTTTTTGTAAAAACACTTGATATATCGCTTTCTATTTTCAAGATTTTTCCTTCATTAATAAAGACTAAAGAGTCACAAAATGTTTGTGCTACTTCTAGCTGATGAGTAGAGAGCAAAATAGAATTACCTGCTGATACATAATCTTTTAAAATTGATTTTATTTTTTTCATATTAATCGGATCAATACCCGATATGAACTCATCTAACAATAAGACGCTAGGCTTATTCAGTAAGCTGCCCATCAAAGCTAATTTTTTTTTATTACCTAAAGATAAATTTTTAATTTTCTTATCGATTTCTTTCTCTAAATGATAGTAAACAACTTGTTTCTCTACTTCCTCTTTAGATAGATTCAAATCAGTTAATTCCATGATGAACTTTATATATTCTCGACCCGTTAACTCGTCGTATAAATACGGATGGTCAGGTATAAAGGTGACTTCTTTCTTCATTTTCTCTATGCTTTCATTATGCAAAAGCACCTTTCCCTCATCCGGTGTAAGGAGTCCCATTGCAATTTTCAACGTTGTGGTTTTACCCGCTCCATTCTGACCAAGAAATGCCGTGATTTTCCCTTTTTCAATATCAAATGAGATATGGTCTAATATGCGTTTGGTTTCAAACGATTTACTGACGTTTTGAAAGCTTAAAGAGTAGTTCATACAATCCCTTCTCTCTATAAGTTTATTTGTTCAAAGCTTGATTTTTTAACTAACAGTTTGGAAACGAGCGGCAGCGCTATTCCAACGAATAAAAGAAGAATCATTCCAACCATGCCCCACTGAATGACGATATAACTTGAAACCCCAATACTATCCACTAAAAACAAAGCCGTAGGAAGCATCAATAGTGGAACCATTAACCCAACAGTCGCAAAACGGATGACATCTGCGACAATTTTTTTATCTGGATAATCATCTAGCTGTTCGATATTTTCATAATTAAAATGTGGTCTAAGTACCCCTGGCAAGAACATTAATAAAGCAAAGAAGAAAAAGCTAATAATATGCAATAACAGAGTCATGATACTTAACATGAGTGGCATTTGATTAACGAAAAAGAATAGGATATCTGCGACAATAAACAAAGGTAAACTTGTCAAAGCGAATAGATGAAATCGATATTTAAACACATCCCATAATGATTTTCCATTTAATAAATAAGTAATTACTTGCTTCCCTTCCCCGTCCACAGAAAACATGCCATTTAACTCGGTGAAAATTGAATATACATAGAAATAAGTTAGGAAAAATAAATAAAATGACATGATTAAAAAATAAATCTCTTCACTTTGATCAAGACTTTGCAGAAGACCTGTAATTACTCCCCAAATTACCCAAAATAAAAATGACCCTAGAACAACTGGAAACCGATAGCGTAAGTAATCCGTTCGATAATGATGCTTCGCTAAAATGGTTGTATACGATGTGCCAGGAATAACTTTAGATAAAAGAGTATTGAAAGCCTCTATTCTCTTAAAAGGATAATACGGAGTTCTTCTATGATGATTCATTTTTGATAAAATGGATAAAAGAACGATCACTCCTATAAAGAACATCGCTAGCTTCAGCAAGGCATGGAGTTGAAGGCCATTAAACAAAATGTCTGAAAACACGTTATACGGCATATAGGGATGTAAGAAGATGTTTGATAGTGGTGCTAAAATAGAAAAGATGACGTCTACTCCCTCATTGATCCACTCATTGTAATGTTCATAATTGACATTATTGCTCGTTAGAGGAAATTCCTTAATCCACGGAGAACTCATTTTCCCAACAAAAAATGCTGTATACACAATTAAAAGGCGAAGAATTAGGTTCGTTAACAATCTCAAAAAGAAATTCCATTTATAATGCTGTAGCTTCATATAATTGTTATGCAATATTGAAACAAGTAAAGTTAGCAGCAGGTAGCTTCCTAACGTTAAAATTAGTAAGCTAGCAAGATAAACTTTATTTACACCTGTAACAACGCCTAAAGCTAATAGAATTGGGATGTAGTTAAAGATAAAATCCTTCGTGTCCCATACAATCGATTCTAAATAGAGAAAGATGTTTGCTTTTCTTTGCTTGATCTTTAACGTAATCATTAACCATTCTTGGTCTTTGGATTGTATTTGCCATTTAGAAGAACTTATCCCCGAAATAAAGGCAAAAATCATAATCAAACAAAATAAAATGGACCAAAGAATCTCCCCATTTTGTTGTATGGAAGACAACGTCTTTAGAATTAGATTAATTACTAGACTTTGCTTCGCTTCACCATTTGTTAAATGTTCGTTAAGAACTACGTATTTTAAAAGGAAATACGTTCCGAAAAAAATCAAACATGAATTAATTATATTTTGAATAAAAAATAAGACCCAGAGGCTTCTTCCGACTGATAAATCTCTAAAGATTTTAATATAGTTCCATTGATTTTTCCATCGAATAAAAAGCTTCCATTTCAGCCATTTGCTTAGCATTTTTTCACCCCTCCACTATATTGCATTACAACATAGTAACTCAGAAAACTTCTTACAATAATTTAAAATAAACATACATATATGTCTATATATTCTGCTTATCTAGGAGATTTTTTGTCTTATCAGGGTCAAAATACCATCTGTTCAACTCGTTATATTAACCAAGTATTGTTATTTTTAGAAATAATTATCGTAATTAACATATTAAAAAAATTCAATATATGCTATTTTATATATCGTAAAGGGTTGTTAGCATAATTAAAAATAGGAGGTAAAAAGAATTAAAATGAACTTCTTCGTTGAAGTAATAGGCACCTTTTTAGAGGTTTTTTCATTAATATTTTTCTTGATTGCCTTTTTAGGTATTAAATTTTCGAAAGTAAAAGCACAGTTCATAGCAGTCAACTCAATCGGAGTAGCATCGATTATGCTATTAAAGTTAACGACCAATTTTTCACACGCCATTACTTTTTTATGCAGCTTTCTCATTTTATTCATCTTAGGAAGCTTAATTTTTAAGATTAGCTTTTCTGCTGCCTTTATTTCAGTAGTACTCGGTTTATGTATTTTATTATTAGGAGAATTGATAGCGCTCCTTTTTTTAGGCAATATCTTTGATGTCATAAGCTTTTTGGAAGCTTATTCCTTTAAGAAAATGTTCATTGCGTTACCTCATATTCTATTAATTAATTTCATTAGCTTTCTATTTATTAAATACAAACTATCTTTCATTCCGCTAACTATTATTTACAAAGATCAAGATGATTTCTTTTATAAGAAATATGGGCCTAAATATATCATCTTAACTTGCGTTACTATGGTACTTATCATTGTTGTAGCATTTACGATTTCGTATAATTTATTTTATTTACAACAAACAAATTCATCCATTTTATTCATTACAGTTGTATCTATCATTTATCTACTATTCTTTTCACAAATTGTGCTCAAGCATGAATCTGAACGATTAGAGAAACTGTTAGAAAAACAGCATGAAGTGGAAATTAAGCGGTACTTTCAAGTTATCAAATCTCAGCGGCATGATTTTATTCATCACCTTCATACACTATACGGATTAATCGCCCAGCAAAAGTTTCAGGATACTGAAGAATATATAGAGGAAGTCATTGAAGATGTGAGAAAAATAAATGAAGTCATTCCTATTCATCATCCAGCCGTTTCGGCTTTACTGTTAACTTTAAAACAGCAAGCATATACCAAAAATATTCAGATGTCCGTAATTGCAAAAGATAATTTAGCCCACATTCCTTGCAAAGTAACCGATATTAATCGCGTACTAGGGAATTTAATTTCAAATGCGATGGATGCTCTAACGCACGATAAAACACAAGATAGCTGGATTGAAGTCTTAATTGAGCTTGAGCATTTATCCAACGAATACATATTTACAGTAACAAATAGTGGAGAAATAGACTCTCACATTGCTTCAAAACTATTTAATAATCAGTTTACAACTAAATCAAATAATCATGAAGGTATTGGTTTAATTGCTACTAAGCGGATTATCGAGAAGTATGAAGGCATGATTTACTTAGAAACAACTAGTAACACTACGGCTTTTATTGCTAGGCTTCCAGCCATGAAAAAGAACAAAGCGATTTAAAGGAGAGAGACGGATGGATAAATATAATGTTTTAACCGTAGATGATCAGGTCCATTGCACGGATATGTTAAAAAATTTATTAACGCAATATCCATTTATTGAAAACATTTATAGTTATTCAGATCCCAGAGACGCACTAGCATTTCTACAAACATCAGCGATTGATTTGGTTTTCTTAGATATAGACATGCCTCACATCAATGGTTTAAAGTTGGCCGAGACCATTAAACAGCAATTTCCTGATATTTTATTGATTTTTGTAACGGGTCACTCTGACTATGCTCTACATGGGTATGAATTATATCCTATCGACTTTTTATTAAAGCCTGTAAGCCCCTTACGACTTGAAAAAGCGTTGGTTCAGTTTCGTAACCAGCGCTCAAACAGAACCGTTTCTCAAGAACTTAATTTTGATCACACACAAGAACAAGCGACAAAGAAAATTACGGTAAGAGACAAAAGCTCCATTCACTTTATTACAATCAATGAAATTAATTTCGTTGAAAAACGAGGCCGAAAATGTATTATTAGCGTAAAGGATAACAAAGAAATTGAATGCAGCAATACACTGAACGAGCTAGAAAAAATGCTAAGCAAACATCATTTTTTCAGACCGCACCAATCATTCTTAATTCCTTTATCAAAAGTAGCTGAAATTAAGCCTGATGAATATATGCGCTCCTATTTAATCGAGCTTGAAAATGTGAATGCTGAAATTCGAGTTAGCAAAAATAAATATAGTGAATTGCGAAATGCTATCAATTCGCACTTATAAGCAAGCTGCATACCTTAGAGAAATGAAAAGACCCCTCTTTATGAGGGATCTTTTCGTTAGTTAAACAATTGTTATCTACTCTTTCAGATCAGAACCGATAACCTCCAGCTTCTCTAAAGGCCAGTATGCAAGCTCTGCTTTTCCAACCACTTGATTGTATGGAACGGTGCCAAGCATCGGGGACCTGCTGTCTAGGCTGTTGCGACGGTTATCACCCATGACAAACAGCTGACCTTTTGGTACAACCGTTTCACCCGTATAATCTTCAAGCTTAAAATCTTCTGTAAGAGGTTGTCCCAACAAACCTTTCTTATATTCATCCAAATAAGGCTCGTCGTATGCTTTTCCGTTAATATAAAGCGTATCATCTTTATATTCAATATGGTCACCTGGTAGTCCAATGACTCGCTTGATGTAATCTTTATTCTTCGTCACGTGAAACACAACAATATCAAACCGCTCAATATCTCCAAGCTTGTTGACAATCATCCGTTCTTCGCTTTCTAGCGTTGGCATCATCGACGCGCCGTCTACAATGATTGGAACAAATACGAAGTTTCGTAACAAAAAGACAATGGCAACTGCAATTAGAATGGACTTTCCCCAAGCTACTACTTCTTTCACTACCTACACCTCTATTCAGCATTTGCTTTTCCTACTTCTAGTTTGTTCACCATTTTATCCATTTAGACCTCTTTTACATTCTACCTTATTTTGTTATAGGTTATTTGGAAGATATATTTTGTTTGTGTAAAGATTGGTAAGTGGCTGATAGAAGAAGATTTATTTATTTTGCAGCCAGGAGCGCCATTTTATTGATTTTAATCATAATCAAGATAAAACCGCCAATGTATTGAGCACCTGGCGGTTTCGTATCAATCAGTTGATTAATTGCCTCATAATTACAGACCCTGATATCTGTAAGAACTTACTACCTTCATGTACCTATGACTTATGCTTTTCCGTAAGAATGGTTTGAGCCAAGTTCTTGTCCAAATGCTCAAAATCATAGTACGAAATGATGTCGTATAGCTCACTTCTTGTCTGCATATCTCTTATTGCTTCTTTTTGGGTACCTGTCGCCTTGATTAAATCAAATATCCTTTCGTACGCTTTTGCTGCTACGCGAAGCGACGAGACGGGATAAATGACCATCTGAAAGCCCATATTGCTAAATTCTGTTGCTGTATAGTACGGTGTTTTTCCAAACTCCGTCATGTTAGCTAAAAGAGGCGCTTGAATTTGATCTTTGAATGTCCGAAACTCTTCTTCAGAGCCGAGCGCTTCAGGGAAAATAGCATCTGCCCCTGCTTCTACATATGCAGCTGCTCGTTTGACAGCTTCCTCCAGGCCTTCGCTACTGCGAGCATCCGTCCGAGCCACAACAACTAAAGAAGGAGCGACTTCTTTAGTTACTCTGATTTTTTGTGCCATTTCTTCTATTGTTACAAGCTGTTTTCCATTGAGATGACCGCATTTTTTTGGAAGCTGCTGATCTTCAATCTGAACGGCTGCTACGCTGGCTTCAACCATTTCTCTAGCAGTACGAGCAGCGTTTAACACGCCACCAAAACCAGTATCAATATCAACCAGCACAGGTAAGTTTGTAGCTCGTATCACGTCTTTCGCCCGGTCGGCTAGCTCTGTAGATGTTACAATTCCTAAATCTGGTAGTCCCCGACTTGCCGTATAAGCAGCACCTGATAGGTAAAGTGCTGAAAAGCCAGCTTGCTTAGCCACCAGTGCGGCCATAGCATCATGTGCACCTGGAAGTTGAAGGATTTCTTGCGCATCCATAAGCCGTTGAAATTTAGCAGCTAGCTCCTGTTGAGATAACGGCTGATTGACAATCCACGTCATGTAAGACCCTCCTTATTTAGATCAAAAACAATTGAACAAACTCGTTTACGCTCATGCTTTCAAGCTCCTCTTGGTTATAACAAACTGCTTCAATTTGCTTTTGCTGTTTGAGAGGAAAACGCGTTTTGATATTAGTTGAGAATTTTTCTTTAACCTTTGGAATGGCTTCATCTCTTCTAAAACGGTGCCCTAACGGATATTCACACTCTACTTCCTCTGTTTGTGTACCATCTTTAAAATGAATCTGCACGGCATTTGCAATCGATCTCTTTTTCGGATCCAGGTAGTCTTCGCTATACTGCTTATTTTCAACAACCTTCATCTTGCTGCGCAGCTCGTCAATTCGAGAATCAGATGCGACTTCGTTTTCATAATGATCGGCAACAATTGTTCCTTTAAGGAGACCAATCGCCGTAATATACTGCAAACAATGATCTCGATCGGCCGGATTATGAAGTGGCCCCTCTTTATCAATAATGCGAATCGCAGACTCATGCGTTGTAATTGTAATCGAAGCAATATCGTCTAATCGATTCACGACTTCTCGATGCAGTTTAACCGCACACTCCGCGGCCGTTTGAGCATGAAACTCCGCTGGATAAGACACTTTAAATAGCACATGCTCCATAACATAGGAATCAAGCGGACGACCAAGCGTTACCTGTTTTTTGTTAAATAATACGTCCTGGAACCCCCAATTAGGTGCAGACAACGCAGTGGGATAGCCCATCTCTCCTTTTACTGCCATCATAGCAAGCTGTACGCCTCTGCTTGTCGCATCGCCGGCAGCCCAAGACTTTCTAGAACCGGTATTCGGCGCATGTCTGTAGGTACGTAAGCTTACCGTATCAATCCACGCATTGGACAAAGCGTTAATAATTTCTTCACGCGTTCCTCCAAGCATTTTGGTAACAACTGCAGTCGTGGCAATCTTCACAAACATCACGTGATCTAATCCAACTCGATTTAAGCTGTTCTCTAACGCCAGCACGCCTTGAATTTCGTGCGCTTTAATCATCATTTCAAGCACATCACGAACGGCCAGCGGCTCTTTCCCTTCTGCTACGCGTACGCGGCTAATGTAGTCAGCTGTCGCTAAAATACCTCCAAGATTATCAGAAGGATGTCCCCATTCTGCCGCTAGCCACGTATCGTTGTAATCCAGCCAGCGGATGATGCAACCAATGTTGAACGCAGCTCGAATTGGATCTAACTCAAATGACGTTCCCGGCACCCGACTGCCATTTGGTACAACTGTTCCTAGAACAATGGGGCCGAGGAGCTTTGTGCACTCTGGATAACTAAGCGCCAGCATCCCGCATCCAATCGTATCAAGCAGGACATAACGAGCGGTTTGGAACGCTTCTAAACTCTTAATCTCTTTATGAAGAACGTAATCTGCGATTTCCTCTAATAAAACATCCGTTTTGACTTGCTCATTCGTTTTCAACATGTGCATCTTTCCTTTCTCCTCAAATTTATTTATGATAGAAATGGGTATTCGCCAAAATATCCATTCGGTGAGTGGCCGTGAACAACCCCAAATTGTTAAAAGCGGCGCTCGCCTACATAATGTACGCGCGGTCTAAAAAGTCGATTATGTTCATGTTGCTCAATAACATGCGCACACAACCCTACCGTTCTAGCACTGAAAAAGATCGGTGTATAAAGTGAAATAGGAATACCAAGCATCCAATAGACAGGTGCTGCGTAGTAATCCAAGTTCGGATAAAGACCTTTTTCACGCTTCATAAGCTCTTCGCCCGCTTCGCACATGCGATAAAGACGATTATCTCCTTGCAGGTCGCATAGCTGTTTGAGCGACTCTTTCATCATTAAAGCCCGCGGATCAATTTTGTTCATATACACGCGATGGCCAAATCCCATGATACGCTCTTTTTTATAAAGCTTAGCGATCAGCAGCTCTTCAAATTTATCTACAGTACCAGCTTCTAAAAGCAGTTCCATTACCGCTTCGTTAGCTCCTCCATGCAGGTTTCCTTTTAAAGAAGCAACCGCTCCTGTCAATGCACCGTATAAATCAGACTGAGTAGAAGAAATGACTCTCGCTGTAAACGTGGAGTTTGGCATCTCATGCTCACTATATAAAACAAGTGAACGATCAAAGATTTGCTCTTCCAGAGATGATGGCTTCTTCCCCGTAATCATGTAAAAGAAATTTGCGCTATACGATAACTCTTTAAGCGGACGAATCGGCTCTTTCTTTTCGATTAAACGGTAGCTGTTCGCCACAATCGCAGGCACTTTGCCTAACAGCTTGTAAGCACGGCTTTTATTTGCCGATAGAGAACGATTATCAAGCCCTTTATCAAAGCCTGAAAGAAATGAAATTCCTGTTCGCAAGCCATCCATTGGATGCGTGCCATTAGGGAGTAAGCAGAAGACATCCAACAGTTCATCTGGAATCTCGTACTCCCCTTTTAACATTTCTTCAACTAGTTCCTTCTCGTTAATATTCGGCAGCCTTTCTTCTAGTAAAAGGTAGATCATATCGAGGTAGCTCTTTGATTTTGATAGCTCAATCAGGTCATACCCTTGAATAATAATTTTCCCCTGTTGGGTATCAAGAAATGAAATCTTTGTTTCAGCAGCCACAACGCCTTCAAGTCCCGGAAAAAACCTCGCTTCAGTCTCCATCTCTCTTTTCCTCCATTCCAAATATCTCTTCACCTACTGTTTTGTAAGCCTTTTCAATATTGTGTAAAAAAAGAGCCTTCTTTTCAGCATCCCCCCTCTTGTCTACCACAAAATCTCTTAACTCCTGATAATAGTCTGAAAGTGTACAAGGGTTCTCTGCCACTACGTTATTCATAATGCTCGCTTTGAAGTAATTCACAAAATACTCAACTGATCCGTCCACAGCTGCTCACCTCCATCACGCGTACCCGCTAAAAAAGCAATAAAAAAACAACTTCCCAAAGAAGTTGTTAAGCCGCGAGACAATACTCAAATAAACATGTTTTTAAATCATTTTTAAAACATGTTTGTCACTTCGCACTTAACACCCCCTATCCGCGTAGGTATTGATGCATGCTAAAACAGGCAGGTCTCCTGGCTTATGATCATCGCTCTTCGAACCTTCCCATCTTCATTTCCATGAAAACAGTGGCTTTTTCGAATCGCTCCCAAATACAGTTGCGGGACAGCGTCGGATTCCAACCGAACTTCCCTTTTAAGCAGATGAAAGACACCTTTCACCTACACCTGTTTCTACATCGATATTATTTTCACTTTAAACATATCAAATTTTATAAATTTTTACAATTTTTATTTTAAAATGCACTATATATGTATTTATTTGGAAATTAAACCTTATCTATATATTTTTATTTTATGCTATACTTATTAACTGGACTTTTTGAATTTATTTACATAATAAAAGTTCAGAATATACACAACTGGGGGCATCAATATGTATAAAGAAAAATGGTACCACTCTGCGTGGTTTATTGGCGTATTATTCGCTTGCTGGCTATTAATCATTCCACCGATTGTTGGAATCATTCTCATTATTCAGCGTCATAAATCATGGAAAGCATTCCAAACACGCTTTCAAGAAAGCAATCTTGATCAAATTTTAGATGCAAAAGCTACGTTACAACAGTTAAATAAGGATATTAACGAAGCTACATCGAAAAAAGAACGTTTGCTATCTGAATATGAAGACATTCAATCCGTTACCACTCTAGTGGATGACAAGAAAAAAATTGAAGAAAAAATTAAAGAATTTAATTTAAAATGCCAAGGCATTATTAATGAAACAATGACTGCTCAAGAAAAGTTAATTGTTGTTCAAGATGAGTTGTTAATGCAATCATTTGGCTTTTATGAACCAAAATATAATTTTGAGAACTCTGAAGCTTACAAAGCTAAGTTGGATGATATTCGAAAAGAACAGAAGCTGATGGTTACAGAAAAATCCGCTACGAATCATTCCTTAGATTGGACTATTGGTAATGATAAGAAAAAAGGAAAAGAATTTATTTTGGATACCATAAAATTAATCCTGCGAGCGTTTAATAACGAATGCGACAATATCATTTCTAAAGTGAAATTTAATAATATTGAAGTTAGTGAGAAAAGAATTCATAAAGTATATGAAGATTTAAATAAGCTAACTGATATGCAGCGTGTGTTCATTAAGAGAGAATACTTGGAACTAAAACTACAAGAGCTATACTTAAAATACGAATTCGAGCAAAAGAAACAAGAAGAAAAAGAAGAGCAGCAAGAGATTAAAGAGCGCATGCGTGAAGAAGCTCGTGCTTTAAAAGAATTGGAGAAAGCGAAAGAAAAGGTAGAGAAAGAAGAAAAACACTTCGCTCAAGCTATTGAAAAAATGAACAAACAGCTTGCTACATCACAAGATCATGAAAAAGAAGCGCTTCTTGAAAAGTTAAAGCAGTTA
Organism: Priestia flexa; assembly: GCF_021441905.1. Lineage (NCBI taxonomy): Bacteria > Bacillati > Bacillota > Bacilli > Caryophanales > Bacillaceae > Priestia > Priestia flexa. The sequence goes on along the minus strand of NZ_CP090431.1, from coordinate 177,904 downwards.
GAAGCACAACTTGAAGAAACCAAACAAAATAAAGAAGACGTCTTATATCGTGTTCAAAATACTCGTGCTGGATATGTATATATCATTTCTAATATTGGCTCTTTTGGTGAAAATATATATAAAATTGGAATGACTAGACGATTAGAGCCTATGGATCGAGTAAAAGAACTAGGTGATGCATCTGTTCCATTCTTATTTGATGTTCATGCTTTAATTTTCAGCGATGATGCACCGGGTTTAGAAAATGCACTTCACAAAGCACTTGCTCATAAGAAAGTAAATAAAGTAAATGAACGCAAAGAATTTTTCAACGTGACCTTACAAGAAATTGAAAAACTTGTGAAGCAAAACCACAATAAGACTGTAGAATTTACGAAGTTAGCGGTAGCTGAGGAATATCGTAAATCTATAAGTTTGAGTAAAGGTAATTTACAAGGAGCATCTTAATATCACGAAACTATAAAAGAGCAAACAAACAGCGAAATCGCTTTCCGTTTGCTCTTTATTTATATTTACAAAGGTTGACTTCACAAATTCATCTATACACTTCATACCAAAAGCATAAATAAAACACGGAAATTCAATTGTTAATTATTGGATAAAAATTAATTACTGTATAATAAAGGAGGAAATTAATGTAATAACCTCGTTTTATACTAAAAATTAAAGGAGCGATATGATGAAAAAACGATGGATCTCCTGGTGGATTACGAACTGTTTTTGGGCTGTACTATTTGTTTTAGGCACTATTATGGTATGGACGCGAAAAGTGGACGGAGCGGGTGCCATTCAAACCCCTGAGGTCAAGCTTATATCCTTTGTTGTGTTAGTGCTTGCGTTTGTCATTCCGCTTGTGATTCAAGTTGTGTGGCTTGTTGTTAATGTAAGAACGAGTAAATGAAACCCACCTCTCAATTCCGATCTTATAATCTCCCACTCTCCTATGTTATGATGAAACAAAACAGCTGTAAGGAGAATGAACTGTGAAGAAAAAAGTAAAGGTTGTTGCCGCCGTTATTGAAAATGATCAAAATGAAGTCCTCTGTGCCCTCCGTTCAAACGACATGTCTCTACCGAACATGTGGGAATTTCCTGGTGGGAAAGTAGAAGAAGGCGAAGATATTTACTCTGCGATTGTGAGAGAAATCGCAGAAGAGCTTCACTGTAAAATCAAAGCAACGGAGCTACATAACGAACACACCCATGAATACGATACGTTTATTATTGAGCTCATTGCGATTAAAGCTGAAATTGTTGAAGGTACACCGCAGCCCACTGAGCATGCCAAGCTTGTTTGGTTAAACAAAGAAAATCTAGATTCACTTGTCTGGGCACCGGCGGACGTTCCGGCGGTTGAACTATTAGTAGAAAAGAAATAGCCTTCTCGCGATGAGAAGGCTATACTCTTTCCGTAAACTCCGTATACAGAAACGCTGGAATTTCATTTTCTAATTCTAAGATTACCGTAATCGGCTTTTCCCCGTGGTACTCAACCGTATTTCCTTTACCGATATAAATAAACGGTTCAGTCTTACCATCCATCTCACGATATTTTCGTACAAATAGATGCAGGTGAATACCTCTGTCTTTGTTAAAAATAATATTCTTTCCTCGCTCAGACTTTTGGGTCGTACTGTTTGGCGTTTGCCAGTGGAACGTGCGCTTATCGATGAACTTATCCTGATAGTTAATGCTTTCTTTAATATCTTCTTCCTTATGAAGATCAATAAATAAGAAAAACTCTTTATCATTTGTCAATAAGCCAGAACCACGAAACGAGCTGTGCGTTTTCCGGTAGTTAGATAGTAGCGCTGGGTCCATCATTGTGTACTGTTCATACAGCTTTAAGTGCGGTACGCCGTAATCTCGTTTACCAAACTCTTTCTCGTAGCGGAAAATGCCGTAATCAATCGCATCTTTAATAAACGGCTTAAACTGGTCGTTATGTAAAACATTCGCAAAGCGCTCCGTTCTCACCGCTTCTTCTCCGTTAAAATCAATTAGCTTTAACTTAGAACGAAGCTGGCCACTATCATAGTACGCTTGATTTAATACTTCAAACGCGTGCCTTACCGTATCTTCTTCCACATCCTCTACGTATTTCAAGATTTCTTGATTGGCTTGCTTCAGTGAAACTTTGTCATGACTTAGTAAATATTTTAAAATCACAAACTCGTACACGCGCTTGATTGGTAGCTTACTAGACAACTCCTTAAAGGCACTTTCAAAGTCTTCATGAAGTAACAGAGTTTTCAGCTGGTCGTCTTTTTCGGTTTTCGCTACAAACTGAAGATATGACTTTTCTTTATTGATAAACTTCACTGGGTCAGGCGCTCCATCAAACTTTAAATAGTCCATCAGGTAATACGGAATTATGCCTTGATTTAATTTTTTAAATTCGTTGTACTCTTCTCTCAGGTACTTCAGCGAATTGAAGTTTTCACGGTCAATTTGCGCTAAAATTCGGTCGCGTGATATCTCATCCATTTGAATATGTGTAGCACCTGGAATGCTTGGGAATCCCTTTGCGATGGCTACCTTTAAGCTTTCCTTATCGTAATAGCGGCTGCCGTTTAGAGCGAGCGCAATTAAAAAGACCTTGCTGTGATTTCCGATAAAATCAAGTACTGTTAAGAATGATTTGCTGGCGTGCTTGCGCAAACCGCGCCCCAGCTGCTGGATGAATACAATTGGTGAATTCGTTGGACGAAGCATTAATACAGAATTCACCGACGGAATGTCCACACCTTCATTGAAAATATCCACTGAAAAAATGACTTCTAATTCATCTCTATCATCTTCTAATCGCTTAATACACTCTTGACGCTGGGGAATGGAATGGCCGCCATGTAACACTTCACTTTTGTAGCCGCGCTTATTAAACTCTTCTGCCATATACTCAGCGTGTTCAATGCTAGCGCAAAAGCCAAGCGTTTTACGCGTTAAGCCATCGTGACCATAAAACTCCATCTTTTCAATAATAAAGTCGACGCGCTCATTTACTTTTAACCGTTTGGTTACCTCAGCTATATCATCAATGTCAATACCGCTTAAATCAACATCTTCAATATCAGTAATACCAAAGTAGTGAAACGGTACGACTAACTGATCTTCTAGCGCTTCGTGAAGACGAACTTCAATGCCTACGTTGTTATCAAACAAATCAAATACGTTCATGCTGTCGCTTCGCTCCGGCGTTGCCGTCATGCCTAGGGTAAATGCTGGCGTGAAATATTCCATCACTCGCTGATAAGAAGGACTTGTCGCATGGTGAGCTTCATCATAAATAATATAGTCAAACGAATCTCGCTCGAACTCACTATAGTACTTTGTTAACATTTGAATCGTCGCAAACAAGTAGTCTGCTTCTTGATCTTTTGAACTTCCCGTCAACAAGCCAAATGTCACTCCCTCGTTCACAAACAGCGTTTCAAACGTTTCTTTTGCTTTTTGAAGGATCTCTTCTCGGTGCACAATAAATAAAAGGCGCTTTGGCTTCACTTTTTGCACGTCAAATGCCGACATATATGTCTTACCTGTACCCGTTGCCGCAATAACTAGAGCTTTCGTTTCACCAAAACTGCGCAGGCGTTCTAGATTTTCCATTGCGCGCTGCTGCATCTTATTTGGCTTGATGTACTCACCCTTTTCAAAAATCATTTGAGGTTTGTAAGCTGCTTCCTTTAACGCAGCCAAAAACTTCCCGTACTCCTCTAGAAATTCGCTTGTTGCTTCGTTACTAATGTCCCACAAGTGCTCGTATTCCTTTAGAACATCCTGAATGAAAGGCATCTCGCTCTTTGACACAACCTCTACATTCCACTCAATATTACTTTTCAACGCGCTTTGCGTCATATTCGCAGAACCAATAATTACTTTATAGTCGTTCTCATATTCAAAGATATAAACCTTCGTATGAAAACCTTTTTCTTCTACCGCGCTGAATACCTTAAGATCAATATTATCAAAGCTTTTAATCTTCTCTAACGCCTTCACTTCCGTAAAATTCAGATACGTCGATGTAATAATACGCCCTTCTACACCGCGACTAGCCGCTTCCTTCAAAGGGTCTAAAAGCAGCTGCAGCCCGCTAAAATTAATAAAGGCCACGCTAAAATAAAAGCTCTTACACTCCTTCAAAGAAGTCACAAGCTCATGTAGAAGATTCGTGTTTTTTGAGTTTACTAGTAATCGATTTCCCATATAATCCACCACTCCACCTTTTTCCATTAAACTGTTACTTTTAGTTTAGGGGTTTAGGTGGGGTGGATCAAGGGGTTTTTGGTAAATAAAAAAGAGTTAAAGTAAGGCTTTAGAAGCCCTGCTTAACTCTTTTGATTTGTGATACGGTTCTCCTTGGTTTATCTAAATGAGGTTTTTCTAAATTAGAGTAAAAAGTCTAGCACTCGTTAACTAGATGCTAGACTCTTTGAATTTTTTTCAAATGTTTTTTCACTATAAGAAAATAAAATGGGAAAGTTTCCTGTGGGGATTGTGAATGGAGAAAGGCAAAAACAATTTCACTTGGATTAGTTAGGATTTAATTTACAATTTTTTAGCCAATTAAGAACCAGGAACTAAAAAAATTCCAAATCATATATAGGTAATATCCCATGCGAAATTTTTGAGGAGGAGATCAAACCTATGTTACCTATGGAAAAATATTTCGGTAAGTTAGAACTAGTCCATGTATTTTATGGGGCTATGCCCACAGGCCTTAGTGTATCAGAAACCGGTCGTATTTTCATTTGCTTTCCGAAATGGGGAGACGACGTTAAATTCACAGTTGCGGAGATTGTTGGGGATACTTTGCAGCCTTATCCTAGTTTAGAAACCAATTTGGGTAATCAAGGTAATACCACAATGTCTTTTATCAGTGTCCAAAGTGTTGTTGCGGATGGAAGGGGAACACTTTGGGTATTAGACACAGCAGCACCGAATTTTTCTAAACCTATTAAAGGAGAGGCAAAATTAGTCGCTGTTGATTTAAAAACCAATACAATAAGAAAAGTATATACCTTTACAGAAGATGTTGTCCTGCCAACAACTTATCTGAATGATGTCCGTTTTGATTTTCGTGTTGGAAAAGCGGGTTATGCATATATAACAGATTCATCTTCCAAAGGACCAGGAGCTATTATCGTTGTAGATTTAGAAAATGGACACGCGTTTAGACGGCTAAATGGAGCAAGTTCAACTTCACCCGACCCTTATTTTTTACCGAAAGTAGAAGGTGAAATTTTGATGAACCGAAACAAAGATGGCTCAACATCTCCATTTAGATTGGCGTCTGATGGTATAGCGATTTCTCCCGATGGAAAGACTTTATTTTATTGTCCACTTACCAGTCGGCATTTGTATTCGATCTCAACAGAAGCTCTAAGAGACAGAACGATACCTGACATGGATTTACTTTATCAGGTGGAGTACTGGGGAGAAAAAGGTGCGTCTGATGGAATGATCACTGGGGCAAAAGGAAACATTTATGCCGGAGACTATGAAAACAACAGTATTCGAAAGATATTGCCGAATGGCATAATGGAAACAATCGCTCATGATCCGAGAATTTTATGGCCAGATACTTTTTCAATTGGGCCGGATCAATACTTATATGTCATTGTGAACCAATTACATCGGCAGGCACGGTTTCATTATGGAAAAGATCTGCGACAGAAGCCTTATAGTTTACTTCGTATGAAAATTGATGAATTCCCTGCTCCTACCTTTTCGTAATAAAATATAGTTGAATAATTTTCACATTACGTCAGGAGAGGTTTAATCGGTTATTAGTTTTTGCCCGGGAATTAGCTGACGATTCTACCTTCAATATTAAAACTCATATATTACCGACCCTTTCACAAAAAAAGTTTTTAGGAACAGTTTTATTGGCCAATGTTAAACTGTTCCTAAAAACTTTTCTATAGATTAGGTAAGTTTAATGCTGTATTAATATTATCGAAATCTAAACTGATTTGTTCGTTCGTATCCCAAGCGTGGTACCACCCCTTTTCTACCATATAACTAGAAATTTGTTCATGCATATCAAGAGCTTCCACCAAGTGATGAGTTAGAATCTCTTTAACTTCAGGCGTTCCTGATTCAGTAACTGCAAACGCATAATTTCTAATTCCACTTTTAGCTGCAATTAATTAATCCATTGCAACCATTCAATCAGATAGTCCATCAATTGTTGATACTAAAAAGGCTTCATCTCTACGTCCTTTAATTGCTTCACCTACTAAGCGTTTAGAATCGCCATCACCATACATTTCTGCCGTTTCTATTAGTTTCATGCCTAATTCTATTCCGAGTGATTTCCCTTTCTCTCATTTGAGTATTTTCTCCCATGTACCAAGTTCCTTGTCCTATTTTCGGTAGAGAAGTCCCATCAGGCAATGTAACTACACGACTTTCAAGGGAATTTTTTATTTTTGTTAATTTATTTTCGTTAATTTATTTTCGTCCTGTACACTTATTAAAAATCAACACTCCCTTTTGTATATTTTTATGTACCTAATGAACAAAAAAGGCGGCAATACTCTTTTGCAGTATTGCCACCAGTAAATCACTCAATTCTTACCTTATTTCTATTTTAGTTAGAACTGCTGCTTGGTAGGGTGGTAAGCTTCGGTTCAACATCCATTTAGGCCATTATACTAAGTGAGCTCCACCATCAATAAGAACAGCCGTCCCAGTAGTAAAACCATTTTTAGCAAGGTATACATAGGTTGCAGCTATGTCTTCCGGCTTTGCAATCCGTCCAACAGGGAGCTGTTGTGCAATGCCGTTGAACAGTGCTTGCCTCTGATCATCTGACATTCCAGCATAAATTGGAGTGTCTACAATTCCAGGTGAAACCACGTTTACCCTAATAGGGGCTAGGTCTATGGAAAGTCCTCGAACCAATCCTTCAATGGCTGAATTGATTGCCGCTAACGTAGTAGCGCCTTGAGGAGGACGAACGCCATATACACCAGAGGTTAAGGTGATTGAGCTCTCATTGCTTAAATATGGAAGTGCTGAACGAACAGTAATATATTGCCCCCAGAACTTACTATCAAACGCCTCTTTAGCACTTGCCACAGGCAGTTCGCTAAAGTGCCCCATTGCACCTTCTCCTGCTGTTACCACAAGGTGGTCAAATTTTCCAATCTTACTGAAAAATTCTGCTGCTTTTTCTTCGCTTCGAAAATCGATTTCAATTGCTTCTACACTGCCACCAAGAACTTGTTTTGCTTCATTTAATTTGGAAACAGAACGGCTGGCAATGATCACTTGAGCAGATTGATCTAGAAACGCTTTGGCAGTTGCTAAACCAATACCAGAAGTACCCCCTAAAACAACTACTCGTTTACCATTTAATGACATAGTAAAACCCTTCCTTCTTAAAACCTTTTGTATTGATCATTCATTGTGAAATTTATTTCTAAAACGATACTATTCAGTACTTATTATTCAGCTAATAATTTTAAGGATTCACGATTAAAGGCAGGAATGTCATCTGGAAAACGGCTTGTTACAATATTATTGCTAACTACAACTTCTTCATCTTTGTAGTTAGCACCTGCATTTTTGAGATCGTTCCTTATTGATTTGAAACCTGTTATGTCGACGCCTTTTAATAGGTCTGTATCAATTAATATTTGTGGGCCATGGCAAATGGCAAAAACAGGTTTACCTTCTTGTATAAATGCTTTTGCGAATTCACCAAAACGGTCATCTTCACGTAATAAATCAGGAGAGAAGCCGCCAGGGATTAGTAAAGCATCAAAGTCTTGAGGATTAACTTCCCCAATTCCTTTATCTATTTTTACTGTTTCACCTTTTTTACCAGTAATATCTTTTCCAGCTTGTATGTCGATTGTGATCACTTGATGACCAGCATCTTTAAATGCTTGTGCTGGTTCTGTGAATTCTACATCTTCAAATAAGTCTGTTATTAGTGTAGCGATTTTTTTGCTCATAATGATAAGCCCCCTTAAATTTGTAAAAGCATCGTTGGTATTATTCTCATTTACCCCAATAAATAAAAGCAATCTACCGTGTTTAGTATATTGGGAGTGTAAAAACAATTAGTATCGCACTGTCGTGTGTTTAATGATGGTGATGTATTTTTGAAGAATTCGTGATTTCAAATCCTGCTTGCGGCACATAGAAATACTTGATCCAAACCCCATCTAAAAACGGTTCCCTTTTATCAAGTAAAACATCAATGCCTTTGTCTGTTTTCACAATTTCATCATGGTCCGTGGGCGTATCAAGTTTTACATCATAATGGGCATGGTCCCCATGGTCCAATGTAACGTAGACACGAACCATTTTCCCTTCAGCCTCTTCACTTTCCAACATTTGTTTCAACACTTTAGCAGCATTTCGGTTAATTTTGCAGTTCATATCATTCTCTCCTATTCTAACAACTTTTATCTTTTTAATTAAGGAATCCTGTAAACAACCTCATAACCTGATCTCACGGTTTCATCCATATTCAATGCCTTAGAAAAATCATCAAGAAGGTTGCCTTGCTGATGTCTTCCTTTTTACCTTTCGCTTTTTATAATTTCTGCCAGAAGCTCGTATGAATGCAGGCGAGCTTTGTGGTCGTAAACTTGGGCAATAGCCATGATTTCATCAGCCTGGCTCTCCTTCAAAAATGTATGCAGCTTGTCCTTTATCGTCTGCTGGCTACCAACAATCGATGTGCCTAATTGCTGCTCGAGAGCCTTTAATTGGTAGCTGCTGGCCACTTCGGATATGTCATCTACCGGTGGTTGAAGCTGCGTAAGGTTGCCGCTCATCAGATTCAAAAATTGCTGCTGCAGGGTTGTGAAAAGGAGTTTTGCCTCTTTATCCGTTTCTGCTGCAATGATATTCAATGCCACCATCACATACGGCTTATCAAGAACATTCGAAGGCTTAAACGCCTTGCGATAGATCTGTAGAGCACCCAGAGTGTTAAGTGGCGAGAAATGGGCGGCAAACGCGAATGGCAAACCCAGTTCTCCCGCCAGCTGCGCACTGAAGCCGCTTGAACCTAGCAGCCAGATTGGAATATTCAAACCTTCACCTGGAATCGCTTTTATAGGGTTTCCTTGGGCCAAGGATGGATCAAAGTAACCGCGGAGTTCCGCTAATTGCTCAGGAAAGTCATCTCCGGTACTTCCCAAGTTGCGTCTCAATGCACGAGCGGTCCCCTGATCTGTACCGGGCGCCCGCCCCAAACCAAGGTCAATTCGTCCAGGATATAAGGATTCAAGAGTGCCAAACTGCTCAGCGATGACGAGCGGAGCGTGATTCGGCAGCATGATTCCTCCTGAACCAATCCGGATTTGTGATGTACCGGCTGCCACATGGGACATCACCACAGAAGTGGCGGAACTGGCGATAAACGGCATATTGTGGTGTTCAGCGAGCCAAAAACGGTTGTAATCAAGTTTTTCAGCATGCTGTGCGAGTTCCAATGTATGGCGAAAAGAATCAGCAGGAGTACTTCCGGCTGTTATCGGTGAAAGATCCAGCACCGAGAATGGAATTTCTTTTAGTTTAATTGCATGTTTAGACATAAAGTTCATCTTCTTCCCTTATCTAATTTTATTAAAAACTAATCTCATACTGGAATTTCATGAGTCGGAAAGTAAGGCCGCACAAACTCTCCAAGCTCCTGTATGACTTCCTCGGGAGGGCGCTTTGAAAAATACAATACAAATGCCAGGTGATTGACACCAATGGATTGAAATTGATATAAAATTTCTAATAACTGTTTACGCCCTACATGAAATCCTAAAGGAATCGGAACAGGAGACGCATCGGGATTTTCCGATAAATCGATAAATAAAGTCTGAGTGAAAGGTTTAAACACTCCTGGGGCGTAAATTTCCGACAACTCGCGATACTCGTTAATCAATTGAGCCTGTTGTGGGATAATCCTCGGGTAATGGATCCAGCCGTCCCCATTCTGGGCGATCCATTCAATCGATTGATTGCTGAATCCTGTCACCATGGTCGGAATCGAAGAAAAAGGCTTGGGGATCATTCTCATATCCGTTCCATCGATGACGCCTAAATCGCTGTTGATTGTCGGCCTGTCCTCCTTTAACAGCCGTTCAAGGAATGCATAATTCTTTTTAAACAGCCCTCCACTTTCGAGCTTGGATATTCCCAAAGCTGTGAAATCTTTATCCCGGTCTCCTGAAGCCACTCCCATGATCAGCCGTTCGGGAAACAACCGGTCAATAGATGATGCTTCCTTTGCAACTCTGACAGGATGGCGCAGAGGGAGGACCACACTAGCCGTCCCAAGTGCAATATCCTTGGTATGGGCCGCAAGATAAGTCAAATAAATCCATACATCATACATTTGACCATTATCATCAATATTCAAATTCTGAATCGTAACGTCCCGAAGCCACAATGCCGCGAAACCATGGTCTTCAATTTTGCGGGCAAGCGACAGCTGATTTTCCATAATCGGATATTTGGACATCCTTGCCGTCGGAATCGCGAAACCAAGCGTCATTTTATCCTTTTGGTACAACCTGTTATATGCACGATGCTGTAATAAACTCACTTCAATTCTCCTTAAATTTTTGTACTAATGTATTTTTCGAACTTTTTAATCGTCTCCTCATTACGGCGATAATACGTCCATTGTCCGATTCGCTTTATTTCAACAAGTCCGCTTTGCAGCAGAATCGATAAATACTGTGAAGTAGTGGATTGCGAAATCCCCGCCTTGCTTCGGATATCCCCTACACAAACCCCGCCTTCAAATCCTTCATCAGCAATAATATGGGCTTGCGGTGAAAAATGACTGTCGGGATCTTTTAACATTTGAAGAATGCTCACCCTCGTCTGGTTCGACAATGCCTTAAAAATTTCAACGGCTTGTTCATCATTTAAGCGTTCCAATTCCTGCCTCAATGTCATTTGCCTCTTTCTATATTGATTATCACTATCCCAATGGAAGTTGGATAGATGATCTGAAAGCATGATGCCAAATCGGTAATTCCCGATATTAATATATTAGCCATCTGGTCCTTCCAAATCAAATGATTTGTTTCGAAGGAGATACGGCGAAAAGTTCCCATCTTAAAAAAACCTGCAAATAACAGGTTTTCCGACGGTTCCGCCACTCCATCTTTGAACTTATTCCATTATTTTCAGCTTATACACTTCTCTATTTGATACAAGGTCTGCAATATTGTTCCTGTATTCCTGATAATGAGCAGACTGAATATGGTATTCCAGCGCTTCCTCATCCTTCCACACTTCATATAAAGCGAAAGTTTGGTCTTCAGATTGGTGCAAGTCATACTTTATACAACCTGCCTCTTCCCTTGATGCCACTTGTACCTTTTTGAGCTTTGATAATAGTTGCCCCTGCAGGCCTTCTTTTGGTTTTAATACAGCAGCAATTACAATATGCTCCATTTTCACCCCCCCTTAATAATGAGTAGTTTGTCTTTCTTTTATAAAGTTTTTAACGTGGCAGTAGAGTTTATGTCCCTCCCAGCACCGTGTAAAAAATATACCCTTTTAAATCTCTTATCCGCTTCAATTTTGTAAGCTTTTAACTGTTTACTCTTAACTTTTTTAGTATAACCAAAAAGTTGAGGCTTGTTTCAAGTAGTCTTGTAATTCTTTATCCAAGGCATTTTTAATCCATCTTATTAATCATTTTTGGTAACTTCCTTTAGAAACTGTTTGCTTGTACAGAAGTTCGTACAATCTAAACAAACATTTGCGTGAGGACAAGGTCCAGCGATTATTGGTAGACGACAATAACCATTAGGAAGTGCTTGTGCATTAATATTCTTTTTAAACCGTTGAAGACCTGTATCGTCAGCTTCACTTATCTCTGGCGCTAATTTTCAAATCAATTCGTTTACTTGGCCGATAGTAAATATATTCTTTTGTATTAGAAACAGCAATCGAAATTTCATCCGAAAATAATTCACCAACGACGTCCAGCAGTGAACTTAAGGTTATATCTTCCATACTATTAACACCTCATTCACATCTATATTAACACTAAATTTCACTGATGCTTAGAAACTATAGACTAGTAGTAATTATTTTAAGCCATTACTAATAACGGGTATACTGATAAGGAAAGGATGTGGTTCATCATGAATACAATGAAGGCGGTAGGATTAACTCGTTACCTTCCAATTGACAATCCCCAAAGCCTGGTGGACATAGTTGTAGAAAAACCAAAAGCAACGGGTCATGACATTTTGGTCAAAGTTGCGGCCATATCGGTCAATCCTGTTGATACAAAGGTACGAGCTCCTAAGGAAAGAGTTGAGGAAGTTCCTAAAATTCTAGGTTGGGATGTAGCAGGAGTCGTCGAAGAGACAGGACCGGACTGTTCATTGTTTCGTCCGGGAGATGAAGTTTTTTATGCTGGCAGTATTGCACGACAAGGCGGAAACAGTGAATACCATCTGGTCGATGAACGAATCGTTGGGCGCAAACCTGTTTCCTTAAGTTTTGTGGAAGCCGCAGCTCTTCCCCTAACCTCCATTACAGCTTGGGAAGCGTTATTTACCCGAATGTCTATTTCCCAAGATCCGGGCCCTAACAAAGGAAAGGCTCTGCTGATCATTGGTGCAGCCGGAGGTGTAGGTTCCATTGCCACTCAGCTTGCAAAACAAGCAGGGCTTACTGTAGTCGAGACCTTTGCTGCTGTCGATGGTGCTGATTTTCACTTATTTGAACATCAAGAGAAGCTGAGCAAAAAGGGGGAAAATTAGACTTGGTGTCTACACGCCCATTATGTATCAGTCTATAAGGCGGGCTTAGCTGTATGTATGCTATATATTCGTAAATGATCGACATCATGTTACTTACCATAAAACCTTCTATTTTCATCTGTTATCTCCACGTAATCTTTATCGTACGCATACATATTTACATTATTTTTATTTATATAAATCTCATAAATGCGTTTATTATATTCCTTAAATTCACTTAAAACTAAACATTCTCTTTAGGCTATTCGAAATAACTAAAATAACTCATCTTCCTCCAAAAAAACAAACCCACTATCAATAACCCCCTGCAAATACTCATCAAAACTGTCAGCAATCACTTTGTATTCGTCCGGGTCATGCACAAAGCGAATGATTTGACCACTTACCCCCTCTGGAGAAGGATTAAAGTCAATATAGAGCCTTGATGTTCCGCCATTATTCATACAGTCTGCAAAATGAATATAGGTTTCAGGGTGAAGTCCGTCTGGATTGATTCTAGGATCAACGTCTTCCTCGTATTCCAACAGGTACGAAACGTCCTCTTCTTCTTTTGAACTATCGAGCATTTGCTGCGTAGATAGTAAATAGTACGGATATCTCCCTTCTTCAACATCTGAACCTAGCATATAAACGGCAATTTCATTTTCACCGTATTTACGCCAATATGTACCATCAATCTTTTCAAGTAGTGTGATTAATGATTGGGGACAATTTGGATACGTTGATTTTAGTAAGTCTATATCCTTTTTTGTAGCACCACACGCTGTATTTAGTTCTGCAAGATCACCTGTTGGTAACGCTGCTTTTAATCTCGTTACAAAATTATTTACTAAGTCCATTACCTTATCCTCCTATAACGATAGCCGCTCTTATCATGAGCAAGCTGATTTCATTTTGAGCACTTTCTTCTCTCTTATAACGTACGCTTAGATTACTGCACGCTCCATACTTCTAAACTATCATTAATTCCCTTATCCTTAAACAATTTTCCACAATTTGTTAAAAACATGTTAAAATTATTCTATATGTTTGAAAAAACCTAAACAAACTCTTTCAAAGCAATCCATACATAGAAACGAGGAAACAAAATGACGAAAGCGAAATGGCTACTGATTCTTCTGTGCGTAATGGACTTGGGACTAGTAGCTATGCATCTATCAGGCTATTTCTTTCTCTCTTTGAAACCAACGGGTTATGTCATTCCTTTAGTCATCAATATGATCTTGCTGTTTTTCATTAATAAAAAGCTGTGGGTCGGTTTAGGACTAGTCGTTGGCGTTCCGGCCTTATTTATACATGGTTTTATGGTTTTGTTCATGGAATATGGCTACACAAAGATTGATTCACCCCACGATAAAAGATCTCTTATGATTGAGTATCGTCACGTCACTTTAGGTGAGACAACGTATTTTTATCACTTTTATAAAACACGATTTGGAATAATTGGTAAACTTCTCGACGATCAATCGGTGGAATTTATGGTTCGAGGGCCAGAATATCCTGTTGAAGAAGGAGCTGAGGCAGCATTAGGAGCCCATAACCCAACTTGGATTTCAAAAGATATTGTCCAGTTTAACTCATGGAAGGGAGCAAAAGATGTGTATTTAGCCTCTTCTTCATCAGCGGTAAGCACAAAGGAAATAGACAATTTCATACTGAAAGCAAAAAGCAACAGTGACGGAGAGACCATTACCATTAACGGGATGGATTTCATCACCCGGTATGATAAAAAAGCCGGTCAGCGTTGGATTGATGTTGTAAGCGATGGTGACGAAGGGCTAATACCCAGACAGCAGTGCTCCCGGATTGTACGCAACGAGGAGCGCGGATATTATATGTTAGAGGAATGTACGCATCAGTGGGAGTATGAGCTATATCCTCTTACGGACGGACAGTAATATTATGAGACCGAGACATAAGTAGTTCAGCCTCTACTATACCTGAACGATTGAGAGTTCATAACTTTTAATCGTTCAGATTTTTTGGTTGATTGTGAAAACAATGTTGGAAACAGGGTGGAATGGAGCGTAGGACACTCGACTCCTGCGGGAAAGAGAGGGAAAACTGAGATCCCGCAGCGCAGCGAGGAAGCTCAGGTTCCTCCCCGCGGAAAGCGAGTGGCCGTAGCGCAATGGAACGAACGTGTTGAGACAAACTAAAGAGATGGGAACAGCTAGTGTTCGTCTTTTAGAAGCAATCATTTTGTTATGTCCCAAACTCTTTTAATCTTTCTCTACAGCGCTAACTGCTTCACAATTTCTTTCTCAATCTTTCTCGGCTCCACAGTTGGCGCATAGCGCTCTAATACATTACCTTTCTTATCAACAAGAAACTTTGTAAAGTTCCACTTGATGTTTTTGGACAGGAGACCCTTTTTTTGATTCTTTAAAAACGTAAACAGTGGATCTTCGTTCTCTCCGTTCACGTCGATCTTCGAAAACATTGGGAAGATTACGCCATAATTGAGCTGACAGAACTGCGTTGTTTCATTAATATTATCGAATTCTTGGTTGTTAAATTGACTGCATGGAAAACCTAAGATTTCTAAGCCTTGTTCTTTGTACTTGTCATATAGCTCTTGTAATTCTTTAAACTGCCCTGCCAAACCGCAGTGACTAGCGGTATTCACAATGAGCACTACTTTTCCTTCATACTCTTTTAATGCTTGTTTTTCCCCATTTGTCTTTTTTACCGTCAAATCGTATAAAGTCTCCATTCGATTTCCTCCTCAATAAATATTGTGCGCTATTTAATTTTATAAAACATTTATTGAGAATTCAATCATTTTCCTTTTCATCAGAAACCACAAGACCATTTAAATAACAATTTCCAGCACAACAAGATGCCTCGTTCCCTTGCACTTTTTATTTAATACGATTAAAGTATATAGTGGTTGAATTTCTTCTATAGTAGAAATCAGCTCTCTAACAATCATTTCACTTTTTAATTTCGGGAACGCGTTTCCCTTTAAGGAAAGGGTTTAGATATACAATGAAAGATAATTTTTGGCATGAGTTGCCTCGTCCGTTCTTTATTTTGGCTCCAATGGAAGCCGTAACGGATGTTGTGTTCCGTCACGTGGTGACAGAAGCAGCTCGACCTGATGTGTTTTTTACAGAGTTTACGAATACGGAAAGCTACTGCCATCCGAAAGGAAAAGATAGCGTAAAAGGACGCCTAACGTTCACTGAAGACGAGCAGCCAATCGTTGCGCATATTTGGGGAGACAAGCCTGAATACTTCCGTCAAATGAGTATTGGTATGGCTGAAATGGGCTTCCGAGGCATTGATATTAACATGGGCTGTCCTGTACAAAACGTTGCAGGAAACGGAAAAGGATCTGGCTTGATTCGTCGTCCAGACGTTGCGGCAGAGATTATCCAAGCGGCTAAAGCTGGGGGACTTCCTGTCAGCGTGAAAACGCGCCTTGGCTATACAAAAGTCGACGAGTGGTACGACTGGTTAAAGCATATTTTAGAACAAGATATCGTTAACCTATCTATCCACCTTCGTACGAAAAAAGAAATGAGCGACGTGGACGCACACTGGGAGCTAATCCCAGAAATCAAAAAGCTTCGTGATGAAATTGCGCCTCATACGCTTCTTACGATTAACGGCGACATTCCTGACCGTCAAAAAGGCTTGGAGCTTGCGGAAAAGTACGGTGTTGATGGAATCATGATTGGACGCGGAATTTTCCACAATCCATTTGCTTTCGAAAAAGAAAAGAAAGAGCACACAAGTGAAGAGCTATTAGATCTTCTTCGCCTGCAGCTAGATCTTCACGATAAATATTCGAAAGAATTAGAGCCACGCCCATTCAAACCGCTTCGTCGCTTCTTCAAAATCTACGTTCGTGGATTCCGAGGCGCAAGTGAGCTACGAAACTTACTTATGAGCACAGAAACGACTGATGAAGTACGTGATTTGCTTGATGAGTTCAAGGATCGAACTGGTATGAAGGAAGACGAAGGTTTCTCAATTAAGTAACGCTTGTTTCACTTAAAAATAGCAACACAAAAAGCTGAGCCTACACGAGGTTCAGCTTTTGTTTTTTGATAAATCAAATTTGCTTACTCACCAAATCCATCTTCCGTTAACGCATAGTTAATGCGCACAAATAAATTATTCGTTTCTTGTCTGACTTGGGCATATACCTTTTCAAATTCCTCTTTGTTTTCAGCAGGGTTTTCAAATTTACCTACCTCTCCCCACATTGCTTGAACCATTTTCATATTCTGGAAAAGCTTATAGTCTAGCGGGGTTTGCGGAGCTGGTGCAAAAACAAGTGGTGCACCTAGTTTTTCTAGCTCTTCTTGTCCTACTACAAACGCTGGGTGATTGTATAGGTCACGGTCCATCGCGGTTTTAATATCGTTCATTGTCGGTCCAACTAAATAAAGCATCTGCATCATGCCTCGCTCTAAGTTCGTTGCTTGTTCCCACGTTCTGTATTCAGAAGGGTCTGTTCCTTGAAGCTGCTTTGGCTGATTAGCTAAAATCAATTTATAGATCTGATCGATTTCTGCCTGACTTTGAAGCTGATATGCTTGTTTGTCCACTGGATTAATAAACGCATCACTATAGTTCGTGATGTTTGAAACTTTTGGAGATGTCGTACCACTGACAATCGTTCTGATTGGCTCTTCCGTTAAGCTAAAATAAATTCTCCCCGTCTCGTCCATATAGTTTTCAACCAGCTCTTGTTCCGTATGGTCTTTTTCATGATATGGTGAATTAATTGGAACTGTTGGGATTCGAAGCTTGTCCATCTCTTCTTGGGATAGTTCCACTTTTGAGCTTTCTTCTTTTGAATTTTCCTCTTCAGTCTCTTTTTCTACCTTTTCTGCTTTCTCCTCACTAGCGTGCTCTTCTGTTTTATCTGCCGTAGCCGCTGTTTCTTTCGCTTCTTCTGCACTCTCGCCTTTACCACAAGCTGCTAGTAGTAAGCTTGCAGCCGCTACAAGTAACCATTTTTTCATCATGTTCGCCTCGCTCGTCCGTTTTTTCTCAACTAAAAAATTATATCATTCACAAATTGAAAATTATGGATGATATGTAAAAACAGGAAAATGGCATTAAGGACTAGAGTGAATATCATACGAATTAACTAATCATTAAGTCTTAGAAAATAGTCATGCACGATAGCCCGCTTTACATACATAAACTGTATGAATTGCAAATGCAGGGAGGACAATCTATGTATTCATATTTTCATGATTTTTATCGAAACACCTCAGATACAAAGCTTTTAAGCGCTATCCAAAAAGCTATTAACGCAGAGTATAGTGCTGTTTCGTGCTACGAGAAGTTAGCTAAACTAGCACCGACAAAAGAAGAGCGCAACAAAATACGTGAAATTCAAAAAGATGAAAAACGACATCTCGAAGAGTTCACCAGAATTTATATAGCGTTAGCTGGAAGACAGCCCTCTTATCAAATCACTGAACAATGTCCCAACAATTATAAAGATGGCATTGAGTTTGCGTTTAAAGACGAGCAAGAAGCTGTAGATTCTTACTTAGACATCTCAGACAAAGCTCAAGACCTTACGGTAAAAGATC
Organism: Priestia flexa; assembly: GCF_021441905.1. Taxonomy (NCBI): domain Bacteria; kingdom Bacillati; phylum Bacillota; class Bacilli; order Caryophanales; family Bacillaceae; genus Priestia; species Priestia flexa. Next base: position 159,588 of record NZ_CP090431.1, on the reverse strand, counting down.
GTTTTCGACGTGCAGCCTCAGATGAGCAAAATCACGCCGTATGGTTCTTATATTTTATGAAAAACCCAAAGCCTTCTTCGTCTCAAAGACAGCTTGATGATTACGGTGCTAAAGGAGCATTAAACGCACCATCACTATCGTTATCAGAAATGCTGACGTATGCACTTCAAGACGGATACCTAGCTCAGGCTAGATATAATAACGTTATTACAACGTTTGGTCCAGTACGGACGTTTGTCCAAATCAAAGAAGCAGAACTACGCCATATTGATGCATTACTGCCACTATTTGATCGCTACCAAGTACCGATTCCAGATGATACCTCTCAAAACCTTGTCAAAACTCCAGCAAACCTCAAAGCCGCATATTCAGCAGGTGTTCAAGCAGAAATCGATAACATCGCGATGTATGAACGCTTTTTGACATTCGATATTCCAAGTGATGTACGAATGGTCTTTTCGCAGCTACGAAACGCATCTGTAAATCATTTGGCTGCTTTCGAAAGAGGAGTTGCATCCTTCGGCTAGAAGCTTATTTATCTAACAAAAGGCTAGACTGACAGCAGTTTAGCCTTTTTGATATGAACATCATTCTTATACAGGCTTTCTGGCCACTTTATTTTTTCAAACCAGCAGCAAAAAAAGGACCGTTAAAAGTAATAATTGAAAAGATTTTAGCCATTTCTTCTGGAGATTCTTTTCGCCCACTATTAAGCCACTGTTGGATTACTCCTATGTGTGCAGAAGCTATGTAAGAAGCTAAATAGTCTCCTGGAACAAGGAAATTTTCTTTCCGAACAAAGTCAAAGGCTTCATTCTCAAAGATTTCTTTCCACATAAACTTTTTTAATCTCGTCTGAAAAGTTAAATCTCCGTTTGGACCTAATAACGCTCTCATAAAACTACTGTTTTCGTTTAGATATTCAAAGATTACGATTGCAATGGAAGACGGGACGGCTATCGGTGAATCCTCCTCTAGAGAAGCAACAACGCTTGGGAAATTTTCTTTTACAATAGTAGAAAGCTCTAGCATCACTTCATCTTCACATTTCTTCATTAAATCAAACTTATCCTCATAATGCGCATAAAAGGTGCCTCGATTGATGTTGGCTCTCGTTGTAATATCTTTCACTGAAATAGCGTCGAACCCTTTTTCTTCAATTAATTCAATGAATGCATTTTGAATGGATTCTCTTGTCCGAACAATTCGTAAATCCAAATGTTGATTTTTCACAGTATGTCCCCCTTTATTTTATCCAACAGATTGCTAAGCAGTGTTCCATAACCGACACATCCTTGAATTTTGATTATTGAACACTTATTACATGAGGTATAGAATTTGAACAGAACTAAAATAAACAACAGGTTGTTCATTATTCTATCAAAAGTATAAGGAGGACGAAACATGTTTAAAAACAAACTACTCTTACTTTCACCTATTATTGTATTTGGCATCATCTTTATTTTTTCACAAACATTATATCCATCCGTTCAGCCTGAACTAAAGAATTTACCGATTGCCATTGTGAACGAAGACGAAGGAATTCAGATTCCTAATCAACCGGAGGTAAACATGGGACAGAAAGTTGTGGACATGGTGCAGGAACGTTCGAAAGCCACAGCTGAAAGTGAACCTGCTGTAAAGTGGATTGTTGAAGAAAATGAAAATGATATGCAAAAAGGATTGGAAAATCGCGACTATTACGCAGCACTCATCATTCCAAAAGACTTCAGCGCAAAACAAGCTTCTTTCAGAACACCTGCCCCGGAAACAGCTAAAATAGAAATTTTTATCAATCAAGGGATGAACACTATGGCATCCACAGCGGCAGGACAAATAGTAAACAATGTAGTTGATCAGATGAACACAACTGTGCGCACTCAGCTCATTACTGAATTGGAAAAGCAAGGAGCAATGTTAACGCCAAAGCAAGCTGAACTGTTAGCGAACCCGATTGGTAAAACGGTAACGAATGTTCATGAAACCGGAAAAAATAGCGCAAACGGCAATGTTCCTATCTCTTTGTTTCAACCCGTGTGGATTGCTTGCCTAGCAAGCGCTGCGATTATCTTCATTGCCACTCGTAAATTACCGGTTAGAAACCGTAAAGATGTTGTAAAAACCAAATTAGGGCAAATTTTCACGGGAGCTGTTATAGCACTTGTAATTGGATTCAGCTTAACCTGGTTAGCTGATCACATGATTGGTTTCCATATTCCACAGCTTATAGAAACAGCCTTATTTCTAACAATCACGTCTTTTAGTTTTATCTTAATGATTTTAGCGGTTCTTTCACTAGTAGGAATCAAAGGGTTACCGTTATTTGCCCTGATGCTATTCTTTGGAGCACCTTTGCTTTCACTGCCTCCAGAAATGATTTCTTCTTTTTATCGAGACTGGATTTACTCATGGTTGCCAATGCGCTTTATGATTGAAGGATTACGAGATCTCTTCTTCTTTGGAAAGGACATAACGTGGGACGGTCCACTATCTATACTTGTATGGATTGGCATCATCAGTGGAATTATGATCCTACTTTCTACGTTTAAGCCACAAGCTGTTAACGAAAAAGTGGAGCTTGAACAGTAATAGGAATATAAACAAGCCGAATTCAGTTTGAATCCGGCTTGTTTATGCTTTGTTATTGACCTTCGTTTGATGAAAGAAACATTTCGTTTAGCTGCTCTAAACAACCTCTTGGAATATTACACCCTTTTTCTAAATATGTCCCAATATCTCCGTACTGCTTCATTATTTTTTGATAAACATCTTCAAAGTACTCACGCCGCACTTCTAACACGGGCCTAATTTGCTCAGGGGAAATTCGAAATAAGCTCATCCACCGAATAAATGACTCAGTTCTTTTCATCTTCGCTGCAATTAAGTCATTTGATTTTAAGTATTCATCGATTACCGTTTCATATGGAACGCCTAGATATAGTTGAATAATGGCAGCGACAAACCCAGTTCGGTCCTTACCACCCGTACAATGAATAAGAGCTGGCACTCGATTTGCATCTGACAAGAAGCAAATAATTTCTTTCATTTCGTCATGACAGCCAAAAGCCATATGCTCATACATATCTCTCATTATTTTTTCAAAATCAACGGTAGTAGATTTGCTCACAAGAAATTTTAAAAACTCAAAATGGGTAAACTCCTGGCTTTTATCATGAATTGATACAGATAATAGCTCTATATCAGGTCCCGGCTGCACTCGACTAACCTTTGATTTTTGTTCAGACGGCATTCTTAAATCACAGATTGCTTTAATATTCAGCTGACGAAAGGTCTCAATATCTTGTTTCGTTAGCTTTGATAGATCTTCTGAGCGAAACAAAACTCCTTCTTTAAGCTTTTCCCCATTCTCTGTCACCACTCCGCCAACATCTCGAAAGTTAAATAGCTTTTTAAAGTTATAGTTCATATCGTTTCTCCATTGTTTGTGATATTTGCTTTTCTTTATTCTACGATAGAGTACAAAAATACTGAACTGTTAATTAAATTCACTCTTTAATTCACGTTAAATGACTGTATTTCTTCAGGATAAAATAAATTATATTAATGATACTAGCCTACCCTCCATATATTGTAAATGGATTAAATTCTAATAGCTATAGGGGGGAAAACTATGGGCAACCAAGATTTTTATAGAGGCCCGGCCAATGGTTATCAGGGTTCAATTGAGTCCATTGAAGCAGAAGTCAGGGCATTAAAGCGTCACCTAAAGAAGATGAGCCGAGAAGAAAAGCGTCACTCAAGCAAACGAGACCAAAAGGAATCCCCACAAGAAGACTGTGAAACAGATGATGAGATTTTACCTGAAAATCAATTATTCCTAGAGGTCCTTGGTGAAGAAATACTGATAACCATGGATTCTGATCAATATAACTTATTCGGTCAAACTTTTCGTCCCATTTTTTGTGGAAAAGTAGTGGACGTAACAAATGGATTCATTACGCTAAATCCCGTCATTATAAAAATGCAAAATGTTCCATTTCATCGTTTCCCTATTCCATTAAGTTTCGCAATCGAACAAATTTCCAATTTCACACCGTTTGATAGTAGTACACAGTTCCCTATTCCATAATTCGGTTAAAGCCATTATTTAAAGGAGGTTATCTATATGTATCAATCACCATCTATTAATGAGATTCGACAACAAGTCGTTACGGAAGCGTTTGCTACGGCAAGTGGTGAGCGAAGTCTTATATTTATTAGTTCTTTTCCTTTTATATGTATTGGAACAATCCTTAAAGTGGAAAGCGATTACGTTTTTTTAGATATCGAAACCACTTATATTTCTGAATTAGAAGACAAGGTTATGCGCATTCATATTGATGATATAGATGTATTTTATATTGAGAATGGCGGGCCTTCTATACCGAAAATCCGCTAAGTTGTTAAAGGGGTTGATGGTAAGTGAAAAGATACTTTCATGTTGTTGCAATTCCCATTCGGATTGTCATTAATAACTTTGGTGATCACGATCCCAATGGAATGATGTATGTTTTAAAAGAAAATGAAAAAAAGGTACGTGAACAAGTGGACTGTAGCCCATTCATGCCCGTTGAGCTTGTCCAACCGCTGACAATCCGAGCAAATGTAGGAGACAATATTGAAATTTTATTTGAGAATAAGCTTCCTTTCCCAACATCTATGCATATCCAGCGAGCAGAATATGATGTTCAAACATCTGATGGAGCTTTCGTTGGATTAAATGCTGATAGTACGGTTCCACCTTGCCCTTCAGGTGAAACCCATATTTATCGCTGGAAGGTTCATAATGAAGGGATTCATATTTTTTCAGATTTAGGTAACTCGTTATCTAGTGAACTAGGGACTAATCTACACGGACTTTTTGGCGCACTCATTGTTCAAACAAAAGGATCTTGGTGGACAGATCCAGTGACAGGCGATGAAATAAATAGCGGTTTATATGCTGATATTCACAACCCACTAGGTCCGTCTTTTAGAGAATATGCATGGTTTTTCCACGATGAACAAGAAGCCAATAACTTAACCGGTGATCATCCAATTGACCCTCACACGCTACAGCCGTCCATGCAGCACTCTATTAACTACCGCTCTGAACCGATGAGAAATCGGCACATGTTAATACTAGAAGGTGTCGCTTGTAGTGACTGTGAGGGAGAAGAGGTTCACCATGATTCCTGGGCATTTGGCGATCCTGCAACGCCTGTCTTACCATCTTATGTAGGAGATCCTCTTAAAATACGTCTCATTCATGGAGGCGTTCAGGAAACCCATGTATTTCACTATCATGTTCATCAGTGGAAGTTTGAATTAGAAGATAGTGATTCTGACATCATTGACTCTCAAGCAATTTCACCACAAAATTCGTATACAATTTCACCGCTATATGGTGCAGGAAGCTTCCAAAAAGCATTTGGAGATATTATCATTCACTGTCATTTGTACCCTCACTTCGGTGAAGGAATGTGGGGAATGCACCGCATATTTAATACGTTGCAAGACGGTAGTCAGTGTTATCCTAACGGAGTGCCAATTCCTTGCTTACAGCCTTTGCCTGATCGGCCGTTACCACCAAAACCAACGGCAAAGAAACCTGGGTTTCCAAACTTTATTCCCGGTATAGTCGGCTGTAAGTCTCCAAGACCTCCTATCGGAATAAGCGATGCAAATCGAACACCCACCACGCTAGAAAAGAATCAGTTCGCACCGAATGCTTCTCCAGGCGCATTGTTTGCTAACCCTTGTATTGAAGGGGTAACACCTGTACGCGTTTATGACACGGTGTTGATACAGATGCCCATTCAATACAATGAGGAAGGTTGGCATGACCCTGAAGGACGACTATACGTTTTAGCAGAAGACGAAGAAGATGTTCTCGCTGGTCGAAAAAAACCTGAACCGCTTGTCATTCATGCCAATGCTGGAGAATGTATTAAGATTCGTTTTACAAATAAACTTCCCCAAGTATTGGGGGGAAATGCTTTTCAGTTAGTTAATCGCACCTATGAAGCAACTCAGCACGTTCACTTTGTAAAGTTTGACCCTTTATGTTCAGACGGCGCTAATACTGGCTGGAACTATAACACGGGGGTACTACCTGGAGAGACTATTGAGCTACAGTGGTACGCAGATGTAGAGCTCAGAGGCGTGTTTTTTCATGACCATAACTTTGCTGCTCAAGGGCAACAGCATGGCGTGTTTGGTGGTTTAAATGTTCATGCAAAAGGTGCTGAAGTTTTAGATATACAAACAGGAAAGCCCTCTGATACTGGTACAAAAACAATTGTTACACACCCTTTAATTGCAGACTACCGAGAATTCTCACTATTTGTTCACGATTTTGCTTTACTATTTGACAAGGACGGCTGCCCTCTTAACCCACCGCCTTTTCCTGGCTCTCAAGAAGATCCTGGGGTAATGGGTATTAACTATAAAAATGAACCTCTGCAATTCCGATTAGTTGAGCCAACGTGTGATCCTGCTTATGTGTTTAGTTCTTATCTACATGGTGATCCTGTTACACCACTACTTGAAACGTATAATGGCGATCCTGTTAGAATTAGATTATTTCAAGGTGCACAAGAAGAGTCTCATAGCTTTAATCTACACCGACAAATTTGGCAAAAAGAGCGCCAAGACCTGGATTCTGAACTAACTCAGCAGCAGCATATAGGTCTTTCTGAACACTTTACTCTTGCATTTTCGATAGAAGGTAAAGGCGATTTTGATATGTTATATCATTTCGGCAGCATTGACGACATATGGCTCGGAAACTGGGGATTAATGCGAACGTTTGAAGGAGAAGTAGATCACTTACATCCTCTTCCGGATCGCCCTTGTCCTCCAAAACGACAGTTACCTTTACCATGTGAGAATGGAAAGGTGCCAAAGAAAGCTGTTTCTAAAGAATGCCCGGGCCCAAAAGATGCACGTGTTATTAAATATAACGTTGTCGCAATGCAAACGGATATTGTCTACAACAAATATGGTGACCATGATCCATTTGGTATTGTGTTTGCTCTTGCGAAAGATGAAAAAGCGATTCGCTCTGGTAAATTAAACCCGGAACCTCTCATTTTAAGAGCAAACGTGGGGGATTGCATAGAAATAACGCTTCACAATAAGCTAAAGGGCTTTTCACATCCACAACATGCTATTCATGGCTATCCTGGAGTTCCTGTTGAAACACCGTTCCCACCTTCTTGTCGAATTTCTTTACATGCACAGCTTTTAGAGTATGACGTGAGAAATTCAGACGGCGCAACAGTAGGATTTAACCCTGATCAAACAATTGGTCCAGGTGAAACGATTACCTATCGCTGGTACGTCAGTCGTCCTGTAGGCGCATGTAACTTATGGGATATGGCTGATTTGCGTAACCACCGGCACCATGGAGCATTCGGAATCTTTATTGCTGAACCAAAAGGTACTTATTATTTGGATTCTGTTACTAGAAAGAAAGTACAGTCTGGCAATCAAGTCATACTCTCTCACCCTCTTTTGGGCGAAAAGCGGGAATTTGTCTTGTTAATGCATGATGGCGTTCGGTTAGTAGATCGCAAAGGTGACCTTATTATTGACCCGGAACCTATTTTCATGGACCGTGAAGAATTAGAAGACTTTGAAGATCAAGGCTCAAGAGGATTTAACTATCGATCAGAACGGTTTATTAATCGATTACGGCGAAACCCTGATATCTCTAAAGTTTTCAGCTCAAAGGTACATGGGGATCCATCCACTCCAATTTTTCTTGCTCACCCAGGTGATCCAATTACAATACGCTTCGTTTTTCCTGCTGACAGAGCACGCACTCATACTTTCACTTTACACGCTCATGAGTGGAGCCGAAGCATTCGTGATGTTAACTCAGAAGCTATTTCTGCAATAGGACAAAACACAATCGGTACGCATGAGAACTTTGAACTTCATGATGGAGCCGGCGGGCAGTTTGCTTTACCTGGTGACTATATGTATCGCTCTGGCGATATCCGATGGGATATTGAACTGGGGATGTGGGGAATTATGCGTGTCCTTCAAAAAGGTGACTCTCGTATTGCACCACTAAAAAAATACGAAAAGAGAGGATAAATATGGGTGATATTAAAAAAAGCCATTCCGATAAGACTAGCGGGTATCATCGGCACTTCCACTGTCCAAGTTGCATCTCAGAAGCTGAAAACGATCCTACAAGGTTCTGTTCTCCCGAGGAATGTCCCGAGGAAATACCCACTAAAAGATTTTCTGGTCCTACTAGGATTTTGCCAATTAAAGAGCATGAGGAATTAAAAGAATGTATTCATGAAGTTAACCAGCTTTTACTAGCCTTTGCGGATGAAAGAGATCCTCACTTATTAGAATCTTTTCGATTAAAAGTAAAATCGATGCGAGGACATTTTGTCACCGTTCATGTGTTATGTGGTAAAGCTGAAATTCCTATTGAAGGTGAGCTTTCCGATGCAGGAAAAGATTTTTTGATTATTGATCATTTACATCAAAATTTCTTCGTTCCGTACGAACGTATTTGCAATATCAACCACAGTGAAATGAATGAGCATATGACGGGAAGACACGGCGGAGAATTAGCCAACTTGAATGACTGCTGCCGTCGAGAATTAATGCTTAACTTTGGAGAAGTTGTAGCAGCCAATCCTTTTTTAATCAACCTATTCTTCGGAATGAGGCTGCACAAATTTTTATGTGCCTTTCTTAAATCCGATATATGTGTTGTGACGAAAGATAAAGGTGAAAAGAAAGGATGTTTATTGACAGTTGAAGAAGCTAACCTTACTTTAGAAATAAACGAATCAAAAGAAACAATATCTTTTGAAGAAATTTGCTTCATTAAAGACTAGCCTTTTACCATAAAGGACTCAAAACCAATTGGTTTTGAGTCCTTCCTTTTTAAAAAATCGCATCAGAAAATTTAGTGACTTGAACATTCAATAATCACGCGTTTTCCTATGTTCTTAAACAAATGGAAGTTTAAGTTGTCTGTTAGGCTTCCCAGTCTTAACTGCACCATTCCGTCACATGCTGGAATAGAAGGCGCTGGATGAAATTTTTTAATATGATGAGGTTGATTTTTTCTGCAAATGCACTTGCGGTGACGACGACAATGACAAGGATAATGGACGTGTTTAGAGTGTGTAGAACGATGTGAAGAATTATGGTTAGAAGTGGCCGTCTTCTTTACTTTATCGTGCCAAATGATTTTGCTCATATTATTTCTTAAAATTGTAACAACTGTACAATCGTCCTTCATTATATCGACAAAATCTGTTCCTACCATATATAAAGTACCTTCAACTTTATGTTTTGCGGTGGTGTTTGCAGCGGACTTAGGTTGTAGAGGTTTCGTTGCTTTCGTGGGTTTCACGTGTTGCGTGGGTCTCATGAGTTTCATAGGTTTCATAGGTTTCATAGGTTTCATAGGTTTCATGAGTTACTTTCACCTGCCTTTCTGATATTGATAACATGGTATGAACATGCCAAGCTTCAAGAATGGGTAACCACACAGATTCAGTAAATATTTCACAAAAAAAAACCTGGCGCCCTTCAAAACACCAGCTGAACCAATCCCATATATAAAACTGTTCCTCCCCCAATCGAAAGCAACATGCTTCCCCTCCATGCATGAAGCAATACCACAAAGCCAACTGCTAGCATTTCAGGTAACCCATGACTTCCTGAAATAAAGCTGATATCCTTTAACGAATACACTACCAACAGTCCGATAACCGCTGCCGGTAGAACAACTCCGAGATACTGAACATACTTAGGCGTTGGCTTGTTGGCTGGAAAAAGCAAAAATGGTAAAAAGCGCGTAATCATCGTTCCTAGAACGACCATGATGATCATGATAACTTGCTGGGTAATGCTCATATTACGTAGTCACCTCTGCTTTTTGAACCGGCTTGCGAATAAGCGTGAGCACCGCTAGTATCAAAATCATAGCCGGAATAATAAAGCTGCTTGGGTCAAAAACGAAGAGGCTTATGCTCGAAAAACCAACTCCGATTAGTGCGCTTTGGTACTGCTTGCCTTTTTTCCATTGCTCCATAAAAATGACGACAAACAGCGCGGTCATTACGAACTCAATCCCTTCCGTACTGAACGTAATAAACGAGCCAAAAATACTGCCAAGCGCTGATCCGAGCACCCAGTAGCAGTGGTTCAGTAGCGTAATAAAAAACAAAAAGTGGTTGTAAATCACTAAAGAAATAGGAAGGTTGAAAACCATGGATATCAGCTTTTTCTGGCTTGCTATCGGGCTAGCCGCCTTTGGTTATTTTATTGGAGATGGTTTGAAAAATTTTGGTAAACCCAAAGAGAAAACGACTTACCCTTATTTAATTAAAGAACGTGATCTTCACTATCACTTTAGCTTAACGAGAGAAGAGATGCAGGAACTATTAAGCAAGTACCCAGATGCTCCTAAAATTGAGCTGAAAGGCAAGACGTATTATCCGCATCATCAGTTTGTTGAGTGGCTTTCATCAGCCGATCTTTATACCAATAATAAACACAGAGAATAGATGGGAGAAATAGACATGGACGCTAGAATTACATATGATACTGACGCAAAGTTAGCTTACCTTTATCTCTTCCCCGCTTCGGCTTCTTATCAAATTCAAGAAACGGAAGAATTAGAAGTAAATCCTAGTTTACTGCTTGATATTGATAGTGAGGGCCGAATTGTTGGCATTGAGCTTTTCGGAATGCTTGCAGAGAAGATAGCGCCACTTTCTGGTGCTGAACATATCTATACAATGCATGATGAGATGTTCTCATTTTACCTATCATCTCAAGAGGTTCATGCAACATTTGTTTTTAACGGAATTAAATTTTGCTTTGCAGACGCTGATTATCAAGACTTCGTCGGCTTTGACGTAATTGATTCAAATCTATATGAGCGACAGCTATTGATGCAGCTCGTTAAGCCATAAAAGAAAGCTGTAAAAAGACAAGCTACCTTCAGCTTGTCTTTTCTTATTCATGAAATCTTCGTTCCATTTGGCAACTTTTCATCCGGCTGTAGCAGCACTACATCTCCTTCTCCTGGAACGCCACCTAAAACGAGCACTTCTGATTTAAATCCTGCAATTCGCATTGGTGGAAAGTTTACAACCGCGACGACTTGACGATTCAGAAGCTCGGTTGGCTCATAGCGATGCGTAATTTGCGCAGATGACTGCTTCACTCCGATCTCTTCTCCAAAATCAACTTCAAGCTTAATCGCCGGCTTTTTGGCCTCTGGAAACGGTTTGGCGTCAAGAATTGTACCAACGCGTAAATCTAATTTTAAAAAGTCTTCAATGTTTGCCATTTAGCTTGAACCACCTTTTTATTATTTTTCGATTGTAACCATTTCAGATTTTCTGCTTACATCACGTGTTGACCAAATCAGGATCCCAATTCCTATTAACAACAAGCTAATTCCGCTCCAAGACGTCATCGTCAGCTTTTCTCCTACAACTAAAACGCCAAGCATCGTTGCAGTTAGCGGCTCTGCTAACGCTAGAGTAACTGCGGTTGAAGATGAAACGTGTGCAAGCCCTTTGGCAAATAGAAAATAAGCAATCCCTGTGGCCATAACGCCAAGCTGAAGGCTTACACCAATACCTCTCATGCTTACAAACCACGACATATCAAATAAAAATAGGAGCGGTGATAAAAAAAGCGCGCTTAAAATAAAGACAACCGCAACGGCTGATAGTGACGAATACTTTTCCACTAACCCTCTGCTTGCAAGGGTGTAGCAAGCAAAGGATAGGCCTGCTCCAAGCGCCATGAAAATTCCCGTTATATTTAGGCTTGCCGATTCTTTGTTCAGAAATAACAGCACGCAGCCTAAGATAGATAAAAACGTAGAACACCACCAGATGATGCTTGGCCGCTTGTTTGAATAAAACCATTCAATAAGACCAGATAAAACAGGTGCACTCCCGATGGCCACAACTGTGCCAACCGCAACGCCTGTGATGGAAACTGCTGAAAAGAACAGCGGCTGATAGCATGCCATACTAAGAGCTGCGACAAGAGTGGCTTTTAGCGGCCATCCTTTTAGACGTAAATCTTTTCTAATCAGCAGAAGCAGTAATAGAAACACACCGCCTACTGCAAGCCTTGTTGCGCCAATAGCAATTGGGTGTGCGGAGTCCGGTGCTAGCGCCTGGGTAGTACCTGTTGTGCCCCATAGAATCCCTGCTAGTAAAATGAAAAAAGGAGCTGCTTTCACAATGATTCACCTCAATAAAAAGATAAAAAGAACGATTACCCTTATGATAAAGAATTCCCTATTCATTTTCTTTACCAAGTTTAATCTTCTTTTTATCTATTATTAAGAATTCGATATTTTTGCGGTGACACGCTTTCATGGCTGACAAACCATCTTGTAAAGGAAGAGGAGTTAGCAAAACCAATCTCTTCACTAATCCTGGACATCGACCATCCTGTTGATAGCAATAAACGCTTCGCTTCATCTAAACGAAGTTTCGATAAATACTCCTTCACGCTTTTTCCCGTTTGCTTTTTAAACCATGTCGAATAGTAAACGGGATGATAATGCTCAATTGCTGCGAGGGTTTCCAGGTTGAGTGGCTCCTTAAAGTGCTGATGAATGTAATCAATTGAAGGAGGATTGGACGTTTGGAGCTTTTTAGTCACATACCTCGTTAAATCAACTAAAGCAGAATAATCAGCAGGGTTTTTCGCTTCTTCTAACAATAAATACCGAATAGCTGACCACTGACTATCAAGCGTCATATACATGCTGTTTGTACCCTTTGGCAGGTACTGCGTTGGAATATCTAAGATTAAAAATTCATTTCGGTCTCTGGAGCGATAGTTATGATTCAGTCCCGGAGGCAGGTAAAAGCATTGATCCGGGCTAAGCGTTACTTCTTGAAACGCCATTTCCATATCAAGAGAGCCTTGCAGCGGAAAAAGAAACTGTCCAAATTCGTGCTGGTGCAGCGTGAATTCTTTCGAGTAGGATCTCTTTTCACACGTTAACTCGTTCACTTTATCCATTTGGCTCTCTCCTTTACGTTAAGTTGAATCTATTATAAGTGCAAAATCCGCTAAAAAAAAGCCTAACATGTCGCTAGGCTCTCGGTTTATTTGTTCATTTTCCAAACGGCCGCAACGTTCATCGCCGTTTTTTCCACATAGTCGCTGGCATTCGCAAAAGCATTTTCTAACGTCGTCACTCCTGGCACAATACTAAATAACGCATCGATACCATGCTCATAAACGACGTGGCTGTCAGCTCCGATGTTCCCAGCAATTCCAATGACCGGAATGCCATGCTTTTTGGCTGTTTTTGCTACGCCAATGGGAGTTTTACCATAAATGGTTTGCCCGTCAATTTTTCCTTCTCCTGTGATGACTACGTCCGCATCACGAACGGCTTCTAATAGATTTGTTGCTTCAATGACGATGTCGACGCCCCTTTTCAATTCCGCTTGTAAGAAAGCAAGCAGCCCTGCACCTAATCCCCCTGCTGCACCAGCTCCTGGCACGTCATCAATCTTTTGACCAAGGTCTCGTTCAAGAACGGCTGCGTAATGTCGTAAATTTCGATCCAAAAGCGCAACCATCTCTGGCGTTGCTCCTTTTTGTGGACCGAAGATGGCAGATGCTCCTCGCTCTCCGGTAAGAGGATTATCAACATCACACGCTACTTCAATTTTGACGTGCTGAAGACGCGAATCTAGCGTTGATAGATTAATAAAAGCTAAGTTTCCGAGTGCTCCGCCACCATCTAGAATTTCGTTTCCTTCTGCATCTAGTAACTGTGCACCAAGCGCTTTGGCCATTCCAGCGCCTCCATCGTTTGTGGCACTTCCACCAATTCCAATGATAATATGATTTACACCGTAATCTAGCGCTACTGAAATGAGCTCACCTGTACCTTTTGTTGTTGTCATAAGCGGATTTCGCTTAGCAGGGGGTACGAGATGCAATCCGGACGCGGCTGCCATTTCAATGACGGCTGTTCTCTTCGTTCCCAGAATGCCAAAGAAAGCTTCAACCGGCTCACCTAAAGGACCCGTAACCGTTTTTGAGATAATCTCTCCATCCGTTGCGTCAACCAGGGACTGAACCGTCCCTTCTCCTCCGTCAGCCATCGGTACTTTTACATAGTTTGCTTGTGGCAGTACTTGCTTAAAGCCTTTTTCAACTGCTTCAGCTACCTCTAAAGCTGATAAGCTTTCTTTAAATGAATCCGGAGCAATGACAATCTTCATTACGTTCTCTCCCTATACTTTAATATTAGCTAAATAGCTTGAACACACCGTAAATGAGCGTCGATAAAATCGCTAGCGTTAAACCAACTGCTGACTCATATGGAATAAGCTTAAGTCGTTCTTTAATTTCCATATTGACGCTTCCACCCGTTGCGTGGAAAAAGCTACCGTGCGGTAAATGATCTAAAACAGTTGCACCTGCGTGTACCATAGCCGCTCCGGCAAGTGCTGAAACGCCCATCTCTAAAATCGTGGAGCTAAACACCTGACTGGCAACCGCTGTTCCTGCAGTTGTTGAAGCAGTCGCAGCAGACATGAAGATTCCTGATGCTGGCGCTAGTACATAGCCTGGTAAGCCGAGCGCACTTAGTCCTTCAATCAATACATCTTTTAAGCCTGAATTGGCGATAATTCCAGCCAGCGTACCCGTTCCTAGGAGCATAATGGCCACACCCGTCATTTTTCCTAACCCTGAAACAGCATAGTCATTCAGCTTTTTGCCTCTTCCCATGACAATTGCACCGACAATTCCTCCAATTGGCAAAGCAATCATTGGATCAATATTAATGTCAAACAGCGGTCGCAGTGATAGTAAAACAATCGTCACAAGCGGCGCAATAATAGCTGGTAAAAATGCCGGTAGCTTATCTGCATTATTTACTTCTATTTCGGCAAGCTGTACAGGAGCCCCTTTTTTCACAAGCTTTTTGGCAATGAGATACGTCACAACAATTCCAAAAGCTGCTGGGATTATACCCGCTGCCATAATGGATGTGAGCGGAACATTAAAAGCATCTGAAGCTGCGATAGCATTGGGGTTTGGCGACATAATGTTCCCAGCTTTCCCGCCTCCAATCATTGCTAATAAAATCGCTGGTTTTGACAGATTGGCTTTTTGAGCAATTGCAAGCGCAATTGGTGCCACCGTAATAACCGCTACGTCAACAAATACACCAACTGTAGTTAAAATCATTGTTGCAAGCGCCAGCGCAAGCAGTGCTCTCGCTTCTCCTAGCTTTTTTACAATTGTTTCTGCAATAACAGCAGCTGCTCCTGATTCGATGAGCACACCTGCTAATATACCTGCAGCTAATATTCTTAGTACGGCAGGTATAATCCCTTGCGCTCCTTCCATCATAAGCGCCACGGTATTCGTTATATCCACTCCTCCTACTAGACCACCAATTAAAGCACCGGCAATCATTCCATAGGCAGGAGATACTTTCTTTAAGATCAATACAATTGCAACAACAAGCGCAACCACTGCGCCTAAAGCGCTTACTTCAATAGTAGCATCCATTTCCCGTTCCCCCTTGAATGTTATAAGTTAATTGTAAGCGTTTTCTAAACTAACTGCATTGTTCATGAAACTAAAAAAAGGCCTGTCTTTTTCAAGCCTTTTTGTGCATCGGAACAATTTTATTGAATTTTATACTGTAGTATCGCAACGTACAGCTCAACCAAGTCACTGAGTTTACGAGGGTCTTTATTCGTCAGCTCAGAAATGCGCTCTAAGCGATACCTGAGCGTATTTCGGTGGATAAACAGCTTACCTGCTGCTTTATTTACATCTCCATTTTCTTCAACATATACGCTTAGCGTTTCTAACAAATCGCCTTTTTCATCATAGTCTTTTAGCTCTTCAACTGACTGACTTAACTCGCCTTTTACGCCAAATTCTTTCGCTTCAGCTAAAAAAACAGCTAGCTTATAGTGTTCATAGCGGTAAAGTAATTGATCAGGGTGTAATTTCTCACCCACTTTTAACGTATAGAGCGCTTCTTGATAAGATATCGCCAATCCTTCTATTGACGGAATGAACCTTCCAATCGCCACCTTACCTTCTAGCTGATTATGTTGAACCCAACTTTTAATTTGATTAAAAGTACCGTCTTCTTGTTCATGCGTCATATCAATTCTTTTCAGCACCACAATATGAGTAGGCTGAACAATGTACAAGTCATCTTTTTCGAGCTTTCCTCGCAACCACTTATAGCCGTTTGAATGATTCTCCACTTTTAAAATTACCGCTATGCGCGGGAGGTCCAACTGAATGCCAAGACGCTCTACTCGTTCAAAGTAAAAGGAATCTAGCTTGTCCATTCCGTGAAGCAATTGACTCGTTAACTCTTCTTTCAACCGCTCATCCCATTGAATTTCATCTACTAACACCGCTTGCTGTAAAATCATTTCAGCAGCCATTTTCACAAGCTCTCCGTAGTTCCGTACTTCCTCTGGTTCACCTGTAATACCAATCACACCAACGACCTCATCATGAAAGGTAATGGGCAAATTAATACCTGCTTTCACTCCGTGAAACTGCGTTAACTCAGAGCTAGTAATTTCAAAGCCTTTTTGTGTTTCAATTACTCGCACAGCACCTTCGTGAATAGAATCAATTCGATGATGATCACCTGATCCGATAATGACGCCTTTTTCATTCATCACGTTGATGTTGCGGTGAATAATGTTCGTCGTTCGATTCACAATTTCTTGAGCTAAAGAATGATTTAAAAACCTCATGCACTTCACCTCTTCATTCCCATGAATGCCTTTTCAACCTATCGTTAACTATAGCACCATCCAACAAAAAAAAGAAAGCCTGCTTATCTCTAGGCTTTCTTGCTATTGAAGAGTCCATTAACGTAAATGAATATTGTCGATTGTCATACTCTTTTTTACACCTCCTAAGTAAAAGACGAGCTGAGCATTTTCATCGTCACGAGTTAGCTGTAAATTTTTAAACACGAGGTGGTACTTCTGTGTTTTAGAAGATACGCTTACTTTCTGCTTCTCATACACGTTTCCAGCTTCATCTGTCAGCGCAACAAATACATCACCTTTTGGCTGCGTGCTTGCATCAAAGCTTAATTCATATGAATCCCCTGCATTCAGCAAAATGCCTTTTTGAAGTAGCTTCAAGTCATCTTCATGCTTGCTGCTTTTTTTCACATCGATGTGAAGCTGACGCTCATTAGGATCAACACTTGCTGAAGCGCTCATTTTGCCTTCTTGGACTACGTGCCAATAGCTCATTCCATCTGCTTCTCCAACGCTAAATGTCCCGTTGTATACTCGATTTCCATCACTCAAAGGAACCTTTGGGATATCGTCATTAAACGGAATTCCTTCAACTTCTACAAGCTTTGCGTTTCCAATCCATACAGGCTGGTCGTTTGTTCCAAGATTAAACTCAATGCGAGCTGCGTTATCCGATTCTTTTTTCATTTGAAACAATACTTCATAGCTTTGTACTTCGTTTGTCAGCTGAGCATTTAAAGCTGGTGAATATCCCGCATAACCAACCGATGCTCCTCCTGTTACTTGCACCTTTATGCTTCTTGTTGCTTCCGTTTTAGCATCAAACGTTAGCTTATAAAAGCGGCCTTTCGCTAGTGACACAATAGACTGAGGCTGCACGGAGTAAAGCTGACCTCCAGGACGAAGCATATTGACCTTTAAAAAGCGGCTATTGTTTAATTCTTCTATTGATAAAGCTGCATCTCCATCCGGTTCTTTATGAAGCGACCAGTTAGCAGTACCTTCAATTCCCATACCAGGGTCACCCGCTTTTGTTTCTGTAAACTGATTATTATAAACTAAGTTTCCGTCTGCTTGAGGAAGCTTAGACCCTGGTAAATAGTCTTCTTTTGTAATGATTGGAGGAGTTGGCTCACGGTATTCTCTACCCGTTAATTCATAGACTCTTACGTAATCAATTTTCATTTCTTTTGGGAACTGGGTCTCTGCTGTTGGATTTCCATCAAAATTTCCCCCAACTGCTAGATTCATAATAAGGTGAAACTCTTCGTCAAACGGAGCTGGATAAGCATTGGTGTCTGGCTGTCCATCACTTTGACTGTACCAGTCGTTTTGTATGCTATAGAGCTCCCCATCAACGTACCATCGGATTTCACCAGGCTCCCATTCAACAGCGTACGTATGAAAATCTTCAATCGTGCTTCCGTCTTTAAACGTATATTCTTCGCCGCTATACATGTTGTTTGGCCACTGCTGACCGTAGTGAATGGTGCCTGCAATGGTATTTGGCCTGCTGCCCCAGCCTTCCATAATATCAATTTCACCAGAAGCTGCCCAGCCGCCGTAACGATTATGTTCAGGAAGCATCCAAATCGCAGGCCAGTAACCTTTACCTGTTGGAGCGCTAGCACGGATTTCAAATTTCCCGTATTTCTTGCTGAATAACCCTTTCGTCTTTACACGAGCAGATGTGTAGTCAAAGCCTTGGTAATTCTCTTTATGAGCTTGAATTAGAAGATTACCATCTTCTTCTCGAACATTCTTTGAACGATTGGTGTAATACTGAAGCTCATTGTTCCCCCACCCAGGTATGCCCACAGAAGCACCGTTTGTTAAATCAAACGTCCATTTTGTAGGATCAATCTTTCCATCGTCAAACTCGTCTCCCCACACTTGAGTCCACATTGGCTTATTTTTTTCTTTTTGACCTTTAGCTTGCTCTTTCTCTTCAGCATGACCAACCGGGGTAAACAAAGAACTAATTAACGCTGCTGATAATACGGAACCGACAACCTTTCGTTTTAAAGAAGGACTTTTCATTTATGCTTTCCTCTCTTCTATCAAAATATAGTAATCGCTTACATTTTAATTGACTTTTCTATTACTTATAAAAGCCTGCATACGTTGTCCTTACTCTCTGGTTAGCCTTAATGATTCAGATAGAACAAGTTTTATATTTTCCGAAAATTCAGATATAAAATAGTGTAAAAAACCGCTATGGCCATAGGTTTATCACACTAGACATGCTTGTCTTCACTGAAGCGAAAGCGCTTTCGATAAAATCATTATAGCCTAGTCCATTTTGGTAAGCAACAGAAAAATAATAAGAGAATTTTACTATTCTCTTAAAAATACGGTTAAATGAGACGGCTGAAACTAAGAAATAATAGGAGATATAAATGTTAAAACAAATCGTTTGAGGGGTATATGGGAGCCTAATCTTGCCTTCTATTTTCGGATAGTAGCTACCATCCGAAAATAGAATTAAACGTTAAAAATAGATATCTATTGCTGTAGAGAACAATAGCTCGTTTCCCTAGTCATACAAATAGACATTTTACAATGGACTGATGCTTTCAATCATTGTTCCTTGCGACGTTTTTACGCCTGTCAGCAACACTTTTGTACCAGGAGCAAATTTCTCGTTATGATGTGCCAAATAGTCTGATAGTTTGAACGTTGTTGGCTGATTGTTTACGTACACTTGAACCGTATTCCAATTCACCATTTCAAAATAGTCAGCTTCAATAGATACTGTTTGATCGCCCGTATCAGGACTTACAACTTCCACAATATCACGAATTTGATTTTGACCATTTGGACTTGCTACATAACGAACAACCAGTGCTGTTCCTGGTTCATACTGGCGAATCTCATTTTGTAAATCGATATCGCTTTTGACGTGAAACGCTTTCGCTTGCCCTTGAACGTCAAGTTCAATACAATGTGCATCAACTAACCCCGTTACGACTCCAAGAACTTCTAAAATTTGTTCTTGTCTTACGTTATTTTCAACAGGCACTGACGAAGTACTTTGTTCTTGCTGTACAGGCGCCACCGTTTCTTCTTGTAAAGACTCTTGCTTTTCTTGAAGTGGAGAGCTTTGTTCTTCCTCTAAAGCTTCTTCTTCCTTAGACTCTACTTCTTGAACAGGTGCTGGCTCGTTCTCTACTTGTAAAGCCTCTTCCTCTTGAATTGGTTGGTCCTCGGTTGACACTATGTCCTCTTCAACTGCTGTTTGCAGCTCTTCTGTTGGTACTTCTTGTACCCGTGTTTGTGCGTGTGCATCTTCTTCTGCAGATGAAGGTAAAGGCTCTTGTACCGCATCTTGTTCCTGATAGCTTAATGGTACTACTTTTACTGTAGACTGCACTGCTTCTTGTCCAGCAGTGACTTCTTTCACTGAATCTTGTTCTTTCGCACTAGACACGGCAGTGATTTCTTGTGCTAGCACCTGTTCATCCGGCTTAGGAGAATGGACTACCTTTTGTTCTGGTGCTTCGCTTGCTTGATTATAAGAAAATAGCATATCCTTTTCCGGCAGGTTCACTACCTTTTTAGGGTTCATGCTAGGACTCTGCTCTTGAACGCTTTTCTGTACTTGTGCTACTTTTGCCTCTGTCTGTTCGCTGTTTAGAGCATTTGAGACGCTGCATCCAGTAATTGTCGTTACAATGGCTAATCCTGTTCCGCCAATTTTGATAAGCTTCTTTCTCTCTTTCGCTTTTTGCCTAGAAAACTTCTCAACTCTTGTAATTCTATCCATTTAATTACAACCTTTCATTAATTTTCTGCTTTTTTAATTTATATTAGATTAAGAATTATGAATAGAGAGAAAGAGAAATACAGTTCTAAGGGTTTAATGTTTTTCTACATATTAGTCATTAATCCCCAAAAATCGACAAACTTTTTTAAGTATCATCGCACTACAAAAAGGGAATTTATGAGAAATGAAAAGAGAGTAGAAACAAACTGAGTTATCGCAGGTGAACTTTTGGCTGAGGATGAAAACAAACAAAAAACTAGAAGCCGGTTGCTTCTAGTTCATTTTTGATGATACTTTTCAATTACTTTATGAAGCTCTTCTAAATAAATTCGAGCCATGCGACTAAGCTGAGTTTTATTGTGAACGACCCATCCCACTCTAATAAACTCACCTTCATCAAGCGGCACCGATACAATATTTGAGCCGTTTAAATCTTCACTTAAAATACCCGTTGAAATGGTGTAGCCGTTTAAGCCAATAAGCAAATTAAATAACGTTGCTCGATCACTGACTTGAATGCTTTGTTTACTTGGAATCGTGCTGAAAATTTCTTCAGCATAATAAAACGAGTTAAATTCTCCTTGTTCAAAGCTCAACCGTGGGTATTTTTCTAAATCTTTAAGCGTAACGGATTTCTTTTTAGCAAGCTGATTTTGGGCACTCACAAAGATATGAGGGGTAGCTTGAAACAGTTCATGAAACTCCAACCCTTGTTCTTTCAAAAGCTGCAGCATCACTTTTTCATTAAACGAGCTAACGTATAAAATACCGATTTCGCTTTTTAAACTCTTTACATCTTCAATAATTTCATAGGTTCTCGTTTCTCTCATCGTAAACTGGTATTTTTCTTGCCCGTACTTTTTAATCATATCCACAAACGCATTGACGGCGAACGCATAGTGCTGAGTAGAAATTGAAAGTAGCTGTGGAGAAGGCGCTGCATTCAAATACCGGTGTTCTAACAGCTCTGCTTGTTCAACAACCTGCCTTGCATACCCGAGAAACTCGGCTCCGTCTGAGGAAAGCGCAATACCTGTTGAAGTACGGGTGAAAATCGTAATTCCAATTTCTTTCTCTAACTCTTTCACTGCTTTTGACAAGCTTGGCTGTGAGATGTAAAGCCTGCGCGCTGCTTCATTAATTGATCCACATCTCACAACCTCAATCACGTATTTTAGCTGCTGTAATTTCATAATTAAATAAATGGGACCCCTTTTGATTCGAAATTTTCTGTACAATATTCGTTTGTATTTTAACTTCAAATGGTTAAAAGTTCAAATCATTGTTCGTTTTTTATTTGTTATATCTTTTAGCTATACCAATTGATGCATTTTATCAGTTACACTATACCTCTTTAGTCATGGTAGGATACATACAATAAAACAAATTGTTGGGCTTTCTAAGGGTGTTTAGAAGTAACTTAAAATACAAGAATTTCAGGAGGAATCTCATGCGCGTTGTTCAAACTTCTCAGGTCATTGCTGAAAGTACGTTTAATAAGTTTCATTTGCTCGTGTTTCTATGGTGTTTTTATGCCATTGCGTTTGACGGTTTTGATATTGCACTTTATGGAATAGGTTTACCGCTTATGATGGAGGATTACGGACTAAGCGTCGTGGAAGCAGGAGCAATCGGCAGCTATACGCTTGTTGGTATGATGCTCGGCTCTTTCCTACTCGGTTCTCTTGCAGACGTAATTGGTCGAAAAAAAATTCTAGCGATTTGCATGGCTATATTCAGCATTTTTTCTCTTTTAGCAGGGCTTGCACCAAACCCGCTTACCTTTACCATTATGAGGTTTATCGCAGCGCTAGGAATGGGCGGACTAATGCCCGCTGTCATTGCAGTGATGACCGAATACTCTCCTAAGAAAAATCGCGCTCTCACCGTTGCTACGATGTACTGCGGCTACTCAATTGGAGCAATACTAGCTTCTCTTATAGGGATGTATTTAATGGAAAACTTAGGTTGGCGTTTTTTATATTGGCTAGGAGTTATTCCACTGCTCACCTTGCCTTTATTTTTAAAACAGTTTCCAGAGTCGCTATCGTTTCACATTCTGCGAAACCAAGGTGACAAGATTGCGGATATTCTTAATAAAGTTAATCCGAAAGGAAATTACCAAGCAACCGATGATTTTGAATACGAGATCGTGAAGGAAAAAGCAAAAGGGGTTCCTGTTAAAAAGTTGTTTTCTGACAAGCGAGGTATTAGCACAGTATCCTTTTGGCTTATTGTCTCTAGCTGCCTCCTTATGATTTACGGTTTAAACACATGGCTACCTAAAATTATGCAAGGTGCCGGTTATGGTATTACGTCAAGCCTGTCCTTTAGTCTTGTTTTAGGAGTAGGCCAAATCGGAGGCTCTTTATTAGGCGGATATTTCGTTGATCGCATCGGTCATCGAAAAGTTCTTTTATACATGTTTTTACTAGGTTCACTTTGTTTTATCTCGCTAAGCGTCACAGCTCATCAGCTTTTATTATACGTTTTAATTGCGATTAGCGGTGCGTGCACAGCTGGAACTCAAAACTTAGTAAACCCTTATGTTTCAGGGTTCTACCCACCAGAAATTCGCACCACTGGATTAAGTGTAACAGTAGGAATCGGTCGAGTAGGTTCTATTTTGGCTCCTGTGATTATTGGTTTCTTATTAACAACCAACTTAGCTCCTCAGCAAGCATTCATGGCTTTTGCCGTTCCTAGTATCATCGGTTGTATCGCTCTTTTATTTGTTCAAGAGCGCCATGGACATACAGAAGAAAGAACAACAGCACCCGTGCATTTTAAAGCATCAAAGATTTCAAGCTAAATAGCGTATAGTAAGAAGCGAAGGAAAAGCGCGAAGGTTAAGGCTCACGGTACGTCTATTGGAGTGACAGTAGAGATGGTTCCTTATCTTAAACCGATAAAATAAGAAAAAACGAGATCACGTAAAATGATCTCGTTTTTTCTATTTATCTTGTACCTTATCATTATTAAACATTCAGCGTATTTTTTTCAGATTCAATTAATACTTTATTTTGCCCTAAGAAAATTGCGAGAATGACAATAAAAACCCCTGTGCCAATCAAGAGCCATTCCACACTAATCCAGTCTGCGAGAGGTCCAAAAACCAACATTCCCAGCGGCATCATAGACGTAGAAATCATGCCCATCACCCCGAATACGCGTCCTAAATAATCTTCTTCTACCTTTTCCTGCAATAATACGGTAGCTGGCGTATTAAAGATAGGCATAGCCACCCCGAATAGCCCCATAAACCCTAAATACAGCCAAAAAATAGGAACTAAACCAAGAGCTAACGTACAGACACCCATAATTACGCTAGCTAATCCTAACGTTTTAATCCGGTTTTGAAAGCCTCCCCAAGCTGCAATGACTCCTCCACCTATCATCATTCCAACTGAAAATGCAATTTCAATTGCCGTCAATCGCCACACGTCATCGCCAAAGCTTCGCGTCACTTGAAGCGGGGTTAAAAATGCAGCTGGCGCCATTAGTACAAAGAAAACGGCAAAGAATAAGAAAAATTGCTTTAAGAAAGCATGATTATTCACGTAGCGAATTCCTTGTTTAAAATCACTGAAATAGCTTACTTCCTGTTTCCCCACAGCTTTTTTATGCACAGAAACTTTCACGAAGGTAAGCAGTGTCACAATGGCAAGTGCTGCTGTAACGACGTCAATGAAAAAAATAATCTCAAGCGACACTGTAGCAAGTAAAGCAGCGCTAACCATCGGCGATATAAACATAATGATTGCCTGGATACTTCCGTTTGCTCCGTTTACTTTTGTCAGCTTATCTTTTGGCACAATTTGTGGCAAGATGGCCCCAACAGCAGGTGTTTGAATCCCTGCTCCAAACGCACGGACTGCTGCCATCACAAAAAGAAGCCAAATGCTATCAAATCCCATTAAAAAAAGGATTGCTAGAACAAGCGTTGCAGTGGCAATTAATCCATCCGCGAGCATAATGAGAACTTTTCGATTGTAGCGATCCGCCCAAACTCCAGCAACGGGCGATAAAATAAAGGTCGGAATAAATCCACAGATAATGTACAACGTCATCATGAAGCCCGATTGCGTGGTTAACGTAATGTGCCACATGATAGCGTATTGCACGAGGGACGATCCAAACAGTGAAATCGTTTGGCTACTGAGAAAAAGAATAATATTCTTTAACCAGTTCTCTTGTAAATGACTTTCTGCACTATTCATATTTAACAGCTCATTTCTATTCAATTTTTATCTCATTTACTTACTAACTCCGTCCATGCACTCCTATTTTGAGACAACAAAAAAGAGAGGAATATTCTCCTCTCTTCTTAAAATAACCGTAAAATATAGGGTTTTCTTAAAAATAGACAGACCAATTCCGTTGCTCTGAGCGCAGGCAGAGCTTCCAAGTATTCAATTAGCGAATGAACATTGGTAAACGTAATCTCATTGATGCTGTCAACAGAAAAACCCCCATTTCTTATTAGATACTATCATCATAGCAAAAAGGCCCTTTTGATACAATTATCTTTTTTCTTGAAATTAACAACTCTCTTCTCCTGCCATTAAAAATTAGTATGCACTAAGTGAGCATTTCATTCATTAAAAAGAGCAAACAGTTACAGTTTAAACTTCTACCGACTAAACAAGAAGGATTGCTCACGGATAATAGTTACTTTCTATGTGTCTGAAACATCCTCATCACTTTGATACTCTAGAATATCACCTGGCTGACAGTCTAAAGCTTTACATATGGCTTCTAATGTTGAGAACCTGACCGCCTTTGCTTTCCCATTTTTCAAGATAGAAAGATTCGCCATTGTAATCCCTACCTTCTCTGACAGTTCAGTTACGCTCATTTTTCGCTTGGCTAACATCACATCGATATTAATAATAATAGCCATATTCTTCACCTCAAATTGTTAAGTCATTTTCTGATTTGATATCAATTGCTTCTTTTAAAATTCTTTGAAGAACCGCGGCGAATACAGAGATAACGATGGAAGCAAAGGGAACAATTAAGCCAACCAAAATGACTCCAGGAGCATCATCTTTTTCCGCAAAGAGATAGAAAAACGGCAACACAAGCAGATGTAACGTACTAACCATAATGGCACAATGCTTAATTTTCTTTAGAGCTTCTACAGATAACTCCGAGAAAGCCTTGCTTTTGTCAATGTAGCGTAAAAGCTTGAAAGCTTGATATAAAGCAAAGTAAAAAGGTATGGCTGAAGCATAAAACGCAACGGAAACAAAATATTTCATATACGCAAATTCAGGAAGCAATTTTCCAGTAACATCCGCCAGCTCTGGAACTAAAAATACACATAGAGCTAGAACCGGTATTCCAATAAAGATTACAGCCACCTTTAAGAACAGCGTTGATAATCCTTGTTTCATATAAAGCACCTCACTTAATTTATTATTTACAATATGATAGTAACTCAACATTTATCGTTTTTCAATAAATATTTTATTTTATTCATGATTTTATTATTGTTAAATCATAAAAGGCTTTTGTTCATTCATCTGCTTTTTTCCTATGCTAATAAAAATAAGCAGCCCATATTTGTATAATATGGGCTGCTTTTCATACTATTTTATATACCATTGCTACATTTCGCCTAATGAACTTTCTTCAACTCTTGAAACCATCACCTTGTCTACACGAAACTGATCCATATCAACCACTTCCAATAACAAATCCCCTACGCGAACTTCATCTTTTACTTTAGGAATTTCTCCCTTTTGGCTGGTGATAAAACCACCAAGGGTATGAAAATTTTTATTGCTCGTTAGGTTTTCGACGCCTTCAAGGTCGAAATACCTCACAAATGTGTCGATTGGAATCAGCCCGTCTGCAAGCCAAGAATTTTCGTTACGCTGGACAATTTGAAGCTCTGTTTCGTGCTCTTCTGGCATCTCACCAATAATATGTTCAAATACATCGTGAAGAGTAACTAATCCTTCCACCCCTCCATATTCATCGATTACAATCGCTTCGTGGTGTGCAGATTTCTTCAACATCTCCATCGCTTGAAAAGCTTTCATTGATTCAGGAAGAATGATTGTTTGACGTATACATTCCGTTAAGTCAAAGTGTTCATCAGACACTAGCTTTGCAAACATGTCTTTCGCATGAACAATTCCTTTAAAATCATCAAGCGTTCCCTCTCCTACAGGAAACCTAGAATATGAATTTTCTTTCATAATCCTAATGTTTTCCTCTAATGGATCTTCTAAATCAAGCCATACGAGCTGAGGGCGTGGTGTTAAAATATCGCCTAATCGCTTATCTCCTAAGTAAAAGATTTGTTCCACAAGATCTTGTTCAATGGATTCAACAACTCCGCTATACACGCCTTGTTCAATGAGCTGAGTAATTTCTTCTTCCGTTACATCTGGCTCATCATTTGGCTTTACTCTCAGCACTTTTAATACAAACTCTGTTGATTTACTTAAGATAAAGATAAGAGGTTTACCAATTTTTGAGAAGTAATACATTGGCTTTGCCACAATCGATGCCGTTTTTTCTGGATTGTTTAATCCAATTCGCTTTGGGACCAGTTCCCCAATAATTAACGACAAGTATGTAGACAGACCTACCACAATGATAAAGCTTAACTGATAGCTAAACGCAGACAAAGCATCAATTCGTTCTACATAGCCTGACAGCTGCCCAGCAATTGTGGCTCCACCAAATGCGCCCGTTATTACACCAATTAACGTAATTCCAATTTGAATGGTTGATAATAGCTGGTTTGGATCCTCAGCAAGCTTTAATGCATATGCAGCTCTGCGGTCACCTTGTTCTTTTAATTTTTCAAGTCGATTCTTTTTAGACGTTACAATTGCAATTTCGGTCATCGCAAAGAGTCCATTTGCGACAATAAGGATTAAAACAATAACAATCGAAACCCAAATACTATTCAAGAGGTTTTCACCGGCCTTTAACGTAATAATATACAGTTAACTTACCCGCTTGAACAATAAGTAATACCATTATTTTTCATTGATGGTAAAATCAATATAAATTAATTTTAAAGGAGCTTCTATGCGCTGGTTTACGTTTTTAGGACTTTTTATTTTAAGTTGGTTCGTTTATTTCGTACAGGATCTCGTACTTGAAGATTATCTTAAAGGTTCCATTTCGCTAACTCTTATCGTCGCTATTATCATTAAAGTAATTATCTTTTTCCTAGTATTTAATTTGGCGAGCAAGCTGTTTGACAAGTACCAAAAGAAAACGAGTACTAAGGTGTTGTTAATAGTTACTGCTTTTTTTATCGTTTTTGTTATTATAGCTACAGCAGATAACTTATGGTACGAGTATTATGGCGATTGGTTGATCAAATAAAAAAGCGTGAAGGTTTATGCTAGACCTTCACGCTTTTTTATGGTGTAATCAATTGA
This sequence comes from Priestia flexa, assembly GCF_021441905.1. NCBI lineage: Bacteria > Bacillati > Bacillota > Bacilli > Caryophanales > Bacillaceae > Priestia > Priestia flexa. The sequence continues at coordinate 131,620 of NZ_CP090431.1, read as the reverse complement.
AAGAAACGGAATTCCAAAAATCCACATTTTATGACTAGCTTTGATTTGATGTAAGCCTGTCTCCGGCCATACTGTAAAATGCTCATTTATTGGTAAGCGAATTGTAAACCACTTTGTTACGTAGTAAATCCCTTCATCACCTTTATCACCTGACTGTTTTAGACTAGTTAAAATAAAGCCTCTTTCTCTCTGCTTATCCTGTGGATTTTCAAAGCGCAGCACGCCGGTCATTTGGCCAGACGGTAGAGGAAGCGCAATATTTAAGTACTTTTTCTCCTGATATTCATGGGATGAATACGCAGCGACAAAAACAGCTTTATTCGTTTCTCTTGATGTTCGAATCCAAGCTCGAACTTTCTGCCTTCCATCTTGCTTACTGCTAATTCCAACAATTCTGCTATCCACAACTAGCTCTTCCGTTTCATGATTAAGCGGTAGGTTAATTTGCTCAATACTTGAGCTAAATTGCTTATAGATTCTGGATAGAAAACCCAATCCTTTATGCCAATATGTTTTAGAATGAAGCTCATATTCAAGCGTTTGTTCATAAAAATGTCGAACAGTAGGATGAACAGACTGAGCATCGAAACCTCTTTGCTGAAATTCACCTAAGTTATCTACTAGCCCTTCATAGTGGTTATGCTTTCTATCTTTTGATTCGTACTGCTGAAAGAAATCAGCGCCAATTTTCCACCTTCCAAAAAGATTGCTAGTAGGCATTGCGTATGGGTTGAATACCATACTTGGACGAATAAAAGACCAGCCGATGACCCCTAGAAAGACAAATCCAAATGCATTTCCAATCCCATGAAGCGACACCATATTTGGAATTGAAATGAGCTCGACGTGTAGTACGCGTGATAAGCCATAATACCCTGCCAGTAGCATGGTCAGCAAAAGTGTCCCCGATGATAAGACAAGAAAAACATACGCAATTGTGCTTTTGGTTAAGGTTCGTATCCTTACTACTGTAAAATAAGCATATATCCACAGACAAATGACAAACACTACAACAAACACGAATTCAATCAATCGAGAAAACGTAATGCCAACCGCAATACCCATCGAGCTTACCATAATACCAATTGCTGCTATGTGATACATAACTGGTAGTTTCTCACCTCGTTGCCTCAGTAACCTTCCAAAAAAACCCATAAAGATTGGCGTAATCAGAGCCGAAAAGTGAAAGTGGATAGCGGTCAATAGCGTAATTGTTGGGCCAAATGACATCACGTCGATGCCAAATCGAAACGTTGAAAACCATGCTCCTCCAAGCAGGAGATACATTAACCCAATATCAATACTTACTTCTTCAATTAAATAAAGGCCTCTTGCCAAAAGCCTTGATGCACCATATAAAAACACCATTGCTGTCCATATTAACCAACCAAGCGATAATAACCCTGCTGTTATTCCTGTGGAAAAAAAGAATGACAAACAAGCTAACAGGGCGGCTATTGGATATAGATATACGCTGAATATGTACGTTTTAAACATATCGCCATTGCGATTTCTTGTTTCAATAACGTTTAAGATAAGCGGTACAATGACGAGCATGGCAAATAGTAAAAGCCGCTCAATTTGATTAACCTCAATAGCTAGAAAGAAACTTAGCCACATAATAAATCCGATAAGTGCTTGTATGGATGTGCACTTTCTCATAACTCAGCTTTCCTCCTAAACCGCTGTTACTACTGCTTCACGCCTTGGTTTTGCGTAGGCGGGAGGATCTTCACAAGTCACGTACTCAATCGTGAACGTTCCTTTATAGCCAAATACTGTGCCAAAGCTTCCGTTCGTTACTTCCACATGAATGTGAAAGCACTCGTTTTCTTCGTCATACCACTCAATTGCTTCCGCTGTACCTGAAAAAACGGCCGGTATCTTTAGATTTAAACCTTTTTTCGAAAACGTAAGCGGTCCTGAAAGTAAACGAATCCCGCCGTTTTCCAACACGGAAATATCAATATCCGTGACAAAGTCTTGGTCGATACCTAGATAATCTACAATTCCTTTCTTCTTCGAACTATAGATCATTGTGGCATCAAAATTGCGTACTGTGTCAAATTGAAATTTCCGAATCCAAGCCATGCACTCCTGACCTTGTGCGTTTCGATACGCGTAATTCTCTAACGTAAATGGGATATTTCTCCCTCTTTCTGAAAATGTAATGTTCTTCTGTGCACCTAGATGAAGAAAAGGTTTCATATAAACTTTTCCGCCCCATATTTCTTCCATCACTCCAGTACAGATAATAGATGTTCTAGCCTCGCTCGTTAAGCCAAATTTCTTCTGAAGTTCTGGATGAAGCCGACTGTAATCTTCTCCAAGTGCTCGTTCATAAATTGAAATCATTGTTTTCCCCTTTTTGTCGTTCGTTTCCTTTTGCAACTTGACGCGCTTGGTAAATCGCGTAAGTTCAAAAGCGCCATTGCTGAGTAGCCAATCATTGCAAGCGTTAAGGTGGCTGGATTGAAAGGTGCTGCAAAGATACTACCTCCACTCATTACTGCGCCAACACCTAAGCTAATTAACGCGACAATATTTATCAAATGAAGCCATTTGCTTCGGCTAAATATTAAAAAAAGCAAGCCGAAGGTAATTTGTCCAGCTCCTAGTCCGTATAAAAAAAGTTCTTCTTTTCCTTGAAGTAAACCTGTTCCTTTTAATAACGCCAGCTCGCCTGCTTCTTGATATAAAACTTTAGGAACAAGCCCTTGGTAAATCCAGATAAAAGCAAGGATACCACTTAAAATGATTTGAAACAGGGTTTTCATTATCGAAATGCGCGGTGGAATTTCCTTTTCAATCCATAACCGTAGACAGTCAAAACTCCAAGCTGTCGCCCAACCCATCAGAGGTTTAAAGAGGACATCTAGCACTCGGTCAAAAAAACTAAAGCGGGTCTTATAGTCATACTGCGTTAAAAACTGGATGCCTCGATCAGTTCTTATATACTTCCAGTAGCCACTACCTTCTTTAATTAGCGAAATTGGGTGGTCTGCCCAAAATTTTAGTGAGGAAATGCGCTCGTCATCTTTTTCAATCGTTTTTACGCTCTCTCCCGTTCCTTTTACGCTAATTCCAACCCCAATATTCGTTTGGTACAGAAACTGCTGAGGCGCTTCTTCTTTTTCTTTCGGTAAATATTCAATATTTGAAAATCGCAAATCCCACTGCTGGTGTAGCTCAGGTTTTTGCGTATATTCCCAAAGCTTCTCCATTTCACAATCAATTACTATTTCCACATAAATTGGCTTTGATTTCGCCATACAATGCTCCTCTTTTTAATAAATTGTCTTATTTAGTAGTTCAGTATGTTCATAGAAAGTCCTTTTTGATAAAACTAGAAAAAGAAGAGTAACTACTACTCTTCTAAATTTATTTATGTAAGGAGTAACAAAATGCCTTTTATCAATAACGATGTTAAATTAATTCAAACTCTGCTCCTTTTGGATAAAGCGCTACGTATTCATCGCTGTCATCATCTAAATAGGCAATCTTTGCGCCTTCAAGCACGTTGTTCTTTTCAAGATCTTGGATAATAGTTTGAGTGGCTTTCTCGGGATCAATCACATAGTTTACAATATTCGCTGTGCCACTTCCAATGTCTCCACCATCGCAGAAGCCATTACCTGTCCACCCTAAGCATTCATTCATTAAATCCTCAATGTGATGTCTCTTATCAAGTACTTCTTCCATTTCCCCATCTTCATAGCTATACTGTACAACCAGCTCGATAAGCTCATCTTCATCTATGTAATCATAGCCTTCATCAACTTTTGCTTCTGCGAGAGCTTCCATTATTTTTTCAGCGTTATGAAGTCGTGATAGCTTTTTTTCTTGCATCTCACCTACATCTCCAACTTGTCCAAAATGAATCAATAAAGACTTCTCATCTTCCCAAACTTCCCAATAAAGCAGCTCATCGTTTACTTCTTTCAGCATCTTGATCAAGACCCTTACCCCCTATATGACTTTTGTTAAGTAAATTATACTATTTATTTTGAAAAATTTTTTACTATTTTTTGACTACAAACTAAAATAGTCACTGTCATTTCATAAAAATATGTGGTTTTTAAATGACATTGCTTTACACAAACCGAACATCAATTAGTTCACTTAATCTCATTTTACGCTTTATTCCTAATGCATCGTCAATAAAAACAAAAATGGCCCTCAATGAATCGACAAACTGAATGAATCCTGTTTCCGTTATATAATGCCCTTGCTTGTAGTATGTAAGATAAACTTTTCGATTTGCATGTAATGCTTCAATTAAAGTAAAGTTCATGTGCTCTATTTGATCTTCGGCTAAAACTGGCTGTGAAACTTCTAATTGTTTATTAATTATGTTTTGTATACCTATATATTGCTCTGGCATTGTTGCAAATGGTCGCCATTTTTTCATTCCTCTATTTTGCATAAAATCCCCTCTTTCTTATCATGCTTTATGCCCCCCAATGAGGCCATTTCGATAGTGAGCTGTTGAGTGATCGAGATGGCTTGAAGCTCGTAGAATACTGTTCTTTCCGTAGCGTAGCCGAATATCATCAACCGTTTTGGAAAGCGCGTAGGCTCTTTCACGCTGATCACTATCTTCAAATAAGCTCATTTGCTCTTCTCTTTGAATGCTTGTTTTTGATAGCGAAATACCAATCGATCGAATAGGCATTCCACTATCAAATGTATGTAAGATTGTTAAACAATATGGAAAGATATCTTGGGTCAAGTTTGACGCCCGCATCATTTTCTTTTGCTTGGAAAATCCTCCTTTTTGCTTACTGTAGCCAATGGATAAATGAACAGTTTGAGCCACCACTTGGTGCATACGCAATCGAAAACAGACGTCATCTAACAGCTCCAATAGCAAAAGTTCCACTTCTTTTCGACTTGTATAGTCTTGAAATAAAATTTGACTCTTTCCAAAAGAACGAGAGCTTGGAACATACACGTCAGAAATACGGCTAAAATCAATTCCGTTAGCATGTTGGTGAAGCTCTTCTCCCATAACACCAAACTCTTTTTTCAACATCTCTTTGGAAGAAAGCGCAAGCTCTTTTATAGTCGTAATGCCTAAACGGTGTAATCGTTTTTCCGTAGCCGATGAAATCCCCCAGAAGTTTTTCAATGGATGAATTGACCATAGTTTAATAGGAATGTCCTCATAGCGCCAATAGGCAACGCCCGATGAGCTGTTCTTCGCTTCATGGTCCAAGCTGATTTTAGCTAATAAGAGGTTGGGGCCTATTCCTGCAGTGGCTGTTAGCCTCGTCTTTTGGTAGATTTCATCACGTATTCGATGGGCTAATTCTTCAGGAGTTTTGGCAAATAAATGTAGAGAAGCTGTCACATCAATAAACAATTCATCAATGCTGTATGCATGAAAATCTTCAGGCGCTACATACTGTAGTACCAAGCTTGAAATATAGTTAGAAGCCTTGATATAGCGCTTCATAGATGGGTTCACCACATAAACGTCTTTTCTTTTAGGAATGTCAAACAGCCGACTGCCGGTTTTGATTCCTTCTTTCTTTAACAAGGGTGTGGCTGCTAAAACAACCGAGCCAGGCCGCTTCGTGTCTCCCACAACAGCAAGTTTTACTTTCAGTGGATTCAATCCCCTAATCACGCAAGAAACCGATGCAAAAAATGCCTTCATATCAATACAAATAATGACTCTGTTCGGTAACTGACCATAATCCATGAAAATAACTCCTCAAAAGAAATTAAAGAACACTTGTTCTTATTATATAAGAACAAGTGTTCTTTAATCAATGAATTTTTTTGAACTATCTCAAACGGAAATGAAGCTGATTTCAGACTTAACAAAGCCGGATGGCAGAATTAACTCTACTCTTTTTACTATTTTCTATGTATTATCCTTCTTTAAATCCACCACACTTGGGGCAAGTTTAATCTCTTTATACTCCTAGACTTACCCTTTCCTTTCTCCCTATACTTATTAGACACAGAAACATTGCTTTTGGCTTGTTTTTTAAAATAAAAGAGACAAATGATAAAAAACCCTAAATTCTTTCTCTAACTCAAAGAATTTAGGGTTAAATAAATATTGTTTAAACCTTTAATAGACCTCGAAAGCCCCTGGCAGAATAGTAAGAATCCGCTCCGTTATGGTAGACAAAGACTGTGTCATAGCGACGATCACAAAAGATAGCTCCACCACGCTTTCTAATAGGGTCTGGTGTTTGTACCCAACTCGATGTTTTATTATCGAAGCTTCCAAACTCCTGTAGATATCGATATTGTTCTTCCGTTAAAAGGTCAACTCCCATATCCGTAGCCATATCAATAGCCGTATTTTCAGGCTTGTGCTTCTTTCTTGATTCCAGCGCTTCACGATCGTAACAAACGCTTCGACGTCCTTTTGGACTTTCTACTGCGCAATCATAGAACGTGTATACATCCGTTTCTGTATCATAATCAATCACATCTGGCTCGCCGCCAGTTCGCTCCATTTCATGAAGGGACCAGAGCTTTTCAGGATTTGTTTTGAGCTTTGCTTCTACTTCGCTCCATTCAAGCTCTGGATGACGATTTATATTTTTTTCAAAACGTTCTCTCAATACTGTAATAATTTCTTCACTCTGTTCAGGTGACAACTGCTTTTCGTTATTTGTCATATTAAAGCCTCCTTGGCAACTCTCGAAATAGCTTCATAAAAAAATAAAGGTAAAGACGAACATATTTATTATACTAGCTTATTTTTCTAACCAGTAAGAAGGTTTCCTTCCCAAATATTATTTTTTCACAAATGCATTTACTGTTTACTTCTTCTCTGCCACACTACAACTGGAATCAATAACAACGAAAGCATCCCCCCAACTAGTGATAACGTGGGAAAGCTTGAACCTGCTACAATCACTCCTGATAAAGCTCCACCTGCAGCTCCTGATAAGGCAATGGAAACATCAACCGTTCCCTGCACTTTCGCTCGTGTAGAGATGCTCGTAGAGTCCACAATTAGTGCCGTACCGCTTATTAAGCCAAAATTCCACCCTAATCCAAGTAAAACAAGGGCAAGGACTAATAGAACCATGGATTCTCCTGGTGCTAGTGCTGCGATTAATCCAGCCAACAGCAAGGTAGCTCCAGAAGCAATCGCCATCGGAACGCGTCCAAGCTTATCGACAAGGATTCCAGTAAACAGTGACGGAAGGTACATAGCACCAATATGAAAGCCAATTACTAATCCAACAGCTCCTAAGTCGTGGCCGTGGTGAGTCATATGAACAGGTGTCATCGTCATGATGGCAACCATCACGATTTGAGTAATGACCATAATTGTGGCACCAATTACAATTCCTCTTTTATCTTCTTTAATCTCTGCTGAAACCGTAGCCTCCTTTTTATCATGTTGCTTCATCATTTCTATTTCTCTTGCTATGACTAATGGCTCTGGACGAAGAAAGATAAAAAGGAAGATTCCAGCTAAAAGATAAGCTGCAGCTCCTAACATGAACGGACCTGTAAGAGATGGAAACCCGATTGACTGGGCAAATTCTCCCGTCACGCCTACTAAGTTAGGACCCGCTACGGCACCGAATGTCGTAAACACCATTGTCGTACTAATCGCTGTGGCTCGCTGCTTGCTGTTGGCTAAGTCTGTGCCCGCATAGCGAGCCTGCAGATTTGTAGCTGTGCCTGCTCCGTATATTAGCAACGAAGCAAATAACAGTACAATACTGTTTAGAATAGCTGCCAATATGACCCCAACTGCACCGATACCACCAAAGAAAAAGCCAGTTGATAGACCAATACGCCGTCCATATCGTTGTGAAAGTCTGCCCACTAGCAGCGCTGCTCCGGCTGATCCAAAAGTTAATAACGCAGAAGGAACTCCTGCATAAGCTTCTGTTCCTAGCATCTGCTGGGCAATAAGTGCACCAACCGTTACTCCTGCAGCGAGCCCTGCACCGCCAAGTATTTGTGAAATACTAACAATGAATAAAATCCGCTTGTAGAGCATTTGTTGCTTTTCTGGTGAGACCACGTAGCTATGTACCTCTTTTGCAGTGCTTATGTTTGTCATAAACTAACTGAACCACCCCTCAAAAAATATGATTACTTACATAAAAAACAGATAATTACTATTTCTATGATACTATATCTTTACAAAATAAAAGCAGCTCATTTACTACTAAAAAATAATCAACGGAGGTATTTTAGTGGAATTCTCAAAATCTGAATTAGTTGAAGCAAAACGTCAAATTGATTCAACTTTACATAAGCTCAGAGAAACCGTCAAAACGCTAGAAGCAAAAGAAATTCCCAGCAGATATAAATCGCAAATCACTTTAGCTAGGCGACGTATAGATGCATTTGAAATTTCTGTATTCCTTATTGCAAGAGAACTAATGGAACTTGATGAGGAAAGTTAAAGAGACAAAAAAACCCAAAAATCGCACATAACCACGCGAGGTTTGGGTCTTTAGTACATTCTTATTTATGCATACTTTTCAACTTCAATGTCGTCACAGACTCAACGTGAGCCGTATGAGGGAACATATCGACTGGCTGTACGTTTTTTACTTTGTAGTACTTTGAAAGAATTTGGACGTCTTTTGCAAGAGTCGATGGGTTACAAGATACGTACACAACTTTCTTCGGCTTCACTTGTAAAATTGCTTTTAAAAGCTTTTCGTCACAGCCCGTACGCGGTGGATCCACAACAATAACATCCGGCTTCCAGCCTTCACTTACCCATTTTGGTAACCATTGTTCAGCTGGCCCTGTTACATATGTTGCATTTTCAAAGCCGTGATCTTTCGCATTTTTACGCGCATCCACAATTGATTCTTCAATGGTATCCATTCCGCGGATTTCTTTGGCGTCATCCGCTAGCCATAAACCAATCGTTCCAACACCACAGTAAGCATCAACGATTTTTTCTTCTCCTGTTAGCGCCGCTGCTTTTTTCACTTCGTCATAAAGCTTAACGGTTTGCTGAGGATTTAATTGGAAGAAAGCGCGAGCTGATAGTTCAAATGAGATATCTCCTAGCGTTTCTTGAATGACTGGCTTGCCTGCTAGCGTAAACGTTTCATCACCAAAGATTAGCGATGTTTTTTGACCGTTTACGTTTTGAACAACAGATTTCACTTCCGGTAGACAACGTTTGATTTCCTCTAGTAGTAAGTCTTTACGCGGAATATCTTTTTGTGCCGTAATTAAAACAAGCTGCACTTCACCTGTTTCAAATCCAACGCGCGTCACAATTGTACGAACAACCCCACCGCGCTTTTTCTCGTCGTACACAGGAATTTTTAAATCTTGTAAAATACGCTTCATTTCTTTTGTCACGTGATTTGTCGCGCGATGTTGAATCGGACAGTTTTCAATGTCAATTAAGCGGTGTGAATTGATTCCATATAGGCCGGCAATGACTTTTTGCTTGTCCATTCCAACCTGAAACTGTGACTTGTTTCGGTAACGCCACGGATCTTCCATACCAATTGTTGATTTGATTTTTGACTCAACGTTTTTCAATGAGCTATGACGTTCAAAGGCTTGTGAGACAATGTCACGCTTTGAATCAAGCTGGCCTTCATACGACAAGTGCTGAAGCTGGCAGCCTCCACACTGCTCATAGATGGGACAGGGCGGGTTAACGCGCTGTGGTGATTTTTTACGAATACGCTTAATACGACCTTCCGCAAAGTTACGCTGTACGTTCGTTGCTTCAACAACTACTTCTTCATCTGGCAACGCACCAGGAACAAAGACAACTTGGCGTTTGAAGTACCCTACTCCTTCACCGTTAATACCAAGACGCTTAATAGTAAGCGGAAAGGTTTGTCCTTTTTGAACCTTCATTTCTTGTTTAGGTTTATTCATTCTAACAACTCCGATTATAGTTTCTGTTTCTATTTATGCACGGTTTTACCTTTTCATAAAACCGATGATGTTTTTCTTAAAAAAGAACCAAGGCATATTATAACACTTTCACGACAAAAAAACCGACAAGGATTCTTGTCGGTTTTAAGGAGTTCGTTGCTCTGTCATATCGGTAGGCTCTTTTTTCTCAATTGGGGCTACTTTTTCACGCTCAAATACGAGGTCATCAATGCTTTTGAACGTATATCCTTCTTTTTGAAGATCACGAATTGCTTTATCAAGCGCTTCGGCGTTATCTTTTGAAACAGTATGAAGAAGTAAAATCGCACCGGGGTGGATTTGAGCCATAATGTTGTCATAGGAATAACGCCAGCCTTTTTGTGCATCCGTCATCCAATCCACAAATGCCAGTGACCAAAAAACGTTAATATAGCCTTCCTCTTTTGATAAAGCCAGCGTTCGTTCACTAAAGACGCCGCGGGGTGAGCGAATGTATTGCATATCATCTCGTCCGGTAATATCTTTGTATTTATCTTCTACTTTTTGTAACTCTTCTTTAAAACGCTTATCGTTTACTTGAGTTAAGTCCGGGTGGTGCCAAGAGTGATTTCCAACAATATGGCCTTCTCGTACCATTCGTTTAATCAGCTTTGGTTGGTCTTTTAGATAATGCCCTGTCACAAAGAACGTTGCCGGTACTTTACGCTTTTTCAACACGTCAAGAACGTCTGCCGTGTAGCCATTTTCATAGCCATTGTCAAACGTAAGATAAATTTCTTTTTTCTTCGTATCGCCAAGGTAAAAAGCTTCATATTTCTTTAAAAGCTTTTCATGGGAAGCTCCTGCATCAGCCGGCTTGTGGTTTTTACTTTTTTGAAATCCCCAGCTAATCGGTTTATTTGAATAGGTTTGTGCTGAGACTGGGATCGTTACGCCTACTAAAACAACGAGGAAAAGGATGAATCTACGCATAACGTGCTCCTTTCCAAAGGTCAGTTTATGCTTAGTATCCATCCTTTTCGTTTACGTATGCTCGCTACTTTTTACCAGTTATTTAAAAACAGGCTCTTTAAATTGCTCAAGTTTTTCAAGCGATGATTTATCAACATCGGCATGTAAGCTATTGCCGTGAGAATCCATCGTTACAACTGCTGTGAATCCTTCAACTTTTAAATGCCACATTGCTTCTGGAATACCAAACTGCATTAAATCCACGCCTTCAACGCTCTTAATGCAATCTGCGTAGTACTGCGCTGCGCCGCCGATTGCGTTTAAATATACGCCTCCGTGCTCTTGTAGAGCCGCTAGGGTTTTTGGTCCCATTCCACCTTTACCGATGACAGCACGAATACCAAATTTCTTCATAATATCACCTTGGTAAGGCTCTTCACGAATACTTGTGGTTGGACCTGCCGCTGCTACCTTCCAGTTGCCCGCATCGTCTTTTAACATAACTGGACCACAGTGGTAAATGATTTGGCCGTCTAAGTCAACTGGCGCATCGTTCGTTGTTAAGTGTTTGTGGATTGCGTCACGGCCCGTATACATCATGCCGTTAATCGTTACCACATCACCTACTTTTAACTCACGAATTTGCTCTTCTGTAATTGGTGCTTGCAGAACAACTTCGCGCGTTTTATTCGCTACTTTATCTTCTGCTTGCTCCGCTTGTTCAGAGAAGTCAATTTCTTCACCTTCTTGGTATAGCCATTCTGTTACGTCACCTGTCGCTGCATTAATCTTAATGCCAAGACGACGGTATGCCCAACAGTTGTACGCAACCGATACGAAGAAGCTTGCTGGGATACGGTTAATAACGCCAACTTTACAGCCAAGAAGCGTTGTTTCACCGCCAAATCCCATTGTACCAATGCCAAGCTTATTGGCATTTTCCATCACATACTCCTCAAGCTCTTTTAGCTGCTCGTTTGAGTTTTCATCGTCTAAGCTTCTGAAAAGCTGCTCTTTTGCTAGCTCATAGCCTGTTGTACGGTCGCCACCGATTCCCACTCCGATGACGCCGGCGCTACAGCCTTGGCCTTGCGCCTGATACACAGAATGCATCACGCATTTACGAATGCCGTCTAAATCACGACCCGCACGGCCCAGTCCTTCAAGCTCACATGGTAAACTGTACTGAATGTTTTTGTTCTCACAGCCGCCGCCTTTTAAAATGAGACGCGCGTCAATATAATCATTTTCCCACTGTTCAAACTTAATAACCGGCGTTCCTGCACCTAGGTTATCACCGCTGTTCGCTCCTGTTAACGAGTCAACGGAGTTTGGACGAAGCTTTCCATCTTTTGTTGCTTCTTCAATTGCCCAATAAATCGCTTTTTTGATTTCAATTTGGTTCACGCCAACTGGAGTTTTAATTTTAAATGTCGGCATCCCCGTATCCTGACAGATTGGTGAGATGTTTTCATCCGCCATTTTAATGTTGTTTGTGATTGTTGCAAGTGACATCGCTGCACGCGTGCCCGCATTTTCTTTTGCTTTTGCCGCTGCAATAGCACGTCGCACATCCTTCGGTAGTTTCGTGGATGTTTCAACAATTAGATCGTACATACTCTTTTTAAAGCTTCAATCATTGTAGATCTCCTCCCGTGTCCCCTAAATAAATGTAAGCGTTTTTTATTTTCAGAAGAGCCGGCCGTTTCCGTTCTTCATTTCACTTTTATTATACTCTCTTGTCTTATAATCTGAAAGGTTTTCCTTGGAATTAGCTGGCTACCAGTTCTTCTGTTTTCTTAGCGTTGTAATGTGTGCAATATGATGTTTTCCATGCCATGCATAGGTTCTAATTACTTCTGCAATGGTCATTGTACCGTTATCAGGATGTTGAATCGTTAATACTCCAATTGGATATTGGTTAAACATACGTTTCTCCCCCCCTGACCATTAATCAAAATATGTAGGTACATTCGGTTCTTTAACACAGTCAAACATCTGCTTAATTTGGCTTTCTGTATTACGTTCTACGGATAATGGGGGCAGCTCATCCTCAGCAAAAAAGCCAACATCACTCGTTTCCATTCCTGACTCACCACTTCCCCCAGTAATTTCACATTGAATAAATAGCTTATAAACGTGATAAGATGACGGTGGATGAGGATGACATTTTTTATCTAAAACAGCAAGTAACTTGATGGGCTGAACGTTATATCCTGCTTCTTCTCTCACTTCTTTTACAGCCACTTCTTTAGCCGTTAGACCAATATCAGCCCAGCCGCCAGGAAGTGCCCAGTGGCCATCTAGCTTCTCTTTTACCATAAGAATCTTATTGCCTTTAAAAATGACCGCTCGTACATCCACTTTGGGCGTGGCGTACCCCGTTTCATTCGCAAATAATTCTTTTACTACTTTCTGAGGTGTCCCCGTTTGTTTAGCCATCATTTCTATACTGAGATCTCGAATCATTTCAAAACGCTCAATATCGTACATGTCTTTTGAATAAGTTAATCCTGCCTGTGCAATCGCTTGAAGCTCTTTTGCCCAGTCTAACCACTTTATTTCCATGATTCATCCCTCCCACTTTTTAGCATATCGAATTGATAACGAAACATAAAGATTTTCAATCCATAAAAAAACGAAAGGACTCTTTAGCCCTTTCGCTTATCTTATTTATTATCGTCGCTCTTTTTAAACTGCTCACACTTTAATTCAAGGTCATCAATCATTGTGATTAACCGATCGATATCTTCAAGCTCCGTTGTTTCAGGTTCAATTGAGTCAAGCACCTGCATAAACATATTTAAACGTTCTTTTAGATAGCGAACTTGTGATTCTGAATCATGTACTGCATTTCCCATCCTTGTCTACACCTTCTCATGATAAATTTAAATGCGCTTTTCTACTTTAATAAAAGAAATAATTTCTTTTATCGTAACGAATGCTTTTGCATTTGACAACTAAAAGCATTGGATTTCATAATAGTCACTAGTGTCCTTTTTAAGCTAGGTAACACGTTGAATGAAAAAAAGGAGTTTTTGTGATGACCACTTTACAAAAGATCACGCCGTCTTATGACCCGTGGGAAGCTTATTTAGATATAAAAGATTACGGCAAACCAACCTTAACAAACGTTGAGTTCACAACAACAACGCTGTGTAACATGCGCTGTGAGCACTGTGCGGTTGGCTACACGCTTCAGCCAAAAGACCCGAATGCTTTACCTCTTGATTTGATTTTAAAACGCTTGGATGAAGTACCAACTCTTCGCGCTCTAAGTATTACAGGCGGCGAACCGATGATGTCTTTGAAATCTGTCAAAAACTACGTAGTGCCTCTTTTAAAGTATGCGCATGAACGCGGCATTCGTACACAGATTAATTCAAATTTAACGCTTGATTTAGCGCGCTATGAGCTTATTATTCCATACCTTGATGTTTTACATATCTCACACAACTGGGGAACAATGGATGACTTTGTTGAAGCAGGGTTTGCTATGATGGACCGAAAACCAACATACGAGCAGCGTGCTAAATATTTTGATCGCATGATTGAAAATAGTCGTGCGCTGGTAAAGGCTGGCGTAACGGTATCAGCTGAAACAATGCTCAACAAACGTACGCTTCCTCATATGGAAAAGATCCATCGTCAAATCGTTGATGAAATGCTTTGTCAGCGTCACGAAGTGCATCCAATGTACCCAAGCGACTTCGCAAGCGCGCTTGAAACACTGTCATTACAAGACATGCGCAACGCCATTCATCACCTGCTTGATATCCGTGATGAAAACGTTTGGATGCTTTTTGGTACGCTGCCGTTCTATGCGTGTAACGATAACGAAGAAGATCAAGCGTTGTTAAAGCGTTTATACAGCAGCAAAAACGTAACGGTTCGCAACGATCCAGACGGCCGTTCTCGCTTAAACGTAAACATTTTTGATGGCGATATTATCGTTACGGACTTTGGCGATACGCCTCCGCTTGGCAACATTCAAGATACAAAGCTGCAGGATGCGTTTGACACATGGCAGCAGTCATCGATTTCAAAAGAACTTAGCTGTCACTGCTCAGCTGTTTCCTGTCTTGGACCAAATATTCTGGTGAAAAACAGCTACTATAAAGACACGGACTTTTCAACACGCAAAGCGTTGATTATGAAGTAAGAAAAACCTCTCCAATAAGCTGGAGAGGTTTTCTTTTGATTAACGTGGCTGGTCGTATGAACCAAAGCTTAAGGATACGTAATCTTGGACTGGAATCCACGCACCAATACCTTGTGACGTTACGTTTTTTACAACAATCATGCGCTTGCTGCCTTTCATGGTCAAATAGACTTCACCATACGTTACTTTTCCTTTTTCATGAACGGCTGGTGTATATGCGTAGAGGTATCCAACCTTTTTGGGTGCGATATTATATACCTGATCTTTTTTCGTACCTGCACCGATAATCGTTTGGAATGATAACGTTAGATTTGTTTTCTTTGAAGCTGTTAAAAGCATCATTTGCTTTACGTGGTCCGCTTCGTTAATACGAGACGTTAAGCCACCTTTTACAATGCTTTGGGATTCTTGGTTATAGTGCATTTGCTGCTGGGACTTCCCTGAACGATTATCATAATGATTTGTGTTTACCTTTTGATACTGCCAGTTCACGCTTGTTGCTTCGGATTCATAGTTAAGCGGCCATTGACCGAGATAAATCGTTGCTCGAAAACCAATTGCCCACGGTGTCTTTGAAATGGATGTTTCATTTAAAATACGAATTAAGTCCGGATTTTGAATTGGCACATTGGACGTTTCAAGCAATTCTTGAGACAGTTCACTTGGCTGTAAATAAGGCGTATCTTGACTCGTATTTGGATTTGTATTCTCCTTTGCAATATGAAGCGTAGAACTAGGAATTTGCACAGTTGTGCTTGGCGTTTTCGTCTCCTTGTTTTTCGCTTCTATTGTATGCAAACCTGAAAATGACAAGAAAATAGCGAACGTTACGATAGTTAATTGACGTAGCATATAAGAGCTCCTTTCAACCTCATAAATAGATGTATGCATAGTTTTTTCAAAGGAATAGCTCTTTATCCTGTTTTAGCCAAAGGGAATTATAACCAAAAAAAGCCGAGCACTCCTCCAGCTCGACTTTTTCTTAGATTAAATAAAACCCAATTCCCATAATGATGTATGCACCTAATAAAACGGCACCTTCAAACCAGTTTGTATCTCCGTCATTTGAGATGGCCACAGTGACAAAGACTGCTGTTACCATAGCAATAAGCTCTGGCCACGTAAAGACAAGTGGCATTTGCTCCTCAAAAAGCAAAGAGATTAACACCAATACAGGGGCTACAAACATAGCTACCTGAAGCGTAGAGCCAATCGCAATCTCAACGGCCACACCCATCTTATTTTTCACAGCCATAATAATTGCAGATGCGTGCTCGGCTGCGTTTCCAACGATGGCCACGATAATAACCCCGATAAACAGCTCACTCCAGCCGAAGCGAAGCGCAACGGTTTCAATTGTATGTACTAAGCTCTCTGCCACGTAAGCAACGGCGACGGTCGCAAGCAGCAGGACAAGGATTGCTCTACCTTTTGACCATTCTGGCTCTTCGTGTTCTTCCGTTTGCTCGCTTTTATGCTGATATACACCGCGGTGCGTTACTAGTTTAAATAATAGTGCGGCTAAGTAAAGAAGAATTAACGTGATTGATACGCCAACGCTTAGTACCATCGTCTTTTGATTATTCATTCCTTGAGAGAATACTTCTGGAATAACAAAAGCTACAATCACTGCAAAAATTAACAATCCAGAGTTATGACGCGCATCGTATACGTTAAATTCCTGACGCTTAAACTTTAATCCTCCAATAAAGAAAGATAAGCCCCCAACAAGAAGCAGATTTCCCAAAACAGAACCCGTTAATGAAGCTAATACAACGCCGATCAATCCAGCTTTTAATGCGAAAATAGAAATGATAAGTTCAACGGCATTACCAAACGTTGCGTTTAACAATCCTCCGATTCGCGGTCCTGCGACCACAGCCAGACTTTCCGTAGCGCGCCCCATATATGCTGCCAAAGCTATAATGGTCAAGCAAAACACTGCAAACATGAGAACCTGCGACCAGTGCAGAAGATTACCAATCACCGATAGCGGAACACCAATGAGCACCATTATAAAAAACACTCGATTCATTCATATGCACCTACTTCTCTAAGTTAAATCCATTCACTCTACAAGCTTCGTCTTTCTAACGCTTGTTTATTCATTATCACTGTTACCCCTTTATTTTTAAAAGTTAAACTTTTTTATGAACAAAATAAATTCTTCTTTAAGAAAATGTTTAAAAAAAGGCCAAACTAGCAAAAGTAAGAAAGATGAAGAAAGGAGTTGAGCATATGTCAGATGTAAAACAAAAAGTACTATCTATTTTAGATAACTATAAGGTTGGCACGCTTGCCACAATCCAAAATAACAAACCCTATTCTCGCTTTATGATGTTTTCTCACGACGACCTTGTACTTTACACAGCAACAAACAAAAACGCGCACAAGGTTGACGACATTCAATCTAATCCATACGTTCATATTCTCCTCGGCTATGACGGCCAAGGCTGGAATGATCCGTATGTTGAAATCGAAGCAAAAGCTCTAATTGAAGACAACAAAGAACTAAAAGAAACGTTTTGGAACGACCATTTAAAAGAATGGATTAACAGCCCAGACGACCCAAACTACGTGCTCCTTCAGCTAACACCTGAAAATATTCGCTACTTCGAAAAAGCAGGTAGCGAACCTGAAGAGTTATAATCCTTTAAAAAACTCAAACAAGAAATTTTCTTGTTTGAGTTTTTTATGCTTTTAGCTTTATATAGTTCATAAAGCTGATAAGTTTTTCTTTTTCAAAAAAATTAGGTAACTTGCGTTATTTTTTTGAAAAAAAGAAGGGTTTTCTATTATTCATCTCTAATCCCTCTTTTGGTAACGCTTACACAAAAGTGAAGGGGGATGGAAATGTGAGAACAAAAAGTTCAAGAACATGGTTTAGTTTACTTCTTGCTTTATTGATTTTTGTGCCAACGGTTGCACCGAATCATAAAGCGGAAGCAGCAGCGCAAAACGGAACGATGATGCAATACTTTGAATGGTACGTGCCCAATGATGGCCAACACTGGAACCGATTGCGCAATGATGCGGCATACTTAAAAAGCGTAGGTGTTTCGGCTGTTTGGACACCTCCTGCTTATAAAGGTACAAGCCAAAATGATGTTGGATATGGCGCTTATGATCTCTATGATTTAGGGGAATTCAATCAAAAAGGAACGATTCGAACAAAGTACGGAACAAAAGCAGAATTAAAATCAGCGGTTAGTACTCTCAAATCAAACGGCATTCAAGTATATGGAGATGTCGTTATGAATCATAAAGGTGGCGCTGACTATACTGAAAACGTAACAGCAGTTGAAGTAAACCCTTCTAACCGAAATCAAGAAACTTCAGATGAATATACCATCCAAGCGTGGACTGGCTTTAACTTTCCAGGTCGCGGGACTACGCACAGTCCATTTAAATGGCAGTGGTATCATTTTGATGGAACGGACTGGGATCAATCACGAAACGCCAGCCGCATTTTTAAATTCCGTGGAACAGGAAAAGCGTGGGACTGGGAAGTATCAAGTGAAAACGGCAACTATGATTATTTAATGTATGCTGACCTTGATTTTGATCACCCCGATGTTGGGAACGAAATGAAGAACTGGGGCGTATGGTACGCAAACGAAGTCGGCTTAGACGGCTTTCGCTTAGACGCAGTGAAACATATTAAGCATTCCTACTTAGGGGATTGGGTCAACCATGTTCGTACGAAAACCGGAAAAGAAATGTTTACAGTGGCAGAGTACTGGCAAAACGATGTGAATGCCATTAATAACTACCTAGCAAAGGTAAACTATAACCATTCTGTCTTTGATGCACCTCTTCACTACAATTTCCATTATGCTTCTCAGTCTGGTGGAAATTACGATATGAGAAATTTATTAAACGGAACGGTTGTTGCTGCACACCCAACAAAGGCCGTAACGTTAGTTGAAAATCACGATTCACAGCCAGGTCAGTCCCTAGAATCCGTTGTACAGCCTTGGTTTAAACCGCTAGCCTATGCGTTTATCCTAACAAGAGCAGAAGGTTACCCAAGCATATTTTACGGTGACATGTACGGTACAAAAGGAAACAGTTCATATGAGATCCCAGCTTTAAAAACAAAGATAGAGCCTCTATTAAAAGCTCGTAAAGATTACGCATACGGTACGCAGCACAATTATATGGACCACTGGGACGTAATTGGCTGGACGCGAGAAGGAGACAGCACAAAAGAAAAATCTGGTCTCGCAACGCTTGTTACAGATGGACCTGGCGGATCAAAATGGATGTATGTTGGAAAACAAAACGCTGGTGAGGTTTGGTACGACATTACAGGTAATCGAACAGATAAGATTACGATTAATACAGATGGATGGGGGAATTTCCAAGTAAACGGTGGATCCGTATCTGTTTACGTTCAGCAATAAAAACAACAAAAATAAGCTCTGCGGTGAAGCATTATCCCGCAGAGCTTTTTAATAGTTAACTCTCAACCGTCGCAAATCGATACATCGTATTTGCAGAGTAAACTTTGTTTTTTTCTAATACAATGGACGGAAATTCTGCATGATGAATAGCGTTTGGTAAATTCTGCGTCTCTAAGCATAAACCGAGGTATTCACGACTTTTCACATCGCGAATCATGCCTGTATTTTCAAGCATATTCGCCGTATATAACACGACGCACGGCTGGTCTGTTTCTACGATAAGCTTGCGCCCGCTATCATAATCAACCACCGTTATTTCTTCGTTTTGATTCTCGCTCAGTAAAAACGGATGATCGTAGCCATTGCCAACCTTCACATTTTGAGGATGCTGAGATTCTACACCCGCTCGAACCTTCTTACCTTCTCTAAGATCAAACGCAGTATCCGTTACGTTTACTTTTTCACCCGTAGGAAGCATGATATCGTTAAGCTCTAAAAAAGCATCACTCTTCATTGTTAATTCATGCTCTAAAACGTCTCTTTTGACGTTTCCACTTAAGTTAAAGTACGTATGGTTCGTCATATTCAGCAGCGTATCTTGATCTGAAATCCCCTGATATGATAATTTGAGCTCATTCTCGTTCGTAAGCGTATACATTACGCTGACTTTTAAATTACCTGGATACCCATTTTCACCGTCTGGGCTATCATATGTAAACGTAACGCTTACCTCATCCTGATTTTCTTTCACTTCAGCATTCCAAATGACGTGGCTAAACGCTTTGTCTCCACCATGAAGATGCTTCTCCCCTTCATTTTTTGAAAGCTCATACGTCTTATTGGCAATTTCCACTTTAGCTGGATGGATTCTTCCTGCTACCCGTCCGACAACTGCCCCAAAGTAAGCCGTGTTATGAAGGTAGCCTTCTACTGAATCATAGCCTAGTACCACGTTTTCAACCTTTCCAGCTTGATCTTGCACCTGAATTTTAGTAATGATGCCTCCTAGGCTAATACACGTTACGGACATATTGTTATCGTTAGTCATCGTGTATGCCATCACTTCTTGACCGTGTAGTTCTCCAAACAAGCATTGTGTAATGTTCATCTGTTTCCCCTCTGTTTCATTAGTATATGTAATGCGTAAGTATAATTGAAAGTATATCATTACTAGATAATTTATTGCTAAAAGTAGTCTTTAGCAAACATAAAAAAGAGCAGAAAAACATGTATTCTTCCACTCTTTTCTCTATTGCTAATAGTAGTTAATGGATTAATTAACTAAATACGTAAATCAATCTACTCCTCTTTTAGCGTGAAAATTGTTAAAAGAGCTAAAAGAATTGTAGTAATAATGATTAGATTGAGAACAAGAACAGACAGATACTCATCGCGAATAATTAAAGCTACAATTGATATAGTTACCATTGCTCTTGTGGTATTGATATAATGATTTTTTTTACTACTGACTGCTAATTTTAAATGTATAACTAACTGTAAAAGAATAATAAAAAACAAAATAACAAGTTGTGCTAAGCTGATTCTCTCATAAAAATTATTAATCCATAATATTACTAAAGGGGGAATTAAATAAAAAATCTTATAAAATATGTTCATTTCTACCAAAAACCTCCTAATTTATGTTAAGGTATATTTTAGGTTATTATCTACAACATTATATTCTCATAAAATAGGAGGAAGTAAAATGGAAAAGTCTAAAAAACTATTTTTAATTACTATTTCACTAGTTTTCCTATTTTCTTTTTTAGGACCTTCGTTTTCCTATGCAGAAAATCAGGAAGAGATTAGTCCAGAACAGTTAGAGAGCCTCACATCTATAGATGGAACTATACTAGACTTGATTGATAGATTACCTGAATCAGTATCAGATCGGGGTATTGAAGCTTCAGCTAACTGGTTAAATAAAAATAAAGGTAAGGAACTATCCAATATCAAATTTTCTTCTGATTCAGAAAATATGTATATAACACAAACCGACAGTCCACAAGATAACACCTCTAATAATGTAGTTAAAGCTGCGGGGTGGGCTGAAGCAGGGGCATGTGCTGTTGCTTTAGGTACAGCTGCTGTTCAAGCTTTACCTTGGGCTAAACTTTTAAAGTTAAAAAAAGCTGCAAAAGTGGCTGGGGGCTTAGAAAAGCTTTTTACGAAACTTATTAATTCTTACAAACATCAGCGCAACTTAGGCTACTCAAAAACAAATGCTGCGAAAAGAGCTGTAAACATTGTAGCAAATAACTTTCCAAAAGATTTAAAAGATGCTTTGTTAGAAGTACTGGGGATAGGCGGCGCTATAACAGCTTGTGGGGTGTTATTAAAGTAAGTATAGTAGAGTTAGTTATGTATTATTATTTCAGATACGAGAAAAGGTGATTTACCAATTGGTAATCACCTTTTCTCGTATCTATTATAATTTTCACCCTTTAAAAATCACGGCAATCATTTCATCTTCCGTCATGCCGCTATCAACTTCAAACGTTCCTGGACGGAGGTTATTTTCAACGCCTTGACCTTCTACCTTTTTGTAGAACTCAAAGCCGCTTTTTACGATTTTAGCTTTTTCAAGAATCTCACCAACATCAACTGCCGTCATACCAGATGACACGTTGATGACCGTACGATAAACCGCCTCTTCTTCTTTTGGTTGCTCTTCTTTTTCTTCTTTCGGTTCTTTTCCAACTGCTTGCACTGCTTCTGCTTTCGCATCAGCTAACTGCTTGTCCAGTTCGTCTTGGGTTTGAACTATAAAACCTTTGTCTTCTAACTGGGTTTGCATCTCTTCTTCTGATAACTCTTTAGAAGTTGAGGTTGAAGATGGCTCAAGCAAGTACACAATGCCCGTTGCGGTTGCTGCAACGAGTAAACCCATAGCAAAGCTGCGTAGCGTATTCGGTGTCATTATGCCATCATGCTCCCTTCATCTTTCTTCTTCGTGTAAGGAGCCAGCATTTGTTCCACTTCTTGTTGCGTATAGCCTTTCATTCGTCCTGCAATGCTTTCAAATGAATAGCCGCGCTTATGCATATCAATCATGTTGCGAAGGTCTTTGCGTTCAGGTGAATCTAGCCCTAATACGCCTGATTTTTCTGCTGTAATGGCTGCATCGATTTCAAGAGTGCGGATGCGATCATTCAATTCATTCATTTCTTGTCCAATTGTTAACGTCAGCTGTTCTAACTGCTGGTCTGTATGAGTTTGTGATTGTTTTGTCTTTCTGAAAGATAAAATAAGCAATAAAATAGCTATGCCTAATAAAATAACTATAAGTAATCCCATGGTAAATCCTCCCTTATCTATACATCGATTATCTCATTCATACTGAATTATACATTGATAAAGTTGGTATTTCGAATCAAAGCCCTAAAACCAACCGATAGTCCTATCAGTATCTCAAGAAACCTTTAGCAATCAAATCTATCTTACTTGTCTTTTCCTTTTCTTTCAATCTTTTATTAGTTCTATATACCTATTATATATAAGTTGGTGCGTATCTTATTGATGTTCATGATACGTATCATACAAGCCTTTATAGTCATCTTTTAATTTAGCGACGTTAGTAGTATCATTGGAAATAACATCAATAACATCGGTACTTACATATAACAAATAGTCATTCGAATAAAATGAGATATACGCTGGTCTTCTTCCTTTTCTGATACTTAAACAATAATTATAAACATCGATAGAACTTAGTTTTTTGATAGAAGCATAGACAACTGCATTATTTTCATCTTCCGCTACTACGTGTTCTTGCCAATTATTCAGCTGCAGAATTCGACCAACTTTGGACTTAGCTGATTGGCGCTTTCCATTGAAAATATATTGCGAAATAAAAATAGCATTGATGTCTTTTCTCTCCTGAAAGACTTCGTTAATGATGCTTTTAAAATCAGCCAGCGATATTTCATAAAGATCAAACCGAATTCTATTGTTCTGATGAACTTGGAAAAAAGGTATCCCTTTCGTACAGTCAAAATCAATCGTAAAATCTTTTAATTTAACCAAATGATATCAAACTCCTCTTCTTTTTAGGTCCCAGTCCTAGGTTTCCAAACGTGTTACCTCACAATATATAGAAATATATTCCAAACATATTTTTTATTATAGATGGATTTTAGTCAAAATTGAACCTTTATTTTACATGAAACAGCACAAGAATAATTACGGAAACAAAAGCACCCCACAAACAAAAAAAACCCCTCTTAAATTCAATCTGAGAGGGGCAAGCTTATGCGACTAATTCAAATGATTCCGTTACCTCAATGCTGTTAATAACAGATTGAAGCATTGAGCAATTCTTTCTAGCAAGCTCAATTGACTTTTCGATTTTATCGTGCGGAAGGTTTTCCCCGCTAATTTTATAGTGTAAATGGATGCTTTCAATGCGATTTGCTTCTTTTTCGTTGCGCGTCACGTCTGCTGAGATGTGAATATCTTTAACCGCAATGCGCTTCTTTTCTAATATTTTGCGAAGAACGCCACCGCTACAAACCGCAATGGATGAAACCATTAATTGAAAAGGACGAAAGCCGTATTCATCATCTCCTGCCACCTGCAAATTTCCAAACGGTAAATCTGTTGAGAAACCAACTTCCTGCATTTTAAATTCCATTTTAAAATACCTCCTAGGGTTTTACTTCGTTATATCACGAAATGGAATAACACTCAAATAATTAAGTTCGCTTATTGTCATTTTCAGATAGGTTCTATAGGATTATACGTGGAGAAAAAACATCTTAAAACGAGGTCACTTATATGAACAAAACGTTGCGAACACGATTTTGGATTTTGGTTAGTCTAGTAGCGATTTCTGGCTTTAGTCAAGGTATGCTTCTACCCCTCATTGCCATTATCTTTGAAAAAGATGGGGTATCATCGACTTTAAACGGATTAAACGCCGCTGGACTGTACATTGGTATTTTATTAGCCTCTCCATTTATGGAGCCACTCTTACGAAAGCATGGCTACAAACCTATCATTATGTGGGGAGGAGCTTTAGTCATTTTATCCCTCTTTTTGTTTCCGCTTTGGAAATCCGTTACGTTTTGGTTCTTGCTTCGTCTCGCGATTGGAATTGGGGATCACGCTCTTCACTTTGCAACGCAAACGTGGATTACAGCCTTTTCACCTGTAGATAAGCGCGGACGCAACATCTCACTGTACGGCCTTTCTTTTGGTATTGGCTTTGCAGTCGGTCCTTTAATGGCCAATTTAGTTAACGTGAGTGAAACGTTACCATTTATTTTTTCAGCTTTCATTTGCTTAGTCACATGGGTATTTTTATTTTTATTAAAAAATGAGATTCCAACGGGTGACGAAGAAGTAAGCACAATGTCTTTTACTGCAACAATGAAGCGCTTTTCCAAAGCCATCAAATACGGCTGGATTGCTTTTTTACCACCACTCGGCTATGGGTTTCTAGAGTCTTCGCTAAATGGTATCTTTCCTATTTATGGATTACGAATTGGCCTAAACGTAGAATTTATTTCACTCCTGCTGACTTCTTTTGCAGTCGGTGGCATTATATTTCAGCTTCCCCTTGGTATGCTGAGTGATAAATATGAACGAAAGTTTGTTCTTCACTGGGTTTTGTTTTTAGGCTCTGGAGCGTTTTTACTGGCAACGCTACTAGAATCAACAACTATTCCACTGTTAGCTTGCTTGTTTATCGGAGGTATGCTTCTTGGCTCTACGTTTAGCTTAGGAATTAGCTATATGACGGATCTCATGCCAAGCTCGCTGCTACCAACAGGTAACTTGCTATGTGGAATTGCCTTTAGCGTTGGAAGCTTAGCGGGACCGTACTTAGGTGGAACTTTTATCGGGCTATTTGAAGGTTTAAGCTTTTTTGTCGTTATTAGTTCTGTACTATTTTTAATTTTTCTGTGCGTCTTTTTATTTAGTACATCGGTGCAGACGTATAAAGAGACTACTTTGTCAAAGTGAATAGAAAAGGAGGCTGCTTTATTGCAGCCTCCTTTTCTATTCTCCTCTATACCTTCAGCTCACCATGCTCCAGTCCCGACTTCTCAACTTGAATCGTCGAATGCTCAATGCCACACTGCTCGTTCACTAAGTTCAGCGCCTTTTGTAAAATAGCCTGGCAGTCCTGGTCGTCACTTACTTGTAAATGACAGCTAAAAGAATGAAGTCCCGATGTAATCGTCCATACATGAATATCGTGAACACCTTTTACGCCATCAATTTCTTTAAGTAGTTCCTTGATTTCATTTATATCTACGTGTGCAGGCGAACCTTCCATTAGGATATGAAAGCTATGAGTTAATACTCCCCACGCACTTTTTAGAATTAGGAGTGCAACCACAACGGAAATAATAGGATCGGCAATATACCAATTAAACAAAAGCATGAGCAGCCCGGCAACTAATGCTCCCACAGAGCCTAAAGCATCCCCTAACACGTGTAGGTATGCACTTCGCAAATTAACGTTATCCTTTACGTCCCCTTGTCGTAGCAGCGACCACGCACTAAGCAGGTTAGCACCTAAACCAATGGCTGCAATAATCATCATTGTACCGCTCGCAACCGTTTGTGGATTTAATACTCGTTCATATGCTTCATAAATAATAAAACCTGCGATAACAAAGAGAGTTACTCCGTTAAACAAGGCAGCTAATACTTCGAAGCGATAATACCCGTACGTTTTTTCAGATGAAGCTGCTCGGTTTGCAAACCAAATGGCTACAAGACTCAGTGCTAATGAACTTGTATCCGAAAGCATATGACCACTGTCTGATAGAAGAGCCAAGCTATTTGTGACAAGTCCTCCAATGAATTCTAAAATCATGATACCTGCTGTAATACATAAAGCAATAAGCAACCCTTTTTGGTTGCCTTCACGCTGCATATCAAAGTGTTGATGACCATGGTGATCATGGCCGTGATGGTGATGATGGTGGTGACTCATTCAATCTCCTCCCTATTCTTCATGCACGCATTCAATATGCTGAATCACTTGATTTAAAATACCTACAACATGTTCGTCTGCATATGTGTAAAAGTATGTATTTCCTTCTCTTCTGTATTTCACTAATCGTAAATTTCGCAAATAGCTTAGCTGGTGGGATACAGCAGATTGTGAAATATTTAATACTTCTGTCATATGGCCAACGGAACATTCTTCTTGAAATAGTAAATATAAAATTTTCATTCGTGTCGGATCAGAAATAGCTTTTAGCATGCGAGATGCTTCGTCGACTGTTCTGTCTGATAAAAAGTGATGGTCTTCTCTCTTCATTAAAGATTCCCCTTCCACAACATATGACAGTATATGAGCATATGCTCATATACATGATTGTAAATTCGATAAAAATATTTGTCAACTGTTACTATTTCCAGAAATACTGTTTTCATTACTAAGGAGTCGCACGCTCCTTCGCTTCATTATTTTTGTATTTAATCGTTTAAAACTAGATACAGCGTCTGCAATTTCTAGGCTAAATCAACAATTTTAAAAAAATAAGCCTAATTTCAAAAAAAAGCTACACAAAATTCAGAAAACTGTTATATAATACAATTAATAATAATAAGCTGTATTAAAACAGATTGAGAGGAGAAATAACAATGAGCAGACAAGAGCGTAAGAATATGATTATGTTTATTGAAACAATTAAGGGGTTTGATCGTGAGACGTTAATGTACATGACGGATGCTGATATTGAGCATGTTTATTCATCCGCATACCGACTATATGAAGAACACTTAGACATGTAAGCGCATATACTCTTTTTAGGTTATAAGCGCCATTTTCACTATTCCTTCTGTAGCTATTCCATGTTATACTTTTGTTACTAATATATTCAAAAAAACTTTATAACAATTGTAAGACGTGCTGCTATCGCTGAGATGGCAGCTTTTGTGCTTTTTTAGGGGTAATGATTGTGATTATTCTTCTCAACTACTACATTATAGGAGGCTTTTTATGGAACAAACATTAGCAAAAAAACAAGAGAACCAATCGACTTCTTCGTTTCTTGCTGGCATGCAGACACACGGTGAATTGATTGCTGCTCTTGCAAGCGGCGTGCTTATTTTAGTTGCTTGGCTTTTATCAAAACAAGATGCTTCGACCTTATCTATTACGTTATTCATTCTGGCTTATGTTATTGGAGGATTTGCCAAAGCTAAAGAAGGTATTGAGGAAACGATTGAAAATAAAGAACTAAACGTGGAAATGCTGATGATTATTGCAGCCATTGGTGCAGCTGTGATTGGCTACTGGACAGAAGGTGCCATGCTTATCTTTATCTTTGCACTAAGCGGAGCGCTTGAAACATACACCATGAATAAAAGTAGCCGTGAAATTAGTGCTTTAATGGATTTACAGCCTCAAGAAGCAACGCGCTTAAACGGAGATCATGAAGAAGTCGTAGCCATTTCTGAACTACAAGTGAACGATACGTTGCTTGTGAAGCCTGGTGAACGTGTACCGGTAGATGGCATTGTCTTATCAGGTGAAACAACGATTGATCAAGCAGCCATCACGGGTGAATCCGTTCCTGTTTTAAAAGCGGCTGATGAAGAAGTGTTTGCTGGTACAGTAAATTTAAAAGGGGCTATCGTCATTCAAATGACAAAGCCAAGTACGGAAACACTGTTTCAAAAGATTATTCAGCTTGTACAAAGTGCTCAAAGCGAAAAATCACCTTCTCAGCTATTCATTGAACGCTTTGAAGGAACCTATGTAAAAGTGGTTCTCTCTGTTGTTGCCATCATGCTGTTCCTTCCTCACTATGTTCTTGGGTGGAGCTGGACTGAAACGTTTTACAGAGCAATGATTTTACTTGTTGTTGCCTCTCCTTGCGCACTTGTAGCGTCCATTACGCCAGCTTCGCTTTCAGCTATTTCGAACGGAGCTCGTAAAGGAATCTTATTTAAAGGAGGCGTCCATTTAGAGCGATTAAACCATTTAAACGCAGTGGCGTTTGATAAAACGGGGACGCTTACGAAAGGAAAGCCTGAGGTAACAGATGTACTCGTTCGTGACGGCGTTTCTGAAGATGAGTTTTTAATTAAAATTGCTTCCATTGAGCGTCAGTCAAACCATCCGCTTGCTCAGTCAATTGTGCAGTTCGCAAAAGACAAAAAGAATCTTCAGCTACTTCAGCCTGAATCTCTTGAAGATGTTCCAGGCTTTGGTGTTATTGGCACGGTCCAAGGTAAGCAATGGAAGATTGGAAAAGCAGATTTCATTGGCAAAGATGATGCCACTTCGTTTAAAAACGGAGCTGCGGTAAATCTTGCTTCTGAGGGGAAAACCGTTGTTTATGCAAAAGATGAACACGGCGTTATTGGAATCTTAGCATTAAAAGACGTTGTACGAACAGAAGCAGTAGAAGCCATTAAAGTACTGAAATCACTTGGCATTCACACCGTCATGATTACAGGAGATAGTAAAAAAACAGCGGAAGCAATCGCAAAAGAATGCATGGTAGATGAATATATTTCCGAATGCTTGCCTGAAGCAAAAGTTGATAAAGTAAAAGAATTAAAAGAGAGATATTCGACTGTAGCGATGGTTGGAGACGGAATTAACGACGCACCAGCTCTTGCTACTTCTAATGTTGGAATTGCGATGGGAGAAGGGACAGACGTCGCGTTAGAAACAGCTGACGTTGTACTAATGAAAAACAATTTATCAAGAATTGCCGATGCTGTTAAATTATCTAAGAGAATGAACAACATTGTTAAGCAAAACGTCATCTTCTCAATCAGCGTTATTTTCTTATTAATTTCGTCAAACTTCCTTCAAGTTCTTGATATGCCTTTTGGTGTTATTGGGCATGAAGGAAGCACAATTCTTGTTATCCTAAACGGACTGCGCTTATTAAAGTCTTAACACAAAAAGAGGCCCTTCACCAGGCCTCTTTTTTTATAAAAGCATATTCCTTAATGGTAGCCGTTTTGCCCATTTTGGCTATTACTTGTCTTATGCTTTGGATGGCTTTTTTTGTTTTGTTTCGTGTTGCTTCCGTCTTTTTTCGTATGCTTTGTCATGGTAAATCCCCCTTTCATTTCACCATTAGTATGCCCACTTCCTACTCTTCGTTTCATACCAATATATGCAAATAGGGTGGTCGCCTTATGCTTTGATTGCTTTTTTTCGCTCATAAAAAATGGCGTTAATTTCTCCACCAATGACAATAATCATTCCTGACAAATACAGCCAGATCAACAATACAATAATGCCGCCTAAGCTCCCGTACGTTGCCGTATAGTTTCCAAAATTATTAACGTAATATGAGAAAATAAACGACACAACCGTCCAACCAATTGTTGCAAAAGCAGCTCCTTGTACAACGTTTTTTAAAGTCAAGCGCTTGTTGGGAGCAAAATAGTATAAACCCATAAAGACAATAAACAGGATAATACCGCTAATAATCCACCTAGAAGCAGCCCATAATGATAAAAAGGTTTCAGATAATCCGAAGGTTGAGAACAGATAAAAGCCGACCATATGACCAAACACAGGTAATAACAGCGCCACAATAATCACGAAAATCATCGCAAACGTTAGTAATACAGCCATGCCTCTTGCCACTAGAAAAGGACGATTCTCTTGCACATGGTAAGCACGGTTAAATGCTCGCACAATGGCATTAATTCCGTTAGACGCTGACCACATTGTCGCGATGATCCCAAACGATAACAACTTTCCGTTATGAGAGCCAATAATATTATCTAGATTATTTTCAATCATACTCATTGCTTGATCTGGCGCAAAGCTTTCAACAAGCTCCAATAAATCAGGTGCTTGAACGGGCAAAAAACCAATGAGCGTAATGAGAAAGATTAGAAACGGAAAAAGCGACAAAAGCAAATAGTATGCTAGCTCCGCTGACAGGCTTGGCAGTTCATCGTTATGAATGCGAGCTGCTAATTCTTTTATAAAAGCTACAATCTTTGTTGTGTCGGCCATATGCTCACCTCTCAATTATTCCTGTTCATCTTGGCCATACTTATGTGAGAAAGTCTCCTTTGTTGTTTTTACTACGTCTAATACCTGGGGAGTTGTTTTCTTAAGCTGTTCCACCTGTGTCGTTAAAAACGAAACGTCATCGGATACTTGTTCAATTGTTTCACGCACAGCAGCATATTTTTCTTGAAGGTTTTGCTTTACCTCATCTGGATGTTTAATCATATGTACCGTCTTATTTTTAACAGCTTTACTGTTTTCAATAACCGTTCTACGCGTATTTTTATCAAGCATTGAAATTGCAGCACCAGCTATTGCTCCAATAATAATCCCTTCAAGAAGTTTACTTTTTCCTTGACTCATATTCCCACTCTCCTCTTGTTTAGTTAGCTTAATTTCTGCTCTTTTATGATTTCTTCTACTAACTGCTTACATCCTGCTGTAACCAGGCCGTATACCTCATCAAAATCCCCCGTATAATAAGGGTCAGGAACATTTTCAACGGACAAATGTGGAACATAATCTAACAGACGCTCAATGCGTACATCACGATGATGTCCAGCCATACGTCTTAAGTTCCCCACATTTTCAGCGTCCATGCCAATAATATAATCAAATTGATTAAGATCTTCTTCAATAACTTGGCGCGCTGTTAAACCTGTAACGTCAATTTGATTGTCCGTTAAAATACGAAGCGTTCCTTCATGAGGTGGCTTGCCCTCATGCCAGTTTCCTGTTCCGGCTGAATCAACCTCAATTTGCTGTTCGAGCCCTTTGTCTTTTACGATCTTTCGAAAGATTGCTTCTGCCATTGGAGAGCGACAGATGTTACCAAGACATACAAATAGTACTTTAACCATAGTTTCGACTCCTTTCTCTTATTACAAACATTATATACAAGCCTTTTCATTTAAGAAAACCCTGTTTTTGGTCAAAGAGTTTGACAACACAGTGTTCTTCTTATAAAAACATGTTACAATGAGAAAAAAGCTCGGAAGGATGAACATAGTGGATTTATCAGTAAAGTCTCCAGAAAACATTACGTTTATGATTGATCAAATTAGCGAAAAACTTCGCATGTTAAACATCGGTGCAATTAAAGGTGATGCATTTGATGAAGAAATGTACGAGGATTTAAAATATTTATATGAAATGGTTATGCGTAAAGATTCATTCAGTCCAAGTGAAATGCAAGCAATTGCAGAAGAATTAGGGGCGTTACGCAAGCAAGCTTAAGCTTCACAAACGCCGTCAATGCCTGCTCTGTACATTGGCGGCTTTTTCTTACCCACATCACTTCTTCCAACTTCACGACATTCGTTTATTTTTCTTTAAAACATTATACGAGTAGAATATTCACAAAAGTCTTTCTTTTCCGAGAGTAATTGACGACTTCTCAAAATACAGATACAATGTATCGCAATACCTATAAGCATACACTCGTATAATCTTGGAAATAGGGTCCAAGAGTTTCTACCAAACTACCGTAAATAGTTGGACTACGAGAGTTGAACATTTTTATACCTCTATATTACTTCCGAGCGGTGTTCTACTCTTTTTAGTCCTTCATTGTTTCACAATGAGAGGAGATAAACCATTATGTCAAACCATTCACTTAAAAAGCAAATTGCTGTTGCAAATAAACAAATTCCAGCTGACTTAGTCATAAAAAACGGACGTATTATCGATGTGTTTACATTAAGCGTTCTTGAAGCAGACATTGCCATCGCGGACGGAATGATTGTTGGCCTTGGTGAATATGAAGGCAAACAAACAATCGATGCGACTGGCAAATATGTCTCACCTACTTTCATTGATGGCCATGTTCATATTGAGTCATCAATGGTCACACCGAAAGAGTTTACAAAGCTTCTCGTACCGAGAGGCGTTACCACTGTCGTAACTGACCCTCATGAAATTGCCAACGTTTCAGGCGAAAAAGGCATTGAATTTATGCTCCAAAACTCTGAAAACCTTCCGCTTGAAGTACTTGTTAACTTGCCATCAAGCATTCCAGCTACTCCGTTTGAAAGCTCTGGAGCTGTCTTAAAAGCAGAGGACTTACGACCTTTTTTCAATCATGAACGCGTGATTGGTTTAGCGGAAGTTATGGACTTTCCTGCTGTCCGTGATGCGAACGATGATATGCTTGCTAAACTTCAGGCGGCCAAAGATCATCAAGGCGTAATCGATGGCCATGGAGCCGGATTGGATGCAACAGGGATTAATATTTATCGAACAGCTCACATTTCAACGGATCACGAATGCGTAACAGCTGATGAAGCACTCGAGCGCGTTCAGCGTGGCATGCACGTCCTTATCCGTGAAGGCTCTGTTGCCAAAGATTTGAAGCAGTTGCTGCCGGCTGTTAATGATCGCAACGTTCGACGCTTCTTATTCTGTACAGACGATAAGCATCTAGATGATTTGCTAGCTGAAGGATCTGTTGACCACAACGTTCGACTTGCAGTGAACGAAGGTTTGGACCCACTTATGGCAATCCAAATGGCATCATTAAACGCGGCTGAGTGCTACGGTTTAGCGCAACAAGGTGCTGTTGCTCCTGGATACAAAGCAAACATCATGCTATTTGATGAACTAGAAAATATTTATGCGTCAACGGTTATTACAAATGGAGAAGTAGTGGCCAAAAGCGGCCAGCTTGTCGTTGAACCGGCTAATGAAACAAACGAGCCTAAAGACTTGATGCACTCCGTAAATTTGAAATCTATTTCCATTGAACAGCTGCAAATTAACATGAAGAACAATAAAGCAAATATTATTGAAATCATTCCAAATCAGCTTATTACCAACCACGTAGTGGAAGAAGTAGTAGTTGAAAACGGAACGTTCACGATTGATACAGAGAGAGATCATTTAAAATTAGTCGTGGCCGAGCGCCACCACCAAACGGGCAATATCGGCCTTGGGATTGTCAAAGGGTTTCAATTAAAAGATGGAGCCATCGCAACAACGATTGCTCACGACTCTCACAATATTGTAGCCGTTGGTACAAATGATCGCGATTTACTGATGGCCATTAAAGAAATGGAAAAAATCCAAGGTGGAATTGTACTCGTAAAGGATGAACAAGTGCTTGCTTCTCTTCCGCTTTCAATTGGGGGGCTAATGTCTCCTCTACCTTACGAAGAAGTAAACAAAGAGCTTCACGTTCTACATGAAGCGTTAAAAGGATTAGATATTAGCGATGCCTTCAATCCATTGCTTACTTTATCTTTTTTAAGCTTACCCGTTATTCCATGCTTAAAATTAACGGATAAAGGACTTTTTGACTTTATGAGCTTTAAACATATTGATATAGAAGCGAATTAATTCACAAAAAAGCTCACTCTCATAAGAGAGTGAGTTTTTTATTTATACGTACGCGTAGACGTTGTTGAACGATTCTTTCGGTTTTTATAGTACTGGTAGCCTTCTTTCATTAAAATAGGGAATACAGCTACTATGATTTTTTTTAAAATTCTTCTCATGCGCATCGCACCCTTTCCTTGTCTTATGACATTAATTTACCCGACTTTCTTTAATAAAAAACATAAACAAGCAAGCAGACAAAAATCTGCTTGCTTGTTTGTGTTATGAATTATTTTGAAATAAACATTTGTGTCCAGTAAGTTGAATCTCCTTCAACAAAGCCTACACCGATGTGAGTGAAATCAGGGTTCATGATGTTTTTACGGTGGCCATCACTGTTCATCCAGCCTTCCATTACTTCTTCAGGTGTTTTTTGACCTTTTGCAATGTTTTCACCTGCAGATGAATATTCAATGCCAAATTGCTTCATCATATCAAATGGTGAACCGTACGTTGGTGAAGTGTGGTCAAAGTAACCTTTATCCATCATGTCTTTTGATTTTTCACGAGCTACGTCACTTAATTCTGTGTCAAGCTCAAGTGGTTTTAACCCTTCTTTCGCACGCTCTTCGTTTACTAGTGTAACTACTTGTTGTTCAAACTCACTTACGTCTTTTGCTTCAGCTTTTGAATCTTTAGATTCTGCTGGTTTTGCTTCAGCTTGCTGAGCTGGCTGTGCTGCTTCTTCTTTTGGTTTTGCTTCAGCTTTTGGCTGTGCTTCTTTCTTAGCTGGTGCTGCCGCCTCAGCTTTTTGTGGTTGAGCGTTGTATTTCTTTAATAACTCATCGACATTTATATTTTGTGCTGCTTGAGCATCTTTAATAGTAATTTGCTTTGGTGTGTTGCAGTCAGGTGCAGCTGCGTTAGCTTGTCCTGCTGTTAATAAGCCGATTGAAACGGCACCTGCGATTGTAGCAATACGGAACTTCTTATTCATGTTGTAAATTCCTCCTTGAAAGATATCTGTATTTGTAGACAGCTACGCTACAGAATGAATCTGCTAATCTCGCGTTGCATATTCATTGTTACATGGATTCATAGATTCAATCAACCGCTTTTCCGTTACCAAAATTAACTAGAGTTTTTTGTAATTTTTTTTAATATATCGCTAGCCCTTGGTATTCCTCACTTTTCCCCTCTCTTTTTCCATTCTATTAAAATCGCTAGTAATATAACTGTAAATATAGCGTTACAAACGTTACAAGAAAAGAATGAGAATAATAGGAACGAGACCATTTTATATCCTTTTTTACCATTCAAGAAGATGTTTTGTGATATGATTCAGTGTGTAGATTCATTTAGAAACACGAAGTACTTAGTAAATACGAAGTACTTTGTCGACATACTTACTAAAATGATCGGGGAACGATATTATGTGGAAAAATCGCAATGTATGGATTTTGCTGTTGGGTGAGCTAATCGCTGGATTAGGTCTATGGATGGGGATTATCGGCAATCTAGAGTTTATGCAGGCTAAAATCCCTTCTGATTTTATGAAATCAATTATCTTAGCCATTGGAATTGTCATTGGGGTTGCCCTCGGCCCTCTTGCTGGAAAGCTTACTGACCAATTACATAAAAAGAAAGTAATGCTAGCAGCCGGATTGCTTCGAACAATCAGCGTCTTATTTATGCTGCTTGCATTAGCAACTGATTCAATTGGCTGGATGATTGTTTTCCTTATTTTAATTCAAATTTCTGCTGCATTCTATTTTCCTGCTCTGCAGGCTACCCTTCCCCTTGTTGTAGATGAAAAAGAATTACTTCAGCTAAACGGCGTATACATGAATGTTTCTACGCTGTCTAGAATTTTAGGTACAGCATTGGGCGGTGCTCTTTTAATTATCATGCCTTTACATACGCTTTACCTCTTTTCATTCGCTGCTTATCTCGCTTTATTTTTATTAACGATGCTATTAAAAGTTGAAGATGACAGCGTGTCGAAGGTTGGGGAACATGTAAAAGAAAAGCGGGATTTTAGCACGTTATTCCCAATGATTAAGCAGGAGCCTATTGTTTCAATTACGCTTATCATGCTGTTGATTCCTTTATTATTTATTGGTGGCTTTAACTTAATTGTCATTAACATTAGTGAGCTTCAAGACAGCGCAGCTATTAAAGGCTGGATCTATACAGCTGAAGGAATTGCATTTATGCTCGGTGCGTTTACTGTTAAACAACTCACGAAATATATAAGCCAAGTGCAAATCTTATTTGTTTTTTCATTATTTGTAGGGGTTTCACAACTCATGCTCTACATGGCTACAAATTCTCTTATTACTATCATCGCATTCACAATTTTCGGTTTTGCTATCGGCTGCTTTTTCCCTGTTGCAGCAACGATTTTTCAAACAACCGTACCAAAAGACTTTCACGGTCGCTTCTTTTCGTTCCGT
Organism: Priestia flexa; assembly: GCF_021441905.1. Classification (NCBI taxonomy): domain Bacteria; kingdom Bacillati; phylum Bacillota; class Bacilli; order Caryophanales; family Bacillaceae; genus Priestia; species Priestia flexa. Next base: position 95,518 of record NZ_CP090431.1, on the reverse strand, counting down.
AATATGCTTGAACGTATCGTCTTTCAAGTTGTGCTTCTAACAACGGGCTTCTTGCTAGATAGCATTGGTTTTCAATTAATGACGGTTGCTTTTGGAATGGTCTCTGTTGGTCTTACCACCCTCTTTTACATTTGGTATCGCCAAACTCGTCAACGAGTCACTTTAAACAAGAAAAAAGCGCTCAGCTGAGCGCTTTTTATTCTTATGATAGTACATTTACTGATTCACGAATGAATGCAGGTAAATCATCAGGTGTACGGCTTGTAACTAGTTGGTTTTGGCACACAACAACTTCTTTATCATGGAAGTTTGCGCCTGCGTTTTTCAAGTCAACCGCAATTGACTTATAGCCTGTAATATCGCGACCTTTTAACGTATCTGCATTAATTAAAAGCTGCGGGCCGTGACAGATGGCCATAACCGGCTTTTTCTCATCCATAAATGCTTTTGTAAATGCAACGACATCATCGTTAGCGCGCAGAATGTCAGGTGAAAAACCTCCTGGTAAGAATAAAGCATCAAACTCTTCTGGCTTTACCTCTTTAATACCTTTATCAATGCTGATCGTTGTTTCTCCTTGCTTACCTTTTACTGTTTTGCCGCCTTCAACGTCAATCGTTGTTAGCTCATGACCTGCTTCTTTCAATGCTTTGGCAGGGTCTGTATATTCCACATCTTCAAATAAATCTGTTACTAATACTGCGATTTTTTTACTCATCTCAACAAGCAACTCCTTTATTTCTGTGTGTAATAGCTTTTGTTCTATAAATAATGTACCCTTGTCTTTTCACCTTAAACATGGAATTTACAAATGATATGTACAAAAAAAAGCTTTGCTGACCGCAAAGCTTTACCATTTTGTCTTATATTCTTTATAAATTTTGACTACAACAGGGCTCAAAATAAAGAGCGCGATTACGTTTGGCAGAACCATTAATGCATTGAATGTATCGGCTAAGTCCCATACAAGCGTGACGTTTAAAGTAGATCCTAACACAATAAAAAGTAGTACAAGCGCACGATAAACGCTGATTCCTTTTTTTCCAAACAGATAATTGATATTGTTTTCTCCAAAATAGTACCATCCTAAAATGGTTGTGAAAGCAAAGAAGAATAAACAAATTGCAATAAACGGATGGCCAAACTCGCCGAGACCCCTTGTAAAACTTTCTTGAGTTAACTGGATACCATTTAAGCCCGTTTCATAGGATTTCGTCATGATAATGACGAGCGCTGTTAGGGTACAAATAATGACGGTGTCAATTACAACCGCTATGATAGCAACTAATCCCTGCTGAGCAGGATGTTTTACGTTTGCCGCAGCGTGAGCATGAGGCGTTGAGCCCATTCCTGCTTCGTTGGAAAATAACCCACGTGAAACCCCATAACGAATAGCTTCTTTAATTGTTGCGCCGATAACTCCACCAGTGGCAGCAGCTGGATTAAACGCTGATTCTACGATTAATATAAACGCATCCACGATTCCAGAGAAATTTGCGAATACGATAACTAAGCTTCCTCCTATATAGAAAAGTGCCATAAACGGTACAACAAATTCAGCAATTTTTGCGATTCGCTGAATTCCGCCAAAGATAATAAAGCCAATTAATACCGCAACAACAATTCCTACCGCAACGCGTGGAATATTGAACGTATCAAAGGATGCTGCGATGGAGTTTGACTGCACCATATTTCCGATAAACCCAAGTGCGATAATAATGGACACGGCAAAAAAGCCCGCTAACCATTTGCTCCCTACTCCTTTTCGGATATAATAAGCAGGTCCTCCAACAATCTGGCCATCTTTCTCTTCTTTATATTTCTGCGCAAGAACTGCCTCTGCAAAAATCGTGGCCATGCCGAAAAACGAGCTAACCCACATCCAAAAAATAGCCCCAGGTCCTCCCAGAGCAATAGCTGTTGCAACACCCGCTAGATTTCCTGTCCCAACCTGAGCAGCAACTGATGTTGCCAACGCTTGAAAGGGAGAAATTCCATCTTTATTGTCAGGGTTCTTTTTAAACATTCCGCCAAACGTTTGAACAAATGCTTGTTTGAGCATTGTTACTTGGATAAAGCCTAAGCGAAACGTATAAAGGATACCAATTCCCAATAAAAATGTAATCATAAACGGCCCCCATAAAAAACCATTTATGCTATTTATAAATTCTGATATGTTCACTTTTTCTACTCACCTCAAATACTATAATGGTTAAATCAACATGTATGTTTTATCCACACTTCTACCTTCTACTTTGACATAACAAAATAGGAGGTAGAAGTATCGATGCGATAGACATCGAACCATATCCTTTGACAATACTGAGACAAAACTCCTGATTTATTGAACACAATTATGTCATTATACCGAAAAAAAATAAAAAGACAAAGTAAGTTTTTAACTGTAAACACTTACATTTCACATAAAAATGAGGATGGTACATAAGTATTTCATTCAATGATATATCCGAACTATTGAGAGTTATCTCTTTTTTATACTTCAGTTGTTTGTTGACTTGAAAAACAAGTTTAAAAAAAGAGTGGAATAGAGCGTAGGACACGCGACTCCTGTGGGAACTGGAGGAAAAACTGAGACCGCTCAGCGAAGCGAGGAGGATCAGGTTCCTCCCCGCCGAAAGCGAGTGTCTGTAGTGCAATGGAACGAACGCTTTCTGACAACTTAACTCGTTTAGAACAGTCACGATTCTTCTTTGAGAAGGAATCATGTAGTTATGTCACACCCTCATTCAGGTAAATCAAATTGTTGAAAGGTCGTGTTAAAGGAAACAGGATAAATTTCTTTACCCGCAATTGTATTAACGATACATTGATTTCGTTGAACAGATAGCCCTAAGTTTGTTGCGCTTGAACCATGGGAATGCTCAATATTTGTTAGCGTAAACATGTAATGGTCACGAGGGGTTTTGAACTGCAAGCGATAGTCTTTCATTACTTTAAAACGCTTATCATCTTCCCATTCAATTTCATTGTAAAATTTATCCATCCATTTTGGCAAGTGTGGTTTATAACCCGTTGCGAGAACCACTCGATCAGTTTCGTAAGCGAATTCTTTATTTGTTTGCTTTTGACAGCAGTGTAAGTGATAGCCACCTTCATTTGTTATTCCTTCTACTTCGATTGAAGCTCGAATCGTAACCGGAACCTCACCTTGAATCGAGCGATGATACATTAAATCATAAATATGCTGAAGAGTGGAAGCTTCAATCCCATTTCGTAAAGGATTTAAATCTTCTAACGCTTGGATTCGTTCTTTAAAAGGAAGATCATGAAAATGCTGAACATAATCTGGTGAGAATAGCTCTTGAGCAAGCTTTGACTGATCTAACTGCTGAAAGTTTGAAGAGCGAGTAAACCAACTCAGATGATAGCCATATGTAGGCTGATTTTTTAAAAGGTCATAAAAAATCTCTGCCGCGCTTTGACCAGAACCAACTACGGTAATATGATGTCCTTGTTGTAAATGCTCTTTGTGCTGTAAATATGAACTGCTATGTACGACATCATTTCCCAGGGAATGTTTTAGACCTTTTGGTACGAATGGAACTGCACCTGTTCCGAGCACCACATGCTTCGCATAAAATAGCTCCTCTTTATTGCTCTTCGTCTGCTTCACAGTTACTTCATATCCATATTCATGATTCTTTACATCCACAACTTCATGCTGAAAATGGCACGATTTAAGCTGGGCTTCTACCCATTTGGCATATTCGTTATACTCCTGCCTTGGAATATCGAATCGATTAAAATAAAAAAATGGATACATGCGCTTTTGCTTATGGATATAGTTTAAAAACGTATAGGGACTAGTCGGATCAGCAAACGTAACTAAGTCTGCTAAAAATGGTACTTGCAAGTCTGTTCCGTCAATTAACATACCGGGATGCCACTCAAATTTCTCTTCTTTATCAAAGAACACCGCACTTATTTCTTCAACAGGCTCAATTAAAGCAGCAAGTCCTAAATTAAATGGGCCAATACCGATTCCAATCACATCATATACTTGTTCGTTCATTAAAAAACTCCCTTTCATCAAAAAAGCTAACAGTTTATAGTCCTGTTAGCTTTTTACCCGTTCTACGCAAATTTATTCAGTTACCGCTACGCTCATTTTAGGGGTAAAAGCCTCAAAATGAATACTTTCGCTTTTCACTCCTATTGCCTTTAAGCTTTTAATCATTTCTTCCATAAATAATGGTGAACCACAAATATAAAAAGAAGCTTCTGGGTTTTTACACCACTTCTGTAAGTCGTCGCGAATAATACGTCCAGCTTTTTGGTCATACGTTCTGTCGGCATCTACATCTCCGTCACTATATGCTATGTGGTAGCTAAACGGATACTTAGCGAAAAGCTCCTGTAGCTCATCTTTAAAAATATGCTGTTCTTTCGTTCTCACTGCATGAATAAACGTAATATCCCGATGCTCTTCAATGGATTTTTTCAACATTGGCATTGTTGGCGTTATGCCAACTCCTCCGCTAATCAAGACCACTGGATGCTCTTCGCTCTGCTCTAAAACAAAGTCACCAGCAGGCGCGCTCATTTCAATTTCATTTCCTACTTCTACGTGATCATGTAAATAAGCTGATACTTCCCCTTCTGCTACATTCACTTCTCGTTTTACCGTAATGCGATAGTATGACTGGTCCCAAAAATCAGATAAGCTATATTGACGAATAGACATAAATTCCTCTGAAGGTACCTGAACACGCACACTTACATACTGCCCTGGTAAAAAAGTAGGTAATGGATTTTGATCGACCGGTTTTAAATAGAAAGAGTACACATCACTCGACTCTTTAACTTTCTTAGCCACCACAAACGGTTTATAATCACTCCATCCACCTTTAGCACCTTCCGCTTGCTCATACATTTCTTTTTCGACAGAAATAAAAATGTCAGCAATGTCTCCGTATGCTTTCTTCCATGCTGCTAAAATATCATCGGTTGCGCTATCTCCAAGGACCTCTTTAATAGCCCCAAGTAAAAATTCACCTACAATCGGATAATGCTCAGCTTTCACACCAATGCTTCGGTGTTTATGAGCAATTTGTTTCACAACAGGAACCAATACATGGAGCTGATCGATATGCTGTGCGGCTGCATATACCGTGTTAGCAAGAGCGGTTTGTTGGCGCCCTGTTCGTTGATTTGTACGATTAAATACGTTTAATAACTCCGGATGAGCTTCAAATAAATTTCGATAAAAACAGGTCGTAATTTGTTCACCATACTGTGCTAAAACAGGAGCCGTGCTTTTTACAATATCAATTTCATGCTGATTCATTTTGTTATCCTCCTAAAAAGATATATTTAATATATATGTTTTAAAACAAAAAAGATATATCAAAAATACATCTTTATAATACCCTAAACTTCTTGAAAAAAATAGCTACTTCTGAAAACCGCAATAAATAATTCACAAATTAGCAATGTGCGAAACAAAGAGCAACTTGCTATTCCTGTCGGAAACAGTCATGATATGATTAATAAAGTTAGTACAGAAAGAAGCGTGAAACTATGAGGCTAACACAGTATACGGATTATTCCTTACGTGTGCTGCTTTACTTAGCTGTTCGAGATCGTCAAAGCTTAAGCAATATTAAAGAAATTGCTGACGCTTATCAAATATCAAAGAATCACTTGATGAAGGTAACCCATGAACTAGGAAAGCTTGGATTAATAGAGACGATCCGCGGGCGTAAAGGCGGCATTCGATTAGCAAAAAACCCTAAAGAAATTAATATTGGTGCTGTCGTGCGCCAAACAGAAGAAGATTTTCATATTGTTGAATGTTTTAACAGCGAGCTTAATAAATGTACAATTTCTCCTTCATGCAAGCTCAAGCATGTGCTCTACGAAGCCATGCAAGCTTTTATCAAAGTACTTGATGGTTATACGCTTCAAGACTTAGTTATGAACAAAGATGAGCTAAATTTCTTATTGTTATCCGGTCAACAACTCGATTAACAAAATTGCTTCTCCCCCCTTTTTTCTTATTTTAAAAGATGTTACAATGGCACACAGATTGGAAAGACAGAGCTCTTCCATTCAAGCAGACAATGAACCTCATTCTGTTCAGCTGTGTAACTACAAATGAGAAGAAAGGGTGTTATAGGATGCATGTAGCAAGCAAAGGTTGGTACGTTGAACAATTAAAACAAAATGGTGTAAGACACCATGAAGGACGTAAAATTGAAAAGTACAAAACGCATATACTTGCCAATCTACTTGATAAGCACAAAAGATAAGCATAACCATTAACTAATTATCCACGGCTTTGGTAACTTCAAACCGCTAAATAAAGAAGATATTCTTTCTATCTTAAAAGCCTCTTTATAAGAAAATTAAAAACCACGAGAGTCTCGTGGTTTTTAATATGGTTTTTTCTGATAAAAATAATTCGGTGACAGCACCTTGTTTTTATAAGGCTTGTGAAAAATATGCGTCGTCGCTGGTGAAACTGGTGGGATGAGCCACGTCCAGTTCCCCGTTACTTCTCGTCCATTTTTCTCTTCACGCTCTTCAAATAAGCGAAACTGCTGGGCAGCTGTATGATGATCAACGATACTGACACCTTGCTCTTTAAAAGAAGACAGGACGGCCACATTTAGTTCAACAAGCGCTTTATCCTTCCATAGCGTTGCGTTATAGCGAGTATCTAACCCCATAATAGAGGCAACTTTAGGAAGCATATTATAACGATCTGTATCCGCTAAATTACGCGCGCCAATTTCTGTGCCCATATACCAGCCGTTAAACGGTGCAGCTATATATTCAATCCCACCAATTTCCAGATTCATATCAGAAATCATCGGCACTCCATACCATTTAAGCTGTAGATTAGCAAATCCTGCTATCTCTGGGTGAGTAATAGTGACTTCCTTGACAAGTTCCTTAGGAATCGAGAACCACTGCGGCTTCTCCCCATTCACTTGAATAACTAAAGGAAGCAAATCAAAGTGTGTACCGGCTCCTTCCCAACCTAACTCTTGGCACACTTTCGTAAATTCATTGGATGCGGCATCACCAAGCTGTCCATATTCCATTTCATAGCCTGCGTACCTCAGCAGCTGATGATTCCAGATTCGTACCGGCTCTTTCTCACCTGCTTTTGGTTTAAAAACCGTAATCGTTGAGCGAATTTTCCCATCGTTAGTCGCATACTCAATATGCTTATAAAGAGCATCGCGTACTTCTTCAACAGTTGATGCTTCACGCTCATCAAACACGTGAAGAGACTGCCAAAATAAGCGACCGATACATTTGTTGCTGTTTCTCCAAGCCATTCGAGCACCATGTTCAAGCTCATCAAACGTGTGAGTGTACGTTCCTGTTTCTTCAATTTCTTTTTGAACCTGCACTAAACGCTCAGCAGTTTCTTCGGCTCTATCAAGCTCTATATAACAAAGGTGAATAAATTCACTCGCTTTTATCATCAAGTCTTGTTTGTTCAATTTTGTTCACTCCTAGAAGAACAACTTCTTGCTTTTAACCGCAAGCATTCTTCAGTATACCATTACCTTGAATTAAAAGCTTTTTACAATGTTTATTTTATACGTCAGTATCCTCGATTAAGATCTACTTTATTTTCTAACGGTTTGTCCGCTTCAATTCGATCTAGCGTATCAAAAAAACAAGCAACCGCTTCTTCAGGCGTCGTAACAGCCGAAATATGAGGCGTAATTACGATGTTCTCATGCTCCCATAGCATATCAGATTGAGGTAGCGGTTCCACTTCAAACACATCTAAAAATGCCTTTTTAATTCTTCTCGTATTGATAGCTTCTATAAGTGATACCGTATCAACCGTTGCGCCTCTTCCTACATTAATAAAGTATGCACCTTGTAAAATATTCATCCACTCCGCATTAAACATACGATTCGTTTCAGGCGTTAGCGGCAGTGTATTAATGATCCAATCTGCTTGTTTTACATGCGATGCTTCATCACCTGTTGCTACAACCTGATGAAAATGTTGGTTGCTTTTGCCACTTCGAGAAACTCCTGTTACTTGGACACCAAACCTTTTTAACATTTCTGCAATAGACTGTCCAATTTCACCAGTTCCATAAATAACAACTTTTTGACTTGATAACAAAACAGGTTCCAATGGCTCCCATTTCTTTTCACGCTGTGCTTTTTGAAAAGCAACATGGTACTGAAGCTCACTCAGCATATAGCTTAAACAATACTCGCTCATTCTCGCTCCAAATGAGCAAACGGTTCTTGTCAAAATAACATCGTCTTTCCAACTATCTAATTTGACGTAGCGATCTACACCTGCTCCTAAAGAATGAACCCACTTCATTTGATGAAAGGCAAAGTTTTCAACAGGATAAAAGCTCATATAAGCATCTGCCCACTTCAAGTCCTCATCGTTTATATTTTTTTCATCAACGTAGCGAAAAGTCTTGCCTCGCTTATCTTCTCTTTCAATGATACCCTCTAATTCTTTATACATGCGGCTTGTGACCAAAATGTTTTGAATCTCCACTGTCTGCTCCCCCTTGCTTCAACCTATATCCTTGTTTCTTATTATGAAGCATGAAATAGAAACAATCGAGTCTGAAACATTTATTCATTCTTTTTTTCTGAAACAAGCGCCTAAACATCACCTGTTACGGAATGACATAATATTAGCATGGATTTATCTCTCTAATTTCGCTATAATCGGGGGTGGATTACTGATAGATAAACAATCATCGATTGATTTTAAATAGAAAAGGTGTGTAAACATGAGCGTACTAACGGTTAAAAATTTAAGTCATGGCTTTGGTGATCGCGCAATTTTTAATGATGTTTCATTTCGCCTGTTAAAAGGTGAACACGTAGGTTTAATCGGAGCAAACGGAGAAGGTAAATCAACGTTTATGAACATTATTACAGGAAAGCTCGAGCCGGATGCCGGAAAAGTTGAGTGGTCTAGAAAAGTTCGTGTCGGTTACCTTGACCAGCACACTTCTCTTGAAAAGGGATTAACAATCCGCGACGTTTTAAAAGGTGCGTTTCAATACTTATTTGACTTAGAAGCGCAGATGAACGGACTATATGAAAAAATGGCTGACGTCTCTCCTGAAGAACTAGAAAAGCTTCTGGAAGAAGTGGGTACAATCCAGGATTTATTAACGAATAATGATTTCTATGTCATTGATGCTAAGGTTGAAGAAATCGCTAGAGGGCTAGGACTAGAAGATATCGGATTAGAGCGTGATGTGCAAGACTTAAGCGGTGGGCAGCGTACAAAAGTCCTTCTTGCGAAACTCTTGTTAGAAAAACCAGAGATTCTTTTACTTGATGAGCCCACTAACTATTTAGATGAGCAGCATATTGAATGGTTGAAACGTTACCTACAGGAATACGAAAATGCATTTATTTTAATCTCGCATGATATTCCATTTTTAAATAGCGTTATTAACCTTATTTATCATATGGAAAATCAAGAGTTGAATCGCTATGTAGGCGACTACGATGATTTTATGAAAATCTATGAAATGAAAAAACAGCAGCTAGAAGCAGCTTACAAAAAGCAACAGCAAGAAATGGCTGATTTAAAGGATTTTGTGGCTCGAAACAAAGCTCGTGTGTCGACACGAAACATGGCAATGTCTCGACAAAAGAAGCTTGATAAAATGGAGGTTATTGAGCTTGCTCAAGAGCGTCCGAAACCAGAATTCAACTTCAAACCTGCACGTACATCCAGCAAGCTGATTTTCGAAACAACAGATTTAGTCATTGGGTATGACGAGCCGTTATCAAAACCACTGAATCTCCGCATGGAGCGTGGTCAGAAAATCGCATTATCCGGTGCGAACGGAATTGGTAAAACAACGCTATTAAAAAGTATTTTAGGTGAAATCAAACCGCTATCTGGTTCTGTTGAAAAAGGAGACTATCAGCACATCGGCTACTTTGAACAAGAAATCAAAAAAACCAATTATAACACATGTATTGAAGAAGTCTGGAATGAATTCCCTCACTTTACGCAGTACGAAATTCGCGCTGCGCTTGCGAAATGCGGTTTAACAACGAAGCATATTGAAAGTAAAGTTGAAGTATTAAGCGGTGGAGAAAAAGCAAAGGTTCGCCTATGTAAGCTCATTAACAATGAAACCAACATTCTTGTTCTCGATGAGCCTACCAACCACTTAGACGTAGATGCCAAGGAAGAATTAAAGCGTGCTTTAAAAGAATACAAAGGAAGCATTTTGCTTATTTGTCACGAACCTGAGTTTTATGAAGACGTTGTAACGGACGTATGGAACTGCGAAACGTGGACAACAAAATTATTTTAATTTTTTCATCACTATGTGCATATAAAGGAAAAAAGCGGGAATGCTATTAGTAAGTTCCCCCCCCTTTGTATTGAGTAACCATTTTCGGATGGTTACTTTTTTTATTTTTATAAATAAGCTGTGTATAAATTTGTTTACACCCGACCATACTAGAATCATATTCTCCCCTAATTGGACAAGCCGGTTAGCTTTAACAGCTAGCCGGCTTATTTTTTCATGTTCACCCAACTATCAAAATGATGAATGCTGAAACGGGTGGATTTATCATCTACTATAAGAATCATTTCTTGAATTTCTTGCATCATAGCTGCCTCACCTTTAGAAGCAAACGAAATAAACTTCCCTTCCGTTGAAGGCACGGTTTCCAATCCAATTTCAATAGGAGTCGAAAGCACTGATCCCCACCTACGTTCATTCTTTGTAAGCTCAATAAATCCATTTTCCCCCTTCGCTTTATTGCGATAAGCCATTATTGTTACTTCATCAACCATCTTAATAACGGAGTAAGCAAGGCTATCTGATTCAGTGGTTGAATCTATTTCATCAAACCAAAATGGAATGTCAGCTCCTACTGGCACCTGAAGCGCTTTAGCCCGATTAGCAGCGTCTCGTATCATTTCTTCATACGCACTAACGATTTGCAGCTGATTCTTTTCCCAATTCGGCAATAAATACGGCTCAACATCTAGATGAACGCCTTTAAAGCGCTCATCAACTGCTACTTCTTCTTGGTAGTATCCAATCCAGTCCCAAAAGGCTGCATAATCTGATTGACCTGACGTTGCCCATGTACGACTGCCATCTAAAGCATAGACAGTTATTCCGATACTGTTTGCAGATTTTATAAAACGTTGATATGCCAAGATAGGTACCTCATGGTTAATTTGCAAATATACACGGTTTACCTTCTTTTTTTGAATATCTTTTACCAACTGGGCTGGATTCTGTTCAATACGAGTCGTATCCCACAACCATGTTGAAAAAAACGTATCATCTACTTCTTCACCACTACTAGCAGCACAACTCGTTGAACCCAATAAAGCAAGCATCCCTACAAATAAACCAACAACTTTTCACTTCACACTTATTCCTCCCTTCTATAACCTTCGATTAAGTAAGCTTGCTTTGGATGGTTAGGCTGTTCAGGATATTTAAGCTGAAGCTTACCTTTGCGCAACATTTTAGATAAGTAATTGTTTCTTACTCCATCAGGCGTACGATCTAGTAAATGAGCTAAATCTTTTAGCCTAAGAGGCTGCTGTGCGCATAGCGAAACAATAACTTCTTCCATTTTTGCTGGACTTAATCGCTTTTTGCGCCTTGCTATTTCAGCTAGATTCCATAGAACGCTATTTTCATCTTCTAAATCTGAAATTAAAACATCTTTTTTATTATAGGAGTAATTATTTTTATTATAGGACCATTCTTCTTTATTATAGGGGTTATCTCCTATATTAACAGGACTAACTCCTATATTTTTACCCTTAAACTCCTCTATTAAATGTGAATTATCTTTATTAAAGGAGTTTACAATTTTATTATAGGAGCTACTTTTTTCAACAAATTCTCCGGTCGATTCGACATCTCCCGTTTTATTTCCCGTATTGTTATTAAACGATAAAGTCGAAGTCGTTTGATTTCCAGACTCTTTCTGTCCTTCTAGAAAAGACATAGGTAGACTGAGAGTTGTCCTCTTTAGATAGACATCTTGATCAATAGTTGGAAGCTCGTAGCCGTATGATTTCCATTTATCGTGGAGAGCGGTTAAGCCGCTTCCAGAACGTTCACATAAATTTAGTAGTCGAAATAGCTTAAATAAATGTGGATTTCTTAAATTACTCATCTTTGTTATGAACACCTTATCCACAGGAATTCGAAATAATCCTGGATTAGAGAATACGCAGCTCTGCTGATTGTATTCGAATGTTAATCCACCTTCTCCATTATAGTCTGCATGTAGCAACATGTTCGTAACTACCTCAACTAATGAGGAAGCGATCTCACCATTTGGCTGATGTTTATAGACTTGCTCTGTAACATAAAAGTAAAAGTCATATAAATTTCCAGACCATGTACCGTCCTGGGATGTGAATCGTTCATTCCATCCACCTTGTGCATCGCTTTCTCGATACTCTAAAAAGTATTGTGGTAAAATTTCTGTAATCATTCTCTCTTCACTAAACATAAGCAGGCCCGCAAGCGTTACACCTTCTTTATGAGTGTCTCTCGCTTTTCCCCATGCTCCTATCTTATAAAGAAACTCTTTGGTTTCAAGGACGTTCCAAGGATGATCTGGCTTTACTGCAGCAAACTTATCTCGATAACTTTTAATTGTTTCAAAGTTCAGCTCATTTAATCCATAATGCTCTAGGATGAGGTTATCTTGTATCATTTTTTACTCTCCTATTGTATATTTATTCGTACTTATCCATCTTTTCTGTGGATAACTAGTAAATTTCTCAGTTTATTCTTCTTATATGACTTGCAAAAACGTATTCAATACGCTTTTGAGCATACATAACTAACTACTCGTGGCTATATGTAAGCTAGACATATATCCTTTTTATTTTATCACTTTTTTCTTCTTTCCTCTTCTGCATTCTCAACTATTCATAGCTAGCTTTGTTTTGCTACATAATTCCTTCTTCTCAACCAATCTACTAGGTAAATCAATTATTCGCTCTATCCGCTCTGTTTTGTTATAATACAGAACATAATTACAAAGAGAATGAGGGATTTATATGGAAAAAGCAACGTTTGCAGGTGGATGCTTTTGGTGTATGGTTACACCCTTCGATGAACTAGAAGGCATTCATGGTATTGTATCAGGATACACAGGTGGTACCGTAGAAAACCCAACTTATGAGCAGGTAAAATCAGGTACTTCAGGTCATTATGAGGCTGTACAAATCACGTTTGACCCGGAAGTATTCCCTTACAAGCGCTTATTAGATCTTTATTGGCCACAAATCGATCCAACTGATCCAGACGGTCAGTTCCAAGATCGTGGCCCTCAATACAGAACAGCAATTTTTTACCATAATGAACAACAGCGTACGGAAGCAGAGGAATCAAAACAAGCCGTTGCCGATAGCGGCCGCTTTAAAAATCCTATCGTAACAGCGGTTCTTCCTGCCTCTGAATTCTATGCAGCGGAAGATTATCATCAGGATTTTCATAAGAAAAACCCTAAGCACTACAAAGAAGATCGTGCTAAATCTGGCCGCGATGAGTTTATTGAGGAGAACTGGAAATAAAAATAAGCACCCATGCTGGCATGGGTGCTTTCTTCTTACCAATTATTCGTATACGTTGTAGGCGTTCCTGGAACATTCCAATACTGCTGGGTTGGTTGCCATGATTTTAATGAGCCATCCGAGCGCTTGATAATCGCTTTGAACTGAACGCTTCGATCGGCTGGGAAATTAACGGTTCCTCTCCAATCTCCGTACGTTGAGTTGTAAGAGAGTTTAATTGGATAAGCGATTGTGTCCCACTGTCCAAGTTCAGGACGATCTCCGACGATGTAAACACTCTCTCCAGACGATGTAGGTGCATTTTTAACAACCATTGTCTGTGCAACCGGTTTTATATTTAAGTGCTGATTAAACTGGCTCATACGCGTTGAGTTATTAATAACATCATAGAATCTTAAAAGCGTAAAGCCCGCAAAGTTATAGTTAAATGTCATTTCAGCTGCGCGTTTATACTGCTCTTCACTTCCGATACTTAAAGCATTTTCACCATTTAATACAATCCCTTTTGCGTTTGCTAGGCTTGCAACTTCTTTTACTAACGTTTTTGGCATTGAATACTCAGGATATGTCCCGCTATCAACCATTTCTAAGCACGTAAACGTCAAATCTAGCTTGGCTGTTTTAAATGAGTCTAATAACGTACTGTAGTTATTATAACCCGCTGGCTTTTCAGCAGCATGAGGCATTGTTGGATTATTATATTGCCAGTGTATCCCTGCTATTTTAGCTCCTACAGGCACATTAAACACCGGATCAAAGGCTTGATGAGCTAATGCTCCAATACGCTTTGCATGGTCTTGCAGAACTCCTTGATACCATTCTAGAAAGTCTTTTCCATAGTTTGTGTTATATCCATCCTTTAAAAACTGATTCCCATCTGAAGGTGGTAAAATTTGTGATGTTGATGTTAAACTTAGTCCCCATGCTTGGTTTACACCCGCTAACGAGCCATACTTGTTAACGGCCCACATTTGGAATTTAGATTTTGCAAAGTCTGTGTATGCTTGAAATTTCCCTCTAGAAGGGTAGCCTGTCCCATCAGCAGCTGTATATGAAGGATAGCGAAGCTCACCAGCTGGTCCCCCTGATAAATAAACCTTTGGAATAACGTCTTTATACGGTGCTAACGCTTGCGCAAATGCTGTGTATAGCTCCCCGTACTGTTTTGTAATTACGTCTGTCGCTAATGGGTTTACTGTTTCTTTGTTTACTGTACCTGTTTCTGATTTAAAATATAGGCTATCATCTGTTTTAGTATTCCAAATCCATGAAGGAAGAGGCGTGTTACAGTCATCTCCTACATTTCCACCACATTGATGCGTCGAGATAATCGGCACCATTTTTATTCCCGCATTTCGAGCTGCCTGTGCGAATCGCTGTGCATAAGAAAAGTCGAACTGCTGGTCACCGTTTTTCTCCATATCTCCCCACCAAAAATCTACTGTCACAGCGTAAAACCCATTTTGCTTTGCCTTCCGAAGGTCATTTTCAAAAGCTTCCCACGTAGTAAACTCCGTTACTTTCTTTAGTGGTGCCATTAAATAGGTCTTGTAATTCGAGTTAAACGACTGTCCATTTACCGCTGCTTGGCTATTGGTTGGCCCTAATATGAAAGCGGCAACAAAACTTAACAAAACAATAAGTGATG
The DNA here is from genome assembly GCF_021441905.1 of Priestia flexa. Taxonomy (NCBI): domain Bacteria; kingdom Bacillati; phylum Bacillota; class Bacilli; order Caryophanales; family Bacillaceae; genus Priestia; species Priestia flexa. The sequence goes on along the minus strand of NZ_CP090431.1, from coordinate 80,297 downwards.
CAAACTTTTTAATTGGCTTGTACATATAATTCCCCCTATTTTTTAAAATCCAATAGGTTATATTCGGCTTCTTTCTTCAAAATCCTGTTGCGAAAAAAAATAAAATCAGCGCATGAGGAGTCATGCGCTGATTTCTTATCTTATTAATTCCAAATAGCGCTTACCCATTCAGGGTGGTCAATAAATGGATTTCGGTTATGCTGATAATCTGAGTAAATAATCTCATTACGACGTCGCTCAGAAGCGTCTACAGGGTCCTGTTGATGCCACTGTAACAACACTGACAGCTTACCATGGTACGGAGCACTTCCGTTGTTTACCACATTATTCAACTCTAAATCCGGCTCATCGCTTACATCACCTTCATAACGAACAGCCATATAAAATAGCATACGGGCCACGTCACCTTTTACCTCATCGCGAGGCTCCCAAGAGTCACTATCATAGTAGTTGCCAAGCGCTTCAGTATGCTCTTTGCCACCGTTATCAAAATCTAAATTATTACGCGTACTGTTAACTGACATATCCGTTGGACGTAAATGGTGAATATCAGTTCCTGCTCCCATTGATGTTCCAAAATCTCCATGCGACTTTGCCCAAACGTGTTCTCGGTTCCAATCATTTGAACCTGATCCGTTTGTAAACTTCCCTTGAGAACGCCCTGTATAAAGTAAGATAATATTATTAGAATTAGTAGGATCTTCATCTGTTTTACGAAGTGCATCCCATACTGCTGAGTATGAAATTTCTGTATGATCATCAATGATGTTATGTAATGCTGATTTTAATTCAGTCCCCGTTTTTCCTTCAGCAGGTGAATAATACTCTTCAACAGATGAAGCGGGTGGATTTGTTGGTTCAGTTGGATCCGTCGTGCCGCTTGTTTCCTTTGACATCATCGTTACATTTTTTAAGCCTGGGTGTGAAAAATAAGCTGTTAAGTTTCCAGTCGCTGCAATTTGTTTTCCTTTTAGCGTTGGATTTGTTTGTAGTCCAAATCCTGAACGAAACGTAGACGGGATTTGAACATAAAGCATTTTAGATGGATTAGTTTCAGTTGGCGTATCCGCAATTGCTAGTGCATAGTCATTTGGATAATTACTCGTTACAACTGTAGTGGTGCCAGTTGGTTGCCCCACAACGTATCCTTCTACCGTTTGAATGGAATTATTTTGCGACGAAATGGCTTGTGAGACGCTGATTGCAGTTGCAGCTTTCGGGTGCTGCAGTGGCAGGCCGCTAATAACTAGCGCTACTAATAAAGTAACTAGAAACAACACCTTGTACAAAGGAGCAGAACTTTTCTTCAACATCATTTCCCCCTATGGAATTATTATTTGACTCTTTTTATTATAGTTTTCAAACGTTAAAATTTTTGTAGGAATTTGTTAAATTTTCTAGGGAAAAGGAATCAATCTTCTTTACAAGTCTTTCTTCTCATAGAAAAGGTCTGCTTCTTCCAAATGAAGTGTGATATAATCAACCGAATATAGAAATCATAGACTAGACAGTCTAATTTGAAATGAGGTTACTGAATGCTTACTTTTGACGAAAAACTATCCGTTATTACGTCTTTCTCTGAACTAGAGCGTAAAGACGTTTCGCTTGGACGCGTAAATTTTCAATACAATGAAAGTGTTTATGATAAAAAGAATGTGGTGTATCACTTGCACCCAAATGGAAACGGATTTGTATACGCTGGTCACCTTTCTGGCTATGACACAAATGATAAAGGCCTTGTGAATATCCGTGAGTTTTCACAGGAAGAGCTGCGTACAATTATCGAGCAGTCAATCAATAGTCTTTCTCACCGCCCTGAGCACGAAATGATTGAAGAGGCTGTAATCGGAGACGGCCGCGAGCAGCGCTGGCACGGTCCCGAAGGAGCTACGTTATTACTGGTACATGAAGATTCACTATGGAACATTTATGCTGGATTGAATTTAGAAGCTGCGTTTGAATCATATGAAGAAGCAGAAGACTATCTAATGGATGAAGGATTTAGCCGCTTGCGAGATTAATTTATAAATGAAAAGACGCCGCGTTCTTAATAAAAGAACGCAGCGTCTTTTATTCATTCTGCCCATTTATCTGAGCTGGTTTTAACTTTGGAATAAGCACCGTAAATAATAAAACTAATCCAATTCCAATCAACAATATATACACCCACTGTAGTTTTAATCCTGTTTCCTCCGGTACATCTTGTACTGAGGAAGACTGAACAGGTGACTCAGTTGAAGTGAACAAACCATATTTATTAACTTGAGATTGAATGGAGTGGTTTGTTGTTGAATCATTTAAAAATAAAGAGCTTTTTAACGAAGGCTTTTTCTCTTCATCAGTAAATGGGATTCCTCTTATTTCCTCAGGAATGTTTTCTACTTCTCTTTTCGTTTGACCAAGAGAATCGGGATTGAGCTTTATTTGCTCATCTTGAAAAATATTGGGTGCTAGATTTTGCACCTGTGTTTGCGTGTCATTCGCTGCGTATACGTTTGAAGTAGATAGAAAGAGAAGAACCGCTAAAAGTGCGATTCTTCCTATCATATTATGCTTCATACGTTTCATCACTCTCTGCTTGTTTATCCTTAGATGTCAGCATACGAATGATAAACGGAATAACCGTTAACACAGCAGTTAGTCCAAGCAGAATAGTAGTCGCTTCTGCAAATAGAGAAGTCGTTTCGTACTGAATTGACATATATACTTTTGAAACCGGATCTTCGTAATTGAAGTTTGGCATTGCTAGATTTAATAGCGGCGTGATAAAGAATAAAATCATCAGCACTGTTACAATCCAACCTACGAAATTACCGATTAAGAAGGCTCCTCTTACAAGAGTTGAAGCTAATAGTAATAGTACAATCGTGAAGATAGACCATTCCATTGCTCTTTCTCCTGACAGTGAGTAAATATTTAAGCTGAATGTACTAATCATTAAACCAACAATCATCACCAGTAGTCCGAATAATGATCCTCTTACAAGAAGAGGCGCGTTTTTGTAGTAGTGACTAAAGTATCCTATTAATAAACTGCTGATAAGGATAATAACAAGAAGTACAACAGGTGGAACAGTCTTTGTCTTTTCTGCTGGTACCTCACCGCTTACCTGTAGCGGATTTGCAAGGTAGTCATAGACATAATCATTGTTTTGGCCATCTACTAACGTGTTGTTTAATAGACGATATACTTGGCCACGCACAAGCTTCGTTGAATCTACGTTTTGTGACCATTTGTTATTAAGCGTATCCGCTTGATCCTGTACTTCGTTAACTTTCTCCTGCAGTTCACCCGTATACTCTACAACGCTTGATTGACGTTCACCAAGAGTTGAAATCAAATCATTCATTCCTTTTAGCTCTTGACCCATACTCTTTTGAAGAGTAATAAGACTTGAAACGTCTGCATTCTCTTGTGTTGGAGCTTCAACTGCACTTTCAGAAGCTACGCTTTGAAGCGTTTCATTCATTGATCCTGCCTTTTCTTGAAGAGCTGATAAGCTTTCAACAATAGATGCTTGCTCCCCTTCAATTAGCTGGCCATAAGAATCAGTAAACTGTTGAATAGATGAAGAGAATGAATCTATTCCTTCTGCTGTTGATAATAAGTTATTTTGCAGCTGCTTGCGAATAACGCTTGGCTGCTCATCTCCGTAAAGAATTGCTTGAATGCGCTGACGCGTGCCTTCATTTTGCAGCACAGCGTCTTGAAGATCTTCGTTACTTCCTCGACTTAAGGCTAACTCATACTGTGAAAGATCCCCATAATATTGGAGAAGCTTTGACATATTCTCTGTTTGAATACCTGGAGCAAATAGTTCAGCCAACTTTTGTTTTCTGCTTTCAGATAGCTGACTTGAGGATAAAATTTTATCTTCTTTATCAGTAATCATGCTAACAACGGTTTGCACGTCACCATTAGGCTGATTATTTATTTCTTCTAACTGCGCTACGCGTTCTCTTAGCGCTTCGTTGACAGCTAACAGCTCTTGAATTTGCTTTTGAAGTTCTTCTTTTCCGTCATTGTCATTGTTGTTTGATGGGGGAACTTCAACCGTTACGTTTTCCAACTGGTCACTTACACCTTGTAAGCGTGTAGAAAAGTCTGCAATCTTTTGTTGCGTATCGGCCACGCCTTCATTTTGCTCTTCTTCTGGTAAAGCAGCAAGATTCTCACTCCACGCTTGAAGATCGTTCTTCATCCCTTGAAGCTGTTGACGTTGACTCTCTAAGTCAACAGGAACTGTTGTAGGAGACTCTTCGCCAGTTTCTGACGGCGTCTCACCCTCTTCTTCTTCTGGAATTACCGGATTATCTTCTATTGGTGGTAAGGTCTCACCCTCTTCTTCTTTTGAAGGTGCTATCTCTAGCTCTTTTCGAAGCGTGGACAGCTTGCTTTGTACTTCGTTTAGCGTTGTTTGCTCAGTTACTTGGCTGTACTGGCTGAGTAAATCCTGATTTAAACGATTGAGTTCGTCCCGCTGTCCAGACGTTTTATCTTCTGTCGCTTCCTGCAGATTATCAGCAATTTGCTTGTTTTCATCGATTTGCTGCTGAACGTTTGAAAGCTTCCCAAACACTTTCCCTGCTTCACTTTCAAACTGCTCGCGATCGCCGTTTTGTCCTTCAGAAATCATCGCGATTCCTTCTTGAATATCGCCCACACTTTCCGTTTGAGCTTTTAACAGCATTTCTTTTTGCTTTTCTTGGTACATTTTGTATTCTTCAACGTATTTAATAAAATTTGTCAGGTTTTCTTCAACCTGCTGCACATCATTTTTACGTTCACTTGAGCCTTCTTCCGCACTTTTTACATTTGTTTGAATTTGCTCAAGAATTTTCTTTTGGTCATCAATTTCACCAGCTAGATTTTTAGAATTAGGTTTATAGAAAGCTACCATTGTGTTTTGGAAAGCAATCTCTTTTTCTAAAATCTTATCAAACTGACCTCTAACCTTTTCAACTTCTTGCGATACATAGCTCCAATAAAGAGAAGACATATCATTGTTTACTTTGGCCGTCGCATCCTCTAGCTCACGAACGACTTTTTCTTTGTTAACTGCATTCAATTGATTTTGAACTTTATATTGGAAAGTGGCTTTCTGAGGTTTCTCTTGGTCATACGTCAAAATATTCTCTGAGAAGTTCGATGGAATATAAATTACCGCATCGTATTTACCACTTTGTAATCCATTTGTAGCTGCGCTTCGACTTAGGACCGTCCAATCGTAATCTGAATCCTTATCTAATATGGCTGCCACTCGTTGTCCAAAACGAATAGGCTCTTCACCTTTTTCTTCCTCCACACCAATATCTTCATTTACAACAGCGATGGTTCTTGTTGCATTTTCAGTTACTTTCAGTGGGTTATCACCAATATATTGAAAGAAAAGGGAAGGAAACCCTAAGATGAAAATGACAGCTACGATTACTTTAAGCGTATATTTTCGCTGTTCCGTCATATTAGAACCTTCCTTTCACTCATACATAAGGGAATTTGAATACGCGTCGCTTTATTGTCTTTTACGTAATATCCAAACCCTGGGTTTACATCTGCTTCTTTGCGATCATAGTTTAGGTTAATCAGGTTTTGCTCTGATTTTTTCATTAATAAAACGGCTTGGCGTATTTGCTTCATTTCAGTGGTTAATACATCAAAGCCTTTAGAGAAGTCATTTTGACTTCCTGATGCAACAATATTAAAGCCAACATGACTATAGTTTTTAATAAGCTTTGTAATGCGATCTTGCATCAAGGTATCAATGGTTTGCTGGAATCGTCCAAACCCATCAATCATAAGAAGTATTGGTGTAAATGTTAAGTCACCAACGGTTCCATCATGAATGGCTTCTAAATAGCGCTCTTCTCGTTTTTGCAGCTTTGCTTCCGCTCCTTCTATCCACTGCATAATTTGCTCTTTCGTCTCAATGTATACAATTTCATCTTCCGTGGCATAAGATGAAAGGCCACGATCGATTGCATCAAATAAACCAATTTGACGAATCCCCTGCACAAGAGAAGTTTGTAGCATCACTTTAAGGACGTTTGTTTTTCCTTTTTGTGTCGGCCCCAGCACGAGACAATGTTTGTTCTTCATTAAGTTTAAGTGCACTGGACGAACAAACTCTTCATCTAATCCGAGCGGAATAACACCACTTTCTCGTACGATACGGTGATCCGTCATAAACTCATGCAGTACAAGTTTAGGTTGTAACATTGGCACTTGTTCTGGTAATTCAATACCTGCATATTTCTCTTTCAGAACCTGAACTTGATTTTTGATGTTATCAAGAATCGCGAAGTCATCCTCACCTTCAGCGGGCAGGAACATCTGTGAAAAATAAGACGTATCCGTTTTAATAACCGCACGACCAGGTATTGCTTCTAGAGCATAAGGAATGCGTCCTAAGATTGTGTATGATTCTGAGCTATCCATTAAATAGTGAACAACCTTGGTTTTTAAGTTATTCATAAGCGACTGGCGCACAGAGTTAATTCGCGTTGCCGTAAAAATCATATATACGCCAAGCGACTGGCCGTCACGGACAAGCTGCGTAAATTGCATCTCTAAATCTTGCATTTCTTCTTTTACAAGATCAAAATTATCAATCGTGATAAAGATAAGCGGAAGCTTCTCTTGAGCCATTCGGTTATACATCTTTATGTTGCTAACCTCTGTGTCTTGGAATAGCTGCTTGCGCTCGGATAGCTCGTGCTTAATAATCTTCATGAACTTTTCAATCTTACGTCCTTCATCCATTAAGAAATAATCAGCAGTGTGCGGAAGCTGGCGTAATGGAAGCAGCGTACCATTTCCAAAATCAAAGATATAGTAGTGTAGCTCATCTGGCTGATAGCGCTCAGCGAAGCTAAGCATAAGCGTCATCGCAGTGAATGATTTTCCATAGCCCGATGAACCAAATACGCCGATATTGCCATCTTCCATCATTTCGTATGCATATGGCGTTTGGCTTTGTTTTTCAGGCTCATCTACAAGGCCAATATAGAATTTCTCCCTCTCTCCTGTTTGGAAAGCAGAGCGATATAAACGATTTTCTAGCGGAGGGAGCCATGGGCTTCTTAATCGATTAATTCCTAAATTATGTTGAACTTCTTCAATTCTTTCTACAATCACGGCGATTTCCGGCTGAGCACTTTTCTTTTTCGTTTGCTGTGATGATACGTCAGAGAGTGGAATTAGCCCTAAGTCTGTTACGATGGCCACTTCATCTTCCGTTCCATACACATCATCTTGTTGATATGGTGCTCCGCTCCAAGCAGATTGGAACAGTTCGTATACTTCGTTATTACCAACTTGTAAATAACCTCGACCTGTCACCGTAATCGAAGCCGCATCAGCATTTTTTAGAATCTCTTTACTATCTGTTGCGTCTTGTACTTTTAGAGCTACTTTAAACCTTGCGTTACTCCAAATTTGCTCATCGATAACTCCACCTGGCTTTTGTGTGGCCAAGATCAAGTGAACGCCTAAGCTACGTCCAATACGAGCGGCGCTGACAAGCTCTCGAATAAATTCTGGCTCTTCACTTTTTAATTCAGCAAACTCGTCTGATATTAAGAATAAGTGTGGCAGCGGCTCTTCAGCAGCTCTCTGCTTATACAAGTCTGTATAGTCATTTATGTGATTAACTTCGTACTGATCAAATAAGCGCTGGCGTCTTTTCAACTCACTTTTAATGGAGGCCAAGGCACGCGTACTGAAATTTTTACTACCTTCTATATTCGTGATGGTTCCAAGCAAATGTGGCATATTCTTAAACGGCTGTGCCATTCCTCCACCCTTGTAGTCAATCAATAAAAATGCGACTTCATGAGGATGGAAATTGACAGCTAACGATAGGATATACGTTTGTAAAAATTCACTTTTACCTGAACCTGTTGTTCCAGCTAGTAACCCGTGTGGACCGTGCGCTTTTTCATGTAGATTCAGCTCAACCAGATCCTCTTTTCCTTTTAGACCGATTGGTACAGCCAATGACTTGGCCGACTCATTCGTATGCCAGTTTCTCTCAATTGGCAGATCAGCCACTTCCTTTGCTTGGAATAACTCCAGAAAGGACACGCTGTCTGGAATAGAGTTAGTCATTCCCATTTGATGATCTAGCGTTCGCAGCATGCGAGCGAACGCTTCATTATCCTCATTACGGTGTTCATCAAGCTGAAATGGAATATTAACTGCCTTTTTCTTTTGAATTAAAATGTCTCCCTCTTGTTCATTAATATAACGAATAAGAGTGTGAACATTATCCGATAAACTTTCCTTTGTTTCAGCTCCAAAGATTGTAGAGAAGCCAAGATGCGGATGCTCCCCTTCTAGATATTCTAAGATTACGTGATCTGTAATAAGCTGTTGGTTCGTAACAATGAATACCAAGTGAGGTAAAAACACACCGTTGCCTTTCTCTTCATCCAAGTCTCTTTCGCGCAACAGTTCATAAATAGAGGATAAAAGCTGGTCTCTTGTTTTTTCATTATAAATAAAGCCTTTGGCGAACGAATGAGGCAGTTGAAAATGCGGAAGCCACTTCATCCATTCCCAATCCTTATATTCATTTTCATCAAAGATAAAGATAAAGCGAACATCATGATAGCTATGAGCAAAAGCAAGCTGACCAATTAACTGATGAAGCTCACGCTTAACTGTTTTCGATTTACCAATTAAACCAATGGCTCCGTTTTCTAACTTCGCAGTGATTGGCGCCTGAGAAACTTCACGATATACCTTTTCCATGTGCTGGGACTGTTCAAGCAGATCGTCAATTTCTCTATTAGCCATATCTCCTGTATTTAAGGAAATTTCATAGCTAGAGGGTACTGTCCCGGTACCAAGACGTATTTGAAGAAAATCGCTACTATCTAGCGTTCGTTCCCAAATACGGTCAGAGATATGATTGGTTAAATACTTCATTCGCTCAAACGTTGGAAAATGGTAATGAAGCACTTTTCCTTGCGATTCAGCTAGTTCCTGAAGCTCCGTTCGCTTATTTTCTAAATACTGCGTGTAAATACGGCGACGACGTTCTTGGCGCTTTTTACGCTGCTTTTTATCTCGGAAATATTGCACTGTTGAGACAACAAGCGTCGTCGTAAACATCATCACAGAAATAATAATAAAGATTCCACGCGGTTGAATAAGTGCTACGGTCCCCATAACAAGAAGCATAACAAGCGGTGGCAAGATTGTTAGCCACAGGCTTCGGTTGTTATCATCGCCATCCTGAGCTGGGAACGATAAATGCACTTTTTCATCGGGCAGCTCATAAATCATCCGCGGCGTACGGCGATAAACAGGATATTTTTTTTTCATTTCAGAAATAGGCTGTTTCGACTTAGGAAGCTTCGTAAAAAACTCATCAAAACGATGAACCTTTAATAAATCATGTTCAAGTAATTCAATTGTAACCGCACCCCATGTAATCACATCGCCAAGCTTCAGCTTGGTCACACTTGAAATACGCTGGCCGTTTACAAATACGGCACCATCTTTTGGAACGATTCGCCATGTTGCTTTAACTTTCAGCAAAGAAAATTCCTTGCTATTATGTACAACTAGCTTCTTGTTGGGCTGATATACATCTGCTGTCTCGTCAACGGTTGAGAAGTTGACCTCATGATAATAATCTATATAGTACGTATCTTCCTGCAGCTTTGCAGGACTCAGCACAAATCGAAGTTCTTGATTACTTTCTTGTAGGGTGATAGAGTCGTAATAACTCAGTTGACTCAGTTCGTTATCACCTTGAGAAATAACTACTCTTTGATCTTCTGTTGTCGATATAGTAACGACTCCTTTTTCAAATGGATAGGAAGAAAAAGTCACCGTCTCTTTCGAACTATTACCTACAGTTGCTTGGCGAAAGTTATCAAAGTTAATCGGCAGTTGCTGATAAGTCGTTCCGCTAAAAACCCATAAAATGCTCATCTGTCCACCTCCTAGGATGCCGGTTTATCCGACGAATCTGAGTTAGGAGCAGGCTTTTCATCTGCTTTGTCATCTTTATTTTGCTCAACTTCTTTTTCAGACTGCTTCTTATCTTCTTCCTGCTTATTATCTGCAGGCTCAGACTGCTTTTGGTTCTCCTGCTGCTCATTTTCAGCTGACTCTTCAGCTTGCTTTTCCTCTTCTTCAATCTGTGATTCAAGCTCTTCAATTTCACTTTGAACTGGATCTAATTTCTCTTTTCTTTCATCGCTTGCAAGACTTTCATCTGCTTTTAACTGATTTTCATATTTATAAAGACCGTATAAAATCAAGCTTCGATCTTCTAATAAGCGTGCTTCTTCTAAAGCCTGCTCATTTTCACCTCGACCGATATGAATCCAATAGCTTAAATATTTATCGTCTGATTGAAGCGTAACCGTATTTTGAATGACTTCTTTTTGTTCTTCACTTAATGACTCATTCGTTAAATAAGCTAGAGCTAGCTCATACTGAACAACTTTGGGCATTTCTTTTACTTTATAATCTTCCAGCTGCTCAATAACCCCACTATACTCTTGCTGTAAAAAAGCTTCATTACTACTCACGAATGCCTCTTGCTTTGGCTGTAAGAAAAACGTGGAATAAAACGTATAAATTAAAGCAGGAACTAAGAGCACCGTTACGCCAATTGATGCAAAGCGAAAGATGGTCCACTTTTTCTTCGGGACGGTTACAACTGTTTTTCGCACTTCTTCTACTGTCGTTAGCTGTTGTCTAATAATAGTTAAAAGCTCATTTAAGTCGTCAGCATTTATTAATTTAGAAGCAACCTCTGATAGCTGAATCGTTTCATGCAATTTTAAATACTGAATAAAGCTATATTTGGAATCAACAAGTGAAGCAATTGTCGCTTTTACTTCCACTAGCTCACGAGCCGGATCATATTCATATGGTGGAATGCTTTCTTTAATTCCATAGTGTAAGAAAGCAGGTGTTAAACTTGCGTCAAACATTAAGTTTTCTGGACAAACCACGAGATGAAATCTTGTAAAACTATGATTTTGTATAGATTTTACAAGCTGATAAGCAAACTGCCACTTTTGTTCTTCCGTCTTTTTCTTAAAAAAAGAAAATGGAACAAACGCTTCTGATGGCTGAATTTTCACGTGAAGCTCGTCTTCACTTACGATGATTTCACGAGTGAAATCCGAGTGCATCTCTTTTAACATATCAACTTCTATGCCATCATTTAGCTTTATCTTTTCTTTTTGGAAGATAAATGTATAGCCTTCTTCTTTGTCACGAATAATAGACGCTTCCAATAAGCTTTCTAAGTAAGTTGGTTTCTTTTCTGCCATTTTAGTAAGCTCCTTCAAAGAATTTCAATGCAATCACCGCTCGAAATGCCACATTCATTTAGTTTTTGATGGCCTGCAAATACTAGGTTTTTATTTGGAACGCGAACCCAATATCCTTCTTTTGGTGTGCTTGAAATTTTTTTAGCTTGCCATGCAATTTCAATCACTTTTTTTACAGAATGATAGTCTGATAGTCTTAAATCAAACCGCTCACCCGTATAGTGTTTTAGATCGATGGTCACTTCAATATACATATGATCTCACCTCAAAACATAGAAAAAGCGCCGTCATCTAAAAAAATGGGGCGCTCTTTTTATCTTATCACTCTCTATATGAGCAAGTTAACCGCGAATTTGGCTAGCGATTTGGTTGTCTGTATCTTCAAGAACGTTTGCAGAATCATCAAGCTGTTTAGCAATTTTGTTTAACAGATTCGACATTTCTACGAAAGATGGCTTTAGCTCTTCATATTGAGCGATAAATGCTTGGCTAGAAGAACCTTCCCACATATCTTGTAACTGATTTCTCATCATATCAAGGCGACCAACTAGGTCTTGAACTTGCCCACTTTCATTATTATAGCGAGCAGCCATTTCACGAAGTTCTGCTGGAGTAACACGAATGATTCCTGACATCGATTTCTCTCCTTATGTATCGTTATAGATTTACTTTAATTGTAAGAAAAAATAGGGTTGAAGGTCAAAGAGAACTTGTAAAAACTAGAAAAAATAAGAATATATATCTACGTATACCCCTAAAAAATGACAATAAACCTCATAAAACAATGAATTTTATCACAGTAAATATGGCATAAACAGAGACAATTATACCTATATACTGGAAATATATTCATTTATCATACAGAAAAAGCTAACAATTAATATGAAATTTGTTAGCTTCTACTACGATGAAAAATAGTTAAAAAGATTCTTATTTTCTTTTAGCATTTTTAACTCTTCTGGAATAAGTAGTTTCGAAAGTGGAGTATCTGGATTTAGTAAAATCGCCGTATTATCGTTTATCTCTTGCAATAAATCAGAAAATTTAATGACCGCAGCCTTCTCTTTTGATAGCATCTTTTGGAATGGATAATAAGATGAAAAGGCAGGTAAATATAGTTTTTGATTTTTTTCCATTACTCGGACACGCTTGTAAAAATCAACAGACTGTTCATTTCCTGATACTTCGATACATAACAGTTCACTTTTCATTAGCTCTTCATAAAAATGGCCAATTTCTCGATTATCTTTCATTGCTTCAATTAAAGCTTTTTCTAAGGCATTAAAAGAACTACCCATATTTTTCAGTTCCATGCTGTATATTTTCTAAGTCGTTAAATGGTTTTATCCGAGAAGCCTGTTGACTAGTTAACTGCCTTTCGTACAAACCGTATGTTCCTCGTTTATTCATTTGACCTTATCACACCTCAAGCTGTACAAATTTTTCATAAATTAAATCGCATGTTTCTCTATTTGTAACACCGTAACGATCAGTCTACGTTAAGGTTTTTCATAAAGAGCGCAATATTTATCACTTCATTCATTCCCTGCAAAATCGCTATGCTGAGCTACGTTTGTTCCTTCTTCTGTTTTTTGAATGCCTTTACCACCTAATATGCCTAAACCCATTTGAATAACACCGTATGTAAAAAACTCTGTACGGGTATGCAAATCACCGTGCGCTACTTTTTCTTCCCATGAATTTGAAAGGGATGACCACATCATGTCGAGCGTCTCTAAAGGGTGAGTAATTTCAGCTCGCATTGTTTCAAAGGTTTCCCACTCTGAAATAGACTTAACGCCTTCCCATGTATCCTTAACCCCTGTTGTAGCCCCATCCCACACGTTGCTCCAAAATTCTGTCCATCCGCCAGACAGCTCATCTGCTTCTTTTAGTTTTTCAGCTGTTTCGCTAACGAGCGTATACGCACTTTCAGTTAATGATTCAATTTTCCCAATAATCTGCTGGATTTCCTCTTGCAAATTTAGAATAGACTCAACGTTAGCTACCGATAAAAAGTGCAGATTCGTAGATTCCCAACTTAAACGCTGCAAAGCATCATCCGCTTCTCCTCTCGAGTGCTTAATGCGCTCTGAAAATCGCTCCAAGTCTTCGAAGTTCACTTTAATTTCCATTTGTACACCCTCTTTCCCATGGATATTTTCCATTTTCATATATTAAAAGTTTACTAAATAGCCTCTGCTTCTTCTCTTAGTCTTGACATTTCGTGATGCAATGAACGATATAACTCATCTCGAACGTCATATAAACGATAAGCTGCCTGTAGGATTTCATTATTAACATTCTCATAAGAATCTTTCGAACGGCCAGACCATTCAGAAGTATACTGTTGATGAGCACTCTGAAGGGCATATAGCATTTCTTCAAATTGATTAATAATTTGTTGTACCGTCTCCAAATACAGCTCAAGCTTTTCAACATCTCGATTATATTCCATTCGCTTCCTATTACGATCCATATCGCCAAAGAAGTCATCCATTGCATCAATCAAAATATCCCACGTCCTTATTCCTTTATTATTAGAAGTCTCTTAAAGTAATGTTAAAATAAGGTTATCCAAAACGAAATGCATCATTTAAACTATTTTCAATAATAGGATAATGTATCTATATGATTTTTTACCCAAAATAAAACAACGCCCGTTAGCTTGTAGGCGTTGCTTTTTAAACTCTTATTACTTTATCACAACAAAAATTCTTTTCAAGAAGGAAATAAAAGGATTACTTCTTTTTAGTCTGTTTATGCTGATATGTTTTTTTGTTTGTCTTCTTTCTTGGTTTGTAGCTCTCTCGTTTCTCTTGCTTCGTTCCTTCGGCTACAATTTCACCCATATATAATTCTTTCTTTACCAGCTTAATCTTTAGCTCACGAGCAATTTGTTTTAGTTCTCTCTCTTCACGCTCCGTTACAAGTGAAATGACCGTTCCTTCAGCTCCTGATCTTCCTGTACGCCCTGATCTGTGTACATATTGTTCAACACTTTGAGGAATATCCACATGAATAACATGTGAAAGCTCTTTAATATCAAGACCACGTGCAGCTACGTCCGTTGCTAATAAGATTGGAAACTCACCTTTACGAAATGACGTTAACACCTTTGAGCGATCAAGCTTTCGCGTTTCACTATGAAGCGATCCTACGTTCAGCTTTTTAAATTTTAGCTTTTCTTCAAAAATAGATAACGTTTCAATCCCTTTGAAAAAAGCTAGAGCTTTCATTGGTCCCTGATGCGCAAGCTTACGAAGTACTTCTACTTTATCTCGACCTTCACTTACGATATACATATGCTCAACTTTTGGAGCAGGAAGTTCATTTCGGGTTACTTGAACGAAAAGAGGATCATTCATTAATTCCTGAGCTAATGTTTGCGTATGCTGTGATAGCGTTGCTGAAAACACGAGAAGCTGACGATCACTTGGGGCCATTTTAACAATACCTTGTACTGTTTGAATATGTTCAGGTACAAACAGCTGGTCAGCTTCATCAATGACAATCGTTTTTACTTCGTGCATCTTCACTTTTTTCATTTTAATCAGCTCTTGAATGCGCCCAGGCGTTCCAATAATTAGGTTAGGACGTTTTTTCAACTTTTCAACTTGACGCTTAATGTTTGCTCCACCGATAAGCGCTGCGCTAGAAATTCCGCTTCCCTGGCCCCATGTTTGAATCTCACCATGAATCTGCATAACAAGTTCATGGGAAGAAGCTAAGATAACCGCTTGAATATGAGAAGGTCCTGGCTTAAGGTCATGTAAAATTGGAAGTAAATAAGCAAGAGTCTTCCCAGTACCTGTTGGCGACTCACCCATTACATCTCTTTTATTTAAAATTTCTGGTATAGCTTTTGTTTGAATAGCCATTGCTTGTTCAAAGCCTGCCTTCTTCCACGCTTCTTGCAAGAACGGCTGTAGCTGTTCGATAAATTGACTCATATCTTTTCTCCTTTGTCGTTCATCTATTATAAATGCCTAAAGCATCCGTTTCATCTTCAATAGAAGTCCCACCTATGATACACTATTGATTCGTTGAAATACAATGCTTCACGTGAGTATTCATAAGAAAAGCATTGAAAATGCGTCAAAACAACGCATTTTCAATGCTCTTTTCTTGGAACTATCTTAAGATTGGAAGCTTCATTGTAATGGCGGTCCCTACACCAGGGGCGGACCTTACAACAATATGGCCACCATGGAGCTCACAAATCGCTTTGGCAATGTTCATTCCAAGACCTGACCCTTCTTTTTTTTCACTTGTATTCGTTCCTCGGTAATAGCGCTCAAAAAGATTTTCTAGTACGGATTCATCCATACCTACTCCATCATCCTTCACTTCTATAGAAATAAATTCTGTTTCTACAGAAATCGATAGCTTAATAGTTATGTGAGGTGGGTTATGCTTGATTCCATTAAAAATGATATTATCAAGCATTCTCTCAAACCAACGCTTATCTACTTTCACCAAAACCTTCTCATTTAAAGGTTGATAAACAAAGTGAACATCTTGAATCGTTCGGTCATTTACAAACTTCAATACCACATTTTGGAGAAATTGATTGATTTCTAAAGGTTTAGCCTCTAAAGGAATAGCCTGATTTTTCAATTTGAAGGCTAACGAAAAATCCTCCACTAATTCAACCATATACTCTCCTTTTTGCCGAAGCGTCTCACCGATTTCTTTCAGCTCTGCTTCTGTCCACTTATATTGGCCGCTTTCAAGCATGTGCCCATAGCCTTGAATAGTGGAAATTGGCGTTCTTAAATCATGAGAAATGCCCGTCATCCACTCCTCCCGCGTCAACTCAAGCTTTGTTCGCTCTTTTTCAGCGGCGCTTAGCTTCTCTGCCATCTTATAGAAAGCTTTTATGACTTCTTCATATAACCGGTATTGAAATCGAACCTTTCCATTTTTACGAAATACACGCTTTTTTTCTTTATCTGTTAATACTTCAGAATAGTTACCATTTCCCATTCTTTCAAGCCAGCTGGTAAACAATAAAAGCGGACCTCCGTATCGAAAAGCATTCCATACGGCAAACGCAATCGTGGCAAATAGTACAGTGACTGCGATGACAATAACTACAATAATAATTTGTTTAATAACAGATGCATTCACAATATCCGTATGCTGGCGATTAGGAGTATGGAAAACCCACGTGTACCCGGTCTTTTTATCATAAAAATTAGTGGTGATTGTATCATATTTACCTGGTTCAAACTTACGACCGATTAACTCTAAGGGACGATATCTTACTTCTCGTTCTTCTCCAAATGAAACAACGATATGGCCTGTTGAATTTAAAATTTGCAAACTCGCATCGCTTTTCACTATTTCCTGCGTAATATCCTTCTGTTCTTTTTCATTCGGCAGCTTCCCTTGATACTTATCATAGATATTCTGTAATTCATCCCGTAAGTCATTTTCATACCCTAGAACATAGTAAGAAGGTACATCAAAGAATTTCTCAAACGAAGTAACAAGATGATACTCTTTTATTTTCTTTGTTTCTTCCATTTGTACAAGTTCAGCTACTGAGTATCTATCTGGAAAACCTTTCGGAGTATTCACTTCACCAATGACCTTTCCACTTTCATTAATAACTTGATACCACATATTTTCTTTTACAATTTGCTTTTGAATTTTTTCTGGTATCACTGCATGATTTTCTGTAACTTCCGTATCTGTCACCAGAAGGCTAAGAGTACCTGAAGGAAAGTCATGTTTAACTTCTTCGTTTGAAAGATAAAAAGCAAGGATAAAAAACGCTGCGCATAATAGCAGTAATATGCAAATAAACAGGGAAATAAACTGAAAAGAGAAATGGAAGGTTAGTCTTCTTTTAATTGATTTCACGATGTTTTTCCACGGACCAGCTTATACCCAAGTCCTCGTACGGTAAGAAGATGCTTTGGGTTTCCTGGATTTTCTTCAATTCGCTCTCGAATCCTACGAATATGAACAGTGACTGTGTTTTCATCAACAAACTGATTGTATCCCCAGACCGCTTCTAAAAGCTGTGACTTAGATAATACAATGTTGACGTTTTTACAAAAATGAAGCAGCAACAAAAAGACCTGAGCTGGACAAGCTACAACCTTTCCATTCACAATTAATTCGCCTGCCGTTTCATCTACTATAAAGTGATCAAACGTATAGCGCTTCACCATTGAAATAGATTGGCCTTGCTTCGGTTGTTCGAGAAGTGCTTCTTTCCGTCGTAACCTTGCTTTAATTCGAGCTGCAATTTCTAATGGGTTGAACGGCTTCGTCACATAGTCGTCTCCCCCAATCGCAAATCCAGTTAATACATCTAAATCCGATACTTTTGCTGTTACAAATAAAATATAGGCGTTTGATAACTCCCGAATTTTAGGACAAATATCAAAGCCACTTTTATCAGGTAACATGACGTCTAATAAAATAATATCAATTGAATGCTTCTGTAATAGGTCTAGTGCCTCTTTAGCAGTATGCGCTTTATATATATGTTGAAAGCCCTCTTTATTTAGTACCGTTTCCATCATTTTCACAATGGCCACCTCATCATCTACTAATAAAATAGATGCTTCATTCATCTTAGTCACCTCTTTATCTTATCATCCGCTTTCGATTTTATCATAGCAACATTACGAAAAGATTAACATTATTGGAAAATATTAATGAAATGATAATCTGGCGTTTACGTTCTTGAAAATATGCCTCCATATACTGAGAATACATAGATTAACAGAAAAGGGGCTTTTGATATGAACACAAACCGTGTGACGCTAATCGATAGCATGAGAGGATTTAGTTTATTTGGCATCTTACTCGCCAATATGCTCATTTTCCAGTACGGCATTTATGGAAAAGATGCTATTCACTTATTTTCTTTACCAGGAAGTGACATGGGCGGCTATTACTTTTTAAAAATAGCTGTAGAAGGAAGCTTCATGCCGATTTTCACTTTTTTATTCGGCTATTCAATGGTGAAAATGAAAGAGAGTTTAGAGCGAAAACAGCTGGGCGTGAAACGTCACTTCTCTCGACGTTTTAGCTTACTTTTTGCAATGGGTATGTGCCATGGAATCTTCCTTTGGGAAGGTGACATTCTTGCTTTTTACGGTATGATTGGCTTCTTTTTATTATTTTTCTTTTTAAATCGCAAGCCAAAAACGCTGCTAATATGGTCTGCGCTTTTATTTCTTTTAGTTGGCGCATCAAGTTATGGATCGCTGAATGAAACAACTGAATTTTTAATGGATAAAGATGATTTAACAACTTACGTAAAAGAATCTATTTCTACCTATGGTTCTGGAACGTATGCAGAAATTAGCGATTATCGCAATAACGCAGATGACCCGTTAAATATTGAAGGAACCAAACTGGCATTAGTCTTTCTATTAGCTCCCTTTGCTACAGCCCCTTTATTCCTACTCGGTATGTATGCAGGAAAGAAAGATTGGTTTCGCGCTCCGGCACTACACCAAAAGCGTTATGGACGCTTGGCTGTCATTTTAATCCCTATTAGCTTACTTTTTAAAGCTACTGCGCATATATGGCCAGATGCTAGCTGGGCAGGCATTCCAAGTGCTTTTGGCTTAAATTTGCTATCGCTCGGGTATATGTTTGGGTTTGCGTGGCTTTACTGCAAGCTTGAGCAATCCACTCTGATGAAGGCTTTTGAAAGCGTTGGCCGCCTTTCACTAAGCAACTACTTGTTCCAAACGGTTATCTGCACCACTATTTTTTATGGATATGGCCTAGGACAATTCGGAACATTTGGCATGATTAAAGGTATTGCACTATGTACGACAATCTATTTCATTCAGCTCGTTTCCAGCTTGCTTTATTTACGTAAGTTTAAAGTCGGTCCTGTAGAACAGCTGCTTCGTATGTGGACGAATTTATCATGGAGTGGCAAAGCAAAAATGAAGAAGAAAACATTCATAGATGATAGTAAACAGTCTGTGATTTAATCGATTAACTAATGAAAAAGAACCCTCCTTCATAAAGGCGGGTTCCTTACATGTTCTACTCACTAGCTAAAGGCATTGACACCGTTACCAATGTTCCTTTTCCCTTTTCACTTTCAAACTCAATCTGACCTTGATGACGCTCGATAATTTTAAAACAAACGGCTAGTCCCAATCCTGTACCTGCTTCTTTTGTTGAATAAAAAGGTGTGCCAACTTGTTCAATTCTCTCTTCACTCATGCCAATTCCCGTATCCCGAAACTGAATAACGGCACTACCTTCTTCTTCAGCTAACGTTACAATAATCTCACCTTGATTAATTATTGCTTCGATACTATTTTTAATAATATTAATGAATACCTGCTTCAACTGATTAGGATCTGACATAACGTACAGGTCCCGCTTTGAATCATAATGAGCAACGAGAGAAATATTATTGAAATTTGCTTGCGCTTCCATTAAGATTAACACTTGCTTCAATACTTCATTTAAGTTAGTTACTTCAAAAGCTACATGCTGTTTTTTACCTAAAATCAGCATTTCACTAGAAATTAAATTAATTCGGTCAATTTCAGCCATCATGATGTCTAAGTAACGATCATCCACTTGCTTTGTGGCCTGCATCACTTGTACAAATCCCTTTAATGAAGTCAGCGGATTTCTTACCTCATGGGCAACGGCAGCTGCTAGCTGGCCAATTACAGACATTTTCTCAGAAGCAATCATAAGCTCTTCATCTCGACGATAGTTCGTAATATCTCTAGCAATCATAAATACGCCGACTACTTGGCCGTTGACGATAATTGGTAATAATGAGCTTCTTAATAATCGAACTTGACCTTGTTGGTTCACAATCTTTAATTCATATTTAGCGCTTTTGCCTTTTAAAACATTACGAAAATGTTCATGACAAAGGCTTTGATCATCATCAGCGATTAATTCTGAGGTCTTCATTCCTTTTAGCTGTAATCTTGAATAACCCGTTATTTTTTCACCTTCAGGGTTAGTAGAGAGAACTTGACCTTCTTTACTAATCTCAAATACTGCATCCGGGTTATGCTGAAATAACGATTGATAATGTTCATGGCTAGTTAGAAGTTCATAATCCTTTTTTGATAATTCATCCTGTGATTGAAGCAAATAATATGCACGACGATAGACTAACCCGTATAGAATAATACCTGTCGCCAACATGAAGAACCAGCCTTTATACTGTTGAAAAAAGATATATAATTCAAACTTATCTTGAGCAAGAATACGAGATAACTTATCAGAAATAAGAATCCATACGGCTCCCGTTATAATGTACATCACTGCAATTTTCAGTGCTGCTTTACGAGCATCTTTTATCAATGTTTATCCACCTATTATTTTTATAGTTTATGATATCAGGGTAAAAAAGTAATTTATCTTCAATTAAATCCACTTCTTTACCCTTTATGTTAAACGTTTGCAACTAAAAAAACACCTGTTTTTTTATAAAAATATACTCGCAAAGTGAAAATGTCAGGCAGCGGCTCGTTGACTCCTATGATAGGTAATTACTTAATACATGCTTTTGCTTCTCATTATAAATGTACGCATAAACAGGGCGACCAATCGTTCCATACGTCATTCGTTCTCCAAGAACACCGATATCGGTCAAAAACTTTAAATATTTGCGAACGGATACTCTAGAAATACCTGATTTCTCAGCGATATCATCCGTTGAGAAAGCCTCCCCATTCATTTCTTCTATTTTCTGAATCACAACTTCAAGAGTACCCGTCGTAAGCCCTTTTGGTAGCGTTTCTGATTCGATTTCATCCGAACTATGTGAAGTAAACAACTCGTCCACTTCCTGTTGGTTCATCCTAGACTGAGATTTCATTGTATAGAACTTATTTTTATATGTTACTAATGCTTGTTGAAAGCGGCTGAACGTAAACGGCTTAATTAAATATTCAATTGCGCCATTTCGCAACACTTGTTGAATCGTTTTCATATCAGAAGCAGCCGTTATAGCAATAACGTCTACTTCTTTCTGCTCTTGGCGAATATATGTTAACAGTTCTAATCCATTTTGCCCCGGCATAAAAATATCAAGCAAAATCAAGTCAACGTGCACTTCTTCTAATTGACTGAGTGCATCCTTCACGGAATGAGCGATGCCCGCTACCGAAAATCCATCGATATCTTCAACATATTTTTGATTAAATTGCGCCACCATTGGATCGTCTTCTACAATTAAAATGTTAATCATGTTGCTCTATCCTTCCTTTATATGTAAGGTTTATTGAAAATGTTGTTCCGCTATTAACAAATGAATCAATCATTAGCTCACCTTGTAAGGCATCAATGCTTTGTTTCACTAAATATAAACCAAAGCCTCGATTAGAACCTTTTGTTGAAAAACCTTTTTCAAATATGCGAGTGAGCTTATCCGATGACATTCCGTAGCCATTATCTGAAATCTCAATTAGCAAACGCTCGTTTTCATACTTTAATACCACGCTTACTTTTTTCGATTTTTTATTATCTTTAACCGCATCAATTCCGTTATCCACTAAATTACCAATGATGGTAATAAGATGATGCGTAAGCTGTGAATCTTGAGGCTCTGGAATTTGATTAATAACGTTCATGCTTAACTGCACTTGTTCTTCTCTAGCGTAGCTCATTTTTCCCATTAAAAAGCCGGCTAACGCTAAATCCTTTATTTGTTTCGTTACGGAATTCACTTCTCCGTACCTGTGATCAACGAGTTCATGGATGTATTTTGACAGTTCATCATGATACCCCATTTGCACCATTCCTAAAATAACATGTAGCTTATTCATAAACTCATGAGATTGAGCACGAAGTGCTTCAACATACGTTTTCACACCTGTAAGCTGCTCAGCTAACACATTCACTTCCGTTTTATCACGAAACGTTGATAAAGCTCCTACAGCTTCACCATCTACAAGCAGCGGTACACGGTTTACAACGATGGAAATACCATTCACTACCTGCTCTTCGTCATAATGCGATTCGCCTGTTGACAATACTTCTTCCAAGCGTGAACCCGGCATATAGTCAGCAATCTTTAAACCGATTGGCCGGCTCGATAAGCCCGCTTTTTTAAATAATCGCACAGCTGATTTATTCGCTAGAGTAATCGTTCCTTCCTTATCAATAGCAAGAACACCTTCTCGCACTGACTGCAACATCATGCTTCTTTCTTCAAGAATTTTGGCAATGTTTGATGGCTCTAAACCAAATAACGTTCGCTTAATGTAGGTTGCCAATAGGACAGCACCGATAATCCCAACTAATAATCCGAAAAGAGACCCAATTAAAATGCGTCGATGACCTTCCTGAACAGCTTGCTCGACCTGAACCAGTGAAATCCCTACAGCTACCGCACCAATTTGTTCATTACGCTCATTATAAACAGGTACAAATGCTCTTAGTGATTCATCTAACGTCCCTTTTGCAACCGACGTATACCGTTCACCTTTTAGGACTCTTCTTTCATCCCCACCTTCAAAGTGTTTTCCAATTTTAGCTTCGTTGGGATGAGATTGACGAATTCCGTCCATGTTCATGACCACAATAAATAATACACCTAGCTCTTTTTGAATGGAATTAGTATATGCTTGAATATCTTCTGAATTTTCTTCTGCTAAGCCTCTTCTTACCTCACTGGAGTTTGCGACAATTTTAGCCACATCTGTCGCTTTCTCAGCTTTTTGATTACGAACATTTTCCTCAGTTGAGTTACTGACTAATAAATCGGTTAATAATAATGACATTAAAACAACGATACATACAAGTAAAATGATGACTGATCGCAGCGTCATTCTTAGCCCTTTGACCATTCGCATCAATCCTTTCTCTTTTTATAGTACACCAAAAAAGCCTTATCCACATGTGGATAAGACTTTTGCCATCAAATTGATATTTATAACTTAGGACCTTTTCGATATTTAAACCATCCCATTTTGTAAAAAGCAAAAACCATAACGCCTACAAGTCCAATCATAATCCCGAGTACAATAAAGTAATTATATTTACCAGCTAGCTCTGGCATATAGGAGAAATTCATTCCATATAAACCTGCGATAAATGTAAGAGGAAGGAAGATAGCTGACATCAGCGTCAGTGTAAACATAATGGAATTCATTCTGTCCGAGTTAATCGACATAAAGCTTTCTCGAATATCATTTGATAAATCTCGACTAGCATTCATGATTTCGATCATATTTAACAGGTGATCATAGATATCATTAAAATAACGCACCTGTTCCTTTTCTTTTAATGCATTTGTGGACATAATACGGTAAATTAAATCACGCATTGGATTTAAAATTCTACGCATTCGCGATAAATCGCTTCGAATATCATATAGATTTCTCATTAGTTCATCCATTGTTTCATTTTTTGCATTGTCTTCAATATCATCAATTTGATCTTCTAATTGGTAAAGTGTTGGAAAGTATTCATCAACTGTATGATCAAGCAGCTCATAAATAATTTCCCACGGATCATTCTCTACGATGTTTGGGTCTTTCTCGACAAGATTTGCCACTCTAGCTACGCTTTTTAACTTATCGACATGATACGTAACAACAAAGTTATCTCCAATAAACGCCGACACTTCTAAGTTTTCTAACTCTTCTTTATGCAGCGCATAATATACTAAAAAATAGTGTTCATCATAAATTTCGAATTTCGCCCTTTGACCTTGGGTTAAACAATCCTCGACGGCAAGTGGATGAAAATCAAATTTCTCTTCAAGGGCTTTCTGCTCTTGTTCTGTTGGGTTATAAAAGTCAATCCAGTACCAATCAATTGACGGATGAGCCTGTAGCTCGTCAATTGTTAAGTTGGTCAAAAGTTCTTCTTTTGTTTTTGCTAAAATTTTAATCATACGAAAACCTCTATTAGTTCTTTGTGAACATTACTGTCTTTTATCTTCAATACTGATATTACCCTGTTTTTATTGCATTCAAACATGCTAACACCTTCCAGATACTGAAATCAAAAAAGTGGTACCAATCAATTGGTACCACTTTATTACATGACATCATTTAGAGAATTCATCTTTTACTTTTTGCAAGAGCTCTTCTTTTGTTAGCAAATCATATCCTGTTAATGCCATTGTCTTTGCCCCTAGAATAAGCGCTTCTTGTCCCTGTGGACTGAGAGCCGCTTCTCTAAATTCATGCGTATGACAGACAAAATACTCGTTACATATTTTAATATATGGATGAATTGATGGCACCACTTGGCTAACATTTCCCATATCTAATGAACCGTGATCACCTTGGTCCTCAAAAATTTCTTCAGCTGGCACGCCTAGCAGCTGTAGATTTTGTGTATAAGCTGTTGATAAAACTTCATTTGTCACCATATCATCATATGAAAATTCATAGTTTGAAATTTCAAGTCGTGCTCCTGTGGATAAAGCTGCACCTTGTGCACAAGCTTTTACTCGCTCTGTTACCGCATTAACATACTTTCGGTTAGATGCTCGCACATAGAACTGCGCTGTCGCATAGTCAGGTACAATATTAGCAGCCTTGCCTCCTTCAGGGATAACACCATGGATTCTGACATCTGGTTTCACATGCTGACGAAGAGCATTGATCCCGTTAAATGTTTGAATAACTGCATCTAACGCATTAATTCCTTCATGAGGTGCTGCTGCTGCGTGTGCTGATTTCCCAAAAAATTCGAATTGAATAGCATCCATCGCCAGTGATCTACCGCTTTTTTGGTGGCAATAATATGGATGAACCATCATGGCTGCGTCTAGATGGTTAAAAACACCCGCCTCCGCCATCGTTACTTTACCACCCGTTGTTTCTTCTGCAGGCGTCCCGTATACGTATACTTTACCGCCTGTCTCACTCAAAACTTTGCTCAATCCAATCGCTGCTGCAATGGCCATTGTGCCAATTAAGTTATGGCCACAAGCATGCCCTAGCCCCGGTAGCGCATCATACTCTGCCATAAAGCCAATCGAAGGACCTGGCTTATGACTATCATACACAGCCGTAAAAGCAGTAGCTAAATCACACGTCCCTATTTCCACCTCAAAATTATGCTTAGCTAACTCATTTGTAAGCGCTGTACAAGCTTTTACTTCTTCATGGCCAAGCTCTGGGTTGTTTCCAATATATTGACTAATATCATAAAACGTTTGCTGCAGCTCATCGATGGTTGAAATAATTGTTTCTTTCATAACGTATTCCTCTTTCCTTTAGCTTCATTAATACACACTATTATACATGTCATTCTAATGAAAAAAGCTCACTTTTTCAAAGATTGAAAAAGTGAGCTTGAAATTATGAAACTTGATTTTCATCTTTTTTATATTCTGTTTCCCAGTAGTCTGCGTTTTTAATACCTAGCTTCACTGGATCAAATACCGGATCTAACCCTTGCTTTTTCTGAGCTTCATAGTCTTTTAACGCCACAAGCGCTGGTTTTGCCAAAATCAAAATAGCTATTAAGTTCAGCCATACCATGATTCCTAGACCTGCGTCGCCAAGAGCCCAAGCAATATCGGCTGTTTTAACTGCTCCGTAGAATGTTGCACCTAACAACACAAGCTTTAATACAAACATAGCCCACTTACCGTTTTTGCCTCTTGTTAAATATGCAATGTTTGTTTCAGCGATATAGTAGTACGCCATAATCGTTGTAAATGCGAAGAAGAAGAGCGCAATCGCTACAAACCCAGCTCCAAATCCAGGAATAAAGGAATCAATTGCTGCCTGCGTATATCCAGGACCTGCTTCTACACCTTCTAAATTTGAAACGATAAATGCGCCATCCGGTGATTGTGTGTTATACATCCCCGTAAATAAAATCATAAACGCTGTTGCTGAACAAACTAGTAATGTATCGATATAAACAGAAAATGCTTGAACAAGACCTTGTTTCACTGGGTGAGATACCTCTGCTGCAGCTGCCGCGTGAGGGCCTGTTCCTTGCCCTGCTTCGTTGGAATAAATCCCACGCTTAACTCCCCATGAAACAGCCAAACCAACAATCCCACCAAAAGCTGATTCTAATGCAAAAGCACTCTTAAAAATTAAAGCAAGAACCGCGGGTAATTCAGTAATATTAATTGCAATAATAACTAAAGAAAGTGCGATATAAGCCAAAGCCATAAATGGCACGATAATTTGAGCTACTCCTGCGATACGCTTAACCCCACCAAAGATGATTCCAGCTAATAAAATAATTAAGCCGATAGCTGTTACTGTTGGGCTAACGTTAAATGCATTGTCTAAACCTGCTGCGATAGAGTTAGATTGCACTCCTGGCATCAAAATGCTCATAGCTACTAGTGCTGCAATCGCAAAAATAACACCATACCATTTCATTCCAGTTCCTTTTTCAATATAGTAAGCCGGGCCTCCTCGATATTGGCCATCTTGCTTTACCTTATAGATTTGTGCCAGTGTTGATTCGATAAACGCACTTGAAGCACCAATGAAAGCTACTGCCCACATCCAGAACACCGCGCCCGGTCCACCGAACGTAATGGCCGTTGCTACCCCTGCAATGTTACCTGTACCTACGCGCCCAGATAATGCTAATGCAAGCGCTTGGAAAGATGATACCCCTGCTTTTGAACTCTTTCCTTGAAACATGAGCTTAACCATTTCTTTTAGATGCCTAACCTGTAAAAAGCGAGTGAGAATGGAAAACAAAAGCCCAATCGCAAGACAGCTATAGATAACCGGTGTACTCCATAGTACGTTATTTAAGCTTGCAACAAACTGCTCCAATAAAAATCCCCCTTATAACTTACTAATTTTCTGTTTTTTTAAAATTATAAGTTATATTGTTTATTTTAACAATATAACTTTGATTATTTATTTTAAATTTAGTTATTTTGCACAAAAATAAATAGTTTTTATAGATTTTATAACTATCTTTCATAAAAAGAAAGCGGTATCATTTTTTTGTAACCTTACGCATATTTTTATTTTCTTGCCAATTCTCTAAAGGAAACAAGCACCAAAATCTCATTTTTTCATAGTTTGAGATAAAAACGTTTGTTAGAGAAAGTGGGCTTAAATATGAAGATTGAACCTTTGTTTTATCGACCGCTTGCTTTGGACCTTCTTTATATGTGCGTACTGAGCTATCAACAGTATCAGCAAGCAGGCACGTTCGAGGTTCCAAAAGGGTATCAATTCATTAAAGCATTTCAAGCATCTGTCCTGGGGAAAAAAGAGTGGTTTGGGTTTATTCTAGAATCCGATAATGCCATAGTAATTGCATTTCGAGGAACTCAATCGGAAGCGAATTGGATTGCGGATGCTCAAATTCACCAGCGTCCTTACCCTTATACACAAAATGCTGGACTTGTTCATGAAGGATTTTTAAACATTTATGAATCATGTCGCGATGAGCTGCTGGCCACGTACACTACCTTACCTGCCAAGCCTCTTTATATTACGGGACATAGCCTTGGAGCTGCCCTCGCTACGCTACATGCTCTTGATGTTGCAACCAACACAAATTTCCCAAGCGTCACCATGTATAACTACGCATCACCACGGGTGGGAGATTCAAACTTTGTTCGTACGTATACAAGCTTAGTACCGCAGAGCCGATCGTTTATTAATACAACAGATGTCGTACCAAAACTTCCTCCTAAGGTATTTTATAACCCGTATACAAAAGAAACAATGTACTATGCAGATGACCCTTTAAAACTGTTGTTTACGATTCAAGGTGGAAGCACGGTAGAAAACCATAGTCCTAAAACCTATAGCGTGGGTATCTGGACGATGTCTGACTATCCCATTCTTTCTCCAAATTAAAAAGAAACTGTTTCTTTTTAATTTGGAGAAATATGCCTTATCTAAAGTGTTTAGGTTATAATAACCAGTTCGTTCCATTGCGCTACAGACACTCGCTTTCCGCGGGGAGGAATCTGAGCCTCCTTGCTTCGCTCGCGGGGTCTCAGTCTTTCCTCTATTTCCCGCAGGAGTCCCGTGCCTTACGCTCCATTCCACTAGTTCTCTAGAATTGATTTCCCAATCAACAAAAAATCCGAACTATAAAAGAGTAGTTAACTCTTAATAGCTCGGATAGATTATTGACTGAAATACTTATGTTCCAGCCTCTTTAGTTCATTTCTGCTTTTAATTCTTCAATTTGTAAAAGATGTCTTTTTTCATGATAGCCTATAAACTCAATCCACTGAGCCAAGTCCATATCACCAAAGATTGGATGAGGAAACGATTTTTTCTGTAGTTCTTCTGTCTCTACACGTTTAGTCACATCTTCTAACTTCGTGCGCGATGCTGCGAGCTTCATCTTCATTTCCTCTAACGTTCGCTTTTCTTCTGAAGGAATAACCTGTGGAGGTGCAGGTACTTTACGAGAGCGATCCGTCGTTAAATGAAACGGCTTCTTTTCTGCTGGCTTGTCCTCTCCATTTTGCAACTGGTGCCAAACGCGAGCCACAATCATTTCTTCCATTAGGTAGAGATGTTCCAACACTTGCATAATAGTCCATTTGTCATCTGATATCTTTTGATTCAACTCTTCATACGACAAATCTGAAACGGCTTCTAATACATCTTCACGAAAAGCTTGATTTGTATTCATAACATCACTCCTTTGTGTTCTTTTTTATCGTACCAAATATTATTTTGTTCGAAAAATAGTATCCTTTCCCATAAAAAGATTTAAAAAAACACCAAAACACTATTGACTTCCACGATGATATTGCGTAAAATTATAATTCTAACTTCAAAAAGAAGTAACTTGAGAGGATGTATTGTAAAATGCAAGGTAAAAATACTGGCATTCTACACATGTTTTTAAAAACAACTTACTCACACTGGATCGGCTTCGGAGCCGTAAGGATGCAAGAGAGGTAGGGCTTGCGTCGTTTAGGTTAAACGATCGTGTGGAATTGATGAACCGCGGCAATGGATAAATCCATATGAGCAGACACAATCAATGCTAATTGTGTCCAAAACAGCAGTGAAAATTTAAATCCTTATTAGTATGGGTTTAATCATAATATGAATTTGTTTTTACACTTGCAGAGAGGCAAGTTACTTAATATGAAAGCTAAAAAAGCGAGCAGGGATTTCCTTGCTCGCTTTTTTCATTTTACTAAATAGTTTCCAGTCTGTAATAGAAAACACATACCCCAACGAGATATGTGTTTTCACTTACTTCTTATTGCTCTGCCAAAACGTCTGCGAATGCTTTTGCATAAGGCGGTAAATCTGGTGGACGACGGCTTGAGATAATGTGGCCATCAACCACAACGGCTTCGTCATGCCAGATAGCGCCAGCATTCTCCATGTCATCTTTAATACCAGGTGTACTTGTGACGTTACGGCCATTTAAAATCTTCGCTGAGATCAGTACCCAGCCGGCGTGGCAAATTTGGCCAATTGGCTTTTTGTGCTCGTCCATATATTGAACCATTTCAATAACTTCTGGATAGCGACGCAGTTTATCTGGCGCCCATCCTCCTGGCACTAAAATAGCATCATAATCGCTTGCTTTCACATCGGAAAACGCATAGTCTGATACAGCGGGCACTCCGTATTTTCCTTTATACGTTTCCTTAGCCTTTTCACCAACTAAATGCACCTCAGCTCCTTCTTCACGAAGTCGCATGACAGGATACCATAACTCTAAATCTTCAAAGTCTTCGCTTACAAGCGCAATTACTTTTTTATTTTCTAAACGCATCTCGACACCTCCACTTTTCAGTATAGCATGTTCCGATTCCCCCTTGAAAATGTAAGCTTTTAGTGTGAAAGTGTACCCGACGTAGAATCAATAATCCAAGCAAGCTTCTCACGTGAAATCTTCATCTTATCAAATACCTTTTCAAAAACGGGGCCAACAATTAAAGGTGTGCCAAGATCTGAGAAGAATATTAAAATGCCTCCTAGCCAAGCTGACACTTGGATCTTCACACGCGTGTTTAAAACATGTATCACCTTTTCTGCAAACGCACCTGCTCCTCCAGATTTCTCTACAAGCGCTACAAATCAGCCGATAAACACAAGTAACACCAACACTCCGGCGTTATAACTATCCGTTAGCTGAACGAATAAGTAATCACCAATGAATATTTGAACAGATCCAATCGGTGCACCTTTTTTGTAAAATAACAATTCTTGACAAAGCACCCATGAATAAAGATAAAATAACATTTTTACTAATAAGTGCAAGAACAACAGCTATAACAGCTGGTATTAATGAAATCCAACCCATATGTTCCATAAAAAACCCTCCTGCACAAAATGAATAAATATATAATTAAATTAATTATCATTCATTAATATTATATATAAATCAACCTTTATTTGAAAATCTATTACTATTTCATTAAAAACAACTTGCGGCTTCTTTTCATGCTATAATGTACGCAATTACAAACTGTTTTTGAGGAGGTTTACCGTGAGCAAAGGAAAGATTTTAATAATTGAAGACGAAAAGAAAATTGCAAGGCTTATTCAACTTGAGCTGGAATACGAGGGATACGAAACTGCTACTGCTCATACTGGCACAGAAGGGCTATCGCTATTTCAGAGTCAACAATTTGATTTACTCATTCTTGACGTCATGCTTCCAGGATTAAGTGGTCTTGAAGTATTGAGAAGAATTCGATCTACCAACCAGCTTACACCAGTGATTTTGTTAACAGCTCGCGATTCACTTCCTGATAAAATTAGCGGACTTGATTTAGGGGCAAACGATTATATGACGAAGCCATTTGAAATTGAAGAGCTACTTGCCCGCATTCGCGTTTGGCTTCGCAACCAGTCTACTGCTATTGAAGAAAACCCACTCCTTCAAATTGGCGACTTAACCGTTGATGAAAAAACGCGGATGGTCACAAGAGAAAAAAATACAATTGAACTGACACCAAGAGAATTTGATTTGCTTATTTACTTATTAAAGAATCAAAATCAAGTTCTTAGTCGGGAACAACTTCTGACAAATGTGTGGGGATTTGATTACTACGGAGATACAAACGTAGTAGATGTATACATTCGCTATCTTCGCAAAAAGCTTGATGCACCTTATTCAACTCCTTACCTTCATACTGTACGTGGCGTTGGCTACATGTTAAAGGAATAAATGAGATGAAGCTAAAAACGAAAATTACGTTATTTACAACGCTCCTTCTTATCTTGCTGCTTCTCGTAACCAATAGCTCAATCTACTTTATCTTTAAAAAAACCATGACAGACAATGCCATAGAGCGCTTGGATAGTCAAGTTGATGATATTGCAGAAGGCTTTAACAGAAGTGGCTCAACCGCTGTTGAACCACGAAACTTATTCAATGCTTACGTCCCTTTAAACGGGATGATTCGCATTATTGATGAAAATAACAAATCGTTGCTAACAACCTTAAAGGATGAGCTATCGCTTCGCAGTTTAAATGCAACCTACCGAACAAATGAACACACCGATGTTACACAGGAATCAGGCGCCATTTATGCAAGTGCATCAATGCCTATTATTTGGACAAACGATAATGTTGTGAGCCTGGAACTTACCGAACGATTAGTGGATGTTGAGCAGTCTTTAGGGATTTTACGCATTATTCTAATTGTGGCTTCTTTTATTATTTTAGTTCCAACCGTTATTGGTGGTCGCTTTTTAAGCAAGGTGGTTTTACAGCCAATTCAATCACTCATTTATACAATGGAAGATATTCAAACCTCACGTACCTTTAAACGAATTACAACGAAGTCATCCTCTAAAGATGAGCTTGACCAAATGGCTAATACGTTTAACAACATGATGGATTTACTTGAAGAAAACTATAAAAAACAGGAACAGTTCGTATCTGATGCTTCCCATGAGCTAAAAACACCGCTTACAGTCATTGAAAGCTATGCGAATATGCTAAAGCGCTGGGGAATGAAGCGACCTGACATACTGGAAGAAGCGGTTGAATCCATTCACTCAGAGTCAATTCGGATGAAGACTTTAACAGAGCAAATGCTTGTCTTAGCAAAAGATGACTCCCAGTTGGACTTACATATACAGCCAACTGATATTAACACCCTATGTATTGAAACGGGTCGCAGTCTGCAGCAAGCATTCCAGCGAACGATTCATGTAAAGCCTTCACCGCATCCAATTCAAGTTAGTAGCGATGAGCAAAAGCTTAAGCAGCTTCTTTATATTTTACTAGATAATGCGATTAAATATAGCGAGGAATCAATAGAGTTAACCGTATCCACCTCAGCAGAGAACATGTGTCTTATTACAATTACAGACCAGGGAATCGGTATTCCAAAAGAGGATTTGGCTCACGTTTATGAGCGCTTTTTCCGCGTAGATAAAGCAAGAAACCGCGAGACTGGTGGCTCTGGATTAGGTCTGGCCATTGCAGCAAAAATTATTAAAGCACATCAAGGTACTATTCATATCGATAGTGAAGAAGGTAAAGGAACCATCGTACAAGTTCACTTGCCAATCTATTTCTCATGAAATTTTAATCTTCTTTTAACTTCATTATCATAAACCAATGAGACAATCAGTTGGAGGTGATACTATGAAACGAACATTTATTATGGTTTTAAGCGCGCTGGCTGTAGCCATCGGAATTTGGTATTGGGTAACAGCTTTAAACAATACAAATGCTTCTTCTTTATCAGAAAGCGACATACAAAGCCTCGTTAAGCAAAAATATGAAGGTCAGATTGAGCGAATTAAAAAAGTAGACAATCAGTTTCACGTACAGCTTACCAATCAAAACAATACGTACGAAATCATGGTTGATGGAGTTTCAGGTGACATTGTCGATTTTTCAAAAGTGAGTGAATCAACAAACCAAGAGAAATCTCCTCCCCAGCTCACTGAGGAGCAAGCAAAAAAGAAAGCTCTTGAACGTGTACAAGGTACTGTTGAAAACGTAAAAGAAAGCAATGAACACTACGATATAACAATTAAAAGTGATGATGGCACTCATATTGTGAAAGTCAGTCGCCCAGATGGTTCAATCGAAAATATCTCTAATCCCCCAAAAAATGAACAGTTAACTACTCTTATCAGCAAAGAAGGAGCAAAAAAAATTGCGTTAGAAAAAGTAAAGGGCACCATTTCATCTGTTGAACTAGAAGATGATGACGACCAGCTTTTATACGAAGTGGAGATTGATCAAAGCCCAGATGAAGAAGCAACTGTACTCATCGATGCGTATTCAGGTGAAATCATATCAATCCAGTTTGAGACTGATGATGATTAAAAGCTTATCCTGCTACTTTTGTAGCGTGGATAAGCTTATTTCTATGAATTATGAGAGCATTCCCTCAAAAACTATCCAATTTCTCATCAAATTCTAATCTTTCTCTCCTTTTCTTTTAATCTTCGCTGGATATGATAAGGATGTAAACAAAACAAGGAGGTTATTGATTATGAAACTTGCGACGACGTTATTAACGGGAACTTTAATTTTAGGTGGATTAGGTGCTGGTGCTTACGCTATGACAGATAAACAGCCTTTACAATCTGTATCAGCGAACTCAACAACCATTTCAGAAGAGCAAGCAAAAGAAATTGCGTTAGAACAAACAAATGGTGGAAACATCACAAAGATGAGCGTGGATACAGATGATAGAACGAAAAAGTATGAATTTGATATTGTAAACGGTGAATTTGAATACGATGTGGACATTGATTTCAACTCTGGAAAAGTAGTGGAGTTTGATCAAGAACGCTTAGATAGTGACGATGACGATGACGATGACCGTGATGATGGGATAAGTATTGAAGAAGCTAAACTTTCATTAGAGGAAGCAAAAAAATTAGCATTAAAAGAGCAAGCTGGAACGATTGTTGAAACAGAGTTAGACCGGGACGATAATCAGCTGCGCTATGAGATTGAAATTCACACTGACGATAATCATGAAGTCAACGTTGATATTGATGCGATGAACGGAAATGTATTGAATGTTGAGTGGGATGACTAATCCCCTTTTATATAGAAGAGTTTGGGACATAACAAAATGATTGCTTCTAAAAGACGAACACTAGCTGTTCCCATCTCTTTAGGTTATCTGAACACGTTCGTTCCATTGCGATACGGCCACTCGTTTTCCGCGGGGAGGAACCTGAGCTTCCTCGCTGCGCTTTGGAATCTCCGTTTTCCCTCTATTTCCCGCAGGAGTCGAGTGTCCTTCGCTCTATTCCACTCTGTTTCCAACATTGATTGTTTTCACAATCAACAAAAAACCTGAACGATTAAAAGTGAGGAACTCTCAATCGTTTAGGTTTATCATTGACTGAATTACTTATGTCTCAGTCTCTATTTTATATCTTCAGGCCTTAACTGAAAATGCGGATAATCTTTAAATCCTTCCCAGTCTCCTCCCCATTCAAAACCAAGCTCTTTACCAATTTCAGCTACTTCCATCCAATCCGACTTGCCGTTACCATTGCCGTCATACTCCATATCCCAGATAATATCACCATTATCTATTCGCAAAGCGAAATCGATAGCTAGACCATAATTATGATAAGACTCGCCACCTTTTGAATACGTGACAATCTGTCCTTCAGTCGTTCGGCCACGGGCATAAAGCTCGTCTTGTTCTTCAAATGATCGAAAGCCATCCGTAATGACAACATCTATTCCCTGTGCTTTTGTTTGTTCGATAAGCTGATCTCTTTTTTCAACTACAGCGGGATGAAGATCCGTTGCGTCTTTAAACTCATTTAAGCTGGGGCCAAAAGGTGAAATTGGCCAATTTTTTTGAACGAAAAAGATTAATCCATATACAATGATGCCAACTAATAGCAACTTTAGAATTGTTCCTACAGCATTCATGTTTTTATTCATGCTCCTTGCCTATACATGTAACGAATTAAGAATAAGCATAGTATACTCGGAGGTGAATGAAAAGAAATTCACTCTTGGAAATATGCTCCTCTCATCTTTTTTAAATCTTTTTGCCACTTTCACCATTTTTTCACTATTGCTGGTTACATTATCAAATGTGAACAACATACTTCTCATATGTTGTTCCTTTATCGGGGAACTTAACATAAAAAGGAGTGAGAAAAATGAACAAGAAGTGGCTTGGCTATGTGTTGGCCAGCAGTTTAACTCTCTGCGCAGTAGCAGCGGTAAACACACCTGTGTTTGCGGCAACAAAAGACAACGTAGGTGAAAATACAATCGTTCAGCGAACAAATCACTATAAAGATGACGTTCAGCTAGATGCAGAAACACAAGAAAAAGTGGATGCAGTTATGAACGAGGCAAAAACAAAATTAGAAAAGCTCGGTGTGGAATTTCCCGAGAAGAAAGATCATCCTTTCCACAACTTAACACAGGAGCAAAAAGAGCAGTTCCACAGCATTATAGAACAAGTAAAAGATGGCTCTTTAACAAAAGAAGAAGCCTATACTAAGTTAAAAGAACAAGGTATTAACCTGCCTAAAAAAATGCATAAACACCCGTTTTCCAATTTAACGGAAGAGCAAAAAGAACAAGCGAAAAAGATTATGAATCAAATTAAAGAAGGTTCCATTACAAAAGAAGAAGGTATCGCAAAGCTTAAAGAAATGGGAATCACCTTACCAGAACGTGAAAGTCGTCTATTACAAGGATTAACAGATGAACAAAAAGTGGAAGCAAGAGCAATTTTACAAGAAACAAAAGAGAAAGTAGAAGATTTAGGTGGAAACTTCCATCATGAAAAGCATAAGCATTTTGTCCAATCGTAAAAAAACCAGAGGCTGAGTAAGCCTCTGGTTTTTTACGTCATTAAGGACCCTACAATCTCTTGCGCTGAGCAGCTTTTCACTTTATTGTGACCAACTCCAGCCCAAAGTGAAAGGTAATCTACCGCCCCTTGCTCAGCAGCTTTTTTCCGAAGTGGCTGCGTCATATAGTGAACGTGCGGATAGGCTGCTGGGGCTGAGTCAGTATGTGAAATCAGAAACGCATTAGCCAAACCTCTAGCACGTCTGCCTGTAAAAGCTCGCGTGACGGCCGTCTCCTTATATGTTTTATTTAATAATGCTTTTTTATATGTAGGGTTTGCTCCACTTTCCTTACAGCAAAGAAATGCTGTTCCTACTTGAACGGCACTAGCCCCAGCAGTCAATACTATCTCTACATCATCTTTATCCATAATTCCACCGGCAGCAATAAGCGGCAAGCTAGACTGCTTTTTCACAAGATCAATCAGCTCTAAAACCCCATAGTCTTCCTCTTTCTCCTCTTGGTTGTCAAAGCTTCCTCGATGGCCACCCGCTTCAATTCCCTGCAAGCAGAGTGCATCCGCCCCTGCTTCAGCTGCCAGTTTAGCTTCTTTTGGTGTTGTTACCGTTACGATGACGAACGTCCCCTTCTCCTGCAACGCTAGAATGACATCTTTTGATGGACAGCCAAACGTAAAACTAACCAGTGGAACAGGGTGATTTGTTAAGAGAACGAGCTTATTCTGCCATTCATCGTCATGGTACCTTGGAACGCCTACTTCTGCCTGCAACGTAACAGCAATACGCTTTATATGCTGTTCATATTTTTTGAAGTCATAGTTTCTTTCTTCTTCTGGTACAAACAAATTCACGCCAAACACACCGGGTTTTTGCTTTTTCAGCTCTTCTATTTCTTCTTTTAGAGCAGATGTTGTTTTATACCCTCCTGCCAGAAAGCCCACTCCGCCAGCTTTGCAAACAGCAGCCGCTAGCTTAGGTGTAGATACTCCTCCTGCCATCGGTGCTTGAACTAATGGATATTTGCTGTTAAACATTAATCATTTCACCCTTTCTCTAACCTTACATTCTCCATGTTCTTTACTATCATCTAAATTTCCTGTTGATAAACCGAAAAAACCTATCCACTTAGGCGGATAGGTTTTTCAAACAACAAGTTAATTTATATATTTAAAAACTTTACGCAAACCGCGTACGGCACATCAACGGTTGAATCTAAAAACGTTAACTTCCCTGTTTCTTCATTTCGTTCAAACAGCACTAAGTTTCCAGTCTCTTGATTAGATGCAATAATAAATTGCTCTGTTGGATCTAATACGAAATCGCGTGGCCAGTCTCCTTTTGTATCCGTCCACTCAACAAATATAAGTTTACGACCGTCTTCATTGACCGCAAACGTTGCAATCGTATTATGCCCACGGTTTCCAGCATAGACGAAGCGGCCATCTGATGAGATATGAATCGCACTTCCTTGGCTATTTTCAGTAAAATCTGCTGGTAGCGTTGCGATTGCTTGTAGTTGTGTAAAGCTCCCTTCTTGCGCGTTATACTCTAACACTAACACTTCGTTGCTTAACTCTGTCATCACATACGCGTACTTGCCGTTTGGATGGAAAGTTAAGTGTCTTGGTCCAGCGCCAGGTGCCGTGTTAAACGTTTGAGCTTTTGTTAACTTCCCTTCTTCTCCAACAGCATACGTGATAATTTCATCTGTGCCAAGATCCACTGCTACAGCGTACTTACCGTCTGGCGTAAAGTCTGAATAGTGAGCGTGTGGCTTTTCTTGACGATCTTTATTTGGACCTTTACCTTCATGTTGCATAACTGAAGTGGCTGGCCACACTTCGCCACTTTGAGGAGAAGTTACGTATGACTCAATACTTCCTCGATGATAATTGGCAGTTAATACTTGGTTATTGCTATCGTTAACCGTCACATAACATGGTGAAGGCCCTTCAAGCATTTGTTTATTCACAAACGTTAAATCGCCGTTTTCAGAATTGATTTTATAAGAAGCTACGCCTCCCTTATCTCCTTCTTTTACAACAGCATATAAGTATTCATTGCTCTTACTAATGTTCACATATGTAGGATTATCGATTTTAGCTACTGCTCGTACATCTCTTAATTCCTTTTTCTCTGCATCAAATGTAAATGTGTATATTCCTTCACTTGAACCTTTTGTATACGTTCCAACATAACCAGTAAACGTTTTTCCTCGAGTCATCGCTGCATACCCTCCTAAATTATTCATTCTATCTTTTAACTATATCATAACTATAGCTGAAGTCTCATTTTTACTCTCCCCTGAATGCCCTTTTTACAAACATGAAATCAAGCGGGTTTCTTGCTTTTTTAGTTTAGGGAGCGTTATCATAAAATTTGGATTAAACTTAGTTTGGATTTTTTAAAAATCCATTTTAGATATAGAGAATATACATTCAAAAGGAGGAGTTTACTTGATTTCATTAAAAAGTGAACGCGAAATTAACTTAATGCATGAAGCAGGTAAGTTATTGGCTCAATGTCATAAAGAGATTGAACAAATGATTAAGCCAGGTATTACGACGCATCAAATTGACCAATTTGTTGAAAAATTTTTAGAGAAACACGGTGCTACGCCAGAGCAAAAGGGTTATAAAGGGTACCAGTTCGCAACATGTGCATCGTTGAACGACGAAATCTGCCACGGCTTCCCAACGAAGACACCTTTAAAAAGCGGAGATATTGTTACTATTGATATGGTGGTTAACTTAAACGGAGCTTTGGCTGATTCAGCATGGACTCATAAAGTTGGGGAAATCTCTGAGGAAGCAGAGCGCTTAATGGATGTAACGTACAACGCATTATACAAAGGCATAGAGCAAGCACAGGTTGGAAATCGAACAGGTGATATTGGCTATGCTATCCAATCTTACGTAGAAGGAGAAGGCTTTTCTGTCGTTCGTGACTTTACAGGACACGGCATTGGTAACACAATGCACGAAGAGCCAACCATTTTCCACTATGGCAAGCCTGGGAAAGGACCTCGTTTAAAAGAAGGTATGGTTATTACAATTGAACCGATGGTAAACGTAGGAACTTGGCATTCCAAAATGGACAAAAACGGATGGACAGCGCGTACAACAGATGGAAAACTATCTGCGCAGTACGAGCATACCATTGCAATTACGAAAGAGGGACCGGTTATTTTAACCGAACAATAAATTAAAAGACTGCTCAGGCAGTCTTTTAATTTATTGGCAACGTCATCATAAACGTTGTTCCTTTTTCAGATGTTTCCACTAACTCAATATCTCCACCGTGATTTTGAAGAATCGTCTTCACAATGGTTAAACCTAATCCCGTGCCGTTTTCCTTCGATGTAGTAAACGGATAAAAAATACTTTTTTGAACCTCTTCTGGGATGCCAGTACCACTATCTTTTAGATAAATGCAGTATTGATTTCTCTTCACCATTCCGGTGATTTCCATCCTGCCAGCCCCACCCATAGCTTCTATGCTATTGCGCAACAGGTTATGAACCACTTGCTTTATTTGTTTATCATCAATCCAAACCATTGCTTTTTCCATCTCTACTTGAATCGTAAAGGCTTGATTATTAGCGGTAATAAACGAAATGATTTCTTCTAGTACATAATCAATTCTTTTTGCTTTCATAACGGGTGCTCTAGGCTTTGCAAGCATCAGCATTTCTTCTACGATGGAATTAATTCGTTCAAGCTCTTTAAGCAGTAGCTCAACCTGAAACGATTTACGCTCATCTACAGAAAGCCCATGGTTCATAAGTGATAAAAAACCATGAATAACTGCTAATGGATTACGAATTTCATGAGCTGCTCCTGCAGCTAGTTCTCCTACTAGCGCTAGTTTCTCTGATTGATGCATGCGACGTTCTAACTGTTCGGTATCAGTAATGTCGATGAAATGGAAGATACGGCCGACCACATTGTTTTCATCGTCTACTAGCTGTGATTGAGAAACCAGCAGGCAGCGTTCTTCCTGATTGAGCTGGTACGTTACTTTTTGATGCTTTTTTACTTTTTTCTCACGCAAAATACGCCAAAATGCTTCATTGTCGTTCCCTTCATGATGTAAAGCATGTTGAACATCGCTTAAGCTAATCATTAACATCTTTTTTACTGCTGCATTTAAGAAAAGATGATTATTGTAATGATCAACTGTAATAATACCAACAGGCAATGAGTTCAATATTTGCTCGCGGTATGTCTTCTCTGCCGTTATCTTATGGAAAGACTCAGAAAGATTTTGAGACATCTTATTTATTGATTTGCTCAGTCTAAGAAACTCGATTTGCTTCTCTTCTTCTAATCGTAAACCGTACTCACCATCGGCAATCCGATCGACTCGTGCAGTCATGCTTTCCACAGGTTTGGTA
This sequence comes from Priestia flexa, assembly GCF_021441905.1. Taxonomy (NCBI): domain Bacteria; kingdom Bacillati; phylum Bacillota; class Bacilli; order Caryophanales; family Bacillaceae; genus Priestia; species Priestia flexa. The sequence goes on along the minus strand of NZ_CP090431.1, from coordinate 39,906 downwards.
AGCATTCTGCTCATCCGGTAAGAGATAAGAATCGATAAGAATACAATGACAACCATTGAAATTAATAACCCAATTAGTGCGTTTCGAATAATAAGCGGTAAATCACCAGACAATTGACCTAAGGAATTTGATACGTCTTTCTTTTGATCCTGAATTTCTGCTTGTACCTTGTATAGCTGAGGCAAGTAAACCTCGTCAAGATAAGTAGCAGCTGCTTCTTGATCTTCGTAAGCGATTAATCCTGCGACATTATTATTTATTTGGAAGTCAAGTAGTTGGATTTGTTCTTTCAATTGCTGGAGCGATGCTGGAAAAGCTACCTGATCATTCTCCACTCTGCTTATTGCATGGTTTCCGTATTGTTTATATTCCGTTACTACGCTCGTACAGCAATCATTTCTGTCTAAATTATTTGAAACAATGTATTGCTTAACATGCAGCTCTTCTTCCCAGTAAGAAAGCCAAACTAATTCTGGGATCTCTTCGTCTTTTAACTTTTGGCTAACACCACTCAAATCATCGATTGAATATACAAAAATAAACGACAGGCTGCTCAACAACAAGGCAATAACCAAGAGTGAACTTAGGATTTTACTCCGAAACGAAAGCTTACTTATCACATTCTTCATAATCATCTCTTTCTTTGTATACTTTCTATATTGCTAGCTTCCTGCTACTATTCTTCTATGCTATCCTCGATTGCGCTCTTCTCTTTTTCTGTGTACATAGGACCAAAAGGAGCAAGTCGATAAACACCATCATTCTCATCTAAAACGACCGTTCCTGATGGTAAACCGCTTTCGCTAAAATAGTCCTCCATAATGGAGCGATAAGACTGTGGTACATCATTGATAACGCTTGTCAGTACTTGACTCTCTCCCATATACGATTGATCATCAAGATAACCTATGACATAAATTCCTTTTTCTTTAGCTACACTAATAATATCTCGATTGTATGAATTTCCTTTAGTATAAATGACGTCGACTCCTTGGTCTACTAACTCATTCATCAACTCAACAGCTTTTTTACTATCATCTCGACTATTTACCACTCGGTAAAAGAATTCAATATTCTGATCCGCCGCCATTAGCCCATTTTCAAAGCCTTTATTCTTTTCACGAGCTTCAAATGCATCAATAAGACCTACTTTGTTACTACTTGTTTTAAAACTAGCTGCAACTCCTGCTTCATATTCAGTTTGATATTGATCAAACGTATAGACTGTTTGATTTGAATGCTCAGCGGTACCGTGTATCGTAACGAAGTGAACATCTGGATAGGAGGTTGCTAATTTATTAAAAAAAGGAGAGAACTCCCTTCCGTGACCAATAATGACTTCAGCTTTTTCTTCAACTGCAGCCTGAACAGCATTTTGAATTTTTTGTTTACTATCAAGCTGGCTGTAAACCTTTGCAATGACGGGGAATTCATTCTCAATTTCCACTTTCCCTTTATAGGCTAAACTTCCCCAACTTTGATCTACAATAACATCACTAGTTAAAATAGCGACATGTTTTTTTTCATCTGGTTCTGCCCCTTGATTATGTAAAATCCCTTGTGCTTTTAGCATAATAACAGCAAAAAGAATGAAAAAGAACAGCACCGCAATAAAGATAATTATTTTTGATTGTTTTGCTTGTTCCAATATAATTCTCCTTTTTCAACTTCTTCCTTTATTATACAAAAAACAAACCCTTAAAAACTACATTTTCAGTCATTTTTTTTCTTTTTTCGACATTTTTTGCGCATATCAGCACTTAAATACTCCTTTTTAGTGGCTGAAACGTGCTTAATCACCTCTGAAAAGGGTGAGAATTAATCTTCGTCTTTTACATCCATGTCTTCTGGAATAGGCTCACTTAAATACTCTTCCATCTGCTTTTTATATTTTTCAAGCTGCTCAAAATGCGTATTAAATTGTTCTTTGTTTACTACGTATTGTTCACCGTCAAAAACAGTACGAATCTTTCCTTGCTGAATAAGACTTTCAATATATTGTTCAGGTAAGGATAAATACTCGGCTGCTTCTTTTAGTGTTAAGTACATTTTTATTCCTTCTTTCAATTCATAACTTACTTCTAGAATACCACGTTTAAAAGGAAAGAGCTTCAATAAGTCATTGAAGCTCTTTCAACAGTTCATTTAATTCTTGCTGTGATAGCTCTCTCCAAGCCCCCGCTTCTAAATTTCCTAGGTGAATATTCATAATGCGAATCCGCTGCAGGCGCTCAACTCGATAACCTAATGCTTTACACATTCTTCTAATCTGCCGATTAAGTCCTTGAGTTAAAATAATCTTAAACACATTGTCACTTATTTTTTCGACCTTACACGGCTTGGTGATGGTATTTAAAATCTCAACACCGCTTTCCATTTCCAGCACGAACTGCTCTGTAATTACCTTATCCACCGTAACGACATACTCTTTTTCATGACCATGCTCTGATCGGAGAATTTTGTTGAAAATGTCACCATCATTTGTCATTAAAATAAGCCCTTCAGAAGCTTTGTCCAAGCGGCCAACAGGAAAGATTCGCGTTGGATAATTTACAAAATCAATGATATTTCCCTCTACTTCTTTAGCTGCGGTACACGTAATACCTACCGGCTTATGAAGCGCTAAATAAACAGACTGTTCCTTACGAGGGATAGGCCTTCCATCAATCAGAACTTCATCATGTTCTGCTATCATGGTGTTCTTCTCACTCACGATTCCGTTCACCGTTACTCTACCCTCTATGATTAAGCGATTTGTTTGCCTTCTCGAACAAAAACCTGTATCGCTAATATATTTTTGAATTCTCATCTTATACTCGCTTTCTCTACCTTTTTCTTTATTTTAGAGAATTTAATGTTAAAAAGCATTAAGAATTTGAATAAGGTAGACTCATTGGCGTGACAAACTGCTGATGAACCAAGCTATGGTACGCTCTTTTTTCAGCCATTAACTCATCATGATTACCTTTTTCTTTAATGTTACCATTTTCAATAAACATAATCGTATCTGCATGGCGAATAGTGTTTAATCTATGAGCAATAATAAAGCTCGTTTTCCCTTGTAAGATGGTGCTTAGTGCCTCCTGAAGATACAGTTCGGTTCGCGTATCAATATTGCTGGTTGCTTCGTCCAGAATAAGCAGTGATGGATTTGAAAGCAGCACTCTGGATATCGCAAGCAGCTGCTTCTGACCTTGGCTCAGATTATCACCATTTTCCGATAGCTTGGTTTCATATCCTTTTGGCAATTGATTAATGAAGTAATCTGCATTCGCTACTTTAGCCGCTTCTTTTACTTCTTCGTCACTTGCTTCTGGGTTTCCGTATCGAATGTTTTCCATAATTGTTCCTGAAAATAAATACGTATCTTGAAGCACGATACCGAAGCATTTCCTTAAACTTTCTCTCGTATAGTTCCGAATATCAATTCCATCAATTAAAATTTGTCCTTCAGAGACCTCATAAAACCTTGTGAGCAAATTAACAATGGTTGTTTTTCCTGCCCCAGTTGTTCCAACTAAAGCTGTACTACTGCCTGCTTCTGCCTTAAAGCTGATATTTTTTAAAATCAACGCATCATCGCTGTAACCAAAGCTTACATTTTTAAATTCCACAATCCCTTTTGGATTTGTTAAATCAATTGCATTCTCAGGGTCTGCATCTTCTTCTTCGCTATCTAACACGTCAAATACTCGTTCAGCACCAGCCACGCCCGACTGAAGAGTATTAAAGATATTCGCAAGGTCATTTAACGGACGTACGAATTGACGCGAATAGGTGATAAAGCTTGCAATTAAGCCTACTGTAATGAGCTCATTAATAGCTAAATATCCTCCTACAACGGCTATGACCATAAAACCAAAGTTATTAATTACGTTCATCATCGGCATTAAAAATCCTGACCATATTTGTGCTTTGATGCCAACTTCTCGCAGTCTCGTATTCACTTCTTCAAATCGATGAATGGACTTCTCTTCATAATTATAGGCTTTAACAACCTCTAACCCAGAGATCATCTCTTCAACATGCCCATTGAGCATCCCTAGCTCTTTTTGTTGCTCCTTAAATAGCACTTTCGTTTTTCTAGCAATCGACTTTGTTAAAAGAAACATTAAGGGAATGGTAATAAGGCTCGCTAGCGTGAGTAACGGACTTAAGACTAACATCATAACTAATGATCCAATTAAGATAATCACACCAGACATGAGCTGCGTAATAGACTGCGAAATTGACGTGCTAACGTTATCAATATCGTTTGTTAATCGACTCATCATTTCTCCATGTGTGCGTGAATCAAAAAAAGCTAGAGGTAGCTTTTGCAGCTTACCAAACAAATGTCGCCTTAACCTTTTAACCATTCTTCCAATAATTCCGGCCATAATCCAGCCTTGTGAAAAATTTAATAGAGAGCTTGTGATATACGCAACCAAAAGCGTCACTATCACGGTATTGAGCACGCTAAACGAAACAGTTTCGGTCAGCGCCATCGTATCTACCGCTTTCCCAATTAAAAATGGAACGAAAAGCAAGATGACTGAATCAACCATCGTCAACAGAAAAACAGTAGACAAAAGCGCTTTATCTCCTCCAAAATACGACCAGAGCCTCTTCATCGTTCCTTTAAAATCTTTCGGCTTTACGACTTGCCTTTGAAAGCGAGCCGCACCTCCGCCACCCGGACGGCCAGGCATAAGAGGTGCGCTATCCTTTTTCACTTCTTGATTGGTTCTTTCCGCCAAGTTAACGCACCTCCTTTTCAAACTGTGATTCGTAGATTTCTTGATAAGCTTGACACGTTTTTAATAGCTCATCATGCTTGCCGTTCCCAACGATCTCACCGTTATCCACTACAAGAATTCGGTCTGCATCCGCTACCGTTGAAATTCGCTGTGAAACAAGAATACAAGTAATATTATCGGCATATCTCTGCAACGATTGTTTAATCTTCCCTTCAGTCACCATATCGACTGCGCTAGTGCTATCATCTAAGATTAAGATTTCAGGCTTTTTAATTAGCGCTCGAGCGATTGAAACTCGCTGCTTTTGGCCGCCCGATAAGTTCACGCCACCCTGTCCAATTTCCGTTTCATAGCCTTCTGTTGACCTTTGAATAAACTGATTTGCATCAGCAATTTCAGCTGCTAGCTGTACTTCTTCTTTGGACGCATCTTCTCGTCCCCAGCGGATATTATCACCAATCGTCCCCGTGAATAACATCGCTTTTTGAGCAACAATCGCAATTCTTTCACGTATGGCTTTTGGCTCAATCTCGCGAATGTCGCTATCGTTTAGTTTGATTGTCCCGCTCGTTGCGTCATATAAGCGTGGAATTAAACTCACAAGACTGCTTTTTCCAGCACCCGTTTTTCCGATAATACCAATAGTTTCTCCAGGCATACACGTAAACGTCACGTTTTTTAAGACCGGCTCTTGCGATGTTTCATTATATGAAAAAGATACATTTTCAAACTCGATTTTTCCGCCTTGATTAGAAACAAACTGTTCCTCTGTCCACACCATATCATTTACTTCGCCCAGCACTTCACCAATGCGGCCAGCTGACGTTCTCGCTCGGACAAACATATTAAACACCATGGAAATCATCATGAGTGAAAAGAGAATTTGCGTCATATAGTTCGTAAACGCCACAACGTGCCCCACTTGAATTGTGCCGCCTTCTACTCCATGACCACCAATCCAAAGAACGGCCACAATTCCTACGTTCATCACAAGCATAATAATTGGACTAAAAATAGCAATGACTCTCGTGGCCGCAACCGATTTATCCTGAAGCTCATCGTTAAACCCGCTAAATTTCGTTGTTTCATAATTAAAACGATTGAATGCTTTTACTACGCGAACACCTGATAAATAGTCTCGCATTGATCCATTGACTCGATCGAGCGCATTCTGGAGCTTTGCAAAGCGCGGAATGCTGAGTTTAATATTTGTAATAAGCAGAACCACAATCATCGGTACCACGACCATAAGTACCACAGATAAATGAATATTTAACGTGGTTGCCATAATGAGGCCACCAATTGCTAGTAAAGGCGCTTTAATATAAATTCTCATCAAGCCGTTCACAAACAGCTGCACCTGCGTCACGTCATTTGTTAGTCTCGTAATTAACGACGCTCGGTCATAGTTATTGATTCGTTTAAAAGAAAGAGTTTGAATCCGTCTAAACAAATCAAGGCGCAGCTCAGCCCCAAAATTTTGAGACGTGATGCTTGCCAAAATGCTACGTGTCGAAGCTGCTACTCCTCCAAGCAGCGTCACGCCAAGCATCACCGCTCCCATCCGAAGCACATAGTCTAAATCCCGATTGGCTATTCCAACATCAATAATTTTTGCCATAATCGTTGGTTGCATCAAGTCACAAATGGCTTCTAGCATTAGGAACAAAAGTGCAATGCTAAAAGGCTTATAGTATTTTTTTATGTATCCTCTGTAGTTACCCATACATCACCCCACACTTAGTTAATAGACCGCCAACGAACAGCTCGTATAGTTTTATTATATTTAAATGATTAAACAATTTACCATCTTTTTATGTAGAAAGCAGTTTTGAGAAGATAAAAAAGCTCAATTCCGTTTGGATTTGAGCTTTTTGTGTACTTTGAACTCTAGTTTAGCCAGCCTGAGCAACATATCTATACTGATACACCTTTACTAAGTGACGATGAGTCAAAGCTAAGGATAACATAAATATAACTTCAAACAGGTTTATCACAGCTGTACTTGGAAGAGAAAAAGGAATTGCGCTTCCTACAATCATCACTGCTACGCCAATCATCATGATGCTCCAATTCATGTGCTTGAAGATTGAGATACCGATAAAAAGTAAGATAAGCGCTACAACTATTACCATAATAGGTGGACCAGATGTTCCTATAATTCCATAGCGAATAATGCCATACTCACTTATAGCTGCCACATCATGACTAATTGTCTTTACTACTTCATAACTAATAAGGATTGCTGTGCTTATCAGAAACAACACCTTAACAATTGGCTTATTAGCCCAGCTAATATTGGCATGTTTTGCGACCCCATATCCAAACAGAATAAGTGTTGGCGTAAACAAAGCATGGAGCCAAAAGCGGAGCAAGCTAAGAGCAAAGAGTGTATTCCCCTCGCCAATAAATGAACCTATAAAGATAATTAAATTATCATAGATTAAGCCTATGATTACTAAAGGAAAGGAAAGCATATAAAACGATAATGCTTTTTTCTTAATTAATTTAATACTGAATAGAAACAATGCTACGTAGAAAATAGTAAATAGTAGATAGAGAATGGTATCAATCATTTTTGCTCCTTTTGATAAAAAACAATTCTTTCAAACATAGTGGCTATCACGGTTTGTTCGAATTTCTAATCATTTCTTTTAATTTTGCTTGATTACAATGTTTGGCTTTTCTAATGCCTGTGAAAGTGACCACTCGGCACGGTCATCCTTTTTTACTCGTACTTTTTCAACCCTAATATTTTGCTTTTTTAATGCTTTAATGATCATATCAATTGAATTCATTCGACTCACTCTCCAAAGAAATGCTTAGTATTTGTTTTCTTTTATCCATGTTAGTGTAGTCTGTGCCATTTCATCCTGCTGCTTTTTAACGGGGATAGATGCTTTCATATCTCCTTTTTGCGGTCCATAAACTCCAAATTGAGCATGATTTCCACCTTTTATTTCATGCATTGTTGCATTCTTGGAAAGAAGCTGCTGCGTGTCTTGAATCTTATCTTTTGTAGATAGGCCGTCTTTTTCACCATATATAGACAAAATAGGAAGGTTAGTGTTTGAAAAATCAGATGCTTCATCCGGATAAGAACCTAAGAAAAACAAACCAACCACTTCTTTTGGATGAGAATGAGCAAATTTAGATGCCGCAACGCCACCTAAAGAATGTCCACCTACGATCCACTTGTTTACTGATGAATAACTATCCATTACCTCTTGCGCTTTATTTGAGTCAAACAAGGCAAAGTTAAGGTTTACATTGGGTATTGCAACCAGATAACCTTCGTCTGCTAATTGTTTACCGTAGTAACTGTAAGCTTCAGGTTCTACTTTTGCACCTGGATACAACACGATCCCGATTTGGTTATTCTCTTTAGGATTAAAGATAACCCAATCTTCTTCTTGCTTAATTTCTTTTTTATCTATGAGCGTATAAAGCTTTTCAGATGGTTCATATGTTTGCTGTGACCATATAAAAAAGCCTAGAAAACCCAATACTAGTAGAGTGACAATACTAGCCAAAAGGTAACTTATTTTTTTCTTCATCCACAAGTCCTCTTTTCTTCTGAATTACATTTGTTTGATTTGGTCAAATCCATTAAAATGATGATAGACCCTTTAAATAATTATATATACTGAAAGGTTAATTAATCAACTGAATTAATATGTCTATTTTTTGAACTAGGAGGCTCCCTATGAGTGATAACATACCGAAGAAAAAGCCTGGAAGACCCAAAATAACAATTGAAAAGAATGTAACGAGGGAGCAAATTTTGAAAACTTCAGCTCATCTGTTTATGACATATGGATATGAAAGTGTCTCAATGGAACAAGTCGCAGAAGCAAGCGACGTAACAAAAGCTAGTGTTTATTATTACTTTAAAAATAAAGCAAACTTGTTCACGGTATCTGTATCAAGTATGTTTGAGCGTATTACCATACAAACAGAGCGGCTGTTACAAAGTTCCAAAGGATTAAAAACGCGATTATATGAAGTCACGTTAGACCATCTTCAAAGACCACACATCGACTTTGAAACACTATTAACCGAAGCTACTTCTTCACTTACAGAAGATCATATAAAGAAAATTCGCGGGTCAGAAAAAGCCGTGCATCAAGCACTGGAAAATATTTTCAAACAAGCAATGGAAGACGGTGATATCGTTCAGAGGAACCCTCTTCTCCTTACCCATGCATTTTCAACAGTCACTATGATTCGAAATAAAAAAGAATTAATCAATGAACTAGGAGGACCCGAAAAAACCGCTCAGTCTTTAGTGGATCTTTTTTGGGAAGGGATTAGTCCAAAGTGAAGGCACTATCCTTTTTAATAAAAAAGACAACTAACCTTATAAGGTTAGTTGTCTTCTTTTAAAATAAGCTTTGCTACTGATTCCACATGTGTCGTATGAGGGAACATATCAACAGGCTGCACTTCCACCGTTTGATAGCCGCCTTCTTCAAGAATCTTGAGGTCACGCGCCAAGGTTGCCGGGCCACATGATACGTAGACGACTTTCTTTGGCTTCATTTTAAGAATTGTTTTTAATAGTGCTTCGTCACAGCCTTTTCTCGGCGGATCAACGACGATTACATCCGCTTTGATGCCTTGCTTGTACCAGTTAGGAATGACAACTTCAGCTTCTCCCACTTCAAACTCAGCGTTATCAATGTTGTTTAGCTTAGCGTTGCGCTTAGCGTCTTCAATCGCTTCGGGAACGATTTCTACTCCGTATACCTTCTTGGCTTTTTGCGCTAAAAACAGAGAGATTGTCCCAATTCCGCAATATGCATCAATCACCGTTTCTTCACCTGTTAAGTCCGCATACTCAAGTGCTTTGTCATAAAGTACTTTCGTTTGCTCTGGGTTTACCTGATAAAATGACTTGGCTGAAATAGCGAACTTAACGTCACCGATATAGTCATAAATATATTCTTCGCCCCAAAGTACGTTTGTTTGATCACCCAGAATAACGTTTGTGCGCTTTGTATTGACGTTTTGAACGATTGATTTCACATTCGGCACGGCTTTAACGATTTCTTCAATGATGTGCTTTTTGTTTGGAAGCTCGCTTGTGCGAGTAACAAGCACAACCATAATTTCTCCCGTCGTTAAGCCGTAGCGAGCCATGATGTGGCGAATGGTTCCTTTGTGTTTTTGCTCATGATAAGCGGGAACATTGTACTTTTCAAGAATGCTTTTAACAACTTGAACAACATCATCGTTTTCTTGCTGTTGAATTAGGCACATGTCCATATCAATGATGTCATGGCTGCGCTGCTGATAGAAGCCAGCCACTAAGCCACCGTCTCGATTTGCAACAGGAACCTGCGCTTTATTACGGTAGCGCCAAGGATCTGTCATACCCATTGTTGGTAGCACCGGCACGTTTGGCAGGTGGCCAATTCTTTCCATTACCCCTTGGACCTGCTTTTGCTTAAACGAAAGCTGGCCTTCGTAACTTACGTGCTGAAGCTGACAGCCTCCGCACTGCTTATACACAGGACAGGGAGGTTCTACGCGAGCTTCGCTCACCGTACTGTGATTCATAAGTTTTCCAAACGCATAGCCTTTTTTTACTTTTATTACTTTCACTTGGCCGCTTTCGCCAGGCAGTGCGTTCTGAACAAAGATTGGAAAGCCGTTTACTTTGGCTACGCCTGAACCGTCATGTGTTAAATCTTCAAACGTAACATCTATATAATCATTTTTTTCAACTGGTGGTGTTAACTTTTCCATTTATCGTACATCCTTTGTATTTAAAAATGCTGAACTGATTGTACCACATCGATTCCCTTTACACAAAAGTCGTTTCCATAAAAAAAGATCGCAGTTAGGCGATCTCATTTTTCTCCATTAATTTCGCTGTCTCTTTTGGGACAAAAACTTCTACATGTCGATATAAATTGACAAATTCCCCAGGCAATAATCCACCGTATTCCCCATCAAGGTTCAGCTGCATCTTATCGTTTGTATGAATCTTAACGCGATTTGCTTTTGTATAAATAATATGGGGGTCATTGATGTGCTCTCCGCGTAGCGCTAATGTAGCAATACGAATAAACTCAGCTAAGTTAGCTTTTTTCAAAATAATTAAATCAAACATTCCATCATCTAAAGAGGAATCTGGCGCTAGCTTCTCAAAGCCTCCAACCGAATTTGTTAAAGATACTAGAAACATCATAATATCTCCGCTAAAAAACTTGCCATCATACTCAATTTCAACCGTGGTTGGCTTAATTGAAGGCAGCATTTCCATTCCTTTTAAGTAGTAAGCAAGCTGACCCAGCATTGTTTTTAACTTACTCGGAACTTCATACGTAAGCTCTGTTAAGCGGCCACCGCCTGCAATATTTACAAAGTGATGCGTCTGTCCTTCGTTGGTAACTGCACCTAGATCAATCGCTTTTGGTACACCGTTAATGATAACATCAACCGCTCCTTCAATCGTACGAGGAACGTTAATTGCACGAGCAAAGTCATTGGTTGTTCCTACTGGAATAATCCCTAGCTGAGGTCGATAGTCTTGTCCAGCAATGCCGTTAATAACTTCATTAATCGTTCCATCACCGCCAGCAGCAATGACGATATCAAATTTGCGCTCCACTGCTACCTTAGCAGCTTCTGTCGCATCACCAGCACAGGTAGTTGCATGACAAGACGTCTCATAACCAGCTTGCTCTAGCTTTTGAAGTACCTCTGGTAAATTCTTTTTAAAAATTTCACGCCCCGATGTCGGGTTATAAATGATTCTCGCTCTTTTCATTTTCATCATCCTAATAATGATAATTTATCAAAATCCAAACCAATTCAATATCTACATTATATACATCTGCATAATCTCTATTCCAAAATAAGACCCCCTCTTAAAATAGCAGCTACAATTTTACGAGGGGGCAGTCATCACATGATGTAAAGAAATTAACGGTCGCTAATTAGCGCTTTTTAATTTCTTCTAATAAAATTTTGTTAACCATTGGAGGGTTGGCTTGACCTTTTGACGCTTTCATAATTTGCCCTACTAAGAATCCAATTGCACGGTCTTTACCATTTTTGAAATCTTCAATTGATTGAGGATTTGCATCTAACGCATCCGTTACGAACTTGCGTAGCGTTGCATCGTCAGAAATTTGCACAAGGCCTTTTTCTTTTACGATTTTTTCTGCGCTTCCACCATTTTCAATTAACTCTTTGAAGACTTTTTTCGCAATCTTAGATGAAATTGTGCCTTCTTGAATTAACTTAATCATGCCAGCTAAACCTTCTGGAGTTAATGCTACATCAGCTAACTCTTTTTGGTTTGAGTTTAAGTATGCTGATACTTCACCCATTAACCAGTTAGAAGATAACTTCGCGTCTCCGCCAGCTTCAATCGTTGCTTCAAAGAAATCAGACATTTCTTTTGTTAGCGTTAATACCATTGCATCATAAGCAGGTAACCCAAGTTCTTCAACATAACGTTTCTTACGAGCATCTGGAAGCTCTGGAATTGACGCACGGATGCGCTCTTTCCACTCATCATCAATATGAAGTGCTACAAGGTCTGGCTCTGGGAAGTAACGGTAATCATCCGATCCTTCTTTTACACGCATTAAGAGTGTTTCGCCTGTTGATTCATCAAAGCGGCGTGTTTCTTGCTCAATGATTCCACCAGCTAATAATACTTTCTCTTGGCGCTTTTCTTCATGCTCAAGACCTCGACGTACGAAGTTGAAAGAGTTTAAGTTCTTTAACTCTGTTTTTGTACCGAACTTCTCTTGTCCAACTGGACGTAGAGAAATATTGGCATCACAGCGAAGTGAACCTTCCTCCATCTTACAATCAGATACGCCTGTGTATTGGATGATAGATTTTAATTTTTCTAAGTATGCGTAAGCTTCTTCCGGAGAACGCATATCTGCTTCTGATACGATTTCAATTAAAGGCGTACCTTGACGGTTAAAGTCTACTAGAGAGTAACCATCACCTGTATGTGTTAATTTACCCGCATCTTCTTCTAAGTGAAGTCGGTTAATACGAATACGCTTTGTTTCACCGTTTACTTCAACTTCAATCCAACCGTTTTCACCAATTGGTTTATCAAATTGAGAGATTTGATAAGCTTTTGGGTTATCCGGATAGAAATAGTTTTTACGGTCAAACTTTGTATCTGTTGCGATTTCACAGTTTAATGCAAGAGCTGCTTTCATCGCGAAGTTAACCGCTTCTTTATTTAGAACTGGCAGTACGCCAGGATATCCCAAGTCGATAACGCTTGTGTTCGCATTTGGCGCTGCTCCGAACGCGTTTGGACTTGCTGAGAAAATTTTAGATTGTGTCTTAAGCTCAACGTGTACTTCAAGACCGATAATCGTTTCAAAGTTCATCTTCTTCTCACCCCTTACAGTGCTGGTTTCGCTTTATGATGCTCAGTTGCTTGTTCGAATGCATGAGCGACGCGATAAATTGTGCTTTCATCAAAATGCTTACCGATAATTTGCAATCCTAATGGTAATCCGTTCGCAAGGCCACAAGGCACAGAGATACCTGGTACGCCTGCAAGGTTTACTGGAATTGTTAAAATATCATTTGCATACATTGTTAACGGATCATCTGTCTTTTCACCAATTTTGAACGCTGGTGTTGGCGTTGTAGGACCAATGATAACGTCATAGTTTTCAAATACAGATTCGAAATCTTCCTTAATAAGCGTACGTACTTGCTGTGCTTTTTTATAATAAGCATCATAATAACCTGAGCTTAACGCAAATGTACCAAGCATGATACGGCGCTTCACTTCGTTACCAAAGCCTTCGCTACGCGTTTGCTTGTACATTTCAAGTAAGTTTTCAGCATTATCTGTGCGGTATCCATAACGTACACCGTCAAAGCGAGATAAGTTTGCAGAAGCTTCTGAAGAAGACAGTAAGTAGTATGTTGCTAAGGCATACTTAGAGTGTGGTAATGAAACCTCTTCCCAAGTTGCGCCAAGGCTTTCTAATACTTTTAATGCATCCAGTACAGATTGACGAGCTTCTTCTCCAACACCTTCACCTAGATATTCTTTTGGTACAGCAATTTTAAGGCCTTTAATATCGCCAGTTAAAGCAGATACATAGTCTGGAACATCTACATTTGCAGAAGTTGAATCCATTGGGTCAACGCCTGAAATCGCTTGAAGTAAATATGCATTATCTTCAACTGAGTTTGTGATTGGTCCGATTTGATCTAAAGAAGATGCAAATGCAACAAGACCGTAACGAGACACGCGTCCGTATGTAGGTTTTAATCCAACCACACCGCAATAAGCCGCTGGTTGACGGATTGAACCACCCGTATCAGAACCTAGTGAGAATGGTACTTCGCCAGCTGCAACAGCTGCTGCTGAACCACCGCTAGATCCACCCGGTACATAATCTAAATTCCACGGGTTACGAGTTAATTGTAGGCCAGAGTTTTCAGTTGAAGAACCCATTGCGAACTCATCCATATTTAATTTACCAATCGTTACTGCTTCAGCTGATTGTAGCTTTTGAACAACTGTTGCGTCATAGATTGGATCAAAGTTTGCTAGAATTTTACTGGAGCACGTTGTGCGTAAGTCTTTTGTTACGATGTTATCTTTCACACCGATAGGCATACCAAATAACAAACCAAACTCATCTTTCGTTTGTAGCGCTTCGTCTAGTTGTTTTGCGTAAGCACGAGCGTTATCCTCGTTTAGTGCTAGGAAAGCACCCACTTTATCATCTACTGCGTTAATACGCTTATACGATTCTTCTACTAGGTCTTGTACACTTACTTCTTTGCTATGAAGAAGCTTATGTAATTCTGAAAGTTTACGATCAAATAATGACATCGTAAAGCCTCCTTTCTTATTCTAAAATAGTTGGTACGCGGACGTATCCATCTTTATGATCTGGCGCGTTTTTCGTTACATCTTCAACAGGTAATCCTTTTGCTGGCTTGTCCTCACGCATTACGTTTTTCACGTCTAGTACGTGTGAAGTTGGTTTTACGTTTGTAGTATCCAATTCATCTAACTGCTCAGCGTATGTAATGATTGCATCTAATTGCTTCGTAAATAGAGCTGCTTCTTCATCTGTTACAGCTAATCTAGCTAAATGTGCAACATGTTTTACTTGTTCAACAGAAATTCTTGACATGTTCGTTCACCTCCGAATATTCGTCCCACTACAATATACTGATAATACCAAACTTCACTAGCATCAAGCAACATTTCTGAGAGCAGTTCCATAAATATAAAATCTTCCTTTTAAAATGATAGGGGTTACACTCTATATTCCTCTAGAAAAGGGATTTTTCTCCTGGACTTATTTAGAGTTTTTATTCCTTTTCTTCTAAATGAATAGCTCGTTGACATATATATTAATAACCTCTTCATAAGTTTCTTAATCAGAAGTATAGGGGTAAATAAAAAGGTCGAAAATGAATATGACCGCTAGTAAGGAGTGTGAACATACCATGAATCCATTACTCATTTACTCGACTATTCATAAGCGTCCTGTCTACCAAGAGTGTCAAAACTGGTTTGTGCTAGATGAAGAATTTTCATTTGACTTGCACAGCCTGCAAAAAGAAGTATTCTCATGTCTTAACCGAAAGTTCACAACCCCAGTTGTGTTTTGTGACTCTTGTGAAGCCAATAAGATTGTTTCTGAACTTGGAGAAGAAGAGGCAGAATTCCTTCAATATGCATCCGCCGTTTATTGGAGGGAAGTTGGCATCATTTTTATATTTAATTTTGAGGAGTACTTACCTTTGATTGAAATAATCTTTCATGAATTGCGTCATGTGATGCAAGAAGATATTCCTTTTTTTAAAAAGCAGTTTGAATTTGATAAAAAGTTGCCATATGAAGAGCGAAAAACTGAAAAGGATGCATTTCAATATGCTAAGAGTCACCTGCAAAAATTCATGAAATCTCACCAGGACACACCTTTTTTCTCACAATGAAAAAGCCGCTCAGGTGAGCGGCTTTTAACTTAGTTTTCGTAAATATGCACGGTTGGCGTTTCTTGATCAGGCTTACGGATAATCAGTGCTTCCGGACCGTTTACAGAC
Source organism: Priestia flexa (assembly GCF_021441905.1). Classification (NCBI taxonomy): domain Bacteria; kingdom Bacillati; phylum Bacillota; class Bacilli; order Caryophanales; family Bacillaceae; genus Priestia; species Priestia flexa. The sequence continues at coordinate 24,091 of NZ_CP090431.1, read as the reverse complement.
GTAATGGAAATGCTTGTTTCCATATAGTCTGGGAAATGATCAAGCATTAATCCAGCAACATACTGAGTAAACCCAACAATTTCACCTTTTCCGTAAAATTGAATTGGGATTTCAATGGACATTCTCTGCATCTGACCATCGATATAATGACCTTTCCCTACTACACTTGTAAAGTTCGGGAAGTAATCTTCAATTTGTGCTTTGAATTCATTAAACTTCATTGCATCATCGCGATAGTCTTTATCGGCAGCAGATGACGGGAATAGGTAATACTTTTCATCAACTTTATCCCAGCCGTTCACTGAGTTACGTCCTTTGCCAGCTTGGCCAACGCTAATGAAGTTCCCAGGTGTTAAAGAAGATTTTGGATTTTGCTTAAAGATTGCCACCGTGATTGGCACTTGTTCTAGTCCCTTCTTTTTACGCATACGATCCACGATGGTATTTGCTATCTCTTTGCCTCGCTCTTCAATTTCTTTATCATCCAGCTTAACTTCACGAGCGTATCCATCTTCTTGCGTATAGTAGTGGACAGAGTTCATTGCCAGACCAATAACTACCCCGCCAAGCGCAACTTTATCGTCACCGTCTTGAACTAAGTAGTTTTGCTCCGTAATGTGAGCCAAATACATGGGGCTTCTTTCATTTCGTGCTTTTAAGTCTCCATCACCCGTATCGGCTGGATTGAGACCTTCATTCTTTAATGAATCACGATCATTTTCCTTTGTCTTATCCTTTAGTTCTTTAAACTGCGCGTCTGTTTTCTTACGGCTTAACCATGAACGAATCGTCTCTTTGTCTAGATATTGCCCTTCTTGGAACACATATTTGTCAGGTGAAAAATCATCTTGCGCTAGACGCATTAATCCTGTTTCAAACTCTTGAATATCAAGGCGATTATTCATATTCGCTGCTACAAGGCCTCTCGCTACTCCCGGTTTATAAGGAAGAATTGTTCGGTAATACTCATCTGAAATGCTGTATTTTGGGATAACAGCTTTTTCATTTTTATCATCTGTTTGTTGAACAATCTCTTCCTCTTTCGAAAAATTAGGTGTACATGCTGAGGTTATAAGCATGACCATAAGAGACAGTAAAAATATCTTTTTCAACTATACACACCTCTTATTTGTTTAATTCAATAAGTAACCTCGCTTCGTCCCACACTTCAATGCCAAGCTCATTTGCTTTAGCAAGTTTAGAACCTGCGTCTTCCCCCGCAATGACAAGGTCTGTTTTCTTACTTACACTACCTGTTACTTTTCCGCCTAAAGCTTCAATCTCCGCCTTTGCTTCACTTCTACCTAACTCTTCTAATTTACCAGTTAAAACAATCGTTTTACCAGCAAAAACAGAATCAGACTCTTCTACATTGACTGGTTTTGGACCTTTATACGTCATGTTAACGCCGGCTTCTTGAAGCTCGCTCAACAGCTCTTGCACTTCTTCTTGTGAAAAGTATGTAACGATTGCATCGGCCATCTTGTCACCGATCTCATTAATTGTCACTAACTCATCATACGTTGCTTTTTGCAACTTGTCCATCGTATCAAATTGTTGTGCTAGGGTTTTTGCTGCTTTGGCACCAACGTGACGAATGCCTAGACCAAATAGCAACCTTTCAAGAGAATTCTCTTTAGAAGCTTCAATGGCTTTTAACAGATTATCCGCTGATTTCTCACCCATTCGCTCAAGCTCAATTAGCTGCTCTTTTGTTAGTTCGTAAAGATCCGCTACGTCTTTGATTAACTCTACTTTAAAGAGTTGAGTAATCACTTTCTCACCAAGACCATCAATATTCATTGCATTGCGAGACACAAAGTGAATGAGCCCTTCACGAATTTGAGCTGGGCAGCTTGGATTAATACAGCGAAGCGCTACTTCTCCTTCCAAGCGAACAAGCTCACTCTCACATTCCGGGCAGTGAGTTGGCATCGTAAATTCTTGCTCGTTGCCTGTTCGCTTTTCAGTAATGACATTCACAACTTCTGGAATAATATCACCGGCTTTTTTAATAACTACTTGGTCGCCGATGCGAATGTCTTTTTCACGAATCAAGTCTTCATTGTGTAAAGATGCGCGCTGCACGGTCGTACCGGCAACCTGCACAGGTTCTAAAATGGCCGTCGGCGTAATAACACCTGTACGTCCAACCGTGAGCTCGATATCTTTTAGAGTTGTTACAACTTCTTCTGCAGGAAACTTATAAGCGATTGCCCAACGCGGACTTTTTGCCGTTGTACCAAGCTCAATCTGTTGCTCAAACGCATCGACTTTAATAACAATCCCATCGATATCATAAGCAAGAGATGGGCGTTTTTCCTGCCAGTTTTCAATGTAAGCAAGAACTTCTTCAATGGTAGCACATTTTTGACGCTCTTTATTTGTTTTAAAACCAAGATGGTCTAAAAGGTCTAAGCTTTCACTATGAGCTTCTACTTCCTGCTCACCCGCATCCGTCATTGCATACACAAAAATATCAAGATTTCGCTTTGCTGCAATTTTAGGATCTAACTGACGCAGTGAACCAGCAGCGGCATTACGAGGGTTTGCAAACGGAAGCTCTTCATTTTGAATCTTAGCTTCATTTAATTTTTCAAATGACTTTCTCGGCATGAATGCTTCTCCGCGCACTTCCATTGTCACCGGGTCTTTTACACGAAGAGGAATTGAACGAATTGTTTTCAGATTCTCGGTGATGTCTTCACCAATCGTTCCGTCTCCACGCGTAGCTCCACGTACTAGGTAGCCATCCTCGTAAAGTAAAGAGATTGCTAAGCCATCGATTTTCAACTCGCATACATAGGAAAAATCATCTCCTACGGCTTGGCGAATACGACGATCAAAATCACGCAAATCCTGCTCATCAAACGCATTGCCTAAGCTGAGCATCGGCGTGCGGTGCTCAACCTTTTGAAAGGCATCAAGCACCTGGCCGCCAACGCGCTGAGTAGGAGAATCTTGCGTTTTCAACTCTGGAAATGCTTCTTCTATTTTAATCAGCTCGTTCATTAAGCGGTCGTATTCCGCATCCGGAACTGTTGGCTGATCTAATACATGATACTCATAGTTATAGCGATTTAAAAGCTCATGCAACTCTTGAATTCTTTGTTTGCTCGTTTCAAGATCCATATCCTTACTCCTTTTTCACACATTATACTTTTGTTACGGGTGCAAATTTAGCCAACAGACGCTTTACTCCCACTGGACTTGGAAACGCAATGTCCAATTCTTTTGAGTCTCCTTCCCCTTTAACGCTAACCACTGTACCGATACCCCATTTTTTATGCTCCGCTTTGTCGCCAACACCCCAGCCAATTGATTCGCCACCGGTAGACGTGAGCGTTGTTTTTGCAACGGCCGCTTGTCTGCGAGCAGCATATGGTGATGCGCTTCTTCCACTTGGCTGCATCGGTGATTTCTTCGCTTCATTCAGCGACTCGATTAACTCAGATGGAATTTCGCTAATAAAGCGTGATGCCGGGTTAACGTTTGTCTTACCGAATAGTGTGCGCATTTGTGCGTTTAATAAGTAAAGTTCTTGTTCCGCACGCGTAATTCCAACGTATGCTAAGCGACGCTCTTCTTCCATTTCCATATCTTCAAAGAGCGAGCGGCTGTGTGGGAATACGCCTTCTTCCATACCAAGTAAGAACACAACCGGGAACTCAAGTCCTTTTGCAGAGTGAAGAGTCATTAAGATAACTTGTTCGTTCTCATCTTCCTCTTCATCAAGCTGGTCGATATCAGCCACAAGCGCCAAGTCCGTTAAGAACGCGACTAAGCTTTTATCTTCGCTTGCTTCTTCAAAGGTTTTCGTAACAGATAAAAACTCATCAATGTTCTCTAAGCGACTTTGAGCTTCGATTGTTTTTTCCGTTTTGAGTGACTCTCGATAGCCCGTTCGCTCAAGCACTTCTTCCACAAGCTCTGTTACGGACATGTAATCCTGCATTTGAGCTAAGTTATCAATCATTGCTTGGAAATCTCGAAGCGTATTCGTTGCTTTGCCGGTTACCCCAATTAGCTCTACTTCATCAAGTGCTTTAAAGATTGAAATATCATGGGTTAGTGCATAGTTTGCTACTTTATCAACAGACGTTGCTCCTACGCCTCTCTTTGGTACATTCACAATGCGCGTTAAGCTAATATCATCATCTTGGTTTGCGATTAAGCGTAAGTACGCCAAAATATCTTTAATCTCTTTACGATCGTAGAACTTAATCCCACCGACGATTGTATAGTTAATATTCGATTTTAATAATACTTCCTCCATCACACGCGACTGAGCGTTCGTGCGATATAGAATGGCAAAATCGCTATATTTGCGTTTACCAGCATCTACGGCTTCTTTAATTTTACGCGCTACAAATTGAGCCTCATCATGCTCGCTCATTGCCTGATAGCGATAAAGCTTTTGGCCATCCACGTTTTCTGTCCATAAATTTTTCGATTTTCGGTTCATGTTGTTGGCAATAACTTCGTTCGCTGCTGCTAAAATATTTTTTGTTGAACGATAGTTTTGCTCTAATAAAATAACCGATGCCTTTGGATAGTCCTTTTCAAAAGAAAGAATGTTGGTAATATCCGCGCCGCGCCAGCGATAGATAGACTGATCTGAATCACCGACTACGCACACATTTTCAAAGCGCGCCGCTAGCAATCGAACAAGCATATACTGCGCATGGTTTGTATCTTGATACTCATCAACGTGAATATATTGAAACTTACGCTGATAGTAAGTGAGTACTTCTGGCACACGCTTAAAGAGCTGAATCGTCGTCATAATTAAGTCATCAAAGTCCAGCGCTTGATTTTTCTTAAGGCGCTTTTCATACTTTGTATACACCGTGCTCACGACTTCCTCGTAAGGACCCGCAGCTGTTTTTGCAAAGTCATCCGCTGTTTTTAACTCATTCTTTGCAGAACTGATGCTTCCTAGCAATGATCGTGGATCGAATTTTTTCGGATCTAGGTTTTCTTCTTTTAAGACGTTTTTAATAACCGATAACTGGTCTGTTGAATCGAGAATAGTAAAGTTTCGATTATAACCAATTCTGTCAATGTCTCGGCGTAGGATACGCACACACATGGAGTGGAACGTCGAAATCCAAATATCTTCTGCTACTCCACCAACGATTGCACTAACACGCTCTCTCATCTCACGAGCCGCTTTGTTTGTAAACGTAATCGCAAGGATATTCCAAGGCGCCACTTCTTTTTCAGCCATTAGATACGCGATGCGATGCGTGAGCACACGCGTCTTTCCGCTTCCTGCGCCGGCCATGATTAACAGCGGACCATCTGTTGTTTTTACCGCTTCTTTTTGCTCTGGGTTTAATCCCGTTAATAACTTTTCACTTAGAAAATTCATCATTTCACCGCCTAATCAAACATATGTTCTATTTTACTTTACTTTATTTTTCGTTCGCAACATTCTTTTTCACTGCATCTACTGTTTTTAACGCTGTTGATAAATCATCATAGATGACGTTCCCAACAACTACCGTATCTGCTATTCTCCCCATTTCAGTAGCCTGCTCTTTCGTTCTAATACCGCCACCGTAGAAAAGCTTTGTATTAGTTAACGACTTTTTTACCTTTTCAACAATATCAGGATTCCCGTACGTACCGCTATACTCTAAGTAAAAGATTGGTAAATTAAACATTCTTTCTGCCATTTGCGCGTACGCTACAATATCATCAGCGTCTAGGTCTGTTTTCGCACTCGTTAAAGTTGCTACTTTGGCTTCTGAATTTAGCACGCAATATCCTTCTACAAAGATTTCATCCCAATCCATAATTTCTCCATACTCTTTCATTGCGTGATGGTGTAAACCAGAGATCCACTTTGGGTCACTGCTGTTCAATACGGTTGGAATAAAGTAAGAGTCAAAGCCAGGAGTAACTGATTCAATTGTCGATACTTCTAAAGCACACGGCACCGTATAGCGACGAATACGCATTAAAAGCTGCAGCACGTTATCTAACGTAATGCCGTCTGACCCACCCACTATTACCGCGTCTGTACCGGACTCGCATACTTTTTCTAATGCTTCATCTGAAATTTCTTTATTTGGATCTAATTTAAATACGTGTCTCCATTCTTTTACGTCGTACATTGTATGAACCTCCATCTATTTATCCCGCAGCTCTTCACTATGCATTAACTTAACGGACTACTTTCCATTTGTTCATTATAACAAAACTAAGATTGGGAAACGAAACGAAAACTAATCTTTTTTGTCCACATTAATCAAAGCGAAAAAAGCATTTTGTTATAATGGTTATTGTATCCCTGCATAGGATATGCTAATATATAGCTACAAAATTGTATAGCCATACTTTGAAGGATTAATAGTACTTAAACCCTCTGCAGTAGAATAGCGATTTAGGGATAGTGAAAGCCTAAAGCAAGATTTAAGGAAAAGGCAATCTGGAGTATATACATGTTTAAGGTGGATACAGTACGTATCAACCAGGGTGGAACCGCGGGAAAATCTCTCGTCCCTGGGCATATGCAAGCATATGCCCAGGGACGAGAGATTTTTTTTATTACATCATTTATTATTGGAGGAATTATTATGAAAAAATCAATGGATCAAATTGTATCTCACGCGAAGCATCGCGGCTTTGTTTTTCAAGGCTCTGAGATTTACGGCGGCTTAGCAAACACTTGGGATTACGGTCCACTTGGCGTAGAACTTAAAAATAATATCAAAAAAGCTTGGTGGAAGAAATTCATTCAGCAGTCTCCTTACAACGTAGGGTTAGATGCTGCTATTTTAATGAATCCAAAAACATGGGAAGCTTCTGGTCACTTAGGAAACTTCAACGATCCAATGATTGACTGTAAAGATTGTAAAGCGCGCCATCGTGCTGATAAATTAATTGAAGAAAAGCTTCAAGAAAAAGATATTGAAATGATTGTAGACGGTCTTTCTTTTGATGAAATGAAAAAGTTAATTGCAGAGCATGAAATCACTTGCCCAGAGTGTGGTTCCGCAAACTTCACAGAAATTCGTCAATTTAACCTAATGTTTAAAACACACCAAGGGGTAACAGAAAGCTCTACAAACGAAATCTACCTTCGTCCTGAAACAGCTCAAGGTATCTTTGTAAACTTTAAAAACGTTCAGCGCTCTATGCGTAAGAAACTTCCTTTTGGTATCGGACAAATTGGTAAAAGTTTCCGTAACGAAATTACGCCAGGTAACTTTACGTTCCGTACGCGTGAGTTTGAACAAATGGAGCTTGAGTTCTTCTGTAAACCAGGAACTGAACTAGAGTGGTTCGATTACTGGAAGAAAACATGTGAACAGTGGCTATTATCTCTAGGTATGAAAGAAGAGAACATTCGTCTTCGTGACCATGATTCAGATGAACTATCTCACTACAGTAACGCAACGACTGACTTTGAATACAAATTCCCATTTGGCTGGGGCGAACTATGGGGCGTAGCATCTCGTACAGACTATGATTTAAAACAACATATGGAGCACTCAGGTGAAGACTTCCAATACATCGATCAAGAAACAAACGAGCGTTACGTACCATACTGCATCGAGCCTTCTTTAGGCGCAGACCGCGTAACGTTAGCGTACATGATTGATGCATATGAAGAAGAGGAACTAGAAGACGGTTCATCTCGTACAGTAATGCGCCTACACCCTGCTTTAGCACCGGTAAAAGCTGCGGTATTACCGCTTTCCAAAAAGCTTTCAACTGAAGCTCAAGCCGTATTTGCTGAATTGGCAAACGACTTTATGGTTGACTACGATGACGCAGGTTCAATTGGTAAACGTTACCGTCGTCATGATGAGATTGGTACACCATTCTGTATCACATTTGACTTTGATTCATTAGAAGATAACCAAGTAACGGTTCGTGACCGCGACACAATGGAACAAAAACGTGTGCCAATTAGCGAGCTAAAATCCCTTCTAGAAGAAGCTGTTAAATTTTAATAAAGAAAAAGCGTGAGACGAATGTCTCACGCTTTTTCTTTATCATCTTGCAGGCGCTCTAATACCATTTGATACGCATCGCTACCATAGTTTAAGCAGCGTTTCACACGTGAAATTGTTGCCGTACTTGCACCTGTTTCCGTTTCAATCTTATGGTACGTATTTCCTTCACGAAGCATACGTGCTACTTCTAAGCGCTGTGCTAATGACTGAATTTCATTAACCGTACACAAATCATCAAAGAATTGATAGCACTCTTCTATATTTTCTAAAGATAAAATTGCTTCGAATAATTGATCTAATTCTTTGCCGCGAAGTTTGTTAATTTGCATGTGCTGAAAACTCCTTTACACTAAACTTTCTATTCATTATCATTTATTCATGTTGTGTTTCATAAACAAAATTCCTGTCTTTTAAACGCTCTATTACAAAATGCTTTTACACTTTTATATTTTAACGCATTATTGACGGAAAAAGTACCTTTTTATTCATTACGTCATAAATTCCTGCCGGTGTCACTCGAATATAAGGTAAATGAGTAGATGAGAAAAAAAGAAGTGAATAGATTGGGTCTTCATGCTGATAGCCTCTTACTCTTAGCTCTTGTTTTAAATGCTCTTCTTGCGTCATTAAGACTTCCATTTTTGCAGTTGACATGCTTCCATTTAGAGTAAGCGGAAGCTCTGCAACGATTTTTTCACCCTCTGCAAGAGCAATGCCTCCACCCATTTCTTTCATTTTATGATAGGCGTATAGCATATCCTTTTTCGATTTTCCAATAAGAATAAAATCTCCCGTACTAGAAAACGAACTTGCTAATCCTCTAACATGCGTCGCAAAACCTTTCAACAGCGTGTTAATTCGCCATTTACCGTAGCGATCAATGAGCATGAAGAAACATTCATCATGGTTTGTATCTAAGCACTCATCCCCTACATTTAGTTGAATTGAGTAAGGCTCCATAATAACTGCGTTTTTCATATAAACACCCATAGGCATTGAAAATTGAAAGTCATCCATTTTAAGATTCCAGTTACAATCAAGCGGTTGAAATTGATACGAAGCCCAAGGGAAATATGTTTCGTTTTCTTTCTGTTCTTCTCCATTCTTTAAAACCCATTTTCCGCTTGCGAGAACGCTTACTGGTGTTGGACTTTCAGGGCCAGCGAGTAGATTAAGATTAGCTATACATCCAACGCCAATATGACCATGTAAGTGTTCAATATTATAATACCGTGCAATATTCGTAGAAACCATTTTATAGGCATCAATGATTGGCACGTGATGTTCAAGTGCTACCTTCACTAGCATATCTGAAACTCCGTCTGTATAAAAAGATGGTGGGGAACCATCCGTATTCATAGTCAAATGTTCATAATAACTGAGGTCTTCTTCATGTAGTTCATCCAAAATTTTCGGAAGGTCGGGACGAATGGAAGAATAGCGTAGCGATACATCGTACCCTAATGACAGCCTTGAAAGAACATCTTTTCCACTCATAGCCTCGTGATCCGCATCTGCTCCAAGCAATTTCATCTTAACAAGCGTTCGTTCTGAAGCTCCTGGGAAATGTCCTTCAATATGCTTTCCTAGCCGCTTTGCTTCCTGGATCCAATGAAGCATAAGATCATCTCCATTTAGCAAACGAGGCCAGCTCGTAAGCTCTCCTCCTTGTAGGACTGCATCATGATTTAACCACTTTTTAATATGGGCGTGAGAGAAAATCTCTGCTTCGTTTTCAAATTTCGTTTGAGAATCAAAGCGACACCACCAGTACATCGAATATGGTAGCGTTTTCATTTCTTCGATTAATGAAAATGCTGTTTCTGTATCTACTTGCAGCATAAGCATTAAGTTATCGTTGATTAATGTGGTTGTGCCGTGCTTAGCCGCATACTGTGCAAAAGTATGGGGATTATATAATTGAAACGGATGCACATGAGGTTCAATATAGCCGGGCACAATGTATTGGTCGCGACAGTCAAACACTTCCGCAGATGAATCCAGCACAGCTGGCATTGCTTCACCAACGTACACAATGCGGTCGTTAGCAATCCAAATGTTAGCTTTCATCCATTTATTTAAACGAGCATTTAAGTAGGTTGTTCCTTTTAATACAATCGTCGGGGATGTTTGATCACTCACAACCGAAAGCTGATTTCGAATTTGTCTATTTCTCCAACGATACATTCCTATCGACATGCGCTGTGCCTCCTTTTGGTTATACTGAATAGATTCCATTTACAAAATAACTTTTATTAATTTATGAGAAAAGGTGATGAAACATGAGACCAAATATTGGAATCATTAATGCTTTAATTCGACTTACGGTTGGCTTTACCCTGCTTTCTTTGGCAACCTCTCGTTTAACAAGACGCCCTTACCGGGATTCTTATTTATGGTTAGCTTTTTTGGCAGCAATGAAAATTGGTGAAGGAATTACGCGCTTTTGCCCTTTAGTATTTGCTTATGACAAATACCAAGAAGACCAACATGACTACACAGAGCGCCCACCGATTAACCCAAGTTAAAATGACCTAAATAAAAAGAAGAGCGAATGCTCTTCTTTTAGTTCTTTGATGCTTTTTCAAGGGCACGATATCCAATATCTTTTCGATAGAAGAAACCTTTTGCTACATCAATATGATTCATTTGTTTGTATACTTCTTCTTGTGCTTGTGAAAGTGTATCTCCTTTAGCTCCTACTAAAAGAACACGTCCTCCATTTGATACGTATGTTTGGCCATCTAAAGCTGTTCCAGCATGGAAAACAAGCGCTTCTTTGTTGATCTTTTCTAAGCCGTAAATTGGATTTCCTTTTTCATAAGATTCAGGATAACCAGCAGCTGCTAACACAATCCCCATAACGGCTTGATTATCCCACTCAATTTCAACGTCTTCGTTGTTTAAAATGCGAAGTAAAACATCAACTAAATCGCTTTTCATTCGCGGTAATACAACCTGTGTTTCAGGGTCACCAAATCGAGCATTAAATTCAATAACCTTTGGACCTTGCGCTGTTTGAATGAGTCCAGCATATAAAATACCCGTATACTCACAGCCTTCTTCAGCTAACCCTTCTGCCATTGGTAATAAAATTGTTTGAACCGCTTTTTCTACTTCAGCCTCACTGATTTGAGGAACCGGAGAATAAGCACCCATTCCACCAGTATTCGGGCCTTTATCCCCGTCAAACGCACGCTTATGATCTTGTGCAATGACCATTGGATATACCTTTGTACCACGTACGAATGCCATTAATGAAAATTCTTCACCGTCTAAAAATTCCTCAACTACAACAGTGGCGCTAGCTTCCTGGAACTTTTGATCAACCAAGAAGTCATGAAGTGTTTCTACAGCTTCTTCAACAGTTAAAGCGACAGTTACCCCCTTACCAGCAGCTAAGCCATCTGCTTTAATAACAATGGGTGCACCTTGTTTTTCTACATACGCTTTTGCCTCTTCGTAAGACGTAAATGTTTCATATGCAGCGGTAGGAATCTCATACTTTTTCATTAATTCTTTCGCAAAGCTTTTGCTTCCTTCAATCATAGCTGCTTTTTTACGAGGCCCAAAAATCGGCAGACCCTCAGCCTCGAAGCGATCTACAACCCCTTCAATTAGAGGATTTTCAGGGCCTACAATTGTTAGTTTGATATCTCTTTGTTTTGCAAAAGCCACTAGCTCATCATGATTGCTTTCATCGATTGAGACAAGCGTTGCCACGTCACTCATACCTGGATTACCGGGAGCTACAAATACTTCATTTACAAGTGGGCTTTTGGACGCTTTCCATGCAATTGTATGTTCTCTTCCACCTTTTCCGATAACTAAAACATTCACGTTCTTCACCTCATTAATGTTTAAAATGTCTTAAGCCTGTAAATACCATTGTAATGCCGTACTCATCTGCTTTTGCAATCGACTCTTCATCACGAATTGAACCACCTGGTTGAATAATTGCTGTAACACCAGCTTTAGCTGCTGCTTCAACTGTATCTCCCATTGGGAAGAAAGCATCTGATCCTAAAGCTGATCCTTGTGCTTTTTCACCCGCTTGCTCAATCGCAATTTTCGCTGCCCCAACGCGGTTCATTTGTCCAGCGCCTACTCCGACTGTCATATCGTCTTTTGCAAGTACAATCGCATTTGACTTTACATTTTTCACAACTTTCCATGCTAATTTCAAATCTGCCCATTCTTTTTCTGTTGGCTCACGCTTTGTTGGAACAGAAACCGTAGCATCGTCAAAACCAAATACATCTTCGTCCTGAACAAGCACGCCGCCTTTTACAGATGTTAAGAAGGATTCTTTTTGTGCATTTTCATCAAGCTCTACTGTTAGTAGACGTAAATTTTTCTTCGCTGTTAATACATCAATTGCTTCCTGATCAAATGAAGGAGCAATAATGATTTCTAAGAAGATTTCTTTTAATTGAATAGCTGTTTCGCGATCAATTGGACGGTTTGCTGCTACAATACCACCGAATATTGATGTTGGATCTGCTTCGTAAGCTTTTTGATAAGCTTGAGCAATCGTTTCACCCACACCTACTCCACATGGGTTCATATGTTTGATGGCCACAACAGCTGGCTCCGAAAATTCTTTTACAATCTGAAGTGCTGCGTTCGCATCATTAATATTGTTATAAGATAACTCTTTTCCATGCAGCTGCTTAGCCGTTGCAATTGAACCTTTTTGCGTTAATGGTTTTTTATAGAAAGCCGCTTCCTGATGTGGATTTTCTCCGTAGCGTAATCCTTGAACACGCTCATACGTTACCGTTAGCTTTTCAGGCGTCTTTTCACCAGTAATATTTGTTAGGTATTCAGCAATTAACGCATCATAAGCTGCCGTATGACGGAATACTTTCGCTGCTAGGCGCTGGTTTGTTTCAAACGAAACGTTTCCATTTGATTTTAATTCTTCTACTACGGTCGCATAGTCAGTTGGATCGACAACAACTGATACCGAACGATAGTTTTTAGCAGCTGAACGAAGCATTGTTGGTCCACCAATATCAATGTTTTCAATTGCTTCAGCAAGCGTTACATCGTCTTTTTCAATTGTCTTTTTAAACGGGTATAAGTTTACAACTACAAAGTCGATTGGTGAGATATTGTGCTCTTTCATTTGTGCCTGGTGCTCTTCGTTATCGCGTAACGCTAATAAAGCGCCATGAACATTGGGATGTAGCGTTTTTAAACGGCCATCTAAAATCTCAGGAAAACCTGTTACTTCAGAGATACCAATTACATCAATGCCGTTTTCTTCTAGCGTACGCTTTGTACCGCCAGTCGAAATAATTTCCACTCCTAATTCCTTCAGTTCTTTAGCAAATGAAACAATACCTTCTTTGTCAGATACGCTAATAAGCGCGCGTTTTGCTGTCATTTTGTAAACTCCTCCTGATTCGATCTCTCTTTTTATAACTTTCTTACACTATCACTCTACCATAGTAAAGCATTAAAACTTTTTTGACAACCCAGTCTATTATTTAACCACAAGCTATTGAAACAGTTTGTTGAGTACTTGAGGATAAAACGTATGCTCAATCTCATGGATACGAGCTTCAACAGTCTCTCTTGTGTCTTCCTCATTTACACGAATTGCTTGCTGGTCAATAATCGGCCCCGTATCCATTCCTTCGTCTACAAAATGTACGGTAATACCAATAACCTTTACACCGGCATCAAATGCTTGCCCAATGGCATCCATGCCTGGGAACGCTGGTAATAATGAGGGGTGAATATTAACAATTCGATTTTTATATGGTTGAAGTAATGTTGGACCAACTAAGCGCATGTAACCTGCTAATACTAGAAAATCTATGCTATTAGCCTGTAATTCGTTTAGAATTGCTTGTTCATAAGCTGCTTTATCAGGAAAGTCTTTAGGTGAGCAAACAAAGCACGGAATACCACATGCTTTTGCTCGCTCGATTACATACGCTTCTGGCTTATTACAAACCACAAGCTTAATCGTCGCCTTTAATTGACCCGATTGCGTTGCTTCGTATAGAGATTGAAAGTTGCTGCCGTTTCCTGAAGCAAAGACTGCAATATTCATCATCCAAGCACGCCTCCACTAAACTCTACCCCATTGCCTTCTGTCACGCGTCCAATCACAAACGCTTTTTCCCCTTTGCTTTCAATCGCATTGATGACCGCGTTCATTTCTTCTGGCTCTACCGCTAATACAAACCCAATTCCCATATTAAAAACTTCAAACATTTCTTTACGCTCTAAGCCACCATACTCTTGAAGGAAATCAAAGATTTTTGGAATTGGCCAAGAACCGTAGTCAATTTCTACTCCTAAACCATCTGGAAGCATGCGAGGAATGTTTTCAATAAACCCTCCGCCTGTAATATGGGCCATGCCTGCTACTTTTGCTGCTTCTAACGCTTGAAGCACAGGCTTTACATAAATTTTAGTTGGTGTTAAAAGCTCAAGGCCAAGAGCTTGATCAAATCCTTCATATACCTTTTGAAGATCCAGCTTTTGATCATCAACGATTTTTCGAACCAGTGAATAGCCATTGCTATGAATGCCGCTTGATGAAATACCTACTAGTAGCTGTCCTGGCTTTACGTTCTCTCCAGTAATAATTTCCGATTTCTCAACCGCTCCAACTGTAAATCCAGCTAAGTCATATTCATCTTCCTCATATAACCCAGGCATTTCCGCTGTTTCACCGCCAATTAATGCACAATTTGACTGCTCGCATCCATCCGCAATTCCTTTTACAATTGCTTCGATTTTTTCAGGGACTGCTTTCCCACATGCAATATAATCCAGGAAATAAAGAGGCTCTGCACCTTGTACAACCACATCGTTTACACACATCGCTACAGCATCAATCCCGATAGTGTCGTGCTTATCCATTTGAAAAGCTAATTTTAATTTTGTACCAACACCGTCTGTTCCTGATACTAAAACAGGCTCTTTTAAGTTTAAGGAAGATAGATCAAACATTCCTCCAAATCCACCCACTGTGCCCATAATACCTTTACGCTCTGTTCGTGCAACGTGCTTTTTAATACGTGAAACGGCCTCGTAGCCTGCTTCTAAGTCAACTCCAGCTTGCTTATATGAATATGACATATTGTCACTCCTTTTTTACATTGAAACTAACAAGTTACTTTCTCATGTGGGTGTACGGTATCAGGATAAATTTCTGTTGGATATTTTCCTGTGAAACAAGCCATACACTGTCCACCATTTTCATAATCTCGACCGATTGCTTCAATTAATCCTTCATTGCTTAAGAACTCCAAAGAGTCCGCTTCAATTAATTCACAAATTTCTTGTACAGAGCGAGTTGCTGCAATTAGCTCGGATGAAGAAGATGTATCAATTCCATAGAAGCATGGATTTTTGATTGGAGGTGCACTAATACGAACGTGAACTTCTTTCGCTCCTGCTTCTCGTAGCATGCGAACGATACGGCGACTTGTCGTTCCTCGAACGATTGAGTCATCAACCATGACAACACGCTTACCTTCTACAATCTTACGCACCGGAGACAGCTTCATTTTCACGCCTTGTTCGCGCAGCTCCTGTGATGGTTGAATAAACGTACGGCCAACATAGCGATTCTTAATTAATCCTAACTCATACGGAATACCTGATTGCTCGGCAAATCCAATGGCCGCTGAAATACTAGAATCCGGAACACCAGTTACAACATCTGCTTCGATTGGAGATTCCATCGCTAGCTGTTTTCCTAGGTTTTTACGTGCTGAATGCACATTAATACCATCAATGTTACTGTCTGGACGTGAGAAATAAATGTATTCCATACTGCAAATTGCACGATTTACATTTAACGTAAAGCGCTCAGATTTTATTCCTTCATCATCAATAATTAACAATTCTCCAGGTTCTACATCACGTTCGTGAACTGCTCCTACAATATCAAATGCACATGTTTCTGATGCCACGACATAAGCATCTCCTAGACGACCAAGTGATAGTGGACGTAAGCCATTTGGATCTAAAGCAACCATCATGGCATCTTCAGTTAAAATAACAAACGCATACGCACCCTTTACCATGGAGAGTGCATTTTTTACTTTGTCTTTCATATCACTATAGCCACTACGCTTAATTAAATGTGCTAACACTTCTGTATCAGAGGTGGATTGAAAAATGCTGCCTTGATTTTCAAGTTGGTGCTTTAGCGCATTGGCATTTACTAAGTTACCGTTGTGAGCTAATGCAATGCTTCCGCTATGAGAGCGGAAGTGAAGGGGCTGAACGTTTTCAAACCCTCCACCTCCTGCTGTTGCATAGCGCACGTGACCGATTGCTGCTTTTCCTTGAAGCTGATCAAGCTCACCGTGGCCGAATACTTCATTTACAAGGCCAACGCCTTTTGCCACGCTGACTTTTTCTCCATTTGTAACGGCAATTCCAGCTCCTTCTTGACCGCGGTGCTGAAGGCTGTGAAGGCCATAGTAAGCGATTTGACTTGCATTTTCATGACCCCATATGCCGAATACGCCACATTCTTCGTTTAAACCTTTTATTTCAGCAAGCATGGAATAGCTCCTTTCCAAGCTTTCGTTAAGTCTTGAACAAATTGTTGTACAACTGCATTTCCTTCATGCTTAATTGTTAATTCTCCGTTTTCAGTTACGCGTCCCACTAGCTTAGCATCTGCAACAATACTCTCGAAAGCCTGTTGATTTTGTGGTGCTACTGTCACAATAAAGCGTGATTGTGTTTCACTAAATAACTCTGCTGTTACGTCACCGTTCACCGTAACTTCTACTCCAAGCCCGCTACCATTCATTACTTTCTCTGCTAGGGCTACCGCAAAACCACCTTCTGCAATATCATGTGCAGATTGTACAGTTCCTTGACGGATTGCTTGAAGAAGCTGATCTTGACGTGCTTTTTCTACTGATAAGTCTAGAGCAGGCGATTGGCCAAATACCTTACCGCTTTCAATTACTTTTTGAAGCTCAGTCCCAGCAAATTCTGCTTTCGCTTCGCCAATTACATAAATTAAGTCTTCTGCTTGTTTGGCATACTGAGTTGTAATATGCTTCACATCGTCAATTAGTCCAACCATTCCAATAACAGGTGTTGGATAAATTGCTTCACCTTTTGTTTCGTTATAAAGAGACACGTTACCACCGATTACTGGTGTTGAAAGCTGACGGCAAGCGTCGCTCATTCCGTCCGTTGCTTTTTCAATTTGCCAGAAAATTTCCGGCTTTTCTGGATTTCCAAAGTTTAAGCAGTCGGTAATTGCTAAAGGCTGTGCACCTGAACATACAAGATTACGAGCTGCTTCGGCTACGGCAATGCGTCCACCTACTTCAGGATCTAGATAAAGATAGCGAGAGTTACAGTCGGTTGTCATTGCTAATGCTTTATTTGTATCTCGCACGCGTACAACGGCTGCATCAGAACCAGGTGATACAACTGTATTTGTACGCACTTGATAGTCATATTGATTATAAACCCACTCTTTGTTTGCAATCGTTGGTTGTTGTAAAAGCTTCACTAGCATATCACTATGATTGTCTACTGTTGGTGCGTAAGCAGGTTGAGCCTGAAACTCACGGTAATAAGCTGGCTCTGCTGATGGTTTGTGATACACAGGTGCATCTTCTGCTAACGCATCAACTGGCACATCCGCTACCACTTCACCTTTATGAGTTAAACGAAGGCGTTTGTCATCTGTTACGTGACCAACTGATACTGCTTCTAAACCGTAGCGCTCTACGATATCTACAATCTCTTGCTCACGGCCTTTTTCAACAACGATTAGCATACGTTCTTGTGATTCAGAAAGCATCATCTCGTAAGGAGTCATACCTGTTTCACGCTGAGGTACAAGATCAAGATTCATTTCGATACCAGAACCTGCTTTACTCGCCATCTCTGCTGATGAACTCGTTAAACCAGCCGCTCCCATATCTTGAATACCAACTAATGCATCACATTTAATTAACTCTAAGCATGCTTCAAGAAGAAGCTTTTCCATAAATGGATCTCCCACTTGAACTGCTGGACGTTTTTCATCTGATTGATCTGAAAGTTCCTCTGATGCAAATGTTGCTCCATGGATACCATCGCGGCCCGTTTTAGCACCGACATACATCACCGTATTGCCAACACCTTTTGCTTGGCCTTTTTGGATGTCTTCGTGGTTAATTAAACCTACACACATTGCATTAACTAATGGGTTTCCTTCATAAGAGTCTTCAAACTGAATCTCTCCACCCACTGTTGGGATCCCAACGCAGTTACCGTAACCTGCAATCCCTGCTACTACTTCCTCAAACAAATGACGAACTTTTGGAGACGTCAGCTCTCCGAATCGTAAAGAGTTTAACAGCGCAATTGGTCTTGCTCCCATTGAAAAGACGTCACGGATAATTCCACCTACACCAGTTGCTGCTCCTTGGTAAGGTTCAATGGCTGATGGATGATTGTGACTTTCAATTTTAAATACAACTGCTTGATTATCGCCGATATCAACAATCCCTGCGCCTTCACCTGGTCCTTGAAGTACCTTTTCACCAGTAACAGGGAATTTCTTCAAAACAGGCTTAGAGTTTTTGTAGCTGCAGTGCTCTGACCACATAACAGAGAATAACCCTGTTTCTGTGTAGTTAGGCGTACGACCTAATAATTGCTCTACATTTGCAAACTCTTCATCTGTTAATCCCATATCTCGATATAGCTTTTGCTCTTTAATTTGCTCTACATTTGGTTCAAGAAGTAACGACATTTTGTTCCCTCCACTGCTTTACGATTGATTGAAATAATTTTAGTCCATCTGCGCTACCTAGAATATCACTAACTGCTCTTTCTGGGTGGGGCATCATTCCTAATACATTTCCTGCTTCATTTGAAATTCCTGCGATGTTTTGAAGACTTCCATTTGGGTTATCTTCGTATTGGAAAAGGATTTGATTGTTTTCAACCAATTGTTGTAACGTTTGTTCATCGCAATAGTAATTACCTTCACCATGTGCTACTGGAATTGCAATGATTTCGTCTTTGCCATAAGCATTTGTAAACATAGTTTCATTGTTAGCTACTTTTAAGTTAACTGTTTTACAGATAAATTTTAAATTTTCATTGCGACGCATAGCTCCTGGTAAAAGACCTGCTTCTAAAAGAATTTGGAACCCGTTGCAAACGCCTAATACAGGTTTTCCAGCCGCTGCTGCCTTTTTCACTTCATCCATTACGTTCGAAAAGCGTGCAATTGCACCTGAACGTAAGTAATCTCCGTATGAGAAGCCACCTGGTAACAGGATACCGTCATATTCGTCTAAAGACTTAGCATCGTGCCAAACATATTCTACTTCCTCACCAAGTTCATCTTTAATTGCATGATACATATCTACGTCACAGTTTGATCCTGGGAACACAATTACAGCAAATTTCACTGTACGACAACCTCCTCAACCTCGTAACGATAGTCTTCAATTACTGTATTCACTAAAAGCTTTTCACACATTTCTTTCACTCGCTCATCCAATGCATCTGTGCTATCAATTGTTAGCTCTAAGAACTTACCGATACGAACTTCTTGTACTTCTTCATAAGACATACGGTGTAATGAATTTTTAACGGCTACGCCTTGTGGATCTAGTACGCTTTCTCTTAATGTGACAAATACTTTTACTTTATACATGGTTGGGTTATCCTCCGATTCGCTGTAAGATTTTTTCGTATGCTTCTGTTAAACCGCCTAAATCTCTGCGGAAAACATCTTTATCTAATTTTTCGTTTGTATGAACATCCCAGAAACGGCAAGTGTCAGGTGAAATTTCATCAGCCAAGATGATATCTCCTTGAGACGTACGACCAAACTCTAATTTAAAATCAACTAAGAAAATGTCTCTCTCTTTAAAGAAAGAAGATAATACTTTATTAATTTGAAGTGCTTGTGCTTTTAAGCTATCAATCTCTTCTTGAGTTGCAGCTTGTAGGAAAATGGCATGTTCGTCAAGGATTAACGGGTCTCCTAACGCATCATCTTTGTAATAAAGCTCTACAATTGGATTTTCAAATCGAATACCTTCTTCAACCCCAATGCGCTTAGCTAAACTACCGGCTGTTGCGTTTCGAACCACTACTTCAAGCGGAACGATTTCAACCTGCTTCACTGCTTGCTCATAGTCAGATAGTTGTTTTACAAAATGTGTCTGAATTCCTTTTTCATGAAGCATTGAAAATAGCAAACTACTAATTTGGTTATTTAACTTTGCTTTTCCTTCAATCTCAGCTTTCTTTTCACCATTAAATGCTGTTGCTTCATTTTTGTAAGCAACCCACAGTACATCTTGTTCATTTGTTGCATAAATCTTCTTTGCTTTTCCTTCGTAAAGTAGCCCTTGCTTTTCCATGCTGACACCTCTATATCCAGAATATTCTGATACCCATTTTTGCAGAAAGGCAAGGACTTACCTTGCCTTTTTTATTAAAGACCTAAACGTTCAAAAATCATATCTACACTTTTCAGATGATGCGTATGATCGAAGCAGTCATCAATTTCTTCTGCTGTTAAATGTTTTGTAATGCGCTCTTCTCCTTCGATTAGAGAGCGGAACGGGACTTGTGTTTCCCAAGCTTCCATCGCTTTAGGCTGAACTAGATCATATGCTTCTTCACGAACCATACCTTTGTTAATTAACGTTAGTAACACGCGCTGTGAATAAATTAAGCCGAGCGTACGATCCATATTGCGCTTCATGTTGTCTGGGAATACCGTTAAGTTTTTCACGATGTTTGCAAAACGATTTAACATGTAGTTCAGTGCAATTGTTGCATCTGGTAAGATAACGCGCTCTGCAGAAGAATGTGAGATATCACGTTCGTGCCAAAGTGGTACGTTATCATAAGCTGTTACCATGTATCCTCGAATTAGTCGTGCTAACCCCGTCACGTTTTCTGAACCAATTGGGTTACGCTTATGCGGCATAGCTGATGATCCCTTTTGACCTTTTGCGAAGTATTCTTCTACTTCACGTGTTTCACTCTTCTGAAGGCCACGAACTTCTACTGCAAACTTCTCAATTGAAGTTGCAATTAACGCTAGTACGGACATATAGTGTGCGTGACGATCACGTTGTAGAGTTTGTGTAGAGATAGGAGCTGGCGAAATACCAAGTTTTTCACATACATACTTTTCAACAAACGGGTCGATGTTAGCAAACGTTCCAACTGCTCCAGACATTTTCCCAAACTCTACTTCAGCAGCTGCTCGCTTCAAACGCTCTAAGTTACGCTTCATTTCTTCGTACCATAACCCCATCTTTAAGCCAAATGTTGTTGGCTCTGCGTGGACACCGTGCGTACGACCCATCATAACCGTATATTTATGTTCTTGTGCTTTTTCTTTTAATACCTCAATAAAGCGCTCAACGTCGTTTACTAAAATATCGTTTGCTTGTTTAAGTAGGTAAGATAAAGCTGTGTCCACAACATCTGTAGAAGTTAAACCATAGTGTACCCACTTACGCTCTTCGCCAAGTGTTTCTGATACCGCACGAGTAAACGCAACAACGTCATGTCGTGTTTCAAGTTCAATTTCATTGATTCGATTAATATCAAAAGATGCATTTTCACGAATTAGCTTTACATCTTCTTTTGGAATGTGTCCTAATTCAGACCATGCTTCACAAGCTAAAATTTCAACTTCTAGCCAAGCTTTAAATTTATTCTCTTCAGTCCAAATTGCTGCCATCTCTGGTCTTGTATAACGTTCAATCATGTTGTTAATTCCTCCGTTCTTTCCCATATTCCCAATGATTCGGCTTTTTCTACCGCCTCATCTATCTTATCAGCTAATACAGTAATATGTCCCATTTTTCGTTTATGTTTCGGAACTTTTTTTCCGTACAAATGAAGGTGCATATCGTCTAAATATTCGATTTTTGCCATCGTTTCTTCAATATGCTCTCCTAATAGGTTAACCATAACAGCAGGTTTTAACAATGTTGATTGAACTAGCGGCCAGTTACAAATCGCTCGAACGTGCTGCTGAAATTGCGATAAGCTGCAAGCATTGATTGAATAATGTCCTGAATTATGTGGTCTTGGTGCTAATTCATTAATATAGAGATTGCCTTCTTTTGTTAAGAACATCTCAACAGCAAGAGTCCCAACTAAGTTTAGGCCTTTTGCAATTTCTTTTGCATATTCAATTGCCGTTTGCTCTTGGCTAGCTGTAATACGTGCTGGCACAATGGTTTGGTGTAAAATATGATCTTTATGAATGTTCTCAGCAACTGGTAAGCATACAATGTCGCCTCTCATATTTCGGTGAACGATTACAGAAACTTCTTTATCTAAGTTCATCCATTGTTCTACGATACATTCAGACTGTGATAATAATCCTTCTGCTTCAACTACGTCATGGCTGCTTTTTAAAAGAACTTGCCCTTTGCCGTCATAGCCTCCTCTACACGTTTTTACTACGCAAGGATAGCTAATCGTCTCCACAGCCTTTAACAGCTCTTCTTTATTCTTCACAATGGCATACTGAGGTACGTTTAGATTTAGATTAGTAATCATTTCTTTTTCTAAACGACGATTTTGAGTAACTGCTAATAAATGACTTCCTTGTGGCACATAACATTTCGTTTCTAACCACTTCATCATCTCAACATCAACGTTCTCAAATTCATATGTGATTACATCTGAAACTTCTGCAAGTCGTTCAATTGCCTTTCGATCGTCATAGGCACCAATCACTTTAATATCAGCTACTTGACCACATGGAGAGTCTTCTGTAGGTTCTAAAACAGCTATATAGTAACCCATTTCCTTAGCAGCTAGGGCAATCATTCTCCCTAGCTGGCCTCCGCCAACAATCCCTATTGTTTTTCCTGGACGTATAAGAACATTAGACAAGTTGATCACTACTTTCTAATACGGATAATCGAATTGATTCTCTTCTCTCATCTAGCTGTTTACTAATGCCCGAATCTGATGTACCTAAAATTTGAGCTGCAAGCAAGCCTGCATTTGTTGCTCCTGCTTTGCCGATTGCTACTGTTGCGACCGGAACACCTCCGGGCATTTGAACGATGGACAGCAATGAATCTAAGCCATTCAAGTTACTTGATTTAACCGGTACACCAATCACAGGCAATACTGTTTTTGCAGCAATCATACCTGGTAAATGTGCTGCTCCCCCTGCTCCTGCGATAATAACTTGAATTCCTCTTTCCTTTGCTGTTTCGGCGTATTCAAACATATAATCTGGAGTTCTATGTGCCGATACAACTTTCTTTTCGTAAGCAATATCTAATTCTTCTAAGATGTCACAAGCATGTTGCATTGTAGACCAATCTGACTGACTTCCCATG
This sequence comes from Priestia flexa, assembly GCF_021441905.1. Lineage (NCBI taxonomy): Bacteria > Bacillati > Bacillota > Bacilli > Caryophanales > Bacillaceae > Priestia > Priestia flexa. Next base: position 774 of record NZ_CP090431.1, on the reverse strand, counting down.
ACAACAGCAACTTTTACATTCATAGATAAAAGCTCCTTTTTTAATTTATAAAAAAGCCTAGAATGATGTGATTTCCAAAAGGAAAGTCACAATCACTCTAGGCTTTATTAATTCGTACCTTTACTATAAGTTGCAGGATACGAATAGTTAATCCTAATTGATTGTTCTTTCCTCATAGTCCAATAATTTACGGTTATTGGGTAGAAACTCTCAGGCCATATTCCTGAATATTATATGAGGTTTCGTTTCTCTTATTTGCAACTTAATGATAACAGCCAACCATGAAAAAAGTCAACTCAAAAATCGAATATTTAACTTTTAATTTTTAATAATGTTCGTGTTTAAAGTGATTTTCCTTCAAATATGATTTGTTGCTTTACAGGAACATGCTCTTTAACCCCATTCTTGACCGTTTCTTCAAAGATAGGCTTTTCTATTCTTCTCACAGGCATATAGCCATCTTTTTTCATACGATCTAAACAATCAGCAATCGTTTCATTTTCACCTACTTCATACATAGCTTTTTTCTTTTTCTTCTCACTCATAGTAAAATCTCCTTTTTATTCGAGAATATAGAAAAAAGGCTAGTCAAATGACTAGCCTTTTTTCGCTGTTGCCTGGCAACGTCCTACTCTCACAGGGACAAAGTCCCAACTACCATCGGCGCTAGAGAACTTAACTTCCGTGTTCGGCATGGGAACGGGTGTGACCTCTCTGCTATCGCCACCAGACATGTTTTGAGATTATTCTCTCAAAACTAGATAACATTTCGCT